>NZ_BMRV01000006.1 GCF_014648815.1 Streptomyces flaveolus | reverse complement strand
TCAGCGCCGATGGTACTGCAGGGGGGACCCTGTGGGAGAGTAGGACGCCGCCGAACAATTTTTGGGAAAACCCCGCACCTTACGGTGCGGGGTTTTCTGCGTTTCCGGGTATTTCTGTGAGACAGGAGAGCGGGACCTTTCAAGGTCCCGCCCGGTCACAGACGGCCGGCAGCCTTCAGCTCCAGATAGGCGTCGGCCAGGGCGGGTGCCAGTTCGTCCGGGGTCGCGTCGACGACCGTCACGCCGTGCCGGCGGAGCTGGTCCGAGGCGCGACGGCGTTCCGCCTGGGCCTGCGCGGCGGCGGCAGCCTCGTACACGGCCTCCGTGTTACCGCGGGCCTTCGCCATGCGGGAGATGTGCGGGTCCGCCACCGAGGCCACGAGGACCGTATGGCGCTGCGTCAGCTGAGGCAGGACAGGGAGCAGGCCCTCTTCGATCGGTGCCGTGTCGAGTGTCGTGAACAGCACGATCAGGGAGCGCCGAGGAGCTGAGCGGAGTGCGGTCGCCGTGAGGCCCCGCGCGTCGGTTTCCAGCAGTTCCGGCTCCAGGGTCGCCATCGCGTTGACCAGAGAGGGCAGGACGTCACCCGCTGTCCTGCCCTGGACCAGGGCGCGTACTCGGCGGTCGTAGGCGAGGAGGTCGACTCGGTCGCCGGCGCGGGAAGCCAGGGCTGCCAGGAGGAGGGCGGCGTCCATGGAGGCGTCGAGGCGGGGGGCGTCGCCCACGCGGCCGGCGGACGTGCGGCCCGTGTCGAGGACGAGCAGTATGTGCCGGTCGCGTTCGGGACGCCAGGTGCGTACGGCGACGGTGGACTGGCGGGCGGTCGCTCGCCAGTCGATGGAACGGGTGTCGTCGCCGGGGACGTACTCGCGGAGGCTGTCGAACTCGGTGCCCTCGCCGCGGGTGAGCACGCTGGTCCGGCCGTCGAGTTCGCGTAGGCGCGACAGCTTGGACGGGAGGTGCTTGCGACTGGCGAACGGAGGCAGAACGCGCACCGTCCAGGGGACCCGATGGGCGCCCTGGCGGGAGAAGAGGCCCAGGGGGCCGTACGAGCGGATGGTGACGCGGTCGGTCTGGCGGTCGCCGCGGCGGGTGGGCCGTAGGCGCGTGGTCACGCGGCGGCGTTCGCCCGGGGGAACCGTCAGGCGGTGGCGGGAGGCCGCCGACTCCGTGCCGGGCTGCCAACTGCTGGGCGGCCAGGCGTCGCGGAGGTGCGCCCGGAGCGGGCGGTTGGACGGGTTGTCGACGGTCAGGGTGACGCCGGCGGTTTCGCCCAGCCGTGTGGAGGTGTCGCCGGAGCGGGTCAGGCGCAGGCCGCGTACCGGGGCGGCCAGGGCGAAGTCGCAGGCGCAGGCCAATGCCAGCGGGGCGTTGACCGCGAGGATGCCCGTCCAGCTGGGGTCCCAGATGCCGATGGGGACGGAGCCGAGGGCCGCGAGGAGGGCGGCGCGTCCGGTGAGTGCCATCAGCGGGGGGCGGGGACGTGGGCGAGGATCGCGTTGATGACGGAGTCGGGCGTCACGCCTTCCATCTCGGCCTCCGGGCGGAGCTGGACGCGGTGCCGGAGGGTGGGGAGGGCGAGGGCCTTCACGTCGTCGGGGGTGACGTAGTCGCGGCCCGTCAGCCAGGCCCATGCCCGGGACGTCGACAGCAGTGCCGTGGCTCCGCGCGGGGAGACGCCGAGGGTGAGGGACGGCGACTCGCGGGTGGCACGGCAGATGTCCACGACGTAGGCCGTGATCTCCGGGTGCACCGTCGTCTTGGCGACCTCGGCGCGGGCGGCTTCCAGGTCGGCGGCGTTCGCGACGGGGCGTACGCCGGCGGCGTGCAGGTCACGCGGGTTGAAGCCCGCGGCGTGTCGGGTGAGGACGTCGATCTCGTCCTGGCGGGAGGGGAGCGGGACGGTCAGCTTGAGGAGGAAGCGGTCCAGCTGCGCTTCCGGAAGGGGGTAGGTGCCCTCGTACTCGACCGGGTTCTGGGTCGCGGCGACCAGGAACGGCTCGGGGAGCGGGCGGGGGGTGCCGTCGACCGTGACCTGGCGTTCCTCCATGGCTTCGAGGAGGGACGACTGGGTCTTCGGGGGCGTGCGGTTGATCTCGTCGGCGAGGAGCAGGTTGGTGAAGGCCGGGCCGGGCTGGAAGGAGAACTCGGCGGTGCGGGCGTCGTAGACCAGGGAGCCGGTGACGTCGCTGGGCATCAGGTCGGGGGTGAACTGGACGCGCTTGGTGTCGAGTTCGAGGGAGGCGGCCAGCGCGCGGACGAGGAGGGTCTTGGCGACGCCGGGGACGCCTTCGAGGAGGACGTGGCCGCGGCACAGGAGTGCGACGACGAGGCCGGTGACGGCGGCGTCCTGGCCGACCACGGCCTTGGCGATCTCGGCGCGCAGGGCCTCGAGGGCGGCGCGGGCGTTGCCCGGGTCTCCGCTCTGCCCGGCGTTGTCAGTGGTCGGGTCCATCATGGACGGCGTACCTCTCTTTCGAGGGCGTCGAGTTGGTCGGCGAGGGCGATGAGTGCCGCGTCGTCGCGGGGCGGCGGGCCGTGGAGAAGGGTGTGCAGGGACTGCCCGTCGCCGTGGAGGTGGGCGGACAGCGCGGGGAGCAGGGCCTCGGGCGTGTGCGCCTGGGCGACGGGGACGCCTACGAGGGGGGCGAGGCGCGTGCGGGTGGCAGAGCGGAGAGCGGCGGCCGCGCGGTCGCAGGCGTTGGCCTTGCGGTAGAGGCGGGCGCGGCCTTCGGTGGTTTCGGAGGCGCGGATCGCCACGGGGAGTTTTTCGGGCACCAGGGGGCCGAGTCGGCGTGCCCGCCACAGGGCGGCCAGGGCGACGGCGATGAGGAGTTGCAGCGTGCCCCAGAGCCAGCCGGAGGGGAGCAGGTCGAAGAAGCCGCGCTCGTCGTCCGGGGCGGTGGCGTCGGAGAGCGAGGGGAGGTACCAGACCAGATGGGTGCGGGAGCCGAGGAGCTGGAGGGCGAGCGAGGCGTTGCCGTGCTCGTCGAGACGCTTGTTGTAGAGGATGTCGCGTGCGCCGAGGACGATCGTGTCGCCCGGGGTCGCTTCGCCGGAGGCCGGGGGTGTCTCGGGGATGCGGAGCAGGGTGGCCAGGCGCTCGCTGGGGTAGCAGGCGTCGGCTCGCAGGTGGGTGCTGGTGTAGCGGATGCCGCCCGTGTCGGCGGTGCCGGCGCGGCGGGCGGCGGGCAGGTCGCAGTCGGGGGACAGCGTGGAGTCGAAGCTGAGCGCGGGGTCGGCGGTGACACCGGGGGCGAGCCGTTCGACGGACGAGCCGCCGGGGGCCACGAGGACCGTACGGCCGCCGGAGCCGGCGGTCGCGGAGTGCAGCTCGGTCTGCTGGTGCTCGGTGAGCAGGTCGGGGACGGCCACCAGGAGGGTGGTGTCCGGTCCGGTCGCGGCGCGGGCGTCGTCCAGGGTGGTGACGACC
Organism: Streptomyces flaveolus; assembly: GCF_014648815.1. GTDB lineage: Bacteria > Actinomycetota > Actinomycetes > Streptomycetales > Streptomycetaceae > Streptomyces > Streptomyces flaveolus. The sequence continues at coordinate 425,486 of NZ_BMRV01000006.1, read as the reverse complement.
CGGGTGGACACGCCGCGGTCGGCGAGGAGTTCGGCGACGGCGCGGCTGCCGTAGGGATCCGCGGAGCGGGGGTCGAGCTCGCCGTGCCGGGTGTCGGAGCGGACGACGGCGATCGCGACGGCGCCGGCGAGTAGCAGCACGAGCGCGAGCGTGATGCCCCGCGCGCGGGTCCACAGCTGGCGGACGGTAGGCGAGGCCGAGGGGGTGGGGAGTGTGGCCTCGGTGGTCATCCGGCCGCTCCCCGGTGGGAGTTCGGGTCGTCCGCGCCGCCGGGGGCGCTGCCGACCAGGAGGGGTTTGCTGCGTTCCAGGTCGCGGTCGAGGTCGGCCAGGCGACGGTACGACTGCTCGGTGCCGGGCCGGCCGCCGTATGCGACGTCGTCGAAGTCCCGGGCCGCGGCGCGCAGCCGGTCGCCGTGGGCGGGCAGGGCGCGGCCGGCTTCGGCGGCCGCCTCGTCGGCGGTGCGGCCGGGGCGGATGTCGAGGAGGGCGCGTTCCTCCAGGGCGCGGACGACGGCCCGCATGCGTTCCTGGACGGCCTGGCTCCAGTGGCCCTGGGCGGCGTGCGCCTCGGCGGCGGCGCGGTGGTCGGCGGCGCTGCGGGGGCGGTCGTCGAACAGGGCGGGAGCGGAGACGGGCGCGCGGCGCGGGGTGCCCAGGCGCCACCAGAGGGCGCCCAGTACCGCCAGGACGGCCACGATGATGACGACCAGGCCGAGCGTCCCTCCGGGCGTCGCGGTGGAGGCCCTGGAGAACAGTTCGTCGATCCAGTCCCAGAGGGCGTTCAGGGCCCGCTGGAACCAGCTGGGGTCGTTCTCGTGGTACATGCGCTTGGACAGCTCGCGCCGTGCCGCCTCCTGTGCGGGGTCGCGTGGAGTCGTCACCGGCGGTTCGTCGCCGGAGCGTGCCAGGGACAGCACGGAGGTGTCGCCGGCGCGCAGCAACGTCCGTACGGCGGTGCGTGGCAGCACCTCTGTGAGAACTCCCCCCGTCGCTCTCACCGCATCAGCTCCCCGGGACGGCGCCGGGGCTGCCGGGGCCCTGGATGCCGGCGGCGCGGGCCAGTTCGAGGTCGAGGGCCTCGCGGCGGATGCGCTGGTCGATGTAGAGGAGCACCGTGACGCCCGCCGTGATCGGGAAGGTGATCATGGAGCCGATCACCGAGCCGACGCCGCTGACGACGAGGAAGGTCCAGCCGAGGTCGCCGCCGCCCTCGAGGAATCCGCTGACTCCGTCGCCGCTGAGGGCGGCGGCGAGGAAGGTGAAGGGGATGACGATGATCGACGCGACGATGTTCGCGATGACCGTCGCGAGCAGCTGGATGCCGAAGACCCGCCACCAGGAGCCCTTCACCAGCTTCGTCGAGCGGCCCATCGCCTTCTTGATGCCCTGCTTCTCCAGCATCAGGGCGGGGGAGGCCAGGGAGAAGCGGACCATGAGCCACACGGCGACGAGGGCGCCTGCCAGGAAACCCAGGGCGGTCAGGGCCACGCCTCCCTCGCCGCCCGCCGTGGCGGTGACGAGGAGACCCGGCAGCATGGCGACCAGGAGGATGCCGGCGACCATCAGCAGCAACAGGACGATCAGGCCGAACAGCTTGATCACCTGAGGGCGGGCGTCCCGCCAGGCCTCGCGGGTGGTCACCGGCCTGCCGAGGACGGCGCGGCTGGTGACGGTGGTCAGCAGGGCCGTGGCGACGACGGTGCCGATCAGGGAGATCAGGAAGATGACGCCCGAGTTGACCGTGGTGGCGGTGAGCGCGTCGGCGAGTTCGCTCAGGGTCGCGTCGGGGTCGTTGAGGGCATCGGAGCTGGTGTTGTCCAGGACGAGGCCCTGGAGCAGCACGACGATGATCTCCGTGAAGATCGCGACGGTCAGCGAGATGCCGAGGACCGTGCGCCAGTGGGTGCGCATGGTGGAGACCGCGCCGTCGAGGATCTCGCCGACGCCGAGCGGGCGGAGCGGGATCACGCCGGGCTTGGCCGCGGGCGGCGGTCCGCCCCAGCCGTAGCCGCCGGGGCCTCCGTAGCCACGGCCCTGGCCGCCGTATCCGCCCGGGGGCGGGGGCGGGGCGCCCCAGCCGGGGTGGGGCGGTGGGGGAGGCGGGGTCTGGCCGGGGCCGGTGGGTGCGGACCACTGGCCGGGTGGTGGCTGTTCCTTGGACCACTTCGTGCCGGGGCTCGTCGGTTCCGCGCTCGGCCGGTCCGCGGGCTCGCCGGTCGCCGGGCGGCCGGCGGGGCCGGACGCGCCGGGCTCCTGCCCGTCGGACGGGGCGGATCCGGGCGAGGTCCAGCCCGGAGTGTCGTTCATCGTCGCTCCTTCACGGTGCCCTTCCGCGGTCGCGGCGGCAGGTTGGCAGCCATCGTGCCATGGGGCGGTCGGCTGTGGACCGGGCGAGGTAGGGGCAGCACACCTTCAATTGTCCGCGGGAATGGGGGCAGACTGACCGCATGGCTGATCAGTACGCGCAAAGCGGCGAGGACAAGCGGCCGACCGAGATCCCTGTCATCCGCTGGGAGGAACCCCCGGAGGGCCCGGTGCTGGTCCTGCTGGATCAGACGAGACTGCCGGCCGAGGAGGTCGAGCTGGTCTGCACGGACCCGTCCGCGCTGGTGGAGGCGATCCGTTCGCTGGCCGTGCGCGGGGCACCGCTGCTCGGTATCGCGGGCGCCTACGGGGTCGCGCTCGCCGCCGTCCGGGGCTTCGAGGTGGAGGAGGCGGCCGCCGCGCTGGCGGGGGCGCGTCCCACCGCGGTGAATCTCGCGGTGGGGGTGCGCCGGGCTCAGGCCGCACACCAGGAGGCGCTCGCCAGGACCGGTGACGCCCGGCAGGCCGCCATGGCCGCGCTGGCCGCGGCGCGGGCGCTTCACGAGGAGGACGCCGAGGCCAGCGCCCGGATGGCGGCGCACGGTCTGGCGCTGCTGGACGAGCTGCTGCCCGCCGGCGGGCACCGTGTCCTCACCCACTGCAACACCGGGTCGCTGGTGTCGGGCGGTGAGGGGACGGCGTTCGCGGTGGCGCTCGCCGCGCACCGGGCGGGGCGGCTGCGGCGCCTGTGGGTGGACGAGACGCGTCCGCTGCTGCAGGGTGCCCGTCTGACGGCCTACGAGGCGGCGCGCAACGACATTCCGTACACCTTGCTCACCGACAACGCGGCCGGTTCGCTGTTCGCGGCGGGTGAGGTGGACGCGGTGCTGATCGGGGCGGACCGCATCGCGGCCGACGGCTCGGTGGCGAACAAGGTGGGGAGCTATCCGCTCGCGGTGCTGGCGCGGTACCACCATGTGCCGTTCATCGTGGTGGCGCCGGTGACGACGGTGGACGCGGAGACGCCGGACGGGGCGTCCATCGAGGTCGAGCAGCGCCCCGGCTACGAAGTGACCGAGGTCACAGCTCCTCAGGTCCCGGTGACGGGAGCGGGCGGCGGGATTCCGGTGGCTCCCCTGGGGACGCAGGCGTACAACCCGGCGTTCGACGTGACGCCGCCCGAGCTGGTGACGGCGATCGTCACCGAGGAGGGCGTGGTCTCGCCCGTGACGGCTGACGCCCTCGCCGAGCTGAGTGCCGGCTCGCGGCGGCCGTCCGCCGGCTGAGCGGGCTCCCTGACCGTCCCGCGGCGGCGGGTGAGCGGTGCCTGCGTTCCGTAGTGCCGCCCGGACGCGCTGTGAGCGCGGCCGGGCGGCGGCGGAGCGGGGCAGACAGTGAGGGCTCGGTACGACTATCGTCACAGGCCAGTGACCTCGCTCACCAGCACCTCTGTCGTCGTTACGAGAATGGGATGATGTCGTTTATGAAGGGACGAGTCCTTGTCGTCGACGACGACACCGCACTGGCCGAGATGCTCGGCATTGTGCTGCGTGGTGAGGGTTTTGAGCCGTCTTTCGTAGCCGACGGTGACAAGGCGCTGGCCGCCTTCCGTGAGACCAAGCCCGACCTGGTGCTGCTCGACCTGATGCTGCCCGGCAGGGACGGTATCGAGGTCTGCCGCCTGATCAGGGCGGAGTCCGGCGTGCCGATCGTGATGCTGACGGCCAAGAGCGACACCGTCGATGTGGTGGTGGGGCTGGAGTCGGGCGCCGACGACTACATCGTGAAGCCGTTCAAGCCGAAGGAGCTGGTGGCCCGGATCCGGGCGCGGCTGCGGAGGTCGGAGGAACCGGCGCCGGAGCAGCTCGCCATCGGCGACCTGGTGATCGACGTGGCGGGGCACTCCGTGAAGCGGGACGGGCAGTCGATCGCGCTGACGCCGCTGGAGTTCGACCTGCTGGTCGCGCTGGCCCGCAAGCCGTGGCAGGTGTTCACGCGCGAGGTGCTCCTCGAGCAGGTCTGGGGCTACCGGCACGCGGCCGACACCCGGCTGGTCAACGTGCATGTGCAGCGGCTGCGCTCCAAGGTCGAGAAGGACCCGGAGAAGCCGGAGATCGTGGTGACCGTCCGTGGCGTCGGTTACAAGGCCGGACCGAGCTGACATGAGCAGGGACAGTGCCGCTTCGGCGCCCGGCCGGTCCGGGGACGGCGCCGGGCGGCCTGTCGGCCACGGGCCCGGGCGCTCGCGCTGGACGCGTCTGCTCGAGGGCGGACTGCTGCACGGCGGGGTCCAGGGCAGCCCGGTGCTCCGCCTGTTCATGCGCTGGGTACGCCGTCCGCTGCTGCCCGTGATGCGGCTGTGGCGGCGCAACATCCAGCTCAAGGTCGTCGTCACCACGCTGCTGATGTCGCTCGGCGTGGTGCTGCTGCTCGGCTTCGTCGTGATCGGGCAGGTCCGCAACGGTCTGCTGGACGCCAAGGTGAAGGCGTCGCAGAGCCAGGCCACCGGCGGTTTCGCGGTGGCCAAGCAGAAGGCCGAGGAGACGGAGAGCACGACCGGCGACGAGGGCACCCCCGTGGACGGCCGTCCGCCGCAGAACGTCATCCAGTGGATGAGCGACCTCGTGAAGTCGCTCTCCAGCGGCGGCCAGGGCGCCTTCGACGTGGTCACGCTGCCCATGGGCGGGGACAGCGGCAGCGGGCGCGGCCCGCGCGCCTCCGGCCTGGTCAACTGGTCGGCCAGTGTGCCCGAGGAGCTGCGGGAGCGGATCGACGGCGACCCGGCGGCGGCCCAGAGCTACACGCGCATCGTCTACGACTCCGACGAGCCGTCCCAGCCGGGCCTGGTCATCGGCAAGCAGGTCAACGACCCGAACGGTGAGCCGTACCAGCTGTACTACCTCTTCCCGCTGACGCAGGAGGAGAAGTCGCTCAGCCTGGTCAAGGGCACGCTGGCGACGGCCGGGCTGTTCGTCGTCGTCCTCCTCGGCGCCATCGCCTGGCTGGTGGTGCGCCAGGTCGTCACGCCCGTGCGGATGGCGGCGAGCATCGCCGAGCGGCTGTCCGCCGGGCGGCTGCAGGAACGGATGAAGGTCACCGGCGAGGACGACATCGCGCGGCTCGGCGAGGCCTTCAACAAGATGGCGCAGAACCTCCAGCTGAAGATCAGCCAGCTCGAGGACCTGTCGCGGATGCAGCGGCGGTTCGTCTCCGACGTGTCGCACGAGCTGCGGACGCCGCTGACGACCGTTCGGATGGCGGCCGATGTCATCCACGACGCGCGCGTGGACTTCGATCCGGTGACCGCGCGGTCGGCCGAGCTGCTGGCGGACCAGCTGGACCGCTTCGAGACGCTGCTGGCGGACCTCCTGGAGATCAGCCGCTTCGACGCGGGTGCCGCGGCGCTGGAGGCCGAGCCGATCGACCTCCGGGAGGTCGTGCGGCGGGTCGTCAGCGGGGCCGAGCCGCTCGCCGAGCGCAAGGGTTCGCGGATACGCGTGGTCGGCGACCAGCAGCCCGTCGTCGCCGAGGCGGACGCCCGGCGCGTGGAGCGGGTGCTGCGCAATCTCGTCGTCAACGCCGTCGAGCACGGCGAGGGCCAGGACGTCGTCGTCCGGCTCGCCGCGGCCGGCGGCGCGGTCGCCGTCGCGGTGCGCGACTACGGTGTCGGGCTCAAGCCCGGCGAGGCCACCCGGGTCTTCAGCCGCTTCTGGCGGGCCGACCCGGCGCGCGCGCGTACCACCGGTGGTACGGGACTCGGCCTGTCCATCGCCCTGGAGGACGCGCGGCTGCACGGCGGCTGGCTGCAGGCCTGGGGCGAGCCGGGCGGCGGTTCGCAGTTCCGGCTGACGCTGCCCAGGACGGCGGACGAGCCGCTGCGGGGTTCGCCGATACCGCTGGAGCCGGCGGACTCGCGGCGCAATCGCGGGCTGAACGACGCCGGTCTCCACGACGGAGGCCAGGCGCAGGGAGCGGCGGACAGGGCGGTCACCGTCCCGGCGCAGGCGTCGGTGGGCCACGCGGCCTCGGCGTCCGCCCGGGGCCCGATACCGCCGCGGTCGTCCGCCACGGCCACCGCCGATCCGACGGCGCTGCCCGGCAACGGCGCGCGGGTGGTGCCGCGGCCCGTCTCGGGCGCCCGTACGCAGGACGGCACGCCCGGGCCGGAGGCGGCGAGCCGTTCGGACACCGGGCCGGAGGAGCCGAGCAGGCAAGGGGAGGCATTTCGTGGGCGCTGACCGCGAGGGGAGCGGCCGGCGGACGCCGACGCGCGCGGTGACGTACGCGGTCTGCGGCGTCGTACTGCTGGCGGGGTGTGCGTCCATGCCCGACCACGGGGACCTGCGGGGCGTGGAGTCCACGCCCCGGCAGGACCCGCAGGTGCGGGTGTTCGCGATGCCGCCGGCGGAGGACGCCTCGCCGTCGGTGATCGTGCAGGGCTTTCTGGAGGCGCTGACCAGCAACGACCCGCACTACGAGACGGCCCGCAAGTACCTGACGGCCGACGCGGCGAAGACCTGGCAGCCGGAGCGGTCCACGACGGTGCTGGCGGGCGGGGCCGGAACCGAGGCCGACCACCTGGCGAGCCGTGAGGACACCGACGACTACTCGTACTCGGCCACGCTGACGGGCACCAGGGTGGCCACGGTGGACTCGCAGCAGTCGTACGCGCCGGCATCGGGGCAGTACCGCGAACCGGTGCACCTCACCCGTGACCCGAAGACCCGGCAGTGGCGCATCGACGTCCTGCCGCAGGGCGTGGTCATGGGCAAGTCCGACTTCCAGCGCACCTACATGTCCGTCAACAAGTACTACTTCGCCTCGAACACCGTTCCGAAGGCCCAGGCGGGTACGAGTACGCAGCCGGCGGCCGTCGCCGATCCGGTCTACGTGCGCCGGCTGGTGGACCCGCTGACCCAGGCCGTGCGGTCGCTGATCAGCGGGCCGACGAGCCTGCTGGGGCCCGTGGTCAGGTCGAGCTTCCCGACCGGTACGGCACTGGCGGACAACGTCGACTCGCTGACGCCCGACGACCGCAACAAGCTGGAGGTGCCGCTGAACGCCAAGGCCGCCGGGGTCGGTGCGGACAAGTGCGACGAGATGGCGACGCAGCTCCTGTTCACGCTGCAGAACCTCACTCCCGCCGTGGACGAGGTGGAGCTGACCTCGGGGAACAAACGGCTGTGCTCGCTCGGCGAGGACCGGGCCGAGACGGTCGCGACGCGCGGTTCTGCCCAGCGGCCCGACTACCTGTACTTCGTGGACGCCAAGCACCGCCTGGTGCGGATCGCCGCGGGCAGCACCGCCACCCACCCCGAGACGGTGCCCGGTGCGCTGGGCGAGGGCACGACGGCTCTGCGGTCGGTGGCGGTGTCGCGGGACGAGCACAGCGCGGCCGGCATCGGCTTCGACTCCAAGACGCTGTTCGTCGCCTCGCTGGTGCCGGGCAGCTCGCTCGGCGACCCCTTGCTGGTCAGCGCGGGCAAGACGGAGGCGGACCGGCTGACGCCGCCCAGCTGGGACGCGCAGGGCGACCTGTGGATCGCCGACCGGGACCCGAAGAATCCCAGGCTGCTGGTGTTGCAGGAGGGCGCGGGCGAGCCGGTGCAGGTGCGGATCCCCGGGCTGGACGGACGGGTGCAGGCCGTGCGGGTGGCGGCCGACGGGGTGCGGATCGCGCTCGTCGTGGAGAAGGACGGCGAACGGTCGCTGCTCATCGGGCGGATCGAACGCGACGGGCGGGCCGGCGAGCGGCCCACGGTCACCGTCGTCGAACTGCGCTCCGCCACGCCCGAGCTGGAGGAGGTCACGGCCATGTCCTGGGCCGGTGACAGCCGCCTCGTGGTGGTCGGGCGCGAGCGCGGGGGCGTCCAGCAGATCGGATACGTCCAGGTCGACGGCTCCACGCCCGAGGCATCGGTGCCGGCGGCGCTGACCGGGGTCAAGGAGATCGCCGCGACCGAGGACGAACGGCTGCCGCTGGTGGCGTACTCGGAGGACCTGATCGTCCGGCTGCCGTCCGGCATGCAGTGGCAGAAGGTGACGGAAGGGACGGCGCCGGTCTATCCGGGGTGAGACCGGCGCCGACGCGCGTTAACCCGGGCGGGTGACACCGGTCGGCGTCGGCGCGGAGTTGTCCCCAGGGAGCGCCCGGAAGTTTTCCACAGGCCTGGCAGAGCGGTGCGGGCGTGGGCACAGTGGTGGCCATGCGCGAATGGTGGCGAGACCTCGGCGACCTGGTGCTGCCGGCCGAGTGCGGAGGCTGCGGCAGGGCCCGCACGGTGCTGTGCCCCCGGTGCCGTGCGGCGCTGAGCGGGGGCGCGCCGTGCCGGGTCCGTCCGGATCCGGAGCCGCCCGGGCTGCCGGTGGTGCACGCGGCGGCGCGGTACGCGGACGAGGCCCGGGCCACGCTGCTGGCCCACAAGGAACGCGGTGTGCTGGCCCTCGCCGGGCCACTCGGCACGGCGCTGGCGGGGGCCGTGCGGGCCGGGCTCCGGGAGGCGGGCGCGGGTGGCGGTGAGGTGTGGTCCGGGGGTGCGGGGCAGCCGGTGCTGCTCGTGCCCGTGCCCTCCGCGCGCCGGGCGGTGCGGGCGCGCGGTCATGATCCGGCGCGGCGGATCGCCCTCGCGGCCGCGGGTGAGCTGCGGCGGACCGGGACGTCCACGCGGGTGCTCGCCGTGCTGCGGCAGCGGCACGCCGTGGCTGACCAGTCGGGGCTGGGCGCCCGGCAGCGGCGGGACAACCTCGCCGGTGCGCTGGCGGTGGCCCCCGGCGGGGCCCGGCTGCTGGGCGGCCGTGAGCCGGTCGTGCTCGTCGACGACCTGATGACCACGGGGGCTTCCCTGGCGGAGGCGGCGCGCGCCGTGCGGGAGGCGGGTGCGGTCCCGGATGAGCGGGAGGCGGGTGCGGACACGTACAGGACGGCGAAATCGGCTGTGTATTCGTCGGCGGCATGGGAAGGCAGAGAGGAACGGAAGAGCGGGCCCCGAATGGCGGGTCCGGACGGAGGCGGTGACGTGATCCGCGAAGTGATCTGCGCGGCTGTGGTCGCGGCTTCACCAGATGCTTTCGAAATAAACCGGAACTGATCGAATACTTGCTTCGTTGCAGGTAATGAGAGGGTCAATTCACCGGAACGGAGGTACGTCGCGGTAGAGGGTGACGACATCCGTCCGGGCGAGATATGTTCGGTTGTGAGGCAAAGCCGCAGGCCACACCTCTCACATCCGAATGCCGTACTGCGGGTCCAGCCGTCATCACCCGCACCGGTGGAGTGGATACCTCGCCCACGGGGGAGGAGGTGGAAGTCACCGAGTCCGAGGTTCCGGGACAACCGGAACCTGGTGCAAAAGGGAGATGCTCCGCCACTGAAGCGGAGCGATCCGGGAACGGAGTTCTGCGTGGACATCGTCGTCAAGGGCCGCAAGACCGAGGTGCCCGAGCGGTTCCGGAAGCACGTGGCCGAGAAGCTGAAGCTGGAGAAGATCCAGAAGCTCGACGGCAAGGTGATCAGCCTCGACGTCGAGGTGTCCAAGGAGCCCAACCCCCGACAGGCCGACCGCTGCGACCGAGTGGAGATCACGCTCCGCTCCCGCGGACCGGTCATCCGGGCGGAGGCAGCGGCGAGCGATCCGTACGCGGCGCTCGACCTGGCGGCGGAGAAGCTCGGTGCCCGGCTGCGCAAGCAGCACGACAAGCGCTTTTCGCGGCGCGGATCGCGCCGGATCCCGGCGGCCGAGGTCGCCGACCACGTCCCCGGCGCCGCGACACTCAACGGGAACGGAGAGGTTGTCCCGGAGGAGAAGCAGGACGGCGTACCCACCAAGAAGATCGGCTCGCTCGAGGTCCAGGGCGACGGACCCCTCGTCGTCCGCGAGAAGACCCACGTGGCCGCGCCGATGACCCTCGACCAGGCCCTCTACGAGATGGAGCTGGTCGGGCACGACTTCTATCTGTTCGTCGACTCCGAGACCAAGGAGCCCAGCGTCGTCTACCGGCGGCACGCCTACGACTACGGCGTGATCCACCTCACGACGGACACGATGGTCACGCAGGCGCACGCTCCCGAGGCGGGCGATGCGCTCGGCGGCTGACCACGCCGGGTGACAGTCGGACCGGTGCCCCTGGAGCGCGCGTGAGCCCCCAGGGGCACCGGCGTGCGACGGTGCGCGAGGTGTGCGACCCCCGCGTGGTGCGCTCTGTCACCTCCGTGCCGGCGAGGCATGGAATCATGGCGGCAACCACCCAACCGGTGGGTCGTTGCCTTGGGTTGGCGATGGCTCAGGACCACAGGCCAGGCCTTCAGGGGGAGGAACGATGGCGGACAGTTTCGGACCGATGCGGGACGAGGGCGCCGACGACGGCGTCGTCGGCATGGGCCCGGACGCGGGGTCGTCACGCGAGGAGCCGATCAGGGTCCTGGTCGTGGACGACCACGCTTTGTTCCGCCGCGGCCTGGAGATCGTGCTCGCGGCCGAGGAGGACATCCAGGTCGTCGGGGAGGCCGGTGACGGTGCCGAGGCCGTGGAGAAGGCCGCCGACCTGCTGCCGGACATCATCCTGATGGACGTGCGGATGCCCAAGCGCGGCGGGATCGAGGCGTGCACCTCCATCAAGGAGGTCGCCCCCAGCGCCAAGATCATCATGTTGACGATCAGTGACGAGGAAGCCGACCTCTACGAGGCGATCAAGGCGGGCGCGACCGGTTATCTCCTCAAGGAGATCTCGACGGACGAGGTGGCGACCGCCATCCGTGCGGTGGCCGACGGACAGTCGCAGATCAGCCCGTCCATGGCGTCGAAACTCCTCACCGAGTTCAAGTCGATGATCCAGCGCACCGACGAGCGCCGGCTGGTGCCCGCACCGCGTCTCACGGACCGCGAGCTGGAGGTGCTCAAGCTCGTCGCCACGGGAATGAACAACCGGGACATCGCCAAGGAGCTGTTCATTTCCGAGAACACCGTGAAGAACCACGTGCGCAACATCCTGGAGAAACTGCAGCTGCATTCCAGGATGGAGGCCGTGGTGTACGCGATGCGGGAGAAGATCCTCGAGATTCGCTGACGGCCCCTCGCCACCTGCGGATCAGGCGAGCAGGAGGGACAGCTCCCTCGTGAGCGGCTCGCGCAGCTCCGGCGCGTCCACCTGCTCGACGCGTACGTCCGTGCAGTCCACCCAGCTCGCCGCTTCGACCAGGGCCTGGGCCACCGCCGGGGCCGCCTTGGGGCCGTCCAGCGTGACCTGCCTGGCGACCAGGGTGCGCCCCTCGCGTGCCGGGTCCACGCGGCCGACGAGCCGGCCGCCGGCCAGGACCGGCATCGCGAAGTAGCCGTGCACCCGCTTCTGCTTGGGCACGTAGGCCTCCAGGCGGTGGGTGAAGCCGAAGATCCGCTCGGTGCGCGCGCGTTCCCAGATCAGGGAGTCGAAGGGGGACAGCAGCGTGGTGCGGTGACGGCCGCGCGGGGGTGTCTCCAGGGCCGCCGGGTCCGCCCAGGCCGGCCTGCCCCACCCCTCCACCGTCACCGGGACCAGGCCCGAGTCGGCGATCACGGCGTCGACCTGCTCGGCCTTGAGGCGGTGGTAGTCCGCGATGTCCGCGCGGGTGCCGACGCCCAGGGACCGACCGGCCAGGCGGACCAGGCGGCGCAGGCACTCGGTGTCGTCCAGGTCGTCGTGCAGCAGCGTCTCCGGGACCGCGCGCTCGGCCAGGTCGTACACCCGCTTCCAGCCGCGGCGCTCGACGCAGACCACCTCGCCGTACATGAGGGCGCGCTCCACGGCGACCTTCGTTCCCGACCAGTCCCACCACTCGCTGGTCTTCTTCGCCCCGCCGAGGTCCGTCGCAGTGAGGGGGCCCTCGGCGCGGAGCTGCTTGATGACCTGGTCGTAGGCGCCGTCGGGGAGGTGGTGGTTCCAGTGCGGGCGGTTGCGGTAGGCGCGGCGGCGGAAGGCGAAGTGGGGCCACTCCTCGATGGGGAGGATGCAGGCGGCGTGGGACCAGTACTCGAAGGCGTGCGTGTCCGTCCAGTAGGCGTCCTCGACGGTTCTGCGGCCGACGGCGCCCAGGCGGGCGTACGGGACGAGCTCGTGGGAGCGGGCGAGGACGGAGATCGTGTCGAGCTGCACCGCGCCCAGGTGACGGAGTATGCCGCGGACGCCGGCGCGGCGGTCGGGGGCGCCGAGGAAGCCCTGTGCGCGGAGGGCGATGCGGCGGGCCTCGTCTGCGGACAGGTCCGTGGCGGGGGGCGGGAGGGTCGTCATGCGTCCGCACGATAGGGGGTGGGTCTGACAGTGGGGGTGCGGGGTGCGGTGTGTGAACGGGGGTGACGCGTGCGGGGTGTTGGTGTCGGCCGGGGGTGGGGTGTGTGGCCCGGCGTTGCGGGGTGCCTCCCCCACTCTCGGCTGCGCTCGAGTGGGGGGACCCCCACCGCCCACCCGTGCCGCCCCCGGGGGTACCTCACAGGCCGTTCAGGCACTGGGGGACGCACGACTGCCCGCAGCTGCGGCGGCGTGGGTGGTCAGGGGCGAGCCGGCAGGTAGGGGGTTGTCGAGGGGAGGGAGAGGTCTGAGGGGAGGAGGGAGGCTATCCAGCAGTCGCGGCGGGTGCCGTTGTTGTGGATCGCGGAGCGCAGCGTGCCCTCCATGGTGAAGCCGACACGCTGGGCCACCGCGCGGGAGGCCGTGTTGCCGACCTCGGCGCGCCACTCCAGGCGGTCGATCGCCCGCTGCCCGAAGGCCCAGCGGGCGACGGCGGAGGCGGCCTCGGTGACGTAGCCGCGCCCGCGGTGTTCCTTGACGCCCCAGAAGCCGATCTCGGCGGCGCCTGGGGCGATCATCGTGAGGCCGAGCATGCCCACCAGGTCACCGGAGGGCAGGAAGAGGCCGAAGGTGAACATCGAGTCGTTCGCCCAGCCGTCGGGGACCAGCCGCTCCGTGAAGCCCCGCGCGTGTTGTGGGAGGTAGGGCGAGGGGATCGTCGTCCAGCGCTGGATGTCGGGGTCCTGGCAGGCGGCGTACACGGCCTCGGTGTCCTGGGGGCCGACCGTGCGCAGGACCAGGCGGTCCGTGGTGAGCGTCTGGGGTTCCATCGGCCGATTCTGCGGGGCGACCCGCGGTACCCGCCATCCTTTTGCCGTGCGTGCACGAGCGGTCACTTTTCGTGCATTCGGACGGCGGGTGCGGCACCATCCGCAGGCCTCGCACGTTGAACCCTGTGACAGCGACCGGAAGCAGGATGAAGGAGCGCGCGGTCCCCGCTGTGGCAGGCCTCCCGGGGCGGCGGGGTCCTCGCATACGATGGCCGTTGCTCAGTCAGTCAAAGGAAACCGACCGTCCCAGGCCCGACCGGCAAGGAGACCAACCCCCGTGTCCGTCCTCTCGAAGATCATGCGTGCAGGCGAAGGCAAGATCCTGCGCAAGCTGCACCGCATCGCGGACCAGGTCAACTCCATCGAAGAGGACTTCGTCGACCTCTCCGACGCCGAGCTGCGCGCCCTCACCGATGAGTACAAGCAGCGCTACGCCGACGGCGAGACCCTGGACGACCTGCTGCCGGAAGCCTTCGCCACCGTCCGCGAGGCCGCGAAGCGCGTCCTCGGCCAGCGCCACTACGACGTGCAGATCATGGGCGGCGCCGCCCTGCACCTCGGGTACGTGGCGGAGATGAAGACCGGTGAGGGCAAGACCCTGGTCGGCACGCTGCCCGCCTATCTGAACGCGCTGTCCGGCGAGGGCGTCCACATCGTCACGGTCAACGACTACCTGGCCGAGCGCGACTCCGAGATGATGGGCCGCGTCCACAAGTTCCTCGGGCTCGAGGTCGGCTGCATCCTCTCCAGCCAGACGCCGGCCCAGCGCCGCGAGATGTACGCCTGCGACATCACCTACGGCACGAACAACGAGTTCGGCTTCGACTACCTGCGCGACAACATGGCGTGGTCCAAGGACGAACTCGTCCAGCGCGGCCACAACTTCGCCATCGTCGACGAGGTCGACTCCATCCTCGTCGACGAGGCCCGTACGCCGCTGATCATCTCCGGCCCGGCCGACCAGGCCACCAAGTGGTACGGCGACTTCGCCAAGCTGGTCACGCGCCTGAAGAAGGGCGAGGCGGGCAACCCGCTCAAGGGCATCGAGGAGACCGGCGACTACGAGGTCGACGAGAAGAAGCGCACGGTCGCCATCCACGAGTCCGGCGTCAGCAAGGTCGAGGACTGGCTGGGCATCGACAACCTCTACGAGTCGGTGAACACCCCGCTCGTGGGTTACCTGAACAACGCCATCAAGGCCAAGGAACTCTTCAAGAAGGACAAGGACTACGTCGTCCTCGACGGCGAGGTCATGATCGTCGACGAGCACACCGGACGTATCCTCGCCGGCCGCCGCTACAACGAGGGCATGCACCAGGCGATCGAGGCGAAGGAAGGGGTGGACATCAAGGACGAGAACCAGACGCTCGCCACGATCACCCTCCAGAACTTCTTCCGCCTCTACAAGCGCCACGACCACGACGGCAAGGAACTCCCCGGCCTGTCCGGCATGACCGGTACGGCGATGACGGAGGCCGCCGAGTTCCACCAGATCTACAAGCTCGGCGTGGTGCCCATCCCGACCAACCGGCCGATGGTCCGCAAGGACCAGTCCGACCTGATCTACCGCACCGAGGTCGCCAAGTTCGAGGCGGTCGTCGACGACATCGCCGAGAAGCACGAGAAGGGCCAGCCGATCCTCGTCGGCACCACCTCGGTCGAGAAGTCCGAGTACCTCTCGCAGCAGCTCAGCAAGCGCGGCATCCAGCACGAGGTGCTCAACGCCAAGCAGCACGAGCGTGAGGCGTCGATCGTCGCGCAGGCGGGCCGCAAGGGCTCCGTGACGGTGGCCACCAACATGGCCGGCCGCGGCACGGACATCAAGCTCGGCGGCAACCCCGAGGACCTCGCCGAGGCGGAGCTGCGCCAGCGCGGCCTCGACCCCGAGGAGCACATCGAGGAGTGGGCCGCGGCCCTGCCCGCCGCCCTGGAGCGGGCCGAGCAGGCGGTCAAGGCCGAGAAGGAAGAGGTCGAGAAGCTCGGCGGCCTCTACGTGCTGGGTACCGAGCGGCACGAGTCGCGGCGCATCGACAACCAGCTGCGCGGTCGTAGCGGCCGTCAGGGCGACCCGGGCGAGTCCCGCTTCTACCTCTCCCTGGGCGACGACCTGATGCGCCTGTTCAAGGCCCAGATGGTCGAGCGCGTCATGTCGATGGCGAACGTCCCGGACGACGTGCCGATCGAGAACAAGATGGTCACCCGCGCGATCGCCTCCGCGCAGTCGCAGGTCGAGACCCAGAACTTCGAGACCCGCAAGAACGTCCTGAAGTACGACGAGGTGCTCAACCGGCAGCGCGAGGTCATCTACGGCGAGCGGCGCCGCGTCCTGGAGGGCGAGGACCTGCAGGAGCAGATCCAGCACTTCATGAACGACACGATCGACGCCTACGTGCAGGCCGAGACCGCCGAGGGCTTCCCCGAGGACTGGGACCTCGACCGTCTGTGGGGCGCCTTCAAGCAGCTCTACCCGGTGAAGGTCACCGTCGAGGAGCTGGAGGAGGCGGCCGGCGACCGGGCCGGCCTGACCGCCGAGTACATCGCGGAGTCCATCAAGGACGACATCCAGGAGCAGTACGAGGCGCGCGAGACGCAGCTCGGCTCCGAGATCATGCGTGAGCTGGAGCGCCGGGTCGTGCTCTCGGTCCTGGACCGCAAGTGGCGCGAGCACCTCTACGAGATGGACTACCTCCAGGAGGGCATCGGCCTGCGCGCGATGGCGCAGAAGGACCCGCTGGTCGAGTACCAGCGCGAGGGCTTCGACATGTTCCAGGCCATGATGGAGGGCATCAAGGAGGAGTCCGTCGGCTACCTGTTCAACCTGGAGGTCCAGGTCGAGCAGCAGGTCGAGGAGGTTCCCGTCGAGGACGCCGCTCCCTCGCTGGAGAAGACCCCGCAGGACGCCGTCCCGGCCCAGGCCGGCGCGCGCCCGGAGATCCGCGCCAAGGGGCTCGACGCGCCGCAGCGCCGGGAACTCCACTTCTCCGCCCCGACGGTGGACGGCGAGGGCGGTGTCGTCGAGGGCGACTTCACCACCGACGAGGAGCCCGCGCGGTCCTCGGCCGACGGTCTCACGCGCGCGGAGCGCCGCAAGCAGGCCAAGGGCGGGCGGCGCCGCAAGAAGTGACGCCACGGCGCCTGGAGGCGCCGTGGCGGTGGGAAGGGCCGGGCACCCCTGGGGGAGCCCGGCCCTTCGGCCTGTCCGGCGCCCGTGCCCCGCGGTCAGTCGTCGTCCGTCTGCGGCCCGCGGGGACCGCCCAGTTCCACCGCGGTGCAGCGCCAGCGCAGGTCCCGGCCCTGCTCCAGGCGGAAGGCCATGGCGCGCAGCTGGTCGCCCGCGCCGATCCGGGCGAAGACCTCCAGCGCGCCCGGACGGGCCTCGTAATAGCCGATGTCGCGGACGACGGGGAGGGTGCCGCGGGTGCGCAGCGGGCCGCGTTCGGCGAGCCGGGCCAGTTCGTCGTAGGCGCGGCCGACGGTGTGCCGGAGCATCGCGTGCACGGGACGCCGGCCGCTGAGCACATCGAGGAGGAGCTCCGCGAAGTGGTCCGTGGGACGGAGCTGCGGGACCGGCCGGCGAGGCGTCTGGGCGGGGACGACCTGGGTGGCAGGGGCGGGCGCCGCCGTGGGGCCGTCAGGAGCGGCAGGGGCCGTCGGGACGGCCGTGGGCGGGGTCCCGGCGGGCGCGGCGATCCGGCGGGCGGCGGACGGGACGCGGTCCGGGACGGCGGCGGTGGCGGCCGCGCGTGCACTCGCCCTGGCCGTGCCGCCGGGTCCGGCGGTCACCGGGCGGTTGTCGGTCGGCCTCGTACGGGCGCGCGCGGACCGGCCCGGAGAGCCCGGGGGCCGTCCGCCCGGCGCCGCGGTCCGGACGCCGCTTCCGCCGGGCCTGCGGGGCGGTACGCCGCCCGGTGCGCGGGGTGTGGCGCCGCGGGGAGCGCCGGAGGCCGTGCCGGTGCTCGCGCCGGGTGCGCGGTCCACCGGAGCGAGCGCGGCGCCCTCGGCGGCACCGGGGACACGGACGGGGGCGGGTGCGTGGGAGGTGGGGCGGGTCCGGGTCATGACCTTGCGCAGGGGCGGCACGGTCGGTGTGGGCTGCATGGGACTCCCCGTTCGGTGGCCCGGGTGATACCGGGCGGTAACTTCATGGTCGGGGATCTTGTACGGGGTGGCGGGCGACGGCGGCAAGGAGGCGGAGGGCCGGGTCGGGGCAGCCGGGAGGTTCACCTATCCGAGTGGCCGGGGGCATGGGAACGGCCGGGACGGAGCGGGCGCACCGGGTGAGTTCCGGGGACGGAAGTGGACGCGTCCGGGTCCCTGGGCGGGGGCCCGAAAGGGGACGCCGCACGTATCCTGAAGGCCCTCCGGTGGATCTCGCCCGGTTCCTGTTCTCTCCGGACTCCCGACCACGAAAGCGGCCCGTCATGCGCGTCTATGTCCCCCTGACCCTCTCCGGTCTCGCCGAGGCGCACAGGACGGGGCAACTGGGGGCCGGGCCGCTCGTCGCGTACGCCGTCACGCCGGCGGTGCGCGAGTGGGTCCGCTCCGACGACCTCGAGGAGCTGGAGTACGCCGCCCTGAGCCGGGCCGCGCTGGCCTCGCTGCGGCTGCTGGCGGTGGACGCCGGGGCCGCGCGACGCCGGGTCGTGGTCGCGGCCGACGTACCCGACGGCGCGGTGTCGGCCGGACCGGACCGGGGGGCCGATCCGGCGGCGCTGGGCGAGGTGCGGGTCGACGGGGCCGTGCCGCTGGCCAAGACGGCCGCGGTGCACGTCGACTCGGCCGACGCGGAGAAGGACGTGGCCGCCGCGGCCGAGGCCCTCGCGGCGGCGGACGGCGGGGACGACGACGCCCGGTTGGTCGTGGACGGGGCCGAGGACCACGAGCTGCTCTGGTACGCGACGCAGGAGATCCCGAACCTGGTCGGGGCCGGCGACTGACCGGCGGCGGCCTTCCCCGGCCGTCTTGACTGTCGGTGGCAGCGGGTACGTTTTCCGGCATGGGGACGCAGACAGGGGCGCACATCGTCTGGGACTGGAACGGCACGCTGTTCTACGACAACGACGCCATCATCGGGGCGACGAACGCGGCGTTCGCCGAGTTCGGGCTGACGCCGATCACGCTCGAGCAGTACCGGGCGCTGTACTGCGTGCCGGTGCCGAAGTTCTACGAGCGGCTGATGGGGCGGCTGCCCACGGACGCCGAGTGGGAGGTCATGGACGCGACCTTCCACCGGTACTACACCGAGCACCGGGTGCGGTGCGGGCTCACCGAGGGCGTGGCGGAGCTGCTCGCCGGGTGGCGGGCGGCGGGGCGCAGCCAGTCGATCCTCAGCATGTACGGGCACGAGGAGCTCGTTCCGCTGGTGAGGGGGCTCGGGATCGAGGCGCACTTCCTGCGCGTCGACGGGCGGACGGGGCCCTCCGGGGGCAGCAAGGCCGAGCACATGGTGCGGCATCTCGCGGCGCTGGGCTCGGTGGTGGAGCCCGCTCGTACGGTGGTGATCGGGGACGCCGCGGACGATGCGGTGGCCGCGCGGCACGTGGGGGCGCGGGCGGTGCTGTACACCGGGGGGTCGCACAGTCGGGCCAGTCTTGTGGGGGCGGGGGTGCCGGTCGTGGACACGTTGGGGGAGGCCGTGGCGGAGGCGGAGCGGTTGGCCGCGGCGGCGTGAGGTGTCGGCGGCGTCGTGGTGCCGTCCCGGCCCCCTGGGGGTACCTCCCAGGCCGTTGGGGCACTGGGGGAGGCACGACTGCCCGCGGCTGTGACCGGCGTGGTCCAGTGGTGACTGTGCAGAATGTCCAAGTTCTTGGCTCTGTTTTGTACACATGCGGCTCGTGACGGATGCCCTGTCGGGGGCGATAGCCTTGTGGCGTGATCAGCGCGATAGCTCGCGGGGGCACCGGCGCCCCTGCTCTGCGCCCGGTGAGCACGGACTACATCCGTGACCGGGCGGCGGTCGCTGGTCTTCGCGGGCGGGACGGGGCATCGAAGGTCCCCGGTTCGGCGCCGCGCACTCCCCGGGCGGTGGCCGCGAGAGCGACATCACACCCGGCGGGCGCGTCGACATTGGCTGATTTGCCCCCGCTCCTCTCACCTTGCGGCATAGCGTCGGAACAGAGCGGACACCCCGCGTCTCGATGCCACGCCGGAAGGCCGGAGACCGTACTTCCTTCTACGTCACGCAACGGCGCGCGACAGGAGCCAGAGGACAATGCAGACCAAGCTGGACGAAGCCAAGGCCGAGCTGCTCGAGAGGGCCGCGCGGGTAGCTGAGAACAGCCCGGTCGGGGGGCACCTACCGACTGGGACGACGGACGAGGGCACCCCGGACACCCCGGGGATCCCGGGCACCCCGGACTACGCGTCCGTGTCCGCGTTCCTTCGGCGCTACTACCGGCACACCGCCCCGGAGGACCTGACCGACCGCGACCCGGTCGACGTCTTCGGAGCCGCCGTCTCGCACTACCGGCTGGCCGAGAACCGCCCGCAGGGCACCGCGAACGTGCGGGTCCACACCCCGACGGTGGAGGAGAACGGCTGGACGTGCAGCCACTCCGTCGTGGAGGTGGTCACGGACGACATGCCCTTCCTCGTCGACTCCGTGACCAACGAGCTGACCCGCCAGGGCCGCGGCATCCACGTCGTCGTGCACCCGCAGTTCGTCGTCCGCCGCGACCTCACCGGCAAGCTCGTCGAGGTCCTC
The DNA here is from genome assembly GCF_014648815.1 of Streptomyces flaveolus. Taxonomy (GTDB): domain Bacteria; phylum Actinomycetota; class Actinomycetes; order Streptomycetales; family Streptomycetaceae; genus Streptomyces; species Streptomyces flaveolus. The sequence continues at coordinate 405,390 of NZ_BMRV01000006.1, read as the reverse complement.
ACCGGCCCGCCCACCGACGGCCTCCCGCACGACGCGCACGTCGAGTCCTGGATCCACGTCGAGATCGACCGCGAGACCGACCGCGGCGACCTGAAGCAGATCACCGCCGACCTGCTGCGCGTCCTCAACGACGTCCGCGAGACCGTCGAGGACTGGGGCAAGATGCGCGACGCGGCCGTCCGCCTCGCGGAGGGCCTGCCGGACGAGCCCGCCCCCGACGACCTGAGCCGGCAGGAGGTGGAGGAGGCCCGCGAGCTGCTGCGCTGGCTGGCGGACGACCACTTCACCTTCCTGGGCTACCGCGAGTACCAGCTGCGCGGCGACGACTCCCTCGCGGCCGTGGCCGGCACCGGCCTCGGCATCCTGCGCTCCGACCCGCACCACGCGACCGACGAGAGCCACCCCGTCAGCCCGTCCTTCGAGCGGCTGCCCGCCGACGCCCGCGCCAAGGCCCGCGAGCACCGGCTGCTCGTGCTGACCAAGGCCAACAGTCGCTCCACCGTGCACCGGCCGTCCTACCTGGACTACATCGGCGTCAAGAAGTTCGACGAGCAGGGCAACGTCGTCGGTGAGCGGCGCTTCCTCGGCCTGTTCTCGTCCGCCGCCTACACCGAGTCCGTGCGCCGCGTCCCGGTCATCCGCCGCAAGGTGGAGGAGGTGCTGGACCGGGCCGGTTTCTCGCCCAACAGCCACGACGGCCGGGACCTGCTCCAGATCCTGGAGACGTACCCGCGCGACGAGATGTTCCAGATGCCGGTCGAGGAGCTGGAGCCGATCGTCACCTCCGTGCTCTACCTCCAGGAGCGCCGCCGGCTGCGGCTCTACCTGCGCCAGGACGAGTACGGCCGCTACTACTCGGCCCTCGTCTACCTCCCCCGCGACCGCTACACCACCGGTGTCCGGCTGCGGATCATCGACATCCTCAAGGAGGAGCTCGGCGGCACCAGCGTCGACTTCACGGCCTGGAACACCGAGTCGATCCTGTCCCGGCTGCACTTCGTGGTCCGCGTGCCGCAGGGCACCGAGCTGCCGGAGCTGTCCGACGCCGACAAGGAGCGCATCGAGGCCCGCCTCGTCGAGGCCGCCCGCTCCTGGGCCGACGGCTTCGCCGAGGCGCTGACCGCCGAGTTCGGCGAGGAGCGCTCCGCGGAGCTCATGCGCCGCTACGGGGCGGCCTTCCCCGAGGGCTACAAGGCCGACCACGGCCCGCGCTCCGCGGTCGCCGACCTCGGTCACCTGGAGCGGCTCGACGAGGACCGTACGTTCGCGCTGAGCCTGTACGAGCCGGTGGGCGCCGTGCCCGAGGAACGCCGGTTCAAGATCTTCCAGAAGGGCGGCTCGGTCTCCCTCTCGCAGGTGCTGCCGGTGCTCAGCCGGCTCGGCGTCGAGGTCACCGACGAGCGCCCGTACGAGCTGCGCTGCGCGGACCGCACGACGGCCTGGATCTACGACTTCGGTCTGCGCATGCCGAAGGCCGCCGCCGGCGAGTACCTCGGCGACGACGCGCGCGAGCGTTTCCAGGACGCCTTCGCCGCCACCTGGACCGGCCAGGCGGAGAACGACGGCTTCAACGCGCTCGTGCTCAGCGCCGGGCTGACCTGGCGGCAGGCCATGGTGCTGCGCGCGTACGCCAAGTACCTGCGGCAGGCCGGCTCCACCTTCAGCCAGGACTACATGGAGGACACCCTCCGCAACAACGTCCACACCACCCGCCTGCTCGTCTCCCTGTTCGAGGCGCGGATGTCGCCGGAGCGGCAGCGCGCCGGACTCGAGATCGTGGACGCCCTGCTCGAAGAGCTCGACGCGGCCCTCGACCAGGTGGCGTCGCTCGACGAGGACCGGATCCTGCGTTCCTTCCTCACCGTCATCAAGGCGACGCTGCGGACGAACTTCTTCCAGAGGACGAGCGGCGGAAAGCCGCACGACTACGTCTCCATGAAGTTCGACCCGCAGGCCATCCCGGACCTGCCCGCGCCGCGCCCGGCGTTCGAGATCTGGGTGTACTCGCCGCGCGTCGAGGGCGTGCACCTGCGGTTCGGCAAGGTCGCGCGCGGCGGTCTGCGCTGGTCCGACCGCCGGGAGGACTTCCGCACCGAGATCCTCGGCCTGGTCAAGGCGCAGATGGTGAAGAACACCGTCATCGTGCCGGTCGGCGCCAAGGGCGGCTTCGTCGCCAAGCAGCTGCCCGACCCGAACGCGGACCGCGACGCCTGGCTGGCCGAGGGCATCGCCAGCTACCGGACGTTCATCTCGGCGCTGCTCGACATCACCGACAACATGGTGGCCGGCGAGATCGTGCACCCGGCGGACGTCGTCCGGCACGACGAGGACGACACCTACCTCGTCGTCGCCGCCGACAAGGGCACCGCGAAGTTCTCGGACATCGCCAACGAGGTCGCCGAGTCCTACAACTTCTGGCTCGGCGACGCCTTCGCCTCCGGCGGCTCGGCCGGCTACGACCACAAGGGCATGGGCATCACCGCCCGCGGCGCCTGGGAGTCCGTCAAGCGGCACTTCCGGGAGCTGGGCGTGGACACCCAGAGCCAGGACTTCACGGTCGTCGGCATCGGCGACATGTCCGGTGACGTGTTCGGCAACGGCATGCTGCTCAGCGAGCACATCCGCCTGGTCGCCGCCTTCGACCACCGGCACATCTTCATCGACCCGACGCCGGACGCGGCCGTCTCGTACGCCGAGCGGCGCCGCCTGTTCGACCTGCCGCGCTCGTCGTGGGAGGACTACAACACCGAGCTGCTCTCGGCCGGCGGCGGCATCTTCCCGCGCACGGCCAAGTCGATCCCGGTGAACGCGCACATCCGCGAGGCCCTCGGCATCGAGGCCGGCGTCACCAAGATGACCCCGGCCGAGCTGATGAAGGCGATCCTCACCTCCCCGGTGGACCTGCTGTGGAACGGCGGCATCGGTACGTACGTCAAGGCGTCGACCGAGTCCAACGGCGACGTCGGCGACAAGGCCAACGACCCCATCCGCGTCGACGGCGGCGACCTGCGGGTCCAGGTCGTCGGCGAGGGCGGCAACCTGGGTCTGACCCAGCTGGGCCGGATCGAGTTCGCCCGCAACGGCGGCAAGATCAACACGGACGCCATCGACAACAGCGCGGGCGTGGACACCTCCGACCACGAGGTGAACATCAAGATCCTGCTGAACGGTCTCGTCAAGGACGGCGACATGACCGTCAAGCAGCGCAACAAGCTGCTCGCCGAGATGACCGACGAGGTCGGCGCGCTGGTCCTGCGCAACAACTACGCGCAGAACACGGCGATCGCCAACGCGCTCGCCCAGTCCAACGACATGCTCAACGCCCAGCAGCGCTTCATGCGCCACTTGGTGCGCGAGGGCAGCCTGGACCGGGCCCTGGAGTTCCTGCCCACCGACCGCCAGATCCGTGAGCGTCTGAACGCCGGACAGGGCCTGACCGGCCCGGAGACCGCCGTCCTGCTGGCGTACACGAAGATCACGGTCGCCGAGGAGCTGCTGCACACCTCGCTGCCCGACGACCCGTACCTCAAGAGCCTGCTGCACGCGTACTTCCCGACGGCGCTGCGCGAGCAGTTCCTCGACCAGATCGACAGCCACCCGCTGCGTCGTGAGATCACGACGACGGTCCTGGTCAACGACACGGTCAACACGGGCGGTACGACGTATCTGCACCGGATGCGCGAGGAGACCGGCGCGTCGCTGGAGGAGATCGTGCGGGCGCAGACCGCGGCCCGGGCGATCTTCCGGGCCTCCCCGGTGTGGGACGCGGTGGAGGCACTGGACACCAAGGTCGAGGCCGCCGTCCAGACCCGCATCCGGCTGCACTCGCGCCGGCTGGTCGAGCGCGGTACCCGGTGGCTGCTCAACAACCGGCCGCAGCCGCTGGAGCTCGCCGAGACGGTGGACTTCTTCGCCGAGCGCGTCGAGCAGGTCTGGGCGCAGCTGCCCAAGCTGCTGCGGGGCGCGGACGCGGAGTGGTACCAGCACATCTACGACGAGCTGACCGCCGCCGGTGTCCCGGACGAGCCGGCCACCCGGGTGGCCGGGTTCTCCTCGGCCTTCCCGACGCTGGACATCGTCTCGGTGGCCGACCGCACGGGCAAGGAGCCGCTGGACGTCGCCGAGGTGTACTACGACGTCGCCGACCGGCTGGGCATCACCCAGCTGATGGACCGGATCAGCGACCTGCCCCGCGCCGACCGCTGGCAGTCCATGGCCCGCGCCGCGATCCGCGAGGACCTGTACGCGGCGCACGCGGCGCTCACCGCGGACGTTCTGGCGGCGGGCAACGGCACATCGACGCCCGAGCAGCGGTTCAAGGTGTGGGAGCAGAAGAACGCGGCGATCCTCGGCCGGGCCCGAACCACGCTGGAGGAGATCAAGGGCTCGGACGCCTTCGACCTCTCCAACCTGTCGGTGGCGATGCGGACGATGCGGACGCTGCTGCGGACGCACTCGTGACGGTGTAGCCGCGCGGGAGACCGCGTCATGCCGTGAAGGCGCCCCGGGCCGGTCGGACCCGGGGCGCCTTCGTGTCGGTCGCGGCTAGCGGGTGGTGAACTTCTCGTACTCCTTCAGCACCTCGTCCGTCGGCCCGTCCATGCGCAGCTCGCCCCGCTCAAGCCACAGCACCCGGTCGCAGGTGTCGCGGATGGACTTGTTGCTGTGGCTGACCAGGAACACCGTGCCGGCGTGCTTGCGCAGCTCCCGGATGCGTTCCTCGGAGCGCTTCTGGAAGGAGCGGTCGCCGGTGGCGAGGGCCTCGTCGACGAGGAGGACGTCGTGGTCCTTGGCGGCGGCGATGGAGAAGCGCAGCCGGGCCGCCATGCCGGAGGAGTAGGTACGCATCGGCAGGGTGATGAAGTCGCCCTTGTCGTTGATGCCGGAGAAGTCGACGATCTCCTGGTACCGCTCCTTGATCTGGGAACGGGTCATGCCCATCGCCAGGCCGCCCAGGTACACGTTGCGCTCGCCGGTGAGGTCGTTCATCAGGGCCGCGTTGACGCCGAGCAGCGAGGGCTGGCCGTCCGTGAAGATGCGGCCGTTCTCCACGGGGAGGAGGCCCGCGACCGCCTTGAGCAGGGTCGACTTGCCGGAGCCGTTGGTGCCGATGAGGCCGATCGCCTCGCCGCGGTACGCCACGAAGGACACGTTCTTCACCGCGTGCACCCGGCGCACGCCCGCGGCCTTCTCGGCCTTGCCGCGCCGCACGATGCGGTTGAGGGCGGCCGTCGCGGAGCCCCGTCCTGCGCCGGTGCCGTTGACCCGGTAGACGATGTCGACGCCGTCGGCGACGACGGTGGGGGCGCGCTCGGCCGCCCGCTGGGTGGTGCCGGTGTTGTCAGCCACGACCGTAGGTCTCCTCGGCCTTCCAGAAGTAGACGAAGCCGCCGATCCCGGCGACCAGTGCCCAGCCCACCGCGAGCGCCCACACGTGCGGCGGCAGGTAGCTCCCGTCGAAGCTGTCGATCAGGGCGAAGCGCATAAGGTCGATGTAGACGACGGAGGGGTTGAGCTGGAGCACCGTGCCGATCCAGGACGGCAGGCCGCTGTCCGGTCCGGTCATGTGGTGGATGCTGAACATCACGCCGGAGCCGTACATCCAGGTGCGCAGCAGGAACGGCATCAGCTGGGCGATGTCGGGGAACTTGGCGCCCAGCCGGGCCATGATCAGCGACATCCCCGCGTTGAACACGAACTGGAGCACGAGGACCGGCACGGTCAGCAACCAGGAGACGCCGGGCGGCACGCCGAAGGCGAGCAGGATGACGGCCAGCGCGGCCATCGAGAACAGCAGCTGCTGGAGCTGCTGGAGGCAGAAGGAGACCGGCAGGGCCGCCCGCGGGAAGTGCAGGGCCCGCACCAGGCCGAGGTTGCCGGAGATGGCCCGGGTGCCCGCCATGAGCGAGCTCTGCGTGAACGTCCACACGAACACGCCCGTGACCAGGAACGGGACGTAGTCCTCCACGCCGCGCTTGGTGTTCATCAGCACGCCGAAGATGAAGTAGTACACCGCCGCGTTCAGCAACGGCGTCATCACCTGCCACAGCTGGCCCAGCTTGGCCTGGCTGTACTGGGCGGTGAGCTTGGCGGTGGCGAAGGCGCCGATGAAATGCCGACGCGCCCACAACTGGCGGACGTACTCGGGCAGGGAGGGCCGGGCGCCGCTGACCGACAGGCCGTGGCGGGCGGCGAGGGCCGCGAGGTCGTGGGGTGCGGTGGGGGTGGCCGGACCGGCCGGTGTCGGGGGCGGTGTGTCGAGGACCTGGCTCACATCCGCTGCTTTCGCTCGGGGAGGGGTGACGGAGGCGACTCCCGGTGTTTCCCTGCGGGACGCCGACCGTTCTATTACGTCGGGACGGCACCGTATCGTCGTGACGTGAGCGTAGGCCGGGTGGCGTCGGAACGCAACCGTTTCGTCGTGACGCCCCTATGCTTGGCTCGTATGACGCCCAACGCCGATGCCGACGCCGTCGCCGACGAGCCGCAGCCGCGCCCGCGCCGCCGGGCCCCCGCCGGGGCGGCCGTACTGCGCGAGGACGTGACGGAGGCCATCCGGGCGGCCGTCTTCGAGGAGCTCGCGGCGGTCGGTTACGCGCGGATGTCCATCGAGGGGATCGCGCGCCGCGCGGGGGTCGGCAAGACGGCGGTGTACCGGCGATGGCGCTCCAAGCTGCACCTGGTGCTCGACATCGTGTCGGCGCTCGCCGTGCAGGGACTGCCCGCGCCGGAGACCGGGTCCCTCGAGGGGGATCTGCGGCTGCTGTACGAGGTGACGTCCCGTGCCCTGCGGCATCCGGTGGCCTCGCAGATCATTCCGGACCTTCAGGCGGAGGCGGCGCGCAATCCGGAGATCGCGGAGGCGTTGCAGAAGACGGTGCGGGAGGGGCAGGACGGGGTCGCCAGCAAGATTCTCGCGGCGGCGGTTGAGCGGGGAGAGCTGGGTGCCGGGGTCGACGCGGACCTGGCGCTGGATCTGATCTCGGGTCCGCTGTACTGGCGGTCGGTGGTCGTGCGGGGCGGGAAGCTGCCCAAGGGGTATCTGGGGGCGTTGGCGCGGGCCACGGCGGAAGGGCTCAAGGCGTTGTGAGACGGCGCGTTCGCCCACGGGGCGTCTGACCTCGGCGGCGCCGTGGGGGCGGGTGGGTGCGCAGCCCGGCGTTGCGGGGACCCCACCGCCCACCCGGGCCGCCCCTGGGGGTACCTCCCAGGCCGTTCAGGCACTGGGGGAGGCACGATTGCCCGCAGCTGCGGGGGCGGCGGGTTTCAGGGGCGGTAGGCGGAGTCCAGTGCCGTCGTCAGCCGGTCGAGGCGGGAGCGCAGGTCCTGGATCTCCGTGAGGTCCAGGCCGGTCGCCGCGGCGATCCGGCGCGGCACCTCGGCGGCCCGCTCGCGCAGCGCGACGCCCTCCTCCGTGAGCCGCACCCGCACCGACCGCTCGTCCCGTGCGCTGCGCTCCCGGTGGACCAGGCCGGCCGCCTCCAGCCGCTTGAGCAGGGGCGACAGCGTGCCCGAGTCGAGTCTCAGATGCTCGCCGAGCTTCTTGACCGGCAGCTCGCCGTGCTCCCACAGCACCAGCATCACCAGGTACTGCGGATACGTGAGCCCCAGCTCCTTGAGCAGCACGCGGTACACACCGCCGAAGGCGCGCGAGGCGGCGTTCAGGGAGAAGCAGATCTGCTGGTCGAGGCGGAGCCAGTCCGTCGCGGGCAGAGGCGGGGGCGGTGGCGTGGTCATGGGTCCAGGGTAGCTTTGGAGGGCAGTAAGTTGTGCACAACTTAATTGTGTGCTCTACTTCAGTGGTCGGAACGCTTCAGCTCTCAGAGGGACGGATTTCCATGGACGCGCTCTACACCGCCGCCGCCACCGCCACCCACGGCCGCGACGGCCGTGCCGTCAGCTCCGACGGCAAGCTGGACCTCGCGCTCAGCGCCCCCGTCGAGATGGGCGGCGACGGACAGGGCACCAACCCGGAGCAGCTGTTCGCCGCCGGGTACGCCGCGTGCTTCGGCAGCGCCCTCGGCCTCGTCGGCCGGCAGGCCAAGGTCGACGTCAGCGACGCCGCGGTGACCGCCGAGGTCGGCATCGGCAAGCAGGGCCAGGGCTTCGGGCTCGCCGTCACCCTCCGCGTCGAGCTGCCCGAGGGCGTGGACGAGGAGACCGGCCGCAAGCTGGTCGAGCAGGCCCACCAGGTCTGCCCCTACTCCAACGCCACCCGCGGCAACATCGAGGTCGAGCTCGTCATCGAGTAGGCGCCGGCGCCCGGGTCACCCCCCGACCCGCGCCAGCACCTCCCCCGTCCGCTCGCTCCACGCCATCACCACCGCCTCCTCGGGCACCGGGTGCCAGCGCGTCAGCAGCAGCCAGCGGACGTGGTAGCGGCGCACGACGGCCGCGCGCACGGCGCGGGTCGAGCCGGGGGCGAGATACGCCTTCACATCGGCCACGCGCCGTCTGCGCTCCCGCTCGTCCAGCGACGGGTCCGGCCAGGCGGGCGCCGCGAGATTGGGCCCGTACCCGGCGATGGCGTGACCGGCGTAGTAGCCGTCGGTGATCACGACCTCGCCGGGTCCGATGTGCCGGGCCGCCCACGCGTACGTCGGCCAGTCGGGCGGCTGCTCGAAGCCGACCGGATCCAGCGGGCGCGGCACCACCGCCCCCGCCTGGACCGTGAGGAACCCCATCAGGGCCCCCGCGGCCACCACCGTGCCCAGCAGCCGCCGCCACCGCCCCCACGGCCGGGGAGCCGCCAGCTCGATCGCCACCGCGAACTGCAGCGGCACCAGCGTGAGCCCGAGGATCCTGCCGTAGGTGTAGTGGCCGCTCACCCAGCCGTACGCCACCACCGCGCAGTCCAGCGCGAACATCAGCACCAGCGGATCCCGCGCCGAGCGGCGCCCGCGCAGCCACAGCGCCGGCAGCCCGAGCAGCGCGAGCCAGAACTCCCGGGGCAGGTCCAGGTACAGGACCCGGTGCATGCCGTCCACGCTGTCGTCACCGGCCAGCGCGAAGACGTCGAAGTACGGCCAGCAGGCCGCCGACAGCAGCGCCGCCGCCCCCGTCAGCGCCCACCGCCCGACGACCGCGCCGTGCCGGCCCCGCTGCCACCCGGCCACCAGCGCCACGCCGCCCAGTGCCGCCGCCACCGCAGTGATCGGGTGGATCAGCAGGATCAGCCCGTACAGGACGCCCAGCCCCGCGTAGCCGCCGAAGCCGTGCAGCCCGCTGGGCCCCACGTACCGCACCCGGTGCGCGTCGCGGGCCAGCGTTCCGGTCAGCGCCCAGGCCCAGAAGGTGAGGCCGATCGCGAAGGCGGACGGGTAGCCGAGGTTGCCGGTCATCGACATCAGCCCCAGGTAGCCGCTCCACCAGGCCCGCTCGGTGCCCCACAGCAGCGTCATCGCGCCCAGCGCCAGTACGGGCGCCCACGGCCGCGGGCTCAGCACCCGCACGAAGCGGCCCAGGCCGGTCAGCAGCACCACCAGATTCAGCGGTCCGGCGAGCCGCACCACCTCCCAGCCGCCCAGCCCCGCGAACCGGGCGAACAGGCCCTGCGCCACCGCGTACGGCGAGTAGTAGGCGCTGCCCGCGCCCGGCAGGTCGGCCATCGGGTGACGCGGACGGAGGAGGTCGGCCTTCAGGCGTTCCACCACCGCCGCGTGCTGGCCGGCGTCGCAGCACAGCGGCACCCGCCAGTACGCCAGCGACATCACCAGGAAGAACAGGAAGCCGGCGGCCTGGAACGGGGTGGGACGCCAGGAGCGGCCGCCGCGCAGCGCCGTCGCGCCGCGCACGGCCCGCCGGACGAGGACGCCGGCGCTCACTGGAGGACGGAAAAGGGGGACATCCGGGGCATTTGCCGTATGTTCCCGCCGACGTCAACGGCTTGACGTCACTTCACCTCAACGGGTGAGCGCCGGGTTCAGCTGACCGCGCGCTCCCGGTCGGCGTGGCCCTGCGCGGGCACGGCCACCCGGCTCCGCAGCACCGGCTCCAGCAGCAGCGGGACGCCCACCACCGGCAGCAGCCAGGCCAGCACGATCAGCCGCTCGCCCCAGATGTTGATGTCCGGGTGCGCGGCCTGGGTGAGGACGCCGGTGAACGCCGCCGCGACCACGAAGACACCGACCGTGCGCCCCCGCCGCAGCGAGCCCCACGCCCCGGCGCCCAGGGCCGCGACGAACAGCGGCTCCCACGCCTGCCGCCGCAGCCACTCCACCCAGAAGTTGCCCTGCAACTGCCAGAACTCCGGCCACGGATCCTCCCGGTCCGGCCGCGCGAAGTGGCCGGTGAGCAGGTCCTGGAGGCTGTCGGACTCGGACGGGTAGTGCAGCAGCCGGGCGAGCGTCATCGTGACCAGCGCCCCGGCCAGGCCCAGGGCCGCGAGCGCCAGCACGTCCCGGCCCGGGAGCCGGCCCCGCCGGCGCCGCCGCAGCGCGATCGCCGCGCCGGCCGCCGCCAGACACACCCCGAGGAACAGCGCCTGGGAGTGCTTGACGGCGAACAGCGCGAGCAGCGATCCGGCGACCAGGGCGAGACCCGCCCGCTCGCGCCCCGCCCGCAGCACCAGCGCACAGCCCCACACCACCGCCAGCGTCAGCGCCATCAGCAGCCCCTCGGCCATCGGGCGCATGGCGGTCGTGCCGCTCGGCAGCACGTAGTACAGGGCCTGCCCGGTCAGCGCGAGGGGCACCGGCACGGACAGCGTGCGCAGGATCAGGAAGGCGAGGACGCCGCCGGCGCACGCGATGACCACGCCCGCGGCCCACAGCCCCCACGTCGCCCCCAGCGTGGTGACGAACGGCACCAGGAACACCGGATAGCCGGGCCGCACCTCGAAGATCCGCATGAAGCGCTCCGGCATGTACGGCACGGTGTGCCCGCCGGTCTGCCCGGCCGCCAGCCGCGGCTCCACCTGCCCCCACTCCCGCTTCCGGCAGTCCGCCACGACCCGGTCGGTGGGGTCGGGGCGGTGGAAGCGGACCACGTGCACGCCCTGGTCGCGGCGGGCCACCGACGCCTGGCTCGCGCACACGTAGTCGATGGTGGCCGCCGCCGCCCCGCGCTTGCTCTCGCCGGACAGGCTCAGGGCGTACGCCAGGTAGTTCTTGGTGTCGGGCGTGTCCCGGCCGGTGACGTTCGCGAGCTGGAGCACGGAGAACACCGCGGCCAGGGCCAGCACCCAGGTGCGCGGCCTCACGAGAAGGTCAGCAGGTCGCGGCCGTCGGCGGGGACGGCACGGGCCGCGGGGACGGTGACCGCCGGGTCCGGTGCCGGCATCGCCTCTCCCAGCATCAGCGTCCGCACGACCCGCTCGGCGGCCCGCCCGTCGTCGTACTCGCCGAACCGCGCCCGGAACGCGGACCGCAGCCGCGTCGACTCCTCGTCGCGCCACGCCCCCGACTCCAGCAGCCACGCCAGCTCCCGGTAGGAGCGCGCCACATGGCCCGGCGCGTCGGCGGTGATGTCGAAGTAGGCGCCGCGGCTCGCCGCGTAGGCGCCCCAGTCGTCGGCGTGCACGACGATCGGCCGGTCCAGGAGCGCGTAGTCGAACATCAGGGCGGAGTAGTCGGTGATCAGCAGGTCGGAGGCGAGCATCACGTCCTCGACGTGCGGTTCGTCCGTCGCGTCGACGACCACGCCCCGCCGGTGCAGCTCGGACAGGCCCATGCCGCGGGCGTGCCCGGTGGCGAGCGAGGGATGCAGCCGGACCACCAGGGTGTGGTCCTCGCCCAGGTCGGCGGCGAGGCGGGCCAGGTCGATCCGGTCGACGTGCCCGCCCCGCCGGTAGTCGCGGCGGGTCGGCGCGTACAGCACCACCGTGTGGCCCTCGGGCACACCGAGCCGCTCGCGCACCCGGCGGCCGTGCTCGGGACCGGCGCCGACCAGGACGTCGTTGCGCGGACTGCCGGTCCGCACGGACGTGAAGTGGCACGGGTACGCCCGCTCCCACACCAGCTCCGAGTGCCGGTTGGCGACCAGGCTGTAGTCCCAGCGGTCGGCGCGGCGCAGCATCTGCGGCACGTCCAGGCCGTACCGGGCACCCGGCTTGCCCAGCAGGTCGGCGCCCATGAACTTGAGCGGGGTGCCCTGGTGGGTGTGGATGTGGACGCTGCCGGGACGCTTGGCCAGCGAGCCGGGCCAGTTGACGTTGTTGACGAAGTACGTGGCCCGCTCGGTCACCCGGCGGTAGGCCGAGCTGCCCAGGAGCACGTGCTCCGTGCCCGGCGGCAGCAGCCTGACGTCCTCCTCGTCGCGCACCACCCACACCCCGCGCAGGTGCGGCGCGATCTCGCGGGCCTTGTGGTAGACCGCCGCGGGGTCGCCGAGCACGCCCCGGTGGGAGAACGCCGAGTACACGGCGAGGTGCGGGTCCAGGGGACGGCGGCTGTTCACCGCGGAGCGGACCCGGCCCAGACGCCCGGCGGCGGCGCCGCCCGCCTGCCGCGTCCGCCGCACCAGTTCCCGGCCGACCCGCCCGGACTGCCGCCGCAGCCGGTACGCCGTCCAGCCCCGCTCCAGCACCCGCAGACCGGGCGGGACCGGGGCCCCCTCCGGCCGGTGGGCGCGGAACATCTCGGCGGTGCGGCGGAAGAACTCGGCCTTGTCGGACGGGGGCAGCCGGTCCGGCTTGGACAGGATGTCCAGGCAGTGCTCGCCCATCTTGGCGTGCAGGAACGGCCGCCAGCCGGCCAGCTCCGGGCGGGCGTCGACGAACGCGAAGACCCGCTCGTACTGCTCGTGGATGTCGAAGTGCTTGCGGCTGGTGGTGGACAGGATGTTGCCGCTGCGCCGCTGCCGGTAGTTCAGGCAGATGCGGTCCAGCGCGGCGATCCGCCCGGCGCTGAACATCACCGGGAACGTCCAGGGCGTGTCCTCGTAGTAGCCCGGCGGGAACGTGAAGCCCTCCCGCTCGGTGAAGTCGCGCCGGTAGACCTTGTTCCACACCACCATCAGCAGCTCGAGGATCTCCGGGTGCTCGGCGGCCGTGAAGGTGCCGCCGCCGGCCTCCGCGAGGACCCGGGCGAGGACGTTGCGGCGGGTGCCGCCCCACCAGTAGGTGCGCGCGTAGTCGAAGACCAGGACGTCCGGGTCGTCCGTCTCCGCGAGCCGGTCGGCCATCGCCCGCAGGGCGCCCGGCGTGAGGGTGTCGTCGCTGTCCAGGAAGAAGAGGTAGTCGCCGGTGGCGTGCGGCATCCCGGCGTTGCGGGCCCGGCCGAGGCCGACGTTCTCCTCCAGGTGCAGCACGCGCATCCGGTCGTCGCGGGCCGCGTACTCGTCGAGGATGGCGCCGCAGCCGTCCGGCGAACAGTCGTTCACGGCGATCACCTCGATGTCCCGGTAGGACTGGTCCAGGACCGAGTCGAGGCACTCGCGCAGGAAGCCCTGCACCTTGAAGCAGGGGATGATGACGCTGAAGCGGGGCACTGCGGGGTCAGCTCCTTACGAGGGTGGCGGCGGCGGGGGCCGGGACGCGCTGCGCGAGCGGGGTCACGGGCGCGATCGCCTCCGGCGGCTCGCCGAGCAGCACCCGGCGCACCACGCGCTCGGCGGCCCGGCCGTCGTCGAACTCGCAGAACCGCTCCCGGAACGCCGCCCGCAGCGCCGCCGACTCGGCGCCCGCGTACGAGCCGTCGCGGAAGACGCGGGCCAGCTCCTCGGGCGTGTGCGCCACCGGTCCGGGCGGGGCCGCGGTCAGGTCGAAGTAGACGCCGCGGGTCTCCCGGTACACGTCCCAGTCGTCGGCGTACACGACGATCGGCCGGTCGAGGTTGGCGTAGTCGAACATGATCGACGAGTAGTCGGTGACCAACGCGTCGGCGGCCAGGCACACGTCCTCCGAGGAACGGTGCCCGGTGACGTCGATGATCCGGCCGCTGCCCTGGCGCCGGTCGCCCCGGTCGTAGAAGTAGTGGGCGCGCAGCAGCACCACCACGTCCTCGCCGGCCGCCTCGCAGAACGCCTCCAGATCCAGGCCGCCCGCGCCGAACCCGGTCTCGTGGTCGCGGTGCGTGGGCGCGTACAGGACGGCCGTCTTCCCCTCCGGCACGCCCAGTTCGCGCCGGACGCGGGCGACGTCGTCGGCGGTCGCCGTGTAGTAGACGTCGTTGCGCGGATAGCCGTACTCCAGGTGCTCGTACGAGCCGGGGAAGGCGCGCTCCCACATCTGGGTGGAGTGGCGGTTGGAGGACAGGTTGTAGTCCCAGCGGTCCACGCGGCCCAGCAGCTTGGCGAAGCTGCCGCTGGCCGCCGCCACCACCGGGTACGTCGACTGGTCCACGCCCATCGTCTTCAGCGGGGTGCCGTGCTGCGTCTGCAGGTGCACGCTGCCGGGGCGCTTGACGACGCCCTCGGCGAAGTTGGCGTTGTTCACCAGGTACGTCGCCCGGGCCAGCACCTCCCAGTAGCGCCGGCTGCCGATGACGGCGTGCTCGACGCCCTCCGGCAGGGTGTGCGCCTGGTCGGGCTCGACCAGGAACACCCCGCGCAGGTGCGGGGCGAGTTCACGGGCCTTGGCGTGGATCGCGGCCGGATTGCAGGCGTAGCCGCGGCCCCAGTACGCGCAGTACACGACGAGGTTGGGGTCCAGCGGACCGCGCAGCCGGCGCCGGTAGCGCAGGCGGGTCCGCAGCCCCTGCGGGCGGGGCACCCGGCCGAGGAGCCCGGCCGCCGCGCGGTTGGCGGCCCGCAGGGCACGAAACGCCGTGTACGACCCGGACGCCAGCAGCCGGTGCTGCACGCCGAGCCGGCCGCCCGGCGCGCGGAAACCGGCGGGACGGTGACGCCGGTACAGGCGGCTCGCCCGCCGGAAGAAGACGCGGCGCCCCCGGGTCAGCCGCCTCGGGTGGGCGGCCGTCTTCAGGATCAGGGCGAAGAGATGCTCGAACAGTGGCCCGCGCCGCTCGGCCGGCAGCCCCCGCCCGGCGGCGTACGCGAGCGCCAGCTCGGCCTGGTCCAGCAGCTCGGCGTGGTGCTCGCCGGGCTGGTTCAGCCGGCTGCCCTGGCGCCGCACCAGGTGCCGTACGACGACGGAGCGCAGCACCGTCATGCGGTCGGCGTCCGCCGCGGCCCGGGTGGCGAAGCCGATGTCCGTGTAGTGCCCGGCGGGGAACTCCAGCCGCCGTTCGGCAAGGAAGGCGCGGCGGTAGACGGCGCTCCAGGCGGGCAGCTGCACGCCGGTCAGGTGCGGGGCGCGGCCGGGGGAGAAGGCCCCGTCCGGGGCCTTCGCCAGCAGCGGGGCGGCCGGGTTGGCCGGCTCGCCCTCCCACCAGGGGACGCGCTCGTGCTCGAAGTACAGCACGTCGGCGCCGCCGGTCTCCGCCAGCCGCGCGTCCAGCGCCGCCAGCGCGCCCGGCACCAGGACGTCGTCGCCGTCGAGGAACAGCAGATAGGCGCCGGTCGCCGCCCGCGCCCCGGTGTTGCGCGCCCCGGCGGGGCCCGCCGACGGCGGTGAGTGCACGGGCGCCACCCGGGAGTCCCGCTCGGCGCGGTCGGCGGCGATGTCCGCCGCGGCGCAGTCCGGGGCGTCGCAGACGGGGATCAGCTCGAAGTCGCCGAAGGACTGGGCGAGGACCGAGTCCAGCGCCTGGGACAGCCGCCCTGCGACCCCATGGGACGGGACGATGATGCTGAAGCGGGGCATACTGCTCTTTCTCTCGTTGTCCTGGTCCGACGGGAGACCCCCGCCGCTCGGGCCGCCTGGCGGCCCGGCCGTCCGGTCGGCCGCCAGGTGGGCGGCCGGGTCGGAGTGGGCCGCGACGAGCTGCGGGGCATGCGAACTCCCAGTGGACAAACGGCGATCAGAGGCTGTCGGTGACGGTGCGCGGCCCGGCGGGTTGCGGCACGGTGGCGAGCGGGGGCCGGGAGAGGGCCGATGCGGAGGAGGGGGCGGGGCGCCGTTCGGCGAGCGGCACGACCGGCGGGAGGTCCGTCTCCTCCAGCACGACGCGGCGGACGACGCGCTCGGCGACGCGGCCGTCGTCGTACGGGCAGAACCGCTCCCGGAAAGCGGCCCTGAGCTGGGCGGACCGCGGACCGCACCAGTGGCCGCCGGCGAAGACGCCGATCAGCTCGTCCTCGTCGCCCGCCACCGCGCCCGGCGGGAAGGAGCGGAGGTCGACATAGGTGCCGACGGCTGCCTCGAACGCCTCCGGTTCGTCGGCGTGGAGCACGATCGGCCGGTCCAGGCCCGCGTAGTCGAACATCAGTGTCGAGTAGTCGGTGATCAGCGCGTCCGAGGCGAGGCACAGCGCTTCCACGCTCGGATGGCCGGTGACGTCGACGATCCGGTCGTGCCGGGCGGTGGTGAGGGGGCCGCCGTGCCGGGGGTGGGCGCGGGCCAGCACCATGAAGCGCGGGCCGAGACGGGTGACGAGACGCTCCAGGTCGAGGCCCGCGCGCTGGGTGCGGCGGTAGTCGCGGTACGTGGGCGCGTACAGCAGCGCGACGGTGCCCTGGGGGATGCCGAGCGTCTCGCGCAGCCGGGCCACGTCCGCCGCCGTCGCGCGCTGGAGCACGTCGGTGCGCGGCCGGCCGTACTCCAGCGTGGTGTAGCGGCCCGGGTACACGCGCTCGCAGGTCAGGGTGGAGTGGCGGTTCGCGGAGACCAGGTGGTCCCAGGAGTCCACGGTGTCCAGGAGCCGGGCGAGGTCGGTGCCGCGGGCGGCGGCCGGGCGCTCCCGGAGGTCCAGGCCCGTGTACCTGAGGGGTGTCCCGCCCTGGGTCCGGACCACCACCTGGCCCCGGCGCTTGACCAGGCCCGCGTCGAGACCGGTGTGGTGCACCAGGTACCGGGAGCGGGCCAGCGCCGTCCAGTACGCGGCCGTGTCCGGGGTCAGCCGGCGGGTGCCGGGCGGGACCGTGTGGTGGTGCGCCGGGTCGGCGGCCCACGCGGTGCGGACGTGCGGCGCGAAGGTGCGGAACGCCTCCTCCAGCGCGGCCGGGTCGCCGCCGTACCCCTGGCCGCCGCCGTCGGCGAAGAGGGCGCGGTCGGCACGCAGGGGGAGGCGGCGCTGGATCCGGTAGTGCAGCCGCAGGACGGCGGTGCGTGCCGTCCCCAGCAGCTTGGCGCAGCCCTTCAGCGTCCGGCGGCGCAGGGCCGACACCAGCCGCAGGGCCTCGTAGGTGCGGCGCAGGCCCAGGCGGAGCAGGCCGTGGCGCAGCCGGACGGCCGGCGGGACGGGGGCGCCGGGGACGCGGTAGCGGCGGCAGTGGACGCGGGCCCGGCGCATGAACTCGCCGCGCAGGGAGCGCGGGAGGCGGTCGGGCCGGGTGAACACCGTCGCCAGGTGGTCGGCCATGCGGCGGAACAGCACCGGCCGCCAGCGGGCCAGCTCCGGGTCGGACTCGACGTACGCGAAGACCCGGTCGTACTGGGCGAAGACGTCGAGGTGGCGTTCGCTCGGGGTGCCCAGGATGCTGCCCCGCCGGCGCTGCCGGTAGTGGACGCAGACCCGGTCCAGCGTGGCGATCGACTCCGCGGCCATCAGCACCGGGTAGGACCACGGGGTGTCCTCGTAGTGGCCGGGCGGGAAGACGAAGCCCTCGCGCTCGGCGAACTCCCGCCGCACGGCCTTGTTCCAGGCCACCATCAGCAGCTTCATGAGCCCCGGCCGGTCGGTCAGCCGGAAGGGTGCCGGTCCCTGCTCGGTGAGGTGCGCCGCGGCCCGGTTGCGGACCGTCTCGCCGGTCCAGTGGGTGCGGGCGTAGTCATAGACCAGGACGTCCGGCTCGCCGGTCTCCTTGATCCGGTCGGCGATGCTCCGCAGCGCGTCCGGGGCGAGGGTGTCGTCGCCGTCGAGGAAGACCAGGTAGTCACCGGTCGCCCGCTCCATCCCGGCGTTGCGGGCGGGGCCCAGGCCCTCGTTGCGCGGCAGGTGCACGGGCCGCACCCGCGCGTCGCGCTCCGCGAACTCGTCGGCGATCTCGCCGCAGGCGTCCGGGGAGCAGTCGTCGACCACGATCAGTTCGAGATCCGGGCAGGACTGGGACAGCACCGAATCCAGGCACTCGTGCAGATACGCCTGAACCTGGTACGCGGGGACGATGACACTGAACCGGGGCACGGGGACATCCATGGGTCGGCGCGGGCGTTCGGCCCGGGAACGGCCCGGAGGGCGCCTTGGTTACGGCCGTCGCGGCATTCGGGGGACCTCGCGCGCGCGAAGAGGGGGCGGACCGGTTTCCGGCCCGCCCCCTCAAGGGTGATGCGACGGCGGCTACTTGACGGCGCCCGCCATCACGCCGGAGACGAACTGCCGCTGGAAGGCGAAGAACACGGCCAGCGGAATCACCATGGAGATGAACGCGCCCGGTGCCAGCACGTCGATGTTGTTGCCGAACTGCCGTACCTGCGTCTGCAGGGCGACCGTGATCGGCTGGCTCCCGGAGTCCGAGAAGATCAGCGCGACCAGCATGTCGTTCCACACCCACAGGAACTGGAAGATGCCGAGGCTCGCGATCGCGGGCCCGCCGAGCGGCATCACGACCCGCACGAACAACCGCAGTTCACCCGCTCCGTCGAGCCTGGCCGCCTCCAGCAGCTCCCTCGGGATCTCCGCGAAGAAGTTCCGCAGCAGGAACACCGCGAACGGCAGTCCGAAACCGACGTGGAACAGGATCACTCCCAGGATCGACCCGAACAGGCCGATCTTGCCGAAGAGTTCGGCGATCGGGATCAGCGCCACCTGGACGGGGACGACCAGCAGCCCGACCACGGCCAGGAACCACCAGTCGCGGCCCGGGAAGTCCATCCACGCGAACGCGTAGCCCGCGAGCGAACCGATGACGACGACCAGGACCGTCGCCGGGACCGTGATCAGCACGGTGTTGACGAGGGAGGACGTGATGTCGCCGTTCTTCAGCAGCTCCTCGTAGCTCTGGAAGGTGAGCTGCGACGGCTCGGTGAAGACCTTCCACCAGCCACTGGCCGCCATGTCCCTCGGGGTGCGCAGCGAGGACAGCAGCAGTCCGATGGTCGGGACCAGCCAGAACAGGCCCACCACGATCAGGAACACCCGGACCAGACCGCCGCTGACGCCCTCGGCGAGCCGCGAGCCCAGCGACGGCTTCGCCTTCACGGTGGTCCCGGACGGCTCGGCGGCCGCCTTGGTGAGAGAACCCGCGTCCGCGGTCATCGCCGCACCTCCCGCCGCAGCCGCCTTACGTTACTGCGTCCTCCCGGGGGACGACCCCCGGACCCCCAGCCGTCACACGGCGGACGCTCCGTCATCGCCGCACCTCCCGCCGCAGCCGCCTTACGTTGAACCACATCACCGGGATGACCAGGAGCAGCAGGAACACCGCGATGGCGCTGGCGACGCCCGGCTGGTCCGAGGCGAAGCCCTTGCGGTACAGCTCCAGGGCGAGCACGTTCGCGTCGTCCTGGGAGGAGCCGGGGGCGATGATGAAGACCAGGTCGAACACCTTCAGCACGTTGATCATCAGGGTGACGACCACGACCGCGAGGACCGGCGCGAGGAGCGGCACCGTGACCCGGCGGAAGACCTGCCACTCGTTGGCGCCGTCCACCCGGGCGGCCTCCAGGAGTTCCCGGGGGACGCCCGCCAGCCCGGCCGCGATCAGCACCATCGCGAAGCCCGCCCACATCCACACGTACGACCCGATGATGGCCGGGGTGACGAGCGAGGGGCCGAGCCAGTTCAGGCCGTTGTAGGCCTCCTTGAAGTTGTCGGCGGGCAGCCTGAGCAGCGCCCCGTCGGCCTCGGCGGGCAGCGTGAACGTGCCGTCGCCGGCGGCCTTCGTCGACGCGACGACCTTGCCGTCCTTGACGGCCTCGATCGTCATCCCGGCATAGCCCAGCTCGGCGGCGTCGACTCCGTTGAGTTTCCCGACGCCCTTGCCGCGGGTGAAGTCCTGCCAGGTGGTGCCGGTGATCTTCCCATCCTCGGGCCGGGCGGGTACGGCCTTCTCCGCGCCGTCCGGCATCTGGTCCGGGGCCACGCCGACGAGCGGGAGCGTGACGACCTGGCCCGCGCTGACCGGCTGCTTGGTGACGAACGCGCCCCCGCCGGCAGGCTTCAGCGGCGACTCGCGGCCCGGGTGCGCCTTCGGGAACGCCGAGGACTCGGCGAAGGTGTCGTGCACCCCCACCCAGACCGCGTTCGCCACGCCCTTCTCCGGCGCCTGGTCGTACACCAGGCGGAAGATGATCCCGGCGGCCAGCATCGAGATCGCCATCGGCATGAAGACGACCAGCTTGAACGCCGTGCCCCAGCGCACCCGTTCGGTCAGCACCGCGAAGATCAGACCGAGCGCGGTGGCGACCGTGGGCGCGAACACCACCCAGATGACGTTGTTCTTCAGGGCGGTGCGGATGCCGTCGTCGGTGAACAGCGCCTGATAGTTGTCGAGTCCGGCGAACGAGTCGCCGGACTGGTCGTAGAAGCTGCGGACCAGCGAGTACCCGATCGGGTACACCACGAGCGCGCCGAGCAGCACCAGGGCGGGCAGCAGGAACAGGGCCGCCACGGTCCGGCGGGTGCCGGTCACGCTCTTGCGCGACTTGGGAGCGGCAGGGCCCGGTGAGGACCCTGCCGCCGTGGCCGACGCCATCGCGTCAGCCTCCGTAGGCGGCGGCCGCGTCCGCCTCCAGCTTCGCCTGCGCGCCGGCGACGTCCTTCGGGTTCTTCAGGAAGTCCTGCAACGCCTTCCACTCGCCCTTGCCGGGCGTGCCGCCGAAGGCCTGCGGGGCCTGGTCCGACATGTCGAAGCGGAAGTCGTCACCGGCCGCGATCAGCGCGTCGGCCATCTTCTTCTGCACCTCGTTCGGGTACGCGCTCGTGTCGATGGCCTTGTTGGGCGACAGGAAGCCGCCCAGCTTCGCCTGGATCGACGCCGAGTCCGGGGAGGCCAGGAAGGTGGCCAGCGCCTGCGCCGCCTTCGAGTCCTTGAGGATCACGGCCGCGTCGCCGCCCGAGACCACCGGCGCGGTGTCACCGACGGCCGGGAACGGGAACACCTTCGCGTCCGTGCCGACCTTCGCGTCCGTCTCGCCGATGTTGACCTGCACGAAGTCGCCCTCGTAGACCATGCCGGCCTTGGGCTGGTCGCCGCCGGTGAAGGTCTGCGTCACCGAGGCCGGGAACTCCGTCTGCAGCGCGCCGGACGCGCCGCCCGCGACGTAGTCCTTCTTGCCCCAGATCTGGGCGAGTGTGGTCAGGGCCTCCTTCACGGAGGGGTCCGTCCACTTGATCTCGTGCTTGGCCAGCTGGTCGTACTTCTCCGGGCCCGCCTGCGAGAGGTAGACGTTCTCGAACCAGTCGGTGAGCGTCCAGCCGTCCGCGCCGCCCACGGAGAACGGCGTGACGCCCGAGTCGTAGACCGTCTGCGCGGTGCTCAGGAGCTCGTCCCAGGTCTTGGGCTCGGCGGCGCCCGCGTTCTCGAAGACCTGTGCGTTGTACCAGATCAGGGACTTGTTGGCGGCCTTGTAGTAGACGCCGTACTGCTTGCCGCCGACCTTGCCGATGTCCTGCCAGCCCGGCGAGTAGTTCTTCGTCAGCTCCTTGGTGGCCTCCGCGCCCAGCGGCTTGGCCCACCCCTTGTCGACCGCCTGCTTGATGGCGCCCGGCTGCGGGAGCATCGCCACGTCCGGCGGGGCGCCGCCCGCAATCTTCGAGCCGAGGAAGTTGATGATCGGGTCCTGGGCCGGCACGAAGGTCACCTTGGCGCCGGTGCGCTTCTCGAACTCGGCGAGGACCTTCTTGAAGTTCTCCTGCTCGGCGCCGGTCCAGACGGCGGCGACCTCCAGGCTCTCGCCGTCCAGCTTGGGAAGGGTGAGGGTGGCGGGCTTCTTGGTGCCGTTGCCCTGACTGCCCCCGTCGCCACCGCCGTTGTCGTCATCGCCACCGCCGCACGCGGTGAGCGAGAGCGCGAGGGCTCCCGCGGCGAGGGCGGCGGCCGCCCTGGTGGTCCTCTTCGCGGCGCTGCCTGTCCGCATGGTGCTGCTCGTGCGCATCACTGCCCCGTTCTTCGTTCCTCGTCGAACGTCCGGCGCTGTCCCGTGCGCTCTGGTGTACGCCAGGGGGGTGAGGGCGGCAAGAGCGCGTCCGCGGTGGGGCCGAAGATCGTAATCGCGTCGTGACTCGCGGCGGCGGGCTGCCGCCGGCTGCGCCGCAGCCCGCGGGCGCGTATGCCGCAGGCCCGGCCCCAGCCTGCGGGCAGTCGTGCCTCCCCCCGTGCCTGAACGGCCAGGAAAGTACCCCCAGGGGGCAGGGGTGGGCGGTGGGGGCCCCGCTCATGGGCCCCCCGCGCGAGCGAAGCCGAGCGTGGGGGAGAAGCCGAGCCTGGGGGAGGCACCCCGCAACGCCGGGCAGCGCACCCACCCCGAGCGGCAACGCCGGGCCACGACTCAGCCCCGAGCCGGCACGACTGCCCGCAGGCTGTGTTGCGGCGCCCCCGTCACAGCAGCGACGGCACCTCCGCTGCCGAGACCTCCCGGGCCGCCCGCTCCAACGCACTGGCCAGCAGCGCCAGATCCGTGGGCCCGTTCCCCAACTCCCGTACGGGACGCCGGGCGGGGGGATCCCCCATCCGATGCCACTCCAGCGCCACGACGGTGGGCCGCAGGGTCGCGGTACGAGGGATGCGGCCCGTGACCCGACCCGCCTGGAACGGCACACTCCGTCCGTCCGCCCAGTCCAACCGCCCCCGCCCCGGCAGCGGTTCGTCCGGCCCCGCCGCCGGCGCGTCGAGCACGGCCCGCAGCGACGCCCTGCGGGCCGGCTCCGTCTGGGCCGTACGGCCCCCCGGCCCGGCGGCCGCCACCAGGTGCACCCCGAGCCGCTCGCCCTCCCGCGCCACCGCCTCCAGAGCCCGCATCACCGACCCCGCCGCGGGGCGCCCCGGCGACCCGAGCGGGGGTGTGACGAGCGCGTCCAGATCGTCCACGACGACCACCAGCCGGGGCAGCGGCGGCACCGCTCCCGCCCGCCGCCGGGCCGCGCCCGGCCGCAGCCGCAGCGTCGAACTGGGCGGCGACTCGACGTCCCCGGTCTCCGGCATCGTCCCGGCCCCGCCCGCGGGCGTGCGCTGACTGACCATCCGTCCCGACACCTCGCGCCCGGTGTGCCACTCGGCGAAGTCGGACCGCCCGAGCAGCTCGGCACGCCGCTTGAGCTCGGCGCTCAGCGACTGGGCGAACTCCCGCATGCGGACGGGGTCGTTGGCGGTGAGGTGCGTGGTGACGTGCGGGACGTCCGTGCAGACACGCAGGCCCTCGCCGTGTCCGTTGCCCGCGCCCACGTTGTCCCGGCCGTCCATCAGGACGATGCCGAGCCGGTCGGGGCGTTCCGCCGAGGCGAGCGAGGCGACGAGCGCCCGCAGAAGCTCCGTACGGCCGCTGCCGGGCGGGCCCTCGATCAGCAGGTGCGGCCCCTCGGCGGCGAGGTCCACCGCCACCGGGCCGCGCGGTCCCGCGCCCAGCACGGCGTGCGCGCGGCCGCCCAGGGCCTCCGCGTCGTCGGCCGCGTCCGCCCAGCGGGCCATCAGGGAGGCCGGGGTGGCCCGGGCGAGGCCCAGCTCGTCGAGGAGCCGGGCCGCCTGGGGCAGCGGCGCGGACACGCGCGCGTGCCGCTCGCCTCCCGCGCCGTCGGTGCGCAGCGGTGCCAGGGCGCGCGCGAACCGCTCGGCCCAGGCGGGGGAGACGGCGTCCACCGTGCCGACGGTGCCGTGGCCGACCGGGCCGCTCGGGGACGATCCGCTGCGCGCGACGCGCAGCAGCCGCAGGGTCGTCGCCACGTCACCGCTGAGCAGCGCCACGGCGCCGCAGTCGCGGAAGACCGGCGACGCCGCGCAGGCCGCCTCGTACGTCTGCATCACCGGCGAGGTCGGGGAGGCGGCGGCCGTCTCGGCGAGACACACGACGTGGATGCCGGCCCGGGGCCCCTCCAGGGCCAGCCGCGCCATCACCTCGCGCACGTCGGCCCCGCCCGGGTCGCCGTCCACGACGACCACGGTGTACGGCCCCGCGAAGCCGTCGGCCGGGTCGCTCCCGTCGTCCGCCCGTGCCCAGGAGGGCCGCCGGGCGCTCCCCGTGACCGCACCGGACCCGCCCGGGGGATCGGACGCGTCCGGTCCGCCGTGCCGCAGGTCCTGGACGGGAGCCGTCGGCTGGGCCGGGATCGTGCCGGCCGGGGCCGGCGGCCGGGCTCCGCTTCGAGCGTCCGTCAGGTGATCCTCCAGGCGGCGCAGGAGTTCCTGGGCGCGGGCCATGGCCTGGTCGCGGTCGTAGGCGAGCAGCAGGCGGCAGTCCTGACCGTGCCCCGGGCGCACCTGCGGCAGCCAGCCCAGCCACGACCACTCGGCGGTCCGCTCCGCGAGGGGTCGGGAGCGGTCCGCGCTGATCAGGACGATCTCCAGCAGGTCGGGGGAGTGCAGCGCGGCGAGCTGGGCCAGCACCGCGCGGGCCAGCCCGGTGAGCCGCGCGCGCGGGCCCGCCAGCCCGAGCGCCCCGGCCTCGCGCAGCCCGACGGTCACCGGGACCGCGGGCAGCGGTGCGTCACTGCCGGGCGCCATCCGGTCGGCGGTGCCGAGCCGCACGGCGAGCACCTCGGGGTGCCCCGGCCCGCGCTCCCACAGCCGCGGCCCCGGGCCCAGCGCCGTCAGCAGGAGCGAGGCGGAGTCCGGCCATGTCTCCGGCACGGGGCAGGCGCCGGCGGGGGGCGCCGTCCGCGCCGGACCGGCGGCCTCCTCGTCGTAGACGTACGCGTCGGGCCCGGCGGCGTCCTGCACACCGCGCCCACCGGTCAGGCGCCGCGCCCACGCCCCGAGCCCACCGCGCCTGCGCACGCCCTGCGGTACGTCGGTGCCCCGCAGCGGCGTCCCCTTGCGACCGGCGCCCGCCGGGTCCGCGCCCGCGGTCGGGCCCTCCGCAGCGAGCCGGCCGCCCATGCCGGACACCCGGGCGCCGGTACCGGACGCCCCCGCCTCGGCACTCCCCGCGCCGTGGGCCCGTCCCTCGCCGCCCCGGTCCGTGCCGTAGGCCTCTTCGTGCCCCCGGTCCGTCCCGGAAGCCCCCGTACGGCCCGCGCCCCGCGCATCGGCCGCCCCCGCGCGGCCGGGACCGCCCGCGTCAGCCACCCCCGCGTAGCCCCAGCCCGCGCCGGTCGCCCCCGCGGGTGCGCTCCCCGCCCCGGGAGCCCCGGCGTGCGTGTCGTTCACCCCGGCCGCCCCGGACCGCGGACCGCCCGCCCCAGGGAGCGAGCGCGGCGCGTCCCCCGGGAAACCGGTGCCGTGGCTCTCGATGCGGGGCGCGGCGCCCTGGCCGGGCACCAGCGGGGGGCCGGCCGGTGCCGCGACGGCGCCGTACGCCGCCGTGCCGTGGGCGTGGTGCGTGCGCTCGGCGGGAATGTCCGCGCCGTCGCCCACGCGTCCGTGGGCCACCTGGTCACCGTCGGTCACCGCGCCGGGCAGGCGCACGTACCCCTCGCCGTCCGGTGTCGTCGCCACCCGTATCGCGGCCCCCCGGGCGGCCGGGACCAGCCGCAGCGCCGACTCGCCGATCCGCAGCAGCGCCCCCGGCGCGAAGCGGACCGGACGCTCGCCGACGCGGGTGCCGTCCAGGGTGGTGCCGTTGGTCGAGCCGAGGTCGGCGACCGAGACGCGGCCGTCGGCGGCGACGGTCACGGCGCAGTGCATCCGGGAGACGTCCGGGTCGTCGAGCGCGACGTCCGCGTCGGCGGACCGGCCGAGCCGGATCTGCCCCCCGTGCAGCAGGTGGACGCCGCCGGCGTCGGGGCCGGCGACCACGTGCAGCTGGGCCGGGACCTCGGCGGGCTCGGTGTGCGGGTCGGGCTCGCCCGGGGCGCCCAGGCAGAGCACGGCGCCGTCGATCAGCGGGGGCTCGCCCAGGGTGCTGCGCTGGGCGTCGAGCCGCTGCGCGCCGGCGTAGAGGACCACCTGGCCGGAGCCCTGGCCGTCACTGCCGGGGACCACCGAGGCCAGCGCGGAGGCGACCGCGGCCAGGGCCGTGCCGGCCGGCGCCGTGACCAGCACGTCGCAGCTCGCGGCGGGTGCGCTGCCCCCCGTGGATAGGTGCGGGCCCAGCGGATCTACGACGGTCAGCCGGATCTGCATCGCCGTCAGCGGTCCCTTCGCGCGGGCGCCCGCGATCGCGTGGGACGAAGCCTTCTCTCCGCGGTCCCCCACCGCGGACTTCCCCCACCGCCACACGAGCACGTCGGCCAGTACTGGAGGCATCCTCGCACCTGCCACTGACAACGCGCCCGCCCGCCGCCGCCAAATGATCTTGATTGGTCGGCTCTGCCCGTAAAAGTGCCTGACGGGCGGCCTGCCGATGATCGAGGAGTGACCGCTTGAGATCGGTCACGTCCGGGCCCGGCAACCAAGGGACCGGGTGGAGCGTCTTTCCTTCGAACACGCGCCGGAAGCGGAACGTAAGACGCACCGGCGGACCAAAGGGAACCACAGGGCGACGACAGCCCGGGCCGCACACCGCGGCACTACAGTGGGTCGGAACAGCCAGCAAGCAACAGGGAGCGCATGACGTGCGGCCGGTAGGCAGCAAGTACCTCCTCGAGGAGCCCCTCGGTCGCGGTGCCACGGGCACCGTCTGGCGAGCCCGCCAGCGGGAGACCGCGGGCGCCGAGGCGGCCGTGGCCGGACAGCCCGGCGAGACCGTCGCGATCAAGGTCCTCAAGGAGGAGCTCGCGAGCGACGCCGACATCGTGATGCGCTTCCTGCGGGAGCGCTCCGTCCTGCTCCGGCTGACCCACCCCAACATCGTCCGGGTCCGCGACCTGGTCGTCGAGGGTGAGCTGCTGGCGCTGGTCATGGACCTCGTCGACGGCCCCGACCTGCACCGCTACCTGCGGGAGAACGGGCCGTTCACCCCGGTCGCCGCGGCTCTGCTCACCGCCCAGATCGCCGACGCGCTCGCCGCCAGCCACGCCGACGGCGTCGTCCACCGCGATCTGAAGCCGGCCAACGTCCTGCTGAAGCAGACCGGCGGCGAGATGCACCCGATGCTCACCGACTTCGGGATCGCCCGCCTGGCCGACTCGCCCGGCCTCACCCGCACCCACGAGTTCGTCGGCACGCCCGCGTACGTCGCCCCGGAGTCCGCCGAGGGCCGCCCGCAGACCTCCGCCGTCGACATCTACGGCGCCGGCATCCTGCTGTACGAGCTGGTCACCGGCCGCCCGCCGTTCTCCGGCGGCTCCGCCCTCGAGGTGCTGCACCAGCACCTGAGCGCCGAGCCGCGCCGACCCTCCACCGTCCCCGGCCCGCTGTGGACGGTCATCGAGCGCTGCCTGCGCAAGAACCCCGACGAGCGCCCCAGCGCGGAGAACCTCGCCCGCGGCCTGCGCGTCGTCGCCGAGGGCATCGGCGTGCACGCGAACAGCGCCCAGATCGGCGCCGCCGAGGACGTCGGCGCGCTCCTCGCCCCCGACCCGGCCCCCGCGCAGGTGCCTGGCGCCCCCGGCGCCGCCGACCCGACGCAGGTCCTGCCGCAGAACCCGAACGGCGCCTACGACCCGAACGGCGCCACGAGCGTCCTGCCGCACACCGGCAACCCCGCGGGCGCCGCCGACCCCACCGCCGTACTGCCCCACCGCGGCGCGGCCGACCCGACCGCCGTGATGCCGCCGGTGCCGCCGGGTCAGCCTGGGCAGCCGGACGGGCCCGAGGATCCGCACCCCTGGCAGAACCAGCTGCGCGCCGCCCGCGACCGCAACGAGCAGACGCAGGTGCAGTACCTCGACCCGAACGAGGACCCGCTGCGCCGCCGCCCCCAGCGGCAGGTCGCCCGCCCGCAGCAGCAGCCGCGCCCTCAGCAGCACCGGCCCCAGCAGCCGCCGCAGGGCTACGGCTATCCGCAGCAGCCCCAGCCGCAGCGCTACGCCACGCCCCAGCCCCAGCAGCCCCAGCCGCAGCGCTACGCCCCGCCGCCCGCGCCCGAGCCCCAGCCGCCCCGGCGGGAGCCCCGGCCGCCGCGGCAGCGCAGCGCCAACCCGATGCGCATCCCCGGACTCGGCTGCCTCAAGGGATGCCTGGTCACTCTCGTCATCCTGTTCGTGGCCGGCTGGCTGATCTGGGAGCTGAGCCCGCTCCAGGACTGGATCGGCACCGGCAAGGGCTACTGGGACCAGCTCAGCGACTGGTTCGGCACCGTGACCGGCTGGATCGGGGACCTGGGCGGCTCGGGCGGCAACTGACCTTCCGACGGGCCGCGCGACCGCGACTCTGGAGATTTGTCGACAACTGGCGGGTGATTTCCGCCTCCACGGTGAAGGTCGGCTCTCGGGACGCGTAGTTTTGTGCGCAACACGCGTCGGTAGGAGCAGTCTTGGCACGGAAGATCGGCAGCCGGTACACCGCCCACCAGATCCTCGGGCGGGGCAGCGCCGGCACGGTGTGGCTGGGCGAGGGGCCCGAGGGCCCCGTCGCGATCAAGCTGCTGCGCGAGGACCTGGCGTCCGACCAGGAACTCGTCTCACGCTTCGTCCAGGAGCGCACCGCCCTGCTCGGCCTGGAGCACCCCCATGTCGTCTCCGTGCGCGACCTGGTCGTCGACGGCAACGACCTCGCGCTGGTCATGGACCTGGTCCGGGGCACGGATCTGCGCACCCGCCTCGACCGGGAGCGGCGCCTGGCGCCCGAGGCCGCCGTGGCCATCGCCGCCGACGTCGCCGATGGCCTGGCCGCCGCGCACGCCGCCGGGGTCGTGCACCGCGACGTCAAGCCCGAGAACGTGCTGTTGGACATGCAGGGTCCGCTCGGCCCCGGCGGCTCGCACCCCGCGCTGCTGACCGACTTCGGTGTGGCCAAGCTCATCGACACGCCCCGGCGCACCCGCGCCACGAAGATCATCGGCACCCCCGACTACCTGGCCCCGGAGATCGTCGAGGGCCTGCCGCCGCGCGCCTCGGTCGACATCTACGCCCTGGCCACGGTCCTGTACGAGCTGCTCGCCGGCTTCACGCCCTTCGGCGGCGGCCACCCCGGCGCCGTCCTGCGCCGCCACGTCACCGAGACCGTCGTCCCCCTCCCCGGCATCCCGGACGAGCTGTGGCAACTGCTCGTGCAGTGCCTGGCCAAGGCGCCGGCGTCCCGGCTGCGCGCCTCCGAGCTGGGCGCCCGGCTGCGCGAGCTGCTGCCGATGCTGGCCGGGATGGCGCCGCTGGACGTGGACGAGCCCGACGCGGACCAGGAGGAGGACGAGCCCGAGGAGGCCACCGCGTCGCCCGCGCCCGCCGGCCGGCCGGTCCGGCGCCGGGGGGCGGTGCCGCTGGTGCCGGGCGCGAAGCCGGCCGACTCCAACCGCGACACGCACACCTCCATGCGCGTACCGGCCCCCGACGAGCTGGCCGGCGGCGCCCGCGGCACCGCCCGGGCCCCGCGCGCGTCCGGCGCCCCCCGCCCCGGCTCGGCCCGCAACCGCGCCACCGCACGGCGCCGCCGGCTCGCGCTGGGCGCGGGCACCGTCGCCCTGGTCGCGGCGATCGGTGTCGGTACCTGGCTGGCCACGAGCGGTGACGAGGGCGACGCGGGCCCCCAGGACACGCGGAACTCGGCACCGGCCTCTCCCTGAGGCCGGGCACGCCGTCACCGCCGCCGTCCGCCACGGCCGGGCGTGGACCGCCCGGCGGAGCCGTTACGCTGGTTGCGTGGCAGTCGTCGATGTATCCGAAGAGCTGAAGTCCCTCTCCTCGACCATGGAGTCGATCGAGGCCGTCCTGGACCTCGACAAGCTGAGGGCAGACATCGCCGTGCTCGAGGAGCAGGCGGCAGCGCCCTCCCTGTGGGACAACCCGGACGAGGCGCAGAAGATCACCAGCAAGCTCTCCCACCTCCAGGCGGAGGTGCGGAAGGCCGAGGCCCTGCGCGGCCGGATCGACGATCTCGCCGTGCTCTTCGAGATGGCCGAGGAGGAGGACGACCCCGACACCCGTGCGGAGGCCGAGTCCGAGCTCACGGCCGTGAAGAAGGCGCTGGACGAGATGGAGGTCCGCACGCTGCTCTCGGGCGAGTACGACGCGCGTGAGGCGCTCGTCAACATCCGCGCCGAGGCCGGTGGCGTGGACGCCGCCGACTTCGCGGAGAAGCTCCAGCGCATGTACCTGCGCTGGGCCGAGCAGCACGGCTACAAGACCGAGGTCTACGAGACGTCGTACGCCGAAGAGGCCGGCATCAAGTCGACCACCTTCGCCGTGCAGGTGCCGTACGCCTACGGCACCCTCTCCGTCGAGCAGGGCACCCACCGCCTGGTGCGCATCTCGCCCTTCGACAACCAGGGGCGCCGCCAGACCTCCTTCGCGGGCGTCGAGATCCTCCCCGTGGTCGAGCAGACCGACCACATCGAGATCGACGAGTCCGAGCTGCGCGTGGACGTGTACCGGTCCTCCGGCCCCGGCGGCCAGGGCGTCAACACCACCGACTCGGCGGTGCGCCTGACCCACCTCCCCACCGGCATCGTCGTCTCCTGCCAGAACGAGCGCTCCCAGATCCAGAACAAGGCCACGGCGATGAACGTCCTCCAGGCCAAGCTGCTGGAGCGGCGCCGCCAGGAGGAGCAGGCCAAGATGGACGCCCTCAAGGGCGACGGCGGCAACTCCTGGGGCAACCAGATGCGTTCGTACGTGCTGCACCCGTACCAGATGGTCAAGGACCTGCGCACCGAGCACGAAGTGGGCAACCCCGAGGCCGTGTTCAACGGCGAGATCGACGGCTTCCTCGAGGCCGGAATTCGCTGGCGCAAGCAGCAGGAGAAGTAGCGGGAGGAATCCGCACCGCTTTGTCGACAAGGCAACTGCCGCCTCACGGGCGGCGGTTGCCTTTTCTTCGTCGGTGATGTCCGGGTTTTACATCACACTCACACCCTTTGTGTCCGGCATACGTTCCTTACCAGGACATCGCGTACGCAATGACCTTGACGATGCTTTGAACATTCGTAAGGGTGAGGCGCGGCATGCGTATTTCTGGGGCGCATGTGAACCGGGGGACTTCGCTTCAGCGCTGCCACCCCCCGTCGATCACGGCCCCTGGCGCCGCCTCACTGACGATTTCAGCTACTGGGGGTAGCAACCACATGACCAAGAAGACGCGGATCCGTGTCGCACGCATAGCGGCCGGTGCCGTGATCGCGGCCGGTGCCTCGCTGACCGCCGCGGGCGCGGCCTCGGCGCTCGAGATCGGTGTCAGCGCGAGCGCCGACGACCAGGGTCTCGGGCTCGGCCTGAGCGTCACCGGCGGCGAGGACGAGGACCCGTCGACCCCGCCGACCACCATCCCCGAGGACCCCGAGACGCCTCCGACCCAGGAGCCGCCCACGGAGGAGCCTCCGACCGAGGAGCCGCCCACCGAGGAGCCCCCGACCGAGGAGCCGCCCACGGAGGAGCCTCCGACCGAGGAGCCGCCCACCGAGGAGCCCCCCACCGGGACCCCGTCCACCGACCCCACCGAGGCCCCCGGCAACGGGAACGGCAATGGCAACGGGAACGGCAACGGCAACGGCAACGGTGGCGGTGGCAACAACACCAACCCCGACGGCGGCTCCAACGCCTCCACCCAGGAGCAGGGCTCCTCGGCCCTGACCGAGACCGGCGAGCAGGCCCAGGCCTCCGACACCGCTGCCCAGGGCAGCGGTGAGGAGCTCGCCGAGACCGGTGCGGCGGAGACCACGTTCCTGCTGATCGGTGCCGCCACGATGATCGCCGGCGGCATCGGCTTCCGCGTCCTCCCGCGCATGATGGGCGGCCGCGGCGCCGCCGCCTGACGGCAGCGCCTGCGCACAGCGCGTACACACAGGGGCCCGGAGCGCAACCGCTCCGGGCCCCCTGTCGTGTCTTCGCGGGCTCTACACCGTCTGGTGGGCCAGCAGCGCCACCGCCGCCACCAGGACCGCCAGCAGGGCGATCAGCGCCATCGGATTCAGCCCCGAGAGGAAGTTGTCCTGCTGCAGCCGCTCGCGGTTCGCGCGGCACACCGGGCACCGGCCTTCGTTCACGGGCGCCGCGCAGTTCGCGCACACCAACCGGTCGTACGTCATGCGCCTCGCCCTCCTTGCAGCCGGTTCACTCGGCACAACGCCCACGAAGCCGTGAACGTTCCCCTTCCACTGTGCCAGGTTCCGGGGGGCCCTGCGCGCGGTCCCGGTGGGGCGGCGGCCGGGACAAAACGCGCAACTACCGCGCAACCCCGACCGGTGACTGCGGTCGGCTCCCCGGTTCGCGTATGGTCACGCTCATCTACCCCCGGCGACCCGTGGTGCATCCGTGATCCGATTCGACAACGTCTCCAAGGTCTACCCCAAGCAGAACCACCCAGCCCTCAGGGATGTCTCCCTGGAGATCGAGAAGGGCGAGTTCGTCTTCCTCGTGGGATCCTCCGGCTCCGGAAAGTCCACCTTCCTGCGGCTGGTCCTCCGCGAGGAGCGGTGCACCCATGGGCAGGTGCACGTTCTGGGCAAGGACCTCGCGCGCCTGTCCAACTGGAAGGTGCCGCAGATGCGGCGCCAGCTGGGGACGGTGTTCCAGGACTTCCGCCTGCTGCCGAACAAGACGGTCGGCGAGAACGTCGCCTTCGCGCAGGAGGTCATCGGCAAGTCCCGCGGCGAGATCCGCAAGTCCGTGCCGCAGGTGCTCGACCTCGTCGGGCTCGGCGGCAAGGAGGACCGCAGGCCGGGCGAGCTGTCCGGCGGTGAGCAGCAGCGCGTCGCCATCGCGCGCGCCTTCGTCAACCGGCCCAAGCTGCTGATCGCCGACGAGCCCACCGGCAACCTCGACCCGCAGACCTCCGTCGGCATCATGAAGCTGCTCGACCGCATCAACCGGACGGGCACCACCGTGATCATGGCCACGCACGACCAGAACATCGTGGACCAGATGCGCAAGCGCGTCATCGAGCTGGAGAAGGGTCGCCTCGTCCGCGACCAGGCGCGCGGCGTCTACGGCTACCAGCACTGAGACCGCAGACCGCACCGGCTTCCACGGAAAGGCTCAACCACTCGCCATGCGCGCCCAGTTCGTGCTCTCGGAGATCGGCGTCGGTCTCCGCCGCAACCTGACCATGACCTTCGCGGTCATCGTCTCCGTCGCCCTGTCCCTGGCCCTGTTCGGCGGCTCGCTCCTGATGAGCGACCAGGTCAACACCATGAAGGGCTACTGGTACGACAAGGTCAACGTCACGGTCTACCTCTGCAACAAGAGCGACGCCAAGTCCGACCCCGCCTGTGCCAAGGGCGCGGTCACCGAGGACCAGAAGAAGCAGATCCTGGCCGACCTCGACGAGATGAACGTCGTCGAGAAGGTGACGTACGAGTCGCAGGACGAGGCGTACAAGCACTACAAGGAGCAGTTCGGCGACTCGCCGCTGGCCAGCTCGCTCACGCCGGACCAGATGCAGGAGTCGTACCGCGTCAAGCTGAAGGACCCGGAGAAGTACCAGGTCATCGCGACCGCCTTCGACGGCCGGGACGGCGTGCAGTCCGTGGCGGACCAGCGCAGCACCCTCGACAACCTCTTCGAGCTCCTCAACGGCATGAACTGGGCCGCGCGGGCGGTGATGGCGCTGATGCTGGTCGTCGCGCTGATGCTGATCGTCAACACGGTCCGCGTCTCGGCGTTCAGCCGCCGGCGCGAGACCGGCATCATGCGGCTGGTCGGCGCCTCGGGCTTCTACATCCAGGCGCCGTTCATCATGGAGGCGGCGGTCGCCGGGCTGATCGGCGGCGCGGTCGCCTGCGCCTTCCTGGTGACCGCGCGGTACTTCATCATCGACCACGGACTCGCGCTGTCCGACAAGTTGGCCCTGATCGACTTCATCGGCTGGGACGCCCTGCTGACGAAGCTCCCGCTCATCCTGGCCACCAGTCTGCTGATGCCCGCGTTGGCCGCGTTCTTCGCGTTGCGCAAGTACCTGAAGGTGTGACACATGCCAAGGGGGCCGAACGGTCAAGCGACCGTTCGGCCCTCTCGCGTTGTCCTAGACTCACCGGCATGTCAGGTCGTGACCTGTTCTGTCAGCCCCGTCGCGCACGCCACGGGGCCGCCCTGACCTTGGTGTTCGCGAGCGTACTCGTCGCCGGGGCGGCCACCGGATCGTTCCCGGCGTCCGACCGGAAGTCCACGCCGGACGCGGCCCGTTCGGCCGCGCCCGCCGGTCACCACGAAGACGTGGCCCGCGCGGCGGCGGAGGCGATGGCCGACGGCAAGTCCCCGGTGGAGGCCGCCGAACGCGCCGTCAGCCGCAGCGGGGACCGCTGGGGCGCCGTCTACTCCCAGAGCGAGTACGAGGAGTTGGAGGAGGCCCTCGACGGCCAGTACACCGGCGTCGGCCTCTCCGCGCGCCGCGAGCGCGACGGCCGCATCGAGGTGACCAGGGTGCGCTCCGGGTCGCCCGCCGCCGCCGCCGGGGTCCGCGAGGGCGACCGGCTGCGCAGCGTCGACGGCGAGCGGGTCGACGGGCGCCCGGTCACCGAGGTCGTCTCGATACTGCGCGGCGACGCCGAGGAGGACCCCGCCGGCACCGCCGTCCGGCTCGGCCTGGAGCGCGGCACGCGGGCGTGGACCGAGACGGTCCGCCGGGCCAGGCTGTCCACGGACCCCGTGGCCGTCCGCACCCTCGCCGACGGCGTCACCGTCGTCAAGGTCACCTCCTTCACCAAGGGCGTCGGCCGGCAGGTGTGCGCCGCCGTCGAGCGGGTGCCGTCCGGCGCCGGCGTCGTCCTCGACCTGCGCGGCAACTCCGGCGGACTGGTCGCCGAGGCCGTCACCGCGGCCTCCGCCTTCCTCGACGGCGGCCTCGTCGCCACCTACGACGTCGACGGCGACCAGCGCGCCCTGCACGCCGAACCCGGCGGCGACACCACCAGACCCCTGGTCGCGCTCGTCGACGGCGGCACCATGAGCGCGGCCGAACTCCTCACCGGAGCCCTCCAGGACCGCGGACGGGCGGTCGTCGTCGGCTCCCGCACCTTCGGCAAGGGCTCGGTGCAGATGCCGAGCCGACTTCCCGGCGGCTCGGTCGCCGAACTGACCGTCGGGCACTACCGCACCCCCTCCGGCCGCGGCGTCGACGGCACGGGCATCACACCCGACCTGGACGTCGACCCGACGGACCCGGCCGCCCTGGGACGGGCGCGGACCGTGCTCAGCGGACTGGGACGGTAGGCCCCGCCCCCGCCCCGCCCCGCCCCGCGTAAATCGGCTTCCCGCGCACCCCCTCCGTAGTGCCAAAATGGGCTGCACTATGGCTAAGGAAAAAGGGCGCAAGCTGATCGCGCAGAACAAGAAGGCGCGGCACGACTACCAGATCCTCGACACCTACGAGGCCGGACTGGTCCTCACCGGGACCGAGGTGAAGTCACTGCGCCAGGGGCGGGCGTCGCTGGTCGACGGCTTCGTGCAGCTGGACGGGCACGAGGCCTGGCTGCACAACGTGCACGTGCCGGAGTACAGCCAGGGCACCTGGACCAACCACAGCGCCCGCCGCAAGCGGAAGCTGCTGCTGCACCGCGTGGAGATCGACAAGCTGGAGTCGAAGTCCCAGGAGACCGGGCACACGATCGTGCCCCTCGCGCTGTACTTCAAGGACGGCCGCGCCAAGGTCGAGATCGCGCTGGCACGCGGCAAGAAGGAGTACGACAAGCGCCAGACCCTGCGCGAGAAGCAGGACCGGCGCGAGGCGGAGCGGACGATCTCCGCGATCCGCCGCAAGCAGCGGGCCTGACCCCGCGGGAATAGGCTGGCACCCTCGTGCGTTGGTCACGTACGATGGGCCCTGCACCGCCTGGACGGTGCGGCTTTTGAAAACACAACATGGGGATGATCGGTTTCGACAGCGGCTGTCGAAGCAGGGGAAGCGTGTCGAGGAAGCGGCCATGATCTCGTAAACCACAGGCCGAAAAAAATAATCGCCAACTCCAAGCGCGATTCCTCCCAGCAGGCCTTCGCCCTCGCTGCCTGATCTCAGGTAGCGAAGCGAGCCTCCTACAAAGGGAGTGTCAGCCCGGGGCTGTTCCCGACCCGGATCCTGGCATCAGCTAGGGGACTAAACCTTGATCCCGGTCACGGGGTGAAGAGGGAAACCAAACAGTGACTGAGCCCGTCGGAGACTTGTCCGCGTGATCTCCGGGGCTGAGAAAATCGAAGCGGACTGCACACGGAGAAGCCCTGATTCCACACCGTTGGACGCGGGTTCGATTCCCGCCATCTCCACAATTCCCATGTGGGCCAAGGCCCCGTCGCTCCCGAGCGGCGGGGCCTTCGTCATGCCCGGGCGCCGGCCGGACGGGACCGGCCAGGGAGGGCCGACAGGGTGAGCAGCAGGGCGAGCGCGGCCGCGGTGACCGGCACGCCGTAGCCGGCCGTGGGCGACACGTGCTCCACCGTCCAGCCGCCCGCAGCGCTGCCGCAGGCGATGCCACCGAGCAGCCCGGTCACCGCGAGGGTCATGCCCTCGTTCAGCCGGCCCTCGGAGGTGCGGTGCTGGACCAGCGTCATCGTCGTGACCATCGTCGGGGCCGTCGCCATCCCGGCGGCCAGGAGCGTGAGCGCCAGCAGCGGCAGCGAGCCCGTGAGGGCCGCGGCCAGCAGGGGCAGCGTCATCAGGGCCGTCATCGCGGCCACGCACCACGGCAGGCGGACCTCGGCCGGCCCGGCCGGCTTCAGCGCGCCGTACAGCAGGCCCGCCGCACAGGAACCGGCCGCCTGGAGCGCCAGGACCACGCCGGCCGCCGAACGGTGCCCCTGTGCGTCCGCGAAGGCGATCGTGACGACCTCCATCGCGCCGAACACCGCGCCCGTCGCCAGGCACATCGCCAGCAGCGGCGGTATGCCGGGCGCGCGGAAGGGCGCCTTCGCGGCGGGGCGCGGCCGGGCCGGCGGTTCCGTCGCGCGCTGGGTGGCGAACACCAGGATGCCGGTCACCAGCAGGACCACACCGGCCAGCGTGCCCGCCTCCGGGAACACCGTCGTGCACAGGAAGGCCGCGAGGACCGGCCCGAGCATGTAGCACAGCTCGTCCGTGGCCTGCTCGAAGGAGTTCGCCGTGTGCAGGGCGCCGGCGTCGCCCTGCAGCAGGTGGGCCCAGCGGGCGCGGGCCATGCCGCCGGTGTTGGGGGTCGTGGCGGTGGCGGCGTACGCGGCGAACAGGGTCCAGTCGGGGGCTCCGGAGCGCACGCACAGCACCAGCGCGAGTGAGCCGAGCGCCGCGAACAGCGTCGCCGGCACCGCCACCCGGGCCTGGCCGTGCCGGTCCACGAGCCGCGCGGTCCACGGCGCGACCAGCGCGGTCGCCGCCAGCCCGGTCGCGGTGACGGCACCGGCGAGGGCGTACGAGCCGCGCGTGCCGGCGATCATCACGACCGCGCTGACGCTGAACATGCCCATCGGCAGCCGGGCGATGAGATTCCCGATCGTGAACGCGCGGGCGCCGGGCACGGACAGCAGACGCCGGTACGGGCCCGGCGGCCGGCGCGGGGTGCGCGGGGTGCGGGGACGGAAGTCGGCGGCGACCAGGGCGTCGGCGGTGACGGTGAGCAAGGGGGCCTGGCGAAGGGCGCGTTCAGGAGTCGGTTGCGGCATGCGCCCACCGTCACCCGCGGCCGATCACGGGGTCCAACACCTTCTCCGTACGCATTCACGCACTCCCGTTGTAAATTCGCCGGATGCCCGCACCCGCCCACCTCGATCCGCGTCTCCTGCGCGCCTTCGTCACCGTCGCCGAGGACCTGCACTTCACCCGCGCCGCGGCCCGCCTGTACGTCGCCCAGCAGGCGCTCAGCCGCGACGTGCGGCGCCTGGAACGCGAGCTGGGCGCCGAGCTGTTCGTCCGGTCCACCCGGCAGGTGACGCTGACGGCCGACGGCGAGCGGCTGCTGCCGTACGCCCGCCGCGTGCTCCAGGCGCAGGACGACCTCCTCACCGCCTTCGGGCAGGCCCGCCCGCTGCTGGTCGACCTCAACTCGCCCGGTCTGGTCACCGGACGCCTGGTCCTGGAACGGGCCCGCCGGCTCGCACCCGAGCTGGAACTCATGGCCCGCTACGAGAGCGGCCTGACCGGCGCCGCCGCCGAGCTGCTCGCGGGCCGGCTCGACGCCTCGTTCGGCCGGTTCGCGGGCCTTCCCCCGGCGCTGCGGGCGGGACTGGGCCACCAGCCGGTCCGCTACGAGCCCATGGCGGTCGTCCTGCCCGAGGACCACCCCCTGGCCCCGCTGCCCGAGGTGCCGCTCGCCGCGCTGGCGGGCGAGGCCGTGTACGCCGGGGCCGGCAACCCGCGGACGCCGGAGTGGACCGACCTGGGGCACCGCCTGTTCGAGGGACGCGGCATCGTCGTGGCGCCACCCCTTCCGCTGGCCGTCGGGGACGAGGAGTTCCAGCGGATCATGGACAAGACGCGCAATCCGATCCTCGCCGTGGCGAGCTTTCCGGCCATGGCCTCGACCGTGGTCCGTCCGCTCGTCGATCCGGTCCCGCTGTCGCCGGTCTCACTGGTCTGGAGAAAGGGGCTGGTGCACCCCGCCTTCGACGCGCTGCGCCGGGCCGCCGCCCAGGTCGCGGCCGAAAACGGGTGGCTCCACCGGCCCGCCGAAGCGTGGCTTCCGGACACTGACGCCGCTGTGATGTCCGTCCATTAACCGACACGCGGCAACCACACGTCCTCCGCGTGCGCTACATTCTTGGCCTGAGCACGGTGTGGTACAGGGGGCGCTCGAACCTGGTGGGGGCCGGTTCGGCCGACGGGTGCTCGGAGTCGTACGCGCACCCGGAACTGTCCCTCGGGGGGAAGTGCGT
Source organism: Streptomyces flaveolus (assembly GCF_014648815.1). Classification (GTDB taxonomy): domain Bacteria; phylum Actinomycetota; class Actinomycetes; order Streptomycetales; family Streptomycetaceae; genus Streptomyces; species Streptomyces flaveolus. Next base: position 366,616 of record NZ_BMRV01000006.1, on the reverse strand, counting down.
GCGCGTGAAGAACTGGCAGAAAGACGCCCAACCGGAGTGGCCCGGCGCCACGTCCGGTGCTCGTGATGTTGTCGCGGGGCACGACCCGCAGCAGGACGCCACCCAGGTGCTTCCCGCGGCCGGTGCCTTCCCGGGCACCGGCGCCGCGGCGGCCCCGGCGCCCGGCACGGTGTCCGGTGGATCCGGCGCGCCCGCGGGAGCCGGATGGTTCGGAGGAGCCCGGGAGTTCCCCAGCGGCGCGGGCACGGACGTCCCGCGCACCGACACCGGTGCCGCCGAGACGGAGGTCCTCCGCCCCCAGCCGGGCGTCGACCTCTTCGGCGGCACGACGCGCCAGGACCGAATAGGCCAGGGCCGAGCGCCCCGGCACGACGGGCACCGGCTCGGGGACGCACCGCGCCGCGACACCGACCGGACGGACATCCTCCCGTTGGCGGCCCCGGCGGCCCCGACCCGCGCCTTCCCCGCGCCCGGCCCAGCCACCGCCGCCCTCCGCGACCCCTGGCAGGAGACGCCGGGCGCCCTGGACGCGGACGCACCCGACGCCATCGACCCGCGCCCGGCCGCCGGTGCCGACCACACCCACGACCCCCACGAGGTGACGGTCCAGCTCGACGCCGTCCAGCTCGGCGACGGCATGATCCGCCGGGCGGCCGCGAACGGCACCGGCAAGCACGCCGCCTCCGACGCCTCCGACGGACCGGTCTTCGTCGACGAGTCGGGCCGCCGCAGCCGCCGCTTCCGCCGGATCGGCATCGCCCTCGGCGGCGCCTGCGCCATCTACGCCGTCGTCATCGTCTCCACGCTCCTGTCGGGCAACTCCAACGCACCCTGGCTGCCCGTACCCGGCCAGGAACAGGGCAAGCCGGCCGGACAGGTCGACACCACCCCGCTGCCCTCGCAGTCCGCGCAGCCCTCCGTGAGCGGCAGCGCCGCCCCGCAGACCAGCCCCACGGCCGGCACCGGCGCGGCGACGACCCCCGGCGCCGACGCCCCGGCGCCCGGCGCCTCCGGCACCGCGCGGCAGCCGGGCACCAGCACCGATCCCGAGCCGTCCACGTCCGCGACCGCCCCGAAGCCGGGCGGCGGCGGCGCGGCCGAGCCGGACCCGACGGTGACGACGCAGCAGCCGCCCCCCGCGACCACGGACCCGTCGACCCCGGCGGGCGGCGGCGAGACCACGGTCGACCCGACCGCGCCCACGGACGGTGGCACCGCCACGACCGACCCCGGCGGCGGCACCACCGTGAACGGCGCGAGCGACACCTCCCCGGTGGCCGCCGGAGCCGAGGCCGCGCCCGCCGTCGACACCGCGCCGGCCGACTCCTCCACATCCCCTTCCCTGTCCCCGGAGTACACCCTCTGATGGCCTCCCGCACCCGCCGTCACGGCGCCGCCCGCGGCGCCCGTGACGGCGCTCGGCGCCGCCGCGTGCCCTTGCGCCTGCTGCTGCCGCTGCTCGTCCTCGTCGCCCTGGTGGCGATGCTCATGCTGCGCGGCTACGTGCACAGCGAGATCCTCGCCGACCACCGCGTCCAGCCGCCCGCCGCCACCGACCAGGTCCCGGACAAGATCCTCGAGGGCGGCCCGGTCATCGACGCCCGCGGCGGCCAGACCAACAGCCTGAGCGTGCCCGACCACCGCCTCGTCCTCACCTTCGACGACGGCCCGGACCCGGAGTGGACCCCGAAGGTGCTGGACGTGCTGAAGAAGCACGACGCCCACGCGGTCTTCTTCGTCACCGGCACGATGGCCTCCCGCTACCCGGACCTCGTCGAGCGCATGGTCGACGAGGGCCACGAGGTCGGCCTGCACACGTTCAACCATCCCGACCTCTCCTTCCAGTCCAAGAAGCGCATCGACTGGGAGCTGTCGCAGAACCAGCTGGCGATCACCGGCGCGGCCGGCGTGCGCACCTCGCTCTTCCGCCCGCCGTACTCCTCCTTCGCCGACGCCATGGACAACAAGTCCTGGCCGGTCACCCAGTACATCGGCTCCCGCGGGTACATCACCGTCGTCAACAACACCGACAGTGAGGACTGGCAGAAGCCCGGCGTCCAGGAGATCATCCGCCGCGCCACCCCGCACGGCGGCAAGGGCGCCATCGTCCTGATGCACGACTCCGGCGGCGACCGCCACCAGACCGTGCAGGCCCTGGACGAGTTCCTGCCCGGCCTGAAGAAGCAGGGCTACGAGTTCGACAACCTCACCGAGGCCCTGGACGCGCCCAGCGCCATGACGCCGGTGACCGGCGTCGACCTGTGGAAGGGCAAGGCGTGGGTCTGGCTGGTCCAGGCCTCGGAGAAGCTCACCGACGGCCTGGTGGTGGGCCTGGCGATCATCGGCACCCTGGTCATCGGCCGTTTCGTGCTGATGCTGCTGCTGTCCGGCGTCCACGCCCGCCGGGTGCGCCGCAGGAACTTCCGCTGGGGCCCGCCCGTCACCGAGCCGGTGACGGTGCTGGTGCCGGCGTACAACGAGGCCAAGTGCATCGAGAACACCGTCCGTTCGCTGATGGACAGCGACCACCCGGTCGAGGTCATCGTCATCGACGACGGCTCCAGTGACGGCACGGCCCGGATCGTGGAGGCGATGGGCCTGCCCAACGTCCGGGTGATCCGCCAGCTCAACGCCGGCAAGCCCGCCGCGCTCAACCGCGGCCTGGCGAACGCCAGTCACGACATCGTCGTCATGATGGACGGCGACACGGTCTTCGAGCCGTCCACCGTCCGCGAACTCGTCCAGCCCTTCGGCGACCCGAAGGTCGGCGCCGTCGCGGGCAACGCGAAGGTCGGCAACAAGGACAGCCTCATCGGCGCCTGGCAGCACATCGAGTACGTGATGGGCTTCAACCTGGACCGCCGCATGTACGACGTCCTGCGCTGCATGCCGACGATCCCGGGCGCCGTGGGTGCCTTCCGGCGCTCGGCGCTCGAGCCGTTCGGCGGCATGAGCGACGACACCCTCGCCGAGGACACCGACGTCACCATGGCGCTGCACCGCGCCGGCTGGCGCGTCGTCTACGCCGAGAACGCCCGCGCCTGGACCGAGGCCCCCGAGTCCGTCCAGCAGCTGTGGTCCCAGCGCTACCGCTGGTCCTACGGCACCATGCAGGCGATCTGGAAGCACCGCCGCGCGGTGATCGAACGAGGCCCCTCGGGCCGCTTCGGCCGCGTCGGCCTGCCCTTCGTCTCCCTGTTCATGGTCGTCGCCCCGCTCCTGGCGCCGCTGATCGACATCTTCCTGCTCTACGGCATCGTGTTCGGCCCGACCCAGAAGACGATCGTGGCCTGGCTGGGCGTCCTGCTCCTCCAGGCGGTCTGCGCGGCGTACGCCTTCCGCCTCGACCGCGAGCGCATGACCCATCTGATCTCGCTGCCCCTGCAGCAGATCCTCTACCGCCAGCTGATGTACGTCGTGCTGCTCCAGTCCTGGATCACCGCGCTCACCGGTGGCCGTCTGCGCTGGCAGAAGCTGCGCCGCACCGGTGTCGTCGAGGCCCCGGGCGGCGGGGTCCCGAGCCAGCGATCGCGCAGCGGCAATGATCGGAGGCCCGTGGCATGACCCACGGATACACGACCGGTACGGGGACGAACCCGGAACCGGCCGGCCCCTACGGCACCCCGTACGCGGGGGCCCCGGGCGGTGCCCCGTACGGAACTCCGTACGCGGGGGCCCCGGGCGGTGCCCCGGAAACGCCGTACGCCGTCCCGCAGCAGCGCACGACGGAGCCCGAGGCCGCCGCGCCGCCGGCCGTCCCCGCGGCCAAGAAGCCGGGCCGCGACCGCTACCTCGACCTGCTGCGTTCCATCGCGCTGGTCCGCGTCGTGGTGTACCACCTGTTCGGCTGGGCCTGGCTGTCGGTGCTGTTCCCGTCGATGGGCGTGATGTTCGCGCTGGCCGGTTCGCTGATGGCGCGTTCGCTGAAACGCCCGGCGCTGAGCGTGATCCGCAGCCGCGTCCGCCGTCTCCTGCCGCCCATGTGGGCGTTCGGCGCGGTCGCGCTGTCGCTGATGTTCGCGAGCGGCTGGAACCCGGCCGAGGACCCGGACCACGGCGACACCTGGGGTCTGCTCTCGCTGTTCAACTACATCGTCCCGATCGGTGCGCCGCCCTACCCCTGGCACAGCGGGTCCGCCTCGGGGCTGCTGGACGACACCTGGGCCGTGCAGGCCGCGGGACCGCTGTGGTACCTGCGCGCCTACCTGTGGTTCGTCCTCGCGTCCCCGCTGCTGCTGTGGGCGTTCCGCCGGGCCCCCTGGCCGACGCTGCTCGCTCCGCTGGGGCTGACGGCGATCGTCGGCACGGGCCTGGTGAAGATCCCCGGCGAGACGGGCAACGCGGTCACCGATTTCGCGGTGTACGGCAGTTGCTGGGTGCTCGGCTTCGCCCACAACGAGGGCCTGCTGAAGCAGATCCCGCGCTACGTCACCGTCTCCGGCGCCTCGCTGGTGATGGCCTTCGGCCTGTGGTGGGCCTCGGGCCACCTGGGCCCCGACGGCTGGGACCTGAACGACATCCCGATGGCGCAGGCCGCCTGGTCGTTCGGCTTCGTCGTGATCCTCCTCCAGTACTCCCCGTCCTGGCAGGAACTCCCGGGCCGGCTGGCCAAGTGGGACAAGCTGGTGACCCTCTCCAACAACCGCGCGGTCACCATCTACCTGTGGCACAACCTGCTGATCATGCTGACGGTGCCGATCATCGACCTGCTGTACCGGCTCCCGTTCATGCAGAGCGAGCGGGCGGCGGACGCCCTCTCGGACGCGTACTCGCTCTGGATGTTCGCGCTCGTCTGGCCCCTGATCGGCCTGATGGTCCTCGCCGTCGGCTGGATCGAGGACATCGCGGCCAAGCGCAGCCCGCGGCTGTGGCCGAACGGCACGAAGCGCTCCGCCGGGAAGCGGGGGACGGCCGGCGCGGCGCACCGGGGCTGACGCGCTTAGCTCCCCCGTGCGAGACTGCCCCGGTTGCGGACGTGAACGGGGTGGCGTGAGCCGGCCCGGGGGAGCGGTGGGATGAGCAAGCGCCAGATACAGAAGATGCTGCGGCTGATGGCGAGCGGCGAGCCGGTCGAGGTCACCAGCGCGATGGCATCTGTGAAGAAGCTGGCCCGACTCGCCTTCGTCGCCCAGCAGTTCGGGTACGAGTACGCCGACGTGCGGCAGGGCGGCGGGAACAACAGCCAGCTCAAGATGCTGATCGTGCCCGACCCCAGCCCGCAGGCACGGGCGCGGGCCGCGCAGAACTGGGCGCAGTACCCGCAGGCCGGCGACGGGGTGTCGGTGCCGCCGCTGGTGCCGGACGCCTTCGAACTCCTCAAGGCGCGCATCAACTTCGACCTCACCGGCAAGAGCGCCGAGAAGCGGATGGGGTACGGCGCCCTCGGCGTCACCGTCGGCTGCGCCGTCCTCGCCTTCCGGGCCGGCGGGCAGTCCGACGACTTCGTGATGGCCGCGATCGTCTGGGTGGGCGTCCTGGCGCTCCTGGGCGTCGGTCTGCTCGTCACCCGCAAGCGCAACGCCAAGTTCGCGGCCCGTCTCCAGGCCGCCGGGTTCCTGCCGGTGGCGGACGAGACCGGGCGGGTGAGGTACCTGCCGCCCGGGGCGCACCTGCCCGGGCACGGCAATCCCTTCGGTGGCGCCGCCCCCGTGGCCGCAACGCCGTACGGCCACCCGGCGCCCGGCGGCCACCCGGCGCCCGGCGGCCCCGCCGCGCCCGGTGGCTACGGTCAGCCCGCCCCGGGCGGCTATGGCCACCCCGCTCCCGGCCCGTACGCCCCGCAGCAGCCGTACCCGGCCCAGGGTCCCTACGGACAGCCGTACCCGCCGCAGCCCCGGGCGCCTTACGCCCCGCCCCAGCAGCAGCCGTACCCCCAGCAGAACCCCCACTGGCAGCCCCAGCCCCCGCAGGGCTGACCGACCCGACCTCTCACCCCGTCGCCGCGCCGGGTGAGAGCAACGTTCCCTGCCGGTCACCCGCAGCCCCACCGGCCCGAAACGCGCCCTTCCTACCTTCGGTGCAACCGAGCCCCGGAGCGCGTGGAGGCGTCATGACAGTCCCTGGTGGCCGCTGGATCCAGCACTGGGATCCCGAGGACGAGACCTTCTGGAAGGAGACAGGAGAGCCGATCGCCCGGCGCAACCTGTTCTTCTCCGTCCTCTCCGAGCACATCGGGTTCTCGGTGTGGACGCTGTGGTCCGTGCTGGTGCTCTTCATGGGGCCGGAGTACGGGCTGACGCCGGCCGACAAGTTCCTGCTGACGTCCGTGGTGACGCTGGTCGGGGCCGTCGTGCGGGTGCCCTACACCTTCGCCGTGGCGGTCTTCGGCGGACGGAACTGGACGATCATCTCCGCCGGGCTGCTGCTCGTACCGACCGTCGCGGCCTTCACGGTCATGGAGCCGGGGACGTCCTTCTCGACCTTCCTCCTGGTCGGCCTGCTGGCCGGCATCGGCGGCGGCAACTTCGCGTCCTCCATGACCAACATCAACGCCTTCTTCCCGCTCCGGAAGAAGGGCTGGGCGCTCGGCCTCAACGCCGGGGGCGGCAACATCGGCGTGCCGGTCATCCAGCTCGTCGCGCTGGCGATCATCGGGGCGAGCGGCGGGCCCCGGGTGCTGCTCGGCATCTACATCCCGCTGATCCTGGTGGCCGCCGTCCTCGCCGCCCGCTTCATGGACAACCTCGCGTCCGTCAGGAACGACACCGGGGCAGCCAAGGACGCCGCCCGGGACGCGCACACCTGGATCATGGCCGTGCTGTACATCGGCACGTTCGGCTCGTTCATCGGCTACAGCTTCGCCTTCGGGCAGGTGCTGCAGACCCAGTTCGGGCGCACCCCGCTCCAGGCCGCGTACCTCACCTTCATCGGCCCGCTGCTCGGCTCCCTGATCCGGCCGCTCGGCGGCAGGCTCGCCGACCGGTACGGCGGCGCGCGGATCACACTGGGGAACTTCGTCGCCATGGCCGCCGCCACCGCCGTACTCGTCGCGGCCAGCATGGCGAAGTCGCTCCCGCTGTTCGTGGCCGTGTTCGTGGTGCTGTTCGTGCTCAGCGGGCTCGGCAACGGGTCGACGTTCAAGATGATCCCCGGGATCTTCCAGAACAAGGCGCTCGCCCAGGGGCTGACGGGGGAGGAGGCCGTGGCGTACGGGCGGCGGCTCTCCGGTGCCTCCATGGGGCTGATCGGCGCCGTGGGCGCGCTCGGCGGCGTCGCCATCAACCTCGCCTTCCGGCAGTCCTTCCTCTCCCTCGGCTCCGGCACCGGCGCCTTCGTCGCGTTCCTCGCCTACTACGCCGTCTGCTTCGCCGTCACCTGGGCGGTATACCTTCGCCGCCCTGCCGTGCGGGTGCCGGACGGAGCGGCGGACCCGGCGGAGGCGAAGGAGCGGCTCGGCTACGCCCAGGTATGACGTAACACTGGTGACATGCGGTGGAACCGAGCCCGTCACGCGCCGTTGACAGGCTCGGTCGCCGTACAGGCAGGTACGACGACCGGGACGAGAGCGATGGACGACGAACAGCAGCAGCCGGACCACGGCCCCCTCGCGGGGTTCACCGTGGGCGTGACCGCCGCCCGCCGCGCCGACGAGCTGGGCGCGCTGCTCCAGCGGCGCGGCGCCGCCGTCCTGCACGCCCCGGCGCTGCGGATCGTGCCGCTCGCCGACGACAGCGAGCTGCTGGCCGCGACCAAGCAGCTGATCGACCAGGCGCCGGACGTCGTCGTGGCCACCACCGCCATCGGCTTCCGGGGCTGGGTGGAGGCCGCGGACGGCTGGGGCCTCGGCGACGCCCTGCTGGAGCGGCTGCGTGCGGTGGAGCTGCTCGCGCGCGGCCCCAAGGTCAAGGGCGCGGTGCGCGCCGCGGGACTGACGGAGCGGTGGTCGCCGTCCTCCGAGTCCATGGCCGAGGTGCTGGACCGGCTCCTGGCGGAGGGCGTCGACGGCCGCCGGGTCGCCGTACAGCTGCACGGCGAACCGCTGCCGGGGTTCGTGGAGGCGCTGCGGGCGGCCGGCGCCGAGGTCGTCGGGGTGCCCGTCTACCGGTGGCTGCCGCCGGAGGACCTCGGGCCCGTGGACCGCCTGCTGGACGCCGCCGTCTCGCGTGGCGTGGACGCGGTGACGTTCACCAGCGCGCCCGCCGCCGTCTCCTTCCTGGGCCGCGCCGAGGAGCGCGGCCTGCTGCCCGAACTGCTCGCCGCCCTCGGCCACGACGTGCTGCCCGCCTGCGTCGGCCCGGTCACCGCGGTGCCGCTCCAGGCGCAGGGCGTCGACACGGTCCAGCCCGAACGCTTCCGGCTCGGCCCCCTCGTGCAGTTGCTGTGCCAGGAGCTGCCGGCCCGGGCCCGCTCGCTGCCCGTCGCCGGGCACCGGGTGGAGATCCGCGGTCACGCCGTACTGGTCGACGGGGAGCTCAAGGCAGTGCCGCCCGCCGGGATGTCCCTGCTGCGGGCGCTGTCCCGGCGGCCGGGCTGGGTCGTGCCCCGCGCCGAACTGCTGCGGGCGCTGCCGGGAGCCGGGCGCGACGAGCACGCCGTGGAGACGGCGATGGCCCGCCTGCGCACCGCACTCGGCACGCCGAAGCTGATCCAGACGGTCGTCAAGCGCGGCTACCGCCTGGCCCTGGACCCGGCCGCGGACGCGAAGTACGCCGCCGACTGACCCGCGCCGCGCTCCCGGGGCCGGCCAGGTGCTGCGGGCGGGCGCTGTGACGCGGGCGGGGAGGCCCTGGCGCTGGTGTCGTCGGTCCCTGACCCTGCGTCTCCCTGGTGGCCGCGGCCAGTACCCCGCGCCGGCCCGCGCGGCCGTCCGCCGTCGTGCTCCGCCCCCGTCCCTCACGTGCACGCCGTCTGCCATGCGTCCGGTCGACGGGCGCCCGGACGCGCCGACGCATGCGTGAGCGTCCAGGCCTGGGCGGTACGAGGGGTTCCGGGCGGGGGAGCGGGCAGGCACTGTAGAGGGAGCGGTCCACCTGCTCCCCTTCCCAGCCCGCTCCACCGTGGGCAACCCCTAGGCGGTGACAGGAACATGGCACTGGGTACGGCGACAGACCCGTACGAGCTGCGGTTCGACACCGGACGGATCTGTCTGGACCTCCTCGCCACCACCCACCCCGTCGAACGGCTCGACTCCGTCGCGGCGCTGCGCGCCTGGATCACCGGCTCCGGGATCGTCCCGCCGGGCACGCCCCTGGCCCACGCCGACGGTTCCTGGCTGGCCGGTTTCCGCGAACTGCGCTGCCAGACCGCCCGTCTGGTGCGCGCCCGCGCCCCGCGCGGCCCCGGCCAGGCCCCCGGCGGGCCCTACGAGCTCGCGCTCGCCCGCGTCAACGACCTGGCCCGCGCCGCACCCCCGGCGCCCCGCGCCGTGCGCGGCGAGGACGGCGCGCTGGTACGGGAGCTGACGGCGCCTCCGGAGTGTGCCGCGCTGCTCGGCGCGCTCGCCCGGGACGCCGTGGAACTGCTCACCGACCCCGTCGCGCGGGCGAGCCTGCGCCAGTGCGCGGGCGACAACTGCCCGATCGTGTACGTGGACACCTCCCGGGGCCGCCGCAGGCGCTGGTGCTCCAGCGAGATCTGCGGCAACCGCGAACGGGTCGCCCGGCACCGCCGCCGCGCGGCCCTCGCCCGCTGAGGCGTGCGGGATGTGCCCCCATGTCCGCCCCTGCCCCCTTCGTCGCCCCGTCCCGGAGAAAACTGTCACCTCACTTTGAACACCCCGCACCCCGCGTCCGTACCGGATGGACGAGCGACCGACTGGGGGAACCCCCGGACATCGGAGGTGGGCGTGCGCAAGGATTCCGTCGTGGCCGGTGAACGTGGTGCGAGGGCCCGACATCGCATGTCCCAGACCTCCTCGGAGCCCGACGAGGAGCTGATGCGCGCCCTCTACCGGGAGCACGCCGGCCCCTTGCTGGCGTACGTGCTGCGGCTGGTCGCGGGGGACCGGCAGCGCGCCGAGGACGTCGTCCAGGAGACGCTCATCCGTGCCTGGAAGAACGCCGGTCAGCTCAACCGTGCGACCGGATCGGTACGCCCCTGGCTGGTGACGGTCGCCCGGCGCATCGTCATCGACGGCCACCGCAGCCGGCAGGCCCGGCCGCAGGAGGTCGATCCGTCGCCGCTGGAGGTCATCCCCGCGGAGGACGAGATCGACAAGGCGCTGTGGCTGATGACGCTGTCGGACGCGCTCGACGACCTGACCCCGGCCCACCGGGAGGTTCTCGTCGAGACGTACTTCAAGGGGCGTACCGTCAATGAGGCGGCGCAGACACTGGGCATTCCCAGCGGCACCGTTCGCTCCCGGGTGTTCTACGCCCTGCGTTCGATGAAGCTGGCACTGGAGGAGCGGGGGGTGACGGCGTGATGAGCGGGTACGGGGGTTTCCAGGGATTCGGCGCGGGTGATTCGGGTAATTCTGCCCCCATGCAGGGATCATCGGTGCCGAACGAACACGAGACGGTAGGCGCCTACGCCCTAGGGATTCTCGACGACGCCGAAGCAACCGCTTTCGAGGCGCATCTCGCGGGCTGCGAGTGGTGCGCCCAGCAGCTCGACGAGCTGGCCGGCATGGAGCCCATGATGGCCGCCCTCGCGGACCTGCCGGGCGCGGGCACCCCCGCGATCGCCGAGTCGCTGACCGCCAGGCCGAGCCCGCGGCTGGCGGAGAGGCTCGTCGACGAGGTCGCCGAGCGCCGCGCGAGCAAACGCCGCCGCAACTTCTACCTGGTGGGCACCGCGGCCGCGCTGATCATCGGCGGCCCGTTCGCCGCGGTGGCGACGACCAGCGGCGGTGACGACGGCGGCGGCCACCGGACCGAGGCCCAGCAGACCAGCAGCCCCGCCGCGTCCGCCTTCGCCGCCATGCCCGACCGGGTCACCGCGACCGACCCGGCCACCAAGGTCAGCGCCACCGTGGCCCTGGAGAAGAAGGCCTGGGGCACCGACGCCGTCCTGGAGCTCAAGAACGTCAAGGGGCCCGAGAAGTGCTCCCTGATCGCCGTCGGCAAGAACGGCGAGCGCGAGACGCTCAGCTCCTGGTCCGTCCCGAACTGGGGCTACGGCATCCCGGGCGCCGCCACCGACAAGGCCAAGGAGCCGCTCTACGTGCACGGCGGCGCCGCCCTCCAGCCCAACCAGATCGACCACTTCGAGGTCATGACCTTCGACGGCGACCGCCTGGTGGAGGTGGACGTGTAGGGCCCGTCCGGCGGATCACGCCGCGGACGCGGGGTCCGGCACGCCCGTCCGCGGCGTTGCCGTCGGCTGTCGGCCCCCCTCGCTCGGCTGCGCTCGCGCGGGGGACCCGATCGCGTTGCGGCCCTCCTCCGCCTTGCCTCCGGACGCCCTCGATCACCGGCGCCGATCGAGGGCCGCGGCTGTGCTGCGACCTGATCCTCCGGACAGGCCCCGGCCCCACCGGACCGCCCCGTGGCCTCCCGGCCCCCCTTCGCGTACGGTTGACGGCTGCCCAGCACGTCAGAAGGGGGCCCGGTGGCCGCACAGGCACAACAGGATTCGGCGGTCGACTCGGTGCACGATTCCGTACGCGACCGAGAGATCAGCGTGGAACAGGCACACCTGGACCGGGTGTACCGCCGACTCGAGGAGAAGATCCACGAGGCCGAGTTCCTCATGCAGGACGCGGCCCGGCGCGGCCACGTCGGCACCCCCGGCGCGCTCGCCGAGCGCGACGCACAGGTCTTCCGGGCGGGTATCCACCTGAACCGGCTCAACAACGAGTTCGAGGACTTCCTCTTCGGCCGTATCGACCTGCTCCTCGGCAAGGACGGCAAGAAGGGCGCGGACGGCGCGTACACGGCCGTCGAGCCCGCCGAGGGCACCGTACGGCCCGACGACACCGCCGACATCGCCGAGACCCTGCACATCGGCCGCATCGGCGTCCTGGACGAGGACTACGCGCCGCTGGTCATCGACTGGCGGGCGCCCGCCGCCGCGCCGTTCTACCGTTCCACGCCGGTCGACCCGGGCCGGGTCGTGCGCCGCCGGGTCATCCGGTCCAAGGGGCGGCGCGTCCTCGGCGTCGAGGACGACCTGATGCGGCCCGAGATCACGGCGTACCTGGACGGCGAGGCGCTGCCCGTCGTCGGCGACGGCGCCCTGATGGCCGCCCTCGGCCAGGCCCGCACCCACAGCATGCGGGACATCGTCGCCTCCATCCAGGCCGAGCAGGACCTGGTCATCCGCGCCCCCGCCGCCTCCGTGACGTACGTCGAGGGCGGCCCCGGCACCGGCAAGACCGCCGTCGCCCTGCACCGGGCGGCGTACCTGCTCTACCAGGACCGGCGCCGCTACGCGGGCGGCATCCTGATCGTCTCGCCGACGCCGCTGCTCGTGGCGTACACCGAGGGCGTGCTGCCCTCCCTCGGCGAGGAGGGGCAGGTCGCCATCCGCGCCATCGGCTCCCTCGTCGACGGCGCCGAGGCCACGCTGTACGACTCCCCGGCCATCGCCCGCGCCAAGGGCTCCTCGCGGATGCTCAAGGTGCTGCGCAGGGCCGCGCGCGGGGCACTGGAGCCCGAGGGTTCCCCGACCCTGCTGCGGGTCGTCGCCTTCGGCCGGCGGCTGGAACTGGAGGCGGAGGAGCTGGCCGCCGTCCGCCGCACCGTGCTCGGCGGCACGGCGCCCGTCAACCTGCTGCGTCCGCGGGCCCGCCGGCTGCTGCTGGACGCCCTGTGGGCCAAGTCCGGCGCCGCCGGCCGCCACAGCGACCCGGAGCTGGCCGCCGAGCTGCGGTCCTCCTTCGACGAGGACGTCAGCTCCGAGGACCCCTTCATCGCCTTCATGGACGCCTGGTGGCCGGAGCTGACGCCCGGTGCCGTGCTGGCGGCCATGGCGGACGAGAAGCGGCTGGGCCGCTGGGCGCGGCGGGTCCTCAACCCCGGCGAGGTCCGCAAGGTGGCCCGGTCGCTGCGCCGCGACGGCCACTCCGTGCACGACATCGCCCTGCTCGACGAGCTCCAGGCCGTCCTCGGCACCCCGGCCCGCCCCCGCAAGCGGCGCGAGCTGGACCCGCTGGACCAGCTGACCGGCCTCGAGGAGCTGATGCCGCAGCGCGAGGAGACGCAGTGGGAGCGCGCCGAGCGGCTGGCGCAGGAGCGCACCGAGTACGCGCACGTCATCGTCGACGAGGCGCAGGACCTCACGCCCATGCAGTGGCGGATGGTCGGCCGCCGCGGCCGGCACGCCACCTGGACCGTCGTCGGTGACCCGGCACAGTCCTCCTGGTCCGACCCGGACGAGGCGGCGGCGGCCCGGGACGAGGCCCTGGGCACCCGTCCGCGGCGGCGCTTCGAGCTGACCGTGAACTACCGCAACCCGGCCGAGATCGCCGAGCTGGCGGCCAAGGTGCTCGCCCTCGCCATGCCGGGCTCGAAGGCGCCGACGGCGGTCCGCTCGACCGGTGTGGAGCCGCGCTTCGCCGTCGTCGGGGACGCCCTGGCCTCGACCGTGCGGGCGGAGGCGGCCCGGCTGCTGGACCTCGTCGACGGCACCGTCGGCGTCGTCGTGGCGATGAACCGCCGCGAGGAGGCCCGGCGCTGGCTCGCCGGGCTCGGCGACCGGGTGGTGGCGCTGGGCAGCCTGGAGGCCAAGGGCCTGGAGTACGACGCGACCGTCGTCGTCTCGCCGGCCGAGATCGCGGACGAGTCGCCCGCCGGGCTGCGTGTGCTCTACGTCGCCCTGACCCGGGCCACGCAGCAGCTGACGATCGTCTCGTCCGACCGGGACGAGCCGGACGCGGCCGGGGTGCCGGACCTGCTGCGCGACTGAGCGCACCGGGATGTGAGTGAGGCCCGCGCCGTCGTCCGGCGCGGGCCTCACTCGATGTCCAAGTGGCACCGACCCGCCATGCTCGCCTCGCGGCAAGTGGTCGCTCGTAGCGACGAAGGTTGGGCCCGGGGGCTTGGATCGAGCCGGTGCCACATCCAAGGTAACAAACGATCCCCGCAAGACAATTCCCGTCCCGCGAGTTCTTTCCCGGGGCCGGACCGCCGCTCCCGGCAGCCTCTTCCGCCCGCGCCCAACTTCTCGTATGGTGGAAGTCGTTTTCCGAAAGTAGCTCTCCTCCGGTCGGCCGGCGCGCGAACAAAACGTTCGCAATCCGGGGCGGCTACCACGTACCCGGTGGTAGGTGCGACGATCGGACGGCACAACACGCGACACGGTGAAAGCAGAGGAAGTCGGCCATGGCAACGGCGCCCAGCGTCTCCTACTCGATGACCATCAGGTTGGAGGTGCCCGCGAGCGGAACCGCCGTCTCGCAGCTCACCACCGCCGTGGAGTCCTCCGGCGGCTCGGTGACCGGCCTCGACGTCACCGCGTCCGGCCACGACAAGCTGCGTATCGACGTCACCATCGCGGCCGGCTCGACCTCCCACGCCGACGAGATCGTGGAGCAGCTGCGCGGCATCGAGGGCGTCATCCTCGGCAAGGTCTCCGACCGTACGTTCCTGATGCACCTCGGCGGCAAGATCGAGATGGCGTCGAAGCACCCCATCCGCAACCGTGACGACCTGTCCATGGTCTACACGCCCGGCGTGGCCCGCGTCTGCATGGCGATCGCCGAGAACCCCGAGGACGCCCGCCGCCTGACCATCAAGCGCAACTCCGTTGCGGTCGTGACGGACGGCTCCGCGGTACTGGGCCTCGGCAACATCGGCCCGAAGGCCGCGCTGCCCGTCATGGAGGGCAAGGCGGCCCTGTTCAAGCGCTTCGCCGGCATCGACGCCTGGCCGATCTGCCTCGACACCCAGGACACCGACGCGATCGTCGAGATCGTCAAGGCCATCGCCCCGGGCTTCGCCGGCATCAACCTCGAGGACATCTCCGCGCCGCGCTGCTTCGAGATCGAGGCCCGGCTGCGCGAGGCCCTCGACATCCCCGTCTTCCACGACGACCAGCACGGCACCGCGATCGTCGTCCTCGCCGCCCTGACCAACGCGCTGCGCGTGGTGGACAAGCCCATCGAGAACGTGCGCGTCGTCATGTCCGGCGCCGGCGCCGCCGGTACGGCCATCCTCAAGCTGCTGATCGCCGCGGGCGTCAAGAACGCCGTCGTCGCCGACATCCACGGCGTCGTCCACTCCGGCCGCGCCGACCTGGTCGACGCCGCGCCCGAGTCGGCGCTGCGCTGGATCGCCGACAACACCAACCCGGAGGGCCTGACCGGCACCCTGAAGGAGGCGGTGCACGGCGCCGACGTCTTCATCGGCGTCTCCGCCCCCAACGTCCTGGACGGCGACGACGTGGCCGCCATGGCCGACGGCGCGATCGTGTTCGCGCTCGCGAACCCCGACCCTGAGGTGGACCCGGCAATCGCCCGTCAGACGGCGGCGGTTGTGGCCACCGGCCGCTCCGACTTCCCGAACCAGATCAACAACGTGCTGGTCTTCCCGGGCGTCTTCCGCGGCCTGCTGGACGCCCAGTCCCGCACCGTCAACACCGAGATGATGCTGGCCGCCGCGCAGGCCCTCGCGGACGTGGTGAGCGAGGACGAGCTGAACCCGAACTACATCGTCCCGAGCGTCTTCAACGACAAGGTCGCCGGTGCCGTCGCGGG
Organism: Streptomyces flaveolus; assembly: GCF_014648815.1. GTDB lineage: Bacteria > Actinomycetota > Actinomycetes > Streptomycetales > Streptomycetaceae > Streptomyces > Streptomyces flaveolus. The sequence continues at coordinate 351,039 of NZ_BMRV01000006.1, read as the reverse complement.
CGCCGTACGCGAGGCGGCGAAGGCCGCCGGCGTGGCGTCGTAGGGCCCCCGGAGAGGGACTCGGCGGCCCGTGCGACGGCTGTGAGGATCGCCACGACGGGCCGCCGTACCGGCGCGTCGCGGAACGGAGCGCCTCGGACCGCCCTCTAGGGTGGCGCCAGACCAGGGCCCCGGCCCTCTCCGTATGACTCCCAAGGGTGTTCTCACGACTCCTGGGGGTGCCGGATTGGCATTACCGCCGCAGGTGCAGGCAGGATGCCTGTCTGGGCGCGAGGGCCCGACGACGGACCCGGGTGAGGGAACTGTCCGAGGTCCCTGGCAGCATCGGCTTTCGCTGTGCCTGCATGCGGCTCCGCCGCGTGGCACGCCTCAACGGCAAGAAGAACACGGGAGTAACAACATGAACCGCAGTGAGCTGGTGGCCGCGCTGGCCGACCGCGCCGAGGTGACCCGCAAGGACGCCGACGCCGTTCTGGCCGCGTTCGCCGACGTCGTCGGCGACATCGTCTCCAAGGGCGACGAGAAGGTCACCATCCCCGGCTTCCTGACCTTCGAGCGCACGCACCGTGCCGCTCGCACCGCCCGCAACCCGCAGACCGGCGAGCCGATCCAGATTCCGGCCGGCTACAGCGTGAAGGTCTCCGCGGGCTCCAAGCTCAAGGAAGCCGCCAAGGGCAAGTAAGCGCTCCGCTTCGAGCGCCGGGTGACTGCGGGCCCGTCCTGTGGCCTGCGGGCCGCCTGTGGCTGGTCGCGCAGTTCCCCGCGCCCCTTTCGGGGCGCGCTCAGCACACGCCGATGGGGCGGTCACCCGGACTCGGGTGACCGCCCCATCGGCGTTGTCGCTGTCGGCTAGCCGAGGGCCTTGCCCGGGAGTTCGACCTTTGCGCCGAGTTCCACGAGCTTCTCCATGAAGTTCTCGTAGCCCCGGTTGATCAGGTCGATGCCGTGGACCCGGGACGTGCCCTGGGCCGCGAGGGCGGCGATGAGGTAGGAGAAGCCACCGCGCAGGTCGGGGATGACCAGGTCGGCGCCTTCCAGCTTGGTCGGTCCGGAGACGACGGCCGAGTGGAGGAAGTTGCGCTGGCCGAAGCGGCAGTCGGAGCCGCCGAGGCACTCGCGGTAGAGCTGGATGTGGGCGCCCATCTGGTTGAGCGCGGAGGTGAAGCCGAGCCGGGACTCGTAGACCGTCTCGTGGACGATGGACAGGCCCGTGGCCTGCGTCAGGGCGACCACCAGGGGCTGCTGCCAGTCGGTCTGGAAGCCGGGGTGCACGTCCGTCTCCAGGGCGATGGACTTCAGCAGGCCGCCCGGGTGCCAGAAGCGGATGCCCTCGTCGTCGATCTCGAAGGCGCCGCCCACCTTCCGGAAGGTGTTCAGGAACGTCATCATCGAGCGCTGCTGGGCGCCGCGGACGTAGATGTTCCCCTCGGTCGCCAGCGCCGCCGACGCCCAGGAGGCGGCCTCCAGCCGGTCGGAGAGGGCGCGGTGGGTGTAGCCGCCGAGCTGGTCCACACCGGTGATGCGGATCGTGCGGTCGGTGTCCATCGCGATGATCGCGCCCATTTTCTGCAGGACGCAGATCAGGTCCTCGATCTCCGGCTCCACGGCCGCGTTGGACAGCTCCGTGACGCCCTCGGCGAGCACCGCCGTCAGCAGCACCTGCTCGGTCGCGCCGACGGACGGGTACGGCAGGTTGATCTTCGTGCCGCGCAGCCGCTGCGGGGCCTCCAGGTACTGGCCGTCCGCCCGCTTCTCGATCTTCGCGCCGAACTGCCGCAGCACGTCGAAGTGGAAGTCGATGGGCCGGCCGCCGATGTCGCAGCCGCCGAGGCCGGGGATGAACGCGTGCCCGAGGCGGTGCAGCAGCGGGCCGCAGAACAGGATCGGGATGCGCGACGAGCCCGCGTGGGCATCGATGTCGGCGACGTTCGCGCTCTCCACGTGGGTCGGGTCGAGCACCAGCTCGCCGGGCTCCTCGCCCGGACGGACCGTGACCCCGTGCAGCTGCAGCAGTCCGCGTACGACCCGCACATCGCGGATGTCCGGCACGTTGCGCAGCCGGCTCGGCGCACTGCCCAGCAGGGCGGCGACCATGGCCTTCGGCACGAGGTTCTTCGCACCGCGGACCCGGATCTCGCCCTCCAGCGGGGTTCCGCCGTGGACAAGCAGTACGTCATCAGTGCCGTTGACGGTCATGAATCTCGCGTTCCGTGGGGTGGGGCAGGGGCCAGAAGGGAAAGGGTAGTCGCCCCGCACCCCCCTTCAGTAAGCCCGAGGAGGGTCCGGCAACGTCATAGGTGTGTCACAACACGAAGGGTCCCGCGGCGGGCACGTGCGGTCACCGTGCGGGAGCGTGCGGGGGCGCCCGTTCACCCCCGTGCCCCCGATTGCCTCCCCACGGGAGGGGAACATGCGGGATCATGTCTGGCATGACCGAGGTGTCCTCGCTCACAGGGCGGCTGCTCGTGGCAACGCCCGCCCTGGCGGACCCGAACTTCGAGCGTGCGGTGGTGCTCCTTCTCGACCACGACGAGGAGGGCTCCCTCGGTGTCGTCCTCAACCGCCCCACGCCGGTCGACGTGGGCGACATCCTGGAGGGCTGGGCGGATCTCGCCGGCGAGCCCGGGGTGGTCTTCCAGGGCGGCCCGGTGTCGCTGGACTCGGCGCTCGGTGTCGCGGTCGTCCCCGGCGGCGCGTCCGGGGAGGCGGCCCCGCTGGGGTGGCGCAGGGTGCACGGCGCGATCGGTCTGGTCGACCTGGAGGCACCGCCGGAGCTGCTGGCCCCCGCCCTGGGCGCCCTGCGCATCTTCGCCGGATACGCCGGCTGGGGCCCCGGTCAGCTGGAGGACGAGCTGACGGAGGGCGCCTGGTACGTGGTGGAGTCCGAGCCGGGCGACGTCTCCTTCCCGTTCCCGGAGAGACTGTGGCGCGAGGTCCTGCGCCGCCAGCGCAGCGAGCTGGCGATGGTGGCGACGTATCCGGACGACCCTTCGCTCAACTGAAGCGTGTGAGCTTCAGTACCCTTGGCGTTTATGAGCACTCTCGAGCCCGAGCGCGGGACTGGTACGGGGACCCTCGTAGAGCCGACGCCACAGGTGTCCCACGGCGACGGTGACCACGAGCGCTTCGCCCATTACGTCCAGAAGGACAAGATCATGGCGAGTGCCCTCGACGGCACCCCCGTCGTGGCGCTGTGCGGCAAGGTCTGGGTACCGGGCCGCGACCCGAAGAAGTACCCCGTGTGTCCCATGTGCAAGGAGATCTACGAGTCCATGAGCGCCGGGGGCGACCAGGGCAAGGGCGGCGACAAGAAGTAGCTAGCCCGGCCCGACCGGTCTTCCCGAGGCCCCCGGAGCGTGCCCGCGCGCGCTCCGGGGGCTTTCGCATGCCCGGGGACCCTCGCGCGCCCGCGTGTCACGAAGTGGTGGAGACCTCTTGTGGACATGTTCATGTAGTCCATAACCTCCAGGGTGTTGTGCAGAGCGAAACCGTCATTGCATATGTTGCAACGCACGTCCGGAGGATCACTCCATGAAGCTCTCCCCCCGGCTGGCCGTACTGCTGGCCGCCACCGCGGTCGTCACGGCGGCCTGCGCGCCCCAGACGTCCGACAACTCCTCCTCCGGCAAGGACGAGAAGAGCGGCACCCTGCGGGTCTGGCTCTTCCAGGAGGTCAACAACAAGCCCAAGGAACAGGTCGTCGACCAGGTCCTCGCCGGCTTCGAGAAGGCCCACGAGGGCACCGAGGTCTCCGTCGAGTACATCCCCGTCGAGACCCGCGCCCAGCGCATCAAGGCCGCCTTCAACGACCCGAAGAGCGCCCCCGACGTCATCGAGTACGGCAACACCGACACCGCCGGCTATGTGAAGGACGGCGGACTCGCCGACGTCACCGAGGAGTTCGGCGCCTGGGACGAGGCCAAGGACACCGACCCGACAGCCCGGCAGTCGGTCACCGTGGACGGCAAGGTCTACGGCGCCCCGTACTTCGTCGGCGTGCGGGCCCTGTACTACCGCACCGACGTCTTCAAGGAGCTGAACCTCGAGCCCCCCACGTCGCTGGACGAACTGGCGTCCACCGCGAAGACGATCCGCGCCGCGAAGCCCGGCCTGTACGGCATCGCGGTCGGCGGCGCCTACACCTACGGCGCGATGCCCTTCATCTGGGCCAACGGCGGCGAACTCGCCACCGGCAAGGGCGGCTCGTACGCCTCGGCGATCGACAGCGCCGCCGCGCGGAAGGGCATCGAGGCGTACACCTCCCTCTTCGGCGACGACAACTGCCCGGCCGCCAAATGCGCCGGCATGGGCGGCAACGACACCGTCACCGCGTTCGCGTCCGGCAAGGCGGCCATGGCGATCGGCGGCGACTTCAGCCACCAGGCCGTGGAGGCCGGCACGGTCAAGGGCACGTACGCGGTCGTGCCGCTGCCCGGCGTGAAGCCCGGCTCCATCGCCCCGGCCTTCGCCGGCGGCAACAACCTCGGCGTCCTCAGGAGCACCTCGCACCGCACCCTCGCCGTCGACCTGATGAAGCGGCTGGCGTCGAAGGAGGCCCAGGGCGAGCTGTTCGACGCGATGGGCTTCCTGCCGACCTTCACGGACGTGCGGCAGGGTGTCGCGGCGAAGGAGCCGTTCGTGAAGCCGTTCGTCGACACACTCGCCGCGGGCACGAAGTTCGTTCCGGCGTCGGCCGCGTGGGCGACGATCGACTCGTCGCTGGTGCTGCCGACGATGTTCCAGGAGGTGGTCAGCGGCAAGAAGGGCGTGGGCGCTGCCGCGGGGGACGCGGCGCGGAAGATGAACGAGGCGTTTGGCTCCGCCGGATGAGCGTGTCGCCTTCCAGCGCGGGGGGTGCGGTGAGTGGGCGAGTGCGGGTGCTTCGTGGTTCCTCGCGCAGTTCCCCGCGCCCCTGGCGGGGCGCTTCCCGTACCCCTTGGATATATCTCGCGCCCGCTCTTGTCGTTCTCGGTGGGTTGCTCGTCTACCCCGTTTACCAGCTCGGGCTGATCTCCTTCCTGGAGTACACGCAGGCCCAGGTCAGTGGTGGGGAGCCGACCAGTTTTCAGGGGTTGGGGAACTACGCCGAGCTGTTCGCGGACGGGGAGTTCTGGCGGGTGCTGGCCGCCACCGTCGTGTTCGCGGGGGCCTGTGTGGTGTCCACGCTGGCCGTCGGGTGCGCGCTCGCCGTGCTGCTGACCCGGGTGCGGGCGCTGCCCCGGCTCGCGCTCATGCTGGCCGGGCTCGGTGCCTGGGCGACTCCGGCGGTCACCGGGTCGACGGTGTGGCTGCTGCTGTTCGACCCGGACTTCGGGCCGGTCAACCGGATGCTGGGCCTCGGCGACCACTCCTGGACGTACGGACGCTACAGCGCCTTCCTGCTCGTCCTGCTCGAAGTGGTCTGGTGCTCCTTCCCGTTCGTCATGGTCACCGTCTACGCCGGGATCCGCGCCGTCCCCGCCGAGGTGCTGGAGGCCGCCGCGCTCGACGGTGCCTCGCAGTGGCGGATCTGGCGTTCGGTGCTGGCGCCCATGCTCCGGCCGATCCTCGTGGTCGTGACCATCCAGTCGGTCATCTGGGACTTCAAGGTCTTCACCCAGATCTACGTCATGACGAACGGCGGCGGCATCGCCGGCCAGAACCTCGTCCTCAACGTCTACGCCTACCAGAAGGCGTTCGCGTCGTCGCAGTACAGCCTCGGCTCCGCGATCGGCGTCGTGATGCTGCTGATCCTGCTCGCCGTGACGCTGGTCTACCTGCGGCTGCTGCGTCGCCAGGGGGAGGAGCTGTGAATCTTCCGCGCGCGCGGGTGCGCCGTCCGTGGCGGCTGGCGGCCGAGGCGTCGGCGCTGCTGATCGCGGTCGTGGTGGCCTTCCCGCTGTACTGGATGGTGCTGAGCGCGTTCAAACCGGCCGGGGAGATCGAGTCGAGCGAGCCGCGGCCGTGGACGCTGACGCCCACGCTGGATTCCTTCCGGCGGGTCTTCGGGCAGCAGGAATTCGGCCGTTACTTTCTCAACAGTCTGCTCGTGGCAGTCACCGTCGTGGTCGCCTCGGCGCTCATCGCGTTTCTCGCCGCGACCGCCGTGACGCGTTTCCGGTTCCGTTTCCGGACCACCCTGCTGATCATGTTCCTGGTGGCCCAGATGGTGCCCGTGGAAGCGCTCACGATCCCGCTGTTCTTCCTCATGCGGGACCTCGGCCAGCTGAACACCCTGGGGTCGCTGATCCTTCCCCACATCGCCTTCTCGCTGCCCTTCGCGATCTGGATGCTGCGGGGCTTCGTGAAAGCGGTGCCGGAAGCCCTGGAGGAGGCCGCGTACATCGACGGCGCGAGCCGGGCGCGCTTTCTGTGGCAGATCCTTTTCCCGCTGGTCTTCCCGGGGCTGGTGGCGACCAGTGTCTTCTCCTTCATCTCGACCTGGAACGACTTCCTGTTCGCCAAGTCGTTCATCATCAGCGACACCTCCCAGTCGACGCTGCCGATGGCGCTGCTGGTCTTCTACAAGCCCGACGACCCCGACTGGGGCGGGGTCATGGCGGCCTCCACCGTGATGACGATCCCGGTGCTGGTCTTCTTCGTACTCGTGCAACGACGACTCGTCTCCGGCCTCGGCGGAGCGGTGAAGGACTGACGTGACCGAACTGATTCCGGCGCCGCGCGCCGTCGAAGGCCCCCTGCGCAGCGGCATCCCCCTCGACGGCGACACCACCCTGTGGGCCGCTCCCGGTACGGAGACCACCGAACGCTGGCTGCGGGCCACGCTCGGCGCCGCCTTCGCGCTGCCTCTGCGGACAGGAGCGCAGGACAGCGCCGGCGTACGGCTGCTGCTGGACGACGCGCTGGAGCCGGAGGCGTACCGGCTGAGCGTGCTTCGCGACCGGTGCGTCGAGATCCGCGGCGGCGGCCCCGCGGGCGTCTTCTGGGGTGCCCAGACCCTGCGGCAGCTGCTCGGGCCGGAGGCTTTCCGGCGGGCGCCCGTGCGGCCCGGCGTCACCCTCGCCGTCCCGCACCGGATCATCGACGACGCGCCCCGTTTCCGCTGGCGCGGCCTGATGCTGGACGTCGCCCGGCACTTCCTGCCCAAGGAAGGCGTCCTGCGCTACCTGGACCTGATGGCCGCCCACAAACTGAACGTCCTCCACTTCCACCTGACGGACGACCAGGGCTGGCGCATCGAGATCAAGCGGTATCCGGAACTCACCGGGACCGGCTCCTGGCGGGCGCGCACCAAATACGGGCACCGGGCATCGCCGTTGTGGGAGGACAAGCCGCACGGCGGCTTCTACACCCAGGACGACATCCGGGAGATCGTCGCCTACGCCGCCGAACGGCACATCACCGTCGTCCCCGAAATCGACGTCCCCGGGCACTCGCAGGCCGCCATCGCCGCGTATCCGGAACTCGGCAACACCGACGTCGTCGACACCGCCTCCCTCACCGTCTGGGACACCTGGGGCGTCTGCGAGAACGTCCTCGCGCCCACGGACGGGACCCTGCGCTTCTACGAGGGCGTCTTCGAGGAACTCCTCGAACTCTTCCCCTCGGAGTTCGTCCACGTCGGCGGTGACGAATGCCCCAAGGGGCAGTGGCAGCGGTCACCCGCCGCACAGGCGCGCATCAAGGAACTCGGGCTCGCCGGCGAGGACGAACTCCAGTCCTGGTTCATCAAGCACTTCGACCGGTGGCTGACCGCGCGCGGGCGCAGGCTCATCGGCTGGGACGAGATCCTCGAGGGCGGACTGGCCGAGGGTGCGGCCGTGTCGTCCTGGCGTGGGTACGCCGGCGGGGTCGCCGCCGCGCGCGCGGGACACGACGTGGTCATGTGCCCCGAGCAGCAGGTGTACTTGGACCACCGGCAGGACGCGGGCGAGGACGAGCCCGTACCGATCGGTTTCGTGCGCACCCTGGAGGACGTCTACCGGTTCGAGCCGGTTCCACCGGAGTTGACGCCCGAGGAGGCCGCGCGTGTGCTCGGCACCCAGGCGAACGTGTGGACCGAGGTGATGGAGAACCAGGCGCGGGTGGACTACCAGGTCTTTCCGCGGCTCGCCGCCTTCGCGGAGGTCGCCTGGAGCGTCCTGCCCACCCCGGACGAGCGGGACTTCGCCGACTTCGAGCGGCGGATGGCCGCCCACTACCGGCGGCTCGACGCCCTGGGTGTCGCCTATCGGCCGCCCGCCGGTCCCCTGCCCTGGCAGCGGCGGCCCGGGGTGCTCGGCCGGCCGATCGACGGACCGCCGCCGAACAAGTAACACGTAAGGAGAACGCCCCGAAACGCCACTGAAGAGTGGCAACGCGCGCACACCGTCGACCAACGGGAATCCCGTACGAAAACGGACCATCTCACCGACGAGGTGGGCGAATGCCTCCTAGCGGACCCCCGCGTTCGGGCCCTGCGAAGATGTGCCAGAGTTGCCACGTCCGCCCTGTCAGGTCGTACCGTACGGCAACACGGGCGGGACCAGGTGGGACAGCGGGAAGGGGCAGTCGGTTTGACCACGCACGCACCGCAGGCGGCGCAGGCCGTCACGCTGCCCACGACACTGGACGAGGCCGTGGCGGCCCTCGCGGCCATGCCCGCCGCCGTTCCGGTGGCGGGCGGCACCGATCTGATGGCCGCCGTCAACTCCGGGCAGCTCAGGCCCGCCGCGCTGGTCGGCCTCGGCCGCATCAGCGAGATCCGCGGCTGGCAGTACCAGGACGGTCACGCCCTGCTCGGCGCCGGGCTCACGCACGCGCGCATGGGCCGTCCCGACTTCGCCGCCCTCATCCCGGCGCTCGCCGCCGCCGCGCGTGCCGCCGGCCCGCCGCAGATCCGCAACGCGGGCACCCTGGGCGGCAACATCGCCTCCGCCGCCCCCACCGGGGACGCGCTGCCCGTGCTGGCCGCGCTGGAGGCGACCCTGATCATCGCGGGCCCGGGCGGGGCCCGCCGCGAGATGCCGGTCTCGCACCTGTTGGCCGGCATGGAGATGCTCCGTGCGGGCGAGCTCATCGGTTACGTGCGCGTGCCGCTGCTGCACGCCCCGCAGGTCTTCCTCAAGGCGACCGGCCGGACCGGGCCGGGACGGGCGATGGCGTCCGTGTCCCTGGTCCTCGACCCCGCCCGCCGCGGCGTGCGCTGCGCGGTCGGTGCCATCGCGCCGATGCCGCTGCGGCCGCTGGAGGCCGAGCAGTGGGTGGCCTCGCTCATCGACTGGGACAACGGCCGCGCGATCGTCCCGGAGGCCCTGAGCGCCTTCGGCGAGTACGTCGCCGCCGCCTGCATCCCCGACGCGGCCCCGGCCGAGGACGGCTCCGTGCCGCAGCTCCCGCCCGCCGTACTGCACCTGCGGCGCATCGTCGCCGCGCTGGCCCGACGAGCACTGGGGAGGGCGCTGTCGTGACCGACGACCAGCACGGAGAGGGCACGCCCCGCAGCGGCGGACGCTGGGACCCGCTGCCCCAGGGCGACTACGACGACGGCGCGACCGCCTTCGTGAAGCTCCCCGAGGGCGGCATCGACGCGCTGCTGGCCTCCGCCGACAGCCCGCTCGCCGCGCCCGGCCACGGCTACGTGCCGCCGCAGATCACGGTCGCGCCCGCCACCACCGCCGGGACCGACCCGGCGGCCACCGGCAGCTGGGCGATGCCGTCCGCACCCGTCGACGGCACGCAGTGGCACGTCCCGGACGCCGGGGAGCAGCACGGCGATCCGGGGCACGCCGGGCAGCAGCACCCGGGGCACCAGGAGCACGGCGGGTACGCGCAGCAGGACCCCTACGGCCAGGCCGCGGGGTACGACGCGAACGCCGGGCACGGCGACCGGTTCACGTACCACCCGGGCGCCACCGGACAGTGGGACTTCTCCGACACCGCGGCGGACAACGCGGCACCGGCCGCCGAGGCGGGGCACGAGGCGCCCGGCCAGGACGTCACCGGGCAGTGGTCCATCCCCGTCGCCGGCGGCGACCTGCCGGACGAGTCGGGCGAGTTCACCGCGTCGTCGCTGGCCGAGCAGTGGGGCGGCACCGCACCGGCCACCCTCCCCGGCGGCGCCCCGGCGCCCTGGGCGACCCAGCCGTGGGCACAGGGACCGGCCGAGCCGGACCGGACCGACGACGCCCCGGCCACCGGGAGCGCACCGGCGCCCGCCCCTTCCGCCGGACCCGCGTCCGCTCCCGCCCCGGCGGGCGACGCGTACCCGGACGAGCCCGCCGAACCCGGCGCCGGGACCGAGCCGTCGGCGCCGCCGGAGGGCGGGCCGGTGACCGAGGAGGCGCCGGCCGACGGGACGGCCTCCCAGGACACTGCCCCCGACGGGACGGTCCCCGACGCGACGGTCCCCGACGCGACGGCCCCCGGCCAGGAAGCGGCCGACGAGGCGGCGACCGGCGGGGCGGAAGAGGCCGAGGAGGCCCCTGAAGGCTCCACGGAGCCCCCCGTGGCACCCGCCGGGGACGAGGAGACGGCACCAGGACCGGAGGCCGTCGAGGAGCCCCTCACCGACGCGGACCCGGACCCGGTGGCGCACGAGGGGGAGGACGAGCCGCGTCCGCAGCCCCCGGCGGACTCCGCCGCCCCCGCCGAGCCGGGCCCCGCCGGCCCGCAGGACGAGCACCCCCTCGCCTCCTACGTGCTCCGCGTCAACGGCGCCGACCGCCCCGTCACCGACGCCTGGATCGGCGAGTCCCTGCTGTACGTGCTGCGCGAACGCCTCGGCCTCGCGGGCGCCAAGGACGGCTGCTCGCAGGGCGAGTGCGGGGCGTGCAACGTCCAGGTCGACGGCCGGCTGGTCGCCTCCTGCCTGGTCCCGGCCGTCACCGCCGCCGGCAGCGAGGTGCGCACCGTCGAGGGCCTGGCCGCCGACGGGCAGCCGTCGGACGTGCAGCGGGCGCTCGCCCGGTGCGGCGCGGTGCAGTGCGGTTTCTGCGTGCCCGGCATGGCGATGACCGTGCACAACCTCCTGGAGGGCAACCCCGCGCCGACCGAACTGGAGGCCCGGCAGGCCCTGTGCGGCAACCTGTGCCGCTGCTCCGGCTACCGGGGCGTCCTGGAGGCGGTCAGGGAGGTCGTCGCCGAGCGCGAGGCCCACTCCGCCGCCGACGCGGCCGAGGCGGAGGCCGGCGAGCCCCGCATCCCGCACCAGGCGGGCCCGGGCGCCGGCGGCGTCCACGCGTCGGCGTTCGAGTCCCCGGGACCGCCCGGGGCACCGGACGCACCCGCGCCGCACGAGCAGCCCTACGGTGATCAGTCCTACGGCGATCACCCCTACGGCGACCAGCCTTACGGGGACCAGCCCTACGGGGACCAGCCCTACGGCCAGGACGGAGGCCACGCGTGACCAACGAAGCCGCCACCGCCGAGGCCGCGGGAACGGCGGAGGCCGCCCCCGCCCCCGAGCCGGTCCCGCACGGCCTCGGCGTCTCCCTGCCGCCCGCCGACGCCCGCGCCAAGACCGAGGGCACCTTCCCGTACGCCGCCGACCTGTGGGCCGAGGGCCTGCTGTGGGCCGCCGTCCTGCGCTCACCGCACCCGCACGCGCGCATCGTGTCCATCGACACCACCCACGCGCGCGAGATGCCCGGCGTCCGCGCGGTCGTCACCCACGAGGACGTGCCCGGCACCCCGCTGCACGGACGCGGCCGGGCCGACCGCCCCGTGTTCGCCTCCGACGTCGTACGCCACCACGGCGAGCCCATCGCCGCCGTCGCCGCGGACCACCCGGACACCGCGCGGATGGCCGCCGCCGCCGTCATCGTCGAGTACGAGGTGCTCGACCCGGTGACCGACCCGGAGCAGGCTTTCGAGGCCGAGCCGCTGCACCCCGACGGCAACCTGATCCGGCACATCCCGCTGCGGCACGGCGACCCGGAGGCGGCCGGCGAGGTCGTCGTCGAGGGCCTGTACCGCATCGGCCGTCAGGACCCGGCCCCCATCGGCGCCGAGGCGGGTCTCGCGGTGCCGCGTCCCGACGGGGGCGTGGAGCTGTACCTGGCCTCCACCGACCCGCACGGCGACCGCGACACGGCCGCCGCCTGCTACGGCCTCGAACCCGAACGGGTGAAGATCGTCGTCACCGGTGTGCCCGGGGCCACCGCCGACCGCGAGGACCAGGGCTTCCAGCTGCCGCTCGGCCTGCTGGCGCTGAAGACCGGCTGCCCGGTGAAGCTGACCGCCACCCGCGAGGAGTCCTTCCTCGGTCACACCCACCGCCACCCCACCCTCCTGCGCTACCGCCACCACGCGGACGCCGAGGGCCGGGTGGTCAAGGTCGAGGCGCAGATCCTGCTGGACGCGGGCGCGTACGCCGACACCTCCTCCGACGCCCTGGCCGCCGCGGTGGCCTTCGCCTGCGGCCCGTACGTCGTCCCGAACGCCTTCATCGAGGGCTGGGCCGTGCGCACCAACAACCCGCCCTCCGGCCATGTGCGGGGCGAGGGGGCCATGCAGGTCTGCGCGGCGTACGAGGCGCAGATGGACAAGATCGCCAAGCGGCTCGGTCTGGACCCGGCCGAGGTGCGGCTGCGCAACGTCCTGGCCACCGGCGACGTGCTGCCCACCGGCCAGACGGTCACCTGCCCGGCACCGGTCGCCGAACTCCTCCAGGCGGTACGGGACGAACCGCTGCCCGCCCTGCCCAAGGACACGCCCGAGGACGAGTGGCTGTTGCCCGGCGGGCCCGAGGGCGCGGGCGAACCGGGCGCGGTGCGCCGGGGCGTCGGCTACGGCATCGGCATGGTGCACATGCTGGGCACCGAGGGCGCCGACGAGGTCTCCACGGCCACCGTGAAGGTCCAGGACGGTGTGGCGACGGTGTTGTGCGCGGCCGTCGAGACCGGACAGGGCTTCACCACGCTGGCCCGGCAGATCGTGCAGGAGACGCTCGGCGTCGACGAGGTGCACGTGGCGCCCGTCGACACCGACCAGCCCCCGGCCGGCGCGGGCTGCCGGGGCCGCCACACCTGGGTGTCGGGCGGCGCGGTGGAGCGGGCGGCCAAGATGGTCCGCACCCAGCTCCTCCAGCCCCTGGCGCACCAGTTCGGGATGTCGACCGAGCTGCTCCAGATCGCCGACGGCAAGATCACCTCGTACGACGGCGTGCTGTCGACCACGGTCGCCGAGGCGCTGGACGGCAAGGAACTGTGGGCCACCGCCCAGTGCCGCCCGCACCCGACCGAGCCGCTGGACGAGGCGGGCCAGGGCGACGCCTTCGTCGGCATGTCCTTCTGCGCGATCCGCGCGGTGGTGGACGTCGACATCGAGATCGGCTCGGTGCGGGTCGTGGAGCTGGCCGTCGCGCAGGACGTCGGCCGGGTGCTGAACCCGGCCCAGCTGGCCGCCCGGATCGAGGCGGGCGTCACCCAGGGCGTCGGCATCGCGCTGACGGAGAACCTGCGCACCCCGCGCGGCCTGATCCGCCACCCCGACCTGACCGGTTACGCCCTGCCGACGGCCCTCGACGCCCCGGACATCCGGATCGTGAAGCTCGTCGAGGAGCGGGACGTGGTCGCGCCCTTCGGCGCTAAGGCGGTCAGCGCGGTGCCGGTGGTGGCCTCCCCGGCGGCCGTCGCCTCCGCCGTACGCGCGGCCACGGGCCGCCCGGTGAACCGCCTCCCCATCAGGCCCCAGGCCGCGGTGGTCACCGGCTGAGCCGGGAACCGGAACGAACGACAGGAAGGGCGGCACCCCCTGCGGGGTGCCGCCCTTCTGTTCCGCCCGGTCGGGCAGCGGAGGCCGTGACGGGATTCGAACCCGTGTAACTCGCTTTGCAGGCGAGCCCCTGGGCCACTCGGGCACACGGCCGTGTTCCGGACGGTGTCCGTGCCGAACTCGGTGACTCGACCGTACGGCGGGGCGGGAGAGGGGCTCAAGGGTTCCGTGAGGGCCGCAACGCGACTGCCACACGCCGTTCACGAACAGCGTGCGGTCGTACGACCAAGGTCCCGGTTCCGCCCCGTCTCCCGACAGGGGTCAAGGTGGGCTGCGGCCCTTACTCTGGCCACCATGACCCTCCCTGACCCGCGCGACACCGATGTCGCGGACCCCGCCGGCCCCGGCCCGGCCACCGAGTTCGCCGCTCCCCCCGACACCGTGCTGAGCAGCGCCTACCGCGCGCTGAGCATCGGCATCGTCTCCGTGGTGGTGCTGATCGCCTTCGAGGCGACCGCGGTCGGCACGGCGATGCCGGTCGCGGCGCGCGAGCTGGACGGGGTGTCGCTGTACGCGTTCGCGTTCTCGGGGTACTTCACGACCAGCCTGTTCGGCATGGTGCTCTCCGGGCAGTGGTCGGACCGGCGGGGCCCGCTGGGGCCGCTGACCGGCGGGATCGCCGCCTTCGCGGCCGGACTGCTGCTGTCCGGGACGGCCGGTGCGATGTGGCTGTTCATCCTCGGGCGGGCCGTGCAGGGGCTCGGCGGCGGGCTGGTCATCGTCGCGCTGTACGTCGTCGTCGGGCGGGCCTACCCGGAGCGGCTGCGACCCGCGATCATGGCGGCGTTCGCGGCGGGCTGGGTCGTGCCGTCCGTCGTCGGGCCGCTGGCCGCCGGCGCCGTCACCGAGCACCTCGGCTGGCGGTGGGTGTTCGTCGGCATCCCGGTGCTGGTGGTGTTCCCGCTGGCGCTCGCGCTGCCCCAGATACGCAGCCGGGCGGCGGGCCCGGTGGGGGGAGCGGAGACGGGGGAGGAACCGGCCTCGTTCGACCGGCGCCGCATCCGCCTCGCCCTCGGCATCTCCCTGGGCGCGGGACTGCTCCAGTACGCCGCCCAGGACCTGCGCTGGATCTCGCTGCTGCCCGGCGCGGCCGGCGTGGCGCTGCTCGTCCCGGCCGTCCTCGGACTGCTCCCGCGCGGCACCTACCGGGCGGCGCGCGGCCTGCCCTCCGTGGTCCTGCTGCGCGGTGTCGCCGCGGGGTCCTTCATCGCCGCCGAGTCCTTCGTGCCGCTGATGCTGGTCACACAGCGGGGGCTCAGCCCGACGCTGGCCGGGCTCTCGCTGGCGGCGGGCGGCGCGACCTGGGCGGCGGGCTCCTGGCTCCAGTCCCGGTCCCGCATGGAGCCGTACCGGGACCGGCTGATGACGCTGGGCATGGTGCTGGTCGCGGCGGCCATCGCCACCGCCCCGAGCGTGCTGATCGACGCCGTGCCCGCCTGGACGGTGGCCGTGGCCTGGGGCTTCGGCTGCCTCGGCATGGGCCTGGTGATCTCCTCCACCAGTGTGCTGCTGCTCCAGCTCTCCGCCCCCGAGGAGGCCGGCACCAACTCCGCCGCCCTCCAGATCTCCGACGGCCTGTCCAACGTGATCCTGCTGGCGACCGGCGGAGCGGCCTTCGCGGCCCTCGGCGGCGGCACGGTGACCCACGCGGCGACCGAGGCCACCGGCTCGCACCCGGCGGCGTTCGCGGCGGTGTTCCTG
The DNA here is from genome assembly GCF_014648815.1 of Streptomyces flaveolus. Classification (GTDB taxonomy): domain Bacteria; phylum Actinomycetota; class Actinomycetes; order Streptomycetales; family Streptomycetaceae; genus Streptomyces; species Streptomyces flaveolus. The sequence goes on along the minus strand of NZ_BMRV01000006.1, from coordinate 335,643 downwards.
CCGATGGCGGGGGTGGCCCTGGTGGGCGCGTGGGTGACGACGCGGCTGCGGGAGCGGTGAACCAGGAACGGGCGAGGGGCGCGGGGCGGACGCGGCGGCTGTGACGTCCGTCCCACCCGGGGGTGACCCGACCCGGTGGGCGCGTCGATCGCGTGGGGCCGCCGGTAGGGTGGCCCGGTTGTCATACGTGGCCGAGCCGTTCTACCCCCTTCGGAGACCGTGACTACCACCGCCAGCTCCAGCCCCTCGCACCACCTCTCCCCGGCCTTCCCCGGCCGTGCCCCGTGGGGCACCGCCAGCAAGCTGCGGGCCTGGCAGCAGGGGGCGATGGAGAAGTACCTCCAGGAGCAGCCCCGGGACTTCCTCGCGGTTGCCACCCCCGGCGCCGGAAAGACGACGTTCGCGCTGACGCTGGCGTCCTGGCTGCTGCACCACCACGTCGTGCAGCAGGTGACCGTGGTCGCGCCCACCGAGCACCTGAAGAAGCAGTGGGCTCAGGCCGCGGCCCGGATAGGGATCAAGCTGGACCCCGAGTACAGCGCGGGCCCGCTCAGCCGTGAGTACCAGGGCATCGCCATCACGTACGCCGGTGTCGGCGTCCGGCCCATGCTGCACCGCAACCGCGTCGAGCAGCGCAAGACCCTCGTGATCCTCGACGAGATCCACCACGCCGGTGACTCGAAGTCCTGGGGCGAGGCCTGTTTGGAGGCCTTCGAGCCGGCCACGCGGCGTCTCGCGCTGACGGGTACGCCGTTCCGGTCCGACACCAACCCGATCCCCTTCGTCACGTACGAGGAGGGCAACGACGGCATCCGCCGCTCCGCCGCCGACTACACCTACGGCTACGGCTCCGCGCTCGCCGACGGCGTCGTGCGCCCCGTGATCTTCATGAGCTACAGCGGCAACATGCGCTGGCGCACCAAGGCCGGTGACGAGATCGCCGCCCGGCTCGGCGAGCCCATGACCAAGGACGCCGTCAGCCAGGCCTGGCGCACCGCGCTGGACCCGCGCGGCGAGTGGATGCCGGCCGTGCTGCGGGCCGCCGACCAGCGGCTCACCGAGGTCCGGAAGGCCATCCCGGATGCCGGCGCCCTGGTCATCGCCGCCGACCAGGACTCCGCCCGCGCCTACGCCAAGCTGATCCGAGAGATCACCGGCAGCAAGGCCACCGTCGTGCTCTCCGACGACACCGGCGCCTCGAAGAACATCGACACGTTCAGCCAGAGCACCGACCGGTGGATGGTCGCCGTCCGCATGGTGTCCGAGGGCGTCGACGTGCCCCGCCTCGCGGTCGGCGTCTACGCCACCACCATCTCCACGCCGCTGTTCTTCGCCCAGGCCGTCGGCCGTTTCGTGCGGTCCCGGCGGCGCGGCGAGACCGCCTCAGTCTTCCTGCCGACCGTGCCCGACCTGCTCACCTTCGCCAACGAGATGGAGCGCGAGCGCGACCACGTCCTCGACAAGCCCAAGAAGGAGGGCGAGGAGGACCCGTACGCCGAGTCCGAGAAGGAGATGGACGAGGCGAACCGGGAGCAGGACGAGGACACCGGCGAGCAGGACATGCTGCCCTTCGAGGCGCTGGAGTCCGACGCCGTCTTCGACCGGGTCATGTACAACGGCGCCGAGTTCGGCATGCAGGCCCACCCCGGGAGCGAGGAGGAGCAGGACTACCTCGGCATCCCGGGGCTGCTGGAGCCCGACCAGGTGCAGCTGCTGCTCCAGAAGCGGCAGGCCCGGCAGATCGCGCACAGCCGCAAGAAGCCCGACGACGAGGCCGACCTGCTCGAACTGCCCGCCGAACGGCGCCCGGTCGTCTCGCACAAGGAGATGATGGAGCTGCGCAAGCAGCTCAACACCATGGTCGGCGCCTACGTCCACCAGAGCGGCAAGCCGCACGGTGTGATCCACACCGAACTGCGCCGCGTCTGCGGCGGCCCGCCCAGCGCCGAGGCCACCGCCGGGCAGCTGCGCCAGCGCATCGCCAAGGTCCAGGAGTGGGCGACGCGCATGAAGTGACACGGTGGGGTGAGCGGACCACAGCGTGTGCTGTACGTATGGGGACAAACACGGTCAGTCCTCGCCGGTTGCTGACCGGATTCTGGACGGAGCCTTCCGCTGAGCGGACCGGCTCGCTACTGTCCCGCTACGCACACGCCCCGTGGCAGCGCCGCCGCGGAGCGCAGCCGTGAAGCGACTGGGCCCGGGCACAAGGCCGGGCCGTCAGCCGATCGGCGGCCTCTGAAGCGCGTGACCGACGGGACTCGGTGACGCATCCGCCGCGAGGGGGCCGTCGACCTCACCACTAAGGAGTGGGCGTCGTGACCGCGGAGACCTCTCAGGCGCTCGACCGGGGACTGCGGGTCCTCAAACTGCTGGCCGATACGGACCACGGGCTGACCGTCACCGAGCTATCCCACAAACTGGGCGTCAACCGGACCGTCGTGTACCGGTTGCTCGCCACGCTGGAGCAGCACGCGCTCGTACGTCGTGACCTGGGCGGACGTGCCCGGGTCGGGCTGGGGGTGCTGGGGCTGGGCCGCCAGGTGCACCCGCTGGTGCGCGAGGCGGCGATGCCGGCGCTGCGGTCGCTGGCCGAGGACATCGGGGCGACCGCCCATCTGACGCTGGTGGACGGCGCGGAGGCGCTCGCCGTGGCCGTCGTCGAGCCGACCTGGACGGACTACCACGTGGCCTACCGGGCCGGGTTCCGGCATCCGCTGGAGCGGGGGGCCGCCGGGAAGGCGATCCTGTCGGCCCGGCAGAAGGTCGCCGTGGCGGAGCCCGGGCCCGGCTACACGCTGACGCACGGGGAGCTGGAGGCGGGGGCGTGCGGTGCCGCGGCGCCGTTGCTCGGGGTGACGGGGGTCGAGGGCAGCGTGGGGGTCGTGATGCTGTCCGAGGTGGTGCCGGAGCGGGTCGGGACGCGGGTGATGGAGGCGGCCCGGGAGGTGGCGGAGGCGCTGAGGTAGGGACGGGCGGTCGGCGACCGGCGCTGCCGCGCCCCGCGCAGCTGCGGGCACTCGTGCCCCCAGTGCCTGAACGGCCTGGGATGCATCCCCAGGGGCGGCACGGGTGGGCGGTGGGGGTGTCCCCGCTCATGGGGGTCCCCCGCGCGAGCGAGGCCGAGCGCGGGGGAGAAGCCGAGAGTGGGGAGGTACCCCCGCGGCGCCGGGCCGCGCGCTCACCCTTGCCCCGCACCTGCGGCTGCCCGCGGCTGCGCTGCCGCAGGCGCACGTTAGATTGACTTCGTGCTTTCTCGTCTCACACGGCCCAAGGCTGTCGCCGTCTGCGCCCTGCCCGTCGTGGCGCTGTTCGCCACCGCGGCGTTCGCCCCCCTGCCGTTCTCCGTCGCGCAGCCGGGGTCGACGGCCGACGTGCTCAAGGAGTACCAGGGCAACGAGGTGATCAGGATCTCGGGCGCGCCGACCCGGGACACCGAGGGCCAGCTGCGGATGACGACGATCGTGGCGACCGGCCCCGACGCCCGGGTGTCGCTCGGTGACGTGCTGGGCAACTGGTTCGACACCGACCGGGCGGTCATGCCCCTGGACGCCGTCTACCCCGAGGGCGACGACGTCAAGGAGATCGAGAAGTACAACCTGAACCAGATGCGGGAGTCCCAGGACACGGCGACGACGGCCGCGCTGGACTACCTGGGCCTCGACCCGTCCGACGTGGACGTCCGGCTGGACCTCGGCGACGTCGGCGGCCCCAGCGCCGGCCTGCTGCTCTCCCTCGGCATCATCGACAAGCTGAAGGGCGACGGCCGCGGAGGCGACCTGACCGGCGGCCGGACCATCGCCGGCACCGGCACGATCAGCGCCGGCGGCAAGGTCGGCGCCGTGGGCGGCGTGCCGCTGAAGACGCAGGCCGCCCGGCGGGACGGGGCCACCGTCTTCCTGGTGCCGAAGGCGGAGTGCTCGGACGCGCAGGCCGAGCTCCCCGAGGGGCTGCGGCTGGTCCCGGTGACCTCGCTGAAGGGCGCGGTCGACGCGCTGCGGGCCCTGAACTCGGGCAAGGGCGAGGTCCCCTCCTGCTGAGCGGCGCTCAGCCCTCCTTCACGAAGCCCTTCTCCTTCATCCAGTCCAGCGCCACCTGGTGCGGGTCCTCCCCGTCGACGTCGACCTTCGCGTTCAGGGTCTGCGCGACGTCGTTGTCCAGCGCCTTGGTGACGGGGGCGAGGACGGAGGCGATCGCCGGCCACTTCTTCAGGGTGTCGGTCCTGACCATGGGCGCCGCGTTGTAGTTCGGGAAGAACTTCTTGTCGTCCGCCATCACCACCAGGTTCATCGACTTGATCCGCCCGTCGGTGGTGAACACCTCGCCGTAGGTGCATGCTCCCTTCGCCGTCTGCGTGTAGATGATGCCGGTGTCCATCTGCGTGATGTTCCGCTGCGGGATGCTCATCCCGTACGCCTTCTCCAGGCCCGGCAGGCCGTCCGCGCGGTTGGCGAACTCGCCCTCCACGCACAGCGTCACGGCGGCGGGGTCCTTCTTGGACAGCTCGGCCACCTGCGACATCGTCCGGGTGCGGTACTTGCGGTAGTTGGCCTGGTTCATCGCCAGCGCGTACGTGTTGTTCATCGGCGCCGGCGGCAGCCACGTGAGCCCCTTCTTCGCGTCCGCGTCCCGCACCGCCTCCCACTGCTGCCGCGGATCGGGGATCGGCTTGCTGTTGCCGAGGTACGTGATCCAGGCGGTGCCCGTGTACTCGTACGTGGCGTCCCCGTCGCCGTTCTCCACCGCCGCGCGGGTGCCGACGGAGCCCTGGATGCCGGTGCGGTCCAGCACGTCGGCGCCCGCCGCCTCGAAGGCGATGCCCATGATCGCGCCGAGGACGAGCTGCTCGGTGAACTCCTTGGAGACGACGGTCAGGTCGGCGCCCTCCAGCGGTTCGCCCTGCCCGATCGTGCCGGGCTTCACGTCGTCCACCATGGGGGAGCCGCTGGTCAGACCGCAGCCGGAGGCCGCCACCAGGACCGCCGCGGCCAGCAGACACGTACGCCGCCTCATGTGACCGCCTCCAGGCCCCGGGGCCGCAGCAGCAGCTCGGCCAGCGAGGCCAGCCAGTCCACCAGCAGCGCCAGGGCGACGGTGAGGATCGAGCCCAGCACCAGCACCGGCATGCGCTGGCTGGTGATGCCGGTGGTGATCAGGACGCCCAGGCCGCCGCCGCCCCCGAAGACGGCCAGCGTCGCCGTACCGACGTTCAGCACGAGGGCGGTGCGCACCCCGGCCAGGATCAGCGGGACGGCCAGCGGCAGTTCCACCCGGGTCAGCACGCCCATCGGGGACATGCCGATCCCGCGGGCCGCCTCCAGCAGCGTCGGGTCGTTGGCCTTCAGGCCCGCGATGGTGTTGGAGAGCACCGGCAGGATGGCGTAGACGATGATGCCGATCAGCGCCGACCGGCGGCCGATGCCGAGCCAGATCACCAGCAGCGCCAGCAGACCCAGCGCGGGTGTCGCCTGACCCATGTTGGCGAACGCCATCGCCACCGGGGTGGCCCTCCGGAACATCCTGCGGGTCAGGAGGATCCCCAGCGGAATGGCGATGATCAGCACGAAGAAGGTGGAGATCGCGGTCAGCTGGATGTGCTGCCACAGGGCCTTGGTGACCGCGCCGCGCGCCAGGGCGTTCTCGCTGAGCGCGTCCAGGGACGCCTGCCGGAACCACAGCCAGGTCGCCAGCAGCACCAGCACGAGCACCGCGGGCAGGACGGTCAGCTTCCGCCAGGTGACCCGCGGGGCGGTCCGGGCGGGCCCCGGTGGGCGCGGCTCCTGCTCGGTGTCGTCGTCCGGGGCGGTGAGCGCGCCCCCGCCCCCGCCCTCGCCCGGCCGGCCCGTCCGTGAACTCACGCCTTCGCCGCCCCTCCGAAGCCCTCCTGCTCGACGTGCGTCCGGTCGGCCCGGGCCTCCTCCAGGTCGTGCCGGTGCTCCAGCGCGTCCAGCCGGTCGGCCTCCAGCAGCTCCTGCACCGAGTTCATCAGCGTCTCCATGTCGACGACGCCCGTGTACTCGCCCCGCCGTCCGGTGACCGCGACCCGCCCGGTGTTGTCGGTCAGCACCGCCTCCAGGGCGTCCCGCAGCGTCGCGTCCCGGGTCACCGTGTCGCTGACCAGCGTCCCGGCCCGCGCGAGCGAGCCCTTGGCCCGCATCAGGTCGCCGCGCCGCAGCCACTTGTACGGGCGGCCGCGCCGGTCCAGCAGCAGGATCTCGTTGGTGCCGCCGGCCCGCAGCCGGTCGAAGATGTGCTGGAGCGGGTCCTCCACGGTCACCGTCGGATAGTCGGTGATCTCCACGTCCCGCACCCGGGTCAGGTTCAGCCGCTTCAGCGCCGCCCCGGCCCCCACGAAACCGGAGACGAAGTCGTCGGCCGGGTTGGTGAGGATCGCCTCCGGGGTGTCGAACTGGGCGATGTGGGACTGCTCGCGCAGCACGGCGATCCGGTCGCCCAGCTTGATCGCCTCGTCGAAGTCGTGGGTGACGAAGACGATGGTCTTGTGCAGCTCGTGCTGGAGCCGGATCAGCTCGTCCTGGAGGTGGTCCCGGGTGATCGGGTCGACCGCGCCGAACGGCTCGTCCATCAGCAGCACCGGCGGATCCGCCGCCAGCGCACGGGCCACGCCGACCCGCTGCTGCTGGCCGCCGGAGAGCTGGCGGGGATAGCGGTCGTGGAACTCCCCGGGGTCCAGCCCGACCAGGTCGAGCATCTCCTCCACCCGGGACCGGATGCGCGCCTTCGACCAGCCGATCATCCGGGGCACCAGCGCGATGTTCTGGGCGACGGTCATGTGCGGGAAGAGACCGGAGGACTGGATCGCGTAGCCGACCTTCCGGCGCAGCTTCACCGGGTCGATGTCGGTGACGTCCTCGCCGTCGATGCGGATGCGCCCGCCGCTCGGCTCGATCAGCCGGTTGATCATCTTCAGCGTGGTGGACTTCCCGCAGCCCGAGGGGCCGACGAAGATGACCGTCTCGCCCGCCTTGATCTCCATGGACACGTCGTCCACGGCGGGCAGCGGGCTGCCGGGATAGCGCTTGGTCAGGTTCTCCAGCTCGATGGTCGCGCCCGTGGTGCCCGTGGCGCCCGGCGCGTCGGCGGAGGTGGTCTCGGACGTCTCAGACACGGATCCCCCGGGAGATGGTCAGCCGGCCCAGCAGGACGTAGGCGGCGTCGAACAGCAGGGCCAGGACGATGATGCCGAGCGTGCCCGCGAGCACCTGGTTGAGCGCGTTCTTGCTGCCCAGCGACGCGATCCCGCGGAAGATCTCGTTGCCGAGGCCGGGCCCGGACGCGAACGCGGCGATCGCCGCGATGCCCATCAGCATCTGCGTCGAGACCCGGATGCCGGTCAGGATCGGCGGCCAGGCCAGCGGCAGCTCCACCTTCAGCAGCCGCGCCACCCGCGACATCCCGATGCCCGTGGCCGCGTCCACCAGCGCCGGGTCCACCCCGCGCAGCCCGACGATCGCGTTGCGCACGATGGGCAGCAGCCCGTACAGGGTCAGCGCGGTCACCGTCGGCGGGACGCCCAGCCCGACGACGGGGATCAGCAGGCCGATCATGGCCAGGGACGGAATGGTCAGGATGGTCGCGGTGGTGAGCGTGGCCAGGTTCCCCGCCCACTCGCTGCGATAGGTGACGACGCCGATCAGCACCCCGAGCAGCGTCGCCACCACCATGCACTGGAAGACGGCGCTGGCGTGCTGGTAGGCGTCGGTGAGCAACTGCTGGTGGCGGCTGCCGACGAACTCCCAGAAGTTCACGTCCGCTCACCTCCGGGATCGGGAAGTCTCACTCACGTCGTCGGTCGCGGTCCTCGGCCGCCTGCTCCACCAGCGGGATGATCCGCAGCGGAACCGGGTTCTCCATCACGATCGCCGTGGCGGCCCGGACGATGCCATCAAAACCGACAACCCGGTCGATCACCCGCTGGAGATCGGCGTTCGAGCGGGCCACCAGCCGGCACAGCATGTCCCCGGTACCCGTCGTGGTGTGCAGCTCCAGCACCTCCGGCACGCTCGCCAAGTGCGCCCGGACATCGGGCCCTTGGCCCTGCCGGATCTCCAGCGTCGCGAACGCCGTCACCGGGTAGCCGAGCGCCGCCGGGTCCACCTCCGGCCCGAATCCGCGGATGACTCCGTTCGACTGAAGCCGGTCCAGCCGCGCCTGCACCGTGCCGCGCGCCACCCCCAGCCGCCGGGACATCTCCAGCACCCCGATCCGGGGCTCCCGCGCCAGCAGCCCGATGATCCGCCCGTCCAGACGGTCGATCCCCATCCCCGTGACCCTCCCGGCTGGTCATCCTGCACAGATCGCCCGCCACGACCGGCGTTTCACTGGGCACAGTGCCCAGTGAAAACGCAAACTATTGCGCACCTTGCGGACGCGGGAGACCCTGCGGCTATGACGCAGACCACACACCACACTCCCGACACCGCCCGGCAGGCCGACCCCTTCCCGGTCAAGGGAATGGACGCGGTCGTCTTCGCCGTGGGCAACGCCAAGCAGGCGGCGCACTACTACTCCACCGCCTTCGGCATGCGGCTGGTCGCCTACTCCGGACCGGAGAACGGCAGCCGTGAGACCGCCAGCTACGTCCTGGAGAACGGCTCCGCCCGCTTCGTCCTCACCTCGGTGATCAAGCCGGCCACCGAATGGGGCCGCTTCCTCGCCCAGCACGTGGCCGAGCACGGCGACGGCGTCGTCGACCTCGCCATCGAGGTCCCGGACGCGCGCGCCGCCCACGCCTACGCCGTCGAGCACGGCGCCCGCTCGATCGCGGAGCCGTACGAGCTCAAGGACGAGCACGGCACCGTCGTCCTCGCCGCCATCGCCACCTACGGCGAGACCCGCCACACCCTGGTCGAGCGCAGCGGCTACGACGGCCCCTATCTGCCCGGCTACGCCGCCGCCGCGCCGATCGTCGAGCCGCCCGCGCAGCGCACCTTCCAGGCCGTCGACCACTGCGTCGGCAACGTCGAACTCGGCCGCATGAACGAGTGGGTCGGCTTCTACAACAAGGTCATGGGCTTCACGAACATGAAGGAGTTCGTGGGCGACGACATCGCGACCGAGTACAGCGCGCTGATGTCCAAGGTCGTCGCCGACGGCACCCTCAAGGTCAAGTTCCCGATCAACGAGCCCGCGGTCGCCAAGAAGAAGTCCCAGATCGACGAGTACCTGGAGTTCTACGGCGGCGCCGGCGTCCAGCACATCGCGCTGAACACCAACGACATCGTGCAGTCCGTGCGCACGATGAAGGCGGCCGGCGTCGAGTTCCTGGACACGCCCGACTCGTACTACGACACGCTCGGCGAGTGGGCCGGTGAGACCCGCGTCCCCGTCGAGACCCTGCGGGAACTGAAGATCCTCGTCGACCGCGACGAGGACGGCTACCTGCTGCAGATCTTCACCAAGCCGGTCCAGGACCGTCCGACCGTCTTCTTCGAGATGATCGAACGCCACGGCTCGATGGGCTTCGGCAAGGGCAACTTCAAGGCCCTGTTCGAGGCGATCGAGCGCGAGCAGGAGAAGCGCGGCAACCTCTGAGGCCCGCGAGCGGCTACCCGGGCGGGTCCTCCACGGAGGGCTCGCCCAGGTCCGCCAGCGCCCGCCGCGCCTCGGGCGCCCGCAGCGGGGAGAAGTACGGGTTGATCATCAGCGCCTCCCGCAGATGCCGGCGCGCGGGCCCGTCCTGCTCCAGCGCCCGCTCGATCATCCCCAGGTGGAACAGGTGCGGGGCGCTGCGCACCCCGCCGTGCTCGCCGTCCGTCGCGATCTCCGCGAACCGCAGCGCCTCCTCGTGGTCACCGGTCCGGTACAACGCCCAGCCCAGCGCGTCGGCCACCGCGATCCCCGGCTGTCGCTGCCACTCGGCCTCCAGCCGCTCCACCGCCGCCCCCGCGTCCCCGTGGTCCGCCTCGAACCGCCCCATCACCAGCTCCTCGTCCGCCCCCGCCTCCTCGGCGCCCCGCACCCGTTCGCGCAGCAGGTCGAACTGCACCCGCGCCGCCTGCCCCAGCCCCAGCGACTGGTACAGCTCGCCCAGCTCCAGCGCGTACTGCGGGCACGGCCGCTTCGCCAGCGCCGCCCGGTAGGCGTTCAGCGCCTCCGTCGTCCGCCCCAGCGCCGCCAGCGCCCTGCCCTCCCCGGCCTGCGCGGCCCGCTCGTCGGGGTCGGTGCGCAGCGCCTCCCGGAAGTACCGCAGCGCCCCCTCACGGTCCCCGCGCTCGAACGCCAGCCGTCCCGCCTGCTCCAGGTACGCCGCCCGCTCGGCCGGCGTCCCGGCGGCGGCCGCCGCGTCGGAGATCTGCGCCGCCGCGTCCTCCCGCCAGCCCCGGTCCCGGTAGACGGCGGCGGCCCGCGCCCGCACGGCGGGCAGGCCCGGACGCAGCTTCTTCATCCGGTCCAGGGCCTGCCCGACGGCCTCGTGGTCACCGAGCCCGGCGTACGCGTCGATCAGCACCGCGTGCGTCGTCCACCGCTTCGGCGCCAGCTTCAGCGCGCTCTCGCCCCACTTCTCCGCCGCGGGGAAGTCCCGCCGCTGCACCGCCAGCGCCGCCAGCGCCTCCAGGGCCTGCGGATTGTTCCGCGCCCCCACCTTCAGCGAGGTGCGCAGCGCCTTCTCGGCCTTCGGCCAGTTCGCGGCGTCCGCGGTCCGCCGGCCCTGCTCCACGTAGGCCGCGCCCAGCACCGCCCACGACGGCCCGTCCAGCGGATGCGCCCGCAGATGGGTCTCCCGGTCACCGATCAGCACCGCCAGATCCCGCAGCGCGGCCGGCGTCCCACCGGTGACCGCGCCCCGCGCCAGCGTCACAGGGCCCGGCGCGGGCGGGGGAGCGGAGCCCCGTTCCCCCGGGAGCAGCACCAGCACCCCGCCGAGGACCACGCAGCCGGCGGCGGAGGCGATCAGCACCCGGCGCACGCGCCGCTTCCGCGGGCTCGGCAAGGCGCTCGACGTCTGGATGTCCATGGCGCTCACTGTGCGTCAATACGACGAGCACACCCGGGCAGGCGAAGGGTGCCGTCGACGGGGTTCACACCGATGGCCCCGGGTGCGAACCTGTGATCATGAGCCGTATCGAAGCGCCTCGCGACGAAGACGACGCAGCCACGGCGGTCACCGGCACCCTCGTCGACCGGCTGCTCGCCGGCCTGCCCGCCGACGCCGTCCTCACCGACCCCGACGTCACGGCCTCGTACGCCAACGACATGGCGAGCTTCTGCCCGGCCGGCGCCCCCGCGGTGGTCGTCCTGCCGCGCACCGTGGAGGACGTCCAGCACGTCATGCGCACCGCCACCGAGCTGCGCGTCCCCGTCGTCCCGCAGGGCGCCCGCACCGGCCTGTCCGGCGGGGCCAACGCCACCGACGGCTGCGTGGTCCTCTCCCTGACCAGGATGGACCGCATCCTGGAGATCAACCCGGTCGACCGCGTCGCCGTCGTCGAACCGGGCGTCGTCAACGCCACGCTCTCCCGCGCGGTCGGCGAACACGGGCTGTACTACCCGCCCGACCCCTCCAGCTGGGAGATGTGCACGATCGGCGGCAACATCGGCACCGCCTCCGGCGGCCTGTGCTGCGTCAAGTACGGGGTGACCGCCGAGTACGTCCTCGGCCTGGACGTCGTCCTCGCCGACGGCCGCCTGATGTCCACCGGCCGCCGCACCGCCAAGGGCGTCGCCGGGTACGACCTCACCCGCCTGTTCGTCGGCTCCGAGGGCTCCCTCGGCATCGTCGTACGGGCCGTCCTCGCACTGCGGCCCAAGCCGCCCGAGCAGCTGGTGCTGGCCGCCGAGTTCGCCTCCGCGTCCGCCGCCTGCGACGCGGTCTGCCGGATCATGGAGGGCGGGCACGTCCCGTCCCTCCTCGAACTGATGGACCGTACGACCGTCAAGGCGGTCAACGACCTCGCCCACATGGGGCTGCCGGAGACCACCGAGGCCCTGCTGCTCGCCGCCTTCGACACCACCGACCCGGCCGCCGACCTGGCCGCCGTCGGCGCGCTGTGCGAGGCCGCCGGTGCCACCCAGGTGGTGCCCGCCGACGACGCGGCCGAGTCCGAACTCCTCCTCCAGGCACGGCGCCTGTCCCTCACGGCCCTGGAGGCGGTGAAGGGCACGACGATGATCGACGACGTGTGCGTGCCGCGTTCCCGGCTCGGCGACATGCTGGAGGGCATCGAGCGCGTCGCCGCCAAGTACGGCCTCACCATCGGGGTCTGCGCCCACGCGGGCGACGGCAACACCCACCCCACCGTGTGCTTCGACGCGGCGGACCCCGACGAGTCCCGGCGCGCCCGCGAGTCCTTCGACGAGATCATGGCCCTCGGCCTGGAACTGGGCGGCACCATCACCGGCGAGCACGGCGTGGGCGTCCTGAAGAAGGAGTGGCTGGCGCGCGAGATCGGCCCGGTGGGGCTGGAGATGCAGCGGGCCGTCAAACAGGTCTTCGACCCGCTCGGCATCCTCAACCCCGGCAAGCTGTTCTGACTGCTCGTCCGCACTACCGGGCGAGCAGCTCGGCCAGCCCGTCGTCCAGACCGGGCTGCGCGCCCTCGGTACCCGGCGGCACCGCCCTCAGCGTCCGCTCCAGCCAGGCCGACACCTGCGCCGACGGCGCCTCCAGCAGAGCCTCTCCGTCCGGACTGCTCAGCGCCATCAGGACGACGCTGCGGCCGTCGGCCTTCGACGGCCACACCCGCACGTCCCCGTGACCGCACGGCCGGAACACCCCCTCCACCAGGAGCTCGCGGGCGAACGTCCAGGACACGGGGTGGCCGGAGTCGATGTGGAAGGTGATGTGCACGGCGTAGGGGTCGTCGGCGAGGTAGGTGAACCTGGCCGGGACCGGGACGCCGTACTCGGGCGACAGGATGAGCCGCAGCTCCAGCTCGCGCTCCACGACGGTGGTGTGCATGGCGGATGTGTCCTCTCTCGTACGGTCCGCACGGGCCGCCCGGAGCGGGCCCGCACGAGGGAGAGCGGCCTCGGCCGCGAGCGTTACGCGGGTTCGCGGAACTTTTTTCCGGCGCCTTTCCCGGACCGCCGGACTCCTCCTCCGTGTGAAGGTCCGTGCACGAGGTTGCCCGGAAAGGGGCGGGTACGGCGGGACTGGCCGTACGGGTTGCGCCCGTCTGATAGATGTGGAGGCCCCCAAATCAACCCCCGAGCAGATACGGGACGACGGACATGAGCGCCCCAACCCCGGCCCCCGGTGACGACAGGCCCCGCGAAGGGTATTACCCGGACCCGTCCATTCCTGGATACGTCCGGTACTGGAACGGTGCCTCCTGGGTGGCCGGCACCAGCCGGCCGGCGCCCAAGGACGGCGAGCCGCTCGCCCCGCCGCCCGGCGTGCGGCCCGCGGCACCCGCGGTGGCCTCCGTGGAGGAGACCGGGCCGCACTTCTTCGACGAGGACCCGGTCGAGGAGCCGTCCGCCGGTGCGTCCCAGCACGGCAGCCGTCCGGAGCCCGCCTCCGCCTGGGGCGCCGACCCTGCGGGGCAGCCCGGGAGCGGGCGCGTCGCGTGGCCCGACGCCCAGGGAGCCGACCCGAGGGTGCCGCACGCCCGGACCGTTCCCGGCGGCGGGGCGGGTGCGGACGCCTCCGGCGAGGCCTCCGGGCAAGCGCCCGCCGGATCGGCGCCCCCGGCACAGGCCGGGCCGACCGGCTCGGCACCGGCCCACCGGACCTCCCCGACCGACCGGCCCGCCACCGGGTCCGCGGGGGCCGGACCGGCCTATGGCGATCCGGCCGCCGCTCAATCCGGCGCCGCGGGGGTGCCCGCCTCCGGGTCCGCCGGTGCCGGACACGCTTACGGGGACCCCGCTTCCGCTCAGTCCGCCGCTCCCGCGTCCGGCGCTTCCGCTGCCGGACAGGCGTACGGGGATCCGGCTGCCGCTCGAGCCGCCGGCGACGGCGCCGCCGGCGGGCGTGCCGGTCGGTCCGGCGTGTCGTCCGGGGACGCCGGGAACCCGGCGGCCGGTGCACCCGCCGACGCCGAGGGCGGGGCCGGCAGCACCTTCGTCTTCCGCCGCCCGACGGCCGGACCGCAGGCGGCCCCGGCTGCCGACGCCCCCGTGGCCGACGAGGGCACCATCACCTTCCGCGCGGTCCCGCCGCGCGCGGCACCCGGCACGGGCGGCCCCGGCTTCGCCGCCGGGAAGGCCGCCGCCGCCCGGGCCGCCGTCCAGGGCACGGCGGGCCCCCAGCAGGCTCCCGCGGCCGCCCCGACGGCTCTCTCCGGCCCGCAGCAGGCGAGCGGCCCGGCAGCGTCCGCCGTCCCCCGGCAGACCGCCGCACCCCAGCCCGTCCAGTCCCAGCCCCAACCCGCCGCCTCGGCCCCGGTCGCCGTCGGTCCCGGTGGCGGACAGTCGTCCTGGGCGCAGCAGGTGCACCGGCTCGCCGGGGCAGGCGGGGACGAGCAGCCCGTCGCGCCCTGGAAGCCGCCCGTCGACGACATCTTCCAGGCCGCCGCCCGGCGCCAGGCCGCGGCCCGCCCCGCCGGGCTCGGCAAGCGGCTGGCCGCCCGGCTGATCGACACCGTCGTCCTGGCGGGCGTCACCGCCGTGGCCGCCGTACCCCTCGGCACCAAGGCGATCGACCACGTCAACGACAAGATCGACGCGGCCAAGCTCTCCGGCGAGACCGTCACCGTCTGGCTGCTCGACGGCACGACGGCCACGTACCTGGGCATCGTGCTGGCCGTCCTGCTGCTCTTCGGCGTCGTCTACGAGGCGCTGCCCACCGCCAAGTGGGGCCGCACCCTGGGCAAGAAGCTGCTGGCCCTGGAGGTGCGGGACATCGAGGCGCACGAGCCCCCGTCCTTCGGCGCCGCGCTGCGCCGCTGGCTGGTCTACAGCGTCCCCGGCCTCCTGGTGGTCGGAGTCGTCGGCGTCGCGTGGTGCCTGTTCGACCGCCCGTGGCACCAGTGCTGGCACGACAAGGCGGCCGGCACGTTCGTCGCGGGCTAGCCCGGCGGGCGGGGGCCGCGGGGGCCTCCGTCTCGTGATCAGGTGCGGGTGCGTTCGCGCCCCTTTCAGGGGCGTCCAGTGAACGTGCCCCGCAGGGGCGCGGGGAACTGCGCGACCAGCCCCCACGCACCCGCACCCGCCGACGAAACCGCCACCCCCTCCCCGAACGGCGCACCCCCGTCCACCGAACGTCGCATCCCCGTCCACCGGACGGCCCCTCGGCGGATGCGCCGCCGAAGGGCCCGAGGTCCACTCGGGCCATGAGCAGCGAACCGCCCCACGGCCCCGGCGGGCAGCCGCCCGAGGACGACCCGTTCAGGAAGCCACCCCCGCCCCCCGGTCCGGGCCCGGGCGGCTCGGGCTCGCCGTACGACAACCCGCCGCCGTACGGGGGCGGCGAGCCCCCGCCCCCCGGCGGAGGAGGCCCCTACGGCGGCGGAGGGCCCTACGGCGGCGGTGGCCCCTACGGCGGTGACCCGTACGGCGGCGGTTCCCACCCCAGCGACCCGCTGGCCGGCATGCCGCCGCTCGCGGACAGCGGCCGGCGCACGCTCGCCCGCATCATCGACATGATCCTCGTGGGCATCGTGGTCTGGCTGCTCAGCTGGGCGTTCAACGTCCAGGAGTACTCCGTCGACGGCGACGAGGTCGCGGCCGGCAAGTCCTTCGGGCAGTCCCTGATCGCCGCCGTGCTCTACATCGCCTACGACACCTACATGACCGCCCGCACCGGCCAGACGCTCGGCAAGAAGTGGCTCGGCATGCGGGTGGCCAACCTGGACAACGGCGCCACGCCCTCCGTGCAGACCTCGCTGATCCGCGCCCTCGTGCTGTGGATCCCGTTCGCCTTCTGCTGCGCCTGCGTGTGGACGATCATCGCGGGCGGCTGGAGCTTCTTCGACAAGCCCTACAAGCAGGGCCTGCACGACAAGGCGGCCAAGACGGTGGTGGTCAGCACCCGTTGAGGACCGCCGGGCCCGCGGTCAGGCGGCCCGGCCCCGCACCGACTCGCCGGCCCCCGCGTGGACCCGGGAGGCGGCCGGTACCGGTTCCTCGGCCGCCGCGGGCCGCACGGCGGCCACCGGACGGGTCCTCGGCAGCGGGACCGTCATGGCGACCAGCAGTCCGAGGGCGAGGGCGGCGACGGCGATGACCGCGACTCCCGGACCCGAACTCGTCCGTGACAGCAGCAGCATGGCGAGCGTCGAGACGATCACGGTGCACGAACCGTAGGCGAACTGGGCGGCAGTCGGACGGGGCATGGCCATCGTGTCCTCGGAAGGCAATCTGTGGGTAAGACCGGCTGTCAGCCTGGCTTTCCGCCGACCCCGGGCGTTCCGCCAACCGACTCTAACGGGCTGTGTGCCCGAGTGGAACAAACAGTAAGCGTGACCTAACCGACAGGGCAGATGCACGGGGGGCGCACGGATTCATGGAGTCGAACACGGGCCCCCTCCCACGCGCCCGCGACCCGTGGACGGTGTCCGTAAAGCGAACGGCGGCTCCGCATAGTGCACTTGTTCTGCTCAAGTCAAGGTCTGTCTTTTCGCGCGAACCTCTAGTCAAATGTCGTCACTTGACTACACGCGTTGATCACGTGTGCGCGGACTTTGCCATGTCCTGGGTCCCCCGATCCGCGCGCGTGGACGCGGGGGAGGAACTCAAGTGACCAGCAGATCCTGGACGTTCAGAACGGCGGCCACCGCCGTCGCGCTCGCCGCGGCGGGCGCCACGCTTTCCGCCGCCACCGTGGCGTACGCGGACGCGCCCGTCCGCCCGGCGGCCGCGGAGGGCAACGACCCCCACCCGGCCAAGGGTATGGACTCGCACGACCTCGACGGCCCCCTCAGCAAGACCCAGGAGGCCCAGCGTCAGGAGGCGCTGAACCAGGTCATCGCGGGCAAGGCCTCGGTGAAGAAGAAGGACGGCTCCAACGTCGTCCAGCTCAAGAGCAAGAAGGGCGACGCCAAGTACGTCGAGCTGGGCCGGGAGAAGACCGACAAGATCTTCACCATCCTGGTCGAGTTCGGCGACAAGGTCGACAGCCGCTACGGCGGCGAAGCGGGCCCGCTGCACAACCAGATAGCCAAGCCGAACCGCAAGACGGACAACTCCACGGCCTGGCAGGAGGACTACGACCAGCAGCACTTCCAGGACCTCTACTTCGGTTCCGGCGCGGGCGTCAACTCCGTCAAGACGTACTACGAGAAGCAGTCCTCGGGCCGCTACTCGGTCGACGGCGAGGTGTCCGACTGGGTCAAGGTCCCCTACAACGAGGCCCGTTACGGCAACAACGCCTGCGGCGACACCAACTGCCCGAGCGTGTGGAACGTCGTCAGCGACGGTCTGAACGCCTGGGTCGCCCAGCAGAAGGCGGCCGGCCGCACCGACGCCCAGATCAAGGCCGACGTCGCCCGCTTCGACGAGTGGGACCGCTACGACTTCGACGGCGACGGCGACTTCAACGAGCCCGACGGCTACATCGACCACTTCCAGATCGTGCACGCCGGTGAGGACGAGTCCGCGGGCGGCGGCGTCCAGGGCACCGACGCGATCTGGGCCCACCGCTGGTACGCCTTCGGCACCGACGCCGGCGCCACCGGCCCGTCCGAGAACAAGCTCGGCGGCGCGCAGATCGGCTCCACCGGCATCTGGGTCGGCGACTACACCATCCAGCCGGAGAACGGCGGACTCGGCGTCTACGCCCACGAGTACGGCCACGACCTCGGCCTGCCGGACCACTACGACACCGCCGGCGGCGACAACTCCACCGGCTTCTGGACGCTCATGTCGTCCGGCTCCTGGCTCGGCACCGGCCGCAACGAGATCGGCGACCTGCCCGGCGACATGAACGCCTGGGACAAGCTCCAGCTCGGGTGGCTGAACTACGACACCGCCAAGGCGGGCGTCAACTCCTGGCACAAGCTGGGCGTGGCCGAGTACAACACCAAGCACAAGCAGGGTCTGGTCGTCGAACTGCCGAAGAAGGCGGTCACCACCGAGATCGTTCCCCCCGCCCAGGGCCAGACCCAGTGGTGGAGCGGCAGCGGTGACGACCTCAAGAACACGCTGACCCGCAGCGTCGACCTCACCGGGAAGACGTCGGCCGCCCTCACCCTCGACGCCTGGTACGACATCGAGGCCAACTACGACTACCTCTACACCGAGGTGTCCACCGACGGCGGCGCCAACTGGACGGCCCTGGACGGCACGTTCGACGGCCGGCCGATCGAGCGCGACGGCAGCGACAAGCCGGCCCTGAGCGCGTCCGTCGACGCCTACGGCAAGCTCGTCTACCCGCTGGACGCGTACGCGGGCAAGAAGATCGACCTCCGCTTCCGCTACCAGACCGACGGCGGTCTGGCCATGAAGGGCTTCACCGCCGACGAGATCACGGTGACGGCCGACGGCGCGGCGCTCTTCTCCGACGACGCCGAGACCGCGGACGCCGCGTGGACCGCGAAGGGCTTCACCCGTCAGGGCGCGTCCTTCACCAAGGACTACGCGCAGTACTACCTCGCCGAGAACCGGCAGTACGTGTCGTACGACAAGACGCTGAAGACCGGCCCGTACAACTTCGGCTTCACGGACCGTCCGGACTGGGTGGAGCACTACCCGTACCAGAACGGCCTGCTGATCTGGAAGTGGGACACCTCCCAGGCGGACAACAACACCAGCCAGCACCCCGGTACCGGCCTGGTCCTGCCGGTCGACTCGCACCCGACCGCGATGACGTGGAAGGACGGCACGCTGCTGCGCAACCGCATCCAGTCGTACGACTCGCCGTTCAGCCTCTACCGCACGGACGCCATCACGCTGCACAAGGCGGACGTCGCGAAGTACTTCCCGGGCTCGAAGGGCGTCTCGGTCTTCAACGACCGCAAGAACACCTACTACGACCCGGCGAACCCGACCGGTGGCGTCAAGATCACTGACACCAACACCCAGATCAAGATCCTCAAGGAGGCCAAGGACGGCTCGACGATCGAGCTCGAGGTGGGCTCCGCAGGTAGGTAAATAGTATCTGCGCAGGTCAGCGCGTGATCGGCGGCGACCCCCTGGCGGGTCGCCGCCGATCCGTGTTTAGGTGCGTCCTGTGGCTCGCTTATTGACACCGGAACCCGCACCGACCGACACGGGGGTATGACCGCATGGCCGCAGGAGGCTTCTGCAAGCTGCCGAACGGCACGGTGGTGGTGGCACTGAACCTGCCCAGCCCCGCCGCCGCCGAGGGCAACGTGCGCGTACTCGTCCACGCCCACAACCGGGCGCGCGCCCTGACCAGGCTGCGCAACCTGGGACTGCGCGCGGTCTACCTGCGGGGCAACGCGGCACCGCCCACCCCGGACGAGATCACGGCGGTCCTGCACCACCCCGACGGCCTCATATGGCGCACGGCTCCCGTGGGCGGAGCCCTGGTCCAGGAGCTGTGGCACCCGATCCGGGCGCTGCTCGGGCGCCCGACGGCCCGGACCTAGGCGATCCCCCTACTGGACGACCGGCTTGCCCGACAGCTCCACGCCCGCCTCCCGCAGCTCCTCCAGCGCCCGCTCGGTCGTCTCCGGGGCGACTCCGGCGGTCAGGTCGAGGAGCACCTGCGTACGGAAGCCCTCCCGGGCGGCGTCCAGGGCGGTGGCCCGGACGCAGTGGTCCGTGGCGATGCCGACGACGTCGACCTCGTCGATCTGCCGGGCGCGCAGCCAGTCGGCGAGTGTCGTGCCGTTCTCGTCGGCGCCCTCGAAGCCGCTGTAGGCCGCCGCGTACGCCCCCTTGTCGAAGACGGCGTCGATGGCGCCGGAGGCGACGGCGGGGGCGAAGTTCGGGTGGAAGCCGACTCCCTCCGTGCCGGCGACGCAGTGCGCCGGCCAGGAGTGGACGTAGTCGGGGTTGTCGGCGAAGTGGCCGCCCGGCGCTATGTGGTGGTCGCGGGTGGCCACGACGTGGCGGTAGCCGGCGGGCGCCTGCCCGATCAGCTCGGTGATGGCGGCGGCCACGTCGGCACCGCCGGACACCGCGAGGCTGCCTCCCTCGCAGAAGTCGTTCTGCACGTCTACGACGATCAAGGCGCGGCGCATGGTCGGTGTCCTTCGACTGGGGCGGCTACGGGGCCGGTGGGGGCACGGGGGACGGGGAGGGGCGGGCGGTGCGGGCCTTTTCGCGGCGCACCAGCTTTAGCTACCCGAGCCCCCGTGCACGTACTCCGTCGGAATGACGGGTTCCCCCCGGGAGAGCTGGGTGGCGGACAGCGGCAGATTGGCGCGGGCGGCGGCGTGCCGGTCCCGGGCGACGTCCAGCGGCTCGCGGGCGACGACCTCGCCGCCCTTGACCAGCTGGACCAGCAGCTGCCGGTCGGCCAGGCCGGCGGGGACCGGACCGGTGCCCACGACCTCGGCCTCGGCGTAGCCGTAGGAGTCCAGGCGCCGGGCGGCCCACTTGCGGCCGCCGATGGAGGTCTTGCCGCCGCTGGACTTCTTGGCCACCGGCACCAGCGGTGCCCCGGCGTCGGCGGACTCGGCGCGGGCGACGAGCTTGTAGACCATCGAGGCGGTCGGGTGCCCGGAGCCGGTCACCAGCTGGGTGCCGACGCCGTACGCGTCCACGGGCGCCGCCGCCAGCGAGGCGATGGCGTACTCGTCCAGGTCGGAGGTGACGACGATCTTCGTCTCGGTGGCGCCCAGCTCGTCGAGCTGCTGCCGCACCCGGTGCGCGACCAGCAGCAGGTCACCGGAGTCGATGCGCACGGCGCCCAGCTCGGGCCCGGCCACCTCCACGGCCGTGCGGACGGCCTCGGCGACGTCGTAGGTGTCCACGAGCAGCGTCGTGTCCCGGCCGAGGGCGTCCACCTGGGCGCGGAACGCGTCGCGCTCGGTGTCGTGCAGCAGGGTGAAGGCGTGGGCGGAGGTGCCGACGGTCGGGATGTTGTAGCGGAACCCGGCGGCCAGGTCGGAGGTGGTCGCGAAACCGCCGACGTAGGCGGAGCGGGCGGCGGCCACCGCGGCCAGCTCGTGGGTGCGGCGGGCGCCCATCTCGATCAGCGGCCGGTCACCGGCGGCGGAGGCCATGCGGGAGGCGGCCGCGGCGATCGCCGAGTCGTGGTTGAGGATGGACAGGAGCACCGTCTCCAGCAGCACGCACTCGCCGAAGGTCCCCTCGACCCGCATGATCGGCGAGCCGGGGAAGTACACCTCGCCCTCCGGGTAGCCCCAGATGTCACCGCTGAAGCGGTAGTCGGCGAGCCAGTCCAGGGTCTCGCCGTCGACGATGTCCTTCTCGCGCAGGAAGCGCAGCACGCCGGCGTCGAAGCGGAAGTTCTCCACCGCGTCCAGCACCCGTCCGGTGCCCGCCACGACGCCGTAGCGGCGTCCGTCCGGCAGCCGCCTGGTGAAGACCTCGAACACGCTCCGCCGCCCGGCCGTGCCGGCCTTCAGGGCGGCTCGGAGCATGGTCAGCTCGTACTGGTCCGTGAAGAGCGCCGTCGAGGGGACGTCCACCGGCAGCCCAAGGTCCGCTGTGTTCATACGACGGATCGTACCCCCATTTCGTCACTCTGACGATTTCAAGGGGTGTCCGATGCGCGTGGCGCCCGCCACAGGCCCGTTTGTGCGGGTGCCCCCCTGTGGTGGCAGCATGGGCTGTGTGACGGCAGCCGCACCCATGGAGATCGAGAAGACCGAGTCGGCGGAGGAGGTCTTCGCCGTACCCGAGCCCGACGTGCCCTGGGTGACGATCGTGCACAACGACCCCGTCAACCTCATGAGCTACGTGACCTACGTCTTCCAGTCGTACTTCGGCTACTCGAAGGACAAGGCCACCAAGCTCATGATGGACGTCCACCACAAGGGCCGGGCGGTCGTCTCCAGCGGCAGCCGCGAGGAGATGGAACGGGACGTGCAGGCCATGCACGGCTACGGCCTGTGGGCCACCCTCCAGCAGGACCGGAAATGACCGACGCCCGCCCGCAGGACGGAAGCAGCTGAATCACCTCCATGCCAGGACAGTTCGAACCGCTCCCCGGCGGCGGCGCGGCCGTCGCCCTCGACGACGTCGAGATCTCCATCATCCGCTCGCTCGCGGTCCAGCTCCTGGAGCTGATCGGCCCCGGCCCCGCCGAGAACGCCTCCGACGACCCGCTCGCCGAACTCTTCGCCGAGGGTCCCAGTGAGCCGCCCTCCGACCCGGTGCTGCGCCGCCTCTTCCCGGACGCCTACGGAGACCCCGAGGGCACGCCGCAGGCCAAGGAGGCCGAGGAGCAGCGGGAGCACTCCGCCGAGTTCCGCCGCTACACCGAGAACGACCTGCGCGCCGGCAAGCGCGAGAACGCGCTCGCGGTGATCCGCGCGCTG
This sequence comes from Streptomyces flaveolus, assembly GCF_014648815.1. Classification (GTDB taxonomy): domain Bacteria; phylum Actinomycetota; class Actinomycetes; order Streptomycetales; family Streptomycetaceae; genus Streptomyces; species Streptomyces flaveolus. Next base: position 313,321 of record NZ_BMRV01000006.1, on the reverse strand, counting down.
GACGCCCTGGCGTCCGCGTCGGCGTCGGCGGGCGAGGACGGCGCGGTGCTGAAGCTGTCGCCGGACGAGTCCCGGCAGTGGCTGGGCGCCCTGAACGACCTGCGCCTGGCGATCGGCTCCCGGCTGGAGATCGCCGACGAGGACGACTCCGACCTGCTCTACCGGCTTCCCGACGAGGACCCGCGCAAGCCGATGGTCATGGCGTACCTGTGGCTCGGCGGGCTCCAGGAGACACTCGTCTCGACCCTTATGCCCTGACCGGTCCCGTTCGCGAGGCTCGTGCGTCCGCTCAGCGGAGCCTCAAATCCGGATAACGATCGCGTCAAAGCCGCGCCCTCCTTTGTACCCTCCAGGTGCCTTTTGTCCGCTTCTGCCTGTGTGACACATCACAGGCGCCCCCTGTGATCAGTGCTGCGGCCGTGGTAAATCTTCACGACCGCCCGGCGAACACCACCCGAATGTTCGGCCGGGTGCGCCACCGAGCCGGCGGACCGCCGGCCAGGCACGAGCGGGACGCGAGGCCCGCTCAGCTCCATCATCCGGGGGGATCGAGACCCGATCCGAGGCCGACGACAGGCCCGGGTCGGCATGGAGAAAGGCGCACCACACATGACCTCTGCGCAGGTCGACACGGAGAAGGCCCCCGAAGAGGGGTACGAGCGCGGGCTCGGCAGCCGTCAGGTCCAGATGATCGCGATCGGCGGCGCCATCGGCGTCGGCCTCTTCCTGGGAGCCGGGGCCAACATCGCCAAGGCCGGCCCCAGCATCATCCTCATGTACGCCCTCGCGGGTGTGATCATCTTCTTCATCATGCGGGCGCTCGGCGAGCTCCTGCTCTACCGTCCGGTCTCGGGCTCCTTCGCCGAGTACTCACGCGAGTTCCTCGGCCCCTTCTTCGGTTACTTCACCGGCTGGACGTACTGGCTGATGTGGGTGGTCACCGGCATGGCGGAGCTCACCGCCGCCGCCATCTACATCCACTACTGGTTCCCGGACATCCCGCAGTGGGTCTCCGCCCTCGTCTTCCTGGTCGTGCTGTTCGCGGCCAACCTGATCTCGGTCAAGCTCTTCGGCGAGATCGAGTTCTGGTTCTCGATGGTCAAGGTCACCGCGATCATCGGCATGATCGTGATCGGTATCGGCGTGCTCACCCTCGGCTTCAGCCAGGCCGGCGACACCGCCGCCGTCTCCAACCTGTGGGAGTTCGACGGCTTCTTCCCCAAGGGCATCGGCTCGTCCCTGATGACCCTCCAGGGCGTCATGTTCGCCTACCTCGCCGTCGAGCTGGTCGGCGTCACCGCCGGCGAGTCCGAGAACCCGGAGAAGACCCTCCCCAAGGCGATCAACACCCTGCCCTGGCGCATCGCGCTGTTCTACGTCGGCGCCCTCACCGTCATCCTGGCGGTGGTGAAGTGGACCGAGTTCGCCGAGGGCGTCAGCCCCTTCGTGAAGGCCTTCGGGGTCATCGGCATCCCGGCCGGCGCCGGCATCGTCAACTTCGTCGTGCTCACCGCCGCCCTGTCCTCCTGCAACTCCGGCATGTATTCCACGGGCCGCATGCTGCGCACCCTCGCGGACAACGGCGAGGCGCCCAAGGTCTTCAGCCGGCTGTCGTCGACCAAGACCCCGGCGTTCGGCATCACGGTCTCGGTCGTCTTCATGGGCATCGGCGTCGTGCTGAACTACATCGTCCCGGAGAAGGCCTTCGGCTACGTCACCTCCGTCGCCACCGCCGCCGGCATCTGGACCTGGCTGATGATCCTGGTCAGCCACGTCCTCTACCGCCGCCAGGTCGTCGCGGGCCGCCTGCCCGCCTCCTCCTTCCCGGCGCCGGGCGGCTCGGTCTTCTCCTACGTCGCCATCGCCTTCCTGCTCTTCGTCACCGGCCTCATCGCCTACGACGCCGACTCGCGGATCTGTCTGTACGTGATGGCGGGCTGGGCCGTCGCCCTGGGCATCGGCTGGTTCGTGCTCAAGGCCCGCAACCCGCAGGTCACCGAGCGCCACGGCGAGCCGGAGTTCGAGAAGGTCGGCTGACCGCCACCCCGCCGAACCCCGCTGACCAGCGCGTTCGCGCGCACCCCGGACGTCCGGCCGCACGGGCTGCTCGTGGCACCCCGGCAAGGCCGCCGCTCAGGATGTCCGGCATATGGGCCGATCCGTACCACCCACCGGTACGGATCGGCCCCTCTGCTTATGCTGGCCGCATGCTGACCATCACCCAGGCCCTGTACGACCAGATCGTCGCCCACGCGCGCGAGGACCACCCCGACGAGGCGTGCGGCGTGGTGGCCGGTCCCGTGGGCGCCGGCCGCGCCGAGCGGTTCATCCCGATGCTCAACGCCGCCCGCTCGCCCACCTTCTACGAGTTCGACTCGCAGGACCTGCTCAAGCTCTACCGCGAGATGGACGACCGCGACGAGGAGCCGGTGATCATCTACCACTCCCACACGGCCACCGAGGCGTACCCCTCCCGCACCGACATCACCTACGCCAACGAACCCGGCGCGCACTACGTCCTCGTCTCCACCGCGGACACCGACGGCGCCGGCGACTTCCAGTTCCGCTCGTACCGGATCGTGGAAGGCGAGGTCACGGAGGAGGAGGTCAAGGTGGTGGAGGCGTACTGATCTCGCACTGCGGATGAAAACTGTCCGAACGGTGAGATCACACTCCGGAAGCCGGACCGGGAATCGATACGATGAGCCCATGGTTCTTCTCGACGTGAGCGAAAAGGCGCCGGGCACGCTGCTCGTGGCGCGGCTGCACGTCGACCTGTGCAGGCTGAACAGCGCCATCTGTTGATCTTCCGCTGCCGCCGTACGGCCGTGAGCCGCGGCGGGCCGCCGCGTGCCGCCGCGCGCCCCACGAACCCACGACACCTTCCGACAGGAGCCCTCAGCCATGGCCATCGAGGTCCGTATCCCGACCATCCTCCGCCAGTACACCGACGGCCAGAAGGCGGTGGAGGGCAACGGGGACACCCTCACCGAGCTCTTCGCCGACCTCGAGACCCGGCACACGGGCATCCAGGCCCGCATCGTGGACGGCGACCAGCTGCGCCGCTTCGTCAACGTCTACCTGAACGACGAGGACGTCCGCTTCCTCGACGGCATCAACACCAAGCTCGCCGACGGCGACAGCGTCACGATCCTGCCGGCCGTCGCCGGCGGTATGGCCTGATCGGGATGCGGTACGACTCCCCGCTGGCCGCGGTGGGCAACACCCCTCTGGTGCGCCTGCCGCGGCTGTCGCCGTCCGAAGACGTCCGCATCTGGGCCAAGCTGGAGGACCGCAACCCGACCGGCTCGATCAAGGACCGCCCCGCCCTGCACATGATCGAGCAGGCGGAGAAGGACGGCCGTCTCACCCCCGGCTGCACCATCCTCGAGCCCACCTCCGGCAACACCGGCATCTCGCTGGCCATGGCCGCCAAGCTCAAGGGCTACCGCATCGTCTGCGTGATGCCCGAGAACACCTCGCAGGAACGCCGGGACCTGCTCGCCATGTGGGGCGCGGAGATCATCTCCTCCCCGGCCGCGGGCGGCTCCAACACCGCCGTGCGGGTCGCCAAGGAACTCTCCGCCGAGCACCCCGACTGGGTGATGCTGTACCAGTACGGCAACCCGGACAACGCCGGCGCCCACTACGCCGGCACCGGCCCGGAGATCCTCGCCGACCTGCCCTCGATCACCCACTTCGTGGCCGGCCTCGGCACCACCGGCACCCTCATGGGCGTCGGCCGCTACCTGCGCGAGCACAAGCCGGACGTGAAGATCGTCGCCGCCGAACCGCGCTACGACGACCTGGTCTACGGCCTGCGCAACCTCGACGAGGGCTTCGTACCCGAGCTGTACGACGCCTCCGTGCTCACCACCCGCTTCTCGGTGGGCTCGGCCGACGCGGTCACCCGCACCCGCGAACTCCTCCAGCAGGAGGGCATCTTCGCGGGCGTCTCCACCGGCGCCGCCCTGCACGCCGCCATCGGCGTCGGCAAGAAGGCGGTCAACGCGGGGGAGAGCGCGGACATCGTGTTCGTCGTCGCCGACGGCGGCTGGAAGTACCTCTCCACCGGCGTCTACACCGCCGCCACCACCGAAGAGGCCATCGAGACCCTCCAGGGCCAGCTCTGGGCCTGACGCCTCACCGGGCGAGGTGCCGTACCTGGTCCCACAGGGCCGGGTCCACCTCGCCCACCCGGCGCCGGAAGTCACCCAGCGGGACCCGGCGCAGCTCGTCCGTCTCCAGGAAGCTCTTCCGCCCCCGCCCGTCACCGACGGCCCCCGGCGGCAGCGTGATCACCCCGGCCCGCCCCTCCCGGTACCTGCTGGTGATCTTCGCGACCAGCGCCTGCCGCCCGCGCACCGCGATCACCAGGCACGGCCGGTCCTTGGCACCCCGGGTGTCCTCGTAGGGCACGTTCGCCCACCAGATCTCCGCCGGCCGCGGCCGCACCGCCCGGCCCCGCGGACCACGGGGACGACCCGGCGGACGCCGGCTGCCCGCGGGCCGCCGCCGCCCCGCGCCCCAGCCGTCGACGACCGTGGCGACGAGCGCGAGAAGCACCACCGCCGCGAGCGCGAGCCACCAGGACGTGTCCATACCGACGACGTTACCGGCGCGCGCCCGCACCACGCGCCCCCTCAGTGGCCCCGGGCGCCCCACTTCCAGCCGAACCGGTGACACCACAGGTGAGTTCGCCCACAACGGCCCCTGGCGGAGGAGCGACCAAAGGTTTTGCGCCTTACGCTCGACGGACCGCACGACCCCCGTCTCTCCACATCCGCCAGCGGAGGTTTCTGCTTCATGAAGCTCACCGTCGTCGGCTGCTCGGGGTCGTTCCCGTCCGCGGAATCGGCCTGCTCGAGCTACCTCGTCGAGGCCGACGGCTTCCGGCTGCTCCTCGACCTGGGCAACGGCGCCCTCGGCGAGCTGCAGCGCCACTGCGGTCTCTACGACCTCGACGCGATCTTCCTCAGCCACCTGCACGCCGACCACTGCATCGACATGTGCGCCTACTTCGTGGCGCGCTACTACCGGCACGACGGCGGCCGCTGCGACCCCCTCCCCGTCTACGGACCCGAGGGCACCGAGCACCGGCTCACCACCGCCTACGCCGACACCCCCTCAGCCTCGTCCATGAGCGAGGTCTTCGACTTCCACACGGTCAAGCCGTCCACCTTCGACGTCGGCCCCTTCACCGTGCACACCGAGCGCGTCGCCCACCCCGTGGAGGCCTACGCCATCCGCGTCGAGCACGGCGGCCGGTCGCTGACGTACTCCGGCGACACCGGCACCACCCCCGTGCTGGACGAACTCGCCCGGGACACCGACCTGTTCCTGTGCGAGGCCGCCTTCACGCACGGCAAGGAGAACATCCCCGACCTGCACCTCAACGGGCGCGAGGCGGGGGAGAGCGCGAGCCGGGCGGGTGCCCGCCGCCTGGTCCTCACCCACATCCCGCCGTGGACCGACCCGCAGATCAACCTGGCCGACGCCCGCGAGGTCTACGACGGTCCGGTGGACGTGGCGGCGCCGGGCGCGGTGTACGAGATCTGACGCGAACGCCCACGCGGACGCGACGAGGCCCCCGGAGCTCTGCGGCTCCGGGGGCCTCGGTCATGCCGTGCTCATGCTGTGCGGCGGGGACTCACGCCTTGGTGAGGTCCTCGACCTCCTCCTCGGGCTCGCGGCCCGGGGTCTTGAGGTTGAACTTGATGATCGCGAAGCGGAACGTCACGTAGTAGATCGCCGCGAACACCAGACCGATCGGGATGATCAGCCATGGCTTGGTCGCCAGGTGCCAGTTCAGGGCGTAGTCGATGAAGCCGGCCGAGAAGTTGAAGCCGGCGTGCACCCCGAGGCCCCAGGTCACCGCCATCGAAATGGCCGTCAGCACCGCGTGCAGCACGTACAGGACCGGCGCGATGAACATGAACGAGAACTCGATCGGCTCGGTCACACCGGTGACGAACGAGGTCAGGGCGAGCGAGACCATCATGCCGAGGACGGCCTTGCGGCGCTCCGGGCGGGCGCAGTGGGCGATGGCGATCGCGGCGGCCGGCAGACCGAACATCATGATCGGGAAGAAGCCGGCCTGGAAGAGTCCGGCGTTCGGGTCGCCGGCCAGGAAGCGGGTGATGTCGCCGTGCACGACCTCACCGGCGGAGTTGGTGAAGTCGCCGAGCTGGAACCAGGCCACGGTGTTCACGAACTGGTGCATGCCGACCGGGATCAGCGCGCGGTTCACGCCGCCGAACAGGGCGGCGCCGCCGGAGCCGAGCCCGGTCATCCACTCGCCGAAGTTCGAGATGCCGGTGCCGATGGGCTCCCAGACCAGACCGAAGAAGACGCCGACGACGATGCCGACGAAGGCCATGATGATCGGCACCAGGCGGCGGCCGTTGAAGAAGCCGAGCCAGTCCACCAGCTTGGTGCGGTGGAACCGCTGCCACAGCACGGCGGAGAGCAGACCCATGATGATGCCGCCGAGCACACCCGGGTCGTTGTACGTCGCGGCGATGTCCTCGCCCTTCTGCACCACCGCCTCGGTGACCGGGAAGGCCTCCAGGACCTTGCTGTAGACGAGGAAGCCGACCACGGCGGCCAGTGCCGTCGAGCCGTCCGCCTTCTTGGCGAAGCCGATGGCCACGCCTATGCAGAACAGGATCGGCAGCGAGCCGGTGAGGGCACCGCCCGCGTTGTTGAAGACGGCGGCGACCTTGTCCCAGCCGAGGCCGTCCTTGCCGAAGATGTCGTCCTGGCCGAGCCGGACCATGATGCCCGCTGCCGGCAGTACGGCGATCGGGAGCTGCAGGCTGCGGCCGACCTTCTGCAGGCCCTGGAAAAGGCCCTGTCCCCGCTTCTTTGCGGGGGCCGCCGTTGCGGTGGCGGTGCTCATAAGTCCTCCATCGGGTGATGGTCTACACCACTGAGTGGTGTAGACCTGTTGTAGCACGATGAAGGCCGCGTAAGGAACCCGCGAATCCGCTACCGCGGCACTACGCGCAGTGCCGATCGAGCACCCCAGGTCAGACCCCCTCGACAGCGCACCGGAGCGCGCCGAAGGCCCCCGGACCAGAGGTCCGGGGGCCTTCGCGAGACCACGCCCCCAAGGGTACGTGAGGTCTATACCTTGGTGACGTCCTCGACCTCGTCCTCCGGCTCCCGCCCCGGAGTCTTCAGATCGAACTTCGTGATCGCGAACCGGAAAACCACGTAGTACACCACCGCGAAACACAGACCGATCGGAATGATCAGCCACGGCCTGGTCGCCAGGTTCCAGTTGATGACGTAGTCGATCAGCCCCGCCGAGAAGCTGAACCCGTCGTGCACCCCCAGCGCCCACGTCACCGCCATGGACACACCCGTCAGCACCGCGTGCACCGCGTACAGCGCCGGGGCGATGAACAGGAACGAGTACTCCAGCGGCTCGGTGATGCCCGTCACGAACGACGTCAGCGCCACCGACAGCATCAGGCCGCCGACCTCCTTGCGGCGGTGCGGCTTCGCGCAGTGTGTGATGGCCAGCGCGGCGGCCGGCAGCGCGAACATCATGATCGGGAAGAACCCCGACGTGAACTGACCCGCGTCCGGGTCCCCGGCGAGGAACATGTTGATGTCGCCGTGCACCACCGTGCCGTCCGGCTTCGTGAAACTGCCGAACTGGAACCACATCGGCACGTTCAGGAACTGATGCAGCCCGATCACCAGCAGCGCCCGGTTCGCCAGCCCGAACACGCCCGCGCCCCACGCGCCGATCCCGTTCAGCCAGTCGCTGAAACTCTCCAGCGCGTCGCCGATCGGCGGCCACACCCACAGACACAGCGCCGCGAACACGATCGCCACGAACGCCATGATGATCGGCACCAGTCGTCGGCCGTTGAAGAAGCCCAGCCAGTCCACCAGCTTCGTCCGGTGGAACCGCTGCCAGAAGAACGCCGACAGCAGCCCCATCACGATGCCGCCGAACACCCCCGGATTCTGGAAGACGAACGCCGTCACCGTGCCCGACCCGTCGGTCACCTGACAGCCGATCTGCGGGACCGCCTTCGACCCCTCCGGGCAGTCCTCCGGGAACTGCCGCAGCACGTTGTAGTAGACGAGGAACCCCGCCACCGCCGCCAGCGCCGTCGAACCGTCCGCCTTCTTCGCCATCCCGATGGCCACGCCGATGCAGAACAGCAGCGGCAGCCCCAGCGAACCGTCCAGCAGCGCGCCGCCCGCGCCCGTCATCACCTTCGAGACGTTCGTCCAGCCCAGGCCGTCGTCCCCGAACACGTCCGGCTGCCCCAGCCGGTTGAGAATGCCCGCGGCGGGCAGGACCGCGATGGGCAGCTGAAGACTGCGGCCCATCTTCTGCAACCCCTGGAACGCCTTGTTCCAGCGGGCACGCGCAGGACTGACCGCACTGTCGGCACTCATCCGGTCTCCATCCGGTCGCCGGTACACTGGTGTAGACCAGTTGCGGGACGGTTCCGCTGTCGTGACGCCATCATTCGGTACCCACCGCGTGACCGCTCGCGAAGATGGGCCAACTGTGGGTTACTGCGACAAAGCGGTTCGGATCAGGGAGAAGGAACATGGCCAGCAAGGCTGAGAAGATCGTCGCCGGCCTCGGCGGCATCGACAACATCGACGAGATCGAAGGCTGCATCACCCGCCTCCGCACCGAGGTCCACGACGCTTCCAAGGTCGACGAGGCCGCCCTGAAGGCCGCCGGCGCCCACGGCGTCGTCAAGATGGGCACCGCCATCCAGGTCGTCATCGGCACCGACGCCGACCCGATCGCCGCGGAGATCGAAGACATGATGTGAGCACCGGCTCACCGGCAAGGGGCCTTCCCCACTGCGGGACAGGCCCCTTCCCCATGGGCCGCTAGGCTCACCCGCATGTCACGAATCGACGGCCGCACCCCCCAACAGCTCCGCCCCGTCACCATCGAACGCGGCTGGAGCAAGCACGCCGAAGGCTCCGTCCTCGTCTCCTTCGGCGACACCAAGGTCCTCTGCACCGCCTCCGTCACCGAAGGCGTCCCGCGCTGGCGCAAGGGCAGCGGCGAAGGCTGGGTCACCGCCGAGTACGCCATGCTGCCCCGCGCCACCAACACCCGCGGCGACCGCGAATCGGTCAAGGGCCGCATCGGCGGCCGCACCCACGAGATCAGCCGCCTCATCGGCCGCTCCCTGCGCGCCGTCATCGACTACAAGGCGCTCGGCGAGAACACCATCGTCCTCGACTGCGACGTCCTCCAGGCCGACGGCGGCACCCGCACCGCGGCCATCACCGGCGCCTACGTCGCGCTGGCCGACGCCATCGGCTGGGCCCAGGGCAAGAAGCTGATCAAGGCCGGCCGCAAGCCCCTCATCGGCACCGTCTCCGCCGTCTCCGTCGGCATCGTCGGCGGCACCCCCCTCCTCGACCTCCGCTACGAGGAGGACGTCCGCGCCGACACCGACATGAACGTCGTCTGCACCGGCGACGGCCGCTTCGTCGAGGTCCAGGGCACCGCCGAGGCCGAACCCTTCGCCCGCGAGGAACTCAACGCCCTGCTCGACCTCGCCGCCGCCGGCTGCACCGAACTGGCCGAGCTGCAGCGCAAGGCGCTCGACACCGTCCTCGAACGGTAAAGAGGACGCCAAGAAAAGGACGCCCGGCGCGCAACTCGACCGCCCGCCGCGGCGTCTTCGGCAGTACGGGCGTACGACTCCATCGCCGTACGCCCGGCACAGCAACCGCACACGGGCCGCCCGGCCCTGTCCCAAGGGGAGGACCGAGACCCATGGCCGCGACCCGACGCAGCCGCCGTCGCCGCACCGCATACGCCGCCGCAGCCCTGGCGACCGCCGCCCTGACCGTGGGCCTGACCACCGGCTGCGACGCCGTCGACAAGGCACTCGACTGCGTCCAGACCGCCGACGCCATAGCCGACAGCGTCACCGCGCTCCAGCAGGCCGTGGAGAACGCGTCCAACGACCCGACGCAACTCGAGGAATCCCTCGACTCCATAGACAAGAACCTCGACAAGATCGGCGACCGCACCGACAACGCCGACGTCAACAAGGCGGTCGAGGACCTCGGCAAGGCCGTGGACAACATCCGGACGTCCGTCAGGAACGGCGACAACACCCCCGACATCAGCCCCGTCACCGACGCGGCCGGCGAACTGACGAAGGTCTGCACGCCGTAGGGAGGGCCCGGTCGAACCGGAGGCGGGGTCCGCAATACTGGGCCCCATGACCCGCCTGATCCTCGCCACCCGCAACGCCGGAAAGATCACCGAACTGAGGGCCATCCTCGCCGACGCGGGCCTGCCCCACGACCTCGTCGGCGCGGACGCCTACCCGGAGATCCCCGACGTCAAGGAAACCGGCGTCACCTTCGCCGAGAACGCCCTCCTCAAGGCCCACGCCCTCGCGCAGGCCACCGGCCTCCCCGCCGTCGCCGACGACTCCGGCCTCTGCGTCGACGTCCTGGGCGGCGCCCCCGGCATCTTCTCCGCCCGCTGGGCCGGCCGCCACGGCGACGACAAGGCCAACCTGGACCTCCTCCTCGCCCAGATCGGCGACATCGCGGACGAACACCGGGGCGCGCACTTCGCCTGCGCGGCGGCCCTGGCACTGCCCGACGGCACGGAACGCGTGGTCGAGGGCCAACTCCGCGGCACCCTCCGCCACACCCCCGCGGGCACGGGCGGCTTCGGCTACGACCCGATCCTCCAGCCGGACGGCGAGACCCGCACCTGCGCGGAACTGACGGCCGCGGAAAAGAACGCCATCAGCCACCGAGGCAAGGCCTTCCGGGCCTTGGTACCGGCGGTGCGGGAGCTGTTGGGCTGACTTCACGAAACGAGCCCCGCACCAAGAATCGAAGGTGCAGGGCTCGTTTTCCCTGTGGGCCCGGTGGGACTCGAACCCACGACACACCGGACCTAAACCGGCGCCCTCTTGGCCAGCTGGGGTACGGGCCCGCAGCGGTGCCTACTCTACTGGGCGCTGCGGGCCGTTCGTCGGCCTCCTCTGCACCAGGTGCTCGTGATCGCGTGACAGTTCGGGCACAGCAACCGCAGGTTCTCGCGCCGGTTGTCGCTCCAGTCGCCGTTGATGTGATCGATCTCCAGTGTCATGGGCTTACCGAGCCATTCCGGGGCAATTCCGCACCTGGCGCACTTCTCGGGAACACCGACTTGGCGAAGCGCGCGGCGTAGCAGAGAGGTCTTCGTCCGGCGACTGCCGTCCTGCGGGACCAGGATGTCCTCAGCGCACTTGGCTGACGTGCTTGTCCTGCCCCGTCGGTGTGCCTGCCCGAGGAAGTGGGACGTGTCGATGCCGTCTTCTGTGACCCACTGGTGAAACAGCGTGCGTAGCCGGCCGTTGCTGGGCCTCCCCAGAGCTTCCAGGGCACCTGCGGTGGAGACCGCTCCCACTACCGCGCTTCGTAGCTCGTCAACGGTTGGTCTCGGACGAGGGGCCCTGCCCCGTCGCCGACGCGGAAAATGTGAGATGTCGATGCCGAAGTGCTCGAAGCGCTTGTACAGATGCCGACGGAGATTGCGGTAGGGCTGGGTGCCAAAGAAGGCAATGACCTCGTCGATGTCGGAACATCTGGCGGCGGCTTCGGCCAGTCGCTCGCGGGTGTACTGCGTGCCGACGGTCACGAGGCACGCCCCTTGCTGCGGCCCCGGTAACTGTCCGTCGCCGCGTGGCAGTTGGGGCACAGGGTTCGGAGGTTCTCGATCTGGTTGTTCCGCCAGTTGCCATCGATGTGGTCGACCTCGAGCGGGAGCGGCTCCCCGAGCCACATCGGCTCGATCCCGCAGAGCGCGCAACGCTCCTCTGCGCCGAGTTCGAGCATCGCTCTCTTCAGTCGGCTGCCAGGTACGCGTTTGGCGTGGGCCAAGGTTTCCTCGACCAGGATCTCCTCTGCGGTTCGTCGGCGCCTGTTGTCCCTCTGCCGTTCGGTACGGACCGCTGCCGTGAAGTGCGAGGTGTCGATGCCGTGCGCCTCGATACGCCGAGAGATGTTCGTGTGGTGCCCTCCTACCAGGTCGAGACCGAGGCGACGTAGGACCTCGTTGACGCTGGTGGATGAGGCGACCACGGGTTCAAGGATGTCTTTGGTCCACTTGACGCCCTCGCGGCGGAAGTGCGATACGTCCACCCCGAACTGCCTCATCCGGCCCAGCACGTATCGCCGTGTCGGACTCTTCGGATCCACCCCCAGCCGCACCAACGCCTCGGACAGCGTCCGAGCCCCCCGAGCCGCCTCCTCCAGGCGCTCCCTGCTGTACGCGCTGGCCCCCATCGAGCCCCTCCGTTCTAGGCCACCCGTTCGTGGCCTCGTACGGAGTAACGAACCGTTTATCGGACCGTCACGCACGGCATGCGGAAGGGCCCGTACCGGAGATCTCCGGTACGGGCCCTCGCTGGGGGATCCTCAGATCCCCAAGTCCTTGATGATCTTGGCCACGTGGCCCGTCGCGCGGACGTTGTACAGGGCCCGTTCGACCTTGCCCTCCTCGTCCACGACGATCGTGGAGCGGATGACGCCCATGTAGGTCTTGCCGTAGTTCTTCTTCTCGCCGAAGGCGCCGTACGCGTCGAGGACCTTCTTGTCCGGGTCGGCGAGGAGCGTGACCTTGAGGGACTCCGTGTCGCGGAACTTGGCGAGCTTCTCCGGCTTGTCGGGGGAGATGCCGAGCACGTCGTAGCCGGCGGTGGCCAGCAGCTCCAGGTTGTCCGTGAAGTCGCACGCCTGCTTCGTGCAGCCGGGGGTAAGCGCGGCAGGGTAGAAGTAGACGATGACCTTGCGGCCCTTGTGGTCGGCCAGGGACACCTCGTTGCCGTCGGCGTCCGGGAGGGTGAAGGCGGGGGCCGGGTCCCCCGGCTGCAGTCGCTCGCTCATCGATCCAGCGTAACCGGGGGTCCTGACAGTGCAGAGCAACGAGTAGCTGACAGACTGTCCGGAACAGCGTCAGCAGACTTCGGAGGCCGTACGGTGGCGGACACGTCGGACATCAGAACCCCGGCGCAGATCGAGGCGGACATCAAGCGCCGCCGCGAGGTGCTGGCCGAGACGCTCGACGAGATCGGGGTGCGGGTGCACCCGAAGACGATCATGGGCGATGCGAAGGCCAAGGTCGCTTCCAGCGTCGATCACACACTCGGACGGGCGTACGTCCAGGTCAATCGTGTGGTCAGCGATGTGAAGTCGCAGTTCGTGGACGAGGAGGGCTCGCCGCGGTTGGAGCGCGTCGTGCCCGTGGCGCTCGTCGTGGTCGGAGTGGTGGGGCTGCTCACCCTCGGTACCCGGCGGCGCAAGGGCTGAGGCGGGGCAGGTAGGTTTCAGGGCGTGAGCGCCAAGAGAAACGAGCACAGTTCCCCGGACGACAAGCTGCCCATCCGGATGCTGCACGACCGCGTACTCGTGCGGCAGGACACCAGCGAGGGCGAGCGGCGGTCCGGGGGCGGCATTCTGATCCCCGCCACGGCGGCGGTCGGCAAGCGGCTGGCCTGGGCCGAGGTCGTCGCGGTGGGGCAGAACGTGCGGACGGTGGAGCCCGGCGACCGGGTGCTGTACGACCCGGAGGACCGTGCGGAGGTCGAGGTGCGGGGCACCGCGTACGTGCTGATGCGCGAGCGTGACCTCCATGCCGTGGCCGCGGACCGGTTCGAGGGGTCCGAGGACTCGACCGGGCTGTATCTGTAGGACAGTCGCGAAGGGGCTGGTGACGACCGTCACCAGCCCCTTCGTGCTGTCTTTGCTACCTTGGAGCCATCCCGACGAGACGCGCCGTACCGGGTTGAAGGAAAAGACGACGCACCCCGTTCAGTTCGCTCCACGGAGGTGCCTGTCATGGCGTGGGTTCTGCTTGTCGTCGCCGGTCTGCTCGAGGTCGGCTGGTCGGTCGGGATGAAGTACACCGACGGTTTCACCCGGCTCGTGCCGAGTCTGTTCACCGGCGCCGGGATCGTGGCCAGCATGGTGCTGCTGTCGTACGCCGCCCGGACGCTGCCCATCGGTACGGCCTACGGCGTGTGGGTGGGGATCGGTGCGGCCGGGGCGGCGGTGCTCGGCATGGTGGTGCTGGGTGAGCCGGCGACCGCCGCCCGGATCTTCTTCATCTGTCTGCTGCTGGTCGCCGTGGTGGGGCTGAAGGCGACCTCGGGTCACTGACCCGGCGCGGGGCTCACTCGTCCCGCGGGGTGGCGGGGAGGCCGCCGACGAATCCGCCGGTGTCCGACTCTCCGCCGCCCGCTCCGCTCGAGTCCCCGCCGTCGCTGCCGCCGTCGCCGTTGTCCCCGTCCCCGCCGCCGGTGGGGCCGGGTTCGGTGCTGGCGCCGCCGATGGTGGGGCCGCCGGTCGTGGGGTCGCCGTCGTCGCCGCTGTCGCCCGGTTCGGTGCTGGCGCCGCCGTTCTCGCCGGGGGTGGCGGTGTCGGTCTCCTGGTCGTCGGTGCCTTCCTCGTCGCCCGTGCCGCCGTCGGACTCGTCGCCGGTGCCGGTGTCGTCGGAGGGGTCGGCGGAGGGCGGCGCGGTGACGTCGGCGCCCGCCTGGAGCTGGAGGTCGAAGGAGCTGACCGGCTCGCCCTTCAGGGCGTTGCGGGTGTACTGGGCCCAGATCTCGGCGGGCGCCCCGCCGCCGTTGATGCGGTCGAGGCCCATGACGCCGTACAGGGACTTGTGGGCGGCGGTGACCGGGTCCTGGCCCATGACGGCGACGACGGTGGCGAGGTCGGGGGTGTAGCCGGCGAACCAGGCGGCCGTGTCCTCCTCGGCGGTGCCGGTCTTGCCGGCGGCGGGGCGGCCGGCGGCCTGGGCGGCGGTGGCGGTGCCGTTCTGGACCACGCTGCGCAGCACGGACGTGGTGGTGTCGGCGGCCTCGCGGCTGACGGCCTGGCTCTCGTGCCGCTCGGGCAGCTCGACCTCGTGCTTGCCGTCCTTCATGACCTTCTCGACCAGGGTGTACCGGGCGTGCCGGCCGTGGTTGGCGAGGGTGGCGTAGGCCTGGGCCATGTCGAGGGGGCTGGCGGTGGCGGTGCCGAGGGCGATGGCGGGGCCCTCCGGCATCTCCGGGGTGTCGGCGGCCAGTCCGAGGTCGACCGCGGTCTCCTTGACCTTGCTGGGGCCGACGTCGACGGCCATCTGCGCGTACACGGCGTTCACGGACTTGTCGGTGGCCTCGCGGACGGTGATGCTGCCGTAGTCGTGGTGGTCCTCGTTCTCGGGGGCGTAGCTGGTGCCGCTCCAGCCCTCGACGGGCCGTTCGCTGTCGCCCTCGTAGATCGTGTTCGGGTTGATCATGCGGCCGTCCTGGGTGTCGGAGTGGTTCTCGACGGCCGCGGTGAAGACGAAGGGCTTGAAGGTGGAGCCGACCTGGAAGTCCCGGCGGGTGGCGTTGGGGGTGTACTGCTTGACGTAGTCGATGCCGTTGTACATCGCCACGACCTTGCCGGTCTTCGGGTCGACGGAGGCGCCGCCGGCGCGGACATAGGTGTCGACCTTGCGGTCCTTGTCCAGTTCGGACATCAGCTTGTCGTCGACGGCCTTGACGAAGGCGTCCTGCTTGTCCTTCTGGAGGGTGGTGGTGATGCGGTAGCCGCCGCGGTCGAGGTCTTCCTCGTCGACGATGCCGTTCTTGATCAGGTAGTCCTTGACGATGCGGACGACGTAGCCGCGCTGTCCGGACATGCCGGTGGAGACGGTGGTCTGCTTGGGAGTGGGGAACTTCAGCCCGGCGCGTTCGGCCTGGTCGAGCCACTTCATCTTGACCATGCCGTCCAGCACGTAGTTCCAGCGGGCCTCGGCGGCGCCCTTGTTCTCCGGGTGGGCGACGACGTCGTACTGGCTGGGCGCGTTGAGCAGGGAGGCCAGGTAGGCGCCCTGGGCGGCGGTGAGCTCGGTGGCGTCGATGCCGTAGTAGGCCTGGGCGGCGGCCTGGATGCCGTAGGCGCCGCGGCCGAAGAAGCTGGTGTTGAGGTAGCCCTCGAGGATCTCGTTCTTGCTCTTCTCCCGGTCGAGCTTGATCGAGATGAAGAACTCCTTCACCTTGCGGGTGACGGTCTGCTCCTGCGCCAGGTAGTAGTTCTTGACGTACTGCTGGGTGATCGTGGAGCCGGACTGCTTGCCCTTGCCGGTGGCGGTGTTCCAGCCGGCCCGGATCATCGCCTTGGGGTCGATGGCGGACTCGGTGTAGAAGTCGCGGTCCTCGGCGGCGAGGACGGCGTGCTGGGCGTCCTTGGAGATCCGGGCGAGGCCGACGTTCTCCCGGTTGACCTCGCCGTCGCGGGCGAGGACGCTGCCGTCGGCGTACAGGTAGACGTTGCTCTGCTGGGTGGCGAGGGCGTTGGCCGACGGGATCTGGACCAGCGAGTAGCCGAGGAAGAAGCCGCCGATCACCAGCAGGACGCCGACGACGAAGGCGCCCAGCGTCATGCGCCAGGTGGGAATCAGCCGGCGCCATCCGGTCCGCTTGGGCCTCTTCGGTTTCTTCGGCGTCGCCGTTCCCGGTTCCGAGCCCTGGTCAGGCTGCTGCGGCTCGTCGCTCATCTCGTGCACGGACTCCTGTTTCGCGTCGTACGGTCTGGTCTCGTACGGCCTTGTGCGCTTCTGCGCCCTCTGTTGAAGACTCTCGCACCGGGCGTTCCGTTCCCGCTCTGCGGCACACCTGTGAAATTGGGTGCCGTCGTCCGGGGTTCCGAACGGTGCCCCGGTAATTCCGTGGTGTGCCCCGTGGCCGTCGTACTAGGCTCCTGCGCTTTGCCGCCGTGCGGAGGTGAGGGCTGTGGGCGTGGGTTCGGGGCGGTTGTACGCGGCCGTCGCGGTGGGGGGATTCAGACGGTACGCGACGTATCGGGCGGCCACCGCCGCCGGGGTGTTCACCAACACGGTCTTCGGGTTGGTCCTGGTGTACACCTATCTGGCCCTGTGGGACGAGAAACCACAGCTCGGGGGCTATGACCAGGCGCAGGCGGTCACGTTCGTGTGGCTGGGGCAGGCCCTGCTGGCGGCGCTGGCGATCGGTGGCGGCGGCGTCGAGGCCGAGTTGATGGAGCGCATCCGTTCGGGTGACATCGCCGTCGATCTGTACCGGCCGGCCGATCTTCAGCTGTGGTGGCTGGCGGCGGACGCGGGGCGGGCGCTGTTCCAGTTGCTGGGGCGCGGGGTGGTGCCGTTCGTGTTCGGGGCGCTGTTCTTTCCGGTGGCGCTGCCGCGGGAGGTGTCCGCGTGGCTGGCGTTCCTGGTGGCGGTGGGGCTGGCGATGCTGGTGGGTTTCGCGCTGCGCTACCTGGTGGCGCTGTCGGCGTTCTGGCTGCTGGACGGCACGGGGGTGGCGCAGCTGGCGTGGATCCTGGGGCTGTTCTGCTCGGGGATGCTGCTGCCGCTGAACGTGTTCCCGGGGGCGCTCGGCGAGGTCGTACGGGTGCTCCCGTGGTCGTCGCTGCTCCAGGCGCCGGCCGATGTGCTGCTGGGGGAGGCGGATCCCCTGGGGACCTTCGTCTTCCAGGCCGGGTGGGCGGTGGCGCTGCTGGCGGTGGGGCGGCTGGTGCAGTCGGCGGCGACGCGGCGGGTGGTGGTGCAGGGTGGCTGAGACGGTGGCGGACGCGGACGTGCACGCGGATGCGCAGGGGTGGGCGGGGCGGGGTGGCCGGGTCGTCGCGGGGCTGCGGGCGTACGGGCTGATCGCGGGGATGTGGATCCGGTCGACGATGGCGTACCGGGTCTCTTTCGCGCTGTCGACGTTCGCGAACTTCGCGGTGACCCTGCTGGACTTCGTGGCGATCCTGCTGATGTTCTCCCGGGTCGACGCGCTGGGTGGTTACTCGCTGTCCGAGGTGGCGTTCCTGTACGGGCTGTCCGGGGTCGCCTTCGGGCTGGCCGACCTGGCGATCGGCTCGATGGAGCGGCTGGGGCGGCGGGTGCGGGACGGCACGCTGGACACGCTGCTGGTGCGTCCGGCGCCGGTGCTGGCGCAGGTGGCCGCGGACCGGTTCGCGCTGCGCCGGCTGGGCCGGGTGACGCAGGGCGCGCTGGTGCTGGGGTACGCGCTGGTGGTGCTGGACATCGACTGGTCGGCGGCGAAGCTGCTGCTGATGCCGGTGATGCTGCTCAGCGGCGCGGGGATCTTCGGCGCGGTGTTCGTGGCGGCGGCGGCCTTCCAGTTCGTGGCGCAGGACGCCTCGGAGGTGTCGAACGCCTTCACGTACGGCGGCACGACGATGCTGCAGTACCCGCCGACGGTGTTCGCGCAGGAGCTGGTGCGGGGGGTGACGTTCGTGGTGCCGCTGGCGTTCGTCAACTGGCTGCCGGCGAGCTATGTGCTGGAGCGGCCGTATCCGCTGGCCCTGCCCGGGTGGGTGGCGTTCACGCCGCCGCTGGTGGCCGTGGCCTGTTGTGCGCTCGCGGGGCTGGCGTGGCGGGCGGGGCTTCGTTCGTACCGGAGTACAGGGAGTTAGCGGAGATGGACATCAGTGGCGGCGCCGGGGGACCGGGTGCGGGCTTCATCGAGCTGGAGGGTGTCGAGAAGGTCTTCGACGTGCGCAGGAGGACCGGGTTCCTGAGGCGGGAGCGGCGCGAGGTGCGGGCGGTGGACGGGCTGTCGTTCACGGTGGCGCGGGGCGAGATGGTCGGCTACATCGGGCCGAACGGGGCCGGGAAGTCGACGACGATCAAGATGCTCACCGGCATCCTGACGCCGAGCGGCGGGCGGCTGCGGGTGGCGGGCATCGACCCGTCACGGGAGCGGACGCGGCTGGCGCACCGCATCGGGGTGGTGTTCGGGCAGCGGACGACGCTGTGGTGGGACCTGCCGCTGATCGACTCCTACCGGCTGATGCACCGCATGTACCGGATCCCGGACGCGCGGTACCGGGCGAACCTGGAGCGCTGCGTGGATCTCCTCCAGCTGGAGTCCCTGCTGGACGTGCCGGTGCGGCAGCTGTCGCTGGGGCAGCGGATGCGCGGTGACATCGCGGCGGCGCTGCTGCACGACCCGGACGTGCTGTACCTGGACGAGCCGACGATCGGCCTGGACGTGGTGTCCAAGGCCAAGGTGCGGGGGTTCCTGCGGGAGTTGAACGCGGAGCGCGGCACGACGGTGCTGCTGACCACGCACGATCTGCAGGACATCGAGCAGCTGTGTTCCCGGGTGATGGTCATCGACCACGGGCGGCTGATGTACGACGGTCCGCCGGCCGGGCTGCACGAGGCGGGGGAGAGCGAGCGGACGCTGGTGGTGGACCTGGAGCGGGAGGTGCCGCCGATCGAGGCGCCGGCGCCCGCGCGGGTGGTGCGGGTGGAGGGGCCGCGGCAGTGGCTGGCGTTCCCCGCGTCGGCGTCGGCCGCGGGGCTGGTGGCGGACATCGCGGCCCGGTATCCGCTGGTGGACCTCTCGGTGCGGGAGCCGGACATCGAAGCGGTGATCGCCAAGATCTATGCGGAACGGGCGAGCGCGTAGTGCCCGGCGGGCCCAGCTCGTAGGCTGCTGTACATGACCGACGACGCCCCGGAACTCCGTGCATCCGACGCCGACCGTGAACGAGTCGCCGAGGTCCTGCGGGACGCCCTTGCCGAAGGGCGCCTGGACATGGCCGAGTTCGAGGAGCGGCTGGACGCCACCTACCGTGCGCGGACCTACGGGGACCTGGCGCCGATCACCCGGGACCTGCCGGTCGGGGAGGTCGTCGCGGCGCCGGTGCCGCGGGTGTCGATGACCAAGGAACCCGCGGGGAGCGGGGGCTGGGCGGGGCGGATCACCGGCGGCGAGGGGTCGTCGACCTGGGCGGTCGCCGTGATGTCCGGGTTCGAGCGCAAGGGGCGCTGGACGGTGCCGAAGCGGTTCAACTGCTTCGCGTTCTGGGGCGGCGGTGAGCTCGACCTGCGGGAGGCGAACTTCGCGGACGGCGAGGTCGTGATCAACTGCGTCGCGATCATGGGCGGCATGAACGTGGTCGTGCCGCCCGGGGTCGAGGTGGTCGTGCGCGGCATCGGGATCATGGGTGGGTTCGACCACCGTGAGGAGGGCGTTCCGGCCGAGCCGGGCGCGCCGCGCGTGGTCGTCACGGGCTTCGCCTTCTGGGGCGGGGTCGGGGTGGAGCGCAAGGTGACGCGGGCGGAGCGGCTGCGGCTGAAGGAGGAGCGGCGGCGGGACAAGCTGGAGCGTAAGGCCGCGCGGCGGGAGCTGCACACGTCGTTCCGGGAGGACGTGGAGGAGGCCCACCGGACGATGCTGGACGGGCACCGGGGGCTGATGCGGGAGCGGCGCGAGGAGCGGCGGGAGGAGCGGGAGCGGAGGCGCGGCGAGGACTGACCGCGACCCGGCGCATCCGGCGAGCCGGCGCTGTGTCGTGCGGTGCGTCGGTGGCGGCCGGGCGGGGTTGACGCGGCCCCGCGTTGCGGGGTGCCGCCGCCGCGCCTGGGGGTACCTCCCAGGCCGTTCAAGCGCTGGGGCCGGTGCGCCCGGCGGGCACGACTGCCCGCAGCTACGGCCGGTCAGGACGGCCCTCCGGCCCCGCTCACAGTGTCGCCGGTGACGTGACCCTCAGGTCGTTCAGGTCCAGCGCCGCCGCCATCCGCGCGTACCCCCTGTCGCTGGGGTGCAGGTGGTCGCCGTTGTCGTAGTCCGCGCGCAGGCGGCGCGGGTCGTAGGGGTCGCGCAGTGCCGCGTCGAAGTCGGCGACCGCGTCGAACACCCGGCCCTCGCGGATCTCCTCGTTGATCTCCTGCCGCATGCTCTCGCGCGCGTCGGTGTAGCCGCTGTGCCCGCCGAACGGCATCACGGTCGCGCCGACGACCTTGAGCCCGTGGGCGTGGGCCATGTCGACCAGCGTGCGCAGGCCCGCGAGGATCGACTCCCGGTCGGCGAGTTCCGGGCTGTGCAGGATGTCGTTGACGCCGATGGCCACGACGACCACCTTGGCGTTGGTGCGGCCCAGCACGTCCCGGGGGAACCGGGACAGCGTGCTGGGGTTGGCGGGAGGCGTGCCCGGTCCACTGGTGAGCAGCCGGTTGCTGCTGATGCCCTGGTTGACCACGCTGTAGCGGGGCACGTTCCGCCCGGCGCCGGCCGCCGCGCGCAGCCGCTCGGTGAGGACGTCGGTCCAGCGGTGGTTGGCGTCCATGGTGGAGCGGTAGCCGTCGGTGATCGAGTCGCCGAGCGCGACGACCGTGCCCACGGCCTCGTGGCTCAGCACGTCCAGCGCCGTCACGTAGCGCCAGTACGAGGTCCTGCCCGTGTACGCGTCGGCGGTGACGTCCTCGGTGCGGTCGCCCTCGGCGACGTAGCTGGTCTGCCGTGCGTGCGGGTGGTAGGTGACCGGGCCGGAGGGCACGGGGGAGTAGGTGGTGATCAGGACGTCGCTGCCGTAGGGGACGGCGATGCGGGCGACGTCGCTCATCACCTGTCCGCCCGCCGGGACGACCACCCGGGGGCTGCCGCCGAAGGTGAGCCGGCGCATGCTGCCGTCGGCCGCGGCGGCGGTGCCGTCGTCGGCGGCCAGGGCGATGGACGCGTGGGTGACGGTCAGCGGTGACCGGCCGTACAGGTTGGACAGGGTGATCCGGGCGCTGTTGCCGCCGACGCCGGCGTGTACGACGTTGCGTACCGAGCGGCCGGCCATGCCCTGCGCAGCGGTGCCCGGTTCGGGGCCGACGGGCGAGGTGGACCAGGCGCCGACCCAGGTGCCGGTGGAGGCGGGCGCGGCGTCGTTGTGCGGGAGCCGGCCGCCGGCGACCGGTGTGCGGTCCCGCGTGCCGTCGTCGGAGGCCACCGTGGCGTATATGGCGGCGGAGATCGCCACTATCAGGGCGACGATCGCGGCCAGCAGGGCACGCTGCTTGCTGGGAGGCGCCCCCACGCCTCCGTCATGACCTTCGGTCATGCTGTGTTGTTCTCCTCGGGCGAGGGGAGCTCCGAGGCTCCGGTCCGATGAGCCCATGATGCGTCATGGGCCGGGGCAAGGCCGTGTGACCCCCCGGTTCTTCCCCTTCCCGTCAGACGCCGGGAACTTGTGTTCCGTTCCAGGAGTCGGTCAGGAAGGGACAATGGGTGCGGGACGGATCGTCGAACGGTGGAGCGGATGGCACGCACGAAGGCAGAACGTCCGGAGGGTTCCATGGGTATCGGGCAGGGCGCCGAAGCGGGTGAAAGCCCGTCCTCCGCCGCCGCGCCCGGCGCCGTCCGCAACCGGGCGATGACGGCGTTCAGCCCGGCCGACGAGGAGAAGCGGCGCGGCGTGCGCCGGATGAAGCTCACCGCCGCCGGTCTGCTGCTGTTCGTGGCCGTCGTCTACGTCCTGGCCGAGTGGGCCTCCCACCGGGGCGCGGGTGCCTGGGCGGGCTACGTCTCCGCAGCCGCCGAGGCCGGCATGGTCGGCGCGCTCGCCGACTGGTTCGCGGTCACCGCCCTCTTCCGCCACCCCCTCGGGCTGCCCATCCCGCACACCGCGATCATCCCCAGGAAGAAGGACCAGCTGGGTGTGTCGCTGGGCGAGTTCGTCGGCGAGAACTTCCTCTCCGAGGACGTCGTACGGCAGCGGCTGCGCGCCGTCGGCATCGGCAGCCGGCTCGGTGTCTGGCTGGCGGTGCCCGAGCACGCCGACCGGGTGACGGCCGAGCTGTCCGCCGCCCTGCGCGGTGCCCTCACCGTGCTGCGCGACTCCGACGTGCAGGCGGTGGTCGGGGAGGCCATCACCCGGCGGGCCGACGCGCAGGAGATCGCCCCGGGCATCGGCAAGATGCTGGACCGGGTCGTCGCCGACGGCGGGCACCGGCGGGTCGTCGACCTGATCGTCTCCCGCGCCCACGACTGGCTGGTGCTGCATGGCGACTCCGTGATGGACGCCGTGCAGGGCGGGGCACCCGGATGGACGCCCCGGTTCGTGGACAAGAAGGTCGGCGAGCGCGTCTACAAGGAGCTGCTGCGCTTCGTCACCGAGATGCGCGACATGCCCGCCCATCCCGCGCGCGGCGCCCTCGACCGCTTCCTCACCGACTTCGCCTCCGACCTGCAGTCCGACACCGAGACCCGGGCGCGCGTGGAGCGGCTGAAGACGGAGGTGCTGGGCCGCGGCGAGGTCCAGGACCTGATCGCGTCCGCCTGGACCGCCGTACGCTCCATGATCGTCTCGGCGGCTGAGGACGAGCGCAGCGAGCTGCGGCTGCGGGTGCGGGCGTCGCTGCTGTCGCTGGGTGCCCGGATGGCGTCCGATCCGAAGGTGCAGGGCAAGGTCGACTCGTGGGTCGAGGGCGCCGCGGTGTACGTCGTCACCACCTACCGGCGGGAGATCACGTCCCTGATCACCGACACGGTGGCGGGCTGGGACGCCGAGCACACCACGAAGAAGATCGAGGCGAACATCGGCCGGGACCTGCAGTTCATCCGGATCAACGGCACGGTGGTCGGCTCGCTGGCCGGGCTGCTGATCTACACGGTCTCCCGCATGCTGGGGGCGTAGCCCCTCGATCGGCCGGGCGTGCCCGCCCCGGTCGGGGGCACACGGGTTTCGATCGCTCGGTCCGGCGGCGCCGCACGGCACCGCGGGACCGGGCGGCGTCGTCCCACGGTCCTCGACGGAGAGGGAGCCATGCCTGCGGAATCGTCGTCGCCCAACTCCGTGCCCGCCGCCACGGGAACCGTCACCACGGCGGTCCCCGCCCGCCTGGACCGGCTGCCCTGGTCCCGGTGGCACTGGATGATCGTGATCGGTCTCGGCACCGTCTGGATCCTGGACGGCCTGGAGGTCACGATCGTCGGCAACGTGGCCGGCCGGATCGCCGAGGACGGCAGCGGCCTGGACATCAGCTCCGCCCAGATCACCGGCCTGGCCGCCGCCCTCTACGTGGCCGGTGCCTGCGCGGGCGCGCTGTTCTTCGGCTGGCTGACCGACCGCCACGGCCGCAAGAAGCTGTTCATGGTGACGCTGGTCGTGTATCTGGCGGCGACCGCGCTGACCGCCGTGTCCTTCGAGTCCTGGTGGTTCTTCCTGTTCCGGTTCCTCACCGGTTTCGGCATCGGCGGCGAGTACGCGGCCATCAACTCGGCGATCGACGAGCTGATCCCGTCCCAGTACCGGGGCCGGGTCGACCTCATCATCAACGGCAGCTACTGGCTGGGCGCCATCGGCGGTTCCCTGCTGTCCATCGTCATGCTGGACACGGACATCTTCCCGAAGGACCTCGGCTGGCGGCTCAGCTTCGCCCTCGGTGTGGTCCTCGGCCTGGTCATCCTGCTGGTGCGCCGGCATGTCCCGGAGAGCCCACGCTGGCAGTTCATCCACGGCTACGGCGACGAGGCGGAGAAACTCGTCTCCACGGTCGAACGGGAGATCGAGCAGGAGAAGGGGGAGCCGCTGCCGCGGCCGGCCGGTGAGATCACCATCCACCAGCGCAAGAGCATCGGCTTCGGCCTGATCGCCAAGACCGTCTTCGGCAAGTACCCGCGCCGCGCGGTCCTCGGCCTGTCCCTCTTCATCGGCCAGGCGTTCCTCTACAACGCCATCACCTTCGGCTTCGGCACGATCCTGATCACCTTCTTCGACGTGCCGACCGGTCAGACCGGCTACTACTTCGCCGTCATCGCCGCCGGCAACTTCCTCGGCCCGCTGCTGCTCGGCAAGCTGTTCGACACGGTCGGCCGCCGGATCATGATCTCGGGCACGTACCTGCTGTCGGGTGTCCTGCTGTTCATCACGGCGTGGCTCTTCGACCGGGGCTCGCTGACGGCCGACACCATGACGGCCTGCTGGTGCGTGGTGCTGTTCTTCGCCTCCGCGGGCGCCTCCAGCGCGTATCTGACCGTCTCCGAGATCTTCCCCATGGAGACCCGGGCGATGGCCATCGCCTTCTTCTACGCCCTCGGCACCGCCGCCGGCGGTATCAGCGGCCCGCTGCTCTTCGCCGACCTCACGGAGTCCGGCGTGGTCGGCGACACGGTGCTCGCCTTCCAGATCGGCGCCGGGCTGATGTGCGCGGCCGGCCTGGTGGCCGCGTTCCTGGCGGTGAAGGCGGAACGCCGCTCCCTGGAGGACATCGCGGAGCCGCTGTCGACCGCGCAGGCGGGCGCGGGAACGAAGGAAGCGCCGGGCACGGGCACCGCCACGGCGTAGAGTCCGGGCCGACCCGCCTCCCGACCCGGCCGACCGCGAGGAGCCTTCGATGACCGTCCGCAGGATCGTCCCCAACATCCACGCCGGGTCCGCGGAGGAACTGGCCGCCGGCCGTGACTTCTACGGCCTGCTGGGCTTCGAGGAGGTCATGGACATGGGATGGGTGTCGACCATGGCCTCACCGTCCGTCCCCACCGCCCAGGTCAGCTTCTTCACCGAGGAGCGCACCGGGCCCGTCGTCCCCGACCTGAGCGTGGAGGTCGAGGACGTCGACGCGGTCCACGCGCAGGTCGTCGCGTCGGGCGCGGAGATCGTACGGGAGCTGCGGGACGAGGAGTGGGGCGTACGGCGCTTCTTCGTACGGGACCCGAGCGGGCGCGTGGTGAACGTGCTGACGCACCACTCCTAGGGGGTGTCGACCTGGGCCGAGGAGGTCAGGCCCGTCGGTCGGCGACCGCCCAGGAGGCCAGCGCGACGGCACCGGCGACCCCGAACACGGCGGGCCAGGCGCCCACCTTCTTGGCGAGCGGGTGGGACCCGGCGAAACCGGCGACGTACGCGGCCGTCAGCGCCCCGGCGGCCTTCCCGCCGGCCCGCCGGCGCCACTGCTGCGCGGCGGCGGCCCCGGCGACGGCGAGCACGGCCCCGCCGAGCTGCCGCTTCTTGGTCCAGCGGGCCACGCCGTACCCGCCGACGAGACCGCTCGCCGCGACCACCGCGCTGGGAACCTTCGCCATGCCTGCCTCCTGCTTTTCTCCTGCTTTTCTCCGTCTTTTCAGACCGAGGCTAATCCCCGCCGGGCACGGCACCCGCGCCGGGGCGGACGACTGCCGG
The DNA here is from genome assembly GCF_014648815.1 of Streptomyces flaveolus. Lineage (GTDB taxonomy): Bacteria > Actinomycetota > Actinomycetes > Streptomycetales > Streptomycetaceae > Streptomyces > Streptomyces flaveolus. The sequence continues at coordinate 287,386 of NZ_BMRV01000006.1, read as the reverse complement.
CGTCCACTGTGGTGCAGGTCACACCGTCTTTGGCGGTCGGCCTGTCACACCACTCCTCCGCGTTCCGTCGTAGCTGTGTAACGCGATACGGCAACGGCCGAACGGCCGAACCCACGACGGAGGAACCCACCATGGACGCTCGCCTCAACCTCTTCGGCAACCCGATCGCCGGCAAGCTCCTGCGGCACATCAACTCGGCGGGCAAGGTCCTGACGGACTCGGGGCTGCCGGCCGCCACCCAGGAGCTGGTGAAGATCCGCGCCAGCCAGATCAACGGCTGCGGCTTCTGCCTCGACATGCACACCAAGGACGCCGCGAAGGCGGGTGAGACCTCGCTGCGCCTCAACCTGGTCGCCGCCTGGCGGGAGGCCAAGGTCTTCACCGACGCCGAGCGGGCTGCCCTGGAGCTGACCGAGCAGGGCACCCGCATCGCCGACGGCCACGGCGTCACCGACGAGGCCTGGGCGAACGCGGCGGAGCACTACGACGAGGACCAGCTCGCCGCGCTGGCCGGCCTGATCGCCCTCATCAACACGTACAACCGGCTGAACGTCATCACCCAGCAGCCGGCGGGCGACTACGAGCCGGGCATGTTCGGCTGACGCCCGCCCGCCAGCCGGACGGCCCGCCCCGACACACCGGGGCGGGCCGTCCCGCTGCTCAGCCGGCGTGCAACAGCACCGGGAGCCGCTGGTGGCCGTTGCTGATCAGCGAGGGCACGGCCGGGAGTTCGGCCGAGGGATCGGCGAGGCGGATGTCCGGGAAGCGGTCGAAAAGGCTCCGGAGCGCGAGGGTGACCTCCATGCGGGCGAGGGGCGCGCCGAGGCAGAAGTGGACGCCGTGCCCGAACGCCAGGTGGTCCTTGACCGTGCGGGCCGCGTCGAACGTGTCGGCGTCGTCGTGCCATGCGGGGTGACGGTTGGCGGCGGCGTAGGACGCGAGGATCGCCTCACCGCGGGCGATGGTCTGCCCGTCGGGCAGGGGGATGTCCGTGACGGCGAACCGGAGCGGCAGGTGCTTGACCGCCGGCTCGTGACGCAGCGTCTCCTCGACGACGTCGTCCCAGGTGACGGCACCCTTGCGGACCAGTTCGAGTTGGTCGGGCCGGGTCAGCAGGGTGTGCACGGCCTGGTCGATGACGTTGACGGTGGTCTCGTAGCCGGCGCTGATCATCAGCAGCAGGGTGTCGCGCAGCTCTTCGTGCGACAGGCCCGCGCCGTCGCTCTCGTCGTCCCGCGCGGCGATGAGCAGGGACGTCATGTCGTCGCCCGGGGTGCTGCGCTTGTCGGCGATGAGCTGGTCCAGGGTCGCGTACAGCCGGGCGGTGTTGGCCTGTGCCTCCTCCTGGCTCAGCGTGGTGTCGAAGACACCGTCCACGAGGGCACGGAAGCCGTCCCGCCGGCTCTCGGGCACACCCATGAGGTGCCCGATCACCGCGATGGGCAGCGGGTAGGCCAGCTCCTGGCGCAGATCGACCGGCTCTCCGGCGGGGAGCCCCGCGAGACGGTCGACGAGCCCGTCCACCATGCCCTCGACGGACGGCCGCATGTGGGCGATGCGGCGGGCGCTGAAGGCGGGCGCCACCAGCCGGCGCAGCTTGCGGTGGTGGGGACCGTACGCGGTGAACATGTTCTCCACCGCCACCCACAGGGCGAGCGGCCAGGTGCCGACCACCTGCCCGAAGGCGGGCCAGTGCGCCCGGGCGTCCTTGGAGACGTCGGGCCCGGTGAGCAGCTGTTTGAGCAGAGCGGGGTCGGAGACCGACCAGGCTTCCACACCGAGGACGTCCACCCGGGTGGCCGGACCGCGGGCGCGCAGGGCACGGTGCTCGGCGTGGTGGTCGGCGCCGGCGGGGTCGAGGACGAGGGGAGACTGCTGGTCGGACATGGCGGGCTCCTTAGGTGGCGGCGGGGAAGGTGACGGGCAGGGATTCCAGGGCGCGGTGGAACGGGCCCGGGCGCCAGACGAGTTCGGCGGCCGGCACGGCGAGGTCCGTCTCGGGCAGCGCGTCGAGGAGGTGGGTGACCGCGGTCTCCGCGATGAGGTAGGCGTGCGAGCGGGCGGGGCAGGTGTGCGGGCCGATGCTCCAGGCCAGGTGGGCGCGGTTGCCCGTGTGGCGGCCCTCGGGCACGCCGTCGGTGAGCGCCGGGTCGTTGTTGGCGGCCGCCATGGAGATCACGACCGGCTGGTCGGCGGGCAGGAGGACCCCGTCCACGTCGATCGGGTACGGGGGGTACGAGATGCAGTAGTTCGCCATGGGCGGGTCGGTGTAGAGGACGGCGTCGAGCGCGTCGCGCACCGTGGACAGCCCGGCGTGCAGGTCGGCGGAGAACTCCTCGTCGGTGAGGATCTTCAGCACGGTGTTGCTGATCAGGTTGGTCAACGGCTCGATCCCGGCGCCGTAGAGCGTGACGAGCTGGTGGCCCATCTCCTCGTCGTCCAGCCGGGCGGAGTGGGTGATCAGCCGGGACGTGATGTCGTCGCCGGGGTGCTGCCGGCGCAGGTTCACCAGGTCGGCGACGGCCTGGCCGAGGATCTGGTTGCCCTGCTCGGCGTTCGTGGTGTCGAAGATCTTCGCCATCCCGTCGGCGATGCGCACGCCGATCTCGTCCGGGCAGCCCAGCAGCGCGCTCAGGACCCGGAAGGCGATCGGGAACGCGTACTGGGAGAGCAGGTCCGCCTCGCCCTGCCCCCGGAAGTCGTCGATGGCCCCGGAGGCGACCTTCTCGACGAGGGACCGCAGGCCGTGCTGGTCGACCCCGCCGATCGCGGCGGTGTTCGCTCCGCGGTAGCGGGCGTGCTCGGCGCCGCCGGAACGCAGCGCGTTGGGGCGCCACTCCATCATCGGCCTGACCGGGCAGGACGCCGGGATCAGCTTCTCCCACGCGCGGGGATCGGCCGGGAAGTGCAGCGGGTCGTTGAGGATGCGGCGGGCCTGGTAGTAGCCGATCACCAGGGTCGCCGGAACACCGGGCGCCAGGTCGACCGGGACGAGGGGGCCGTGGGTGCGGCGCATGCGCCGGTACGCGGCGTGCGGGTCGGCGGCGAACTCCGCGGTGTACAGGGCGATCCGCCCCGGCGGGCTCGTCGGCGCGGACGCGGCGGACGGCATCGTCATCGGCGGGACTCCAGGAGGGCGGCCGAGCGGTGCTCGGAGAGGTACTCGGTGAGCGTGATCAGGGCGTGCAGGGACGACGTGCGGTCGCGGGCGTCGCAGGCCGTCAGCGGAGTGAACGGGTCGAGGGCCAGGGCCTCGCGCAGCTCCGGCTCGGGGTAGTCCGGCGCGCCGGGGAAGGTGTTGATGGCGACGGCGTACGGTATGCCGCCGTTGTCCAGGAGGCCGAGGGCGTCGTGGGAGGCGTCGAGGTCGCGGGTGTCGGCCAGGACGAGACAGCCGAGCGCACCCTCGGCCAGGTCCTCCCACAGCGGCTGGAAACGGGCCTGCCCCGGCAGCCCGAACAGATACAGCGCGATACGGCCGCCGGCCATGTGGATGCGGCCGAAGTCCATCGCCACCGTGGTCGTGGTCTTGTGCGGGGTGCCCCGCAGATCGTCCACGCCCGCGCTCTCCTGCGTGATGGGTTCCTCCATCCGCAGGGGCTTCACTTCCGAGACGCTGCCGATCAGCGTCGTCTTGCCGACGCCGAAACCCCCCGCGACCACGATCTTGGCCGACCGCGTCACCGTGGCCGGGACGTAGGTGACGGGCGGGTCAGACCATGGAGCGCAGTCCACGCAGTACCTCCTGCAACAGGTCGGATTCGGGCTGGTGATCGCTCGCCGCGACCGGGCTGGCCAGGTGGCCGGAGTCCATCAGGGAGGAGACGAGGATGCGCACCGTGGACGGCGGCAGCTCCAGCGCGGCGGCGATGTCCGCGACGGCCAGGCCGCCCTCCGCGCCGGCGAACAGCCGCATCACCCGGCGGGCGTCCGGGCCGAGGGCGTCCGTGGGCCCGGAGGCGGCGATGAGCACGCTCTCCAGGCGCACGTCGTCACGGGCACGGACCTGACCGCCGGTGCGGACGTAGGGCCTGACCATGTCGGGGTCACGCCGCGGCCCCGTCATGCCGGCGAGCCGCCTTCCGCGGCCGGCACGCGCTCCTCGGTGCCCAGTTCGTGCCCCAGTCGGGTGGCGAGCCGCACCATGTGATGGGAGATCAGCCCGACATCGGCGTCCGGACCGGTCGTGCACACCGACAGCATGGTGTTCCTCGCGGCGGTGGTCGTCAGACCGATGCAGCCGACCGACTCGATCAGCAGCTGCCGCATGCCCTGGCCGCCGGTGAACTCGTCCCACGCCTTGCCCGCGGCCCGCAGCGCCGCCGTCAGCGCGGCGAACTTCTCCCCGTCGTCCTGGCCGATCGTCTCGGTCCGGGCCTTCAGCAGACCGTCGCTGCTCATCAGGACGGCGTAGCGGACGCCCTCGACGGTGCCGAGCTCCTGGTCGAGCAGCCAGCCCAGGCTGTTGGTGTGTGTGTCTCGCACGATCAGTGTCCTTCTTCGGGTGCGGCGTCGTGTGCGGCGTCGGGTCCGGGGCCGGGGGCCGTCCGGTGTGCCGCGTCGGTTCCGGCGGGGGTCGGGGAGGGCTGGTCCTGCCGGCCGCGGCGGGTGCCTTCCGCCCAGGCGGCGGCGACGGCGGGACGGCCGGGCCCGGCGGCGGGCTCGGCGGTGCGGCGCGCGGCGACGGGAGCCTTGGTGCGCCGGCGGACGGTCAGACCGCTGGCGGTGGTGGCGGGCGCGGCGGCCTGTGGCTCGGGGACGGCCTGTGGTCCGGGCTCGGCCGCGAGGGCCGCCGGGGCGGCCGCGGCGGCAACCGGTACGGCTCGCGGTGCCGGCCCGACCGCGGGGGCCGGTGGTGCGGCGGGCGGTGCGACGGCCGGCTCGGACCGCACCGCGGGGGCCGACGGCGTCGAGGCGACGGCGGGGCCGGCCGGTCCCGGCGTGACGAGCAGGTTCTTCGGCAGCACGATCATCGCCCGGGTGCCCTGGTAGATGTTCGGCGCGGTCAGCTCGACCCGGAAGCCGTAGTTCTCCGCCAGCAGGGACGCCACGCGCAGCCCGGTCTGGGGGTGGGCGCCCAGGCGGGTGATGTCGTCGCGCTGCTCGCCGGACATCACGTTGCTGGCCCACAGCAGCCGCTCGTCGTCCATGCGCAGGCCGGCGTCGTCCACGACCAGGAAGACCGCGTGGTGGCCCTGCTCCAGCGACACGTGGACGCCGGCCGCGGGCGGGGAGTAGCGCAGCGCGTTGTCCAGCAGCACGGCGAGGGCGTGCACGACCGCCTCCACCGCGCGTCCCTCGACCGCGACGGTCCCCATCTCGGGGTGCCTGATCCGCTCGTACCCCTCGATCCGGCCCATCGCCGCCCGCACGATGTCGGTCAGCGAGGTGGCGGGCCAGCGCCGCGAGAGCTTGTCCCCGGCGAGCACGGCGTACCCCGACGCGGTGAGCAGCATCTGCTGCGTGAGGTGGTCGATCTCCACCAGCGTCGCGTACGCCTCGTCCGAGATGTGCCGCCGCACACCCTGGCTGACGGACCGGCCGAGCCGCGCCGCCCGTGCCACCACGTTGTTGGCGAACCCGCGTACGGCGGCCCGGGCCACGCCCAGGGACTCCTCCCGTACCTGCGCGATCTGCCGTTCCGTGTCCTGCCGGATCCGATCGGCGGTCCGGGCGGCCGCCGCCCGCTCCTGCGCCCGTATCTCGCCGACCGCCGAGGCCAGCGCCCCGGGGAGGGCGAGCAGCCGCTCGGCGAGCGGGGTGCCGTCGAGGTTCGGCGGGACGGTGAGCGCGCCCTTGTGGCCGTCGCCGTTCTGGCCGGCACCGGCCGCGGCGGGAATCACGGTGGTCGCGAAGTGGCCCACGCACTGCTCGGCCGCGAGGAGTTGCAGGGTGAGCCGGTCGGCGTGCCGGCGCAGCAGTTCGGCCTGGCGCCGGGCCTGATCGCGTGCGCGCCGGAAGTACCAGGCGGCCCCGGCTCCGGCCACCGCCAGCAACAGGGCGCCGGTCAACAGCAGTTCAGTCATCGGGTCCTCACGGAGGGGGAAGCCGTCGGTGTGGGGGGTTGGGGGGCGGGCCGGTCCCGGCGGTCGGAGAGGCGGGTCCGGAGGGAGCGGCCGGGGCGGCCCAGGACGCCGGACTGGTGGGCCGGTGTCGCGGTATCGAGGGCGTACCGGAGCCGCCCCGCGGCGGCGAGGGTCCTCAACAAGCCAGAAGCAGCCGGCGTCTCCCGATCGGCGGCAAAGGGACGCGGCGGCCCTCGGCGCTCTCCCGCGGCACCGCCCGGGACAGCGCCCCCGTCACGCCTCCACGTGCCGAGGACTCAGCGATGCCGACAACGGTGAGTGTGCACGACATGGATCTCCAGGGGACGAGCGCAGGGCCTGCACGAGCGGTGGGGGACGACGGCGGAGCGGGCTCGCGACAGCGCAGGTTCGTTCCTGCAGACACCCGAACTGCCGGGCCCGCCAAGGGCATTCGGCAGGGACCATACCGCTTGTGTTCACCCGTTGTGGCAGCTCAGTGACTACGGATGGCCGTCCCTGGAGGTATGAGGCGAAAAATGCACGGTTGACGACCAACTCACGTTGGCCAAAAAGCAGTTGGTGACCGAGTGGGCGTCCTGCTAGTCAGCGGCCGGCCTGCGAGCCGTAGGCGATGCGGGCCCGGTCACTGGACGCTCCAGCGGTGCGGATGCCCGGGGTCGGCGGGGCAGGCGAAGACGTTCAGCTCACCGTGGTTGCCGACGACGACCTCGGTGGGCGTGGCGAAGGGGCGCGGGGGCAGGTCCCGTTCCTCGACGGGCGTCCAGCTGCGGCTGCCGCCGTCCCATTCGGAGGTGTCGATGGTGAGCAGCAGCTCCATGGGAGCCGCGCAGGCCCGGCAGTCCATGGCGTACGGATCGGTCCGGTGCCAGGACGCGTAGCCGCCCGCGCGCCATCCGGGCGGTATGGAGAGGTCGTACTGGTATCCGATCGCCTCTGCCGCGCAGCCGGAGCAGTCGGCGGCCTCTTCGGCCTCCTCCTCAAGAGCCTCGTCCCAGGCGTCGAGCCGGTCGCACAGCTCCTGAGGCAGGAGCCCGGCGAACGGATAGGTGACGACCTGCTCGGGGTGCAGCACACACGGCTCGGGCACGTACCCGGCGTAGCCGACCACCTCCGGCCGCGGCGGCGCGGTCAGCACCTCACCGACCTCGGCCGACCTGCGCCACCGCAGCTCTAGATACGGCTCGAACCCCGTCCTGCCGTGCGCGTCGAAGGGACACCAGAACACCTGGAGCAGGTCGCAGCCGTCCGGTCCGGGGAGGAGGTCGGGAACGTCCCGCCGGTACAGCTGGGCGAGGCCGATCATCGGCACGGGGGTCGTCTCGGTGAGGTCGGGGATCCGGTGGGTGCGCTCGAGCTCGTCCAGGAGCTCGCGCTCGGCGTCCGTGAGCCCTGTTCCACGAGGGTGCGCCTCCGCCCAGAGCTCCCGCTCCCGGCGGATGTCCGAAAGCCGCCGTCCCCGATCCCGGGCATGAGGCTGGACGCAGACGGGCCAGGGCTCGTCCACGGGCCACAGCAGGGGCCCACCCACGGAACTGTCCGCCGCGCCAGGGTGGCCTGCCCGCGGGTGCAGCCGGGTGGTGGTGCCCCGGTAGCCGGCGAGCTCGGGGAAGAGCGCCTCGATGTCGACCGGGCGGGGCGGGGTGGTCCTCGTCATGGCGCCGACTCTTTCACCGTCGCGGACGGGAGGGGACGCCGGTCCCCGCCAACTGCCCACGCTCACCGCCCGATATCCAGTACCACGCGGCCGATGGCGGCACTAGGTTGGTCGGCCGACGCCCTGACCACCCACGCCACCCCGCAGGAGCCTCCGCCGTGACGCACCCCGTCGACCACGAACTGATCCAGGCCGCGGCCGACGTCGCCCGCACGCGCAGCCACGGCGACAACCACACCATGGCAGCCGCGGCCCGCACCCGGGACGGCCGCATCGTCACCGCGATGAACGCGTACCACTTCACCGGCGGCCCCTGCGCCGAGCTGGTCGTCGTCGGAGCGGCAGCCGCGCAGGGCGCGTACGAACTGGACACGATGGTCGCCGTGGGCGACCGCGACCGGGGCGTGGTCCCCCCGTGCGGCCGGTGCCGGCAGGTCCTGGCCGACTACTTCCCCGACCTCAAGGTCATCGTGGGCAGGGGCGCGGAGGCGCGGACGGTGCCGGTCACCGACCTCCTGCCGGAGACGTACGTCTGGGCGGACCACCAGCTGGAGATTGACGGGGCGGGGGCGTCGTCCTGAGCGCCCCCCTCGCCCCCGCCCAGTGCGGTACGCCGTCCGCTGGAGCGCGTTGGGCGAAACGGCTGGTATGACTGGTGCATGCAGGAAGAGACAGCACGGTCCGCGATCGACACGTTCCTCTCCGCGTTCAACGCCTCGGACGACAGCTATGTGACTGAGCTGCTCTCCCAGGCCCTGACCTCGGACGTGGTCTTCTGGGGGCCGTTGGGACGCAGGGAAGGGATCGCGGCGGTCGAGCAGTTCGTGCTGGACATCCGGCGCCACCCGGCGGGGACCGGCACGATGGTGCGCTGCTCGGCGGTGGACATGCCTGACGAGTGGGCCCGGTACAAGTGGGCCTTCACCACGCCGGACGGAGGCCCCCGCCTGGCGGGAACGGACGTCGTCCATCTACGGCGGAGCCTGATCGACCAGGTGATCGTCTTCGCGGGGGAGATCGAGCCGTCCGCTTCCTGAGAGGGCGTGCTCGGGCGTTGTTCTCCTTCTGAACCGGCTTGTGGGGGTGATCACGTGCCGCCAGGGGGCCATCAGTACGGAACGGTCGGCGTGGCGCAGGCGCCGGAAGGGGCGGTGGAACCGTGTGGCCACGGGTGAACGGCATGCGGGCGCTGGAACTCGGCACGCCGGGAGAGATGCGGGAGCGGCTCAACGCTCTCGTCCTGGCCGGGCGGAAGACCGCCACCACCGGCCTGCTGGCCGAGTACGTGGAGGAGACGGAGGGCCTGGAGTTCGAGGGTGAGCGCCTGGCCCTCCTCGGCAACGACGGGGACTGCGTCGCCACGATCGAGATCACCCGCGTCCAGCCGGCTCCGTTCGGCGCGGTCACGTGGGAGCACGCCGCCGCCGAAGGAGAGGGCGACCGCTCCCTGGACGAGTGGCGGACGGGCCACAGACGCTTCTGGGAGGCCATCGGCGCACCGGTGGACGAGGAAACGCCGCTGGTGTGCCTGCGGTTCCGGGTCGTTGCGGGTTGCTAGTGGGGTGACCCCGTAGGTTCTCTGGTGCCGCATGAGGGGAGCCCCAGCAAGCGTCCGGATACCCGGTGGTTTCTCGCCCACTGGGCAGCCAGCCACCCGGGAGCCCGGCCGCCCGGGCCGCCGTTCACCGACGCGGAGCCTGCCGCTTCAGTCGCGCTGTGAGGTCGACGCCCTCTTGTACGGCGATGTCGAAGTCTGGGTCCAGGTACAGGAGGATCCTGCCGCGGTAATCGACGATCACTGTTACCAGGGCCTTGAGGTCAGTCTCGGATGACGCCTCCAGCGCACGCTGCAGGTCAACCTCGAAAGCCTCTCGGTCGCCGGGAAACCCGTGCCCGGAACGCAGAGCGGCTCGTACGTCCCCGATGGTCTTCAGCGGCAGCCGTGCGGGAGCGACTGTCTCCGCGTGCCGTGTGACCACGAGTGTGCTCCTCGAAGTCCAGGAATTCAGCGTTGCAGCGAAGCGGCCAGGAACCAGCACCATGCTGCGTCGGATACCTCGACGAGAGGTCCTTCGGGGTGCTTGGAGTCACGGATCAGTATCCCTGTGGGTATGAGTGCGGCCTCCACACACTCGGTCCCGCTGCCTCCGCTGTAGGAGGACGTGAACCAGTGCAGTTCCGACGCTGCCGTCATCATGACTCCTTGCTGATCCGATCGACGAGGTCGGCTGACGACTCCAAGTCGAGCGCCTGTGCGCTGAGGTACTGGAACGCCAACTTATAACGCTCCAACTCCTGCGGCTTCTCCATGAAGAGCCCACCGCCGAGGAGGTCCACGTACACGACGTCCAACTCAGGAGCTTGTCCGCGGAGAACGGCGAAGCTGCCGACGGCTGCTGCATGAGCGCCGCGTGCGAACGGCAGCACTTGGACGGTGATGTGCGGTCGTTCGGACACGGTGAGCAGGTGCTCCAGTTGCTCTTTCATGACCTCCCTGCCCCCAACTCGCCGTCGGATCGCCGCCTCGTCGATCACGCACCAGATGTGCGGCGGCTCCTCGCGTTCCAGCAACTCCTGCCGCTTCATGCGGATGTCGACCATGAGCTGGACCTCGCGCTCCTCACACTGCACCTCCGAGGCCCGGTGTACGGCTTCGGCGTACGCACGGGTCTGGAGCAGGCCGGGAACGTACATGCAGGCGTAGTGGTCCTCACGTACGACCTCGTCCTCGAGAGTGAGCATGAGGTTCATGGACTCGGGGATGGGATCGGCGAGCGACCGCCACCATCCCTGGATCTTGGCCCCCTTGGCCAGCTCGACCAGAGCTGCGCGCTCCTCGTCCGTAGCTCCGTACTCGCGACACAAAGCATCAACGGCCCGCCACTTGACCGTGCCTTCCTTCGTCTCGTAGCGGCTGAGTGTTGCCTTGGAGATGCCGACTAGCGCTCCCGCCTCCTCCAGGGTCAAGCCTCTCCTCTCGCGGAGGCGACGCAGGTCGGCGCCGAGCTGACGCCTGCGAGTGGTGGGTCCCATTGCCATACCAACGGCCCTTCGTGTCGATGCCGTAGATCGTCGTGTTCATCGCGAGGAACAGCAAGACGGTGTGCGCCGGGGGCGCGTGCTGAGCGTGGGCGCTCCTGCTCGGCCTAGATGAGAGTTCCATTTTGGAAGTCTCAATGCAACGCTTGGTCGCCAAGGGGTCACAGAGCGCACAGGGTGCCGAGGATCCGGGGAGCGAGAGGGTGGGCTACTTCATGGAAAGCGCGGGTCGGAGGGCAAGGCGGGCATGGAAGCTGCCCTTCTCAGCGGAGCCGGAGGAAGTGGCTGGGCTGCGTCGCCTTATGCGAATGCACCTGGAACTCTGGGACTTGCATGAACTCGCCGACGTTGCTCAGCTGTGTGTCAGTGAGCTCGTCGCCAACGTCATCAAGCATGTTGGGCCCGGAACGCCCTCCATGCTCGCCGTCTCCATGAACGGAATCCGCCTGCGGATCGAGGTTCACGACCCGGACTCGCGGGCTCTCCCGGTTCTGACCGATGCGGCCGACGATGCTGAGGGTGGGCGGGGTATGGCGCTCATCGACGCCCTTACCGACCGCTGGGGCGTCGACCTCGCCGCCGAGTGCAAGTCGACGTGGTGCGAGCTCCGCACGAGCCCCACGCCGGCCAACGGGTATGCCGCTCCTCCTCGTGTGGCCCGGGCAGCAGATGTGCTGGAGCTCTACGCCTCGACGTCGATGCCGCTGCAGGGCGTGGCCTTCAGTCGGCTGGGGACGACGATTGCGGAGGAGACGGCGATCGACGTCATCACCGATCTCCTCCATTGGCTCCGCGCGCATGGCCGGGACCCGGACGACGTACTGGACCGGGCCCAAGCCCATTTTGAGGCGGAGGCCGAAGCGCGCTGATCGTGTGCACGAATTCCGTAGGTCAGCTTGCTTTGATGGCCGAGTACGTCCACACGTCGGCCGGGAGGTCGTGCTCCAGGCGCCAGGTGATCGCCATCGGTTTGCTACCGGTGTGGCTTTCGTAAGTCGCCGGGCCGAGGAGCATCCAGGGCTGGGACTTCCCTATGTCGCTGTTCTTGTAGCGGCGCATGAACAGGAGCACATGACTCCCGCGCTGCGCGTGTTGCTGGTAGCGCATGCCTGTGCGGGAGTCGGCGGCCGTCGCGTTCTGTGACTCCCAGTGGTAGAGGGTGGGGCTCAGCGCGTAGTCCTTGTACCGAACTGTGGGGGAGAAGTCCTTCTCATTCTTCTCCTGCGTGATGAGGAGGGCATCCGTCTGGAGCTCCTCGACCCACTGCACGCCCTGCGCGAAGGACCGGGGCATCTGGCCACCGATGCGGGCGACGCCGAGGGCGGCGAGTATCTCCGAGCGGTTGTATGCGCTGTGAACCTTGAGCGGGACATGACTGAGAGGCCCGGTCAGCGAGATGGGCAGGTGGTCGGCCTGCTCGATCACGTAAGACAGCAACTGTTGGAGCTCGTCACGGACCGCGTGCTGAGTCCGCAGGGACTCCAGTCCCTCCTGGTAGCTGGTGAACCCGCCTGCGTTGTCCCAGAGGTTGAAGAACAGCATGCGGGCGTACGCCTGGTCGGCGGGTCCCAGCTCGCTGTAGGGCGGGGCCTCGTCATCGAGTAGGCGGAGGTATGCCTGAGCGCGTTCCGGATCGTCCACGTGGAGGAACGCGTGGGCTCGCTTGAGTAGAGCCGCTTCACCCTGCGGAAGTGACTCCTCCAGCAGGCCGGCCCGGCGGAGGACGGTTGTCCAGGAGTTGTCGCCCTTGTACAGCTCTTTGATCTCTCGGCGGCTTTCCCTGAGGTAATCAGCGAGACGCGGGGTGCTGTACTCCTTGACCTCCTTCACCAGGGTCTTCACCGTGGCGCCCAGCTGGGTCCGGATGTTGTCGAGGATGAGGTCCTTCGACTTGCCTTCCAGGATGATCTGGGAGCCGGACGGCAGCTGCGGGAAGTCCCGCTCGATGTGCTCGACGAGCCGGTTTCGCGAGAGGTTGGTCAGGGCCCGGAACTGCTCCTCGAAACGGAACTCCGCCCGGTGCTGACCGATGAAGTCGAGCACAGTGAGCACAGGCTTGGTCTCGGTGCGCCGCAGCCCTCGTCCCAGCTGTTGGAGGAAGACAGTGGCGCTGTTGGTGGGCCGCAGCAAGAGGAGGGTGTCGACGTCAGGGATGTCGAGCCCCTCGTTGAACAGGTCCACCGAGAAGATGACCTGAAGCTTGCCGTCACGCAGGTCGGTCAGCGCCCGGGCGCGCACGTCGGCAGGCGAGTCACTGTCGAGCGCCACAGCCTCGAAGTTGGCCTTGCGGAAGAAATCCGCCATGTAGTGGGCATGCGCCTTGGTGACGCAGAAGCCGAGCGCACGCATGGCACCGGGGTCGGAGACCTTGTCCCGGATCTGCTTGACGACGATGCGGGCTCGGGCATCGTTTCCCGTGTAGAGATTCCCGAGGTCCTGATCGGCATACGAGCCCTTCTGCCAGCCGACGTTGGTCAGATCCGTACCGTCAGGAATGCCGAAGTAGTGGAAGGGGCAGAGCAGATCGTTTTCCAGCGCCTCCCAGAGCCTCATCTCGGCAGCGATGCGGCCCTCGAAGAATTCGTCCTGCACATTGAGTCCGTCCATCCGTTCCGGCGTGGCGGTCAGGCCCAACAGTTCCTTTGGGGCGAAGTGGTCGATCACCCGTCGGTAGGTGGAAGCCGTGGCGTGGTGGAACTCGTCAATGACGATGACGTCGAAGTGGTCCGGAGCCAACTGCTCCAGTCTCTGGACGTTGAGTGACTGCACGCTGGCGAAGACGTGGTTCCACTCGCGCGGATCGGCTCCGCCGTGCAGCAGCTCACCGAACGAGGCATCGTCCAGCACCTCGCGGTAGGTGCGCAAGGACTGCTTCAGAATTTCCTTGCGGTGCGCCACGAACAGCAGCCGCGGCCGACCAGCGTCCGACTCCCTGCACAGACGGCGGTAGTCGAGGGCGGCCATGACGGTCTTCCCGGTACCCGTTGCCGCAACGAGTAGGTTGCGGTGCCGTCCGCGGATCTCGCGCTCGACGGTCAACCGTTCCAGCATGTCTCGCTGGTGCGGAAAGGGACGCACCTCTAGGCCGGAGAGGTTGATCCTCAGATCGGTGGTCGACGTGGACCCACTCGCCTGGGCCAGTGCCCCGTCGAGGCGCTCTCCGTGCAGGTCGGGGTCGTACGTCTCGAAGGCCGTGTCGTTCCAGTAGGCGTCGAAGGTTGCCTCGAACTTGTCGAGCACCGCGGGTGTGGCCACCGACGACAGCCGTACGTTCCATTCCAGGCCGTCGAGGAGCGCCGCTCGGGACAGGTTGGAACTGCCGACGTACGCCGTGTCGAAACCTGTCTTGCGCCGGAAGAGCCAAGCCTTGGCGTGCAGCCGCGTCGAGCGGATCTCATAGTTGACCTTGACGGTGGCGCCGAAGTCGCGCACGAGCCGGTCGAGCGCGTGGCGGTCGGTGGCGCCCATGTAGGTGGTCGTGATGACCCGGATCGGTACGCCCCGCTCCTTGGCGGCGCGCAGGGAGTCTTCCAGGACGCGAATGCCGTACCACTTCACGAACGCGCACAGCAGATCGATGCGGTCGGCGGTGGCCAACTCTGCTCTCAGCTCGGAGCCCAGACTGAGGTCATCGGGCGAGTTGGTGAGCAACGACGTTTCGGACAACGGAGTGAGTGGGCGGATCGCGTAGGCGCCGGGTGCCTCCTGCTCGGCGAGGGCCAACAACTGCCGGGGCCCCTCGACGATGGGGCCGACGGTATCGAGGTCGCTGTGGCCACCTGCACTCGTGGCCAGAGACTCCAGGATCCGGTTGGCGAAGGGAACCTGCTGGTCAGACGGAAGCTGACCGAGGTGACGGGCCACCATCTCCCCGACGTGCCGAGCCAGTACATGAGGAGAGGACTCCGGGCTGACCTCCGCGTCGACGGCCTTCCACCCCATCGCCTCGAGTTGCTTCAGCTCGTCACGCACGTCCTCCGTGATCAGTTTCTCGTAGACCCCCGAGACCGGCTGCGCCAGCTCCCCCGCGTCTCCCACCAAGACCCCCTCGGTCACTCGTTGATGTGCCCTAGTTCTAACAGGAGCCACTGACAAGGCTGTGAGCGGTGCGGGAGGCGTTGTTCGCCGCCGTCGGCGCCCACGGCGGTGTTCGAGTCCGCGACCGTCGCGCTCGGCGGTGCGATGCTGCACCGCTCCTGACGGGGACGGGGCAAAGACTCAGCCCCCCGCCCCCTCCCCCAGATACCCCGCCAGCCCGTCCAGCAGCATCCCGCTGCCCTGCTCCGCCATGTCCCGTTCCTCCGCCGTGTCGCAGGTCTGGCTGAGGGCGATCTCCGTGCGGGCGGGGTCCTGTTCCGTGAGTTCCAGGGTCATCGTCACCTGGTCCGCGCGGCCCGGGACGTCCATGCCGAGGACCAGGCGGCTGGGCTCTGCCACCTCCACGTAGGAGCCGGTCAGTGGGAACGCGTCGCCGTCGGGGGTGAGCATCGTGGCCTTCCAGGCGCCGCCCGGGCGTACGTCCATCTCGACGGAGCCGGGGGCGGCGTGGGCCCACGGGGCGTACTGCTCGGGGGTGGTCCAGGCCTGCCAGACCCGGGCCACCGGGGCGTCCAGGACGCGGGTCAGGGTGTAGGAGAAGCCGTCGGCCGCGGTGGTCTGTCCGGTGCTCATGGGGGACTCCTTGCTCAGGCCCTCACGCCCTCGCGCGAGGTGGTCGCACAGGTAGACGTCCGCGGACGGCGAACCTCATCGGTCCGCCGAAACGCTGCTCGCCCCCGCCCCGTCACGCCTCGGTGCCGTGGCACTCCCCGTAGGCCCGCCCCGACCCGCACCAGCACCCCGCGCCTCGCTGCGGAGGCCACGCCACCGCGCGGCCCCGGGCCGCCAGAGTCGTCGCGTACTGCGGCAGCAGCGTCGCGTCGGACGGGGACGCGCCCTCCGAGGCCGCGAACGCCTCGTACGACGGGACGGTGCCGCGTACGACGCCCAGGTTCGGGGTGCCCGACGAGGCGAGTTCGCGCAGAGCCGCCTCTATCGTCGTCAGGTGCTCCTCGTAGGAGGGGTACTCCGCGGACAGGGACGGGTACGCCTCCAGCAGCTCCGTCAGTTCGTCCGCCGGCCAGTGGAGCATGGCCACCGGGAAGGGGCGCGACAGGGCCTCGCGGTACGCGCCCAGCTCGGCGCGCAGGCGGGAGATCTCCGCCTCCAGGTCGGCCGGGTCGTCCGAGCCGAGGGACCAGACGCGCTTCGGGTCGTGCAGCTCGTCCAGGGACACCGGCATCGAGTGCAGGGTGTCCGCCAGGCGGTCCCAGTCGTCGTGGGGCGCGCCCAGCATGCGCCGTACCCGGTGGCGCCCGTACAGCAGGGGATGCGTGGCGTACGGCGGCTCGGCCACGTCCGTCAGGAGCAGGCGGGCGCCCTCCGTGAACGTCTCCTGGGCCGCCTCCAGCTCGTCGTGGGCCTCCAGGGCCTCGGCCACGATCACCCAGGCGGCCGGGTCGCGCGGGGCCGTCGTGCGGACGCCCTCGATGATCGCCCTGGCCTCCGCCTCGTGGCCGTACTCCCAGAGGTTCGACGCCTTGAGGGCGCGGACCAGGGAGGGGTTCTCCAGCCCGTCCGGCGAGGACAGCAGGCGGTCGTAGAGCTTGGTCGCGGAGGGGCGGTCGCCGGACAGCTCCAGGTGGGCCGCGGCGCGGACCAGGAGGGCCTCGGCGTCCTCCGGGTACAGGCCGGCGGTCCGCTCCAGGCGGGCGGCTTCGGCGGCGTGGTCGACGTTTTCGGCAGGCGTGTCGGGGCGCATGGGTGACACCGTACTGCCGCGAGGTGACGAAGGTCAGGGGGCTGCAGGTCAGAGGCCCGCCGAGGCGCCCCGCCGCTCAACCCCGCTCCCGCAGCACCCCCACCAGCACCGCCGCCACCGCGGCCAGCCCCGCCGACACCCAGAGGGCCACGTCCGTGCCCCGCCCCAGGTCGCCCGCCGACGTGGCGATCGCGATCGTCAGGGCGACGCCGGCGCACGAGCCGATGTAGCGGAACGTCTGCTGCGCCCCCGACCCCATCGCCGCCCGCGCCGCCGGTACCGACTCCACGGCGAGCAGCGGCAGCGCGGCGTTCAGCAGGCCGCTGCCCACTCCGGCCACGACCAGGCCCGGCAGCAGGCGGGTCCAGGAGCCGGCGCCGACCGCGCCGAGCATCGTCAGGGCGCCGGCCGCGTGCAGGGCGAAGCCGACGGTCAGTTGGTGGCGCGGCGGCACGCGGTGGGCGATGCGGCGGGCCTGGAGGGCGACGGCGAAGGACAGGCCGGACCAGAGCAGGAACAGCCACGCCGTGTCCATCGGGGAGAGCCCGAGCCGCTGTTGCAGCAGCGCCGGCAGGAAGCTGAACAGTCCGATCACCGCCAGGCCCGTGAACAGGCCGCCGGCGGAGGACGCCAGGAAGGGAGCGCGGCGCAGCAGGGACAGGTCGATCATCGGGGTGGCCGCGCGGCGCTCCAGCAGGACGAACAGGCCGCCCAGCAGCACGGTCGCCGCCAGCAGCAGACCCACCGGTGCCCGCAGCCAGCCGTCGCGGCCCAGCGTCACCGCCGCCACCAGCGCGACCAGCGCGAGTCCGAACGTCACCGCCCCGGCGAGGTCCGGCCGGCCGCCCCGCGGCGAGCGCGACTCCGACAGGAACCGCGCCCCCAGTCCCGCGACGAGCAGCGTGGCGGCGCCGAGAATGCCGTAGGACAGCCGCCAGTTCGGGATCGCCCCGGTCAGCAGGGGGCCCACCGCGATGCCGCCGCTCACGAAGGCGCCCCACACGCCGGTCGCGCGCAGCCGTCCGGCCGGGGTGGGGAAGGCGTGCACCAGCAGGCCCAGGCTGCTGGCCAGCAGTGCCGCGCTCGCCGCGCCCTGCGCGATGCGGGCCAGGGTGAACAGCCACGTCGTGGTGGCGAACGCGCCCAGGGCGGTGGTGATGCCGAGGGCCAGGGTGCCGGAGAGGAAGATCCGGCGGCGCCCGTAGTCGTCGGCCAGGGAGCCGGCCACCAGGAGCAGGGCGGCCAGGCCCAGCGGGGTGCCGTTCAGCAGCCAGGCCTGGGCGGACAGCGGGGTGTGCAGGTCGGCGGCCGTCTCGGGGAGCGTGACCATCGGCGCGGTGTACGTCATCAGGGCCACGGCGGTCGCGGCGCTGGTGAGGCCGAGGGTGAGACCGGGGCGTGGTGGCGCGTGCCGGTCGGGGCGGCCCTTCCGGCCTACGGTGCCGGTGCCGGTGCCGGTGCCGGTGCCGGTGCCGGTGCCGGTGCCGGTGGGGGTGGGGGCGGTTGCGGTGGAGTCCGTGCCTGTGTCGGTCATGTCGTCCGCTCTCAGTAGGTTCGGTTACTGAACTGACCCTCTGGCCGGTCAACCTAACATCCTTGGTTCGATGAATGAACCCACTCGTCGGAAAGTGGCTACAGTGGAGTTCATGGCACTGGGCAAGGACTACGCGACGCAGGAATGCGCGATCGCCCGCGCGCTGGAGGTCGTCGGCGAGCGGTGGACGCTGCTGGTGATCCGCGACGCGCTCTACGGCGTCCGGCGCTACAACGACTTCCTCGTCCACCTCGGCATCCCGCGCGCCGTCCTGGCCAACCGCCTCCAGACGCTCACCGCCGAAGGCATCCTCGAGAAGCGCCGGTACCAGGAGTCGCCGCCCCGGGACGAGTACGTGGTCACCGACCGCGGCATCGCCCTGTGGCCGGCCCTGCGGGCGCTCGGCCTGTGGGGCCGCGAGCACCTCGGCGGGCAGCCGTTGCGATCGTTCTGGCACGCCGACTGCGGCACGGAGCTGGGCCCGTACGGCGAATGCCCCGCCTGTGGAACCGTCGTGGCCGTCCGGGACGTCGAAATGGTGCCGGGGCCCGGACTCGACCCGGACCCGGCGGACCCCGTCAGCAAGGCCCTGCTCCAGCCGCGGCGGCTCCTCGAGCCGATCGACACCGACCCGCGGAGCGACGGCGACCGGCCGTCGCGGCCGGACCCCGCCTAGGCGGCGGCCCGGCGCCCGCCCGCACGCTGTCGGGTGCCGTACGGGGTCCTGTATAACTGGGCAAACACGCGTACGAGGGGAGGAGGCGCTCATGACCCGAGACCGGGCCGTTCCGCGTCCCCTCCTCGTCCTGCTGCTCGTGCTCCTGCCCGTCGCCCTCGTCGACGTCGGGAGCCTCTCCGCCACCGTCGCGCTCGCCGCGACCGCCGCGGCCGGCTCCGCGCTCGCCGTCTGCGCCCTGATCACCGCGCGCTGCGTGCCCGCCGTGCCGCCCACCCGGGTGCGTACGGCCATCAGGGACCGGGACCGACGTACGGCCTTCCTGCCCCAACGCGATCCCGACGCCCCCGGCCGCCGCCGGCCACGGGCACCCGGACACGCCCTCCCGGCGACCACCGCGTAGGGCACCCCTTCACCATCGCAAGGACCGTGCGCCCGCGCGGGTCGTCATGCCGCACACCCCGATCACCGATCGCACCGGCACGACGAGACCCCCGGAGGGCTCCTCACCCATGTCCGTTTTCGCCAGCCTGGTCGAGCACCTCGCCGACCTGCTCCAGCCGCTGTTCGGCGCCTCCGCCGCGGCCGCCGCCATCGTCCTGTTCACCGCCCTCGTACGACTCCTCGTCCACCCCCTGTCGCGGGCCGCCGCACGCGGGCAGAAGGCGCGCACCGAGCTCCAGCCGAGGATCGCCGAGCTGCGGCGCAAGCACGCGAAGAACCCCGAGAAGCTGCAGAAGGCCGTCCTGGAGCTGCACGCCGAGGAGAAGGTGTCGCCGCTGTCGGGCTGCCTGCCCAGCCTGTTCCAGCTGCCCGCGTTCTTCCTGCTCTACCACCTCTTCTCCAACGGCTCGATCGGCGGCGAGGCCAACGGCCTGCTGTCCCACCAGCTGCTCGCCGCGCCGCTCGGCGGGCGGTGGGCCGACGCGCTCGGGGACGGCGGGATGCTCGGCGGCGCCGGGCTCGTGTACGTGGGGCTGTTCGCGCTGGTCGCCTGCGTCGCCGCCTTCAGCTATCGCCTGACCCGGCAGCGGATGGCCGACCAGCCGCTGCTGCCCGCCGCCGGGGCCGGGGAGCAGCAGGTGCCCGGACTGGGGGCGATCACCAAGGTCATGCCGTTCATGTCCTTCTTCACGCTCGTCACGGTGGCCGTCGTGCCGCTGGCCGCCGCCCTGTACATCGTCACCAGCACGACGTGGAGCGCCGTCGAACGGGCCGTCTTGTACCGCTGAGGCGGGCCGCCGGACCGTGGCTACGGTCCAGTACGTGAACGGGGTATTGCGGAGTGGAAGCCGACCTTGGACGATCGAACAAGTCCTCCGATGGCTGCGCACTGCCGCAACCAGGTCGCACCTCATCGGGCGGGCGCCCGCGAATGAGGGAGTTGGGGATCATGAAGTTGCTGCGAGTCGGTACGGCGGGGTCGGAACGGCCCGCGCTGCTCGACGCCGACGGGACCCTGCGGGACCTGTCGGGCGTGGTGACGGACATCGACGGCGAGCTGCTCGCCGACGACGCGGCCCTCGACCGGGTACGGGCCGCCGCCGACGCCGGTGAGCTGCCCGTCCTGGACGGCACGGGGCTGCGCGTCGGACCGCCCGTGGGGCGGATCGGCAAGGTCGTGTGCATCGGGCTCAACTACCACGACCACGCCCGCGAGACCGGGGCCGAGCCGCCCGCCGAGCCGGTCGTCTTCTTCAAGGCGCCGGACACGGTCGTCGGGCCGGACGACACCGTGCTCGTGCCGCGCGGGTCGGTCAAGACCGACTGGGAGGTGGAGCTGGCGGTCGTGATCGGCCGTACGGCCCGCTACCTGGACTCGGCCGAGGAGGGGCTCGCGTGCGTCGCGGGGTACGCGGTCGCGCACGACGTGTCCGAGCGGGAGTTCCAGATCGAGCGGGGCGGGACCTGGGACAAGGGCAAGAACTGCGAGACGTTCAACCCGCTCGGTCCGTGGCTGGTGACCGCAGACGAGGTGCCCGACCCGCAGCGGCTGTCGCTGCGGCTGTGGGTGAACGGGGACCTGAAGCAGGACGGGACGACCGCGGAGCAGATCTTCCCGGTGGGGGAGGTCGTGCGGTACGTGAGTCAGTTCATGGTGCTGCGTCCCGGTGATGTCATCAACACCGGGACGCCGGCGGGGGTGGCGATGGGGCAGCCGGAGCCGAAGCGGTATCTGCGGGCGGGCGATGTGGTCGAGCTGGAGATCGAGGGGCTCGGGCGGCAGCGGCAGGAGCTGAAGGACGCCTAAGGGGGTGGGGGCGCGGGTGCGTTGGCGCCCACGGTGCGTTGTGGCTGGTCGCGCAGTTCCCCGCGCCCCTAGGAGGTTGCGCTCACGCCAGCAGTGAGGCGAGCCTGCGCCAGCCTTCCCTCGGGGTGGGGGTCGTGTCGGCTTCCACCACCTGGAGGGCCACGTGGTCGGCGCCCGCGTCGAGGAAGGCCGTGATGCGGGTGCGGATCGTGTCGTCGTCGCCCCAGGCGAACAGGGCGTCGATCAGGCGGTCGCTGCCGCCGTCCGCGACGTCGGCGTCCGTGAAGCCGAGGCGCAGGAAGTTCTGGGTGTAGTTCGGGAACTGCAGGTACATGGCGAGGTAGGCGCGGGCCGTCGCGCGGGCGCGGGCCGGGTCGGAGTCGAGGACGACCTTGAACTCCGGGGCCAGCAGCGGGCCTTCGCCGAGCCTCTCGCGGGCCTGCGCGGTGTGCTCGGGGGTGACCAGGTACGGGATCGCGCCCGCCGCCCGGTCCCGGGAGAGGTCCAGCATCTTCGGGCCGAGCGCGGCCAGCACCCGGTGACCGGACCGCATCCCGGCCTTGTCCAGCTCGTCGAGGTACTCGACCATCTTCGAGTACGGGCGGCTGTACCCCTCGACGCGCGGGCCGTGGCTGACGCCCAGGCCGAGCACGAAGCGGCCGGGGTGGGACACCTCCAGCTCGGCGAAGCCCGCCGCGGCGGCGGAGGCCTCGTGCTCCCAGACGCTCTGGATGCTGGTGCCGACGACGATCCGCGAGGTCGCCTCGATCAGCGGGGCGGCGTGCCGGGCCGAGCTGTTGCCGCCCAGCCACAGGGCGCCGAACCCGAGCTGCTCCAGCTCGGCGGCCGCCTCGGCGCGTTCGCCCCGGCCCTCCGGGTCCTCGGCGCGCAGGTGCGGGCTCCAGATCCCGTAGCGTCCGACGGATTCCTTCAGTGCGGCCGTCGCGTCGTTCATCGGTTCCGATCCCTCCGGTGGGCACGTGATCGTCTGTCGTACGTCGCGTGCCAACCAGAGGGATCCGGCGATGATTCCCGGCGGCGGCCGTCCGCGCCGTCCGGTGCGGCCTTTCGGGCTACTCGCCCAGGAACCGCTCCAGCGCCTCCACCACCAGCCGGTGGTCCTCCACCTGTGGCAGCCCCGACACCGTCACCGCGCCGATCACGCCCACGCCCTCCACGGTGACCGGGAAGGAACCGCCGTGCGCCGCGTACGTGTCCGGGTCGAGCCGCGAGGAGTCCTCGAACGTCGTGCCCTTGGCCCGGAAACGCGCGCCCACCAGGTACGACGCGGAGCCGTACCGCTCCACCACCCGGCGCTTGCGGGCGATCCAGGCGTCGTTGTCGGGGGTCGATCCGGGCAGGGCCGCGTGGAAGAGCTGCTGGCCGCCCCGGTGGATGTCGATGGCCACGGGTGCCCGGCGCTCCCGGGCCAGCTCGACCAGGAGCGAGCCCAGCGCCCACGCGTCGTCGTGGGTGAACCGGCGGAAGACCAGGCGGCGTTCCTGCTCCTCCAGCTCCTCCACGGTCGGGGCGGGGGTCTGTTCGCGCGTCACAGGGCCACCACCACTCCGTCGCGGGCGGAACGGCGGGCCGCCTCCAGGACGTCCAGGGCGGCAGCCGCCTCACGGACGCCGACCGGGCCCGGGCCCTGCTCCCGCAGCGCCGCGGCGACGGCCGCGTAGTAGGCGGGGTAGTCGCCCGGCACGGTCGCCTCCACACGTCCGCCGCCGGTCAGCGGGGACTCCCCGGAGCCCACGCGGCCCCACAGCGACTCGTCCTCCTCGCCCCAACCCGGGCCCGGCCGCTTGCCCTCGCGCAGCGCGGCCTCCTGCGGGTCCAGGCCGTACTTGACGTAGCCCGCCTGCGAGCCCAGCACCCGGAAACGGGGGCCGAGCTGGGCGGCGGTGGAGGAGACGTAGAGGTGCGAACGGACGCCGTTCGCGTGCGTGATCGCGATGAACGTGTCGTCGTCCGCCTCGGCGCCGGCGCGGCGCACGACCGACTCGGCGTACACCTGCGTGGCCGGGCCGAACAGGACGAGCGCCTGGTCGACGACGTGGCTGCCGAGGTCGTAGAGGAGACCTCCGATCTCTGCCGGGTCGCCCGACTCGCGCCAGCCGCCCTTGGGCTCGGGCCGCCAGCGCTCGAAGCGCGACTCGAAGCGCCACACGTCGCCGAGCGCGCCCTCGTCCAGCAGCTTGCGCAGGGTGAGGAAGTCGTTGTCCCAGCGGCGGTTCTGGAAGACGGAGAGCAGCAGACCGCGCTCCTCGGCCAGCGCCGCCAGCTCGCGCGCCTCGGCGGCCGTGCCCGCGACCGGCTTGTCCACGACGACCGGCAGACCGGCCTCCAGGGCACGCTTGGCGAGTGGCACGTGGGTCTTGTTCGGGGACGCGATGACGATCAGGTCCAGCTCGGCGGCCCGGTCGAACAGCTCGTCCGGCGTGCCGACGGTCCGCACGTCCGGGAACGCGTCGCGGGCCTGCCGCTGCCGGTCCGGGTTGGAGGTGACCACCGTGTCCAGGGCCAGGCCCTCGGTGGCGGCGATCAGCGGCGCGTGGAAGACGGAGCCCGCGAGGCCGTAGCCGACGAGACCGACGCGCAGGGGGGTGCCGGGGGGAGTACCAGTCATACGTCCACTTTGGCAACGCTGTTGCCAAAGTGCAAGCGCGGGGGACAATGGGGGCGTGAACAGGGCTGACGGCGGAGGAACGGGCGACGGTACGCGGCGTGTCGCGGAGGGCGGCGGCGACGTGCGGGGTGCCGGGGGTGTGCGCGGGGGCGTGCGGGCCGCGGCGGGCGGTGCGAATCTGCTCGCCCTGCGCAGCCACAACACGGCCCTCGTCCTCGATCTGCTGCGCACCGCCGGTTCGGAGGGCATCAGCCGGCTCGAACTCGCCGAGCGCACCGGGCTCACTCCGCAGGCGGTCAGCAAGATCACCGCCCGGTTGCGGGCGGAGGGCCTCGCCGCCGAGGCCGGGCGCCGCGCGTCCACGGGCGGCAAGCCGCGGACGGTACTGCGGCTGGTGCCGGAGGCGGGACACGCGGTGGGCGTGCATCTGGACCGGGACGAGCTGCGGGCCGTGCTGGTCGACCTCACGGGGACGGTCGTGGGGGAGCGGCGGTCCCCGCTGGACCTGGGCGCGGGAGCGCCGACCGTGCTGGAGGGGGTGGCGCGGGCGGCCGGGGAGCTGGTCGCCGACGTGCTGGGTGTGCCGGGCGGACGTCTCGCCGACGCACCGACGCTCCTCGGGCTCGGTGTCGCCCTCCCGGGACCTCTCGACCACGTGCGGGGCGTACTGCACCGGGTCACCGGCTTCCCGGAGTGGGACGGCTTCCCGCTGCGGGACGCGCTGACCCGGCACCTGGGCGTGCCGGTCGTCGTCGACAAGGACACCAACGCGGCGGCGCTGGGGCTGGCGGTCGGCGGCGAGAGGGGTTCCTTCGCCTATCTGCACCTCGGTACGGGACTCGGCGCCGGCCTCGTCTTCGGCGGCGGCGTGCACCGGGGCGCCCGGACCGGTGCCGGGGAGTTCGGGCACCAGGTCGTCCAGCTGGACGGGCCGCCCTGCACCTGCGGCGGGCGCGGCTGCGTCGAGGCCCTCTGCCTGGGCGCCGTCGCCCGCGACGACCTCGCGGAGGCGGCACGGGTACTGGGCGCGGGCGCCGCGAACCTCGCCGGGCTGCTGGACATCGACCTGGTCCTGCTCGGCGGCCGTACCGTCGCCGGCGCGCCGGAGGTGTTCGTCTCCGGGGTCGGCGCCGTTCTCGACGCCCGGGCCCGGCGCGAGGGCGGGCGGGAGAGCGCCGTACCGGTGCGGATCGCGCCCGGTGGGACGCGCGGGGTCGCCCAGGGCGCGGCCCAGCTGCTGCTCGCGCCGCTGTTCGGGCGGGGCGACGGCCCCTGACCCGGCCGGTCGGCCTGCGTACGCCGGACGAGGGCTCCGATGCGGCCGTTCGGGGGGCACACCCCGAACGGCGGTCCCGGTGACCGAGGCCGTCCGGCACGCTCATGTGTTTATGCGACTGTTCACGCCCGCGTCCCCCTGCCTGGCGGCGGCAGCCGCCCTCCTGGCCGCAGCCGGCCCGGCCGCCGCCGTATCCCCGGCCCCCGCCGGCCCCAGCGCCCCGCTGCCCGCCTGCACGGCCCCCGACGACCACACCTTCCCGCTCACCACCCGCATCCGCGGCGGCCCGAGCGCCTACGAGTCCGGCGGCGGCTACGGCACCTGGTACCTGGACCTCACCAACACCACGTCCCGCACCTGCGAGGCCGTCCACCCGGTCGTCGTCCTCGTCGACGAGCGGCGGTCCCTGGAACCGGCGCAGGCCCGCCTGGAGTTCTACGACGGCGACCACCCCCGCCCCGTCACCTTCGAGGCGACCGACCGCGACGAGCTGATCGGCGCCTTCGGCGAGGGCGACGCCGCCTTCTCCGGCTTCACCGTCGGCCCCGGCAGGACCCTCACCGTCAAGGTGCGGCTCGCGCTCACCTCGGACACGGCGCCCGGCGAGGTCACCGCCAACGCGGCGGTGGTCCAGCGCCGCGGTGACGACGGCGACTGGATCGGCCAGTCGAACGACTACCGCTTCCGCGTCGGGACCGGCGGCACGTCCGACGGGGCCGCCGAGGAGTCGGCCGCTGCGGAGAACGCGGAACCCGTCGCGCCCTCCGTGGCCTCCACCCCCGACAGCCGGGGCACCGGGTTCCCGTTCGCCGACGAACTCGCCGGCACGGGACTGGGCCGCCTGGGAGCGCCCCTCGCGACCGCCGCCCTGCTCCTCGCCACGGGCGCGGCGGCCGTACTGCTGACCCGCAGACGCCGCTGACGCCGGGGCGCCGGGCCGGCGGGCGCCTCTGACGCACCGGGCGCCGCACCGGTGGCCGCCCCTGACGCCCCGGGCGTCGGCCCGGCGGGCGGCGCTTTCCGGGGTACCGGACCCGCAGGCGCCGGTGACCCCTCGGCGCCGGACCGATGGGCGCCGCTGTTGCCCCGGGCGCAGGACCCACGGCGCCGTCGACGCCCGGGCGCCGGTCTCGCGGGCGCTGTTGACTCGGGAGCCGGCCTCGCGGGGCCGTCGACGCCCGGCCGACGGCCCCGCATGCGGCGGCAGGACCGGACGGGCATGCGCAGGCAGCCCAGGACGCCGGCTCCGCCCCGCGCCCCGGCGCCGGACCCGTGGACGCGCCGGCCGGCGGCGCCGTCTTCGTCACCGCCCCGCGCCCGAGGTCCCGTCGGCCGCCGCGTCCGCGTCTGCGACGATCCCTGCGTGGACTACCCGAACGACCAGGCCCCCGGCGCCCCCGTCCGCTCCGGGATCCCGGAGCACGGCCGCGTGCCGAAGTACTACGCCGTCAAGGCGCGGATCGACCGTCTCGTCGGCGAGCTGGGGGAGGGCAGCGCCATCCCCACCGAGCGGGACCTCGCCGAGCGGTACGAGGTCGCCCGCGAGACGGTCCGGCAGGCCCTGCGCGAGCTCGTCCTCGAGGGCAAGCTGCGCCGGCAGGGGCGCGGCACGGTGGTCGCCGGCCCCAAGCTGGCCCAGCCGCTGTCCCTGGCCAGCTACACCGAGGGCGTCCGGCGCCAGGGGCGTACCCCCGGCCGCGCGCTCGTCACCCTCGACCGCTTCCCCTGCCCCGAACCGCTCGCCGCCGAGACCGGACTCACGCGCGGCGAGCCCGTCTGGCACCTGGAGCGCGTGCTGCTCGCGGACGACGAGCGGGTCGGCCTGGAGAGCACCTACGTCGCCGTGGCCCGCATCCCCGACCTGGACACCGCCTTCGACCCGGACTCGTCCTTCTACGCCCACCTCGCCGCGCAGGGCATCGCCTTCGGGGACGCCGACGAACGGATCGAGACGGTGCTGGCCACCCCGCGCGAGGCCCTGCTCATCGGCACCCCGCCGGCCCTCCCGATGCTGCTCATCCACCGCGTCTCCCGCGACACCGAGGGCCGCCCGCTGGAGCGCGTGCGCACGCTCTACCGGGGCGACCGCTTCTCGTTCACGGCCCACCTGAGCGGCTGAAAAGCACCCCTCTCCGACCGCCCAGACGAGTAACGAAATGATAACGGGTCTAGTCCAAACGTGATGACCAGTTCACGCTCTCGTTGTCAGCCGGATTCCTCCGGTTCCCCGATGCCAAGGAGCGTTGCGGTCGTGAGAGTGATAGTCGTCGGAGCCGGCGTGGTGGGCACCATGCACGCCTGGCACGCAGTGGAACGCGGCCACGAGGTCGTGCAGATCGAGCGCGAGACCGAGGCGCGCGGCGCCTCGCTGCGCAACTTCGGCCAGATCTGGGTGAGCGGCCGCGCGGGCGGCGAGGAGCTGGAGACCGCGCTCAGGGCCCGGGAGCTGTGGGAGGAGATCGGTGGCCGGATCCCGGCGCTCGGCTTCCGCCCGAACGGCTCCCTGACCCCGCTGCGCGGCGACCTCGAACGCGCCGTCGCCGAGGCCGCCGTCGCCCGCCCGGACGCCGCCGCCCGCGGCCACGCGCTCCTCACCCCGGCCGAGGCCCGCGCGCTCAACCCCGCCCTGCGCGGCGAGTTCGACGCGGCCCTGTACTGCGAGCGCGACGCGGCCGTCGAACCGCGCACCGCCCAGCTCGCCCTGCGCGCCGAACTGCTCGAGTCGCCGCACTACACGTTCCTGCCCGGCCGCGAGGTCCGCGACGTCATCGGCGAGAACGCCGTCCGCGACGACCACGGCGACGTACACACCGGCGACGTCGTCGTCCTGTGCACCGGCGCCTGGCTCGGCGGCCTCGTGCGCGAGCTGGCCGGACCCGACCTGCCGGTGCGCCGGGTCCGCCTCCAGATGATGCAGACCGACCCGCTGGGCGAACCGCTGACCACCTCGGTCGCCGACGCCGACAGCTTCCGCTACTACCCCGCGTACGGATCGCCCGCCCTGGACGAGCTGAACGCACGGCAACCGCAGCCCGCTACCGCCGCGCGGCACAGGATGCAGCTGCTGATGGTCCAGCGCGCCGACGGCGGCCTGACCATCGGCGACACCCACGAGTACGAGCACCCCTTCGCCTTCGACACCGTCGAGGACCCCTACGAGCACCTCACCGGCGTCGTCGAGTCCCTCCTCGGCCGCCCGCTGCCGAAGGTCCGCCGCCGCTGGGCCGGGGTGTACGCGCAGTGCACGGACACCAGCCGCGTGGTGCACCGGCAGCAGGTGCGCGAAGGGGTCTGGCTGGTCACCGGGCCCGGCGGGCGCGGCATGACCTGCTCGCCCGCGATAGCCGAGACCACCGCGAACGAACTGGGCTGGTGAGAGCACCCATGACCACGACAGACATCCGCCTCGTCGTCCTCGACATGGCCGGCACCACCGTCGCCGACGGCGGCCTCGTCGAGCGCGCCTTCGACACCGCCGCCCGCGAACTGGGCGTCGAGCCCGGCACCGCCGACCACGCCGAGAAGCTCGACCACGTCCGCGCCACCATGGGCGAGTCCAAGATCTCCGTCTTCCGGCACCTCTTCGGCGACGAGGATCGCGCCCGGCGCGCCAACGCCGCCTTCGAGAAGGCGTACGGCGAACTCGTCGGCGACGGCCTGATCGCCCCCGTCCCCGGCGCCCGAGAGGCCGTCGAGGAACTCGCCGCCGACGGCCGCACCGTCGTCCTGACCACCGGCTTCGCCCGCGTCACCCAGGACGCCATCCTCGACGCGCTCGGCTGGCGCGACCTGGTGCCGCTCACCCTGTGCCCCGCCGACGCGGGCGGGCGCGGACGGCCGTACCCCGACATGGTGCTGGAGGCGTTCCTGCGCACCAAGGCCGCCGAGGACGTCCGCCGGGTCGCCGTCGTCGGCGACACCTCGTACGACGTGCTCAGCGGCGTCCGCGCCGGCGCCGGACTGGTCGCCGGGGTGCGCACCGGGGCCCACGGGGACGACGCCTTCCGCGCGGCGGGCGCGACCCACGTGCTGGACTCCGTCGCCGGTCTGCCCGCCCTCCTGCGGGGAGCGGCCGGCCGATGAGCACCGCAAGCAGCGGCATCCGCTTCGACTCGGTCACCGTCGCCTACGACGGCAACGTCGTCCTGGACGCCCTCGACCTCACCGTCGGACCGGGCGAGGTCGTGGCGCTGCTCGGGCCGTCCGGATCCGGCAAGACCACCGCGCTGCGGGCGGTCGCCGGGTTCGTACGGCCCGCCTCCGGGCGGGTCTTCCTCGGCGAGCAGGACGTCACCGACCTGCCCCCGCACCGGCGGGGCATCGGCATGGTCGTCCAGAGCTACGCCCTCTTCCCGCACATGCGGGTCGAGGAGAACGTCGCCTTCGGCCTCAAGGCCCGCAAGGCGCCCAAGGCCGAGATCCGCGAACGGGTCGGCGAGGCCCTGGAGCTGACCGGCATGGCCGCCTACGCCCGCCGCCACCCGCGCGAGCTGTCGGGCGGCCAGCAGCAGCGCGTCGCCATCGCCCGTGCGTTGGCCGTCCGGCCGGACGTCCTCCTCCTCGACGAGCCGCTCTCCGCCCTCGACGCCCAGCTGCGGTCCGGGATGCTCGCCGAACTGGCGCGCCTCCACCGCGAGCTGCCCGACGTCTCGATCCTCTACGTCACCCACGACCAGGTGGAGGCCCTCACCCTCGCCGACCGCATCGCTGTGAGAAGCTGCGCGCGTGCGGGACGCCGAGGGAGCTGTACCGGGCGCCGGCCGACGAGTTCACGGCGTCCTTCGTGGGCGGCGCGAACCTGCTGCCGGTGACCGTGGGGGGCGGGGGAGTCGCCTTCGGCGGCGCCGAGATCAAGGTCGACACGGCGGGCGCCGCGCCGGGCGCCACGGCCACCCTGTGCGTACGGCCGCACCTCGTCGGACTCGGTGACGGGCCCAACCGGCTCACCGGGACGGTGGAGGAGATCCAGTGGCGGGGGGCCACACACCGG
Source organism: Streptomyces flaveolus (assembly GCF_014648815.1). GTDB lineage: Bacteria > Actinomycetota > Actinomycetes > Streptomycetales > Streptomycetaceae > Streptomyces > Streptomyces flaveolus. Next base: position 257,490 of record NZ_BMRV01000006.1, on the reverse strand, counting down.
CTGTACGTCGACGTCGCGGGCCACCGCGTGATGGCCGACCTCCGTGAGCTGAAGGCTCCGCCGGGGATCGGGGAGCCGGTGAGCCTGCACTTCTCGCCCGACGATGCGGTGTTGCTGCCCGCGGGGGTGAACCATGGCTGAGCCTGTCTCCCCGGTGCGGGTTCGTCGTGGCTGGTCGCGCCCAGGCGGCGGTAGCCGCACATCAGACACAGCCCCGCGCCCCTACGGGGCACGGCTGTTCTGGGCGCTTCCTCCCACAGCTCTGCTCGCCCTCGTCTTCCTCTACCCCCTCGCCCTCGTCGTCCGGCAGTCCTTCCAGCCCGACTCCGGCGGCACCTCGGTCCAGCCGTACGCCGACGTCTTCGCCTCGGAGGCGTTCCGTGAGGCGCTGTGGACGACCGTGTGGCTCGCGCTGGCCTCGACCGCCGGGTGCCTGGTGCTCGGGTTCGTCCTCGCCCTGGTCATCGCCTTCGTGCCGTTCCCCGGTGCCCGCGCGGTCTCCCGGTTCATCGACGTCTTCCTCTCCTTCCCGTCGTTCCTGATCACGCTCGCCCTGCTGTTCGTCTACGGCACGGTCGGCATGGCCAACGGACTGTGGACGGACGTGACGGGCGCCGCCGACGGGCCCTTCCAGTTCCTCACCACGCCCTGGGGCGTGCTGCTCGCCGAGATCACGTACTTCACGCCGTTCGTGATGCGCCCGCTGCTCGCCGCGTTCTCCGGGATCGACACCGCGCAGATCGAGGCGGCCGGTTCGCTGGGCGCCCGCGCCCCGCGGATCGTGCGGCGGATCATCCTGCGGGAGGCGCTGCCCGCCCTCGCGGCCGGCGGCAGCCTCGTCCTCGTGCTCTGCCTCAACGAGTTCGGCATCGTCCTGTTCACCGGCGCCAAGGGCGTCACGACCCTGCCGATGCTCGTCTACGGCAAGGCGGTCCTGGAGTCCGACTACCCGGGCGCCTGCGTGGTCGCCGTCGTCAACGTCCTGATCTCCGTGGGCCTGTACGGCCTGTACCGGGTGGTGAGCCGCCGTGCTGGTGCATAGCCGGGGGGCGAGGTGGACCCTGTGGGCCGCCTTCCTCGTCCTCTTCCTCCCCCTGTTCGCCCTGCCCCTCCTCGTCGTCCTCGGCGCCTCCTTCGCCACCCACTGGTCGAGCGTCCTGCCCTCCGGCTTCACCACCGCCAACTACCGGGCCGCCACCCGCGGCGAGGCCCTCCAGGCCCTCACCACCAGCCTGGTCACGGCCCTCACCGCGAGCCTGCTGGCGCTGGCCGCGGGCGCCTGGGCCGCGCTCGCCGCCGCCGCGCTGAAGAAGCGGCACCGCAAGGTGATGGACGCCCTGTTCGTGCTGCCGGTCGCGGTGCCCTCGGTGGTGGTCGGCCTCGCGATCCTGGTCGCGTACTCGCAGCCGCCGTTCCTCCTCAACGGCACCCGCTGGATCGTGATCATCGCCCACACGGTCCTGGTGACCGCCTTCGCCCACCAGTCCGTCTCCGCCGCGATCACCCGCCTCGACCCGGCGTACGAGCAGGCCGCCGCCTCCCTGGGGGCGAGCCCGGCGTACGTCCTGTGGCGGGTGCGGCTCCCCCTGCTGCTGCCGTCCCTGACCGCCGCCGCCGGGCTGTGCTTCGCCCTCTCCATGGGCGAGCTGAGCGCCACGATGATGCTCTACCCGCCCGACTGGACCCCGCTGCCGATCCTGATCTACGCCTCCACGGACCGCGGCGCCCTGTTCACCGGCTCCGCGATCGCCGTGGTCCTGATGGCGGCCACCCTGCTGGTGCTCTTCGCCGTCTCCCGGATCCGCACCCGAGCCTCGTACCGGTAACCCGTCCCACCTCCCCTCGCGCAAGGAGTCCACCTCGCCATGCCCAGAAAGCCCCTCCTCCCGGTCACCGCCCTGTGCCTGCTCGCCCTTCCGCTCACCGCCTGCGGGGGCACGGCCGCCTCCGACGAGAACGTCGTCACCGTCTACAGCGCCGACGGCCTCAAGGGCGAGCACGGCGACGGCTGGTACGACCAGGTGTTCAAGGACTTCGAGAAGGAGACCGGCATCAAGGTCGAGTACGTCGAGGGCGGCTCGGGCGAGATGGTGCAGCGCGCCGCCCGCGAGAAGCGCAACCCGCAGGCGGACGTCCTCGTCACCCTCCCGCCCTTCATCCAGCAGGCCGACACCAAGGGCCTGCTGCAGAAGTACGCCCCGAAGGGCGCCGACCGGGTCAGCGGCGCCGACAAGGCCGGGAACGGCACCTGGACCGCCGTCGTCAACAATTACTTCGGCTTCGTCCACAACACGAAGGAGCTGAAGCAGGCCCCCGCCACCTGGGAAGACCTGCTCGACGGGAAGTACAGGAACAAGCTCCAGTACTCCACCCCGGGCGTCGCTGGCGACGGCACGGCCGTCCTCATCAAGGCCATGCACGACTTCGGCGGCGAGAAGCCGGCCATGGAGTACCTGAAGAAGCTCCAGGCCAACAACGTCGGACCGTCCGCCTCGACCGGCAAGCTCGCGCCCAAGGTCGACAAGGGCGAACTGCTCGTCGCCAACGGCGATGTGCAGATGAACCACGCCCAGTCGAAGTCCATGCCGAACCTCGGCATCTGGTTCCCGGCACCCGAGGGCGGCAGGCCCACCACCTTCGCGCTGCCGTACGCGGCGGGCCTGGTCACCGGGGCCCCGCACACCGAGAACGGCAGGGAGCTCCTCGACTACATGCTGAGCCGGAAGGCGCAGGCGCAGGTCAGCGAGATCGGAGGCGGCTTCGCGGCCCGCCAGGACGTCAAGGCCACCGACGCCGAAGCCGTCGCCCTGACGAAGATCATGGACGGCGTCGAGATCTTCGAACCCGACTGGAACGACATCGAGGAGAACCTCACCTCGTACGTCGACGCCTGGAAGGCGGCCACCGGAAGCTGAGACGGCCGTTCCCCCAAGATCCTGCTCTGTTTAGGCTGGGGCGCACGCTGGACCGCGTACGGCAGGAGATCCCGCACATGGCAGACCGCAAGCCCATCGAGTCATGGCTCACCGACATGGACGGGGTGCTCATCCACGAGGGCGTCCCGATCCCCGGCGCCGACGCCTTCATCAAGAAGCTGCGCGAGTCCGGCAAGCCCTTCCTCGTCCTGACCAACAATTCGATCTACACCCCGCGGGACCTGCACGCCCGGCTGCGCCGCATGGGCCTGGAGGTCCCGATCGAGGCGATCTGGACCTCGGCGCTGGCGACCGCCAAGTTCCTGGACGACCAGCGGCCCGGCGGCTCGGCGTACGTCATCGGCGAGGCCGGTCTGACCACCGCCCTGCACGACATCGGCTACATCCTCACCGACCACGAGCCCGACTACGTGGTCCTCGGCGAGACCCGCACCTACTCCTTCGAGGCGATGACGAAGGCGGTGCGGCTGATCAACGCCGGCGCCCGGTTCATCTGCACCAACCCCGACGAGACCGGCCCCTCCACCGAGGGCCCGCTCCCGGCGACCGGCGCGGTGGCCGCGCTGATCACCAAGGCGACCGGCAAGCAGCCCTACTTCGCGGGCAAGCCCAATCCGCTGATGATGCGCACCGGGCTCAACGCGATCGGCGCCCACTCCGAGACCAGCGCGATGATCGGCGACCGCATGGACACCGACGTGCTGGCCGGCATCGAGGCCGGGATGCAGACGTACCTGGTGCTCACCGGCCTGACCCGGCCCGAGCAGGTCGAGAACTTCCCGTACCGGCCGTCCAAGGTCGTCGACTCCATCGCGGACCTCGTCGAACGGGTCTGAAACCCGCACCTCCCCCTCGTCGCCCGTTCGGAGCAGCGCCGCCCCCGCACCGGATGCGGGGGCGGTCCCCGCGGGGCAGCCTCCAGGTGACTGGAGGTACACGATGGGCTCACTGAAGGTAACTCTCTGTGCCGGAGCCGCGCTGGCCGCGGTGTGCACGCCGGTCGCACCGACGGCGTACGCGGCGGACGGGGGCGGAGTCTCGGTGACTCCGTCCTCCCCGGCGCCCGGCACGGACGTCACGCTCCGCGTGCCCGACTGCACCGAGCGGACGGCCGTCGCCGTGTCGGCGGCGTTCGAGTCGGACGTCCGGCTCTCCGTGGCCGCCGAGGACGGTGTCCTCGTCGGTTCCAGCACGGTCCGCTCCACGGTGTCGGCCGGCGCCTACGCCGTGCAGGTCACCTGCGGCGACGACGCCCGCAAGGGCACCATCACCGTCGAGCGGCGGCACCGCCCGACCGCGCCCGCCTCACCCGTCGCCCCCGTCGACGCGGGCGGCGGCGGCTCCGCGGAGCTGGCCGCGCCGGACACCGGGGACGGGGCGCGCGTCGATCCCCCCGGCACCGCGCACACCGTGACCGGCCTGGTGCTCGCCGGGATCGCCGCCGTCGCCGTGGGGCTGCGCGGGGTCCGCAGCCGGAGCCGCAGGACGGACTGACCATGTCCGACCACGATCGACGCGGGGAACAGGACCACATACGCCCCGTCGGCCCCGGCCGTCTGGTGAGCGGCATCGCCTGGGTGGTGCTGCTCCTCGGGCTGTGGCTGTGGGGCCGCGAGGCCACCGACGTGCGCGAGGGCGTATCCCGTCCGGCCACCGGCGACATGGCGGCGGCCGGACGGCCCCCCGACATCCCGCTGCCGCCCGCCCGCACACCCCTCGGCGACGCCCGGCCCGAGCGGCTCGACGTCCCCGAACTGGGCATCAGCGCCCCGGTGGTGGCCCGCGGCCTCGACGGCAAGGGCGCGATCGAACCGCCCTCCTTCGACCAGGCCGACGCCGTCGGCTGGTACGCGGCCGGCGTGACCCCCGGGGCGGCCGGGACCGCCCTGATGGTCGGGCACGTCGACACCGAGACCCGCCCCGCCGTCTTCTACAAGATCAGCACCCTCGAACCCGGCGAGACGATCCGGGTGGTCCGCGACGACGCCGAGGTCGCCGAGTTCACCGTCGACGACGTCCAGGTCCTCGACCGCGACGGCTTCGACGCCCGGCAGGCCTACGGGCCGCACGACGCGGGACGGGCCGAACTGCGGCTGATCACCTGCGGCGGCACCTTCGACCCCGCCACCGGCGGCTACACGGCCAACGTCGTCGTCTCCGCGTACCTCACGGGCACCGGCTCATGACCCGCGTATGTCAGGATTGAGCCTCCGAACAGTGCACCCAGGGGGGTTGGATGTACGGCAGCAGGGGGGCCGGAACGATGTCCGCGAGGCGGGCGTCCGCGGCGGTGCTGGGGGCGGCGCTGCTCATCGCGGGTTGCTCCTCGTCCGGCGACGACGAGGACAAGAACAAGGACGCGGGAGCCGGGATCACCCAGCAGCCCAAGGAGACCGATCCGTTCTGGGTCAATCCGGACGGCACCGCGGCCCAGCAGGTGGCATCCCTGGAGAAGGCGGGGAAGAAGGACCAGGCCGACCGGATCCGCAAGATCGCCCAGCATCCCACCGGCGAGTGGATCAGCCCGGAGAACCCGGAGGACCAGGCCCGCGGCTTCACCGAGGCCGCCGACAAGGCCGGACGCACCGCACTGCTCGTCCTCTACAACATCCCGCACCGCGACTGCGGCCAGTACTCGCAGGGAGGCGCCGCCGACGGCGACTCCTACCGCTCGTTCATCGACGGCGTGGCCAAGGGCATAGGTGACCGTGCCGCCACCGTCGTCCTGGAACCGGACGCGGTGCTCCACCTGGTCGACGGCTGCACCCCGGACGAGTTCCACGAGGAGCGCTACGACCTCCTCAAGGGGGCCATCGCCAAGCTCACGGCGCTGAAGAACACCAAGGTCTACCTGGACGCGGGCAACGCCGGCTGGGGCCACCCCGACCAGATCTTCGAGCCGCTCAAGTGGGCCGGCATCGACCAGGCCGACGGCTTCGCCGTCAACGTCTCCAACTTCTATTCGACCCAGGACTCCATCGCCTACGGCAAGCAGCTCTCCGCCAAGGTGGGCGGCAAGCACTTCGTCATCGACACCAGCCGCAACGGCAACGGCCCCTACACCGAGGGCAAGCCGGACGAGCGCTGGTGCAACCCTCCGGGCCGCGCCCTCGGCGAAACCCCGACGACGAAGACGGCCGACCCCCTCGTGGACGCCTACCTCTGGGTCAAGCGCCCCGGCGAATCGGACGGCGAGTGCAAGGGCGGCCCGAAGGCAGGCGAATGGTGGCCCGACTACGCCTTGAAACTGGCGCAGGGATCAGGAACCTAGGGGCGCGGGGAACTGCGCGACAAGCCACAGCGCTCCCGCACCCCGAAGGCACCACCTGCGGGAGCGCTACGGCACCCGTACCCACTGCGCCTTGGAGGGCGTCCCCTGACCGTCGGTGGCGAACAGCATGTACCACCCCGACTGCACCAGATTCCTGCCCTCCGGCACCGTCACCGTCAGCTTGTCCCCGTCCGCCGTGAAATCCAGCGCGACGGACCGCTGGTCGACGTCGGTGACATGCGTCGAGGCGCTGGGCCGGATCAGCCGCACCTTCTTGACCGTCGACGCCGCCCGCGAGGTGAACGTCCCCGACTCGCCGCGCGCGATGGTCTGCGGGCCGCCCGACAGGTCGGGCCGCGAGTCCCGGTACAGATACGGCGGCGTGTAGATCTCGATGCGCTGCTCGAACTTGCCCGGCTTGGTGTTGGCCTTGTCGGCGTACAGCGAGTCGGAGCCGAAGAACATCAGGCGCCCGTCGGGCAGCAGGATCGAACCGGAGTGGTAGTTCCGGCCCACCAGCGGGTCGGCCACCTTCTCGAACGTGTTGGTGTCCGGGTGGTAGAGCCGCGCCTGGTGGATGTTGGAGTCGCCGCGGCCCCGGTAGTCCTCCGAGCCGCCGGAGACCAGCACGGTGTCGTCGGGCAGGATCGAGGCCTGCGGGTAGCGCGTGCCCTTCTCCAGCGACGGCCCGTCCACGAACTTCGGGTCGTCGGCCTTCAGATCGACGATCCGCGTCTTCTCGCTGGCCAGCTTGGACTCGCCGACCCCGCCACCGCCGATCACCATGTACTTCTCGTCCTGCGCCGGCGGCAGCAGCACGGTGCCCGAGGTCTCCAGCATGTCCGGGTCGCTCAGGCCGGGGACCTTGGTGAACTTGTTGGTCTCCACGTCCCAGATGCCCGGGTCGCGCCCGACGTCGTCGGGGCCGTACCCGGCGTTGGAACCCGAGTAGAAGACCTTGCCGTTCTGCATCAGGAACAGCGCCGGGTACGTCGGGAACTGGCGGACCTTGTCGAGGTAGGTCCACTTCTTGGTCTCCGGGTCGTAGACCTCGTTCTTGCCCGGGACCAGCTGGCCGATGTCGTCCAGGCCGGAGACGCTGAGGATCTTGCCGTCGCTCAGCGTGGTGAGCGTCGGGTACCAGCGGGCCTCGTGCATCGGGTCGACCTTGATGTACTTCTCGGCGACCGGGTCGAACTCGAAGGCGTCCCGGATGCCCTGGAAGTCCTTCTTGTCGAGGGCGAGCTTCTGCGCGATGCCGTAGGTGTTGCGCGCGTCGGCACCCGACAGGCCCTGGATGCGGTAGTTGTCCTCGGTGCCCGTCTCGTACTCGGCGCCGCTCTGCTGCGCCTCGACGTAGATCCGGCCGAGGCCCGGGTCGTTGCGCACGAACGCGCCGGTCGCCGGGTCGAAGACCTTCTTCGCGCGCGGCACCAGCACCGGGTCCTTGGAGACGAACGTCTTGCCGTTCTCCTTGCCGGTGAACTTGGTGCCCGCGGGCAGCGTGATCGGCTTGTCCGGGTTCTCGTTGTGGACGATCATCAGGCCGCCGGCCTTGGTGACGTCACCCTTGAGCTTCTCGTACCGCTTGGTGCCGCCCGCGATCAGCAGATTGCCGTTGGCGAGCTGGGTGTGGCCGGTGCAGAACAGGTCGGCGGGCGTCGGCACCTTCTTGATGGTCCCCTTGACCGGGTCCCAGATCCGGGTGTCGAACTTCTTGTCGTCGAAGTTGTCCTGGTTGTTGCCCGACCCCGCGACGAGCAGCACCTTGCCGGTGCGCAGCAGCGCCGCGTGAATGGTGTTCTGCCGGTACTTCTCGGGAAACTCGATGATCTCCCACTTGCCGTTGGCGGCTTTGTACTCCGGCTTGTTGATCTTGTACTGGTGGTATTTCTCGGTTCCGAAGCGGTAGAGCCACGGCCCGTTCATCCCGGCCAGCGCTACTACCACCGCCGTGCCTATCGCGAAGCGACGGGCGCGGCGGCGGCCGGCACGGTCTTTCATTCCTTACGTCCCCCAAGTCCACCAAGGGCGATCTGCATGGTCTGGTCGCTGCCCCCGTCGGGGGAGGCGGCCCAGCTGGGCTTCTGCTGCGGCGTGTGCGCGCCGTGGGCACCGTGAGCGCCGTAGGGCGCGTCCTGCGCCGGCTGCGGCTGGTACGGCACCGCGGGCGCCGCGTCCTCGGGCCGGGTGTGCGGCTCCGCGGGAGCCGCCGCGGCGGGCTTCTTCCTCGCCTCCCGCAGGGAGTGCCGCCAAGCGAAGATCGGCGAGGCGGTGATCAGCAGCGCGAACGTCGCCCAGATGATCATGGCGGGGTGGGCGTGGCCGAGGACGAGGCCGGCGGTGATCGAGCCGCCGAAGACGACGATGAAGTACCAGTGGTACCGGAAGGTCCCGAACAGGGTGTCCGGGCTCGCCGAGTCGCCCTTGGGCGTGACCACGAACTTGCTCTTGCGCCGCAGCACGGAGTCGATGAGCGCCTTCGCGTACAGCGGCGCCGACAGCGCGGACATCACCATGCCGGCCACACCGCCGGAGCCCTCCGGCTCGTGCGGCGAGACGTTGTGCCGGCGGTTCCAGACGTACAGGCCGATCTGGAGCGCGGAGGCGTTGCCGTAGAGCATCAGCCAGACCGCGGGGTCGATGTTCACACCCGAGGCGCCCAGGCCCAGGAACAGGCAGCAGCTCAGCGCCGCCAGGATCCAGTTCATGGCCGACATCGGGTAGAAGATGATCATCATCGTGTAGTTGAAGAGCTTGCTCGGCGGCAGCGAGTACCAGCCCTTCCAGTACTGCTTGAGGATCGTCTCGTACGTCCCTCGCGACCAGCGCATCTGCTGGGTGAAGAAGTCCGTCCAGGCGTTCGGGCCCTCGCCGACGGCCAGCACGTCCGGGGTGTAGACCGAGCGCCACTTGCGGCCCGTGGCCGGGTTCTTGTGGCGGTGGATCTCGAAGCCGGTCGCCATGTCCTCGGTGATCGAGTCGTACAGACCGCCGATCTGCTTCAGTGCCCTGATGCGCACCGCGTTGGAGGTGCCCACGAACATCGGCGCGCCGTAGCGGTTGCCCGCGCGCTGGATCAGCGCGTGGAAGAGGAACTGCTGGGACTCGGCGGCCTTGGTGATCGGGTTGTCGTAGTTGCCGTAGACCTGCGGGCCGATGACGAAGCCGACGTCCGGGTCGCGGAAGAAGCCGAGCATCCGCTCCAGGTAGTTCGGCAGCGGCACGTGGTCGGTGTCGACGGAGGCGAAGAAGTCGTAGTCGTCGCCGTGCGCCTCGAGCCAGGCGTTGTAGTTGCCGTGCTTGGTCTTGGCGCGGTGCGGGCCCTTGGGCATGTTCCACTTCGCGACGCCCTTGCGGGAGAAGTGGTGCACGCCGAGGCGCTCGCAGACCGCCTTCACCTCGGGGTCGTCGCCCTCGTCGAGGAGCCAGACGTGCATCAGACCGCGGTGGCGGATCTTGACGGCCGCCTCCAGGGTCTTCGTCACCATCTCCAGCGGTTCCTTGCCGGGCACGAAGGAGGTGAGGAAGGCGACCCGGGTGCCGGTCTCGGGCACCACCGGTATCGGGTCGCGGGCGACCAGCGTGGCGTGCGCGTTCGACAGCACGTTGAGGCAGCGGAAGAGCTCGATCAGGCCGATCGAGACGAGCATGACGATGTCGAGGGCGGGCAGCCAGTCGAAGGCCGGGTAGTCGCGCTCCGTCCAGTGCTCTGGCTGGAGCAGCCAGACCAGCAGCACCACCGACAGCAGCGGGGCCGCGGCCAGCATCAGGGCGACCCGGATGCGGTGCGGTTCCTGGGAGAGGAGCGAGCGGTACTGCACCTTGTACGGCTTGTGCGGGTCGGGCTGGGTGAGGGGGCCCGCGAGCCGGCTGTAGTGCTCGTAGTCGTATCTGGGCAGCGCCTTCTTTATCCGGCGGAACGAGCCGGTGTTCCAGGTCCGATGCGCAGGCACCCTGAGCTGGGTGGTCTGAGACGGGTCGTGGTCCTGCCCGGCGCCCGTCGGCGTCGACGTCATGAGTCATCCCCCCACACGCGGGTCAACGCGTGTTTCGTCGCTTCCTTCGTCCGCCGGGTCCCCCTCGACCGTCACGGACGTCACAGTGGTGGGTTGCTGTCACCACGGCATCCACACCTTATAGACATGGAACAGCAGCCCCCGGTTGCATGATGCCCCCCTCGGCATCCGGCCCCCCAACCGGACCAGGGTTCTACGGCGTTCGTCATGATCGCAAGGGGCCCAGGCCCCGGGTACGCCGAAGGCCCTCCGTGTGCTACGGAGGGCCTTCGACCGTCTGTGCGCCGCCAGGGACTCGAACCCCGGACCCGCTGATTAAGAGTCAGCTGCTCTAACCAACTGAGCTAGCGGCGCCTGCTGACCTGGAAAACTCTACCCGACGCCGACGGGTGCTCCGGACCACGTCCGGGGCGGGCGTCCCCCGTGTGCACCACCCGGGTACATCATTCGGACCGTCAACATGCGCACAAACAGGACAGTTGGGAAACTGATCACCGTGCGCCGGTGCGCACACCGTCGCGGACTTTTTCACTGCAGTGTGAGGGGAATCGCATGGAGACTCCGGTATTCGAGGAAGTCGATCCCGTGAGCGACTGCGACTGCCCCGGTTGCCGGCACTGGCGCAGCGTCCTGCCGCATTCCCCGGCCGGCCGGGCCCCCGCCCATCCGGCCGCCCACCGCGTCCTCGTGGTGGCCGCCGCCACCGCGACCGCCGTCCTCGGCGCGGGCCAGGCGGCGGCCCCGGCCGCCGCCCACGCACTCCACCGGCCCGGCGATCCCGGTGATCCGGCAGGTGAGGAGCCTGACACCCCGCAGGGCCCCAGGGCCCCGCTGCACGGTCCGACGGGCCGCCCGGCGGGTCCCGCGGCCGGTACGCTGCTGCCCGCGATCACCCGTACCGACATCATCGACCGGGCCAAGACCTGGGTCACCGCGAAGGTGCCCTACAGCATGACCGCCTACTGGTCCGACGGTTACCGGCAGGACTGCTCGGGCTACGTGTCGATGGCCTGGAACCTGCCCACGAACGAATGGACCGGGAGTCTCGGCGCCTTCGCGGACCGGATCACCAAGGAAGAACTCCAGCCCGGCGACATCCTGCTGTTCCACAACGCGTCCGACCCGCAGGCGGGCTCCCACGTGGTGATCTTCGGCGGCTGGACGGACGACAAGCACACCTCCTACACGGCCTACGAGCAGACCCCGCCGCACACCCGGAAGATGGCCACGCCCTACGCCTACTGGACCAACTCCGCCAAGTACCTCCCCTACCGCTACAAGGGAGTGACCAGCGGCACGACGCCGGCGGCGGGCGCCGTCGCCGCGCCCGCCTCGCACGGGGTGCCCGGCTATCCGGGCCGGGCGATGTTCCGGCCGGGCGCGGACAACCCGTACGTCACCCAGCTCGGCGGGCAGCTTGTGAAGAAAGGATTCGGCAGGCACTACACGAGCGGGCCGGGGCCGCGCTGGAGCGAGGCGGACCGGCGCAACGTCGAGGCCTTCCAGCGCGCCCAGGGCTGGCGCGGCGGCGCCGCGGACGGCTACCCGGGCCCGGAGACCTGGCGGCGGCTCTTCTCGTGACCGCTCCCTCGGGGGCACCGTTCGTGATCACCCGTTCATGACGCGTCTGGCGCGGAGGCTGGAGCACGCATGAGTACGACCTCTTCGACGACACCCTCGACGACCCCGGAGCCGGTCCCCGCATCGGTTCCGGCCTCGATTCCGCCGTCGCCCTCGGCCCCGGCCCCGGCCCCGGCCGCCGGGCTCGGTGGGCTCGGTGGGTCAGGGGAGGGCGCGGCCCGGCCCGCGCGGCTCATCCACAACGAGGCGACCACCGAGATCCCCGTCCACCTGCTGTTCCGGGACGACCCCGCCCCGGCGCCGGTGTCGCTGCGGCCGGCGGTCGTCGAGCGCCGGCAGGGCACGGGGGAGCAGCCGCGGATGCGGCGCCCCACCGCGGCGCGGCCCCGGCCGGTGGCCTCGGTCGACCCGGAGCTGGCGGAGCGTCCGGCCCGGGTGCTGCCCGGCGCGGCGGGCGTGGCCGCGGGGGCCTGCGGCGTGGCGGGCTGTGCGGTCACCTCCTGGTGGGCCGGGATCGTGCCGCCGCTCGCCGTCGAGGCGCTGGGGCTGCCGGCGCAGGCGGGTGCCGGGCTCGGGCCCGCGCAGTGGGCGGCGTACCTGGCGGCCGGGGCGCTGGGGCTGTTCGGCTTCGGGGGGCTGGCCCGGGGCCGGACCGGACAGGCCTGGGTGCTCGGTCTGTTCGGCCGGTACCGGGGGACCGTCCGGCGCACGGGCCTGATGTGGGTGAACCCGCTGTTCCTGCGCCGCCGGGTCGACGTGCGGCTGCGGCACTGGCGCAGCGAGCCGATGCCCGCCGCCGACTCGAACGGGGTCGCGCTCAGGACGGTGACGCTGGTGGTGTGGCGGGTGCGGGACACCGTGCGGGCCACGCTGGGCGTCGAGGACCACGAGACGTATTTGCGCGAGTGCGTCGAGGCGGCGCTGGCCCGGGTCCCGGTGGAGCCGGCGGGCACGGTGCGCGGTGCGGCGGACGTGGCGGGCGAGACGCTGACCCGGCTGGTGGCGGCGGACGCGGCGCCGGTCGGCCTGGAGGTGTTCTCGGTGCGGCCGGTCCGGGTGGAGTACGCCCCGGAGGTGGCAGCCGCGATGCACCGGCGCCGGATCGCCGCACTGGACGCGGCGCAGCGGGCGAGCGTGCTCACCTCGGTCGTGGACTCGGTGGAGGACACGGTGACCCGGCTGACCATGCGCGGACTGGTGGAGCTCGACGACTACGAGCGCAAGGTGCTGGTGAAGGACCTGACGGTGGCGTTCTGCGCGGGGCGGGGCGAGCCGGGGGCGTGAACGGTGGCCGGGACGGGCCCGGCCCGGGTTCTTCGATTGGTATGGACATGTTCAACTGTCAGCAATAACCTGTGACTTGGTCTAGACCAGAAAAGCTCGCTGCACTTCCCCCACGTCACAGGAGAAGCAGTATGCGCACAAGGACCAAGCTGTCCGCCGCGGCGCTGGGCATCGCGACCACCGGAGCCCTCGTGCTCTCGTCCGGCGGCGCCAGCGGCCACGGCTACACCGACCTCCCCGTCAGCCGGCAGAAGGTGTGCCAGAACGGCACCGTCACCGGGTGCGGCTCCATCCAGTGGGAGCCGCAGAGCGTCGAGGGCCCCAAGGGCTTCCCGGCCGCCGGACCGGCCGACGGGAAGATCTGCTCGGCGGGGCACGGCACCTTCGCCTCGCTCGACGCCCCCAGGCAGCCCAACGGCCAGGCGTGGCCGACCACCAAGGTGAACGGCGGGCAGAGCTACACCTTCCGCTGGCAGTTCACCGCCCGGCACGCCACGACCGACTTCAAGTACTACGTCACCAAGCCGGGCTGGAACCAGGACCACAGCCTGTCCCGGTCCGACCTCAACCTCACGCCGTTCTTCACGGTGCCCTACGGCGGCAAGCAGCCGCCGGCCACGCTCTCCCACAGCGGCACGCTGCCCTCCGGGCTGAGCGGGCACCACGTGATCCTGTCGGTGTGGACGATCGCCGACACGGGCAACGCGTTCTACGCCTGCTCGGACGTGACCTTCTGAACGAAGGAGGGCCCCTCGCGTGTGCGAGGGGCCCTCTTCTGTGCGCCGCCAGGGACTCGAACCCCGGACCCGCTGATTAAGAGTCAGCTGCTCTAACCAACTGAGCTAGCGGCGCATGACTCCCGCCTTCCGCTTCCCGCGGTCGGCGACGACGAAAATACTACCTGGTCCGGCAGGGTGCTCACGACCACCGCCCGCACGGGGCGCACCGGCCCCTAGATCGCCATCGACAGCAGGACCGGCGCCGCGCTCCGGTTCAGGGCGTCCGCGGCCTGCCGCAGCCGGTGCGCGTGCTCGACGGGGAGGGACAGGGCCAGGCAGCCCGCGGCGGAGCCCGCCGTCAGCGGGACGGCCGCGCAGACCGTGCCCACCGCGTACTCCTGCAGATCGAGGACGGGCACGGTGGGCGGCTGGGACTCCAGCCGGGACAGCAGCAGCTTGTCGCTGGTGATGGTGCGCGAGGTCAGCCGGGCCATCCTGTGCCGGGCCAGGTGGTCGCGGCGGCCCGCGTGGTCCAGCTGGGTCAGCAGGCTCTTGCCGACCGCGGTGGCGTGCGCCGAGACGCGGAAGTCCACCCACTCGTTCACCCGGGGCGCGGCCGGGCTGTCGGCGTACTGGGTGACGCTGACCTCGCCGTCGACGTACCGGCTGAGGTAGACGGCGGCGCCGACCGAGTCGCGCAGCCGGTCCAGGGTGTGCTGGAGCTTGTCGCGCACGGCCTCCTCGCGGCCGTGTGCCGAGCCCAGGCGGGCCAGGGCCTCGCCCGGGACGTAGACCCCGTCGGTGGTCTGCTCGACGTAGCCCTCGCGGCGCAGCATGCGCAGGAGCGGGGTCAGTCGCTCCCGGCCGAGGCCGGTCTGCCGGGCGAGTTCGGTGTCGGTGATTCCGGTGCTGTGCCGCGCCACCGTCTCCAGGGCGCGCAGAGCGTCCTGGACCGAGTGGTGCGGCGCGGTCGGCTTGTGCTGCAGCGCCACGGTGGTCTCCCCCTGCGCTCGCTTCGTAGGCCCTGATCCGGACAGCGGGTCCCCTTCACGATAGCCGTCAAGGGGCCTGATGCGAGGGGGCGTTGGCCAGATTCCGGCGCCCTCAACTGCGGTGTCGGCACTCTGGCACATGCCAGTGGCGTGCCCCGGCGTCCCGACCTCGGGCGTTGGGGCACGCCCCGCCCTCACAGCACCGCGCTGAGAAATTCCCGGGTCCGGTCGTGCTCCGGCTCGCTGAAGATCTTCTCCGGCGCGCCGGCCTCGATGACCCGTCCCGAGTCGAACATCAGGACCTGGTCCGAGATGTCCCGGGCGAAGTTCATCTCGTGGGTCACGCAGAGCATGGTGATGTCGGTGCTGCGCGCGATGTCCCGCAGCAGGTCGAGGACGCCCGCGACCAGCTCCGGGTCCAGCGCGGACGTCACCTCGTCCAGCAGCAGCACCTTGGGCCGCATCGCCAGCGCCCGGGCGATCGCCACCCGCTGCTGCTGGCCGCCGGAGAGCTGGGCCGGGCGGGCGTCGCACTTGTCGGCCAGGCCCACCATGTCGAGCAGGCCCCTGGCGCGCTCCACCGCCTCGTCCTTGGACATGCCGAGCACGGTGACCGGCGCCTCGGTGATGTTGCGCAGCACGCTCATGTTCGGGAACAGGTTGAACTGCTGGAACACCATCCCGATCTGCTTGCGGACCTCGCGCCGCTCCTTCTCGGTCGCCGGGAAGAGCTTCTGCCCGTCCACGGTGATCGTGCCCTCGTCGGGCTTGAGCAGCGTCATCAGCAGCCGCAGGATCGTCGTCTTGCCCGACCCGGACGGGCCGATCAGGGTGACGTGCTTGCCTGCGTCGACGGAGAAGTCGAGGTGATCGAGGACGGTGTTGTCCCCGAACCGCTTGGTGACCTGCTCCAGGCGGATCAGCTCGCCGGCGCTGCGCTCGGGGCTCTTCTCGGGGTTGGGGAGAGTGTCAGTGGGCAAGGCGTCGCTCCAGGGCTCGCAGGGCAAGGGAGGCCAGGTAGGAGACGATGACGAAAGCCACGCCGATCACCGTCAGGGGCTCGGTGAACTGGAAGTTCTGCTGGGAGAACAGCCGTGCCTCGCCGAGCATCTCCAGCACCGTGATCGCCATCAGCAGCGGCGTGTCCTTCAGCATCGAGATCACGTAGTTGCCGAGGGCGGGCACCACCCGGCGGACGGCCTGCGGCAGGATCACCGCGGTCCACGTCCGGCCCAGCGGCAGGTTCAGCGCCGTCGCGGCCTCCCACTGGCCGACCGGCACCGCCTCGATGCCGGCCCGGTAGACCTGCATCGTGTACGTCGAGTAGTGCAGGCCGATGCCGATCACGCCGGTGGTCAGCGCCGAGGCGGTCACACCCCACTCCGGCAGCACGTAGAACAGGAAGAACAGCTGCACCAGCAGCGGGGTGTTGCGCACGAACTCCGTGACCACCCCGACCGGCCAGGTCACCCAGCGGGACGGCACCCGCATCAGCAGTGCCCACACCAGGCCCAGGGCGAAGGAGATCAGCGAGCCGAGCACCAGGATCTGGAGGGTGACCAGCAGACCGTCCCAGAAGTGCGGCATGAACTCGGAGACCGCGTTCCAGTCCCAGTTCATCGGACACCCCCGATCCCGGCCGGCTCAGGAGCGACGGTCTTCCGCTTCGGGACCGCCTTCCCGACGCCCGCCTTCAGCTTCTTCTCCAGACCGCGCATCACCCGCGTGAGCAGGAACGCGATCACGAAGTAGATCAGCAGGACGTACGTGTAGATCTCCGCGCTCTCCTGGAGCGCCAGGCGCACCAGGTTGCCGCTGAACGCCAGATCGCCCATGCCCATGATCGACACCAGGGCGGTGCCCTTGAGCAGCTCGATCAGCAGGTTGGAGAAGGGCGGGATCATCTCCGGCACCGCCTGCGGCAGCAGGATCAGCCTCATCCGCTGCCAGGGCGTGAAGCTGAGGGCGATGCCGCCCTCCTTCTGCGCCGGATCCACCGCGCCGAGCGCGCCGCGCACGATCTCGGAGCCGTACGCCCCGTAGGTCAGGCCCAGCGCCAGGGTGCCCGCCCACATCGGCACCAGCTGCCAGCCGAAGGCCGGCGGCAGCACGAAGAACACCCAGAAGATCATCACCAGCGCGGAGGTGCCGCGGAACACCTCGGTGTAGAAGCCCGCGAGGAAGCGGACGATCCACAGCCGGTGGGTGCGCGCGACGCCGGCCACGAAGGAGACGGCCGTCGCCAGCAGCGCGCTGAAGAAGAGCAGCTGGACCGTGACCCAGACGCCCTGGAGTACGAGTTCCCACAGTCCGGATGTCATCCGCCGCACAGCTCCTTCGCGGTCAGATCGGTCATCTCGTCCTCGGTGAACCCGAACGGCTCGAGGATGCGGAGCAGTTCACCGCTCTTCTTGAGCTTCTGCAGCTCGACGTTGAAGGCGTCCCGCAGATTGGTCTCGGTCGGCCGGAAGGCGAAGCCGCCGCCGTCGACGTGCGGCTTGCCGCCGACGACCGGCTTGAACGCCTCCGTCACCTCGGTCTTGCGGGACTTCTTCACCACCTCACGGGTGGTCAGCGCCGTGCCCGCGAAGACGTCCACGCGCCCGGCCTCGACGGCGTTGAGGCCGGCCACCTGGTCGGGGACGATCAGAATGTCGCCCTCCTCGTACCCGGCCTCGACCGCGTACTGGATCTCGGCGTACCCGGTGCCGGTCGCGAACCTGGCCTTCTTCTCCACGACGTCCTGGTAGTCGTGCAGGCCCAGGGGGTTGCCCTTGCGCACGATGAAGGAGTCGAGCATCTGGTAGTCGGGGTCGGAGAAGATGACCTGCTCGCAGCGGTCCGGGTTGATGTACATGCCGGCCGCCACGACGTCGAACTGCTGCGACGCCAGCCCCGGGATGAGGGAGCCGAACTCCGTCGGCACCGGCTGCACCCGGTCCACTCCGAGCCGCTTGAAGATGACCTTCGCCAGCTCCGGCGCCTCGCCGGTCAGCTCCCCGTTCTTGTCGATGTACCCGAAGGGGATCTCGCCCGCGATGCCGAGCCGGGCCACGCCCTGGGCCCGCAGCCGGTCGAGCAGGTCGCCGCCCTCCACGTTCGACGCGGTCGCGACCCGTGAGCAGCCGGCGGCCCCCAGCGCGCCGAGCGCCGCGGCCCCCGCGAGCAGCGATCGGCGAGTGGGCCCCGAACTCCCGGGCCTTCGGACGGATATGCCCCATGGAGGGGTTCTGTGTGGTGGAGCCATGGGCGCGCAGCTACCCGAAGCCCCGGAGGTTATGCCGATCTTTTTCGGTCCGGTACGACGGCACGGCACCCTTGACCGCGGCGCCCCGGCCCACTGCCATGGAGGGCATGGCTGATCGCTACATCGAAGTCTCGCTGGTCACACGCGGAATCACGTGCACGGCCCGGCTGCTGGACGAACGGGCCCCGATCACCTGCGCGGCGGTCTGGGACGCGCTCCCCCTGGCCGGCGACGTGTATCACGCCAAATACGCCCGTAACGAGATCTACGCCCTCTTCCCGCCCTTCGCGGCGAACGAGCCACCGCTGGAGAACCCGACCGTCACGCCGATCCCGGGCGACCTGTGCTATTTCGCCTTCGCGGGCGCCGAGTTGGGCACCAAGGCGTACGGCTACGACCGCGAGGTCCGCCCCGGCACCACCCTCGTCGACCTGGCCCTGTTCTACGAGCGCAACAACCTGCTGCTCAACGGCGACGTCGGCTGGGTGCCCGGCACCGTGTGGGGCCAGGTCGTCGAGGGGCTGGACGCGATGGCCGAGGCCTGCAACGACCTGTGGCGGTCGGGAGCGGCGGGCGAGACGCTCAGCTTCCGGCGGGCGTGACCCCGGCCCCGAACCGCGTCGGCACCGCCCCCGCCGCGTACAGCGCGTGCGCGGCCCGCAGCACCAGGTCGTCCCGGTGCCGGGCCGCCACCAGCTGCATCCCGACCGGCAGGCCGTCCCCGTCCGCGCCGACGGGCACGGTCGCCGCCGGCTGCTGGGTCAGGTTGAACGGGTACGTGAACGGCGTCCACCCCGTCCACCGCCGGTGCCCCGAGCCCTTCGGCACCTCGGCGCCCGCCTCGAACGCGGTGACCGGCAGCGTCGGCGTGACCAGCAGGTCGTACGCCTCGTGGAAGCGGCCCATCCGGCGCCCCAGTTCCATCCGGACGTCCACCGCGGCCAGATAGTCAAGCGCCGAGTACCGCGCCCCGGCCGCGACGATCTCCCGCAGCCCCGGGGCGAGCACCTCGCGCTGCGCCGCCCTCAGCCCCTGCGCGACCCGCGCGGCCCCGCTGAACCACAGGGTGTGGAAGGCGTCCACCGGGTCCGCGAAGTCCGGGTCGGTCTCGGTGACGTACGCGCCCAGCTCCGCCAGCCGCTGCACCGCCCGCCGTACCGCCGTCGCCACCGCCGGGCGCACCGCCACCTGCCCGCCGAGCGAGGGCGAGTACGCCACCCGCAGCCCCCGCACCCCGCCCGACAGGGCCTCGGAGCAGGAGCCGGGCGCCGGGCCCAGCGCCGACCAGTCGCGGGCGTCCGGCGTGCCGATCACGTCCAGCATCAGCGCCGCGTCCGCCGCGTCCCGGGTCATCGGGCCGACGTGCGACAGCGTGCCGAAGGCGCTCGCCGGGTACAGCGGGACCCGGCCGTACGTCGGTTTCAGGCCGAAGATCCCGCAGAAGGACGCCGGGATGCGCACGCTGCCGCCGCCGTCCGTGCCCAGCGCCAGCGGCGCCGCCCCGAGGGCCACGGCGGCCGCCGCGCCCCCGCTGGAGCCGCCCGCGGTACGGGACGGGTCGTGCGGGTTGCGGGTGATGCCGCTCAGCGGCGAGTCGGTCACGCCCTTCCAGCCGTACTCGGGCGTCGTCGTCTTGCCGACGAGGACCGCGCCGTGCTCGCGCAGCCGGGCGACGGACGGCGCGTCCTCGTCCCAGGGGCCGTCCGGGGAGACGGCCAGGGAGCCGCGCAGGGTCGGGTGCCCCCGCATCAGCAGGATGTCCTTGACCGTGACCGGCACCCCGTCCAGCCGCCCGACCGGCTCCCCGCGCCGCCAGCGTTCCTCGGCCCGCCGCGCCTGGTCCAGCGCCTCCTCGCCGGTCAACCGGACGAACGCGTTGACCACCGGCTGGATGTGCTCGGCCCGCTCCAGTACCGCCCGCGTCACCTCCACGGGGCTGAACTCGCCCTTGCGGTAACCGTCGACGAGCTGTACGGCGGTCAGCTCGGTGAGGTCGGTCATGCACCCTCCCGCTTTCTGGGAACGCTCGGTGGGACGTCAGTGTCCGGGTACGTATCCGCGCTTCTTGTCGACCACGTTCGGCAGCGGCTCTCCCGCCGCCCATAGCTCGTACAACTCCACGAACTGCGCCCCCAGTTCGTCCCGCCAGCCGACCGTGTCGCCGCTCATGTGCGGCGAGACGATCAGTCCGGGGGCCTGCCACAACGGGCTGTCGGGGCCGAGGGGTTCGTGCTCGAAGACGTCCAGCGCGGCGCCCGCGATCCACCGCTCCGCCAGGGCCTTCGCGAGGTCGGCCTCGACGACCAGCTGTCCGCGCCCGACGTTGACGAAGCGGGCGGAGGGCTGCATCACGCCGAACCGGCGGGCGTCGAACATGCCGCGGGTGGCGTCGGTGAGCGGTGCGGCGGCGACCACCCAGTCGGCGCGGGTCAGCAGCCGGTCCAGGTCCTCCGGGCCGTGCACCCCGGGCCGCGCGGCCCTGCCGACCAGCGCGGTGGTGACGCCGAGGGCCTTCAGCGTCCCGGCGATCGCCCGCCCGATCGGCCCGGAGCCGACCACGCAGGCACGGGTTTTGGCCACCCGCAGCGACTCGCGGTGCCGCCAGGTCCGCTCCCGCTGGAGCTCCAGGGTGCGGGGCAGGTCCTTGGCCATCGCCAGCACCAGGGCGGCGACGTACTCGGCGATCGGCCCGTCGAAGACGCCGCGCGCGTTCGTCACCACCGTGTCGGAGCCGGCCAGCTCGGGGCACATCAGATGGTCGACGCCCGCGCTCGCCGTGTGCACCCAGCGCGGGCGCGGTCCGCCGCCGGGCCAGGCGCGGCGCACGGCGTGCGACCGGAAGTCCCACACGAGCAGCACGTCGGCGTCCGGCAGCCGCTCGGCGAGGGTCGACTCGTCCGCGTGCTCGATCCGGACCCGGCCGGTCAGCCGGCCCAGCCGGGGCGGGGGCTCGGCGTCCAGGACGAGGAGGGTGGGCATGGTCATCGGCGACGTGTCTCCGGGAGGCGGGGGCGGTACGGCGGTCGGGTGCCGGCGGGGGAGGGACGCGTGGCGACCCGATGCCGACGGGGAGTCAACCGGCTGTTGACCTACTGGTGACGCGGGCGGATTGACCACGCTCGCACCGGAACCTACCTTCGTCAACACGGCCGTGTGTACGGTGCGTTGTCCTCCCCTTCCTCAGCGTGAGGCCGGTGCGTGCCATGGACATCTCCTTTCTCGGCGGACCAGCTCCGCAACGCGGGGTCGGCGTGGTCGCCCCGTTCGACTTCGCACTCGATCGCGAGCTGTGGCGGTGGGTGCCCGACGAGGTCTCGCTGCACATGACGCGTACCCCCTACGTGCCCGTCGAGGTCGGCCTGGACCTCGCCCGGATGGTCAGCGAGCACGAGACGCTCGGCGAGGCCGTGCGCACCCTCAACGCCATCGCCCCCGAGGTCGTCGCCTACACCTGCACCTCCGGCAGCTTCGTCGGCGGCATCGCCGGCGAACGCGCGATGTGCGAGGCGATGACCTGGGCGGGCGCGGTCCCGTCCGTCACCACCTCGGGCGCGCTGCTGGACGCGCTGACCGAGCTGGGCGTACGCCGGGTCGCGCTGGTGACGCCGTACACCGTGTCGGTGACCCGGGTGCTGGAGGAGTACGTCGCCCAGGCGGGCGTCACGGTCACCGGCTGCGCCTTCATGGGGCTGACCCGGCACATCTGGAAGGTCCCGTACCGGGACGTGGCCGAGATGGCACGCCGGGCGGTGCCGCGTCCGGGTGCGGCCGACGCGCTGTTCATCTCCTGCACCAACCTCCCCACCTACGACGTCATCCCGCAGCTGGAGGCCGAGCTGCGGATACCGGTGATCTCGGCCAACCAAGTGACGATGTGGGCGGCGCTGCGCCGACTGGGTACCCGTGCCGTGGGGCCGTACCAGGCGCTGACCGACCCGGCGGCGCGGACCGGCCCCGCGGTGCCGGGGCCGGCCGGCCCCGTACTGCCAGAGACTCCGGACGTCCCTGGCACGGAACAGCAGCAGGAAGGGTGGACATGACAGCACTGGGATTCCTGTACCCGGGCCACTCCGGCGAGGACGACTACCCACGCATCGAGCAGCTCCTGGGCAGCGACATCCGAGTGGACCTGGTGCACACCGACATCGGCGAGGACGCCCACCGCGTCGACGCCCTGCGCGAGATGGGCTCGCCGCAGCGGCTCGAGGCGGGCACGGCGGAACTGCGCCTGGCCGGCGCCGACGCCGTGGTGTGGGCCTGCACCAGCGGCAGTTTCGTGCACGGCTGGGACGGCGCCCAGGAGCAGGTGCGCTCGCTGGCCCGGACGGCGGGACTGCCCGCCTCCTCCACCTCCTTCGCGTTCGTGCACGCGGCGAAGGAACTCGGGGTGCGCCGGGTCGCGATCGGCGCGACCTACCCGGAGGACGTGGCCCATTTGTTCGCGGACTTCCTGCGCACCGCCGGTGCGGAGACCGTCGCCGTCGTCAGCTCCGGCATCATCACGGCCGCGGAGGTCGGCACCTGGACCGAGGCCGAGGTGCTGGCGCTGGCCCGTTCCGCCGACCGCCCGGACGCGGAGGCGGTCCTCCTCCCGGACACGGCCCTGCACACGGCGGCGCACATCCCGGTCCTGGAGAAGGAACTGGGCAAGCCGGTCCTCACCGCCAACCAGGTCACCGTCTGGGAGGGGCTGCGGCTGGCCGACCGGAGGGTCAACGCGCCGGAACTCGGGGCGCTGTTCACGCGGGAGCCGGTGGTCCAGGTGTGAGACGGGGCGCCACCGGACCCGTGTCCGGGTTCAGTGGCGCTTTCCGTGGTCACCACGGAGGCGTGGGCGCGACGGTCGCGAGAGGCTGTGATCACAGCGGTCGGGCCGGGCACGGCACACCGGCCGATCGTGCACCACGACCACGGGAGTGACCATGACCGCCAACAGCACGTACGAGGGTTTCACGGCCGACGAGCGGGCCGCGATGAAGGAGCACGCCCAGGAGCAGAAGAAGGCGGCGCGCCGCGGCTCGCGTGCGGACAAGGCGGCGGAGGCCGAGCGGGACCTGCTCGCGAAGATCGCCGAGATGCAGGACTCCGACCGGATCATGGCCGAGCGCGTCCACGCCGTCGTCACGGCCACCGCCCCCCACCTCGCGCCGAAGCTCTGGTACGGGATGCCCGCCTACGCGCTGGACGGCAAGGTCGTCTGCTTCTTCCAGAGCGCGGCGAAGTTCAAGGCGCGCTACGCGACGCTCGGCTTCAACGACCCGGCGAAGCTGGACGAGGGCACGATGTGGCCGACCGCGTTCGCCCTGACCGAGGTCACGCCCGAGGTGGAGACGCGGATCGCGGCCCTGGTGAAGCAGGCGGTGAGCTAGGGGCGCGCCTCATCGGACGGGGCGGGCCGCCAGCCCCAGGCCGGCGAGCGCGGCCTCACCGGCGGCGGCGTGCTCGCCCCCGGCGAGCAGCAGGGTGCGCGCCGACTGGTAGGGGCAGCCGGCCGCGTCGAAGGCCGCCGCGGCGGCGAGTTGACCCGGCAGGTCACCGTCGAGCAGCGCCCGGGCGCGGTCCACCTGGGCGGTGGCGACCGGATTCCCGGCGACCACCGTCCGCGCGGCGTCGACGCGGGCCCGGGCCTCCGGGTGCCCGGCGAGCACCGCCGCCTCCGCCCTGAGGGCCACGTACCAGTGCAGCCAGATCCAGCACACCCACTTCCACACCTCACCGGGGTCCGGGGCGAGCCGCTCCAGCGCCGCCTCGGCGTCGCCGTGGTGGAGCAGGACCATGCCGTCGAGCACCGCCCCGTAGCCGAGACGGTGCTGCTCCGGGGCCGTGTCCGCCTGGCCGACGACCGTCAGCCAGGACGCCCGTTCGTCGTGCTCGCCGCGCAGGCCGTGCACCATGGCGACCGACGCGGCCGCGGCGCCCAGGGACAGCGACGGCCGGCGGCCACTGTGCTCCCACGCGTCGAGGAACCGCGTACTGCGGCCGAGCACCTCGTCGCCGTGCCCGGCGAACGCGTCCGCGGCCAGCAGCCATGCCGTGGCGTGGTGTCCCGCCTCGGCCAGCAGCGGGTGGTCGGCGAGCTGTCTGCCCCATCGCCGGGCGTCCGGCAGCGCGCCCACGCCGAGGGCGGTGCCGGCGGCCATGGCGAGGGCGTCCATCGACTCGTGCGTACGGGCGGGGGCGGGGGCGAGGGAAGCCAGGACGCCGACCCGGCGCCGGGCGGCCGCCGCGCCGGCGAAGGCGTCACCGGCCCAGCTCCGGGCGCCGGACAGCGCGTCCAGGGCGGCGGACTCCGCCACCGGGTCACCCGTGCGCCGGGCGAGCGCGACGGCCTGTTCGGCGCGTACGACGGTGTCGTCCACGGTGTTCTGCGCGGCGCCCTGGAGCGCGCCGTACGCGTCGCAGAGCACCGCCGCCTCGGCCAGCGCGACGGCCGCCTCGGTCGCGGGGGTGCCGTCGGCCAGGTCGCGCGCCTCGGCGAGGAGGGCGGTGACTTCCCCCACCGGGGGAATCCGCGAGAACAGGGTGGAGAAGCGGTAGGCGACGGTGGCCGCCGCGGCCAGGTCGCGGCACGCACCCGCGCGGTCCCCGGCCCGGCGGGCGGCCTCCGCGGCGGCGCGGTGCAGCCGGTACATGTCGTCGCCGAGCCTGCGGCACCCGGCCACCGCGGCGGCCTGCCGCAGTGCCGCGGCAGCCGCGTCGTCGCCGGCGAGGGCGGCCGCCTGCTCGTACCGCTGCTGGGCCTCGCCGAGCAGGGTGCGGGAGAAGGCCAGTCCGGCCAGCGACAGGGCGAGACGGTGGGCGTCCGCCCGCCGCTCCGGACGGCCGGCGGCCCAGGCGAGAGCGGCCCGGAGGTCGTCCGCCGACGCGTCGAAACGGGCCCGCCAGTCCGCGCCCGACGTGTCCTCCAGGGCGGACGCGGCGGCCAGGCACCAGGTCAGGTGGCGGGCGCGCACCTCGGTCAGCTCACCGGCGTCGACGAGCCGCTCGGTCCCGTACTGGCGGATGGTCTCCAGCGCCTGGTACCGGGTACCGGCCGCCGACGGCGTCACGGCGAGCAGGCTCTGCTCAGCGAGCCTGCCGAGCCCGTCGACGACGGCGGCGGGGTCCAGCGGGACGGGTCCGGCGGCGTCGTTGCCTCCGGTCACTCCGGCACCCGCGCCGACGGCGAGCCCCGGGACCTCGGTGGCCGGGTCGAGGGCCAGTCCGGTGACTCGGGTGGCCGGCCCGGCGGCCGGTTCGGGGGCTTCGGTGGCTTGTGCGGCGGTGGTGCGGGTGGCTTGGGTGGCCGGGTCGGCGGCCAGTCCGGTGACTCCGGTGGCCGGGTCGACGGCCGGCTCGGTGGGTTCGGTGGGTTCGGTGGCTTGTCCGGCGGTGGTGCGGGTGGTCGGGGCGGCGGTGGGCCCGGTGACGTCGGTACCCGCCCCGGCGGCGGGTTCGGCGGCTCCGGTGGTTTGTCCGTCGGCGTCGGCGCCGTGGTCGGCGGTGCATCCGGCGGTGTCGGCGCCCGGGCCGGCGGTGCATCCTGTGGCCTCGGCGCCCGCGTCGGCGGTGCACGCGGCTCCTGCGGACGCGCCGGTGGCGAATCCCGCGACCTCCGTGGCCGCCTCCGCGGTGAACGGGGTGACGAACACCGACACCCGGCGCAGCAGCGCCTGGTCCCACGGGTCCAGCAGGTCGTGGCTCCAGTCCAGTACCGCCCGCAGCGACCGGTGCCGGTCGTCGGCGCGGGACCCGCCGGTGAGGATCCGCAGCGGATCGGAGAGACCGGCCGTCAGGCCGTCCAGGCCCAGCGTGGACCACCGTGCCGCCGCCAGCTCGATCGCCAGCGCCACGCCGCCGAGCCGTTCGCAGACGGCCACGACCCCGTCGCTCACCGCCGGGCCGGGCGGCTGCCCGACGGCGGCGGCCCGGTCCGTGAACAGCGCCACCGCCTCCGACGCGTCCCCTCCGTCCCGCGACAGCGGCGGGACCGGGAGGACCCGTTCGAACGGCACCATCAGCCGGGCCCGGCTCGTCACCAGCACCCGCAGCCCCGGACAGGCCGCGAGCAGCCGCTCCAGGAACGGCGCCACCCCGTCGCGGACCTGCTCGCAGTTGTCCAGCACCAGCAGCGCCCGGTGATCCGCCAGCGCGGCCAGCACCGCGTCGTCGACGCCGCGCCCCGGCTGCTCGCCCACGCCCACGGCCGCCGCGACCGCCGCGCCCACCCGGTCCGGCTCGGTGACCGGGACGAGGTCGACGAACCACACCCCGTCCGCGAAGTCACCGGCCAGGTCCGCCGCCACGGCCAGTGCGAGACGCGTCTTGCCCACCCCGCCCGGACCGGTCACGGTCACCAGCCGGTGCGCCCGCACCGCCTCGGCGAGCTCACCCCGCTCCCGCACCCGGCCGATGAACGCCGTCAACGGAGCCGGCAGGGCCGGTGCGGAGCGGGACCGCTCGGCGCGGGCCACCTCGGCCGCGTGCCGGGCGAGCGCCCGCCGGTCCGGCAGGTGCAACTTGCGCAGCAGCGAGGAGACGTGCGACTCGACGGTGCGGACGGAGAGGACCAGCCGGGCCGCCATCTCCGCGTTGCTCAGGTGCTCCCCGAGCAGTGCGAGCACTTCCGCTTCCCGCGCCGATATCCCTGGACTGGTCACCGGCTCATTATCCGTGGCGTTTTCCGTGGCGGGCACGGAGGCGGCCCGCACCCCGGCCGGGAGAGGCTCCGGTCACGGCGACCCGCCCGGCCCGGACCGGGTGGTCGTGACCCGCGACCCACAGGAGTGACCATGAGCGCCGCACCCCGCTCCCGCGCCCAGCGCCGCGAGGACACCGAGCACCGGCTCGCCCACGACGTCGACGTCTGGGTGGCCAGCGCGTCGGCGGACGGTGCCCCGTACCTCGTACCGCTGTCCTTCGACTGGGACGGCGAGGCGCTGCTGGTGGCCACGCCGGCGGACAGTCCCACCGGCAGGAACCTGGCCGCCGGCCGGGTCGTCCGGCTGGCGCTCGGCCACACCCGGGACGTCACCGTGATCGACGGTG
This sequence comes from Streptomyces flaveolus, assembly GCF_014648815.1. GTDB lineage: Bacteria > Actinomycetota > Actinomycetes > Streptomycetales > Streptomycetaceae > Streptomyces > Streptomyces flaveolus. Next base: position 230,414 of record NZ_BMRV01000006.1, on the reverse strand, counting down.
CGGTCGAGGTCCTGGACCTCGGCGCACTGCCGCCGCGGCGGGCCGACCGGTTCGCCGAGCGCACCGGTTTCGACCCGCGGGCGTCGGCCACGCCGTACCGGTGGTTCCGGATCGTCCCGCGCCGGGTCCAGGCCTGGCGCGAGGCGAACGAGCTGACCGGTCGCGAGCTGATGCGCGACGGCCGCTGGCTGGTCCGACGCCCCGTTGTCGGTGCCGGGTGACAGGATGCCCGGCATGACGACGGACGGCGGCTTCGACTGGCGTGCATTCCTGGGGCGTTGGCAGGCGGAATGGGTCCCGGACGAGCAAGGGACCCAGCGGGAGCGGCTGGGGGAGCCGCCCGCCCCGGAGGACGCGATCGCGGCGGCCGAGCGGCGGCTCGGCACCCGACTGCCGCCCTCGTACCGGGAGTTCCTGGCCGCCTCCGACGGATGGTGGGTGGACGCCACCGCGGAGGTGTACCGGCTGGGCGGTGCCCGGGAGATCGACTGGTTCGGGGACCAGTACGGGCACACGGAGACCTACGAGGAGCTGCTGGACGAGCGCTCGACCGACGAGGACCGTCTGATGGCCGGCATGTGGCGGCGGGCGCTGCGGCTGGAGACGGAGTCGGACATGTCGCACGCCCTGCTCGACCCCGGGGACGTCGGCGCGGACGGCGAATGGGCGCTGTACGTGTACAAGGGCTGGAGCGGCGAGTTCCCGGACCGCTACCCGTCCTTCCGGGCCTACATGGAGGCCCGGTACCGCTCGTTCCACGCGGACCGGGCCGCTTCCGTGCCCGGGTTCGAGAACGACACCACCCGCGCCCGGGACGCCGACGTCGAGCGGGCCAGGGAGGAAGCGCTGCGCGGGAACTGGGAGACGGCCCGCGAACTGCTCACCGAGGCCCGGTCGTTCGGCCGCCCGGGAGCCGCGGCGCTGCTGCGGCAGCTGACGACCCGCCCGGCGAGGAACCTGCGCTTCGCCTTCGCCGGCCTGGTGACCGACCCCCGCTACATCGGCGAACTGCTGCCGGTCCTGGCGGCGGCGCACGTGGAGGACAATCGGTACCGGGAGTCCCTGGGGACCCTCGCCCTCGGCTGCGAGACCGACGACGGGATGCGGGCGGCGGCGGACGACTTCGTCGCCCGGGTCCTGGACGGCGCCTATCGGTACGAGCCCGGCGGGGCGTTCGGCCGGGCGGTGGCCGAGGCCCGGGAGGCGGCGCGCTGGGGCGACGTGGACGGGGCGTGGCGGACGATCCGGGCGGCCGTGCCGTCCTGGTCGCCGCCGGGCCCGGACCTGGTGACGCCGGTGGGCCTGACGGCCGACTCCGTCCTGGGGCGCGCGGTCACGCCCGAACGCTGGCGGGAACTGCTGTCCACGCCCCGCGCGGGCCGCGACGGCCCGGCGCCGGAGCCCGCGCCCGACGTGGACCCGCCGGGACTGCGCTGGCTGGTGGACGACGCCCCGGACCCCGTACGCGCCGGCTACCGGTGCCTGTGGGTGGAGGGCGTCGAACCGGCCGGCCTGCCCGCCCTGATCGGCGAGCCGGACGGCGAGGGGCTGAGTCCGCAGCCCGTCGGGCCCTGGGAGCGCGTCACCGCGCACCGCTTCCCGGGGCCGGGGAGCACGGACCTCTGGAAGGATCCGGCGCGGCTCTCCGTGGGACGGACGGCGTCCGGGTGGGCGTTCGGCTTCGAGGTGGCCCCCGCGGCCGTGGCGGCCGACCGGTTCTTCGTCTCCCCCGCCGCGGCGGCCTCGGCACGGGGCCGCTGTGTGACGCTGTGGGCGCATCCCGCCCGGTCGCACACGGAGCAGGTGGTGCACCTGTCGGTGGCGGAACGGGGCCGGGAGCTGTTCGCCTTCACGGTGCGGGGCGAGGAGATCGAGCGCGACGGAGAGATCCCCGAACCCCTGGACCCGGCCCGGCTGTTCGGGGGCGTGACCGGTGAGGAGGGCGAGCGGCGCCTGCTGGCCGCCCTGGAGAGCGAGTTCGCCCTGTCCCTGCCCCGTTTCGCCCTCACCGACGGCGCCCTGCACCGCTTCACCACCCGTTCGTGGAGCAGGGCGCCCCGCGAGGGCGAGGGCTACGCCGTCTTCGGCTGGTCGCACCTCGGGTGACGGCGGCGCCGGCCGCGGATCTCAGCGAGCGGGCGGGACGAACTCCGGCTGGTCGAGCACGCGCAGCCAGCTTCCGTCGGGCTGGCGCCGCACGACCTGCGCCCGCGCCCCGGACCCGTCCTTCGGCGGGGTCGAGGTGAGGGCGAGGTCGCCGCTGATCAGCGTGGGCAGCGGCTGCTCCGGCTCGAAGCGGGGAGCGTTGGCCAGCACCTTCTCCCACAGCGCACGGATCGCCTCCCGCCCCACCGTCCGCTCGCCGGGCGGGTAGGCCACCACCGCGTCCTCCTCGTACAGCGCGGCCACCCCGGCCGCGTCACCGGCGTTGGACCGCTCGACGAACAGACGGGTGATGTCCTCGGGTCGCATGGCCTTCTCGTACTCCGGCACGGTTCCTCCTACGTCGGTCTCTCGTGCCGTCCAGCGTCGTCGCCTTCCGGCGAGAAGTCCAACAGATAATATTTCTCAGAACTAGAATCTATGGTTATGGAACTGAGGCAGCTCGAGTACTTCGTCGCGGTCGCCGAGGAGCGGAACTTCACCCGTGCCGCCGAGCGGGTGCACATCAGCCAGTCCGGCGTCAGCGCCCAGATCCGCCGGCTGGAGCGGGAACTCGGCGCCGACCTGTTCGACCGGTCGGCCCGCGCCGTCACCCTCACCGTCGCCGGGAAGGCCGCGCTCGAACACGCCCGCGCCGCACTGGCCGCGGCCGGGTCGGTCGGTCAGGCGGTGGGCGAGGTGACCGACCTGATCCGCGGCCGGCTCGCCGTCGGCATGGTCATCGGCTGCACCCTCGACCCGCTGTTCGACGCCCTCGAGGCCTTCCACGAGGCGCATCCGGGCGTGGAGCTCTCCCTGCTGGAGGACGGTTCCGACCGGCTCGCGGACGGGGTGCGCACGGGGGCCCTCGATCTGGCCCTCGTCGGAGCGGCGGCGGCAGCTCCCGAGGACCTGGAAGCGCGGACGATCATCAGCGAACGACTCGTCGTGGCGGTCCCGCCCGGGCACCCCTTGGCGCGGCGGCGGCGGGTCGTGCTGCGCGACCTGGCCGACCACCCGGTGATCTGCATGCCGCCGGGCACCGGCCTGCGCGCCGTGTTCGACCGGGCGTGCGCCGGTCAGGGCTTCCAGCCGGCGATCGCGCTGCAGGCCAGCGCCGCGGACGCCATCGCCGGCCTGGCCGCCCGCGGCCTCGGCGTCGCCGTCCTCAGCGCCTCGATGGCCGCCGCCCACCGCGACCGCCTCACCGCCCGCACCATCGAGGACGTGGAGACGCCGGGGGTGCTCGCCCTGATCTGGGCGAGTGCGGCCGGCCCCGCGGTGCGCGAGCTGCTCGCGCACTGCCGATCGGCCTTCGGGGGTGAGCACCGGCGCCCTTCCGGGGAATAACCGGAGGCACTCTCCTGTTAGCCCGCGCAGCGACCCGGCACGACAACAGGAGGCACCCCACCATGGCCGCAGACGCCGCAGAGGAGATCCGGGGCACCGCCCACGGCACCGCACCCGTCCCCCTCTCCGTACTGGACCTGGTGACCGTCGGCGCGGGCCGCACCGCCACCGACGCCCTGCGGACCAGCGTGGACATCGCCCGCCTCGCGGAGAACCGCGGCTACCACCGGTACTGGGTGGCCGAGCACCACTCGATGCCGGGCGTGGCCTCCTCCTCGCCCGCCGTGATCCTCGCGCACCTCGCCGCCCACACCGGCCGCATCCGGCTCGGCTCGGGCGGCGTCATGCTGCCGAACCACGCGCCGCTGGTGATCGCGGAGCAGTTCGGCACGCTGGAAGCCATGGCGCCGGGACGCGTCGACCTCGGCCTCGGCCGGGCGCCCGGCACGGACGGGGCGACGGCCGCCGCTCTGCGCCGCACCGACCGGCTGAACGAGGGCGCCGACGACTTCCCGCAGCAGCTCGCCGAGCTGATCCGGTTCCTGGACGACGACTTCCCCGACGGGCACCCGTACCGCAGGATCCACGCCGTGCCGGGCCCCGTCCAGGCCACGTCCCCCGGTGGCGTCCAGTCCCCGCACCGGCCGCCGGTGTGGCTGCTGGGCTCCTCCGGCTTCAGCGCCCGGCTGGCCGGCACCCTGGGGCTGCCCTTCGCCTTCGCGCACCACTTCTCCGCGCAGAACACCGTCCCGGCGCTGGACCTGTACCGCGAGTCCTTCCGCCCGTCGGCCGTGCTGGACGCGCCGTACGCCCTCATCGGCGTCGCCGCGCTCGCCACCGACGACGAGAAGGAGGCCCGCCGGCAGGTGCTGGCCGCCGCGCTGAACATGGTCCGGCTGCGCACCGGGCGCCCCGGGCTGGTGCCGACGCCGGAGGAGGCGGAGGCGTACGACTTCAGCCCGATGGAGCGGGAGTTCGTGCAGTCCTGGAACGCGAACGTCATCCACGGCACCGCCGACGAGGTCCGCTCCGGCCTGGACGACCTCCAGAAGCGCACCGGCGCCGACGAGCTGATGCTCACCGCCAACGCCCACGGCGGCGACGTACGCCTGCGTTCCTACGAACTGATCGCCGACGCCTACGGCCTGCCGGCGCCTGCCTGAACCCCGGGCGTCCCGGAGGAGCCCAGCAGTGCGGAGATGCGGTCCGGCGCCACCGGCCGGGAGTACAGCCAGCCCTGGCCGGTGTCGCAGCCGATGCGGCGCAGCCGGCTCGCCTGGTCCGAGGTCTCCACGCACTCGGCGGTGACGGTCAGGCCGAGCCGGTGGGCGAGCTGGACCATCGCCTCGACGATGACCTCGTCGGCCGGGTTCGCCGTGGCGGCGTCGGACGCGTCGGCGGTGTCGGTGACCCCGGCGTACTGGAAGCCCCGGACGAAGGCGCCGTCCAGCTTCAGCACTGACACCGGCAGCCGGCTGAGGTAGGCCAGGTTCGAGTAGCCGGTGCCGAAGTCGTCGATGGCGATGTGGACGCCCATGTCGCTCAGCGCCTTCAGCACCTGGAGCGGCCGGCCCGCCGAGCCCATCACCGCGGACTCCGTCAGCTCCAGCTGGAGCAGGTGCGGGGCGAGGCCCGTCTCCTCCAGGGCCGCCGCCACGTCCGCCACGAGGTCGGAGTCCCAGACCTGGCGGACCGCCACGTTGACGCTGACGAAGATGGGCGGCTCGTCGGGGTGGTCGAGCTGCCAGCGGCGGGCCTGCCGGCAGGCCGTGCGCAGGATCCAGCGGCCCAGCGGGACGATCGAGCCGTCCTCTTCCGCCAGTGCGATGAACCGATTCGGCGCAAGTACGCCGAACTGAGGATGATTCCAGCGGATGAGCGCCTCGACGCCCCGCACCCGGCCGTCGTCCATGCCCACCAGCGGCTGGTACTCGAGGGCGAACTCGCCGCGGTCGATGGCCGGGCGGAGCGTGGCGGCGAGGGCCTGGCGGGTCATGCGGCTGGCGTTGCGCTCGGGGTCGAACAGCGTCCAGCGGGCCCGGCCGTCGGCCTTGGCCCAGTACAGGGTCGTGTCGGCCGCCTGCATCAGGGCGGTGGGCGTCGTCCCGGCGGTGTGCCGCTCGACCACACCGACCGACGCGGTGACCGACAGACGGCGGCCGGAGAGCTCGAACGGCTCCTGGAGGGCGGCCAGCACGGACTCGGCGAGGTCGGCGAGCTGCTCGGTGCCCGTGGAGTCCTCCACCAGCAGGGCGAACTCGTCGCCGCCGAGGCGGGCCACCAGCGGTACGCCGGCCCGCGTGCCCCCGGCCTCCTCGGCGCAGCGCGTGAGCCGCTCGGCGACGGCGGCCAGCAGCCGGTCGCCGACGCGGTGTCCGAGGGTGTCGTTGACGGCCTTGAAACCGTCCAGGTCCAGGTAGCACAGGCCGACCCGGCCGGTGCCGCCCTGCTCGTACGACTCCGCCTCCAGCGCGGCCGTCAGCCGCTCGAAGAACAGGGCGCGGTTGGGCAGCCGGGTCACCGGGTCGTGCATCTGGAGGTGGCGCAGCCGAGCCTGGAGTTCGCGCCGGGCGCTGATGTCGGAGACCGAGAGCAGCAGGCCGGGCGCGTCTCCGGCCAGCGGTGCCACGGTGACCTGGGCCCACAGGGAGTGGCCGTCGGCCCGCTTCAGGCGCCGGGTGCAGCGCAGCCGGGGCTGCCGGCCGGACAGCACCTCGCGGTACGCCTGCCAGGTGCCCGTGTCGGACGCGAGGTCGACCAGGTCGGCCGCCGCGCAGCCGGCCAGGGCGTCGGGGTCGGTGCCGAGCAGCGTGCCCAGCGTGTCGTTGGCGCTGACGACCAGGCCCTCGGGGTCCACGACGGCCATCGCGAGCGGGGCGGCCGTGAACACCTCGCGGTAGGTCGGGGGCCCGGTACGTGCAGCCAGCTCGATGTCACTGTCCGTGACGGCCGACCGGTCGAGGTCTGCCACGGGCGCCGGCCCTTCGGAGGTTCCGTTCACCGCTTGCTCCCGCAGTGCCTCGATCTCGGTCCGTCTGTGTCCGTGCAGGAAAGTGTGCCGATCATAGAGGCTGGCCCGGGGCCCTTCCAGCCGTCGAGCCGCTTTCCGGACCGAGTGAGCCCTCCGGGTGATCGTTTCTGCTCACCTCTGGACGGCTTCGTCAAGCCTCCGACCAGTCGTGACGTTCCGTGCATGGTCCGGGGTGTCGGCTCCGGCGCACTCCGGCGCAATCTCGCGCGGCTCACCCATCCGGTGCAGGCGAACAGGGCGCAGTACGACAAATATGCACAAGCTGGGTGCGGTGTCCCGCGAACCGCACCCGGAGGTCGATGTGCCGCGCCAGCTCCCCCTGAGGCGACTTCCCCGCGAGGCCCTCAAGGGCCTCGGCGCGAGCCGCCGGGTGACGGAGACGGCCCGGCCCAGGCTGCGCAGCACGGCCGCGGTGTGCACCACCATGTCGGCGCTCGCCGCGACCTCCCTGATCAGCGCCCCCTCGGTCGCCGAGCCCTTCTCCCCGGAGCCCTGCGCGCTCCGGCGCACCGTGGCCCACCACTCGGAGGGCCTCGACACCTGGAACGCCGCCTATCCGCGCCCGGCCCGCGCGCTGGACGCCGTGATGGTGTTCCTGTCCTTCCCGGACTCCCAGCCGCTGACCGCACCGGCCGAACTGGCCGCCGACCACTTCCCGGCCACCACCCGCTTCTTCCGGCGCGCCTCCTACGGCGCGTTCACGCTCCGCCCGCACCCCCTGCGGGACTGGATCCCCATGCCGAAGCCGTCGACGGCGTACGACATACGGCGTGACTGGAGCCCCGAGCACCGGGCGGCCTATCTGCGCGACGCGCTCGCCGCCGCCGATCCGCACGTGGACTTCTCCCGCTACGACATCGTCTACTTCGTCGCCGACCCGGACGCCCCCGGCGTCGACTCCGACGCCACGAAGGTCGTCAACCTGGACTCCCCGATGCGGGCCGACGGCACCGACCTCCGGCGGGTCGTCACGGTGTTCGAGAACCATCCGCCGGACCGGCTGGTGCTGGCCCACGAGACCGGGCACGTCTTCGACCTGCCCGACCTGTACCACCGGCCCGCCGACGGCAAGGGCGACTGGGACACGTACGTCGGCGACTGGGACCTGATGGGCAGCCAGTTCGGGCTGGCACCCGACCTGTTCGGCTGGCACAAGTGGAAGCTGGGCTGGCTGCGGCCCCGGCAGGTGGCGTGCGTCCGCGGCAGCGGACCGACCCGGCTGACCCTGGAGCCGCTCGGCGCGGGACCCGGCGTGGTCGTGACGGGGGCCGCCGGTGCGCCGGCCTTCGGCCTCGGGCGGGGCACCAAGCTGGCCGTGGTCCGCACCGGGGCCGACAGCGCGCTCGCCTTCGAGGCGCGGGGGCCGGTGGGCAACGACGCCGACGCCTGCCGCGCGGGGGTGCTGGTGTACCGGGTGCGCGGCGGGGCGGCGTCCGGGGGCGGGCCGATCGAGGTGATCGACGCCCACCCGCACACGGAGGCCTGCTGGGAGGACTCGGTCTACCCACCGCTCGCGGACGCCCCGGTGGGCCTCGGCGAGAGCTTCACGGTGCCGGGGGACGGCGTACGGGTCGAGGTGGAGGGGCGCACGGTGTCGGGGGCGTGGACGGTGAAGATCACGCCCGGCTGAGCCTCCTGGGCAGGCAGCGCTGCAGCCGGGGGGTGTGGGTGGCGAAGCCCCCACCACGCGCGGCGCAGCCGCGCAGGAACAACGATGGCGAGGCCCGTTCGCGTTTTCCGCGAACATGCCTCGCCATCGACAACGTGCGCCGCCAGGGACTCGAACCCCGGACCCGCTGATTAAGAGTCAGCTGCTCTAACCAACTGAGCTAGCGGCGCCTGCTGACGTCGTAGACCTTAGCATCCTGGTCGGCGGGAGGAAAAATTGAAATCCGCACCGCGGCCCGGGCCGCCCGGACGGCCGCCCAGAGCAGGATCTCCGGGCCCGGCAGCCACGGCAGCCGGGTGTCGGGGGCCACCAGCCAGCGGGAACCGGAACGCGGGGACGCGCCGGTGAGGGCCGGGACGGTCACCGCGTCCCCGGCGCCGTGGCACAGCAGCGGCGGCACGGCGACGGTACGGCCTCCCTGCCGGCCGCGGGCGCTCCACTCCTCCCACTCCAGCAGGGAGGGCAGCCGCTGGGCGGTGCCCGGCGCGGCGAACAGCAGCATCCGGCCCCGGAACTCGGCCACGGGTCCCGACTCCGGCCCCTCGTCCCACATCCGGTCCAGCATCCGGCGCCCGAAGACCGCGGGGACGCTCACCACGTCGAAGGCCGAGCCGCAGGGCAGGACGACCGGCGCGTCCGGCCGCTCCTCCCACAGGGCGAGGGTGCTGCGCGGGTAGGCACCCGCCGAGGCCAGCCAGGCGGCGCCGTCCGAGGTGACGTCCGAGACATTCGGTGTGCTGCTCATACCCCTTACGTCTACCGGGTGTGAGGGCACCGCTCCGCTCAGTTGCGGGAAACCGGGACAGGGGGGAGCGGGAGCCGGTATCTTGCCCGTCTGGCATATGCGTCCGGGCTGGTCGAACCGGCGCGCGGGTCCCGGTGATGCCGTCAGACCGGGTCGACGTGCCCCGGGCCGCCGCCCTCGGCGCCGCGCAGCAGATCCCGCCCGAACTCCACCATCTTCTTGGCGTAGTCCTCGGTCCACTCGGCCCGGTCGGCGATGTCCGCGGCCGTCAGCCGGTCGAACTTCCGCGGGTCCGCGAGCTGTGCCGCCGCCATCGCCTGGAACTCCACCGCCCGGTCCGCCGCGGCCCGGAACGCCTGCGTCAGCTCCGTCGCACGGTCCAGCAGCGCCCGGGGGTCGTCGATCGACTCGAGGTCGAAGAAGTGCTCGGGATCGGCGGCCGCCTCCGCGGGCTCGAAGAGCAGGGGCGCGGGGCGCAGCCGCGGTTGGTTCCGACCCGGCGTGGGCTCCGCCATGTCTTCTCCTTCTCGTACGTCGCGAACGACCCGCCCCCGAGAGCGGGGCACCCTCGGTGGAGTGGGCCACCGTCCATTGTCCCGCGCCCATGCAAGTGGGCCTCGACCGGACGAAGGGCGCAGACGCTCGCGGGACACCTGTGCGGTCGGGACTCCGTCCGGCGGGGGCGTCGCACTGGTCGTCGGGCTGTACCCATCGGCCGCCTCGGGCGGCGTGGCGGACTCCGTCCGGCCGGGGGGCGTTGGGCCGGAGGTCAGGGTTGCCAGGGCACGCGGTGTTCCGCGAGGTGGGCGAGGACGGCGTGGTTCGCCTCCCAGCCGTCCGGGCTGTGTCCATCGGCCGCCTCCGGCGGCGTGCCGGACTCCGTCCGGCGGGGCGAGGTGTGGGCCGGCCGCCCGGTCGGTCAGGGTCGCCAGGGCACGCGGTGTTCCGCGAGGTGGGCGAGGACGGCGTGGTTCGCCTCCCAGCCGTCCGGGCTGTGTCCATCGGCCGCCTCCGGCGGCGTGCCGGACTCTGTCCGGCGGGGCGAGGTGTGGGCCGGCCGCCCGGTCGGTCAGGGTCGCCAGGGCACGCGGTGTTCCGCGAGGTGGGCGAGGACGGCGTGGTTCGCCTCCCAGCCGTCCGGGAACTTCACCAGCGTTCCCAGCTGGACCGGCTCCGTCGACGGGTAGTCGTCCAGCAGGGCGTCCACCCCCTCGCGGCACACCACGATGCACGCGTGCCGGTGCCGGGAGGCCAGGACGCACAGGCGGCCCGTCTCCAGGTGGAAGGCGGTCGCGTCGGGTCGGCCGGAGAGCGGGTGCAGGACGACCGTCACGTCGTACTCCCGGCCCTGGAGCCGGTTCGCCGTGTCCACCGTCACGTCCCGCACCCCCAGCTCGGCCAGCGCCGCCCGGACCGCCGCCGCCTGGTCCCGGTGCGCGGTGCCCACGGCGATGCGGCCGGCGGTCAGCGGGGCCGGGTCCGGGGAGCGCTCGGACACCGCCGCGCCCCCGCGGTCGAGCAGCCGGCGCACCACCGCCGCCACCGCCCGCACCGCCTCCGGGTCCGTGCGCGGCGTGTGCCGGGCCGGCAGCTCCAGCAGCCCCCAGCCCGAGGCGGCGGCCTCGTCGATGACCCGGTCGGGCCCCGAACCGTCCGACGGCACCGCGAAGGCCAGCCGCCGGTCGCCGTGGCCCGTCCCGCTGCGGAACGGCGTGTAGGGGTAGAACGCCGCCGACACCAGCGGCGCCGCCGACGCCGGGAGCCGCCACGACACCGGCAGCCGGTGCTGCGGCAGGCCGGGATTGTGGGCGAGCAGTGTCGTCACCGCCGAGGCCGACGGGTCGTACGACAGCCCCGCCCACTGCTCGCTGCCCACCGTCGCGAACGGGTCCAGCTGACCGGGGTCGCCCACGAACAGCGCCCGCTCGAACAGCCCGGCCACGGCCAGCAGCGAGTCGGAACGCATCTGGTACGCCTCGTCCACGATCGCGTGCCGCCACGGCTCGTCCACCGTGACGTGCGCCCACTTCGCGGCGGTCGACAGGACCACCGCCTGCCCTGCGAGATCCGCGGCCTTCGCCGACTTGCGGACGTTCGCCAGATCGTCGAGCGCCTTGTCGTACGGATCGGCGTCGCTGCTGTGCAGGCGGCCCACCGGAAGATCCGGGTTCTTCTCGGCGAGCCGCAGCACCAGGTCGTCCACCTGGGCGTTGGTCTGCGCGACCACCATCAGCGGGCGTCCGGCCTCGGCCAGCTCCAGCGCCGCCCGCACCACGAGCGTCGACTTGCCGGCGCCGGGCGGGGAGTCCACGACGACACCGCGCTCCGTGCCGTGCAGGGTGTCGTGAAGGATCGCCGCGGTGGCACGGGCGGCCTCCGCACCCGGGTCGAAGGCGGCCCCGACGGGGGCGGTGGTGGCCTCGGCGGTCACAGGACGTCCTCCGCGGTCTGGGCGTCGGCGGGCTCCGGTACGGTGGCCGACTCACCGGGCGGCCCGCCGTGCGTCCACGGGGTCTGCTCCGGGTCGGGCAGCTTCGCCCCGCCCCGCTGCTCGTGCTCGAAGAGGGTGAAGCAGACCAGGTCGCCCTTCTCCGGCACCGACCCGGCCTCGGGCTCCTTGCCGCGGCCCATCTTGTCGACGATGCGCAGCACCAGCACGCCCTCCTCGTCCGGTCCCGCCGGCCCGACGTACTCCGCCGCCTGCGGCTTGCCGCCCAGCGACCGGTACACCTTCATCCGCTCGCCCAGGTGCGGCCGGTCGTCCGTGCGGACCGTGACCAGCGGGCGCGGACTGGGCCGCTTGCTCTCGCTGTACGCCATGACCACGTCCACGACCTCGCCCGCGAACGCCTCCCCGGCCAGCCGCCGCCCGGCCATCACCAGCGGATCGTCCAGCGCCTCCTGCGCCTCCAGCCGGGCCTGCTCGCGCTCGCGCGTGGCGAGCTTGTTCGCCGCCGTGACCGCGTCGTCCCGGCGCGGCTGCGGGGGCTCACCGGCGAGGACGCGGTCGCGGTGCGAGGTGAACGACCAGCGGTCCCGCGTCCACCGGTCCTCGACGTGCGCCCCGGCGGGCAGCTCCCGCAGCAGGTCCAGGCCCCGCCACACCGCGTCCCAGGTGGGCCGGGTACGGCTCTCCACCAGATCGCGGATCTCCCGCTCGGCGGCGGTCAGCGCGCCCAGCCGGTCGTCGGCCTCCAGCCCGTCCTCGGCGGCGGCGAGCGCGGTACGGGCGCGGTCGTAGCGCTCGATGGCGGGCGCGAGCAGCTTGTTGTCGAAGGCCGGGTCGGTCGCCGGGCCCGCGGGCGGGCACCGCAGCTGGCCGTCGGCGTCACGGGCGAGTTCGGCGTGGCGCGCGGCCTCGGCGCCGGTCGGCCACTCGTCGGGCGGGGCGATCCACGCGAGCAGCGCCCCCAGGTGCTGGTCCTCCAGGCTCGACTGCCCGGTCGCCCAGTGCCGGCCCAGCAGGTCGGTCATGGCGAGGAGGAGGGAGGAGCCGGGCACCCGCGCCCGCTCGCCGTAGTGGGTCAGCCACCGGCCCAGCAGCGGCACCCTCGGCGGCGCGGGATGCGGCGTCTCCGGGTCCTGCTCCGCCGTGCGCCGAAAGCGCATGGACCGGCCGAGCAGCCGTACGAAGTCGATGCCGGCGCGGCTCGGCACGATCAGCTGCGCCGCGTCCGCGCACAGGTCGACCTCGACCTTGACCCGCTTGCCGGTCTCCGGGTCGGTCTCGGTGCGCTCGGCGGCCTCGACGCTGTCGGCGTACGCCTCGACGTGCGGCAGCACGATGCCGGCCAGCTCGGCCAGGAACGCGAAGCGCAGGTCGCGGTCGCGGGGCTGCGGCACGACCAGCAGGTGCGGCGCCTCCCGGTCGGTGCCGACCAGCGCGCCCAGCGGGGCGCCCGCCTCACCCGCGGTGATCAGCGGTACGAAGACGAGGGGGCGGTCGGACAGGTGCCGGTGCCGGACGGTGGCGGCGGGCTGCGCACGGCCGCTGCGCACCGCCTCGAGCCGGGCGAGCGTGGTGATCAGCGACACGCGGCCACCTCGCCGGTCCCGCCGCCCACCGACGCCAGCGCCTCGGCCCGCAGTTCGGCCGCCCGGCGCAGCGCGGCCACCGCCGGGTCGTCCGGGTCGCCGGCCTCCCCGCGCGCCGCCGCCAGCACGTCGTCCACCGTCGACAGCCCGCCGAGCTCGGCCCGCACCGGGCGGCCCAGCGAGGTCACCGCGCCTGCCTCACGGGACCGGGCACGGCAGTGGAAGGCCAGCTCGCACGCGGACAGGCACTCGGGCGCGTACGTCGCCGGGACCGCCTCGACCGCGGCCGTCAGCTCGTCGGCCGGCAGCCCGGGGGAGAAGCAGACGCCCTCGGGGAGCGTGTCGGCGATCTCCTCGATACGGGTGAGGCGAGCCAGCTGGCGGCCGGTCACCGCGCGCTGCTTGCGCACGTCGACGGCGGACGCGGTGGGCAGGTTGGAGAAGTCCTTGGGGCAGACCAGGAGGATCCGGTGCCGCACGCGCGGTGCGGGGTCCAGGCGGGCGGCGACCTCCTCCAGCGCGAGCACGTACACCGCGGCCTGCCGGGCGGCGGCGCCCACCTTCGCCGGGTCCGCGGAGCCGTCCAGCATCGGGAAGGACTTGATCTCGATGACCGTCCAGGTGCCGTCCGGGTGGACCACCACCGCGTCCGGCTCCAGGAAGGCGGGGGAGCCGGCGACGTCGAGCGCCAGCATCGGGTGGTCCAGGAGCGTCCAGGCGCCGGACGCCCGGGTCGCCTCCCGCAGCGCCAGCGAGGTGCGCGCGGCGCGGCCCTCGGGGCCGGTCGCCGACAGGTCGGGCGTCCGTGCCCCGGCGGGCGGCTCGGCGCCCCCGTCCAGCTTCTCGTGCACGAGCCGCAGCAGTTCGGCGCCGCCGTCCGCCTTGACCCGCGCCTCGAAGGCGTTGCCCCGGGTGAACGCGAACTGCGACTGGCCGAAGACCGACGGCGAACCGAGCGCGCTCGCCAGCGAGCCCTTGTCCACCCCGGCGCCGTCCAGGATCGCGCGCCGCCTGCACCCCGGGTTGGCCGCGAGGGCGGCCAGGGCCCGCGCGTCCAGCGCCTTCGCGGGGACGTCGGGACCGCGCAGCTCAGCGAGCCGGTGCCGGAGTCTCGTCCCCCGCGTCCGTGGAGGAGGCGTCCGGCTCGGCTCCCGCTTCGAGCCGCTGCTCGCGCTGCCGTGGAAATCGCTCACCCGCGGAAGTCTGGCATCCGCCACTGACAATGGGGGAATCAGCGTCGCCGGAGCCCTGCGGGGTGGAAGCGAACCGGGCGGTGATCCGGGTCCGCGCGCGGTCGGCGACCCGCATCACGAACGGCGCCAGCAGGAATCCCGCGCCCATCACGGCGGCGCCCGCCACCGCGTCGAGGAAGTAGTGGTTCGCGGTGCCCATCACCACGATCGTCGTCACCAGCGGGTAGACGACACCGGCCACCTTCGCCGTGCGCGTGCCGCCGTGGCGCCACAGGATCACGCCGCACCACAGCGCCCAGCCCACGTGCAGGCTCGGCATGGCCGCGTACTGGTTGGTCATCCCGCCCAGACCGCGCGGCGCGCTCGCCTCGCCGCCCCACCAGCCGTACGAGCTGTAGTGGGCCATCGTGTCGACGAACCCGTGGCTCGCGTCCAGCAGCCGGGGCGGGCAGGTCGGCAGCAGCGTGAAGCCGATCAGCCCGATGAACGTGGACGTCATCAGCCAGGTGCGGGCGGCCCGGTACCGCACGGCGCGGGAACGGAACAGCCAGACCAGGATCGCCGGGGTGACGACGTAGTGCAGCGACGCGTACCAGAAGTCGGCCGGGACGCCGAGCCACGGTTCGCGGGTGAAGAGACGGTTGAGCGGGTGCTCGGCGTTGAGGAAGAGCACCTTCTCGATGTGCAGGAGCGCCAGCCCGTGGTCCACGGCGTCCGAGACGTCACCGCGCACCAGGAGGCGGCCCGCGGAGTAGCAGGCGTACACGAGGACGATCAGCGGGAGCTCGGTCCACCAGCGAAGCCGAGTCTGAGGGGCCGCCTCGGTGCCCGGTGTCTCGGTGTGCGGCAATCCGATCGCCCTCCCCCTTCTTCTCGCGCGTGCCCGACGGCGCCGGGCGTGCCACTCTACGGCGTCCGGGGGCCCTCCCCGTGGAGCGGCCCCCGGCCCTGATAGACGCCGGGATGTCCCCCCGGGTTGCCCGGGTACGGCGTGCGCGATGATGGTGGGGTCCCCTCCGACCTTCGTCCCGGAAAGGCCCCTTCATGGCACCGCGCATCCTGCTGGCCCGGCACGGACAGACCGAGTGGTCGCTGTCCGGCAAGCACACCGGCAGGACCGACGTGCCGCTCCTGGAGGAGGGCCGGCGCGGCGCCAGGCTGCTCGGCGAGCGGCTGCACCGGGCGCCCCTGGACGGCCTGCCCGGCGTCGAGGTGCGCACCAGCCCCCTGTCCCGGGCCCACGAGACCTGCGAGATCGCCGGCTTCGGCGAGCGCGCCCGCACCTGGGACACGCTCATGGAGTGGGACTACGGGGCGTACGAGGGCATGACGCCGGACGAGATCCAGGCGGTCAGGCCCGGCTGGCTGATCTGGCGGGACGGGGTCCCGGAGGGCGAGAGCCTGGCCGACGTCACCGCGCGCGCGGACGAGGTGGTCGCGTGGGCGCGGGAGGCCGACCGCGACGTCCTGGTCTTCGCCCACGGACACATCCTGCGGTCGATCGGCGCCCGCTGGCTGGGCCTGCCCCTGGACTTCGCGTCCCGCATCCGCCTGAACCCGACCTCACTGTCGATCCTGGGCTGGGCCTACGGCGACCCGGCCATCGAATCCTGGAACGACCTCGGCCACCTGACCGACCACGCCCCCGCGGCCTAGCTCCACCCCTCACCGCCCACACCGCGGGCCCGCCGCCCCAGCTCCGCCCCTCGCCGCGCACGGCGGCGGGCCTCCCCGCCCCAGCCGGGGGTCCTCCCCGCCCCAGCCGCGGGTCCTCACCGCCGTAGCTGCGGGTCCTCACCGCCGTAGCTGCGGGTCCTCACCGCCCCAGCTGCGGGTCCTCACCGCCGTAGCTGCGGGTCCTCACCGCCCCAGCCGCGGGCAGTCGTGCCGCTGGGGCGGCACGGGTGGGCGCAGCGGCACCCCGCCACGCCGGGCCACGCGACCCACCCCGCCCGGCACCAGCGCGGGGCACCTCCGTAACGCCGGGCCACGCGCCCCACCCCCGCCCATCCCAGCGCCGGGCGCCCCGCAACACCGGACAGCGCACCCGCCCCCGGCGCCGGGCACTCGCAACGCCGGACAGCGCATCCACGCCGCCCCCCCCGGCCGGTCAGGCCGTCCGTGGCAACGACGCATGCCGGTCCAGGAACGCCGACACCCCCGACGCCCGCCGATGCGGCAGCAACACCCGCGCCGTCCCCGCCAGCATCGACCGGATCCGCGACGACTGGACCTCGCCCAACAGGTCCAGCACCCGCATCCCCGCCCCGGCCGCCTCGTCGGGCCGCCCGCCGCGCGCCAGGTCGTCGGCCAGTTCCGCCGAGTACAGCGCGAGGTTCCGGGTGAAGTGCGGGTCCTGCAGTTCCGCCGCCCGGCGCGCGTGCCCGGCCGCCCGGGGCCAGTCGCCGAGCGTGGACCAGCACTGGGCCTCCAGCCCCTCCAGCTCGGCCTCTCCGTAGAAGCTCATCCACTCGGGGTCGGCCTCCGAGGGGCCCCGCTGGAAGAGGGCCTGCGCACGGGTCAGCGCCTGCTCGCAGCCCACGCGGTCCGCCAGCCCCGCCCAGCCGCCCGCCTCGCGCAGCGCCAGCAGGGACATCAGCCGCGGCGACCCCAGCGGCCGGGCGGCACGCTGCGCGGCCTGCGCCGCCCGTACCGCCTCGCGCGGCCGGCCGGTGTCCCGGGCCAGGAACGCCGTGTTGCAGAAGGCGTGCGCCTCCAGGCCCTCGTCGCCGGTCATCCGGGCGGTGGCGAGGGCCTCGGCGTAGTGGGAGCGCGCGTCGTCGAAGCGCCCCGAGTCGTGCGCCAGCCAGCCCACCGAGATGGCCAGTTCCCCGGCGCCCGAATAGAGCCGGTCCGCCGTGGCCTGCCGGGTCGCACCGGCGTCCAGCAGCGCGTACGCGGCGCGCAGCGGGGCCGCCGCGCGCCGGTAGAGGCCGTCGGCGCCGTGCCGGTCGTCGAGCAGCCGGATCCGGCGGACGGCCTCTTCCAGGGCTCCCGCGTCGCTCCTCCCGGCCCGGCGCACGCCGTGCGGCGCCGCCATGGCATCGGTGACGAACCCCAGGGGGCCCAGTGAGACGGCGGCCACGGTGGCGCCGCTCGTCATGAATGCGCGACGCAGCACGTCGCTCTCCTCGTTGTCGTCGTCGTGCGTGTCGTACGGGTTGTGCGTGTCATACGGCTCACCCGCGCCACCTGTCTCACTCGTGGCACACGGCGGCCGGTCGAGGTGCGCCGACGGCGCGTCCTCCTCCGTGCGCGCCCGGCGTCCGCGTACGGACGAGCGGGGCGCGAACCCCAGGTCGGTGAGCGTGCGGCCGGGGAACATGTGCAGGAACACCCGCTCGTAGGCGTAGTTGGGGCAGCGGATCTCGCCCGCCTCCACGCGGCCGATGTAGCGCGCGTCACAGCTGACCCGCTCGCCGATCTCGCGCGCGGCGCGGCGCACCGCCGCCGCGAACTCGGCCGGCGAGCGCTGTCCGCGCAGGCGCCGGAAGGCGAGGTTCGGCCGCGGTGGCCGGTCGGGCTGGGCGGAGGTCACCGTTGACGACGCCATGGCCGGGTCCTCTCGTGCGAACCGTCGAACCACGCCGGAAAAGGTGTGAGTTGCGGGGCTTCTCCCGGTTGCCACCCCGTTCCCGGCGAGCAAGAACGTACCGGCTGTGACGGAACCGCCACGCGCTGTTTGGCAACAAACCGGATATGTCATCCGGGATCTGCCATGAAGTGCCATCCTTTGCGGCGGACTTGTGCCGTAGCTGTTGACGTTCCGCCGCGTTGAACCCCGTGGACCGGGAGGCCCCCGACTCCCGACCCGCTCGTCCAAGGAGGAGTTCCGTGGTGGAGGCCGGAATGGAGACCAGCAGCGACTGCGCAGGCGCCTGCGACGTGGGTGACGACGGTGGCTGTGACGTCGTCACCGTGCCGACGCGGCAGGGTCTGGAGGCCGTCGACATTCTCAGACGGGGAGCCGGTGAGGCGGTCGGCCGCGTGCTCCACGACCTCGGCTGCGACACCCTCGGCTTCCTGGTGCCCCCGGGTACGGCCGCCGCCTGGGACGTGCCGGGCAGCACCTGTACGGAGACCGACGGCCGGGGGATGAAGCTCGACCTGGTTCCCGAGCCCCCGGTGGAGGGATCGGACTGGCTGCTGCCGCCCGGCGACGCGGACCTCGCGACCGACCCCGCCGTCCTGCGGGCCGCGCTGGGGGAGGCGGCCCGGCTGATCGAGGCCGCGGACAGCTGCCGCTGAACACCCGGACGCCGCGTGATCCCTGCCGGGCGCGTGAGCTGCGGGGGCGTTCGATAATGGTCAGATGGGAAAGTCCAGGAACGCCCGCCACGGGCGCGCAGTCGTGGAAACCGTCGTCGAGGACGTCGACGGCGGGCGCGCCGAGCTGATACCCGACCGGGAGCGCGCGCGGGCCTGGACGCTGCTGATCGACGGCGCCCCGCAGTCGCACGTCGACCTGGACGACCCGGCGTACCTGTCGTTCGAGTACCAGCGCCGCCTCGGGCACGTCATCGACCTGGCCGCCCCGCCCGGGAAGCCCGTCCACGCCATACACCTCGGCGGCGGCGCCCTCACCCTCGCCCGCTACGTCGCCGCCACCCGCCCCCGCTCCACCCAGCAGGTCGTCGAGCGGGACGCCGCCCTGGTCCAACTGGTCCGGCGCGAACTGCCCCTGGACCCCGGCGCCCGCGTCCGGGTCCGCTCCACCGATGCCCGCGCCGGGCTCGCCAAGGTGCCCGACGGCTGGGCGCACCTGGTCATCGCGGACGTGTTCAGCGGGGCCCGCACCCCGGCGCACCTGACGTCCACCGAGTTCCTCGACGAGGTGCGGCGCGCGCTCGCACCGGGCGGGGTCTACGCCGCCAACCTCGCCGACGGCCCGCCGCTCACCCACCTGCGCGGCCAGATCGCCACGGTCGCCGCCCGCTTCCCCGAACTCGCCCTGATCGCCGACCCCGCCGTGCTGCGCGGCAAACGCTTCGGCAACGCGGTCCTCGCCGCCAGTGACCACCCGCTGCCGATCGCCGAGCTCACCCGCCGCGCCGCCTCCGACCCGCACTCCGCGCGCGTGGAACACGGCAAGGCCCTGACCGACTTCGCCGGAGGCGCCCAGCCCGTGACGGACGCGGCCGCCGTGGCCTCACCGGCGCCACCGGCCTCGGTCTTCCAGTGACCCGGCGGCCTTCGGTGACCCGGCGGCCGGCTCAGTAGCTGCCGATCTCCACCCGCGGCGGACCGTCGTGCCAGGTGCAGAACACCGACACCCGGTCCGCGCCGGAGGTGAACTCCACCCGGATCCACGTCTCGGTCTTCCACACCTGCATCGACCAGCCCGCACCCGGGGTCGCCGACACCAGCGAGGCGGACGACGTCCCGAGGTCGAACACCGCACGCCCCCCGTCGGTCTCGTAGCTCCGGACCCGGCCGGAGGCGGTGGGGGAGGGGCCCGGGTCGGCGGGAGCGGAAGCCGGCGCGCTCCGCGAGGGCGCCGCCGGACTCGGCTCGCGGGGCGTCCGGCCGGGCGTCGCCGCCGGGCTGCCCGACGGCCCGCTCGACGCACTGCCCGACGGCGAAGGACGCTTGGTGGACGACGCCAACGGCTCGGAAGCCTGGGGGCCCCGCGCGGCCGCGTCGGCCGCCGTGATGGGCAGGGCGCGGGGCGCGTCGTAGGCCGTGCCCGCCATCACCGTGTGCACGCCCCACCACGACAGCGTGACCGCCGCGCCGGTGGCGAGCAGCCAGGCAAGTACGTGTACGAGTCCTCTGCGCATCGCGGCCATACTGCCTCACACGTCACACGCGTGTCGCCCGGACGGGTTGTCCACAGCCGTCCCCGGAGCCCCGGCCGGAGTTGTCCACAGGCCCGCACCGGGCTCCTCCGCATGGCGTACGGTGCCGCCCATGGCAAGTGTGCTCGTGGTCGAGGACGACCAGTTCGTACGCTCGGCGCTCATCCGGCATCTGACCGACGCCTCGCACCTCGTGCGCAGCGTCGGCACGGCGCTGGAGGCGCTGCGCGAGGTCGCCCATTTCCGGTTCGACGTGGTGATCCTCGACCTCGGACTGCCCGACCTCGACGGCTCCGAGGCACTGAAGATGCTGCGCGGCATCACCGACGTCCCCGTCATCGTCGCCACCGCCCGGGACGACGAGGCGGAGGTCGTCCGGCTGCTGAACGCGGGCGCGGACGACTACCTCACCAAGCCGTTCTCGGTCGAGCACCTGTCGGCCCGCATGGCGGCCGTACTGCGCCGCGCCCGCGTCGGCACCGGAGAGACACCGCCGTCCACCGTCCTGCGCGTCGGCGGCCTGACCGTCGACCCCCTGCGTCGCCAGGCCGAACTGGACGGGACCCGGCTCGACCTGACCCGGCGTGAGTTCGACCTGCTCGCCTTCCTCGCCGGCCGCCCCGGAGTGGTCGTCCCCCGCAAGGAGCTGCTCGCCGAGGTCTGGCAGCAGTCCTACGGCGACGACCAGACCATCGACGTCCACCTGTCCTGGCTGCGCCGGAAGCTGGGGGAGACCGCCGCCCGGCCCCGCTACCTGCACACCCTGCGCGGCGTCGGCGTGAAGCTGGAGCCGCCGGTCGCGGAGCCTCCCCAAGCGGAGCCGCCGCGATGAGGTGGGCCCTGGTGAAGGTGTCGCTGGCGGTCACCGCCATGGTCGTGGTCGCCTTCGCCGTGCCGCTGGGACTGGTCATCCGGGAGATGGCCCGGGACCGCGCGTTCTCGAACGCCGAGCGGGAGGCCGCCGCCGTCGCCCCCGCGCTGTCCATCACCACCGACCGGGACCAGTTGGAGCGCGTCGTCGCCTCCGCGGGCTCGGACGCCGGGATGTCCGTGCACATACCGGCGTCCGGCGGCAAGGACACCGGCAACGGCAGCGGCACCGACATCGGCCGGCAGCGCGCCACCGACGAGGACATCGCCGCCGTACGCGAGATGGGGCGCGCCTCCACCGCGGAGGTACCCGGTGGCTCGACGCTGCTCCAGCCGGTCGCGCTCAGCTCCGGCGAGATCGCCGTCGTCGAGGTGTACGTCCCCGAGTCCGAGGTCACCAACGGCGTCGGCACGGCCTGGGCGGTGCTCGCCGCGGTCGGCGCCGCGCTGATCGTCGGCTCGGTCGCGGTCGCCGACCGGCTGGGCGTGCGCATGGTGCGGCCGGCGCAGAAGCTGGTGGAAGGGGCGCACGAGCTGGGGGAGGGCAAGCTGGGCGCCCGCGTGCCCGAGGAGGGCCCGACCGAACTGCGGCTCGCGGCCGTCGCGTTCAACTCCATGGCCGACCAGGTCGTCCAGCTCCTCGCCAACGAACGGGAACTGGCCGCCGACCTGTCCCACCGGCTGCGCACCCCGCTGACCGTGCTGCGGCTCAACGCGGCCTCCCTCGGCGACGGCCCGGCCGCCGAGCAGACCCGGGCCGCCGTCGAGCAGCTGGAGCGCGAGGTCGACACCATCATCCGCACCGCCCGGGACGCCAAACCGCAGACCGCCGCGGCTGGTCCCGGCGCCGGGTGCGACGCGGCCGAGGTGGTCCGCGAGCGGATGGGCTTCTGGTCCGCGCTCGCCGAGGACGAGGGACGCAAGTGGCGGGTGGCCGGCGCCGACCGGCCGGTGCGCATACCCGTGGCCCGTGCCGACCTGGCCGCCTCCCTCGACGCCCTGCTCGGCAACGTCTTCCGGCACACCGCCGAGGGCACCGCCTTCGCGGTCGACCTGCACAACGGCGAGGACGCGGTGATCGTGCTCGTCTCCGACGCGGGCCCCGGCATAGCCGACCCCGAGGCGGCGATGGCCCGCGGCCGGGGGTCGGGCACCGACGGGTCGACCGGGCTCGGCCTCGACATCGTGCGCCGGCTCGCCGAGTCGACGGGCGGGGACGTACGTATCGGCTCGTCCGTGCTCGGCGGGACCGAGGTGCGGATCTGGATCCAGCTGGACGGGCGCACGGCACCGGTGCGGCGCGGCCACCGGGGCACGGTGCGGCGCCGCCGGCAGCCCCGCCGGGGCACACCCTTTAACCGGTCCCGATCCCTCCCTTAAGCGCACCCTAAGATCGCCACCCACCGTCCGGAACAGGCGCTTTGCCCGGTTCCGCATCGCTAGCGTGCCTGCCGCACCCCGCCCCGCGCACTCCCCCCGCAGGGCCCCCTGAACAGCGAAGGCAGGCACCAGATGAGCAGCACGCACCGGCGCAGGGTCAGTGGCAGGAACAAGGCGATCGGCGCGCTCGTCGCCACCGCCGTGGCCGGTGGCGGCGCGCTGCTGTTCACCAGCACCGCCCAGGCCGCCGGAGTCGGCGCCGCCTACACGAGGACGAGCGAGTGGTCGACGGGCTACACCGCGCAGTACGTCGTCACCAACAACAGTCAGGAGGCCGAGAAGGACTGGACGCTGGAGTTCGACCTGCCGGTGGGTGCCGGGCTCGGCTCCCTGTGGAACGCGGAGTCGAGCGTCAGCGGCCGGCACGTCACCGTGACCGGGCCGAAGTGGGACACGGACGGCCTGAAGCCCGGCGAGTCCGTCACCGTCGGCTTCGTCGTCAACGGCACCCAGGACCCGACGGGTTGCCGCGTCGACGGCGCCCAGTGCTCGGCGGACGGCGGCGCCACCCCCGAGCCCAGCGGCCGCCCGACCCAGCCCTCGGCCCCGGCGCCCACCCCCACCCCCACGGCCACCGCCTCCGCCACCGCCGCGCCGACACCGACCGCCACGGCCACCACCCCCGCCCCCTCCGAAACCCCCGGCGACGGCACCACGGCCGGCGCCGGCTTCGCGCCCTACGTCGACACCTCCCTCTACCCGGCCTTCGACCTGGTCGCGAACGCCGAGGCGACCGGCGTGAAGAACTACCACCTGGCCTTCGTCACCGACGGCGGCGGCTGCACCCCCAAGTGGGGCGGTGTCACCGACCTGGCGAGCGACGCCGTGGCGCAGCAGATAGGCGCCCTGCGCGCCCGGGGCGGCGACGTCCGCGTCTCCTTCGGCGGCGCGGCCGGCTCCGAGCTGGCGACGACGTGCACCTCGGCCGACGCCCTGGCGGCGGCGTACGGCAAGGTCGTGGACACCTACGGGCTCACCAAGGTCGACTTCGACGTCGAGGGCGGCGCCCTGCCCGACACGGCCGCCAACACCCGCCGCGCCCAGGCCGTCGCCGCCCTGCAGAAGCGGCACCCGGGCCTCGACGTCTCCTTCACCCTGCCGGTCATGCCGGAGGGCCTGACCCAGGCCGGCGTCGATCTCCTCGCCAACGCCCGGCAGAACGGCGTCAAGATCAACGCCGTCAACATCATGGCGATGGACTACGGCCCGGCGTACAGCGGCGACATGGGCACCTACGCCGAGCAGGCCGCCACCGCCACCCAGGCCCAGATCAAGAGCGTCCTCGGCCTCTCCGACAGCGCGGCCTGGCAGACGGTCGCCGTCACCCCGATGATCGGCGTCAACGACGTCGTGACCGAGATCTTCACGGTCGAGGACGCCGCCCAGCTCGTGAAGTTCGCCGAGTCCAAGGACCTGGCCTGGCTGTCCATGTGGTCCGCGACCCGCGACAAGCAGTGCGCGGACGGCGCCAAGCCCCAGGCCGACGCCACGTGCAGCTCCGTCGTCCAGGAGAAGTCGGCCTTCTCGAAGGCCTTCGCCGCCTACAACTGACCCGGCACGCACGACCGGCACCGCGCCGCACCCGGCGGCACGGGGCGCGGCACCCCCCGTCGGACGCCGCGCCCCGGGCCCGCTCGCCCGCCCCGTCGGGCAGCTCTACTCGGCCGGGTCCAGCGGCGGGAGCGTCCCCGTGCGGGCCGCCCGCGCGTACCACAGGGCGCTCGCCTTGGGGATGCGCTCCTGGGAGGCGTAGTCGACGTAGACCGCGCCGAACCGCTTCTCGTAGCCGTAGGCCCACTCGAAGTTGTCCATCAGGGACCACAGGTAGTAGCCGCGCACGTCCGCGCCGTCGTCGATGGCCCGGCGGACCGCCCTGAGGTGGCCGTCCAGGTAGGCGACCCGCTCGGGGTCGTGGACCGTACCGTCCGCGGCGGGCTTGTCGTCGTAGGCGGCGCCGTTCTCGCTGATGTACAGCGGCAGGCCGGGGGCCTCCCGGTGGTAGCGCATGATCAGCTCGTGCAGGCCGGTCGGGTCGACGGTCCAGCCCATCGCCGTGCGCTCGCCCGGCGGCTGGTGGAACGCCACGTCGTCCGCGGCCGGCCAGGGCGAGTGGTCGCTCGTGCCGTGCCCGTCGGCGCGCGGGACACGCGAGTCCGCGTCGGCCGCCGACACCACGGTGGGCGTGTAGTAGTTGAGGCAGATCGCGTCCAGCGGCTGGCGGATCAGCCCCAGGTCGCCGTCCTGGACGTGCGACCAGTCGGTGACCGGTGCCGTCGCCTCGAGCAGGGTCTCCGGGTAGGCGCCGTGCAGGACCGGGCCGTGGAAGATCCCGCCGGAGAGGTCGTCGATCCTCCGCGCCGCCGCCAGGTCCGCCGGCTGCTGCGACAGCGGCCGGACGACCGAGGTGTTGAGGCTGATCGCCACCGAGTTGCCGGCCGGCATCACCGAACGCAGGGCCACCGTGCCCAGGCCGTGCGCCAGGTTCAGATGGTGCGCGGCGCGCAGCGCGGCCGCCGGCTCGGTACGGCCGGGCGCGTGCACCCCGGAGGCGTAGCCCAGGAAGGCCGCGCACCACGGCTCGTTGAGCGTGATCCACTGCTCCACGCGGTCGCCGAGCGCCTCGCCGACGATCTGCGCGTACTCGGCGAACCGGTACGCCGTGTCCCGTGCCGGCCAGCCGCCCGCGTCCTCCAGCTCCTGCGGCAGGTCCCAGTGGTAGAGGGTGACGGCCGGCTTGATCCCGGCGGTCAGCAGCTCGTCGACGAGACGCCGGTAGAAGTCCAGGCCGCGCTGGACGGCCGGGCCGCGGCCGGTCGGCTGCACCCGAGGCCAGGAGACGGAGAAGCGGTAGGCACCCAGACCCAGTTCCGCCATCAGCGCCACGTCGTCGCGGTAGCGGTGGTAGTGGTCGACAGCGATGTCACCGGTGTCACCACCGGCCGTCTTCCCCGGCGTATGGCTGAAGGTGTCCCAGATCGAAGGGGTGCGGCCGTCCTCCCGCACCGCGCCCTCGATCTGGTACGCCGAGGTCGCGGCGCCCCAGAGGAAGGCAGGAGGGAAGGAGACGGGTGTCGGTTCTGGCATGGAATCGCTCCCACGAGGTCGGGGGCCCCATTATGCATGGGAGCGCTCCCACCGTGAAACCCCTGCCACCCGGCGACTTCCGCCGCATCGCTCAGGCCGACTCCCGCACCACCAGCCGCGTCGGCAGGACCACTCCGCGGTGCCCGGCGCCACGGTCGGCGATCTCGTCCAGCAGCAGCCTCGCCATGGTGCGGCCCATCTCTTCCAGCGGCTGCCGGACGCTGGTCAGCGGCGGATCGATGTGCCGGGCCACGATGGAGTCGTCGAAACCGATGACGGCCACGTCGCCCGGCACCCGCCGGCCCGCCGCGCGCAGCTCCAGCACGGCACCGGAGGCCATCACGTCCGAGGCGGCGAAGACCGCGTCCAGGTCGGGGCGGCGGTCCAGCAGCTCCCGCATGGCCGCGCGCCCGCCCTCCTCGGTGAAGTCGCCGTTCGCGACCAGCTCCTCGGTGACCGCGGCACCGGCTTCCCGCAGTGCCTCCCGGTAACCGTCGAGCCGTTCCCGCGCCGCCTCCATGTCCAGCGGCCCGGTGATGGTGCCCACGGTCCGGCGGCCGCTCGCCAGCAGATGCCGGACCGCGCTCCCGGCGCCGCCGCGGTTGTCCGCGCGGACGTGCCCCAGCGGCTCCCGGTCACCCCGCCGGCCGGCCAGCACGGTCGGAATGGCGAGCGCCTCCAGCTGGTCGGGCAGCGTGTCGTCGCTGTGCACCGCCACCATCAGCACCCCGTCCACGCGCTGCCCGGACAGGTACGGGGCGAGCCGCGCGTACTCCTTCTCGTCGTGCACCATGACCAGCAGCATGCGCATCCCGGCGTCCGCGAGCCCGGCGCTCACGCCCCGGATGATCCCCGAGAAGTACGGCTCGGAGAACAGCCGGGACTGCGCCTCGGGGACCACCAGCGCCACGGAGTCGGTGCGCCGGGTGACGAGAGACCGGGCGGCCGGGTTGGGGACGTAGCCGAGTTCGGCGATCGCCCGCTCCACGGCCGCGCGGGAACGGTCGCTGACCTTCGGGGAACCGTTGATGACCCGGGAGACCGTGCCACGGCCCACGCCGGCGCGCGCGGCCACCGCGTTCAGGGTCGGGCGCCGGACGTCCGCGGGGGCGGGCGGCTGTTCGGCAGGGCTCATCGTTCACCTTCCGGCGTTCGGTGGGGGGACCGGCTTCATTCTGGCCCAGAAAGCGCGACCGGCGTCCGCACGGACCCCTCCGCGGCCCCGACCGATCGGTAACTCGCCGGTGACCTGCGGGAATTCAGAATCGCGACCACACAATCCGGGCAGCTGTCCCGCGGCGGTGCGACACATTCCCGTGACGCGCGGAACACGCTTGCGCAACAACGCCGTTTTCAAGTCTTGACACCTGGGCCCGGCAGCAACGAGTCTTCGGGGCAAGCCGCGTGGGAGCGGTCCCACGGAGTTCCGGGGCCGGCTTCCGTACGGAACGAAGCACCATCGGCCCTTCCCTCCACCTCGCATGGCACACCGTTGACCAGCATCTTCGCACCGCATGCCGCGTTGCTCTGGGCTGGCCGCTGCTCGAACCGAGAGGGCAGGTCCGGACCGTCGAACCCGGCGGTCTGATTCCTGAGGTCCCCGTTCCCACTGGAACAAGGAGTAGTGGAATGCGCATCACCCGAACCGGCGGCGTCCGCGGCCGCAGAGCAGCGGCCCTGACCACGTCGGTCCTGACGGCCTCGGCCCTGCTGCTGACCGCCTGCAGCAGCGACAGTGACTCGGACGCCTCGGAATCCGACGGGAAGATCGTCCTCAAGGTGGCCGACTACGGGCAGTTCGGCTACAAGGAAGCCGGCCTGTTCGAGAAGTACCAGCAGCTTCACCCGAACATCGAGGTGAAGGAGGAGACCACCGCCAACGAGCAGGACTACTACCCGAAGCTCCTTCAGCAGCTGAACTCGGGCAGTGGCCTGGGTGACGTCGTCGGCGTGGAAGTCGCCCGCATCAAGGAGGTGGTGGACACCCAGGCGGACAAGTTCACCGACCTCAAGGGCAGCATCGACACCAGCCAGTGGGTCGACTGGAAGGCCAAGCAGGCCACCAGCAAGGACGGCCAGGTCATCGGCGCCGGTACCGACATCGGCCCGATGTCGCTCTGCTACCGCAGGGACCTCTTCGAGAAGGCGGGCCTGCCGACCGACCGCGAGGAGGTCGCCAAGGCGGTCGCGGGCGGCTGGGAGGACTACATCAAGCTCGGTGAGCGGTACAAGGCGAAGGCGCCCGAGGGCACCTACTTCATGGACTCCGCCAGCGCCATGTTCAACGGTGTCGTCAGCTCCTCCGAGAGCCAGTACTACGACGCCGACGGCAAGGCGATATACAAGGACAGCCCCTCGGTGCAGAAGGGCTGGGACCTCGCCGCCGAGGCCGCGGAGAAGAAGCTGAGCCAGGGCCTGCCGCAGTTCCAGGACCCGTGGAAGGCGGCGCTGCGCAAGGGCACCGTGGCCACCGTCGTGTGCCCGGCCTGGATGTCCCTCCAGATCGAGAACTACTCCGGCAACGACTTCGCCGGCAAGTGGGACATCTCGCGGGCGCCCGGCGCGACCGCGGCCAACTGGGGCGGTTCCTTCCTGACCGTGCCCAAGAGCGGCAAGCACGTCAAGGAGGCCACCGAGCTGGTCAAGTGGCTGACCGCGCCCGAGCAGCAGGCCGCCGTGTTCAAGGCCGTCGGTGTCTTCCCGTCCAACCAGGGCGCCTACACGCTCGACGACGTGAAGAACGCGAAGCTCGAGTACTTCAACAACGCCCCCGTCGGCCAGCTCTACGCCGAGGAGGCCAAGTCCATCCCGGTGGCCGTGCTCGGCCCGAAGGACGGCGTGATCAAGGACACGATCTCCACGCAGATCAACAACATGGAGCAGCGCGGCACCAAGCCCGACAAGGCCTGGGACGCGGCGGTCGAGACGATCGACAAGGCCATCGGCTGACCCGCGCCGGTGCGGGCGGTCCCACCAGCCGCCCCGCACCGCCCGCACCGTGCGCACGGCGGGGGCCGTGGTGGTACGACGGCCCCCGCCCGCAGGCGCGGGTGGCGTACGCAGCAGACCCTGCCGTCCGCGGCGGGTCTGCTGCGCGGCGTCGGGTTCGCCCCGGGCCGGCGCCCGCCCGTGCCGACAGCGCGACAGGGCCGCGGACGGCACCCCGCAGCCGCGGACGGCACCCCGCAGCGGCGGGCGGCACTCCGCAACGCCGGCCGCGGTAGCACCCCGCGGGACCGGGCCGCACGACCCGCCCCGGGCGCCGACCCTCCCGGACACGCCCCGACCCGCTGCCCCGCCCCCGAACCCACCTCGATCCCTCCCACCGGCACCAGCACCCGCCACCCACGACCGACACCCGGCACCCGCCACCGGCGATCCGGCACCACCACCGGGTCCCGCGCCACACGCGCCGCCGCCTGCCACACGTACCGCCGGCTGCCGCGCGGGCCGCTCGGCACCGTGCCGGACCGCGCGGGGAGGGGACCGGCGGGACGGGCGCCCGGCCCGCCGCCCCACCTCCCGCCCCTACCCGGCCCGACCTCCCAGGCCCGACCTCCCAGGGAAGGACTCCCTCCGTGGCAACGACAACCCCCACACGGGGTGCCAAGACTCCGCTCACCGGCGGCTCCGGTGCCGCGTCCCGAGGACGCAGCCCGTGGCGTTCGCGACTGTGGCGCCTCGACGACAAGGCGTCGCCGTACGCGTACATCGCCCCCTTCTTCCTCATCTTCGGTGCCTTCGGGCTCTACCCCCTCCTCTACACCGGCTGGATCGCCCTGCACCGGGTGGAGATGACGAGTCTCGACCAGTCCGAGTGGGTCGGCTTCGAGAACTTCGCCAAGATCCTCCAGGACTCCGAGTTCTGGACGGCCGTCTCCAACACGTTCATCATCGGCGTCATCTCGACCGTCCCGCAGCTGCTGGTCGCCCTGGGCCTGGCACACCTGCTCAACTACAAGCTGCGCGCCAGCACCTTCTGGCGCACGGTCATCCTCACCCCGTACGCCACCTCCGTCGCGACCGCCGCCCTCGTCTTCGCCCTGGTGTTCCGGGCCGACGGCGGACTCCTCAACTGGGTGCTGGGCTTCTTCGGCGCGGGCGACATCGACTGGGGCAACGGCCACTGGACGTCGAAGATCGCCATCTCGATCATCGTGATCTGGCGCTGGACCGGCTACAACGCCCTGATCTACCTGGCGGCCATGCAGGCCGTGCCGACCGACCTGTACGAAGCGGCGTCGATCGACGGCGCGTCGCGCTGGCAGCAGTTCCGCAAGGTGACCATCCCCGCGCTGCGGCCGACGATCCTGTTCACCATCGTCATCTCGACGATCGGCTCCATGCAGCTGTTCGGTGAGCCGCTGCTGCTGCAGGGCGGCACGCTCGGCGCCGTCGGCGGCAGCGAGCACCAGTACGAGACGCTCAGCATCTACCTCTACAACTACGGCTGGAAGCTCCAGCACCTCGGCCCGGCCGCCGCCGTGGCCTGGGCCATGCTCGTCCTGCTGCTGCTCATCGCCCTGATCAACTGGATCGTCAGCCGGTTCGTGCGCAAGAGCGCGGCCTGACGGGAGCGACAACGATGACCACGACAAGTACTCCCTACAAGACCGCCCCCGACCCGGCCCCGGCGACCGAGCTCCTCGGCTCGGGCGGTGGCAAAGGCCGCCGCCTGCGGATCGGCGCCGGCCAGCAGCTCAAGGGCGGCCCCTTCACCTACCTCGCGCTGATCGTCGTCGGCCTGGGATCGATCTTCCCCCTGTACTGGACGCTGGTGGCCGCCTCGCACGACCAGCAGCGGGTCCTCGACACCCCGCCGCCGTTCCTGCCGGGCGGCAGGCTGTTCAGCAACCTCGAAGCGGCCTGGGAACAGGCCAACCTCGGCAAGGCCATCGTCAACAGCGCCATCGTGGCCGGCTCCATCACCGCGGCCACGCTGTTCTTCTGCACGCTGGCCGGCTACGCCTTCGCCAAAATGCGCTTCCGCGGCCGGAACGTGCTGATGACCGCGGTCATCGCCACCCTCACCATCCCGCCGCAGCTCAGCGTCGTCCCGCTGTTCATGATGATGTCGGACATCGGCTGGAGCGGAGAGCTGGAGTCGGTGATCTTCCCGACCCTGGTCGGCGCCTTCGGTGTCTTCTTCATGCGCCAGTACCTCATCGAGGCACTGCCGTACGAACTCATCGAGGCGGCCAAGGTGGACGGGGCGAACAACCTCCGCATCGTGTGGAACGTCGTCCTGCCCGCCGCCCGGCCCGCGATGATGGTGCTCGGCATGCTCACCTTCGTCCAGGCGTGGAACGACTTCTTCTGGCCCTTCCTCGCCCTGAACCAGGAGAACCCCACCATCCAGGTCGCGCTCGGCCAGCTCAGCGCCTCCTACACCCCCGACCAGAGCATCGTCATGGCCGGGGCGCTGATCAGCACCCTGCCGCTGCTGGTGGTCTTCGTCGTCTTCGGCAAGCAGATCGTCGGAGGCATCATGGCGGGCGCCGTCAAGGGCTGACCCCCGTTCGCCCCCTCCTCCGCCGCCCGGCGGGGCCCGGCCCGCACCCGGGCCCTGCCGGACCCCGGGCGCCCACCCCCGCGCCCACCCCGCCTTCCCCACCGCCGGGCCCCACCGCCCGGCACCTCCTCACGCCATTTGGGAGCGTTCTCACCATGACCGCCGTACGACCCGAGACCCTCGCCCAGCCGGCCACCGCCACCTCCTTCCCGACGGGCTTCGTCTGGGGCGCCGCCACCGCCGCCTACCAGGTGGAGGGCGCCGCCGCCGAGGACGGCCGCACACCCTCCATCTGGGACACCTTCAGCCACACCCCCGGCAAGGTCCGCAACGGCGACACCGGCGACATCGCCGCCGACCATTACCACCGGTACCGCGACGACGTGGCGCTGATGAAGGACCTCGGGCTGAAGGCGTACCGCTTCTCCGTCTCCTGGTCCCGGGTCCAGCCCACCGGCCGTGGTCCCGCCGTCGAACGCGGTCTGGACTTCTACCGCCGCCTCACCGACGAGCTCCTCGAGGCCGGCATCACCCCCGTCGCCACCCTCTACCACTGGGACCTTCCCCAGGAGCTGGAGGACGCCGGCGGCTGGCCCCAGCGCGACACCGCCGACCGCTTCGCCGAGTACGCCGCCATCACGGCCCGCGCCCTCGGTGACCGCGTCGGCGTGTGGACCACCCTCAACGAGCCGTGGTGCAGCGCCTTCCTGGGCTACGGCTCCGGCGTGCACGCCCCCGGCCGCACCGACCCGGCCGCGACCCTGCGCGCCGCCCACCACCTCAACCTGGCCCACGGCAAGGCGGTCGGCGTCCTGCGCGCGGCCCTGCCGTCGACCGCACAGACCTCCATCACCCTCAACCTGCACCAGGTGCGCCCCCTCACCGACGCCCCCGAGGACGCCGAGGCGGCCCGCCGCATCGACGCGGTCGGCAACCGGATCTTCACCGGTCCCCTCCTCGACGGCGCCTACCCCGAGGACCTGATCGCCGACACCGCGCACCTCGTCGACTGGAACGAGCTGGTGAAGGACGGCGACCTGGCGGAGATCTCCCGCCCGATCGACGTGCTCGGCGTCAACTACTACTCGCCGACCGTGGTCTCCCGGCCCGCCGACGGCGCGGCCACCACGAAGAACGACGGCCACGGCGCGAGCGACCACTCCCCGTGGACCGGCTCCGAGGACGTCGCCTTCCACCTCGCCAACGACGACCTCACCGCGATGAACTGGGCCATCGACGCGAACGGGCTGCACACCCTCCTCACCGGCCTGGCGAAGTCCCACCCCGGCCTGCCGCTGATGGTCACCGAGAACGGCGCCGCCTTCGACGACTACGTCTCCCCCGAGGGCCGGGTGAACGACCCGCAGCGCATCGCCTACCTCCGCTCCCACCTGGACGCCGTGCGCCGGGCCGTCGCCGACGGCGCGGACGTCCGCGGCTACTTCCTGTGGTCCCTGCTGGACAACTTCGAGTGGTCCTACGGCTACTCGAAGCGCTTCGGCGCCGTCTACGTCGACTACTCCTCCCAGCGCCGCATCCCCAAGGCGAGCGCCCACTGGTACGCCGACGTGATCCGGCGCAACGCCCTGCCGGGCGGCGAACTCGGCTGAGCCCGTGCCGCAGGTGTATCCGCGAGGGCGCGACCGGTCCCCGGTCGCGCCCTCGCGGGCCTTCCCACCGGTACGGAGGGGGGAATTCCGCCGCCCGCGAGGCACGATGGGGGCGGGGAGGCCCGGGCCGGGGCTGTTAGATTCCTGGCCGGACAGCTGCGAGGGAAAGGCGACGACCATGGCGGTCAACGGTGGGCGGAGCCGGGGCGTCAGACGCCCGACCCTCGAGGAGGTGGCCGCCCGGGCCGGCGTCGGCCGCGGCACGGTCTCCCGGGTGATCAACGGCTCGCCCCGGGTCAGCGACGCGACCCGCGCGGCCGTCGAGGCGGCCGTCGCGGAACTCGGCTACGTCCCGAACACCGCCGCCCGCGCGCTCGCGGCCAACCGCACCGACGCGATCGCCCTGGTCGTCCCGGAGCCGGAGACCCGGTTCTTCGCCGAGCCCTACTTCTCGGACATGCTGCGCGGTGTCG
The DNA here is from genome assembly GCF_014648815.1 of Streptomyces flaveolus. GTDB lineage: Bacteria > Actinomycetota > Actinomycetes > Streptomycetales > Streptomycetaceae > Streptomyces > Streptomyces flaveolus. The sequence continues at coordinate 197,462 of NZ_BMRV01000006.1, read as the reverse complement.
GCGCGGAGATCACCGACACCGAGATGCAACTGCTGCTGATCTTCGCGGGCAGCGACCGGGAGCGGCAGCGGCTCGCCCAGTACCTGGCGGCGCACCGGGTGGACGGCGTCCTGCTGGTCTCGGTGCACGCCGACGACCCGCTGCCCGACATGCTGACCCAGCTGGACATCCCCGCGGTGATCAGCGGCCCGCGCTCCGCGGCGGAGACGCTGGCGTCGGTGGACTCCGACAACTACGGCGGCGCCCGCTCGGCCGTCGAGCACCTGATGTCCCGGGGCCGTGGCCGCATAGCCCACATCACCGGCCACCTCGACGTCTACGGCGCCCAGCGGCGCGTCGACGGCTACCGCGACGCCCTGCGCGACGGGGGACTCGGCGACGCGGACGAGCTGATCGAACCGGGGGACTTCACCGAGGAGGGCGGCCGGCGCGCGATGACGGAGCTGCTGCGCCGCTGCCCGGACCTGGACGCGGTCTTCGCCGCCTCGGACGTGACGGCGGCCGGTGCCCGCCAGGCGCTGCGTGAGGCGGGCCGGCGCATCCCGGACGACGTGGCGCTGGTCGGTTACGACGATTCGGCCATCGCCCGCCATCTGGACCCGCCGCTGACCAGCGTCCGGCAGCCCATCGAGGAGATGGGCCGCGCGATGATCGACCTGCTGCTGACCGAGATCGCGGACCGCCGTCCGGCGGGGGCGAGGGGGCGGGAGCGGCACCAGGTGGTGCTGGCGACGGAGCTGGTGGAGCGCGCGTCGTCGTGACCGGGGGGGCGCGGGTCCGCCCCCGTCCCGCACAACGCAATCAGCCGGTGACCTTCTTCCGAAGGTCACCGGCTGATGACTCAGGGTGAGTGACGGGACTTGAACCCGCGGCATCCTGGACCACAACCAGGTGCTCTACCAGCTGAGCTACACCCACCATGGCCGGTAGTCGGAACCTTTTGCGGGGTTCCCCGACCGGCTGAGAAAAAGTGTACAGGGTCCGAAGGGGTGCTCGCGCCCGCCTTTCGCGGCGCCCCTACCGGGCGGTCACGACGTGCTTCGCGGCGATCGCCTTGGCGGTGTCGGAGTCGGGGCCGGGCTGCGGGACGAAGACGGCCTCGCGGTAGTAGCGCAGCTCGGCGATGGACTCGCGGATGTCGGCGAGGGCGCGGTGGTTGCCGTTCTTCTCGGGACTGTTGAAGTAGGCCCGCGGGTACCAGCGGCGGGCCAGCTCCTTGATCGAGGAGACATCCACGATCCGGTAGTGGAGGTAGTCCTCCAGCGTCGGCATGTCCCGCAGCAGGAAGCCCCGGTCGGTGCCGACCGAGTTGCCGCACAGGGGGGCCTTGCCGGGTTCCTTCACGTGCTCCCGCACATACGCCAGGACCTGCGCCTCGGCGTCCGCGAGCGTCGTGCCGCCGTCGAGCTCGGCGAGCAGGCCGGACGCGGTGTGCATCTGACGCACCACCTCCGGCATCGTCTCCAGGGCCCGCTCCGGCGGACGGATGACGATGTCGACGCCCTCGCCGAGGATGTTCAGCTCGGAGTCGGTGACGAGGGCGGCCACCTCGATGAGCGCGTCGTCGGACAGCGAGAGGCCGGTCATCTCGCAGTCGATCCACACCATGCGATCGTTCATGTGGGACACCCTACGGCTGACGTGCGTCGCCCGGACCCCCGGCGTCGGTGCGGGCCTCACGGGGGCTGCCGCCCCCGGACCCCCGCTTCGGCCTGGACGGCCTCGTCCTCGAACGCCGGACGGGCTGAGTGGGTGCGCCTGCCCGGCGTGGGGGCGGACCGGAAGCGCCGGGCGGGCTGGCTGCCCGGCCGGCGCTTTCGGAGGTCGCGTCAGGGTGCGCTGCGTTGGCCCGGCAGGCTGGCCGCCGCGGCCGGGAGCGGGGTGCGGCGGGTCTGGAACGGGACCTGGCTCTCCGCCGGCACGGGGGACGGCTGCTGGCCGCCCTCGTGCGGGGCGGGGGACCGGGACGCTCCCGGCGTACCGCCCTCCGGGTCCACCGGCCGGTCGCCCTGCGGGCGGCGGGCCCGGTAGGCGGCCCGGTAGGCGGCCGGGGACGAGCCCAGCTGGCGGCGGAAGTGGCCGCGCAGCGCCACCGGCGAACGGAAGCCGCAGCGGCCCGCGACCTCGTCGACCGAGTAGTCGGACGTCTCCAGCAGCCGCTGCGCCTGCAGCACCCGCTGCGTGATCAGCCACTGCAGCGGCGCACTGCCGGTCAGCGAGCGGAAGCGGCGGTCGAAGGTGCGCCGGCTCATGTACGCGCGGGCCGCCAGCGTCTCCACGTCGAACTGCTCGTGGAGGTGCTCCAGCGCCCAGGCGACGACCTCGGCGAGCGGGTCGGCGCCGATCTCCTCCGGTAAAGACCGGTCGAGGTAGCGCTCCTGGCCGCCGCTGCGGCGCGGCGGGACCACCAAGCGGCGGGCCAGCGCGCCGGCCGCCTCGTTGCCGTGGTCCGTGCGCACGATGTGCAGGCACAGGTCGATGCCCGCCGCCGTGCCCGCCGACGTCAGGACGTCGCCGTCGTCCACGAACAGCTCGCGCGGGTCGACGTGCACCGACGGATAGCGCTTGGCCAGCGTCGGCGCGTACATCCAGTGGGTGGTGGCGGGGCGGCCGTCGAGCAGGCCCGCCGCCGCCAGGACGAAGGCGCCGGTGCACAGCCCGACGATGCGGGCACCCTCCTCGTGCGCCCGGCGCAGGGCGTCGAGCGCCTCCTCCGGCGGCGGCGAGGTGATCGAACGCCAGGCCGGTACGACGACCGTGCCGGCGCGCGAGATCGCCTCCAGGCCCTGCGGCGCGGTGAGTTCGAGGCCCCCCGTGGTCCGCAGCGGGCCGTCCTCGCCGGCGCACACCAGCAGTCGGTAGCGCGGCACGCCGGCGTCCTGGCGGTCGATCCCGAACACCGACAGCGGTATGGAACTCTCGAAGATGGGGCCGCCGCTGAACAGCAGCACCGCGACGATCTCCTTGCGGCGTCGCCCGGAGAGCTTCCGGGCCGCGGCTTCCGGCGCGGCAGTGGAGTCGTGGCTCATCCTGCTAAGCCCCCCTCGGTGGTCGCGGCGCCCTCAACCTTTCGGGTCTGTCGCTCCAACACGTTTCCCCTCGGTCCTGCACGAGTCCCCCGCCGTAGACAGTCAAGATCGAATCTACTGCGTCCTGTCGTACCGAGGTGGCCGGTTCGGCACTTGGGACATTGTCGACATGGCAACTTGGCGTGAAGCAGTCGATCACGAAGCGTCGCACTCCGGGGCGCCGCAGGGAAGTGCGCCTTGTGGCAGTGGCCAATCCACATAGGGTGCGCGGGGCCCCCGAGACCCTGTCCGTGCAGGTGGAACGGGGGTTGGGGGGTGGTTCGGGCAGGGGGAGGCACCCCCTGGGAAGTTGGCTGAAAAGAAGCGGGCGCGTGCGCGGAAACCGGTCAACCGACCGGTGTGTTTTCCCCGGTGCGGTGACCGCCCCCGTGTCCGCCCGGCCCGGCCCGGCGGTGGCCCCCGGCACGGGGTGCGGCGCCCCGGTGATGCCCGGCGACCTCCCCGGACCCGCCGACCCCTTCGCGCAGCAGGGCCGCGCCGCGTTCCGACCGGCGCAGCAGCAGGCGGCAGGCGCCGGTGAGGGCGGCCAGTCCCACGGCGGTCCCGGCCGCGCCGGCCAGGGAGGTGCCGTACCAGAGGAGCACGACCGGGACGAGGGCGCAGCTGAACACCGCCCAGCGGACCAGATCGGTGACACCGTCCCGCGCCGGCGCCGCCGGTCCGGGCGCGCCGGACGGCGGCTCGGCGGGCTGGTGCGGTCCGGACATGCGGGCTCCCTGGGACTGGCTCATGGAGATCAACGTCCGTCCGGTCCGTCGGTCACGACGGGTCTCGGTCAGGTGCACGGAAGTTGAATCCCGTGCAAACCGCCTGTACAGCGCAGCAACCATTGCGTTACGGGCGCCCCCTCGGGCATGCTCCGGGGAGCCCGCGGCGGACCCTACGCGGGATCTGGGCGAAGGAGGCGTGGCGCCGTACCCTTGGGGGTATGGGGTTGGGAAGACCATTCCCGGACACAGCTCCGCCGCACACTGTTGCCCCCCATAGAGGATATAAACGCCGAGACAGCCATGGCCGGTCACGAATTCTTCGAACCCGCGGACCGCAAGCGGCCCGTCGCCGAACCTACGGCGGCCGAGCCCCTGGCGGCGGAAGAGCCACGCCACTCGTGCGACCCGGCTTTCAAGCACGGCGTCGTCGTCGGCTTCGACGGCTCCACCTCCAGCGAGCGCGCTCTCGCGTACGCCATCGGCATGGCGCGTCGGCTCGGCTCGGGCCTGGTCATCGTGCACGTCGCCAACCGGCTGCCGACCACGGTGTGGGCGGGCTGCGAGCCTCCCGTCTTCGTCGACGTGCCGGACCACCGCACCGAGGTGCTGGGCCTGGAGCTGGCGTGCGCGGACTATCTCACCGAGGTGCCCTGGATCCTGGTCGAGCGCGGCGGCGACATCTGCCACGAACTCGAAGAGGTGGGCCGGGAGTACGAGGCGGACGCGATCGTCGTCGGCTCCAGCCACGGCCTCGTGGGCCGGCTCTTCGGCTCCGTCGCGGGACGCCTCGCCAAGCGGGCGCAGCGGCCCGTGGTGGTCATTCCCTGACGGCCGGGTGACCCGCGACCGACGCGAACGGCCCCGCACACGTGCGTGCGGGGCCGTTCGGCTGTTCTGCCGGGTGAGCTACTCCACGGTGACCGACTTGGCGAGGTTGCGCGGCTTGTCGATGTCCCGGCCCAGGGCCAGGGCCGTGTGGTAGGCGAGGAGCTGGAGCGGGATGCCCATGAGGATCGGGTCGAGTTCGTCCTCGTTCTTCGGGACGACGATCGTGTGGTCGGCCTTCTCCTGCTCCTGGTGGGCGACGGCGAGGATCTGGCCGCTGCGGGCCTTGATCTCCTCCATGGCCGCACGGTTCTTCTCCAGCAGGTCGTCGTCCGGCACGATCGCGACCGTCGGCAGAGCCGGCTCGATCAGGGCGAGCGGGCCGTGCTTCAGCTCGGAGGCCGGGTACGCCTCGGCGTGGATGTAGGAGACCTCCTTGAGCTTCAGGGAGGCCTCGCGGGCGACCGGGTAGCCCCGCACGCGGCCGATGAAGAGCATCGAGCGGGCGTCGGCGTACTGCGCGGCCAGCTTCTTGATGTCCTCTTCCTGCTCCAGCATCTCGGAGATCTGCGCCGGCAGCTTGCGCAGGCCCTCGATGATCCGCTTGCCGTCGCGCACGGACAGGTCGCGGGTGCGGCCCAGGTGCAGGGCGAGCAGCGCGAAGGCGACGCAGGTGTTGGTGAAGCACTTGGTGGAGACGACGCAGACCTCGGGGCCCGCGTGCACGTACATGCCGCCGTCGGCCTCGCGGGCGATCGCCGAGCCGACGACGTTGACGATGCCGAGGACGCGGGCGCCCTTGCGCTTGAGCTCCTGCACGGCGGCCAGCACGTCGTACGTCTCACCGGACTGGGAGACGGCGATGTACAGGGTGTCGGGGTCGACGACCGCGTTGCGGTAGCGGAACTCGGAGGCCGGCTCGGCGTCCGCGGGGATGCGGGCCAGCTCCTCGATCATCTGGGCGCCGATCTGGCCCGCGTGGTACGAGGTGCCGCAGCCGAGGATCTTCACGCGACGCACGGCGCGCGCGTCGCGGGCGTCCAGGTTCAGGCCGCCGAGGTGCACGGTGGAGAAGCGGTCGTCGATCCGGCCGCGCAGCACGCGGTCCACGGCCTCGGCCTGCTCGTGGATCTCCTTGTGCATGTAGGTGTCGTGGCCGCCCATGTCGTAGGAGGCGGCCTCCCACTCGACGGTGGTCGGCTCCGCCGTGGTGCGGGTGCCCTCGGTGGTGTAGGTGCGGAAGTCGTCGGCCTTGAGGGTGGCCATCTCGCCGTCGTCGAGGGTGACTATCTGCCGGGTGTGGGCGACCAGCGCGGCGATGTCGGAGGCGACGAACATCTCCTTCTCGCCGATGCCGAGGACGACCGGCGAGCCGTTGCGGGCGACGACGATGCGCTCGGGGAAGTCGGCGTGCATCACGGCGATGCCGTACGTGCCCTCGATGACCCGGAGGGTCTCGCGGACCTTGTCCTCCAGCTTCTCCGCCTCGGAGCGGGCGATGAGGTGGACGAGGACCTCGGTGTCGGTCTCGGAGAGGAACTCGACGCCGTCCGCCTCCAGCTTGCGGCGCAGGTCGGCGGCGTTGTCGATGATGCCGTTGTGCACGACGGCGACCTTGTTGTCGGCCGACATGTGCGGGTGGGCGTTCACGTCGGAGGGGGCGCCGTGGGTGGCCCAGCGGGTGTGGGCGATACCCGTGGTGCCCTTGAAGCGCGCCGGGACCTTGGCCTCCAGGTCACGGACCCGGCCCTTGGCCTTGACCATCTTCAGGCCGGCCGTCTTCGGGGACGTGACGACGATGCCCGCCGAGTCGTAGCCGCGGTACTCCAGGCGCTGGAGGCCCTCGAGCAGCAGGGGCGCGACGTCACGCTTGCCGATGTATCCGACGATTCCGCACATATACCGTATTCCTCGCAGGTCTCGTGGCCCACGGCTTCTCAGCCGTAGACGATGCGGCGCAGCTGGCGGAGCGTCAGCTCCGGTGGTGCCACCGCGCGGTACTTCAGTTCCGCCGCGATCCGCTCGAAGATCGTCGCGTTCACCAGGCCCTGGGCCTGCAGCTCGCGGTGGCGGCGACGGACGTACTCCTCGGTCGTCTCGTCGAAGTAGGCGAGCACGTCCTGGATCACGCGCAGCGCCTCGCCCCGGCTGAGGGGCGTGGACCGCGTCAGATGATCAACGAGTTCGTCGTGCACCCGGTAGATCCTGGGGTACGGCTGACGGTTTCGCAAGAATCTTGCCCGATTTCGGGCAGGGCCCTTACATTCGCCGGAGAACCGCCTGCTTGGCGAGGGTGAACTCCTCGTCCGTCAGCACCCCGGAGCGGTGCAGTTCGCCCAGTTCCCGCAACCGCCGCAGCAGCGCGTCGTGGTCGTCCTCGGGCGCGGGCGCGGGGGTGGGGGTGGAGGCCGCGGTGTGCTCGGCCGGGTGTGCGCTCTCCAGGGCCGGCGCTCCCGCCGGGTGCGGGAGCCGGGCCTGGACGGCGGCGGCCACCAGGGCCATCAGCGGGTCCTTCTTGAACCCCCACAACTCGACCGCGTTCGGGTCGTACTTGGGCGGCATCTTGGTCGGCGCGGCCCGCACGGTGAAGCGGAGGTGGCCGTTCTCCAGGCCCACCGACGGCTGCCACTCCACGGCGGTGATGTCCGCGAGCGCGAGGATGCGCGGGCCGCCGGCGGACTTGGAGTCCTCCGCCTGCCACTTCCACTCCAGCCGCACTCGCTCGCCGTCGAAGCTCGCCGTGCCGTCCCCGGCGGACACCGAGAGGGGGACGGAGGGCCCCGCCAGCAGGTAGGCGTCCAACGGGTCGGCCGGGACCTGCTCCAGCAGCAGGGCGTTGCGCACCTCGTCGACCAGGTACTCGGCGACGCCGTACCGGTCGGAGTCCACGATCAGCTGGTACGGGTCGTGCGGCTCCGTCAGCCGGCCGCCGGTCGCGTGCAGCAACGGGTCGGCGCCGTCCCGCAGCCGCAGCCTGAGCCGCCCGGACTTCTTGCCCTGCTCGAAGGATATGCCCGCCAACGCCCGCAGCGGCACGACCAGTTCACCCAGTTCCCGGCGGAGCAGACCGACGTTCTTGTCGCGTCCGGGCGTCAGCCGCAGGGTGTCGCCGTCGAAGACCCACGTTCCGTCCTTCTGGATGATTTCCGCCATGCGGAGATTGTTCCATCGCTTCTGCGCGCGGCGGTTGTGCGGGAGAGTGGTCTATACCCATCGTGAAGGGAGAGCACGTGAGACGGCACCAACGGCACCGCGGAACGACTCCCCGCATGACCCGGCTGCTCGGGTCGCTGCTGCTCGTGGCGGCGGCAGGAGCCTTCACCGTCGGGGCGGCCCCGGCCCAGAAGGCGGCCCCGATCCCCCTGGACCGGGTGATCCCCGCCCCGTCCTCGGTCGACCCAGGCGCAAGCCCGTACCGCATCACCCGCGGCACCCACATCCGCGTCGACGGCTCGCGCGAGGCCCGCGACGTCGGCGACTACCTCGCGGGCGTCCTGCGGCCCTCCACCGGCTACCGCCTGCCCGTCACCTCCCACGGCGACGGCGGCATCCGGCTGCGCCTGGCGAAGGGCCCGTACGGCGACGAGGGCTACCGCCTCGACAGCGGCCGCGCCGGCGTCACCATCACGGCCGCGAAACCCGCCGGCCTCTTCCACGGCGTCCAGACCCTGCGTCAGCTGCTCCCCGCGGCCGTCGAGAAGAAGTCCGTACAGCCCGGACCCTGGCTGGTCGCGGGCGGCACCGTCGAGGACACCCCGCGCTACGGCTGGCGCGGCGCCATGCTGGACGTCTCCCGGCACTTCTTCACCGTCGACGAGGTCAAGGGCTACATCGACCGGCTCGCCCTGTACAAGCTCAACAAGCTCCACCTGCACCTCAGCGACGACCAGGGCTGGCGCATCGCCATCGACTCCTGGCCGCGCCTGGCCACCTACGGCGGCTCCACCGAGGTCGGCGGCGGCCCCGGCGGCTACTACACCAAGGACGACTACAAGGAGATCGTGCGCTACGCGGCCTCCCGGCACCTGGAGGTCGTCCCCGAGATCGACATGCCGGGCCACACCAACGCGGCCCTCGCCTCCTACGCGGAGCTGAACTGCGACGGCGTGGCACCCCCGCTGTACACCGGCACCAGCGTCGGCTTCAGCTCGCTGTGCGTCGACAAGGACATCACGTACGACTTCGTGGACGACGTGGTGCGGGAGCTGGCCGCGCTCACCCCGGGCCGCTACCTCCACATCGGCGGCGACGAGGCGCACTCCACGCCGCACGAGGACTACGTGAAGTTCATGGACCGGGTGCAGCCGATCGTCGCCGCGTACGGCAAGACGGTGGTCGGCTGGCACCAGCTGACCGGCGCCGTCCCGGCCAAGGGGGCGCTCGCCCAGTACTGGGGCCTGGACGGCACCAGTGCCGCGGAGAAGGCCCAGGTCGCCAAGGCCGCGCAGAACGGCACCGGCCTGATCGTCTCGCCGGCCGACCGGACCTACCTCGACATGAAGTACACCAAGGACACCCCGCTGGGTCTGTCCTGGGCGGGCTACGTGGAGGTGCGGCGGTCCTACGACTGGGACCCGGGCGCCTATCTGCCGGGCGTGCCGGCCGCCGCGGTCCGCGGTGTCGAGGCGCCGCTGTGGGCGGAGACCCTGTCGGAACCGGACCAGCTCGAGTACATGGCCTTCCCGAGGCTGCCCGGCGTCGCCGAGCTGGGCTGGTCGCCGGCGGCGACGCACGACTGGGACGCCTACAAGGTGCGGCTGGCCGCGCAGGCGCCGCGCTGGGAGGCGCTGGGGATCGACTACTACCGGTCGCCCCAGGTGCCCTGGACGCCCTGACCCCATACGCCGACGCCGACGGGCACCCCGGAGGACCGTCTCCGGGGTGCCCGTCCGTCCGTTCGGGGCCGTCAGAGGCCCGCGAGGGGGTTCTTCAGGTTCCCGACCAGCTGCAGCGCGCCGGACGGGTCCGCGAGGTCCACCATCTGCCTGTTGTTGCGCAGCTGGAGCCGGTTGAGACAGGACAGCGCGAACTCGGGCGCGAACATGTCGTACCGGTCGAACTTCTCGGCCAGCTCCGGCACCGACTCCTGGTAGGCGCGGGTGACCTCCGCGACCGTCCGCCAGAAGGCGTCCTCCTCGAGGATGCCCTCCTCGGCGAGGCCGGCGGCGAGGAAGCGGAAGAAGCAGTCGAAGACGTCCGTGAAGATCGACAGCAGCTTCTTGTCCTCGGGGACCTCCACGGCGATGCGCGAGACGTCCGGCGGCAGCACCGCGTCCGGGTCCATCACCGCGATCTCCTCGGCGATGTCCTTGTAGACCGCCCGCTGCACCACCCCGTCCTTCAGCACGAGGATCACGTTCTCGCCGTGCGGCATGTAGACCAGGTCGTAGGCGTAGAAGCTGTGCAGCAGCGGGACGAAGTAGGCCCGCAGGTAGTGCCGCAGCCACTCGGTGGGCGCGAGGCCCGACCGCTCGATCAGCGCGCCCGCGAAGGAGGCGCCCTCGTGGTCGACGTGGACGAGGGAGGCCATGGTGGCGAGCGTCTCGCCGTCCCGGAGCGACGGCACCGGGCTCTCCCGCCACAGCGCCGCCAGCATCTTGCGGTACGGCGAGTAGCGGTCGGTGGCCCGCTCGTACTCCAGGTGCCGGTAGCCGACGGCCGCCCGCTCCCTGATGATCGTCAGGCCCGTCGACTTCAGCACCGGGTCGTTCTCGATGAGCTGCGCCAGCCAGTCGTTGATGGCCGGAGTGGCCTCCATGTACGCCGCCGACAGGCCGCGCATGAAGCCCATGTTGAGGACGGACAGGGCCGTCTTCACGTAGTGCTTCTCGGGGTGCGAGGTGTTGAAGAAGGTCCGGATGGACTGCTGGGCCAGGTACTCGTCGTCGCCCTCGCCCAGGCACACCAGGTGCTGCCGGGCGACCTCGGCGGCGAAGGTCACGGTGAGCTTGTTCCACCACTGCCAGGGGTGGACCGGGATGAACAGGTAGTCGGCCGGGTCCAGGCCCTGCTCGCGCAGCACGCCGTGGAAGCGCTCGACGGTCGCCTCGCCCAGCTCGCCGCGCACGAAGGACTCGTACTCGACGCCCACGCCCGCCGTGAACGCCGCCCGCGAGCGGTGCGCGGCCAGCCACACCAGCCGCACCGGGCTCGCGGTCTCGGGGGCGTACGACAGGTAGTCGTGGATGCCGAAGCCGAGCCGTCCGTTGTTGGCGACGAAGCAGGGGTGGCCCTCGGTCATGCCGGTCTCGACCGCCTGGAAGCCGCTCCGCGCCAGCTCGGCGGAGGTGACGCGCGGCTTGGTGAGCTTGTAGCAGGTGCCGGAGAGCGTGGAGGAGATCTCCTCCAGGTAGACCGGCAGGATGTCGTCGCTCAGCCCGAGGGAGTCCTTCAGCTCGATGAAGAAGTCCAGAGCGGCGAGCGGGAGCTGGGTGCCGTCGCGGTGGCGGGTGATCGAGCCGGCCTCCACCTGCCAGTGGTCCAGGGCGCGGACGGTGGCGGTGAAGCGGTACTCGGTCTTGCCGTCGTCGCTGCGGACGACGTAGGACTCGCCGTCCCGCTCGGGCGTGAGCAGCCGCTCGTGCGTGAACTCGGCCAGCGCCTTGCGGACCAGGAGGCGGTTGGCCTGCTCCCAGCGTTCGGGGGAGAGGTGGGTCACGGCGTCGGCGAGGCTCATGCGGACACCGCCTTCTCGAACTGCTCGCGGGTGCAGAAGCTCAGCAGCGCCTTCTTCTCCGGCTTCTGGATCTCGCGGTCGGGCACGAATCCGACGGCCGCGTTCAGGGCGTGGACGGCCTTGTTGCCGACGTCCGGCTCGACGACGACGCGGGCGGTGGCCGGGTCGGCGAACAGCTCGGTCATCACGGCGGTGATCACGGCGCGGGTGAAGCCGTGCACGGGCCGGTCGGTGGGGGCGACCAGGAAGTGCATGCCGACGTCGCCGGGCTCGGGCTCGTACAGGCCGGTCAGCTCGCGGTGGGCCGGGTCGTACTTCTCCATCAGGAAGGCGGGGACGCCGTCGTGCAGGCCGAGGTAGGCGTGGTGGTGCTCGTCGGCGGCTATCTCCATGTAGGCGCGCTCGACGTCCACCAGCGTGGCGTCCTGCATCATCCAGAAAGCCGACTTCGGGTGGGTGACCCAGCTGTGCAGCAGGACGGCGTCCTTCAGCGGGTCGAGGGGACGCAGGGTGAGGTCGCCGATCGTCGCGGCGGTGGGGGTGCTCATACGGCGAACTCCTGGAACGCGATGGTCTTCTCGACCGGGTAGTACTCGGTGCCACCGAGCAGCTCTCGGATGATGTAGCTGTTGCGATAGGCACCCATGCCCAGATCGGGGCTCGTGATGCTGTGGGTGTGGACACCCGCGTTCTGCAGGAACACACCCTGGCCCGTGATGTCGACGGCGTAGTTGCGGGCGACGTCGAAGTTGCCCTGCGAGTCGTGGCGCAGCCGGTCGCGGACCGGCTTGAGGAACTCCGGCTCGGTGTACTTGTAGCCGGTGGCCAGGATCAGGCCGTCCGAGCCGATCTCGAAGTCCTTGCCCTGTTCCTCCTGGCGGAAGCCGAGCGTGTACGTGCCGTCGGCGTACCGGGCGCTGGTCAGCGCCGAGTTGGTGAGCAGCCGGGTGGGGACGGGACCGCCGAGTCTCTTCTGGTACAGCAGGTCGAATATCTCGTTGATCAGGTCGCCGTCGATGCCCTTGAACAGCCCCTTCTGCTCGGCCGTGAGGCGGTAGCGGGTCGTCTCGGGCAGCGCGTGGTAGTAGTCCACGTACTCCGGGGAGGTCATCTCCAGCGTGAGCTTGGTGTACTCCAGGGGGAAGAAGCGCGGGGAGCGCGTCACCCAGTTCAGCTGGTAGCCGTGGACGTCGATCTCGCTGAGCAGGTCGTAGTAGATCTCGGCGGCGGACTGGCCGCTGCCGACCAGCGTGATCGACTTCTTCTTCTGCAGCTCCGCCTTGTGCTGGACGTAGCGGGAGTTGTGCAGGAAGTCGCCGGCCAGCCCGCGGCAGGCGTCCGGGATGTGCGGCGGGGTTCCGGTGCCGAGGACGAGACGGCGGGCGCGGTAGGTGTCGCCGGACGTGGTGGCGACCACGTACAGCTCGTCCGCCTCGTCGTACGTCACCTCCGTGACCGTCGTGGAGAAGCGGACGCTGCTCAGCTTGTTCGCGGCCCAGCGGCAGTAGTCGTCGTACTCGACGCGCAGCGGGTAGAAGTTCTCGCGGATGTAGAACGAGTACAGCCGGCCCTTCTCCTTCAGGTAGTTGAGGAAGGAGTACGGGGACGTCGGGTCGGCGAGGGTGACCAGGTCCGACATGAACGGGGTCTGGAGGTGGGCGCCGTCCAGGAACATGCCGGCGTGCCACTCGAAGTCGGGCTTGGACTCCAGGAAGACGCCGTTCAGCTCGGCGATGGGCTCGGTGAGGCAGGCGAGGCCGAGGTTGAAGGGGCCGAGGCCGATCCCCACGAAGTCGTACGGGGCACTGGCTTCAGGAAGCGCGGTCAAGGGACTCTCCCAGGTACTGCTCGGCGTGGCCGGCGATCAGGTCGAGGACGGCGGCGATGTCGGCCGTGGTCGTCTCGGGGTTCAGCAGGGTGAACTTCAGGTAGTGGCGGCCGGCCACCTTGGTGCCCGCGACCACCGCGTCGCCGGAGGCGAACAGGGCCTTGCGGGCGTACAGGTTGGCGCGGTCGATCTCGGCGGGCTCGGTGACGGCGGCCGGGATGTAGCGGAAGACCAGCGTGGACAGGCTCGGCTCGACGACCACGTCGAAGCGCGGGTCGGCGGCGAGCAGCTGCCAGCCCTCGGCGGCGAGGTCGCAGACCTCGTCGAAGAGCTCGCCGATGCCGTCGGCGCCCATCACGCGCAGCGTCATCCACAGCTTGAGGGCGTCGAAGCGGCGGGTGGTCTGGAGGGACTTGTCGACCTGGTTGGGGATGCGCTCGCGCACCATGCGGCGCGGGTTGAGGTACTCCGCGTGGTAGGTGGCGTGGCGCAGGGTGGCCGCGTCCCGGACCAGCAGGGCGGACGAACTCACCGGCTGGAAGAAGGACTTGTGGTAGTCGACGGTGACCGAGTCGGCCAGCTCGATGCCGGTCAGCCGGTCCCGGTACTTCAGGGAGGCGAGCAGTCCGCAGCCGTAGGCGGCGTCCACGTGCATCCACACCCCGTACTGGCCGCACAGCGCGGCGATCTCCGGCAGCGGGTCGATGGAGCCGAAGTCGGTGGTGCCGGCGGTGGCGACTACGGCCATGGGGACGAGGCCGTCGGCGGCGCAGCGCTCCAGCTCGCGGGCGAGGGCGACCGTCTGGAGGCGCTTGTCGTGGTCGACGGGGACCGCGACGACGGCGTCGGGGCCGAGGCCGAGCAGTTTCGCCGACTTCTGCACGCTGAAGTGGCTGACCTCGGAGGCGAAGATGCGCAGTTTCGCGAGCTCGTCGGTCTTGGCCTCCTCGCGGGCCAGCAGCAGCGCCTGGAGGTTGGACTGGGTGCCGCCGGAGGTGAACACGCCGTCGGCCGCGGGGCCGAGACCGATGCGGGCGGTCGTCCAGTCGATCAGTTTCCGCTCGATGAGGGTGCCGCCGGCCGACTGGTCCCAGGTGTCGAGGGAGGAGTTGACGGCGGTCAGCACCGCCTCGGCGACCACGGCGGGGATGACGACCGGGCAGTTGAGGTGGGCCAGGTAGCGGGGGTGGTGGAAGTAGACGGCGTCGCGGAGGTAGACGTCCTCCAGCTCGTCGAGGACCGCGGCCGTGTCGTGCAGCGGCCGGTCGAGGTCGATCCCGTCGATGCGGGGGGCGAGGGCGTCGACCGTGACGCCGGTGAACGGCCGGTCGGTGGCGGCGAGTTTGGCGGCCACCCGCTCGACTCCTTGGGTCACGGAGTGGCGGTACTGCTCCGCGGTGGTGTCGTTGAGCAGGTGCGAGCGCATGTGGGGGTCCTCCGGTGGGACGGTCCGAGAGGGACGGGGAAGGGCGGAGCCCGGGCTTCGAACTTAGGTTAGCCTAACCTAATTAACTGCGCCTAAACGCATGCCTCGGCGTGACGGCCGTCACTCACGCCTCATTCGCCCGTCACGGACGGTGAGTTGAGGTGTGGTGGGTTCCGGCCCTCAGCCCTGTTCGCGGAGCTGTTCCTCCGTCAGTCCCTGTCGCCAGTAACCGACGAAGGTGACGCGGCGCCGGTCGATGCCGCGCTCGCCCACGAAGTGACGGCGCAACCGCTTGACGCAGCCGGACTCGCCGGCGATCCAGACGTACGGGTGCCGGGCGGACGGCAGCGGGGCCGCGCGAAGCGCGGCGAGGGCGAGGCCGGCCGGGTCCTCGGCCTCGTCCCGGACCAGCCAGGTGATCTCGGCGTCCGCCGCGGTCGTCAGCTCCTGCACGTCCGCGGCGTGCGGCACCTCCAGCCACACGCGGGCGCGGGTGCCGGCCGGCAGGGACTCGACGACGGCCGAGGCGGCGGGGAGTGCGGTCTCGTCGCCCCAGACGACCACCAGGTCGGTGTCCTCGGGCGGCCGGAAGCGGATCGCCCGGTTGTCGGCGACCGCCGGGCCCAGCAGCAGGACGCGGTCGCCGGCGGCGGCGCGGGCGGCCCAGCGGGAGGCGGGGCCCGCCTGCACGACGGCCCCCGGCCCGACACCGTGCAGGACGAAGTCGATGTCGATCTCGTCGGTGTTGCCGAAGGCGTCGCGGCGCAGGTCCCGCAGGGTGTACGAGCGCATCACCGCCCGCACGTCGTCGGGGAGTTCACGCCACGCCTGCCACCATCCGTCCCCCAGCTCGACGGGAACCGCGGGCTCCGCCTGGCCGGGGTGCGGCAGGAACAGCGACAGGGACTGGTCGCGTCCGTCGGAGCGGAAGCCGGCGAGGTCGGGCCCGGCGAAGGTGACCCGGGTCAGAGACGGGCCGAGCCGCCTCGTCCGTACGACCTGGAGGGAGAAGAAACGGAACGGGGCGGCTACGGCAGTCGTCACGGATGGCTCCTGCGAGTCGGGGCGGACGGGGTCAGCTGACCTTCTTCGCGTTCTCGATGGCCTCGGCGAGGTTGTCGAGCAGCGGCGTGCACTTGTCGTAGGACAGGATCGGCTCGGGGGAACGGGCGATGACCTGGCCGGCCTTGACCGCGGGGAGCTGCTTCCAGGTGCCCTCGGTGATGTCGGCGGGCTGGATGGTCGAGGACCGGTCGTCCATGATGATGACGTCGGCCGGGTACTTGTCGACGTTCTCCCAGCTCAGGCTCTCGAACCAGCCGCCGGTCGCCTTCTTGGCCTCCTCGGAGGGCTCGACGAAGTTCACGCCGAGGGCCTTGAAGTACTCCAGGTCGACGGACAGGTTGGTGCCGGAGACGTAGAACAGCTCGGGGCTCGCGGAGCCGGCCAGCACCTTGATCTCGGGCTTGGCCTTGGCGGCGGCGCGCAGCCGGGCCGCCGCCTTGTCGAAGGCCGCCTTGGCGTCGGTGACCTTCTTCGCCTTCATGTCCGCGCCGAGCGACTCGGCCAGCTCCCACATGCGCTGGAGCGGCTGGGTGAGCTGGCGGTCGAAGACCGAGACGGCCACGCTGGGCGCCAGCTTGGCGATCTTGTCCTTGGACTCCTCGGGGACCGACCAGAGGGTGCCCGCGGTGTCGAACGTCGTGCTGGCGAGCAACTCGGGCTGGAGGCCCACGTACTTCTCGACGTCGAGCTTGCCCCACTCGTTGCCGAGGACGGTGACCTTGCTGACGTCCATGTCGCCGGCCTGGACGTCGGGCTTGCCGTCCTTGGTGGTGGTGGGGCCGAAGACGCCCTTGACCTGGACGCCGTAGTCCCACAGCGCGGCGGCGACGCCGGTGAAGGCGACGATGTTCGTCGGGACCTTGTCCAGCTTCACGGTGGTGCCGCGGTCGTCCTTGAAGGTCCAGGGGCCGGCCTTGGCGGCGCCCGTCTGCTCGGCCGAGCCGCCGTTCTTCGCGTCGTCGTCCCCACAGGCGGCGAGCACGGCACCGAGGCCGAGGGCGCCGCCGGCGGCGAGGATTCCGCGACGGGTCAGGTGGGCAGCTCTGGCGTTGGACATGGTGTGGGCCGCTTTCGAACGGGGCGGAACGTCCGCCGGACAATTCGAGGATAGGTTAGCCTAACCTCAGATCTTGTCCAGTGGCCGGGTGCGCCCCACCCCGTCCGGGCGGCCCGTGACCTCAGCTCACCAGGCCCAACTCCCGGGCGATCAGCATCCGCTGGACCTCGCTCGTGCCCTCGCCGATCTCCAGGATCTTGGCGTCCCGCCACATGCGGGCCACCGGGTACTCGTTCATGAAGCCGTAGCCGCCGTGGATCTGGGTGGCGTCCCGGGCGTTGTCCACCGCGACCGTCGACGAGTACAGCTTCGCCAGCGCCGCCTCCTTCTTGAACGGCTCGCCCGACACCAGCCGGGAGGCCGCGTCCCGCCAGGCGAGTCGGGACGTGTGGGCCTTCATCTCCATGTCGGCGATCTTGAACTGGATCGCCTGGTTGGCGCCGATCGGCTTGCCGAAGGCGTGACGTTCCTTCGCGTAGGCGACCGACTCGTCCACGCAGCCCTGCGCGAGACCCGTGCCCAGCGCGGCGATGGCGATCCGGCCCTCGTCCAGGATGCGCAGGAACTGGGCGTAGCCGCGCCCCTGTTCGCCCAGCAGGTTCTCCGCCGGCACCCGGACGTCCGAGAAGGACAGCTCGCGGGTGTCCGACGCGTTCCAGCCGACCTTCGAGTAAGGAGCGGCCACCGTGAAGCCCGGGGTGCCGGACGGGACGATGATCGCCGAGATGAGCGGGCGGCCGTCGGGCTTGCGGCCGGTGACCGCCGTGACGGTCACCAGACCCGTGATGTCCGTGCCCGAGTTGGTGATGAAGCACTTGGTGCCGTTGATCACCCACTCGTTCGTCTCCGCGTCCAGGCGGGCCGTCGTCCGCGTCGCGCCCGCGTCCGAACCGCCGTCGGGCTCGGTCAGGCCGAAGGCGCCGAGGATCTCGCCCGAGCACAGCCCAGGGAGCCAGGTCCGCTTCTGCTCCTCGGTGCCGAACAGGTGGATCGGCATCGCGCCCAGCGAGACACCCGCCTCCAGCGTGATGGCCACCGACGAGTCGACCCGGGCCAGCTCCTCCAGGGCGATGCCGAGGGCCAGGTAGTCGCCGCCCATGCCGCCGTACTCCTCGGGGAACGGCAGGCCGAACAGGCCCATACGGCCCATCTCCCGGACGATCTCGTACGGGAACTCGTGCCGCTCGTAGAAGTCGCCGATCTTGGGTGCCACGACGTCGTGGGCGAACTCCTCGACCGTACGGCGGAGTTCTTCCAGTTCGGGGGAGAGCTTGTGGTCCATGGTCGTTCACTGCTCCTGGTGGGAGAGGGCTCGTACGGTGCGGGACGGGCTGGGTCGGCCCAGTTCGGAGGCCATCCACGCGCTGGTGGCGACGAGGCGGCCGAGGTCGACCCCGGTGTCGATGCCGAGGCCGCGCAGCATCCACACGAGGTCTTCGGTGGCGAGGTTGCCGGTGGCGGACTTGGCGTACGGGCAGCCGCCCAGCCCGCCCGCGGAGGCGTCGACCGTGGTGACGCCGAGCCGCAGCGCGGCCAGGGTGTTGGACAGGGCCTGGCCGTACGTGTCGTGGAAGTGGACGCCGAGCGCCTCCACCGGGACGCCGGCCCCGGTGAGTTCGCGCAGCAGGGCCTCGACGTGACCCGGCGTCGCCACGCCGATCGTGTCGCCCAGGCTCAGCTCGTCGCAGCCCATGTCCAGCAGGGCCCGGCACACCTTCACCACCTGCGGGACCGGGACGGCGCCCTCCCACGGGTCGCCGAAGCACATCGAGAGATAGCCCCGCACATGGACGTCCTGCGCCTTCGCCCGGCTCACCACCGGCTCGAACATCGCCAGCGCCTCGTCCACCGTGCGGTTGAGGTTGGCCTTCGCGAAGGACTCGGTGGCGCTGGCGAAGACCGCGACCCGCCGGGCGCCGAGCGCCAGCGCGCGGTCGAGGCCGCGTTCGTTGGGCACCAGGACCGGGAGGTCGACCGGCAGTCCGGCCACCGCCGGGAACAGCCGCTCCGCGTCGGCCAGCTGGGGCACCCACTTGGGGTGCACGAAGCTGGTCGCCTCGATGGTGGTCAGTCCCGCGTCGGCCAGGCGGCGGACGAACTCCGCCTTCACCTCCGTCGGCACGGTCGCCTGCTCGTTCTGCAGGCCGTCCCGGGCGCCGACCTCGTGGATGCGGACCCGCGCGGGCAGGCCCTCGGCGGGCACGGTCATGGGCAGGTTCAGTTCCGGGGCGTTCATGCCGTCTCCTCCTCCGCCGGTGCGATGACCGCCAGTACCTGGTCCATGGCGACCGTCGTGCCGGGGGACACGTCCAGCTCGGTGACGGTGCCGGCGTGCGGGGCGGAGATGACGTGCTCCATCTTCATCGCCTCCACCACCAGCAGGCTCTGTCCGGCCGTCACCTCGTCGCCGACGGCGACCTTCACCACCGTCACCGTGCCCGGCATGGGTGCGGTGAGCGAGTCGGCGCCCGCGTGGGCGGCACGGGTGAGGGAGGCGGCGACCGGATCGTGGTCGCGCACCTGCCAGGCGTCGCCGTCGCGGCCCAGCCAGGTGCCGTCCGGCAGCGCGGCGAAGGTGTGGGTGACGCCGTCGAGCCGGAACGCGTACCGGTGTCCGTCGCCCGACCGGGTGACCGGCGACGCGGGCTGGGGTCCGTCCGCGCCCTCCGTCAGCAGCTCGGTGCCGCCGTCCGGTGTGCTGCGCACCCGCACGGTGACGGGCTCGCGGCCCGGCACCCGCAGGTGGTGCGCGGTCCACGCCCGCTCCCCGCCCAGCCGCCAGCCGTCCCCGGCGTCGAACGGGTCCGACCAGCCGGTGGCGTCCGCGGCCGGCGTCAGCGATGCCTGGCGCAGCAGCGCCGCCGCCGCGTAGACCTCCGCCGGCACCTCGTCCGGGACGAGCGTGTCCACGTCCCGCTCCACCAGCCCGGTGTCCAGCTCCCCCGCCACCACCGCCGGGTGCGCGAGGAGCCGGCGCAGGAACCCGGCGTTGGTCTGCACGCCGAGCGTCACCGTGTCCGCGAGGGCCGCCCGCAGTTTGCGCAGCGCGGTGGCGCGGTCGGGACCGTACGCGATCACCTTGGACAGCATCGGGTCGTAGAGGCTGCCGACCTCGATGCCCTCGCTGAGCCCGGAGTCGGTGCGGACGCCGTCGCCCTGCGGTTCGTGGAGCCGCAGCACGGTGCCGCCGGAGGGGAGGAAGCCGCGCGAGGGGTCTTCCGCGCACAGCCGGGCCTCGATCGCGTGCCCGGTCAGCCGGACGTCCTCCTGAGCGAACCCGAGCCGCTCGCCCGCCGCGACCCGCAGCTGCCACTCCACCAGGTCCAGGCCCCCCGCGGCGCCGGCCGCACCAATGGATACAGCCAGCTCGGTCACCGGGTGCTCCACCTGGAGGCGGGTGTTCATCTCCATGAAGTAGTACTGCGAGGGGTCACCGCCCGGGACGATGAACTCCACCGTGCCCGCGCCCCGGTAGCCGCAGGAGCGGGCGGCCTGCACGGCCGCCTCGCCCATCGCGGCCCGCGTGGCCTCGTCGAGCAGGACGCTCGGCGCCTCCTCGATGATCTTCTGGTGCCGGCGCTGGAGCGAGCACTCGCGCTCGCCCAGGTGCACGACGTTCCCGTGGCCGTCGGCGAGGACCTGGATCTCGATGTGCCGGGGCCGGTCGATCCACCGCTCCACCAGGAGCGTGTCGTCGCCGAAGGAGGCGCGGGCCTCGCGGCGGGCGGCGGCGATCTCGTCGGCGAGCACGGCGGCGTCCCGCACCAGTCGCATGCCCTTGCCGCCACCGCCGGCCGACGGCTTCAGCAGCACCGGCATCCCGATCTCGCGGGCCGCGTCGGCGAGCTGCTCGTCCGTCAGGCCGCTGCCGCTGGAGCCGGGCACCACCGGCACCCCGGCCGCCTTCACCGTCTCCTTGGCGCGGATCTTGTCGCCCATCAGGGCGATGGCGTCGGCGGACGGCCCGATGAAGACCAGCCCCGCCTCCTCGCAGGCCCGCGCGAAGCCGGCGTTCTCGGCGAGGAAGCCGTATCCCGGGTGCACGGCCTGCGCGCCCGTGCGGGCCGCCGCCCGAAGCAGCCGCTCCACGGACAGATAGCTCTCCGCCGCGGGCGCCGGGCCGATCCGCACCGCCGTGTCGGCCTCCCGCACGTGCCGGGCGTCCGCGTCGGCGTCGGAGAAGACCGCCACCGAGCGCACGCCCAGCGAGCGCAGCGTCCGGATGACACGGACGGCGATCTCACCCCGGTTGGCGACGAGCACGGTGTCGAACATGCGTGAAGCCTCGTGTGTGTTTCCCATGGGTCCCCTCCTCACATCCGGAAGACGCCGAACTGGGGGTCACCCAGTGGCGCGTTGGCACACGCGGTCAGGGCCAGCCCCAGCACCTGCCGGGTGTCGGCGGGCTCGATGACCCCGTCGTCCCACAGGCGGGCGGTCGCGTAGTAAGCGTTCCCCTGATGCTCGTACTGTGCGCGGATCGGCGCCTTGAACGCCTCTTCCTCCTCCGCGGGCCAGTCCTCCCCGCGGCCCTCCAGCTGGTCCCGCTTGACCGTGGCCAGCACGGACGCGGCCTGCTCGCCGCCCATCACGGAGATCTTGGCGTTGGGCCACATCCACAGGAAGCGCGGCGAGTACGCCCGGCCGCACATCGAGTAGTTCCCCGCGCCGTACGACCCGCCGACCACGACCGTCAGCTTCGGCACGCGCGTGCACGCCACCGCCGTCACCATCTTGGCGCCGTGCTTGGCGATGCCGCCCGCCTCGTAGTCCCTGCCGACCATGAAGCCGGAGATGTTCTGGAGGAAGACCAGGGGGATGCCGCGCTGGTCGCACAGCTCGATGAAGTGGGCGCCCTTCTGGGCCGACTCGGAGAACAGGATGCCGTTGTTGGCGACGATCCCCACCGGGTGGCCGTGGATACGGGCGAAGCCGGTGACGAGGGTCTGCCCGAACTCGGACTTGAACTCGGCGAACCGGGAGCCGTCCACCACGCGCGCGATGACCTCGCGGACGTCGTAGGGCGTGCGGGAGTCGACCGGCACCGCGCCGTACAGCCCCTGGGGGTCGATCTTCGGCTCGACGGCGGGCCGCACCTCCCAGGGCAGCGTGCCGCGCGCGGGGAGGGTGGAGACGATGTTCCGCACGATGCGCAGTGCGTGCGCGTCGTCCTCGGCGAGGTGGTCGGTCACGCCCGAGATACGGGAGTGCACCTCGCCGCCGCCCAGCTCCTCCGCGGTCACCACCTCACCGGTGGCGGCCTTCACCAGCGGCGGGCCGCCCAGGAAGATCGTCCCCTGCTCGCGGACGATCACCGCCTCGTCGCTCATCGCCGGGACGTACGCCCCGCCGGCCGTGCAGGACCCGAGCACGGCGGCGATCTGGGGGATGCCGGCGCCCGACATCCGGGCCTGGTTGTAGAAGATCCGCCCGAAGTGCTCGCGGTCGGGGAAGACCTCGTCCTGCATCGGCAGGAAGGCGCCGCCGGAGTCCACGAGGTACAGGCACGGCAGCCGGTTCTCCAGCGCCACCTCCTGCGCCCGCAGGTGCTTCTTCACGGTCATCGGGTAGTACGTGCCGCCCTTGACCGTGGCGTCGTTGGCGACGATCACGCACTCCCGGCCGCTGACCCGGCCGATGCCGGCGATGACGCCGGCCGCCGGGGCCTGGCCGTCGTACAGCCCGTCGGCCGCGAGCGGCGCCAGCTCCAGGAACGGCGAGCCCGCGTCCAGCAGCGTGTCCACGCGGTCGCGCGGCAGCAGCTTGCCGCGCGCGGTGTGCCGGGCCCTGGCCCGCTCCCCGCCGCCGAGCCGGGCCGCCGCCAGCTTGGCGCGCAGCTCCTCCACGAGGACGCGGTGCGCCTCCTCGTTGGCCCGAAAGGCCTCCGACGCGGGATCTGCCGCGCTCGTCAGCTCCGGTGCCTCGTGCATCCTGCGGTCCCCTCACCCAGTGGTCGACCAGTTAATGAGCGTTAACGCATTTCCTTCAGGTTAACGACCGCTAACCTCCCTGTCTAGAATCGATCCCATGACCACCAGAACCGACGCCCCGACCCGCCGCGAGCAGATCCTCAAGGAGGCCGCCCGGCTCTTCGCCGAGCGTGGCTTCCACGGCGTCGGCGTCGACGAGATAGGCGCCGCGGTCGGGATCAGCGGCCCCGGTCTCTACCGCCACTTCCCCGGCAAGGACGCGATGCTCGCCGAGCTGCTGGTCGGGATCAGCGGGCAGCTGCTGACCGGGGCGAAGCGGCGGCTGGCGGAGGCCGAGGGGGTGGCCGGCTCCGGCACGGGCTCCGGCGGCGCGGGTCCCGAGGCGGTCCTCGACTCGCTCATCGAGGGTCACATCGACTTCGCGCTCGACGACCGCCCGCTCATCACCCTGCACGACCGCGAGCTGGACCGCCTCCGGGACGCCGACCGCAAGATGGTGCGGCAGTTGCAGCGGCAGTACGTGGAGCTGTGGGTCGGGGTCCTGCGCGAGGTGTACCCGGCCGTGGCCGAACCGAGCGCCCGCTCGGCGGTCCACTCGGTCTTCGGCCTCCTGAACTCCACCCCGCACCTGGGCCGCCCCGGCTCCCTGCCGGGCCGCGCGGTGACGGCGTCGCTGCTGCACCGGATGGCCCGGGGGGCCTTCGCGGCGGTGGGGGAGGCGGGAGAGTGAGCCGCCGTCCGGTCGCCGGAGTGACGAGGGTTACCCGCCCCCCGCTCTGGACGCCTCTCCCTACCCGCCGGTACGGTGAAGTCTGAGCAAGCGCTTAGACACGTACCCTGGAGGTGGCGCCGTGCGCCGTACGGTGTTCAACGAGGACCACGAGGCGTTCCGGGAGACCCTTCGCGCCTTCATCGAGGCCGAGGTCGTCCCCGTCTACGACGAGTGGTTCGCCGCGGGCCAGGCGCCGCGCGAGTTCTACTACAAGCTCGGTGAGCTGGGCATCTTCGGCATCAACGTGCCCGAGGAGTTCGGCGGCGCCGGCATGGACAGCCACAAGTTCGAGGCCGTCCTCTACGAGGAGACCGCCCGCGCGGGCGTCCAGTTCGGCGGCTCCGGCGTGCACGTGCTGCTCGCCCTGCCCTACATCAACATGCTGGCCACGGACGAGCAGAAGAAGCGCTACCTGCCGAAGTTCGTCACCGGTGAGGAGATGTGGGCCATCGCGATGACCGAGCCGGGCACCGGCTCCGACCTCGCCGGCATGAAGTCCACCGCCAAGCTCTCCGAGGACGGCACCCACTACGTCCTCAACGGCGCCAAGACCTTCATCACCGGCGGCGTCCACGCCGACCGGGTCATCGTCTGCGCCCGCACCGCCGCCCCCACGGCCGAGGACCGCCGCCACGGCATCTCCCTGTTCGCCGTGGACACCAAGTCCGAGGGCTACTCGGTGGGCCGCAAGCTGGACAAGCTGGGCCTGCGCACCTCCGACACCGCCGAGCTCGCCTTCGTCGACGTCAAGGTCCCCGTGGAGGACCTGCTCGGCGAGGAGAACAAGGGCTTCTCCTACCTCGGCCACAACCTGGCCTCCGAGCGCTGGGGCATCGCCTTCGGCGCCTACGCCCAGGCCAAGGCCGCCGTCCGGTTCGCCAAGCAGTACGTGCAGGACCGCACCGTCTTCGGCAAGCCGGTCGCCCACTTCCAGAACACCAAGTTCGAGCTGGCCGCCTGCCAGGCCGAGGTGGACGCCGCCGAGGCCGTCGTCGACCGCGCGACCGAGGCCCTGGACGCCGGCGAGCTCACCCCCGCCGAGGCCGCCAGCGCCAAGCTGTTCTGCACCGAGGTCGCCCACCGCGTCATCGACCGCTGCCTCCAGCTGCACGGCGGCTACGGCTACATGAACGAGTACCCGATCGCCCGCCTGTACGCGGACAACCGCGTCAACCGCATCTACGGCGGCACCAGCGAGATCATGAAGTCGATCATCGCGAAGAACATGGGCCTGTAAACCACAGGACATGAGCGAAGCACTCCAGTCCCTCCTCGATCTGCTCGACCTCGAGCGGATCGAGGAGGACATCTACCGCGGCCACTCCCGCTCCGCCGTCGTCCCCCGGGTCTTCGGCGGGCAGGTGGCCGCCCAGGCCCTGGTGGCCGCCGGGCGCACGGTCCCCGAGGACCGGTTCGCGCACTCCCTGCACGCGTACTTCCTGCGCCCCGGCGACCCCGGCGCGCCCATCGTCTACAACGTCGACCGCCTGCGCGACGGCCGCTCCTTCACCACCCGCCGGGTGGTCGCCGTCCAGCACGGCAAGCCGATCTTCGGCCTGTCGGCGTCCTTCCAGACGTACGAGGAGGGCCTGGACCACCAGGCCCCGATGCCGGCCGCCCCGGACCCGGCGACCCTGCCCACCGGCGAGGAGCGGCTGCGGAGCTACCCGCACCTGCCCGCCGAGACCGTGGAGCGGTTCCTCGAGGCCCGGGCCGCCGTCGACCTGCGCTACGTCGACGACCCGCCGTTCGGGAACTTCGGCGAGCCGCGCGAGCCGCACTCCCAGGTGTGGTTCCGCACCAACGGCAAGCTCGCCGACGATCCGCTCCTGCACGTCGTGCTCGCCACGTACGTCTCCGACATGACCCTCCTCGACTCCGTGCTGCTCGCGCACGGCCGGGGCGGCTGGGCCGTCGGGGACGTCGTCGGGGCCTCGCTGGACCACGCCATGTGGTTCCACCGGCCGTTCCGCGCCGACGAGTGGCTGCTGTACGACCAGCAGTCGCCGTCCGCGTCCGGCGGCCGGGGACTCGGCCAGGCCCGCATCTACACGCAGGACGGGCGGCTCGCGCTCTCGGTCATCCAGGAGGGCGTGGTCCGCGTCCCGCGGGAGCGCTGAGCGGCAGGCCGTGGACACGGGCGGCGGGCACCTCCACGGTGCCCGCCGCCTTCGTCATGCCGTGGCCCGGAGGGGCGTCACCGGCCGAGTCCGGCCTCCGCCAGCAGGTACGCCGTCATCGGGTCGTAGTAGCGCGGGCTGACCACGTGGTCGTCCAGCGGCACGGTGACCTGGACGGTCCCCTCGGACTCGGCGAGGAACAGCGCGGGGTCGTTGCAGTCGGCGTATCCCACGGAGTCGACGCCGTGCTGACCGGCGTAACCGGCCCAGCCGTGGTCGGCGACGACCAGGTCCGGCAGCGGGCGGCCCGCGCGCTCCAGGCCGGTCAGGATGGCCTTCATCGGCTCCCCGGAGTGCGTGTGCCACAACGAGGCACCGTGCTCCAGCACGGCCACGTCCGCGAACTGCTGGACGTAGCCCTCCTCCGTCGTCAGCCCCTCCGGGATCACGACGATCTCGCAGCCGGCGGCGCGCAGCGCGGCGGCCGTGGCGCGGTGCACGTCGAGCAGTCCGCCCGGGTGGCCGGTGGCGAACAGCACCCGCTGCCCGCCGTCCGCGGCCTTGCGCAGCCGTCCGGCCATGCGCTCCAGCGCGGCCACGGTCAGCTCGGGGTCGATGGTGTCCTGGCCGTACCGGTACTCCGGGTCGTCGTTGACGCCGACCCGCTCCGCCATCACCGCGAGCACGTCCTGCTCGTCCGTCCAGCGGTCGCCCAGCTCCAGACCGAGCCAGTAGTTGCGGTCGCCGTTCGCCAGCTTCCGGTAGTGGGAGAGGTTGTTCTCGCGGGGCGTGGCGACGTCGCCCGCGATACGGGTTCTGACGAGGTGTTCGGCGAGTGCGGCGCGGCTGGGTGTCCCGGGTATCGGCATGGCTCCATTGTGTAGCAGCCACCTGTCCGCGTCTGCGGGGTATCGCCCGCTGGGACGCGGGTCACCCGCCCCGCGGGGTCAGAGCCTGCGCAGCGCGAACCACAGCTCCATCCGTACGTCCGCGTCGTCGAGGTCGGCGTCCAGCAGGGCCGCGCAGCGGGCGATGCGCTGACGGACGGTGTTGCGGTGCACGGACAGGGCGACGGCGGTGCGGTCCCAGCTGCCGTGCAGGGACAGCCAGGCGCGCAGCGTCTCCGTCAGCGCGGGCACGGCCGCGACCGGCGCGAGCAGCGCACGGGCGTGCGCGTCGGCCTCGGCGTCCGGAACCAGGTCGGCGAGGGCGGGCCGGGCGGCATGGCGCACCAGCGGCACCCGGGTGGCCCGCGCCCGCGCCAGCGCCCGCGCCGCCTGCGCGTCGGCTGCCGCCCACTCGGCGGGCGCGACGGCGGCACTGACACCGAGCGTCCATCCTCGCTGCGGCGACGGCCCGGCACGCCCCGGCCCGGCGGGGACCCCTGTTTGGAGCGCGGCTACCGGGGCGCCCGGTCCGGCGGGGGTCCCTGTGCGGGGTGCGGTTGCGGGTGCGTCGGGTGCGGCGGGGCCTGTGCGGGGTGTGGTTGCCGGGGCGTCGGGTCCGGCAAGGGTCCCTGTCCGGGGCGTGGTCGCCGGGGTGCCCGGGGCGGCGGAGTCCCTCGGTCCGGCCGGGGTGCCCGGTCCGGTGAGCGTCTCGGCCTCCCGCCGCTCCGGCGGGCCGCCGGCCGCCGGCCCCGGGCCGCCCGGTGTCTCCGGCCCCACCGGGACCAGGACCCGTACGACGTCGTCGGACGGGTCGACCAGCGGGGAGCCCAGCGCGGCGCCCAGGGCGGAGGCCGCCACCGGGTCGGGGCAGCCGGAGTCCGGCCGGGCGTGCACGACGTGCCAGCGGGTGCCCGCACCGCCCTCGAGCAGCGGCGCGACCTCCTCGGGGCGGGCGCCCAGCAGCAGCCGCACCAGCGCGGACGAGCGGGCCGCGCCCGTGCCGCTCTGGTGCTCGCCGGTGAGCAGGGAGAGCAGCACCGCGGCGACCGAGGCGATGGTGTGGTCCCCGGACTCCTGCTGCGGGGCCGCGACCCCGAGCACGAAACCCCCGCCGGTGCCGAGGGCGTAGGCCGCCAGACGGGTACCGGCGACCGTGTCGGTGGCGGTCGTGGAGGCCCGGCTGGTGACGAACCGGGCCAGCTTCGCCAGGGCCCCGCGCACCTCGTCCCCCGGCTCCCGCCCCGCCGCCGCGATCTCGGTGCCCTCCGGCCCGTACAGCACCGCCCGGCCGTCGAGCCGCGTGGCCAGCCGGCGCAGCACCGACGGCACCGGATCCGGCCGGGACGCCGCGGCGGCCAGTTGCCGCTGGGCCTCGGACACCCGCCGCAGCTCGGCCAGCCGCGCCCGCGCCATCAGCTGCCACACGGCGCGCGCCACGCCGGAGAACGTCGTCCGCGGCGGCACCTCCACCAGCGGCAGCCCGTACGCCTCGCAGGCCGTGACCAGCGCCCGCGGCACGGTGTCGTGCACCGGCGCCACCCCGAAGCCGAGGGCCGCGCCGCCCGCCGCCACGATCCGGGCGACGTACGCGTCGAAGTAGCCCTCCGTCCCCGCCCCGGAGGGAATGTGCACGCCGGCCGTCAGCAGCAGCTCGCCGCCCAGCAGGTAGGGGTAGGGGTCGGCCATCTCGGAGGTGTGCGCCCAGTGGATCGCCACCTCCGCCGCCGGGGGCCCGGTGATCTGGCGCAGGGCGAGGTCCTCCCGGGACAGCAGGGCCGCGAGGGACACGGGAGGCGTGGGCGGAGCGACCGTCTCCTGCATGATGGATGTTCCCTCCACTCCGACCGGTCCGAATGGATGGAACGTACACTTCGCAGCTGCTTTTCGGCCACCTAGTGTCAATCCGGACCGGAATTCCCACCGGGATCGGACCGGCTGCCGCGGGTACGGGCGGATGTCCCCGCGAGGCGCCAACCGGACAGACCGTCCGGGACAACTTCCATCAGCACGACACGCCACCGATGAGTGCGCGAAGGAGGCCCCCTCATGGCCGTCGACTACACAGTGATCGTCGTCTATCTCGCCGGCATGCTCGCCATGGGCTGGTGGGGCATGCGCCGCGCCAAGTCCAAGAGCGACTTCCTCGTCGCCGGGCGCCGGCTGGGCCCCGCGATGTACTCGGGCACCATGGCGGCGATCGTCCTCGGCGGCGCGTCCACCATCGGCGGCGTCGGCCTCGGCTACCAGTACGGCCTCTCCGGCGCCTGGATGGTCGTCACCATCGGCCTCGGCCTGCTCGCCCTGTCGCTGTTCTTCTCCGCCCGCATTGCCCGCCTGAAGGTCTACACCGTCTCCGAGATGCTGGACCTGCGCTACGGCGGCAAGGCCGGCGTCATCTCGGGCCTGGTCATGTGGGCGTACACGCTGATGCTGGCCGTCACCTCCACCATCGCCTACGCCACGATCTTCGACGTCCTCTTCGACGTGAACCGCACCCTCGCGATCATCCTGGGCGGCACGATCGTCGTCGCGTACTCCACCCTCGGCGGCATGTGGTCCATCACGCTCACCGACATGGTGCAGTTCGTGGTGAAGACCATCGGCGTGCTGCTCCTGCTGCTGCCCATCGCCGTCGTCAAGGCGGGCGGCTTCGGCGAGATGAAGGCCCAGCTGCCGACCTCGTACTTCGACCCGCTCGGCGTCGGCGGCGAGACGATCTTCACCTACGTCCTGATCTACACCTTCGGCATGCTCATCGGGCAGGACATCTGGCAGCGCGTCTTCACCGCGGGCAGCGACCGCACCGCCAAGTGGGGCGGCACCGTCGCCGGCACCTACTGCCTGGTCTACGCCGTCGCCGGCGCCGTCATCGGCACCGCCGCCAAGGTCCTCTACCCCAAGCTCGCCAGCCCCGACGACGCCTTCGCCACCATCGTCAAGGACGAACTCCCCGTCGGCGTGCGCGGCCTGGTGCTGGCCGCCGCCCTGGCCGCGGTGATGTCCACGTCCTCCGGCGCCCTCATCGCCTGCGCCACCGTCGCCAACAACGACATCTGGTCCCGGCTGCGCGGCGTGATGCGCAAGACGGACGAGGAGCACGACGAGGTCAAGGGCAACCGCGCCTTCATCCTGGTCATGGGCCTCGCCGTGATCGGCACCGCGATCGCCCTGAACAACGTGGTCGAGGCGCTCACCGTCGCCTACAACCTCCTCGTCGGCGGCCTTCTCGTGCCCATCCTCGGCGGACTGCTGTGGAAGCGCGGCACCGCGCAGGGCGCCCTCGCCGCCGTCGCGGTCGGCGGCCTCGCGGTCGTCGGCCTCATGGCCGGCTACGGCATCCTCGCCAACGAACCCGTCTACTACGGCCTGCTGGCCTCCCTGGCCGTCTACGTCGTCGTCTCCCTGGCGACCCGGCCCACCGACGCGGCCGTCCTGGCCGCCTGGCGCGAACGTCTCGCCGGCCGCGCCCCCGAATCCGCACCCGAACCGGTACCGGCCCACCAGTAGAGTCGTACCGAGCGGTACAGAGCAGTAAATACGCGAAGAAGCGTAAGAAGGAAGGCAATTCATGAGCAGCAACGAGACGCCCCGCGGCCCCGTCGACTCCTCCCGCGTCCCGCGGTACGCCGGGCCCGCGACCTTCGCCCGGCTGCCCCGCCTGGACGAGGTCGGCAGCGCCGACGTCGCCGTGGTGGGCGTGCCGTTCGACTCCGGCGTCTCGTACCGGCCCGGCGCCCGGTTCGGCGGCAACGCCATCCGCGAGGCGTCCCGGCTGCTGCGCCCCTACAACCCGGCGCAGGACGCCTCCCCCTTCGCCCTCGCCCAGGTCGCCGACGGCGGCGACATCGCGGTGAACCCGTTCAACATCAACGAGGCCGTCGAGACGATCGAGGCCGCCGCCGACGACCTGCTCGGCACGGGCGCCCGCCTGATGACCCTGGGCGGCGACCACACCATCGCCCTGCCGCTGCTGCGCTCGGTGGCCAAGAAGCACGGCCCGGTCGCCCTGCTGCACTTCGACGCGCACCTGGACACCTGGGACACCTACTTCGGTGCCGAGTACACGCACGGCACGCCGTTCCGGCGCGCGGTCGAGGAGGGCATCCTCGACACGGAGGCGCTCTCCCACGTGGGCACCCGCGGCCCGCTGTACGGCAAGAAGGACCTGACCGACGACGAGAAGATGGGCTTCGGCATCGTCACCTCCGCCGACGTCTACCGCCGCGGCGCCGACGAGATCGCCGACCAGCTGCGCCAGCGCATCGGCGACCGCCCGCTGTACATCTCCATCGACATCGACTGCCTGGACCCGGCCCACGCGCCCGGCACCGGCACCCCCGAGGCCGGCGGCATGACCTCCCGCGAGCTGCTGGAGATCCTGCGCGGGCTGGCCTCCTGCAACCTGGTGTCGGCGGACGTCGTCGAGGTGGCCCCGGCCTACGACCACGCCGAGATCACGTCCGTCGCCGCGTCCCACACCGCGTACGAACTGACCACGATCATGTCCCGCCAGATCGCCCAGGAGAAGGCAGCGAAGTGACCCACGACCACGACCTGGTACTGCGTCCGACCGCCGACCAGACGGAGGCGGCCCTCAACCCTCCCCCCGGCCGCAACGGCGGAGACCTGGTCGTGGAGACCCTGGCCGGGCTGGGCGCGACGACCGTCTTCGGCCTGCCCGGCCAGCACGCCCTCGGCATGTTCGACGCCCTGCGCCGCTCGGACCTGCGCTACATCGGCCTGCGGGTGGAGAACAACGCCGGTTTCGCGGCGGACGCCTACGGCCGGATCACCGGCGAGGCCGCCCCGCTGCTGCTGTCGACCGGCCCGGGAGCCCTCACCTCCCTGGCCGCGCTCCAGGAGGCGCGGGCGGCCTCGGCCCCCGTCCTGGCGATCAGCAGCCAGGTCCCGACGGCCGGGCTGGGCGGCGGCCGGCACGGCTATCTGCACGAACTCCCGGACCAGTCGGCCTCGTTCCGGGGCGTGGTGAAGTCCGTCCACACGGTCCGCACCCAGTCCCAGATCCCGTCGGCGATCGCCGAGGCGTGGACGTCGGCGCTGACCGTCCCGCACGGACCGGTGTGGGTGGAGATCCCGCAGGACGTCCTGCTGGCCGAGACGTCGATCCCGCAGGTCACCGGCGGCGACACCTTCCCCGGGGAACTGCCGCCGCGCCCCGAACTGACGGCGGTCGCCGCCGACCTGCTGACCCGCGCGGAACGCCCCGCGATCATCGCGGGCGGGGGAGTGGTCCGCGCGGACGCCTCGGGCAAGCTGAGGCAGCTCGCGGAACGGCTCCAGGCCCCGGTCGTGACGACCTTCGGCGGCAAGGGCGCTTTCCCGTGGACGCACCCCCTCTCCCTCCAGTCCTGGCTGGAGGACCGCCACACGACCGACTTCCTGGAGGACGCGGACGTCCTGCTGGTGGTCGGCTCGGGCCTCGGCGAACTCTCCTCGAACTACCACACGTTCGCGCCGCGCGGCCGGGTGATCCAGATCGAGGCGGACCTCGGCAAGCTGGAGTCCAACCACCCGGCGCTGGGCATCCACGCCGACGCCCGCCTAGCCCTCCAGGCCCTGCTGGAGACGGTGGGCGAACGGCACGACCCGACGGCCCCCGAGCGGGTGCGGACCCTGCTGGACCAGGTCGCCGAGCGCATCGCCTCCCAGGGACTCACCCTGGAGCAGGACGTCCTGGCGGCCGTGCGCGGCGCCCTGCCGAGGAACGCGCCCTCCTTCTGGGACATGACGATCCTGGCCTACTGGGCCTGGTCGGCCTTCGACGCCGGGTCCCCCAACACCATGCACTCGGCCCAGGGGGCCGGCGGCCTCGGCTACGGCTTCCCGGCGGCCCTGGGAGCGGCGGCCGCCGACCCCACCCACCCGGTGCTGGCGGTCTCGGGGGACGGCGGCGCCCTGTACTCCATCGCCGAACTGGCCACCGCCCGCCAGTACGACCTGAACGTCACCTGGCTGATCGTCGACGACGGCGGCTACGGCATCCTGCGCGAGTACATGACGGACGCCTTCGGGCAGCCGACGGCGACGGAGCTGACCCGCCCGGACTACGTGGCCCTGGCCGAGTCCTTCGGCGTGCCGGGCGTGCGGACGTCCCCGGAGACCCTGGAAGCGGACCTGGCCAAGGCCCTGGCGTCACCGGGCCCGTCGGTGGTCGTCCTCCCGGCCGTACTCCGCATGTTCGCCCCGACGCACCTGGGCTGAACGGGCGCCGGGCACGGGTCACTTGAACAGCGACTGGTGCTCGGCGTACCTGCTGCGCTGCTCGTGATAGGCCTCGACGAACTCGGTCCCCTGCGGCTCGCCACCGAAGGACGGGGGAACCTGCCGTCCTGCGGGACGTACTCCGGGATCGCGAGGAACAACCGCGTGCCGGCCTCCCCGTGGCGGGCGCCCCGGCGCCGTGCCTTGCGCAGGTACCGGGCCGCCAGGGCCAATTGCCTGTCCAACTGGTCGCCGGGCTGCTTCTGCACCTTGTCGAGCCAGCTCTCGTCGAGGAGGTCCGTGTTCTTGCCCCGGTCCTCCCCGACCGCCCTCAGCACCACCAGCGTCGCCCACAGCCGCCCGCACAGCCGGGCCGGGGTCTCCGGTTTGTCTGCCATGGCCGACTCCCTACCCATCGGCCACGGTGATCAGACGACCGGCCTACCAGATCGCCTCGACCCACTCCGGGTGGTCGACGAACGGGTTGCGGTTGTGCTGGTAGGTGTCGTAGATGACCTGGTTGCGGTGCTCCTCGAAGGCGTCCGGCGGGTCCTCGTCGTTCCACGCCTTCAGTACGGCGAGCTTGCCGATGTACGGGTTGCTGCCGTTGTTCACGCTGCTGTTGACCTCCAGGTCGGCCCAGCCGTCGCCGCCCTCGTAGCGGACCGCCATGTAGAAGATCATGCGCGCCACGTCGCCCTTGACCGCGTCCCGGGGTTCGAAGGAGTCGGAGTCGGTGAGGCTGCCGCCGCCGTTGCTCACCGCGCTGCCGCCGTTGTCGAAGTCCTTGTTGCCCCGGATGCTGTTGACCTGGACGTCCTCGGGACGCAGATGGTGCAGGTCGGTGCCGGGCCCGGTGGAGGTGCCGAAGTCGCCGTGCGACTTGGCCCAGACGTGCTCGCGGTTCCAGTCACCGGTGTCGCCGCCGCCCAGCGACTTGCTGCGGGAGACGCCCGAGTAGAGCAGGACCACGTTGTTGCTGTTGGCCGGGTCCTGGTCGGTGACCTCGAGCGCGTCCCAGACGGCCGAGTACGAGATCTTCGTCTGGCTGCTGATGATCGTGTGCAGGGATGCCTTGAGACCGGCCCCCGTCTTGCCGATCGCGCTCTTGTAGTACGTCGTGTCGTAGTCGGTTGTGGTGGCCGTGGCGGGGGTCGCGGTCAGGGAGGGGGCGGCGAGGCCGGCGAGGAGGGCGGCCGCGGCGAGCGCCCCCGCTTTCCGGCGCCGGCCTGCGGGTATGCGGATCGCGAGCATGTGGGGTGTCCGATCTACGCGGGGTCTACGCGGGTTGATGCCCGAGTGATACCGCAGAGAGTGACATGGACATGCGGCCGTCGGCGTGAAGGAAAGGTGGCGATTGCGTGACGAGCGCCCGCCCTCCGCACGGCGCTCGCGCCGGCCGCCCGATTGTTGCGGCGGGATGAAATCCCCGCTCGCCCGTGTTGGTGCCTTGCGGTAGATCAGGTGAGCAGGACGACCGACCGGAGGACACCGCGTGGACGCGCAACGGGGATGGGCACGACGACTGGCGGGGTACGCCTGGCGGTACCCCAAGGACGTCGTCCTCGCCCTCGGGGCCTCCCTCGGCGGCATGGCCGTCATGGCCCTCGTCCCGCTGATCACCAAGGTGATCATCGACGACGTCATCGGCGACAAGAGCAGGGACATGGCCACCTGGGCCGGTGTCCTGATGGGCGCCGCGCTCGTCGTCTACGGCCTCACCTACGTGCGCCGCTACTACGGCGGCCGGCTCGCCCTCGACGTGCAGCACGACCTGCGCACGGACATGTACGGCACGATCACCCGGCTCGACGGGCGGCGGCAGGACGAGCTGTCCACCGGCCAGGTGGTCGGGCGGGCGACGAGCGACCTCCAGCTGATCCAGGGCCTGCTGTTCATGCTCCCGATGACCATCGGGAACGTCCTGCTCTTCCTGATCTCCCTGGGCATCATGGCGTGGCTGTCGCCGCCGCTGACGCTCGTCGCCGTCGCCGTCGCGCCCGCCCTGTGGTTCATCGCCCGCCGCAGCCGCACCCGCCTGCACCCCGCCACCTGGTACGCCCAGGCCCAGGCCGCCGCCGTCGCGGGCGTGGTCGACGGCTCGGTGAGCGGCGTGCGCGTGGTGAAGGGCTTCGGGCAGGAGGAGCAGGAGACCGGGAAGCTCCGGGAGGTCGGCCGCCGGCTGTTCGCCGGGCGGCTGCGGACGATCAGGCTGAACGCCACCTACACCCCCGCCCTCCAGGCCGTGCCCGCCCTCGGACAGGTCGCCATGCTCGCCCTCGGCGGCTGGCTGGCGGTGCGCGGGCACATCACCCTCGGCACGTTCGTCGCCTTCTCCGCCTATCTGGCCCAGCTCGTCGGCCCGGTCCGGATGCTCGCCATGGTCCTCACCGTCGCCCAGCAGGCCCGCGCCGGCACCGAACGCGTCCTGGAGCTGATCGACACCGAGCCGTCCCTGACCGACGGCACCAAGGAACTCCCGGCCGACGCACCCGCCACCGTCGAGTTCGACGACGTGTCGTTCGGCTACGACCCCGGCCGGCCCGTCCTCGACGGCCTCTCCTTCGAGATCCGGCCCGGCGAGACCCTCGCCGTCGTCGGCTCCTCCGGCTCCGGCAAGTCCACCGTGTCCCTGCTGCTGCCGCGGTTCTACGACGTGACGCACGGCGCCGTCCTCGTCGGCGGCCACGACGTGCGCGAGCTGACCCTCGACTCGCTGCGGGCCGCGATCGGACTGGTGCCCGAGGACTCCTTCCTCTTCTCCGACACCGTGCGCGCCAACATCGCCTACGGCCGTCCCGACGCCACCGACGAGGAGATCGAGACCGCCGCCCGGGCCGCGCAGGCCCACCGGTTCATCACCGAGCTGCCCGACGGCTACGACACCACCGTCGGCGAGCACGGCCTGACCCTCTCCGGCGGCCAGCGCCAGCGCGTCGCGCTCGCCCGCGCGATCCTCACCGACCCCAGGCTGCTGGTCCTCGACGACGCGACGTCCGCCGTGGACGCCCGCGTCGAGCACGAGATCCACGAGGCACTCGCCCAGGTTATGCGGGGCCGCACGACCCTGCTGATCGCCCACCGCCGCTCCACCCTCGGCCTCGCCGACCGCATCGCCGTCCTCGACCAGGGCCGCCTCGCCGACATCGGCACCCACGAGGAACTCCAGGAACGCTCGGC
This sequence comes from Streptomyces flaveolus, assembly GCF_014648815.1. Classification (GTDB taxonomy): domain Bacteria; phylum Actinomycetota; class Actinomycetes; order Streptomycetales; family Streptomycetaceae; genus Streptomyces; species Streptomyces flaveolus. The sequence goes on along the minus strand of NZ_BMRV01000006.1, from coordinate 161,675 downwards.
GCTCTACCGCCGCCTGCTCACCGACCCGGACGAGCTCGGCGGCGTCTCGCCCGGCCACGCCCGGCCAGCGGAGGAGGCGGAGGACACCTCCGTACGGGACGAGCTGGACGCCGAGTTCGACGCCGAACGCGGGGTCACCCCCCGGCTGTGGACCGGCGACCGCGCGCCCAAGGACACCGCCCTCGCCGGCACCCCCGCCACACCCGAGCTGCTCGCCCAGGTCGACGCCCTGCCCCCGGCCACCGACACCCCGGACATCGACGAGTCGCGTGCCGTGCTGCCCGAACGGTCGTACGGCCTGCGGCGCCTCCTGAACGGCTTCGGGCGCCCGCTGCTCATCAGCCTCGCCCTGGTCGCCGTCGACGCCGGCGTGGGCCTGCTGCTGCCGGTCCTGATCCGGCACGGCATCGACGACGGCGTCACCCGGGTCGCCCTCGGCGCGGTCTGGGCGGCCTCGCTGCTCGGCCTGCTCGCCGTGCTCGCCCAGTGGGCGGCGCAGACCGGCGAGATCCGCATGACCGGACGCACGGGCGAGCGGATCCTGTACTCCCTGCGCCTGAAGATCTTCGCCCAGCTCCAGCGGCTCGGACTGGACTACTACGAGCGCGAGCTGACCGGCCGGATCATGACCCGGATGACCACGGACGTCGACGCCCTGTCGACCTTCCTCCAGACGGGCCTGGTCACCGCCTTCGTCTCGGTCGTCACCTTCTTCGGCATCATGGTCGCCCTGCTGGTGATCGACGTGCAGCTCGCCCTCATCGTCTTCGCGACGCTGCCGCCGCTGATCCTCGCCACGTTCTTCTTCCGCCGGGCCAGCGTGAAGGCGTACGAACTGGCCCGTGAGCGGGTGTCGGCGGTCAACGCCGACCTCCAGGAGTCGGTGGCCGGGCTGCGCATCGTGCAGGCGTTCCGGCGCGAGCGCGACGGCGGCCTCCGGTTCGCCGAGCGCAGCGACAGCTACCGGCAGGCCCGCATCCGGGGTCAGTGGCTGATCTCGGTCTACTTCCCGTTCGTGCAGCTGCTGTCCTCGGCGGCGGCCGCCGCCGTGCTGGTGGTCGGCGGCACACGGATCGACGACGCGACGCTGACGACCGGCGCGCTGGTGGCCTACCTGCTCTACATCGACCTGTTCTTCGCGCCCGTCCAGCAGCTCTCCCAGGTCTTCGACGGCTACCAGCAGGCGACCGTCTCCCTCGGCCGGATCCAGGAGCTGCTGCGCGAGCCCACCTCAACCGAGGCGGCCGACAAGCCGCTCGAGGTGCCGTCCCTGCGCGGCGAGATCGCCTTCGAGGGCGTGCGCTTCCGGTACGGCGACGAGGAGGAAGCCCTCAGCGGCATCGACCTGCGCATCCCCGCCGGGCAGACCGTCGCGTTCGTCGGCGAGACCGGCGCGGGCAAGTCGACCCTGGTCAAGCTGGTCGCCCGGTTCTACGACCCGACGGCGGGACGGGTGACCGCCGACGGGCGGGACCTGCGCGACCTCGACCTCACCTCCTACCGGCACCGCCTCGGCGTCGTCCCGCAGGAGGCGTACCTCTTCCCCGGCACCGTCCGGGACGCCATCGCCTACGGGCGCCCGGAGGCCACCGACGCCGAGGTGGAGGCGGCGGCCCGTGCGGTCGGCGCCCACGAGATGATCGCCACCCTGGAGGGCGGCTACCTCCACGAGGTCGCCGAGCGGGGCCGCAACCTGTCCGCCGGCCAGCGCCAGCTGATCGCGCTGGCCCGCGCCGAACTGGTCGACCCGGACGTCCTGCTCCTCGACGAGGCCACCGCGGCACTGGACCTGGCCACGGAGGCGCAGGTCAACCAGGCCACCGACCGGCTGGCGGGCCGCCGTACGACCCTGGTGGTGGCCCACCGGCTGACCACGGCCGCCCGCGCGGACCGGGTCGTCGTCATGGACCACGGACGGGTCGTCGAGGACGGCACGCACGACGAACTGCTGGCGCTCGACGGGCGGTACGCGCGGCTGTGGCGGACGTTCGTCGGGGCGGCCGAGCCGGAGGAGCCGGTCGGCGCCTCCCGCTGACGGCCACGCGCCCTCGCGCAACCATTCGACCCGGGCGGTGCGTCCGTACATCCGTACGTCAGTGATCGCCGTACGGAAGGGGCCGCGGTGGGCAGGGGTGGTGCCGGAATACGCCGGCGGCTGGCGGCCGGCGCGGCCGTACTGACCACGGCGGGACTCCTGGCGGTCGCGGCGCCCCACGAGGCACAGGCGGCCACGTCGCCGTGCGGGGGCCGCAAGGTCCGCACGCTGCCGTTCGCCACCGGGTCCGTGCAGGTGTACAAGCGCGGCGGCTACGTCTGCGCCGTCACCGTCCCCAAGAGGACCGGCGCCAAGCGGAAGATGTCCGTCAGTGTGCAGGCGCGCGGCGGCCGGCCGGTCGTCGACGCGGGGCGCTACACCTACCGGGCCGGGCCGGTGACCGTGCACGCCGGACAGCGGTGCGTGTGGGTGCGGGGCGGGGTGGACCGGGGCGCCGTCAGCTCCGGCTGGATCCTCTGCTGAGACCGGACCGCGCCGATCATTTCCTCATCTCCCCTGGTGTCCGGGTGTGTTGCTCCGATAGCTTCCGGCGCACATCTGTTTCACAGGGAGGGTGCATGCGCAAGGCGCTCAGATGGCTGCTGGCGCTCGTGGTGCTCATAGGCACCGTCAGCACGGCGGGCGCGGCCACCGCCGCCGAGCCGAAGGCCGTCGACATCAAGGACCGGCTGCTGTCCATACCGGGCATGAGCCTGATCGAGGAGAAGCCGTACACCGGCTACCGCTTCTTCGTCCTGAACTACACGCAGCCGGTCGACCACCGGCACCCGTCCAAGGGCACGTTCCAGCAGCGGATCACCGTGCTGCACAAGGACGTGAGCCGCCCGACGGTGTTCTACACCGGCGGCTACAACGTCTCCACGAACCCGAGCCGGCGCGAGCCGACCCAGATCGTGGACGGCAACCAGGTCTCCATGGAGTACCGCTACTTCACCCCGTCCCGGCCCCAGCCGGCCGACTGGTCCAAGCTGGACATCTGGCAGGCGGCCAGCGACCAGCACCGCATCTTCCAGGCCCTCAAGCCGCTCTACTCCGAGAACTGGCTCTCCACGGGCGGCTCCAAGGGCGGCATGACCGCCACCTACTACGAGCGGTTCTACCCGCGCGACATGGACGGCGTCGTCGCCTACGTGGCGCCCAACGACGTGGTGAACAAGGAGGACGCGGCCTACGACCGCTTCTTCGCGACCGTCGGCACCGAGGAGTGCCGCGACCGCCTGAACGGCGTGCAGCGCGAGGCGCTGGTGCGCCGGGCGCCGCTGGAGAAGAAGTACGCGGCGTACGCGGCCGAGAACGGCTACACCTTCGACACCATCGGCAGCCTGGACCGCGCCTACGAGGCCGTCGTCCTCGACTACGTGTGGGGCTTCTGGCAGTACAGCACCCTGAAGGACTGCGCCGGCATCCCGGCGGACGCCGTGAACGCCACCGACGACGCGATCTGGGACTCGGTGGACTCCATCTCCGGCTTCTCCGCCTACACCGACCAGGGCCTGGAGACGTACACGCCGTACTACTACCAGGCGGGCACGCAGCTGGGCGCGCCGACGATCCACTTCCCGCACATCGAGAAGAAGTACATCCGCTACGGCTACCAGCCGCCGCGCAACTTCGTGCCCCGGTCGATCCCGATGAAGTTCCAGCCGTGGGCCATGCGGGACGTCGACACCTGGGTGCGGCACAACGCCACCCACATGCTGTTCGTGTACGGCGAGAACGACCCGTGGGGCGCCGAGCGGTTCCGCCTCGGCCACGGGGCGCGTGACTCCTACGTCATGACCGCCCCCGGCATGAACCACGGCGCCAACGTCGCCGGCCTGGTGCCCGGGCAGAAGGCCCTGGCCACCGCCCGCATCCTCGAGTGGGCCGGCGTCGCCTCCGCCACCGTCCAGGAGAACCCGTCGGCGGCCAGGCCGCTCGCGGCGTTCGACGCCAAGCTGGACAAGCGGGACGTGCGGCACGAGTCGACGCTGCGTCCGTAACACCACGTCACACCCGGCCGGGTCCGGCCGCGTCCGGCCGTTGTGCGCCGAGAGGCTCACAGCGGCCGGGCACAGCCCACCGGACGTTCGTCGTCACCGAGGCGGACGAACAGGGCGGTCCCGGCCGGGCACTGCGCCCGGCGGGTGACCGCCTCGACCACCTTGTACTGGGGTTTCCGCTCGCCCTTGCCGTCGCACGCGGTCTCGCGGACCTTCCCGCTCCCCGCGTCGTGGACGCAGTCGCCGACGATGGTGCGCGGGCCGCCCCCGCCCCCCGGATCGCCGGGGTGCGGGGGCTGGAGCGAGCGCATGCAGGCATAGCCCTGGGCCACGGCGCCGTCCCCGTCCTCGTCGGCGGACGGCCGCTGCTCGCTGATGTGCAGGACGAAGTCGGTGGTCGCCGGGCAGGGCGGTCCGCCCGACGCCTTCCCGTCGTGCCGGGCCACGACCCGGGCCGCCGCCCGCTCGCCGGCGCACGGCACCTCGGTGAAGCTGACCGTCCCGAACGAGCTGCACTCGTCGACCGCCAGGAACACCGCCCCGTACCCGGACGGGCGGACGACCGCCGCCGACGGCGTACGGTCGCCGGGCCGCCCGCTCGTCCCCGTCCCGCCGGACGACGGACTCTGACAGCCCGCCAGCAGCCCGGCGAGCAGCGCCGAGAGCGCGCACAGCACGCCCGTGAACCGTCTCCCACGCATCGCAGTCCCCCCGGGTCCCCCGTCCAGCGTGGCCCGCCGCAGCGGGCGCACGCCAGACGCGCGGGGTGCATTGCGCACGGTGAGGGGCAGCGCTCCCGGCGCGTGGCGTACGCCGCGCTACGCCCGGTACGACAGGCCGTGGCCGAGCGGGTACAGCACCGTCGCCGGATCGTCCGCCCGCACCACCGGCACGGGCAGCTTCCCGCGCGGCCGCACCCGCCCGGCGATGACCCGGGCCGCCGCCCGCACCTCGACGTCCGTCCACGAGTACGCGGCCAGGAAGGCGCGGACGCCGGGGAGCTGGGCCACGTCGTACGGGTTGCGGATCGCGACCGCCACCACCGGCTTCCCGGTCGCCAGCAGCCGGTTCACCAGCGTGCGCTGGCTGCTGCCCGCGGTGACGTTGTACGTGGCGACCACCACCGCGTCCACGTCCCCGGCGGCGGCGACCGCCCGGTCGATGGTCGCGGCGGACGGCGCGGTGCCCGTGGACAGGGCGGTGGCCGTGAAGCCGAGTTCGCCCAGCGCGCCCGCGAGCGTGGTCGTCGGCGGGCCCGTCGTGCCCGACGGGGAGGCGGGGTCGGCGCCGACGACCAGCAGCTTCGGCGTCCGGCGGCGGGACAGCGGCAGCAGGTTCCCCTCGTTGACCAGCAGGGTGGTGCTCCGCTCGGCGATCCGGTCGGCGGCGGCCAGGTGCCCCCGGGTGCCGACCGTGCGGTCCACGTCCCGGCTCCCGGTGTAGGCGTCCTCGAAGAGGCCCAGCTTGGCCTTCAGCCGCAGCACGCGCAGGATCGATTCGTCGAGCCGTGCCTCGGTCAGCTCGCCCTCGCGCACGGCCGTCAGGACCGCGTTCCACGCCAGGTCCAGGTCCGGCGGGTTGAGGAGCTGGTCGACGCCCGCCTTCAGCGCCAGCACCGGCACCCGTTCGTCGCCGTACTTCGTCCGTACGCCCTCCATGCCGAGGGAGTCGGTGACCACGACCCCGTCGTAGCCGAGTTCCTCGCGCAGGATGCCGGTGAGGATCGGGCGGGAGAGGGTGGCCGGGTCGCCGGAGTCGTCGAGCGCCGGGACCACGAGGTGGGCGGTCATGATCGCGTCGATGCCGGCCGCGATCGCCGCGCGGAACGGCGGCGCGTCCAGCTTCTCCCACTGCTCACGGCTGTGCGTGATGACCGGGAGGCCGGTGTGGCTGTCGGTGGCCGTGTCCCCGTGCCCGGGGAAGTGCTTGGCGCACGCGGCGATCCCGGAGCCCTGGTACCCCGTCACCTCGGCGGCCACCAGTCCGGCCACCGCCTCGGGGTCGGCGCCGAGCGAGCGCACGCCGATCACGGGGTTGGCCGGGTTGACGTTCACGTCGGCGTCGGGGGCGTAGTCCTGCCGGATGCCCATGGCGCGCAGCTCGGCGCCCGCGATCCGCCCGAGGGTACGGGCGTCGGACCGCGAGCCGTTCGCACCGACCGCCATCGCGCCGGGGAACAGGGTCGCCGGCTCGCCCACGCGGGCCACTATCCCGTGCTCCTGGTCCGTGGAGATGAGCACCGGCAGCCCGCGCGGCAGCGACAGGGACGCCTTCTGGATGCCGTTGGACAGGGCCGCGATCTGGTGCGGGTCGCGGGTGTTGTGCGCCCAGGCGAAGTAGATGATGCCGCCGACCCGGTACTTGGCGACCAGTTCGGCGGCCGTGCGGACGCCGATCTCCTTGAGGTTGGCGTCGATGTCGGCCTGGTCGGGGGCGGTGGCGGAGTGGCCGTAGACCCGCATCACGAAGAGCTGGCCGACCTTCTCCTCGAGCGTCATGCCGGAGACGACGGCGCGGAGCCTGTCGTCGTCGGGCCGGCGCCGTCCGGCGTACGCGGTGCCGCCTGCCGCGAGCACCGCGGTGACGCCCGCGGTCGCGGCGAGGACGGTACGTCTGGAGGGTCGTGCGGTGCTTCCCGTGCCGGCCGTGCTGCTGTCTTGCACGTGCGCTCCTTCCGGAGTGATCCGCTGCGGAATCGCTGGAGAGCTGCTGAAGGAAACTTCCAAGGAGTCACCAATATCCGGGAAGTTTCTGCCAGTCAAGGGAGCGCACACGAGTCGTCCCACCGGCCGGGGGAGGGAGAGCTCGGGGCCGCCATCGGCGCACAGGGAGGGGGGCGCGCCGATGGCGGCGTGCTGCCGGCCGCGGTACGGAGGAGAGGGTGGTCAGCGATCGCAGCCAGCAGCGAGGCCGACACCGCACCGAGGAGACTCTTCCGGCAACGTGCGCATTGGACGGGCGGGGCCCGGCCCGGGTTCCCGCTCCGGGGCCCCGGTTCCCGAAGTCGTTGCCGGTGGGGTCAGGGGGACGGCTGGGCCGAGGACGGGCCGGTGTGCGCGGAGACGGCCGGCCAGTGCGCACGCAGGGCGCGCACGGTCTCCGCGATCGCCGGACGCCGGGCGGCCCCCGTGCGCCACAGCGCGTACAGCCGCCGTACGGGCATCGGGTCGAGCGGCACCTCCACCACCCCGGCGGGCAGCGGGCCGCGCCCCAGCCGGGGGATCACCGCGATGCCGAGCCCGGCGGCGACCAGGGCGACCAGGGTCGGGTTCTCGTCGGCCTGGTGGACGATGTCCGGCTCGTGCCCCGCCGTCCGCAGGGTCCGCACCAGCCAGTCGTGGCAGACCCGGCCCGGCGGCTGGCAGATCCAGCGCTGCCCGCCCAGCTCCTCCCGCCGCAGGGCTCCGCGGCCCGCGAAGGGGTGCCCTTCGGGGACGAGCAGGTCGCACAGGTCCTCGCCGATCGGCGCGTGCTCCACACCGGCCGGGGCGGGCAGCGGCGCGATGTCCCAGTCGTGGGCGACGACGAGGTCGACGGCGCCCTTCGCCACCAGATCCACGGACAGGTGCGGGTCGGCCTCGCTGAGCCGGGTGTCGAGCGCGGGGTGGCGTGCCGCCAGGTCGGCCAGCACGGGGGGCATCAGCCCGCGCGCCGCCGACGGGAACGCGGCGATGGTCAGCCGCCCCGCCGGCACCCCGCGCCGCTCCTCCAGCTCGGTCTCCGTGCGCTCCACGATGGCCATCAGTTCGCGGGCGGCGGCGGCCAGTTGACGCGCCTCGTCGGTGAGCCGCACGCCACGGCCCTCCCGTTCGAGGAGCACGGTCCTGGTCTCCCGTTCCAGCTTGGCGATCTGCTGGGAGACGGCGGACGGAGTGAAGCCGAGCGCGGCGGCGGCCGCCCCGACGGTGCCGTGCACGGAGACGGCGTGCAGGGCGCGCAGGCGCTGCAGGTCGAGCATGTCGGCTCCCGGAGGCGAAGAGTTAGTTTTGCTTCATCCAACCATGCAGCAATCATCGCTGGTGCTACATGGTCGGCTCGGGCGATCCTCGACCCATGCGACCTTCCCACCTCGCTCTCGGCGTCCTCGTGGCCGCCGTCTGGGGCGTCAACTTCACGGTCATCGAGATCGGCCTCGACCACTTCCCGCCCCTCCTCTTCTCCGCCCTGCGCTTCCTGGCGGCGGCCCTGCCCGCCGTCTTCTTCGTGGGCCGCCCCAAGGTGGCCTGGAAGTGGATCGTGGCGGTGGGACTGGTCCTCGGCGTCGCGAAGTTCGGCCTGGTCTTCGTCGGCATGGACGCGGGCATGCCGGCCGGCCTGTCGTCGCTGGTGCTCCAGATCCAGGCGGTGTTCACGGCGGTGATCGCGGCGGCGGTACTGGGCGAACGCCCCACCCGCGTCCGGGTGCTGGGCATGCTGGTGGCCTGCGCCGGCATCGTCGTGGCGGCCGTCGACGAGGGGACCTCCGGTCCGCTGGGCGCCTTCGCGATGGTGATCGGCGCGGCGGCCGCCTGGGGCGTGTCCAACGTCCTGACCCGCAAGGCATCCCCGCCCGACGCGCTGAACTTCATGGTGTGGGTGTCCACCGTCCCCGTCCTGCCGCTCCTCGCCCTGTCCCTGCTGACGGAGGGCTCCTCCCGGGACCTCGCGGCCCTGCGCGGCCTGGACTGGCAGGGCGCGGGCACGCTGCTGTTCGTCGCCTGGATCTCGACGGTCTTCGGCTTCGGCGCCTGGGGCTGGCTGCTGCACCGCCACCCCGCCTCGACGGTCGCGCCGTTCTCCCTCCTGGTCCCCGTCTTCGGGATGACGTCGGCTGCCCTCTTCCTGGGCGAGCCGGTGACACCGCTGCGGTGGTGCGCCGGGGCCCTGCTGGTGGGCGGGGTGGCGCTGACCTCGGTGACCCTCCGCCCGCGCCACCGGGAAAACCCGTTCGACGCCGGCGTGGCCGGCCGGAAGAATCCGTCCGGTGACATTCACGCTGAAGGCGCCGGTACTCGAAGGCACGTCGGTACGGCTGGAGCCGTTGGGTCCGCAGCACGCCGCTGATCTCGCCCGGGCGGCGGAGGAGGAACGCGGCACCTACGCGTTCACCTGGGTGCCCCGGGCCGAGGAGGTCGACGCGTACCTCGACGCCCAGGCGGCCCGGGCGGCCACGGGACGGCTGGCGCCCTTCGCGCAGATCTCCCTCGCCACGGGACGTGCGGTCGGCGCCACGGCGTACTGGGAGCCGCGGTCGTGGCTGACGGAGGACCGGCTCGACGCCGTCGAGGTCGGATTCACGTGGCTGGCGCGCTCGGCCCAGGGCACCGGCATCAACGCCGAGGCCAAACTGCTCCTGTTCCGGCACGCCTTCGAGGTCTGGGACGTCGCCCGGGTCGACCTGAAGACGGACGCCCGCAACAGTCGCTCCCGCGCGGCCATCGAGTCGGTCGGCGCCCGCTTCGAGGGCGTCCTGCGCAACTGGTCCCGCTCCTGGGCGCCGGGCGAGGAGGGGCGGCTGCGCGACTCCGCGCTCTACTCGATCACGGCGGCGGAGTGGCCCGGGTGCCGGGCCCGCCTGGAGAGCCGGGTCGCGTCCCGCCTGCGCCGGGAAATCCACCGCGCATAGTTTCTTTTGGGAAACGCGGAGGCATTTAAATGACAGGCGGATTGAAACGACAGGTGGACGGACGGGCGGACACCCTTACAGACTACTTGTCTGGATAATCCTTCACTCGTTTGCCGCGCATCCGGATGAGGCGGTCGACGTTAGTGAGGACATGACCAAGGTAACTGGGGGGATGTGTCTCCCTTGGGCTTCCGAGCGGAAGAACGTGGTGGGGGACCAGGGCGGAACGCCCGTCGCACTCAGGGAAACCGAGCCGATTCTGCGGGATTTCCTGAATGTCATGGGCGAGCTCCAGGAAGACCTCGCCGGGCGGTGGGCCGCGATGCGGGAACGGCCCGTCTTCTCGCGGGCCGAGTGACCGGGCCGTGCGCGACGAGGAACTGTATTACGGACCGGATTACTCCCCCTACGCGGCACCTCACCACGAGGCGGGCCACGGCCGTCACCGAGCCCCCGCCGACGACCTCTCGATGCCCCTCCCGGACATGTCCTGGGACCCGGCCGAAGAGCTGGCCTTCATGCTCCAGGACGCCCTGGAGGAGCAGCTCCCCGAGACCCCCTCTCCCCGGGACGAGACACCGGCCGCGGCCCCTGCGGCGGGCAGCCCCCTGCAGAACCTCCAGGAGATCACGGCCGAGCTGCCCCCGCTGAGAGCGGCCGTCCGCAGCCACCGCAAGGTGCGCGAACGCCGCGGCCCGCGAGGGCTCCAGGCGGTCAGCTACGTCATCGCCGCCGCCATCACCGTCATCGCCTCCGCGGTCAGCCTCTTCGGCGGCATGGTCGCCTACGACCCCCTGCGCGTCGTCGCCCTGACCCGCCTTCAGACGGGCGCGGTGTCGTGGTGGCCGTTGCTCGTCTACGGGCCCTGGCTCGCGGCGTCGCTGTCGGTCCTGCGGGCGGCGCTGCACCAGCGCCGTGCCGTTCACTCCTGGTGCGTCGTCCTGGCGTTCTCGCTCATCGCGATGCTCCTGTGCGTGGCCGCCCAGACGCCCAGGACCGTCGTCGACGTCGCCGCCGCCGCCCTGCCGAGCCTGGCCTCCCTGACCTGCTTCCAGCAGCTCGTCCGCCAGATCACCCTGACCCGTCCGCCCCGGCGCGCCGCACCCCGGCACCGCCTGCGCTCGTCGCCCCCGGTGGGGGCCGACACGGCGCGGGCGCCCGACCCGGCACCGGACCGGGCCGCCGGCGCCCAGGGCGGGCGGCGCGAGGGCACCCGGCCCGGCGACGGTCACCGGCCGCAGGCGGCCCAGCCGCAGGAGCCCACGCCGAAGACGTACGTGATCAGCGACAACCGGCCGCTGCGGAACCAGGCGCAGCACCCGACCGGTTCCTTCCCGCAGCCCCGGCGCGCCGGTCGTCAGGCCGACTCGTTGAGCAGCCGGTCCAGGTGACGGCGGCCCTCGTCCAGCAGACCGGGCAGCGGGGCCGCCGCCTCGTACCACCGCTTCTCGTACTCCCAGCACAGCCAGCCGTCCCAGCCCTCGCGGGAGAGCACCTCCACGCACTCGGCCAGCGGCAGCACGCCCGCACCGAGCGGCAGCGGCGTGGTGTCGTCGACCGAGGCGATGTCCTTGACCTGGACGTAGCCGAGGTGCGGGGACAGCGCCGCGTAGGTCTCCGTGGGCTGTTCGCCGCCCAGCCAGGTGTGCATGACGTCCCACAGGGCGCCGACCTGCCGGTGGCCGACCAGGCCGAGCACGCGCATCGCGTCGGCGCCGGTGCGGTGCGAGTCGTGGGTCTCCAGCAGGATGCGCACGCCCGCGTCGGTGGCGTACTCGGCGGCGGTGCCCAGGCGCCGGGCGGCCGTCGCGTCGGCCTCCTCGGGGCTCTGGCCGGTGCCGCCGCCGGGGAAGACCCGGACGTACGGGGCGCCCAGGTCGCGGGCCAGGTCGAGCAGGTCGCGGATCTCGGCGATCACGGTGTCGTCGTCCCCGGGCGCGGCGACCCGCGCGTACCCCGCGACGCTGAGCACCTCGACGCCGGCCGCCTTGAACGCGGCGGCGGCGTCGGCCCGTTCACCGGGGGAGAGGCCGGGGTTGACCGGCTCCTCGGGGTGGGCGCGCAGTTCGACGCCGTGGTATCCGTGGGTGGTCGCGAGCCGCAGCACGTCGGGCAGCGGCAGTCCGGGCAGACCGAGTGTGGAGAACGCCAGCTTCATGCCCGGGGACCCTACCCGCGATCGGCCCGCGGATTCCCTCTTCGGCGAGGTGTCGCCGAGCCCCGTCGCCGCCCCGGCGGACCGCACGGCAGCTCCCAGCCTCGCCGTCCGGGAGGGCCGACCGGTGACTCCCGGCCCCGGTGCGGTCTGGGAGGGCGGACCGGTGACTCCCGGCCCCGTCGCCGTCTCTGCGGGCCGACCGTGACTCCCGGCCCCGCTGCCGTCCCGGCGGACCGCACGGCAACTTCCAGCCCGTCCGGCGTTTGAGGACGAGGCCCGTTCAGGGCCGAAGCGGGGGCCCGGGGGCGGCAGCCCCCGGACGACGCCCACCCGGACACCGGTCACCACCCGGGAAGCGGCACCCTCACGTCCGAGGCACCCCGGAGGACCCCCGCACCATCAACTCCCCCCGCACCGTCGCGATCCCCCCGGGCGGCGCCTCCTCCCGCCCCATCGCGATCCGCCCCGCCCGCGCCCCCGCCTCCGCGAGCGGCAGCCGGACCGTCGTCAGCGCGGGCACCGCGTCGATGCTGAACGGCAGGTCGTCGAAGCCGGCCACCGACACGTCCGCCGGGATCCGCAGCCCGGAGTCCCGCAGCGCCGCGCACGCCCCCAGCGCGACGGTGTCGTTCGCGGCGACGACCGCGGTCAGGGACGGGTCCCTGCGCAGGAGTTCGAGCGTGGCCTCGTAGCCGGACTGCCGGTCGTAGCGCCCGTGGACCGTCCAGCGGGCGTCCTCCTCGATGCCGTGCGCGGCGAGCGCGGCCCGGTGCCCTTCCAGCCGGTGCCGGGTCGTGGTCCGCTCCTCGGGGCCCGCGATGTAACCGAGCCGCCGGTGTCCGAGCCCGATCAGGTGCTCGGTCAGCTCCCGGCCGCCCCCGCGGTTGTCGAAGGTCAGCGCGATCGCCCCGGTCCCCGGCGCCGGCGGCCGACCGCACAGCACCACCCGGGTCCCGGCCTCCGACAGCTTCCGCAGCTTCGTCGCCACCGCCGTCTGGTGCGCCGCGTCCTCCATCGCCCCGCCGGTCAGCACGACGGCCGCCGCCCGCTGCCGCTGCAGCAGCGTGAGGTAGGTCAGCTCGCGCTCCGGGGCGCCGCCGGTGTTGCAGACCACGGCGAGTCTCTCGCCGCCGGCTCTGCCGCCCGGCCCACCGATCTCGGACTGGATCGCCCCGGCCATCACCCCGAAGAAGGGGTCGGCGATGTCGTTGACGAGGATTCCCACCAGGTCGGACGTCGCGGCCGCCAGCGCGCTCGCGGGGCCGTTGAGCACGTAGTCCAGCTCGTCGACCGCCTTGAGCACCCGTTCCCGGGTGGAGGCCGCCACGGGATAGTTCCCGTTCAGCACGCGCGACACCGTCGCGGGGGAGACCTGGGCGCGGGCCGCCACGTCCGCCAGGGTCACCGTCATGTCCTCGTCCTCCGGTCGCGCTCTCGTCGTACGCCCTCGTACACGGGCCCGGGTCCGGCCCGGTTCCGTGCAGACCTTACGGCCACCGCCCGCCGTTGTTCGCCCCCTCGAACAACTCGCTCGGGTCACGGTCTTGTCCAGACCACCGTCCACAGGCTAGCTTCATAGTGAATAGAAAGCGCTTGCTGTGACGCCTGTCCCGAACTTCGGCGTATGCGGCGCGCGGACCGCGTACGAAGGGAACGACGTGACACGCAAGACGGTGCGGATCGCCATGAACGGTGTGACCGGACGCATGGGCTACCGCCAGCACCTCGTCCGCTCCATCCTGGCCATCCGCGAACAGGGCGGCCTCGACCTGGGCGACGGCACGGTGCTGTGGCCGGAACCGGTCCTCGTCGGCCGCCGCGAGCACGCCCTCAGGGAGCTGGCCGAGCGGCACGGGCTGGAGCACGTCTCGACGGACGTGGACGCGGTCCTCGCCGACGAGAGCGTCGAGATCTACTTCGACGCCCAGGTGACCTCCGCCCGCGAGGAGGCGATCAAGAAGGCGATCGCCGCGGGCAAGCACATCTACACCGAGAAGCCGACCGCCACCGGCCTGGACGGCGCCCTGGAGCTCGCCCGCCTGGCGAACGGCGCCGGCATCGAGCACGGCGTCGTCCAGGACAAGCTGTTCCTCCCCGGCCTGCTCAAGCTCAAGCGCCTCATCGACGGCGGCTTCTTCGGCCGGATCCTGTCCGTGCGCGGCGAGTTCGGCTACTGGGTCTTCGAGGGCGACTGGCAGTCCGCCCAGCGCCCCTCGTGGAACTACCGCGCCGAGGACGGCGGCGGCATCGTCGTCGACATGTTCCCGCACTGGGAGTACGTGCTCCACGAGCTGTTCGGCCGCGTCAGGTCCGTCCAGGCCCTGACCGCCACCCACATCCCGCAGCGCTGGGACGAGAACGGCAAGCCCTACGACGCCACCGCCGACGACGCCGCGTACGGCGTCTTCGAGCTCGACGGCGGCGTGATCGCGCAGATCAACTCGTCCTGGGCGGTCCGCGTCAACCGCGACGAGCTGGTGGAGTTCCAGGTCGACGGCACCGAGGGCTCCGCGGTCGCGGGCCTGCGCAACTGCCGCGTCCAGCACCGCTCCGCCACCCCGAAGCCGGTCTGGAACCCGGACATCCCCGCCACCGAGGTCTTCCGCGACCAGTGGCAGGAGGTCCCGGACAACGGCGACTTCGACAACGGCTTCAAGGCCCAGTGGGAGCTGTTCCTGCGCCACGTCTACGCCGACGCCCCCTACCACTGGGACCTGCTGGCCGGCGCCCGCGGCGTCCAGCTCGCCGAACTGGGCCTGAAGTCCTCGGCCGAGGGCCGCCGTCTCGACGTACCGGAGATCGCGCTGTGACCCTGCACCTGCCCGACGCGAACGGCACCCTGCGTGCCTACGAGCCGCGCACCGAACCCATGGCCCCCTCCGGGGGAAGCGCTTTCACCTCCCGTACGGTCTTCTCCGCGGCACACGTCGTCGCCGACCCGTACGCGGACACCACGCCGGACGGGCCCGCCGCCGTCGACTGGGACGCCACCCTCGCCTTCCGCCGCCACCTGTGGTCCCACGGGCTGGGCGTCGCCGAGGCGATGGACACCGCCCAGCGCGGCATGGGCCTGGACTGGGCCGGCGCGGCGGAGCTGATCCGCCGGTCCGCCGCCGAGGCGAAGGCGTGCGGCGGCCGCATCGCCTGCGGCATGGGCACCGACCAGCTCACCGCCGGCACCCTCGCCGAGGTCCGTGCGGCCTACGAGGAACAGCTCGCGGTGGTGGAGGAGGCGGGCGCGCAGGCCATCCTGATGGCGTCCCGCGCCCTCGCCGCCACGGCCCGGGGCCCCGAGGACTACCTGGAGGTCTACGGCCACCTGCTGCGCCAGTCGGCCGAGCCGGTGATCCTGCACTGGCTGGGCCCGATGTTCGACCCGGCGCTGGAGGGCTACTGGGGCTCGTCCGACCTGGACACCGCCACGGACGTGTTCCTGGAGGTCATCGCGGCCCACCCCGACAAGGTCGACGGCATCAAGGTCTCCCTCCTGGACGCCCAGCGCGAGATCGACCTGCGCCGCCGCCTGCCGCAGGGCGTGCGCTGCTACACGGGTGACGACTTCAACTACCCCGAGCTGATCGCCGGCGACGAGCAGGGCTTCAGCCACGCCCTGCTCGGCATCTTCGATCCGCTGGGCCCGCTGGCCGCCGAGGCGGTCCGCGTCCTGGACACCGGGGACACGGAGGGCTTCCGCGCCCTGCTCGACCCCACGGTCCCCCTCTCCCGCCACCTCTTCCAGGCGCCCACCCGCTTCTACAAGACGGGCGTGGTGTTCCTGGCCTGGCTCGCGGGCCATCAGAGCCACTTCACGATGGTCGGCGGCCTCCAGTCGGCCCGCTCCCTGCCGCACTTCGCCCGCGCCTACGAACTCGCCGACGGACTCGGCCTGTTCCCGGACCCGAAGCTGGCGGAGGAGCGCATGAGGTCCCTGCTGAGCCTGTACGGAGTGAACCAGTGACCGACCTCGCACGCTTCAGCATCAACCAGATGACGGTCAAGCAGCTCTCGCTGCCCGAACTGACCACCGCCTGCCGCGACCTGGGCATCGGCAACGTCGGCCTGTGGCGCGAGCCGGTCCGGGCGTACGGCGTCGAGGCGGCGGCCAAGCTGGTCCGCGACGCGGGCCTGTCCGTCACCACCCTGTGCCGGGGCGGCTTCCTCACGGCGACCGACCCGGACGAGCGCGCCCGGGCCCTGGCCGACAACCGCCGCGCGGTGGACGAGGCGGCCACCCTCGGCACCGACACGCTGGTTCTGGTCTCGGGCGGCCTCCCGGCCGGCTCGAAGGACCTGCGCGGAGCCCGCGAACGCATCGCGGACGCCCTGTCCGAACTCGGCCCCTACGCCGAACAGCACGGCGTCCGCCTGGCCATCGAGCCGCTGCACCCGATGTTCGCCTCGGACCGCTGCGTGGTCTCCACCCTCACCCAGGCCCTGGACCTCGCCGAACGCTTCCCCGCCCACCAGGTCGGCGTCACCGTCGACACGTACCACATCTGGTGGGACGACCAGGCGCCCGCCCAGATCGCCCGGGCCGGCGCGGGCGGCCGCATCCACACCTTCCAGCTCGCCGACTGGACGACCCCCCTCCCGGAGGGCGTCCTCAACGGCCGCGGCCAGATCGGCGACGGCGCGATCGACATGCGCGAGTGGAAGACCTGTGTGGAGGCGGCCGGCTACACGGGCGCCATCGAGGTCGAACTCTTCAACGACGCCCTGTGGACCAGGGACGGCCGCGAGGTCCTGGCGGAGACGGCGGCTCGGTTCGCCGAACACGCGGCGTAGAGGGTGCCGTTCGGATCGTCCGGGCGCCGGCCGGACGATCCGAACGCCTCGCGAGATGATCAGGCCATGACCGAAGTCGTACTGATGTCTGATCCGAAGGTCGCGGCCTTGCCTGTGCGGGAGTGCGGCGAACGGCTCGTGAACGTTCGCGGGGACGGCCGCCTGCTGGTCGACGAACGGAAGCGGCAGGACTCCGCCGATGCCTTCACCCACCTGAGGGAAGGCGTGCTCCGCCGACTCGTCGAGGCTCAGGACCGACTGCCCGACGGAATGCGGCTGCTGTTCGTGGAGGGCTACCGTCCGCCTGCCCTCCAACGGCACTACTTCGACTCGTACGCCGACGAACTTCGTGCCGATCACCCGGACTGGTCCGCGGAGACGATCCGTTCGGCGGCCAGCCGTTACGTGTCCCCGCCGGAGATCGCCCCGCACAGCGCGGGGGCAGCCGTCGACCTGACGCTCGCGGACGCCGACGGCCGCGAACATGACCTGGGCACCCGCATGAACGCGACACCGGAGGAGAGCGCGGGTGCGTGCTACACGGACGCGGACAACATCAGCGAGGAGGCTCGTGCCCTCCGCACCGTCCTGGGCACGGCGCTGAGCACCGTCGGCCTGGTCAACTACCCAACGGAGTGGTGGCACTGGTCCTACGGAGACCGGTACTGGGCGCTGATGTCCGGAGCACCGGCAGCCCTCTACGGCGCGACGGAACTCGGCTGACCGGGACGCCTCGCCGACGGCGCCGAACGGCCCGGATCAGTCCTCCCAGAACGCCCAGAACACGCCGATCTCCGTGTCCGACAGGGCGATGAGGCCGCAGTCGGTGGTGTAGACGGAGAGGCACTCCCAGACCGTGTCGGGATTCAGGAGATCGGCGCCGGCGTCGTCCCGGGCCACGGAGGCGTTGGTGAAGAAGCGTGCGTCCGGGGCGAAGCGGGAGAGGACGAGGCGGGAGGCCGAGAAGAGGCCGTCCTCGCGTTGCTCGAAGTCCGGGATGCGGGCGGCCTGGTACAGCTCGCCCTGCAGGGCGACCAGCAGTCGGCCGGCCTGCTCCCGTCCGACCTCGTAGAGAGACTGTCCGAGCTGTTCCGGGCCCCACGGCATGAAGGGCGATCCGATGCCGCTGCGGTTCTCGTTGACTTCAGGTGCGTAGTTCAGCGACGACCACTTCCTCGGATCGGTGCTCCTGAGCGCCATGACCGTGGCTGCGTCACGGCGCCAGTCTTCGTGGCGCCTCGGTCCCACCTGTGCGAACGTCCAGCCGCCGCCGAAGAGGTCGAGGAGTGCCGCCTTCCAGGAAGCGCCGTCGACGGAGGGCTCTTGCTGTGGCATGGAACTCCTGTTCGTGGCTGCCGAAGGCGGTCACAGGGGCGCTGCTGAGCCCGGTCGGAAAATTTTTGCCGTACCCGTGCAACCCTTCCCGCCCTCCGCCGGTCGTACTAGGCATCAGGACGCCTGCGGGGGGAGATCCGGGGGGATCGCGGGGGGACTGAGGGGGAGGGAATCCGAGAGGGTCCGGTCGATGACCGGGCCCTCTCGAAGCATGTGGGGCCCGGGTCAGAAGAAGACCCCGCAGCGCAGCAGCACGTTCGCGTACGGGCGGGCCTCGCCGGTGCGGACCACCAGGCGGGCGCCCGCAGAGAGGCTCTTCAGGTGTTCGTGCGGGACCAGGTGAAGGGCGGGGCAGCGGGCGTCCAGCAGTGCCGCGGCCTCCGGGTTCGCGTCCCGCACCTCCGTCGCCGCCGTCGCGCCCTCGATCACCAGCTCGGCCAGCAGGCCGTCCAGGACCTCGGCGAAGGACGGCACTCCGGCGCGGAAGGCCAGGTCGACGACGCGCGGGCCGTCGGGGATGGGCATGCCCGCGTCGCAGACCAGGACGCCGTCGCCGTGGCCGAGTCCGGCGAGGGCACCGGCGAGGTGGCGGTTGAGTATCCCGGCCCGCTTCACAGCGCCTCGACCTCCGCCGCCGTCGGGTACGACACCTGGGCCCCCGCCTTCGTGACCGCCGCCGCGCCCACCCGGGCCGCGTACGCCGCCGCCTCGGCGAGCGACGCGCCCGTGCCGAGCCGCCAGGCCAGCGCCGCCGTGAACGCATCACCGGCGCCCGTGGTGTCCACGGCGTCCACCTTCACGGACGGGACCCGGGAGACACCCCCGGCCGCCGAGGCGACCAGTGCCCCCTCGGCGCCCAGCGTCACGACCACCGAACGCGGCCCCTTGGCCAGCAGGAGGCCGGCCCAGTCCTCGGGGCGCTCGCTCACACACGCGTCACCGAGGATCACCTTCGCCTCGTGCTCGTTGACGATCAGCGGGTCGCAGGCGGCCAGCACCTCCCGCGGCAGCGGGCGCGGCGGCGACGGGTTCAGCACGAAGCGGCTGCCCGGCGCCAGACTCCGGACCACCTCCACCACCGTCTCCAGCGGGATCTCCAGCTGCACCGACACCGCCCGGGAGGCGTGGAAGAGGCTGGAGGCGGCACGGACGTCCCCCGGGGTCAGGCGGCCGTTCGCGCCCGGCGAGACCACGATGCTGTTGTCCCCGGAGGGGTCGACGGTGATCAGCGCGACGCCCGTCGGGGCACCGCCCACCAGCACGCCGACCGTGTCGACGCCGGCCGCCCGCTGCGAGTCGAGCAGCAGCCGGCCGTAGGAGTCGTCACCGACCCTGGCCAGCAGGGCCGTACGGGCGCCGAGCCGGGCGGCGGCCACCGCCTGGTTCGCGCCCTTGCCGCCCGGGTGGACGGCCAGGTCGGAGCCGAGCACCGTCTCGCCGGCACCCGGCCGCCGCTCGACGCCGATCACCAGGTCGGCGTTGGCCGACCCCACGACCAGCAGGTCGTAGTCGTACATGAATCGCTCCCCGATCCGAGTGAGAGGGGCGGGCGGTCCAGGTGACCGCCCGCCCGTGCGCCCGTGTCAGCCCTCGAAGCCGGCCACGTTCTCCTTGGTGACCACCTTCACCGGCACCTTCACCGTCTTCTCCACCTTCTCGCCCTCGGCCGCCCGCAGCGCGTTCCGCACCGCGATCCTGCCCAGTTCCTTCGGCTGCTGCGCGACGGAGGCGTACAGCGTGCCCGCCTCGACCGCCTTCAGCCCGTCCGGCGTGCCGTCGAAGCCGACGACCTGGACCGACGTGCCGGCCTTGGAGCCGAGCGCCTTGACCGCGCCGAGCGCCATCTCGTCGTTCTCCGCGAAGACACCGTTGATGCCGGGGTGCGCCTGGAGCAGGTTCGTCATCACGTCCAGGCCCTTGGTGCGGTCGAAGTCCGCGGGCTGCTTGGCGACGACCTTGATGCCCGGGTAGGCCTTCAGGCCGGCCGCGAAGCCCGCCCCGCGCTCCCGGCTGGCGGAGGTGCCGGCCTGGCCCTGGAGGATGACGATCGTGCCCTTGCCGCCGAGCTTCTCGGCGAGCGCCTTGGCGCCCAGCTGACCGCCCTCGACGTTGTCGGAGGCGACCAGCGCCGCCGTGTCCGCCTTGTTGACGCCGCGGTCCACGGCGACGACGGGGATGTCGGCCTTGTTCGCGCCGCGCACCGCGGGGCCGGCGGCGTCGGAGTCCACCGGGTTGACGATGACCGAGGAGAGCGAGCCGCTGGTGAAGTTCTGCAGCTGGTTGGCCTGCTGTGAGGCGTCGTTCTGCGCGTCGGTGACGGTCAGGTCCACGCCCAGCTTCTTCGCCTCCTCCTGCGCGCCCGCCCGGATCTGCACGAAGAACGGGTTGTTGAGCGTCGACAGCGACAGGCCGATCTTCTGCGACCTGCTTGCCGAGGAGTCGTTGTGCAGCAGCGAGGTCGCGCCGACGACCGCCACGGCGACGACCGCCGCGATCACGTACGTGAGGGCCTGCTTGCCCCGGCCCCCGTCACCGGACGCCCCGGCCGCCCCCGTGGTTGCCCCCGCCTTGCGGCGCAGCGTGTCCAGCAGCACCGCCAGCGCGATGACGACACCGATGACGACCTGCTGCCAGAACGCGGAGACGGACAGCAGGTTGAGGCCGTTGCGCAGCACCGCGAGGATCAGCGCGCCGATCAGCGTGCCCGACGCCTTGCCGGTGCCGCCCGCGAGCGACGCGCCGCCGATCACGACGGCGGCGATGGCGTCCAGCTCGTAGCCCTGCGCGGCCTGCGGCTGCGCGGAGGCCAGCCGGGAGGCGAGCACGATGCCCGCGGCTGCGGCGAACAGGCCGGAGAAGGCGTAGATGGCGAGCTTCTGCCGCTTCACGCGCAGGCCGGACAGCCGCGCGGCCTCCTCGTTGCCGCCGATGGCGTACATGGACCGGCCGATGTAGGTCCGGCCGAGGACGAACGCCGTGATCAGACCCATCACGATCATCACGAGCACCGGCACGGGCAGCCAGCCGCCGAGCGTGTCGCCCAGGTGGGAGACCGAGTCGGGGAAGGCGATCGGCGAGCCCTGCGAGATGACCAGCGACAGACCGCGGCCCACCGACAGCATGGCCAGCGTCGCGATGAACGGCGGCAGCTTCCCGTACGAGATGAGGAAACCGTTCACCAGACCGCAGGCGATGCCCGTCGCGATGGACAGCACCACCGCGAGCACGACCGGCATCCCGGCCTCGGTGGCGCTCCACGCCAGCACGGTGGCCGACAGCGCGGCGACCGAGCCGACCGACAGGTCGATGCCCGCGGAGACGATGACGAAGGTGACGCCGAAGGCGAGGATCGCGGTCACGGCGGCCTGGACGCCGACGTTGAGGAGGTTGTCGGCGGTCAGGAAGTCGCCGGACAGCGCCGACATGGCGACGACCAGGACGATCAGCGCGGTCAGCGCGCCGTTGTCGAGCAGCAGGCGGCGCAGGCCGCCCGTGGCGCCCTGCGCGCCCGGCTTGCTCTTGAGCGTGTCAGTGGCCACGGGAGGCCTCCGTTCCGTTCGTGTGAGTGCTGACGGCGAGGGCCATCACGGCGTCCTGGGTGGCCTGTTCGGCGGGCAGTTCGCCCGCGACCCGGCCCTGCGCCATGACCACGACCCGGTCGCTCATGCCGAGCACCTCCGGCAGATCGCTGGAGATCATGAGCACGGCGGCACCGGCGGCCGTCAGTTCGTTGATGAGCTGGTAGATCTCGACCTTGGCGCCGACGTCGATGCCGCGGGTCGGCTCGTCGAGGATCAGCACCTTGGTGTTCGCCAGCAGCCACTTGCCGATGACGACCTTCTGCTGGTTGCCGCCGGACAGGGTCCGCACGTGCTGGCCGAGCCCGGCCATCCGCACGCCGAGCTGCCCGGCGATCCGCTCCGCCGCCTCGTGCCGGCCCTTGAGGTCGACGAGCCCCCTGCGGGAGGTGGACTTCAGCGTCACCAGCCCGAGGTTCTCCTCGACGGAGGCGTCGAGGACGAGCCCCTGGCCCTTGCGGTCCTCGGGGACGAGCCCGATCCCGGCCGCCATCGCGGCGTTCACGTCGTGCCGCCGCAGCGGGGTGCCCGCGACGTGCACGGTCCCCGCGTCGTAGGGGTCGGCGCCGAACACGGCGCGCACGACCTCGGTCCGCCCGGCCCCGACGAGGCCCGCGATGCCGACGACCTCGCCGGCCCGCACCTCGAAGCCGACGTCGTGGAAGACGCCGTCCCGGGTCAGTCCCTCGACCTTGAGCAGCGCCGCACCGGCGTCGCCGCGTTCGCGCGGGTACTGCTGCTCGATCGACCGCCCGACCATGAGCCGCACCAGCTCGTCCTCGGGCGTGGAGGCGGGCACCTGCCCGACGCTGCGCCCGTCCCGGATGACGGTGACCCGGTCGCCGAGGGCGGCGATCTCCTCCAGGTGGTGGGTGATGAAGACGATGCCGACACCGTCCTCGCGCAGCCGCCGCACGATGGCGAACAGCTTCTCGACCTCCTCGGAGGTGAGTACGGCGGTCGGCTCGTCCATGATGAGCACGCGCGCGTTGAGGCTGAGCGCCTTGGCGATCTCGACCATCTGGAGCCGTGCGATGCCGAGTTCACGCACCCGCGCACGGGGGGAGACGTTGACCCCCACCCGCTCGAGCAGTACCTCGGCGTCGGCGTCCATCTTCTTCCGGTCGATCATCCCGAACCGGCGCGGCTGGCGCCCCAGGAAGATGTTCTCCGCGACCGTCAGATCGGGGACGAGGTTGAACTCCTGGTAGATGGTGGCGATCCCGAGCCGCTCGGAGTCCTGCGCACCGTTGATGCGCACCTCCTCGCCGCCGGCCAGGATCCGCCCTGCGTCGGGCGTGTAGGCGCCGGAGAGCATCTTGATCAGCGTGCTCTTGCCCGCGCCGTTCTCGCCGAGGAGCACATGCACCTCGCCCCGGCGCAGGTCGAAGTCGACGCTGTCGAGCGCGACGACACCGGGGAAGGTCTTGCGGATGCCCTCGATGCGCAGCAACTCGTCGGGATCGCGGCTGCTCACGGCGTACTCCTTCGTACGGGGGACGGGGACGGGTATTGCGGGGAGGCGGGCTCGCCGCAGGAGCGGCGCACGACGAGCCGCGCCGGCAGGGTGACGGACTCGCCGGCCCCTCCCTCGATGCGGTCGACCAGCGCGCGCACGGCGGCCCGCCCGAGGTCGCCCGTGGGCTGGGCGATCGCGGTGATCGGCGGATCGGTGTGCACGAACCAGCGGATGTCGTCGAACGCGGCGAGCGCGATGTCGTCGGGGACGCGCATCCCCCGCGCGCGTACGGCGTCCAGGGCGCCGAGCGCCATCAGGTTGTCGGCGGCGAAGACGACCTCGGGCGGTTCGGGCAGGTCGAGGAAGCCCTCGGTGACCCGGCGTCCGCTGTCGGCCTGGAAGTCGCCCTGGCCGATGTAGACGTCGGGCAGGGGAAGCCCGTACGCGCCGAGCGCCTCGCGGAAGGCGTCCACGCGCTCGCGGCCGGTCGTGGTGGCGGCGGGCCCGGCGATGATGGCGAGCCGCCGGTGCCCGAGCCCGTGCAGGTGCGCGACCAGGTCCCGTACCGCCGCCCGCCCGTCCGACCGGACGACGGGCACGTCCACGCCGGGGATCCAGCGGTCGACGAACACCATGGGCGTCCCGGCGCGCGCGGCGTCCAGCATGCGGGGGGAGCCGCCGTCGGTGGGGGAGACGAGGAGCCCGTCGATCCGGCGGTCCAGCAGCGTCGTGACGTGGTGGTCCTGGAGGTCGGGCCGCTCGTCCGCGTTGCCGATGATGACGCTGTAGCCGAGCGCGCGGGCCTCCTCCTCGACGGAGCGGGCCAGTTCGGTGAAGTACGGGTTCAGCACGTCGCTGATGACCAGGCCGAGGGTGCGGGTCTGGGCGGTGCGCAGGGACCGGGCGACGGCGTTCGGGCGGTAGCCCAGCGCCTCGACGGCGGCCAGCACGCGGGTGCGGGCGTCCGGGCTGACGGACGGGTGGCCGTTGAGGACGCGCGAGACCGTCGCGACGGAAACGCCCGCCTCGGCGGCGACGTCCTTGATGCTCGCCATCGCCGTTCCACCTCCTCGTGGAATCGATTACACGGAGGATTGGAATCGATTACACGGGCGGATGGCAAGGGGCTGAGGGGTGGCTGAAATGCAATCGTGACCGAGAGTCGAGGTTCTGGCCCGGACATGCGGCGGACCGGCCCGGGACCGGAGATCCCGGGCCGGGCCGGACACCGTCGCCGTGAGGGGGTCAGCCCATGGCGGCGGCGAACATGCCGGCCTCGTAGGAGCCGCCCTTCTGGTGGGTGATCACGGCGAGCCGGTTCGCCGCGTTGATCATGGCGACCAGGCAGATCAGAGCGGCGAGCTGGTCGTCGTCGTAGTGCTTGCGCGCCAGGGCCCAGGTCTCGTCGGACACCCCCTCGTGGGCGTCGGCGAGCCGGGTGCCCTCCTCGGTGAGTGCCAGCGCGGCCTGCTCGGCCTCGGTGAACACGGTCGACTCGCGCCAGGCGGCGACCAGGGCGAGCCTGACCGCCGTCTCACCGGCGGCCGCGGCCTCCTTGGTGTGCATGTCGATGCAGTGACCGCAGCCGTTGATCTGGCTGGCGCGCAGCGACACCAGTTCCTGTGTCGACTGCGGCAGCGGCGACTGGTGGAGCAGCTGGGCGACGCCCGCGAACCGCTTGGCGAACCGGCCGGCGAGCTCGTTCTCGAACAGGTTGAATCGGGTGTCCATGGTCTCGTCCTCATCTCGTGCTCGTACGGAACGAACACAAGATGCCGACGCCCCGGATCGTGTGACAGGACCACAATGTGACGTATGCCACTCCGTGTGCGCGTCACAGGGCGGCGGTGACCGGCGTCCTGTGGGCATGACACCGTCGCGGGCGAACGAGCGGGAGCTGCTGGTCATGAGCGAGGACAACGGCCGCCGGGAACAGGGTGGCGACGCGGGGACCGAGCGGCTCGACGGCCGGCGCACGGACGTCGCCACGGACGCCTTCGTCACCCATCGCAACCTGCTGTTCACCGTCGCCTACGAGATGCTCGGCTCGGCCGCCGACGCCGAGGACGTGCTCCAGGAGACCTGGCTGCGGTGGGCGGGGGTCGACCTCGCCGAGGTGCGCGACGCGCGCGCGTACCTGGTCCGGATCACCACCCGGCAGGCGCTGACCCGGCTGCGCACGCTCGGCCGCCGCAAGGAGTCCTACGTCGGCTCCTGGCTGCCCGAGCCGCTGCTCACCGCGCCCGACGTGGCCGAGGACGTCGAGCTCGCCGACAGCGTCTCGATGGCGATGATGCTGGTCCTGGAGACGCTCACGCCGACCGAGCGGGCGGTGTTCGTGCTCCGCGAGGTCTTCGACCTGGACTACGACGAGATCGCCGAGGCCGTCGACAAGAGCCCGGCCGCCGTCCGCCAGACCGCGCACCGGGCACGCGCGCACGTCGCGGCACGCCGGCCGCGCGGGGTCGTCTCGCCGACGGAGACCCGGGACGCGCTCGACGCGTTCCAGCGGGCGGTCCGGACGGGCGACCTCCAGGGGCTGCTCGACATCCTCGCGCCGGACGTCGTCCTGCTGGGCGACGGCGGCGGCATCAAGCAGGCCGTCCTGCGGCCGATCACGGGGGCCGACAAGGTGGCCCGTCTCATGATCGGCGGGCTGATGAAGCAGGGCGACGCCGTGTCCATGGGCGCGGCCCAGGTCAACGGCTACCCGGCCCTGATCGTGCGGCTCGACGGCGAGCTGGACACCGTGATGGCGGTGCGTTTCGAGGAGGGCCGCATCACCGGGCTCTACGCCGTGCGCAACCCCGAGAAGCTGAGCGGCATGCGGCGGGAGACCGTCCTGCACCGCTGAGGAGCCGGTGCGGGTCGAGTCGGGGACGCCGGCGCGCTCAGTCGCCGATGCCCCCGGCGCCGCCCCGCCGCACCTTCGGTGCCCGCGCCGCCAGCGCCTCCAGCATCAGATCCACCGCCTCCTCGAAGGAGCTCTCCGCCATCACGGACAGCCCCTCGCCCGCCGCGGTCAGCGCCGGGTACGACCGAGGGTCGAGGCCGGCGTAGACGGCCCGCCAGGCCGTCCGGTCGGCCTCGCGCTGCTGCCCGGGGAGCGCCTGGAAGGCCGCCTCCGTGGCCGCGTGACTGAGCACGGTGTCGATGAACGCCAGATAGAGCCGCGCCGCCGGGGCGGGCTCGAAACCCGCGGACAGCAGCAGGCCGATGCCCGTGTCGACGGCCCGGATCTCGTTCCGGCGGCGGGTCACCCGGTACGACGCCATGGCCGCCGCGCGCGGGTGGGCGAGATACCCGGCGCGGACCCGCAGAGCCATCTCCCGCAGCGAGGCCACCCAGTCGTCCCCGGGCACGAACCCGGCCATGGCGTCGCCGATGATCCGGTCGGCGATGGCGAGCACCAGGTCGTCGGTGTCGTGGAAGTAGCGGTACAGGGCGCTCGGATCGCAGCCCAGGGCGGTGCCGAGCCGGCGCACGCTGAGCGCGTCGGGACCGTGCTGGCCGATCAGCCGCAGGGCGGTCTCGACGATCAGGTCCTCCGACAGCAGGACCCCGGAGCGAGTCGGCCGCCGGCGGCGGCGCTCCTGCGGGACACGGGACGTCATCGCGGGCTCCCTTCCTCGCCGGCCCGCCACCCTCCGGCCGGCTCTTTCGCAGTGAACGACCGCCCCCGCCTTATGTCAACAGCATTGACGCAATGCGGCGCCGGTTGTTCCATCACCTTGCCGCGCGGCTCTTCCCCGTCCCGCCTCCCGAGGAGCCCTCATGCCCTCCGTGCCGCCCCCGACCTCCGCACCACCTCCCGGTCCCGCCCTGAAGCGCTCCCTCGGCGTCGTCGACGGTGTCGCCCTCGCCGCCTCCAGCACGGCCGCCACCACCAGCATCGCCATCGGCATGGGCACGGTCGCCTCCGTCGTCGGCCTCCAGGCCCCCGCCCTCCTGCTGCTGGCGTTCCTGCCGGTGCTCGGCATCGCGCTCGCCTACGCCCGCCTCAACCGCTCCGAGCCCAACTGCGGCAACGGCTACGTGTGGGTCGGCACGTCCCTCAGTCCCTGGCTGGGCTTCCTGACCGGCTGGGTCACCGTGGTCGGCTCGATCGTCTTCTGCGCCTACACCAGCGCGGTCATGGGCTCGGTCCTGCTGATCCTCGCCAACCGGACCGGAGTGCACACCCTCGCCGGCGTCGCCCTGGACCCGATGTCCACGGGCATCAGCACGGCGGTCGGGCTGGTGGTCCTCCTCGTCCTCGCCGTCCTGACCGTCACCGGCACCCGCGTCGCCACCCGGTTCCAGTTCGGCCTGCTGGTCTTCGAGTACGTGGTCCTGCTGGTCCTCTGCGGCTGGGCGGTGGTCACCGGCGACCACGCCTTCTCCCTCTCCTGGTTCGACCCGTTCGCGATATCCGACGGCACCGCCTTCGCCCAGGGCATGGTCCTGGCGGTGTTCTTCTTCTGGGGCTGGGACGCGGCCTTCAGCGTCACCGAGGAGACCAGGAGCCCCGGCGACTCCGCCCGGGGAGGGCTCATCGCCCTGTTCGCCATGCTGGGACTGTTCCTCTTCGCCTCGGTCGCCTTCCAGCGCGAGATGAGCCTGGCCGAGCTGATCCACAACGGCCCCCAGGCCCTGCCGTACCTGGGGGAGAAGCTGGCCGCCGAGCCGTGGGCCACGCTGCCCGTGATCGCGCTGATGTTCTCCGCCGTCGCCTCCGTCCAGGCGTCGCTGATCCCGATGGCGCGCGGACTGCTCGCCATGGGCCGCGACCGCACCATGGGGCCGGTGTGGACGCGGGTCCACCCCCGGTACGGCACTCCCGCCGCCGGTACGGCCGTCCTCGTCGCGATCGCCGCGGTGACCGCCGTGCTCGCCGTCGCCATCCCCAAGCTGAGCGACATGCTGCTGGCCGCCGTCAGCGCCATCGGCCTGGTCGTCGCCCTGTACTACGGCCTCACCGCGCTGGCCTGCGCCGTCCGTTTCCGTTCCGCGCTGCGCGAGGGACCGCGCGAGGCCCTGCTCGCCGTCGGTGTGCCCGCCGCGTCCAGCCTCGTCCTGCTGGGTCTCGGCGGCTACCTCGGACACTCGTACCTGACCATGAGCGACCACTTCGAACTCAGCCCGGACAACGGCTGGTTCATGTTCTCGCTGCCCGCCGGCATCGTGCTGGCCGGGCTCGTCATGGCCGCCGTGGCCAAGTACGTCAGGCGTTCTCCGTACTTCGCCACGGGGCGCGGCACCGACGCGGAAACCCTGACCACCCTGCCGACGGACCGCGAGACGGTCTGACGCCCCCGCCCGCCCCACCCCTCCCACGGAGTTCACGCCACATGTCTCACACCCAGCCCACCGCCTCCGCCGGACCCGCCGACCTCGTCCTCACCGGGGGACCGGTGCACACCGTCGATCCCGCCCGCAGCCGCGCCACCGCCGTGGCCGTGCGCGACGGGCGGATCGCGGCCGTCGGCCACGACGAGGTGCGCGAGCTGATCGGGCCGCGCACCGAGGTCGTCGACCTGACGGGCAGGCTGCTGCTGCCCGGCTTCCAGGACGCCCACGTCCACCCCCAGGGTGCCGGCCTCGAACTCGGCCTGTGCCACCTCGGCGACACCACCGACCCGGACGAGTACCTGCGCAGGATCAGGGCGTACGCGGACGAGCATCCGGACGCCGAGTGGATCACCGGCGGCGGCTGGTCGATGGAGGCGTTCCCCGGCGGTACGCCCACGGCCGCGGCCCTCGACGCGATCGTCCCGGACCGGCCCGTGTTCCTGCCCAACCGCGACCACCACGGTGCCTGGGTCAACAGCAGGGCGCTGGAGCGCGCGGGCATCGACGCCCGCACCCCCGACCCCGCCGACGGCCGGATCGAACGCGACGCCGCGGGAAACCCCACCGGGATGCTCCAGGAGGGCGCGGCCCACCTGGTGGGCGCTCTGGTCCCGGACCCCACACCGGACGAACAGCTCGCCGCCCTGCTGCGCGCCCAGGCCGTCCTGCACTCCCACGGCGTCACCGCCTGGCAGGACGCCATCGTCGGCGCCTACACCAACATGACCGACCCGGCCCCCGCCTACCGGGCGGCCCTCGACCGGGGCCTGCTCACCGCCCGCGTGGTCGGCGCCCTGTGGTGGGACCGCGAGCGGGGCGCGGAGCAGATCCCCGAACTCGTGGCCCGCCGCGAGGAGCTGACCCGCGACCGCTTCCGCGCCACCACCGTGAAGATCATGCAGGACGGCATCGCGGAGAACCACACGGCGGCCATGCTCGACCCGTACCTCACGGGCTGCGGCTGCGCCTCGGACAACAGCGGCATCAGCTTCGTCGCACCGGCGGAGCTCAGGACGTACGTCACGGAACTCGACGCGGCCGGCTTCCAGGTGCACTTCCACGCCCTCGGCGACCGGGCGGTGCGCGAGGCGCTCGACGCCGTGCAGGCGGCCCGCGAGGCCAACGGGTGGCGGGACACCCGGCACCACCTGGCCCACCTCCAGGTCGTGCACCCCGCCGACGTCCCCCGTTTCCGCGCCCTGGGAGCCACCGCCAACCTCCAGATGCTGTGGGCCGCCCACGAACCGCAGATGGACGAACTGACCCTGCCCTTCCTGGGCGTCGAACGCGGCACGCGCCAGTACCCGTTCGGCGATCTGCTGCGGGCCGGCGCGACGCTGGCCGCGGGCAGTGACTGGCCGGTCAGCAGCCCAGACCCGCTCCAGGCGATCCACGTCGCCGTCAACCGCATCGCCCCACAGGCGCCCGAGGGCACCCCGGTCTTCCTCCCCGGGCAGCGCCTCGACCTGGGCACCGCCGTCGCCGCGTACACGGCGGGCGGCGCCTACGCCAATCACCTGGACGACGTCACCGGCAGCATCGCGGTCGGCAAGGCCGCCGACCTGGTCGTCCTCGACCGGGACCCGTTCGCCGGGCCGTCCGAGGAGATCGCCGCCACCCGCGTCCTGGAGACCTTCGTGGCGGGCCGGCGCGTGCACGCCGCGCCGGACGCGTAGGCGCTGCCGCCGAAAATCCCTACCGCTGGTGGCCGCGAAGGACGCAGACTCGGCCCATGGCGGACATGGGATCGTTCCGGGACGCGGTCACCGCGTGGGCGGCCGGTGGCCCCGGCGGGCCCGCGCACGAGCTGGCCGGGCGGCTGTCCGTGCGGACGGCCGTCCTGCTCGAAGGGCCGAGCGACGAGGCGGCGGTCGACGCTCTGACCGCACGCGAGGGCCGGGACCTGGCGGCGGAGGGCGTCTGCGTCCTCCCGATGGGCGGCGCGATGAGCGTCGGCCGCTTCGCCGGCGTCCTCGGCCCGTCCGGCCTGGACCTGCGCCTCATGGGGCTGTGCGACGAGCGGGAGCGGGGCTACTACGTCCGCGCCCTGGACCGGGCGAGGGCGGCACCGCAGGACCTGTTCGTCTGCGCGGCCGACCTGGAGGACGAACTCATCCGCGCACTGGGCGAGTCACGGGTGACGGAGCTGGTCGAGGCGGAGGGCGACCTGCGCGCCCTGCGAACCTTCCTCCAGCAGCCCGCACAACGCGACCGCACCGCGGAGCAACGCCTGCGCCGTTTCCTCGGCACGAAGAAGGGACGCAAGATCCACTACGGCCGCGTCCTGGTGGAGGCGCTCACCCCCGACGGCGTCCCCGCCCCGCTGGCCGGACTGCTCGCGCAACTGTGACGGCGCCGGCCGCCCTCCGTCACGCGGAGGCGGGATGCTCCTTGTCCCACCTCCACTGCCAGAGCTTGGACCACCGGTGGTCCTCCTCGAACCCCTCACCCAGAGGCCCGACCCGCTCGATGGCGTCGGCGGTGCGCGGATCGTCGCGCAGGGCGAGGCCGTAGGCGGCCTCCAGCCGAACGAGCTGGTCGTCCTCGTCGAGCAGCGCGGCCAGGGCGTCGGCGACGGCGGGCGTGCGGTCCCGGCAGGAGGCCAGCAGCACCGCGGTCTCGCCCCGCAGTCGGGCGTCCGGGTCCTCGGCCAGCGCGAGCAGCGCCCGCACGGCCGGGTCGAGGAGGGCGTCGTCGCCCACGGCCACCCGGCAGGCGTGGAGCCGGGTCGCGGCGTCCGGGTCGCAGGTGAGGGCGAGCAGCGCCGTCCTGGCCGGAGCGGTCAGGGACGCACCCTCGCTGGGGAAGAAGAGCGCGGGCACCTGCCGCCGTACCCGGGGGTCGGAGTGACCGGCGTGGCGCAGTCCGGCGGCCTCCAGCCCGGGGTGCTCGTATTCGCCGAAGGCGTCGAGCACCTTGGCGAGCATCTCGGGGTCGGTCTCCTCCGCCGCCCAGGCGGCCAGGAAGTCGCCCTCCGCCTTCGCGTACGGGGAGTCGCACACGGCGATGCCCCGGATCCGCAGGTAGTGCACCACGAAGCGGCGGTGCGCCGGGTCCGGGTGGTGGCGGTGGGCGACCACGGCCGACCAGGTCTCGAAGCTGCGGCGGTGCACGAGGACCCAGGTGACCTCCCACCAGGTCGCGTGCTCCTCGTCCGGGTGGTCGAGGGCACGGGCGATCAGCTCGTCGACGGGTGTCAGGATGCGGAAGGCCCACTCCAGCGCGGTCAGGATGCCGGCGTGCCCGGCCCGCACGGTGAGGCCGCCGAGGGAGACCTGATCGATCCGGTGGTACGCGTCCGCGTCGTCCGGGACGCGGACCGTCGCGGCCGGCCCCTCGGCACCCGTACGGCGCCGCAACTCCTCGACGGCGCCCGTCTCGTACCAGGCGCGGGCCAGGGCGAGCAGCCGTTCGCGCGCCTCCTGGGGCAGCCGCAGCCGGGGCTCCCTGCCCAGGACGGCCGTGACGACGGCCGGCGAGCCACCGTCGACGGCCCGCCACAGCGGCGTGGTGCCGTCCGGCAGCGCCAGGTCGGGGTCGGCCCCGCCCTCGACCAGCGCGTCGGCGACGCCGGCGTCGTACGCCGCGACGGCTGCGCACAACACCGGCAGCCCGTCGTCACCCACCGCGTCCGGATCGGCCCCCTCGCCGAGCAGCGCCCGCACGGCAACCTCGTCCCCTGCACGGACCGCCCCTACGAGCCGCCGGCCGACCCCGTCCCCACTCATCCGCCGAGCATCAGCCGGGAACCCGCGCACGCACAAGCCATTTCTCACCGGCCCGGTCAGGCCGCCGCCAGCTCGCACCACACGTACTTGCCCCGGTTGCCGTGTCTGGCCAGCGGGTGCCAGCCCCACACGTCGGCACAGGCCCGGACCAGGGCCAGGCCCCGCCCGTCCTCCCGATCGGCCTCCGCGTCGAACGGCCTTGGCGGCAGGGGCGGTTCGGGATCGGCGTCCCAGGCCCCGATCCGCAACGTCCCCGGCGGCGACCAGCGCACGCGCAGGGCGGCGGGGCCCTTGGTGTGCCGTACGGCGTTGGAGACCAGCTCCGTGGCGAGGAGTTCGGCAAGGTCGACGAGGCGGATCAGCCCGTGCATGGTGAGGATCAGGCGGAGGGTGCGGCGGCTGACGGTGACGGCACGGGGGTCGTTGGGGATGTAGAGGGAGTACTCCCAGGGTTCGTTCTCGGGCATGCGGAACTCCGGTGTGTGAGTGGGGGTGAGAACGGCCCCGGTGTCATTGCCGCAGCCGTCATGGCAGGACGGGGCGGTGCGCTTCCGGTGGCCCGGTGCCGCACGGTGTGCGTCGCGTCACTGACGGTAGACCTTAAAGTTTCGGCGCGGCAAGCCGATCCCGTAATCTGACCCCCGAACGAGTCGCGTCGGCAGGCGCGTTGGAGCGAGGAGCGGTCCATGCCCACGAGACGTGAACCGACAGCGCGGCAGCTGCGCCTGGCGGTGGAACTGCGCAGACTCCGTGAGGCGGCGGGCCTCACCGCTCGGCAGGCGGCGGCGATGCTCGGCGTGAGCAACGTCCAGATCAGCCAGATCGAGGCGGGGCTGTCGGGAGTGAGTGAGGAGCGGCTCCGACGCCTGGCCTCTCACTATGCCTGTACCGACGAGAGCTTCGTTGCCGCGCTGGTCGCAATGGCCACCGATCGGACGCGCGGTTGGTGGGAGGAATACCGGGGGCTACTGCCCACTTCGTTCCTTGACCTCGCTGAACTGGATCACCATGCGGCGTTTCTACGAGAGGTGGCGATCCTGTACGTACCTGGGCTGCTGCAGACCGAGGAGTACGCCCGCGCCGTCTTCTCGGCCCGAGTTCCCGAACTCACCTCCGAGGAACTCGAGTTGCGGGTCCGTCACCGACTGAGGCGTCAGCAGATCACACTCCCGTACGAGCTGGTGATTCACGAAGCGGCTCTGCGTATCAGGGTCAGCGATCGCGCTGCCTCTCGGGCTCAACTCGCCAAGCTTCTGCAGCTCTCGGAAGCGGACAATGTCACCGTGCGTGTCATCCCCTTCGATCTGGACGGCTTCGCCAGGGCTGCCAGCTCCATGACCTACGTGGGCGGCCCTGTTCCCAGACTCGACACGGTGGTGCGCGACGTACCCCATGGCTCTGCCTTCATTGATTCCGAAGCGCAGCTCAGCGCCTTTCGAACGCGCTTCCGTAAAGTGGAGGCCGTTGCGCTCGACCCCGAACGGTCGCGTGACTTCATCAGCGGGCTTGCGAAGGAGCTGTGAGGCACTCCATGGACAACTGGCGAAAGTCGTCCTACTCAGGTCCTGACGACGGAAACAACTGTGTCGAGGTCGCGACCCGCGCCACCCACGTCGCCGTCCGCGACAGCAAGGCCCCGGCCCGCGCCACCCTCGCCTTCCCGGCCGCCGCCTTCGCCCTCTTCGTCGGGGCGTTGAAGAAGGCCCCGGGCATGGACGGCGTCCTCTGAACGGGCTGGTGCCGTACGCCCACGGCGACGGTGATCACAGCCGGAGGCAGGCCGCTGCTCTGCGCCTGCGGCAGGCGATCGCTCGGACGGGAGAGGTGACGCGAGAGCGGGCCCCCGCCGGGCGTCCTCCGGAGGAGGCCGACGATGTGCTGGGCACCTTCGCCACGGACGGCGCCCTCGGCTTCGACCCCTTCCCCTTCCTCCGAGCGCTCCACGCCGCCGGCTCGCGTGCGGTGGTCATCGGCCAGGTCGCCGGCATCATGCACGGCTCCACCGAGCTGACCGGGGACCTCGACCTGCTGTGGGACGGCAGTTCCGGCGAGGCGGACGCCTTGCGTGACGCCTTCGCCCGGTGCGGCTGCACCGAACTGCCCGATCTCACCCGCGAGCAGGTGGGGTACCGGGTCACCGGTGCCGGCGGAGACCTGTGCACCCCCGCTCTCCCCTGGGGCGACATGGACGTCACGACCTGCCTCACCCGGGCCGAGACCACCCGTGACCCGGCGGGCTTCGCCATCCGCTACGCGGCACTCGATGATCTGATCCGTATGCGGCGAGCCCTCGGCCGGCCGAAGGACCACCGCCGAGCGGACGAACTCGTACAGCTACGGACCTGAGCCGGGCGTCCGGCCGACCTTCAGCCGTCGTACGGAAAAGCCCGCACCCCGTCCGTCCCTGTCACACCCCACCGATACCGTCGGATCATGGCCACCCAGTCCGCGGGCGACGCCCCCGGCGAGCGCCGGCTCGCCACTCTCGAAGGCGTCCTGGAACGCATCACGTACGCCAACGAGGAGAACGGCTACACGGTCGCCCGTGTCGACACCGGCCGGGGCGCCGGTGATCTGCTGACCGTCGTCGGCGCGCTGCTCGGCGCGCAGGTCGGGGAGTCGCTGCGGATGGAGGGCCGCTGGGGGTCCCACCCCCAGTACGGGAAGCAGTTCCACGTCGAGAACTACACGACCGTCCTCCCGGCCACCGTCCAGGGCATCCGGCGTTACCTCGGCTCCGGGCTCGTCAAGGGCATCGGCCCGGTCTTCGCCGACCGCATCACCCAGCACTTCGGCGTCGACACGCTCACCGTCATCGAGGAGGAGCCCAAACGGCTCATCGAGGTCCCCGGCCTCGGCCCCAAACGAACGAAGAAGATCGCCGACGCCTGGGAGGAGCAGAAGGCGATCAAGGAGGTCATGCTCTTCCTCCAGACCGTCGAGGTGTCCACCTCCATCGCCGTCCGCATCTACAAGAAGTACGGCGACGCGTCCATCTCCGTCGTGAAGAACCAGCCCTACCGCCTCGCCGCCGACGTCTGGGGCATCGGCTTCCTCACCGCCGACAAGATCGCCCAGTCCGTCGGCATCCCGCACGACAGCCCGGACCGGGTGAAGGCGGGACTCCAGTACGCGCTGTCGCAGGCCACCGACCAGGGGCACTGCTACCTCCCCGAGGAGAAGCTGATCGCCGACGCGGTCAAACTGCTCCAGGTGGACACCGGCCTGGTCATCGAGTGCCTCGCCGAGCTGGCCGCCGAGCCGGCGGAGGACGGCGAGGACCCCGGCGTCGTACGGGAGAAGGTGCCCGACCCGGAGGGCGGCGACCCGGTCACCGCCGTCTACCTCGTCCCCTTCCACCGTGCCGAGCTGGCCCTGGCCGGACAACTGCGCCGCCTCCTGCGGACCGACGAGGACCGGATGCCCGGCTTCCAGGACGTCGCCTGGGACAAGGCGCTCGGCTGGCTCAGGGGCCGTACCGGCGCCGACCTCGCCCCCGAGCAGGAGGCCGCCGTCAAGCTGGCGCTGACGGAGAAGGTCGCCGTCCTCACCGGCGGACCCGGCTGCGGAAAGTCCTTCACGGTCAGGTCCATCGTGGAGCTGGCCCGGGCCAAGAAGGCCAAGGTCGTCCTCGCCGCCCCGACCGGCCGCGCCGCCAAGCGCCTCGCCGAGCTGACCGGCGCCGAGGCGTCGACCGTGCACCGCCTGCTGGAGCTCAAGCCGGGCGGTGACGCCGCCTACGACCGGGACCGCCCCCTCGACGCCGACCTCGTCGTGGTCGACGAGGCGTCCATGCTGGACCTCCTCCTCGCCAACAAGCTCGCCAAAGCGGTGCCTCCGGGCGCCCACCTCCTCTTCGTCGGCGACGTCGACCAGTTGCCCAGCGTCGGCGCGGGGGAGGTCCTGAGGGACCTGCTGGCGCCCGGCAGTCCCGTCCCCGCCGTCCGCCTCACCCGCGTCTTCCGCCAGGCCCAGCAGTCCGGCGTGGTGACCAACGCGCACCGCATCAACGCCGGGCAGCACCCCGTCACCGACGGCATGAAGGACTTCTTCCTCTTCGTCGAGGACGACACGGAGGAGGCCGGCCGGCTCACGGTGGACGTGGCCGCCCGCCGCATCCCCGCCAGGTTCGGGCTCGACCCGCGCCGGGACGTCCAGGTCCTCGCCCCCATGCACCGCGGCCCCGCCGGCGCCGGCACGCTGAACGCGCTGCTCCAGCAGGCCGTCACCCCGGGCCGCCCCGACCTGCCCGAGAAGCGGTTCGGCGGCCGGGTGTTCCGCGTCGGCGACAAGGTCACCCAGATTCGCAACAATTACGAGAAGGGCGAGAACGGCGTCTTCAACGGCACCGTCGGCGTGGTCACCTCGCTCGACCCGGTGGACCAGCGCCTCACCGTCCTGACGGACGAGGACGAGGAGGTTCCGTACGAATTCGATGAACTGGACGAACTGGCCCACGCCTACGCGGTGACCATCCACCGCTCCCAGGGCAGCGAGTACCCGGCGGTGGTGATCCCCGTGACCACCGGCGCCTGGATGATGCTCCAGCGGAACCTGCTGTACACGGCGGTCACCCGGGCCAAGAAGCTTGTCGTCCTCGTCGGCTCGCGCAGGGCGATCGGGCAGGCGGTGCGCACGGTCTCCGCCGGGCGGCGCTGCACGGCGCTCGACTTCCGGCTCGCGGGCTCATGACCCGCAAGCTCCACGCCCCCGCGGTCCGCCGCCAGCAAAAAATGATCGATCAAACGAGTCGCAAAGGTCACAGAGCACTTCCGGAAGCACGGGAGAGGGGGCAGGATGGGCAAGTTGGCGGCACTCAGTGCCGCCAATAGGCCCGATGGTCGACCCCGAGTGCACTCTCCTGAGCCAAGTGGGGGATGGTAGAGACAGTCAGGGCACCTCGAAGATGAGGCACTACGTCGGTGAGGGAAGACGTGAGCGACAACTCTGTAGTACTGCGGTACGGCGACGGCGAGTACACCTACCCGGTGATCGACAGCACCGTCGGTGACAAGGGCTTCGACATCGGGAAGCTCCGCGCCCAGACCGGTCTGGTGACACTGGACAGCGGGTACGGCAACACCGCCGCCTACAAATCCGCCATTACGTACCTGGACGGCGAGGCGGGCATCCTCCGGTACCGCGGCTACCCGATCGAGCAGCTCGCGGAGCGCTCGTCCTTCGTGGAGGTCGCCTACCTGCTGATCAACGGCGAGCTGCCCACCGTCGACCAGCTGTCCGCGTTCAAGGACGAGATCACGCAGCACACCCTGCTGCACGAGGACGTCAAGAACTTCTACAAGGGCTTCCCGCGCGACGCCCACCCGATGGCCATGCTGTCGTCGGTCGTCTCCGCGCTGTCCACGTTCTACCAGGACAGCCACAACCCGTTCGACGAGCGTCAGCGCAACCTCTCCACGATCCGGCTGCTCGCCAAGCTTCCGACGATCGCGGCGTACGCGTACAAGAAGTCGATCGGCCACCCGTTCGTCTACCCGCGCAACGACCTCGGCTACGTCGAGAACTTCCTGCGCATGACCTTCTCCGTCCCGGCGCAGGAGTACGAGCTCGACCCGACGGTCGTCGCCGCCCTGGACAAGCTGCTGATCCTGCACGCGGACCACGAGCAGAACTGTTCGACCTCCACGGTCCGCCTCGTCGGCTCCTCGCAGGCGAACATGTTCGCCTCGATCTCCGCCGGCATCAACGCCCTGTGGGGCCCGCTGCACGGCGGCGCCAACCAGTCGGTGCTGGAGATGCTCGAGGGCATCCGCGACGCGGGCGGCGACGTCGACTCCTTCATCCGCAAGGTGAAGAACAAGGAGGACGGCGTCCGCCTGATGGGCTTCGGCCACCGGGTCTACAAGAACTTCGACCCGCGCGCCAAGATCATCAAGGCCGCCGCGCACGACGTGCTCTCCGCCCTCGGCAAGTCCGACGAGCTGCTGGACATCGCCCTGAAGCTGGAGGAGCACGCGCTCTCCGACGACTACTTCGTCTCGCGCAGCCTCTACCCGAACGTCGACTTCTACACCGGCCTGATCTACCGGGCCATGGGCTTCCCGACCGAGATGTTCACGGTCCTGTTCGCCCTCGGCCGGCTGCCGGGCTGGATCGCCCAGTGGCACGAGATGATCAAGGAGCCGGGTTCCCGCATCGGCCGCCCGCGCCAGATCTACACGGGCGTCGTCGAGCGCGACTTCGTCCCGGTCGAGGAGCGCTGACACCTGCCGGTGGGGGCGCCGCGCGCCTGAGAGTTCGTCGCTGAGGGGTGTGGGCGACTGCGGGCCGGCTGTGGCTGGTCGCGCCCGCGCGGCGGAGCCGCATGTCGGCACCGCCCCGCGCCCCTTCGGGCGCTCGCAGCAACCGTAGAAAAGAAGGCGCCCCGGCGCCGGTCCCCCCACGGGCCGACGACCAGGGCGCCTTCCCATGTCCCGGTGCGGATTCCCCCCACGGGATCCGGCCGGGCGTCTGTGAGGACAGCGCCTGAATCGCTGTGAACGTGCTGCAGACATGCTGCGGTCTGCCGGGACAGCGCACGCCCGGGAGGGCCGCTCAAAGCTTCCCGGTGTACGTGTCCCGGCAACGCATCTCTGGGAAAGTCCCCCAAGACATCCCCAGATGCCAGGTGGCGCCCCCCAAGACGCTGCCTGACATCGCCAACTTAGACCCTCGAACCCCTTCGATGGTTACGTTCGCATCACTGTGATCTGCGTCTCTTGCATATGTCCGTTAACTACGCAAGAGCCTCGATACGTCGAACGAGACCCCAGCGTAAGGAAGATGCGCGAGCCTTGTGAAGAGCTTATGTGAGGTGCGTGCCGGACTCCAGAGGCACTTCGCCACACTTCACCCAGGACCTCAGCGAAACGTGCGCAGCCTGAGACTGTTGGT
The DNA here is from genome assembly GCF_014648815.1 of Streptomyces flaveolus. GTDB lineage: Bacteria > Actinomycetota > Actinomycetes > Streptomycetales > Streptomycetaceae > Streptomyces > Streptomyces flaveolus. The sequence continues at coordinate 122,764 of NZ_BMRV01000006.1, read as the reverse complement.
GACGACGAACACCGAGGAGAACGCCATCGCCGCGCCCGCGATCATCGGGTTCAGCAGCCCCGCGGCGGCCAGCGGCAGCGCGGCCACGTTGTAGCCGAAGGCCCACACGAGATTGCCCTTGATCGTCGCCAGGGTCCGCCGGGACAGCCGGATCGCGTCCGCCGCCACCCGCAGGTCCCCGCGCACCAGCGTCAGGTCGGCCGCCTCGATCGCCGCGTCCGTTCCGGTGCCCATCGCCAGACCCAGATCGGCGGTGGCGAGCGCGGCGGCGTCGTTGACGCCGTCCCCGACCATGGCGACCGTACGGCCCTCGGCCTGCAGCCGCCGGACCGCGTCGACCTTCTCCTCGGGCAGGACCTCGGCGATCACCTCGTCGATGCCGACGGACCGGGCGACCGACTCGGCGACCCGCCGGTTGTCGCCGGTCAGCAGCACGGGCGCGAGGCCCAGCCGGCGCAGCTCGGCGACCGCCTCGGCGCTGGTCTCCTTCACGGCGTCCGCGACGGCGACGACACCTCGTGCCACCCCGTCCCAGCCGACCACGACGGCCGTAAAACCGCCCCTCTCGGCCTCCTCCTTGGCGCGGGCCACCCCGTCCGGCAGGTCGTCGTAGAGGCGCCCCACGGCCACCTCACGGCCCTCCACGCGTCCGCGGGCGCCGCGCCCGGGGACGTTCGCGAAGTCCGTCACGTCCGGCAGCGCGCCGGCCTGCTCCTCGGCGCCCGCCGCGACCGCGCGGGCCACGGGGTGCTCGGAGGCGTGCTCGACCGCGCCGGCCAGCCGCAGCAGCTGCTTCTCGTCGGTGCCCTCGGCGGCGTACACCTCGTGGAGGGTCATGCGGCCGGTGGTGACGGTGCCGGTCTTGTCCAGGACGACCGTGTCGACGCGCCGCGTGGACTCCAGCACCTCCGGGCCCTTGATCAGGATGCCGAGCTGGGCGCCGCGGCCGGTGCCGACCAGCAGCGCGGTCGGCGTGGCGAGGCCGAGCGCGCACGGGCAGGCGATGATCAGGACGGCGACGGCCGCGGTGAACGCGGCGACCGTGTCACCGGTGGCGCCCAGCCATCCCCCGAACGTGGCAACGGCGATCAGCATCACGACGGGCACGAAGACGCCGGAGACCCGGTCGGCGAGCCGCTGCACCTCCGCCTTGCCGCTCTGCGCGTCCTCCACCAGCTTCGCCATCCGCGCGAGCTGCGTGTCCGCCCCGACCCGCGTGGCCTCGACCACCAGCCGGCCCCCGGCGTTGACCGTGGCACCGGTGACGGTGTCGCCGACGGCCACGTCCACCGGCACCGACTCGCCGGTCAGCAGGGAGGCGTCCACGGCACTGGTGCCCTCGGTCACGGTGCCGTCGGTGGCGATCTTCTCGCCGGGCCGTACGACGAACCGGTCGCCGACGGCCAGCCGGGACACGGGCACCCGCACCTCCCGGCCGCCGCGCAGCACGGCCACGTCCTTCGCGCCCAGCTCCATCAGGGCCCGCAGCGCCGCGCCGGCACGGCGCTTGGAGCGGGCCTCCAGCCAGCGGCCGAGGAGCAGGAAGGCGGTGACTCCGGCGGCGGCCTCCAGATAGATCGCGGAGGCGCCGTCGGCGCGGGAGACGGTGAGGTCGAAGCCGTGCCGCATGCCCGGCATGCCCGCGTCCCCGAAGAACAGCGCCCACAGCGACCAGCCGAACGCGGCCAGCGTGCCGAGCGAGACCAGCGTGTCCATCGTGGCCGCGCCGTGCCGGACGTTGGTCCAGGTGGCGCGGTGGAAGGGCAGCCCGCCCCAGACGACGACGGGGGCGGCCAGGGTGAGCGAGAGCCACTGCCAGTTGTCGAACTGGAGCGCCGGGACCATGGCGAGCAGGACGACGGGGGCGGCGAGGACGGCCGAGACGACGAGGCGCAGCCGCAGGGCCGACAGCTCGGGGTCGTCGTCCTGCGCGCCCTGCCCGGGCTCGTCCTCGGCGTTGGGCTCCGGCGGTGGCGCGGGTTCCTCAGCGGTGTAACCGGTCTTGACGACGGTGGCGACGAGGTCGGCCACGGGGGTGGTCGCCGGGTAGGTGATCCGGGCCTTCTCCGTCGCGTAGTTCACCGTGGCGCTCACGCCGTCCATGCGGTTGAGCTTCTTCTCGACGCGGGCGGCGCACGAGGCGCAGGTCATCCCGCCGATGAGCAGCTCGACCTCGGCGAGGTCGGGCTCGGTGGCCGTCGGGGTGTCCGCGGTGGTGGTCATGTCCGGGCTCCAGGGGGCCGACCGGGCCGGGCGCGGCCGGCCCGTGAGCCGGTGAGCGCGGCCCGGTCGGCGGGGCTGTGGGTGCTGCTGCGGGCGAGGGGTGGTGGCGCTCAGGCCTTGCCGACGAGTTCGAAGCCCGCCTCGTCCACGGCGGCCCGCACCGCCTTGTCGTCGAGCGGGGCCTCGGAGACGACGGTGACCTCACCGGTCGCGGCGACGGCCTGCACCGAGCCGACGCCCGGGATCTCGGAGATCTCCCCGGAGACGGCGCCCTCGCAGTGTCCGCAGCTCATGCCGCTCACCTTGTAGACGGTGGTGACGGAACCCTGGGTGTCGGTCTGGGCGGTCATGTCGTACTCCTCGTCGGGCCGTGCGGGTCGGGTACCCGTGAGTGGGCGGGTATCCGCGAGTACCGTGGTCCGGTGTCGGACCACGCAACTCCCACTGTACCCCTAGGGGGTATGAATACCGCTCAGCCTTCCGTGCGGTGGAGGGATTGCCGTACACGGAAGTGAGGACAGCGAATGCGCGCGGTGGTGTTCGAGAGGTTCGGGGAGCCCGCCGAGGTGCGTGAGGTGGACGACCCGAAGCCCGCGCCGCACGGAGTGGTGGTCCGCGTCGAGGCCACCGGACTGTGCCGCAGCGACTGGCACGGCTGGCAGGGCCACGACCCGGACATCACGCTGCCGCACGTACCCGGCCACGAACTCGCCGGGGTCGTCGAGGCGGCCGGCGACCGGGTGACCGGGTGGCGGCCCGGCGACCGGGTCACCGTGCCCTTCGTCTGCGCCTGCGGAAGCTGCGCCGCCTGCGCGGCGGGCGACCAGCAGGTGTGCGAACGGCAGACCCAGCCGGGCTTCACCCACTGGGGCTCCTTCGCCCGGTACGTGGCGCTCGACCACGCCGACGTCAACCTCGTCGCCGTCCCCGAGGACATGTCGTACGCGACGGCGGCTTCCCTCGGCTGCCGGTTCGCCACCGCGTTCCGGGCCGTGGTCCAGCAGGGCCGGGTCGCGGCGGGGGAGTGGGTCGCCGTGCACGGCTGCGGCGGCGTGGGTCTGTCGGCGGTGATGATCGCCGCCGCCTCCGGCGCGCGCGTCGTCGCCGTCGACGTGTCGCCCCGGGCTCTGGAACTGGCGCGGACGTTCGGCGCGGCCGCATGCGTGGACGCCGGCCGGACCGGCGACACCGCGGCGGCCGTCCGCGACCTCACCGGCGGCGGCGCGCACCTCTCCCTCGACGCGCTCGGCTCGCCCGTCACCTGCGCGGCGTCCGTGAACGGCCTGCGCCGCCGCGGCCGCCACGTCCAGGTCGGCCTGCTGCCCTCGCCGACCGGCACCACACCCGTCCCGATGGCCCGCGCCGTCGCCCTCGAACTCGAACTGCTCGGCAGCCACGGCATGGCCGCGCACACCTACCCGCCGATGCTGGAGCTGGTCCGCACGGGCGTGCTCCGCCCCGACCTGCTGGTGACCTCCACCATCGGGCTGGACGCCGTACCCGCTGCCCTGGAGGCGATGGGGACGGCACCCGGCGCGGGCGTGACGGTCATCGAGCCCTGACGCCCGCCGCCCCGGGGCGGCCGCGGTGGACGGCCCACTCGTGGTCGAGGACGGCCATGAGCACCTCGTCCACCCACTCCCCGTCGCGCCACGCCGCCTCGCGGCGCACGCCCTCCACCACGAAGCCGGCCTTCTCGTAGACGCGCAGGGCCCGGTGGTTGGTGCCGTAGACGTCGAGCTGGACCCGGTGCAGCCCGAGCTGCTCGAAGCCGTGTCCGACGATCAGCCGGGTCGCCTCGGTGCCGACGCCCCGGCCGCGCCCCCGCGGTCCGATCAGCGTGCGGAAGGTGCAGGAGCGGTTCGCCGGGTCCCACTCGTACAGCACGACCTCGCCGAGGAGTTCGCCGTCGGCGGGGTCGGTGACGGCGAGGTCGAGGCGGTCGGGCTGCGCGCCGCGCGAGCCGTACCAGCCGCGGAGCCGCTCCGGGGTGAGCTCGCTGTCCGGCGGAAACGTGAAGCGCACGACCTCGGGGTCGTTGACGATCTCCCACATGCCCTCGGCGTCGGCCTCGGTGAACGGCCGCAGGACCGTCTTCTGGCCGGTGAGTACGGGTTTCACGGAGAAGTCCATGGACGGCACTGTGCCCCACGGAAGCGTGGGGCACAGAACGGGTTTGCGCCCTACCGCCCCCGGTTGCGCGGCCGGGACGCCACCCAGGCCCGGATCGTGTCCGCGTACCAGTAGGGCTTCCCTCCCTCCACGTGGTCGGGCGGCGGCAGCAGACCGTGCTTGCGGTACGACCGCACGGTGTCCGGCTGGACCCGGATGTGGGCCGCGATGTCCTTGTAGGACCAGAGCCTTCGGTCGGTCACGAACGCACCTCCCCGCGCGCACCGCGGCGGCGACCGGGGACGGCCGCCGGGGGGAGCCGGGTGCTGCGCTGGCGATCACCAAGCCTGTTCCGGGTGAACGACGCCGGGCGGCGGGTGGTCAGGCCCCGTGCCCGGGTGTGACCGAAGGCCCGCGTGCTCGTGACACCTGTGACACGGAGGTGGTCTTTGTGACACGAGTGCCGCAAAGACCTCCCCCGGAGTTCGGGCGCGGAGGGTTGACTCGGGTGCGGCGCGGCGTCGTTCTCGCGCCGGCGACCCGCCACCCGGAGTATGTCGTCCGAATGTCCGGACAAAACATTGACAGGCTCCGTGCGCGGGGCTAGAAACCGGGGGAGACGCCTCCGGCGCGGGAAGGCCGCTTCGCCCTGGCAGGAGCGAAGGGCGCGCGACGACTCCCCGCCCGCCTCGGCTCCGCGCCGGAGGTTCCGCCGTACTGCCCCACGTGTCCACTCGGACACCCAAACCGCAGACACAGTGTCGGGCGCGCGTCGGGGCGCCCGGCTGCTGAGATGGACCCATGGCCTTGACCGCGACCCGACCGTCGCCGGCAACGGCCCGTGAGCTGGACGAACGGCACGCTACGACCCGTCGCCGCCAACTGTGAAGGAGTTCTCGGTCATGACGAACATCGTCAACCACTGGATCGGCGGCAAGACCGCCGAAGGCGCCTCGGGCACGTACGGGCCGGTGACCGACCCGGCAACGGGTGAGGTCACCACCAAGGTGGCCTTCGCCTCGGTGGAGGAGGTGGACGCCGCGGTCGCCGCCGCCAAGGACGCGTACCAGACCTGGGGGCAGTCCTCGCTGGCGCAGCGGACCTCGATCCTCTTCACGTTCCGGGCGCTGCTGGACGCCCACCGCGACGAGATCGCCGACCTGATCACCGCCGAGCACGGCAAGGTGCACTCCGACGCGCTCGGTGAGGTCGCGCGCGGCCTGGAGATCGTCGACCTGGCGTGCGGCATCAGCGTGCAGCTCAAGGGCGAGCTGTCGATGCAGGTAGCCACCCGCGTCGACGTGTCCTCCATCCGGCAGCCGCTCGGCGTCGTCGCGGGCATCACACCGTTCAACTTCCCGGCGATGGTGCCGATGTGGATGTTCCCCATCGCCATCGCGTGCGGCAACACCTTCGTGCTCAAGCCGAGCGAGAAGGACCCGTCGGCCGCCGTGAGGATCGCCGAGCTGCTCTCCGAGGCCGGTCTGCCCGACGGCGTCTTCAACGTCGTGCACGGTGACAAGGTGGCAGTGGACCGCCTGCTGGAGCACCCGGACGTCAAGGCGGTCTCCTTCGTCGGCTCCACGCCGATCGCCCGCTACATCCACACCACCGCCTCGGCCAACGGCAAGCGGGTCCAGGCGCTGGGCGGCGCCAAGAACCACATGCTGGTGCTGCCGGACGCCGACCTGGACGCCGCGGCCGACGCCGCGGTGAGCGCGGCCTACGGCTCGGCGGGCGAGCGCTGCATGGCGATCTCCGCGGTCGTCGCGGTCGGCGCCGTCGGCGACGAGCTGGTGGAGAAGATCCGCGAGCGCGCCGAGAAGATCAAGATCGGCCCGGGCAACGACCCGACGTCCGAGATGGGCCCGCTGATCACCAAGGCGCACCGCGACAAGGTGGCGTCCTACGTCGAGGGCGCGGCAGCCGAGGGCTGCGAGGTCGTCCTCGACGGCACCGGCTACACCGTCGACGGCCACGAGGACGGCCACTGGATCGGCATCTCCCTGCTGGACCGGGTGCCGACCACCGCCAAGGCCTACCAGGACGAGATCTTCGGCCCGGTGCTGTGCGTGCTGCGCGCCGACACGTACGAGGAGGGCGTGGCCCTCATCAACGCCTCGCCGTTCGGCAACGGCACCGCGATCTTCACCCGGGACGGCGGCGCGGCCCGCCGCTTCCAGCTGGAGGTCGAGGCCGGCATGGTCGGCGTGAACGTCCCGATCCCGGTCCCCGTGGGCTACCACTCCTTCGGCGGCTGGAAGGACTCGCTCTTCGGCGACCACCACATCTACGGCAACGACGGCACGCACTTCTACACCCGCGGCAAGGTCGTCACCACCCGCTGGCCGGACCCGGCCGACGCCCCGGCGGGCGTGGACCTGGGCTTCCCCCGCAACCACTGAGGCGAAGCCCGGAAAACGCGCGGTGCCCCGTCCCACCCGTGCGGGACGGGGCACCGCCGTGCCCGGCTCAGCCCTGCTGCTGCGCCTTCACCTCGTCGGTGAGGTCGCCGGTCTGGTCGGCGGGCGGGGCCACGATCTCCTTGGTGGCACCGAACTTGTCGAAGTCCATGGTGACCGTCATGGCGCCGAACTCCTGCTTCAGGCGCACCGGCAGGTCCTTGTCGCCCACCCAGATGTCCATGGTGATCGAGCCGCTGCCCGCACCGGAGTTGAGCAGGCTGTCCTCGCCGCCGAGGGCCTCCTTGAACTTGCCCAGGTCGTTCTGGTCGAGCACGGCCCGGTAGTGCGTGGTGGGCTTGCCGTTGACGTTCTCCTTGCCGAGGTCGTCGACGTCGCTCGCGTACTTGAGGCCCTTCATGGAGTCCGCCGGGCTGCCGCCCCCGCCGCCCCCGCTGAACGCGGCGGCGCCGGACTCGCCGAACACGGCCGACCCGTCGATCTTCATCCACTCCTTGCCCGCGAGCGGGCCGGCGGGCTGGGGGTCGATGTCGTAGTAGTAGGCGCCGTCCACGAACAGCGTGCGCACCGTCGGGGAGTCCGTGAGTTCCTGCATCTGCGCGGCCTCGGTGTCCATCTCGACGTCCAGCGCGTAGCCGTCGCCCCAGGAGTACGTGCCGTCCATCGCGATGGGCTCGCCCGTGCCCAGGTCGGTCGTCGTCCGGACCTCCGCGGAGCCCAGCTCCTCGGTGCGGTCGGTGGCCCGGGTGAGGGCCGCCATGATGCTGTCCGCCTTGTCCACGGCCTTCGTCGCCGCCTTGTCCGCGGTCTCGGCGGCGTTCTTCGCGCCCTCCGCACCGCACGCGGACGTCGCCACGATCGTCGCCGCCGTCAGCCCCACCCAGGCCGCCGTGTACCTCAGCTTCATGAGTCCCCACCCGTTGCCGTGATCCTGTGATTCATCTGTGCCGAGGACTCTACCGGGCACCGCCGACAGCGTCCGGATACCGGAAGGCCGTACGTTTTTTTGCCGGTCCGGCTACGGTTCCCGTACGCCTCAACGGGCCCCAACCGACGGCCTGTGATGCGCTTTCCCGTTGTCCTGTCGACATCGCTCAACGGATTCCGTAGGTAAACACCCATTGACGTGCTGGTTTTCGTCGGGGTTCTATCTTGCGCCGGGAGCGGACGAGAACCACGTACGACCAAGCCGCCGGAGGCGATAGCGCTCCCGCCCGAACCACACAGCACGAGTCGATCGGAACCGCTCCATGACCGACACGCTCCGCCCCGCCCAGACCGCCACCGCAGCGCCCCCGGACCAGCCGGACCATCCGGAGTCCCGGACGCTCAAGCGTTCCATCGGGGTCGTCGGCGGCACTCTCCTGACGCTCTCGTGCGTGACCCCCGCCTCCACGCTGTTCGTGGTCGTGCCCGACCTGTTCGGCACGCTCGGCACCGCCACCGCCCTGACGATCGCCATCGGCTCCCTCCTCTGTATCGCCGTGGCGTTCTGCTACTCCGAGCTGGGCACCATGATCCCCAGCGCGGGCGGCGAGTACGCCATGGTGTCGACCATGGCCGGGCGGCTGGCGGGCTGGCTGGTCTTCGTGCTGTCCCTGCTGGTCGTCATGATCGTCCCGCCGGTGATCGCGATGGGCACGGCCGACTACCTCGAACCGATCGTGCACCTCGACCCGTCGATCGCCGGCGCCGGCGTCATGGTGCTCGCCACCCTCGCCGGCCTGCTCGACCTGCGCGCCAACGCCTGGATCACCGGCGTCTTCCTGGTCCTGGAGGTCATCGCCGCCGCCGTCGTCGCGGTGCTGGGCTTCGCCCACGGCGAGCGCGGCCCCGGCAGCCTCGCCTCGATGGAGGTGGCCGGCGCCGACGGCCACACGGACGCCGTGACGGCCATGCTGGTCGTCTCCGGGCTCGCCATCGCCCTGTTCATCACCCAGGGCTTCTCCACCGCCGTCTACCTCTCCGAGGAGCTGGAGCACCCGCGCCGCAACGTCGCCCGCACGGTGCTGGCCACCCTCGCCATCTCCACCGTGATCATCCTGGTGCCGGTCGTCGCCATCACCCTGGGCGCCTCGGACCTCACCGAACTGACCGGCGGCGACATCGGCTCCATGGTCACCGCCTGGTCCAACTCGGCCGTCGGCACCTTCGTCAGCCTCTGCGTGGCCCTCGCCATCATCAACGCCGGCATCGTGATGGTCATCCAGAACTCGCGCGTGCTGTTCGCCTCCGCCCGCGACAAGGCGTGGCCCGAGCCGGTGAACAACCTCTTCGCCAAGCTCGGCCGCTTCGGCTCCCCCTGGGTCTCCACCCTCGCGGTCGGCGTGCCCGGCGCGATCCTCTGCTTCGTCAACCTCGACACCCTGTACGGCGTCACCGGCGTCTCGGTGACCGGCATGTACCTGCTGGTCGCGATCGCCGCCCTGCTGTGCCGGCGCGGCGACCACCGGCACACGCAGGCGTGGCGCATGCCCCTGTGGCCCGCCGTGCCCGTCCTGCTGATCGTGGTCCTCGCCTACATCCTGACCCAGCAGGAGACGAGCTACCTGCTGTGGACCGGCGGCATCACCGCCGTCGCCACCCTGTACTGGGCCCTGTACCTGCGCCCGCGCCGCGACACCCGCTGGCTGGTGACCCTCCCTGAGGACACCCGGGACGACGCCCGGGTCCCCGCCGAGGCGTGAGCCCGGACCGCCCCGCCGTCTACCGCGTCCGCGGTAGACGGCGGGGCGCCGTACGCCCGTGGGAGGGGCGGTGGTTCAGCCCCTGGAGGGCCCCCGATTCCGGTGGCGGACCGTACCGTTGACGCATGGATCTTCGACTGCCCCGCATGCGGGGGCTGCTGCGGCGGCCGCGGCGGATGCTCTCCGCCGCGGCCGCCGTCGTCGTGCTCGCCGGCGCGGGGACGTGGACGGCGGTCGCCTCCGACGACCCGCCCCCGGTACGGCGCACCGACCGGATGATGCCCGTCGGCGACGGAGTGCGTCTGGACACCTCCTACTTCACGGCCGGTTCCGGCGGCCGCCGTCCCGCCGTCCTGCTCGCGCACGGCTTCGGCGGCAGCAAGGCCGACCTGCGGCAGCAGGCGGAGAGCCTCGCCAGGGACGGGTACGCGGTGCTGACCTGGTCGGCGCGCGGCTTCGGCAGGTCCACGGGGAAGATCGGGCTCAACGACCCGGACGGCGAGGTCGCCGACGTCTCCCGGCTGATCGACTGGCTGGCGCGGCAGCCGCAGGTGCGCCTCGACAAGGCCGGCGACCCGCGCGTGGGCATGGCCGGCGCCTCCTACGGCGGCGCGGTCGCGCTGCTCGCCGCGGGCCACGACGACCGCGTGGACGCCATCGCCCCCTCCATCACCTACTGGAACCTCGCGGACGCGCTGTTCCCGAACGGCGTCTTCAAGAAGCTGTGGGCGGGCATCTTCGTCAACACCGGCGGCGGCTGCGACCGTTTCGAGGACGCGCTGTGCCGGATGTACCAGCGGGTCGCCGAGTCCGGGGTGCCGGATGCGGAGGCCGTGAAGCTGCTCCGGGAACGCAGCCCGCAGGCCGTGGGCGAGCGCATCGAGGTCCCCACCCTGCTGGCGCAGGGCCAGACCGACTCCCTCTTCCCGCTCGGCCAGGCCGACGCCGCGGCCCGGGCGATCCGTGCGAACGGCGCGCCCGTCGACGTCGACTGGATCGCGGGCGGGCACGACGGCGGCGACCTGGAGACGGACCGCGTCCAGGCGCGCGCGCACTCCTGGTTCGACCGCTATCTGAAGGACGACGAGGGCGCCGCCACCGGCCCCGCCTTCCGGGTCACCCGCACCGGCGGAGTGGACTCCACCGACGGACGGGCCCAGTTGCGGGGCGCGAGCGCGAACCGGTACCCCGGCCTGGGCGGCGGGCCCGCCTCCGTGCCCCTGGGCGGACGCGAGCAGCGCTTCGCCAACCCGGCCGGCGCGAACCCGCCCGCCGTCTCCGCCCTCCCCGGCATCGGCGGCGCGGGCGGGCTCGCACAGCTGTCCTCCCTCGGCGTCGGCGTCTCCCTGGACTTCCCCGGCCAGTTCGCCGCCTTCCAGTCGGCCCCGCTGACCGAGGACCTGCACATCACCGGCTCCCCGACGGCGACCGTCCACGTCCGCTCCACCTCCGACGACGCCGTCCTCTTCGGCAAGGTGTACGACGTCGGCCCCGGCGGCGCCGCCCCGGTGCTCCCCGCCCAGCTCGTCACGCCCGTCCGCGTCGAGGGCGCCAAGGCCGGCAAGGACGTCACCCTCACCCTCCCGGCGATCGACCACGAGGTCGAGAAGGGCCACCGGCTGCGCCTGGTCCTCGCCTCCACCGACCTCGGCTACGCCTCCCCGGCCGCCCCGGCGACGTACACGGTCTCCCTCGCGGGCGGCCTGTCGGTGCCGACGGCGCCCGGCGTCACCACGGCCGCCGCCCCGCTGCCCGCCTGGGTGTGGTGGCTGCCGCTCGCCGGTCTCGCCGTCGCCCTGGCCCTGCTGCTGACCGGCCGCCGCCGCACCGCCACGCCCGCCCCGGACCCCGCCCTCGCCGAGGTCCCGCTCCGGATCACCGGCCTCACCAAACGCTACGCCGGTGCGGCCGACCGGTACGCGGTGCGGGACCTGTCCTTCCGCGTTGAGAAGGGCCAGGTCCTCGGCCTGCTCGGCCCGAACGGCGCCGGCAAGACGACCACCCTGCGCATGCTGATGGGCCTGATCACGCCGGACGAGGGCGAGATCCGCGTCTTCGGCCACGCCGTCCGGCCCGGCGCCCCCGTGCTGTCCCGGGTCGGCGCCTTCGTCGAGGGCGCCGGCTTCCTGCCGCACCTGTCCGGCCGGGAGAACCTGGAGCTGTACTGGCGGGCCACCGGCCGCCCGCCCGGCAACGCCCACCTGGACGAGGCCCTGGAGATCGCCGGCCTCGGCGACGCGCTGGCCCGCGCGGTGCGCACCTACTCGCAGGGCATGCGCCAGCGCCTCGCCCTCGCCCAGGCCATGCTGGGCCTGCCCGACCTGCTCATCCTGGACGAGCCGACCAACGGCCTCGACCCGCCCCAGATCCGCGAGATGCGCGAGGTGATGATCCGGTACGCGGCCGCCGGGCGCACCGTCATCGTCTCCAGCCACCTGCTCGCCGAGGTCGAGCAGTCCTGCACCCACCTGGTGGTCATGGACCGCGGACGCCTGGTCCAGGCCGGTCCGGTCGCCGAGATCATCGGCTCCGGCGACACCCTCCTCGTCGGCACCGACCTCCCCGTGGAGGAACCGCTCGTGGAGAAGGTCGCCGCGCTGCCCGGCGTGGCCTCGGTCGTGCACACCGACGACGGGCTCCTGGTCCGCCTCGGCACCGACGGCACGGCGCCCCGCCTCGTGGCCGAACTGGTCCGGCTGGAGGTGCCGGTGGCCTCGGTCGGCCCGCACCGCCGCCTGGAGGACGCCTTCCTCACCCTGATCGGAGGTTCCGCATGAGCGCGCTCACCGAGCGGACCCGGCGGCCCGCCGAGCCGGCCGAGTCCGCGTACGACTACCGGCCGGGCCGCACCCTGCCCCTGCGGGTGGAGCTGGTGCGCCAGCTGAAGCGGCGCCGCACCCTGGTGATGGGCGCGATCCTCGCCGCCCTGCCGTTCGTCCTGGTCGTCGCCTTCGCGATCGGCGGCGAACCGGACGGCCCCGGCGACCGCATCACCCTGATGGACACGGCCACCGCCTCCGGCGCCAACTTCGCCGCGGTCAGCCTCTTCGTCTCGGCGGGCTTCCTGCTGGTCGTCCCCGTCGCCCTGTTCTGCGGGGACACCGTGGCCTCCGAGGCGAGCTGGTCCTCCCTGCGCTACCTGCTCGCCGCACCGGTGCCGCGCGCCCGGCTGCTCGCGTCCAAGCTCGCCGTCGGGCTGGGGCTCAGCCTCGCCGCGATGGTGCTGCTGCCGCTGGTCGCCCTCGCCGTGGGAACGGTCGCCTACGGCTGGGGGCCGCTGGCGATCCCGACGGGCGGCTCGCTCGCCCCGTCGGCGGCGGCACTGCGGCTCGTGGTGGTCGTGGCGTACATCTTCGTGTCCCAACTGGTCACGGCCGGGCTCGCGTTCTGGCTGTCCACCCGGACCGACGCCCCGCTCGGCGCGGTCGGCGGCGCGGTGGGCCTCACCATCGTCGGCAACGTCCTGGACGCCGTCACCGCCCTCGGCCACTGGCGCGACTTCCTGCCCGCGCACTGGCAATTCGCCTGGGCGGACGCCGTCCAGCCGCAGCCCGAATGGTCCGGCATGATCCAGGGCACCGCGATCTCCGTGACGTACGCCCTCGTCCTGTTCGCGCTGGCGTTCAGGGGGTTCGCCCGCAAGGACGTGGTGTCCTGAGCGGCCGGGCGCCGCACCGTTCTTTCCGGAACTTTTTGAATACTGCGCGGTCCAACCGGGTGAACCTGCGCAACCGATTCTCACGCGTCGGGTTTATGAAGCAGTAGGCATGCGGCGCCACGAGAAAGGAACGCGCAGTGCCCGAGAAGGCAATGGGCACCGACGCCGTCGCCTGCTCCATCCGCGGTACACGGGCCTTTCCCGCAGGAATTCGCGCAGCACTTCAAGCAGGAAGATCACGACATTGCGACAGACCCTGAGCAGGGGAGTGTTCGCGGCGGCCGCCGCCACGGGCATTCTGTCCCTGTCCGGCACCCCGGCACTCGCTGACAGCATCGCGGTGGGAGCCACCGACGATGCTTCCGGTCTGCTGTCCGGGAACAACGTCCAGGCGCCCATCGACGTGCCGGTGAACGTGTGCGGCAACACCGTCGGTGTGCTCGCGGCGTTCAACGACGCGTACGGCAACGCGTGCGGCAACGTCTCGCACAAGGGCCGGTCCGGTTCCGCCGGCGGCGCCCAGGCGGTGGGGCACACCGAGGACGCCTCCGGGATCGCGTCCGGGAACAACGTCCAGGCGCCCATCCACGCGCCGGTGAACGTGTGCGGCAACACCGTCGACGTGCTCGCGGCGTTCAACGACGCGTACGGCAACGCGTGCGGCAACGTCTCGCACGCGGAGAAGTCGTCCACGTCCTCGCACGACGGCTCCGCCGACGGCGCGCGGGCCGTGGGGCACACCGAGGACTCCTACGGCCTGCTGTCCGGGAACAACGTCCAGGCGCCCATCCACCTGCCGGTGAACGTGTGCGGCAACTCCGTCGACGTGCTCGGGGTGTTCAACGACGCGTACGGCAACGAGTGCGGCAACACCTCGTACGGGTCCGAGCCCGGCTACGGCACCGAGGAAGAGCTGCCTCCGGCGCCCGAGACGCCTCCGACCACCAGCACGCCCACCACTCCGCCGGTGCGCACGGTCGACACGCCGCCGTCGGTGGGTGTCGAGGAGCCCGGCGAGACGCCGCAGCTGGCCGAGACCGGCAGCGCGGGCATGCTGACGGCCTCGGTCGCCGGTGCCGCGCTGCTCGGTGGCGGAGCGATGCTGTACCGCCGCGGCCGCGTCGCCGCCCGCCGCTAACCCCTCCCGGGCGCCGGACGGCATCCGCCCGGCACCCGCTGTCCTCCTCGGCGAAACGCCCCCGGACCAACCCGGGCCACCACCAGGTGGCCGGGCGGACCGGGGGCGTTTCGCCGTGCCGGGCGGTCGTACGCCGCGGCCGGCGGTCCACCTGCGGACCGCCGGCTCGCCTCGCGGCAGCGGCCCGCGGGTGGGCGGCGCTCCCGTCAGTGGCCCACCGGCGACGGCGACGGCGACGCGGTCCGGCCGGCCACTCCCGGAACGGGGACCGTTCCGCGGGCCGGGGTCGCCCTGAGCCGGCGGCGCACCCCTTGGACGAGGGTCCTCGCCGTGAACGTCGCGCCGTGGACGAAGCGCATGGCCGGGCCGAAACCGGAGGCCGTCACCAGGCCCGCGAGGAACAGGCCCGGGTGGGACGACTCGAACTCCCGGCCGGTCGCCGGGGAGCCGTCGGGCAGGACCGCGAGCGTGCCGCACAGGTCGGAGGCGAGCATCCCCATCCGGTCGCAGCGCGGCTTGAACCCGGTGGCGGCGATGACGTGCTCGGTCTCCAGGGTGTGCACTGTGCCGTCGCGGCGCACCGTGTCCAGCCGCACGCCGCCCGCCACCGCACAGGCCGCGGAGACCTCGTGGCCCGGCATCAGCTCCACCGCGCGCTCCACCCGGTCCCGCACCCACCACGCGCCGGCCGGCCCCAGCGCCGTGGCCGCGATCCGGGTCCGGGTCGCCTCCGGCAGCCGCCGGAAGACACCGGGGCGCTCGGAGTAGAACCAGTTCCGCCAGCCGGGGCCGAGTCCGCTGTGCGGCGAACGGACCGTCTCCGTCCAAGGGCGCTCCCAGGGCGGCGGCACGTCGTTCCAGCGCACCCGCTCCGCCCGCGCCAGCACCCGCACCCGGGTGCCCTGCTCGGCGAGCAGCGCCGCGGTCTCCAGCGCCGCCTGGCCGCCGCCGATCACCGTCACGTCCTTGCCGCGGAACGGCGTGAGGTCGCTGTGGTGGCTGCTGTGCGTCACCAGCGCCGGGTGCAGCCCGCGCAGTGCGGGCGGTACCTCGATGAACGGCATCACTCCCACCGCCATCGCGACCGTCCGTGCGTGCAGCACCTCTCCGTCCTCGGTGACCGCCGTGAACCCGCCGGGGCCGGACGCCACCCGCGCCACCATGCGCTCGTCCACCTCCGGCACGGCGTGACGCGCGAACCACAGGCCGTACGACGCGAACTCCTCCACCGGGATCGGCTGCGCGTGACGTGCCGTCAGCCCCCTCTCCGCGCAGTACGCGTCCAGGCGCCAGCGTCCGTGGGGGTCGGAGAGGTTGGACGCCCAGGGCTCCGACTTCAGGTACATGCCGGCGGGCATGTGGTCCCGCCAGGACGCCATGGGCCGGCCGAGCACACGCAGGTTCAGCCCGGCGGCCGCGGCGTGGGACGCGATCGACAGACCGTACGGACCCGCGCCCACCACCAGAAGGTCGTACATCATCACTTGCTCGCTTTCTCGTTGTCGGTCAGGGAGGACGAGGCCGCCCTGGGGATCAGGTGTGATGCCGTCGACGTGCGGGCCGGCGTCGTCGGGCGCAGCCGCTCTCGCAGCCGGCCCGAGACATGACGGCTCCACAGGGCCCACATCGCCCATCCGGGTGCCGGGTCGTCCCGGGCGTACCAGGCCAGTTCGCGTCCGTCCGGGGCCGGACGCAGCACGGTCAGCGGCGCGTAGTTCTCCACCACGAACGCCCGTCCGGCCAGCGGGGCGCCGTCCGGGAGCGGGCGGCCCGTCAGGTCGAGATGCAGGGCGCGTACGACGTCCAGTCCCGCGCTGTCCGCGAAGAGCCGGAACTGCGCCCCGGGGCGCGGATTGAAGTCGAGCAGGTGATAGCGGCCCGTCGTGCCGCAGCGGCGGAAGTCGAGATCGAAGATGCCCCGGTAGCCCAGCTCGCCGGCGATCCGCTCGGCCAGCTCCTGCACCTGCGGGTTGGGTGTCCAGCGGCCCACCGCGGTCAGGCCCGCTCCCCGCGGCCACGCCAGCTGCTTGCGGCCCGGTCCGCCCGCGCGCACGGCGCCCGAGCCGTCGGCGTAGCCGTGGAAGAACCAGTCCCGGTCGCGCCCCGGCGGCAGGTAGGCCTGGAGCAGCAGCGGGCTGCCCGCCTCCGCGGTGCGCAGGTACAGCTCCCGCGCCTGCTCCGGGGACCGCACCAGCAGCGTGCTGCGCAGCCCGCTGCCGGCCGGCAGCAGCCAGGGACGGCTCCACTTCGCCACCACCGGCACCCCGAGCCGCCGCACGGCGTCGGCGGCCCCCGCCGCGCTGTCCGGGACCAGCGTCACCGGGTGCGGCACGTCCGCGGCGGCGCACACGGCGGCCAGTTCGCCCTTGTCGGCGACGCGTTCGGCCAGCGCGCCCGGCATCGCGGGCAGCAGGTAGGACGGGGCGAGGGCGTCGCGCATGCGGGCCACGGCGATCGCGCTCGCGTCGTCCATCGGGATCAGGACGGCGGGTGACGCCACCTCACCCGCCACCCGGCGCAGCACGGTGAGGATGTCGTCCGCGGACGCTCCCGGAAGCGGCGGGGGGTGCATCCGCCGTACGTAACGCGACTTGGGGAGGGGACTTCCGGCCGAGTCGGCGACGACGTGCACCGCCACGCCCGCCCTGCCGAGGGACCGCACGGCGCCCAGCGTTCCGTGGTGAAAGGGATTCGGATCGATCCGCAGCAGTACCGCGGGGACACGGGTGTCGAGCAAGGACATGAAATCTCACTTTCTTTTGGGTCTGTTCCGGGTCTTTTCACCCGCACGGGCGAGTTCGGCACTCGAAAGCCCCAAGGGCGGTGGCGCCCCGGAATGTCCTGTGTCTGAATTCATATGACTGTTCGTCAATAGCGAGAACAGAAACAGAGGTCGGACGAGAGCGAAGAAAGGAGCAGGCATGGCTCCACAGCACAAGCGGTTCCGGTTCGGCAGGCTGGCCGTGGGCGCGGTGACGGTGGCCGCGTCGGCCGTCCTGGCGTCCGGTCCCGCGGCGGGGGTGGGGGTGGTGCGAGGCACTGATCCACCCGCTCCGTCGCCGGCCCCGACCGGGCCCGCAGGTCAGCGGCCGGCCGTTCCCGAGCCGTCGGTGACGCCGTCGGCGGCCACCCCGGCACCGGGCCCGGAGGCACCGGCCTTCGGCGCCTTCCTCGCCTCCGACGCCCGTGGTGTGGCCCGTATGGCGCAGCTCAGCCACTGGCTCGGCGGTGCCGAACTGCGCGTCGGCCACACCTACCTGCCCGGCAACCGCTGGCAGGACATCGAGGGGGACATCCGCTTCCTCGAGACGTGGGCGCACTGGCGCAGGGCCGAGGACGACCGGATGCTCGTCCTGAACGTGCCCATGCAGGAGCGCAACGAGGAGGGCGTCTCCGACGGCGAGGTCCGGCAGCTGCTGCGGCGGGGCGCGGCCGGGGAGTTCGACCACCACTTCCGCGCCCTGGCCGAGCGGCTGGTCCGGCTGAAGGTGCCGGACACGATCCTGGTGCTCGGCTGGGAGATGAACGGCGTCACCTACACCCACCGGTGCGGGCCGGACCCGGAGGCCTGGAAGAAGTACTGGAACCGGATCGTCACCACCATGCGCTCGGTGCCGGGCCAGAAGTTTCGGTTCGACTTCACGCCGAGCCGCGGCCGGGACGCCCTTCCCTGGACCGAGTGCTACCCGGGCGACGACACGGTCGACGTCATCGGCATGGACTCCTACGACCAGCCGTCCGGGATGTCCTTCGACCAGCAGGTGAAGGAGCCTTACGGGCTCCAGGCGCACGTGGACTTCGCGAAGGCCCACGGCAAACCCATCTCCTACCCCGAGTGGGGGCTCTTCCGGAACGGCGACAATCCCGAGTACATGCGGCGCATGCTGGAGTGGATCGTCGAGCACAAGCCGCTGTACAACACGCTGACCGACTACTGCCCGCACGGTGTGTGGCAGTGCGGGGCCAACCCGGACGCCTCCCGCGTCTACCGGTCCGTCGTCTCCCGCCTCGCAGACGGGACGACACCCACCGCCCCGCCCGCTCCCACCACGCCCGATCCCACACCGACCGAGCCCACCGTGCCGCAGGCCCCGGAAGGGTGCTCGCCGCTGGACCTGGGCAGTTGGGTGGAGTACTGGCTCGGCGGCAAGCTCTGCCTCCGCTTCGAGTGGTGGTCGCCCGAGGACTAGGGCTCCCGCCGTCCCGGCCGGTGGCGGCGGGCCCGTGTCAGGGTCCGCCGCCACCGCCGGGCACCGCAGCGCCGTCACCGCTGCCCGTGCACGTCGGCGGCCGTGGCCGGGCCGGGCACCGACGGAACGGGGGCGGGGTCGTCCTCCCGGCGGGCGCGCCTCGGCCGCGCCAGCAGGGCCAGGCCGCCCAGCAGCCCGCCCGCGCTCGCGCCCACCAGGGTGGTCACCGTCGGCGAAGCGGACGTCGGGCTGCCCGGCTTCACCGCGCGGGAGAACTGCACGAGCCGGACCTGGGTGTTGTTCTTGGAGTGGTCCGCGTGCTGCGTCAGCGCCCGGGAGACCGCGTTGGCCATGTCGACGGCGAGGCCGGGCCGCGTGGAGGTGGCCGAGACGGCGACCATCGGCGCGTCCGGCGAGGTCGCGGTGCGCACCTTCTCCTGGAGGGTGCGCACCGGTACGCCCGCCCACACCTGCGCGTCCCCGAGCACCGCGAGCTGGGTGGCGACACGGCCGTACGCCTGCGCGAACCCGCGGGCGGCCTCCGGGGTGGACTTCGCCGTCGGCACCGCGACGACATAGCTGGTGGCCGTGTAGGTGGCCGGTGTGAAGAGGCCGTAGGCGCCGCCGGCCAGCGTGCCGGCGAGGGCGCCCGCCGCGAGCACGGACCAGGACGGCAGCTTCTTGACACGAGCCGCGGACACGAGGCGCCGACGGGTCGGAGTGTCGGTCATGAGGGGCTTGCTCCGAGGGTTGAGAGGGGTGACGGCGAACGGGAGACCGCTGCCGCGTAGACGTCGACGAGGCGGGCTGTACTGCGGGTGATGCAGTAGCGGTGCGCGACGTCCGGGACGGTGCGGGGCCCGGCGCCCGCCTGGCTCACCTCGGCGATCGCGCGGGCGTACGCGTCGGGTCCGCCCCGCACGCGCCGGGCGCCGGCGGTGGCCGACGGCGGCAGGTCCTCGATCGCCGGGCAGGAGGCGTAGAGCACCGGCAGGCCCGACGCCAGCGCCTCCACCGCCGCCAGACCGAAGGCCTCGTCCGGCGACGGGGACGCGAACAGGTCCATCGCGGAGGTGAGCGCGGGCAGGTCGGGGCCCGGGGAGCCGTCCGGGACGTAGGGGCGTTCGCCGGTGAACAGGACCCGCCCGGACACACCGGCCTCGTGGGCCGTGCGGCGCAGGAGGTGCTCGTCGGGGCCGCCGCCCACCAGCAGCAGCCAGTGGTCCTCCGGCAGCCGGGTGAGCGCGTGGACGAGGACGTCGAACCGCTTCCCCCGGGTGAGCCGGCCGACACCCCCGACGACGAACGCGTCCTGAGGCAGACCGAGACGCCGGCGGGTGCGTGCCCGCCGGTCCCGGTCGAAGCGGAAGCGGTCCAGCTCGATGCCGTTCGGGACGACCTCGATGCGGGGAGCCGGCACGCCCCAGTGCTTCAGCCGGTGGGCCACCGCCGAGGAGACGGCGACCGTCGTCGAGCCCAGCCGCTCGCTGGCGAGGTACAGCGCGCGTACCCCGGCGGTGAGCCTGCGGCCCTCCATCTGCGAGTCGCCCAGCGAGTGCTCGGTGGCGACCACCGCCCGGACCCCGGCGACGCGCGCGGCGAGCCGGCCGTAGACGCAGGCCCGGTACAGGTGGGTGTGGACCAGGTCGTACCCGCCGGCGCGGATCAGCCGGACCAGCCGGGGGAGCGCGGTCAGGTCGCGGTTGCCGGTCATGCCCAGGTGCACGACGCGGACACCGTCGGCGGTGAGGCCCTCGGCGACCGGGCCCGGGTTGGTGAGCGTGACGACGTCGCACGAGACGGGCAGATGACGCAGCAGCAGACGCAGTTGCTGCTCGGCCCCGCCGACGCCGAGGCCGGTGATGATGTGCAGGGCCTTCATCTCACAGGCCTTCCACGGGACGCCGGCGCAACCGGTGCAGCCGGTGCTTGAGGTACAGCCGCCAGGCCGTGTCGTTCTGCCCGACGTGGACGCGGGGCAGGGCGTGCGGGCCGGTCAGCGGGCCGGGGTCGATGGCGCAGGCGTAGGCGTACCCGGCGTCGCGCACCGCCTCGACGGCGCGGGCGTCGACCGTGCCGTACGGGTAGCAGAAACCGTCGGGGCGGACACCGGTCAGCTCCGCCAGCCGCGCGCGGCTCTCGACGACCTCGGTCTTCAGTTCCAGGTCGTCCGCCCGGGTCAGATCGACGTGGGTCAGTCCGTGCGAGCCGATCTCCACGCCTTCCGCGGCCGCCTGCCGGATGCCGTCGGCGGTCAGCAGCGGCTTGCGCGGGCCGAGCGGGTCCCAGGCGTTGTCGCCGCCGAGCCGTCCGGGCAGGACGAAGAGGGTGGCGCCGCAGTTCCACCGGCGCAGCAGCGGCAGGGCGGCCGTGACGAAGTCGGCGTACCCGTCGTCGAAGGTGAGCCCGACCAGGCCCCGCCCCTCGCCCCGGGCGCGGGCGGCGAGCAGGTCGGCCACGGACACGCCCCGCAGCCCCCGGCGGCGTAGCCACGCCAACTGCTTGCCGAGTCGCTCGGGAGTGACCGTGATGCGGTACGGATCGTCCGAGCAGTCGCCCACCGAGTGGTACATCGCCACCCAGGGCAGGGAGCCCGGGTGCGGGGCGGCGGGTCTGGCGGTCTGGACGGAATCAACGGAAGCGGCCATGGGTGAGCCTTCGTGTGACGGTGCGCAGGAAACGCACGGCGGATGAGGAACCCCGGACCCCCGTGGCCCAGGCGAGCGGGACGAAGACGGCGGTCACGGTCAGGCAGCCGGCCGCGAGGCCCCCCACCGGGGAGCCGAACCGGCTCGCGGCGAACGCCCCGGCGGCGGTGGCGGCGACCGTCGCGAGCACGGGCCCGTTCAGCTGGGCCAGGACCTGCCGGACGCGGACCGTGACACCGTGCGGGCTGCCGCGCCGGCCCGTTCGCAGCCCGGCGAGGAGCAGGGCGGCCGTGACGGTGATGCCGAAGGCGTTGGCGGCGGCGATCCCCGCCACCCCCCAGGGGCGCACGGTCAGGGCGCCGATCAGGGACGTCACGCCGATGCCGGCGGCCATCACGGCGGCGGGGTACCAGCGGGGCCGGCCCGCCGAGAAGTAGGAGCGGATCAGGGCGCCCACCAGGGTCTGGCCCAGCAGCCCGACGGCGTACACCCGCATCACGTCCGCCGTCGCGACGGTGTCGCCCTCGGTGAAGGCCCCCCGCTGGAAGAGCAGTTCGATCATCTGCGGGGCGCAGGCGATCACCGCGCACATCCCCATCAGCACCACGCAGGAGGCCAGCACGAGGTCCCGCTCCACCCGGCTGCGGGCCCGCTCGGTGTCGCCGTCCGCGAGGGCCCGCGCCACCACGGGAAAGGTGACCGTGCACACCATCAGCGACAGCGTCATCGGGATCTGGGCCACCTTCTGCGCGTAGTTCAGGTGGGAGATGGCCCCGGCGGGCAGGGAGGAGGCGAGGAAGCGTTCGACGAGGACCTGCGACTGGCGGCACAGGGCGAAGAGGAGGACGGCGGCGACCAGGGCGAAACGCATCGGCCGTTCCCCGGCGTCCGTCCCGGTCCCGGGCCCGTGCGACGCCGGTGTGCGCGATGTCAGCTGCCGCCACAGCGAGGGCAGTTGGACCGCCACCATCAGACAGCCGCCCACCGCGACGCCGGCCGCCGCGGAACGCACGCCCCACCGGCCGCCGAGCAGGAACATCGCGGCGATGATGCCGGTGTTGTAGGCGACGTAGATCGCCGCCGGCGCGAAGAAGCGGCGGTGCGCCCGCAGCGCGGCGCTGCAGTACCCGGCCAGCCCGAAGGCCAGCAGGCTGATCGCCGTGAGCCGGGTGCAGTCGACGGCGAGGCGGGGGTCGGGCAGGCCGGGCGCCAGGGCCCGGACCAGGAGGGGAGCCGCACCGGCGACCAGCGCGGCCACCGCGGCGAGGGCCAGGCACAGACGGGGCAGGGTGGCGGCGACCAGGGCCCGGACCGGGTCCCCCGCGGCGCCCCGGGCGCGGCGGGCCAGCGCCAGGCTGAACGCCGGGATCAGCACCAGCGCCAGCCCGTCCTCGATCAGCAGCGTGGCGGCCAGCTCCGGCACGGTCCACGCGACGAGGAAGGCGTCCGTGTCGCTCCCGGCTCCGAACAGCCGGGCCAGCGACTGGTCGCGCACCAGGCCGAGCAGCGAGCCGGCGATGGACAGCGACGCCGTGACGAGCGTCGCCCGGGCGAGGAACTTCCGGGAGGCCGAGGCCTGGTCGGGGCCGGCCTGTGCCGAGGTGGCCGCACGCGCCGCGGGTACGGGCGCCGCTTCGCCGGTCTCGGGTTCGGGGATCCGTGAGGGCACCGTCGTCATCGGGCCACTGCCTCCTCGATGCGGTCCCGTACCCCACCGGGTGACAGGGCGTCCCGCCGCTCGCCGCCGGCCAGCGCCCACCAGGCCGTGAGCCCCAGGGCCATGGCGGTCACCAGGGTCGAGGGTCCGCCGATGTCGCCGTACAGGAAGTCGGTCAGCACCCAGACCAGCAGCCCGCAGGCGACCAGCCCGCAGTCGAGCCCCGGTCCGCGGCGGCGGACGCGCAGCAGCCTGCGCATCCCGCACACCAGCAGGGCCAGCCAGCCCCCGGCGAGGGTGAGCAGACCGATCAGCCCCTGCTCGCTCAGCACCAGCAGGTACATGTTGTGCGGCGACAGCAGTGCCTGCTTGTGGTACTCGGCCCCGGCGCCCTCGACGTCGCTGCCCGACGACAGGGCCAGCGTGGCGTGCCCGTCGCGATACTCGGGGAAGTTCTTCAGGCCCACGCCGGTCAGCGGGTGGTCGCGCCACATGCCGGTCGCCGACGACCACAGGGTGTACCGGTCGACGACGGACTGGTCGGGCGCGTCGGTGACCTGCGCGATGCTGCCGATCCGCTCCTGCAGCTGTGCGGTGCCGACGCCGAACCCGCCGACCAGGACCACCCCCGCGGCGGCCAGGGCGGCGGCCACCTTCAGGGTGCGGCGCAGCCCGGCCAGCGCCAGTTGCACGCCGCACGTCAGGACGGTCGCGATCCAGGCGCCCCGGCTGAAGGACACCGCGAGCGGGGCGAGCAGCACGAGCGCGCAGCCCGTGGCGGTCGCCCGCTGCCACACCGGTGCCCGGCCCAGGGAGAGCCCGGTGGCGCACACCAGGCCCAGGGACACCACGGACGCCATGCCCATCACGTCCTGGGCGCCGAAGGTGCCGACGGCCCGGATGTCGTCGCCCTGGTAGGAGGCGCCGGTCCGGGTGACGTACTGGTGGACGCCGACGGCGCCCTCGCACAGGGCGAGGCCCACGAACGTCCAGGCCAGCACCCGGAAGTCGCGGCGGTCCCGGAGCAGCAACAGCACCGCCGCCGGGACCAGCACGAAGACCTGCAGATAGCGGACCATGCCGGCCAGCCCGGCCGCGGGCGAGGACGCCCCCAGCGCGGCGAACGCGATCCCCACGACCGGCAGGCCCAGCACCAGGGCCGCGGCGGGCGACAGCGGGCGCCGTCCCTCCCGCAGCAGACGGATCACGCAGTACCCCACCACCAGCCCGGAGCCCACGTCGGCGGGCCCCGCGCCGTGCCCGGCCGGCGGCAGCGCCAGCAGGGCGAGCACCGCCGCCAGGGGCAGGACCGGTCCGAGCGCGGCGGCCCGGCGCGGGAGCGGTGCGAGAGCGTGGCTCACGTCGGTCAGCTCCCCGTCGGGCGGACCAGCGTGGCCGCGGTGCGCAGCAGGATGCAGATGTCCTGCCACAGCGACCAGTCGTCGATGTAGGCGTTGTCGAACCGGCAGCGGTCCTCGATCGAGGTGTCGCCGCGCAGCCCGTGGATCTGGGCGAGGCCGGTGATGCCCGTCCGCATGCGGTGGCGGGCCGCGTAACCGGGGTGGGCCCCGCTGAACTGCGCCACGAAGTAGGCGCGTTCGGGACGCGGGCCGACCAGGCTCATGTCACCGCGCAGCACGTTCCACAGCTGGAGCAGCTCGTCGAGCGAGGTGCGGCGCAACATACGGCAGAAGCGGCTCATCTCGTTCTCGTTGGCCACGCTCCACCGCGTCGCCGACTCGTGCTCGTTCACCGGGCGGTGGGTGCGGAACTTCAGCAGCGTGAACGGCTTCCCGTCCCTGCCGATCCGCTCCTGCCGGAACACCACGCCCGGACCGTCACTGAGGCGCAGGACCGTCGCACACACCAGCAGCAGCGGGCTGACCAGCAGCAGCAGCGTGCCCGACACGAGGATGTCGAGCAGCCGCTTGCCCGCGCCGCCGCGGCGCACCGGGGACAGATCGAGGCGCCGGCAGGCGAACCCGGCCAGCCGTTGCCCCGTGGTGTACGAGGGGGAGTCGGCGTCCAGTTCCCAGATCACGCAGCCCGACTCGGCCAGCGTGCGCAGCAGCGGCGCCTGTTCGGCGCGGACCGAGGGATGGACGGCCAGCACCGCGCGCACCCCGTTCTGGATGACCGCCCGCTCGACCTCTTCGCCGGTCCGCAGCACCGGGATCCCCTCGGGGCCCTCCGGCTGCTCGGCGACCACGCCCACCGGCCGCACGCCGCACCGAGGGTGGCGGAGCACGGCGGCGGCCACGCGTTGTGCCGTCGCCGGCGGGCCCACCACGAGCGCGGTGTGCGGATGGCGCAGCAGTGCGGCGCGCCGCCGCCCGTGCACGGCCGCGCGCAGCGCACAGCACGCCCCCGCCTGGAGGACGACGCCCGTCAGCACGGTCCCGGCGGACAAGGCGTCCTCCGGCCGGTACGCCGCCCAGAGCGCCGCCGGCACCAGCCAGGCGACGGCGGTGCGGCCGCACACGGCGGGCAGTTCCTCCAGCAGGCCCGGTACCGGCGGCCGGCTGTCGCGGGCGCGCAGCAGAAGGGACGTGACGATCAGCAGGGTGATCAGCAGCGGCTGGCGCTGGGCGCCGGTGAGCGCCAGCGTGCCCAGCACGGCTGCGCCGCCGTCCACGAGGAACAGCGGTACCGGCGAGGCCGGAGGTGCCGGGGACCGCGGGGCGGAGAACCGCACATGGGTCGCGGTGTCGAGCGGCGGCATGACGGAGACGGGTGGGAAGCCGTGCTCCCGCGGCGTTACACCGGGGGAGGACACGGTACGTTCGGCAGTCACGAGTGGATGGACTCCCTGTGCTCGGTGGACTCGACGTCCTGTGTTGTCGGGTCCGCCCCGGCGCCCCGGCCCCTGCCGAGCGGTCGGCCCCGCTCGACGCCGTGGGTGGTGGCGCGTTCGATCGCCGCGAACGGGCGCGCACCGGGTGAGGCGGGCCATGGGCCGAGGAGGTCGCGGTAGACGTCCGCGACGGCCTCGGTGGTGTGTCGTACGTCGTGGAGGGACAGCACGTGCCGGCGGCCCTGGACGCCGAGGGACGCGCGCAGCGGCGCGTCGAGCAGCAGTCCGGTGATGGCCGCGGCCAGTTCACCCGGGTTCTCCGGCGGGATCACGCACCGGGCGGTGAGGGCGGGCGGCAGGCTCTCGCGGGCGCCGTCGACGTCCGTGACCAGCACCGGCACGCCGCAGGCCATCGCCTCCAGCGGGGCCAGCGCCATGCCCTCCCAGCGGGACGGCAGGACGGCGAGGTCGGCGGCCTGGTACCAGACGGAGGTGTCGGCGACGGCGCCGGTGAACAGCACGGAGCCGGGGGCGTCCCGGCGCAGCCGGTCGCGGTCGGGTCCGTCGCCGACCAGCACGAGCCGGGCGTCGGGCACCGTGCGCACCACGGTGTCCCACGCTCGCAGCAGGACGTCCTGCCCCTTCTGCGGGCACAGCCGTCCCACACAGACCGCGAGGGGGGCCGCCGGGTGGACGCCGGCGAGCGGTGCGAGCCCGGCTCGCACGGTGCCGGCCACGGCCGGGCGGTAGCGTTCCGGATCGATGCCGTTGGGGACGACCGTCCACCTGCCGGTGATGCCGGCCCGGACGCCGGTCGCGCGCTCGGCGTCGCTCACGCACAGCATCCGCGTGGTCCAGCGTGCCGCCCACCGCTCCCACCGGAGTGCGAGTGCCGCGGTGCTCCCGCCGACCGCCTCGAACGACCAGGCGTGCGGCTGGAAGACCGTCGGGATCCGCCCGCGCACCGCGAGCCGGCCGGCGAGCCCCGCCTTCGCGCTGTGCGCGTGCACCAGGTCGGGGCGTACGTCGTCGATCAGGCGGGCGAGGCGCCGTACCTCGCGCGGGAGCGAGGGCCCCGGTGACCGCGTCGCCTGCCAGTGCCGGACGTGCGCGCCGTCCGCCCGCAGCCGGGCGGCGAGCACGCTGTCGGGGCAGACCGCGGCGACCTCCAGGCCGTCCGCCAGCTGGGCCCGGACGAGGTCCGTCACGACGCGCGCGACCCCGCCGTCCACCGGTTGGGTGAGGTGCAGGACCCGCGGCGGACGGCCGCGGAGCGACGGGGCCACGGACACGGTTTCCTCACTCACGCAGGTACTCGCGACGGGTTGCGGCGTGTTCACCGCCGGGCGTCGACCGCGGCGAACAGCACGCCGGCCCACGCCCCGTCCCGTGCGGAGGCGAGGCGGAGGGTCGCCTCGTCACCGGCGTTCGGCAGACCTCCCGCGAGATCGAACACGTCGGAGTCGTAGCCGAGGTTGTTGGCGTACGCCGGTACCCGCGCCGGGGAGTTCTGCCCGGGTCCGGTGATGGTGGAGTTCAGTACGTCGTCGCGGGGGTTTCCGGGGCCGCTGAGCGCGACGGTGCCGGATCCGGTGGTCACGGTGAGCGAGTCGCCGTCGCTGCCGCGGTCGCCGTCGTAGGCGACCAGGCCCACCCTGCCCGAGGCGTCCGCGGGGAAGCGCGACTCCCGCAGCCGGAGCTCCGCGGCCTGGGCCCACAGCGGTACGAAGCCGTCCCAGAGCGCGAGGTGCCGCAGCGGTTCCCTCTCGTTCTCGTACGCCACCACCAGGGTCCAGCCGCCCCAGGCCCCGGCCGTCGATCTGCCGGCGGCCACGTTGACCTGGGCCACGGTGTACTGACCCGCCCCGCTGTCCCGCACCAGCCGCGTCACGTCCGCCGAGGCCTGGAAGGCGTCCACGGTGTCGGTCACGCGGTGCCCGACGACCGTGTCGGCGAGGATCTCCTTGTACTCTCCGCCGGGTTCGGCGATCAGCACCCGCCCGTTGTCCTCGGACGGCTTCTGCTCGCCGACGCGCAGGTTCCCGCCCCAGTACAGGCGCGCGTACGTCACCCGGGAGCCGGCGGGCAGGCGGACCTCCGCGCGGGAGGAGTTGTAGGTGTTCGGGTCGCGGTCGACGTCGACGTAGAACATGTCGAACGCGCCGTTCACCCCCTGCGCGCCCGCCTGTACGTCGTGGCAGGAGGACGCCTGGGCCCGGCAGGTGGCGGACGCGTTGGCCGCCCGCACGATGCCACCGTGCTGGACCGCGCGGTAGCGCTCGGAGAAGGCGAGGCTGTCGGCCTCGGGGGCGGGCGCGAGCGGCACGGTGGCCGCGGGGCCGCAGGATGCCCACATCGCTGCGAGGGAGAAGACGCCCACAGCCGCATGGCGAAGCATCTGACCCAGGGATTGACGCATGACCGTCGGAGCCTTTCGGAACAGGGTGGCGGTGGCAGGCAGCGGAGACGAGCGCGATGCGGCCGCCCATGAGGATGCTCGGGAGGTTCGCAACTCTAGTCACCAAACGGACAAATTCACTGAAATTCAGTGAAAGCGGCAAGTGTGTTGGAATCGTGAAGCCTGGTTCGGGAGCGGTCGGCCCCGCCTCCGCTCCGCCGGGGACTCCTCAGGGGGTGAGGCGCGGCGCGTGTCACCGAACGGCGCAGCTCCGGTTGCGGGGGTGCCGGGGCGCTCCCACGGTGGGCTGCAAGATCCGAAGCCTGCGAAAGGAACCTCCATGCGCGCTCTGCCTGCCCGGCTCATCGCCCCCGGCGTCCTGTGTGCCGCTCTGCTCACCGGCGTCACCGGCCCGGCGGCCTGGGCGGCCGACACGGCCCCCGAGCACCACCGCGCGACGACCTCCGCCGCACTGCTCGCGCAGGTCAGGGCCGTCGATGCCGACGAGCACGGGCTCGCCCCGGTCGTCGACCTGCTGAAGGCCGTACTCGAGGCGGACGACGGCCGGCTGCCCGCCGCCGAGGCCAGGAAGCTGGGCGAAGCGGCGAAGGAAGCGCTGGCCAAGGCAGCCGACGAGGACCCGGCGGCCACGACCGGGACCACCGCCACCTCGTCGGTCACGACGTCGGACGACACGGTGGTGACCGTCACCGGCGACGAGCTCTCGGACGAGGAGCTGGCCACCCTTCGGGAGGCCGTCGACAGCCTCCTCGACTTCCTCCAGTCCGGCATCGCGACGAGCACGGACACCGACACCGACACCGACGAGACCGGTGCGACGACGGAGACCGACGCGGACACGAGCGCCACGGAGACGCCCTCGCTGATCGACGCACTGCTGGGCCGCGTGGGCAACCTGATCGCCGCACTGTTCGGCACCGAGACCCAGGCGTCGATTCTGCCCGCGCCGGCCGCGCTCACGCGGACGCCGATCCTTCCGGGGGTCACGCTCCCCGGGGTTGCACCGCTGACGTCGGTGCTGCTGCCGGCGTAGTCACCGAAAGCCCGAAGTCCGCGAAAGCCTTTCATATGAGGACTTCTCAATCTTCTGCTCCACGGTTTCCGCTCCGGCCCGGGGTCGTTAGGCACGGCGACACACTTCCCCTCCGGTGACCCGCGTTGCCGAAGAAAGGAACATGATGAAGTCCCTGAAGGCTGCCGCCGTCCTTGCCGGATCCCTGATCGCCGCGGGCGTCGCCTCCCCCGCGTTCGCCGGGCAGACCGAGCTGGCATCCACCGGTGTCGACACCGGCCTGCGCACCGCGCTCCCCTTCGAGGTGACGTCGCCGGACTCGGCGCCCGTGCTCGACACCGGCAAGGAAGGCCCGCTGCAGCACACGACGAAGGACGCGGCGGCCGCAGTGAACGAGGTCAAGCCGGTGCGCGGCGACCTGGGGCTGCACGCCTGATACCGAGCAGCCCGAAAGCCGGCCCCCGCACATGCGGGGGCCGGCTTTCGCATGCGGTCGTCGGAACTGTTCCCCGGGTGTGGGCGCCGGACCGGCCGGCGGCGGAACCCCGGGCGTTCCTCAGGTGGTCCCTCTCCGGCATTCACGCCCTGAGCCGTACGGCGGGTGACCGCCTGCCGCGTCGGTCGGTTACCGCTACCGACAACCGCACGGACGAGGGAGTGGACCATGACGACCGACATGGGCGGGGCGCCGGCGCGTGCCGAGGACCGGAACGGCGCGCCGGGCTCGGCGCGGACCCGGCCGACGGGCAGAACACGGCGGGACGTGGCCCGCGGTCTGCGTGCCGGAGCACTAGCCGCTGCACTGGCCCCGGCGCTCACCGCATTCCGCTCCGCGCGCCACCGGCACCTGTCCGGGAGCGACCGCCGCGACACCGGATTCGACGTGACCCACCGCGGACGCCGTATCAAGGGTGTCCGGAGCTACGCCTCCAGCGCGAATGAGGACATCCAGTGGCACGTCACCGTCGACGGCCGCCCCCTGCACCTCATGCGCCGCGCCGACGGCACCTGGCTGAGCATGCTCGACCACTACTGCTCGTACCCCACACCGCTGGAGGCCGCCCGCGCAGCCGTCGACGCGCTCGGCCCCGGCCGGCAGCTGCTCGACGCCCCGGCGCCGACGGGCACGGGGCAGGCGCACGTTCACGCGGGGGGCCGGCATGGCGTACGTGCGTAAGGACGCCGCCACGCTCACCAGCGCCGAGAAGCGACGGTTCGTCAACGCCCTGCTGGAGGTCAAACGGCGCGGCGAATACGACGAGTTCGTACGGACGCACATCACGTACTTCGCCGCCGACGGCGAGTCCGGACTGCGCACCGCGCACATGGCTCCCTCCTTCCTGCCCTGGCACCGCCGGCTCCTGCTCGACATGGAGGACGCCCTGCGCCGCGTGGACTCCTCGGTGACCCTCCCGTACTGGGACTGGACCCGCGATCGCACGACCACGTCCGCACCCTGGACGGCGGACCTCATGGGCGGCAACGGGCGGAGCTCCGACCACCGGGTGATGACCGGCCCGTTCGCCCACCGGGAGGGAAACTGGACCATCAACGTGGGCGTGACCGACGGGGGATTCCTCACCCGGGACCTCGGCCGCCGCAGCGCCCCGATCGACCTGCCCGTCAAGAGCGACCTCGAGTGGGCGCTGAAGGACCCCGCCTACGACGTGGCGCCGTGGGACTCGACGGTCACCAAAGGCTTCCGCAACAAGCTGGAGGGGTGGGGCACGGGCCGTGGCAGCGCCTCCTGGCGCAACCACAACCGGGTGCACCGCTGGATCGGCGGCGACATGCTCGGCGGCGCCTCCGTCAACGACCCCGTCTTCTGGCTGCACCACGCCTTCGTCGACCTGCAGTGGTACCGCTGGCAGCGCCGGCACGGCGGGGCCCGCTACCTCCCCGCGACACCCCCGGGCTCCGGCGACACGCAGCACGGCCGCGTCGTGGCACGCCACGAGAAGCTGCCGCCGTGGGACGTGACGCCGGACGAGCTGGCGGACGTGAGCCGGATCTACCGGTACGCGTGAGGTGACGAGGGCTGGGGCGCCGGGTGGACGGCCCCTTTCGTGGCGAGACCGACACGTCTGGGCATTCACCCGACCGACAGCCCTACAGGGGCTGTGACGTGCATCTTTACAAAAAAGTCACGCGTTGGGGCGGTTCGATTGTGAAAAGCAGCGAATGTCGCCTATGTTGAACACTGTCAGTGACCAGTCCAACACGGACTGTGTCGACAGGAGAAACGGAGAGGTAATGCGCAAGTACCAGAAGGCCGCGGTCGTCCTGGCCATGCTCGGCAGCGCCGGTTTCCTCGGCACGGGTGTCAGCTACGCCGGTGGCGACCACCCGTCGATCGACAGCAAGCAGAGCCAGAACTGCACGGGCGAGGTCAACAACCAGCAGGCCCTGGTCGGCCTGCAGGACACCAACGTTGCCGCCAACCTGCTCCTGGCGGTCGGCAACCCGGCGGCCGGCAACACCGCCGTGACCTGCACCCAGGCCTTTGGCTGAGGATCACTGATCAGGTGATCTGAGTAGGTCTCGGGGCTCGAACTCAGCTGTTCGAGCCCCGAGGCTTATCGGCTTATGGGCCGATTCAGTCGTTCCGAGCGACTCTGCCGCCCGGGGGCGGAAAGGGTCGACCGTATGAGGAAAACAGGTAGATGTTCACTTCGCAGAAGATCGCAGCGACGATGGCGGCCGGAATCCTGGGCGGTTTTGCCCTGGTCGGTTTCGGTGCCGTCTCGGCGTCGGCCGATGATGGTGTCGACAAGTGCGTCAAGGACGGCGACGGCATTCACTGTGTGCAGTCGCAGACCTGCGCCGGCGGGGGGCAGGTCGACTGCACCAGCGTCGTCTTCATCGAGGGCAGGAAGCAGGAGTCCTGACGTCCGAGGGGCCGATCGAGGTGCCCTTGTTCACGTCGGCATCCGCCGCTCAGACTTGTGTCGCTTAGGTCTATTCGCGCAGCGGAGAATGGCCGGGACCCACGCCGGGTCCCGGCCATCGGTGTTTTCCCGGCCTCCTCGGTGAGGCCCGGCGCAGGAGCAGGGCCGGTGTGCGGTGCCTCCACCGGCTTGCGGTACGACAGGTCGTCGACGGGGCAGAACCGGCCGATCAATTCCGCGGACTCCCGCCGGCGCTCGACCCTGACCAGCGACGGCAGTGACCAGGGACGGCAGGCCTGGGATGTGGCGGCGTCCGCTAGGGCGCATGGCCGGAAGCGATGCCCGGGTTCGGCCGTCTGCGGAACCCTCTGAAGCCCATGACCTGCCTTGTCGCAAGAAACTTACGCATATGGGTGTTTCGACTACGGCAGGTCGGCACTCATCGCCTATAGTCATGACTGTCGGTGAGCGATCCAACACGGAACGTGCACGACTGAAACAGGAACGGAGAGGTAATGCGCAAGTACCAGAAGGCCGCGGTCGTCCTGGCCATGCTCGGCAGCGCCGGTTTCCTCGGCGCCGGTGTCAGCCACGCCGGTGAGGGCCCGTCGCTCGACAGCAAGCAGAACCAGACCTGCACGGGCGAGGTCAACAACCAGCAGGCCCTGATCGGCCTGCAGGACACCAACGTTGCCCTCAACCTCCTCGGTGTCGGCAACCCGGCGGCCGGCAACACCGCCGTGACCTGCACCCAGGCCTTTGGCTGAGGATCACTGATCAGGTGATCTGAGTAGGTCTCGGGGCTCGAACCCAGCTGTTCGAGCCCCGAGGCTTATCGGCTTATGGGCCGATTCAGTCGTTCCGAGCGACTCTGCCGCCCAGGGGCGGAGGGTCGACCGTATAAGGAAAACAGGTAGATGTTCACTTCGCAGAAGATCGCAGCGACGATGGCGGCCGGAATCCTGGGCGGTTTTGCCCTGGTCGGTTTCGGTGCCGTCTCGGCGTCGGCCGATGATGGTGTCGACAAGTGCGCCAAGGACGGCGACGGCATTCACTGTGTGCAGTCGCAGACCTGCGCCGGCGGGGGGCAGGTCGACTGCACCAGCGTCGTCTTCATCGAGGGCAGGAAGCAGGAGTCCTGACGTCCGAGGGGCCGATCGAAGCGCCCTTGTTCACGTCGGCATCCGCCGCTCAGACTTGTGTCGCTTAGGTCTATTCGCGCAGCGGAGAATGGCCGGGACCCACGCCGGGTCCCGGCCATCGGTGTTTTCCCGGCCTACTCAACGGGGCCCCGGCGCGGGAGCCGGAGCGAGGTCGGTGCGAGGTGACTCCACCGGGTTGCAGTACGGCAGGTCGTCGACCGGGCGGTCGGTGATGAACCGGCCGATCAGCTCCGCGGACTCCTGCCGGCGCTCGACCGTCACCAGGTGGTCCGCCTCCTTGACGGTGGTGAAAAGCGCCGAAGGCATCGTCGCGGCGAGTTCGCGCCCCATCTCGGGGGTGCACAGGGTGTCGTACTCCCCCGTGAACACCAGGGACGGTACGTCGGGGACCGGCAGGGGCCGGTAACAGCCGTGCGACACCAGCCGGGTGTTGTGCTCGACCGCCTTCTTGATCTCGTCCGGCGTCTGGTTCACGAACTGCTGCTGGAGGAGACGTGCCACGGCCGCGTGCTTGCGGACCCGTCCGGCTTCCGGATTCGACATGAACAGCCGCACCAGTCCGCCGGCGGCCTCGTCGATCTCGCCGCGTTCGAGCGCGTGCGACAGGCGCGGTACGGCATCGGTGTAGATCTGGGGAAGGCGCTTCGCCGCGCCGCAGAAGACGATGCGGCGGACGTACGCGGGATGGAGCTGCGCGAAGCGGAGGCCGACGACCTCGCCGAAGCAGCCGCCGAACAGATTCACCCGCGGCATGCCGAGGGTCGCCAGCATGTGCTCGACCGCGTCGGCGAGGAAGTCGATGCCGTACCGGGCGGGTACGAAGTCCGAGGTGCCGTAACCGGGAAGATCCACGGTGATCAGCGTGCACAGCGGGGACAGCCACTTCTCGTGGCCCTGCCATGAGTACCTGTTCTGGGACGAGCCGCCGAGCAGCACCAGCGGCTCCGTCTGAGGGGTGTCCTGGTGGACGATCCGGCACGTGTACCCGAAGCCCTCGAAAACGAGGTCCCGTTCCTCTGTTTGTTCCGGTACCGGAGAGGCGGACCCGTGACCCTGCGGGCTCGGTGAGTCCTGGACGGCGGTGAAGGTGGTGCGCATGGACGGCTCCGCGACGAGTGGAACGACGGCGAACTCGTTCATAATGGCCAACTTCATCACCAATTGGCCGTAACCACTCATTTGTGGGCGATCCTGTGAAGGCGTGTGCGAATGGCGCCCTGTCGCGGCATGACCCGGCGGCCGCGCTCAAGGGCGGCGCGGGGCGGAAGCCGTGCACGGTCCGGAAGCGGCGACGGCAAAGACGGGCACCCCGGGCAGGATTCGAACCTGCGGCCAAGCGCGGAGAAGACGCCTGCTGCGTCGGTGCCGCACCCTCACCGACCTGGCCACCCTCCCACGCTCCGACGTCTCGTCGGCCGGACTTCGACATGCATTCGTCCGGGGGAGTGGCAGGGCTGGTGACGGTTGACGGGGATCTCGCAGACGATCTCGCAGTGAGTGGCGGGCACCACGAGGTCCGCCGTCCCGACGGGCCGCCCCTGGTCGCTGTAGTACGTCCGGCGGATGTGCGGCTTGCGGCAGGATTGCTCAGCACTGGCGAGGTCGAAGGCGGGTTACCCACGACCCCCCAGGGAAAGATTCCGAGTGCATCTCAGGGAGTCGGAGGGGGCTGCTCATGAGTGGTACATCACGGTCGCGCCACGACAGGACAGAGCCGGGGCCGCCGCCCGAGCGCGGCTCCGATCGCTTCAGCGACGGTCCCCCTGACCCCCTCGCCTCGCTGCTGGCCAAGGTCAACAATGGGGAACACATTCCGACTCCTGGAGGCAACGCGGGCGGCGAAGACCGCGACCCCCATGACGAGGAATGGCGGGAACATGATCGCCACGGTCCCTATGCGCAGGGGCGTCGCCGGAGGAACTGACACACAGGGTGGTGGCCCCCGTCTGCGGCAGCGCAGGCGGGTACTTGGCGCGAGGGCTGCTCACGCCGGGCCAGAGCGGGGCGGCTTGCATATCGACGAGCAGACGGCGTGCGCCAGGAGGCAGCTTGCCCCCCGTATGGGAAAATGCAGCCTGACCGTCTCAACGCGGTGACCGAGGCTGCCCTCTACGTCTGGCACGACTGTGGCATGCGACCTCTTCACATCAACTCGACGCACCCCCTTGGTCCCTTGCCCAGCCGGCCAGATGCAACCTCGGGCAGTGCGAGCTGCTGATCGACACGGCCACCCGCGAAAACCCGGTGACAGCCGGACAGCCCCGGAGCCCGCCCTTGATCGTCAGAAGGGTGCCCGGGGCTTCGTCGTGGCGGCTGGTACCGGTCCTGACCAGCGAAAAGCCCTCCCCGACGGGAAGGCAGAGATGGGCGCCCCCGGCAGGACTCGAACCTGCGGCCAAGCGCTTAGAAGGCGCCTGCTCTATCCACTGAGCTACGGGGGCCTGGTGTGGTGGCCTCGGTCGTGGTGGCCGGGTGGGCCGGTCCACGACGTTGCCGGGGACAAGGATAGGGCTCCCGGTTCCGTGTCCCTGACGCCTCGCCTCCGTGGCTCGATGTGGAGGTTCGGTGAAGCGGAACCGATAATCGCAGGCAGGTACGAATCGTGCATCGCTTTTGGCGTCTCGCGCATCGGGTGTTGTGCACTCGTTATGCCTGGACTGTGCTCGTGTCCCAGTAGTCCCTTCCGTCCGTAGTGTCCGGTCGGCGCGCAGACATGCTCATATGCTTCAGAATTCCCCTAAAATTGGGCATTCTTCCCATGTGGTGACCTTGGACGTACGGCCTCAGCTGCTCGACGCACTTTCCGCCCTGCGCGACCGTGTCGCGGCCGCACGCTTCCCGCTGCCCCTCGCGGGGGCTCCACGCGCGCGTGCCAACCGAGACGAACTGCTCGCCCAGCTCGACGACTATCTGGTGCCCCGGCTGAGAGATCCCGAAGCGCCGTTGCTGGCCGTCGTGGGCGGCTCCACCGGCGCCGGGAAGTCCACGCTGGTGAACTCGCTCGTGGGCCGGCGCGTCAGCGAGGCGGGCGTTCTGCGGCCCACGACCCGGACCCCGGTGCTGGTGTGCCATCCGGAGGACCACCACTGGTTCAGCGGCATGCGCGTGCTGCCCGATCTCACGCGCGTGTGGGTGCCCCACCACGCCCCGGACGACGATCTGCTCCTGCCCGGCGAGAACCCCACGCGCGTGCTGCGCGTCGAGACCGCCGACACCCTGCCGCCCGGCCTCGCCCTCCTCGACGCACCCGACATCGACTCCCTCGTCGCCGACAACCGCATCCTGGCCGCCGAGCTGATCTGCGCCGCCGACATCTGGGTCATGGTCACCACCGCCGCCCGGTACGCCGACGCCGTGCCCTGGCAACTGCTGCGCACCGCCAAGGAGTACAACGCCACGCTGGTCACCGTGCTGGACCGGGTGCCCCACCAGGTGGTGGCCGAGGTGTCACGGCAGTACGCGGCGCTGCTCACCAAGGCCGGCCTCGGCGACGTCCCCCGCTTCACCGTCCCCGAACTTCCCGAGTCGGCCTGGGGCGGCGGGCTGCTGCCGGCCACCGCCGTGGCGCCGCTGCGGTCCTGGCTCGTCCACCGTGCCCAGGACCTCGCGGCCCGGCACGACGCCATGGCCCGTACGGCCTACGGCATCCTGGACTCCCTCAAGGCCCGGATGCCCGAGCTGGCCAGCGCCACCGCCGCGCAGTACGCCGCCGCGCTGCGGCTCACCGCCGCCGTCGACGGCGCGTACGACGCCGAGCACGCGCGCGTGCGGGGGCGGTTGCAGGCGGGGGCCGTGCTCGCCGGGGACGCCCTGAAGCGGTGGCGGGCCTTCCCGCTCGACTGCTCTCCCGGCGAACTCCTCGACTCGCTGGTGGAGAGCCTCGGCGCGCTGCTGCTGTGCGCCGTCACCGCCGCCGACGAACACGTCGACGAGGCCTGGCGGCGCGAGCCCGCGGCGGGCGCCCCGGAACTCACGTCCCGCGCGTGGTCGCCCGAGAGCGCCGAGCACCGTATCGGGATGGCCGTACGGCGGTGGCGGCGGGAGCTGGAGGAGTACGCCGAGGAGGAGGTGCGCCGGCTCGACCGGAGCCTGGCGCCGGACCCGGAGATGGTCGCCGCGCTGGGCGCCACCGTGCTGCTGGGCGGCAGGCGGGCGCGCAGCGCCGGGGAGAGGCTCGCCGAACGCATCGGCGCCCATGGCGCGCTGCGGCTGCGCGACCGGGGCGGACGGCTGCTCAACGACCACATGGACCGCGTCATGCACGCGGAGCGCGAGCGTCGGCTCGCGCCGCTCGACGCGCTGGAGGTCCACCCCGAGCCGCAGGCCGAACTCATCGCCGCGCTGTCCGTACTGCAGAAGGAGAGGTGAGCGGTGACCGCCGTCACTGACCAGGACCCCACCGAGCACACCGACCACACGGAGGAGGCGGACACCCTAAGCGGCCGTAGCCGGAGACAGGATGCCGAGGAGCGCGCCCGGGAGAAGAGCGCCGGCGAGCGGCGCGCCGGGGAGGGCGGTGCTGCCGAGGACACGGGCCGGGGCGAGCGCACCCGTGACGACGAGCGCGAGCGTGCGGGGAGGGAGGAGAACGAGCGCGGACGGAGCGGCGGGAGTGAGGACGCGCCCAACGGGGCGAGTGAGCGTGCGGCGCGTGGTGAAGGGGAGCGCGCCCGTGAGTCCGGCTCCCCCGCGCGCGTGGCGGACGACGGCGCCCCTCGGCGGCGTACGGAGCACAAGGAGCGTACGGACGGCAAGGAGCGTACGGACCACAAGGAACGTACGGAGCAGAAGGAACGTACGGACGGCAAGGAGCGGGCCGACGGCAAGGCGCGTACGGACGGCGCCCAGGGCGGCTCGGCGGCCGGAGCCGGGGCCCGGGGCGAGGAGGAGGCCTGGGGCGACGGGCTCATCGCGCGGCGGGTGGACGAGAACGCCGGCGCGGAACAGTTCACCGCCGTGCCGAGCAGACCGGCGAGTTCCTCCTCCCTGATGCCCTTGGCCTACGACGGGAACCTCAGGTCGCGGCTGGACGCGCTGCGCGAACTGGTGGGGCTCTCCCGCACCCGGCTCGACGGCGGGACGCTGGCCGAGGCGGGACGGGTCCTCGACGAGGCCGCCGCGCGGCGCAGGCTCTCCGGGCAGCACACGGTCGTCGCCATCGCGGGCGCGACCGGCAGCGGCAAGTCGCAGCTGTTCAACACGCTCGCCGGGGTGACGATCTCCGAGACGGGCGTCCGCCGGCCCACCACCGCCGCGCCCATCGCGTGCAGTTGGAGCGACGGCGCGGCCAGCCTGCTGGACCGGCTCGGCATCCCCGGCCGGCTGCGCCGCCGTCCGCTTCAGCACCCGGACGCCGACTCGCCGCTGCGCGGGCTGGTCCTGATCGACCTGCCCGACCACGACTCCGCGGCCGTGCAGCACCGCGAGCAGGTGGACCGCATCCTGGGCCTCGTCGACGCCGTCATCTGGGTCGTCGACCCGGAGAAGTACGCCGATGCCATGCTCCACGAGCGCTATCTGCGGCCGATGGCGGGCCACGCGGAGGTCACCTTCGTCGTCCTCAACCAGGTCGACCGGCTGCCCGGGGAGGCCGCCGAGCAGGTCCTCGACGACCTGCGACGCCTGCTCGACGAGGACGGCATCGCGCTGGGGGAGTACGGCGAACCCGGCGCGACCGTGCTCGCGCTGTCCGCGCTCACCGGAGAGGGCATGGGCGAACTGCGGGAGACGCTCGGCCAGTTCGTCGCCGAGCGGCAGGCGCCGGCGCGCCGCATCGCGGCCGACGTGGACGCCGCCGCCGGGCGGCTGCGGCCCGTGTACGTCACCGGGCGGCGCACCGGGCTCAGCGAGGAGGCCCGGGAGGAGTTCGCGGACCGGCTCGCCGACGCGGTGGGCGCCACCGCGGCGGGCGACGCGGCCGAACGTGCCTGGCTGCGCAACGCCAACCGGGCGTGCGGCACGCCGTGGCTGCGGCTGTGGCGCTGGTACCACGACCGGCGCGAACCCTCCACGGGGCGGCTGTCGCTGCGCACCCAGGCGGACGAGGAGGTCACGGCCCGTCAGCGCGTCGAGCAGGCGGTGCGTACGGTGTCCGACCGGGCGTCGGCCGGGCTGCCGGCGCCGTGGGCGCAGGCGATGCGCGAGGCGGCCGTACGCGGCGCCCAGGGACTGCCCGAGGCACTCGACGAGCTGGCGGTGCGGCAGGGCCTGCCGACGGCACGCCCGCCGCGGCCCGGGTGGTGGCCGGTCGCCGTACTGGCCCAGGCGTCCATGACGCTCCTTCAGGTGGTGGGCGGCCTGTGGCTGCTCGGTCAGATCATCGGCTTCATGGCGCCGAACCTGGGCGTGCCGGTGCTGCTGATGGTGTCCGGCATCGTCGGCGGCCCGGTCATCGAGTGGAGCTGCCGCATGGCGGCACGCGGACCGGCGCGGCGCTACGGGTACGAGGCGGAACGCCGCTTGCGTGAGGCGGCCGCCGGGTGCGGCCGGGCCCGGGTGCTGGATCCGCTGGCGGCGGAGCTGCTGCGGTACCGGGAAGTCCGGGAACAGTACGGGCGCGTCGCGGGCACGGGCGTGGGGGCAGGCATCGGGGTGGGGACCCGGGCGAGGTAGGGGAGCGAGGCCGTCGGGGGAGCCCCGCCACCCGTTCGGGTGGCGGGGTTTTCCACAGGCGAGGGGGCGTTCCACAGGGCTCAGCGGGCCCGGGCCGGCGGAGGCAGTCTGGCCTCACGGCGACCGCGGCGGAAGCGGTCGCCGGCAGGCAGACGCAGCAGCCGTACGGGCCGGGCCCGTACGCGTGGAGGGAGGGACTCGCGATGAACGAGACCATGATCTGTGCCGTGGGCAACGTGGCGACGCAGCCGGTGTTCCGGGACCTGGCGAGCGGACCGTCGGCGCGGTTCCGGCTGGCGGTCACCGCGCGCTACTGGGACCGCGAGAAGAACGCGTGGACGGACGGCCACACCAACTTCTTCACGGTGTGGGCCAACCGGCAGCTCGCCATCAACGCGTCGGCGTCGCTGGCGGTGGGTGAACCCGTCGTCGTGCACGGCCGGTTGAAGGTGCGCACGGATGTGCGCGAGGGGCAGAACTGGACCTCCGCGGACATCGACGCGGTGGCGATCGGGCACGACCTCTCGCGGGGGACGGCGGCGTTCCGGCGCACCAACCGGGCCGAGCCGGCCGCCTCTCCGCCGCGGCCGGAGCCCAACTGGGAGACGCCGCCGGTGGAATCGGCGCCCGCCGACACCGAAGAGCAGCCGGAGCCCGTCGCGGTGGCATGACGCCGGCGACCCGGCAGGAGTGACCGAAGTGCGGCTTATCGGCGAAAGCGCACGGAACGACCCGGGTGGATTTGTCGATAAGCCCTGCTCACAGAGGTGTCGGCCATAACGATTCCGAGTCGGATCACCGCTCCGACCAACATCACCGGGAGGCCCGCTGCGCCAGGTCCTTAGGATGCCGAACATGTCCTACGGGGCTGCTGATTCTGCTGGTGGGACCGTGCCCCCCACGCCAACGGGTCCTGCTCGAAGGGGAATTTGGTGTTTTCTTCGCTCTCTGTCCTGTCCCGGCCCGGCCGAGGAACGGCGGCGAGACTCGCCGCCACGGTGCTGGTCTCCGCGCTCGCCGCGGCCGGCGTGGCGGCGGGTGCCGCCCCGGCCGCAGCCCAGGGGAAGACGCAGGGCGTGGGCGGGGCGGCGGCCACCATAGGCGGCCTGAAGACCTACGGCACCGCGGTCATCCACGGGGCCACCGGTGACCAGGAGGTGTCGGCCGGGCTGTTCGAGATGTCCGTCGACGGCGGCGGCATGCTGCAGACCTATTGCGTCGACATCCAGAACCCGACGCAGAAGGACGCCAAGTACCACGAGACGCCGTGGAGCGGGACCTCGCTGGGCACCAACAAGGACGCCGGCCGCATCCGCTGGATCCTGCAGAACTCCTACCCCCAGGTCAACGACCTCGCGGCGCTCGCGAAGAAGGCCGGGGTGCGCGGCGGGCTCACCGAGCAGGACGCGGCGGCCGGCACGCAGGTGGCCATCTGGCGCTACTCGGACGACACGGACGTCGAGGCCGTCGACCCGCAGGCCGAGCGGCTCGCGGACTACCTGGAGAAGCACGCCCGCGACCTGGCCGAGCCGGCGGCGTCGCTCACGCTGGACCCGCCCGCGGTCTCCGGACACCCGGGCGAGCGGCTCGGCCCGGTGACGGTGCACACCAACGCCGGCAGCGCGACGGTCACACCACCGGCGGACACCACCACGGGAGGGGTGCGGTTCGTCGACAAGGCCGGCAAGCCCGTCACGTCGGTGACCGACGGCAGCCAGATCTTCTTCGACGTACCGAAGGACACCGCGGCGGACACCGTCGGGCTGACCGTCCAGGCGTCGACCACCGTGCCGGTCGGCCGCGCCTTCGCCTCCGAGAGCCGCAGCCAGACGCAGATCCTGGCCGGCTCCAGCGAGTCGACGGTGGCGGCGACGGCGAGCGCGACCTGGGCGGACCAGGGCGCGATACCCGCGCTGTCCGGGGCGAAGAACTGCGCCAAGGGCGGCCTCGACATCACCGCGGTCAACAAGGGCGACGAGGCGTTCACCTTCGAGCTGCTGGACAGCGAGTACACCATCGCGGCTGGCGAGACCCGGACGGTCACCGTCCCGCTGCCGGAGGACCGGGCCTACGACTTCGCCGTCCGCGGCCCCTCGGGCTTCGAGCAGCGCTTCACCGGCGTCCTCGACTGCCGCACCCAGAGCAGTCCGGTCGAGCAGGACACGCGCACCCTCGGTGAGCCGGCCGCCGCGGTGGTCGACCCCACCCCCGACACCGACCTCGCCGAAACCGGAAGCTCCGACGCGACGCCCCTGATCGGGGGCACGGCCATCGGCCTGGTGGTGATCGGCGGCGCGGTCCTGCTGTTCGTCCGCAGGAGGAACGAGGGCGGGCAGAGCTGACCGCGCTGGGGCGGCACGGGGGCAGCACCGCCGCCCCGCTGCCGGCCGCCCCCCGGTCGACGCACCCGCGCGGCACCGTCAGTAGCGGTGGCCGGGCCAGTGCGGGTCCGTCCAGCGGGCCTCGTCGGTGACCGCGAGCAGCCGTATCCGGTGCCGTAGGTCCGCCGGAGCGCCCGACTCGCGAAGCCGCGCCGCGCCGTGGCCGAGGAGCCAGGTGACCAGGTCGGCGCGTAGCTCCTCCTCGTCGTTCTCGTACCAGTGCACGGACCACGGCAGGCGATCCCCCAGGAGCTCGTACTCCCATTCCGCCGCCGCCTCGGCGAGACGCCGGTCGCTGAGGGGCCCGGTCTGCCGTTCCCACTCGGCGAGCCAGGGGCCGACCGTCCCGGACGCCTCGGCGCACAGCGCGAAGACCTGATGCGCCGGTACGGCCGCGTCCGGATCGGTGAGGCTCTGCACCCACCAGGCGTGCAGGAACTCGCGCACCGGGCCGGCGTGGTCGTCGGGCCACTGCTGCCAGTGCCCGCGCGCCAGGGAGTATCCGGCCTCTTCCAGCCCGAACAGGGCATCGGCGCGGCCGGCGACCAGGACCCTGGCGAACTGGGGCAGGATGCGGCGCAGCACCGCCGCGTGATCGCTCCAGTCGGTCGCCTGCCAGGTCCGGCGCAGGAGATCCGGCTCCAGTTCCACGTCCGGCGTCTTCAGGAGGGCGAGTTCCTCCGGGCCGCCCCAGTGGCATTCGCAGTTGTGCTCGTCCGGACGCGCGGTCATGCCACGGAAGGTGACGGCGAGGGCGTCCAGGGCGTCGTCGAGGCGGCGGCGCCCGGAACGGTGGTCGGCGAGGTGCATGGTGTGCCCGGCCTTCGAGGACTCCGGACGGCTTCCGCCGGCCGAAGATCGTCACCTTACCGGGGCGTCACGCGTCCGGGTACCGGATTGCCGCCGACCACTCGTCCACCACGTCCCGGGACTCGTCCAGGGCGGGATCGCGCCTCCGGTCGGGGGCGTAGGCGGGAGATCTGCCGGGGCGCAGGGGCACGTGGGCGCAGTACCAGGCACGCCGGGCGCCCGCCCGTTCCGCGTCCGTGCCCGTCCGCAGATACGCCAGCAAGGCCACCCTGACCCGACGGCGTCCGAAGGCGTAGACCGCCGGCTCGACGAACCAGCGGCAGAAGCCGGGGTCCGGACCGTGGACGGCGGCGGCCATCAGCGGGGCGAAGAGCTCCTCGGGCAGAACGGACCGTTCGAGCAGCGGCCTGCGCACCGCATGGGCCAGATGCCGCGCGCGTCGGTCGTCCGGCACGCCGGCCGTGTCGCCGAGGCCCAGCAGCCGGGCCACCTCGGCGGCGGACGACAGGAAGGAGCGTGCCGCCGTCCACCTCGCGAGGGTGGCGAAGTCGGCGTCGGTGAGACCCTCGGCCGGGTCGACGCGGTGCAGGAGGGCGGGCCCGGGGTGGCCGGCAGCGACCCACTGGCGATCCATGGCGCTGATCTCGTCGTCGACCCAGACGAACGGCCGGCCGCCGGCCCACTCGACGAGGGGTCGCGTCTTCCAGTGCAGGCCCCGCGGGCCCTCCTCGG
Source organism: Streptomyces flaveolus (assembly GCF_014648815.1). Classification (GTDB taxonomy): domain Bacteria; phylum Actinomycetota; class Actinomycetes; order Streptomycetales; family Streptomycetaceae; genus Streptomyces; species Streptomyces flaveolus. Next base: position 79,217 of record NZ_BMRV01000006.1, on the reverse strand, counting down.
CACCGGCCGCCGGCCACTCCACCATGGGCAGCGGCGGCAGGCCGATGCGCGGGGCGACGACCTCGTTCGCCTCGTCCGCCCAGGTCGTCGCCCACACCAGATCGCAGCCCAGAGCCATGAGGCGTGCCCCGGCCCCCGGGTCGAGCCGGGTCAGCAGGGGGTTACCTCGGTCGGCAGGTGTCACGGCGGTGGCCGTAGCGGCCTGCGGGCGACCGGACGGCGACCCGAAGGGGATCAGTGGGCCATCGACGTCGAGGAAGAGGAGGGGGCGCTCCGATGCGCTGGTCACGGCCGCACCGTAGCCGGGCCCGGCAGGCGGCACCCCCGGGCCGGGCCGTGAGAGGGCGCCGAGGCGGACCCGCGGCGACCGGCACTGACGGTCGTACCTCCGCCGGCGGCCACGAAAGCCCAGGTCAGCGGACCGACAGGGAACGCGTTTCCGCCCAGGGGTGGCGGTACGGCAAGATGGGGTGTATCTGCCCACTGCCTGATTAAGCTGCCGGACGGTTTCTCTTGGCTGAGTTCATTTACACCATGCGCAAGGCGCGCAAAGCGCACGGCGACAAGGTGATCCTCGACGACGTCACCCTGAACTTCCTGCCCGGCGCGAAGATCGGTGTCGTCGGCCCGAACGGTGCCGGTAAGTCGACCGTTCTGAAGATCATGGCGGGGCTGGAGCAGCCGTCGAACGGTGACGCGTTCCTGTCGCCGGGCTACACGGTGGGCATCCTGCTGCAGGAGCCTCCGCTCAACGAGGAGAAGACCGTCCTGGAGAACGTCCAGGAAGGTGTCGCCGAGGTCAAGGGCAAGCTCGACCGGTTCAACGAGATCGCCGAGCAGATGGCGACCGACTACTCGGACGCGCTGCTCGAGGAGATGGGCAAGCTCCAGGAGGAGCTGGACCACGCCAACGCCTGGGACCTCGACGCCCAGCTCGAGCAGGCCATGGACGCGCTCGGCTGCCCGCCCGGAGACTGGCCCGTGGCCAACCTCTCCGGTGGCGAGAAGCGCCGCGTCGCGCTCTGCAAGCTGCTCCTCGAGGCGCCCGACCTGCTGCTCCTCGACGAGCCGACGAACCACCTCGACGCCGAGTCGGTGAACTGGCTGGAGCAGCACCTCGCCAAGTACGAGGGCACCGTCGTGGCCGTGACCCACGACCGGTACTTCCTGGACAACGTCGCCGGCTGGATCTGCGAGGTCGACCGCGGCCGTCTGCACGGCTACGAGGGCAACTACTCCAAGTACCTGGAGACCAAGGCCGCCCGCCTCAAGGTCGAGGGCCAGAAGGACGCCAAGCGGCAGAAGCGCCTCAAGGACGAGCTGGAGTGGGTGCGCTCCAACGCCAAGGGCCGGCAGGCCAAGTCCAAGGCGCGCCTCGCCCGCTACGAGGAGATGGCCGCCGAGGCCGACAAGATGCGGAAGCTGGACTTCGAGGAGATCCAGATCCCGCCGGGCCCGCGTCTGGGCAGCATCGTCGTCGAGGTCAACAACCTCACCAAGGCCTTCGGCGAGAAGGTCCTCATCGACGACCTCAGCTTCACCCTGCCGCGCAACGGCATCGTGGGTGTCATCGGCCCGAACGGCGCCGGCAAGACCACCCTCTTCAAGATGATCCAGGGCTTCGAGGAGCCGGACTCCGGTTCCATCAAGGTCGGCGAGACCGTCAAGATCTCGTACGTCGACCAGAGCCGCGAGAACATCGACCCGAAGAAGACGCTGTGGGCCGTCGTCTCCGACGAGCTGGACTACATCAACGTCGGCCAGGTCGAGATGCCGAGCCGTGCCTACGTCTCCGCCTTCGGCTTCAAGGGCCCGGACCAGCAGAAGCCGGCCGGTGTCCTCTCCGGCGGTGAGCGCAACCGCCTCAACCTCGCGCTCACCCTCAAGCAGGGCGGCAACCTGCTGCTCCTCGACGAGCCGACCAACGACCTCGACGTCGAGACCCTCTCCAGCCTGGAGAACGCGCTGCTGGAGTTCCCGGGCTGCGCCGTGGTCGTCTCCCACGACCGGTGGTTCCTCGACCGCGTGGCCACGCACATCCTCGCGTACGAGGGTGAGTCCAAGTGGTTCTGGTTCGAGGGCAACTTCGAGTCGTACGAGAAGAACAAGATCGAGCGGCTCGGCCCGGACGCCGCGCGTCCGCACCGTGCCACCTACAAGAAGCTGACCCGGGGCTGATCGATCTTGCGCCACATCTACCGCTGCCCGCTGCGCTGGGCGGACATGGACGCGTACGGCCACGTCAACAACGTGGTCTTCCTCCGCTACCTGGAGGAGGCCCGTATCGACTTCCTGTTCCGCCCGGACAAGGACTTCCAGCAGGGGTCGGTGGTGGCGCGCCACGAGATCGACTACAAGCGGCAGCTCGTCCACCGGCACCACCCGGTCGACATCGAGCTGTGGGTCACCGAGATCAGGGCGGCCTCCTTCACGCTCACCTACGAGGTGAAGGACGGCGACCAGATCTACGTCCGCGCGTCCACGGTGATCGTGCCGTTCGACTTCGAGGCGCAGCGGCCCCGCCGGATCACCGCGGAGGAACGGGAGTTCCTCCAGGAGTACACGGACGACCAGAGCGAGAAGGCGGACGACGAGGAGGAGGCCGTCGCCGCATGACGGTCCTCCACCTCGCCGACGAGGGGGAGGCCGCCGATCTCGCGGCCTTCCTCTCCCGCCTGCTCCACTACGACCGCGGCGCCGCCGTACGCCTCCAGGCGCACGGCACGGCGCTCGCCGTCTTCGGGCGGCCGCCCTCCTTCGAGGTGCTGGCCGTGCGGGCGGTGCGGCTGGCAAAGCCGTACGAGAACGGGCTCGACGTCACGCTGGACGTGACCGTGTCCGCCGGCGAGCTCCTCGAGTCGGTGGACGAACCGGCGGCCACCGCGACCGTGCCCGGCGCGGTCACCGGACCGCCGTGGGCGGGGGTGCTGCCCCCGCGCGGAGGCTGGCGGCCCGAGCCGGGCCTGCCGGCCCCGGACGCGCTGCGGGCGCTCGTCTCCGCGGCCGTCGCCGAGTTCCGGTCACGGACCGGGGAGCTGGCCCCCGAGAAGCGCACCCGGGCCGAACTCGACCGGATCGGCCGGGAGATATGGTCCCGGACGGTCGGCGAGACCGGACTGCCGGTGCGGGCCGTGCACGCGGCCCAGTCGCTGGGCTTCCTGCGCCCCGCGAACGCGGCCGGGGACGGGCCCGCGCTGGTCTCCTCGGGGGCGTGGCTGCGGCTGCGCACCCCGTACGGATCCGTCGCCCTGCGCCGGGCGGGCACCGGCGCGCTGGGCCTCAGCGTGCGCTGAGCCGCCCGCGGGGTCACGGACGGTCGCTGTCGTCCGGTCGTACGGCGATGTGGTCGGGCTCCAGTTCCAGGGCGACGCGGTCGCGCATGCCGAGGGCCCGCGTGTACTCGGCGGGCAGCTGGAGGCGGCCGGCGCGGTCGAGCATGGCGTACTCGCGGGCCACCACCGTCTCGTGGCCGGTCGTCGCGTCCACCTCGCTGCGCCGCAGGACCTCCGTGGAGGTGCGGCCGTCACGGATGGCGACCGTGCGGCGGACCTCGCCGGCCACCGCCTGGTCGTGGGTGACGATGACGATGGTGGTGCCGAGCCGTTCGTTCGCGGTCCGGAAGGCGGCGAAGATCTGTTCCGCGGTGTGGGAGTCGAGCTCACCGGTGGGTTCGTCCGCGAGCAGGACCGCGGGGTCGTTGGCCAGGGCCACGGCGATGGCGACGCGCTGCTGCTGGCCGCCCGACATCTGGTGCGGACGACGGTCGCGGCAGTCGGCCACCTCCAGCAGTTCCAGCAGTTCCAGGGCGCGTTCGGAGCGGGCCCGCCGGGTCGCACGGCCCCGGCCGCGGGTGCCCGCGAGCTGTACGGGCAGGGCGACGTTCTGGGCCGCCGTCAGGTAGGGCAGCAGATTGCGGGCCGTCTGCTGCCAGACGAAGCCGACCACCTCGCGGCGGTAGGAGAGACGGTCCTTCGCGGTCATCGTGAGCAGGTCCCGGCCGGCGACGCGGGCCGCGCCGGCGGTCGGGGTGTCCAGTCCGGCGAGGATGTTCATCAGCGTCGACTTGCCGCTGCCGGAGGCACCGACCAGGGCCATCAGCTCGCCCTCCCGGACCAGCAGGTCGAGGCCCTGGAGGGCCTGCACCTCGATGCCGTCCGCGCTGAAGACGCGGACCAGGCGGTCGCAGGTGATGAGGGCGTCGTGGCCGTAGGCGGGGCGGTCACGGGACGCGGTGGCGCGGTCGGCCAGGTCGGCGAGGGTCGGGTTCGTCGTCATCGGGGTCTCCTCGGCGGCTGCCCTGGGTGTCTCCGGGCCGGGCGACACGGGTGGTGCGTGCGGTGCGGGAGGCTGGGGCGAACCAGGTGGCTCAGGTGGCTGGGGTGCCGCAGGTGCCGCAGGTGGCTCCAGTGGCTCGAGGGGGCTGACGCGGTGCGGGCGCCGCGGGTGGCTCACGCGGCTCAGGTGGTGCACATGCGGCACGGGGTGTGGTCGGCCGGGTCCCTTCATCCGGAGTCACCCGCCCGCAGCTCCGTGACCGACCCGCGCCGCCCCGACCACCACGCCTGCACCGCCGCCGCCCCCACCGCGACCACCAGCACCGCGACCGTCGGCACCGCCAGCGACCACGGGTCCGTGCGCAGCCCGGCCGGGCCCCCCGGGGACGACGCCGTGGCCAGCGCGATCGTCGTCACGTCGATGCCGGGGGAGAGCAGCCGGACGGCCGCCCAGCCGGTCAGCGCCCCGCCCGCCGCCGCCAGGGCGGCCTGGGGGAGGGACTCCAGGACGAGCAGGCGCCGGCCCTGGGACCGGGTGAGGCCCATCGTGCGCAGGCGGGCGAGCAGCGCAGCCCGTTCGGGCGCGGCGCGCAGCAGGGACAGCAGCAGGGCGAGTACGGCGTAACCGGCGCCGGCCGCCACGGCCGCCCTGTAGACGCGTTCGGCACCGGACTGCAGGGGCGAGTCGACGTACCGGGCTCGTTCCTGCGCCCGCAGGAGCACGGAGCCGGCGTCGCCGGTCGCCCGGCGCAGGGCGCCCCCGTCGATCCGGCCGCCGGTCAGCAGCAGCACGTTCGGACGAGCCGCCTCCGCGGACAGCCCGGCCCGGTCCACGACCAGGAACTCGTCGCCGGAGACGGCCGGGGTGAGGTCGCGCACGACCGCGATCCGCAGGACGACGGCGGTGCCGTCCTCCATGCGGACCCGGAACGGCTCCGTACCGAACCGCTCGGCGACCGCGGGCGAGGCCAGTGCGCGCAGGGGCTCGTCCTGGCCGCCCGGCTGCTTCAGGTCGCCCGCGTCGAAGGCCCCCAGCTCCGTCCGCGCCGCCAGCCTCGCGTACGCGGCGGGGTCGACGCCCGCCACGGGCAGCGTCTGGCGGCCGTTGCTGGTCCTGGCCTCGTAGGCGATGCTCACCCCGGTCAGCCCGTCCACGCCCGGGGTGCGACGGACCCGGTCGGCCAGGGCGGACGGCAGCGGGCCGGTCCCCTCCACGCGGGCGTCGGCGCCGGTGCTGAGCAGGGCCGCCCGGTCCCGGGTGTCCGTCACACCGGTCAGGACCGAGCCGCCGAAGGCCGCCGTGGTGAGCGCGGTCAGCAGCGCCAGAAGGGGCAGCACCGCCGGGACGGACGTACGGCCGGCGCGGGCCAGCGCCAGGTGCCCCACCGCGCCGCGCAGCCGCCCCGCCGGGCGGGCCAGCCGGCGCAGAAGCAGGGGGTGCAGGCGCACCAGGACCAGCGCGGCGATCACCCCGACCAGCACCGGCGCGAGCGACACCAGGTCGTCGGCCGAGTTCGCCGCACCGCGTCGGCGCAGCGTCTCGACCGCGGCCACGGCAAGGACGACGGCGGTGAGTTCGGCGACCGTACGGCGCCGGGACGGGCGCCTCGACACCACGTCCTGCCGGCCGCCGTGGACCCGGACGGTGCGGTGGGCGACGGCGGCCCGCAGAGGCAGCGCGGAACAGCCGACGACGGTGACCGCGACGGCGGCCGCGACGGACGGGACGAGACGGGCCCCGGGGAGGGCGAGCAGCGCGGCGGCGAGACCGAGGGCGCCCGCGGGCACCGCCGCCACGGACGTCTCGGCCAACAGCCGCCCCACCAGGCCCCGCAGGGACGCGCCCCGGGCCCGCAGCAGGGCGAGTTCCGCGCGGCGCCGGTCGCCGGCCAGGCCCGCCGCCATCAGCAGGACCACCCCGGCGACCGTGCCGGTGCCGACCGCGGCGACCGTGACCAGTGGCCCGATGCCCGACCGCAGCCGGTCGAAGGCGGCGAACACCTCGTCCAGGTCGGTGCTCACGTCCGCGTCCGGGGCGACGGCCGACCGCACCTCCCGCAGCCCCGGCCCGGACTCCAGGGCGGCGACGGACGAGTTCCGCCGGTCCAGGTCGTGGGCGTGCAGCGCGTCGGCGTCCGGCGCGAACCGCCAGTAGCGCACGGGGAAACCGGCCGTGCCCAGCAGGGCGGGCCCCGCGTCGGGGGCGAGCAGCAGGGCGCCGAGCCAGTACTTGTCGGTGTCCGCGCCGGGCGGCCCCGGCACCCTCTGCAGCGACGGGGTGCGCAGCACGGGCTGGGTGGCCCAGTAGGCGCCGTCCGGGTCGCGCGGGGCGAGGACGCCGGTGATGTGGACGGCGAGCGGGGCGCGGGCCACGCGGGGCACGTGGAGGACCGCGCCCACCTCGATGTGCAGGGCCTCGGCCGTCTCGGTGGTGACGGCCGCCTCCACCCGGTCGCTGGTCGCGGTGACCGGGGTACCGGACGGGCGCGGCAGCCGGCCGGCGTGCAGCCGGGCGTGGTCGCCCAGGCCGTGCTGGGCGGCGAGGTACACCCGCGGGTCCCACCCGCTGGGCCGGGGCAGCCAGGGCTCCCGGACCTCGATGGTCTCGGTGGTGCGCACCCCGTACGCCGACTGTTTCCGGTCGACGGGGAGCCGGCCGGCGACGATGCCGAGCGCGCTGTCGTAGCGCTCGCGCAGCGCGTCGGGACGCATGTCCTGCTGCCACTGCTCCAGGTCGGAGCCGAAATCGGGCTGCCCGGTCGTCAGCAGCACGCTGGTCCGGTCGGGGCGGGCCTGGCGGAGATCGTGGTGCAGGGTCGCGTCCGCGTACCGGTCCAGTGCCCGCGGGAAGGCGGCGGCCAGACACGCGGTCAGCGCCACGAGCAGCGCCAGCGCGCACGCGGCACCGGGGGCGGTGCGCAGCCGGGTCCGCACCCACGGGGCGGCGACGGGGTTCACGTCAGCTCACCTCCTCGTCGCACGACGAACGGGCCGGCCGCCGGTGCGGTCGGGGCGTGGTCCCGTGCCGGGCGCCGTACGGCTGTGCGGCGGCCGTGGGGCGACGGCACTCCGGCCGCCGCCGTGCGGGGTGTCGTCACCGGGTCTCGCCTCCCTGCTCCCTGAGGGCCGGCACCGGGTCCGCCCGGCGCACGGCGAGGAATGCCGTGACCAGCAGGGGAGTGACCGCCACGGCGGCCAGGAGGACGGCGACGCGGCCCACGGGCAGGTCGACGAGCACGGCCGGCACCGGGTGGGTGGCCTCCGGGGTCAGCACGATCAGCGGAATCACCGCCCGGGCCAGCACGGCACCCAGCGCCGTGCCGACGAGCAGCGCCAGCACCACCAGGACGCCCTGCTCGACGGCGACCGCGCGGGCCAGCCGGCGGCGCGGGGCGCCCAGGGCCCGCAGCACCGCGAACTCGGCGCCCCGCTCCCGAAGCGACCCCGCCGCGCTCACCGCGAAGCCGACGGCCGCCAGCGCCGCCGCCACCCCGGCCGCCGCGGTGAACGCCGTCCCGGGGCCCGCCCCGAACGGGTCGTCACGCAACTGCCCGGCCAGCTCGTCCCGCACCACGACCTGCGCCGGATCGACGTCCGGGAAGGCGCGCAGGGCGGCGGCCACCCCGGCCGCCTTCCCCGGCGCCGTCCGCAGCCACCACTCGGTGGGCGTCACGCTCTCCCCGTACCGGGCCTGGAGCACCCGGTTCACCGACCGCAGATCGACCAGGAGCGCACCGCCGTCCCGCTCCGCGGCGTCCGTCGCGGTGGTGGTCGGCAGGGCGTGGACCGCTTGCACGATCCGCACGGTGACGGTCCGGCCGTCGAGCGCGATGTCCACCGGCTGCCCGGCGCGGGCACCCGCGGAGTCGAGGAAGCGGTCGGTCGCCACGGCCGTGAGCCGCGGCGGCGCGGGCTGCTCGGCGTCCAGCCGCACGGTCAGCGACGCCGACTCCCAGGGCATGTCGGCCGGGACGTACCCGGTGCCGTACTCGATCACCGGCGGCGCGGACGCCCGCAGCCGGGGCCGGGTCGGGCTCGTGGGCGCGTCCGGGGGCGAGAACTGGCCGGCACCGCGTGCGGAGGCCGTCCACGAGCGGGGCAGCGCCAGCTGCCGCACGGTGCCGTCGGCCGCCGTGGCGGTCAGCGCCTCCAGGACGAAGCGGTGCTGCTGAGCGCGGCCGCTCGGCTGGGCCATGACGAGCTCCAGGCCGGTCACGGTCAGCGGACCGGAGGACACGGCGAGGTCCAGGGTGTGGCCGCGGCCGTCGGCGTCCAGCGCACCGGCCGGCAGCCGGTACGGCACGCCGTGTCGGTCCCGCACCGTGACCGTCACGTCCGCGGTCGTGCCCGTGTCCCCGCCTGCGCCCGCGCGGCCCAGGGCCACCGTCAGGCCCAGTCGCGCGGTGCCCTCCGGCACCTTCGCGCCCGCCGCCTCGTCCTCGGGCCCGAGAGGGGCCAGCAGCGACCGGGCGGGCACGGGGGACAGGTCCGGACGGAGCAGCATCGCGTCCGCGGCGCCCGCCGTGTCCAGCGCCAGCACCGTGGCCGTCCGGTCGCCGGACAGCTGCAGCGTCGTACGGACGGCGGGGGCCGCCTCCCGGACGCCCGGGACGGCCGCGTACGTCTCCGTGCGGCCGAGGTCCGCCGTCCCGGCGGCGAGCACCCGCACCGGAGCGCCGGCGCGGAAGTCCGCCTGGTCGTCCTGCGAGCGGTCCCAGGAGGCGCCCTGGCCGATCGCCAGCATGCCCAGCGCCGTGGCCAGGACCAGCAGCAGCACCGGGCCGGCCCCGCGCATCGGGCGGCGGCCGAGCTGCCAGCCCGCCAGCGCCGAGGCCAGCCCGCGTCCGCCGGCCGCCCGGCGCTCGGCGAGCCGCGCGACCGGCGGCAGGAGCCGCAGCGTCAGCACGGTGCCGGCCAGCAGCGCCAGCGCGGGCGCCGCGACCAGCAACGGGTCGATGCCCAGGGTGCCGCTGCCGTCGCCGGTCACCGCGCCCGAGGTCTGCCGGGACAGCTGCCAGTAGGCGACGCCGGCCACCACCAGCAGGCCGATGTCCGCACCCGCCCGCAGCGGCGCGGGCAGCGGCCGGGTCCGGCCGCCGGCGGCCAGGGAGGCGGTCAGCGCGGGCAGCGTCACCGCCAGCGCGCACCCCAGGGCGGCCACCCCGGCGGCCAGCCACACCCCGCCCCCGCCGACGGCCGGCACCTCCAGCCGCAGCCCGATCCGGGCCAGCGCCCCCTGCCCGGCCAGCAGCCGGGTCAGCGGACCGGCGAGCAGCGGCGCGCAGACCAGCGCCGGGACGGCCAGCAGCAGCGCCTCCAGCGCGGCGAGCCACCCGAGACGGGCCCGGGAGGCGCCCCGCGCCCGCAGCAGCCGCAGCTCGCCCGCGCGTTCGGCGCTCAGCAGCCGGGCCACCAGCAGCAGCGCGCAGCCCGCCAGCAGCGCCAGCTGGAGCGCCACGACGAGGAGCGTGGAGCGGGACACCAGCAGGGAGCGGTCGAGCCGGTCCAGCACCTCGGGCAGGGACGTCGTCGCGGCCGTCGTACCGCTGAGGACGGGCCGGCCGCGCAGCCACGCCATTCCGTCCCGGGCCGCCTCGCGCAGCGCCTCCACGCGGCCGGCCGTCACCGTGGAGAAGTCCGCCGTCGCGAGCCACCCGGACGGCCCGGCGCTCAGCCGGCCGCCGGTCAGCGCGCCGGGGGCGGCGAGCAGCGGCCCGTACGTCGTGAAGCCGCCCTGCTTGATCCCGCGCCCGCCCAGGTCGTCCAGGTCCCAGTACGGGGACGCGGCTTCGGCCGGCCGGTACAGGCCGGTCACCTCGATGCGCACCGCCGGGCCGTCGAACCGGTCGGTGAGGGTGAGGCGGGCGCCGGTCCGGACGCCGAGGCGCTCGGCGGCGGCCGTCGGCAGCGCGACCTCGGTCACCGGCCCGCCGTGCCGCGGCATCCGTCCCTCGGTGATCCGCACCTGCGCCGGGTCGAGCGCCGCGAAGTACGTCAGGTCCGGGTTGTCGCCGGACCGCTCGCCGGACGGCCGCGGGGTGCCCGGCAGGGCGTACGGGCCCGACCGCATCAGGGTGCGGACGGTGACCGGCAGCCCGCCGAAGGTGTCCCGGGCGCCCTTGCGCACGGTGGCGTCGGCGTCCTCACGCCCGTCCTCGGGCACGTCCGCCTTGACGATCAGCGCGGTGTCGGCGGCGTTGCGCGGATCGGCGAGGGCGTGTCGCAGGGACGCGTCGCCGATCGCGCCCGAGTAGGCGGCCAGGGTCGCCAGTACCGCCGTGGTCAGCAGGACGGTGAGCAGCGCGGCGGCGAGCAGCAGGCGATGCGCCCGCGCGCGCAGCAGCACGAACCCCGTGAGCCCCCCGCTCCCCACCACCCGGCCCCCCACCGCCGTTGTCCAGACCTCTCGGCGATGTTGTCAGAGGGCCCATGGCGGGGGTAACCGTTCGAAGGGCGGACTTGACCGGATCGTGACCGGATTCCGGCGATGCGGGACCGGAATCCGCTCATCGGCTCCCGGGAGCCGACGCCCCCCGGCGCAGTCAGCCTTCGGTGTTGACCATCGAGGCCGCCGCGTACGTCAGGTACTTCCACAGCGTCTGCTCGTGCTCCTCGGACAGGCCGAGCTCGTCGAGGGCCGCCCGCATGTGCTTCAGCCACGCGTCGTGCGCGGCACGGTCCACGGCGAAGGGGGCGTGCCGCATCCGCAGGCGGGGGTGGCCGCGCCGCTCGCTGTACGTCGTCGGGCCGCCCCAGTACTGCATCAGGAAGAGCGCGAAGCGCTCCTCCGCCGGGCCCAGGTCCTCTTCGGGATACATCGGCCGCAGGACCGGATCCTGGGCGACCCCCTCGTAGAAACGGTGGACGAGCCGGCGGAAGGTCTCCTCCCCGCCGACCTGCTCGTAGAAGGTCTGCTCCTGAAGCGTGCCGCGCCGAATCTCATTCACGCCGTCCATGGTCTCAGACGGGGCGGCATAGGCCTGGAGACTTAGGACCTCCTCCCGCCCGCGGACCACCCACGGCGACCGCCGGGCCCTACTGTGGAGGCATGGGCGGGCACCAGGACCTGACAGGCCTCGCCGCCTCCGCGCGGGCGGAGCTGGTGCGCGAGATCGAGCGGAGCGGCGCCTGGGCGGCCGACCCGGTCTGGCGGGAGGCGTTCGAGACGGTCCCGCGCCACCTCTTCGTGCCCTACTACTACGTCGGCGTCCGGGGCGGCTACGAGCGCCGTTGGGGCGAGCACCCCGACCCCGCGGCCCGCGAACGCTGGGTGCGGGGCGCGTACGCCGACGTCCCGCTCGCCACCCGGCTGCGCGACGGCGAGCTGCTCTCCTCCAGCAGCCAGCCGTCGCTGATGGCGATGATGCTGGTGGAGCTGGACGTGGCGGACGGCAACCGGGTCCTGGAGATCGGCGCCGGCACCGGCTACAACGCCGCCCTGCTCGCCCACCGGCTCGGCGACGACGACCTGGTCACCACGGTCGATCTGGACCCGGAGATCACCGAGTCGGCCCGTCGGCACCTGACCGCCGCCGGGTACCGCCCGGCCGTCGTCACCGGTGACGGGGCGCGCGGGGTGCCCGAGCGCGCCCCCTTCGACCGGATCATCGCCACCTGCGCGCTGCCGACGATCCCCCGAGCCTGGCTCGTCCAGTGCCGGCCCGGAGGGCGCATCCTGGCGCCGCTCGCCACCGGCCTGATCACGCTCACCGTCCGCGACGCCGGGCACGCCGAGGGACACTTCCTGCACACGCCGGCCTACTTCGTGCCACTGCGGGGCGCCGGGCGGACCGAGCCGGAGCCGCCGGGCCTCGGCGGGGTGCCGCGCCGGGCCCGCGACGACGACCTGTTCCGGTTCCTGCTGGCCCTGACCCGGGGCAGCCTCGACCCGCAGGAGGCGTACGCGCTGTGGGAGCGCGAGGACGCCCCCCGGCGCGAGCGCTACGGCATCACCGTCCGCGGCGAGCGGGCCTGGGCCTGGCTGGACGACCCGGAGGGTCCGTACGCCTGGCCCTTCACCTGACGGCCCGCACCCGCCTCAGCCGCGGCGGATCGTGATCGTCGTCCAGGCGCCGACGTGCACCCGGTCGCCGTCCTGGAGCGGCACCGGCACGAAGGGCTGGATCGGCTCCTCGCCGCCGTTGACCGTCGTGCCGTTCGTCGAGTTCTGGTCGACGACCGCCCAGCTGCCGTCCGGCTGCTGCACCAGCACCGCGTGCTGGTGCGAGACGCCCGGGTCCTCCGGCGGCACCGCGAGATCGATGTCCGGGGTGTCGCCGGTGGAGTGCCGGCGGCGGCCGATCGTGATCTGGTTGCCGGTGAGCGTGCGCTGCTGCTCGGGCGAGTACGCGGGCAGGTTCAGGCCCGCGGCCTCGGGGCCGGAGCGCTGCATCATCGCCATGAAGTACTCGCGGTCCGGACCGATGGTCGCCGTCCAGGTCGCCGGCTGCTGGTGCTGGGGCGGGAAACCGTGGCCGGGCGGGGCCTGGGTGGCGCCGGGCTGCGGGTAGCCGTAGCCGCCACCAGGACCGCCGGGGCCACCGGGGCCACCAGGACCGCCGGGGCCTCCTTGGCCACCAGGACCGCCGGGGCCGGACGGCGGGGAGAGCACCCAGTCGTCCTCACCGCCGCCGAAGGAGGGGCCGCCGCCCTGCTGGGGGCCACCGCCCTGCTGGGGGCCACCGCCCTGCTGCGGGCGGCCGGTCTCCTGCGGGAAGCCGGGCGGGGCCGGGGGCGCGGACTGCTGGAACGCCTGCGGGGGGCCGCCGGGGCCGCCGGGACCGCCGGGACGACCTGGGCCTCCCGGACCACCGGGCCCGCCGGGACCGGGCGGGGGCGGAACGGGGCCGGGCGGCGGCGGAACCGGCCGCGACGGGTCGGCACCGAAACCGGGCGGGGCCGGCGGGCCGGAGGGACCGCCCTGGCCGCCGGGACCCGGGTAGCCGGAAGGGCCGCCCTGGCCGCCGGGACCGGGGTAGCCGGAAGGACCGTTGGGGCCGCCGGGACCGTGCGGACCGGGACCGTTCGGACCACCCGGACCGTGCGGACCGGGACCACCCTGGCCGTGCTGACCGGGACCACCGGGGCCGCCCTGGCCGTGCTGGCCGGGACCGCGACCGCCGGGGCCCGACGGGTCGCCGCCGAAGGGCGGGCCCGGCGGGATCGGCTCGGCGGGACGGTTCATCTGGGACGGGCGGGAGCCCTGGTAGTCGTACGCGTCACCGCCGCCGTACGACGGTCCGCCCGGCGGCTGCGGGAACCGGGGCCCCGGGCCGGGCGCCGGCGGGCGCGGGGCCGCCGGGGTGTACGAGGTGGCGGTGTTGGTGAGGAAGTTCCACCGGCACTCCTCGCAGAACGGCGCACCGCCCTCGCGGGGCGTGCGGCACTGCGGGCACAGCTGCGGTTCCGCGGCGGGGCCGCCCTGGCCGCCCGGGCCGCCGGGACCGGCGGGCGGCGGGAAGCCGTAGCCCCCGCCCGGGGGCGGTGGTGGCGGAGGGGGCGGCACGGCACCGGCCATGCGGTGACCGCAGACCTCGCACCAGTCGTCGGAACCCGACTGGTGTCCGTTCGGGCAGGTCGGCATGTCGGAGCTTCCCCCTCTTGCGGAGCTTGTCGCTGTGTTGTCCTGCGTTACTGCGTCACTTCTTCACGCGAACAGTCTTCGTCGACCGGGTCTCGAGAGTCATCTCGTCGGCCTCCTCGACCTTCGCTTTCAGTCGCACAGTACCTGCCGCCGCGTCGACCACGTCCACCACCTTCGCAAGCAGTTTCGCCGTATCCGCGTTTCCGGAGGCTCCGGCCAGCTGGACCGCGCGGCCCAGTTTGGCCGTTGCTCCGTCGATGTCTCCCGCTTTGCGCAGATCCAGCCCCTGCTGGATGACTTGTGCCAGTTCGGCCTGCCCGGTGTAGTGGGCGACCTGAGGGTTGATCGACGTGGACGCGGCCATGTCGTCCGTCCACACGGCGCGTACGAGACCCTGCGCGCCGAGATTCTGCACGGTGCCTCCCCCACTCCCGGCTTCGCTCGAGCGGGAGGTGCCCCCAGGCTCCGGGACGACCAGGGAGACCCGGGCGGCCAGCATCTCCTGGCCGATGTTCGCGGCCGGTACCTCCACGCAGACGTGGTAGTCGCGGGACTCGTCGCCCCAGGACCCGGTGGGGTAGTCCCCGGCGCGCGGCCCCGCCTCCGTGCGGCGGTCGGTCAGCTCCTCGACCGTGGGCGCGACCTGCTTGACGAACCTCACCGTGGTGCCGACCGGGGTCCACAGGCGCAGGGCCACATCGGCGACCTCCTTGCCCATGGCCGTCTCCATCATCCGCGTGAAGTCGGCGGCGAGGCCCGCCGGGTCCGCGACGATGTCGGCGGTGCCGAGCAGGGCGGAGGCGATCCCTGTGACTTCTTTCACTTCCCAGTCGGTGCCCACGCCACGGGCGTCACAGGTGAACCGTCCGGCACAGGCGTCGAGCGCCGCCTTCAGGTCCTCGGGCGACTCGTGCTCGTTGCGGCCGTCGGTGAGCAGGATGCCGTGCCGGATGGCGACATCCGCCGTGGACAGCAGCCGGTCGGCCAGCCGCAGCCAGGTGCCGATGGCCGTGCCGCCGCCCGCGCTCAGCCTGCGCAGGGCCTGCTTGGCCTGCTCCCGGGTGGTGGCGTCGGCGACCGCGAGCCGGCCGTTGCCGGGGTAGACCTCCGTGGCCACGTGCGTGCCGCCGACCACCGCGAAGTGCACGCCGTCGCGCAGGGTGTCGATCGCGGCGGCCGTCGCGTCCCGGGCGTTGCGCATCTTGGTCGGCGGGTAGTCCATCGAGCCCGAGCAGTCGACCATCAGCGCCACGGCGGCGGACGGGCCCCGGCCCGGCGTGTACAGATGGGGCGCGGCCACCGCGCTTCCGACCGTGCCGCCGCCGGTCGCGGTGACCGTGACGATCGCGTTGACCTCACGGCCGCCCTCGGGCAGGTACTCGTTCTGGTAGACGTCCACCGAGAACTGCGGCACGTTCGACTTCGAGAAATTGGCCATGCCGGATCGCATCCCCCTCTACGTCCCCACGGTGGTGGGGTGATGGCTCGTGGCGCGGACCGCCCCCTGCGGTCCGCGAGGCCGCCCCGCCGTGTACCCGGCCGTGCGTGGCCCGGCTGCGCGGCCTCAGCCGGATCCTGCCCCCGCGGGCGGGGCCGGGAACGGCACGACGGCCACTGTTACGTTGTCGTGGCCCCCGCCGTCCAGAGCGTGGCCGACCAGGACCCGGGCGCTGTGCAGCGGGCGCGCGGCGGCGTCGAGGGGCACGGCGCGGGCCATCTCCTCGGCCGACTCGGCGTAGTTCCACAGACCGTCCGTGCAGACCACGACCACGCCGGGGCGGTCCGGCTTGAACGACGCGGTGTGCGGCTCCAGTTCGTAGGCGTCGGCGCCGAGCCAGCCGGTGATCGCGTGGGCGCGCTCGTCGGCGTACGCCTCGGCCTCGTTCATCAGGCCCGCGGCGACCATCTGCGCGGCCCACGAGTCGTCCTCGGTGAGCCGGGCCGCAGGTGTGCTGCGGTCGACGGGCACCCAGTAGACGCGACTGTCGCCGACCCAGCCGACGACCAGCAGGTCCGAGGTCACCACGGCGCCGACGAGGGTGCAGGCCGGGGCGTTCTGGTGCGGTGCCTGCTCGCGGGCCGTGGCGGGCTCGTCGGCCAGCGCGTTGACGGCGTGCGAGGCGGCGACGATCGCGTCGTGCATGGCCTGCTGCGGGTGCGTGCCGCGCGGCAGCACCGCGAGCAGCGACTCGCCGGCCGCGCGGGAGGCGGCGAGGGAGGCGTCGTCCGGGCGGGTCGCCGAGGAGACGCCGTCGCACACGATCGCCACGGTCGCGGGTGTCCCGTCGGGCAGCGCGGTGTGGCCGACGCAGAAGGCGTCCTCGTTGCGGTGGTGGCGCAGACCGCGGTCGCTGACCGCGGCGACGGGGCCCGACTCCTGCTCCATGTGGTCGCGTTCGCGGGGCTGGGCGTGCCCGCAGTTCTCGCAGTAGCCGTCGCCGTCGACGCGGCCCGCGCGGCAGGCCACGCACACCTTGCCGGACGCGGCCGGGGCGGGGGCGGCCTCCGGGGACGGTGCCGGGGCGGCGGCCGACCGCGGGTCGGGTGCCTGCAGCGGGTACTCGTCGGGCTCGCCCGGACGGTCGAACCGCACACCGGACGCGGCCGGTTCGGCCCCGGCCGGTCCCGACGCCACCGGCGGCGCGGCGGGCGGTGCGACCGGCGGTGCGGCCGGCGGCGGGGGCGCGGCGGCGGCCGGTGGCGGGGGCGCGGCGGGCCGTGGCGGCGGCAGCGGGGGGCCGCCCGACTCCGTGCCCGGCACGGGCCGGCCGGTGCCGTCCGGCGGCGACGACGGGGCGGGCACCGCGCCGTTCATGGCGATCGTCGGGCTGTCCTCGGGCCGCGCGGGCACGGCGGACAGGTCGTATCCGCACGCGCCACAGAAACGGTCGCCCGACTCGAGGGGTTCCTCGCAGCTCGGGCACTGGGACACAGCGGCCTGCTGGGGCATCTGCGACATCAACTACACCCACGTCCGGGGGCGGTAACGATTGGCACGTTCCACCAGGTCGATCCTCTCCTCGCCGCCCCGCGCCAGCCGGGCCAGCGTGCGGTACGAACGCTCCAGGCCGAAACGCAGGCCGCGTTCGTCCAGACCGCTGCCGAGCACTGCCCGTTCCCCGGCGGCGGGAGGAACGGAACCCCGGCCCCCGGAGAGTACCCAGTCCAGGGCACAGCCGAGGACCTCGACCGACAACTGCTCGCGGCGCGCCGGGTCCAGACCGTACACGTCCAGCGCCTCGACCTGCCGGGCGGCCGCGGTCAGATCGTCCAGGAACGCCACGTCGCCCGGGGCCGCCGTGCGCCGGCGCAGCCGGGCCCTGACGGCCGCCACGCGCGCGGCCGTGCAGTGGACGGACGACTCCGGCACCGACTCCAGCGTCCGTACGGCACCGGACCGGTCGCCGCCCGCCAACTGGACCCGGGCCAGGCCGAAGGCGGCGCTGACATGGCTCGGGTCGGCCGACCACACCAGGCGGTAGTACTCCGCGGCGTTGTCGAGCTGGCCCAGCACCTCCGCGCACAGGCCGAGCGCCAGCTTGGGCGCGATCTCGCCCGGGAAGGCGTCGTAGACCGCGTCGAAGGCGAGCGCGGCGCCCTCGTGGTCGCCGGTCACCAGCGAGGCCAGGCCCCGGTACCAGACCACCCGCCAGTCGTCGGGCCGCTCGCCCTCCAGGGCGTCCAGGGCCGCCAGCGCCCCCGGCGCGTCGCCCTGCTCCAGCCGCGCCCGTATCTGCCGCAGCCGGGTCTCGGTCGACGGCGCCGGGGCGGCGCCCAGCGCGGTCAGCAGCTCACCCGGCGCGGACGCCATCAGGCCGGCCAGGAAACCGGCGTTGGGGTCCCCGGGGTCGACCCGCGGGACCGGCAGGGCGAGGGCGGCGGCGGGGGCGTCGACGGACTTGACCAGGCCGGAGGCGCCGGCCTCGACGCTGCCGACCGCGCTCACGGCACCCGGCAGTGAGGCGCTCGCGCCCGCTCCGGCGGGCAGCGCCGCCGCCACGCCCGTCCCGCCGTGGACCGCGGTGCCCGCGACCGTCCCGCCGGGCGCTCCGACGGCCGGGCCCGAACCGCCGGGCAGCGCGGGACCGACGCCCCCGCCGCCCGTCGGCAGCGCCGCTGACGCGCCGTCACCGCGCTTGCGGGTGCCGGTCACCCGGGCTCCCAGCGTCGACACCTCGCCGTCCAGCCGGGGGAACAACTCCGTGTCCGTGACCCGCACCTCGGGCCCGAACAGCGTGGACAGCGCCGGCCGGGCGCGGCCCGTCTGCAGCGAGACGACCTCGCGCAGCACGCCCGTCAGCTGCTCCGCCATCTCCTGCGCGGAGGCGAACCGGCGGGCCGGGTCGGGGTCGGTGGCGCGCACCAGGAGTCGGTAGAACGACTCGTACTGCCGGAACACCTCGATGGAGTCGGGGTCCGGCAGGGAGTCGGCGTAGACGGTCGTGTAGCCCTGGAAGTCGAAGGCCAGCACCGCGAGGGTACGGCCGACCGTGTACAGGTCGGAGGCCACCGAGGGCCCGACGTCGGCGACCTCCGGCGCCTGGTAGCCCACCGTGCCGTAGATGGCCGACTCGTCGTCGTCCATGCGGCGCACCGCGCCCATGTCGATCAGCTTGAGCTGGTCCTCGGTCTGGATGGCGTTGTCGACCTTGAAGTCGCAGTACAGCAGGTTGCGGCTGTGCAGGTGGCCGAGGGCCTCCAGCGCCTCGATGCCGTAGGCGCACGCCTGCTCCACCGGCAGCGGGTCGCGCCGGCCCTCGGGCGTGCGGCGGGCGTTGGCGATCTCCTTGAGGGACTTGCCGCCCACGTACTCCATGACGATGTAGCCGTCGAGGGAACCGGTGCGCTGGTCGAGGTGCTCGACGAAGTTGTAGATCCGCACGATGTTGGCGTGCTCGATCTCGGCGAGGAAGCGCCGCTCGGAGATCGCCGCCGCCATCGCGTCCTGGTCGCCGGTGTCCAGCAGGCCCTTGAGGACCACCCACCGGTCCGAGACGGCCCGGTCGACGGCGAGGTAGATCCAGCCGAGCCCGCCGTGCGCCAGGCAGCCCACCACCTCGTACTGGCCGTGCACGACGTCCCCGGACTTCAGCTTGGGCACGAACGAGTACGGGTGGCCGCACTTGGTGCAGAAGCCCTCCGTACGGCCGGGCCGGTCCCCGCGCGCCCGCCCGACCGGCGCCCCGCAGTCCGAGCGCGAGCAGAACCGCTTGCGCTCCGGCACCTCCGGGTTGTCCAGGACCATCGCGCGCGGGTCGGGCCTCGGGATCGCCGGGACCTCGACCAGGCCGGCCCCGAGCCGCCCCCGCGCGGACGAACCGGCGGGCGTCCCCGAGCTGCGCACCGACACCGAACGGCCCGTGGACCGGCCCGACACGGACCGCGAGAGCCGCCCCGAGACCGAGCGCCGGGACTTCGACGACTGCGACGACGTCCGCGCACTGCGGCCGCTGGCGCGCGCGCTGCCGCTGCCCGCCGAGCCGCGCGATCCCCGCCCGCCGCCGGTGATCCCGGTCGGCGTCGAGCCCACCATGCCGTTGGACGCGACGACCGGCGCGAGACCGCAGGTGTCGCAGTACAGCTCGCCGCCGCCCATGTCCTCGTACGACCCGCCGCAGCCCGGACGCTGACAGGTCCGCTGCTCCTGGCTCATGCCGTCGCCTCCCCGTTGTCGCTCATGCGCCGGGCCCCGTCCGGTCCACCGGCCCGCCCTGCCCGGGCACGCGCGGCGCGGAGCCCAGCAGTTCGGCCGCCGCGTGCTGGTAGCGCAGGACGGCCTGCTCGGCGACGCGCAGGTCGCAGGGCGCGCTCCACAGCATGCGGCGCGCCTTCTCGTACTTCTCGACCAGCTCCGGATCCTCCGCGAAGCCCAGCCGGGCGACCTTCGCCTTGTACGCGTCCAGCCGGCCGCGCAGCTCGGCGCGGACCGCGAGCGGCGCGGTGACCGCGGTCAAGGACTCGCGGGCCCGCAGCAGCTCGTCCTCCGCCTTCTCCTCCAGGGACTCCAGGAGCGGGGACAGGCGGTGCCACTGGGCGTGTCTGCGGTACTCGGCGGCCGTCGCCAGCTGCTCCTGGAGCACGGTCGGCGGTCCGCTGACCACCGGCACCTCCGTCGCGGCGATCTTCGCCAGCACCTCGCCGCGCGCGGTGCGGGCCTCGGCGAGCGTGCGGTCCGCGCGGGAGAGCACGTCCCGCAGCCGCACGATCCGTTGCTCGGCGTCCTGGCGGACGGCCAGCACCGCGTCGATCTCCCGGCGGACGTCCTCCAGGGCGCGCGCCTCCCGGTCGTAGACCGTGGTGTCCGGCCGGCCGCCGCCCGGCGCCGAACTGCCCTCGGTGGGCACCCAGAACGCCAACGGGTCGGACACCACCTGCTCGCGCAGCCTCGTCAGGGTGCGGGTGATCCGCTCCAGGTCGTCACCGGCCGGGTGCTCGCCGGGACGTACCCCCACCGAGTGGGCGAGCCGGCGGGTGCGCTGGAGCTCGGCGGCGAGTAAATCGATGCGCGCGGGCAGCGCCGACCACACCGCGTCGGCGGCGACCACCAGGTCGAGGGAGGCCGCGTACAGCTGGT
Source organism: Streptomyces flaveolus (assembly GCF_014648815.1). Lineage (GTDB taxonomy): Bacteria > Actinomycetota > Actinomycetes > Streptomycetales > Streptomycetaceae > Streptomyces > Streptomyces flaveolus. The sequence goes on along the minus strand of NZ_BMRV01000006.1, from coordinate 58,786 downwards.
TCATCCGGTCCACCAGCGTGACCAGCGAGTACCGCTCGCTGAGCCGGCCCGGACCGCCGTGCAGGGTGGGCGCGCCGGCGGTGGCGGCGGCATTGCCGGCCACGGTGACCGCCTCGCCGCGCAGCAGCTCCGTCAGTTCCACCAGGTCCTCGCGGCTGGACCAGCGGCGCCGGGAGCGGATCTCCCGGGCGGTGCGCAGGGCGCCCGTGTACGCGTCGAAGTAGGACCAGAGCAGCGTGATCGACGCCTCCGCGGCGGCCCAGCGCTCCTGGGTCACGCCCGTCAGCTCGGCGCCTTCCAGGAGTCTGCGGCCCGCGTGGTCCTGCAGGGCGAGGAGCGAGGTCTCGATCGCCTCGTGCTCCGCGCCGAGCCGCGCCAGCGCACGGTCCACCTCGTCCCGGTCCATCACCGGCCCGGAGGGTCCCGTGTCGCCCATCGATCACCTTTCGCTGTTGCGGACTCGTGCGTGCTCTTTCCCGGTGGTGCGGCGGCCGGTCAGCTCCCGCCCCGGTACTGGGGGGCCGGCGGTTCCGACTTCCGGGAGTCGTCGCCCATGGTCTCCGACAGCCACCGCTCGTACGAGTGCTGCCAGCCCCGGGCCTTGTCGGCGCGCCACTCCACGAGGATCTGGTTGACCCGGCGTACCAGATCGTCGGCGTCCTTCTTCATCGCCACGCCGTAGTACTCGGTGGTGAAGGGGTCGCCCTTCAGTTCGACCGTGGGGTCCTGTGCGGCCTGGCTCGCGGCGAGCGCGCCGTCGGTGACCACCGCGTCGACCTCGCCGAGCTGGAGCCGCACCAGGCAGTCCAGCTGATTGGGCACGGTGGTGCCCAGGTCGGCGCCGGCCGCCGCCCTGCCGTCCGCCTGGTCCTGCTGCAGCGTGCTCAGCGCCGTCGAACCCGCCGCCGTGCAGATCCGCTTGCCGGCGAGCGTGTCGTCGTACCCGGTGATGTCCGAGGACTTGGGGGCGAGCAGCTGCTGGCCGGTCCGGAAGTAGGGCGCGGAGAAGGCGACGTCGGCCAGCCGGTCGCAGTTGATGGTCATCGTGCGGACCACCATGTCGACCCGGCCGTCCTGGATCGCCGGAACCCGCTGGTCGGTGGGTATCGCCTTGAACTGCACCGCGTTCGGGTCGCCGAGGATGTCCTCGGCGATGCGGTGCACCAGGTCGATGTCGAAGCCCTCCAGCTCGGCGTCGCCGCCGCTGTTGGGGTCGCGGTAGCCCCAGCGGTAGCTGTTCTGGTCGACACCGACGACCAGCTTGCGCTTGGCGCCCTCGCGGTTGCGGATCGCCTCGATGGTGGGGCCGTCCGCGCCGCCCGGGGACAGGGTCTGCTTCTCCGGGTCCGTGCACTCCTCGGCGGCGCGTGCCTGGCGGCCCTGGGCGGCGCCCTGGCCTCCGGTGCCCGCGGTGCCCTCGCCGTGCGAGCGGACCACCGGCAGGAGCAGGGCGAAGAGCACCGCCAGGGCGCAGGCGAACGCCATCGCACCCACCCCGCCCCAGCCCTTCAGGCCGGTCCGCAGTCGTCGCGCACGCATCCTCACGCCCCCTTTCACCGCCACCCCTTCCCACCCGCTCGCCGGGCCCAGGCCCCGCCTCACCGGTACTCCGACAGCCTGCGGCCGATGCCCAGCAGCGCGCCGGCCGCGCCCAGGACGGCGAGGGCGGCGGCGCCCTCGGGCAGCAGGCCCATCGCGTCCAGGCCGTCGCCCGCCGCCCGCTCGAACTCGTCCTTCTCGTGGTCGAGGGCGTCGGCCAGCGAGGCGTCCACGCCGTCGAAGCACTCGACGGTGGCGCCCTTGCCGCCGATCACCAGGTCCAGCGCCTGCCGGTAGTTGCCGTTCTCGTCCTGCTCACGGGCCGACGCGTGACGCTTCTTCCACTCCGTCATGTCGGCGTCCGCCGCCGCGACCGGCTGCGTGCCCGCCTCGTCGTCGGCGAGCCGCCGCGCCTCGGCCAGGCCCTTGCCGAGCGTGGCCATGTTCTTCTCGAAGTCGAAGTCGTAGGCGTCGTAGGTCTCGTCGCCGACCTTCTTCGTCTCCGCGCCGCGCGCCACCAGCGTGAGGTTCTCGTTGCCACGGGCCTTGAGGGAGGCGATGCGGGCCTCGTGCAGGGCGTTCAGGGAGCGGACGCCGTGGTCGTAGGAGTCGTTCAGGTCCGACCGCGCGACGCTGTGGCCGACGACCAGCCAGAGCAGGACGATCGTCGCCGTGGTCGTGGCGGCGACCAGGCCGTGGTTGAGGATCCGGTTGGTGCGCCGGTAGTTGCGGTACTGCGCCCAGCCCAGGGCCGCGAGCGCGAGGACGCCGAGGGCGATCGCCGCCCAGGGGTAGGGCTTGGCGTCGGCGTAGTCGCCGCTCAGCCGCTGGTTCTCCCGCGTGTACAGGTCCTCCGCCGCCGGGAGCATCTCCTTCTGCATCTTCTCGTTGGCGTAGCGCAGATAGGCGCCGCCGACCGGGAAGCCCTGCCGGTTGTAGGTGCGGGCCCGCTCGATCAGGCCCTTGTACTCGGGCAGCAGGCGGTTCAGCCGGGTGATGGTCGTGGCGGCGGGGGAGCCGGCGTCGGAGTTGGCGGCGGCCTCCACGAGCCCCTCGGCGGCCGTGCGGACGCCCTTCTCGTACCGGTCGCGGGAAGCCTTCGTCTCCTGCCCGCCGGCCAGGAAGCCGCTGGACGCCGCGGTGTTGGCGTCGGCGAGGGAGCGGTAGATGTCGGCGGCGGCGGAGCTGAGCGGCTGGCTGCGGTTCAGCACGTCGTCCGCGGCGGCGGACCGCTCGTTCATCTGCCAGGCGGTGACCGCGCCGAAGGCGAGGACCAGCACGGCGAGCAGGGCTCCGATGATGCGCAGCCGGCCCGGTTCGGTGGTGGCCGCGGCGCGCAGGCGGTCCACGCCCTCGGCGAACGCGGTGCGGCGGGGCGCCGGCGGCGGGGACCCGGGCGGGGCGCCGTCACCCGACCGCTGCTGCGGCAGGGGCTGCGGCGGCACGGCGGGCAGCGGGGGCGCGCCCGCGCCCGGCGGTGGCGCCGCGCTGCTCTTCGGCGGTCGAGTCACTCTGACCTCCCCCATGGTCATCCGTCGCCGCAAGTATCGCGCCCCGCACCGACATTCGCACCGGCCTTCACCCGATCTTGATCCGAACGCGGGGTTCCGCATCCCCGCTCACGGCGCCGGCCGACCGGTGGAACCGCCCCCAGCCCTGCCCATGAATACGCGTTCGGAGCGGGTTCGGTTCCCGTCGGGGGCCCTCAGGCGCCGAAGTGCGCCCGCACCCGCTCCTGCGCCCCGGGGGCCGCTCCCGTCCGGTCCAGGCCCAGCAGCACCGCGCCCAGCACCGGGGGCGCGGTCACCACCCGCGGCACGGCCTTGGGCGCACGGGCCGCCAGCAACTCCCGCACCCGGTCGTCGAGCCGGGGGTGCCGGGCGGCCAGGACGCTGCCGCCGAGCAGGACCGGCGTCCGCTCGCCCAGCAGGTCGAGGCGGGTCAGCGCGACGGTGGCCATCGCCACCACCTCGTCCGCCTGCCGGTCGACGACCGCCCCGGCCACGGGGTCGCCGTCGGCCGCCGTGGCGAACAGGACGGGGGCCAGCTCGTGGCGCCGTACCGGCTCGATGTGCCGCAGGTGCAGGGCCTCGACGAGGGCGTACATGGAGTCGAGCCCGAAGTGCGCGGGCAGGGTCCGGGCCAGCGCCGTGGGCTCACCCCGCCCGTCCTCCGCGCGCGCCGCGTGCCACAACGCCTCCTCGGCCAGGGCCCAGCCGCCGCCCCAGTCGCCGGAGATCCGGCCCAGGGCCGGGAAGCGGGCGGTGCAGCCGTCGGGGCGCATGCCGACGCAGTTGACGCCGGCGCCGCACACGACGGCGACCCCGCGCGGCTCGGTGACGCCGGCCCGCAGGATCGCGAAGGTGTCGTTGCGCACCTCGACGGTCGTGCCCCACGCGCGCGCGTGCAGCGCGGCGGACAGTTCCTCCTCCTCCACGGGCAGGTCGGCGTTGGCCAGGCACGCCGAGACGTGGTCGACGCCGGTGACGCCGGCCGCGGCGAACGCCCGCGTCACCGCCTCGGCGAGGGCGTCCACCGCCGGTCCGACGCCCACGGCGGGCGGACGGAAGCCGCCGCCGCGTGCCGTGGCGAGCACCTCCCCGTCCGCCGCCACGACCGCCACGTCCGTCTTGCTGTTGCCCGCGTCGACGGCGAGCACGCTCGCGCTCAGGCCCACGCCAGGTGCTCCCGGTTGTGCGCGACCAGCCGGTCGGTGAGCTGCTCGGCGTAGGCGTACTGGCCGATCAGGGGGTGGGCGAGCAGCGCCCGGAACACCCGCTCCCGGCCGCCGCGCAGGGCCGCGTCCAGGGCCAGGTCCTCGTACGCCGTCACGTTCGCCATCAGGCCGGCGTACAGCGGGTCCACGGCCGGGACGGCCAGCGGTGTCGCGCCCTTGCGGCCCACCGCGGCCTGCACCTCGATCACCGCGTCGTCGGGCAGGAAGGGCAGCGTGCCCCGGTTGAGGGTGTTCACCACCTGGTACGGGGAGCCGGTGCCGCCGAGCAGGGCCGCCGCCAGGTCCACGGCCGCCTCCGAGTAGTAGGCGCCGCCGCGCTTGGCCAGCAGCGCCGGTTTCTCGTCCAGGGCGGGGTCGGCGTACATCTCCAGCAGCCGCCGCTCCATCTGAGCGACCTCGGCGGCCCGGGACGGCTTGTGGCGCAGCTCCTCGACGACCTCGTCGTGCGCGTAGTAGTAGCGCAGGTAGTAGGACGGGACGACGCCGAGACGCTCCAGGAGCGGCCGGGGCAGACGGAGGTCGGCGGCGACGGCGTCGCCGTGCTCGGCCAGCAGCCGGGGCAGGACGTCCTCGCCCTCGGGGCCGCCGAGGCGGACGCCGGTCTCCCAGGTGAGGTGGTTGAGGCCCACGTGGTCCAGGTGGACGTCGGCGGGCGCCGTGCCGAGCAGCGCGGCGAACTTGCGCTGGAGGCCGATCGCCACGTTGCACAGGCCGACCGCCCGGTGACCGGCCCGGAGCAGGGCGCGGGTGACGATGCCGACCGGGTTGGTGAAGTCGATGATCCAGGCGTCCGGGTTGGTCCGGCGCACCCGCTCGGCGATGTCCAGCACCACCGGCACCGTGCGCAGCGCCTTGGCCAGGCCGCCCGCGCCGGTCGTCTCCTGGCCGACGCAGCCGCACTCCAGCGGCCATGTCTCGTCCTGCTCGCGGGCCGCCTGGCCGCCGACGCGCAGCTGGAGCAGGACCGCGTCGGCGCCGTCCACGGCCGCGTCCAGGTCCGAGGTGGTCACGACGCGCCCGCCGTGGCCCTGCCGGGCGAAGATGCGGCGGGCCAGTCCGCCGACCAGCTCCAGGCGGTCCGCGGCCGGATCGACCAGGACCAGTTCCTCGACCGGCAGGGTGTCCCGCAACCGGGCGAAGCCGTCGACGAGTTCGGGCGTGTAGGTCGAACCGCCGCCGACCACGGTGAGTTTCATTCGGTCATCAACCCTTTACTCCAGTCAGCGTGACACCCTCGACGAACGCCTTCTGGGCGAAGAAGAACACGAGGATCACGGGTGCCATGACCAGCACGGTCGCCGCCATGGTCAGGTTCCAGTCGGTGTGGTGGGCGCCCTTGAAGGACTCCAGTCCGTAGGACAGGGTCCAGGCGCCCGGGTTCTCCGAGGCGTAGATCTGCGGGCCGAAGTAGTCGTTCCAGGCGTAGAAGAACTGGAACAGGGCGACGGCCGCGAGGCCCGGCTTCGCCATCGGCACGACCACCCGCAGCAGGGTGCGCAGCTCCCCGCAGCCGTCCACCCGGGCGGCGTCCAGGTACTCGTCCGGGATGGTCAGCAGGAACTGGCGCAGCAGGAAGATCGAGAACGCGTCGCCGAACGCCATCGGGACGATCAGCGGCCACAGCGTGCCGGACAGGTCCAGCTGCTTCGCCCAGAACAGGTACATCGGGATGACGACCACCTGCGGGGGCAGCATCATCATCGAGATCACCAGCAGCAGGGACAGATGCCGTCCGCGGAAGCGGAACTTCGCCAGCGCGTACGCCACCGGCAGCGAGGAGACCACGGTGAGCAGCGTGCCGAGGCCCGCGTACAGCAGGGTGTTGCGCCACCAGGTCAGGAAGCCGGGCGTGTCCAGGACCTCGCGGTAGTTGCCCTACTCCCAGGTGTGCGGGACCAGGTCGCGGGTGAGGGCCTGCTGGTCGCTCATCAGCGAGGTGAGGACGACGAAGACGAACGGCAGGGTGAAGAAGAGGGCGGCGGCCACGCCCAGACTGTGGACGGCGATCCACTGCAGCAGGACGCGCCGGCGGGCGGTGCGCTCCTCGGTGGGCGGCGTCCCGGCCGCCACGGGCCGGTCCAGTACCTGGGTCATCGGTCACCTGCCTGGATCAGTCCGCCCCGGCGGCGCATCAGCAGCGCCGTGAAGGCCATGGCCAGCACGAACAGCACGAGCGCGACCACGCAGGCGGAGCCGTAGTCGAAGCGCTGGAAGCCGAGGTTGTAGACGAGCTGGGGGAGGGTCAGCGTGGACTTGTCCGGGTAGCCCGGTTCGAAGGACTGGCCGGAGCCGCCGATGATCCCGGAGGCGACCTTCCCCGCGACCAGCGGCTGCGTGTAGTACTGCATCGTCTGGATCACGCCCGTGACGACGGCGAACAGCACGATCGGCGAGATGTTCGGCAGGGTGACGAACCGGAACCGCTGCCAGGCCGACGCCCCGTCCAGTTCGGCCGCCTCGTACTGCTCCTTGGGCACGTCGAGCAGGGCGGCCATGAAGATGACCATGAGGTCGCCCACGCCCCACACCGCGAGCGCGGTCAGCGCCGGCTTGGACCAGGCGGCGTCCGTGAACCAGCCGGGCGCGGGTACGCCGAGGCCCTCCAGCACGGAGTTGACCGGTCCGGTGCCGGGGTTGAGGAGGAAGACGAAGGCCAGCGTCGCGGCGACGGACGGGGCGAGGTAGGGCAGGTAGAAGAGGGTGCGGAAGGCACCGGCCCCCGCCTTGATCTTCGTGATGAGCAGCCCGACGCCGAGCCCGAAGACGACCCGGCAGGTCACCATGACGACGACCAGCCAGAGGGTGTTGCGCAGGGCCGGCCAGAACAGCGGGTAGTCCTGGAAGACGTACGTCCAGTTGGCGAGGCCCCGGAACTCGGGGGCGCCGAAGCCGTCGTACTTCATCAGCGAGAAGTACACGGTGGAGACCAGGGGATAGGCGAAGAAGACGCCGAACCCGACGAGCCACGGTGACATGAAGGCCACCGTCCGAAGCGCCGAGGCACGGCGCTTCGCGCGGAGAGTGTTCGTGGCCATGGACGGCTACTTCGCCTGCTCGATGTCCCGGTCGATCTGCGCGGCCGTCTGCTCCAGACCGGCCTTCAGGTCCGTCACCTTGCCCGACTCGTAGCGGTAGCCGAGGTCCTGGAGCGTCAGCTGGTACGTGGCGCCGTTGACGGAGGCGGGCGGGGAGTTCGACTCGGGGTGCTGGGCGATGTCGAGGAAGGTCTGGAACGCCGGGTCCGTCTTCAGGCCGGGCGACTTCAGGGCGGCGAACGTGGAGGGCACGTTGTGGATGGCGTTGGCGAAGGAGACGACGGCCTCGGTGTCGGTCGTCATGTACTTCACCAGCTCCCAGGCCGCGTTCTGCTTCTCGCTGTGCGGCGCGATGCCCATGACCGTGCCGGACAGGAATCCCTTGCCGTACTCGTCCACCTCGTCGTCGGCGACGGGCATCGGCGCCGTGCCGATCTCGAAGTCCACCCCGGCGTCCTTCGCCATGCCGAGCCGCCACTCGCCGTCGAGCTGCATGGCCACCTGGCCGGTGTGGAAGGGGTGCTCGGCGCCCCACTCGTCGCCGAAGGTGTTGCGGTACTTCTCCAGCCGGGTGAAGCCGCCGAGGTCGTCCACGAGCTTCTTCTGGTACGTGAACATCTCGGCGAACGCCGGGTCCGTGGCGACGCTCGACCTGCCGTCCTCGCGGAAGTAGGCGTGGTCCCACTGGGACATGTAGTGGTCGACGACCGTCTCGTAGCCGTGGTAGTTCGGCATGAAGCCGAGCTGCTCGTAGCCGTCGCCCTTGGGCTTGGTGAGCTTCTTGGCGACCTCGGCGAACTGGGACCAGGTCTTCGGCGGCGCCTCGATGCCGGCCGCCGAGAAGGCGTCCTTGTTGTAGTAGAGGCCGTAGGCGTCGCCGAGCAGGGGCAGGGCGCAGCGGGTGCCCTCGAACTGGGTGTACTCCAGCATCGGCTTCGGGATGAGCGCGTCGAGGTCGAGCTTCGACTTCTCCACGAACGGCTTCAGGTCCAGGAAGGCGCCCGAGGAGCAGAACTTGCCGATGTTGGAGGTGGTGAAGGAGGACACCACGTCCGGGCCGTTCGAACCGCCCGCCCGCAGGGCCTGGTTGAGCTTGTCGTCGTTGATGTTGCCGACGACCTTCACCTTGATGTTGGGGTGGGCCTTCTCGAAGCGGTCCACGTTCTCCTGCACGGCCTCGACCTCGGCGGGCGCGCTCCAGCCGTGCCAGAAGGTGATGGTCGTCTCGGCGTTCGGATCGTCCGTGGCGCCGGTGTCGGACTGGCCCGTGCAGGCGGTGGCGAGCAGGGCGAGGGAGGCGGAGGCGGCGACCGCGAAAGCCGCTTTCCTTGATGTTCCGGGCATGGCGAGGTCTCCCAGGGGCAGGGCGGGACGGGGCGGTGCTGCGGAGGTGGTGCCGGGACGGTGCGGGCGTCAGCGCGAGGTGTCGAAGACCTCGTCGCGGGTGGTCGCGAGCGCGCTCTCCAGCGCGCCGCGCAGTACGGGGTGTGCGGTGACGGAGCCGAGGACGAGCCGTGGCCGGGAGGCGGCCAGTTCCGCCAGCTCGTCCCGCACGAGGTCGCACAGCGCCTCGCCGCCGGCGGTGAGCGAGGTGCCGCTGAGGACGACCAGTTCGGGGTCGAGGACGGAGACCAGGGAGGCCAGACCGGTCGCCAGGCGGGTCGCGTACGCCCGCAGCAGCCGGCGGTGCGGCTCGTCGCCGGCCCCGGCCGCCCGGGCGAGGAGGGCGGCGGCGGCCTCCGGATGCGGACCGGCGGGCACGGGGGTGACGCCCAGTTCGCGGGCCAGCCGCGGCACCGCCTGGGAACCGGCCAGCTCCTGGAAGCCGCCGCTGTTGGCCCGGGTGACCTGGCGCACCAGCGGCGCGCCCGGCACCGGCAGGAAGCCGACCTCGCCGGCGCCGCCGGTCCAGCCTCGGTGCAGCCGGCCGCCGAGGACCAGGGCGGCGCCGAGCCCCTCCTGGTTCCACAGCAGTACGAAGTCCTCGTGCCCCCGGGCCGCGCCCAGGCGCTGCTCGGCCAGCGCGGCGAGGTTCACGTCGTTCTCGTACTCGACCGGCATCGGCAGGGCGGCGGCGAGTTCCGCCAGCAGGCCGGGGGAGTGCCAGCCGGGCAGATGGGCGGCGTAGCGCAGCCGGCCGGTGTTCGGGTCGAAGGCGCCCGGCGTGCCGATGACCAGGCGGCGGACGTCGTCCCGGGCGAGCCCGGCGGCCTTCACCGCGCCGTCGAGCGCGTCGGTGACCTGCTGGACGACGGGGACGCCGGGGCGCCGGTGCGGGGTGGGCAGTTCGTACCGGCCGACCGTGCGGCCGGTGAGGTCGGCGACCGCGGCGAGGACGCGGGCCGGGGTGACGTCGAGCCCGGCGGCGTACCCGGCGGCCGGGTTGACCTCGTACAGCTGGGCGCCGGGGCCCGGCCGTCCCTCCGTGGTGCCGCCGGCCAGCACCAGCCCCGCCGCCTCCAGGCGGGCCAGCAACTGGGAGGCGGTCGGCTTGGACAGGCCGGTGAGCTTGCCGATCCGGGTGCGGGACAGCGGCCCGTGCTCCAGGAGGAGGTCCAGGGCGGCCCGGTCGTTCATGGCGCGCAGGACGCGCGGGGTGCCCGGCGTGCCGGCGGTACCTGCCATGCGTGTCCACACCTGCCTCTCGGCCGCTCAGCTTTCCAGGGGGACGGGGGAGACGTCCACCGAGCCCGTACGGGACTGCGAAGGACTGTTAGGAAACTTTCCTGTTGGCTGAGAAACGTAGGGCCGCCCGGAGGAGCCGTCAAGGGATCGCCCCGGCCGGACCGCGCACAGGTCCGCCCCCGAGGCGACGCGGTCGTCACCTCGGGGGCGGGGAGCAGGGGCGGGGCCGGCTACTTGGTGGTGCTCGGCGGAGTGATCGGGGAGGCGGCCATCGACTGCGGCGACACCGTGCTCGCGTAGGCCGACGGAGCCGCGACGCCCGCCGTCGGGTCGGAGGTGACGGTGCCGTCCACCGGGACCGTGGCGCCGCCGACGATCGGGATGTCGGCCGCGTCGAAGGCCCGCTTGATGCGCCAGCGCAGCTCGCGCTCCACGGTGAGGGACTTGCCGGGCATGGTCTTCGCCGAGACGCGCACGACCATGGAGTCCAGCAGGACGCTGTCCAGGCCGAGCACCTCGATCGGGCCCCAGAGCATCTCGTTCCAGGGCTCCTCCTTGCTCATCCGCTCGGCGACGCCGTCGATGGTCTCCTTCACCTTGTCCAGGTCCTCGCCGGAGCGGACCGTCACGTCCACGCCGGCCGTCGACCAGCCCTGGGACAGGTTGCCGATGCGCTTGACCTCGCCGTTGCGGACGTACCAGATCTCGCCGTCGGCGCCGCGCAGCTTGGTCACGCGCAGCCCGACCTCGATGACCTCGCCGGAGGCCACGCCCGCGTCGACGGTGTCGCCGACGCCGTACTGGTCCTCCAGGATCATGAAGACGCCGGAGAGGAAGTCGGTGACCAGGTTGCGGGCGCCGAAACCGATCGCGACGCCCGCGACACCGGCGGAGGCCAGCAGCGGGGCCAGGTTGATCTGGAAGGTGCCGAGGATCATCAGGGCCGCGGTGCCCAGGATGACGAAGCTGGCCACCGAACGCAGCACCGAGCCGATGGCCTGCGACCGCTGCCGGCGGCGCTCGGCGTTCACCAGGAGCCCGCCCAGCGCGGTGCCGTCCACGGCCCCTGCGGTGCGGTTCATCCGGTCTATCAGCTTGGTGATCGCCCGCCGCACCACCGCTCGCAGCACCGTCGCGATGACCAGGATCAGCAGCACGCGAAGCCCGATGGCGAGCCACGTCGACCAGTTCTGCTCGACCCAGCTGGCGGCGTTCGTCGCGTGCTCCTGGGCGTCCTGGAGCGTGGGCACCCCCGGTGCCGTCGTGGAGGGCGACGGTGACGGTGACGGGGACGGACCGGCGGCCGACAGGACGGCGGCGGACAGGGACACGACGGATACCTCCAGGTGCGGCGGCCCGTCCCGCGGCGCGGGCGGCCGGGCGACCGCGGTCCAAGGGTCTGGTCCAAGGTCACGGAAAGGTCACCGGACGGGCAGGACAACCACACTAACGGGGCACCATGTGCGGAACGGCGCGAAGTCCACAGGAGAGACGGTGTTCACCCGCGCTTGAACTGGTCAGGCTCCGGGGGATGCATCAGGTGTGGTCGAAAACACTCCCAGCCCGTTACCGGGACATGGTGGCGCGTCCACCAGGCATGAGGGGAGACTGACTACGGATCGTCCCGGCGCGAGCCACGCGCCGCCGGCGTACAAGGAGGCATCCGTGCCGCATGTCCTGGTTCTCAACGCGTCGTACGAGCCACTCGGCGTCGTACCGCTCCGCCGCGCGCTCGTCCTCGTCCTCGAGAACAAGGCCGTGTGCCTCGAGGAGTCCGGCGCCTTTCTGCACAGCGCGACCGTCACCGTCCCCGCACCCAGCGTGGTCCGGCTCAAGCGATTCGTGCGGGTCCCCTACCGGGGGCCCGTTCCTCTCACCAGGCGGGCGCTCTTCGCGCGCGACGGAGGCCGGTGCATGTACTGCGGTGGGGTGGCCACCAGCGTCGACCACGTCGTCCCGCGCAGTCGCGGGGGTCAGCACGCGTGGGACAACGTGGTGGCGTCCTGCCGCCGCTGCAACCACGTCAAGGCGGACCGGCACCTCGGCGAGATCGGCTGGCGCCTGCGCCACAAACCCGCCCCGCCCACCGGCCTGGCCTGGCGCATCATCGGCACGGGCCACCGCGACCCGCGCTGGCTGCCCTACCTCCAGCCGTACGGAGCGGACGACGCGCTGGCCCGGATCGACGGCATCTCGGCCTGACGGACCGGGGGCCCGGGGCGACCGGCCGACCACTCGGCAAAAGTCTCCCGTGCGCCCCCGGCCGTCGAGGCGTCGTCACGCGTACCGCAGCTCTCCCGGAGTCACCGAGCGCCCCAGCAGGGGCAGGGCCGTCGCCGCCGCCAGCAAGCAGGACGCGTACACCGCCGGTGCGACCAGGAGGGCCGTCCACGGCAGCCCGGCGGTGCCGGTGAGCGTGGCGTACCAGGCGCCGACGACCATGCCCCCGGCGCCGGCCAGCAGCAGGGCGGGCGCGAGGGGAAGGGCGGTCTCCAGGAGGAGGGCACGGCTCAGAACCGTGCGCGGGACGCCGGCGGCGACCTGGGCGGCCAGTGTCCGGCGCCGGGTGGTCAGGGCCTCCGCGGTGCCCACGGCGAGGCCGGAGAGGGCGATCGCGAGGGCGACGAGGAGCGCGGCGCCGGTCAGGTCCAGGCCGGTGGTGTAGTACGCCACGTCGGCCCCGGTCTGCTCGTCGGAGCGCAGCTCGGTGAGGAACGTGTGCCGGATGCACAGGAAGGCCGTCGCGGCGACCGTCACCACCAGGAGGGCCGCGTGCGTGCGGGCCGGGGCCCACGGGTCGTCGCGCAGCCGCTCCGCGGCGATCAGCGGCGCCGCGCTCCGGGCCCGCCCGGCGATCAGCCGCCCGACGCCCCGGGACGTCGCCCCCGCCAGCCACACCGCGCCCGCCCCGAGCGCGAGGACGAGGCAGAACACCGTCAGCGGCGTCTCCCAGCGCGTCCGGTTGGCGGAGCTGTGACCACCGGTGATGGTGAACGCCGCCACCCCGGCCGACAGCGTCAGCGCGGCCAGGAAGAGCAGCCCCGGCCCGCGCCCCGTGGCCGGCCGGACCCGGCGCAGCCGGCCCAGCGGCGACGTCACCACCGGGCGCAGCGCCAGCGCGCCCGCCACCGCGCCCAGCACCGGCACACCGACGGCCACCAGCGCGATCCCCGCCCAGGTCATCGCGTTCGGCCCGCTCCACAGGCGCAGCAGTACGAGCACCGAGCCGGTGGTCGCGACGGCCGAGCCCGCCAGACAGGCCAGCCCGGTCTCCAGGGCCGCGATCCGCCGCACCTGCCACGGCGTCGCCCCGGCCAGCCGCAGAGCGGCGAGGCGCCGGTCCCGGTGCACGGCGCCGATCCGGGTGCACTGCCCGAGGAAGGCCAGCACGGGCACCAGCAACAGAAGCAGGCCGGCGATCACCCCGGACCGCGTGCCGGGGTCGCTCAGCAGGCCGTGGAGGACGGAGACGGTGTAGACACCCTCGACGGACGCCAGGGTGACGGCCGCGAGCGCGAAGCCCGTGGCGAGCGCCGCCCCCGCCCCCGTGAGCGCGATCCGCCACCACTCCCGGCGTTCGGAGCCGCGCAGCAGCTGCCGGGCCAGCCGGACATCGGTGAACAGGGGGAAACCGAACGCGCTCACGCCGGCACCTCCAGCGTCGCCACGGCACCGTCCCGCACCTGGACCTCGCGGTCCGCGTACGCCGCCACCTGCGCGTCGTGTGTGACGAGCAGCACCGCCGTGCCCGATTCCCGGGCCGTGTGCGCCAGCGCCGCCATCAGCTGCTCGCTCGCCAGGGAGTCCAGCGCGCCGGTCGGCTCGTCCGCGAAGACCACCTTGGGTCCGGTGACCAGCGCGCGCGCCAGCGCCGTACGCTGTGCCTGACCGCCGCTCATCGCGCCGGGCCGCAGCTCTGCCTGCCCGCTCGCCCCGAACCGCTCCAGCCACTCGCCGGCCCGCGCCCGCGCCTCGGCCCGGCCGGCACCCGCCAGCATCAGCGGCAGCGCGACGTTGTCCAGGGCCGTCAGCTCCGGGATCAGCTGGCCGAACTGGAAGACCACGCCGAAGTCGGTGCGCCGCAGCTCGCTCAGCCGCTTCTCCGGCAGCCGGTCCAGCCGCTGCCCGTCGTACACGACCGAGCCGGCGTCCGGCCGGACGATCCCGGCCAGGCAGTGCAGCAGCGTCGACTTCCCGCTGCCGCTGGTCCCGGTGACGGCGAGGATCTCACCGGCCCGCAGTTCGAGATCCGCACCGCGCAGGGCCGGCGTCCTGCCGTGCGCCTTGGCCAGTCCGGCGGCCGCGAGCAGCGGCCCCCTCGTCTCCCCGTTCGTCATGTCGCACAGACCTCCGCGGTCAAAGTGGTGAGCCGGGCCGCCGTGGTGGTCATCCATCGGAGGTCGGCGTCGAGGTGGTTGAGGGCGTAGTCGGCCGAGAGCACGGTCGTCAGGTCGGTGCCCGGAGCGGTCTTGACCGCCGTGAGTTCCCGCATCCGCCGCATGTGGGCGGCGCGCTGGGCCAGCAGATAGGCGTCCGCGTCGGCGCCGGTGAGGATCGAGACGACGAGCTTGGCGAAGATCTCGTTCGTCACGAAGGGGGCGGGCGGCGCGATCTCCGCCGCCCAGCGCGACAGTTCCCGCGCGCCCTCGTCCGTCACGCGGTACGCGGTCCGTTCCGGTCCGCCGTCCGAGGCGGTGCCGTCCACTTCCGCCAGGCCGTCCCGGACCAGGCGCTGCAGGGTCGTGTAGACCTGCCCGTAGGCCAGCGGTCGGGCTTGCGGGAAGCGTTCGTCGTGCCGCCGCTTCAGGTCGTAGCCATGGCTCGGCCCCGAGGCGAGCAGCCCCAACAGGATGTGACGGGTGCTCATGGCGATCAGTATTCACCACGTACATGTACTGAGTGAATAGTGGACTGGGGCTCACGCCCGAACGAGGGACGGCCGGAGTGGGTCTTTCGCCCGTATCCGGGGCATCTCCCCGGGGCAGAATGTGACCAGGGACACGTTGTCCGTCCCGGGGCGTCTGTCCGCGCGCCGACTGGGTAGGGCTGCCGTAACCCGTCAGAAGCGTGCTCGACCCAAAGGAGATCTCCGTGGCTGCACCGGCGCCCCTGCTGCTCCCGGCCCCTTCCAAACCCGTGGCGGAGCCGTCCACCCCCTGGGCGGAGCCCTCCGCCGACTCCGGCACCCCGCACTACTGCGTCTTCGGCGCGACCGGCAGCTGCGCCGAGACGCCGCTCACCAGCGAACCGCCGCTGCCCGACGCCGAGCCCCTCACCAGCGAGTCGCCGTTCGCCGACGCCGTGCCGCTGACCAGCGAATCCTCCCCCGAGCTCACGGCGGACGTGCCGGAGCAGGGCGGCCCCTCCTTCGCCGTACCGGAACCCACGAGGTCTCAGAGGTCATAGATGACAGCTGCCCGGCCGGCCGAGCCCCCCACCGAGGACCTGCCCGAGGACCTGTCCCGGCTCGCCGCACTGCACGGCGTCGCCACCTCCTACAGCCCGTCCCCGGACCGCACCGTCGCGGCTTCGGCCACCGCCGTCGCGCTCGCCCTGGCCGCCCTCGGCGTCGACACCCGCGGACCCGAAGCGGTGCGCGCCGCCCTCGCCGCCCGCGAGGACGAACTGCGCGAGCGCCTGCTGCCGCCCACCGTGGTCGCCCGCACCGGCGGCGGCACCCCGGCCGCCCTCGCCGCGCTGCCCGAGGGCACCGCCCTGCGCGTCGAGACCGAGCAGGGCGAGATCCGCGCCGACGCCGGGCAGCTCCCCGCCGGGTACCACCGCCTGACCGCCACCGCGCCCGACGGCCGGACCTCCCGAGCCCACCTGATCGTCGCCCCCGACCGGCTGCCCACCCCGGCCGGACGCTCCTACGGGCTCCTCGTCCAGCTCTACTCCCTCCTGTCCCGCCGCTCCTGGGGCATGGGCGACCTGGGCGACCTCGGCGAACTGGCCGCCTGGGCCGGACGCGCCCTCGGCGCCGGATTCGTGCAGGTCAACCCGTTGCACGCGGCCGTGCCCGGCGCCCCCACGGACCCCTCGCCCTACCGGCCCTCCTCCCGGCGCTTCCCCGACCCCGTCCACCTGCGGATCGAGGCCGTGCCCGAGTTCGCGTACGTCCCCGGCCCCGACCGCGTGCGCGCCCTCCAGGAGCGGGCCGGGCGGCTGCGGGAGGCCGTACTGGAGAAGGGCGCCCTCATCGACCGGGACGCCGTGTGGGAGCTGAAGCGCGACGCGCTGGACCTGCTCCGCGAGGTCCCCCTCGGACCCGGCCGCCGCGCCGCCTACTGCGACTACCTCGCCGAACAGGGCACGGCCCTGGAGGACCACGCCACCTGGTGCGCGCTCGCCGAGGTGCACGGCTCCGACTGGCGCCGGTGGCCCGAAGGGCTGCGGGACCCGCGCTCGGCCGAGACCGCCCGTGCCCGCGGCGAGCTGATGGACCGTGTCGACTTCCACTCGCGCCTCGCCTGGCTCACCGACACCCAGCTCACCGCCGCCCAGCACACCGCCCGCGAGGCCGGCATGCCGGTCGGCATCGTCCACGACCTGGCGGTGGGCGTGCACCCCCAGGGCGCCGACGCCTGGGCCCAGCAGGAGTACTTCGCCGCCGGCATGTCGGTCGGCGCACCGCCCGACGCCTTCAACGCCCGCGGCCAGGACTGGGGCCTGCCGCCGTGGCGCCCCGACCGCCTCGCCGGCTCCGGGTACGCACCCTTCCGGAACCTGCTGCGCGGCCTGTTCCGGTACGCGGGAGCCCTGCGGATCGACCACGTCATGGGCCTCTTCCGGCTCTGGTGGGTCCCCGAGGGCCACCCGCCCACCGAGGGCACCTACGTCCGCTACGACGCCGAGGCCATGCTCGCCGTCCTCGTTCTGGAGGCCACCCGGGCCGGCGCCGTCGTCATCGGCGAGGACCTCGGCACCGTGGAACCGGGCGTGCGTGAGGCCCTGCGCGAACGCGGGGTGCTCGGCACCTCGGTGCTCTGGTTCGAACGGGACTGGGCGGGCGACGGCCGGCCCCTGCCCCCCGAACAGTGGCGCGCCGACTGCCTGGCCACCGCCACCACCCACGACCTGCCGTCCACCGCCGCCCGGCTCACCGGCGAACACGTCGAACTCCGCGACCGGCTCGGCCTGCTCACCCGTCCGCTGGAGCAGGAGCGGGCCGAGGCGGCGACGGACGCCGCGGAGTGGCTGGACCTGCTCGCCCGCCTCGGCCTGCTGCACGGCACCGGCGGCGGCACCGACACCTCCTCCGAGGAGGCCGAGATCCAGGCCGTCCACCGCTTCCTGATGCGCACCCCCGCCCGCATGGTCGGCCTCTGGCTCCCCGACGCCGTCGGCGACCGCCGCCCGCAGAACCTCCCCGGCACCTGGGACCAGTACCCCAACTGGCGGCTGCCCGTCGCCGACGACCGGGGCCGCCCGGTGACCCTGGAGGAACTGGCCGCCGCATCGCGCCTGCACGCCCTGATCGAGGTGATGCGGGATCGTTCCGCGCGCTGAACGGGCCGCCCGGGTCCCCGTACGGCACCCCGGGCGCGCGCCCCGTTCGGCCGTTCGCTAACTTTGCACCGTGGACAAGAAGAACGCCCTGCGCGCCGGCGCCCTGGCAGCCGGTACGACGCTGATGATGCTGCTCATGTCGTCCCCCGCGCTCGCGCTGACCCGCGACGACGGCGACGACCCCGGCACGGGCCTGAGCGTCATCGAGACGCTGGGCCTCTACGTCCTGCTCCCGATCGCGCTGTTCGTGGTCATCGCGGGTCTGGTCATGGTCCTGGACAGGTCCCAGGAGAAGCACCGCGTGACCAGCCGCAACGTGAAGACCAGGGCCAACGCCAAGGCCTGACGGCCCACCACCGCTCCACCGAGGGCGCCGGCCCCGCCGTACGTACGCGCATCAGCCGTACGTACGACGGGGCCGGCGCCCTCGCGGTTTTCCGCGGGGGCGCCGCCCGCTACTTCTCGGTGCCGGCGAGGAGTTCGCGCAGCAGGCCGGCCAGCTGGCCGGCCCGGTCGGCGCCGAGGGCGGACAGTGCCTCGGTCTGGACGGCGAGACCGGCCCCGACCGCCTCGTCGATCAGCTCCAGCCCCTTCTCGGTGAGCGTGACCCGCAGTCCCCGGCGGTCGTGCGGGTCGGGGGAGCGGCGCAGCAGCCCGGCCCGTTCGAGCTTGTCGAGGCGGCCGGTCATGCCGCCGGTGGTGAGCATCAGCGTGGCCGAGAGCTGCCGGGGGGAGAGGGCGTAGGGCTCGCCCGAGCGGCGCAGCGTGGCCAGCACGTCGAACTCGCCCCGGGAGATCCCGTAGGGCGTGTACGCCTTCTCCATCCGGTCGCCCATCGCGCGCGAGAGCCGGAAAACGCGGCCGAACACCTCCATGGCGGTCGTGTCCAGGTCCGGCCGCACCGCCGCCCACTGGTCGATGATCGCGTCGACGGGATCCTCGTGCTCCTGGGGCCGAGGCCGGGGGCTTTCAGTCATGGCACGAGTATCGACGGCCGTCCGGTCAGCCGCAAGAAAGTGGCTTGACGGACACTTGCTTAGCGCTAAGCTACATTCAACCGAGCTGCTTCCCGCCGAGCTATCCCCGTCAAGCTGCTTCCGCCGAGCTACTTCGTCGCCCCGAAGGGTGCCCTCATGGCAACCGGCCGCCCCGCCCTCATCGCGCTCACCGCCCTCGCCCCCGTCTCCTGGGGCACCACCTACGCCGTCACCACCGAGTTCCTGCCGCCCGACCGCCCCCTGTTCACCGGGCTGATGCGCGCCCTGCCCGCCGGCCTGCTGCTGCTCGCCCTCGCCCGGGTGCTGCCGCGCGGCGCCTGGTGGGGCAAGGCGGCGGTACTGGGCGCGCTGAACATCGGGGCCTTCTTCCCGTTGCTGTTCCTGTCCGCCTACCGGCTGCCGGGCGGCATGGCCGCCGTCGTCGGCTCGGTCGGTCCGCTCTTCGTCGTCGGGCTCTCGGCGCTGATGCTGGGCCAGCGGCCCACCGCCCGGTCCGTGCTCACCGGCCTCGTCGCCGCGTTCGGCGTCAGCCTGGTCGTGCTGAAGGCGGCCGGGGCGCTGGACCCGCTCGGCGCGCTGGCGGCCCTCGCCTCCACCGCGTCGATGTCGACCGGCACCGTCCTCACCAAGCGGTGGGGGCGCCCCGACGGCGTCGGCCCGCTCGCCCTCACCGGCTGGCAGCTGACCGCGGGCGGCCTGCTCATCGCACCGCTCGCCTTCCTGGTCGAAGGCGCCCCGCCCGCGCTGGACGGCCCGGCGATCGGCGGCTACCTCTACCTCGCGCTGGCGAACACCGCGGTGGCGTACTGGCTCTGGTTCCGTGGCATCGGCCGGCTCTCCGCCACCCAGGTCACCTTCCTCGGCCCGCTCTCCCCGCTGACCGCCGCCGTGGTCGGCTGGGCGGCCCTGGGGCAGACGCTGACGGCCGTTCAGACGGCGGGCATGGCGCTGGCGTTCGGCGCGACCGTCGCGGGGCAGCTCACGCCGGGCAAGCGGGTCAGGCAACAGCGCAAACCTTTCAGTTCTCCTTCAAGGAACGGTCGAAAGGATTCGATGGACCTGACGGGACCGGCCCTGCGACGGTAGCGGCACCGGGCCTCCGACTGGAAAGGACCTTCGTGGCCGTCGCCGACCGCCGCACCACCACCCACCCCGCCGACACCCCCACCGCCCGGCCGAGGACGACGACTCCCGTCGCCCTCGGCCTCGCGCTCGCCGTCCTCGCGACCCTCGTCTGGTCCGGCAGCTTCGTCACCTCCCGGGCCCTCGGCGACAGCGTCCCGCCCGTCCAGCACGCCTTCTGGCGCTGGGTGGTGGCCCTCGCCGTCGTCGCCCCCTTCGGCGCCAGGCGGGCCTGGCGGCAGCGCGAGCTGATCCGCCGCCACCTCGGCTTCGTGCTCCTCGCCTCCCTGCTCGGCGTGACCGTCTACAACACGCTCGTCAACCAGGCCGGAGTCACCACCCCCGCCGCCAACATGGGCATGATCATGGCCGCCTCGCCGGTGCTGATGGCCGTCTTCGAGCGCGCGGGCGGCGTCCGGCTCGGCGCCCGCCGGATCGCCGGCCTCCTCATCGCCTGCACGGGAGTGCTGCTGCTCGTCGGCGGCGGGGCGTCGTTCTCGGCCGGTGACCTGTGGATGATCGCCGCCGCCTGCTCCTTCGGCTCCTACAGTGCGCTGCTGCGCCGCCGGCCCGCCGGTCTCGACGGCGCCGCGTTCCTGTTCACCACCTTCCTGGCCGGCACCGTCCTGCTGCTGCCCGCGCAGGGCGTCAGCCTCGCCGTCCAGGGCGGCTTCACCCCGACGACCGGCACGGTCCTGCCTCTCCTCTACGTCGGCGTCGCCTCCTCGGCCGTGGCCTTCTTCGCCTGGAACAAGGCGATCTCCCTGATCGGCCCGACCCGCGCGGGCGTCGTCTACTAC
Organism: Streptomyces flaveolus; assembly: GCF_014648815.1. Classification (GTDB taxonomy): domain Bacteria; phylum Actinomycetota; class Actinomycetes; order Streptomycetales; family Streptomycetaceae; genus Streptomyces; species Streptomyces flaveolus. The sequence goes on along the minus strand of NZ_BMRV01000006.1, from coordinate 38,421 downwards.
CTCCAGCCGGTGTGCGTCGCCCTGCTGTCCTGGCTGCTGCTGGCCGAGCCGACCGGCTGGGCGCAGGCCGGGTGCATGGCGCTGATCCTCGGCGGGGTCGTGCTCGGCGCGGGGGCGCGTCGGTGACCGGGGCCGCCCGCGGATAGGTTGCCGCCATGGCCGACTGGGACATCCGCAAGCTGCAGATCCTGCGGACGCTGCGGGAACGGGGCACGGTGACCGCGACGGCCGAGGCGCTGCACATGACGCCGTCGGCCGTGTCCCAGCAGCTGACGAACCTCTCCCGGCAGCTCGGGGTGGAACTGCTCCGGGCCCACGGCAGGCGGGTCCGGCTGACGGACGCGGCCCGGCTCGTCCTGCGGCACGCCGAGGCGGTCTTCGAGCAACTGGAGCGCGCGGACGCCGACCTGGCGGCCTACCTGCACGGGGAGGCCGGTGAGGTGCGGGTCGGCGCCTTCTCCACCGCCGTGCCCGCCCTCGTCGTCCCGGCCGTGACCGCGCTGCGGGCGACGCACCCCGGCATCACGGTGCGGGTGCGGGAGGCCGAGGCGCAGGAGGCGTACGAGCTGCTGGCCGCGCGGGACGTGGACCTCGCCCTGTCCCTGGCGGCCCAGGCGCCCACCGCCGGCGACCCCCGCTTCACCCGCGTGCCGCTGCTCGCCGACCCGCTGGACGTCGCCCTGCCCCGCGACCATCCGCTGGCCGGCGCGGACGGGCCGCGGATGGCCGACCTCGCCGCCGAGCCGTGGATCTTCGGCGGCAGCGGACCCTGGTCGGACATCACCCGGGCCGCCTGCGAGACGGCCGGCTTCCGCCCGCACCAGGCGCACACGGCGGCCGGCTGGACGGCGATCCTCGCGATGGTGGAGGCGGGCATGGGCGTGGCGCTGGTGCCGCGGATGGCGGCGGTGCCCCGGGACGGCGTGGTGATGCGTGAACTGCACGCGGACCGCCCGGTCCGGCACGTCGTCGCGGCGGTGCGCAGGGGCGCGGAGGAGAGGACGGCGGTGGGCCGGGTGCTGGACGCGCTGCGGACGGCCGCCGCGCTCCGCCCCGGCGGACCTCAGGTGCCGTCGGCCGCCGGATAGGCGCTCAGCATGGTGTCGAAGTACCCCTCCACCTCGCCCTCCAGGTACTCCGGCAGGCGGTCCAGGAACGCCCGCAGGGCCGGGAGGGCGTTGTGCCGGTCCAGGTCGGCCTGGGAGCGCCAGACCTCGTAGAGGAAGAACCGGCCGTCGTCGTGCTCGTGCAGGTGGTACTGGAGGTTGCCTTCCTCGTGCCGGGTGGGCTCGACGAAGGAGGTGAGGATCCGTCTGACCTCGTCGGCGCGTTCCGGCCTGGGGCGCAGGAAGCCGTAGAGGGACAGGGGCGTTCGCGGTGAGGTGGTCATGGGCCGACCGTAGGATCTCTCATCGATGTGAGGTTCAAGGCCGTCGAGTGTGAGGTGGGGCACATGAGGATCGGCGAACTGGCACGGGCGACCGGGGTGAGCGTCCGTCTGCTGCGCTACTACGAGGAGCAGGAGCTGCTCGCTCCGCGGCGTGACGCGGGAGGCCACCGCCGGTACCCGGCCGAGGCCGTCACCGAGGTGGCGCGCATCCGTACCCTGTTGGCCGCCGGGCTCCCGACGCGGGTCATCCGCGAACTCGTCCCGTGCGTCCTGGGCGACGGCCCCGAGGTCGACGTCTGCGTCCAGGACCTGCTGCGGGAGCGACTGGCCGACCTGGACACGCGGATCGCCCACCTGCAGCAGGCCCGCGCGGCGCTCGGCGAGCTGCTGGACGCCTCCGTACGCGCGGCGGCCTGACGCGCAGGGGGCGCCCGGTGCGGCACCGGACGCCCCCCTGTTCGTTCCGCCTACTCGGCCGCCGCGGCGTCCGCCGCCTGGGCCTTCAGGGCGCGTTCCACGCCCGAGCGGGACTCCGAGACCAGCCGGCGCAGGGCCGCGTTCGGCTCCGCGGAGGCCAGCCAGGCGTCCGTGCGGTCCAGGGTCTCCTGGGACACCTGCACCGCCGGGTACAGGCCGATCGCGATCTGCTGGGCCATCTCGTGCGAACGGGACTCCCAGACGCCCTTCAGCGCCTCGAAGTACCGCTCCGTGTACGGCGCCAGCAGCTCGCGCTGGTCGGTCTGGACGAAGCCGGCGATGACCGCCTCCTGCACGGCGTTCGGCAGCTTGTCGGACTCCACGACCGACTCCCAGGCCTCCGCCTTGGCCTGCTCGGTCGGGCGGGCGGCCCGCGCGGTGGCGGCGTGGCGCTCACCGGCGGCGGTCTTGTCCCGCTCGTACTCGCTCTGGATCTCCGAACCGCCGAACCGGCCCACGGCCGCCAGCCGCTGTACGAACGCCCAGCGCAGCTCGGTGTCGACGGCCAGGCCCTCGATCGTCTGCGTACCGTCCAGCAGCGCGTCCAGCAGGTCGAGCTGTTCCGGCGTCCTCGCCGTCGCCGCGAACGCCCGCGCCCACGCCAGCTGGTGGTCGCTGCCCGCCTCGGCGGCGCGCAGGTGGGCCAGCGTCGCCTCGGTCCAGCGGGTGAGCAGCGTCTCGCGGGCGGCTGGGTCGGCGTACTGGTCGATGGCCAGCTTCACCTGGCGGTGCAGCGACTGCACGACGCCGATGTCGGACTCCTTGCCGATGCCCGACAGCACCAGCGACAGGTAGTCGCGGGTCGCCAGCTCCGCGTCCCGGGTCATGTCCCACGCCGACGCCCAGCACAGGGCGCGCGGCAGCGACTCGGTGAAGTCGCCCAGGTGCTCGGTGACCACGGCCAGGGACTGCTCGTCCAGACGGACCTTGGCGTACGACAGGTCGTCGTCGTTCAGGAGCACCACCGCCGGGCGGGGCTTGCCCACCAGCTGCGGTACGGCCGTCAGTTCGCCGTCGACGTCCAGCTCGACCCGGTCGCCGCGCACCAGCTTGCCGCTCGCGTCGAGGTCGTAGGCGCCGATCGCGATGCGGTGGGGGCGCAGGGTCGGCTCGCCCTTGGCGCCGGCCGGGAGCGCCGGGGCCTCCTGGCGGACCGCGAAGGAGGTGATGACGCCCTCGGCGTCCGTCTCGATCTCCGGGCGCAGCACGTTGATGCCGGCCGTCTCCAGCCACGCCTTCGACCAGGTCTTCAGGTCGCGGCCGGAGGTCTCCTCCAGCGCGCCCAGCAGGTCGGACAGGCGCGTGTTGCCGAACGCGTGCCGCTTGAAGTACGCCTGCACGCCCCGGAAGAACGCGTCCTCACCGACGTACGCGACGAGCTGCTTCAGCACGCTCGCGCCCTTGGCGTACGTGATGCCGTCGAAGTTGACGAGCACGTCGTCCAGGTCGCTGATGTCCGCCATGATCGGGTGCGTGGACGGCAGCTGGTCCTGCCGGTACGCCCAGGTCTTCATGGAGTTCGCGAACGTCGTCCACGAGTGCGGCCACTTCGAGCCGGGCGCGTCGGCCTGGCAGGCGGCCTCGGCGAAGGTGGCGAACGACTCGTTCAGCCACAGGTCGTTCCACCACTCCATGGTGACCAGGTCGCCGAACCACATGTGCGCCAGCTCGTGCAGGATCGTCGCCGCCCGCACCTCGTACGCGGCGTCCGTCACCTTGGAACGGAACACGTACTGGTCGCGGATGGTCACCGCGCCCGCGTTCTCCATCGCGCCCGCGTTGAACTCGGGCACGAACAGCTGGTCGTACTTCTTGAACGGGTACGGGTAGTCGAACTTCTCCTGGAACCAGTCGAAGCCCTGCCGGGTCACCTCGAAGATGGCGTCCGCGTCGAGGTGCTCGGCCAGCGAGGGCCGGCAGTAGATGCCGAGCGGAACCGACTGGCCGTCCTTCTCGTAGACGCTGTGCACCGAGTGGTACGGGCCGACGATCAGCGCCGTGATGTACGACGAGATGCGCGGAGTCGGCTCGAAGGACCAGACGTTGTCCTTCGGCTCGGGCGTCGGCGAGTTGGAGATGACCGTCCAGCCCTCGGGCGCCTTCACGGTGAACTGGAAGGTCGCCTTCAGGTCCGGCTGCTCGAAGCTCGCGAAGACCCGGCGCGCGTCCGGGACCTCGAACTGGGTGTAGAGGTACGCCTGGTCGTCGACCGGGTCGACGAACCGGTGCAGGCCCTCACCGGTGTTGGTGTACGCGCAGTCGGCGACCACGCGCAGGACGTTGCGGCCCTCCAGCAGGCCCGGCAGGGCGATGCGGGAGTCCTGGAACACCTCGGCCGGATCGAGCGTGTCGCCGTTGAGGGTCACCTCGTGGACGGCCGGCGCGACCAGGTCGATGAAGGACTCGGCGCCGGTCTCCGCGACGTCGAAGCGCACCGTGGTCACGGACCGGTAGGTGCCGCCCTCCTGCGCGCCGGTGAGATCGAGATCGATCTCGTACGAGTCAACGGTCAGCAGCTTCGCCCGCTGCTGCGCCTCTTCGCGAGTCAGGTTTGTGCCAGGCACGCGGTCATCTCCTCGTTATGTGTGGGTTGCGCCATCCTTCCACGGCACCCGCACGGAACGCGATGTCCGTTTCCCGCCGGTCGCCGGTCCGTCCGCGCGCGAGCCTGGTCTCATGAGCAGCCACACCGTACGACCCATCGCACCGGACGTCCTGAAGGAACTGCGCACGGCCGACGACGCGGGCCGCGCCCCCGTCCCCGTGACCGACCACGAGGGCGACACGCCCCTGCGCTGCTGCCTGCGCCACAGCCGCCCCGGCGAACGCATCGCCCTGGTCTCCTACGCCCCGCTGCGCCGCTGGGCGGCGGCGACGGGCGCCGACCCGGGCCCGTACGACGAGCAGGGGCCGGTCTTCGTCCACGCCGAGGAGTGCGCGGGACCGGAGACGGACCGCCTCCCCTTCACCAACTCGCACCGCACCCTCCGCCGCTACTCCGCCGACGGGAACATCCTGGGCGGGCGGCTGGTCGAGGAGCCGGGCGCCTTCGCACCCGCCCTCCGGGAAGCGTTCGACGACCCGGCCGTGGCGTTCGTCCACGTCCGGGCCGTCGAGTACGGCTGCTTCCTCTACGAGGTCGGGCGGGGCTAGCCCTTCAGCTCCGCCGCCACCAGCTCCGCGATCTGCACCGCGTTCAGGGCGGCGCCCTTGCGCAGGTTGTCGTTGGAGACGAACAGGGCGAGGCCGTTCTCGACGGTCTCGTCCTGACGGATGCGGCCCACGTACGACGGGTCCTGGCCGGCGGCCTGGAGCGGGGTCGGCACCTCGGTCAGCGCCACGCCGGGGGCGCCGGCCAGCAGCTCCTTGGCGCGCTCGACGCTGATCGGGCGGGCGAAGCGGGCGTTGATCTGAAGGGAGTGGCCGCTGAAGACGGGCACGCGCACGCAGGTGCCGGAGACCTTCAGCTCCGGGATCTCCAGGATCTTGCGGGACTCGTTGCGGAGCTTCTGCTCCTCGTCCGTCTCGTGCAGACCGTCGTCGACGATCGACCCGGCCAGCGGCAGCACGTTGTACGCGATCGGCGCCACGTACTTGTCCGGCTTCGGGAACTCGGCCGCCGACCCGTCGTGGGTGAGCTTCGGGGCGTCGTCGCCGACCTTCTTGATCTGCTCGAACAGCTCGTCCACGCCGGCCAGGCCGGAACCGGACACCGCCTGGTAGGTGGCGACGACCAGCGCCTCGAGGCCCGCCTCCGCGTGCAGCGGACGCAGCACGGGCATCGCGGCCATCGTGGTGCAGTTCGGGTTGGCGATGATGCCCTTGGGGCGGTCGGCGATCGCGTGCGGGTTCACCTCGGAGACCACGAGGGGCACCTCGGGGTCACGGCGCCAGGCGGAGGAGTTGTCGATCACGACCGGGCCCTGGGAGGCGACCTTCTCGGCCAGCGCCTTGGAGGTGGCGCCGCCCGCGGAGAAGAGCACGATGTCCAGCCCGGAGTAGTCGGCGGTGGCCGCGTCCTCCACCGTCACGCCGTCGAGCTCCTTGCCGGCGCTGCGGGCCGAGGCGAACAGGCGCAGCTCCGTGACCGGGAAGTCGCGCTCCGTGAGGATCCTGCGCATGACCGTGCCGACCTGACCGGTGGCTCCGACGATTCCGACCCTCACGGTGACTCCTTCTGGTGACGTGCGTGCACCCGGCCGGGCGGGCGGGGCCCTTCCATCATGCGGGGATTCCCGGTCGGTGTGTCCAATCGTTTGCCCGAGGGACGGACGGGCAACCCTCTCAGCTCCGCCTTTCGATCACCCAGTCGCCGATGGCCCGCACGTGGAGAATCCCTTCCGAGATGTGGTGCGGACCGGAAGTTGCGGTGACTTTCCGGCGCGGGAACAGATTTTCGTCGAGCTGGTAGAGGTGCTGGATGCCGCCCGTGGAGACGATGGAGACCTCGGTGTCGGGCCCGGTGTGACGTACGACTCCATACGCGGTGCCCTGGGTCCGCGCGCCCAGCAGGGGCGCGTCGGTGAAGGCGGCGGGCTCCAGCCGCCACTTCGTGGACTCCGGGCAGCCGATCAGGATGAAGCAGGTGCCGCCCGGATCGACCCAGACCGGACCGAGGGCGGGCCGGTGCCGGTCGCTGACGTCGGCGATGATCGTCGACTTCCCGTACGGATGGTTCCAGGCGTGCGCCGTCAGCCTCCCCTCCTTCTTGCGGGAGGTGCGCCGGACGGTCATCAGCGTCGGCGGGCCCTGGTAGCGCAGCGCGGTGGTGCCCCTGCCCTCCACCGGGCCGGTGATCAGCGGCGCCTGCTCCTCGGGCAGCAGCTCGAAGCTCCACGGTCCGGAGTGCTTGACCTGCACGGTCCTCTCGGACGCGCCCGCGCCGAAGGTCAGCGCGGTGCCGCGGAGGCCGTGGGCGTGGGTGTTCACCCACTCGGTCTCGTCGCCGTACTCGTCCACGGAGCGGGCCTCGACGCCGTAGCTGTGCTCGGCGTCCCTGAACTCGTACCGCACCAGCGCCGGCCGGCCGGGGCGGGGGCTGACCAGGGTGATCTTCTTGTCGCCCTTGCCCTCGTACACGCCGGCCGCCCGCCGCCCGGACCGGCCGCGGGTCTTCTCCGGCTCGACGGTGAGTTCCCACTGGTGCCGGCTCTTGTCGATCACGAGCAGGAGGGGGCCCTCGGGTATCCGGACGGTCTCCTTGACCCGGCGGCCGTTCCAGGCGTGGACCAGCTCCTCGGCGGGACGCCTCAGCTCGTCGAGGCTGTCGCCCGCGTGGTAGTTGAGCTGGAACCAGCCGTTGTGGCGGTCCGTCGCCCGCACCTTCACCTCGGCGGCGGGGCCCGTGTGGAGGAAGACCTCGCGGCCGCTGCCCTCGAAGGTTCCGGCGCCGAGCCGGCGGGCCGCCGACAGGGGCAGGACGGTCAGCTCCCACTTCCCGTCGTGGCGCACCTTCAGTTTCAGCGGGCCGCCCTTGCGCGGTGGCACGAGCAGGGCGCGGCTGTGGCGGTCCGGCAGGTCGTCGCAGAAGACGTCGTCCTCGCGGCCGGGGATCTGGACGTGGAGGAAGTCGTAGTCCCGGACCTTCGCCTCGAGGATCACCGGCCCCGAGTCGGGCGGGAACGGCAGGTCCACGGTGATCGTCCTGGCCTTGTCCCCGGTGAAGGTGCGTGGCTCGAACTCGAAGGGCTCACCGCCCCAGGAGGGGGTGTCGTCGTCGGCCAGGACGGTGACGTCGTACGGGGCGGCGGCGGGTGCCGGGGCGGTTGCCGCGGGTACGGCCGGGACGGGGGCCGGGCCGGGTACGGCCACCGGCGTGAAGGCGGGCGGGGTGGAGGCGGGTGGGGCGAACGCCGGGGACGCGGGCCCCGCGGGCTGCACCACGGTGGGCGCGGGCCCCGCGGACGCGGCGCCCCCCGCGGGCGCCACCCCCGTCTTGCCCACACCCGTCAGCGGCACGGGCCCGGACCCCGGCGCGGCAGCGGCCGGCGCCGGCGGCGGGGCCGCCTGTGCGACCGGGGCCGCCGCGGACCCGGCGACCACCACCCCGAAGTCCGTCGCCAGCCCCGCCAGCCCCGAGTCGTAGCCCTGGCCCACCGCGCGGAACTTCCACGCCCCGTCGCGCCGGTAGAACTCCCCGAGCACGAAGGCCGTCTCGCTGGACGCGTCCGTCACGTCGTAGTGCGCCACCACCGCGCCGTCGGGCGCCACCACCTGCGCGTACAGGCCGGGGACCTGCCCGAACACCCCGTCGTCGCAGGACCCGGCGATCAGCACCCGCTGGACGGCCGGCTCGATCCGCGGCAGGTCCAGCTCCAGCCACTCGGCGAGCTGCCCGCCGCCCTCACCGGTGCCCATGTGGCGCACGGTGCCGGACGGATGCGCGGGCTGGCCGTGGAAGACGATGTCCGCGTCGCCGCGCACCGATCCGGTCGCGTCGAGCAGCAGGGCGGCGGCCTCCACGGCGGGTACCCCCGGCACCCGGCTGCGGCCCACGGCGACCCGCAACGGCACGGCGGGGACAGGGGCGTTGGCGCCCTTGGTGATGTGCGTCATGGGGCACATCGTGACAGTGAAGACGGTGTGAAGAAAAGATCTTTGTACGGAAGCGAACGTTCCGCCGCGGACCGGCGTCCTAGGGGAAACGCCGCGAGGGGAGGGGTGGCTGTGCTGCGCGGAAGGGGCCGCCGCGGTCAGGGGGACGCCGTGCGCGACGATCCCCTGGACGCGGCCCAGGAACGCCGGGTGCGGGCGGTGCTCGCGCTGGGCGGCGTGCCGCAGGCGGACCTGCCGGACGGGGTGCAGCAGGTCCGCCTGCGGCTGCTGGAACGGGCGGCGCGGGGACACGAGGCGCCGCGGGACGTGTCCGCGTGGGCGGCGGTCGTCGCCTCCAACCTGGCCATGGACTGGCACCGGGCCCGGAGCCGGCAGGACCGGCTCGGTGAGCGCCTGGCGGCGCTGCGGCAGTCCGACCAGCCGTCGGGGGAGGACACCAGCGTCCTGTCCCTCGCCGTCGCCCAGGGCCTGGACGGGCTCCCCGACACCCAGCGGCAGGTCGTGGTCCTGCGCTTCTACGCCGACCTGCCCGTGCGCGCCATCGCCGAGGAGCTCGGCCTCCCCGAGGGCACGGTCAAGAGCCGGCTGCACACGGCGGTACGGGCGCTGCGGGCCCGCCTGCACGAGGACGAGGTGGTGTGAGATGGCCGCCGAACAGCACCCCGGTGGGCACGACGCGCTGATGGCGGCGATCACGGGCGAGCCGCTGCCGCCCGGCTCCGGCGCGGACGCCCACGACGCGTACCGCTCGGCGACGGCCGACGTGGCGCTGCTGCGGGAGCAGTTGGGGATCCTCGGGCGCGTCCTGGGCGAACCGGCCCCGGAACCGGAAGCCGCCCGGCCCGCACCCGTGCCCCGCCCGCGCCCCCGGCGCCGTTCGCTGCGCCTCGCGCTGGGCACGCTCGCCGTGGCCTGCGCGGGTGTGATGGTCGCCGGTCTCGGATGGCTGGTGGTGCAGGGCCCGGGCGGCGACGACGCGGCGGCCGACAGCGCCGCCTCGGTCGCCGGGCAGGACGGCCCGGCCCCCGGGGGGAAGACCGGCGCGGGCTTCGGTACGCCGCGCTACCTCGCCTGCGCCCGTCTGGTCGCCGAGGGCACGGTGACCGGCGCCGAACCCGTGCCGGGGGCCGCGCGGCACCGGATCACGCTCCGGGTGACCCGCACGTACACACCGCGGGAGGGCACCGGACGGAGCACCTTCGTGCTGGACGACACCACCGCCCGGCTCACCCCCGGCGACCAGGTGCTGGTCGGCATCCCGCGGGACCTGCCCGCCCCGGACGCCGTGATCACCGGCGCACAGGACATCGCCGCCGCCCGCGCCCTGATCACGGCCTCCCTGCCCGAGTCCCGCACCCTCACCTGCGACTGAGCTGCGGACGGCAAAGGGGCGGGCGCCCCACAGAGCGCCCGCCCCCTCACGACCTGCGTACCGGACTACGGCACGACGTTGCCGATCCGTACGCTGCCGAGGCCCGCGACCGTGCCGCGCGCGTTCACCAGCTGGACCCGGCCGAAGAACTCACGGTCCTCCGGCCCGGCGGCCAGCGCCGTCGCGCTGCCGGAGACCGTCGCCGAGTCGCCCGTGCCGAGCTTCACCGGCGCCGAGCCGTCCACGGTGACCGAGCCGAGGGACGCGGCGAAGTACACGTCCCGGTAGTCGTACTCGGTGGTGCCGGACGGCACCGAGTAGCCCGCGACCTTCACGGTGTACGTACCGGCGGCCGGGGCCGGGATCGACACCGACTCCTCCGAGTCGCCGTCGGCGGACTGGCCGGCGACCTTGCCGTCCTTGTCGTAGACCGTCAGGTCCAGGTCGGAGGCCGCGTCGGAGACGCCCCCGATGGCGACGTCGAGCGACGTGGCGCCCTCGGGCACCTCGACCGTGGTCGTCCTCGTCTCGCCCTGCTTGATCGTCGGGCGGGACGTCCCGGCCGAGCCGAGCGGGCCGCCGACCAGCTTGCCCTCGAGGGGGGCGTACTGGTTCGTCACCGTCCAGGAGGCGGTCGCCGGGGTGCCCGCCTTGGCCTCGGGCACGGTCACGACCTCCGGGTCGAAGACGGCGCCGAGGATGCTGACGTCCAGCGTGTACGGGTTGTCCAGCAGCGGCGAGGTGCGCCGCGACTCGACCTCCACCTCCCAGACGCCGGGCTGCGGGTCGGCGTACGCGCGCACGTCGGGCCGGCAGCCGTTGCCGTCGAGGTAGTTGTTGTAGCAGTACGGCGTGGACGTGTTGTCGACGGCGACGCCGTACGGGTGGATGGCGATGAACCGGGTCTGGCTCTTGTCCTCCAGCCCGCCGATCGCCACCTCGAGCGTCTTCGCGCCCTCGGGGACGGTCACGAAGTACGACTGGGTGCTGTTGCGCTGCACGGAGTTCTTCGCGGAGAAGGTGTACTTCAGCGGCGCGGAGACCACGACCGTGGTCAGGACCTGCTTGTCGATGCCCTCGGTGCGCGGGTCGTCGACCTCGAGGATCGCGCTCTTGAGCCCCGCGGAGCCCGGCCGCGCCTCGACCTTGACGGTCACCGGCTTGTTCAGCGGCAGCTTCACCTCGTCGGAGCCGACGATCCGGAAGGTGCGCCCGGCGTTGTTCTCGAAGTGCAGCTCGTGCCGGAGTGCCCGGTCGGCGCCGGACGTACGGGTCAGCGTGATCTCGTACGTCTTCTTCTGGCCCGCCTTCAGGCCGCCCTCGCGGTCGTACAGGCCGGTGCCGTGACCCGGGGTCTTCAGGAACTGGTCGATCGCGGTGTCGACCGGCGCCTTGACCGCGTAGTCGTGCGCGGTGGCGCCGCGCTCGATCGCACGCCAGGCGTCGGGCACGTTGACCAGGCCCGCGCCCTCCTCGTACGCCTGCACGCCCTGGATGTGGTCGGCGGTGGAGGTCAGCGCGGTGCGCAGCTTCGCCGGGGTGAGGTCGATGCCCTGGCGCTCGGCGGCGGACAGCAGCAGCGCGGCGGCGCCGGCGGCCTGCGGGGAGGCCATCGAGGTGCCCTGGAGCATGCCGTAGCCGGCCGGGAGCTGGTAGCCCGCCTCCGGGACGGGGGCGCCGGGCATCCAGGTCTGGATGGTGTTGATCGCGGCGCCGGGCGCGGTGAGCGTCGGCGTGAACCCGCCGTCCTCACGCGGGCCGCGCGAGGAGAACGGCATCATCGCGTACTTCGTCTCCACCGCGGAGCCGTAGTTGGCGGCCCAGGTCTCGCGGGAGATGGAGGCGCCCACCGAGATGACCTTGTCGGCCAGGCCCGGGTCGCCGATGGTGTTGGCGCCGGGGCCGGAGTTGCCCGCGGAGATCACCAGCTGGACGCCGTAGGTGTCGATGAGGCGCGTGTAGAGCTCGGCGCGCGCGTTGTTGCCGTCGTTCAGCGCCGGGAGCCCGCCGATGGACATGTTGACGATGTCGACGCCGCGGTTCACGACGAGGTCGATCATGCCCTCGGTGAGCGCGACGTTGGTGCAGCCGCCGGACCAGGAGCAGGCCCGCGAGGAGACGATCTTCGCGCCCGGAGCCGCGCCGTTCATCTTCCCGCCGAACAGGCCGTGGGCGGCGGTGAGGCCGGCCACGTGCGTGCCGTGCTCGGACTCGATGACGCCGATGTTGACGAAGTCGGCCTTGGTGCCGGACCCGTCGACGACGACGTCCTTGCGGATCTCGACCACGAACGGCTGACGCTCGGCGACGTCCGTCTTCGGGTCGTCGGTGCCGAAGTACCCGACCTGGAAGCCGTCCTTGTACGGCTTCATCGGGGTGTCGTCGGTGAAGTCGTGGTTGTTGTTCAGGTCGACGCGGACCGTGCCGGCCTGCGCGTCGTACAGGACGCCCCAGGAGTCGGTGGTGTCGCCGTCCCGGTTCGCGTCGCCCTTGGCGTCCCCGCCGGCGGTGACGGACTCGCGGAAGACGTTGACCCGGTACGAGCCGGCGGGCGCCGTCCAGCTCCGGCCGTCGTAGGTGAAGGCGGGGCCGGCGACCGGGGTGTCCATGCGCCGCCAGGTGGCGTCCCCGTCGACGACCGGGTCGGTCGCGGTGACCCAGTCGACGATCTTGCGCTCCCCGGTGGTGGTCTTCTGCAGCGCCGGGTGGCCGAGGTCCACGCCGGAGTCGAGGATGCCGATGGTGACGCCGCGGCCGTCCGCCTTCGGGTTCTTCTTCACGAAGTCGACGGCGCCCGTCTCGAAGGACGGGTTGTACGGGTTCTCGGCGGGCGTGTTCCGGCCGGGCGCCGGGTAGGCGCGGCCCTGCTGCGAGGCGCCGGCGGCCGTGTCCGCGCTCGGCGTCGGGTCGTCCAGCGGGATCTCGTCGCGCAGGTCGATGCCGTGCACGGAGGAGAGCTTCGCGGCGGCGGCGATGGCCGAGTCCGCCCTGGCGGTGGGGACGGTGGCGCGGACGTAGCCGAGCTTGTCGTCGGTCCGGCCCACGGCGCCGCCGCCGACGGCGTCCAGTTCCTCGGCGACCCGCTCGGTCTGGCCGGGCGCGGTGGCGACCATCATCGTGACGTTCTTCGTGCCGTCGGCCTTCGCCTCGGCGAGCCGGTCCGCGTCGTCCGAACCGAGCTTGTCGTGCGCGGACTTGACGGAGACGTCGGCCGGCAGCACGGCCCCGGTGCCCGGACCGTCGGCCGCGAAGGCCAGGGGTATCGGCCCGGCCGCGGAGAGCGCGGCGACGAGACCCGCGGCCACGGCTATGCGGGCCGCGCGTCTCGCGCCCGGTATCGGTTCGCGCTGGGGGGTGTGGGTCATCGGCATCCCTTGGAGTGAAGGAACGAGCGTGTACGACCGGGGCCGTTCGGTCCTGGCCGAAGCAGTCCGGAATGCGATCCCGGACGACCGCTCAGCTTTACGCAAGGGTTCGCTGTTTGGGGAGAGTTGTCCGTGACGTCTGGGAGGCATGGCGTACTTCCGCCATACGCCATCGAGGACGTAAGGAACATCTTGTGACAATCGCGGGAAACACGAGGAGGGACCGGTGGGCAGTCGCGCCCGCCGGTCCCTCCTCTCCCCTCCTGATGCCGCCCCGGTCCGTCACTACCGGGGCAGCACCACGACGTATGCAGCGGGTTCCCTGTCTCCGGCCGCCATCAACGCCGTTCGGACCACGGCCGCCTGGTGCTCCAGGGACTCCCGCAGCTTGCGCGGCGTGATGTGCACGACCGTGATGCCCAGTCGTTCCAAGTGCTCGCGCTTGCGGGCGTATTCCGACCACAGCGCGTCGTCCTCCTGGCGGTGGGCGCGGGTGTCCAGCTCCAGGGCCACCGCCTGCTCCGGCCAGTACGCGTCCAGACCGCCGAGGTGGGGGCCGCCGGGCAGCCGCAGGTCGACGTTCCACACCGGATCCGGCAGGCCGTGCTCGCGCACCATCCGGTACAGGCGCTGTTCCGCGATCGCCCGTCCCTCGGCCACCAGCGAGTCCACGGCGTCCACCACGTGCGGCCGGCCCAGCAGCCGCGCCCGGTTCAGCTCCCGTACCACCGCCGCGGGTTCGCAGTGCCCCCCGCGCACCGCCTCCGTGAGCAGCCGGCGGACGAGGCCCGCGTCCGTCAGTCCCGCCACCGCGTCGGCCAGGGCGCGCGCCACCGGCGCCACCGGCACCCCGGTGACCTGGACGGCGGCGGGCAGCGCGGCGGTGCGCACGATCCGCGCGCAGCCGGTCGAGCGCAGCCGGCGCATCCGCGGCACCAGGACGTCGATGGCCTCCAGAGACGGCAGCGGGGGAGCGCCGCTGAAGCCGTGCAGGGTCAGCGCGGCCAGGCCCGTGATCACCGCCTCCGCGTAGGCGGGGTCCGGTGCCCCGCCCGCGCCGGGCTGGACCGGCACCCCGGCGGTGGGCCGTTCCCTGGCCGCGTACAGCAGCACGGCGTGCAGCCGCTCGTCGCTGGTGGGCGGGCCGGGGTGGAGCAGGACGACGTTCGGCAGCAGCTGCTGCCAGGGCCCGCCGGGGCGGCACTGCTCGGCGGCCTCCGCGGCCGAGACGCCGTGCGCCCGGAGCTGAGCGGCCGTCATCAGGCGGCGGCGGCCGTCGGCCAGGTGGCGGAGGGGGCGGGGGGAGAGCGGGGTGTTGTGCGTCATGACCGGGGACTTCCCGCGCCCGGTCCCTCCCTTAACCGCTGTTACACGTCCATCGCCGAATCAGGACAAGCCCGCCCTAAAGGACGGGTGTTCGGATGCCGAAAACCCCTGGTCCGCGAAGGTGCGGGCCAGGGGTTACGGCTGCTATTGACTGAATTCCGTAACGATGACGGAACGCCCAATCATTGGCCAAAGCTCCGGGTGCTCTTGGCGCGCGGTGCAGGACAGTGACCTGGGCGGCGCCTCCGGCCGGTATGTCGCCGCCAGCGCCGAGACCGTCGCCCTGCTGCGCCAGCGGTCCCGGCCGTCCCCGTCAGGGGCGCGGGGAGCTGCGCGACCAGCCACGACGAACCCGCAGCCGAAGCGCCACCCCGCGCCCCGCTCACTCCCTCAGAGCCCGGCGGCAGCCCGGTCGCAGGCCTGCCCCCGCAGCGCCCGGGCCAGGTCGTCCCGTGCCTCCAGGACCAGCCGCCGCAGCGCCGGCGCGGCCTTCTCGTGGGTGGACAGCCAGGCGTCCGTGGCGTCGAGCGTGTCCTGGGAGTCGCGCAGGGACGGGAACAGGCCCCGGACGACGTCCATCCCGATCTGGATCGACCGCTCGCTCCACACCCGCTCGATCGCCGCGAAGTACTTCTCCGCGTACGGGGCGATCAGCTCCCGCTGCGAGGCCTGTGCGAAGCCCGCGATGGTCGCCTCCACCAAGGCGTTCGACAGGGCGTCCGACTCCACGACCTGCGCCCAGGCCTGCGCCTTCACCGCCGCCGACGGACGGGCGGCCAGGCAGCGCACCTGGTGCCGCTTGCCGGAGGCCGTGTCGTCCCGGGCCAGCTCGGCCGCCAGCATCTCCTCGTCGGCTTCGCCGTGCGCGGCGAGCGGCTCCAGGAACGCCCAGCGCAGCTCCTGGTCCACGTCCAGTCCGTCGATCTTCTCCGTGCCCTCCAGCAGACCCCGCAGCAGCGCCAGTTCCGCCTGGTCGGAGGCGACCACCGCGAAGAACCGCGCCCACGCCAGCTGCTGCTCGCTGCCCGGCGCCGCGTCGCGCAGCTCCCGCAGCGCGCCCTCGCCCAGCAGCCGGCCGACGGCCTCGCGCCCCTCGGGGGCCACGTAGTGCACCAGCGCCGACCCGGCCCAGGCGTGCAGCATCTGGAGGACGCCGATGTCGGACTCGCGCCCCGCGAACCGCAGCACCAGCCCGGCGAAGTCCCGCGCCGGCAGCAGCGCGTCCCGCGTCATGTTCCACAGCGCCGACCAGCACAGCGCTCGGGCCAGCGGGTCGGTCAGCGACCCCAGGTGCTCGCGCAGGGTCGCCAGCGAGGTCTCGTCGAAGCGGGTCTTGCAGTACGTCAGGTCGTCGTCGTTGACGAGGACCAGCTCGGGCGCCTCGGCCCCGGCCAGCTCCGCCACCACCGTGCGCGGCCCGTCGACGTCCACCTCGGCGCGCGCGTACCGCTCGAGCGCGCCCTCGCCGGTACGCCGGTACAGGCCCACCGCCACCCGGTGCGGCCGCAGTTCGGGGTGCGACTCGGCCGCCTCCTGTACGACGGCCAGCTCGTCGACGCGGCCCCCGGCGCTCAGCAGCACCTGCGGGGTCAGCGAGTTGACGCCGGCCGTCTGCAGCCAGGACCGCGCCCAGGCGGCCATGTCCCGGCCGCTGGTCTCCTCCAGTACCGACAGCAGGTCGCCGAGGCGCGTGTTGCCGTACGCGTGCCGCTCGAAGTAGCGCCGCGCGCCCTCCATGAAGGCGTCCTGCCCGACGTACGCCACCAGCTGCTTGAGCACGCTCGCGCCCTTGGCGTACGTGATGCCGTCGAAGTTGAGCTTGGCGTCCTCCAGGTCACGGATGTCGGCCGTGATCGGGTGGGTGGAGGGAAGCTGGTCCGCACGGTAGGCCCACGCCTTGCGGCGGTTGGCGAACGTGATCCAGGCGTCCTTGAAGCGGGTCGCGCCGACGTTGGCGAACGCGCCCATGAAGTCCGCGAAGGACTCCTTCAGCCACAGGTCGTCCCACCACTCCATGGTGACCAGGTCGCCGAACCACATGTGCGCCATCTCGTGCAGGATCGTGTTGGCGCGGCCCTCGTACGACGCCCGCGTCACCTTCCCGCGGAAGATGTACTCCTCCCGGAAGGTCACCATCCCCGGGTTCTCCATCGCGCCGAGGTTGTACTCGGGCACGAACGCCTGGTCGTACTTCCCGAAGGGGTACGGGTAGTCGAAGTGGTCGTGGAAGAAGTCCAGGCCCTGCTTGGTGACGAGGAAGACGTCGTCGGCGTCGAAGTGCGGCGCGAGACCCTTGCGGCACATCGCGCCGAGCGGGATCTCCAGCCGCGTACCGTCCTCGAGCAGGCGCTCGTACGAGTCCGTGACGTAGTGGTACGGACCCGCGACCACGCACGTGATGTACGTGGAGATCGGCTTGGTCTCCGCGAACCGCCACACCCCGTCCGTGCGGTCCCCGGCGCCGTTGCTCCACACCGTCCACGCCTCGGGCGCCCGCACCTCGAAGCGGAAGGGCGCCTTGAGGTCCGGCTGCTCGAAGCCCGCGAAGACCCGGCGCGCGTCGGCCGGCTCGTACTGGGTGTACAGGTACACCTCGCCGTCCTCGGGGTCGACGAAGCGGTGCAGGCCCTCGCCGGTGCGGGAGTAGGCGCACTGCGCGTCGACGACCAGCTCGTTGTCGGCGGCCAGGTCCTCCAGGACGATCCGGGAGCCGTCGAAGACCTCGCTCGGGTCGAGGTCCCGCCCGTTGAGGGACACGGCGGTCACGCTCGGTGCGATCAGGTCGGCGAAGCTGCTCGCGCCGGGCTCGTTGCACCGGAAGCGGATCGTGGTGACGGACCGGAACGTGCGCGGCCCCTCGCCCTCCGCGGCGCCGACGGCCGAGCGCACGTCGAGGGACACCTCGTACCCGTCGACGGACAGCAGGGCGGCCCGCTCCCGGGCCTCGTCGCGGGACAGATTCTCACCGGGCACGGGCGGCACTCCCTCGGGTGGTGTTCAGTATGCGGACAGCACTGATCCTGCCATGTGCCCCTGACGCGCGGCAGCCGGGAATGGCCGGGGTCGGCTCCTGCGTTGCCCGGGAAGAACGCTCGGCCGCGCACGCCCCCTGAGGAGAGACATGTCGGACAAGACTCCCGTCGACTTCTGGTTCGACCCGCTGTGCCCCTGGGCCTGGATGACCTCCCGCTGGGTCCTCGAGGTCGAGAAGGTACGGGACATCGAGGTCCGCTGGCACGTGATGAGTCTCGCCGTCCTCAACGAGGACAAGCTCGACGAGCTGCCCGAGGAGTATCGCGACATGCTGGAGAACAAGGCCTGGGGCCCGGTCCGGATCGTCATCGCGGCCCAGGAGGAGCACGGCCCCGAGGTGCTCGGTGACCTCTACACCGCGCTCGGCACCCGCATCCACAACCAGGGCGAGGGCCTCGGCAAGGAGACGATCGCCGCCGCCCTGAAGGACGTCGGCCTGCCCGAGTCCCTCATGGACCACTGGGACTCCACCCCCTACGAGCCCCAGCTGCGCGCCTCCCACAAGGAGGGCATCGACAAGGTCGGCCAGGAGGTCGGCACCCCGGTCATCGCCGTCCCCGGCGCCGACGGCGAGCAGCTCGCCTTCTTCGGCCCGGTCGTCACCCCCGCCCCCAAGGGCGAGGACGCCGCCAAGCTCTGGGACGGCACCCTCGCGGTCGCCTCGGTCCCCGGCTTCTACGAGATCAAGCGCACCCGCACCAAGGGCCCGGACTTCAGCAACCTGTAGTGCGGAAGGACTCCGGCAGATCGAAGCCGGACCTCCAGTTGAAGTAGGACTGCACCCGCACGCACCCTTCGCGGGCGCAGCGCCGGTAGGTGCCCAGGTCGGCCCTGGGCACCTTCCCCGCCGCCAGTGCGTACGCCTTCTCGGCGTCGACGAGCGGCCGGAAGTCCTGGTCCGTGTCCCCGCAGTTGGGGCACCGCCTGTTCGGAAGACCCATGCGGGCCACTGTCGCCCGGAACCCCTCCCACCGGGAAGCCCGGCGCGCGCAAAAGCGGCATTCCGGCCCGCGGACTCCCCCGCAGGGGGACCATGGAAGCCCCCACCACTGGAGGCGAGTCCCACCCCATGACGGAGATCGACACCTCGGTGCCGCACTCGGCCCGGATCTGGAACTACTGGCTGGGCGGCAAGGACAACTACCCCGTGGACGAGCAGGCCGGTGACGCCTACACCGCCGTCTTCCCCGGCATCGTCACCATCGCCCGCAGCAGCCGCGCCTTCCTCGGCCGCAGCATCCGGTACCTGGTGCGGGAGGCGGGCGTCGGGCAGTTCCTGGACGTCGGGACCGGGCTGCCGACCGTCGACAACACCCACGAGGTCGCCCAGCGGTACGCCCCCGATGCGCGGATCGTCTACGTCGACAACGACCCGCTGGTCCTCGCCCACGCCCGCGCCCTGCTCACCTCCACCCCCGAGGGCGTCACCGCCTACGAGGACCTCAGCCTCTTCGAGCCGGACCGCGTCCTCGAGGCCGCCGGCCGGACCCTGGACCTGGCCCGCCCCACCGCCCTGATCCTCAGCGGCATCCTCGGCCACGTCGCCGACCACGACCGGGCCTGTGACCTGGTCCGCCGCCTGATGGCCGGCCTGCCCTCCGGCAGTCACCTGTGCGTCAACGACGGCTCGCGGGGTACCGACCCGGACTACGAGGCGGCCCAGGACGGCTACAACGAGACCGGCGCCGTCCCGTACTTCCTGCGGCCCGTCGAGCAGATCGAGGCCTACTTCGAGGGGCTCGACCTGGTCGACCCCGGCGTGGTGTCCGTCCCGCTGTGGCGCCCGGACCCGTCCCCGGACGGCACGCCCCCGCGGCCCGTCGGCCAGCACGGCGGGGTCGCCCGCAAGCCCTGACCGACGCCCGCCGGCACAGGAAGCCCCCGCGAGTCACGTCCTCGCGGGGGCTTCCCTCATTCCGCCCGCCGCCGTGAAGGGTGAGAAGACGATCACGAGGCGGGACGTCTGCGGCTCGGGCGGCTCAGGGGGCCAGCAGCAGCGTGTTCGTGCGGGACTTGGCGGCCTCGTAGCGCCTGGCCACGTCCTGCCAGTTCACGACGGCCCACATGGCGTCGATGAAGTCGACCTTCTGGTTCTTGTACTGCAGGTAGAAGGCGTGTTCCCAGGCGTCGAAGACCAGGATCGGGGTGGAGCCCTGGCCCACGTTGCCCTGGTGGTCGTAGACCTGCTCGACGATCAGGCGCCCGCTCAGCGGCTCGTACGCCAGCACACCCCAGCCGGAGCCCTGCGTGGTCGCGGCGGCCTTGGTGAGCTGCGCCTTGAAGCCCGCGAAGGAGCCGAACGACTCGGCGATCGCGTCCGCGAGCTCGCCCGTGCCGTCCTTCTCCAGCGGCTCGCCGCCGCCGTCGCCGGTCATGTTGTGCCAGTAGATGGAGTGCAGGATGTGGCCGGAGAGGTGGAAGGCCAGGTTCTTCTCCAGGCCGTTGACCGACCCCCACGACTCCTTGTCCCGCGCCTCGGCGAGCTGCTCCAGCGTGTCGTTGGCGCCCTTCACGTAGGCCGCGTGGTGCTTGTCGTGGTGCAGCTCGATGATCTCGGGGCTGATCACGGGGGCCAGCGCGGAGTAGTCGTACGGCAGTTCAGGGAGCGTGTAGACGGACATGGCGGATCCCCTCCGACCTCTTATTGCAAAAGGCTTGCAAGTGCACGCTAGCAGCAAGAGTGGGTCCGGGGGGCGCCCGAGGGGGTGGCCGGGCGTGCCGCCGCGGACCCTGCGAGGGTCGTTCGGTGGGCAAGGAGGGGCCGCCCCGGGTCGAGCGGGACACGGGTGCCGGAGGTGCCTGTCTCCGAATCGGCCCACGAATCTTTTACAAAGATCACTACAACCCTTTCGGGGTGTGGTGCACATCACAACGAATACCTGACGGTTATCCGATTTCTGCCCGGTTTCTGCAATGGACGAGTCCACCAACCCCCGGCTTCGATAAGGGACTTGGCATTCAGGGGGGCGGCGACATTTCCCCTCGTAATCGAGAAGGGAGTCGTGATGTCACCATCACGACGGATATTCAGCAGACGCCAGTCTCTGGCCATTTTCGGCGGAATTGCGGCGGGTGCCGCACTGCCTCTGGGGGCATTCGGGTCCCGGCCCGCGTATGCGGCGGGCACGGTGGCGGCCGGCGGCGGTACGGGGCTGCCCGGTACCGACCGCGGCAAGGTCGTGCAGGCGTACCGGACCGGCGGCCGCGCGGTGCGCACGGCCGCGGCGGCGGCGCTCGTGGGCAACGCGGACGACGTGGCCACGTTCCTCGGCGAGAGGCTGCCGGCGGCGACGGCCGAGGACAACCGGTTCACGCTCACCGAGGCCCTGGTCAGCGCGGGCAAGGCCACGCGGGCCGGGATCGGGCAGGCACTGTCCGGCGGGGACGCGGCGGTCTCGGCCTATCTGCAGGGCGGCTTCGCGACGGCCGTGACCGAGGACCTCGAAGTGGCCGTGACCACGGTCAACGCGCACGGCGGCAGGGCCGTCAAGCGCGAGTCCGCCGAGGCGCTGGCCGCCCGTACGGACTTCGCGCTGCGGGACTTCCTCAGCACCGGGCAGTACGACGCCCAGCACGAGGACCAGCGCGTCGAGGTGACCTCCATCCTCGTGACCGCCTCGCCGCAGGTGCGGGAGTACGCGGAGCGGGCGCTCGACGACGGATCGCCGCGGGCGATCCAGTGGTTCCTGACGACGGGGCAGTACATCGCCCGGGCGCGGGACGAGGAGTCGGCGGAGATCCAGCAGCTGGTCAAGATCGTGGAGGCGGAGGGGCGGCGCGCCGAGCGCAAGACCGACGAGGCGGTCGAGCTGTCCGAGCAGGCGGTCAAGGCCGCCGAGAAGGCCAAGGCGGCCGCGCTGGAGGCGAAGGCCGAGGCGCAGGCCGCCGAGCAGGACGTGCAGCGCTCGGCCAGGGCCGCGAACAAGGCGGCGCGGGCCGCCCAGGGTGCCGCGGCCGCCGCGTCGACCGCGGTGTCCGCCTCGCGTACCGCGCAGGCCGCGGCCCGGCGCTCCGTTGCCGCCGCGAACGCCGCCTCGGCAGCCGCCGCCGCCGCGGGTCGCGCCGCGTCGCGTGCCTACCGCGCCGCGATCAGCGCCTCCAAGAACGCGAACATGGCGGAGGCCGCCAACCAGGCGGCGCAGGCCGCGCGGACCATGGTCAACTGGGTGCGCACCGTGGCCGCGAAGGCCACGCTCGCGGCCCTCGCCTCCGACGCCGCCGAGGCCGCGGGCAACGCGGCCGCGGGTGCCGCGGTCAACTCGGCCGCCGCCGCGCGCGCGTCGGCCGACGCGGCCGTGTCCGCCGGTGCCGCGCGGTCCGAGGCCGCCGAAGCGCAGCGCCAGGCCGCCATCGCGGAGGCCGCCGCCGGCCGGGCCACGGCGGCCGCGAGCCGGGCCTCGACGCTGTCCCGCAGGTCGGCCGCCGCCGCGCGTACCGCGTCCGCCGCCGCCGACAGCGCGGCCGACCACGCGGAGAAGGCCGCCGACGCCGCCGAGGAAGCGGCCCGGAACGCCGGCAAGGCCGTGGACTACGCCAACCGCTCCACCGCCGCCGCGAACGCCGCCGTGGAAGCCGCGAACAAGGCGTACGACGCGGTCACCGAGGCGCGTACGGTCGAGCAGGAGGCCAGAGAGGCCGAGATCGCGCGGCTCGAGGAGGAGACCGAGGAAGCGATCGAGGCCGCCAGGCAGCAGCGGGCCGCCGAGACCGACCGTCTCGAACGCGCCAACCAGGAGCGTACGCAGGAAGCGCGCTTGTCCGAGGAACTCGCCGCGCTGATCACCGCGATGGAGGCGGCGCTCAGGGACGGCCGGACCGGAGAGGCCGTGAGCAAGGGGCGGCAGGCCGCCGTCCAGCTGCTCGACCGGTCCGGTACGTGGACCCGCGAGGCCGCCGAGTTCGCGCTCGCCGGCTCGGACGAGGACGTCCTGCGCTGGATCGAGGCCGACCGGGCCATCGCGCTGCAGCAGGACAACGCGGAGAACGCCGCGGCCATCGCCGCGATCTCCACGCAGAACGTGGCCGAGGCCGCCGTGGCGGCGCTGCGAACCGAGGACGCCGCCACCATCAGGACCTTCCTGGCGAAGGGCGCGGTCGAGGCGGCCCGGGACGACAACGAGGTCGAGATCACCACGCTCCTCGCGGACACGTCCACCGGTACCGCCGTACGGCGGGCCGCGGAGGCCGCCCTGACGGACGGCTCAGCCGAGGCGCTGCACACCTTCCTGCACGTGAAGCGCGCCGCGGCCGTCCACGAGGACGACAAGGTGGCGGCCACCACGCTCCTGGCGAGCGGCGGCCCGTACGTCCAGGCCGCGGCGAAGGTCGCCCTCGAAGGCGACACGCACATGCTGCGCCAGTTCATCGGCACGACGCAGCACGAGTTCGCGCGGATCGACCACGATCACGCCACGCACATCAGCGCGATCCGTGCGGCGATCGCGCGGGCTGCCAAGGTCGCGCAGGACGCGCTCGAGGACGCGGCCCGCGCCTCCGAGGCCGCGGCCATCGCCCGGCAGGCCGCCCAGGAGGCCACCGACTGGGCCAACAAGGCAGAGGGCTGGGCGGCCGACGCCAAGGCCTCCGCGGAGGAGGCCCGCAAGAACGCGGAGGCCGCCGAAGCCTCCGCGGCCGCCGCCGCGAGGTCCGCGCAGACCGCGGCGAACGCGGCCGCCGCGGCCCGCAAGGCGAGCAGTGTGGCGCGGGACGCGGCCAACCGGGCCGTGCGCTCCGCCTCGACCGCCGCGGCCTACGCCGCTGACGCGCAGGCCTCCGCGACGAGGGCCCGGCAGGCGGAACTCGCGGCGGGCAAGTCCTTCACCGAGGCGGCCATCGCCGCCACCGAGGCGCGGATCCTGGTCATCCAGGCCGCGATCCAGCAGGCGATCCAGGACGCGATCGACAACTCGAAGGTGCCGATCGACGGCGAGACCGGGCTTCCCGACGGCGCCGAGAGCTGTCTGACGCCGTTCGGCGACCCGATCGAGCACAGCAACAGCACCAACCCGTGGGAGCTGGGGTGGAGCTGGCTGACCGGCACCGGCCCCCAGTCGCAGTGTTTCGGCCCGAACGACGAATTCACCAAGCTCTACCGCGAGCACGCGAACACCAAGGGCGTCATCGCGTACTTCCTCAGCGAATGGCAGCGCACCGGGAAGTACGAGCTGGGCCACACCTACATGTATGACTACCAGCTCAGCGGCTTCGACGGCGTCGGCAAATACCTCACGGACTACGGCACGCTCACCACGGCCGGGCTCACCGGCAACCTCGCGTACACGTTCCTGGGCTCGCACCAGGTCCGTATGACTCCCATCCGGGAGAACGCGGACGGATCGGTCACCTGGCGCTACACCGCGTACAACGAATCGGACATCGAGTCGGCGACGCACCCCCCGGTCATCGGATACACGGACTGGTGGAGCGACACCGTGGGCGCGTTCGTGGACAAGGTCGTCGGTGACGAGGGGCCGATGTCGCCCAAGACCCAGGTGATCGAGTTCGACGTTACGCTGGGCCCGTGACGCGCAAGAGGGCGAGTGGACGGTGGCTCTTCGCCGTGCTCGCCGCTTCGGCGGTGCTCGTCTCGGGGTGCTCGGGGGCGGTCGACCCGGAGGAGCTGCCCGGTGTGTACCGCTCCGACGACGGCGGGCGGATCGAGCTCTCGGCGAAGGGCACCTTCTCGGCCACCGGTGTGACGACGAGCGAAGGCGCGGAGCCGGTCGATTTCCATGGCAGCTGGGAATACGAGGACCCGGGAACGTCGAGTGATTTCGTCTACCTGGGGGTCGAGGACGGCGGGCTCGGCAAGACCGCCGGAATCCAGCTCTATGTAGACGATCAGGACACGCTGTATTTCCAGTCCGATCCGGACGGGCCGGTCACGCAGGAGCTCAACAGGACGAGCTGAGTGGTCCGACGGCGCCGGGCGGAAAGGGCGCGATGTTCTCCTTCGCGCCCTTTCCGTCTTCTTCCCGGACGCTTCTCTGCGGGCCGCACGGCGAGCTATTGCGAAGTCGTTATGGAGATCGCTACAACCCTTCCCTGATGTGACGCGTATCACGATCCATACCCACCGGTTATCCGGTTTCCGTCCGTTTCAGGTATTGGACGCGCTCGCCAAGTGCCCGCTTCGATAAGGGACTTGAACCGAAGAACTGTCGAGTTTTAGGACTGTGATGAAGTCACGCAGCGCATTCGTGCGCATTCTGGGCGCCGCGGCCACCGCCGGCGCCCTGGCATGGGCCGTACTCGCCCAGGGCGGCGCGGGTGCCGCCGCCGGGTCCTCCACCGACGCCGTCGCCGATGGCACGCCCGGCTACGCCGTCGAGGACTACAACTACCCGAACGCCGACAAGATCCTGGCCGAGCAGAACGTCGTCCTCAAGCGCGGAGACGGCCACATCGTGCTCGCCGACTGCGCCGGCGGGGGCAACCTCCTGCAGTTCCTCGCGCGCGACCACGAGGACGTCTGCTTCCAGGTCACCGCCGACGAAGGCTTCCTGACCCTCGAACTTCCCTCGGTGCACGGGGTGAAGACGGACGACTCCGCCAACACCCACCTGGAGATGACCGCCGAGGGCGACCAGGTCGAGTACGACATCCCCGCGGACACGTGGAAGGGCGTCGGCGAGTCCGTCGACGGCCGCGAGCACGTCCTGGTCGAGATCCGCGTCAACAACTAGCCGGGGCCGCCCCGTGAATGAGGAAACCACTCGTATGTCTTCCATCGGACGTCCCCGTCTGGCCGCGCTCGGCGCGGTCCTGGCCGCCGGGTCGCTCGCGCTGAGCACGGCGCCCGCCGTCGCCATCACCGGCGGCACACCGGTCGCCGGCTCGGACACCACCCACGCCTACACCGCACAGATCACCATCGGCGACCACGACCGCGGCTGCTCCGCCGTCCTCGTCGACGCCGAATGGCTGCTCACCGCGGCCAGCTGCTTCGCCGAGAACCCGGCCGTCTCGCTGGCCGTCCCGGCCGGCGTGCCCGCCAAGGCGACCACCGCCGTCATCGGCCGCTCCGACCTCTCCGGCACGCAGGGCGCCGAGCGCCGCGTCGTCGAGATCGTGCCGCGCACGGACCGCGATGTGGTCCTGGCCCGCCTCAACCGGCCCGTCACCAACGTGGCCCCGGCCCAGCTCGCCACCACCGCGCCCGCGGCCGGCGCGGAGCTGACCTTCGCCGGCTACGGCCGTACGAAGACCGTGTGGGCGCCGCTCCAGCTGCACACCGGCACCTACACCGTCGACTCCACCGCGGCCACCTCCGCGGGCGTCACCGGCAAGGGCGGCGCGGCCGCCTGCATGGGCGACACCGGCGGTCCGGTCATCTCCGGCGGCAAGCTCGTCGGCCTCAACAGCCGGTCCTTCCAGGGCGGCTGCCTCGGCACCGACGAGACCCAGACCTCCACCGCGGGCGTCATCGCGCGCGTCGACGACCTCGCCTCCTGGATCGACGCGGCGGTCGGCGCCACCCGCATCGTCGACTTCAACGGCGACGCCGTCGAGGACATCGCCATCGGCGACCCGATGGCCACGGTCGGCGGCGACACCACCGCGGGTCTCGTCCGCGTCGTCCACGGCGGCGGCAAGGGCACCGCCGAGATCACCCAGGACCTCGACTGGGTGCCCGGCGGCACCGAGGCCGGGGACCACTTCGGCAACCACCTCGCGACCGTCGACTACAACGAGGACGGCTACACCGACCTCGTCGTCTCCGCGTCCGAGGAGAACGTCGGCAGCGCGGTCGACGCCGGCTTCGTCGACATCCTGTTCGGCGGCAAGAACGGCCTCGGCAGCGGCCCGGCCACCCGCCACTTCGAACAGGGCTCCGGCAACGGCTCCATCAAGGCCTCCGCGCCGGAGACCGGCGACCGGATGGGCGCCTCCCTCGCCGCGGGCACCACCGCCGCAGGCGAGCCGTGGGTCCTGATCGGCACGCCGGGCGAGGCGCTCGGCTCGCTCGCCAAGGCCGGCGCCGCCTTCTACGTGCACGGCGACACCAACATCGCCATCAACCAGGACACCGCGGACGTCCCCGGCGCGGCCGAGGCCAACGACGCCTTCGGCACGTCGGTCGCGGGCGACTCCAACTTCATCGCCGTCGGCGCTCCCGGTGACGCCATCGGCGCCAACGCGAACGCCGGCAACCTGGCCGTGCTCAGCCACAAGCTGGACGCCACCGGACGGCCCACCGTGGTCGCGGGCCTGGACCAGGACAACGAGAAGATCAGCGGCGCAGCCGAGGCCGGTGACAAGTTCGGTCAGGCCCTCGCGCTGGTCGCCTACCGCCCGTCCGGTGCGGCCACGGCCACCGACTCGATCCTCGCCGTCGGCGCGCCCGGCGAGGCCCTGGCCGCCGAGACCGGTGCCGCGCAGCAGGCCGGCGCGGGCAACGTCGTACTGCTGCACTTCAATGCCAACGGCACCTGGGACTACCTGCACGCGCTCAACCAGGGCTCCGCGACCGACGACCGCTCCGGCACGATCGAGCCCGGCGACTCCGTGGGCGCGTCCCTCAGCGCGGTCAACACCGCACCCCGGAAGGTCGGTTCGGCCGCCACGCTGAAGATCGCCGTGGGCTCCCCCGGTGAGGACCTCGCGGGCTTCACCGACGCCGGTGCCATCCACACCTTCTCGCTGATGGACGCGGCAGGCGCCAACGACCTGTGGATCGAGGCCGGCGACGGCGACGGCATCCCCGGCTCCCCGGGCGAGGGCGAGAAGCTGGGCACGAGCATCCTCTTCACGCCGCGGAACCTCTACGCCGGTATGCCCTACGGGCCCACCGCCACCGGGGCCCTGCACGTCCTGCCCTTCCCGAACGCCGTGCCGGGCGGTACGAGCCTGCCCGCGACCACGTACCAGCCGGGCCAGGGCGGACTCCCGGCCAACGGCGACTACTTCGGGTACTCGGTGGGCTGACGGCTGCCGCCGTACGCCATGAGCCGCCCCCGGGGACCGTCCGGTGACGCCGTCGGTCGGACAGGGGGCGGGCTCTTCTCGGCCCCGCCGGGCTTCGGCTCGGCGGGGCCGCGGGGGCTGTTCGGATCATGCCGGCGTCGCGGGGCGCTGAAAGCGCAGTCCCTCTCGACCGACCTGATCCGAACGACAGGCCCTAGGCGCGCGCCCGCCGCCGCTGCCAGGCGTAGCCGACGGCGGCCAGGACCAGCGTCATCCCGCCCGTCGAGTACAGCTGTACCCGGGTGTCCGGCTCACGGGCCATCAGCACGAACACCGTGGCCATGCCCGCCAGCGCCACCCAGGTCAGCCACGGGAACGCCCACATGCGCACCACCAGCTTCTCGGGCGCCTCCCGCTCCAGACGGCGCCGCAGCCGCAGCTGCGAGACGGCGATGAAGATCCAGACGACCAGGATGACCGCGCCGATCATGTTCAGCAGCCAGGAGAAGACGTCGTCCGGCCGCCAGTAGCTGAGCAGCACGCAGCCGAAGCCGAAGACGGAGGAGACGAGGACCGCGATCCGCGGCACCCCGCCCGACACCCGGCCCAGCGCCTTCGGGCCCTGGCCGCGCTCGACCAGCGAGTAGCCGATGCGCGAGGCCCCGTAGATGTTGGCGTTCATCGCGCTCAGCAGCGCGACCAGCACGACGACGTTCATCAGCTGGCCGGCGCCCGGGATGCCCAGCTCGTCGAGGGCGGCGACGTACGGGCCCTTCGCCACGACCTCCTCGGAGTCCCAGGGCACCAGGGTGACGATCACCGCCATCGAGCCGATGTAGAACAGCGCGATCCGCCACATCGCCGTGCGCACGGCGCTCGCCACGCCCTTGACCGGGTTCTCCGACTCGGCCGCGGCGATGGTGACCGTCTCCAGGCCGCCGTAGGCGAACACCGAGGCGAGCAGGCCGATGATCAGGCCGTTGCCGCCGTTCGGCAGGAAGTCGTTCAGATGGGAGGCGCCGGGGGAGTCGGTGCCGGGCAGGACACCGGCGATCGCCAGCACACCGAGCACCAGGAACAGCGAGATCGCGCCGACCTTGAGGGTGGCGAACCAGAACTCGAACTCGCCGAAGTTCTTCACGGCGGCCAGGTTCGTCCCGCAGAACACCACCATGAACAGCGCCACCCACGCCCACTCGGGCGTGCCCGGCAGCCAGCCGTGCACGATCTGCGCCGCGCCGATGCCCTCCAGGCCGACGGCCGTGCACAGCAGCACCCAGAACGACCAGCCCGCGGTGAAGCCGGCCCAGGGGCCGATCGCCCGCTCGGCGTGGGCGGAGAAGGAGCCCGACGAGGGATACGCGGCGGACATCTCGCCCAGCATCCGCATCACCAGCATCACGAGGAGACCGGAGAGGGTGTAGGCGACGACGA
This sequence comes from Streptomyces flaveolus, assembly GCF_014648815.1. Classification (GTDB taxonomy): domain Bacteria; phylum Actinomycetota; class Actinomycetes; order Streptomycetales; family Streptomycetaceae; genus Streptomyces; species Streptomyces flaveolus. The sequence goes on along the minus strand of NZ_BMRV01000006.1, from coordinate 9,563 downwards.
TCGACGGCCCGGCGGCGGCGATGCCGGCCCCGGACCCGACGAACAGCCCGGCGCCGATCACACCGCCGAGGGCGATCATCGACAGGTGGCGCTGCTTGAGGCCGTGCGAGAGGGAGGCGCCGTCCGACTGCGGCGGCGCCTCGGTGGTGGTGCTGTCGGACATCGTGCGGCTCGTCCAATGCGTGGGGGACGGGGGTAAAAACGCCCACAGTCTCGGCGGTGGCGCCACCCTGCGACAGCGGCTGCCCACCATGCGGACGACCGCAATACGGAACGTGACGGTCCGGTAGCCCGTCGGCGTCCCGATCTCCCACGGCTCCCCGGCCATCCGCGGCTTGGCGGGACCCAACAGCCTGCGCCCGGGGCCCCGGGGTGACGCTCACCTCCCCACCTCAGTGACCGGTGTCACCCCGGAACGCGTGTGCCCGGCGTTCTTTGTCGGAAGCCCACCAAGCCGCCGATCCGGCCTTTGTCGAGCGCTGCTCGTGATCGGCTCCGGCCCGCTGGGATAGCGTCACGGTGTCCCGACATGTCCACACCACCGCGGAGTCCCCATGAGCACCGCTGCCGTCCCCGCCCGCACCGGGCAGGTCCTCGCCGACCTCATCCCCTCCTCCCGAGTCCGTGACATCGCGCTCGTGGCGGGCGGCGCCGTGCTCACCGGCCTCGCCGCCCAGATCGCGGTGCCCGTCCCCGGTTCCCCGGTGCCGGTGACCGGCCAGACCTTCGCGGCGCTCCTCGTCGGCACCTCCCTCGGCGCCGGCCGCGGCCTGCTGTCCCTCGCGCTGTACGCGCTGGTCGGCATGGCGGGTGTGCCGTGGTTCGCGGAGGGCGGCTCCGGCACCGGCGCCCCGTCCCTCGGCTACGTCTTCGGCATGCTGCTCGCCGCCACGGTCGTGGGCGCCCTCGCCCGCCGCGGCGCCGACCGCTCGGTGCTGCGCACGGCCGGCACGATGCTGCTGGGCGAGGCGATCATCTACGCCGTCGGCGTCCCGTACCTGGCCCTCGCCGCCGACATGTCCCTCAGCGCCGCGATCGCGGCCGGCCTCACGCCGTTCCTGATCGGCGACGCCCTCAAGGCCGCCCTGGCCATGGGCGTGCTGCCGGCCGCCTGGAAGCTCGCCGACAAGCGGTGACGCCGTAGCCGCTGGCACGCAAGAGGCTCGCCGGGTCGCACTGCGACCCGGCGAGCCTCTTCGTTTGCGCGCCGTACGGCGACGGGTGTCAGCTCCTGCGGGCGACGACCCGCTGCTTCACGACGGCGATGACGACCACGATCGCCGCGACGAGCAGTGTCAGCAGCACCGTGGTGCGCCCGTCGTGCTCGGTGTCGGTCAGCATGTAGCCCAGCACGAAGACGATGACGGCGGCGGTCACCCAGGTCAGGTACGGGTACAGCCACATCCGCACGACCAGCTTCTCCGGCGCCTCGGCCTGGATGATCTTCCGCAGCCGCAGCTGCGAGAAGCAGATGACCAGCCAGACGAAGAGCGCGACGGCGCCCGACGAGTTGAGCAGGAAGAGGAAGACCGTGTCGGGGAACTTGTAGTTGAAGAAGACCGCGACGAAGCCGAACACGACGGACGAGAGGATCGCCGTCTGCGGCACCCCGCGCCGGGTGGTCCGGGCGAACGCCTTCGGCGCGTCCCCGCGCTGACCGAGCGAGAAGGCCATGCGGGACGCCGTGTACAGCCCGGAGTTGAGGCAGGACAGCACGGACGTCAGCACGATGAAGTTCATGACCTCGCCGGCGTTCGGGATGCCGAGCGAGTCGAGGGCGGCGACGTAGGAGCCCAGGTCGACGATCGACTGGGAGTCCCACGGCAGCAGGGTCACGACGACGAAGATGGAACCGAGGTAGAAGACGGCGATACGCCAGATGATGCTGTTCGTCGCCTTGGTCACGGCCCGCTGCGGGTCCTCGGACTCACCGGCGGCCAGGGTGGGGATCTCGCTGCCCATGAAGGAGAAGACGACCAGCAGCACACCGGTGAGGACGGCCCCCGGGCCGTGTGGCAGGAACCCGCCGTGCTCGGTCAGGTTGGACAGCCCCGCCTGGTCGCTGTCGACGCCCGGCAGCAGGCCGAAGACGGCCAGTCCGCCGACGACGATGAAGGCGGCGATCGCGACGACCTTGATCCCGGCGAACCAGAACTCGAACTCGCCGTAGGAACCGACCGAGACGAGGTTGGTGGCGGTCAGCACCACCATCACGATGAGGGCCCAGCCCCACTGGGGCACGGCCGGCATCCAGCCTTCGAGGATCTTGGCCCCGGCGGTCGCCTCCACGGCCAGGACGACGACCCAGAAGAACCAGTAGAGCCAGCCGATGGAGAACCCGGCCCAGGGCCCGAGCGCGCGGTCGGCGTGCGCGGAGAAGGAGCCGGACGTCGGATTGGCGGCGGACATCTCGCCGAGCATCCGCATCACGAACACCACGAGGGTGCCGACGAGGGCGTACGACAGGAGAATGCCGGGTCCGGCGGTGGCGATACCGGAACTGGATCCCACGAACAGCCCGGCCCCGATGACACCGCCGATGGCGATCATCGAAAGGTGGCGGTTCTTGAGTCCGGCCTGGAGCCCGGACCCGGGTTCTCCGGGGTCTCCGGGGCCGTTCCCGGCCTTGGTCAGGGTCGGCTGCGAAGTCATGGGGTGTTTTTCCTTTGCGCCGGTCGATCATTTACCCGTACGAGCGGTGTACGAGCCGGACCAGTGAAACGGAGGTGAACGAATTCGGGAACCTTTGATTCCGGATCGTTACTTGAGCTTCCCCTGAGGTTCCATAGTTTCCCTCCCTCTTTTCACAGCCGACACCCGACGCTGCTTCCCCGCGGCCCGCGTGTCACACTCGACGCATGCGCGTGTATCTCGGCTCCGACCATGCGGGCTACGAACTCAAGAACCACCTCGTCGAGTGGCTCGAGGCGGCGGGCCACGAGCCCGTCGACTGCGGCCCGCACCTCTACGACGCCCAGGACGACTACCCGCCCTTCTGCCTCCGCGCGGCCGAGCGGACGGCCGCGGACCCCGACGCCCTCGGCATCGTGATCGGCGGCTCCGGCAACGGCGAGCAGATCGCGGCCAACAAGGTCAAGGGCGTCCGTGCGGCGCTGGCCTGGAGCGAGGAGACGGCGTCCCTCGGCCGCCAGCACAACAACGCCAACGTCGTGGCCGTCGGCGCCCGCATGCACTCGCAGGAGGAGGCGACGAAGTTCGTCGAGACCTTCCTCGCGACGCCGTTCTCCGGTGACGAGCGCCACATCCGCCGCATCGACATGCTGTCGTCCTACGAAACGACGGGCGACCTCCCGCCCATCCCCCCGCACCACCCGCAGCAGTAACGACGTCGCCCGGGCGGCCTTCCCCCGCTGCGTGAGCACGGGGGAGGGACGCGGGGGACGGAGTCCCCGCCGGGGTCCGGGGCGGAGCCCCGGCGAGCCCCGTCTCCCGGCCGACCGAGTCGGGCGGGCGGGTGGGCGGGCGGGGGGCGAAGACCACGAAAGGAACCCCGTGCCAGAGGGGCACACGATCCACAGGCTGGCCCAGGACTACGCCACCGCCTTCGCCGGCACGGCAGTGCACGTCAGCAGCCCCCAGGGCAAGTTCTCCGACGCCGCCTCCCTCCTCACCGGCACGGAACTCACCCGCACCGAGGCCCACGGCAAGCACCTCTTCCTCGGCTTCGGCGCCGACGGAACCGACTGGGTCCACATCCACCTCGGCCTGTTCGGCAAGGTCGCCTTCGGCGAGACCCCCGCGCCCCCGCCCACGGACACGGTCCGCCTGCGTCTCGTCAACGACACCGCGTACGTCGACCTCCGCGGCCCCACCACCTGCGCCCTGATCACGGACCCCGAGAAGCAGGCCGTACACGACCGCCTCGGCCCCGACCCGCTCCGTCCCCCGGGCGACGGCAACGACCCCCGCACCGCCTACGCCCGGATCTCCCGCAGCCGCACCACCATCGCCGCGCTGCTCATGGACCAGAAGGTCATCGCCGGCGTCGGCAACGTCTACCGCGCCGAGGTCCTCTTCCGGCACGGCATCGACCCGTACCGTCCCGGCCGGGACATCACCCCCGCCGAGTGGGACACGATCTGGCGCGACCTCGTCGAGCTCATGCACGAGGGCGTGCGCAACAACCGCATCGACACCGTCCGCCCGGAGCACACCCCCGAGGCCATGGGCCGCCCGCCCCGCGTCGACGACCACGGCGGCGAGGTCTACGTCTACCGCCGGACCGGCGGCCCCTGCCATCTGTGCGGCGACGCCGTCCGCACCGCCGACCTCGCCGCCCGCAACCTCTTCTGGTGCCCGACCTGTCAGAAGAACTGACCGCCGCTCGCAGCAGCCGCGGCCGTCAGAACCCGTGCGGCAACCACGGCGCCACGTCCGACGCGAACCCCAACGACGCCTCCGCCAGCGCACCGGACCGCAGCTCCCGCACCCGCCCGGCCGCGCCCAGCGAGCCCAGGGAGACGCCCCCGAGATAGGCCGCACCCAACTCCCTTGCGGACAGGGCGAGATCCGCCGCGTCGTTCGTACGCTCGCAGGACGCCCCCTTCGCGTCCCCCGTCAGCCGCCAACGCCCCTCGTTCCAGGGGCAGAAGGTGTCCTCGACCTCGAACACGACGTCCACCGGCGCCTGGTAGGTGCGCGCCGCCAGCGCGTCCCCCACATCCACCAGCCGCACGTACAGCCCGTCCCGCAACTGCGGCCGGCACCGTCGGATGTCGGACACCTGGTACTGCCACGCCTCGTCGACCGGCCGCCCGCGCATGGTCAGCTTCGTCGTCAGGTCGATGTCGAACAGGAAGCGCCACAGCGCCGCCCGGGTCGCCGGATCCAGCCCCGCCAGGTCCTGGAGGACGACCGTGCCGTCGGGTCCCGAGGGCCCCCAGCCCGGCCGCACCCGGAACCGCGCGTACCCCGTGACCTCCCCGTCCCGCCGGGCCACCACGCACTGCAGCGGCGACGCGCCGTCCCGGCTGCTCTCCGGGTCCAGCAGTCCCAGCCGCTCCCAGCCCGGCAGCCGGGCCAGCATCCCCGGCCGCCCGGGCACCAGCCGCGCGTACACGGCCTCGCACACGTCGAGGACGTCCGCGGGCTCGGCGTACCGCAGCCGTACGTCGTCCGTCCCCTCCGGCACCGACAGACGGACCCGGTCCGTCTCGATCTCGGCGTTCACCTGGAAGGTCGCGGCACCGTAGCCGAACCGGCCGTAGATCGCCGGTTCCGAGGCCGTCAGCACGGCCAGCGGCTCGCCCCAGGACCGTACGTCGTCCAGCTGCCGTCGCATCATCGAGGTCAGCACGCCGCGGCGCCGGTGCGTGGCGGCGACGCCGACCATGGTGACCCCCGCGGCGGGCACCATCGCACCGCCGGGCACGGTCATCCGGAAGGCGAACGCTCCCGACGTCCCGACGCACTCGTCGCCGTCCCAGACGCCGAGGGAGCGGTCGCACCGCGTCAGCTCCCGGTACAGTTCCAGCTCCTCGGCCGGTTCCGGGACGCCGCCGAAGGCACGGATCAGCATCCCGTACCACGTGTCCCATTCGTCCGGCCGCAGCACGCGCAGCCCGCTCGTGGGGTCGAACCCGGTGTTGTCGCTGCCGCCGATCCGGCCGATGCCGTCATTGCCCATGGACCCATGCCTACCAGGGGCCCGCAAGGACGGGCGAGGGAATTTCCGCCAGGTTGCGGCGCGAGGGCCGTTCGTGAAGTTCACTGTGAAGTCCGGCCTCGGACGGGGGACAAGTAGGACCTCCCGTGCCGAGCGACCGGTCCGATGGATAGGGTCCCGAACTAATGGCAGCAGGACGACAGCGGCGCGCGGAAGCCGAGACGTTCACGGCACGGTGGAACAAGCAGTGGCACCGGGCCCGCGTCGGCATGCGCAGATCCGCCGTCGACTACTTCCGCGGCGACGGCTCCGACTGGATCGCGCTCGCCGGGCTGCTGCTGATGATCCCCGTCATCGCGGCCACCACGATGGTGAACTCCGTGTGGTGCTCACCGGCCGCGCTGGTGCTGCCGATCGTCGCGGGCGGCCTGCTGCTGCGCCCGGCGAGCCTCCTCGGTCTGTACGCGGCCGCGGCCACCGCCCTGATCGTGGAGTCGGTGCAGCTGGGCCCCTATACCGAGGGCCCCTCCCGGGTCACCCCCGGCGTGGTCCTGGTCGTCGCGGCCTGCGGCTTCTTCGGGCTGCTGATCGCCCAGTTCCGCAGCCGGGTCGGCGTGCCCTGGCGGCGCGGCGGCACCATGCTCTTCGACCTGCGCGAACGCATCCGCGTCCAGAGCAAGCTGCCCCAGCTGCCGCAGGGCTGGCACCGGGAGATGGCGTTGCGCCCGGCCGGCGGCCAGTCCTTCTCCGGCGACTTCGTGGTCGCGGCCCGCACCAACGGCGGCCGGACCCTGGAGGTCGTCCTCACCGACGTGTCCGGCAAGGGCATGGACGCGGGCTCCCGCGCCCTGCTGCTGTCGGGTGCCTTCGGCGGCCTGCTGGGCAGCCTGCCCCCGCACTCCTTCCTGCCGGCCGCCAACGGCTATCTGCTCCGCCAGGACTGGGACGAGGGCTTCGCCACCTCCATCCACCTCGTCCTGGACCTCGACTCCGGCGACTACGAGCTGTACTCCGCCGGACATCCGCCGGGTCTCCAGCTCAGCGCGGGCACCGGACGCTGGGAGGAGAAGTCCGCCGAGGGACCGCTGCTGGGCGTGTACGACGGTGCCCAGTTCGACCCGGTGAAGGGCTCGCTGCGCCCCGGGGACGTATTGATGCTGTTCACGGACGGTCTGGTGGAGACCTCCGACCGCGACATCGCCGAGGGCATCGACCGCCTCACCGGCGAGGCCGACCGCTATGTCGCCGGCGGCTTCCACGGCGCCGCCTGGCACCTGATCGAGGCGGTGGCCAAGGACGTCAACGACGACCGGGCGCTCCTGCTGATCTGCCGGGAGGGCCCGACGGCCCAGTGGGCGACGGCGGCGGACTGACACACTGGACCGCGTGTCCCCCACCCCGTCACCCACCCCCGGGCCCGCCGACCGGCTCTCGCTGGCCGACGTCGAGGCCACCGCCCGCGCCGCCCACGCCGGACAGACCGACAAGGCCGGGCGGCCGTACGCCGAACACCTGCTGGCCGTCGCCGAGGGCGTCCGGCGGCGCGGCGGGGACGACGAGCAGATCGCCGCGGCCTGGCTGCACGACTCGGTCGAGGACGACGCGCTGTCGGAGCGCTGGCTGCGCGAGGCCGCACTGAGCACCCGTACCAAGGACATCGTGCTCGCGCTCACCAGGCGCGCGGGGGAGCCGCCCGAGGGGTACGCCGCGCGGATCCTCGCCACGCCCGGTGCGCTGCTGGTCAAGGAGGCGGACCTGGCGCACAACGCGGATCCGGCGCGGCTGGCGGTCCTCGACGGGGCGACCCGCACCCGGCTGACCGAGAAGTACGCCCGGATGCGGGCACTCCTCGGCCTGCACGGCTAGGCCGGAACCTTCTCGCGCTGCTCGTCCGCCCGCAGGCGTTCCCCGCGCCCGGGCGGCGGCGCGACGGCTTCCCGCCGGAACGCCCACTCCATCCGCGGTTCCATCACGCACCGGAAGACGCGCCGTACGGGCCTGGTGCACAGCAGCGTGACGGCCGCCGCGGCCAGGACCGTCGCGGCGAACTCACCCAGCGGCCGGTGCAGTGCGGGCTGGTCGAAGAGGCCGGTGCAGTAGCCGGCCTTGATCAGGAAGCCGTGCAGCAGATAGCCGTACAGCGTGCCCGTGCCCAGCGCGGTGAACCAGGTGCGCCGGCCCGGCACCCAGGAGAAGAAGCAGGCCGTCAGCAGCACCGAACAGCCGAAGAGTGCGAGGACCATGACCGGCCCGGTCCACCAGGGGGCGTCCATCTCCTGCGCGGAGGAGTTGCGGTACACCCAGCCCAGGTCCATCTGCGGCGACGCCCACCAGCCGACGAGCAGCGCGGCCGCGAACACCGGCACCGACGCGATCCGCACCGAACGGCGCCGCACCAGACGGAAGTGCTCGGGCCGCAGGCACAGGCCCAGCACGAAGCAGGGCAGGAACTGCAACAGCCGCTGCATGTCCAGGTCGTCACCGACCTCCGGCGCCATCGACGCCAGCATGGCGACGCCCAGGGCGACGGGCAGCGGGTGGCGGATCGCCTTCCACAGCGGGGTGGTCAGACGCCAGACGAAAAGCGCGCACAGGAACCACGTCAGGTACCAGGGGTCCAGCAGGCTGATCACGTGCTGCGGATCGTCCCCGGCGAAGCGCTGGAAGAGCGCGTAGGCGGTCTCGAAGACGACGTACGGCACGGCGACGCCGGTGATCAGCCGTCTGACCCGGTCGGGGCGCATGTCGAAACTCCGGGAGAAGTACCCGGAGATGACGACGAACGCCGGCATGTGGAAGACGTAGACCACCGTGTACAGCGTCTCCAGGACCCGGCTGTCGTCGTTGAGCGGGTCCCAGGAGTGGCCCATGGCCACCAGCACGATCGCCAGGTACTTGGCGTTGTCGAAGAACGCGTCGCGTCGCGCGCCGGACGGGGCCGCACCCGTCGTCGACCTCGCTGCGTTTGGTGGGGACGAGGCAGCGTTGAACATCTGAGGCACCCTAGCGTTGTCCAAGTGATCCCGTAAAACCCTCCACGCCCCTCCCGTATTCGGTCTTCCGGGGCTCTCCGCGACTACCCGCAATTCCGTGGGAGTCGACCCTCCGAATTGCGTGACAGGCCCCACAGCCCCCGGTGCCACCGGGCGGCAGCGGGCGCCCAACGGGCCCGTATTGTCATGACTCTTCGGTACTAAAGCAGGCATAAGCCCGCCGGGGGACTCCACTGGAATGTCCGCGTCCGGACGCCTTCGGCAAGCACGTCCGGTGCCCTCGTGTGTCCACGAAGACAATTCGAAATACCTGCGAACGTGTTGTGTGTGCATCGAAACGGAACAGTTCGAATTCCCCGTGCGGGTGCCGTGTCGAATTTCTGTACGGGGCGTGCCCGTTGGGCCGTGCCCGCGTGCGCGGGGGAGCGCGGCCGGCCGGATGACGGCCGGACGATGTGTCACCTGCCGCATGACGGGGCCCGGTTGGTGGCACGATGGTTCTGGCGGGGGTGCGCGGGGTCGCATCCCCGGGCCGGGAGACGCGGACCGACCTAGGGTGTGATCAGTTGTGGCCATTTCATTGTCAGTGGTGCTGCTGTTGGCGATCATCCTGGTGGTGCTGCTGCGAGGAGGCTCCATCAAGGCGGGCCCGGCGATCGTCGCGGTCCTCTTCGGCTTCTTCCTGGCCTCGACCGGCATGGCCGACGACATCCAGCGGTTCCTGAACTCGATAGCGGAGACGATCAACTCCATCCAGTTCTAGGGCGCACCCAGGTGCGCTCCCGGCGCACAAAGGCCTCCGGCCCGGCCCCCTCGGGGGACCGGGCCGGAGGCCTCTCGGAGCGGGCGACGGGAATCGAACCCGCGTAGCCAGTTTGGAAGATCGCGTACGCGGATGTGGTCCCACCTGCGGTCTTCCTGACCTGCTGCTATGTGGCGCGTTC
>NZ_BMRV01000005.1 GCF_014648815.1 Streptomyces flaveolus | reverse complement strand
CAGGATCAAACTCTCCGTGAATGTTTACCGGTAATCCGGTCGACACACACGAGAGCGGAACGGTCGGAGGAATGATCCGACCGTTCACAGCGTCCTCGCTGTGTTATTTCAAAGGAACCTCGTCCCGGCCGAATGGCCGGAGACGGGGTATCAACATATCTGGCGTTGACTTTTGGCACGCTGTTGAGTTCTCAAGGAACGGACGCTTCCTTTGTACTCACCCTCTCGGGCTTTCCTCCGGGCGCTTCCCTTCGGTGTTTCCAACACTATCAGGCTTTTCCGGCCCCTCTGACCACCGTCCTGCGAGCACGCAGATGGCGATCCGAAGATAGGATCTGAAGAGTTGGGTGCCTGCCCGACAAGCACGCCGACACGGCGCCGCTCGTCCTCAGCAGGAGTTACGACTGTACACGGGCCTGCGGAACGGGTGCAAATCACTGGGGACTGTGGTCTAGACCTCTATTCGGAACACTCGTGCGGAACCGGTACTTCCTATGACATACCCTGCTGCTCAGTGTGCCGTCCGGGACAGGCAGTGACGGCCCGTACAGATCTCCATCACTGGGAGGCTTCCCATGACCACCGTCTCGTCCCCGCTTGCAGGACGCGCCATCGGACTGGCCGCCGTGCCGGATCCGGTCTTCTCCGGGGCCATGGTCGGCCCGGGCACCGCCATCGACCCCGTTCGGGAGCCGTCCGAGGCCGTCTCTCCCGTGGACGGGGTCATCGTCTCTCTGCACCCGCACGCGTTCGTCGTGGTCGACGACAGTGGTCACGGTGTGCTGACCCATCTCGGCATCGACACCGTGCAGCTGAACGGCGAGGGCTTCGAGCTGCTGGTGAACAAGGGCGACACCGTCGTACGCGGCCAGGCCGTGGTGCGCTGGGACCCGGCGGCCGTCGAGGCCGCGGGCAAGTCGCCGGTCTGTCCGATCGTGGCCCTCGAGGCGACGGCCGAGGCGCTCGTCGATCTCCGTGAGGACGGCGAAGTGAAGGCCGGCGAGAGTCTCTTCCTCTGGAAGTGACGGCAACGCCGTCGTAGGACGGCTGGTAGGACAACCACCGCGGCGGCGGGACCCGCCGCATTATCGGGACGGGTGAGATGGAGACAACGCTGCGAGGCGTCGGTGTGAGCCACGGTGTGGCGATCGGCGAGGTTCGGCACATGGGGACGGCGGTGCTCGAACCGCCGGCCAAGCAGATCCCGGCGGAGGACGCGGAGCGCGAGCAGGGGCGCGCCCGCAAGGCTGTGGAGGCTGTGGCGGCCGACCTGATGGCGCGCGGCAATCTGGCGGGGGGCGAAGCCCAGGCGGTGCTCGAGGCGCAGGCCATGATGGCCCAGGACCCCGAGCTGATGGCGGACGTGGAGCGGCGGATCGCCGTCGGCAGCACGGCCGAGCGCGCGGTGTACGACGCCTTCGCGGCGTACCGTGCCCTGCTGGCCGGTGCCGGTGAGTACCTGGCCGGCCGGGTCGCGGACCTCGACGACGTGCGGAACCGTATCGTCGCCCGTCTGCTCGGGGTGCCGATGCCGGGTGTGCCGGACAGTGACGAGCCGTACGTGCTCATCGCGCGTGACCTGGCGCCGGCCGATACGGCGCTGCTCGACCCGACGCTGGTGCTCGGTTTCGTCACCGAGGAGGGCGGGCCGACCAGCCACAGCGCGATTCTGGCGCGGGCGCTGGGCGTGCCGGCCGTGGTGGCGCTGCCGGGTGCCGGTGAGCTTCCGGAGGGCACCGTGATCGCGGTGGACGGCAGCACCGGCGAGATCTTCGTGAACCCCAGCGCGGAGAAGAAGGCGCAGATGGAGGCGGAGGCCGCCGAGCGCAAGGCCGCGCTGGCCGCCTCGACCGGGCCGGGCGCGACGTCCGACGGTCACCAGGTGCCGCTGCTGGCCAACGTCGGTGGTCCCGCCGATGTGCCCGCCGCGGTGGAGGCGGGTGCGGAGGGCGTCGGTCTGTTCCGTACGGAGTTCCTCTTCCTCGACGACAGCAAGAACGCGCCGTCCGAGGAGAAGCAGATCACCGCTTACCGGCAGGTGCTGGAGGCGTTCCCGGAAGGCCGGGTCGTCGTGCGGGTGCTGGACGCGGGCGCGGACAAGCCGCTGGACTTCCTCACCCCGGCCGACGAGCCGAACCCGGCGCTGGGCGTGCGGGGTCTGCGGACGCTGCTCGACCACCCGGAGGTGCTGCGTACGCAGCTGACGGCGCTGGCGAAGGCCGCGGAGGGGCTGCCGGTCCACCTCGAGGTCATGGCCCCGATGGTCGCGGACCGTGTGGACGCCAAGGCCTTCGCGGACGCGTGCCGTGAGGCCGGGCTGCGGGCGAAGTTCGGTGCGATGGTGGAGATCCCCTCGGCCGCGCTGCGGGCGCGCTCGATCCTTCAGGAGGTCGAGTTCCTGTCGCTGGGGACGAACGACCTCGCGCAGTACACGTTCGCCGCCGACCGTCAGGTGGGCGCGGTGTCGCGGCTGCAGGATCCGTGGCAGCCCGCGCTGCTCGACCTGGTCGCGCTGGCCGCCGAGGCGGCGAAGGCCGAGGGCAAGAGCTGCGGTGTCTGCGGTGAGGCCGCGTCGGATCCGCTGCTCGCGTGTGTGCTGACCGGTCTGGGCGTCACCTCTCTGTCCATGGGTGCGGCGTCGCTCCCCTATGTGCGGGCGACGCTGGCGAAGTTCACGCTGGCGCAGTGCGAGCGGGCCGCGGCGGCCGCTCGCGCGGCGGACAGTGCCGAGGAGGCGCGCAACGCGGCTCAGGCGGTGCTGTCCGGCGAGTAGGCCCGGCGAGGCCGTTACCGTCACTGTGGTGAGGGGCGCTCCACCTTCGGGTGGGGCGCCCCTCGCGTTCAGTGGTGGTGCCCCGGCGCGGGGATGTCCTCCCCCAGATCGGGGGGTGTGCCGTAGTCGACGTTGGATTCCGGGGAGATGAGGTCGCCGGACTCGACGTCGGTGCAGTAGGCGTCGAAGACCTCGCCGGCGGTGAGGGGGGTGAGGCCGTATCCGCGCAGGCGCCAGCCGTAGATGCGGTCCGGGTTGCCGGGGGCGCTGGTCCGCATGACCAGGCCGCCGGCGGTGTGGGTCGCGAGGCCGAGGGCCAGGACGGCGGTGAATTCCAGGGCGTCGGCTTCGTCCAGCTGTACGGCGCCGTCGGTGTCGTCGTCGGCGTGCAGGACGGAGGTGAGGGCTTCCGGTGTGGTGGAGACGCTGCAGACCAGGTGCCGGTGGCCCGCCGGGGCGGTTTCGAGGATGCGCGCGAGCAGGCGTGAGGCGCGGGTGAACGCGGCGCGGCCGAGGTCCTCGCCGCAGGTGGCGCAGGTGCCGAGGCGGGCCAGCAGGGTGGAGGCGTACTCCCAGGTGGCCTGACGGACGGCTTCGTCTACGAGGGTGGGGACGAGGTCGGCGAGGGGCTGTCCGTCGTAGGGGACGGTGGGGCCGTGGGCGGCGAGCTCGGCGGTGAACCGGGTGCGGGTGGCGGGGAGGTCGGGGTCGAGGCCGGCCGTCGAGCAGAACTCGGCGTAGTCCTCGGGGTCGAAGAGGGCGATCGTGGTGTGGGTGCCCTGGGAGGCTCGTGTCCTGAGCAGGGCTTCCACCTGCCTGAGGTAGGCGGCGTGGTCGTCGAAGGTGAAGCTGCGGTAGCGCCGCATGGCGCGGAAGTCGTGCTCGTCGGTGAGCAGTCCGATGGTGCCGGCGATTTCGCGGCGCAGGACGCGTCGCATCGTCTGGTCGGTGTGCGCCATGTCTTCCCCCTGTGCGCAGTCGATCAATGCTCACTCACCGTAACCGGCGGCACTGACAACGGGGGTCGGCGTGGGCGCGGGCCGGCCGCCGTCGTGCGGGCGGCCGGCTTGCCGGGGGCCTGGTCAGGCGCGTTTGCGGGCGAGGTCTTCGTAGAAGTGGAGCAGGTCGAGGTTGTCGATGGAGCCGGGGTTGACGGCCTTCTCCAGCGGGGTGCCCTGGAGGAGCCGCTTGACGGGGACCTCGATGCGTTTGCCGGTGAGGGTGTGCGGGACGCCCGGCACCTCGATGATCTCGTCCGGGACGTGACGCGGTGAGAGCTGTTCGCGGATGGTCTGCTTGATCCGCGTCCGCAGGGCGTCGTCGAGGGCGGCGCCGGGGACCAGGTGGACGAAGAGGGGCATCCAGTAGCCGCCGTCGGGCTGCTCGACGCCGATGACGAGGGACTCCCTGATCTCGGGGAGGCGCTCGACGGCCTCGTAGATGTCCGCCGAGCCCATGCGGACGCCCTGCCGGTTGAGGGTGGAGTCGGAGCGGCCGTGGATGACGACGGAGCCGCGTGAGGTGAGGGTGATCCAGTCGCCGTGCCGCCAGACGCCGGGGTAGGTGTCGAAGTAGCTGTCGTGGTAGCGGCTGCCGTCGGGGTCGTTCCAGAAGCGGACCGGCATCGAGGGCATGGGGTTGGTGACGACGAGCTCGCCGACCTCGTCGGTGAGGGGTTCGCCGTGCGGGTCCCAGGACTGGAGGTCGGTGCCCAGGCCGGGGGCCTGGAGCTCGCCGATGTGCACGGGGAGGGTGGGGACGGCGCCCGCGAAGCAGGAGCACACGTCGGTGCCGCCGCTCACGGAGGCGATCCACAGGTCCTCGCGCACCTCGTCGTGCAGCCAGCGGAAGCCGTCGGGCGGGAGCGGGGAGCCGGTGGTGGCGACGCACTCGATCCTGGAGAGGTCCAGGTCGCGGCCCGGGTGGACGTCCGCCTTGCGGCAGGCCATGACGTAGGCGGCGGAGGTGCCGAAGAGGGTGGCGCCGGTGCGCTCCGCGATGCGCCACTGGGCGTCCGTGCCGGGGAAGCCGGGGCTGCCGTCGTAGAGGACGATCGTGGTGCCGGTGAGCAGGCCGGAGACGAGGAAGTTCCACATCATCCAGCCGGTCGACGTGTACCAGAAGAAGCGGTCCTCGGGGCCGAGGTCGCAGTGCAGGCCGAGCTGCTTGAGGTGCTCGACGAGGATGCCGCCCTGGGACTGGACGATGGCCTTGGGCAGGCCGGTGGTGCCGGAGGAGTAGAGCACCCACAGGGGGTGGTCGAAGGGGACCTGCTCGAAGACGGGGTCCGTGTCCGCGGCCGTGAGGGCGTCCCAGGCGAGTGCGCCCTCGGGGGTGTCGGTGCCGAGCAGCGGGATGTGGACCACGGCGCGCAGCGTGGGCAGTTCGCGGCGCAGTTCGGCGACGGTGTCGCGGCGGTCGTGTTCCTTGCCGCCGTAGCGATAGCCGTCGACGGTGAACAGGACGACCGGTTCGACCTGCTGGAAGCGGTCCAGGACGCTGCGGGCGCCGAAGTCGGGGGCGCAGGAGGTCCAGACGGCGCCGACGGCGGCGGTGGCGAGGAGTGCGGTGACGGCCTGGGGGATGTTCGGGAGGTAGCCGCTGACGCGGTCGCCGGGGCGGACGCCGAGGGCGCGCAGTTCGGCGGCGAGGGAGCCGACCTGGCGGCGCAGCTGCGACCAGGTGACGGGGGTTGTCTCGTGGGTCTCGTCGACGTACAGGAGGGCCGGTTCGTCCGCGCGGGTGGCCGCGGCGCGCAGGGCGTGCTCGGCGTAGTTCAGGGTGGCGCCGGGGAACCACTGGGCGCCGGGCATCGAGCGGTCGCCGAGTACGCGCGCGTAGGGGGTCGAGAAGCGTACGTCGAACCACTCCGCGACGGCTTTCCAGAAGGTGTCCAGCTCGTCGACGGACCAGCGGTGCAGGGCGGCGTATCCGCCCTCGGCGGGGGCGCCGTGGTGTTCGGCTGCCCAGGTCTGGAACCTGGTGATCCGTGCCTGCGCGATGCGCTGCGGATCGGGCTGCCAGAGCGGCTGGAGGTTCGTGGTCGACATGGGGCGGCTCCCGGACTGTGCGCGTCGTGTGCGTCCTCCGCGCACGGGCTGGGGTGTGCGCGTGACGCGGCTGACACGGACGATGCCATGTGATCGACTCCCGCACCAGGGTGCGCCCCACATAGTCGGTGTCGTGAAGATGTGGTCCTGTCACGGGTGAACGGCAGTTGAACGCGGCCCGCGCGGAGGGCGGTCGGTGGCAGGGTGAGCAGCATGGACGGTCGTGACCTGGTGCGTTCGATGAAGGCGTTCGGTTCCGCGGGACCGGCGCAGGGGTTGCGTACCGTACGGGCGGCGTGGCGCAGGCGGCGTGCGGATGCCGTGGGGCTGCCGCCGCGTGGGGCGGAGCGGGCGCGGGTGCCGGGGGCGCTGCGGGAGGTGGAGCCCGGGCCCGGGGGTGGCGTGATCCGGTTCGGCCGTTCGGAGCTGCGGATCCTCGTCGCCGTGAACGGGGCGGTGTTCTGGGGCTGGGACGGGGCGGCGCCGGAGCCGTCGTACGCGTTGGCGGGCCGCTGTCCGGAGCCGGATCCGCGGGCGGTGCTGGAGCCGGACAAGGACGGCGGCCGGCGGGTGGTGGCCGAGCGGGTGACGGTGGCCGTGTCGCGGCACGGCGCGGTGGAGGTGCGTACTCCGGGGGGTGTGGTGCTGCGCCGTGAGCTGCCTCCCCGGTGGTGGGAGCCGGCGGCTGGTGGTCCCGCGCGCTGGACGCAGCGGTCGGAGGTGGCGGCGGACGCCCGGTTCTTCGGGCTGGGCGGGCGAGCCTCGGGGCCCCGGCTGCGCGACGGCACGTACCGGCTGTGGAACACGGGGCCCGGCCCGGCCGGTCCCGCTCCGGGTGACGCCCCGGCGTCCGTGACGATGCCGGTGCAGCTGGTGGTGGCCGACGCGGGGACGCACCTGGTGTTCCACGACAACGCGTGGGACGGCTCGGTGACCTTGCGGGAGGGCGAGGAGGGTGCGGGGTCGGGGCACGACCGGCCGGGCAGGAGTGTGCTGCGGATGGACGGGGGGCCGCTGCGCTGCTGGGTCATGGTGGGGACCCCCGCGCGCGTGCTGCTCGCCTGGGCGTCGCTGACCGGCGCTCCGACGCTGCCGCCCGCGTGGGCGCTCGGTCATCATCACGGGCGGCGCGATGTCGGCGACGAGCAGGAGCTGCGGCGGGTCGTCGCCGGCTACCAGGAGCGTGATCTGCCGCTCGACGCCGTGCATCTGGACGTCGACCACCTCGATGCCCGCCGGGTGTTCACCGTGGACGAGGAGCGGTTCCCGAAGCTGCCGGTTCTCGCCGAGGAGCTGCGGCGGGACGGGATCCGGCTGGTGTCGGTCGTCGATCCCGGGGTCCCGGCCGGGTCCGGGCATGCCGCGTACGACAGCGGGGCGGAGGCGGACGTGTTCGTGCGGGGTGCCGCCGGGCCGGTGGTGCGGGGTGTGGGGTGGCCCGGAGAGGTGGTGTTCCCGGACTTCACGGACGCGCGCGTGCGGGCGTGGTGGGGCGGGCTCTGCGCGGAGCGGCTGGAGCGGGGGTTCGCCGGGTTCTGGCACGACCGGGACGAGCCGGTGTCGTTCGCCGCGTTCGGGGAGCCGACGCTGCCCCGTTCGGCGCGGCACCGGCTGGAGGGGCGCGGTGGTGACCATCGGGAGGCGCACAACGTGTACGCGCTGTGCATGGCCAGGGCCGGGTACGAGGGCCTGCGGGAGCTGGTGCCCGAGGAGCGGCCGTTCGTCCTGTCGCGCTCGGGGTGGGCCGGGATGCAGCGGTACGGGGGTGCGTGGACCGGGGAGCCTGCTTCCGGCTGGCCGGGGCTGCGGGCGTCGCTGGCGCTGGTGATGGGGCTCGGGCTGTGCGGGGTTCCGTACTCGGGGCCGGACGTGGGCGGGTCCGGGAGCCGTCCGTCGCCTGAGCTGTATCTGCGGTGGTTCCAGTTGGCCGCGTATCTGCCGCTGTTCCGTACGTACGGGGGTGCGCGGGCGGGGTTCCGCGAGCCGTGGGAGTTCGGTGCGGAGGTGCTGGAGCACGTGCGCGCGGCGTTGGTGGAGCGGCGGCGGCTGTTGCCGTACTTCGTGACGCTGGCGCATCTGGCCCGGCGTACGGGCGCGCCGTGGGTGCGGCCGCTGTGGTGGTCGGCGCCGGAGCAGCGGGCGTTGCGGGACTGCGAGGACGCGTTCCTGCTGGGCGACTGCCTGCTGGTGGCGCCGGTGCTGGACCCCGGCGCGGACGGGCGGGCGGTGCAGCTGCCGCGGGGGCGCTGGTACGACACGGTGACGGAGCGGGCGTACGAGGGGCCGGGGCAGGTGCTCGTGCAGGCTCCGCCGGACCGGATTCCGGTGTTCGCGCGCGCGGGGGCGGTGGTTCCGGTGCGTGGGGAGGACGGCGGGGTGGAGCTGGAGGTGTGGGCGCCCGCCCGGGGCCGGGCCGGGGGCGGGCTGGTCGTGCCGGACGCGGGGGACGGCTGGGAGGAGGCGGAGACCGAGCGGTACACCGTCCGCTGGGAGGGCCGGCGGGTGGTGGTGGAGCGGGAGGGAGAGGACGGCGTGAGTGCGCCGTCCCGTCCGGTGCGCGTCCGTGGGCTGGTGGAGGACTCGGCTCAGATGTAGCGGCCTTCGAAGAAGGCGCGCACGGCCCGGGTGTGGAGGGGGAAGGCGAGTTCCTCGGCCTGGCGCAGGAGGTGCCAACCCTCGGTCTCGTCGGTGGCGGCCGAGGTCGGGAGGCTCTCGGCGGGCCGCTCCGGGAGGAGGCCGAAGAGCAGCAGGTGACCGTCGGGCGAGCTCATGGCGTCGGCAAGGCGTACGTCGCGGCTCGCCGCGTCGATGCCCGTCTCCTCCTTGAGTTCGCGGACGACGGCCTGCCGCCAGTCCTCGCGGTCGTCGATGTAGCCGCCGGGCAGGGCGACGCCCCCGCGCGCGGGGGTCACGGTGCGGGTGATGACGACCAGGGCGGTGCCCTTGGTGTCGTACACGGGCTGGAGGGCGACCGCTACCGGCAGCGGGTTGCGGTAGGCGGTGGCGCCGCACGCGAGGCAGGTGCGGGGCCAGCCGGAGACGCCCTCTCCGTAGGGCGTTCCGCAGCGCGAACAGTGGGAGTCCGGCGCGGAGTTGGGAACGGAGGTATGAGTTTCGGACACGCGGCGGACTGTATCCGATCACGGAAGGGGCGGCTCCGGCGGGCGGCTCAGTGGCGGCCGGACAGTGCCTTCGCGGAGACCGGGAAGTCGAAGTAGGTGTCCGGGTAGGGCTCGGGCTTGTAGGTGAAGTGCCACCACTCCTCGGGGAGGTTGACGAGACCGGCGTCCTCCAGGGTGGTCTTCAGCAGCAGCCGGTGGGCTCGCTGGGTGCCCTGGACGCGGGGGTCGAGGGTGTGCGAGAGGGTGTCGAAGCAGTCGTAGCCGGTGCCCATGTCGACGGAGTTGTCGGGGAAGCGTTCCTGCTGGGGTGCGAAGCAGGGGACCAGTGGCTGTCCGGGGTGGTACGGGCGGGTGGGCTTCGCCGGGAGCTTCACGATCGTGAGGTCCATGGTCGAGCCGCGGCTGTGGCCGGACTTCTCCGCGATGTAACCGTCGTCGAACAGGCGGGTCTTGTCGACGTTCGGGTAGAACTCGGCCTTCATCCTCTGGTCGTCGAGGTCCTCGGCCCACCGGACGAAGTGGTCGACGGCGCGTTGCGGCCGGTAGCAGTCGTACACCTTGAGGGAGTAGCCCTGGCTCAGCAGCCGGGTCTGGGCCCGGTGGAGGGCCTGGGCCGCGGGTCGGGTGAGGATGCACAGGGGCCGGCGGTAGCCGTCGATGCGCTCGCCGACGAAGTTGTGCGAGGTGGTGTAGCGCATGTCCTGGATGATCGTGGGGTCGACGCTTCTCAGGGCCACGAAGTCCTCGGGCGCCTTGGGTTCGGGGCCCGCGGCCCGGGCGGTGGCGGGCGCGGTGGTCACAGCGAGCAGGGCGGCGAGGGTGGTGACCAGTCCGCGCAGGACGGTGGAGAGTCGTGTCATGTCCCCTGCATCTATCAGGCGGGGGTCCCGCGACGGAAGCGGTCGGACGATCACTTGTGCCGGCACGCTGCGTGATCGCGTCGGAATCCTACGTGAACGTCGCATGAACTGGGCCTGGGCGGACGCCGGTGGCGCCATCATGCTCGCGTGCGCTCCTGGACGGATACTCTCCGCTTCGCCTTCCAACCGGTGGTCAACCTGATGACCGGCGGGGTCGCGGCGCTGGAGATACTGGCCCGCCCGGAGACCGGGGACGTGCTGGCGGAGGCCCGTCGCAATCCCGGACTCGACGGCCGGCTCGCGGTGGCGGCGTTCCGCGCGGCGGTGCGGAAGGAGACGCTGCTGCCGCTGCACGTCAACGTGTTCGCCGGCACGCTCGCCGACCTCGGCGGTCTCCGCCTGTTGCGCGACGCGGTGCGGGAGTCGGGACGCCTGCCGTGGGAGGTGACGATCGACATCGGGCCGCCGTACACGCACGTACCGCACCGGGCGCTGCTGGAGGCGGTGGCCGCCTTGCGTGAGCAGGGCTTCCGGATCTGTGCGGACGGTGTCGGGGACGGTGACGTGCCGCTGCGGCTGCTGGCGGACCTGGCGCCGGAGCTGGTGAAACTCGACGCGTCGCTGCGGGCCCGGCCGGCGGCCGTCCGGGCCGCGCGGACGCTGTGCGACGAACTGGGGGCGCTGCTGTGCGTCGAGGGCGTGGAGACGGAGCTGCAGTGCGCCGCCGCGCGGTCGGCCGGGGCGCAGCTGGCGCAGGGCCATCTGTTCGGTCCGCCCGCGCGGCTGCCGGCGGCGGACGTGTACGTGCCGCCGCGGAACTCGGGTGGCGCCGGCCTGCCGCCGGTCCCACGGTCGGGCCCTTCGGTGCGGGAGTTCGTCCGGCCGGCCGCGCTGCTGCCCGCGACCGCCTCCGCCGGGCAGGTGCGCGCGCTGCTGACCGGGGCACCGGACGTGTCCGGGGTGGTGCTCGTGGACCGGGACGGGGTTCCGGTGCGGTCGGTGCACCGGTCCCGGTTCCTGCTGTCCATGTCGGGGCGCTACGGGCACGCCCTGTACGCCGACCGGCCCGCGGCGAAGCTCGGTGACCCGCCGCGGACGGTGGGCGTCGGCGCCACGGCCTGGGAGGTCCTGGACGTCGTGGCGGTCGGCGGTCCCGGGCGCACGTCGGACGACGTGGCCGTGGTCGACACGCACGGGCGGTGCGTGGGCGTCGTACGGCTCGCGGATCTCGTGCGGGCGCTGGCCGAGAGCCGGGTGGAGGAGGCGGCCGGACTCAATCCGCTGACCCGGCTGCCCGGTTCGGACGCGATCACCGGTGAGGTGGACCGGTGGATCGCGGACGGGCGGCCGTTCGCGCTGAGCTGGCTCGACGTGGACGACTTCAAGCGGGTCAACGACGGGGCCGGGTTCGCGGCGGGCGACGAGCTGATCCGGGCGGTCGGGCGGGCGCTGCAACAGGAGGCGTCGGGGACCACGCGCGTGGGGCACATCGGCGGCGACGACTTTCTGGTGCTCGCCGTGCCGGAGGAGCTGGATCCGCTGGCCGACCGCCTGCTGGGCGGGGCGTGGTCGGCGGGCGGGCGGCCCGTGACGCTGTCCCTGGCGACGGTCGTGTGCGCGCCGGGCAGTGTGCCGGACCACCGGCGGGCCGCGGCCTGTCTGGCTCCGCTGAAGAAGGCGGCGAAGGAGCTGTACGGGGCGAGTTGGGTACTGGGACGGGCCGGGGTGCCGGGGCACGAGGTACGGCGCGGCTCGGTGCGGGCGCCGGCGTCGGCGGGGTGAGGGACGGCGGCGGCGCGAAGCGCGGTCCAGTGGTCGCGCGGGCTCGTACGGGGCTGGCTCTGGGTGTCGGCAGAGGGACGGGAGTCGGAGGCAGGGGGACGGGCAAGAGCCGGGGCGGCAGGCGGAGGCGTGCGCGGGCCGACGGATGGACGGACAGGAACCGGGACGGCAGTCCAGGGGTGCGCGAGCCGACGGGTGCCGGCAGAGGCACGGGCAAGAGCCGGGCGGCAGGCTGAGGCGTGCGCGGGCCTACGGATGGACAGGCAGAAGTCGGGCGGCAGTTGCGGGGCGCTCGCGGGTCGGGGCGTGTCCGCAGGGTGGTGTTGCGTGGTGGCCGGTCCGTGTCGCGGGATCGTGGGCGGCCGGTGATCGACGGGGTGATCCGGCCGGGTGACGGTCGGGAGGCCGGCCGGCGGGTGCCGAACCGTTGCCGTCGGCTGCCTTGACGCTCCCCGGGTGCCGGTCGACACTTCCGGTGTCGGTCGGCATCGCCGTACATCTCGGCGCATTCCGGTGCGCGCCGGGCGGGCCCTGCGCCTCGAGGCCCACTCCCCCACGGGCGGTTCGACTGCGACGGCACGCCCGTGGCCCCTGCCCGCCCGGCGGAAGACGCCACGGGAATCGCACGCCGCACCACCCTGCTTTCGGGGACCAGGGCCTAGGAGCCGCCATGAGCAATGGAGACATCTTCGTCGGCGAGACCATCGGCACGGCGATCCTCATCCTCTTCGGCGCGGGGGTCTGCGCCGCCGTCACGCTCCGGTACAGCAAGGCGCGGGCCGCGGGGTGGGTGGTGATCGCGTTCGGCTGGGGGTTCGGCGTGCTGGCGGGCGCGTACACCGCCGCTCCGCTCTCCGGCGGGCACCTGAACCCCGCCGTCACCCTCGGGATCGCCGTGGACACCGGCGAGTGGGGCAAGGTCTGGGTCTACCTGCTGGGTCAGCTCGTCGGCGCCATGATCGGTGCCGTCCTGTGCTACCTCACCTACTTCGCCCAGTTCCAGGCCAACGTGCGCACGACGGGCACGACGGAGGGCACGGCGGACGAGCCGGTGCCGACCCTCGGGATCTTCTCCACCATCCCGGAGATCCGGCACCCGGTCGCCAACCTGGTCACCGAGATCATCGCGACCGTGGGGCTCGTGCTGCCGATCCTCGCGTTCGGGCTGACCGAGGGGCTCGGCGAGTCCGGGACGCTGGTGCTGATCGTGTCCCTGCTCGTCGTCGGCATCGGACTGTCGCTCGGCGGGCCGACCGGCTACGCGATCAACCCGGCGCGCGACCTCGGCCCGCGCATCGTGCACACCTTCCTGCCGATACCGAACAAGGGCACCTCCGACTGGGGTTACGCCTGGATTCCGGTGGTCGGCCCGCTGATCGGCGGGGCGCTCGCCGGTCTCCTCTACAACGTCGCCTTCTGATCCACGGCACGGGCACGGCCCAGCAGTCCTCTGAACCCAGCCCAAGGGATGGCCATGACGGAGCATGCGAAGTACGTCGCCGCGATCGACCAGGGCACCACCTCCAGCCGCTGCATCATCTTCGACCAGGACGGCGCGATGGTCGCCGTCGACCAGCGCGAGCACCGCCAGATCTTCCCCAGGCCCGGGTGGGTCGAGCACGACGCCACCGAGATCTGGTCCAAGGTGCAGGCCGTGGTCGCCGGAGCGCTCGCCAAGGCCGGACTGCGCGCCGACCGGCTCAGCGCGCTCGGCATCACCAACCAGCGCGAGACCACGGTGCTGTGGGACCGCGCGACCGGCAAGCCGGTGCACAACGCCATCGTCTGGCAGGACACCCGCACCGCGGCCCTGTGCGGCCAACTGGGCGGCACGGACGGGCAGGACCGCTTCCGCGAACAGACCGGGCTGCCGCTGGCCAGCTACTTCTCCGGGCCGAAGGCCGCCTGGCTGCTCGACGACGTACCCGGTCTGCGGGCCCGGGCGGAGCGCGGTGAGATCGCCTTCGGCACCATCGACTCCTGGCTGATCTGGAACCTCACCGGCGGCACCGACGGCGGGCGGCACGTCACCGACGTGACCAACGCCGGGCGCACCATGCTGATGAACCTGCAGACCCTCCAGTGGGACCCGGCGATCCTGTCGGCGATGGACATCCCCGAGGCCGTGCTCCCCGAGATCAGGTCCTCCGCCGAGGTGTACGGCACCGCCGTCGGACAGCTCGCCGGGGTGCCCGTGGCCTCGGCCCTGGGCGATCAGCAGGCCGCCGTGTTCGGACAGGCCTGCTACGACGTCGGAACGGCCAAGAACACGTACGGCACGGGCAGCTTCCTGCTGCTCAACACCGGGAACAGGCCGGTGCCGTCGAAGAACGGGCTGCTGACGACGATGGGCTACAAGATCGGCGACGAGGCTCCCGTGTACTGCCTGGAGGGGTCGATCGCCATCACCGGCGCGCTGGTGCAGTGGTTCCGCGACCAGCTCGGCATCATCCGCACCGCCGACGAGATCGAGCCGCTGGCGGCGAGCGTCGAGGACAACGGGGGCGCCTACATCGTGCCCGCGTTCTCCGGACTGTTCGCGCCGTACTGGCGGTCCGACGCGCGCGGAGTCGTCACCGGGCTCACCCGGTACGTCACGAAGGCGCACCTCGCACGAGCGGTGCTGGAGGCGACGAGCTGGCAGACGCGCGAGGTCGTGGACGCCATGTACCAGGACTCCGGGGTGCCCATCACGACGCTGAAGGTCGACGGCGGAATGACGCGGAACAACCTGCTGATGCAGCACCAGGCGGACGTGCTGGGCGTGCCCGTGATCCGGCCGAGGGTCTCCGAGACGACGTGCCTGGGTGCGGCGTACGCGGCCGGGCTGGCCACCGGCGTGTGGAACGGCCTGGACGAACTCAAGGCGCACTGGCGGCGGGACGTCGAGTGGACACCCGCCATGGACGCGTCCGTACGGGACCGCGAGTACCGCAACTGGCGCAAGGCGGTGGAGAAGAGCTTCGGCTGGATGGAGGAGGACGGCGACGCTTAGGGGCGCGCGGGCGCGGCCGGCACGCGCGCGTGGAGGGCCGGGTTCAGGTGGCGACGGGCCGGCGCCGGTCCGCCGCCTGGGCCATCGCGTGCTGGACGACGCCGACGAGGACCTCCTTGACCGACTCCCGGTCACGGGCGTCGCACATCACCAGCGGCACGTCGGTGTCGAGGTCGAGGGCCTGGCGCACGGTCTCGGCCGGGTAGCGGGCCGAGCCCTCGAAGCAGTTGACGCCGACGACGAAGGGGATGGAACGCCGCTCGAAGTAGTCGACGGCGGCGAAGCAGTCCTCCAGGCGGCGCGTGTCGGCGAGGACCACGGCGCCGAGGGCGCCCTCGGACAGCTCGTCCCACATGAACCAGAACCGCTCCTGCCCGGGGGTGCCGAACAGGTAGAGCACCAGGTCCTCGCGCAGCGTGATCCGGCCGAAGTCCATCGCCACGGTGGTGGTGTGCTTGCCCTCCACACCACTGACGTCGTCGACGGGGCGTCCGGCCTCGGTGAGCAGTTCCTCGGTGCGCAGCGGTCTGATCTCGCTGACCGCGCCGACGAGGGTGGTCTTGCCCACGCCGAAGCCGCCGGCCACGAGGATCTTGAGCGTGACGGGCTCGACCGGCGGCTTGCCGCGCTGAGAACGCCCGAAGATCATCGATCTCTTCTCCTTACCTGCCCGCGGGGCCGCTCCGGGGTGCCCGCGGGACCGTTTCACAGTGCGCGCAGGCCGTTGATCACGTCGCGCAGAATGTTCTCGTCCGGTAGTTCGGCCGGGGGCACCGGCCGGTTCACGTGGACGAGCTCGGCGTCGACGAGGTCCCCGACCAGGACGCGTACGACGCCGACGGGCAGGTCGAGTTCGGCGGCGAGTTCGGCGACCGACTGCGGGGTGTCCCGGCACAGGCCGACGATGTCCACGTGCTCCGGGGCGAGCGTGACGTCCGCCTCCGGGTCGTCCGCGTGCGGTTCCGGCACCACCACCGCGATGAGGTCGAGGCGGTGCTGGGCCGTGCTGCTGGTGCGGCCGCGCGTCATGGCGTACGGACGGACGACGGGGCCGGCCTCGTCGTCGAACCAGTGGTGTGCTCCCTGACCGTCTGCGCTCATGTCATCCCACTTACCCACCCGAGGGCAGATCGGTGCGCGGGGCGGTGCCCAGATGCACGCCGACCCGCTTGACGAGGAGGGTCATCTCGTAGGCGACCTGGCCGACGTCGGAGTCGGCGTCCGACAGGACGGCGAGGCAGCTGCCGTCGCCGGCGGCCGTGACGAACAGGAAGGCGTCGTCGAGTTCGACGACCGTCTGCCGGACGCTGCCCGCCTCGAAGTGGCGGCCCACGCCCTTGGCGAGGCTGTGGAAGCCGGAGGCCACGGCGGCCAGGTGTTCGCTGTCCTCCCTGGTCAGGTCCTTGGAAGCGCCGGTCGCCAGGCCGTCGCCGGACAGGACGACGGCCTTGCGGATGCTCGCGACGCGGTCCACCAGGTCATCGAGGAGCCAATTGAGCTCGCCGGACCTGGTCTCGGCGTGGCCGGTCGCCTTCGGTGCGGTCATCGACCGTCCCCCTTAGTCGTTCGGTGTGGTGCTTGTGGTGCCTGCGACGCTTGTGGCGTCTGTGGTCGTGGTGCGTCTGGTCGTGCGGCGTCGGAACCGGCGTCGCCCGAGGCGTTCTCCCTGCGGCCGCGCTGCCAGCCGCGCTGGAGGGAGGCCATGCGGCTGCGCACCTCCTCGGCGTCCCGGTCGGACGGGTCGGGCCGCTCCTCGGCGGGCCGTTCGGCGCTGCGCTTGAGCTGGGGGGCCAGGTTGGCCTGCCGCACGCGCCGGGGCAGTGCGCTGCCGTCGGTGCCCGGCCCGGAGTCGTCCGGAGCGCTGGACGTGAGCGGTGTGCCGCGGCGCCGGGACGGGAGGGACGGCAGCACGTCGGGCTCCGGGCGGCCTGGGGCGCGGTCGGTGTCGCGACCGGTCTCGCGGTCGGTTTCCCGGTCGGTGGCAGGGGGCGGGGCCGGGGCCTCCCGTCGGCCGCGGACCGGCAGCGCGGGGGCCTCACCGGGTTCTGCCGGCCGCTCCGTCCGGCTCCCGGCGTCCGGCGCGGCCGTGTCGTCCGCACGGTCGCGGGAGCCGCGCTCGGGGACGGGGCGTCCGTGCGAACTGACCAGCTTGGGCGTCCGGCGGCGGGGCAGCGGGACCGGGGCGTTCGGGTCGCCCTCGGCATCGGGCCGGTCCGCGCTTCCGGGCCGTTCCGAGGCTCCGGGGAACCGGTCCGGGCCGGCCGGTCGTCCCGGCCCCTCGGTGTCCTGGCGTCGCCGCTCGCCACGGCCGATCACCGGGTCGTCCTGCGCCGGGGTGAGGGAACGACGTGACCGGAAGAGGCCGCCACGCTCGCTCTCCTGGTCACCGAGCCCGCCGGGGAGGTCGTCGAGGGCGTCCAGGTCGACGGGCGCCTCCAGTTCGACCGGTCCGTCCAGCAGCGGGGCCGGCCGGCCCGGGAGCCGGACGGGAACGTGGGCGAGGGCGGAACGGCGGCTCTCCTCCCGCTCCTTCTCCTTTGCGCGCTGCGGCCGGTCGAGGCGGAATCCGACGCCGTTGGTGTCGGGCGCGTCGTCGGTGAGCAGTGCGTCGGGGACGAAGACGACGGCGGTGGTGCCGCCGTACGGGGAGGGCTGGAGGGAGACCCGGACGTTCTGCCGCTGGGCGAGCCGGCTGACGACGAACAGGCCGAGCCGGTCGGTGTCGGACAGCTCGAACTCCGGTGTCTCGGCGAGCCGGAGGTTGGCGTCGAGAAGGGCCTCGGCCGCCATGCCGAGGCCGCGGTCGTGGATCTCCAGGGTGAAGCCGTTGGCGACCCGCTCTCCCAGGACCTGCACGGCGGTGTGCGGCGGCGAGAACACCGTGGCGTTCTCCAGGAGTTCGGCCACGAGGTGGGTGAGGTCGGCGACGGCCGGCCCGGTGACGGCGATGCGGGGCAGCCGGCGGACCTCGATGCGCTCGTAGTCCTCGACCTCGGCGACGGCGGCCCGCACGACGTCCATGAGCTGGACGGGCTTGCGCCACTGGCGGGACGGGGCGGCGCCGGAGAGGATGACCAGACCCTCGGCGTGCCGGCGCATGCGGGTGGTCAGGTGGTCCAGGCGGAACAGGTCGGCGAGTTCCTCGGTGTCCTCGGTGCGTCGCTCCATGGTGTCGAGCAGGGTGAGCTGCTTGTGCAGCAGGACCTGGCTGCGGCGGGCGAGGTTGACGAACACCTCGGAGACTCCGGCGCGCAGCTCGGCCTGCTTGACGGCGGCCTCCACGGCGGCACGCTGGAGCGTGTTGAGGGCCTGGCCGACCTCACCGATCTCGTTCTTGTCGTACTCCAGGCGCGGCACCTCGGTCTCGACGTCGACCTGTTCGCCCGCCGAGAGGCGGCGCATGACGCTGGGCAGGCGGACTCCGGACGCCTCGTGGGCCTCCAGGCGCAGCTGCCTGAGGTCGCGGATGAGGGCGCGGCCGACGCGGACGGACAGGAAGAGGGAGAACAGCACGGCGATCAGACCGAGCGCGCCGGCGACGACCGCCTTGGTGATGACGTTCATCGCGACCGGCCGGACGCGGTCCTGGTAGCGGTCGGCGGCCTGGTCGTCGAGGTCGCCGAGCTCGTCGAGGACGCTCCCGGCGGCGGTGTCCCAACTCTTGGCGGTGACGCCGTGGGGCAGGCCGTCCTCGGTGGAGACGGCCGCCTCCTCGGCGACGCGCAGGGGGGCGGAGGAGGCGTTCTTCCAGAAGCGCTCGTACCGGCCGCGTTCCGTGGCGGGCAGCAGCGGAAGGTTGCTTTCGTACAGCACGGTGCGCTGCGCCACGAGGTCCGAGACGTCCCGTGTCTCGCTCCGGGTGAGCCTGCCGGTGACGAGGGCGGAGCCGAGCAGGGCGTCCTCGCGGGAGAGCAGTTCGCGGGCGCGGGAGACGTTGACGAGTGCGCGGTACTGCTTGTCCAGGCCGACGTCGTCGACGACGTGCAGGTTGGCGAGCAGCGCGTGGCAGGGGTCGACCAGGCGGTTGTAGAGGCCGAGTGCCTGTGCACGGTCGACGGTGCCGTCCTCGACGCTGCGGCGCAGGGCGTCGATGCCGTCGAAGGCGTCCAGGACCGCGGTCAGGCGGTCCTCCTCGGGGGCGCCGAGCGCGTCGCGTACGTCGGGGTTCGCGGCGTTGCGGCGGATCTCGGCGACGGCCTCGTCGGTGGCGGTGCGGCTGCGGTGCAGGGCGGAGAGGCCGTCGGAGGCGCGTGGGTCGGCGAGATGGACCAGGGTCTGGCGGCGTTCCTGCTGGAGTACGCGGACGGTGTCCTCGACGGGGTAGCCGACCTGTTCGACGAGGGTCGACACGTTGAACAGCCGGCCCGCCTCACGTCCCGTGAGCACCGTGGCGAAGGCCCAGATCGTGGTCAGGGACACCAGCGGCACGAGAAGCAGCGCCACGATCTTCCGGCGGATCGACTTCCCGCGAAAGCGCATGGCCTCCCCCAGCTGGACCCCCACCGGAAGGGGGTACACATGTGCGTCAACAAACGGCGCGAGCCTACTACCGACGCACAGGTAACTCGAAGACCCGTCCGGAAGGCGAACTTCCGCACCGGCGGCCGGGGATGGTCAGTTGTCCGGTCATTGCGGGAGATTGCCTCCCGGGTTCCGGCGGGCGGCGCGGGACCGTGTCCGTGGAGCACGGCGGGCGGATTGGCCGAAATTTTTCGACTGCCGGGGTTTTCCGGGAATCTTGGCAGGCCGTGGTTCGTCGTTCTCTACGGGAAATGGAGGCGGAATCGGCCACAGGAGCCGCATCCCGCCTCCGCGCGGCGTAAAGCGACGCAAGCCGGGCAGCCAGAGGGGAGCCGGGTCTTCGGACGCGGGTGGGCGGTCTGCAGGCGGTGGGGAGTGACATGGTGATGGGCACGGCGGAGCGGCGCAAGGCGCCCGGGGACGCCGGGGCGGCCGAACCGGCGGGAGCGGGTCCCGGGGTGACGGATCGCGACATTCCGGCGCCCGGGCGCGCCGTGGAGGGGACGGAGCAGGAGAGAGGGCGCGAACCGCAGCCGGTCTACCGGCAGTTGTGGACGGACGAGCCTGCGCGGCGGCGCCGGCTGCCGGATCCGGTACGGACGGCCGCGGTACGTGCGGTGCTCGTCGTCGCCGTGACGCTGATCCTGGCCATGGTGGCCTTCCTGTGCACGATGGCCGGATCCTGGCTGGCGTTCCCGATGGTGATCGGCAGCGTGGCCGGCACGGTGGTGGCCACCTGGGGCGTGCTCGACGTGTGGGTGACGCGTCAGGTCTGGAACCAGCGCCACGGTGTGGTGTCGATGCCGAACAGCACCGCGCGGGCGATGCGGCGCGAGCGGCGCCGGGCGCGGCGGCAGGCGCGGACCGCCGAGCGCGGCCAGGATCGGATACGCGGGCGCGGTGGCGCGGGACAGTTGTCGCACCCCTGAGGGGCCGTACCGGCCGTTCAGTTCGCGGCGGGCTGCGCCGGGGCCACTGCCCGGGCGAGTTCGCGCCGGGCCCGTGCGAAGGGGCGCGGCCGGTCCACGGAGAGCACCGCGGTCGTGCGGCCGTCCCGTTCGTAGCGGGCGAGGAAGCCGTCCTCGGCGGGCGCCCCGTCGGTGATCCCGCCCTCGGTGATCCGGACGGTGTCGCCCTCCTGACGCCGGCCGGCGAACTGGATGCGCGCGCCGTACTGGTCGGACCAGAAGTACGGCACCGGCCTCAGGCTCTCCACGGTGCGCCCGGCGAGCAGGTTCGTCACGGCGACCCGGGGCTGTTCGGTCGCGGAGGTCCAGTGCTCCGCGCGCGTGCCGCCGACGCGGGCCACGTCGCCGACGGCGACCACCTCGGGCAGGGCCGTGACACATCCGTCGTCGCACAGGACGCCGTCGTGCAGGGCCAGTGCCGAGCCCGCCAGCCAACTCGTGTTGGGGGTGGCGCCGATGCCGACGACCACCACGTCCGCCGGGAGGGCCCGGCCGTCCGCGAGGGCCACCGCGGTGACGGCGTCGGTGCCGTGCAGTGCGGCCACGGTCGCCCCGGTGACCAGGTCCACGCCGCCGCGGCGGTGCAGCGCGGCGCACACGGCGGCCATCTCGGTGCCGAGCGGGGCGACGAGCGGGAGCGGGGCGGCCTCGACGACGGTGACGGCGTGGCCGAGGGCGGCGCAGGAGGAGGCGGTCTCGGCGCCGATGAACCCGCCGCCGATGACGACGACCCGGCGCGGGCCTCGGGTGAGTTCCTCGCGCAGGGCGCGGGCGTCGTCCAGGGTGCGCAGCGTGTGGACGCCGGCCAGGCTGTCACCGGGCAGGCGCCGGGCCGAGGCACCGGTGGCGATGACGACGCCGTCGGTGGACACGGTGCGGCCGTCGCCGAGGAGCACGGTGCGGCCCCGGGGGTCCAGGCCACGGGCGCGGACGCCGAGCAGCCACTCGGCGTCCAGTGCGGCGGTTTCCTCGGCGTCGGTGAGGGCGAGCCGGTCCTCGTCGGCCCGGCCGGTGAGGAAGTCCTTGGAGAGAGGAGGCCGGTCGTAGGGGCGGTGGGGTTCGTCGCCGACGACCACCAGCCGTCCGTCGAATCCCTGGGCGCGCAGTTCCCGGGCGGCGTAGAGGCCGGAGAGCGAGGCGCCGACGACGGTCACGGTCCTCATGCGGCGCTCCCCTCCTCCGCGGCGACATGGACGTGGATCACGCCGTCGTCGACGCTGACGCGGTGGGTGCGCACGGGGCGGCGGGCGGGCAGGCAGGTCGGCAGGCCCGTGCGGAGGTCGAACGAGGCGGCGTGCAGCGGGCATTCGACCAGGCAGCCCTCCAGCCAGCCCTCGGAGAGCGAGGCGTCCTGGTGGGTGCAGGTGTCGTCGATGGCGTAGAGCTCGCCGTCGTCGGTGCGGAAGACCGCGATGGGCGGGGTCGTCGCGATGCGGACGGACTCGCCCTCGGGGAGGTCTTCGAGGCGGCAGACGGGAATCACGGGCCCCCCTCTCGGTCCGGAACGCGCGGCTCCCGCGGGATCCGCGTCCTCGGTGACGGCGCGATCCGCTCGAGGCGCGCACCCTTCCGGGATCCGGACTCTTCGGTAACATGATGTTTCACATGACGCACTGACAAGCGCTGTGCGCAACAGAATCCGGGCGGGCGACCGTGACGTCAAGGGTTTCCCGCAGATGCGGTCCGAACGGGGCCGCCAGGTGGTGAGAGTTGAGCCATGACCCGCACGCAGAAGCAGTCCGAGCACGGTGACGAGCAGGTGGAGAACGCGGCGGAACCGGTGCACTCGGGACCCTCGGGAAAGCAGAACGGCAGAGGCGCGGCGAGCTCGGTCCAGTCGGTGGACCGCGCGGTGAGCGTGCTGGAGATCCTCGCCCGGCACGGCGAGGCGGGTGTCACCGAGATCGCCGACGAGCTGGACGTGCACAAGTCCACCGCGTTCCGGCTGCTCGGCGTCCTGGAGAACCGCGGCCTGGTGGCCCAGGAGAAGGACCGCGGCAAGTACTACCTGGGTGCCGGCGTACTGCGCCTCGCGGGGGCGGCGGCAGTGCGTCTGGACATCTCCCAGGAGGGCGTTCCGGTCTGTCGCGAACTCGCCGACGAACTCGGGGAGACGGCCAACATCGCCGTCCTGGACGACGACGCCGCGGTCAACATCATGCAGGCCCGCGGCACCGCCTCGGTGACCGCGCAGAACTGGCTCGGCCGACGCACACCGTTGCACGCCACCGCCAGCGGGAAGGTGCTGCTCGCCCATCTGCCGCCCACCCTGCGCGAGGGCCTGCTGGCCCGCCCGCTGCACCGGTTCACGGAGCGCACCGTGACCGGGGCGGCGGCGCTGCGCGGCGAGCTGGAGACGGTGGCCCAGCAGGGGTACGCGATCACGCAGGAGGAGCTGGAGATCGGGCTCGCCGCCGTCGCCGCGCCCGTCCGTTCCCACGAGGGCAAGGTGATCGCGGCGATCAGCGTCTCGGGCCCGGTGTACCGGCTGAGCCCCGACCGGCTGCCGGAGTTGGCCAAGCGCGCCCTGGCGGCGGGGGACGAGCTGTCCCGCCGGATGGGATACGGCGACTGACCCGGCCGGGGCCGGGCGGGTGCGACCGCGGCGCGGGACCGGAGGACCGGGGACTCCCGGGGCTTCCAGGTCCCGCGCCGCGGCGCGTTCTGCCGTGTTCCGCGCTACGCGCGCTCTTTGCCAAGGGTTGGACCGCACCTCTTGACGACCCGTCGGCGGCGTTCCCACTATGTTCCTCATCGCGCAACCCATCGTGCAAAGCGCAACAGCAGAGGAGCTTGTCGTGCCACACGAGGTCCGTGCCGTGGTCGCGGTGAAGAAGGGCGCACCCGTCGAGGTGCAGACGATCGTCGTCCCGGATCCGGGGCCCGGAGAGGTGCTCGTGGCCGTGCAGGCCTGCGGGGTGTGCCACACGGACCTCCACTACCGGGAGGGCGCGATCACGGACGACTTCCCGTTCCTGCTGGGCCATGAGGCCGCCGGCACGATCGAGGCCGTCGGCGAGGGCGTCACCGGCCTGAAGCCGGGTGACTACGTGGTCCTGGCCTGGCGTGCGCCCTGCGGCGACTGCCGTTCCTGCCGACGGGGCCGCCCCTGGTACTGCTTCGACTCCCGCAACGCCGCCCAGCGGATGACCCTGCTGGACGGCACGCCGCTCACCAGCGCGCTCGGCATCGGTGCGTTCGCCGAGAAGACGCTGGTCGCGGCGGGGCAGGCGGTGAAGGTCGACCCGGCCGCCCGCCCCGAGGCGGCCGGTCTGATCGGCTGCGGGGTGATGGCCGGTTACGGGGCGGCCGTCAACACCGGAAACGTCGGGCGCGGCGACTCGGTCGCCGTCATCGGCTGCGGCGGCGTCGGCGACGCGGCGATCGCGGGCGCCTGTCTGGGCGGCGCCATGAAGGTCATCGCCGTCGACATCGACGACCGGAAGCTGGACCGCGCGGAGCGGTTCGGCGCCACGCACACCGTCAACTCCCGGGGCACGGACCCGGTGGAGGCGGTCAGGGCGCTGACCGACGGGCACGGCGTGGACCTCGCGATCGACGCGGTGGGCCGCCCGGAGACGTTCCGGCAGGCGTTCTACATGCGCGACCACGCGGGTCTGCTGGTCCAGGTCGGCGTCCCCGCCCCGGAGATGAGGATCGAGCTGCCGCTGATCGACGTGTTCTCCCGCGGGGGCGCCATCAAGTCGTCCTGGTACGGCGACTGTCTGCCGAGCCGTGACTTCCCGTTCCTCATCGACCAGTACCTGTACGGGCTGCTGGACCTGGGCGCCTTCGTCACGGAAACGATCGCGCTGGACCGGGTGGAGGAGGCGTTCACGAAGATGGACCGGGGGGAGGTGCTGCGCTCGGTGGTGGTGCTGTGAGCGGCCGGTTCACCGGCGGCACGCTCTCCCACGGCACCCTCTCCCACGGCGGCCCGGCACGGCCAGGGCAGCACTATCGCCCCCGAACGGCCCCCGCGTCCCCGCACCCTGAGCGCCGCCGACGTCCCAGGCCCCGGCGCGGGCCGGGCTCTGCTCCGTCCGGCCCCGGCTCCGCATCGGCCCCCGACCCACCTCACTCCGGCTCACCCCGCTCCGGCTCACCCCGCTCCGGCTCACTCACCCCGGCAAGGAGGGGCATGTCCAGCACCCCCGCACACGGTTCCCCCCGCGTGGTCGTCATCGGCGCCGGCATCGTCGGCTGCTCGCTCGCCGACGAGCTGACCGCCCGAGGCTGGACCGACGTCACCGTTCTCGAACAGGGCCCCCTGCCCGCGCCCGGCGGTTCCACGTCGCACGCGCCGGGCCTCGTGTTCCGGACCAGCCCCTCGAAGACCCTCACGGCGTTCGCCCGGTACACCGTCGAGAAGTTCGGCTCTCTGGAGGCGGACGGCGTCCCCTGCTTCCTCCCGGTGGGCGGCCTGGAGCTGGCCACCACCCCGGAGCGCCTCGCCGACCTGCACCGCAGGGCCGGCCTCGCCGCCTCCTGGGGCGTGCGGGGTGAGGTCGTGAGCGCCGCCCGGTGCAAGGAACTCTGGCCGCTGATCGACGAGTCGGTGGTCCTCGGCGGCTTCCACACCCCCGACGACGGCCTCGCCCGCGCCCTTCTCGCCTCCCGCGCCCAGATGGACCGGGCCACCGCGCGGGGCGCCCGCTTCCTGGACCGTCACACGGTCACCGGCATCGAACGGCGGAACGGCCACGTCACGGGCGTCGTCACCGACCGGGGCACCTTCCCCGCCGACCACGTCGTCTCCGCCGCCGGTTTCTGGGGACCGGTCATCGGCCGCATGGCCGGGGTCGACGTACCGCTGCAGCCGCTCGCGCACCAGTACGCGAAGACCGGTCCGCTCCCCCAGCTGAGCGGTGCCACCGCGGAGGCGTCGCGGCCGATCCTCCGGTTCCAGGACCGGGACCTCTACTTCCGCGAGCACACCGACCGCATCGGCATCGGTTCCTACGCCCACCGGCCCCTGCCCGTCGACCCGTTCGCGGTGCTGCCCTACGACGAGGCCCGCGCCCGGGACCTCGACATGCCGTCCTCCTTCCCGTTCACGCCGGAGGACTGGGCGCCGAGCTGGGAGGACTGCCGGCGGCTGATCCCCGCCCTGCGCGACCGCGAGATCGACCAAGGGTTCAACGGCGTGTTCTCCTTCACGCCCGACGGCATGCCGGTCCTCGGCGAGTCCCGCGATCTGAGGGGCTTCTGGCTGGCGGAGGCCGTGTGGGTCACGCACTCCGCGGGGGTCGCCAAGGCGGTCGCCGAGTGGATGGTCGACGGCCGGCCGTCCCTAGACGTGCACGAGTGCGAGCTCACGCGGTTCGAGGAGGCGCAGCGTTCACCGGCGTTCATCCGTGAGCGCGGTTCACAGCAGTTCGTCGAGGTGTACGACGTCGTGCATCCGCTGCGGCCGATGGAGCGGCCACGCCCCCTGCGGGTCAGCCCCTTCCACGCCCGTCAGCAGCGGCTCGGCGCCTGCTTCCTCGAGGGCGGAGGCTGGGAGCGACCGCACTGGTACGAGGCGAACGCCGGCCTCGTCACCGGCCTCGACCTGCCCGAACGCGACGCCTGGTCGGCCCGTCACTGGTCCCCGATCGCGGCGGCGGAGGCCCTGGCGACCCGCGAGAAGGTCGCCCTGTACGACATGACCCCCCTGCGCCGCCTGGAGGTCACCGGCCCCGGTGCCCTCGACTTCCTGGACCGGATGACCACCAACAACCTCCGCAAGAAGCCCGGCGCGGTCACCTACACGCTCCTCCTGGACGAGGCGGGCGGCATCCGCTCCGACCTCACCGTGGCGCGCCTCGCCCCCGACCGCTTCCAAGTCGGCGCCAACACCCCCGCCGACCTCGACCGGCTGCTGCGCCACGCGCCCGACGGCGTGCACGTCCGGGACATCACCTCCGGCACCTGCTGCGTCGGCGTCTGGGGCCCGCTCGCCCGCGACCTCGTCCAGCCCCTGAGCCCCGACGACTTCTCGCACGGGGCGTTCGGCTACTTCCGCGCCAAGGAGACGTACGTCGGCCACGTCCCCGTCACGGCCATGCGCCTGTCGTACGTGGGCGAGCTCGGCTGGGAGCTGTACACCACCGCCGACCTGGGGCTCCGGCTCTGGGACACGCTGTGGGAGGCCGGGCGGGAGCTCGGCGTGGTCGCGGCCGGCCGCTCCGCCTTCAACTCGCTGCGCCTGGAGAAGGGATACCGGGCCTGGGGCGTCGACATGACCGGCGAGGACAACCCGTTCGAGGCGGGCCTCGGGTTCGCCGTCCGCATGGACAAGGAGGACTTCACCGGGAAGGCCGCGCTGGAGAACGCGGGCGAACCCGCCCGTCGCCTCACCCCCCTCCTCCTGGACGACCCCGCCGCGGTGGTCCTCGGCAAGGAACCGGTGTATGTCGACGGCTCCCCCGCCGGCTACGTCACCAGCGCCTCCTACGGCTACACGCTCGGTCGCTGCGTCGCGTACGCCTGGCTGCCGTCCGGCCTGCCCGACGGCACCGGTGTGCACGTCGAGTACTTCGGCGAGAAGGTGCCCGCCACCGTCGCCGACGAGCCGTTGTTCGACCCGGAGATGACTCGCATCCGCTGCTAGGGAGCGGCATCGGACGGCCCCGTCCTCGTCCGGCCCGCCTCGCCGCCGCGCCCGCCAGGAGACACAGGAGACGCACGTGACGACGACACCCGTTTCCCCGGCCCACCGACCCGGCTCGCCCAGCCTCGTCGCGACGTTGCCGGGGCGCTACTACACCGATCCGGAGATCTTCCGCCAGGAGCAGCAGCACGTCCTGGAGGCCCTGTGGTTCTGCGCCGTGCGCAGCGCCGACCTCGACCGTCCCGGGGCCTTCCGCACCGTCCAGGTCGGCCGCGAGAGCGTCATCGTCACCCGCAACCGCAAGGGCGCGCTGCGCGCCTTCCTCAACATCTGCCGGCACCGCGGGGCCCGGATCTGCCTCGAGGAGTCCGGCGAGGTGCGCCGCAGCCTCCAGTGCCCGTACCACGCGTGGACGTACGACCTGGACGGCAGGCTGATCGCCGCGCCCAACCTGACCAGCATGCCGGACGTGGACCGGACCGCGTACGGGCTGGTGGAGGTGGCC
Organism: Streptomyces flaveolus; assembly: GCF_014648815.1. Classification (GTDB taxonomy): domain Bacteria; phylum Actinomycetota; class Actinomycetes; order Streptomycetales; family Streptomycetaceae; genus Streptomyces; species Streptomyces flaveolus. The sequence goes on along the minus strand of NZ_BMRV01000005.1, from coordinate 426,291 downwards.
CTGCGCGAGTGGCTCGGCTACGCCTGGGTGTGCCTGGCCGACGAACCGCCCTCCTTCGAGGAGACCGTACGGGGCGCCGCCGTCGAACGGCTCGGCGACCCCGCCGCCATCGACCACTACGGAACCGAGGGCCTCGCGCTCGGCCGGCGCATCACCTACGACGTGAAGGCGAACTGGAAGCTGATCGTCGAGAACTTCATGGAGTGCTACCACTGCGCCACGATCCACCCCGAACTCACCGAGGTGCTCCCCGAGTTCGCCGAGGGCTACGCGGCCCAGTACTACGTGGGCCACGGTGCCCAGTTCGGCGCGGACGTCCAGGGCTTCACCGTCGACGGCAGCGCGGGCTTCGGCAGGCTGCCCGACGTGGCGGAGGACCAGGACCGGCGCTACTACGCGATCACGGTGAAGCCCACCGTCTTCGTCAACCTCGTACCCGACCACGTGATCCTGCACCGCATGTTCCCGCTGGCCGAGGACCGCACCGTCGTCGAGTGCGACTGGCTGTACGCGCCCGAGGTGGTGGCGTCCGGAGCAGATCTGTCGAAGTCGGTGGAGCTGTTCCACCGGGTCAACGCGCAGGACTTCGAGGCCTGCGAGCGGACCCAGCCGGCGATGTCGTCCCGGGCGTACCGCGCGGGCGGGGTGCTGGTGCCGACCGAGCACCACATCGGGATCTTCCACGAGTGGCTCCTTCAGCGGCTGGGAGGGGACGGCCATGCCGGACCTGTTCATTGACGGACGCTGGCGGGCCGCGCTCGACGGGCGCACCCGGGAGATCCGCTGTCCCGCCGACGGCTCCCCGGTCGGGGTGGTGGACGAGGCGGGCGGCAAGGACACGGTGGAGGCCGTCGCCGCCGCCCGCCGGGCGTTCGACGAGGGCCCCTGGCCCCGGACCCCGGCGGGCGAGCGCGGTGACCTGCTGCTGCGGGTCGCCGGCCTCCTCGTGCGCGACAAGGACGCACTGGCGCGCGCCGAGTCCCTGGACACGGGCAAGCGGCTGGTCGAGAGCGCCTGCGACATCGACGACGTGGCGAACTGCTTCCGCCACTTCGGGCGGCTGGCCGCGGTCGACGGCGGGCGGGTCGTCGACACCGGCCAGGAGGGGGTCGACAGCCGGGTGGTGCAGGAACCGGTCGGCGTGTGCGCGCTGATCACGCCGTGGAACTATCCGCTCCTGCAGACCTCCTGGAAGGTCGCCCCGGCACTCGCCGCCGGCAACACCTTCGTGCTCAAGCCGAGCGAGCTGACCCCGCACAGCGCGATCCACCTGATGCGGCTGCTGGCGGAGGCCGGGCTTCCGCCCGGCGTGGGCAATCTCGTCCTGGGCGCCGGACCGGTGACGGGCGCGCCGCTCGGCGAGCACCCCGACGTGGACCTCGTCTCCTTCACCGGCGGACTGCACACCGGCCGGCACCTGATGGCGGCCGCGGCGGGGACCGTGAAGAAGGTCGCCCTCGAACTCGGCGGCAAGAACCCCGACATCGTCTTCGCGGACGCCGACTTCGAGGCGGCCGTCGACATGGCGCTGACCGCGGTCTTCCTGCACTCGGGGCAGGTCTGCTCGGCCGGGGCGCGGCTCCTGGTCGAGGACGGCCTGCACGACCGGTTCGTCGACGAGGTCGTGCGGCGGGCCTCGGACATCCGGCTGGGCGGCCCGTTCGACGAGCGGGCGCAGACCGGGCCGCTGATCTCGGCGGCGCACCGGGACAAGGTCGAGGCGTACGTCGCCCGGGGTCTGGCGGAGGGCGCGGTGCTGCGCTGCGGCGGGGCGCGGCCCACCGGGCCCGGTCTCGACGAGGGCTTCTACTACCTGCCCACCGTGCTGGACGACTGCGCCTCCGGGATGTCGGTGGTGCGGGAGGAGTCGTTCGGGCCGGTGCTGACCGTCGAGCGCTTCCGGAGCGAGGAGGAGGCGGTGCGTCTGGCCAACGACACCGTGTACGGGCTCGCGGGCGCCGTGTGGACCGGTGACGAGGCGCGGGCCGCGCGGGTCGCGGCGGCACTGCGGCTCGGCACGGTCTGGATCAACGACTACCACCCGTACGTTCCGCAGGCCGAGTGGGGCGGCTACAAGCAGTCCGGGGTCGGGCGCGAGCTGGGACCGGCGGGGCTCGCCGAGTATCGCGAGACGAAGCACATCTGGCGCAACACCCGTCCCGCACCCCAGGGTTGGTTCACCTGACGTCCCCTCCGACCCCCGCACGAGCCACTCCCCCACCGTCCCGAGGCCCACCAGGAGTCCGCTCATGACGACCGACGACGCCGAACTCGCCGAGTTCGGCTACAAACCCGAGCTCAAACGCACCCTGGGCACCTTCCACACGTTCGCCGCCGGCATCAGCTACATCTCCATCCTCACCGGCACCTTCCAGCTGTTCTACTTCGGGTACGGCAGCGGCGGCCCCGCCTACTGGTGGTCGTGGCCGATGGTCTTCGCCGGCCAGTTCACGGTCGCCCTGTGCTTCGCCGAGCTGGCCGCCCGCTATCCCGTCGCGGGGTCGGTCTACAACTGGTCGAAGAAGATCGGCAATCCGCACCTGGGCTGGCTGGCGGGCTGGATGATGCTGGTCGCCTCCATCGTGTCGATCGCGGCGGTGGCGCTGGCCTACCAGCTGACGCTTCCGCAGATCTCGTCCGCGTTCCAGTTCGTGGGGGACGGCAGCGGAAAGTACGACGTGGCGACCAACGCCGTCCTGCTGGCCGGGGTGTTGATCCTGTTCACCACGCTGGTCAACGCATTCGGTGTCAAGCTGATGGCCACGATCAACACGGCGGGGGTGTTCATCGAACTGATCGCCACCGTGGTGCTGATCGTCCTGTTCGCCGCGCACATCACGCGCGGCCCGCAGGTGGTCACGCACACGGAGGGAACGGGAGCGGGGTACTCCACCGGCTACCTCGGCGCGTTCCTCGTGGCGTCGCTGGCCTCCGCGTACGTGATGTACGGCTTCGACACCGCGGCGTCGCTCGGCGAGGAGTCCCTCGACCCGTCCCGCAACGCGCCCCGCGCGATCGTCCGGGCGATCGTCGCCTCGTTCGTGCTGGGCGGGCTGGTCCTGCTGCTGGCGCTGATGAGCGTGTCGAGCCTGAAGGGCGAGAAGCTGTCCACGGACGGACTCCAGTACGTCGTGCTCGACGTGCTCGGGCCGACGGCCGGCAAGGCGATGCTGTGGTGCGTACTGATCGCCGTCACGGTGTGCGCCCTGGCGGTCCACACGGCGGCGATCCGGCTGGCGTTCGCGATGGCGCGGGACAACAACCTGCCCGCGTCCTCGCTGCTGGCCAGAGTCAGTCCGCGGTTCCGGACGCCGGTGGCGCCGGCCGTGGTCATCGGGGTGCTGGCGCTGGCGATCCTGGTGGTCAACATCCGCCAGCCGCAGATCTTCACCGTCGTCACCAGCATCGGCATCGTCATGATCTACCTGGCCTATCTGGGCGTCACCGCGCCGATGCTGATGGCCCGGCTGCGCGGGAGGTGGCAGCCGGCCGGCGAGGGCCGCTTCTCGCTGGGCCGCTGGGGACTGCCCGTCAACATCGCCGCCGTCCTGTGGGGCGCGGCCATGACGCTCAACCTGATCTGGCCGCGCGCCGCGGTCTACAACGCGGCGGCCCCCCACCACTGGTACCTGCGCTGGGGCGCGGTGCTGTTCGTCGCCGTGATCGCGGGCGGCGGTTACGCCTACTACTGGTTCGTCCAACGGCACCGGACCGGCGTGCTCGCGGAGCACCGGCTCGACGACCGGGCCGCTCCGCTCGTCACTCCGGCGGCCGACTGAAGGAGGACAACGTCTCGTGGACATCGATGAGTTCGACTACGTGGTGGTCGGCGGCGGCACGGCGGGGAACGTGGTGGCGGCCCGGCTCTCGGAGGACCCCGGCGTCACGGTGTGCGTGCTGGAGGCGGGGCCGAGCGACGTCGGCGACGACGACGTGCTGCGGCTGGAGCGCTGGATGGGCCTGCTGGAGTCCGGCTACGACTGGGACTATCCCGTCGAGCCGCAGGCCCGCGGCAACAGCTTCATGCGGCACGCCCGCGCCAAGGTGCTGGGCGGCTGTTCCTCGCACAACTCCTGCATCGCCTTCTGGGCGCCGGCCGAGGATCTCGACGACTGGGCGGCGCGGGGCTGTACCGGCTGGAGCGCCGCCGACCTCTTCCCGCTGTACCGGCGGCTGGAGTCCAACGACGCCCCCGGCGACCACCACGGCCGCACCGGCCCGGTGAAGCTGCGCACGCTCAAGAGCGAGGACCCGTGCGGGGCCGCGCTGCTGAAGGCGTGTGCGCAGGCGGGCATCCCGACGACGCCCTTCAACACGGGCCGGACGGTGGTGCGGGGCGCGAACTGGTTCCAGATCAACTCCGACGAGAACAACATCCGCCAGTCGTCCTCGGTCGCCTATCTGCACCCGGTCCTGGGCAGGCGGCCGAACCTGGACGTCCGCACGGGCGTGCGGGCCAAGCGGCTCCTGCTGGAGGGGCGGCGGTGCGTGGGCGCCGAGTACCTGGACCCGGACCTGATCCACACCCGGACGGTACGGGCCCGGCGGGAGGTGGTCCTCTCGTGCGGGGCGATCGACTCGCCGAAGCTGCTGATGCTGTCCGGCATCGGACCGGCGGGGCACCTGCGCGAGGCCGGCGTCGAGGTGGCCGTGGACTCCCCCGGCGTCGGCGAGAACCTCCAGGACCATCCCGAGGGCGTCATCATGTGGGAGGCCCGGCAGCCGATGACCACCACGTCCAGCCAGTGGTGGGAGGCGGGCATCTTCTACGACACCGAGCCCGGCCTGGACCGGCCCGACCTGATGTTCCACTACGGTTCGGTGCCGTTCGACCTGAACACCGCCCGGCACGGCTACCCCACCTCGGAGAACGCCTTCTGTCTCACGCCCAACGTGACGCGCGCGAAGTCGCGGGGCACGGTGCGGCTGCGGACCCGGGACTACCGGGACAAGCCGAAGGTGGACCCGCGGTACTTCACGCACGAGCACGACGTGCGCGTGATGACCCACGGCCTGCGGCTGGCCCGGCGGATCGCCGCGCAGCCCGCGCTCAGCGGCTGGACGGGCGCGGAGCTGGCGCCGGGCCCGCAGGTGCGCGGCGACGACGAACTGCTCGACTACATCCGCAAGACCCACAACACCGTCTACCACCCGTCCTGCACGGTGCGGATGGGCGCGGACGACGACCCCCTGGCCCCGCTCGACGCGCGGCTGCGGGTCAAGGGGGTCGGGGGCCTGCGGGTGGCGGACGGATCGGTGATGCCGGACCTGGTGACCGTCAACCCGTGCATCACGACGATGATGATCGGCGAGAAGTGCGCGGATCTGGTCCGGGCGGACCGCTAGGCGGGTGACCGGTCGCCCGGGGGCCGTCGGTACATCCGGGTCGCCGTGATCTCGCTGTGCACCGTTTCGCCCTCACCGGCCGGGGCCTGCTGGGGCAGCCCCGGCCTCAGGTGCTCCTCCACGCTGATGTACTTCAGGCCGGCCCTGAGGTCGGCGTCGTTGCGCAACCGGATGACCAGCGGGAACTCGGCCAGCGCAGTCGTGTCGAACAGGCCGGTGGTGTACAGGAGCTGCACCCCGAGCGCGTCGGACACGGCCCGCTGGAGCTCCAGCAGGTAGGTGGCGTTGGCGCGGCCGATGGGGTTGTCGAGGAACAGGGTGCCGGCGTGCCGGTGCCGATCGCGGCCCCGGTCGTTGCTGCGGAGGGCGGCCATCGTGCAGTACAGGGCGATGGCCGCGGTGAGCAGCTGGCCGCCGGAGAAGACGTCGCCCATCTGCCCCACAGGGACGCGCTCGGCGCGCAGCACGGCGTCGGGCTTGAGGATCTCGACGGCGACGCCCTTGGGGTGGAGGGCGGCGGCGACGCCGCGCAGCAGCAGGGACATGCCGTCGCGGCGCAGGTCGGAGTTCTTCTTCACGGCCGCCCTGGTCGCCTCGTCGACGACCTCGCCGAGCCGCTCGGTGAGGGTGGCCTGGTCGGGCTCCTCGAAGCGGATGCGCAGGAACTCCTGCCCGGACCACTCGCCGAGGCCCTCCGGCAGCCGGGAGAGCCGCTGGGCGGAGCGGAGCGTGGCGAGCGCGGACTCGACCAGGCCGCGCAGCCGGTCCACGATCGAGTCCCGGTTGCGTTCCAGCTGGGCCAGCTCGTCGGTGAGGACCCGCAGCCGGGGCGCGAAGGCGTCCGCCCACTTGCCCGCGTACTCGGGCAGCGCGGAGGCGGGCAGCTCGCGGATCTGCTGCCGCGCCGGGGTGCGGACCTGCTCGTAGCGCGTGGAGTTGGCGTGCCGGACGAGGACGTCGCTCGCCTCGCGGACGGCGGCCTCGGCGGCGGACAGGTCGGCGGCGCAGCCGCGCAGCGACCGGCGGGCCTCGGCGGCGGCCTGCCGGGCCTCCTCCAGGCTCCCGGGGTACGGCTCGGGGTCCTCCGCCTCGTCGTCGGACGCGGGTTCGCGCAGCAGGTCGCGGAGCATCGCGGCGATCTCGTCGAAGCCGCCGGCCGCGTCCTCGGCGGCGCGGTGCGCGTCGAGCAGTTCGGCGTGGGCGTCGCGAGCCTGGGTCAGCGCCTCGGTGCGGGAGGCGAGTTCGGCGGTGGCCGTGCGCAGCAGGGTCTGGGCGTGCTCGGCGTCGGCCGGGACCAGGTCCTCGGGGAGTTCGGTGTGGGCGTCGCCGTCCTCGGGCGCGTGCCGCTCCGCCTCGCCGCGCAGCCGGCCGAGCTGTTCGCTCGCGGTCGACACACGGGTCTCCAGGAGCTGCACCAGTTCCTCGGCGCGGGCGGCGGCGGCCTGCCGGGAGGGCCCGTCGGAGCCGTCGGGCGACTCCAGCAGCTGGGCGGCGCGGGTGCGGACCTTGTTGCTGAGCCGGTCCAGCTCGGCGCGTGCCGCGCTCTCGTCGCTCTCCGCGCGGGCCTGCTCGGCGCGCAGGTCGGCGCCGACGCCGACCTTCTCGTACACCTGGGAGGCGGCGCGGTAGGCCTCGCGGAGGTCCGGCAGCGACGCCTTGGGCGCCTCCGTGGCGTTCCCGGCCGCGTCCTCGGACACGTCGTCGGGGGCGCCCGCGATCTCGGAGCGCTCGGCGCGCAGTGCGCGGGCGGTGCGCCGGGCGTCGTCGGCGGCGCGCTGGGCGGCGCGGCGGTCCTCGTCGGCGGCGCGGGCCCGCTCCAGGCAGACCTGGGCGCGGGCCTCGGCCTCGGCGCCCTCGTCGGCGAGTTCCCTCAGCCTGGCCTGCCAGCCGGCGCGTTCGCGCAGCCGGAAGGCGAGTCCGGCGAGGGCGTCGGCGGCGCGGCGGGCCTTCTGCGCGGCCTCCTGGCGCTCGTCGCGCAGGTGCACGGCCTCGGCGGCGCTCTCGTCGGCCTCGGCCCGCGCGGTGCGCGCCTCGGTCAGCTCGGCCTCGGTCTCCTCGGCGAAGGCACGCGCCTCCTCGGCGGTCCGCGCCAGTTCGGCGAGGCGTCCGGCCGGGCAGCCGCTGCGCCAGGAGGCGAGCCGGGCCGCCAGTTCCCGGTCCTTGCCGAGCCGGGCGGCGAGCGTGCGGATCTCCTCGTCGCGCTCCGTCGCCCGCGCACGCAGGGTCTGCCGCTCCTCGTCGGCGGCGTGCTCGTCGTGCATGGCCGGGTTCGGCGGTACGAGGAAGACGTCCTCGGCACCGGAGCCGGGGGGCGGGGTGGGCGCGAGCAGGGCGGCGGCGGTGCCGACGGCGACCGCGGAGCGCGGCAGCAGGGCGGCGTCGCCGAGGACGTCCCGGGCGCGGGTGTGCGAGTCGGGGTCGGTGATGATCACGCCGTCGACCAGCTCGGGCCGGGCGGCCAGCACGCGCGCGTGGTCGGCGGGGTCGACGGCCTGCGCGAGGTAGCGCCAGCCGGGCAGGGCGGGGATGCCGTGCTCGCCGAGGAACTCCACGGTGGCCAGCACGTCGGGGCCGGGCGGCAGCAGTCCGCCGTCGCCGAGGGCGCCGAGGATGCGGGAGTCGTCGGCGGCGGCGGTGCGCAGCTCGAACAGCTGGCGTTCGGCGGAGGAGACCGTGTCGTCGAGCAGCTCGCGCAGCTCGTCGGCGAAGCGGTCGAGTTCCTCGGCGGTCAGGGCGCCGTCGGACGCCCTGGGCGCCTCGGCGGGGCGGTCGTGGTCCGCGTCCTGCCGGGGCTGGGGGATGCCCGGGCGGGTCCGGGCGGCCAGGCCGAGCAGCTCCGCGAGACGCTCCTCGGCCGCCAGTGCCTCGGCGGTGCGGCGTTCGGCCTCGTGGGCGCGCTCGGCGGCGGTGGCCGCGTCGGCCGCGCGGGCCGCGGTCAGCTCGGCGCGGGACTCGGCGGCGGCGGCCTCGCGGGCGTGCTCGGTGGCCCGGCGGGCGGCCTCGCGGGCGGTGTCCCAGGCGGCGACCGTCGTCTTCTCGGCGTCGCTGGCCGCGAGGGCGGCGCGGGCGGGGTCGGCGTCGGGGGCGCTGTCGTCGAGCCAGCCGGCGCGGACCGCCTCGGCGGTCTCCTGCTCGACCTCGGTCAGCCGCTGGCGCAGGTGCCCGGCCTCGCTGCGGGCCCGCTGGGCCTCGGTGGCGGCGGCGGTGGAGTCGCGGTGGGCGGCGTCGCCGACGTCCTGGAGGGCGGCGGAGCGCTCCTCCTCCTCGTTGGCGTGGTGTTCGGCCTTGGTGGCCGCCGCGTGCAGGGCGCGGACGAGGTCGACGGCGGCCTGGGCACGGGCGGCGAGCGCGGGCGCGGCGTCCCGCTCGGCCTCCTGGATGGCGGCGGACACGCGGGCGACGCGGTCGGCGGCGGCGCGGTGGCGCAGGACGGCCTCGGCGGCCTGCCAGGCGGCGTGCAGGGTGCGCGCGTCGGCGAGCTCGCGCTTCTGCGCGGCGGCCGACTTCTCGGCGGCGGTCAGGGCCAGCGCGGCGTGCCGGTAGGCGAGTTCGGCGGCGATGAGCCCGCTGCGGTCGCGGGCCGACTCGGCGTGCGTGACGGCGTAGGCGGCGGCGGTGACCCGCTGGGCGAGGTCGGCCGTCCGGGCCCGCTCCCGGGCGCCGCGCGCCGAGAGTCTGCGCGCCAGGGTCCTGGTGCGGCGTTCGGCGCCGGTGTGGATGTCGCGGGCGCGGCCGCGGGCGTCGGCGGCCTCGACGATGCGGCCGAGGAGGTCGACGGAACCGGCGGTGAAGTCGCGTTCGGCGATCAGCTCGGCACGCCGGCCCAGCTTGTTGCCGAAGCCGCTGACCAGGTCGGCGAGTCCGTCGGTGTCGCGGGTGTCGGTGACGGCGCGCAGCAGCAGGTCGGTGAAGTCGGAGTCCTTCTTGACCGCGAAGAGGCCGGCGGCCTCGCCCTCGTCGGCGTTCATCTCGCGCTGGTAGCGGAAGAGTTCGGGGTCGAGGCCGAGGTCGCCGAGGTGCTCGATCCAGCGGTCGTGGATCTCCTCCCAGTGCACCTCCAGGTGCGGGTAGGCCTTCCCGGCCTCGGTGATGGCGTCCCGGAAGCCCTTCATGGTGCGCCGCCGGCCCTGGGCGCCGGACACGCCCTCGACGGGCGGGCGGACGGAGGTGGCCTCGGCGACGGGCAGGTTGTCCAGGGTGAGTCCGGGGCCGGGCCGGAAGGAGTACCAGGCCTCGGCGAACTTGCGCGGGTCGTTGGAGACCTGCCGTCCCCGCCACTCGCTGACCTTGCCGACGACGACGCACTCGCCGGTCTGCACGTGCTGCCACTCCAGCGCCACGTGTCCGCAGTCGTCGGCGAGCAGGAACTTGCGGAGCACACCCGAGCTGGCGCCGCCCAGGGTGTTGCGGTGGCCCGGCAGCATCACGGAGAAGATCAGCTTGAGCAGGACGGACTTGCCGCCGCCGTTCTCCAGGAACAGCACTCCCGCGGGCGCGGGCCGGCGCGGCGGGCCGACGGGCTCCTCCTCGAAGAACTCCGCCTGCGCGGGCGCGGGGCGCGGTACGGGTTCACCGACACCGCGCAGGTCAAGCACGGTGTCGGCGTAGCGCGCACCGGCGGGCCCGATGGAGTAGAGGCGGACCCGGGACAGCTCGTACATGGCGGACTCTCGTAAGTCTTCGTGACGTCGGGGGCGTTCGGGGGTGTTGCGGGGTCAGGACGAGTGGAACGGCAGTCCGGCGTCGGCCACCAGCTCCAGGTCCTCCGTGTCCTCGGCGGGCAGCAGCGTCGCCGTGCCGTCGGTGACCGGGACGACGCCCAGCTCCAGCAGCTCGGCCAGCGCGGCGCTGCCCGCCATGTCCCGCACCTGGAGCTGGTAGCGGGCGGTCGTGCGGTAGGTGCCGCCGTTCTCGTCGCCGGTGCGCTGGAGGAAGCCGGACTCGGTGAGGAAGGCGGCGGCCTTGCCGACGATGCCGGTGGTGGAGCCGGGGAGCCGGCGCGCGTCCTTGGTGGCGCCGGTGGCGCTGCGTCTGGCCCAGACGCGCCAGGCCGCCTCCAGGCCCGGGGCGTCGGTGGCCGGGTCGGTGTTCTCGCCCTGCTGCTCGGCCCGCTCCTCCAGCCGACGGCAGGCCTGGCGGACGAAGGCGTCCACCCCGTTGACCGTGACGCGGCCGATGTAGCCGTCGTCGGCGAGGTCCTCGGGGCGCGGGTAGGCCATGGCGGCGACGGCGAGGTGGGCGAGGCCGTGCAGGAAGCGGTCGCCGGAGTCGGTGGCGGCGCGGCGCGCGTAGTCGCCCATGCGGACGGCGAACACCGAGTCCTCGGCGGCGGTGACGGCCATCCCCGCGCGCGGGGACACCTCGAGGACGACGAGGCCGAGGCCGGCCGCCACGGCGTCGGCGAGCCGCGCGAAGGGCGGGTCCTCGCGGTAGCGGCGCAGCAGGTCGGCGTACTCCTGGTCGCGGGCGGGGAGCAGCTTGGGCTGGAGGCCGAAGGCCACGAGCCGCGCCGCGTCGGCGGCGTCGGCGGGCGTGACGGCCGCGGTGGCCGGTGCGGCTCCCGCCTCCGGTTCGCTCCGGTCGACGTGCTCGGTCACGGTCGGTGCTCCTCGCTGTGCTGGTGGGTGGTGCCGTGCTGCTGGTTCCCGCGGTGCGGGTGGGCGGTTCCGGGCCGGCGCCGGCTGCCGGGCCGCCCGGGTGGTCCGGCGCCGTTCACGCGGCCTCCGTCCGGTCCGCCGCCATCCCCGCCGCGTCCAGCAGCGCGGTGCCGACGATGAGGTCGGCGCCGCCGAACTCGGGATCGTCCAGCTCGGTGCCGTCGTCCACGGCGAACAGCAGCTTGGGCTCGCCCTGCCGGTAGGCGGTGCCGACCGGCGGGCTGGCCGCGTGCACGGCCAGCAGGGCGACGAGGTACGGCAGGTCGGGGTCCTGTGCGCGCGCGTCGGCCAGCAGCCCGGACAGACGGCGCGGGGCGTCGTGCGGCAGGTCGAGCAGTTCCATGGCGGAGGCCAGCTGTTCCTCGCTGAAGCGGCTGTCGTCCGGGGTGGCGATCAGGTCGGGTTCCGGCATCTCGGCGCCCAGGTGTTCCCGCTCCACCGGCGGGGTCAGCAGGATGTCGACTAGGTCGCCGACCCGCACCGAGACGGGTGTGCGCAAACCGGTGCCGTGCGCGAAGAAGGCGTCGGTCGCGCGGAGCGCCTGGTCCAGCGGCAGCGGCAGGACGGGGGCGACCAGGTGCCCGTACAGGTCGAGGCCCGAGGTCGTCAGGGGGGTGGCGAAGGCCTGCCGGTCCTGTTCGGCGCGGAAGAGCGGGCCGGCCTCCAGCAGCCGGGACTGCAGCTGGGTGTGGCGGCGGATGCAGTCCTTGACGATGTCGACGAGCTCGGCGGCGCGCCGCTTCTGCTCGGGGTCCTCGGACTCGTCGCGGGCCTTGCGGATGTTGGTGAGGATGGCGTTCTCGTGCCGGTACCGGTCGGCGACGTGGTCCAGGGCCTCGGCGATCATGTCGGGGACGGCGGTCAGCCAGTCGACCGCGCGGACGTTGCGCCGGGTGGCGTCGAGGGCCTTGCGCAGGGTCTCCGAGTACTGGACGGTCCGGTAGCGGGCCTGCTCGGCGGCGAGCTGGGCGTCGGCGAGCCGACCGCGGCTGATCAGCACCTCCAGCTTGACCTCGGCGGCGATCTGGGCGCTGGTGACATCGGTGTCCAGGGCGCCGACCAGGACGTTGACCGCTTCGTCGGTGGTGCGCAGATAGACGGTGCCGCCGGGGCCGGGGACCTCCTCCAGGAGCTTGAAGTCGTAGTCGCGCCGCACATAGGTGCCGTCCGGCTCGAAGGTGCCGTACACCGCGCGGAAGCCGCGGTCGACGCTGCCGACGTTGATCAGGTTCTCCAGGACCCAGCGGGCCACCCGCTCGTGCTCGGCGGCGGGCCGTGCCGGGGCCTGGGCGGCGACGCGCGGGACGAGCCGGGCGACTATCTGGTCGTGGTCGGCGCCCGTGTCGAAGTCCATGTTCAGTGTGACGAGGTCGATGGCCGCGAGGGCCACCTCCGCCATGCCGTACACCGAGTACTCGCCGGCGAGGTTGGCCTTGCGCGCGTCGAGGTCGTGCAGCGGCGCCGTGCAGGCGAGCGCGCGCAGCCGCCGCGCCAGTCCCTCGTCGGCGGCCGGGCCCGGGGCGGGGCGCGGCCCCGCGCTGAGCTGGGGCGGAACGCTGTCCGTCGATGCAGGCGAAGTCACGGTGCACAGACTAGGTCCTCGGTCCGACAACGACCCAAACGACGCAGAACCACCGAGCCGGCACCGGCCCCGCGCCCGGCCTCCGCCGCCCCTCAGGCGGGGGCGGCGCCGTCGTCGCCGACCCGCCGCAGGTACACGTCCACGACCCGCTCCAGCGAGTTCTCGAGGTAGACGGCGAGCAGCCGCGCGGCCGTCTCGCGTTCTCCCGCCCGGAGGGCCTCGAGTATCTCCGCGTTCCGCGCGATGTACGGCTCGTGCAGGCGCCGCGGGTCGTCCACGACGTGGAAGGCGAGGCGCAGTTCGGCGAAGACGCTGCGCATCAGCTCGTCCGTGCGCTCACTGCCGGCGAGGGCGACCAGCTCCCGGTGGAAGTGGATGTTGGCCGTACCCACCCCTTTCCAGTCACCTTCGACGGCCGACCGCCGCCCGTCCTCGACGGCCGAGGCGACCCCGTCGAGGCCGTACGGCGGCTCGCCGAGGCCCCGGACGACGGCGCACTCGACGAGGGCGCGGGTGCGGTAGATGTCCTCGACGTCCTCGACGGTCAGGACCCGGACGAAGACGCCCCGGTTCAGCTCGTGGACGAGCAGGCGTTCGTGGGTGAGCAGCCGGAACGCCTCGCGCAGCGTGTTGCGGGAGACGCCGAGTGCGCCGCCGATGCTGTCCTCGGACAAGCGCGTCCCGGGTGGGAAGTACCCGTCCGCGATGCGGCTCCTGAGGATGTCCGAGACCCGCTCCGCCGTGCTGGTCCGCCCGAGGAGGGCACGGTCGTCGGCCAGTCCCGTCAACTGCTCTGCCATGCCCGGAATTCAATCGCAGATACCAGAACGAAACAACATGGGTATTGAGGGATCGTTGAACGATCCCCTACGGTGCCTTCAGGTGTTCTCCCGCGGCGCCCGCTCACTCACCGTTCCACCGCGCCGCCGCACCGACCGGCTCACTCGACAAGCACCCTCCGTCCTCCCCTGCGAGGTGCCCATGAGTACGACCCCTCCCCCTCCCACCCGGTCCGCCGGCATCCGCGACGGCGCCGCCGAACGCCCCACCGACGACGGCCCGTCGGGCTGGCTGCGCGCCCTCGGTCCGCGGGGCCGGCGCGCCTTCGGCGGCGCGTTCGGCGGCTACGCCCTCGACTCCTACGACTACTTCACGCTGCCACTGACGATGGTCGCGCTGGCCGCGTACTTCGGCCTGGACAGCGGGCAGACCGGTCTGCTCACCACGGTCACCCTGGTCGTCTCGGCCGTCGGCGGCGCCCTCGCGGGTGTTCTCGCGGACCGTGTGGGCCGGGTCAGGGCGCTGCTGCTCACCGTGATCACCTACGCCGTGTTCACGGTGGCCTGCGGGTTCGCGCCGAACTACGAGACGCTGCTGGTCTTCCGTGCCCTGCAGGGCCTCGGCTTCGGCGGCGAGTGGGCGGTCGGCGCGATCCTGGTCGCCGAGTACGCGAGCGCCCGGCACCGGGGCCGGACCCTCGGCGCGGTGCAGAGCGCGTGGGCCGCGGGCTGGGCGCTGGCGGTGATCGTGTACACGCTGGTGTTCTCGGTGACGGGCGACGACCTGGCCTGGCGTGTCATGTTCTGGACCGGCGCGCTGCCCGCGGTGCTCGTGGTCTGGGTGCGGCGCAGCGTCCACGACGCGCCCGAGGCCGCCGCGGCCCGCGTGCGGGACCCGGGCAAGGGCTCGTTCACGGCGATCTTCCGGCCGCGCACGGCCGACGGGCCGGGCCTGCTGCGCACCACGCTCTTCGCGAGTCTGCTCTCCACCGGTGTCCAGGGCGGCTACTACACCCTCGCCACCTGGGTGCCGACGTACCTGAAGGACGAGCGCGAGCTGTCGGTCGTCGGGACCGGCGGCTATCTGACGTTCCTGATCTCGGGCGCCTTCCTCGGCTACCTCACCGGCGGCTACCTCACCGACCTGCTGGGCCGCCGGCGCAACATCTGGCTCTTCGCGCTGCTGTCGGCGGTCTGCATCCTGGCGTACGCGAACATCCCCAGCGGCGCCAACGCCCTGCTCCTGGTGCTCGGTTTCCCGCTCGGCTTCTGCATGTCGGCCATCTTCAGCGGCTTCGGTTCCTACCTGAGCGAGCTGTACCCGACGGCGGTGCGGGGCGCCGGACAGGGATTCACGTACAACACCGGACGCGCCGTGGGCGCCGTCTTCCCCACGACGGTCGGCTTCCTGGCCGACAGCTGGGGTGTGGGCGGCGCGCTCGCTGGCACTGCTGGGGCTGCCGGAGACCCGCGGGAAGGAACTGGCATGAACCACTCGCACCACGTGGCCGAGGACCGGCCGATCGCCCTCGTCGACGAGCACGCGCACGCGTGGAGCCCGGGAACGGCCCGCGCCCGCTTCCGGGACGGGCTGACCGGCCCCACGGCCGGGGTCGCGGCCGGCCACACCCAGGCCAACCTGATCTCGGTGCCCGCCGACTGGGCGTACGACATGCTGCTGTTCTGCACGCGCAACCCGAAGCCGTGCCCGGTGCTGGACGTCACGGACGCCGGGAGCTGGACCACCGCACTCGCCGACGGCGCGGACCTGCGCACCGACCTGCCGCGCTACCGGGTGTGGCGGGACGGCGAGCTGGTGGAGGAGCCGACGGACGTGCGCGCGCACTGGCGGGACGACCTCGTGTCGTTCCTCATCGGCTGCAGCTTCACCTTCGAGTGGGCGCTGACCTCGGCGGGCGTGCCGATCCGCCACGTCGAGCAGGGCCGCAACGTGCCGATGTACGTGACCAGCCGCCAGTGCCGTCCGGCGGGGCGGCTGCACGGCCCGATGGTGGTCTCCATGCGCCCGGTGCCGCCCGCGCACCTGTCGGCGGCGATCCACGAGACCAGCCTGCTCCCGGCGGTGCACGGCAGCCCGGTGCACTGCGGCGATCCCTCGGCGCTCGGCATCGGCGACCTGGGCCGGCCGGACTTCGGCGACCCGGTGGACACCGCGCCGGACGACATCCCGGTGTTCTGGGCCTGCGGAGTGACCCCGCAGGCGGCGGTGATGGCCTCGCGCCCGCCCTTCGCCCTCACCCACGCCCCGGGGCAGATGTTCCTCACCGACGCCCGCGACGAGCAGTACCGCGTGGCCTGACACCCGCCCAGGACGTTGTGCCGGGAGGCACCGGGCAGCGCCGCGGGAGTGGCGGGCCACCGCTGCGGGCGGGTGCCGGATGCCCCGGCGCCCGTCTCGCGCGCGTGGCGCCGGGGTTCGTCGGCGGCCCGCGTCGGCGGGTGCGTCAGCGGGTCGGGGCACCGTCGGCCGGGCCGGCGTCCGCGGTGGCCGGTCACCACGGGCTCGCCTGGGCCCGGCCCCGAGGCGGCCAGGGCGCGCGGCGGGTGTCTCGCCCCTCGCCGGCCGTGGATCACACGGCCGGCGCGTCCGGTCCGAAGCGGCTGCGTACCGCCGTCTGGACCTCGTCCTCCTCGGCCGGATCGGCGGCGAGCCGGCGCAGCCGTTCGACGACGCGGTTGTCGCCGGTCTCGGCATAGCGGGCGGCCAGTTCCCGGGTCGTCTCCTCGCAGTCCCACAGGCACTCGACGGCGAAGCCGGCGGCGAAGGACGGGTCGGTGGCGGCCAGTGCGCGGGCGGCCCGGCCACGCAGATGGGAGGAGGCGGTCTCGCGGTAGATGTGGCGCAGGACCGGGGCGGCGCAGGCGATGCCGAGCCGGCCGGTGCCGTCCACGAGGGTCCACAGGGTGGGCGCGTCGGGGCCCTCGCCCCGTACCGCCTCCCGCAGTGCGGCGAGGACGAGTTCGCTGTCCTGGGCGCCGCCCCGGCAGGCGAGCACGCGCCCGGCGGCGGCGCCGAGGGCGTCGGGCCGGTGGACCCAGCCGCGCGCCCGGTCGACGGCGGCGGGGCCGCGCATGCGCTCGAAGGCGGCGACGGCGGCCTCCACGACGGGTGCCGAACCGGTGATCACGGCGCCCTCGATCAGACCGAGGGCCTCGGGATCCTCGCAGTCGGCGAGATAGCGCAGGGCCGTGCAGCGGGCGCCTTCGGTGCCGGTCCGCGCGGCCTCGACGATCTCGGCCCGGTCGTCGGGGCCGGCGACCGCGGTGAGGCAGCGGGCGGCGGGGACGTGGAGCGCGGCGCCGCGCTCGACGCCCTGCTGGGCCCACTCGAACACGGCCCGGACGCTCCAGCCCGGACGCGGCCCGCTGGGACTCATCTGCCGCTGCCAGCGGTCGAAGCAGCCCGCCTCGTGGGCGGCACGCACGCGCGTGGCGATCGATTCGCGGGAGTCCTCCGCCCACAGCCGCCAGGGCCTGGGTTCGAAGGCGTCGCGCACGGCGGCGGCCAGTTCGGCGTCGCCCTCGGCATCTCGTGGGAAGCGGGCCAGTACGGGCGCGGCGAGGGCGCGCAGCCCCGCGTCGTCGTCGCGCAGCGCCAGCTCGTCCAGGGCCCAGGCCCAGTTGACGCCGTGGGCGGCGTACCGGCGCAGCAGCTGGAGCGCGTCGAGCCTGCCGTAGGAGGCGAGGTGGCCGAGCACCGCGAGGGCCAGCCCGGTGCGTGACTCGTCGGAGTCGAGGACGTCCTCGGGGTCGAAGAGGTGGGTCTCGATCGCGTCCAGCTCGCCGTGCAGGTCGAGGTAGAGGCGGGCGTAGTAGAGGGAGCGGTTCTCCACCTGCCAGTCGTGGCGGGGATCGCGTAGCACACAGTGGTTCAGTGCCGCGAGCGCTTCGGCACGCGGGGCGGTGAGCGCGTGCAGCGTGCCGTCGCCGCGACCCCGCTGCAGCAGGCCGAGCAGGGTACCGCTGGGCGCTATGACCGGATCGAACATGGGAAACAGCCTCACATCAAGCGTCGACGCAACCGGGAACCACGCGTTACCTGGCCGCGTGACAACACGTCGGAGCGCCCGCCGTCTCTTGCTTGCCGTGAACCATGTTTCTCTGCCTCTCGTCGGTGGCCCATGCGGGCCGCATCACGGCCCGCGCGGTGCGGCCAAACCTGCCCAGCCATCGCGTCCGTGAACCACGTCGTCATGATGACCCGGCGGTCACATCTGCCGCGACCGAAATTTCGGCGGCCCCGTACCGCCTCCCCCGTTTGTCGTATTTTCCCTGGTCAGCGCATGGAACCAGGAGTGGATCAGCCAGGGATCACGCCACCCCGAACAGCTCCAGCAGCTCGGTCCGGGCGAACATCCGCGCCGTGTCGACCGCCGACGGGGTGCCCGCGGACGGATCCGCGCCGGCCTCGAGGAGCGCCTTGGCCACGTCCGTCTCCCCCTTGAAGGCGGCACCGGCCAGCGGTGTCTGGCCCCGGTCGTTGACCCGGTCCACGTCGGCGCCTCGGGTCAGCAGCTCGCGGACCGCGTCGGCGTGGCCGTGGTAGGCGGCGAGCATGACGAGGGAGTCACCCCGGTCGTTGGTGAGGTTGGCCGGAACGCCGGCGTCCACATAGGCCACCAGCTCCTCGGTCCGCCCCTGCCGGGCCAGATCGAAGATCTTGGTCGCCAGCTCCACGACCTCGGGGTCGGGGGCTTCACTCATCGGCCGGACCACCTCTCACTCACGGACGTTCGAACGTCGGGGACTGCGTGTGCGCACGGCCGCGAGCGGTGCGGCCGTACGAGTGAATCGCCAGGGTACTGGCTCGCGCCGCACATGAGCGGACGCGCCCGAGGCAAAGATCGTCACGGACCCGGCCCGGCGCAACCCCCGCGCGCGGCCGGCCCGAGGACCGCTCCGCCACACGGGGCAAATTCATGAAAATTCCTCCATTTGCACCTTTAATCGTATGGATACATCCTGTGAGCCTGGAAGTACTCATGGTGACTGTCCCCGCGAACCAGGAGAACTCACATGATCCTCTCGATCTCAGGCGTGGTCCTGCTCGGCATCGTCGTCTTCATCTTCTTCCGCAAGGACGGCCTCAAGGCCTCTCACGCGCTGGTCGCGGTCCTGTTCGGCTTCTACCTCGCCAGCACGGCCATCGCCCCGAGCATCAGAGCGGGCGGCGAGAGCCTGGCGGGCCTCCTCGGCGGAATCAAGTTCTGACGGCTCGGCCCGCCCGAAACCCGCACGTACGGACTCCCAGGAGGCAGCAGTGGCCCGGCGGCCCCTCCCCCGCATTCTGAGCAACGGCGGCGCACAGCTCGCCCGGAGCCGGGAGCTGGCCCGGACGGCGGCCGACAGCGCCACGGACGTCCTCCAGCCGCTCATCACGATCGGCCGCGGTCTGCGACGGCTGGCCTCGGCCGCCCGGCGCAGATGGACCGAGACCCCCAAGGACCGGCGCGGTGCGCTGCTGTTCCTGGTGGCCTCCGTGGTCCTGGTCGTGGCGCTGGCTCCGTACGGCCCGCTGCTCGCCGTCATCGTCCTGATGACGGCGGCGGCGTGGCAGGGCAGGGACCGCACGCCGCCGGGGCCCCAGGGCCCCGACGACGCGCAGATCCAGCGCCTCAAGTCGCTCTACGAGGCGCTGGTCCCCTACTTCTCGATCGCCGAGGACCCCGATCCGCTCTACGTCCACGGCGGCGCGTGGGAGAAGGCGTTCCCGGCCCACGAGTTCGACGACGCCGGCCGTGTCACCGAGCTGGTGATCCGCTACCCGGCGTACTTCACCGACGGGGAGGCCCAGTCCAGGGCGCGGATCGAGCACCTGCTCACCGCCAAGGCCGGCCGGGGCCGCGAGTACCACTACACGTGGGACGAGGAGGCCAACCACCTCACCGTCGCCGTCCTCCCGCCGCTGCCCACCGACATCGCCGCCCAGCGGTTCGTCACGGCACCGGGCGAGACGGTCCTGGGCTTCACCGACCCGACCCGGGTGCAGCGCACCCTGCCCCTCACCCACGGCGAGGAGCAGCGGGACGTGCCGCCGGTCGTCTGGCGCACGGGCATCCGCTCCACCGAGCCGCATCTGCTGGTCCTCGGGCAGCCCGGCACCGGCACCTCCACCCTGCTGCGCTCGATCGCCCTCCAGGCCCTGCACCACGGCGACCTGGTCATCGTGGACGGCGGCGGCACCGGCGAGTACGCCTGTCTGACCGGGCGCGACGGCGTCCTGGCCGTCGAGTGCGGCCTCGCCGGAGCGCTGACCAGCCTCGAGTGGGCGGCTCACGAGACGGAGCGCCGGCTGATCGCCGTCAACCGGGCCCGGCAGGAAGGCCGGCCGGCGCCCGACGACACCCGGCGGCCCCTGTGGGTCCTGGTGGACCGTCCGAGCGCGTTCACGCACCTGGCCGCCGCGGACGGCCGCAGGGATCCCCAGTCCCTGCTCCAGATCCCGCTGCGGCACGGCCGAGCTGCGAACGTGACAGTGGTCGTCGCCGACCAGCTGGACGCGCTGGACGGCCTCGTCGACGCCGTACGGCAGCACACGCGCGCGCGGGTGGTGCTCGGTCCGGCCACGGCCGACGAACTGACGACCGTGCTGGGTGCCGCCCCGCACACCACGCCCGTCGACCAGGTGCCGCCCGGCCGCGGCTACGCCCGCCTGGGCAACGGTCCGGTGCACCGGCTCCAGGTACCGGCCACGCCGGACCCCTACGACGACGCGACGAGCGACGCGCAGCGGCAGGCGGTCCTCGACCTGCTGCCGCCGCGCACGACGCCCGCCGACGGCGAACAGGCGGCCGTGCCCGCGAAGGCCAGGCCGCACACGATCCTGATCAAGACGAAGGGCGTCCCGGTCGAGACGCGGACCGTCGCCACCGAGGGGACGGCGAGGCTCGAGACCAGGTCCGCCCCCGCCGGGACGAAGACGTCCCCCGGGGAGACGGAAGAATCCCCCGACATGCCCGGGCCGGTCACGGCCTCCCCCGCACCGGAGAGGACCGTCGCCGGAGCGGCGCCGGCCGAACCGGTCGCCCCGGATTCGGTTCCCGCCGAGGCCGTCGCCGCAAAAGCCGTTCCCGCCAAGGCCGTCGCGGCGGAGACGACCTGACCCGCGGGTCCGGCCGCGCGGTGTCGCCCCGCCCGGCCGGGCCACCGGCCGCCCCCCGCGCTCCCCGGCGGGTCCCCGCCGTCGGCGGGGCCCGTCCCGGCTAGGCCACGAAGGTCCGGGGCGCCTCGCTTCCCCCGGCGCCGCCGTTCTCCACCAGCCGGGCCGCCGCGGCCAGCCGTGCGGCCGCCTCGTCCGCCACCGCCCCACCGACGGTGAACGGCAGCCGGACGTATCCCTCGAAGGCCCCGTCGACCCCGAACCTCGGCCCGGACGGGACCCGCACCCCCACGCGCTCCCCCGCCTCGGCGAGCCGCGAACCCGAGAGTCCGCCGGAGCGCACCCAGAGGGTCAGGCCGCCGCGCGGCACCTCGAACTCCCAGTCGGGCAGCTCGCGCCGCACCGCCGTCACCAGCTCGTCACGGTTCTGCCGGGCCTGCTCGCGGCGCATCCGCACCGCCTGCTCCCAGCCGCCCGTGCTGAACAGCCAGTTCACCGCCAGCTGCTCCAGCACCGGCGTGCCCAGATCCGCGTAGGCGCGCGCGGCGACCAGGCTGCGGATCACGTCGGGCGCGGCGCGGACCCAGCCGATGCGCATGCCGGCCCAGAAGGCCTTGCTGGCGGAGCCGACGGTGACGACCGTGGAGCCGGCCGGGTCGAAGGCGCAGACGGGGCGCGGCATCTCGACGTCGTCCTCGAGCCACAGCTCGCTCATCGTCTCGTCGGCGACGAGAACGGTGCCGGCCGACCGGGCCGCGTCCACCAGCCGCCGCCGCTGGTCGTCGTCGGCGAGCGCGCCGGTGGGGTTGTGGAAGTCGGCGACGACGTAGGCGATGCGGGGCGCGGCCTCGCGCAGCACCTGCCGCCAGCGGTCCACGTCCCAGCCGGTGAGGCCCTCGGCCATCGCGACGGGGACCAGCCGCGCCCCCGCCTCGCGCATCAGCTGGAGGATGTTGGCGTACGACGGCGACTCGACGGCGATGCGCTCGCCGCGTCCCCCGAAGAGGTGGCAGATCGCGTCGATCGCGCCCATCGCGCCCGTGGTCACCATGATCTGCTCGGGCATGGTCGGGATGCCGCGCGCGGTGTAGCGCTCGGCGATCATCGACCGCAGCGCGGGCAGCCCGGCCGGGTAGTCGCCGTGGGTGTGCGCGTACGGCGGCAGCTCCTCCAGGGCGCCCTGCACCGCGCGGGTGAGCCAGGGCTCGGGCGCGGGCAGCGCCGCGCAGCCGAGGTCGATCATCGAGCCGAGGGCCTCGGGCGGCAGGGGCTCCAGGCCCCGCGCGGGCAGCGGGTTCCCGGCGGGTACGGCGGTCCAGCTGCCGGCGCCGCGCCGGGACTCCAGGAAACCCTCGGCGCGCAGGGCCTCGTAGGCGGCGGCGACCGTGGTGCGGCTGACGTTCAGGGCCAGGGCCAGCTCGCGTTCGGCGGGCAGCCGGGCGGCGACCGGCACCCGCCCTTCGAGGACCAGCAGCCGGATGCCGTCAGCAAGCGCGCGATAGGCGGGCGGACGGCGGGTGCCGGGGCCGGCCGGACGGTCCTGCTGGGAGCCGAGCAGCCGGGCGAGCTGAGCCGCTCCCACGGCCGAGGTCCACTGCGCCATGGAAATCAGTCCACCTTCCCCGAATTGGCCATGGTTGGCTCTGCTTCTCAAGCCACAGGGTGTCATGCAGCAGGCCACTACCACCACACAGGGGGGCACATCTTGTCCAGCCGATCCGGACACGGTCATCTCGCACGACGGCTGACACAGCTCTACGGCGGACTCGTGCTCTACGGCGCGAGCTCGGCGCTGCTGGTCAGGTCGGGACTCGGCCTCGAGCCCTGGAACGTGCTGCACCAGGGCCTCGCCGAGCGCACGGGCCTGTCCATGGGCGTGGTGCTGACCATCGTGGGCGCCGCCGTGCTGCTGCTGTGGATCCCGCTGCGACAGCGGCCGGGCCTGGGCACGGTCTCCAACGTGCTGGTGATCGGGGCCGCGATGGACGCGACGCTGGCCGTGGTGCCCGATGCCCACGGCTGGACGCTGCGGATCGCCATGATGGCGGCGGGAATCGTCCTGAACGGCGCGGCGACCGGGCTGTACATCGCGGCCCGGTTCGGGCCGGGCCCGCGTGACGGCCTGATGACGGGCCTGAACCGGCGCACGGGCCTGTCGG
Organism: Streptomyces flaveolus; assembly: GCF_014648815.1. Lineage (GTDB taxonomy): Bacteria > Actinomycetota > Actinomycetes > Streptomycetales > Streptomycetaceae > Streptomyces > Streptomyces flaveolus. Next base: position 403,648 of record NZ_BMRV01000005.1, on the reverse strand, counting down.
TGCGCCTGGTGCGCACGGTGCTGGAGATCACCGTCGTGGCGACGGGCTTCCTCCTCGGCGGCACGGTCGGTGTCGGCACCCTGCTGTACGCCCTGTCGATCGGCCCGCTCGCCCAGATGTTCCTGCGGTTGTTCGCCGTGCCCGTGGCACCGGAAGGCAGCACGGTGGTTGCCGCGGGTCAGCCGCGGCGCGCGATACTGCGGCGGTGAGCACCCCGATACGCCACCCCTACCTCGACCATCCCGGTCCGATCGCCTTCGCCCACCGGGGCGGTGCCGCGGACGGCCTGGAGAACACGCTGCGCCAGTTCCGGCACGCGGTCGACGCGGGCTACCGGTACATCGAGACGGACGTCCACGCCACGCGGGACGGGAGGCTCGTCGCCTTCCACGACGCGACCCTGGACCGGGTGACCGACGGGGCCGGCCGGATCGCCGACCTGCGCTGGGAGGAGGTGCGCCACGCGCGCGTGGCGGGCGAGGAGCCGGTGCCGCTCTTCGAGGAGCTGCTGGAGACCTTCCCCGACGTGCGCTGGAACATCGACGTGAAGGCGGAGCCGGCGCTGCGACCCCTCCTGGAGCTGATCGGGCGGAGAGACGCCTGGGACCGGATCTGCGTCGGCTCGTTCTCCGAGGCCCGGGTCGTCCGTGCCCAGCGGCTGGCCGGGCCGCGCCTGGCCACCTCGTACGGCATCCGGGGCGTTCTCGGCCTGCGGCTGCGCTCCTGGGGGATCCCCGCCGCGCTGCGCCGCTCGGCGGTGGCCGCGCAGGTGCCGGAGGCCCAGTCGGGCATCCAGGTGGTGGACCACCGGTTCGTGCGCGCCGCCCACGCGCGCGGGCTCCAGGTCCACGTGTGGACGGTGAACGATCCGGCCCGTATGCACCGGCTCCTGGACCTGGGAGTGGATGGCATCATGACCGATCACATCGACACACTGCGCAAGGTCATGGAGGACCGCGGCGTCTGGGTCTGAGACCCCGGGGACCCGCGGCCGGGGCTCCGGCGGCGGCGCGCGTTCACGGGGAAGCGAGGGCACGGGTGGGGACCGAGACCGTGCGGACGGACGCGGCGGACGGAGCCGCCGACCGACGGCGCGAGCAGCGCGGCTGGTACTTCTACGACTGGGCGTGCTCCGTCTACTCGACGAGCGTGCTCACCGTGTTCCTGGGGCCCTATCTGACGTCGGTCGCCGAGTCGGCGGCGGACGCGGACGGCTATGTGCACCCCCTGGGCATTCCGGTGCGCTCCGGGTCCTTCTTCGCGTACTCGGTGTCCCTGTCGGTGATCGTGGCGGTACTGGTGATGCCCCTGGTGGGCGCCGCGGCCGACCGCACGGGCCGCAAGAAGCCGCTGCTCGGGGCCGCCGCGTACACCGGGGCTGCGGCGACGGCCGGCATGTTCTTCCTCGACGGCGACCGCTACCTGCTGGGCGGTCTGCTCCTGATCGTCGCCAACGCCGCACAGTCGGTGGCGATGATGCTCTACAACTCCTACCTGCCGCAGATCGCGCCGCCCGAGGAACGCGACGCGGTCTCCTCGCGCGGCTGGGCCTTCGGCTACGCGGCCGGGTCCCTGGTCCTGGTCGTGAACCTGGTCCTCTACACGGCCCACGACTCGTTCGGCCTGAGCGAGAGCGCGGCGGTCCGCGTCTGCCTCGCCTCGGCCGGACTGTGGTGGGGCGCCTTCGCGCTCATACCGCTGCGGCGGCTGCGCGACCGCCGCGCCCCCGCCCGGGAGGCGTCCCTCCCGGGCTTCCGGCAGCTCGCGGCGACCGTCCGCGACATGCGCCGCCGCCCGCTGACCCTGGCCTTCCTGCTGGCCTACCTCGTCTACAACGACGGCATCCAGACGGTGATCTCCCAGGCCTCGGTCTACGGCTCCGAGGAACTGGGGCTCGGGCAGTCCACGCTCATCGTGGCCGTGCTGCTGGTCCAGGTGCTGGCCGTGGTGGGCGCGCTGGCGCTGGGCCGGCTGGCCCGGACGTACGGCGCCAAGCGCACGATCCTCGGGTCGCTGGTCGCCTGGACGGTCACGCTCGCGGCCGGGTACTTCCTGCCGGCCGGGGCTCCGGCGTGGTTCTTCGTGCTGGCCGCCGGCATCGGTCTCGTCCTCGGCGGCAGCCAGGCGCTGTCCCGCTCGCTCTTCTCGCACCTGGTCCCGCCCGGCAAGGAGGCCGAGTACTTCTCCGCGTACGAGCTGAGCGACCGCGGCATGAGCTGGCTCGGGCCCCTGCTGTTCGGGCTCACCTACCAGCTGACCGGGAGCTACCGGGACGCGATCATCTCGCTGGTGGCGTTCTTCGTCATCGGTTTCGTCCTGCTCGCGCGGGTACCGGTACGGCGTGCGATCGCCGACGCGGGCAACCCGGTACCCGAAAGGATTTAGCACTCGACACGAAAGGGCTGTAGTGTACGCGTTTGGCCTGCCAGGCGTACCGTTACTGCGCGTCAATGGTGCCGAAACGCTATGTCGCATCTGGCAACAGAGGTGACAAACCGGACGTCGGCGGGTACTGCACTGGGTGACAAGGCTGCGGCTGCGACGGCGACGCAGGGCCCGGAACGGGGACTCCGGACGGGAATCTTTACCGCCGCCCGGACGTTGACCGGATGACGACGACAGCGACACCTGTCCTGTGGGCGACAAGCCCGGGAGGCACGATTCATGAGTGAGCGAGCTCTTCGCGGCACGCGCCTCGTGGTGACCAGCTACGAGACGGACCGCGGCATCGACCTGGCCCCGCGCCAGGCCGTGGAGTACGCATGCGAGAAGGGGCATCGATTCGAGATGCCCTTCTCGGTCGAGGCGGAGATCCCGCCGGAGTGGGAGTGCAAGGTCTGCGGGGCCCAGGCACTCCTGGTGGATGGCGACGGCCCTGAGGAGAAGAAGGCCAAGCCCGCGCGTACGCACTGGGACATGCTGATGGAGCGACGCACCCGCGAGGAACTCGAAGAGGTCCTCGAGGAGCGACTGGCCGTTCTGCGCTCCGGCGCGATGAACATCGCGGTGCATCCGCGGGACAGCCGCAAGAGTGCGTAGTCCCCACGGGGGCTGAGCCGAGCTTTCAGCGACGCAAGCGATCGCGGGCGCCGTACGTGGTTTCACGTACGGCGCCCGCGCTTTGCTGTGTGCCCCTCTTGCCAGGGGTGGGGTGCGGTTCCGTCAGCGCGTCAGCGGCGGGCGGGGGTCCTGCGGGGCGTCGCCCGGCTCGTCCCGGATCACCTCGCCCTGGACGACCTTGCCGTCCGGGTGGTGCATGCGGGCCTGCCGGAAGGCGTCGCCCAGGGTGCCCGGGACGGCCTCGCGGAGCTTGCGCTCGACGGTGCGCTGCGTGTACCGGCTCACGGCCTTCTGGACCGGGGGCAGCAGGAGGAGCAGGCCCAGCGCGTCCGAGATCATGCCGGGGATCATCAGGAGCAGGCCGCCCAGCATCGTCAGCCCGTTGCCCTCGCTGTTCGCGCGGGGCGTGGGCGTCGCGCCGGGCTGCTGCTGTTGCAGCGTCTCGGTGAGATCACGGAAGGCCCGGCGGCCGGCCCGCTTGATGACCACGGAGCCGAGCAGCAGGCCCGCGACCAGGATCAGGAAGACCACCCACCCGCTCGACGCGCCCGCGACCACGGTCAGCAGCCAGATCTCCAGCACCAGCCACGCGGCGAGGCCCAGCGGCAGGAAGGTGCGCAGCCGGGAGCGCCGGGGCCGGGCGGAGGGCCTGGGGGTCTGAGCGCCTGTCGTCATACCCCCAGTGTGCCTGGGCCCGGCTCAGCACGGGATAAGGGGGTGATCAGGCCTTCTCGTCCGGTGCGCCCGGCCGCGCCGGTGCGGCGGCGTCCTGGTCGCCCGGCTTGTCGGTGGGACTGTCGCCCGGCTTGTCGGTGGGACTGTCGCCCGGCTTGTCGGCGGGCTTGTCGCGGCCCAGGACCTTGCCGACCCGCTCCCCCACGCCCCACGTGGTGACCCGCCAGAGGGCCTCCACCAGGATGTCGCGGCTCATCTTCGAGTCGCCGAGTTCGCGCTCGACGAACGTGATGGGCACCTCGACGACGTGGTAGCCGGCCTTGACCGCCCGGCGGGCCAGGTCGACCTGGAAGCAGTAGCCCTGGGAGGCGACCTCGTCCAGACCGAGCCCCTCCAGGGTTTCCCGGCGGAAGGCGCGGTAGCCGCCCGTGATGTCGCGCAGCGGCAGGTCGAGCGCCAGGCGCGAGTACATGCTGCCGCCGCGGGAGATGAACTCGCGGGACTTGGGCCAGTTCACCACCCGGCCGCCGGGCACCCAGCGGGAGCCGAGCACCAGGTCGGCGCCCTTGAGCGCGGTCAGCAGGCGGGGAAGCTCCTCGGGCTGGTGGGAGCCGTCGGCGTCCATCTCGACCAGCACGCCGTACCCGTGCTCCAGGCCCCAGCGGAACCCGGCGAGGTAGGCGGCCCCCAGCCCTTCCTTGCCCTTGCGGTGCAGGACCTGGACGTGGTCGTCCCCGGCGGCCAGTTCGTCGGCGAGCTTGCCGGTGCCGTCGGGACTGTTGTCGTCGGCCACGAGAACGTGTGCCTCGGGGACCGCCTCGCGCACACGCCCGACGATCGCCTTGATGTTCTCCGCCTCGTTGTAGGTCGGGATGATCACCAGGGCCGTGCCCAGGGGGCCGAACCGCCTCCCTTGGTCCGCTGCCGCGAGCGTCCCGTCGCCGTCGTTCACTGCTGCCCCTTCATGTCCGTACGCAGAGGACCACCATAGTGGCCGCGGCCTGCGATGACGTGACAGGACGTGCGAAAGGTGGTGTCCTCGCCCGGGAACCGGGGTAGGGATGCGCGTTTCGGACCGTTTCCTCGGCGGATGGGGGCCCGGCGCCCTTCGGGCCGACCAGGGACCCGCTGGCTGCGGGTCGACCGAAAGCCGTTGTCTACTGAGCGCCCGGGCCCCACCCGGGTCACACCTCCCGACCGGCCGTATCGTTCCCCCGCCGTGGCGCGAGCGCTGAGCCTGGCTCCCAGTGGCGGTGCGCCGGTGCGGCACACCGTCCCTGACGCAGCGGCGCCGCGGCGAGTGCGCGGAGGTTTCCCGGTCGGGCGTCCGGTGGTGGACTCCGTCGAACCTACCGGCCCTCCGCCGTCGCCTGTCAACAGTCGTTCGACCTGCGGCTTTCGCACCAATGCCCAGGTCAGCGCGGCGGACGGCCGGTGTCTGCCGGCCGGAAGATCACCGCCCCGTCGCCCGTGGAGATCACTCGCCCGGCCGTACGAACACCGTCCGGCCGCCCACCACGGTGCGCAGGCAGGCGGGCAGGTCGCGGCCGGGGGTGAGGTCGGGCAGGCCGGGCGTGCCGGAGCGCGGGTCCGTCGACCAGCGCGCGACCCGGTCGTCGGGTGCCTGGACCACCAGCTCGCCGGTGCGCCAGACGGCGTAGTCCGCGGGTGCTCCCGGCACCAGGACGCCCGCGTCGTCCCGGCCGATCGCCCGCCAGCCGCCGCGCGTATGCGCCCTGAAGGCCGCGCGCACGGAGACGCGGTGCTCCGGGGTGCGGTGGAAGGCGGCCGCCCGGACGGTGCCCCACGGGTCGAGGGGGGTGACCGGGCTGTCGGAGCCGAAGGCGAGCGGGACACCGGCGCGCAGCAGGGCCGCGAAGGGGTTGAGGGCGCGGGCCCGCTCGGCGCCCAGCCGCTGGGCGTACATGCCGTCCTCGCCGCCCCACAGCGCGTCGAAGGCGGGCTGGACGGAGGCGGTCAGGCCGAGCTCGGCGAAGGCCGCGACGGTCTCCGGGGTGAGCATCTCGGCGTGCTCGACGCGGTGGCGGGCGGCGCGGACGCGGGCGAGGCCGACCTTCTCGGCGGCGGCGCGCACGCCCTCCACCACGGCGGTCACGGCGGCGTCGCCGATGGCGTGGAAGCCCGCCTGGAGGCCCGCCTCGGTGCAGGCGACGACGTGGGCGGCGACGTCGGCGGCGTCCAGGTAGGCGGTGCCGGTGTGGCCGGCGTCGGCGTAGGGCTCGTGCAGGCAGGCGGTGTGCGAGCCGAGGGCGCCGTCGGCGAAGAGGTCGCCCGCGGCGCCGAGCGCGCCCAGCTCCCTCGCCTTGTCGACGTCCTGTTCGGCCCAGTAGCCGACCACACGCGGTCCGTCGCCCTCGGCCGCGAGGCGCAGCAGTCCGGTGAGGTCGTCCTCGGAGGAGATCTGCGGGCCTGCGCACTCGTGAACGGTTCCGATCCCGAGGGAGGCGGCGTGCGCGAGGGCGGCGCGCTGGGCCTCGGTGCGCTGGGCGGAGGTGATGGCACCCAGCGCGGTGGCGCGCGCGGCGTGGTGGTCGTCGGCGGTGAGCGGACCGTCGCTCCGGCCGACGTCGCCGGGGACCAGGTCGAGCAGCGCGGTGGTGACGACCGCGGAGTGGACGTCGATACGGCTGAGGTAGAGGGGCCGGCCGCCGGTGGCCTCGTCCAGTTCCGCGCGGGTCGGGGGCAGGCCGTCGGGCCAGCGGGAGGCGTCCCAGCCGTGGCCGAGCAGGACCCGGTCGCCGGGGCGGGCCGCTGCGAAGTCCCGGACGAGGGCGAGGGCCGCCTCGCGGGTGGGGGCGCCGGACAGGTCGAGGCCGGTGAGGGCGAGGCCGGTGGACGTGGTGTGCACGTGTGCGTCGGTGAACGCCGGGGTGACCAGCGCGCCGTCCAGGTCGATCACCTCGTCCACGCCGTCCGCGAAGGCGTCCGCGGCGCCCTCGGAGCCGACCCAGGCGACCTGGCCGCGTTCGACGACCATGGCCGTCGCGAAGGGGTCGGCGGGACTGTGGACCTCGCCGCGGCGCAGCAGGACGGTGGCGGGCGGGGTGGTGGACTCACTCATGGACACCAGTCTCGCCCCTCGCGCCGGGCGGTCCGCACGCAGGTCGGCGCCGCGCGGGGCCGGAGCGTGCGGGTGGGGTCAGATCCGCGGCGGGCGCGCCTCGTAGGGCGTCGAGAGGACCACGGTGGTGCGGGTCGACACGCCGGCCAGGGAACGCAGCCGGGCGAGCAGCTCCTCCAGCTCGTGCGGGGTGGCCACGCGCACCTTGAGGATGTAGTTCTCGTCGCCCGCCACGCTGTGGCAGGCCTCGATCTCGGGGACCCCGGCCAGCCGGTCGGCGATGTCGTCGGGCGCGCTGGGGTCGAACGGTTTCACGGAGATGAAGGCGGTCATCGGCAGCCCGACGGCCTCCGGGTCGACGACCGCGGCGTACCCGCGGATGACGCCACGCTGTTCCAGCCGCCGCACCCGCTGGTGCACGGCCGACGTGGACAGGCCCGTGGCCTTGCCCAGGTCTGTGTAGCTCATCCGCCCGTCCTTGACGAGCAGCTGCACGATCTGTCGGTCCAGCTCCTCCATGGCGCAAGAACCTACAGTGCGCTTGATCTCCACGGATACCCGAGCAGCCCAGGTCATGCCCGTTCGTGATGCGGGCGGGGGTCGGGGGGCGGCACGGCGGGGACAAAACCACCGCACCGGGCACCCGCGAGCGGCGTGTGACCAACACCACACCCCCCGGCCCGTCTCCGTGATGTTCTCGTGATTACCCGGGAGGGGGGACGGGAAGTGCTTGCTGTGGTCGAGGCCGCAGTGCCGTCACGGCCCAGCCCGAGGGGGAGAATCCCATGCAGAGTCTTAAGCGCCCTGGTCGTACCGCGCCCAAGCGGCAGCAGCCCGTCGTCGAATCCGTGCCGGAGGGCGTCGATCCCGACGTCTTCGACGACGAGGAGCTCGACACCTACGACACCTTCGAGATGTACCGGGTGATCTGCCCGGACTGCGCGCAGGCCATCGCCCTGCTGGCGGACGAGGAGGTGTTGCCGGAGCACGCGCTGTGCGCCTCGCCGTGGAACCCGTTCGGTCTGACCGTCTGCGCGGGCACCGGCCGCAGGGCCACCGACGCGCGTCCCGCGGACGAGTCGTTCCAGCCCCACGAGCAGGACACCGCCCTGCTGTTGACGCTGCCGCACGGCCTCGACTGGCGGACCCAGCCCTTCTCCCACGTCGGCGGTCCGGGCTCGCGCCCGATGCGCGTGCCGACGATGCGGCGCGAGGCCGCCTGAGCGACCGCGTCCCCGGACACACCCGGGGCCGCCGCTCCCCGCACGGACTTCCGCGCCACGGCTCGCAGGCCGCCGTGGCGCGGGCAGGTGTGCCACGACGTCCCGCACGAGGCGCGGCGGACCCCGTGAACGCACGCCCGATTCCGCGGGCCGGTGACTGTCCGCGCTTCGCCGCGTTGCCCTGGTATGACTCCCACGTACTCGGCGACCGGGAGCCGGCGCCGCGTGTTCGTGCCGGTACCGACGGGACCGGTTCCGCCGGCTCCGCAACCCCCGGACCCGCCGATCTACCGCGAGTTGATGCGGACCTGGGCCGACCGCGGACGTACCCTGCCGGGGCGCCACGACCCGGAGTGGGTCAGGCTCGCCGAGCCCCCGCGCGGGCTCGGCGATGTCGTCGCGACCGGTGACTTCAGCGTCACCGGCACCTTCAGCGTCCCTCGGGACCCGCGAGGTGACGGGCGATGACCATCCGCTGGATCTGGTTGGTGCCCTCGACGATCTGCAGGACCTTCGCCTCGCGCATGTAGCGCTCGGCCGGGAAGTCCGCGGTGTAGCCGTAGCCGCCGAGGACCTGCACGGCGTCGGTGGTCACCCGCATCGCCGTGTCGGTGCAGTACAGCTTGGCCATGGCGGCCTGCTTGGCGAACGGCAGTCCCGCGTCGCGCAGCCGCGCAGCCGTCAGATACAGCGCGCGGCCCGCCTCGATCTGGGTGGCCATGTCGGCGAGCATGAAGCGCAGCCCCTGGAAGTCGGAGATCGGCTTGCCGAACTGCCGTCGCTCGGCCGCGTAGGACACCGCCTCGTCCAATGCCGCCTGGGCCACGCCGATCGCACAGGCGGCGATGCCGAGCCGTCCGGAGTCGAGCGCGGACAGGGCGATCGCGAAGCCCTGCCCCTCCTCCCCGAGACGCCGGGCGTCGGGGACCCGCACGCCGTCGAGGTGGACCTGTGCGGTGGGCGAGCCTTTGAGGCCCATCTTCTTCTCCGGCGCCGCGGCGCTCAGCCCGTCGGCGTCGCCGGGGACCAGGAAGGCGGTGATGCCGCGCGGGCCCTCCACGCCCGTGCGTGCCATGACGGTGTAGAAGTCGGCGATCCCGCCGTGCGTGATCCACGCCTTGGTCCCGGTGATCACCCAGTCGTCCCCGTCCCGCACGGCCTTGGTGCGCAGGGAGGCGGCGTCCGAGCCGGAGGCGGGTTCGGAGAGGCAGTAGGCGCCGAGCAGTCCGCCGCCGAGCATCGCGGGCAGGTGCTCGACCTGCTGCTCCTTGGTGCCGTAGGCGGCGAGCGCGTAGGAGGCGAGGGTGTGCACGCTGACGCCCAGGCCGACGGTGAGCCGGGCCGCGGCGAGTTCCTCGAGGACCTGGAGGTAGACCTCGTAGGGCTGCTCGCCGCCGCCGTACTCGGCGTCGTAGGGCAGGCCGAGCAGTCCGGAGTCGGAGAGCAGGGTGAAGACCTCGCGCGGGAAGCGTCCGGCGTCCTCCTCCTCGGCCGCGCTCGGGGCGATCTCACGCTGCGCGATGTCACGGACGAGCGAGATCAGATCCCGTGCCTCGTCCGTGGGCAGTTGCCGGTCCACCGGCTGCGGGGCGCGGTCGGGCATGGCGACGCTCTCCTCCCTGTCGGGCACATCGGCGGACGTGCGCCTTGGGTGGAGGCGGCTCCGCCTGGTCGTTCGGGCCTGGCCGATGCTCGCACTCCCGGGTCGCGGAAGCGGCTGACCAGCGGCTGTGCGCTGTGAGTATGCCCGATCGGACGTATGGAGTCACCAGTTAACGACCGCTTACTTCAAGAAATCTCCGACCAGGTCGACGGACCCCGAACACCTCCGCACGCCCGGCCGTTTGGTCCGAACCATTGACCGTACTGGTCTAGTCCTCCTACGGTGACGGACCGGACGCACTTACCGCGTTCATGCCAATCGGCGAGCGTTCCCTCTTCCCCCACGAGGAGACACCCGATGCACCTCCCGCACCTCCCCCGCGCCCCCTTCCGGGCGCTGCTCTCCACCCTGTGTTCCGCCGCTCTCGGCGCCGGGCTGCTCGCCGGCGCGGGCGCCGCGACGGCCACGGGCACCGCCACGGCCGCGCCCACCGCCCAGGAGGCGGCCGGCTCGAAGGTCGTCGGCTACTTCACCGAATGGGGCACCTACGACCGCAAGTACTACGTCAAGAACATCGAGACGTCCGGTTCCGGCGCGAAGCTCACCCACATCAACTATGCCTTCGGCAACGTCACCGGCGGAAAGTGCGCCATGGGCGACGCCTACGCCGCCACCGACCGGGCGTACACGGCGGCCGAGTCCGTCGACGGCGTCGCCGACACGTGGGACCAGGCGCTGCGCGGCAACTTCAACCAGCTGCGCAAGCTCAAGAAGAAGCACCCGGACCTCAAGATCCTCTGGTCCTTCGGCGGCTGGACCTGGTCCGGCGGCTTCGCCGAGGCCGCGAAGAACCCGGCCGCGTTCGCCCAGTCCTGCTACGACCTGGTCGAGAACTCGAAGTGGGCCGATGTCTTCGACGGCATCGACATCGACTGGGAGTACCCGAACGCCTGCGGTCTGAGCTGCGACACCAGCGGCCGGGACGCGTTCCCGAAGCTGATGAGCGCCCTGCGCGCCAGGTTCGGCTCCGGCAACCTGGTCACCGCGGCCATCACGGCCGACGCGACGTCCGGCGGCAAGATCGACGCGGCCGACTACGCGGGCGCGGCGCGGTACGTCGACTGGTACAACCCGATGACGTACGACTTCTTCGGCGCCTGGGACGCCGCCGGTCCGACGGCCCCGCACTCGCCGCTGACCTCGTACTCCGGCATTCCGAAGGCCGGTTACCACACCTCCGCGACCATCGCGAAGCTCAAGGGCCTCGGGATCCCGTCCTCGAAGCTGCTGCTCGGCATCGGCTTCTACGGCCGCGGCTGGACCGGCGTCACCCAGTCGGCGCCCGGCGGCACCGCGACCGGACCGGCCAAGGGGACGTACGAGAACGGCATCGAGGACTACAAGGTGCTCAAGACCACGTGCCCGGCGAACGGCACCGTGGCCGGCACGGCGTACGCCAAGTGCGGGAGCAACTGGTGGAGTTACGACACCCCGGCGACCATCGCGACCAAGATGACGTACAAGAACCAGCAGGGTCTGGGCGGCACGTTCTTCTGGGAGCTGAGCGGGGACACCACGAACGGTGAGCTGATCAAGGCGATCGGCTGACCGGCCGACGGGGGGCGCGGGGGCGGGGGCCGGCTCGGGCCTCCGCCCCCGCGTCAGGCGTCCCGTCGGGCGGGGCCGGGTCCAGCTCCTCGACGGCGCGCAGGGCGCCGCCGAGCGCCTTCACCAAGAGGTCGCGCATGGCCTTGCGGGGCAGTCCGGGACGCTCGATCCAGCTCAGGCCGCACACCCAGGAGAGCAGGCCCATGCGGGCCGGCGGGCCGATGTCGCAACGGCCGTACGCGCCCTCGGCGATGGCCTCGACGATCGCCCCGCGCACCCCGTCGCGGATGGCGTGACCTCGGCGTCGAAGCACGCCGCCGCCGACGATCGCGCGGTACGCGGCCTGGTTGTGCTCGGCGTAGCGCAGATAGCCATCGCTGGTGCGGTGGACGCGGTTCATCATTCGCCTGGCGGGCGATGTCGTCCATCGACAGCGCGTCGTACGAGGTGTCGGCGAACAACCTGCGTCCGATGGCGATGAGTTGGGGGACGGGTCCCACGCGGGTCGTGTCAGAGCAGGCCCAACTGGACCACGAGCATCGCGATCACCACGACGAGGGTCCAGCCCATGACGTGCTCGAAGACCTTGGGGCCGTCGTCCTTGGGGCCGCCGGTTCGGACACGGGCGGCGGTGGCGGTGTGTGCGCTCATGACATCTCGCTGATCTCGGACGGTTGCAGGACTCCCCCACTGACCCTGTCCACCTTGCCACCGGCAGCGGCTTTTGCGGCGGAGACCTTGGTCACAGGAAGTCGGCCCCCGGCGGTCGTTCGTGCCGGGGGCCGTCGTGGCGGTGCGGGTGTCAGCGCACGCCCACCGCCGCGAGCGCCTTGCGCTGGCGAGGGCTCGGGTGGGCGGGGAAGTACAGGTAGCAGACGCCGCCGGTGCCCCCCACGACCTTGCCGCTGGCGTTGTACCGCTTGGTCCTGAGCCAGATGTTTTCCCACTCGCGCCGCTTGTAGACGCGGCGCACGGCCTCGTTGTCGTCCGAGGCGGGGTCGTTGGCGATCACGTCGCCGTCGGCGGTGAAGCCGATCACGGTCATCAGGTGACCCGAAGTGCCGTACCCGGCCCCGGTCAGCTCCTTCTCCAGGAAGGACTGGGACGTTATGGCCGGGATACCGGCCGCGATCAGCGTCTCCAGGTCGGTCAGGGAGCCGAGGCGGGTGACCACACCCTGGAGGCCCTTGAAGGTGGCCGCGTAGGCGGCGTTGAAGGGCCAGTTGCCGCAGCCGGCGTACTGGAAGTCGTACGTGTACCGGGCCGCGTGGCAGACCTGCGGGTCGGCGTACGCGGGATCGACCCAGGCGAGCTGCTCCGCGGTGAGCCGGCCGCCCCAGTACTCGATGATCATCTGCGAGGAGGTGGGGCTGCACCAGGCCTCTCCGCCGTTGTCGTACTCCGGGTACTGGCCCTTGTGGATCTCCTGGGAGTAGCGCGGGACGCGCAGTTCCCCGGCGAGGCCGGGAGCGGAGGCGGGGACGGTGAAGCGGTCGGGGATGTCGGAGCCCATGGCGCCGAGCCGCCAGACGGTGGGGGTGACCCGCGAGCCGGGGCGGCGGTAGAGGGTGAGCCTGAGCCGGTAGGAGACCAGGCGCAGACCGGTGGAGGCGTCGTCGATCGAGAAGGTGTCGGTCCAGATGCTGCTTCTGCCGTCGCTCTGGTCGTCGACCGAGGTCCGCCGGATGTCCTGGTCGCCGGCGGCCCAGCGGCCCATCACGTACCAGGGCGTGTCCGTGCCGTCCGAGTACGTGCCCCCGAGCTCGACCTGGAGCCAGGTGCCGTCCGGGGTGTGGGCGTTCCAGGAGGCGATGACCTCCGTCGAGGGCACGCCGAGCCGGTGGACGGGCGACGTCCAGGTGGCGTACTCCCACGTGGCGGTCCTGCCGGTGTGCGGGTCGGTGTAGTCGACGGTGCCGGCCGCGGCGGCGATGACCACACCGGGCCGGGCGCCGGCGACGGGCCGGGCGCCCTGCGCGGTCCCGCCCCGCCAGTCGTAGAACGTGGTCCAGGCCCGGTAGTCGACCGGACGGGAGGTGCGGTCGGGGTCCGCGGTCGCGGTGCCGGCGTACGGCGCGGCCTCGGCGGTGGCCGGGACCGCGCCGCCGGCCACCGCGGCGGCGACGGCGGCGGTCAGCACCGTTCTGCGGGACGGCTGTTCGGCTCTGCTCATGGGCGAAAGACCCCCAGGTGTGCGAGTCGGGGCGGTTCCGTTGCACGGATGTGCGCCAACTATGGCCGCAGGCTGCCACTCCTGCCAGCACTTCTGCGCACGCCACGCCATGAACATTGGTGTCGACCAGTGACACGGAGGTGGGGCGGGGGGAGGGGAGGGCCCGCAGGCGCGGCTAGAGTGCTGGGCGAACGCCCGCCCGCTCCCCCTCCCCCCTTCGCCCAGGACACCGCCATTCACGACCTCGCCGACCGCATCCGCCGGCTGCCCCCCTCCTGCGGGCCCGTGCGCCTCGTCGGCGTGGACGGGCACGCCGGGTCGGGGAAGTCCACGTTCGCCGGGCGACTGGCCGACTCGCTGGGCGGCGCGCCGGTGCTGCACCTGGACGACATCGCCAGCCACGACGAGCTGTTCGGCTGGACCGGGCGGCTGCTGCGTCAGGTGGTCGAGCCCCTGCGGCGCGGCGACACGGCGCACTACGCGCCCTACGACTGGCGGACCCGGCGCTTCACCGCTCCCCGCGCCCTGCCGCCCGCGCCGGTCGTCCTGGTCGAGGGTGTCGGCGCCGGCCGGCGGGACCTGCGCCCGCACCTGGCCCTGCTGCTGTGGATGGACCTGCCGCCCGAGGAAGCGTGGAGCCGCGGACGGGCGCGCGACGGTGCGGAACAGCGGACGTTCTGGGACGGGTGGATCCCGGCGGAGCGCCGGCACTTCGCCGATGACCCCTCGCGCCCCTTCGCGCGCCTTCTGGTACGCCAGAGGGATGAGGGGTACGAGGTGCGTCCGGGGCCTGCCGGGCCCGGGAATCCCGGCACTCTTTGTCACACTGAGTGACAGCTCCTCCGCAATGTGTTGAAGTTGTGAAGGCCGCTCTCGGGCGGCTCGCCGGAGTGCCTCAACTCTGCTTGACCCGGGGGCCGTACAGGTCTTACGTTCTGGATGTGCGGTCTTCCGGGACCGCCCGCAGACACGAAGCCCCCGGTTGTTCCCCCGTGACCGGGGGCTTCGTTCTGCCCAGAACTCTGATTTCGGCTGCTCCGTGGCGCTCCCCGATCACCCTCGGTCACCGCGCGGCGTGCGCCCCGTCCGCTCCCACCTCGGGAAACGGCCTGTCCCGGCACCCTTCGGAGGGAAGACCGCCGCGGGTACGATGCCCTCGGTGTGCGACCTACGGACGGCCGCTGCGCGCACCTTGCAACTCCGGTCGCCCGTACAGCGGTTGGAGTGGAGGGCCGGCGGGCGACGGTCCGGTGGCATACCGACGGGGGCACGGTTCGTGGGGGACGTGATGGACTTCGGCACGCAGGGCCCGCAGGCCCCGGCCGACCTCGCCTGGCTGCGCGGCGTGGACGCCTACACCATGGGGGCCTATCCGCAGGCCGAGGAGGAGTTCCGGACCGCGGTGCGCATCGATCCCTCGATGGCCGACGGCTGGCTCGGGCTGCACGCGCTGCGCGTCGACACCACCAACGCGCTGCTCCGGATGTTCCGGCACAGGGACCGCTTCGGCGAACAGCGCAACCGGCACCGCCGTACGCTCAACTCCTGGTACTGGCTGGGCTGGTGGGTCCAGCCCGTGCTGGAGAGCCCGCGCGACCTGCTGCTGGCGCACGCCTCGCACTGGCTGGACGGCCGCCACGTCCCGGAGCTGGACCGGGCGCTCGCCGGACTGCCCCCGGTGGACACCGACGCCCAGGTCCGCTTCCTGCACGCCTGCCGCGCCTACCTCGTCAAGGACTGGGAACAACTCGTCCGGCACACCGATCCCCTGCTCGGCGACCCCCTGCTGGGCATCGAGGCGGGCCTGTTCAGCGGAATGGCCCGGGTACGGCTGGAGATGTACGGACAGGCCGAACCGCTGCTGTCGGCCGCGCTCATGCGGTGCCGCAGCGAGCAGCCGCAGCGCAAGGAACTGCGCTACTGGCTGGCGCGGGCCCACGAGGGCACGGGCCGCAGCGCCGCGGCACTGCCCCTGTACCGTGCCGTGCACCGCGTCGACCCGGCCTTCATGGACACCTCGGCACGGCTCGCGGCCATCGCCGAGAGCGACGGCTACGACGACCCCGCCGACCTCGCGGGACTCGCCCCGGCCGGTGCCGGACCGGACGGCATGGACGGGGCCGACGGGCTCGATCCGCTCTTCGGCACCGAGGAGCGCGACCTGAAGCTCTCCGACCCCGAGCCGCCGCCGTCCGGCGCGCTCCCCTCGCTGACCGGTCCACCGGTGCGCAGGCGGGACGGCGTACCGGACCCGTCCCTGCCCGCCGGGCCCACGGACCCCGCGTTACTGGAGGAAGCGCTCGCCGAGCTGGAGCGCATGGTGGGTCTCGAACCGGTGAAACGTCAGGTGAAGGCCCTGTCCGCGCAGCTGAACATG
Source organism: Streptomyces flaveolus (assembly GCF_014648815.1). Classification (GTDB taxonomy): domain Bacteria; phylum Actinomycetota; class Actinomycetes; order Streptomycetales; family Streptomycetaceae; genus Streptomyces; species Streptomyces flaveolus. Next base: position 387,847 of record NZ_BMRV01000005.1, on the reverse strand, counting down.
GCGCGGCTGCGGGCCGGGCAGGGCCTGCCGGTCCAGCCGCCCAAACGCCACTTCGTCTTCTCCGGCCCCTCGGGCACCGGCAAGACCACCGTGGCCCGCATCCTGGGCCGCGTCTTCTACGCCCTCGGCCTGCTGGGCGGCGACCACCTCGTCGAGGCGCAGCGGGCCGACCTGGTCGGCGAGTACCTGGGCCAGACGGCCGTGAAGGCCAACGAGCTGATCGACTCCGCGCTCGGTGGTGTGCTGTTCGTCGACGAGGCGTACTCGTTGTCCAACTCGGGGTACGGCAAGGGTGACGCGTACGGGGACGAGGCGTTGCAGGTGCTGCTGAAGCGGGCCGAGGACAACCGCGATCACCTGGTGGTGATCCTCGCCGGTTACCCGGAGGGCATGGACCGGCTGCTGGCCGCCAACCCCGGGCTGTCGTCCCGGTTCACCACCCGCGTGGACTTCCCGTCGTACCGGCCGCTGGAGCTGACCTCCATCGGGGAGGTGCTCGCCGCCGAGAACGGGGACGGGTGGGACGAGGAGGCGCTCGACGAGCTGCGGGCGATCGCCGGGCACGTGGTCGATCAGGGGTGGATCGACGAGCTGGGGAACGGGCGGTTCCTGCGGACGCTGTACGAGAAGAGCTGTGCGTACCGGGATCTGCGGTTGTCCGGGTACAGCGGGGTGTTGACGCGGGACGATCTGGCGACGTTGCGGTTGCCGGATCTGATGCAGGCGTACGGGGAGGTGCTGTCGGGGCGGGGTCCGCAGGACCCTCCGGGGGTGTAGCCGCAGGATCGTGGGCGTGCCCGCTCGGGGCGTTGTCAGGTGCCCTCGGGCGGGGCGGCGCCGGGTGGGTATGCCCGCGCCCCGCTGAGAAATGCCGCTGCGCCCACCCGTGCCGCCCTGGGGGTGCCTCCCCCAGGCCGTTCAGGCACTGGGGGAGGCACGACTGCCCGCAGCTACGACGGCTGCGGCCGCGGCTGCCGGCTACGCCGGTACCTCCTCCGGGGCCCCGCTCGCCCGTTGTTCCGCCACCACCGGTGCCTCCCGGTGGGCCGGGTCGCGGACCTCGCCGACCAGGAGTTCCAGTACGTCCTCCAGTGCGACCAGGCCCAGGACCCTGCCGGACGCGTCGGCCACCTGGGCCAGGTGGGTAGCGGCGCGGCGCATGACGGTGAGGGCGTCGTCGAGCGGGAGTTCCGCGCGGAGGGTCGTCATCGGGCGCCACAGTTGCTGGGGCACCGCTCGGTCGGAGTCCTCCACGTCGAGGACGTCCTTGACGTGCAGGTATCCCATGAAGGCGCCCGTGTCCGCGGCGACCGGGAAGCGGGAGTACCCGGTGCGGGCGGTGAGCGCGACGATCTCGCCCGGCGTGACCGACGGGCTGACCGTCACCAGGGACTCGCGCCCGAGGAGCACGTCGGTCACGGGACGGGAGCCCAGTTCCAGGGCGTCCTCCAGGCGCTCCTGCTCCTCCGGGTCGAGCAGGCCGGCCTGACCGGCGTCCTCGACCAGCCGGTTGAGCTGCTCGCTGGTGAAGACGGCCTCGACCTCGTCCTTCGGCTCGACGCGGAACAGCCGCAGGATGCCCTGGGCGCAGGCGCCGAGCGCGAAGGTGATCGGCTTGCAGAGGCGGGCGAAGGCGACCAGGCCGGGGCTCAGCCACAGCGCGGCCTTCTCTGGGGCGGCCATCGCGAGGTTCTTCGGGACCATCTCGCCGATGACGAGGTGGCAGAAGACGACGGCGGCCAGCGCGATGACGTAGCCGAGCGGGTGGATCATGCCGTGCGGCAGGTGGATCCACTCGAAGACCGGCTCCAGCAGGTGGGCGACCGTGGGCTCGGCGACCGCGCCGAGCGTCAGCGAGCAGACGGTGATGCCGAACTGGGCGGCGGCCATCATCTGCGGCAGCCGCTCCAGCCCGTACAGCACCTGCCGGGCCCGGGCGGTGCCGAGGGGCTCGATCTGGCTGCGGCGCACGGAGACGAGCGCGAACTCGGCGCCGACGAAGAAGCCGTTGGCGAGCACGAGCAGCGCGGCGAACAGGAGTTGCAGGACGCTCATCGGGCGGCCTCCAGCAGCGACGCCGGCGCCGTCCGCACCAGCCGTATCCGCTCGGCGCGGTAGTGGCCGACCTGCCGGACCGACAGCCGCCAGCCGGGCAGTTCCGCGCGGTCCCCGACGGCCGGGATCCGGCCGAGCAGGTCGGCGACCAGGCCGGCCACCGTCTCGTACGGGCCCTCGGGCGTCTCCAGGCCGATGCGGCGCAGGGCGTCGACGCGGCAGCTGCCGTCGACGTCCCAGGCGGGGCGGCCGTCCTCGGGCGGGGCGGGGGCGAGTTCGGGCACGTCCGCGCCGTCGTGCTCGTCGCGGACCTCGCCGACGATCTCCTCGACGATGTCCTCCAGGGTGACGACGCCGGCGGTGCCGCCGTACTCGTCGACGACGACCGCGATGGGCTGCTCGCTGCGCAGCCGGGTGAGCAGCGGCCGTACCGGCAGGGTCTCGGGGACGAGCAGGGCCGGGCGGGCGATACGGCCGGCGGGGGTGCGCAGCCGGTCGTGCACGGGGACGGCGAGAGCGTCCTTGAGGTGGACCATGCCGACGATCTCGTCGATCTTCTCCCGGTAGACGGGGAAGCGGGACAGACCGGTGGCGCGGGTCAGGTTGACCACGTCCTCGGCGGTCGCCGAGGACTGCAGGGCGCTGACCTTCACGCGGGGGGTCATGACGTGCTGTGCGGTCAGTTCGCCCAGGGACAGGGTGCGGACGAAGAGTTCCGCCGTGTCCTGTTCCAGGGCGCCGGCCCGGGCGGAGTGCCGGGCGAGGGAGACCAGTTCGCCGGGGGTGCGGGCGGAGGCCAGCTCCTCGGCCGGCTCGATGCCGAGCATGCGGACGAGCCGGTTGGCGACGGTGTTCAGCGCGGAGATCACGGGGCGGAACAGCCGCGCGAAGACGTGCTGCGGGCCGGCGACGAAGCGCGCGACGTGCAGCGGCTTGGACACCGCCCAGTTCTTGGGCACGAGCTCGCCGATCACCATCTGCACGGCCGAGGCCAGCAGCATGCCGACGACGACCGACACCCCGGACACGGCGCCGTCGGGGACGCCGATCGCGGTGAACGGGCCGTCCAGCAGCTGGGCGAGGGCCGGTTCGGCGAGCATGCCGACGACGAGGGAGGTGATGGTGATGCCGAGCTGGGTGCCGGAGAGCTGGAAGGACAGCTCCTTGAGGGACTCGACGACCCGGCGGGCACGTCGGTCGCCGTCGGCGGCGGCCTGTTCGGCGTCCGCCCGTTCGACCGTGACGAGGCCGAACTCGGCCGCGACGAAGAAGCCGTTGGCCAGGATCAGCAGGAACGCGGCTGCCAGGAGCAGCAGGGGGGTGGTCATGATGCCGCCGCCTCCGCAGGGACGCGCACCTCGTGGGTGCGGTCCGCGCTATGTCGGCAGGGGGCGGCGCAGGTACTGCAGGACGATCCGTCCATCGCCGGAGGGAGTCACTCCTCGGGTAGCAGGAACCCCTGCGCACCGGGCGGAGCGACAGGGGCGGAGCCGCGACGACCGCGTCTCCGTTCCCAGATTAATCACGAAAAGGGGGTGTGCGGCAGGGTGGACGCCGCCGAGCCGGTCCCCCGGTTGCTCCGGAGGGCGTCCCGGGGGCGTACGCGGTCAGCCGCGCGGTGCCTCGGGGCCGGCGGCGGAGCGGGCCTCCACCAGGGCGCGCAGGGCACGCGCGTCGGCGATGGCACGCTGCTTGGCGATGCCCGGCTGGATGCCGAGCGCGGGCAGGCTGGTGCCGTCGCTGAGGTCGAGGAACACCCACGGGTCGCCGGCGCGGAGGTTGACCTGGAGGATCTCCGGCCACTCCAGGCGCCGCTTGGCCGTCAGGTTGACGACGGTGACGCCCGACTCCTCGGCGACGACCTTGGGCCGGGACAGCAGCATCAGGACGCCGGCCAGGAAGAGGGCCGTCAGCACGAAGCTGAGGCGCTCCCCCGGGCCGAGCCCGTTCAGCAGCAGGCCGACCGCCGACACGGTCACGACCGTGGCGACGGCGAGGCTGATGAGGACGGCGCGGGTGCGGCCCGGCCGGAAGGTGACGGGCAGGGCGGGCAGATCCGGTCCGGCGCCCGACGGTGCGTCCGACATGGTGTGTGTGCTCCGGGTCACGCTGGAGGGACGACGGGTCAGGGGCGGCGGGTCACAGACGGCAGGCGTGGATGGCCGTGGTCAGGATGGCCCGGGCGCCGATGTCGTACAGGTCGTCCATGATCCGCTGGGCCTCCTTGGAGGGGACCATGGCGCGGACGGCGACCCAGCCCTCGTTGTGCAGCGGGGAGACGGTCGGGGACTCCAGGCCGGGGGTGAGCGCGACGGCCTTCTCCAGCTGCTCGACGCGGCAGTCGTAGTCCATCATCACGTACGTCCGGGCCACCAGGACGCCCTGGAGGCGGCGCAGGAACTGCTGGACCTTGGGCTCCTCCGCGTCGGCTCCGGTGCGGCGGATCACGACCGCCTCGGACTTCATGATGGGCTCGCCGAAGACCTCCAGCCCGGCGTTGCGCAACGAGGTGCCGGTCTCGACGACGTCGGCGATGACCTCGGCGACGCCCAGCTCGATGGCGGTCTCGACGGCGCCGTCGAGGTGGACGACGGAGGCGTCGACGCCGTTCTCGGCGAGGTGGCCGGCGACGATGCCCTCGTAGGAGGTGGCGACGGTCCTGCCCTTGAGGTCCTCGATGCCGCTCGCGGTTCCCGGCTTGGCGGCGAAGCGGAAGGTGGAGCGGGCGAAGCCGAGCGGGAGGATCTCCTCCGCCCGGGCGCCGGAGTCGACCAGCAGGTCGCGGCCGGTGATGCCGATGTCGAGGCGGCCGGAGGAGACGTAGATCGCGATGTCACGGGGGCGGAGGTAGAAGAACTCCACCTCGTTCACCGGGTCGACGATGCGCAGTTCCTTGGACTCGCGGCGCTGCTGGTAGCCGGCCTCATGCAGCATCTCCCCCGCGGGGCCTGACAGGGAACCCTTGTTGGGGACGGCGATGCGCAGCATGAGGTCGGCTTCCTTTGTGTGAAGGGGTGTAAGGGGAGAGCTGGAGACTTCAGAGGTGGGCGTAGACGTCGTCCAGGGAGATCCCGCGGGCGACCATCATCACCTGGACGTGGTACAGCAGCTGGGAGATCTCCTCGGCCGCCGCCTCCTTGCCCTCGTGCTCGGCGGCCATCCAGACCTCGGCGGCCTCCTCGACGACCTTCTTGCCGATGGCATGGACCCCCTTGTCCACCAGTTCGGCGGTGCGGGAGGTGGCGGGGTCGCCGTTCGCGGCCTTGTGCTGGAGCTCGGTGAAGAGCTCCTCGAAAGTCTTCTTGGACATGGTGGCGCCCACTTTACGCGTAGTGCCGCCGGGCCTAACGCCACGGTTCGGATACTGAGCGGAGCGTGGCCGCCGTGGCGACGGCCGCGGTCACCGCCTCGTGCCCCTTGTCCTCGCTGGAGCCCTCGATGCCGGCCCGGTCCAGGGCCTGCTCCTCGGTGTCGCAGGTGAGCACGCCGAAGCCGACGGGCACGCCGGTGTCGACGGAGACCTGGACCAGGCCCTGGGTCACCCCCTGGCACACGTAGTCGAAGTGGGGGGTGCCGCCGCGGATGACGACGCCGAGGGCGACGATCGCGTCGTAGCCGCGGCCGGCGAGGACCTTGGCGACCACCGGCAGCTCGAAGCTGCCGGGGACCCTGAGCAGGGTCGGCTCGTCGATCCCCAGCTCGTGCAGGGCACGCAGGGCGCCGTCCACCAGTCCGTCCATCACCTTGTCGTGCCACTGTGCCGCGATGACGGCGACCCGCAGGTCACCCACGTTGCGTACGGACAGCTCCGGTGCACCCTTGCCGCTCACGTGTCTCCTTGAATCCTTGCTTGCTGCGCTTACTGGTTGCCGCAGGTGGACACGGGCGTCGTGTCCAGCCAGGGCAGGTCGTGTCCCATCCGGTCCCGCTTGGTGCGCAGGTACCGGAGGTTGTGCTCGCCGGCCTGGACGGGCATCGGCTCGCGGCCGGTGACGTCGATGCCGTGCCGTTCGAGGGCGGCGGACTTGTCGGGGTTGTTGGTCATCAGCCGCACGGCGCGCACGCCGAGGTCGGCGAGGATCTGGGCGCCGGCGCCGTAGTCGCGGGCGTCGGCGGGCAGGCCGAGTTCCAGGTTGGCGTCGAGGGTGTCCCGGCCGCGCTCCTGGAGTTCGTAGGCGCGCAGCTTGGACATCAGGCCGATGCCACGTCCCTCGTGGCCGCGGAGGTAGACCACCACTCCCCTGCCCTCGGCCTGGATGCGGTCGAGGGAGGCGTCCAGCTGGGGGCCGCAGTCGCAGCGCTGGGAGCCGAAGACGTCCCCGGTGAGGCACTCGGAGTGGATGCGGACCAGGACGTCCCGGCCGTCGCCGATCTCGCCGTGGACGAGGGCGACGTGCTCGACGCCGTCGACCGTGGAGCGGTAGCCGTACGCCGTGAACTCGCCGTGCCGGGTCGGCAGGTGGACCTCGGCCTCGCGGCGGACGGTGGGCTCGGCGCTGCGGCGGTAGGAGATCAGGTCCTCGATGGAGATGATCGTCAGGCCGTGCTTGCGGGCGAACGGGATCAGCTCGGGCAGCCGCAGCATGCGCCCGTCCTCGCCGGCGATCTCCACGATGGCGCCGGCCGGGCGCAGGCCCGCCAGGCGGGCGAGGTCGACGGCGGCCTCGGTGTGGCCGTTGCGGACCAGCACGCCGCCGGAGCGGGCGCGCAGCGGGAAGATGTGGCCGGGCCGGACCAGGTCGTCCGGCTCGGCGGTGCCGCTCGCCAGGAGCTGGAGGGTGGTGGCGCGGTCGGAGGCCGAGATGCCGGTGCTCACGCCGTGGGCGGCGGTGGCGTCCACGGAGACCGTGAACGCGGTCTTCATCGACTCGGTGTTGTCGTCGACCATCTGCGGGAGCCGGAGCCGGTCCAGTTCGCCGCCCTCCATGGGGGCGCAGATCAGGCCGCGGCACTCGCTCATCATGAAGGCGACGATCTCCTCGGTCGCCTTCTCGGCGGCGATGACGAGGTCGCCCTCGTTCTCGCGGTTCTCGTCGTCGACGACGACGACCGGGCGGCCGGCCGCGATGTCGGCGATGGCCTGTTCGACGGGGTCGAGGGCGAGGTCCTCGGGGCCGTCGGGGCTGTAGAGGATGGGTGCCGCAGTCATGCGGGCGCTCCTTCCGGGACGGGCCGCGTCGTGTTGCGGGAGCGCAGCCACCAGTCGCGCAGGCCCCACAGGACGAGCGCGCCGTAGAGGACGTAGACGAAGCCGGAGAAGGCGAAGCCGTTGGCGAAGTTCAGCGGGACGCCGACCAGGTCGACGAGCAGCCAGGCGAACCAGAACTCGACCATGCCGCGGGCCTGGGCGTACATGGCGACGACGGTGCCGACGAAGATGTACGCGTCCGGCCACGGGTCCCAGGACAGGGTCGGGAAGGCGGTGAACAGGCCGCCGACCGCGAGGGTGCCGACGGCTGCGGCACCGACCAGGGCGCCGCGTTCGCGCCAGGTGGCGAAGCGCACGGCGATCGATCCGTCCTGGCTCTGCTGCCGGCCGCGGTTCCACTGCCAGAAGCCCCAGGCGGCGACGACCATGACGACGATCTGCTTGCCGGCGCTGCCGGAGAGGTGGGCGGTGGCGAAGGCCGTGAAGAGGATGAGCCCGGAGACGAACTGCACGGGCCAGGTCCATATCGAGCGCCGCCAGCCGAGGGCGAGGCCGAGCAGACCGATCACGTTGCCGATCATGTCCGACCACTTGATGTGCTGGTCGAAGAGCGTGAAGGCCTCGGAGTTGAGCCAGTTCACCGGGTGCCCCCCTGGGCGCCGAGCAGCCGCTCGACGTACTTGGCGATGACGTCCACCTCGAGGTTGACCGGGTCGCCGGGCTGCTTGAGGCCGAGCGTGGTCAGGGCGAGGGTGGTGGGGATGAGGCTGACGGTGAAGAAGTCGGGGCCGGCGTCGACGACGGTGAGGCTGATGCCGTCGACGGTGATGGAGCCCTTCTCGACGACGTAGCGCGCCAGGTCGGCGGGCAGGGAGATCTTCACGATCTCCCAGTGCTCGGAGGGCTTGCGCTCGATGATCTCGCCGGTGCCGTCGACGTGGCCCTGGACGATGTGGCCGCCGAGCCGGGCGCCCACGGCGGTGGGGCGCTCCAGGTTGACGCGGGAGCCGACGGCGAGGGCGCCGAGGCTGGAGCGGTTCAGGGTCTCGGCCATCACATCGGCGGTGAACTCGTCGCCGTCGTGGTCGACGACGGTGAGGCACACGCCGTTGACGGCGATGGAGTCGCCGTGCCGCGCCCCCTCGGTGACCACGGGGCCGCGCAGACGGAAGCGACAGGCGTCGTCGAGGGTCTCGACAGCGGTGATCTCGCCCAGCTCTTCGACGATTCCGGTGAACACTTCCCGGGTCCTCCTGCCTCTTCGGGCACGGACTCCGGGGCTGCCGACGAACGACAGAAAGGACGAACGAGAACACCGGGAGCGACGCCGGACGGGGCCCGCCCGTGACGGACGAGCCCAGAGATCGGCGGCGCGCACATATGCTCGCCCGCCGCGCACTGCCTCCCATCCGGACTTTAACCGTCGGTCCAGGAATTTCACCTGGTCAACCGGCCGCTGGAAGCGACCGGGTCGCGGACTGTAACCGCCGGTTCGGACTTTCACCGACCCCGGAGTGCGCTGCTTCTGGTACAGGGCCAGTGTGCCACGACCGACACGCACTCATGCCGACGGAGGGTGTGGGGTGGCTCACAGAGTGCTTCGACGGGTCGTCCGGCCACGGCTCACCCACCACCGCGCGCACTCAACTCCCCCGTCTCCCCACCTTCTTGAGATTGGTCCATACCTATTGACTCACTGGTCTAGTCCTCTCTAGGGTCTGCGCAACTTCCGTGGAGAGGAACCCGACTGTGCCTTCCCCCTCACGCTCCAGAACCCGCCACCGGGCGAGACCGGCCCTGTTCGCCGGCGCCGCCGCCGTCGCCGGCCTGGTGTTCGCCGGGCTCCCGGCCACCGTCTCGCACGCCGCCGACCAGGAGACCTGTCGCCCCGACGGGCTCTACCGGACACCCGGAGTCGACGTCCCGTACTGCTCGGTCTACGACGCCGAGGGCCGGGAGAAGATGGGCGCCGACCACCCGCGGCGGGTGATCGGCTACTTCACGGGCTGGCGCACCGGCAAGGACGGCAAACCCGCCTACCTGGCCTCCGACATCCCCTGGGACAAGGTCACGCACATCAACTACGCGTTCGCGCACATCGACGGGGCCAACAAGCTCTCCGTCGGTTCGGACGGCGCGACGAACCCCGCGACCGGGATGACGTGGCCGGGCGTCGGCGGCGCGGAGATGGACCCGGGCCTCCCCTACAAGGGCCACTTCAACCTGCTGAACAAGTTCAAGAAGCAGCACCCGAACGTCAAGACGATGATCTCGGTGGGCGGCTGGGCCGAGACGGGCGGCTACTTCAAGGACGACGGCACGCGCGCGGACTCGGGCGGCTTCTACTCGATGGCCACCAACGCCGACGGCTCGGTCAACCAGGCCGGCATCGACACCTTCGCGGACTCGGCCGTCGACTTCGTCCGCACGTACGGCTTCAACGGCGTCGACATCGACTACGAGTACCCGACGACGATGAAGGACGCGGGCAACCCGCTCGACTGGTCGTTCGCCAACGGCCGCCGGGCCGGACTGGTCAAGGGCTACGCGGCGCTGATGAAGACGCTGCGCGAGAGGCTCGACCGCGCGGGGGCCGCGGACGGCAGGCACTACCTCCTCTCCGTCGCCGCGCCGTCCTCCGGATACCTGCTGCGCGGCATGGAGACCTTCCAGGTCCAGAAGTACCTAGACTACGTCAACATCATGTCGTACGACCTGCACGGCGCCTGGAACGAGTACGTCGGCCCCAACGCCTCCCTCTTCGACGACGGCAAGGACGCCGAACTCGCCGCCGCGGGCGTCTACTCCACGTCCCAGTACGGCGGCATCGGCTACCTCAACACCGACTGGGCCTACCACTACTTCCGCGGCTCGATGCCGGCCGGGCGCATCAACATCGGGCTGCCGTACTACACGCGAGGCTTCAAGAACGTCACCGGCGGCACCGACGGACTGTGGGGCAGGGCCCCGGCCACGAACTGCCCGGCGGGCTCAGGCCTGACCAAGTGCGGTGACGGCGCGGTCGGCATCGACAACCTGTGGCACGACCTGGACAGCAACGGCAAGGAGTCGCCCGCCGGGTCCAACCCGATGTGGCACGCCAAGAACCTGGAGAAGGGCGTCGTCGGGGACTACCTGACCGACTACGGCTTCCCGGCCGGCACCAGGCTGACGGGTACCTACGCCCGCAAGTACGACGCCACGCTGGTCGCGCCGTGGCTGTGGAACGCGGAGAAGAAGGTCTTCCTGTCCACCGAGGACGAGCAGTCGGTCAAGGCCAAGGCGGACTACGTCGTGGACCGCGGCATCGGCGGCACGATGGTGTGGGAGCTCGCGGGCGACTACGCCTGGAACGCGGGCACGGGGCAGTACGAACCGGGCTCGACGCTGACCAGCACGATGTACGACACCTTCAAGTCGGCCTCCCCGTACGGGGCGAAGCGGTCCGCGGCCGGTCTGCCGGCCGAGGCGCTGGACATCGACGTGGAGTTCGGGCAGTTCCCGCTCGGCGACTCCAACTACCCGATCGGCCCGAAGCTGAAGATCACCAACAACTCGGGCACGACGCTGCCCGGCGGCACGGAGTTCCAGTTCGACTACGGCACCTCCGCCCCCGGCAACGCCAAGGACCAGTCCGGCTGGGGCACCACGGTCGTCCGCAGCGACCACACCGGCTCCAACGCCGGCGGGCTGAAGGGCGACTACCACCGCGTCTCGCTGAAGCTGCCGGCCTGGCAGTCGCTGGCGCCGGGCGCCTCCGCCACCGTGGACTTCGTGTACTACCTGCCGGTGTCGACGCCGTCGAACTGGACGGCGACGTTCGGCGGCAAGTCGTACGCCCTGGCCGGTGACCTGGCCCGGGGCACCACCGTGGTGAACCCCGGTACGCCGACCCCGACGCCCACACCGACGGGCACGGGGTCCCCGAGCCCGAGCCCGACGGGCGGCACCGGTCAGTGCGCCGCACCGGCCTGGAGTGCGGCCGACTCGTACGGCGGGGGCGTCACGGTGTCCCACGAGGGGCACTCCTGGAAGTCCAAGTGGTGGACGAAGGGCGAGGAACCCGGCACCACCGGACAGTGGGGCGTCTGGCAGGACCTCGGCGCCTGCTGAGCCCCCGCAGGACCGGCCCGGCGGCGGTGACGACGGCCCTTGCCCGCCGCCGGGCCACCCAGCGCGACACCGGGCCGGCCCCGCCCGGTGTCACGTTCTCGGCGTGCTGATCCGTCCAAGCCGACGACAGGTGTTCCACTCGGGAGCACCACCCGTGCGAAGGGGCTGAACAGCATGACCACGATCCTGGTGACCGGCGGCACCGGAACGCTCGGCCGGCTCGTCACCGAGCGGCTGCGCGCGGACGGGCACGAGGTGCGGGTGCTCAGCCGGCACGCCCAGCCGTACGCCGTCGACCTGCGCAAGGGCGGCGGCGGCCTGGACGCGGCGCTCGACGGCGTGGACACGGTCGTGCACTGCGCGAGCACGCAGACCGGCGGGGACGAGCGGGCGGCCGTGAACCTGCTGGCGGCGGCCCGGCGGGCCGGGGTGCGGCACCTGGTGTACATCTCGATCGTCGGCGTCGACCGGGTGCCGCTCGGCTACTACCGCACCAAGCTGGCCGTCGAGCGGCTCGTGGAGGAATCCGGGCTCGGCTGGACGGTGCTGCGGACGACGCAGTTCCACGACCTGCTGGTGCGGCTGTTCCAGGGCCTGGCCAAGTCGCCGGTCATGCTCGTGCCGGCGAAGGTCGCCGACCAGCCGGTCGAGGTGCGGGAGGTCGCGGACCGGCTCGCCGAGCTGGCGGCCGGCGAGCCCGCCGGGCGGGTCCCCGACCTGGGCGGCCCGCAGGTGCGCGGCTTCGAGTCGCTCGCCCGTGCCTACCTGGCGGCCACGGGACGCCGTCGGGCCGTGGTGAACGTGCCGCTCGCCGGGAAGACCTACCGTGCGTTCCGCTCGGGCGGCCATCTGGCACCGGAGAGGGCGCTGGGCAAGGGCACCTTCGAGGAGTACCTGACCGCCCGGTTCGGGCGCGGCGCCGGGGGCGGACGGCGCGACTGACCGGGGCCGGCCGTCGCATGACCCCCGCGACCCCGGCAAGATCCGTACGACAGCCCTAGCGCTCCGGCGGTCCGAACAGGTCGTCCTGGGCGCGGTCCCGGGCGGTCAGCAGTGCTCCGCGCAGTACGGCGCCGCCGCCCAGGGTGCCGGCGCGCACCTCGGTGGCGAGGGGTGACATCCGGGCCAGGCGGTCCCGCACGCGGGCGGCGAGTGTGTCGCCGCCCGCCCGCCCGGTCTCGCCGGCCAGCACGACACAGCCGGGGTCCAGGACGGAGACGACGGCTGCGGCCCCGAGCGCGATCCGGTCGGCGAGGACGTCGAGGAACCGCCCGGCCGACGGGTCGGTGCCGGCCCCGCGTACCGCCGCCCGCACCAGCGCGGCCGCGTGCGGCTCCTCCGCCACGGGGTCCGCCGTCACGCCGTGCCGCGCCGCGAGGGCGGCCACCGCCGCCGCCCCGGTCACGGAGTGGAAACCGCCCTCGCAGTCGGTGGCCGACGGCACGCCCGACGTGCCGGGCACCGGCAGGAAGCCCAGCTCGCCCGCGCCGCCGGAGACGCCGCGCCGCAGGACGCCGTCGAGGACGACCGCGCCGCCGACGCCCAGACCGAGCCACAGCAGGACGAACGTGTCCCGGTCGCGGGCGGCCCCGTCGCGCTGCTCGGCCAGGGCGGCGAGGTTGGTCTCGTTCTCCACGCCGACCCGCGCCCCCGGCAGCCGCTCCCGCAAGGCGGCCACCAGACGGCGGTGCCACTCGGGCAGGCCGGTGGAGTCGTGGAGTTCTCCGCTGGCCGGGTCGATCAGGCCGGGGGCGCCGACGCAGACGGTGTGCAGCCGGTCGGCGCCCGCCTCCTTCACCGCGCGCTCGACCAGGCTGACCGCCTGTTCCACCGCGGGGCCCGTCCCGGTGCCGTCGCCGATCGGCACGGACGCCTCGGTGAGGACCCGGCCGAGCAGGTCCGACACGAGGACGGAGACGCTCTCGGTGCGCACGTCGAGGGCGGCCAGGTGGGCCCGGCCGGCGACGATGCCGTACAGCCTGGCGTTCGGCCCGCGGCGCTGCTCTCCCGACTCCCCTGTCACCTCGATCAGGCCGGAGGCGGTGAGGCGTTCGACGAGGTCGGCCACCGTGGGCCGGGAGAGGCCGGTCAGCTGCTTCAGCTGGGTGGCCGTCAACGGGCCCTCCTGCTGGAGCAGACGCAGGGCGAGCCGGTCGTTGATGGCCCGGGCGGTGCTCGGGGATGCGGGCATGCCGGGATCCTTCCAGATCGACGGGCGGAGGGTCGCGCCGAGAACTCACTATCTATCAGGCAGGGTTCCTGATAGTTTACGCCGCGCGACGGAGCAGTGGACCTGACCCGAGCCGATTCGACGGAGGAGCCCGCAATGAGCGCAGTGGTCTACGCGCACAGTGAGGTGAGGCGCGCCCGGTACGCCGTGGCCGCCGTGTTCGCCGTGCACGGCGCGGTCACCGGCTCGTTCGCGACCCGGGTGCCGTGGATCCAGGACCACGCCGGGGTCAGCGCGGGCCAGCTGGGGCTGGCGCTGGCGTTCCCCGCGCTCGGTGCCTCCGTCGCCATGCCGCTGGCCGGCAGCGTCAGTCACCGCTTCGGCGCCCGTACCGCCCTGCGCGGTCTGCTCGCCCTGTGGACACTGGCGCTGGTGCTGCCCTCCCTCGCCCCGAACCTGCTCACCCTGTGCCTCGCCCTGTTCGTCTACGGCGCCTCGGCGGGCATGTCGGACGTGGCGATGAACGCGCTCGGCGTCGAGGTGGAGAACCGGCTCAACAAGTCGATCATGTCCGGCCTGCACGGCATGTGGAGCGCGGGAGCCCTGATCGGCTCGGCGGCCGGTACGCTCGCCGCCCATCTGGGCGCGGACGCGCGGCTGCACCACGTCCTCGCCGCGGGGGTGCTGACCGTGCTGGGACTGCTGGTCTGCACCTGGGTGCTGGACCTCCAGCCCGCCGAGGACGAGGACCCGCCGCCGCGGTTCGCGCTGCCGCCCAGGTCGGCGCTGCTGATCGGCGCGGTCGGGTTCTGCGCGGTGTTCGCGGAGGGCGCGAGCCTGGACTGGTCGGCGGTCTACCTGCGGGACCAGCTGGAGACCTCGGCCGGTCTCGCCGCGGCCTGCACGACGGGCTTCACGCTCACCATGGCCGTGGCCCGGCTCGCCGGGGACAAGGTGGTGGACCGCTTCGGCGCCGTGCGCACGGTCCGGGTGAGCGGCGTGCTGGCCACGCTCGGCGGCCTGCTGGTGGTCGTCGGCGGGCATCCGGCGGTGGCGATGACCGGCTTCGCGCTGATGGGCCTCGGCATCGCGGTCGTCGTCCCGCTGTGCTTCGCGGCGGCGGGCCGGGCCGGTTCCAACCCGAGCCTCGCCATCGCGGGCGTCGCGACCATCACGTACACGTCCGGGCTGGTGGCGCCCAGCGCGATCGGCGGCCTGGCGCAGGCGACCAGCCTGGTGGTGTCGTTCGGCCTGGTGACCGTGCTGGCCTGTTGCCTGGTGGTGTTCGCGAGGGTCCTGCGGGCCGGCGACCGCAACCGGCCGAAGATCAGTCCGTCGAGCGCAGCAGTGCCCGACCGGCAGCCCTGAAGGCCTCGCTCCACGGCGCCGGGCGCAGCGTCGCCGAGTCCAGCCGGACCAGCACCCGGGTGCCGCGGGCGTACGTGGTGGCGCCGTCCGCCGAGCAGAACCGGAAGCCGTAGGTCAGCCCGGTCGTGCCGAGCCGCTCCAGCCAGAGGTGGACGGCGTACGCGCCCGGCCTGGTGACCGGCGCCTCGTAGCTGACCGTCAGCTCCTTGACCGCGTTGCAGGCGTCGCCGGCCGCCGCCCAGTCGCCCTCGAAGCGGAAGCCGTGCTCGGTCCACAGCTCGGCCCAGGCCCGCTCGGCCATCACGGGGTAGCGGGCGTTGTGCAGCAGCCCGAGCGCGTCCAGGTCGTCGAAGTGGACGGTGACGGGGACGAGCCTGCCGTAGGACAGGGCGGGGGCGGCGGGGGCTTCGGCGGTCACGGGCGGGGCTCCTGGTCTTGCTCGGCTGTGCTCACGTGCGGCGGTTCCCCTCCATCCTAAGCGGACGCTCAGCGGCGTCGGCCGTGGGGAAGCCGCTGGTCAGCAGGGGGCGTGGCGCGGGGGACGGCCGGCTACCCCTGACAATGGTGCGGACAGTGCTCACGTTCAGCAGAAAGCGAAACCTCACCATGGACCTCGGCGTGCGCTGGAAGCTGCACGGGGACGGGAAGGTACCCGCCCCCGGAGCGGTGGTCCGCCCCGACGAACGGCTCTCGTGGCCCCGCACGGCCGGGCTCGGCGCCCAGCACGTGGTGGCCATGTTCGGGGCGTCCTTCGTGGCTCCGGTCCTGATGGGCCTGGACCCCAACCTCGCGATCATGATGTCGGGCGTGGCGACCGTCATCTTCCTGCTCGCCACCCGCGGCCGGGTGCCGAGCTACCTCGGCTGCTCGCTCTCCTTCGTCGGCGTCGCCGCCGTGATCCGGGCGCAGGGCGGCACCAGTGCCACGGTCACCGGCGCGGTGCTCGTGGTCGGCGCCGCGCTGTTCCTGGTGGGTCTCGCGGTGCAGCGGTTCGGGGCGCGGATCATCCACGCCGCGATGCCGCCGATCGTCACCGGCGCGGTGGTCATGCTGATCGGCTTCAACCTGGCGCCGGTCACCGCCTCCACCTACTGGCCGCAGGACCAGTGGACGGCCCTGCTGGTGATGCTGTTCACCGGTCTGGCCGTGGTCTGCCTGCGCGGCTTCTGGTCCCGGATCGCGATCTTCCTGGGGCTGGTCTTCGGCTACGCGCTGTCCTGGGCCCTGGACCGGATCTTCGGGAAGATCCACTCGGTGGACGGCAGCGGCAAGGTCACCGACCACTGGCGGCTGGACTTCTCGGCCGTGGGGCACGCCGACTGGATCGGGCTGCCGTCCTTCCACGGGCCGAGCTTCGAGTGGTCGGCGATCCTGGTCGCCCTGCCCGTCGTCATCGCGCTGATCGCGGAGAACGCCGGGCACGTCAAGGCGGTCGGCGAGATGACCGGCGACTCCCTCGACGACAAGCTGGGCACGGCGATCTCCGCGGACGGCGTCGGCTCGATGCTGTCCACCGCGGTCGGCGGCCCGCCCAACACCACGTACTCCGAGAACATCGGCGTGATGGCCGCGACCCGGGTCTACTCGACGGCCGCCTACTGGGCCGCCGCCGGTTTCGCCCTGCTGTTCGGCATCTGCCCCAAGTTCGGCGCGGTCGTCGCCGCGATCCCCGGCGGCGTGCTCGGCGGCATCACGGTCATCCTGTACGGCATGATCGGCCTGCTCGGCGCGCAGATCTGGATCAACGCCAAGGTGGACCTGCGCAACCCGCTGAACCTGGTGCCGGCCGCCGCGGGCATCATCATCGGCGTCGGCAACGTCACCATGAAGTTCACCGACACCTTCTCCCTCAGCGGCATCGCGCTGGGCACCCTGGTCGTCATCACCGGCTACCACGCGCTGCGCGCCTTCGCCCCGGCCCACCTCAAGACGCAGCAGCCGCTGCTGGACGAGGGGACGTCGTCGTACGACGAGGAGACGGACGAGGAGAGGGACGAGAAGACGGACCGGAAGACCGGCGACGGCGGTTCTCAGCGCGCCAAGTCGTAGGCGTACGACGGGGTGAACGTGCCCGGCGACCCCTTGCAGCCGTCCGACTCCCCCGGCAGCTTCACCCACAGGTAGGCGTCGATGCGCCCCATGCCGGTGCTCAGGGTCGGCGCGCGGCCCAGCTTGCGGCCGTCGGGGTCGCACCACTCGCCGTCGGGCGGGGCGCCGTTGCCGTTGCGGCTGGTGTCGATGACGGCGCCCAGGCTCGCCGGGCCTCCGAGGGCGTCGAGGACCGCGCGGTCGTGGGCGACCTCGTCGGCGGTGGTGTGGAAGTTGGAGACGTTGCTGAAGACGCCGTCCGAGGACTCGGCGGAGGCGGCGCCGGCCTGCTTCAGCCACCCCGCCTGCTTGGCGGGCGTGTGCCAGCCGGAGTGGCCCGCGTCGAAGTAGACGCGCGCCTTCGGATCGGCGTCCTTCATGACGCGGCCGGCCCGGGCCAGGGAGGCGAAGCGGTCGGCCCGTTCACCGGCGGACAGGCACTCGGCCTGGGCCACCGAGTCGGGCTCCAGGACGACGATGACCTCGCCGGATCCCAGCCCCGCGGCGAACCGGTCGATCCAGTCGTCGTAGGCGTCGAGGTCCGGTGCCCCGCCCTCCGAGTACCCGCCGCAGTCGCGGCCGGGTATCACGTACGGCACGACCACCGGCACCCGGCCCTGGGCGGCTCCGCCCGAGGTCACCGCGCGGACCCGGGAGGTGATGTTCTCCGGCGAGAAGTCGGCGAACCACACGGCGGCCGGGTGGTCGGCTATGCGGGACTCGATGACGTCCTGGCGCGGGTCGTCGGGATGGGCCCGGATCCACTCGAGGACCTGGGAGTCGGGGTGCCGGTAGAGCCCGGCGGAGGCCGCGGTGGTGCGGGGTTTGTTCCGTTCGGTCTTCCTCGGCGAGGGGCTGGGGCTCGCCTTCTTCGACGGGGAGGGCGAGGCGGAGACCGAGGGCGAGGGCGACGCCGAGGCGGACGGGGTCGGCGCGACGGGCAGCGGGTCCAGCCGCGGCGACCGTGTCACCTGCGGCCGTGCCTCGTCCGCGCCGCGGTCGTCGTCGCCGAGCGCGGTCAGCATGCCGGTCGCGGTACCGACCGCGACGACGACGGACGCCGCCGCGACCATCGCGCTGCGGCGGGCGGCACGCCTGCGCTCGGTCCTGCGAGCGGCCAGGCGCCGGGCACGAAGGCCTGACACGTACGGTTCCCCCTCCCCCGCACGGCGGGTGCGTTCCCCCGTTCTGGGGAAGCGTCGGGCCCGCCGGCACTCCCGCCACCCTAAAGCTGCGACCCTGCCGCCATGGCGCACTGTGAGCAAGTCCCGACGGCCGCCCGGACGGTGGACACCGTCCTGTCCCGGATGCGCGCCCTCGACGCCACGCTGCCCGCGCGGGACGGGGTGGCCGTCTTCAACGGCGTCTACCTGGCCGTCACGGAGGCCGTCGACCGGCACATCGACCATGGTCTGTTCCCGGACGTCCGGGCCGCGATCGCGCTGGACGTGCGGTTCGCGGAGCGCTATCTGGCCGCCGTCGACGCCCTGGAGAGCGGGCGCCGGCCGCCCGCGAGCTGGCGGCCCCTGTTCCAGTTCCGCCGCCATCCCGGCGTACGCCCGCTGCAGTTCGCGCTGGCGGGCATCAACGCGCACATCGGGCACGACCTCGCGCTGGCCTTGGTGGACACCTGTCGTACGCTCGGCTGCGAACCCGTCGACCTGGAGGACGAGTTCGACCGGGTGGGCGATCTCCTCGTGTCGCTGGAGGAGCGCATCCGCGACGAGCTGATGCCGGGTCCCGACCTCCTCCAGATCGCCGACCCGCTGACCCATCTGCTCGGCTCCTGGAGCCTGGAGCGCGCCCGCGACGCCACCTGGGCCACGGCCCGGGCACTGTGGGCGCTGCGCCGGATGCCCGACGTGGCCGGGGAGTTCACCGAGCGGCTGGACGCGGCGGTGGGCTTCGCGGGACGCATGCTGCTCACCCCGCTGCCGGACTGACCCAGGTCGGCACTCCCGGTGCGCAACCCCGTAACTCCCGTGCGTGCGCGGTACGTTGGCCCCTCGGGCAACATCGCACCCCGACTGCGAAGGAGCACCCAGGAATGACGACCC
Organism: Streptomyces flaveolus; assembly: GCF_014648815.1. GTDB lineage: Bacteria > Actinomycetota > Actinomycetes > Streptomycetales > Streptomycetaceae > Streptomyces > Streptomyces flaveolus. The sequence continues at coordinate 368,847 of NZ_BMRV01000005.1, read as the reverse complement.
GGCTCGGACTCGGCCTCCCCCAGATGCGTCAGTACGACATCGGCAAGGACGTCCCCGACGTGGCGCGCGCGGCGGAACGGATGGGCTACGAGAGCCTGTGGGTCTTCGAACGGGCCCTGTTCCCCGAGCCCGCCACCCAGGGGCTGTACGGCGTCGAGGGCCTGCCCTGGCCCGACACGTACCGGAGCGTGGCCGAGCCGCTGGTCGCCCTGACGCTCGCCGCCGCGGCCACCGAGCGGGCGCGGCTGGGCACCAGCGTGCTGGTCGCGCCGCTGCACGTGCCGTTCCAGCTGGCCAAGTCGCTGGCCACGCTGGACGCGGCGAGCGGCGGCCGGGTGGTCGCGGGGTTCGGCACCGGCTGGTCCCCCGACGAGTACGCGGCGGCGGCCGTAAGGCCGTTCGCCGAGCGCGGCGCCGCCCTGGACGAGCTGATCGAGGTGTGCCGGGCGGTGTGGGGCCCGGACCCGGTGGTGTACGACGGGCACGTCACGAAGATCGCGTCCGCCGTGGTCGGCCCCAAGCCCGCCCGGCCGATCCCGATCATGCTGGCGGCGGGCAGCGGCCGGGCCCGGCGCCGGCTGGTCGACCACGCCGACGGCTGGCTGCCGAACGGCGTGGGCGCCGAGGCCGTGGCCGAGCAGTGGCGCCTGCTGCGCGACCTCGCCGAGGAACGCGGGCGTACGGAGCCGATCCGGACGGTTCTGCGCGTCAACGCCCGCTACCGGGCGGCCGGCCAGGACGGCGGCGACCGCCGTCCCTTCCACGGCAGCGTCGACCAGATCGTCGAGGACCTGGCCGCCCACGCGGAGATCGGGCTCGACGAGATCCTCCTCGACCTCCAGGCCCCCCTGCGGGACGCCGAGGAACTCAAGGACGTCGCCGCCGAGGTGTACGAGAAGGCCAGGGCCGCCGGGATCTAGTCCTCGGGGAGCTCGACCGGGGCGATCTCGTCGTAGACGTCGCCCGGGCCGGGGTTGGTCGGGTCGGTCTCCCCGCCGAAGTGGTGCATGACGCCCCAGACCGCGTTCAGCGCGGTCTGGACGGCGCCCTCGGCCCAGCCGGCCGTCCAGGAGATGTCGTCGCCGGCCAGGAAGATGCCCCGCTTGTCCTCGGGCAGCCCCTCCTGCATGAAGTGCGTGAACAGGCGCCGCTGGTAGCGGTAGTGACCCGGCAGGTTGGCCTTGAAGGCGCCCATGAAGTAGGGCTCGTTCTCCCAGGAGACCGTCACCGGGTTGCCGATGATGTGCTTCCGGATGTCGACCTTCGGGTAGATCTCGCCGAGCGACTTCAGCATGACCTCCATCCGCTCGTTCGCGGACAGCGGCAGCCACTTCAGGCTGTCGTCGCACCAGGTGTAGGAGAGGCAGATGACGGCGGGCTTGTCCGGGCCGTCGTCGAGCAGGTAGGTGCCGCGGGTCATGCGGTCGGTGAGCGTCATCGACATGACGTCCCGGCCGGTCTCCTCGTCCTTGTCCAGCCAGAAGGGCCGGTCCACGGGCACGAACAGCTTGGAGCTCTCCATGTAGTGGGTGCGCTCGATGGCGGTCCAGTGGTCGATCGGGAAGAGCGAGTCGTCGCAGGCGATCTTGGAGAGCAGCATCCAGGACTGGGCGGTGAAGATGGCCGCCCGATAGGTGCGGATGTCGCCGTCGGCGTCGGTCACGGTGATCCGGTTGCCGGCGGTGCGCGTCAGCCGGGTCACGGCCGGGCGCGGCTCGCCGTCCACGTGCAGGGACTTCAGCGAGGTGCCGTAGGGCCAGTGGACGATCTTCTCCGGCTCGCGCTCCCACAGGCGCAGCGGCAGCTGCTGGGAGCCGCCGACGATGCCGCGGTGGTGGTCGTCGGCCTCGGTGTAGACGACGCGGAGGATCTCCAGGATGGAGTTCGGGAAGTCGGTGTCCCAGCCGCCGGTGCCGAAGCCGACCTGGCCGAAGATCTCGCGGTGCCGGAAGGACTTGAAGGCCTCGGAGTCGCAGAGGAAGCCGTAGAAGGTCTGGTTGTCGAGCTTCTCGACCAGCTTGGCCCAGATCTCGCGGATGCGCGGCACGTCGCGCTCGCGCAGGGCGCGGTTCATGTCGGAGAAGTCGGCGCCCTCCTCCAGGCACCGGGCCCAGGCGTCGGCGACGTCCCGGTAGACCTGCGGCAGGTCGTCGAGCGTCTCGGCGTAGTGCGACTCGCCCTTGAGGTCGACGACGGTCGAGGGCGTCGCCTCGGCGAGGGGGTTGGGGAACGAGCGGGTCTCGAGCCCCACCAGGTCGATGTAGTGCTGGAGGGCGGTGGAGGACGGCGGGAAGCGCATCGCGCCCATCTCGGCGGTCAGCGACGGGTCGCAGCCGTCGAAGCCGACGGTCCGCAGCCGGCCGCCGATCCGGTCGGCCTCGTAGACGACGGGCTTGAGGCCCATCTTCATCAGCTCGTAGGCGGCGACGATGCCGGACAGGCCACCGCCGATGACGGCGACCTCGCTGCCGTGCTCGGTCGCGGGTATCTGGCCGAGGCCCGCCGGGTGGGCGAGGAAGTCGTCGTACGCGTACGGGAAGTCCGGCCCGAACATGGTGATCGGCGGCTGCTGCTCGTCTGCGTGCTCGATCGCGTTGGGCACCGTGGACGTCATGGGGTACGGACTCCTTGCACAGGTGGAACGGGGGTGGCGGTGGGGGTTCAGACGAGGGACCCGTAGAGGCCGGGGCGGCGGTCCTTCAGATACGGGTTGGCCTCGCGTGAGGCGGCGAGGAAGGCCGGGTCGGCGTCGGCGACGGCCAGTTCCTCGGTGCGCCCGGCCCGGGCGCGGGCGGTGCCGTCGGGGCCGGCGAGCACGGACAGCCCGACGAACTCGAACTCGCCCTCCCGGCCGACCCGGTTGACGTACGCCACGTACATCTGGTTCTCGAAGGCCCGCACGGGCACGACCGACTCGGCGACGAACTGGAACGGGTGCATCTGCGCGGTCGGCACGAGCAGCAGGTCGGTGCCGGCCAGGGCGTGGGCGCGCACGTTCTCCGGGAACTCGACGTCGTAGCAGATCATCAGGCCGACGGTCATGCCGTTCAGCTGGGCCTGCACGACGGGCTGCTCACCGGGGACGAAGTGATCGTGCTCGAAGCAGCCGAAGAGGTGGGTCTTGCGGTAGTTGGCGAGGCGGGTGCCGTCGGCGGAGATCAGCTGGACGGAGTTGAAGACGCCCTCACCGGCCCGCTCGGGGTAGCCGTACGCGACGGCGAGGCCGTGACGCGTGGCGGTCTCCGCGATCGCGTCGGCGGCCTCGCCGTCGGCGGCCTCGGCGAGGCGGCCGATGCCGTCGCCGATCGCGTATCCGGTCAGGAACAGCTCGGAGGTGACGAGCAGCCCGGCACCCGCGGCGGCGGCGCGGCCGGCGGCCTCGTCGAGGACCTTGAGGTTCTCGACGGTGGAGCCGGGTCGGCCGGAGCTCTGGAGCAGGGCGGTGCGCATGCGTGTTCCTCACCGGTGGGAGGGGGTCGGGGGGCCAGATAGACGGTACGGTCGGCGGGCTCGGCCGGACAAGAAGGAGCCGTTGCGCGCCGGTGAGCGGATCGTTGCGTCCGCCGGGCAGGTGGCGGCGATTCGTTGCGCACCTCGTTCGTCGTCCCGCCCGGGCGCGGCCGGGCCCCGCTCGGCGGCATGCCGACCACCGGTGACTCGGCCTTCGGGCACGGAGTCGTCCCCTCCCGGGGGCGCTCAGGGGCGCGGCCCCTCTCAGCCGACCCGGTCCGGCCGGCAGGCCTTGGAGCGGGCGCCCGCCAGCACCACCGCCGTCAGCAGATACGGCACCGCGAAGACGGCGAACGCGGTGCCGTGCCCCGTCTGCGTCCCGGCCACCGCGTACGCCCCGTACACCGCGACCGTGGCCAGCTCGGTGCCGAGCCCGGCCACGGAGGTCAGGGTCGCCCGGCCGGAGGCGCCGATGCGTCGCTGGAGGCGGGCGTCGGCGAGCACGCTCGCCAGCTGGAAGCCGCCGAAGGCGACGGCGACCAGCGCCAGCCCCGGCGGCGTGCCCGCGCCGGCGCCCACGGCCAGGGCGAGCGCGGCACCGGCGAGCAGCCCGCCGAACCCGGCGTCGCCGAGCCGTTCGGCGGGCCCGGCCAGCAGGCCTCCGGCCGTGGCACCGGCCCAGATCAGCAGGAGCAGCCACGGCACGGTGGTCTCGGCCACGCCGCTGTCGCGCACCAGCAGCGGGGTGTACTCGTCGAGGGCGCCCCACACGGCCCCCACCGCCGGCACGAGCAGCAGCGCGCCGCGCACGGACCGGTCGGCGCGGGCCTCGGCGAGCCCGGACCGCAGGGTCGAGGCCCACCCGTCGCCGCCCGTCACCGGCGTACGGTGCTCGGGGAACCGGGTCGCCAGGGCCGCCGCCAGCAGGCAGACCAGGATGCTCGCCGCCCCCACGGCCGGGTAGCCGCCGTGGGCGAACACCGGCCCGGCCAGGCCCATCGCGGCCATCACGGCCACCAGCCCGGCCGAGCGTGCCCGGCCCATGACACGGGCGTACCGGTCGGCGGCGCCGAGCCGGTCCAGTTCGTCGTGGACCAGCGCCTCCAGCGCGCCGGACCCGAGCGCTCCCCCGGCGCCCCACAGGACGAAACCGAGCGCGAACGCGCCGTAGGACGGGACGAGCACCCACAGGGCGAAGCCGGCGGCGGTGAGCAGCGGGCCGAGCCACAGCAGCAGCCGCCGGGAGACGGCGTCGGCCCAGGCGCCGGAGGGCACCTCCAGCAGGACGCCGGTGACCGACCACAGGGCGAAGAGTGAGGAGATCTGCCAGACGGACAGACCGGCGTCGCTGAAGAGCAGCGCGTACACCGGGTAGAGCAGGACGAAGTCGTCGAGGAACGCGTAGCCGTACAGCGTGGCCGTCAGCCGCCGGTAGCCGGCGGGCGGCACACGTGTGGGTGCGTGGGTCATGAGGCCTTCCCGAGGGAGCGGATCGGACACCGGAGGTACGGCGTCCGAGGCGGTCCTCGGGGGCGGGCACGGCTGGTGGATCAATGTCGCCAGGTCATGGCACCGATGGTAGACGGGACGGCGCCCCGGGCCCAGCGCTTATGCGGGAGACCCCGACGAGAAGCGCCGCAGCAGCGGCGAGAGCACCAGCACGGACTTGGTGCGTTCCACGAACGGCTCCCCGGCGATCCGCTCCAGGACCCGTTCGAAGTGCCGCATGTCGGCGGCGAAGACCTGGGCGATCGCGTCCGCGTCCCCGGTGACGGTGGACGCGGCCACGACCTCCTGGTAGCGCTCCAGTCCCCGCTGGATGGTCTCCGGCGAGGTGTTGCGGCGGCAGTAGATCTCGACGAACCCCTCGGTCTCCCAGCCGAGCGCGGCGGGGTCGACCCGCACGGTGAAGCCGGTGATGGCTCCGGTGGCGCGCAGCCTGTCCACGCGCCGTTTCACGGCGGGCGCGGACAGGCCGACCGACTGCCCGATGTCCGCGTAGGAGCGGCGGGCGTCCTCGGCGAGGGCGTGCACGATGCGTTCGTCGAGATCGTTCAGCACTGCGGGTCGTTCACTTCACTTCTGGTGCGCCCGGACCTCGGACGTGTCCGGCGTGGCGAGTCGGGAACGGCGATGGCCGTACACGAAGTAGAACACGAGCCCGGCGGCCATCCAGACACCGAAGACCACCCAGGTGATGGTGGACAGGCTGCCCATCATCCAGACGCAGAAGGCGAAGCCCAGGGCCGGCAGGACCGGGGACAGCGGCACCCGGAAGGTGCGGGGCATGTCCGGGCGGGACCGGCGCAGCACCACGACGGCCACGTTGACCAGGGCGAAGGCGAACAGGGTGCCGATGCTGGTGGCGTCGGCGAGCTGTCCGAGCGGCACGGCGGCGGCCAGGACACCGCAGAACAGGGAGACGATCAGCGTGTTGGCGCGGGGCGCGCCGGTCTTCGGGTGGACCTTGGAGAACACCTTGGGCACCAGGCCGTCGCGGGACATGGCGAACAGGACGCGGGTCTGGCCGTAGAGGACGGTCAGCACGACGCTGGCGATGGCGACGACCGCGCAGAAGGCCAGGAGGGTGCCCCAGAAGCTCTGCCCGGTCACGTCGGTCATGATCTGGGCGAGGGCGGCCTCGGAGTCGGTGAAGCCCTTCCACGGCTTGGCGCCGACGGCGACGGCGGCGACGAGGACGTACAGCACGGTGACGATGACGAGCGAGAGCATGATCGCGCGGGGCAGGTCGCGCTGGGCGTTCTTCGCCTCCTCACCGGCGGTGGAGGCGGCGTCGAAGCCGATGTACGAGAAGAAGAGCGTCGCGCCGGCCGCGCTGACGCCGGCCATGCCGAGCGGCATGAAGTTCTCGTAGTTGCCGGAGCGGAAGCCCTGGACGCCGACGGCGCAGAACAGCACCAGCGCGGCGATCTTGACGACGACCATGACCGTGTTGGCGCGGGCGGACTCTCGAGCGCCGCCCAGCAGGAACGTCATCGCGAGGAGCACCACGATCAGCGCGGGCAGGTTGAAGATCCCGCCGTCGCCGGGTGGCGCCGACAGGGCGTCCGGGATGGTGACGCCGATGGTGCCGTCGAGGAGCTCGTTCAGGTACTCGCCCCAGCCGACGGCGACGGCGGCGACGGAGACGCCGTACTCCAGGACCAGACACCAGCCGCAGATCCAGGCGACCAGCTCGCCCATGGTCGCGTAGGCGTACGAGTACGAGGAGCCGGCGACCGGGATGGTGCCGGCCAGCTCGGCGTAGGACAGGGCCGAGAAGAGTGCCGTCAGACCGGCGATGACGAAGGAGAGGGTGACCGCGGGTCCGGCCTTGGGGACGGCCTCGCCGAGGACGACGAAGATGCCGGTGCCGAGGGTGGCGCCGATACTGATCATCGTGAGCTGCCACAGGCCGAGGGAGCGGCGCAGGCTGCCGCCCTCGCCCTGGCCGCCCTCGGCGACCAGCCGTTCCACGGGCTTGCGGCGCATGAGGCGCGCGGCCAGCCCCGGGGACGCGGGGGCGGCCGATGTGTCGTGGTGCGGGGGTGCGCCTTGGTCGAGCACGCGTTGACTCCTTTGTCGCTGCCGGTCGCGCCGCCCGGTGTCGAGCGGGCTCTCTCGCGGCGGGCTTCTGGAGCGGCGGGGACCGGCGGCGTCCCTCGCGGAAGCGGGAACCCACCGAGCGGGGTCCTCGCCACGCCACGTACAGCGAAGAACCCTACGAGCGTCACGTTCCCCGGGTAATGCAGCAACCTTGCGCGTCTCCGCACGATCGTTGCGTTCGTCGCGGCAAGGCGTGTGTTCGTTGCGCGGGGGCTGTCGAGCGTTGCACAGGGCCGGTGTCCGGGCGCGGACCGCAGGTGGATCCGGCCTGGTCAGCGCCCGTCCGGAGCGCCCGCGACGGCCCGTGCCTCGGCGGCGCCCGCCGGGTCGAAGCCGATCTCGCCGGGCCGGTCCGGGCGGCCTCCTGGGCGTCGATCCAGCGCAGGTGCGCCGCCCGCACGGCCTCCTTGCCGGTGCCCGGCGCGGCCCCGATCCGCGACCAGGAGGCACCGGCCTCACGGGCGGCGCGGACGGTGAGCCGGCGGCCAGCAGGCGACCTTGCGGACCACCGACTCGCTCAGGGCGTGCGTACGCCGGGAATGACGAACGGCCTCCGCTCCTCCCCGGCGTCGGGCAGAGCGGAGGCCGTACGGAACGGCCGCGCGGGGTCAGCTCCAGCTGGCGTGCAGCGGCTTGCCCTCGGCGTAACCGGCGGCGCTCTGGATGCCGACGATGGCCTTCTCGGCGAATTCCTCCAGGGAGGCGGCACCGGCGTAGGTGCAGGAGGAGCGGACGCCCGCGATGATCGAGTCGATCAGGTCCTCGACGCCCGGACGGGTCGGGTCGAGGAACATGCGGGAGGTGGAGATGCCCTCCTCGAACAGCGCCTTGCGGGCCCGGTCGTACGCCGACTCCTCCGAGGTGCGGTTGCGCACGGCACGCGCGGAGGCCATGCCGAACGACTCCTTGTAGGGGCGGCCGTTGGCGTCGTGCTGGAGGTCGCCCGGGGACTCGTAGGTCCCGGCGAACCAGGAGCCGACCATCACGTTGGACGCGCCGGCCGCGAGGGCCATGGCCACGTCGCGCGGGTGGCGGATGCCGCCGTCGGCCCACACGTGCTTGCCGTACTTCTTCGCCTCGGCGGCGCACTCCAGGACGGCGGAGAACTGCGGCCGGCCGACGCCGGTCATCATGCGGGTGGTGCACATGGCGCCGGGGCCGACACCGACCTTGATGATGTCCGCGCCCGCCTCGATCAGGTCGCGCACGCCCTCGGCGGAGACGATGTTGCCGGCCACGATCGGCACCCGCGGGTCGAGGTCGCGCACCAGCTTGACGGCGCTGATCATCGACTCCTGGTGGCCGTGCGCGGTGTCGATGACGAGGGTGTCCACGCCCGCGGCGAGGAGCTGCTCGGCCTTGCCCGCCACGTCGCCGTTGATGCCGACGGCGGCGGCGATGCGGAGCCGGCCCTGCGCGTCGGTGGCCGGGGTGTACAGCGTGGCGCGCAGGGCGCCCTTGCGGGTGAGGATGCCGGCCAGGCGGCCGTCCTTGTCGACGGCGGGCGCGTAGCGACGGTTGGCGGCGTCGAGGGTGTTGAAGGCCTCGCGCGGGTCCGTGTCCGCGTCGATCAGGATCAGGTCCTTGGACATGACCTCTTCGAGCTGGGTGAAGCGGTCCACGCCGGTCAGGTCGGTGTCGGTGACCACGCCGAGGGGCCTGTTGTCCTCGTCGACGACCACACCGGCGTTGTGCGCGCGCTTGGGCAGCAGGGAGAGCGCGTCGGCGACGGTCTGGTGCGGGGCCAGCACGATCGGGGTGTCCAGGACGAGGTGGCGGCTCTTCACCCAGGTGACGACGTCGGTGACGACCTCGATCGGGATGTCCTGCGGGATGACCACGAGGCCGCCGCGACGGGCCACCGTCTCGGCCATGCGGCGCCCGGCGATGGCGGTCATGTTGGCGACGACCAGCGGGATGGTGGTGCCCGTGCCGTCCGGGGAGTTGAGGTCCACGCCCTGCCGGGAGCCGACGGCGGACCGGCTCGGCACCATGAAGACGTCGTCGTACGTCAGGTCGTACGAGGGCTGGATGTCATTGAGGAAACGCACGTGCTGCACATCCCAGTCGATCAGAGGTGGCCCCCGGACAGGTCAGCCAGGGGGAAAGAGCACGTACTTCATTGTCCCATGACCGGTGCCGGATTATCCCCGGGCAGATCATCCAGGCTGGTCAGCGGCCCCCTTGGAGGATTCTCCAGGTCCCAGGGTCACGAAGAGCCCCGGGCCGCGGTCGGTGGCCTCGGCGAAGACCTCCTCGGCGACGGCCCACTCGTCCGGCCGCGCCTCGGCGTACCCGCGCCAGCCCCGCACGAGGAGCAGCACGCCCCGCTCCGCCGCCTCCCCGGGCCAGACGGACGGGTCGGCCAGGGAGTCGGCGAGCGCGTCCCAGTTGCGGCCGAACCAGTCGGGCAGGTCCAGGGCACGGGCGCAGCGGTCCATGAGGCCCGCCTTGTCCGTGACCCCGTCGAGGTCCAGCGTGACCACGAGCCGGCCCGCGGGGTCCTCCCTCATGCCTGTGACCTCTCTCTGACTGTCCGTCAGACCCCGTCGGGGTCCGAGCGGTTGAGCGTCGGCTTCGGCGTCGTGCCCGCCGTCATCAGGTAGTCCGCGGCCGAGGTGTCCGTCACCAGGCTGGTGACCAGTCCTGACCGCAGTACCGCGTCGATGGCCGCCGCCTTGCGCTGCCCGCCCGCGATCGCGACGACCTCGGGGATACGGCGGAGCTGGTCGGCTTTGACCGTGATGCACCGCTCCCCCAGGTCCCGGCCGACCCGGCGCCCCTCGGCGTCGAAGAGGTGCGCGGACATCTCGGCGGCGACACCGAGGGAGGCGTAGTGCGCGCGCTCCTCGTCGCTGAGCATGTCGTGCACCGTCGAGATGCCCGGCTCCCAGGAGCCGATGGAGACGCAGGCGACGGTGACCTTGTCGAAGTACTCGAAGGCCCGGGCGATGCCGGTCTGGTGGCGCAGCGCCGTCGCGGTCGCCGCGTCCGGCAGCAGCATCGGTGCGTAGATGGGGTGGGCGTCGCCGCCCGACACCTGGGCGGCACGGCGGACGGCCTCGACCGAGCCGCGCTCGGCGGTCCCGGCGTCGTACACGCCCGTCAGCTGCACGACTGTGCACGGCGGCAGCCGGTCGAGCGCGGCCGCCATGTGGATCGTGGAGCGGCCCCAGGCGAGGCCGAGGACGTCGCCCTCGTTGACCAGCTCGCCGAGCAGGTCGGCGGCCACCTCGCCCAGGTTCTCCGGGTCGGGTGTCTCCTCGGCCTCGGCCGGGGACTCCACCACGACGGCGTGCCTGAGGCCGTAGCGGGCCCGCAGGGCGTCCGAGCGCTCCGCGTCCAACTCGGCCGGCACCCGGATCTCGATGCGTACTAGGTCCCGCTCGAGGGCGGTCTCGAGGACCCGGGCCACCTTGAAGCGGCTGACGCCGAACTCCTCCGCGATCTGGATCTTGGATTTGCCCTCGAGGTAGAAGCGGCGGGCCATGGCCGCCGCCTGGACCAGCTCAGCGGGTCCCATCCGCATGGCTGAACGGCCCGCCGACATACCCGACACGGCGATCTCCTCACTGCTGTTCACACTCTGGATTCGCCGTTCATCCTCGCAGATTCGGCGCACTTGATCAGCCCTGATGGGAGCCGTTCACGTTCTGTTCCTCAGTGGTCGCACGCCCAGGACGCCTTGGCGGTCGCCGCCTCGGCCTGGTTGCGCAATGCACGTACCGCCTCGGCCGGGTCGGACGCCCCGTACACGGCGGAACCCGCGACGAAGACGTCGGCGCCGGCGTCGGCGCACTGCTCGATCGTGGACGCCGAGACACCGCCGTCGACCTGCAGCCACAGCTCCAGACCGTGCTTCTTGATCAGCTCACGGGTGCGGCGGATCTTCGGAAGCATGATGTCGAGGAACGCCTGCCCGCCGAAGCCGGGCTCAACCGTCATGATCAGCAGCATGTCGAGCTCGGGCAGCAGGTCCTCGTACGGCTCGATCGGCGTCGCGGGCCGCAGCGCCATGGAGGCGCGGGCGCCCTTGGCCCGGATCTCGCGGGCGAGCCGGACCGGCGCGGAGGCCGCCTCCACGTGGAAGGTGACGGAACCGGCGCCGGCCTCCACGTACTGGGGCGCCCAGCGGTCGGGGGCGTCGATCATGAGGTGGCAGTCCAGCGGGGTGTCCGTCGCGCGGGCCAGGGACTCCACGACCGGCACGCCGAGCGTGAGGTTGGGGACGAAATGGTTGTCCATGACGTCGACGTGGAGCCAGTCGGCTCCCTCGACCGCCTTGGCCTCGTCCGCGAGGCGGGCGAAGTCGGCGGACAGGATGCTGGGGTTGATCTGCGCGGCCATGCCCCCAAGCCTGCCATGCCCTCCGGGGGTGGGGGGCATCGGTACCGGGGGGATGCGGTGGTTCTTCGGGCGCGGGCCGGTGGGGGTTGGTCGCGCGGGTCCCCCGCGCCCCTTCCGGGCGGGGCGTCCCGGACGTCGGAATGCGGTGGCCGGCGTTGCCCCCGTGGTCGCGGTCGTGCGTTGGCCGCGGGCCGGTGGGGGCTGGTCGCGCCGTTCCCCGCGCCCCTTCCGGGTGGGACGTCCCGGACGTCGGTATGCGGTGGCCGGCGTTGGCCCCGTGGGCGCGGTCGTGCGTTGGCCGCGGGCCGGTGGGGGCTGGTCGCGCCGTTCCCCGCGCCCCTTCCGGGTGGGACGTCCCGGACGTCGGAATGCGGTGGCCGGCGTTGGCCCCGTGGGCGCGGGGCGGGGGCCGGTCGCGCCGTTGCCCGCGGGCCTTCGGGGTGCGCTATGCGGTGCGGCGGAGCAAGGTCAGGTACATCGCGTCCGTGCCGTGGAGGTGGGGCCACAGCTGGATGTCGGGGCCGTCACCCAGGTGCGGGACGCCGGGGAGGAGGGGGCGGGCGTCGAGGAGCTCGGTGTCGGGGTGGTGCTTGAGCACGTCGGCGACGACCGCGCGGGTCTCGGCGAGGTGGGGCGAGCAGGTCGCGTAGCCGACGACGCCGCCGACCCGTACGGCCTCCAGCGCGCTGCGCAGCAGCCCGCGCTGGAGCGGGGCGAACCCGTCCAGGTCCTCGGGACGGCGCCGCCAGCGCGCCTCGGGGCGGCGGCGCAGGGCGCCGAGGCCGGTGCACGGCACGTCGACCAGGACGCGGTCGAAGCTCCCGGGCCGCCACGGCGGGCGCGTCCCGTCGGCGGCGATCACCTGGTACGGACCCGGGTTGCCGTCCAGCGCCTTCGCGACGAGCCCCGCGCGGTGCGGCTGCTTCTCGGAGGCGAGCAGGAAAGCGCCCCGCTCCGCCGCCAGGGCGCCCAGCAGCGCCGCCTTGCCGCCGGGCCCCGCGCAGCCGTCGAGCCAGCGCCGGTCGGGCCCGTCCAGGGGCGCGTTGGCCAGAGCGATCGCGACGAGCTGGCTGCCCTCGTCCTGCACGCCCGCCCGGTTCTCCCGCACGGCGTCGACCGCGCCGGGCTCGCCGCCTTCGCTCAGCCGTACCGCGTACGGCGACCAGCGCCCCGGTACGGCCGCCTCCTCCTCGAGCAGTTCCCCGGTCGTCGCCCGTCCGGGCCGGGCGACCAGCGTGACCTCGGGCCGCTCGTTGTCGGCGGCCAGCAGCTCCTCGATGCCGGCCCGGCCCCCGCCCAGCGAGTCCCACAGCGCGGAGACGACCCAGCGCGGGTGCGAGTGCACGACGGCGAGGTGGTCCTCGGGGTCCTCGTCGTAGGGCGGCGCGACGCGTTCCAGCCAGCCGTCGAGATCGTCCTGCGCGACCTTGCGGAGCACGGCGTTGACGAACTTGGCGCGCCCGTCGCCCAGCACCACACGGGCCAGTTCGACCGAGGCGGACACGGCCGCGTGGGTCGGGATCCGCGTCCCGAGCAGCTGGTGCGCGCCCAGGCTGAGCACGTCCAGTACCGGCGGGTCGACCTCCCGCAGCGGCCGGTCGACACATGCGGCGATGACCGCGTCGTACGTCCCCTGCCGGCGCAGCGTCCCGTACACCAGCTCGGTCGCGAGCGCGGCGTCCCGGGCGTCGAACTTCTCGTCGTTCTCCCGCGCCCTGCGCAGCAGTGGCGGCAGGACGAGGTTGGCGTACGCGTCCCGCTCGTCCACGGCCCTGAGCGCCTCGAAGGCGAGGATGCGGACGGGGTCCTTCTGGGGCCTGCGGTACGGCTTGCCGGACTTGCGGGGACGACGAGGCTGCTCGCTCACGAAAAAGGTGCTCCGGGTGTGGGGTGACGTGCGCTCACCAGCGTACGTCGGGCCGGTGAACGGTGGTGACGAGGTCAGGCGCCGAGCAGTTCGCCCTCGGCGATCCGCACCCCGCGCGCCCAGTCCGCGGCCCGCATCGGCTTCTTGCCCTGCGCCTGCACCCACAGCAGCTCGACGGCGTACGAGCCGGTGCCGACGTACACGTTGTTCTTGCCGGCCGCGAGCTGCCCGGGGGCGAGGTCGGTCCGGTCGGGCACGGGCAGCGCCTGCACCAGCTTGAGCCGCTCGCCGCGGAACGTGGTCCAGGCGCCGGGCGCCGGGGTGCAGCCGCGCACCACCCGGTCGACGCGCAGCGCCGGTGCCGCCCAGTCGATCCGGGCGTCCTCGACGGTGATCTTCGGTGCGAGGGTGACGCCCTCGGCGGGCTGCGGTACGGCCTTCAGGCTGCCGTCCTCGATGCCGTCCATGGTGGCGGCGAGCAGGCCGGCGCCGGCGAAGGCGAGCCGGGTCAGCAGGTCGCCGCTGGTGTCGGTGGGGCGGATGGTCTCGGTGACCGTGCCGTAGACGGGCCCGGAATCGAGGCCCTCCTCGATGAGGAAGGTGGACGCCCCGGTGATCTCGTCGCCCGCCATCAGCGCGTGCTGCACGGGCGCGGCCCCCCGCCAGGCGGGCAGCAGCGAGAAGTGCAGGTTGACCCAGCCCTGGGCGGGCACGTCCAGGGCCACGCGGGGCAGGAGGGCGCCGTAGGCGACCACGGGGCAGCAGTCGGGCGCGATCTCGCGCAGTCGCTCCAGGAACTCCGGGTCGCGGGGCTTCGCGGGCTTGAGCACCTCGATCCCGGCCTCCTCCGCACGCTCGGCCACGGGCGAGGCGACCAGCCGGCGCCCACGCCCGGCCGGTGCGTCGGGCCGCGTGACGACGGCGGCCACCTCGTGACGCCCGGAGGCGATCAGGGCGTCCAGGGCGGGAACGGCGACCTCGGGGGTACCGGCGAAGACCAGCTTCATGGGTGGGACGGGCCTCTCGGGCGGGACGACGGTGAGCGACGCACCAGTCTACGAGCCCGAAGCCGACGGGCGGCCGCCGACGGCGATCAGCCCACCTGGGGAAAGTTCAGCCTCTTGACCGACCGGAAACGGGTGGTGCGCGGATGGGAGGGAAAAGCCGACGGCCGAAGCCGAGGCGCACATCCGCCCGGAGAGGGGCGCACATCCAGACTCACACGCCCCCACCCCGTGACCAGCGGAGCGCCCACGCGTTGGTCAAGGAAGAGTTGACCACACAGGGCCGCCCGTGCGGCTCGATTCCTTTCAACGCCGGTTCGAGAGGCTTGTTCATGGCCGACCACGCAACCCACGACGCCCAGGCTCGGGCCAGCCTGCACTTGCTGGTGCGGGACATCGAGCGGGTCCGCCGGCAGGTGGACGCACTGCGCACCCTCACCGCCCAGTTGGGCAACGTCTACCGACCGCGCCGTTCCGGCCCGTCCACGGGCTTCGTCGTCTACGGACGCGCGCCCGCACCGACGGTGCGTCTCGCCCAGGAACTGCGGGACAGTGTCGAGACCCTGGTCACGGCCGCCGTGGACTTCGACCGCTCGCTCGGCTTCTCGTGGGACGCGGTCGGCTCCGCGCTCGGCGTCACCAAGCAGGCGGTGCACCGGCGCTACGGCTCCCGCCGCGCCGCGGCCCAGGCCGCGGCCACCGAGGCCCCCGAGCACACACCGGAGCCGACGGGCACCCGCCCGGTCAACGTGGGCACCGGCATCCCGGCCGTGCCCACAGTCCCCGCGGCCCGCTCCATGCCGACCCAGCCGACGGCGGGCAGCCCGTCCCTGCGCGACGAGGTCAGGCCGACGGCCTTCCCCGGCCCACGCAACGGCTGACCCGCACCCCCGCCCTCCCGCCACGCTCCGGGAGGGCGGCCCGCCCCCGAGCCACCACTCCTCACACGGCCTCGTGCGGACACCTCGCCCGCGCCCTCACCCGATGTCGGGCGGATCGATCCGCACCCACACCGCAGCGTCGCTCCCGCGTGCCATCCGTGCCGCCTGTGCGGCCTTCAGCGCCGCGGCCAGCGCCGCCCCGCTCCCCGGCGGCACCCGGACCAGCGCCCGCTCCCACTGCTCCCCCGGCGGCGGCCCGCCCACCCGGCGCGGGCGCCCCGGCGCCGTGACGGGGAGCGGCACGGGCCCCAGGATCTCCGCCTCGCGCGGCAGCTCCACCGCGTCGAGGAAGCCGGCCACCGCCTCCGCGGGACCCGCCACGGACGCCATCCGCGACACCGGCGGAAAGCCCAGCTCGGCACGCTCGGCCAGCTCACGCACCGCATGCCCGACGGGGTCCCAGCGCACCAGCGCCTGCACCGGCCGCAGGGTCGGCTCGGCGACCACCACCACGGTCCCGCCGGCCGGCTGTGGACGCACCAGCGCGGCGGCCGCGAGCCAGCGCCGCAGCGCGTCCTCACCGGCGCGCAGGTCGGGCCGCCCGAGCATGGCCCAGCCGTCGAGCAGCAGCGCCGCCGCGTAGCCGCCCTCGGCGACGGGTTCGGCGCCGGGGGTGCTCACGACCAGGGCCGGCGTCCCCGGCACCGTGTCCAGCACGTGCTCGCGCCCCGAGGTGCGCACCGGCACCGCGGGGAAGGCACGCCCCAGCTCCTCGGCGGTGCGGCGCGCCCCCACGATCTGCGCGCGCAGCCGGAAGGCCCCGCACTCCGGGCAGTGCCAGGCGCCCTCCTCGCGCCCGCACCACCCGCACCGCAGCGCCGCCCCGGATTCCTGCCCCTCCAGGGGCCCGGAGCAGTGCCGGCACCGCGCGGGCGTACGGCAGGCGGCACACGCCATCCGCGGCACGTATCCACGCCGGGGCACCTGCACGAGCACCGGGCCCTGACGCAGCCCGTCCCTGACGACCTGCCAGGCGAGGGTGGGCAGCCGCGCGGCCCGGGCGGCCTCGTCGCGGGCCAGGTCCCCGTCCCCCACGGTCCGTACCAGCGGAGCGCCGGCCCTCACCTGCTCCCGTGCGGCGACCAGCGGCCGGGCCCAGCCGGTCTCGACGAGCTGGGCGGCCTCCACGGTGCAGTTCCAGCCGCCCAGCAGGAAGGCGCACCTGTCCTGGGCCGCGCGCAGCAGCAGCACCTCGCGCGCGTGCGGCTGCGGGGCGTGCGGCTCGCTGTGACTGTCGTCGCCGTCGTCCCACAGGGCGACCAGCCCGAGGTCCCGCACCGGCGCGAACATGGCGGCCCGGGTCCCGATGACGGCCCGGACGGCCCCCCGGCGCACCGCGAGCCACTGCGCGTACCGCTTCTCGGGCCCGGCGTCGGCGGTGAGCACCGCGTGCCGTCCCTCGCCGAGCAGGGCGGTCAGCGCGGCGTCGGCCCGGGCGACCGCCCGCCCGTCCGGGAGGACGACCAGCGCGCCCCGCCCGGAGGCCAGCGTCGCCGCCACGGCCCGGGCCAGCTCATCGCTCCACCCGGGGCCGGGCAACGCGTTCCACACGGCCCGCGGCGAGCCGCCCGACGCGAGGGACGCGACGAACGCGGCCCCCTGCTCGTACCGCGCCCAGGATCCCGGCTCGGGCACCGGTGGCGGGGGCAGCGGGTCGGGCGAGGGCCGCTTCTCGGCGCGTGCGTTGCGCGGCGGTACGGCGAGCTGCAGCACGTCGGCGAGGCTGCCGGCGTAGCGGTCGGCGACGGCCCGCGCGAGACCGAGCAGCTCCTCGTCCAGCACGCGCTCGGGCGAGACGACCTGGGCCAGCGCGGCCAGCGGCCCCGAATAGTCGGACTCCGCGAGCCGCTCCACCAGAAAACCGTCGATGAGGCCGCCGCCCTCGCGCCGCCCGTCCCGCACCCGGTGCCGTCCGGCCCCGAACCGCACCCGCACCCGCACGCCCGGCTGGGCCTCGGCGTCGAGTTCCTCCGGGACGGCGTAGTCGAAGTACCGGTCGAGGTGGAGCACGCCCTTGTCGACCAGCACCCGGGCGACGGGCAGCTCCTTGGCGAGCGCGGCCCCGCGCCAGGTCCGCGGCTTGGCCCGCGGCGTCTTCGCCTTGCGCACGCTCTCCCGGATGAGCGCGAGCTGCTCGGGTGGCGCGTCGTCCGCGCCCCCGCCCGCCGGTTCGTTCTCGCTGCTCACGCCTGCATTCTTACCAAAGACCACTGACAACCGACGGCGCCCGGTTCGCACCGTCCCGCATCGGCTCCGGACGCGCCGAGGCCCGGCGCCCCCAGAGGGACGCCGGGCCTCGCGACGTGCCGTCGGTACGGGCCGCTGTTACAGGCCCGCCGCCTTGCGCAGGGCGTCGACGCGGTCGGTGCGCTCCCAGGTGAAGTCGGGGAGCTCACGGCCGAAGTGGCCGTACGCCGCGGTCTGGGCGTAGATCGGGCGGAGCAGGTCGAGGTCGCGGATGATCGCGGCCGGGCGGAGGTCGAAGACCTCGTCGATCGCCTTCTCGATCTTCTCCGTGTCGACCTTGGCGGTGCCGAAGGTCTCCACGAACAGGCCGACGGGCTCGGCCTTGCCGATCGCGTAGGCCACCTGGACCTCGCAGCGGGAGGCGAGGCCCGCCGCGACGACGTTCTTGGCGACCCAGCGCATCGCGTACGCGGCGGAGCGGTCGACCTTGGACGGGTCCTTGCCGGAGAAGGCGCCGCCGCCGTGGCGGGCCATGCCGCCGTAGGTGTCGATGATGATCTTGCGGCCGGTCAGGCCGGCGTCGCCCATCGGGCCGCCGATCTCGAAACGGCCGGTCGGGTTCACCAGGAGCCGGTAGTTCTCCGTGTCGAGCTTGATGCCGTCGTCGAGGAGCGCCTTGAGCTCCGGCTCGACGACGAACTCCTTGATGTCGGGAGCGAGCAGCGACTCCAGGTCGATGTCGCTCGCGTGCTGCGAGGAGACGACCACCGTGTCCAGACGGACGGCCTTGTCACCGTCGTACTCGATGGTGACCTGCGTCTTGCCGTCGGGGCGCAGGTAGGGGATCGTGCCGTTCTTGCGGACCTCGGACAGGCGCTTGGACAGGCGGTGCGCGAGGAAGACCGGCAGCGGCATGAGGGTCGGCGTCTCGTCCGAGGCGTAGCCGAACATCAGCCCCTGGTCGCCCGCACCCTGCCGGTCCAGCTCGTCCTCGTCGCCCTCGACCCGGGACTCGTACGCCGTGTC
Organism: Streptomyces flaveolus; assembly: GCF_014648815.1. Lineage (GTDB taxonomy): Bacteria > Actinomycetota > Actinomycetes > Streptomycetales > Streptomycetaceae > Streptomyces > Streptomyces flaveolus. The sequence goes on along the minus strand of NZ_BMRV01000005.1, from coordinate 350,419 downwards.
GACGCCCTGCGCGATGTCCGGGGACTGCGCGCCGATCGACACGGACACGCCGCAGGAGGCGCCGTCGAAGCCCTTCTTGGAGGAGTCGTAGCCGATCTCCAGGATCTTGCCGCGGACCAGCGTGGCGATGTCCGCGTAGGCCTTGGTCGTGACCTCGCCGGCCACGTGCACCAGGCCGGTGGTGATCAGCGTTTCGACGGCGACCCGGGAGGTCGGGTCCTCGCGCAGAAGCGCGTCGAGAATGGTGTCGCTGATCTGGTCAGCGATCTTGTCGGGGTGGCCCTCGGTCACGGACTCCGAGGTGAACAGGCGACGGGACACAACGCTCCCTGGGGTTGCAGCGGCTGCTGGCTGATCATTGGTGGACGGCACGGGGAGCTGCACCCGGCGACGTCCGAGAACAGTTTATCGGTCGCGCTCGGCCGCGGACTCACCCGTCTCAGCTCTCGGAAGGGCTGTGACCTGCGGCACGGGCATTCTGCACAATGCGAAGGGCCATTGGCCAGGCTCGCCACGCCCGAATGCGCGGGGTCCACGAGCTCTGGGGAACGAATGGGGCATTCAGGTGAGCCGTTCCGCCACGAGGTCCCACACCGTTTCGGCCAGGGCCTCCTTCGGGCCGTGCGCCACCGGCGTCTCGCTGCCGTCGGCGCCGAGGACCACGGCCTCGTTCTCCTCGGACCCGAAGGTCTTGCGTTCCCCCACCTCGTTCACCACGAGGAGGTCGCAGCCCTTGCGCTTCAGCTTGGCCCGGCCGTTGGCGAGGACGTCGTCCGTCTCGGCGGCGAAGCCGACGACCACCTGCCCGGGGCGCGCCCGGTCGGCGGAGATCTCCGCGAGGATGTCCGGATTACGCACCAGCGTGACCGGTTCCGGCTCCTGGCCGTCCTTCTTCTTGATCTTTCCGGCGGCGTAGACCGCCGGCCGGAAGTCCGCTACCGCGGCGGCCATGACGACGGCGTCGGCGTCCGCCGCCGCGGTGAGCACTGCCTCGCGCAGCTCCACGGCGGTGCCCACCGGGACGACGTCCACGCCGGCCGGGTCCGGCAGCGCCGCGTTCGCCGCGATCAGCGTGACACGGGCGCCCCGGGCGGCGGCAGTACGGGCGAGGGCGTAGCCCTGCTTGCCGGAGGAGCGGTTACCGAGGAAGCGGACGGGGTCGAGGGGCTCGCGGGTGCCGCCGGCGCTGACGACGACGTGTCGTCCGGCCAGGTCCGGCTCCCGCACGCCGCGGGCGAGCACCCGGCGGCAGACCTCGAAGATCTCGCCCGGGTCGGGCAGCCGGCCCTTGCCGGTGTCGACGCCGGTGAGGCGGCCGACGGCCGGTTCGATCACGACGGCGCCGCGGCGGCGCAGCGTCGCCACGTTCTCCTGGGTGGCCGGGTGCTCCCACATCTCCGTGTGCATGGCGGGTGCGAAGACCACCGGGCAGCGGGCCGTGAGCAGGGTGTTGGTGAGGAGGTCGTCGGCGAGGCCGTGGGCGGCCTTGGCGAGCATGTCGGCGGTGGCCGGGGCGACGACGACGAGGTCGGCGTGCTGGCCGATGCGCACGTGTGGGACCTGGTGCACGTCGTCCCACACCTCGGTGGAGACGGGGTTGCCGGAGAGGGCGGACCAGGTGGCGGCTCCCACGAAGTGCAGCGCGGAGGCGGTGGGGACGACGCGCACGTCGTGTCCCGACTCCGTGAACCTGCGGAGCAGCTCACAGGCCTTGTAGGCGGCGATTCCGCCGCTGACCCCCAGAACGACCTTGGGCTTGTCCACCATCTCTCCCGGACCTCGGAATGCGTATGCCCCCATCACACACCACAGGCCCGGCAGTCGGACTGCCGGGCCTGTGGAAAAGTCAGCTTCAGGCTGAAAATACTACTGCTGGTACTACTGCGCCGGGCCCTCGATGGCCTCGGAGGTCAGCAGACCCGCGTTGATCTCGCGCAGGGCGATCGAGAGCGGCTTCTCGTGGACGTGGGTGTCGACGAGAGGACCGACGTACTCGAGGAGACCCTCGCCGAGCTGCGAGTAGTACGCGTTGATCTGGCGGGCCCGCTTGGCCGCGTAGATCACGAGGCTGTACTTCGAGTCCGTGGCCTCGAGAAGCTCGTCGATCGGCGGGTTGATGATGCCCTCGGGCGCGGAGATGGAAGAGGACACGCTCTACCTTCCGATGGATGGGAAAGATTCAGTCGGACTGATCGGCCGGGGTCGGTGGACCTGTCGCGATCACACGACGTTCGTCAAGGCTAGCAGCTCGCGCGCCACGTCCTCGACGGAGGTGTTCACCAGGGTCTCGTCGAACTCCGGCTCGGCCGCCAGCTCGACCTTGGCCGCGGCGAGGCGGCGCTCGATCACCTCCGGCGGTTCGGTGCCCCGGCCGGTGAGCCTGCGCACCAGCTCCTCCCAGGAGGGCGGGGCCAGGAACACCAGCTGGGCCTCCGGCATGGACTCGCGGACCTGCCGCGCACCCTGGAGGTCGATCTCGAGCAGCACCGGCTCACCGGCCTCCAGGCGCTCCAGCACGGCGGTGCGGGGCGTGCCGTAGCGGTTGCCCGCGAACTCGGCCCACTCCAGCAGCTCGCCGTTGGCGATCAGCTTGTCCATCTCCTCGTCGGTGACGAAGAAGTAGTGGACTCCGTGCTGCTCGCCGGGCCGGGGCTTGCGGGTCGTCGCCGACACCGAGAGCCAGACCTCGGGGTGCTCCTTGCGCATATGGGCGACGACCGTGCTCTTGCCGACCCCCGAGGGGCCGGAGAGCACGGTCAGCCGCGGACGTGCGTCCGGGGGTACGGGGGACGTCCCCCGGGGTGTTGCTGCCATGCAGCGATTATTCCAGCAATCGCGCAGTGCCCGGGACTCAGGAGCCCGTGCTGCCGAACTCACGCTCCAGGGATGCGATCTGGTTGGAGCCGAGGCCTCGCACGCGACGGCTCTCGGAGATGCCGAGTCGCTCCATGATCTGCTTGGCGCGGACCTTGCCCACGCCCGGGAGGGACTCGAGGAGAGCGGAGACCTTCATCTTGCCGATGACGTCGTTCTCCTGGCCCTGCTTGATGACCTCGTGGAGGGAGGCGCCGGAGTGCTTGAGTCGATTCTTGACCTCGGCCCGCTCCCGGCGAGCCGCGGCGGCCTTTTCGAGCGCGGCTGCGCGCTGTTCAGGGGTAAGGGGCGGAAGAGCCACGCCTACGTCACCTCGGATGTCGAACTGTCGGATACGGACCGGTGAGGAACCTAGTCGCCCCACACCTGGTGAGCCACGAGCAACACGCTCGCCCGTTGACTCTCGACGGAGACTAGCGGTCAAGTCCGCCAGAGTCAGCGAGAACAGCGGAAAAGTCCTGGTCAGCCTCCGTCAGGCCAGACATTTAGGACATACTGCCTCGGATTTGAGGATGTATCCAGAGTCAGGCCGCGGTGACCGCGTCGCTGATCTCCTCCGCGAAGCGGTCGGTGGCCGTCCGCAACGCGGCCACATCGGGACCGTGACGCAGAACACCCCGGCTGACGTTGGGAACGACGTTGCGCACCGCGGCACCGAAGACCCGCGGCAGGTCCGCCGGGGTGGCGCCCTGCGCGCCGATCCCGGGCGCCAGCAGCGGACCGTTGATGCCCAGGTCGTACGAGGAGAGGTCGCCCAGGGTGGCGCCCACCACCGCGCCGAACGAGCCGAGGGGCCGCTCCCCCGCGTTCTCGGCCGCCAGGTGCGCCAGCATGGTGGCTCCGACGTTCCGTCCGTCGGCGCGCATGGCGTGCTGGACCTCGCCGCCCTCCGGGTTGGAGGTCAGCGCCAGCACGAACAGACCCACGCCGTTCTCCCGGGCCAGGTCGACGGCGGGCTTCAGCGAGCCGTAACCGAGGTACGGGGAGACCGTCAGCGCGTCCGAGAACAGCGGGGCGTCCTTGTGCAGGAAGGACTCCGCGTACGCGGCCATGGTCGAGCCGATGTCGCCGCGCTTGGCGTCCATGACGACCAGCGCGCCGGCCGCCCGGGCCTCCTGGACCGACTTCTCCAGGACGGCGACGCCGCGCGAGCCGAAGCGCTCGAAGAACGCGCTCTGCGGCTTGAGCACGGCGGCCCGCTCGGCCACCGCCTCGACGACGGTGCGGCTGAAGCGCTCCAGGCCCGCCACGTCGTCGTTCAGGCCCCACTCGGCGAGCAGGGAGGCGTGCGGGTCGATGCCGACGCACAGCGGGCCGCGTTCGTCCATCGCGCGGCGCAGCCGGGCACCGAAGGGCTCGAGTACGGTCATGCGTTCTTCCTCACATCGGCGCCGACGGCGTCGGCGAGCGTGGCGTACGGGCTCTGCCGCAGACGGGCGGCGAGCCCCTTGTGGATCGCGCGGCCCCAGAAGGGCCCCTCGTAGATGAACGCGCTGTAGCCCTGGACCAGCGTGGCCCCGGCCAGGATGCGCTGCCAGGCGTCCTCCGCGGTCTCGATGCCGCCGACGCCCACCAGGGTGATCCGGTCGCCCACGCGCGCGTACAGGCGGCGCAGCACCTCCAGGGAGCGGGCCTTGAGGGGGGCGCCCGAGAGGCCGCCGGTCTCCTTGACCAGGGAGGGCGTCGACCGCAGGCCGAGTCCCTCGCGCGCGATGGTGGTGTTCGTGGCGATGATGCCGTCCAGCCCGAGTTCGACGGCCAGGTCGGCGACCGCGTCGACGTCCTCGTCGGCGAGGTCCGGTGCGATCTTGACCAGCAGGGGCACGCGCCGGGTGGGCACCGCCCGGTCGGCAGCCTCGCGGACGGCGCTCAGCAGGGGGCGCAGCGCCTCGGTGGCCTGGAGGTTGCGCAGGCCGGGCGTGTTCGGGGAGGAGACGTTCACCACCATGTAGTCGGCGTAAGGCGCCAGCCGCTCGGCCGACTTCACGTAGTCGGCGACGGCCTCCTCCTCCGGGACGACCTTGGTCTTGCCGATGTTGACGCCGACGACGGTCCGGAAGACGGGGTTGCGGGAGGCCAGACGGGCCGCCACGGCCCGCGAACCGTCGTTGTTGAAGCCCATGCGGTTGATCAGCGCCCGGTCCTCCACCAGGCGGAACAGCCGCTTCTTGGGGTTGCCGGGCTGCGGCTCCCCCGTCACGGTGCCGATCTCGACGTGGTCGAAGCCGAGCATCGCCATGCCGTCGATGGCCACCGCGTTCTTGTCGAAGCCGGCGGCGAGCCCGAAGGGGCCGTGCATCCGCAGGCCCAGTGCCTCGGTGCGCAGCTCCTTGTGGCGGGGCGCGAGCGCGGCGGCGACGAAGGTGCGCAGCACGGGGACGCGGGCGGCGAGACGGATCCAGCGGAAGGCCAGGTGATGGGCCTGCTCCGGGTCCAGGCGGGCGAAGAAGAGCTTGAAGAAGATCTTGTACATGTGTCCTCGTCAGGGCTTCATGAGGGGCCTCATGAAGAGGGGGACACCGTTTCCGGTGTCCCCCTCGGGGCTGCTAGTCGCGGGCCGCGGTCAGGAATTCGGCGTGTTCCTGGAGTGAGCGGACTCCCACGTCGCCGCGGTTGAGGGCGTCGATGCCCTGGACCGCCGCGGCGAGCGCCTGGACCGTCGTCAGGCACGGCACGGACCGCGCCACGGCCGCCGTACGGATGTCGTAGCCGTCGAGGCGGCCGCCGGTGCCGTACGGGGTGTTGACGATGAGGTCGACCTCGCCGTCGTGGATGAGCTGGACGATGGTCTTCTCGCCGTTCGGGCCGGTGCCCTCGGACTGCTTGCGGACCACCGTGGCGTTGATGCCGTTGCGGCGCAGGACCTCGGCGGTGCCGGAGGTGGCCATCAGCTCGAAGCCGTGGGCGACCAGCTCACGCGCCGGGAAGATCATCGAGCGCTTGTCGCGGTTGGCGACCGAGATGAACGCCCGTCCCTTGGTCGGCAGCGGCCCGTACGCGCCGGCCTGCGACTTGGCGTACGCCGTGCCGAAGACGGAGTCGATGCCCATGACCTCGCCGGTGGAGCGCATCTCCGGGCCGAGGACCGTGTCGACGCCGCGGCCGTGGATGTCCCGGAAGCGGGACCACGGCATGACGGCCTCCTTGACGGAGATCGGCGCGTCCAGCGGCAGCTCGCCGCCGTCGCCGTTGGCCGGCAGCAGACCCTCGGCGCGCAGCTCGGCGATGGTGGCGCCCAGCGAGATGCGGGCGGCGGCCTTGGCCAGCGGCACCGCGGTCGCCTTCGAGGTGAAGGGGACGGTGCGCGAGGCGCGCGGGTTGGCCTCCAGGACGTAGAGGATGTCCCCGGCCAGCGCGAACTGGATGTTGATCAGGCCGCGCACGCCGACGCCCTTGGCGATGCCCTCGGTGGAGGCGCGCAGCCGCTTGATGTCGAAGCCGCCGAGCGTGATCGGGGGCAGGGCGCACGCCGAGTCGCCGGAGTGGATGCCGGCCTCCTCGATGTGCTCCATGACACCGCCGAGGTACAGCTCCTCGCCGTCGTACAGGGCGTCCACGTCGATCTCGATCGCGTCGTCCAGGAAGCGGTCGACCAGGACCGGGCGGGACGGGCTGATCTCGGTCGACTCGGCGATGTACGCCTCGAGGCGGGTCTCGTCGTAGACGATCTCCATGCCGCGTCCGCCGAGCACGTAGGACGGGCGGACGAGGACCGGGTAGCCGATCTCGTCGGCGATGGCCTTGGCCCCGGCGAAGGTGGTGGCGGTGCCGTGCTTCGGGGCGGGCAGCCCGGCCTGCGCCAGGACCTGGCCGAAGGCGCCGCGGTCCTCGGCGGCGTGGATGGCCTCCGGCGAGGTGCCGACGACCGGCACGCCGTTGTCCTTGAGCGCCTGGGCGAGGCCCAGCGGGGTCTGGCCGCCGAGCTGGACGATGACGCCCGCGATCGGGCCGGCCTGCGCCTCCGCGTGGACGATCTCCAGGACGTCCTCCAGGGTGAGCGGCTCGAAGTAGAGCCGGTCGGAGGTGTCGTAGTCGGTGGAGACGGTCTCCGGGTTGCAGTTGACCATCACGGTCTCGTACCCGGCGTCGCTCAGCGCGAAGGAGGCGTGGACGCAGGAGTAGTCGAACTCGATGCCCTGGCCGATGCGGTTCGGGCCGGAGCCCAGGATGATCACCGCGGGCTTCTCGCGCGGCGCGACCTCGGTCTCCTCGTCGTAGGAGGAGTAGAAGTACGGCGTCTTCGCGGCGAACTCGGCGGCGCAGGTGTCGACGGTCTTGTAGACCGGGCGGATGCCGAGCGCGTGCCGGACCTCGCGGACGACGTCCTCGCGCAGGCCGCGGATCTCGCCGATCTGCTGGTCGGAGAAGCCGTGCCGCTTGGCCTCGCCGAGCAGGCCGGGGGTCAGCTCGGGCGCCTCGGCGAGCTCGTCGGCGATCTCCTTGATGAGGAAGAGCTGGTCGACGAACCAGGGGTCGATCTTCGTGTACGCGAAGACCTCCTCGGGCGTGGCACCGGCGCGGATGGCCTGCATGACGGCGTTGATCCGGCCGTCGGTGGGTCGGACGGCCTCTTCGAGCAGCGCCTTCTTGTCGCCGGGCTCGCCGACGAAGGTGAACTGGCTGCCCTTCTTCTCCAGGGAGCGCAGCGCCTTCTGGAAGGCCTCGGTGAAGTTGCGGCCGATGGCCATGGCCTCGCCGACCGACTTCATGGTGGTCGTGAGGGTGGAGTCGGCGCTCGGGAACTTCTCGAAGGCGAACCGCGGGGCCTTCACGACCACGTAGTCGAGCGTCGGCTCGAAGGAGGCCGGGGTCTCCTGCGTGATGTCGTTCGGGATCTCGTCCAGGGTGTAGCCCACGGCCAGCTTGGCGGCGATCTTGGCGATCGGGAAGCCGGTCGCCTTGGAGGCGAGCGCCGAGGAGCGGGACACGCGCGGGTTCATCTCGATGACGATGACGCGGCCGTCGGCCGGGTTCACCGCGAACTGGATGTTGCAGCCGCCGGTGTCGACGCCGACCTCGCGGATGATCGCGATGCCGACGTCGCGCAGGATCTGGTACTCGCGGTCGGTCAGCGTCATCGCGGGCGCCACGGTGATCGAGTCGCCGGTGTGCACGCCCATCGGGTCGAAGTTCTCGATGGAGCAGACGACCACGACGTTGTCGTTCTTGTCGCGCATCAGCTCCAGCTCGTACTCCTTCCAGCCGAGGATGGACTCCTCCAGGAGCACCTCGGTGGTCGGCGAGAGGGTGAGGCCCTGGCCGGCGATGCGGCGCAGCTCCTCCTCGTCGTGGGCGAAGCCGGAGCCGGCGCCGCCCATGGTGAAGGAGGGGCGGACGACGACGGGGTAGCCGCCGAGCGTGTCGACGCCCGCGAGGACGTCGTCCATGGAGTGGCAGATCACGGACCGGGCGGACTCGCCGTGGCCGATCTTCTTGCGGACCTCCTCGACGACGTCCTTGAAGAGGTCGCGGTCCTCGCCCTTGTGGATGGCCTCGACGTTGGCGCCGATCAGCTCGACGCCGTACTTCTCCAGCACACCCTGCTCGTGCATGGAGATCGCGGTGTTGAGGGCCGTCTGGCCGCCCAGGGTGGGCAGCAGCGCGTCGGGCCGCTCCTTGGCGATGATCTTCTCGACGAACTCGGGGGTGATCGGCTCGACGTAGGTGGCGTCGGCGATCTCCGGGTCGGTCATGATCGTCGCCGGGTTGGAGTTCACCAGGATGACGCGCAGGCCCTCGGCCTTGAGCACGCGGCACGCCTGGGTGCCGGAGTAGTCGAACTCGGCGGCCTGGCCGATGACGATCGGGCCGGAGCCGATGACCAGGACGGACTGGATATCGGTGCGCTTAGGCACGCTGGCCCTCCATCAGGGAAACGAAGCGGTCGAACAGGTACGCGGCGTCGTGCGGGCCGGCTGCCGCTTCGGGGTGGTACTGGACGCTGAAGGCCGGCTTGTCGAGAAGCTGGAGGCCCTCCACCACGTTGTCGTTGAGGCAGACGTGGGAGACCTCGGCGCGGCCGTAGGGGGTGTCGGAGACCTTGTCGAGCGGGGCGTCGACGGCGAAGCCGTGGTTGTGCGCGGTGACCTCGACCTTGCCGGTCGTACGGTCCTGCACCGGCTGGTTGATGCCGCGGTGGCCGTACTTCAGCTTGAAGGTGCCGAAGCCGAGGGCGCGGCCCAGGATCTGGTTGCCGAAGCAGATGCCGAACAGCGGGGTGCCGCGCTCCAGGACGCCCTGCATGACCGAGACCGGGTGGTCGGCGGTGGACGGGTCGCCGGGGCCGTTGGAGAAGAACACGCCGTCCGGGTTGACGGCGTAGACGTCCTCGACGGTGGCCGTGGCGGGCAGGACGTGCACCTCGATGCCGCGCTCGGCCATGCGGTGCGGGGTCATGCCCTTGATGCCGAGGTCGACGGCGGCGACGGTGAACTTCTTGTCACCGATCGCCGGGACGACGTAGGCCTCGGTGGTGGCGACCTCGGCGGAGAGGTCCGCGCCGCTCATCTCGGGGGCCTGGCGGACCTCGGCGAGCATGGTGCCCTCGTCGGGCAGCGCGTTGCCGGAGAAGATGCCGACGCGCATGGCGCCGCGCTCCCGCAGGTGGCGGGTGAGGGCGCGGGTGTCGATGCCGGAGATGCCGACGACGCCCTGGGCGGCGAGTTCCTCGTCCAGCGTGCGCGTCGAGCGCCAGCTGGAGGGCACGCGGGCGGGGTCACGGACGACGTACCCGGAGACCCAGATCTTCTTGGACTCCATGTCCTCGTCGTTGACGCCCGTGTTCCCGACGTGCGGGGCGGTCATCACGACGACCTGGCGGTGGTACGACGGGTCGGTGAGGGTCTCCTGGTAGCCGGTCATCCCGGTGGAGAACACGGCTTCGCCGAAGGTCGCCCCCACGGCCCCGTAGGCGCGGCCGCGGAAGATCCGGCCGTCCTCCAGGACGAGTACGGCGGGAGTCCTGTCAACTCCCCTGGTGGAGGTCGTCATCGTGCGCCTTCCGTTTCCGTCTTGTTGATCATGTCGTTCAGGGTTTCGACCCACTCGTTGTGCTCGGCCGCGTGGTCGGAGCGGAAACCGGAGTCGATCAGTTTGTCGCCGTGTGCCCAGGTGACGATCAGCAGACCGCCCTCCGTGAGCACCTTGCCGGCGATGCCCTTGTCGAGCCGGGCCTCGCGCAGTGCGGCGACGGGGACGAAGAAGTCGGCCGCGCCGGGGCGTACGACGTCCAGTCCCGCGTCCGTCAGCGTGAGCTCGGCCCGGCTACGGGTGCCCAGGCCGTGCGCCACGATGCGGTCGAGCCACTGACCGGCGGTGGTGGAGCCGTGGTAGCGGCCGCTCATCGTCAGTTTCGCCGGACCCGGCTCGTCCGGCACGGTGGGCAGCTCGGGCAGGTCGCCCTGGAGGGTGCTGCGCCACTTCCAGCCCTCGCGCATCAGCCAGTAGACGAGCGCGACGAACAGGCCGAGGCCGACGACCCAGCCGACGCGAGCGGCCCAGTCGGTCACTTCCGCCGATTCCTTCCCGGCGGCCAGCAGGATTACAGGTGTCACGTGAGCTTCCCGTCGACGAGCGTGGCCTTGCCCCGCAGCCACGTGTGCGTCACACGGCCCGGCAGCTCACGTCCCTCGTACGGAGTGTTGCGGCTGCGCGAGGCGAAGCCCGCGGGGTCCACCCGGCCACGGTATGCCGTGTCGACGAGGGTGAGGTTGGCGGGCTCACCAGCCGAGACGGGTCGTCCGTGTCCGGCGGCCTGTCCGATCTGCGCGGGCTTGACGGACATCCGGTCGGCGACGCCGGCCCAGTCGAGCAGGCCCGTGTCCACCATGGTCTCCTGGACCACCGACAGCGCGGTCTCCAGGCCCACCATGCCCATGGCGGCGGCGGCCCACTCGCAGTCCTTGTCCTCGTGCGGGTGCGGGGCGTGGTCGGTGGCGACGATGTCGATCGTGCCGTCCGCCAGGGCCTCGCGCAGGGCGTGCACGTCCCGCTCGGTGCGCAGCGGCGGGTTGACCTTGTAGACGGGGTTGTACGACCGCACCAGCTCGTCGGTGAGGAGCAGGTGGTGCGGGGTGACCTCGGCGGTGACGTCGATGCCGCGGGACTTGGCCCAGCGGACGATCTCGACGCTGCCCGCGGTCGACAGGTGGCAGATGTGGACGCGGGAGCCGACGTGCTCGGCGAGCAGCACGTCCCGGGCGATGATCGACTCCTCGGCGACGGCGGGCCAGCCGCCGAGACCCAGCTCGGCGGAGACGACGCCCTCGTTCATCTGGGCGCCCTCGGTGAGCCGGGGCTCCTGGGCGTGCTGGGCGACGACGCCGTTGAAGGCCTTCACGTACTCCAGGGCGCGGCGCATGATCACGGCGTCGTGGACGCACTTGCCGTCGTCGGAGAAGACGGTGACGCCGGCCGCGGACTCGTGCATGGCCCCCAGCTCGGCGAGCTTGGCGCCCTCCAGGCCGACGGTCACGGCGCCGATGGGCTGCACGTCGCAGTAGCCGGACTCCTGGCCGAGCCGCCAGACCTGCTCGACGACGCCGGCGGTGTCGGCGACCGGGAAGGTGTTGGCCATGGCGAAGACGTTGGTGTAGCCGCCGCTCGCCGCCGCGCGGGTGCCGGTGAGGACGGTCTCGGAGTCCTCGCGGCCGGGCTCGCGCAGGTGGGTGTGCAGGTCGACCAGGCCGGGGAGCAGCACCTTGCCGGCGGCCTCGACGACCTCCGCGCCCTCGGCGGACAGGTTCGTGCCCACCTCGGCGATGGTGCCGCCGTCGATCAGCACGTCCTGCGGCTCGCCGCCGAGCACCTTCGCACCGCGGATCAGGGTCTTGCTCATCTTCTTACTTCTCCTCGGTGGTGCGGGCGTGGGTGACGGCGGGCTCGGTCTTCGGACCGAACTCGGCGCCGCCGAGCAGCAGGTACAGGACGGCCATCCGGATGGAGACGCCGTTGGTGACCTGCTCGACGACGGTGCAGCGGTCGGAGTCGGCGACCTCGGCGGTGATCTCCATGCCGCGGACCATCGGGCCGGGGTGCATCACGATGGCGTGCTCGGGCATCTTCGCCATGCGGTCGCCGTCGAGTCCGTACCGGCGGGAGTACTCGCGCTCGGTCGGGAAGAACGCGGCGTTCATGCGCTCGCGCTGCACGCGCAGCATCATCACCGCGTCGGACTTCGGCAGGGTGGAGTCGAGGTCGTAGGAGACCTCGCAGGGCCAGGTCTCGACGCCGACCGGCAGCAGGGTGGGCGGGGCGACGAGGGTGACCTGGGCGCCGAGGGTGTGCAGCAGGTCGACGTTGGAGCGGGCGACGCGGCTGTGCAGGACGTCGCCGACCAGGGTGATGCGGCGGCCGTCCAGGTCCTTGCCCAGGCCGGCGTCGCGGCCGACCAGGCGGCGGCGCATGGTGAAGGCGTCCAGCAGGGCCTGGGTGGGGTGCTGGTGGGTGCCGTCGCCGGCGTTGATGACGTGGGCGTCGATCCAGCCGGAGGTGGCCAGGCGGTACGGGGCGCCGGAGGCGCCGTGCCGGATGACGACGGCGTCGACGCCCATGGCCTCCAGGGTCTGCGCGGTGTCCTTCAGGGACTCGCCCTTGGAGACGCTGGAGCCCTTGGCGGTGAAGTTGATGACGTCCGCGGACAGGCGCTTCTCGGCGGCCTCGAAGGAGATCCGGGTCCGCGTGGAGTCCTCGAAGAAGAGGTTGACGACGGTCCGGCCGCGCAGGGTCGGCAGTTTCTTGATCGGCCGGTCCGCGACCCGGGCCATCTCCTCGGCGGTGTCGAGGATCAGGACGGCGTCGTCGCGGGTGAGGTCGGCGGCCGAGATGAGATGACGCTGCATCTGTCAGGCTCCGTAAGGCGATTCATGCGGAAGAGCGGGATAATTCGGGCGGCCGGGTGCGTGCGGGGGCACACCGAGCGGGCGTACGGCACCGGTGAGGGCGTACGCCGGGGTGCTACGGGTGGGCGCCCGGGGTGGTGTCCGGCTTGGCGCCGAGCAGCACGGTGTCGCGACCGTCCTCCTCGGCGAGCTGGACCTTGACCGTCTCCCGCAGCGACGTGGGGAGGTTCTTGCCGACGTAGTCGGCCCGGATGGGCAGTTCGCGGTGGCCGCGGTCGACGAGGACCGCGAGCTGCACGGCGCGCGGGCGACCGATGTCGTTCAGCGCGTCCAGGGCGGCGCGGATGGTCCGGCCGGAGAAGAGGACGTCGTCGACGAGGACGACCAGGCGGCCGTCGATGCCGTCACCGGGGATCTCGGTGCGGGCCAGTGCGCGCGGGGGCTGCATGCGCAGGTCGTCGCGGTACATGGTGATGTCGAGCGAGCCGACCGGCATCTTGCGCTCGGTGATCTGCTCCAGCTTGTCGGCGAGCCGCCGGGCGAGGAAGACGCCCCGGGTCGGGATGCCGAGGAGCACCACGTCGTCGGCGCCCTTGGCGCGTTCGACGATCTCGTGGGCGATACGGGTCAGGACCCGCGCGATGTCGGGCCCCTCGAGCACGGGCCGTGCGTCGGACTGCGTGTCCTGCTGCCTGCTGTCCTGCTGCTTGTCCATACGAAACGGACCTCCTTCTCCGCCTCACGGGACGGACCTTAAAGGACGTCGGATTTGCGCCACCTACGCTATCAGGCTCACAGGACCGTCTCGAACGGGCCCCCGACACTCCCCTGTCACTCCCACGCCGCCTCCGCATCACCCGTTCGCAGCAACGGAGGGCGGGTACCACGGAAGAGTCGGTGCGGACCATTCGGCTTGACGCAGAAGAGTAACGCTGCGTAACCTCACAGTGAGTTACCAGCCGCGCGGCAGACAACACAGCCGGCCGCGTCGACACCTTGTCCGGGGAGCCATATGTCCAGCGAATACGCCAAACAGCTCGGGGCCAAGCTCCGGGCCATCCGCACCCAGCAGGGCCTTTCCCTCCACGGTGTCGAGGAGAAGTCCCAGGGCCGCTGGAAGGCGGTCGTGGTCGGGTCGTACGAGCGCGGTGACCGTGCCGTGACCGTGCAGCGCCTCGCCGAGCTGGCGGACTTCTACGGCGTTCCCGTGCAGGAGCTGCTGCCGGGCACCACCCCCGGCGGCGCCGCCGAGCCGCCGCCGAAGCTGGTCCTGGACCTGGAGCGGCTGGCCACGGTGCCGGCCGAGAAGGCGGGCCCGTTGCAGCGTTACGCGGCCACGATCCAGTCGCAGCGCGGCGACTACAACGGCAAGGTGCTCTCGATCCGCCAGGACGACCTGCGCACACTCGCCGTCATCTACGACCAGTCGCCCTCGGTCCTCACCGAGCAGCTGATCAGCTGGGGCGTCCTGGACGCGGACGCGCGCCGCGCGGTGGCGTCCCACGAGGACGCCTGAGCCACAGCGCGCTCCTGACACAGCAGAAACGTGCCGCCGGGGTGGCCGGAAGCCTGAGGCTTCGGGCCACCCCGGCGGCGTCTTCGGGTACCGGGGGCTTCGGGAGCACGAAGAGACGCCGATGGGCCTGCGGCAACCGTTGTCGGTTGCCGCAGGCCCATCGGCGTCTGTGTCTGTCTCCGTCAGGCCTCGTCACGGCGCAGCGAAGGCTTCAGTTCCTTCAGCCGGCCGAGCAGACCGTTGACGAACGCCGGCGACTCGTCCGTGGAGAACTCCTTCGCCAGCTGCACCATCTCGTCGAGCACGACGGCGTCCGGGGTCGCGTCGACCCAGATCAGCTCGTACGCGCCGAGGCGCAGGATGTTGCGGTCGACGACCGGCATGCGGTCGAGCGTCCAGCCGACCGAGTACTGGGCGATGAGTTCGTCGATGCGCTTGGCGCGCTCGGCGTACCCCTCGACCAGCTCCATCGTGTACTCGCTCACCGGCGGCTGCCGGGTGTCGGACCGGGAGTGCCGGACCCAGTCGGCGAGGACCGTCAGGACGTCCGCGCCACGCTGATCGCCCTCGAAGAGGATCTGGAAGGCGCGCTTGCGGGCCGTGTTACGGGCAGCCACGGTTAGCTGTTCACCCGGCCGAGGTAGTCGCTCGTGCGGGTGTCGACCTTGATCTTCTCACCGGTGGTGATGAAGAGCGGGACGTTGATCTGGTGACCGGTCTCCAGGATGGCGGGCTTGGTGCCGCCGGTGGAGCGGTCGCCCTGGACGCCCGGCTCGGTCTCCTGGATGGTCAGCTCGACGGCGGCCGGCAGCTCGACGAAGAGCACCTCGCCCTCGTGCTGCGCGACGGTGGCCTCGAAGCCCTCGACGAGGAAGTTGGCGGCATCGCCGACGACCTTGCGGTCGATCATCAGCTGGTCGTACGTCTCCATGTCCATGAAGACGAAGTAGTCGCCGTCCATGTACGAGAACTGCATGTCGCGCTTGTCGACAGTGGCCGTCTCGACCTTGACGCCGGCGTTGAAGGTCTTGTCGACGACCTTGCCGGAGAGCACGTTCTTGAGCTTGGTGCGCACGAAGGCGGGGCCCTTGCCGGGCTTGACGTGCTGGAACTCGACGACGGACCAGAGCTGGCCGCCTTCGAGCTTGAGCACCAGGCCGTTCTTGAGGTCGTTCGTGGAAGCCACGGTTGCGGAATCTCCTGGACTGACGTGGACGACCCCGGGGCGTGCGCACAGCGCGAGGCTAGAGCGCGAGCAGCTCCTTGGTCGTGATGGTGAGTAGCTCGGGTCCGCCGTCCGCCTCGGGGCGCACGACGAGCGTGTCATCGATCCGGACACCGCCCCGGCCCGGGAGGTGGACCCCCGGTTCGACGGTGACCGGCACACAAGCGTCCAGTTTACCCATGGCCGCCGGACCCAACTGCGGGTCCTCGTCGATTTCGAGTCCTACACCGTGACCCGTGAGTGCCGGAAGGTTCTCGGCGTACCCGGCGGAGTCCAGTGCCTGGCGGGCCGCGCGGTCCACATCACGGCAGGCCGCGCCGGGTACGAGGGCCTCCCGGCCGGCCCGCTGCGCGGAGAAGACGAGGTCGTACAGCTCGATCTGCCAGTCCGCCGGCGAGGTGCCGATGACGAACGTACGGCCGATCTCGCAGCGGTAGCCGCGGTACGTCGCGCCCAGGCACACGGAGAGGAAGTCGCCCTCCTCCACGCGCCGGTCGGTGGGCCGGTGACCGCGGCGCCCGGAGTTCGGGCCGGTGCCGA
The DNA here is from genome assembly GCF_014648815.1 of Streptomyces flaveolus. GTDB lineage: Bacteria > Actinomycetota > Actinomycetes > Streptomycetales > Streptomycetaceae > Streptomyces > Streptomyces flaveolus. Next base: position 334,425 of record NZ_BMRV01000005.1, on the reverse strand, counting down.
CGGAGGTCGGGAAGGCGGGGCCGTCGGCACCGTGGTCGACCAGGCGGCGTTCCAGTTCCAGGGCGAGGTGCCGTTCGGTGCGGCCGACGAGGATGGACTCCAGCAGCTCGCCGAGCGCCTGGTCGGCGATCTCGGCGCCGATCCGCAGGCAGGAGATCTCCTCCTCGTCCTTGACGACCCGGAGCTGCTCCACCGCTTGGCCGAGGTCTGTCAGGCGCAGCCGGGGGGCGACCGAGCGCATGGCCCGCTGCCGGGCGACGGTGAGGTGGTGGTCCTCGGTGGCGAGGGACTCGGCGCCCTGGGCCGCGGCGAGGCCGGCGGCGGCGACTGCCGGGTCACCGCCGGGGCCGGACAGGGCACGCAGCGGCAGCGCCTCGTCGGGCCTGCCCTCCGTGGGCCGCTCGTCCGGCGGTCCGGAGCACACCAGGAGATCCTCGGTCTTGCCCAGCAGCAGCACGGCGCCGTGCGGGGCGGCGCCCGCGAGATAGCGCACGTTGGCGGGCCGGGAGACGAGCGCCGCCGCGCTGCCGCCCGCGTTGCAGCGTTCTCGTAGGCGCGTCCGGCGGGCCTCGTACACCTCTGACATGACCCGAGCGTATGGGCTCCGCTGCGGGGGCGCCGCTCGGGAGAGGCCGAGTGGGGAAGCGCGGGGGTGTGCGCCGGGTGCGCGGTCCGGGGTGGGTGTCGTGTTGTTCGGCGGCTTGCGGTCCGTGGGGGCTGGTCGCGCAGCTCCCCGCGCCCCTTTGGGGCGCTTCCTACCAGGTGGGTGGGCTCGCTATCGAGCGGGAGAGGACCTCGTTGAGGACCTGGGCCGTTTCCGGGACGTCGAGCTGGGAGTTGTCGATGATCGGGAGGCCCGAGCCGTACCAGCCGGCCATGCGGCCGTGGATGCGCGCGACCTCCTCGTCGGTGAGCCGCCGGTTGCCGCTGCGCTCGGCGTTGCGCTCCAGGACGATGTCCAGCCCGGGCAGGAGGACGACGGGGAGCAGGCCGGGCCCGACGTGCCGCTTCCAGCCGCCCAGCCCGACGACCGGTCGGTCCGGGAAGACGGCGTCGTCGAGGATGCACGAGATGCCGTTGGCGAGGAAGTTGCGCGCGGAGAAGCCGCAGGTGCGGCGGGCGAGGCGGTACTGGGCCTCGGAGTTCTCGTTCCACCCGGACTGGGGGTCGGCGAAGCCCGAGCGGACCCATTCGCGCACGTCGTCGAGGCTGATGTGGGCGGTGGGGACCCTGCGGTGCTCCGCCCAGTACTTGGCGACGCTGGTCTTGCCCGCGCCCGCGGGGCCGATGAGGAGCACCGCGAGGGTGGTGGTCGCCGGGTCGGGCACGGCGGCCGCGGCGGGCGGCATGCTGGGCGCGGCGACGGGACCGCCGGGCGGCAGCGGGACGTGACCGGTGGTGTCCGGCACGGGCGGTGGGGCCGGGGCCTGGTGCGGGGGCCCGGGGTGCGGGGCCTGCATGGGGTAGCCCGGCGCCACAGGCGGGGGCACGGGGGCGGAACCCTGGTGCGGGCCCGGGTGGTGTGCGGCCGGGGACCAGCCGACGGCCGGTCCGTGCCCCGGCTGAGGGGGCGGCGGCAGCGGAGAACCCACTGCGTGCTGCATCCGGTGCCACTCCGTCTCGTACAGGCGATGGGCGCTGACAGCGGGACGGGTACCCGCTGTTCCCCACACCCTAAAGGGCGTGGGAGGGGCCCCGCTCGAACGGTACCGTCCCCGGCCGTCCTTTGGTGAACGGCCGGGGGCGGTCCGAAGTGCCCGCCCCGCAAGGCGAATCGGACGGAAGGTGCGACGGGGGACTTACTCGCCCACCTCGCCGTAGGCGGCGAGGAGGACGGCCGGGTCGGGTCCCTCCAGGACGGTGGGCTTGGCCAGGCCGTCGAGGACGATGAAGCGCAGCAGGTCGCCGCGGGACTTCTTGTCCACCTTCATGTTCTCCACCAGCTTCGGCCACTGGTCGTAGCGGTAGTGGAGCGGCAGGCCGACCGCTTCGAGGATGCTGCGGTGGCGGTCGGCGGTGGCGTCGTCCAGCCGGCCCGCGAGGCGGCCCAGTTCGGCGGCGAAGTGCATGCCGACGGAGACGGCGGCGCCGTGGCGCCACTTGTAGCGCTCGTTCTTCTCGATGGCGTGGCCGAGGGTGTGACCGTAGTTCAGGATCTCCCGCAGGCCCGCCTCCTTCAGGTCGGAGGAGACCACCTCGGCCTTGACCTTGATGGAGCGCACGATCAGCTCGGCGGTGTGCGGTCCGGCCGGGGTGCGCGCGGCCTGCGGGTCGGACTCGATCAGGTCGAGGATCGCCGGGTCGGCGATGAAGCCGGCCTTGATGACCTCGGCGAGGCCCGAGACGTAGTCGTTGACCGGGAGGGAGTCCAGGGCGGCCAGGTCGCACAGGACGCCGGCCGGCGGGTGGAAGGCGCCGACGAGGTTCTTGCCCTCGGCGGTGTTGATGCCGGTCTTGCCGCCGACGGCCGCGTCCACCATGGCCAGCACGGTGGTCGGGACGGCGATCCAGCGCACGCCGCGCAGCCAGGTCGCGGCCACGAAGCCGGCGAGGTCGGTGCTGGCTCCGCCGCCGACGCCGACGATGACGTCGGTGCGGGTGAAGCCCGACTGGCCCAGCGCCTTCCAGCAGTAGGCGGCGACCTCGGCGGTCTTGGCCTCCTCGGCGTTGGGCACCTGGATGGCGATCGCGTCGTAGCCCTGCTCGGCGAGGTCGGCGCGCAGCGCGTCGCCGGTCTCGGCGAGGGCCTCGGGGTGGATCACGGCGACCCGCTTGGCCTTCGGCCCGATCAGACCGGCGAGTTCGCCCAGGAGCTGACGGCCCACCAGGACCTCGTAGGGGTCGGATCCCGCGGTGCCGCCGACCTGGATCCGGGTGACTGCCTCGCTCATGCTTCCTTCAACTCCAGTGCGTCCAGGGCCGCTTGCGTGACTTCTTCGGGCGTACGTCCGTCGGTGGCGACGACGACCGTGGCGACCTCCTCGTAGAGGTGGCGGCGGGCCTCCATCAGCTCGCGCCACTGCTTGCGCGGGTTGACCGCCAGCAGCGGGCGCGCGGCGTTCAGGCCGGTGCGCTTGACCGCCTCCTCGACGTCCATCGACAGGTAGACGACGCGCCGGCCGGCGAGCAGGCCGCGGGTGTCCGCGTCGAGGATCGCGCCGCCGCCGAGGGCGAGGACGCCGTCGTGCTCGGCGAGGGCTGTGTGCACGGCCTGCTTCTCCAGGGCACGGAAGGCCGGCTCGCCCTCGTCCACGAAGATCTCGGCGATGGTCCGTCCCTGCGCGGAGACGATGTCCTCGTCGGTGTCCCGGTACGCGGTGCCGAGGCGCTCGGCGAGCAGTTGCCCGACGGTGGACTTGCCCACGCCCATCGGTCCGACCAGGACGATCAGCGGGGTGCTCATCGGATGGCCAGGTTGTCGAGGTACGAGGTGACGTTGCGGCGGGTCTCGGTGACGCTGTCGCCGCCGAACTTCTCCGCCACGGCGTCCGCGAGGACGAGGGCGACCATCGCCTCGGCGACGATGCCGGCCGCCGGGACCGCGGAGACGTCGGAGCGCTGGTGGTGAGCCTGCGCGGCCTCGCCGGTGGTCACGTCCACGGTCTTCAGGGCACGCGGCACGGTCGCGATCGGCTTCATCGCGGCGCGAACCCGCAGCAGCTCACCGGTGGACAGGCCGCCCTCCGTGCCACCGGCGCGTCCGGAGACGCGGCGGATGCCCTCGGGCGTGCTGACGATCTCGTCGTGCGCCTTGGAGCCGGGCACCCGGGCCAGCTCGAAACCGTCGCCGATCTCGACGCCCTTGATCGCCTGGATGCCCATCAGGGCACCGGCCAGCCGGGCGTCCAGCTTGCGGTCCCAGTGCACGTGCGAACCCAGACCGACCGGGACGCCGTACGCCAGCACCTCGACCACACCGCCGAGCGTGTCACCGTCCTTGTGGGCCTGGTCGACCTCCGCGACCATCGCCTTGGAGGTGTCCGCGTCCAGGCAGCGCAGCGGGTCGGCGTCCAGCCTCTCGACGTCCGCCGGGATGGGGTGCACGCCCTGCGGAGCCTTCACGGAGCACAGTTCGACGACGTGGCTGACGATCTCGATGCCGGCCGTCTCCTTCAGGTACGACCGCGCCACGGCGCCCAGCGCCACCCGGGCGGCCGTCTCGCGCGCGGAGGCGCGCTCCAGGATCGGGCGGGCCTCGTCGAAACCGTACTTCTGCATGCCCGCGAGGTCGGCGTGGCCGGGACGGGGCCGGGTCAGCGGGGCGTTGCGGGCCAGTCCCGCGAGCACCTCCGGGTCGACCGGGTCGGCCGCCATGACCTGCTCCCACTTGGGCCACTCGGTGTTGCCCACCATGATCGCGACCGGGGAGCCCATGGTGAGGCCGTGCCGGACACCGCCGAGGAAGGTGACCTCGTCACGCTCGAACTTCATCCGCGCACCGCGACCGTAGCCGAGCCGCCGCCTCGCCAGATGGTCCGCCACCATGTCCGTGGTGATCGGCACGCCGGCGGGCAGACCCTCCAGCGTCGCGACGAGTGCGGGACCGTGGGACTCCCCCGCGGTCAGCCAGCGCAACCTGCTCAACGGTGCTCCTCAGTGCTCGCGCCCCGGTATGCGTACGCGTCTTCTTCGCGTACGGCGACGGCGTGTCCGGGTGCGCGGGCCCCGGTCCGCCACCTCCGATCCTCCCACGTCCGGCCGCCCGACCCGCCCGCCGGTCCATCTGACGGACGGGCCGACTCAGGCGGAGCCGTTGCCCCGGCCCTGCTGGGGAGCGTGGGAACCGAGGAAATCCGCGCCGCTCGGCTGTGGCCGGGGAGGTGCGTAGGGGCCCAGGTGGTCGGCGCCGCGGCCCTGGCCGTGCTGCGCCGGCGCCTGGACCGGTGCACCGCTGCGCGCGGCGCGCCGGCGGGCGATCCGCTGCTTCAGCCCGATCAGCCAGGACGCGACGACGGCCAGCGCGAGCAGGGCGAGCACCGTGATCTGCACCCAGTCGGGCAGAAAGCCCAGCACGGCCTCGAATATCTGGCTCTTGGTGGACGCCAGAGGCATGCCTGTGGACATGGATCGCTTTCCCCTCCCGGTTCCGCCCCCTGCGGAACCGGACGGATCCTAGCGTTCCGCGAGGGCGTGCTCGCCTGCTTTTCGCATGGCCCCCAGCGGGGCCGGGGCGCGGCCCGTCATCTGCTCGACCTGGAGCACCGCCTGGTGCAACAGCAGGTCCAGGCCGCTGACCACGGCACCGCCGTACGCCGACCAGCGGGCCGCGAGCGCGGTCGGCCAGGGGTCGTACAGCACGTCGAAGAGGGTCCCGGGCATCTCGGGCACCGCGGCGGCCAGGGCGTCGGTGGTGCCGGCGGGTGTGGTGGCGACGACCAGCGGGGCGTGCAGCGCCCGCTCGGCGTGCGCCCAGTCGGAGATGCGCACGTCGACGCCGAGCCGCTCGGCCCACCCCCGCATCTCGGCGGCGCGTGCCTCGCTGCGTACGTACACGGTGACCTCGCCCGTGCAGACCCGGGCCAGCGCGGCCAGCGCGGAGGAGGCGGTGGCCCCGGCGCCGAGGACCGCGGCGGTGTCGACCTTCTCGATGCCGTGCTCGCGCAGGGCGGCGACCATGCCGGGGATGTCGGTGTTGTCGCCGGTCCTGCGGCCGTCCTCGGTGAAGACGACGGTGTTCACCGCGTCCACCGAGGCGGCCGTCTCGCTGATCCCGTCGAGCAGCGGGATCACCGCCCGCTTGAGCGGCATGGTCAGCGACAGCCCCGCCCATTCCGAGCTCAGCTTGGCGAAGAAGCCCGGCAGCGCCTTCTCGTCGACGTCGAACCGGTCGTACGTCCAGCCCTCCAGGCCCAGCTCGGCGTAGGCGGTGCGGTGCAGCACCGGGGAGAGGGAGTGGGCGATCGGGGAGCCGAGTACGGCCGCTCGGCGGAATGCGGGCATCAGTTCTTCCTCGAAGCGTTCCACTTGTCGACGAGTTCCTGGTGTTCCTGGTTGGTCTTCGTGAACTCGCTCGTCTTCCCGTCCAGCGAGATGAAGTAGTACCAACCGTCGGAGGTCGGGGCGAGCGCGCCCTGGATCGCTTCGTCGCCCGGGTTGCCGATCGGGCCGGGCGGCAGCCCCTTGTGGTAGTAGGTGTTGTACGGGTTGTCGTAGTTGCGCAGCTCGCTGAGCGACAGGTCGAGCTTGCTCTGGTTCTTGACGTAGTTGTACGTCGAGTCGAACTCCAGCATGCCGTTGGTCTGCACGTTGCCCGGCTTGAGACGGTTGTAGATGACTTCGGCCATCCTGCGGAAGTCGTCGTGACTCGTGCCTTCGGCCTGTGCCAGGCTCGCGACGGTCAGCAGCTGCCACGGTCCCTCGAGACCCAGGTCCCCGGCCTTCTGCTCGAGGCCGAACTCCTGGTACTTCTCATTGGCCCGCGCCACCATCTGCTTCAGCACGTCCTCGGGCTTCTGGCCCTTGGCCGCCGAGTAGCTGGACGGGTAGAGGAAGCCCTCCAGCGGGTCCTTGACGTCCTTGTGGTTCATCGCCCATGCGGGCAGGCCGAGGTTCTTCCACTCGCTCTTGGCGACGCCGGCGGTGGTGCCCTTCTTCAGCCCGAGCTGCGTGTCGATCTTGGCGTAGACCTGCACGTTGCGCAGGCCCTCGGCGATGATCAGGCTGCTGCGGCTCTTGGGGTCGAGCAGCATCTGAACCGCGCTCGCGGCCGACATCTCCTTCTGCAGCGTGTACACGCCGTCCTGGATGCTCTTGCCGTTGGGATTGCTCTGCTGGGCGCTGACGAAGGCGTCGACGCTCTTCACCACTCCCTGGCGCTTGAGCTCCTGGCCGATCGTCGCGCCGCCCGCGCCCTTGGGGATGGTGACGGTCACCTTCTCGCCGTTGCCGTCGCCCGCGTAGTCCGGGGCCGCGCCGAAACGATCCTGGTAGAACTGCAGGCCGAAGTAGCCGACGCCCGCCACCCCGCCGCCGAGCACCAGGCAGACCACGAGGCAGGCGAGGCCGCTGCGGCCCTTCTTCTGCTTGCCGCCCCGGCCCCTGCGACCGCCGCTGCCGCCGTCGTCCCCGGATTCACCTGCGTCCCCGCCCGCGAAGAAGGCGTGCTCGCCCTCGTCGGGACCGGGGTCCCAGTCGGTGCCCTGCGGTTCGGGTTCGGCGCGCCGGCGGCCGGGCGGCTCCGGCGGCGGGTACGCCTCCGGGGTGCCGTAGAAGTCGGGCTGCTCCGCGCCGTACGCGGCGCTCTGCTGGCCGTAGGGGTCCGATGGGTCACCGGGGTACTGCGCTTGGGGATGCGCGCCGGTCCCCCAGCCGCCGTCGTCGTAGCCCTGGCCCTGCTGCGGCTGTTCCTGGGCCTGCTGTGGCTGCGCCTGGGCCGCGTACTGCTGGTCGTACTGCTGCTGACCGTACTGGTCGTACTGCGGCTCGGGGATCGGCTGACCGTACTGGTCGTACTGCTGCTGCCCGTACGCGCCCTGGCCGCCGTCGCCCCAGTCGCCATACTGCGGCTGCTGCGGCTGCTGCGGATAGTGCTGCGGCTGGCCGCCGTAGGGGGACTGCTGACCCGCCTGGGCCTGCTGTCCGCCCCATCCGCCGTCCCCGTACAACGGGTCCTCCGGATGCCACGGTTCGGAGCCTGGGCCCCGGCCATACTCAGTCATCGATCCCCTAGAGCCGCGAGGCGGCGGTCCGCGCGACCTGATGTGGGGGGCCGGCTTCCGTTCCGCCTCTTGCTGTGCGGGGGCTGTTCGAATGCCGCCGCATCGCGCGGAACGTTACCGTATCGCGATCAGATGACCACTTCGACGCCCTCGCCGGGTGCTTTGCCTGACACCCGTTCGGATTCCAGCGCCTGCTGAAGGATGATCACAGCGGCGGCCTGGTCGATGACCGATCTGCCCTTCTTGGACTTCACGCCCGAGGCGCGCAGCCCCTGGCTCGCCGTCACCGTCGTCATCCGCTCGTCGACCAGCCGTACGGGAACGGGAGCGATGCCCTTGGCCAGCTCCTGGGCGAAGCCCCTCACCTTGGCCGCGGCCGGGCCCTCGCCCCCCTTGAGGGAGCGAGGGAGACCGACGACGACCTCGACGGGCTCGTACTCCTCGACCAGTTGGCGCAGGCGGCGGTGCGCCGCCGGGACGTCCCGCCCGGGGACGGTCTCCACCGGGGTGGCGAGGATCCCGTCGGGGTCGCACGAGGCGACCCCGATCCGGGCGTCCCCGACGTCGATCGCGAGCCGGCGGCCTCTGCGCATCGCCGGTCCTACTTCGCGGTCTCGGCGACGAGGCGCTCGACGGCGTCGACGGCGTCACCGATGGCAGCAGCGTTCTGGCCGCCGCCCTGGGCGACGTCCGGCTTGCCGCCACCGCCACCGCCGAGGGTCTTGGCGGCGGTGCGCACCAGGTCACCGGCCTTGAGGCCGCGCTCGCGGGCGGCCTCGTTGGTGGCGATGACCGTGAGCGGCTTGCCGCCCGCCGTCGTGAAGAGGGCCACCACGGCGGCCCGGCCGCCCTGGATGCGGCCGCGCACGTCGAGGACCAGCTTGCGCAGGTCGTCGGCCGTGGTGCCGTCCGGGACCTGACCGGTCACCAGGGCGACGCCGCGCACGTCCTTGGCGGAGTCGGCGAGCGAGCCGGCGGCCTGGAGGACCTTCTCGGCGCGGAACTTCTCGATCTCCTTCTCGGCGTCCTTCAGCTTGCCGAGCATGGCGGAGACCTTCTCCGGGAGCTCCTCCGGGCGGCCCTTGATCAGCTCCTGGAGCTGGGCGACGACCGTGTGCTCACGGGCGAGGAAGTTGTAGGCGTCCACCCCGACCAGGGCCTCGATGCGGCGCACCCCGGAGCCGATGGACGACTCGCCGAGCAGCTTGACCAGGCCGAGCTGGGCGGTGTTGTGCACGTGGGTTCCGCCGCACAGCTCCTTGGAGAAGTCGCCGATGGTCACGACGCGGACGCGCTCGCCGTACTTCTCGCCGAACTCGGCGATGGCGCCCTGCTTCTTGGCCTCGTCGATGCCCATGACGTCGGCGCGGACGTCGAGGTCGCGGGCGAGCACCTCGTTGATCTTCTGCTCGACGTCGGTCATCACGGCCGTCGGCACGGCGGACGGCGAACCGAAGTCGAAGCGGAAGCGGCCGGGCTGGTTCTCGGAACCGGCCTGGGCGGCCGTCGGGCCGAGGGCGTCGCGCAGGGCCTGGTGGGTGAGGTGGGTGGCCGAGTGGGCGCGGGCGATGGCCTTGCGGCGCCGGTCGTCGATGGAGGCGTGGGCCTTGGCACCGACCGTGATCTCGCCGACCTGGACGACGCCCTTGTGGACGTAGACGCCCGGGACCGGCTTCTGGCAGTCGCGGACCTCGATGACGGCACCGGAGTCGGCCTTGATCCGGCCGGTGTCGCCGATCTGGCCGCCGCCCTCGGCGTAGAAGGGGGTGCGGTCGAGGACGATCTCGACCTCGTCGCCCTCGGTGGCGGCCGGGGAGGAGATGCCGTCGACGAGGATGCCGACGATCGTGGACTCGCCCTCGGTGTCGGTGTAGCCGATGAAGTCGGTGGCACCGGCGCGGTCGGCGATCTCGCGGTAGGCACCGAGGTCGGCGTGGCCCGTCTTCTTCGACTGGGCGTCGGCCTTGGCGCGCTCCCGCTGCTCCTTCATCAGGCGCCGGAAGCCGTCCTCGTCCACGGACAGCCCCTGCTCGGCGGCCATCTCCAGGGTGAGGTCGATCGGGAAGCCCCAGGTGTCGTGGAGCAGGAAGGCCTTGTCGCCGGCCAGGACGGTGCCGCCGGCGGCCTTGGTGTCGCTCACGGCGGTGTCGAGGATGTTGGTGCCGGCCTTGAGGGTCTTGAGGAAGGCGTTCTCCTCGGCGAGGGCGACCTTCTCGATCCGCTCGCGGTCGGTGATCAGCTCGGGGTACTGCTGCCCCATCATGCCGATCACGACGTCGATCAGGTCCTTGACGACCGGACCGGTGGCGCCGAGCAGGCGCATGTTGCGGATGGCGCGGCGCATGATGCGGCGCAGGACGTAACCGCGGCCCTCGTTGCCGGGGGTGACGCCGTCGCCGATGAGCATCACGGCGGTGCGGATGTGGTCGGTGACCACGCGCAGGGAGACGTCCGACTCGTGGGCGTCGCCGTAGGCCACGCCGGTGAGCTCGGTGGCCTTGTCGATGACGGCCATCGAGGTGTCGATCTCGTACATGTTCTGCACGCCCTGCAGAATCATGGCGAGGCGCTCCAGGCCGAGCCCGGTGTCGATGTTCTTGCTCGGCAGGTCCCCGAGGATCTCGAAGTCCTCCTTGCCGATGCCCTCGCCCCGCTCGTACTGCATGAAGACGAGGTTCCAGATCTCCACGTACCGCTCGTCGTTGACGGCGGGGCCGCCCTCGACGCCGAACTCGGGGCCGCGGTCGTAGTTGATCTCGGAGCACGGGCCGCAGGGGCCGGGCACGCCCATGGACCAGAAGTTGTCCTTCTTGCCCAGGCGCTGGATGCGCTCGGCGGGGACGCCGACGACCTCGCGCCAGAGCTGCTCGGCCTCGTCGTCGTCCTGGTAGACGGTGATCCACAGGCGCTCGGGGTCGAGGCCGTAACCGCCCTTGTCCTGGGGGCTGGTGAGCAGCTCCCAGGCGAGCTTGACGGCGCCTTCCTTGAAGTAGTCGCCGAAGGAGAAGTTGCCGCACATCTGGAAGAACGTGCCGTGCCGGGTGGTCTTGCCGACCTCTTCGATGTCCGGCGTGCGCACGCACTTCTGGACGCTGGTGGCGCGGTCGTACGGCGGCTTGACCTCGCCGAGGAAGTACGGCTTGAAGGGCACCATGCCGGCGTTGACCAGCAGCAGAGTCGGGTCGTCCGCGATGAGCGACGCCGAAGGGACGACGGTGTGCCCGCGGTCCTCGAAGAAGCTCAACCAGCGGCGGCGGATCTCGGCCGACTCCATCAGTGGTCCTCATTCCGGTTGTACGAGTACGTCGTCCTGTCGACGTACCTCAGGTCGTTGCCGTTCTCGATAGCGTTGTACCGCCTGGCAGCGGGCAGTTCACGGTCGACGGGGGCGTTCAACCCGAGCGCGTCGTCCAGTTCGGCTTCGCGCTGGGCCATGTTGTCGCGGACGTCGAGGGCGAAGCCCACCGCGCGGTCCTTGATCCGGGTGCCCGCGTCGATCGCCTTGTTCGCCGCGGTCGCGGCGAGGCTCTCGGGGGTCAGCTGCTTGAGCTTCCGGTTGACCTTGGTGGTGGCCCACACACCGGCGGCGACACCGGTGCCGAACCAGAACGTACGGCGGAACATCGCTGGATCAGTCCTTCTTCCGCTTCGTCCGCCGCGCGGCCGGGATCGTACGGCCGACGATCACGGTGCGCCGCGGCTCCTTGGGCGGGCCCGCGGGCACGTCCTCCTTGCGACCGCCGAGTGCCCTGCGCACGCCGTATCCGAACGCCGCGACCTTGACCAGCGGTCCGCCGAAGGTGGAGGCCACGGTGGTCGACAGCGCCGAGGCGTTCGACGTGACCTCCTGGACGTCGGAGGCGATCGCGTCGACCCGGTCGATCTGGGTCTGCGCGGAGCGCACCGCCGAGGAGGCGTCGGCCAGCAGCGGGACGGCCTGGTCGGTCACGTCCGCCACCAGCTTGGTGGTCGCCCTGAGCGTCTGGGCCAGCCTCGCCAGTGCGACGGCGAGGAAGGAGACCAGGATCGCCCAGAAGACGGCCACCAGGATCCCGGCCACCTCACCACCGGACACTGTGCACCCGCTCCCTGAAACGTGCCTGAACATCGAGAACATCGAGAAAGTCGTGCACCGAGCCTATCGCGCCGGGCGCGGGGCTCCGTACCGGATTGCCGTCCGCGGACGGCGAAGTCGGGCGAAGCGATTGTACGGAGTGAATACGGGCCAGTACGCTCCGTGTTCCATGCGAGATCAACGGCGCGACGGCAGCTCACCGCACGGCAACCTTCCGCTGGAACTCGACGTCTTCGTGGGGCGCGCGGCGGAACTCGCCGGGCTGGCCCGGGCTCTCGACGCCGCCCGGCTGGTGACGGTGACCGGGGCGGGCGGGGTCGGCAAGTCCCGCCTGGCGGCGCGGGCGGCGGCCCGGTGCGCGCCCCGGGACGGGGTCTGGCGGGTGGACCTGGCGCCGGTGCGCGATCCGGAGTTCGTCGACTACGCGGTGGTGGAGGCGCTCGGCCTGACCGACCACACGACGCGCCTGCCCCGCGAGACGCTGCTCGCGCACCTCGCCGAGCGGGAGCTGCTGCTGGTGCTGGACGGGGTCGAGCACCTGGTGGACGCCTGCGGCGCGCTGGCGACGGCCCTGCTGGGCCGCGCACCGGGGCTGCGGGTGCTGGCGGTCGGGCGCAGGCCGCTGGGCGTGGCCGGGGAGCGGCTGATTCCGCTGGCGCCGCTGGGCGCGGAGGAGGCGGTGGAACTGCTGACGGTCCGGGCGGCGCAGCGGGATCTCGCGTGCGCCGACGCCTTGGACACCGAGGCCGAGGGAGTGCTGCGGGAGCTGTGCCGGCGGCTGGACGGGATCCCGCTGGCGATCGAGCTGGCCGCCGGGCGGCTGGACGCGCTGTCGCCGGAGCAGGTGCTGCGGCGGCTGGACGACCGCTTCCGGCTGCTGACCGGCGGGGACCGTGCCGCGCTGCCCCGGCACCGGACGCTGCGCACCGCGATCGGCTGGAGCCATGAGCTGTGCACGCCGGAGGAACGGCTGCTGTGGGCCCGGTTGTCGGTGTTCACGGGGTCGTTCGACCTGGAGGCCGCCGAGTACGTGTGCAGCGGCGAGGGCCTGCCCGCCGACGAGGTGCTCGACGTGGTCTGCGCACTGCTGGCGCAGTCGGTGCTGACGCGCGAGGAGACGCCGGCCGGGGTCCGGTACCGGATGCTCGACACGGTGCGGGCGTACGGCGCCGACTGGCTGGAGGCGACGGGCGACGCCGCGCGGCTGCGGCGTCGCCACCGGGACTGGTACGTGGGGCTCGCGACCTGGTGCGAGCTGGACTGGTTCTCGCCGCGCCAGCGCGAGGTGGCCGCCCGGGTGGAGGCCGAGCTGCCGAATCTGCGCGGCGCCCTGGAGTACTGCCTGGCCGAGCCGGACGAGGCACACCTGGGCCAGTACCTGGCGGGTGCCCTGTGGTTCCACTGGGTCGGCTGCGGGCGGCTGTCGGAGGGACGGCGCTGGCTGGAGCAGGCGGTGCGGCTGGACGTGGAGGGGCCGGCGGGCGAGCAGTCCCGGCTGAAGGCGCTGTGGGTGCTCGGCTACGTGGCGATCCTTCAGGGCGACACCGTTCCCGCGCTGGCGGCGCTCCACGAGTGCCGGGAGGAGGCCGAGCGGGCGGAGAACCCGACGGCGGTGGCGTACGCGGAGCACCGCACCGGCTGTCTGGCACTGGTCACGGACGACATGCCGCGCGCGGAGACGCTGCTGCGGTCGGCGCTGCGCCGTTACCGGCAGATCGGCGAGCTCAACACCAACGTGCTGATGGGTCAGGTGGAGCTGGCGATGACGCGGGCGTTCCAGGGCGATCTGCCGGACGCGGTGCGGTTGTGCGAGGACGTGCGCCAGGTGTGCGAGGACCACGGCGAGCGCTGGGCCCGGGGGTACGCGCTGTACGTGCTGGCGTACGCGGCCTGGAGCGAGGGCGATCCGGTGCGCGCCCGTGAGCTGCTGGCCGACTGTCTGGCCGGCGCCCACCGCTTCCGGGACCAGCTGGGTTCGGTGCTGGCGGTGGAGCTGCTGGCCCTGGTCACGGTGGCGGAGGGCGATGCGGCGGAGGCCGCGGTGCTGCAGGGGGCGGCGGGGCGGATGTGGCCGTCGGTGGGGCTGCCGCTGTTCGGTTCGGCGCACTACAACGCGCCGCACGAGCTGTGCGAGGCGACGGCCCGGGAGCAGCTGGGCGACGAGCGGTACGAGGAGCACGTGCGGCACGGGGCGCGGCTCGGCCGCGCGGAGGCGGTGACGCGGGCGCTGCGGCGGCCGGGGGCGGCGGCGCTGCCGGCGCCGCGCGGGGCGGGCCGGCCGACGGCGGGTGCGCACAGCGCGAAGCCCGCCGCCTCGCCCACCCGGAGGGGCGGGGAGACAGCGGGCTGAGGTACCGCGGTGGTACTGACGTCCGGCTGGATCAGCGGGCGTAGTACTCGACGACGAGCTGCTCGTCGCAGATCACCGGGATCTCCTTGCGGTTCGGCTCGCGGTCCAGGCGGAACGCCAGGGCCTTGAGGTTCACCTGGAGGTAGCGCGGGGTCTCACCCTCGGGGGCGAAGCCACCCTCACGGGCGATCGTGAAGAGGGTCTTCTCCTTGGAGCGCTCGCGCACCTGCACGACGTCGTCCGGACGGACACGGAAGGACGGCTTGTCGACCTTCTGGCCGTTGACCTGGATGTGGCCGTGGACGACCATCTGGCGGGCCTGGTAGATCGTGCGGGCGATGCCCGAACGCAGGACCAGCGCGTCGAGACGACGCTCGAGCTCGATGACCAGGGCCTCGCCGGTCTTCATGTTGGTCTTGGAGGCACGCTCGTAGGCGCGGACGAGCTGACGCTCGCTGAGGTCGTACTGCGCGCGCAGACGCTGCTTCTCGAGCAGACGGACCTTGTAGTCCGAGTTCTGCTTGCGGCCGCGGCCGTGCTCACCCGGCGGGTAGGGGCGGGCCTCGAAGTACTTGACGGCCTTCGGCGTCAGCGCGATGCCGAGGGCACGCGACTTCTTGACCTTGGGGCGGGACTGGTTCGCCACTGTGTCTCTTTCCTAGTTTCCGGCTTGTCAGGGTTGAGGGAGGTCGCATCCGCAGCCGGGGAAACCCGTCGGGTCCGCGTGGGACCTGCCGGGCAGCCGCTCCCCTGGTCTGGGCACATACGTGCAGCACGCGAGTGGCCCACCGACCGCTCCCGGAACTCCGGGGTGGTGGTGGGCTGCCCGCGACACCGATCGACGGTGCGCGACGCTCCTGGAACCCGCTGGGGGTTCCGGCTGGTTGTCCCGTTCTGACTGCACGGGACTCAGCACTTCGGGCGATTCTACAGGCTGCTCAGGACCGCTTGCGACCGAGGTGCTCCCGGGTCCATTCCACCGCGTCCGCGTACCTGGCCTCGGCACCGTGCCGGGTCGGGGCGTAGTACGTCCGGTCCTTCAGCTCGTCCGGGGCGTACTGCTGGGCCGCGATGCCCTCAGGCAGGTCGTGCGGGTACACGTAGCCCTGCCCGTGACCGAGCTTGCCCGCGCCCTTGTAGTGGCTGTCGCGCAGGTGCGCCGGAACCGGTCCGGCGTGCCCCTTGCGTACGTCGTCCAGGGCGGCGCCGATGGCGGTGGTGGCGGCGTTGGACTTGGGGGCGAGGGCCAGGGCGATGGTGGCGTGGCTGAGGGTGAGGGCGGCCTCGGGGAAGCCGATCATGGCGACGGCCTGGGCGGCGGCGACGGCGATCGGCAGCGCGTTCGGGTCGGCGAGGCCGATGTCCTCGCTGGCGGAGATCATCAGGCGGCGGGCGATGAAGCGGGGGTCCTCGCCGGCCTCGATCATCCGGGCCAGGTAGTGCAGGGCGGCGTCCACGTCGGAGCCGCGGATGGACTTGATCAGGGCGCTGGCGACGTCGTAGTGCTGGTCGCCGTCGCGGTCGTACTTCACCGCGGCCCGGTCGACGGTCTCCTCCAGCGTGGCCAGGGTGACCTCGGCCTCGCCCTTGTCGAGCGCGGCGCCGGCGGCGGCCTCCAGGGCGGTCAGCGCGCGGCGGGCGTCGCCGCCGGCGATGCGCAGCAGATGGTTCTCGGTGTCCTCGGGGAGCGTGACGGCCTCCTTGAGGCCGCGTTCGTCGGTCAGGGCGCGGCGGAGCAGGCCCCGGACGTCGTCGTCGGTGAGGGGTTCGAGGGTGAGCAGGAGGGAGCGGGAGAGCAGCGGGGAGATGACCGAGAAGTACGGGTTCTCCGTGGTGGCGGCGATCAGGGTGACCCAGCGGTTCTCGACGGCCGGGAGCAGGGAGTCCTGCTGCGCCTTGCTGAAGCGGTGGATCTCGTCGAGGAAGAGGACGGTCTCCTTGCCGTATCCCCCGACGGCGCGGCGGGCGCCGTCGATGACCGCGCGGACCTCCTTGACGCCCGCGGTGATCGCCGACAGCTCCACGAACCGCTTGTTGGTGGCCTTGGAGACGACGTACGCCAGGGTCGTCTTGCCGGTGCCCGGCGGGCCCCAGAGGATCACGGAGGAGGGTCCGGCGGGACCGGACGCGCCCTCGCCGACCAGTCTGCGCAGCGGTGAGCCGGGCTTGAGGAGGTGCTGCTGACCGACGACCTCGTCGAGGGTGCGCGGACGCATCCGCACGGCGAGGGGGCTGCCGGTCGGGTCCTTCTCCTGGCGTTCTTCTGCTGCGGCGGTGAACAGGTCGGGCTCCACGCAAGAACCCTAAAGGACCGCACTGACAACGCGGCGCGCTGTCAGCTGGTCCAGAAGTCCCACCAGCGGGTCAGGATCATCATGCCGATGATGCCGATGTGCAGCACCGGCAGGACCCAGGTGAACTCGCCGAAGAAGCCGCGCAGCCAGTTCGGCGCGGGCAGGAAGCCCTTGCGGACGTTGAAGGACGTCACGTACCAGAACATCAGGATGGTGGCGACCCAGGCCAGGCAGCACCACAGGCACAGCGCGTTGATCCGGTACAGGGACTGGAACTGCAGCCACGTGACGAATCCGACGCCGAACAGGCAGCCGGCGTTGAAGGTGAGCCAGTACCAGCGCGGGAAGCGGGCCCGGGCGAGCAGGCTCATGCCGACGCAGACGACGATGCCGTAGGTCACCAGGCCGAGCATCGGGTTCGGGAAGCCGAAGGCGGCGGCCTGGTCGCTCTCCATGACGCTGCCGCAGGAGACGACCGGGTTCAGGCTGCATCCGGGGGTGAACGTCGTGCCCGCGACCTTGGCCTCGAGCAGCTTGAACTTGTCGAGCGTGATGATCCACGAGGAGAGCACCCCGGCGGCGCCCGTGATCACCAGCAGCAGGGCGAAGGCGCGGCTGCCGCCCTCGGTGCGCGGCGTTCCGGTGGGTTCCGGCGCGGGCTCTGCCACGGTGGAGACGTCCTTCACTGTCGTCTTGCTCATCACGCCGATTCCGTCACTTGAGTGGGACCTGCTTCGGGCAGGGCCATTGTGCCGCATGGGCCTGTGCGCGCACCGTTCGCTGAACATAAGAACGCACCGGTGATGGCCCCTGGGCGTGGCGTTCCGGCCGATGTCCGTTCGCCGGGGGCACACGCGAGCGAACGCGTGCACCCCTGCGGCGTAACGGCGCTAGCCGAGCCGCGACTCCAGCTCCGCGACGATCTCGTTGACGCCGATAGCGCTCTGCTCGCCGGACTCCATGTCCTTGAGCTGGACGACGCCTTCGGCGAGGTCGCGCTCGCCGAGGACCAGGGCGTAGCGCGCGCCCGAGCGGTTGGCCGCCTTCATCGCGGCCTTCAGGCCCTTGCCGCCGTAGGAGAAGTCGGCGGCGACGCCGTTCTTGCGCAGCTCGGTGACCTTGGCGAACAGGATCCGGCGGGCCTCCTCGCCGAGCGGGACGGCGAAGACGGAGGTGGCGGACGGGATGTCCAGTTCGATGCCCTCCGCCTCCAGGGCGAGGACGGTGCGGTCGACGCCGAGGGCCCAGCCCACGGACGGCAGGGCCGGGCCGCCGATCATCTCGGACAGGCCGTCGTAGCGGCCGCCGCCGCCGACCGCGGACTGGGAGCCGAGGCCGTCGTGGACGAACTCGAAGGTGGTGCGCGTGTAGTAGTCCAGGCCGCGCACCAGCTTCGGGTCGTCCTCGAAGACGACGCCCGCCGCCGTGATCAGATCGCGGACCTCCTCGTGGTACGCCTTGCAGGCGTCGCACAGGTAGTCGCGCAGCAACGGGGCGCCGGTGAGCTGCTTCTGCACGTCCGGGCGCTTGTCGTCCAGGACGCGCAGCGGGTTGATCTCGGCGCGGCGCAGCGTCTCCTCGTCCAGGTCGAGGCCGCGCAGGAAGTCCTGGAGCGCGGCCCGGTAGACGGGGCGGCACTCCTTGTCGCCCAGGGAGTTGAGCAGGATGCGGAAGTTCTGCAGGCCCAACGAGCGGTACGACTGGTCGGCCAGGATGATCAGTTCGGCGTCCAGCGCCGGGTCCTCGGCGCCGATCGCCTCGGCGCCGACCTGGGAGAAGTGGCGGTAACGGCCCTTCTGCGGGCGCTCGTAGCGGTACTGGGAGCCCGAGTACCAGACCTTCACCGGCAGGTTGCCCGCCTTGTGAAGGTTGGCCTCTAGGACGGCGCGCAGCACGGGCGCGGTGGTCTCCGGGCGCAGGGCGAGTCGGTCGCCGCCCTTGGTCTCGAAGACGTACATCTCCTTGGTCACGATGTCGGTGGACTCGCCGACACCGCGCGCGAACAGCTCGACGTTCTCGAAGCCGGGCGTCTCGATGTAGCCGTAACCGGAGTTGCGCAGGGGGGCGGCGATCGCCTCGCGGACGGCCAGGTACTTGGCGGAGTCCGGCGGCAGCAGGTCGTACGTGCCCTTGGGGGCCTTGAAGGTGCTCACGGAAGGTCTCTCGTCACATTCCTCGTCGGGGAGCCTCGGGGGCGCCCTGGCCGGCCGCCACCTGCCGCAGATACGGGTTGGTGGCGCGTTCCTGGCCGATGGTCGTCTGGGGGCCGTGGCCGGACAGCACCACGGTCGGGTCGTCGAGCGGCAGGACCACGCGGGCGAGGGACGCCAGCATGTCGTCCATGGAGCCGCCCGGCATGTCCGTGCGTCCGATGGAGCCGGCGAACAGCAGGTCGCCCGAGAAGAGGATCGGCGGGATGTCCGCCGCCTCGGGCAGGCCGAAGGTCACCGACCCCTTGGTATGGCCCGGCGCGTGCGCGACCGTCAGCTCCATGCCCGCCAGCTCCAGCTTCGCGCCGTCGGTCAGCTCCCTGACGTGGTCCGGCTCCCCCACGGTGAGCTCGCCCATGAGCGGCATGCCGATGGAGCGGCCGATCCCCTTCTCGGGGTCGCTCATCATGTAGCGGTCGTCGGGGTGGATCCAGGCGGGCACGTCGTGCGCGCCGCACACGGGGACGACCGAGGCCACGTGGTCGATGTGGCCGTGGGTGAGGACGACGGCGACGGGCTTGAGCCGATGCTTGGCGAGTGCCTCCTCGACGCCCTGCGCGGCCTGGTGGCCGGGGTCGATGATCACGCACTCCTCACCCGCGGCGGGGGCGACGAGGTAACAGTTCGTCCCCCAGGCCCCGGCGGGGAACCCGGCAATGAGCACGATCGTCCTTCGTTTGTGTCGGTACGGGTGGCTTGCGGGCGGGCTGCGCCCGTGGTCAGAGCCTACCGGCGGTGCCGTTTCCTCAGCGAACCCATATACGGTACGGGGCTACACGCACGCGGTCGGTTCGTCACGCGCACGCGTACCGGTCGGCACACACGACGCATGAGGAGAGAACCCGGTGGTCAGCCAGGAGCAGCGGCGGCGTCAGCTCGCCCGGGAGAAGTTCTTGCGGCAGCAGCAGCGACGTACCTCGGCGCGACGCAAGGCGCGCATGCGCAACGCGGCGATCGCCTCGGTGCTCGGCGTCATCCTGATCGGCAGCGTCGCGCTGTACACGACCGGGGTGGTCCTCGGGGACGACGACGACAAGACGAACGCGAGCGCGGAGGTCACGCCGAGCGCCTCCGCGAGCAGCAAGGCGCCGGACCCGTGCGACAAGCCCGCCGGGGGCAAGGCCAAGACGCAGACCTGGAAGAAGGAACCTGCGATGGCCATCGACAAGTCGGCGAAGTACACGATGAAGCTGTCGACGACCTGCGGCGAGATAGACATCGCGCTGAAGGCGTCGGCGGCGCCGCACACGGTCAACTCGTTCGCCTTCCTCGCGGGCAAGGGCTACTTCGACCACACGAAGTGCCACCGGCTGACCGACCAGGGCATCTACGTGCTCCAGTGCGGCGACCCGCAGGGCACCGGTGCGGGCGGCCCCGGCTACACGCTTCCCGACGAGAACCTGAAGGACAAGAGCCTCACGGGCAACGTCTACCCGGCGGGCACGGTGGCGATGGCCAACCAGTACAACGCGCAGACGCAGCAGGGGCGCAATACGGGAGGCAGCCAGTTCTTCCTGGTCTACCAGGACAGCCAGCTGCCGCCGGACTACACGCCGTTCGGCACGGTGTCCGAGGCCGGCATGAAGGTGCTCAAGAAGATCGCGGACGCCGGGGCCCAGGCCATGGACCCGACGACCGGGAACACCGCGCCCAACGCGACGGTCGTCATCAACAAGGCGACGGTGGCGAAATCCTGAGCCCCAACTGCGGAATTTCGGTCGCGCGGGATGCGGACAGGCCCCCCGCCGGTCGCCTATGTTGGCCGTGACGAAACTGTGGACGATGCCCGGGGGTAGCAAAGCCCTCCGCAGGCATCATGTGGAGGAGGCGCTGTGAGCAGCGACCCGTGGGGCCGCGTCGACGAGACGGGGACCGTGTACGTGCGTACGGCCGACGGCGAGCAGGTCGTCGGTTCCTGGCAGGCAGGCTCCCCCGAGGAAGCGCTGGCCTATTTCGAACGCAAGTACGAGGGCCTGGTTGTCGAGATCGGCCTCCTCGAGAAGCGTGTGAAGACCACCGACCTGTCGTCGAAGGACGCCCTGGCCGCCGTCGAGCACCTGCGCGAGCAGGTGGACGCGCACCACGCGGTCGGTGACCTGGAAGCGCTGCGGGCCCGGCTGGACAAGCTGGTCGAGCTGGTGGGCAAGCGCCGCGAGGAGCGCAAGGCACAGCGTGCCAAGCAGTCCGACGAGGCGCGGGGCGCCAAGGAGGCGCTGGTCGCGGAGGCCGAGGAGCTGGCGCAGTCCGACCAGTGGCGGGCGGCCGGCGAGCGGCTGCGGTCGCTGGTGGACACCTGGAAGGGGCTGCCGCGCCTGGACCGCAAGTCCGACGACGAGCTGTGGCACCGCTTCTCGCATGCGCGCTCGGCGTTCTCCAAGCGCCGCAAGCAGCACTTCGCGCAGCTGGACGCGCAGCGCGAGGAGGCCCGCCGGACCAAGGAACGGCTGGTCGCGGAGGCCGAGGCGCTGGCGAACTCGACGGACTGGGGCCCGACGGCCGCGCGGTACCGCGATCTGATGTCCGAGTGGAAGGCCGCTGGCCGCGCCCAGCGCGAGCACGAGGACGACCTGTGGAACCGCTTCCGCGGCGCCCAGGACGTCTTCTTCGCCGCCCGCAGCTCGGTCTTCGCCGAACGGGACGCGGAGCAGACGGAGAACCTCAAGCTCAAGGAGGAGCTCGCCGAGGAGGCCGAGAAGATCCTGCCGGTCACGGACCTCAAGGCCGCCCGCGCCGCGTTCCGCTCGGTCAACGAGCGCTGGGAGGCCATCGGCCACGTGCCGCGTGACGCCCGGCCGAAGGTCGAGGGCCGGATGCACGCCGTGGAGCGGGCGATCCAGGAGGCCGAGGAGACGGAGTGGCGCCGGACCAACCCGGAGGCACGCGCGCGTGCCGAGGGTCTGACCGGTCAGCTCCAGGCCGCCGTGGACAAGCTGCGTTCCCAGATCGAGCAGGCGCGCGCCCAGGGCAACAACGCCAAGGCCGACAAGCTCCAGCGGGAGCTGGACGGCCGCCAGGCACTGCTGGACCAGGCCCTCAAGGGCCTGCAGGAGTTCGGCGGCTGAGACTGCCCGAGCACACGAGAGGGGCTCCCGTACACCGCGTACGGGAGCCCCTCTCGTGTGTGCCTGTGCGGGCCGCTACGACGGCCTGCGCGCCGACGTCACCCGGTACACGTCGTACACGCCCTCCACGCCCCGCACGGCCTTCAGGACGTGCCCGAGGTGCTTCGGGTCGCCCATCTCGAAGGTGAAGCGCGAGGTGGCGACGCGGTCGCGGGAGGTCTGGACGGCCGCGGAGAGGATGTTGACGTGCTGGTCGGACAGCACGCGCGTGACGTCCGACAGCAGCCGGGAGCGGTCCAGCGCCTCGACCTGGATGGCGACGAGGAAGACCGAGGACTGGGTGGGCGCCCACTCGACCTCGAGGATGCGCTCGGGCTCGCGGGACAGCGAGTCCACGTTCACACAGTCGCTGCGGTGCACCGAGACGCCACTGCCGCGGGTGACGAAGCCGATGATCGGGTCGCCGGGGACGGGCGTACAGCAGCGGGCCAGCTTGACCCACACGTCCTCGACGCCCTTGACGACGACACCCGGGTCGGCGCTGGTGCGCCGCTTGCGCCCGCGACCGCGCGAGGGCGGTACCGACTCGTCGATCTCCTCGGTGGCGGCCTCCTCGCCGCCGAGTGCCTGGACCAGCTTCTGCACGATGTTCTGCGCGGAGACATGACCCTCGCCGATCGCCGCGTACAGCGCGGAGATGTCCGAGTACCGCATCTCGTGCGCCAGCGTGACCAGGGAGTCGCCGGTCAGGATGCGCTGGATCGGGAGGTTCTGCTTGCGCATGGCGCGGACGATGGCGTCCTTGCCCTGCTCGATCGCCTCGTCGCGACGCTCCTTGGAGAACCACGCGCGGATCTTGTTGCGGGCCCGCGGCGACTTCACGAAGCCGAGCCAGTCGCGGGAGGGGCCCGCGCCGGCCGCCTTGGAGGTGAAGACCTCCACCAGGTCGCCGTTGTCCAGCGTGGACTCCAGCGGGACGAGCCGGCCGTTGACCCGTGCCCCTATGGTGCGGTGACCGACCTCGGTGTGCACCGCGTAGGCGAAGTCCACGGGCGTGGCCCCGGCAGGGAGCGCTATGACGTCGCCCTTGGGCGTGAAGACGAAGACCTCGTTGCGGGAGAGGTCGAAGCGCAGGGACTCCAGGAACTCGCCGGGGTCCTCGGTCTCCTTCTGCCAGTCCAGCAGCTGCCGCAGCCACGCCATGTCGTTGATGGCGTCCTTGTCCTTGCCGGACGACTTCGGCACGTCGGTGCGGACCTTGGAGGCGCCGGCGACGGCCTCCTGCTTGTACTTCCAGTGCGCGGCGATGCCGTACTCGGCGCGGCGGTGCATGTCGAAGGTGCGGATCTGCAGCTCCACCGGCTTGCCGTTGGGTCCGATGACCGTCGTGTGCAGCGACTGGTACATGTTGAACTTGGGCATCGCGATGTAGTCCTTGAACCGCCCCGGAACCGGGTTCCAGCGGGCGTGGACCGTGCCCAGTGCCGCGTAGCAGTCGCGGACGGTGTCCACCAGGACGCGGATGCCCACCAGGTCGTAGATCTCCGCGAAGTCACGGCCGCGGACGATCATCTTCTGGTAGACGCTGTAGTAGTGCTTGGGGCGGCCGGTGACGGTCGCCTTGATGCGGGCCGCGCGCAGGTCCTGCTGGACCTCGTCGGTGACGATGGCGAGGTACTCGTCGCGCTTGGGGGCGCGCTCGGCGACCAGGCGGACGATCTCGTCGTACATCTTGGGGTAGAGGATCGCGAAGGCGAGGTCCTCCAGCTCCCACTTGATGGTGTTCATGCCCAGCCGGTGGGCGAGCGGCGCGTAGATCTCCAGGGTCTCGCGCGCCTTCTTCTCCTGCTTCTCGCGCTTGAGGTAGCGCATGGTGCGCATGTTGTGCAGGCGGTCGGCGAGCTTGATGACCAGGACGCGGGGGTCCTTGGCCATGGCGACGACCATCTTGCGCACGGTCTCCGCCTGCGCGGCCTCGCCGAACTTGACCTTGTCCAGCTTGGTGACGCCGTCGACGAGCAGGGCGACGACGTCGCCGAAGTCTCGGCGCAGGTCCTCCAGGCCGTACTCGGTGTCCTCGACGGTGTCGTGCAGCAGCCCGGCCATCAGCGTGGCCGGGTCCATGCCGAGTTCGGCGAGGATCGTGGTGACGGCGAGGGGGTGCGTGATGTACGGGTCGCCGCTCTTGCGCTTCTGACCGCGGTGCCAGCGCTCGGCGACCTGGTAGGCGCGCTCGATCTGGCGCAGCGTCGCCGTCTCGATCTTCGGGTCGTTGCTGCGCACTATCCGCAGCAGCGGCTCCAGGACCGGGTTGTACGGGTTCGCGCGCTGCACGCCGAGGCGGGCGAGGCGGGCGCGGACGCGGTTGGAGGAGCCGGAGCGGGCCGGCTGCCCGGCGGGCGTGCGGACCACGGGCGCGTTCTGGGGGCGCTCGGGCGGCAGCGGCTTGGGACGCGGCTGCTGCTCGGCGGGCTTGTCGACCGGCGCGGACGGGGCATGCTGGATCGGCCCGTGCGTGTCGTTCTTCGCCTGGGGTGCGCTCGGCGCGGGCTTCGCCGCGGGCGCCGAGGCGGACTCGGGCTTTGCGGCGGTCAGTGGCTGGGCCTCGTCTGGCAAGAGGACTCCTCGTGCGCGATCCGGGTCGCCCGGTCAGGCTCCGGAAACCCCATGGTAGCGATCCTGCCCTCCAGGATCGCCTTCAGGCCGAATGAGGGCCCTCGACGGGAGAAACGCCTGAGGCGGGCGCCGGATTCCTCCGGGCCCGCCTCCCTGTGCGGCACAGGCCGCGTCAGACGGTGAGCAGCGCCTCCAGCGGGGCGCCGGCCAGAGCGGGCTCCAGCCGCGCACGCCCGTCGAGGAAGCCCAGCTCCATCAGCACGGCGAGGCCCGCGACCTGCGCGCCCGCCCTGCGGATGAGCTGGACGGATGCCTCGGCGGTGCCTCCGGTGGCGAGGACGTCGTCGACGATCAGCACGCGGTCGTCGGCGCTCAGGTCCTCGGCGTGCACCTCGATCTCGGCCGACCCGTACTCCAGGTCGTAGGCCTGGCCGAGAGTGGCTCCGGGGAGCTTGCCCGCCTTGCGCACGGGGACGAAGCCGAGGCCGGAGCGCAGGGCGACCGGGGCGCCGAGGATGAAGCCCCGGGCCTCCAGCCCGACGACCTTGGTGGCGCCGGTCCGCCCGGCGACCTCGGCGAGGGCGTCGGTGAGCGCGGTGAACGCCGCCGGGTCGGCCAGGAGCGGGGTGATGTCCTTGAACACCACGCCCGGCTCCGGGTAGTCGGCCACGTCGCGGATGCGGCTGAGCAGCAGTTCCTGGATACCGGTCATCGGCGCTTCCCCGAGGGTCGGCCGCGGCCCCGGTTGCGGGACGCGGGCTGGTTGCGGGGGCCGACGACCGCGGGGGCGACGTCGTCGTCCTCGTCGTCGTACGGCCCGTCGGTGACGGGTGCCTCCGCCGGCTCGGCCCCGCCCTGGGCGCGCTTGGCGAGGACGCGCTTCTTGAGGGCCTTCATCTGCGGCTCGGCCTCCTTGAGGTCGGCGACCAGCGGCGTGGCGATGAAGATCGAGGAGTACGCACCGGCCGCGAGGCCCACGAACAGCGACAGCGAGATGTCGTTGAGCATGCCGGCGCCCAGGACACCGCCACCGATGAACAGCAGGCCGCCCACCGGGAGCAGCGCGACCACCGTGGTGTTGATGGAGCGGACCAGGGTGCTGTTGATCGAACGGTTGGCGATCTCGCTGTAGGTCCAGCGGTTCTGCTTGGTGATGTCCTTCGTCTGCTCCTTGAGGCTGTCGAAGACGACGACCGTGTCGTAGAGCGAGTAACCGAGGATCGTGAGCAGACCGATCACCGTGCCCGGCGTGACCTCGAAGCCGACGAGGGCGTAGATGCCGGTGGTGATGGTGATGTCGTGGATCAGCGCGATGAACGCGGCGAGCGCCATGCGCCACTCGAAGGCGATCGCCAGGTAGATCACGACGAGGACCATGAAGATCCCGAGGCCCTGCCAGGCCTTGTTCGCGATCTGGTCACCCCAGCTGGGGCCGACCAGGTCGGCGTTGATCTTCTCCGCGTCGACCTTCAGGTCCTTGGCGAGGTCGTCCTTGATCTGGTCCGACTTGTCGGTGTCGATGCCCGCGATCTGGATGCGCAGGCTGCCGTCGCCGAGCTTCTGGACGATCGCGTCGTGGCCGGAGGCCTCCTCCGCGTACGTCTCCGCCTGCGACACCGAGGCGCTCATGTTCTTCGGGCTGGTGAAGACCGCACCGCCCTGGAACTCGATGCCCATGTGCAGGCCGCGCACCGCCAGGCCCACGATCGCCGTGATGGTGATCAGGATGGAGATGCCGTACCAGATCTTGCGGTTCTTGATGAAGTCGTAGCCGACCTCGCCATGGTGCAGCCGGGCGCCGAGCTTGCCGAGTTTCGACATCTCTCACGCCTCCTTCGGGTCGACAGGGCCGGCGGACGGACGGCGGGTGCGGCGGAGCGGCGGCTTGGCACCCAGGCTCTTCGGATCGAGGCCGGACCACTTGTGGCCGCTCGCGAAGAACTTGCGGCGGGCCATCAGCGTGAGCAGCGGCTTGGTGAAGAGGAACACCACCACCACGTCGAGCAGGGTGGTCAGACCCAGCGTGAACGCGAAGCCCTGGACCTTGCCGACGGTGACGATGAAGAGCACCGCCGCGGCGAGGAACGACACGAAGTCGGAGACCAGGATGGTGCGCCGGGCGCGCGGCCAGCCACGCTCGACCGCGGGGCGCAGCGAGCGTCCTTCGCGGATCTCGTCGCGGACGCGTTCGAAGTACACGATGAACGAGTCCGCCGTGATGCCGATGGCGACGATGGCTCCGCAGACGGCCGGCAGGTTCAGCGCGAAGCCGATGGTCGGGCCGAGCAACGCCATGATCACGTACGTCAGGCCCGCGGACACCAGCAGCGAGGCGACGGCGATGAACGACAGACCGCGGTAGTAGAGCAGCAGGTAGAGCACGACCAGCGCGAGGCCGATCGCGCCGGCGATCAGACCGGCCTTGAGCTGCTCACCGCCGAGCGCGGCGGTGACGGTGGTGACGCTGTCCTCCTTGAAGCTCAGCGGCAGGGCACCGTAGGACAGCATGTTGGCGAGGCTCTGCGCCTCTTCCTGGTCGAAGCTGCCGGAGATCTCCGCGTTGCCGCCGGTCAGGGCCTGGCTGACGTACGGGTCGGAGACGACCTCGTTGTCCAGGACGATGGCGAACTGGTTCTGCGGGGACTGGTTCTGGGCCAGCTGGCCGGTGATGTCCGCGAACTTCTTGGAGCCGGAGTCCGTGAACTTCATCGTGACGGTCCAGCCGGCGGCGGTCTGCGTGTTGAAGACCGCCTGGGCCTTGTCGACGTCGGTGCCGTCGACCGCGGCGGGGCCGAGGATGTACTTCTGCCACTGGCCCTGCGAGTTCTGGCCGCAGGCCACCGTCGAGTCGCCGGGCTTGGCGCCGTCGCCGGCCTTGGCGCGGTCCGCCTTCTTCGTGCAGTCGAGGGCCGCGTACTGGGCCTGGAGCTTGGCGGCCGCGTCGTCGCCGGAGGCGCTGGCACTCGGGGACGGGGAGGCGTCGCCGGTGGCCTTGCCGGAGGCGGACGGGCTGGGGTCGGCCTTCAGGGCGTCGGTGACCGCGCGGCCCTGGGTGGTGGCACTGGCCGAGGCGGCGTCGGACGGCGAAGAGCTCGCCTTCTCGTCGGTCGCCTTGTCGGTGTCGGTCGCCTTGTCGGTCGCCTTGTCGGTCGCCTTGTCCGAGGCGCCGGAGGCGCTCGGCGTGGGGCTGCCCGTCGCGGCGGCACCGGAGAGTTCGGTGGCGAGGACCGGACGGAAGTAGAGCTTGGCGGTGGTGCCGACCTGGGCCCGGGCTTCCTTGGAGTTCGTACCCTTGGGGATGTTGACGATGATGTTCCGGTCGCCCTGGGTCTGAACCTCGGCCTCGGAGACACCCAGACCGTTGACACGGTTGTTCATGATGTCAACGGCGGTGTCCATGTTGGTCTTGTTGATCGCGGATTCCTGGCCGGGTTCCGAGACCGCCC
This sequence comes from Streptomyces flaveolus, assembly GCF_014648815.1. Taxonomy (GTDB): domain Bacteria; phylum Actinomycetota; class Actinomycetes; order Streptomycetales; family Streptomycetaceae; genus Streptomyces; species Streptomyces flaveolus. The sequence goes on along the minus strand of NZ_BMRV01000005.1, from coordinate 306,714 downwards.
TGAGGGTGATGCTCGTGCCGCCGGCCAGGTCGATCCCGAGACGCGGAGTCGTGTGTCCGGAGGCGAACATGCCTCCCGTGAGCGCCGCGATGACGATCACGATCAGGGCCAGCGAGCGCCCGGGCTTGCTCTGAGCGCTCGCGGTCTTTCCCTTTTTAGGTGCTACCACCTGTTCGTACTCCCTCTCGAGCCGCGTCACGCCGGGACGGCGCACCGGCGGCCATCACATGGTGTGGGGATCCGCGCGACGCGCGGGGTGCACGGGAACGGTCCGCGCACCTCGGGGCGCGGCTACTTCGCCTCGGAGCCGCCGTCGGACTTCTTCGGCTGCTCGTCCGCCTTCGCCTCGGCGGGCGCGGCGTCGGCCGTCGGCTCGTCGGCCGCGTCCTTCTTGCCGAGGTCGACGGACTTGTCGTCGGACTCGTCGGCGGCCGGGGCGTCGGTCTCGGTGAGGGAGGAGGCGTCGTCCGGAACGACGTCGGCGTCGGACTTCAGGTCGTGCTCGATGCCGTGGACGATGCGGTTGTACTCGTCGTCGGTGAGGACGGCACCGATGGAGTTCTTGGCGAAGAGCAGCTCGACGCCCGGACCGGCGTCGAGGAGGACCGTGTCCTCGCTGACCTCCTTGACCGTGGCGTACATGCCCCCGATGGTGCGGACACCGGAACCGGGCTGCATCTGGTTCCGCATGTCGGCGGCCTGCTGCTGCTTCTTCTTCGCCGACCGGGTCATCAGGAACATGGCCCCGATGAGCACGATGAACGGGAGGAGGGTCACGAGACTCACGGGTCGGTACTTCCTTCACACGACCGCGATGGTGAGCGGCCTGATGGTTGGGGGTGTGTGCGCCGCCGACAGGGGCGGCATCGGCGGAGTCTAAGCGAGTCCGCGCGCATGGAACAACGCTCAGCATGGCACCGGGGTTCCTGCTCCGGCGAATGTCCTCGTCGTGACGGGGGCGTCACGCCCCGAACAAGTCCCCTTGTCCGTTTCCGGAATTCTGCGCACGCGGCGGGGTGAGGCCGAGATGCGCCCATGCTGCCGGGGTCGCGACCCGTCCGCGAGGGGTGCGGGCCAGGAGGCCCTCCCGTACGAGGAAGGGTTCGGCGACCTCTTCCACTGTCTCACGCTCCTCCCCCACGGCGACGGCGAGCGTGGAGAGGCCGACCGGACCGCCGCCGAACAGCTTGAGCAGCGCCTGCAGCACGGCCCGGTCGAGGCGGTCCAGGCCCCGGGCGTCGACCTCGTAGACCGCGAGGGCGGCGGCGGCGATCTCCTGGGTGATCACTCCGTCGGCCTTGACCTGGGCGTAGTCGCGGACGCGGCGCAGCAGTCGGTTGGCGATGCGGGGGGTGCCGCGGGAGCGGCCGGCGATCTCTGCGGCGCCCGCGGGGTCGATCTCGACGTCGAGCAGGCCCGCGGAGCGGTGGACGACGCGTTCCAGCTCGGGCGGTCCGTAGAACTCCATGTGCGCGGTGAAGCCGAAGCGGTCGCGCAGCGGGGGCGGCAGCAGGCCCGCGCGGGTGGTGGCGCCGACCAGGGTGAACGGGGGAAGTTCGAGCGGGATCGCGGTGGCGCCCGGCCCCTTGCCGACGATGACGTCGACGCGGAAGTCCTCCATCGCCATGTAGAGCATCTCCTCGGCGGGCCGGGACATGCGGTGGATCTCGTCCAGGAAGAGGACCTCGCCCTCCTGGAGGGAGGAGAGGATCGCGGCGAGGTCTCCGGCGTGCTGGATGGCGGGGCCGGAGGTGATGCGGATCGGCGCGCCCATCTCGGCCGCGATGATCATGGAGAGGGTGGTCTTGCCGAGGCCGGGGGCGCCGGAGAGCAGGACGTGGTCGGCCGTGGCCCCCCGGGCGCGTGCGGCGCGCAGCACCAGGTCGAGCTGCTCACGGACCTTCTCCTGGCCGATGAACTCGCCCAGGTCCTTGGGGCGCAGGGCCGCCTCCACGGCCTGGTCCTCGCCGTCGGCGACCGAGCCCACCAGCCGCTCTCCGGCGGCCTCGGCGTCGGTCGTGTCGTCCCAGTTCATGAGGTGTGCCTCGGCTCTCGCTACGGACTATCGGGCGCGGTTCAGTGTCTGCAGGGCTGCCTTGAGCAGCTGCCCCACCTGGGGCGTGCCGCCGGCGGCCTCCGCCTGGGGCGCCACGGCGGACACGGCCTCGTCGGCCTCTCGGGTCGCGTACCCCAGACCGATCAGGGCGGCGTGCAGCTGGTCGCGCCAGCCGGCACTGACCGGGGCGCCGACGGCGGGGGACCCGACGGGTGCGCCGAGGCGGTCCTTCAGTTCCAGGAGGAGTTTCTGGGCGCCCTTCTTGCCGATGCCCGGCACGGCGGTGAGGGCCTTCTCGTCCCCGGTGGAGACGGCTCGGCGCAGGGCGTCGGGGCTGTGCACGGCGAGCATGGCCTGCGCCAGGCGGGGGCCGACGCCGCTGGCGGTCTGGAGCAGCTCGAAGACCTGGCGTTCGTCGTCGTCGGCGAAGCCGTACAGCGTCAGGGAGTCCTCGCGGACGACGAGGGAGGTGGCGAGCTTGGCGGGCTTGCCGACGCGGAGGGTGGAGAGCGTGTTCGGCGTGCACTGGACGGCCATGCCGACACCGCCGACCTCGACCACCGCGGTGTCGGGGGCGAGGGCGGCGACCGTGCCGCTGACGAAGGCGATCATGCCGTGTGGCCTTTCGGTGCGTGCGGGGCTTTGGGGGTGCGCGGGTTCCTCGGGGCCTGGAGGACCCGGGAGGCGTGCTGGGCGGCGGCCTGCTGGAGCCGGTTCTGCGCGGGGGCGCGCCAGATGTGGCAGATGGCCAGGGCGAGCGCGTCGGCGGCGTCGGCGGGCTTCGGGGGCGCGGCCAGCCGCAGCAGGCGGGTGACCATGGCGCCTACCTGGGCCTTGTCGGCGCGTCCGCTGCCGGTGACGGCGGCCTTGACCTCGCTCGGGGTGTGCAGGGCGACGGGGATGCCGCGGCGCGAGGCGCACAGGATGGCGACGGCGCTGGCCTGTGCGGTGCCCATCACCGTGCGGACGTTGTGCTGGCTGAAGACGCGCTCCACGGCGACGAACTCGGGGCGGTGCTCGTCCAGCCACTGCTCGATGCCCTGCTCGACGGCGACGAGGCGGTGGCCGAGGTCGGCGTCCGCGGGGGTGCGGACGACGCCGACGCCGAGCATGGTCAGCGGCCTGCCCGCGACGCCCTCGACGACACCGATGCCGCAGCGGGTCAGCCCCGGGTCCACCCCCAGTACACGCACGCCTACGCCCTCCCGTCGATCACCTGTTTGTGCAGGCTATCGGGTGCCACCGACAACGGCGGCGGGCCGGGGGACGTGTCCCCCGGCCCGCCGGGATGCCGCTGCGTGTGCGGACGCTACGCGTCGACCTTCTCCATGACCTCGTCGCTGACGTCGAAGTTGGCGAAGACGTTCTGCACGTCGTCGCTGTCCTCGAGGGCGTCGATCAGCTTGAAGATCTTCCGGGCGCCTTCCTCGTCCAGCTCGACCTGCATGGTCGGGACGAAGTTGGCGTCGGCGGACTCGTAGTCGATGCCGGCGTCCTGGAGGGCGGTGCGCACCGCGACCAGGTCGGTGGCCTCGCTGATGACCTCGAAGGTCTCGCCGAGGTCGTTGACCTCCTCGGCGCCCGCGTCCAGGACGGCGCCGAGCACGTCGTCCTCGCTCAGCTCGCCCTTGGGGACGATCACGACGCCCTTGCGGTTGAACAGGTACGACACCGATCCCGGGTCGGCCATGGAGCCGCCGTTGCGGGTCATGGCGACACGGACGTCGGAGGCGGCGCGGTTGCGGTTGTCGGTGAGGCACTCGATGAGCACCGCGACACCGTTGGGACCGTAACCCTCGTACATGATCGTCTCGTAGTCGGCGCCACCGGCCTCCAGGCCGCCGCCGCGCTTGACCGCGGAGTCGATGTTCTTGTTGGGGACCGACTGCTTCTTCGCCTTCTGGATGGCGTCGTACAGCGTCGGGTTGCCCTCGATGTCGACGCCGCCCATGCGCGCCGCGACCTCGATGTTCTTGATCAGCTTCGCGAAGAGCTTGCCGCGCTTGGCGTCGATCACGGCCTTCTTGTGCTTCGTCGTAGCCCATTTAGAGTGGCCGGACATCTGCCTGTCTCCTTCGCGTAACCCATCTCTGCAACGAACGCAGGAATCCTACAAGGACTCCGCCGCCCGGTTCGCGCGCACCATGTCGGCGAAGAGGCGGTGGACGCGGTGGTCGCCGGTCAGCTCCGGATGGAACGACGTGGCCAGCGCGTTGCCCTGGCGGACCGCGACGATGTGGCCGTCGTGCTCGGCGAGCACCTCGGCCGCCGCGCCCACGGACTCGACCCAGGGGGCGCGGATGAAGACGCCCTCGACCGGATCGCCCGCCACGCCCGCGATGTCGACGGCCGCTTCGAAGGACTCGTTCTGCCGTCCGAAGGCGTTGCGGCGCACGATCATGTCGATGCCGCCGACGGTCTCCTGGCCCGAGCGCGGGTCGAGGATCTTGTCGGCCAGCATGATCATGCCGGCGCAGGTGCCGTAGACGGGCATGCCGTCGCGCACGCGCGCGCGGAGGGGCTCCATCACGCCGAAGAGGACGGCCAGCTTGGAGATGGTGGTGGACTCGCCGCCGGGCAGGACGAGGCCGTCGACCTCGGCGAGTTCTTCGGGGCGCCTGACCGGCCTGGCCACGGCATCGGCCGCGGCCAGGGCGACGAGGTGCTCCCGTACGTCGCCCTGGAGGGCCAGGACGCCGATGACGGGGGTGTCACTCATGGGTTCGGTGCCTTACCAGCCGCGGTTGGCGTAGCGCTCGGTCTCGGGGAGGGTGTCGCAGTTGATGCCGACCATGGCCTCGCCGAGGTTGCGGGACGCGTCCGCGATGATCTTCGGGTCGTCGTAGAAGGTGGTGGCCTTCACGATGGCGGCGGCGCGCTTGGCCGGGTCGCCCGACTTGAAGATGCCGGAGCCGACGAAGACGCCCTCGGCGCCGAGCTGGCGCATCAGCGCGGCGTCGGCGGGGGTGGCGACGCCGCCGGCGGAGAACAGGACGACCGGGAGCTTGCCCAGCTCGGCGACCTCGCGGACCAGCTCGTACGGGGCGCGCAGCTCCTTGGCGGCGGCGTACAGCTCGTTGTTGTCGTAGCCGCGCAGGCGGGCGATCTCGTTCTTGATCTGGCGCAGGTGGCGGACGGCCTCGACGACGTTGCCGGTGCCGGCCTCGCCCTTGGAGCGGATCATGGCCGCGCCCTCGGCGATGCGGCGCAGGGCCTCGCCGAGGTTGGTGGCGCCGCAGACGAAGGGGGTCGTGAAGGCGAACTTGTCGCTGTGGTTGACCTCGTCGGCCGGGGTGAGGACCTCGGACTCGTCGATGTAGTCCACGCCGAGGGACTGCAGGACCTGGGCCTCTACGAAGTGGCCGATGCGGGACTTGGCCATCACCGGGATGGAGACCGCGTTGATGATGCCCTCGATCATGTCCGGGTCGGACATGCGGGCCACCCCGCCGTCCTTGCGGATGTCGGCCGGGACGCGCTCCAGGGCCATGACGGCGACGGCGCCCGCGTCCTCGGCGATCTTCGCCTGCTCCGGCGTGACGACATCCATGATCACGCCGCCCTTGAGCTGCTCGGCCATGCCGCGCTTCACACGGGCGGTGCCGGTCTCGGGGGCCTGGTTTTCGGAGAGCGTGCTGGACACGGGTACCTCGCTGAAGAGAAAGGGGGTTTCTGCAGCACTGAGGAAACGCGATTGGACCAGGCCACAGCAAGGGCCAATGGGCAGCCGGTGGATCCTTTTGCGGGGCGAAGGGGCCGAAACGGCGGCTAGGCGCCCCTGTCCACCAGCGCGGCCGGGGGCTCGTCGTCCATCTCGAAGGCCAGCGGGAAGGGGGCGTGTCCGGCCAGCCGGAACCAGCGGACCTTGCGGTGTTCGCGCAGGCGGCGCGCGGCGCCCACGGCGTCGTTGTGGAAGCGCCGGGCCATCGGCACCCTGCGGACCGCCTCGGTCAGTTCGCGGGCGGCCTCCTCTCCCCCGGGCGCCTCGCGCACCGCCTCCACCTGCCGGGCGTCCTCGAACACCGCCCGCAGGGCCTGGCTCAGCTCGCTCTCGGCGACCTCGCGCTGCTCCTCCTCGGCCTGCCGGGCGGCGTGCGCGGCCTCGTACAGGACGATCGAGGCGGCCGGGTCGAGCACGCCCGAGGTGGCCAGTTCCTGGGCCACGGAGGCCCTGCGCAGCAGCTGGGCGTCGAGCGCGGCACGCGCGGCGTCGATGCGGGCGTGCAGGCGGTCCAGCCGGCCCGCCGTCCAGCTGAGGTACAGGCCGATCGCGATGAGGACGACCAGGATCCAGATGAGGGTTGGAGTCACGGGCGGCAACCCTAACGCTCCGCTGGGTGGGCGATGGGGGCGGGCACCGGGGGCTGCCGCCCCCGGACCCCCGCTTTCGGCCTGGACGGCCTCGTCCTCATACGCCGGACGGGCCGAAACAGCCCGTCAGGACCGCAGCCCCCGCTCTCAGTCCTTCGCCGCCAGGCCGAATCTCGCGCGCAGGCCCGTCGCCCGGTCGTCCGCCGCCACCGCCGCCGCTCCCGCCGTCACCGTCTCGTAGACGGACAGGATGTCCGCGCCGACCGTCGACCAGTCGAAGCGCCGTACGTGCGCGCTGCCCCGTTCCCGCAGCACGGCCCGGCGCTCCGGGTCGGCCAGCAGCCGTACCGCCGCGTCGGCCAGCGCGTCGGCGTCCTCGTTGGCGAAGAGCTCGCCGGCCGCCCCCTGGTCGAGGACCTGGGCGAAGGCGTCGAGGTCGGAGGCGAGCACGGGGGCGCCCGCCGACATGGCCTCGACGAGGATGATGCCGAAGCTCTCGCCGCCCGTGTTGGGCGCCACGTACAGGTCGACGCTGCGCAGGAAGCGGGCCTTGTCCTCGTCGCTGATCATGCCGAGGAACTCCACCCGGGAGCGCAGCTCGGCGGGCAGGGACGCCACCGCCTCCTTCTCGTCGCCGCGCCCGGCGACCAGCAGCCGGACCCCCGGACGCGCCGCGAGGATCTTCGGCAGGGCCCCCATCAGCACCGGGAGCCCCTTGCGGGGTTCGTCGATGCGCCCGATGAAGCCGATCGTGTCGCCCTGCCAGGCGGGGTTCGGCTCGGCCCCGGCGAAAAAGCCGACGTCGACGCCGTTGGGGATCACGACCGCGTCCCCGCCCAGGTGCTCGACGAGTGTGCGGCGGGCGTACTCGCTCACCGCGATCCGGGCGCTGATCTTCTCCAGGGCCGCCTGGAGGATCGCGTAGGCGGCGATCATCGCCCGCGAGCGCGGGTTGGACGTGTGGAAGGTGGCCACGATCGGGCCCTGCGCCGCCCAGCAGGTCAGCAGGCCCAGCGACGGCGAGGTCGGCTCGTGGATGTGGATGACGTCGAACGCGCCGTCGTGCAGCCAGCGCCGTACCCGGGCCGCCGACAGGAAGCCGAAGTTCAGGCGGGCCACCGAGCCGTTGTACGGCACCGGTACCGCGCGCCCGGCCGAGACGACGTACGGCGGCAGCGGGGTGTCGTCGTCGGCGGGTGCGAGGACCGACACCTTGTGCCCGAGGCGGATGAAGTACTCGGCGAGGTCGCGGATGTGGAACTGGACGCCGCCCGGCACGTCCCACGAGTACGGGCAGACGATGCCGATCCTCACGACGCGTCCCGCTCGCCGGCGGTGGGTGCCTTGGCCGGGTCGAGGTCCTTCAGCCACAAGCGCTGCAGCATGTGCCAGTCCTCCGGATGGTCGGCGATCCCCGTGGCGAAGGCGTCGGCCAGCGCCTGTGTCATGACAGACGTCTTCTCGCGCCGGGTACCTGACTCGGGTACCTCGACCGGCGGATGGACCCGGCCCCGCATGACCGGCGAGTCGTCGTACCAGAGCGTCACCGGTAGCAGCCGTGCGCCGGTCTGCTGGGCGAGCAGGGCGGGGCCGGCCGGCATGCGGGCCGTCTCGCCGAAGAAGTCGACCTCCACGCCGGAGGCGGACAGATCCCGGTCGGCGACCAGGCAGACCAGGCCGCCGTCCCGCAACCGCCGGGCCAGCGTGCCGAACGCGGTGCCGCCGCTGTGCGGGAGGACCTCCATGCCGAGGCCCTCGCGGTAGGCGACGAAGCGGTCGTAGAGGGTCTCCGGCTTGAGGCGCTCGGCGACCGTCGTGAAAGGGATGCCCAGCTTGGTGGTGACCCAGGCACCGGCGAGGTCCCAGTTGGCCAGGTGCGGCAGGGCGAGTACCACGCCCTTGCCCGCGTCCATGCCCTCGGTCAGGTGGTGCAGGTCCTCGGGGACGAACCCCGCCTTGACGCGCTCGGCGCTCCAGGCGGGCAGCCGGAAGGACTCCATCCAGTAGCGCAGGTACGAGCGCATGCCCGCGCGCGACAGCTCGGCCAGCCGCTCCGGGCTCGCGCCCGGCACCACGCGCGCGTAGTTGCTCTCCAGCCGCCGCACACCCGTGCCGCGCTGCTTCCAGGCGAGGTCCGCGACGGTACGGCCGAGCCGCACCGCGGCCGGCTCGGGGAGCTTCTTGACGGTGCTCCAGCCGGCGCCGTACAGAGCGTCGGACAGCCGGTCCCGAGCGCTCACTTCGCCGCCTCGGTGCCCTGGTTCTCCTGCGCGGCGGCGTCCGCCTCGGCGGACTCCCGGCGGACCGTGACGACACGCTGGACCAGCGTGACGAGGCTGCCGACGGCGACGATCCACAGGGCGATCGGCAGCAGGTACTGGATGCCGGGCACGCCGAACTTGTGCAGTCCCGCGAAACCGGCCGCGACCAGGGAGACGACGAGGCGCTCGGCGCGCTCGACCAGCCCGTTGACGGCGACCGGAAGGCCGATCGCCTCGCCGCGCGCCTTGGTGTACGACACCACCTGTCCGCTGGCCAGGCAGAAGATCGACACGGCGCACAGCACGTTGTCGTCACCGTGCCCCGCGTACCAGAGGGCGAAGCCGCCGAAGATCGCGCCGTCGGCGACCCGGTCCAGGGTGGAGTCCAGGAAGGCGCCCCAGCGGCTGGAGCGGCCGAGCTGGCGTGCCATGTTGCCGTCGACGAGGTCGGAGAACACGAACAGCGTGATCACGACCGTGCCCCAGAAGAACTCGCCCATGGGGTAGAAGACCAGCGCACCCGCGACCACACCGGCGGTGCCGATCAGCGTGACCGTGTCCGGGCTGACGCCCCTGCGGATGAGAAACGCGGCGAACGGTGTGAGGACACGCGTAAAAAATGCACGCGCGTACTTGTTCAGCATGGCCTTCCCGACGGTCGGTGTGGCCGCGCGGCCCTTGCTGGCCACCGGCTGGCCCATCGTAGTCACGCGCGCGCGTGCACGGCGGACGGGCACCCGAACCCCGGGCTCCGCGGCCGGTGGGCGCCGGGGCCGGGGCCGTCGTACGTCCGTCGTATGGACGCGGCGTGACGGGAGTGGGAATCTCGAAGGACCGCGGGCGTCGCCGGAGCCGCCAGTGCACGCGGTCCCGCGCGTCCGCGCCCACAACGACCTCACCGTGCACGGGAGGCAAGGACATGGGCGACAAGGCACATACCCACCCCGGAGCCGCCGGCAGGGCAACGGCGGCCGACCACCCCGCGTCCGTACGGAATGTGGTGCTGGTCGGCCACTCCGGATCGGGCAAGACGACTCTGGTGGAGGCTCTCGCGCTGACCGCGGGAGCGGTGAACCGGGCCGGCCGCGTGGAGGACGGCGGCTGCGTCTCGGACTACGACGAGATCGAGCACCGGCAGCAACGCTCGGTACAGCTCTCCCTGGTGCCGGTGGAATGGGACGGCATCAAGATCAATCTGCTGGACACTCCCGGATACGCCGACTTCGTCGGTGAGCTCAGGGCCGGTCTGCGCGCCGCGGACGCGGCCCTCTTCGTCGTCTCGGCCTCCGACGGGGTGGACGGCTCGACCCGCATGGTGTGGGAGGAGTGCGCGGCCGTCGGCATGCCGCGCGCCATCGTCGTCACGCACCTGGAGGCGGCGCGGGCCGACTTCGAGGAGATGACGCGGATCTGCGCCGACGCGTTCGGCGCGGACGACCCCGACGCCGTACTGCCGCTGTACCTGCCCCTGCGGGGCCCGCAGGGGCCCGACGGGCACGCGCCCGTGACGGGGCTGATGGGGCTGCTCACGCAGCGGCTGTTCGACTACTCCTCCGGCGTGCGCGAGGAGTCCGAACCCGTCGGGGACCAGCTGCCGCTGATCGACGAGGCCCGCAACCGGCTCATCGAGGGGATCATCGCGGAGAGCGAGGACGAGACCCTCATGGACCGCTACCTCGGCGGCGAGCAGGTCGACGTCAGGACACTGATCCAGGACCTGGAACGGGCCGTCGCGCGCGGCGCGTTCTTCCCCGTTCTGGCCGCCGCTCCCGCCGCCGAGGGCGCCCGGCAGGGACTGGGCACCGTCGAGCTGCTGGAGCTGATCGTCCGCGGCTTCCCGACGCCGTTGGAACGCGAGGCACCCCGGGTGACCACCCCCGACGGCTCACCGCGCGAACTGCGGATGTGCGACCCCGACGAGTCGCTGGTCGCGGAGGTCGTGAAGACCTCCTCCGACCCGTACGTCGGCCGGATCTCGCTGATCCGCGTCTTCTCGGGCACCCTGCGTGCCGACCAGACGGTGCACGTCTCCGGGCACGGGCTGGCCGACCGCGGTCACGAGGACCACGACGTCGTCGAGCGGATCGGCGCCCTGACGACGCCGTTCGGCAAGCAGCAGCGGCCGGTCACGCACGTGATCGCGGGCGACCTGGCGTGCGTGGCCAAGCTGAGCCGCGCGGAGACCGGGGACACGCTGTCGGCCAAGGACGACCCGTTGCTGATGGCGCCCTGGGAGATGCCCGACCCGTTGCTGCCGCTCGCCATCCAGGCGCACAGCAAACCCGACGAGGACAAGCTCTCCCAGGGGCTCGCCCGGCTGGTCGCCGAGGACCCGACGATGCGGCTGGAGCAGAACCAGGACACCCACCAGGTGGTCTTGTGGTGCCTGGGCGAGGCCCACGCGGACGTCGCCCTGGAGCGGCTGCGCAGCCGGTACGGCGTCCAGGTCGACGTCGTACCCCACCAGGTGTCCCTGCGGGAAACCTTCGGGAGCCGGGCGGCCGGGCGCGGGCGGCACGTCAAGCAGTCCGGCGGGCACGGGCAGTACGCCATCTGCGAGATCGAGGTGGAGCCGCTGCCGGGCGGTTCGGGCATCGAGTTCGTGGACAAGGTGGTCGGCGGTGCGGTGCCCCGGCAGTTCATCCCGTCGGTCGAGAAGGGCGTGCGGGCGCAGGCCGCCAAGGGCGTCGCCTCGGGCCATCCGCTGATCGACGTCCGCGTCACGCTGCTGGACGGCAAGGCGCACTCGGTGGACTCCTCCGACGCCGCCTTCCAGACGGCCGGCGCGCTGGCGCTGCGGGAGGCCGCGGCCGACGCCCGGATCCATCTGCTGGAGCCGGTGGCCGAGGTGAGCGTGCTGGTCGGCGACGACTACGTGGGCGCCGTGATGAGCGACCTGTCGGGGCGGCGCGGCCGGGTGCTCGGCACCGAGCAGACCAGCGGCGGGCGGACCCTGATCCGGGCCGAGGTGCCCGAGATCGAGATCGGCCGGTACGCGGTGGACCTGCGCTCCCTGTCGCACGGCACCGCACGCTTCGACCGCCGCTACGCACGGCACGAACCGATGCCGCAGCAGGTCGCGGAGCGGCTGCGCGAGGAGGTGCACGCGACGTCGTGACGGTGCTCGAACCGGCGTGGGCCGCCCCGCGCCGGAGGCCCGCCGCCCCGGCGCGCGACGGCGCACCCGGCGTCAACCGGCGCGCGCGGGGGCGCCTTTGGCCGTCCGGTGACGCACGCCGACTGCTGCGGATACGCTGATGACCTGATCAACAGGTGTGCGGGGCAGGGAAGTCGGGAAGGCCGCAGGAGCGACAGTGGTGGCGATCGGGGGCGGGAATGACCGTTGACGGCGGTTACGCGGACTTCTTCGGACCGCAGGTTCCGCGTACGGACGACGGGGGGCAGACGGCCACCTTCGCGCTGGCCTCGGCCGCCTACCGGGACAACCCGATGGAGGAGATCAAGAAGGCCGACAACGAGTGGCACCAGACGACCGTCAACCCGGGCCGCTCCTGGGCCACGATCTTCCGCCCCAATCTGGGCGAGGCCTTCTCCCGCGCGGTGGCCGACCGCATGCTCGGCGGCGACCGCAAGCCGCTCATCCAGTCCTTCGGGGCCGAGCCGCAGGTGGTCGTGGAGCACTGCCTGGCGGCCAACGGCATCCGCAAGGCCCGTGACAACCGGCTGACCATGGTCAGCGTGCTGTGCGGTCTGCTGTTCCTGCCGGGCACGCTGGTCTGGCTGCTCGGCTTCCAGATCCGCACCACCGTCTCCAAGGCGGAGAACAAGCAGGCCGGGGCCCTGGGCACCGCCGTCCTGGTGGCGATCGCCGCCCTCGCGGTGCTGTTCCTGCTCAAGATGCCGTTCTCCGGCTTCTGGGCCTGGTACGCGCGTGCGGCCGTCGTGATGCCCGTCGTCGGATGGTTCTGGGCCAAACGGATCTGCGAGAGGACGGCCAGGGACCTGCGGGAGCGCTGGGACGGTCTGCTGTCCGGCAGCGGCGTCGGCGCCAAGGTGCCCGAGGCGGTGCCCACCAACCCGAACGAGACGGCGGCCGAGCAGCTGCGCCAGTCGCTGGCCAAGCTCGGCGCCGAGCAGCAGTCCAACTCCGTCTTCTACGCCGGCCCCAAGGGCATCCTCGGCATGGGCACGCGGTGGGGCAGCTGGCAGCTCGCCGAGGAGCTGGTGCCGGCCGACCCGACCCGGGAGATCCACCCGTTCCGCAGCTGGGACGTCATACGGTCCATCCACGACCAGTTGCGCATGCTGGAGCGCGGCCCGCTGAACACCGGCGGCTTCACGAAGCCGTCGATACGGCACTGGATCGTCACGCCGATCGGGGAGAAGGCCACGGCGGTGTCCCGTCCGGAGGGCACGGACGTCGAGGCCTACCAGGTCAAGCCGCACGCGATCCAGGACATCTGCAACAAGCAGCAGTTCGGGGCCGGCGACCGGCACTACCTGGGCGTCCAGTGGACGCTGTGGGACGGCCAGCTGGTCATCACGATGCTGATCACGGTGACCGTGCTGCACTCGACGCTGCGCATCGAGGTCACCGGGCACGCCCTGGGTCCGGTCAACCCGCTCTTCACGACCAAGCCGGAGGCCCCGTCCAAGGAGGTCGCCAAGTCGTTCAAGCCGTGGGAGACACGCAAGGTGATGCTCCCGCTGGTCACCGCCAACGAGGTGGTACGGCTCGCCGTCCGCGCCCCGCTCACCTGGTACCCGCCCCTGCTGAACTGGCTCGGCGGCACGATCGGCCTGCCGGAGCCCTTCGGACTGCGGCACGCGTGGGCGGACCAGCCGTGGCGGCACCGCTTCATGGCCGACGACGCGCTGCGGGCGGCCACACCGGTGCTGCGGGTGGTGCACTCGGCGGCGATCCGGGTGCTGGAGGAGAACGGCGTGGACACGGAGAAGTTCGGCGCGCGGTCGTCGTTCCTCAGCACGGCGGTGCAGGATCCGTCGCCGCGGAAGGCCGACGTCTACGACGCGTAGACCTCCGGCGGTTCAGCCGGGGCGTGCGGGCACGTCGCTGGGGGCTGCGCCCCCAGACCCCCTTCGGCCTGAACGGCCTCGTCCTCGAACGCCGGACGGGCTGACGGGTGCGGCGCGGGCCCTACGTCAGCCCGTCGGCCAGGCCTCCGCCAGCATCTTCCGCGTGTCTCCCAGCAGCTGCGGCAGCACCTTGGTGTGGCCGACGACCGGCATGAAGTTCGTGTCGCCGCCCCAGCGGGGCACGATGTGCTGGTGCAGGTGCGCGGCGATGCCCGCGCCGGCCACCGAGCCCTGGTTCATGCCGATGTTGAACCCGTGGGCGCCGGAGGCGGCCCGCAGGGCCGTCATCGCCTGCTTGGTCAGCAGTGCCAGCTCGGCCGTCTCCGCGTCGGTCAGGTCGGTGTAGTCGGCGACGTGCCGGTACGGCACCGTCATCAGGTGGCCGCCGTTGTACGGGTACAGGTTGAGCACCGCGTAGACGTGCTCGCCGCGCCGGACGACGAGCCCGTCCTCGTCGGACTTGGCCGGGATCGAGCAGAAGGGACAGCCGTCGTCGGCGCCGGGGCCGCTGGGCTTGTTCTCGCCCTGGATGTAGGCCATCCGGTGGGGCGTCCACAGGCGCTGGAACGCGTCCTGCGTCCCCACTCCGATCTGCTGCTCCGGCTCACTCGTCATGCGTGCAGCATATGGCGTTACCGGGAGGCCGCGGAAAAGGCCCCCGGGATCGCTCCCGGGGGCCCTGGGTCCGTCCGTACGGTCAGACCTGCGCCCGCTCCTCGACGACCTTCGCGATCTTCGCGATGGCCTCCTCGACGGGGATGCCGTTCTCCTGCGAGCCGTCGCGGTAGCGGAAGGAGACGGCGCCGTTGGCCATGTCCTCGTCACCGGCGATGACCATGAAGGGCACCTTCTGCTTCTGGGCGTTGCGGATCTTCTTCTGCATGCGGTCGGAGGAGGAGTCGACCTCGACGCGCAGGCCCTGCCGCTTCGCGGCCGCGGCGAACTTCTCCAGGTACTCGACGTGCGCGTCGCCGATCGGGATGCCGATCGCCTGGACCGGGGCCAGCCAGGCCGGGAAGGCACCCGCGTAGTGCTCGAGGAGCACCGCGAAGAAGCGCTCGATGGAGCCGAACAGCGCACGGTGGATCATGACCGGGCGGGTCTTGGTGCCGTCCGCGCCCGTGTACTCCAGGTTGAAGCGCTCCGGCAGGTTGAAGTCGAGCTGGATGGTCGACATCTGCCAGGTGCGGCCGATGGCGTCCTTGGCCTGGACGGAGATCTTCGGGCCGTAGAAGGCGGCACCGCCCGGGTCCGGGACCAGCGGGAGGCCCTGCTTCTCGGCGACCTGACGCAGCGTCTCGGTGGCCTCTTCCCAGGCCTCGTCGGAACCGACGAACTTCTCCGGGTCCTTCGTGGACAGCTCCAGGTAGAAGTCGGTCAGGCCGTAGTCGCGCAGCAGGTTCAGCACGAAGGTGAGCGTCTTGTCGAGCTCCTCCGACATCTGCTCGCGGGTGCAGTAGATGTGCGCGTCGTCCTGGGTGAAGCCGCGGGCCCGCGTGAGGCCGTGCACGACGCCCGACTTCTCGTACCGGTACACGGTCCCGAACTCGAACAGGCGCAGCGGCAGCTCGCGGTAGGAGCGGCCGCGCGCGTCGAAGATCAGGTTGTGCATCGGGCAGTTCATGGGCTTGAGGTAGTAGTCCACGCCCTCGTCGAGCTGCATGGGCGGGTACATGCCGTCGGCGTACCAGTCCAGGTGGCCCGAGGTCTCGAAGAGCTTCCCCTTCGTCGCGTGCGGGGTGTAGACGAACTCGTAGCCCTCTTCCTCGTGGCGGCGCCGCGAGTAGTCCTCCATGACCCGGCGGACGATGCCGCCCTTGGGGTGGAAGACGGCGAGGCCCGAGCCGATCTGCTCCGGGATGGAGAACAGGTCCAGCTCGCTGCCGAGCTTGCGGTGGTCGCGCTTCTCGGCCTCGGCGAGGAACTCCAGGTGCGCCTTCAGCTCCTCCTTGGAGGGCCAGGCGGTGCCGTAGATGCGCTGGAGCATCGGGTTCTTCTCGCTGCCGCGCCAGTAGGCGGCGGCGTTGCGCATGAGCTTGAACGCCGGGATGTTCCTGGTGGTGGGCAGGTGGGGACCGCGGCAGAGGTCCTTCCAGCACAGCTCGCCGGTCTTGGCGTCCAGGTTGTCGTAGATCGTCAGCTCGCCGGCGCCGACCTCGACGTCCGCGCCGTCGTCGTGCGAGGCGGAGCCCTTGAGGCCGATCAGCTCCAGCTTGTACGGCTCGTCGGCGAGCTCCTCGCGGGCGGCCTCGTCGGTGACCACACGGCGGGAGAAGCGCTGGCCGCGCTTCTGGATCTCCTGCATCTTCTTCTCGATGGCCTTGAGGTCATCGGGGTGGAAGGGCTTCTCGACGTCGAAGTCGTAGTAGAAGCCGTCCTTGACGGGCGGGCCGATGCCGAGCTTGGCCTCGGGGAACAGCTCCTGCACGGCCTGCGCCATGACGTGCGCGGTGGAGTGGCGCAGGATGGCGAGGCCGTCCTCGGAGGAGATCTCGACGCCCTCGACGGTCTCGCCGTCCTTCACTTCGTACGCGAGGTCCTTGAGCTCGCCGCCGACGCGGGCGGCGACGATCGAGCGCTCGCCGGCGAAGAGCTCGGCGGCCGTAGTGCCCGTAGTCACCACGCGTTCGTCCCGCTCGGAATCGCGTTGGATGATCACACGGACGTCTGACACCGGTCTCTCCTGACTGAAGGTGGGGCGGCGGCGCCATACCGGAGCGCACGCATGAGGGCGATCGTACCGACCCGGGCCCACCTCGGTCGAAGTCACTCCCCGCCGCAGGCCTCCCCGAAGACGTCCAGGTTCTCGTGGAGGGCCTTCAGCAGGCGGTCCCGCTCGGCCTCGTCGACCTGCACGGGGGCGACCTCGCAGGCGCCGGTGAGGCGACGGAACCCGCCCCGGCTCTCCAGCCGCCCCAGCACGCGCACGGGCAGCCCGACCAGGTGCGCGTGCCCGGCGATCCGGTACGCCTCCTCGTCCAGGGTGATCCGCACGTGCGGGACGTCGGCCCCGGCGAGCACCCGCAGCCGTACGGTACCGGCGCCGCGCGGCCCGGTCCGGCGCATCCGCACGACCGTGCCGGTGAGCCGCACGGGCACGGAGGGCTCCGCGCGCAGATAGCGGGCGCCGGCCTCGCGCAGGGCGGGCAGGTCGCCGGGCGAGAACTCGACGGGTTCGGCGGGGGCGGCGCAGCCCTCGGGGACCCCGGCGGCGGGTGCCCACGCGACGGCGACGCGGGCGCCCTCCGTACCGCGGACGAGGGCGACGAGCGCCTCGGTGAGTTCGTGGCTGACGCCCGCCGCGACGGCGCTGTCGAAGGCGTCCATGGCACCGGTGGCCCGCCGGTAGTCGACGGCCTCGCGGGCGGCGAAGAGGGCCTGGTGGAGGTGGACGGCGAGGGGGCGGCCGCTGGTGACGGGCACGAAGGCCGTGAGGCGGCGGCCGTCGGTGGCGGGGCCGACCAGGACGTTCGCCAGGGACGCGGCGGCGGCGCGGCGGTGCCGGGCACCGTGGTAGCCGGCCCGCGCACGGGTGGCGAGGGCGCCGGCGAGCAGCACGCGCCGGGCGGCGGAGCGCAGTTGCTCCTCCACCGTCCAGGGCGCGGTGCCGGCGGGGCCGGTCGGCAGGTCGCGCCACCAGCGGATCTCGTCGCTGGGCACGGAGAGGGAGACGAGGATCTCGCGGGCGGAGGGCGTGCCGCTGCGGGACAGGGCGAGCAGCGCCTCGCCGAGGAGGTCGTCGCTGTCGGGGAAGGCGCGGCTGTCGGGCACCAGCAGACTGGTGGCGCCGCCGCCGGGGCCGGGCGGGGTCCAGCGGCCGTAGCGGCCGGGGGCGCCGCCGCGCCGGTGCCAGCCGTGCCGGTGCAGGAGCGCGGCGAGCACGGCCGGGTCGACGGCGGCGGGCTCGGGCGTGCCCCCGTCCCAGGCGGTGCCGCCGGCGTCGGCGGGATGCTGCCGCACGGGGCGCAGGGGCTCGCGGATGGGGCGGTGCGTCATGGTTTCCCTCCCGTCCCGACCCGCGTCATGATCTCGCACAGCGCCCGGTCGTCGAAGACCCGCGCGGTCGGTATCCGCACGGTGGTGCGCCGCCGGCCCGTGATCGGGTGTCCGGCGAGGTTGGTCCAGTAGCAGCAGTGCCTGAGGTCCAGCCGGTCGTGGCCGGCGCGCAGCCACTGGTCCCGGGACCGGGGGACGATCATCACGACCAGGATCTTGTGCACCGACACCGGGGTGCGGGCGAGCTTCGCCAGGTGGTCGTTGTCGAGGGTGAACGAGAAGAAGCGGCCCGGCGGGCTCGGCGGGATCTGGTAGGTCGCCTTGAGCTGCACCTTGATGGTGACCTCGTCGTCGACGATGTGGCCGGGCGCGCTGTGACTGACGTGCCAGTCGATGCCGTTGTCCGGAAAGGGCTGGGACAACGAGCAGCCAGCCGCGGCGGCGACCGCGTGCAGATAGCCGACCTGCAGGGTCTCCATGCAGGCGGTGGTGGCGAGGGACCCGCGAGTGGGCGCCGTGCGCTCGGGCAGCAGCCCGCCCCGTTCGGGCTGCGCTATGGCCATGGCCAACAGCCTTCCAGAACTGGTGTAACCACGCTGCGGGTCGCTGAACTGCAAAGACCCGTACTCCTGTTGTGTCCTTCCGGCGTACGTCGCAAACAGCCCGGGTATCACCGAACCGGGACAGAAGACGGCGCGTCAGCTGCCGTGTTTGGACGAGGAGTTGAGTGCCCTATGACGTGCTGGTTCGAGGGGCCGCTGGCCGCCTTCGACACGGAGACCACGGGTGTGGACGTCGAGACCGACCGGATCGTGTCGGCGGCCCTGGTCGTCCAGGACGCCCCGGGACTCAGGCCCCGGGTCACCCGCTGGCTGGTGAACCCGGGTGTGCCGGTGCCCGAGGCGGCGACGGCGGTGCACGGGCTGACCGAGGAGCACCTGCAGCGCAACGGACGCTGGCCGGCGCCGGTGATGTACGAGATAGCCGAGGCGCTGGGCGAGCAGGCCCGGGCGGGCCGGCCGCTCGTGGTGATGAACGCGCCGTTCGATCTCACGCTGCTGGACCGGGAGTTGCGCCGCCACCGGGCCTCGTCGCTGGCCGCGCGGCTGGAGCGGACGCCGCTGTACGTCCTCGACCCGCGCGTGCTCGACAAACACCTGGACCGCTACCGCAAGGGCCGCCGCACCCTCACCGACCTGTGCGCGCACTACGGCGTCGAGCTGGAGGGCGCGCACGACGCGGCGGCCGACGCGCAGGCCGCGCTGGGGGTCGTCCGGGCGGTGGGGCGCCGCTTCCAGTCGCGGCTGGAGCGCCTCTCCCCCGCCGAGCTGCACACGCTCCAGGCGGTGTGGCACGCGGGGCAGGCGCGGGGACTCCAGGCGTGGTTCGCGCTCAACGGGACCGAGGAGGCCGTGGACCCGGCCTGGCCCCTGCGTCCGGACCTGCCGGCGGCGGCGTGACCTGGCATCTCCGGCCCGGGACGACGCCGGGACCGGGGGTGCGGGTGGCGTAGCCCCCACAACGCGCGGCGAAGCCGCGCAGAAACGAAGAGAGCGACGTGGTCCGCTTAGTTTGCGGACACACGTCGCTCTCGCGAGCGTGGGCGATACTGGGTTCGAACCAGTGACCTCTTCGGTGTGAACGAAGCGCTCTCCCACTGAGCTAATCGCCCGGGAACGCACTGAACAATACAGGTCCGGGCACGCTCTCTTCAAACCGTGTTCAGGCGGGCCGCCAGTCCGCGTCGCCCCGCCCGCATCATCAGCCGGTGGTTGGCCCGGAACAGGGGCCGTCCCGGCACGGCGAGGCGGCGCAGCAGCGGCTTGCGGACGTCGACCTCCTGGTCGTAGCGGACGCTGCTGCCGCCGGTGCCGTCGGGGGCGACCGTCCAGCGGGCCCGGCCCTCGATGTCGCCGGACAGGGAGACCTCCAGCACGCCCGCCGCCGGGTCGCGGCTCAGTTCCCGCACGGTCTGGGTCAGGTCGTACGGGAGGAGGGAGCGGATCCGGACGATCCCGCTGGTGGCGTCGAGGCGGGTGACCTCGCGCACCTGGGGCCACCAGCGGGGGTAGTCCTCGATCCGTTCCAGCTCGCGGTAGACGGCGGCTGCGGGTGCGGGCAGGGCCCACAGGCTGCGGAAGACGTAATGGTTCCAGTCCACCCGTGGAGTGTGCCCGGGTCCGCGTCCGTCACATGCGGGCTACGGCATCCTGTCCCCCAGGAGTGCGAGGTTCTCGATGGCGGCGAGGCCGTAGAGGGCGGTGTCGTTGGTGGACACCCAGCTCGCCTCGCTGCCCGGCACCAGCGTGACGGGGCCGCTCAGCTTCTCCGTCGTCCAGGGTGCCGACTCCTTGTAGCCGTCGGAGTTGTAGAACTTGTCCCAGGCCCGCCTGGCCAGCTTGTCGTCCCCGGTCCGGACGGCCGCGTAGGCGTCGAGGCGGGAGTGGCCCTGGAAGAGGATCAGGCTGCCGAAGTTGCTGCCGTAGCGGGCCGCCTGTTCGGTCTTGGAGGCGTTGAAGTAGCGGCAGTAGTCGTAGTACGCCTCGTTGAACTTCGGCATGTCCACCAGGTCGATCAGCTCGGCGCAGAGTTCGCCCAGGCCGAAGACCGCCGAGAGGTGCGAGACGGAGACCACCGGCTGCTCGGCGATGGCGAACTTCCCGGTGTCCAGGTCGTACAGGCCGCTGCCCTGCACGAATCCGTTGGGCTGGGCCGCGATGGTCTCCATGGTGGACAGCACGCGGGCCCTGGCCTTCTCCCACTGGGGGCCCTTGCGTTCCCACTCGGTCAGCCAGGCCGAGACCAGACCGCTCCAGTCGGTGCCGAAGCCGATCGACAGGGCGTGCGGGTCGGGCGTGTAGTCCGGGTCGGGGCGGACCTTGCGCTGCGGGTCGAGGACGAGGAAGGTCTCGTCGGAGTCGACGTTGGCCCGCATGAGGTCGCCGACGCGTTCGTCGGCGGTGAGGAAGTAGTAGAAGCGGCGGTAGGTGGTGTTGGCGATGCGCTGCTGCTTGGCGCTGTCGGCGTAGTGCTGGATGCCGTGCCGGGTGCCGAGGCCCGCCCACTTGCCCAGGTGATAGACGTCGACCTCGCCGGTGTGCCGGGTCATGGCCTCGGCGAAGCGGAAGATGTCGGCGCGGCCGGAGCGCAGGTAGGCGTACCAGAGCCACAGGTCCGGGGAGAGCTCGGAGTTGTCCCAGGCGTAGCCGCCCACGTCGTAGCGCCAGACGTGCCGGGCCGTGTCGTAGGTGTGCATGATGTCGCCGTAGTCCCAGAAGCCGTACCAGCGGCGCTGCTCCACCTGGTCCTTGTAGTAGGTGAAGAGGAAGTCGAGGTGGTCCTCGATCTTGGCCTTGGCGGGGGTGGAGCGGTCGGGTTCGGCATACAGGCCCTTGCCGAAGACGCCCGCCTTGATGAGCTGCTTCGGCGGCGCGGCGAGCTGCGGGAGCACCCGTACGGCCTCGACCTGTTCGGCGAGTGTCTCGGCGCTCGGGGTGGCGGCGTTGGCCCAGAAGAGCAGCTCCGAGGTGCGGGCGATGCCGTAGGGGGTGCCGAAGCCGGGCTCGTAGTCCTCGTAGGTGATGTTGAGGCCTTCGAGCTGCTCGGCGTAGGTGTCCTGGCCCATACCGTCGTGGTAGAAGCGCAGGTCCATGGGCTGGGCCTCGGGCGACCAGAGCCAGAGGGTGACCTCGGCGTGGTCGGTGTGGGCGTCGCGGATGTCGAGCTGGGCGGGGTACTTCTCCCAGAAGTCGCGCAGGCCGAAGGAGAGTCCGCCGCTCACCCCGCCGACGTAGCCGAAGCCGGAGGCGCGCCGGCCGCCGCCGGCGCCGATCCAGCCGTGGCCCTTCTTGGTGCGCTTGCGCAGGGTGAAGCCGTCGGCGGAGAGCTGGGAGAGGGTGTAGTCGCCCCACTCGGGGATGTACCGGAGGCGGGTGGTGACCCGCTGGTCCCACGTGGACGGGTCGGGCAGCTTCTCGCCGGCGAACTGCGCGGCCTGCACGGCCGCTCCCGGGTCGCGGCGCAGTCCGGTGATGCCCTTGACTGCCTCGCGCAGCAGGCCGGTGCCCTCCCCGCCGATGCGGATGTGGCGGTCGTAGGGCTCGTCGCGCATCGGCACGGTGAAGCGGACGCCGAGACCGCGGACGAAGTCGCCGCTCGCCTTGCCGGGCTCCTGGGTCCCGTCGAACGTGATCGTGTGCACCATGCGGAAGGAGTCGGCGCCCGCGTAGAAGTAGAGGCGGATGGAGAAGGGCAGCCGGCCGCGGTCGCCCTTGCGGTGCTTGCCGTCGATGCGGACCACCGCGCGGACCGGGCCCTCCTGCTCGACCTCGACCTTGTCGACGGCGCCGTCGAAGCGTTCGTACTTCACGGTGCCCTGGTCGCCGTCCTCGATCTCGGGCTGGCGCAGCAGGACGAGACGGCCGTTCTTCGCGATCTCGGTGGAGCCTCTGGTGACCGATTTGATCAGCGTGGCGCCGGACGTGCCGATCCTGGCGGTGATGACGCCGGTCGATATGTCGATGGTGCCGCCGCGCCGGTGGACGGTGACCTTCCTGGCGGGTGCGGCGGGGGCGCCGGCGGTCAGGGTGAGCGCGCCGTCGCCCGAGCCGACCGCGTGCGCCGTCCACTTGAGGGAGCCGTCCGGCCAGTACGCGAGGGGCCAGGACTGCACGGGTACGGCCTTGCCGTCCGCGTCCGTCACGGCGAACGACTGGTCCTCCTGGTAGGTGCCCCTGGGCCAGGGGACGCCGACGGTGGAGCCGGGGGCGGCACCCAGGCCGCCGTCCTCCAGCCAGGTCAGGGTGACGGGGCTGTCGTCGGCGGTCGCGGCGGCGGGCGCGGCCTGGGCGTTCCTGGCGCCGAGGGCCCAGCTGAACTGGGCGGCGGCGCCGGCGACGGCGGCCGCCTTGAGGAGGGACCTGCGGGGGATGGGGGACATGGCCTTTCCTTTCCGTTCCGTGCACCAGCACGGGATGTCAAGGGCATGACAGATAGAGGTGCGGCGCCGGGCGCCGACCTCGGTACGGGGAGACACCGCTCGTCAGCGGTGCCGGTAACGCTCCTCCACGGCGACGGCCGCCGCCGCGACGGCGCCCAGCACGGCGACCGCGAGCGGCGCGCTGAACCAGGCGGAACAGACCACCAGGGCCAGCCCGCCGACGATCAGGAAGGAGCCGGCGGGATCGAGTACGGTACGGCGGCCGGCCTCGGCGAGCAGGGACCGCCAGGAGGCGCCGGGCCGCCAGGCCGCCGCCGCGCGCAGCCCGGCCACGGCCGCGCCGATCAGGGCGAGCACCCCGACGGCGCCCACGAAGGGGCCGCCCGGCAGACCGTTCCGTACGGCCTGCACGTCCACCCACACCGCGGCCAGGGCCGCCCACCCGGCGAGCCCGACGAGCCACCCCCGGCCGAGGGCCGCCCGGAAGTCGGCCGCGAACTCGCGCAGACCGCCCTGCTCGTGGGCGAGCCGGCGCCCGAGGTGCCGCGCGCCGGCCGCGAACGCGGCGGGGTAGGTGACCAGCGGCAGCGAGGCCACCGCGATCCACACCCCGGTCAGCAGGCACTCGGCGAACAGCGCGAACCGCTCGGCGAGCCGTGACTCCCCGCGTTCCGCACGGGCCTTCGCGCGCAGCTCGGTCATGACGGGATCACCTCAGCCCTTCAGACCGGACGTCGCCATGCCGTCGATCAGGTAGCGCTGGAAGGCCAGGAAGAACGCGAGGACGGGCAGCAGGGCGACGAGCGACATGGCGATCATGCCGCCGTAGTTGGCCAGCCCTTCCTGGTCCACGAACATCTTCAGGCCGAGGGAGACGGTGTACTTGCCGGGCTCGTTGAGGTAGATCAGCGGGCCCATGAAGTCGTTCCAGGAGTTGATGAAGGTGAAGATCGCGCTGGTGATCAGCGCCGGGCGGCACAGCGGCAGCACGATCGACCAGTAGATGCGGAAGTGCCCGCAGCCGTCGAGCCGGGCCGCCTCGTCCAGTTCCCTGGGCAGGTTGCGCATGAACTGCACCATCAGGAAGACGAAGAACGCCTCCGTGGCGAGGTACTTGCCCAGCAGCAGCGGCGTGTACGTGTTGATCAGGCCCATGTTGCGGAACAGCACGTACTGCGGGATCAGCAGCACGTGGTACGGCAGCAGCAGCGTGCCGATCATCAGGGTGAAGAGCAGGTTGCGGCCCGCGAACCTGATCTTCGCGAAGGCGTACGCCGTGAGCGAGCAGGACACCAGGATCCCGACCACCGAGCCGACCGCGAGGAAGAGGGAGTTGAAGAAGAACGTGGAGATCGGGATGTCCGCGATGCCGTCGGCGAGGCTCGTGTAGTTGGAGACGACCGGGTCGCCCGGGAAGAGGTCCAGGCTGCCGACGATGTCCTCGCTCTTCTTGAACGAGCCGCCGATGACCCAGATCACCGGGTAGAGGATCACCGCGAGGATCGCCAGCGACCCGATGTGCCAGGCGAGCGAGCCCGGCAGTCTGCGCCGCAGCGCTCCCGTCCTGGACGGGGCCGGCGTGACGTCGGTGGCCTGCGCGCTCATCGGCCGCCCTCCTCGTAGTGCACCCAGCGCTTCTGGGACCAGAACAGCACCGCCGTCACCAGGGCGACCGCGACGAGCAGCATCCACGCCATGGCGGAGGCCAGGCCCATACGGCTGTTCTCGAATCCCTGGACGTACAGGTAGCAGGTGTAGACCATCGATCCGTCGGCCGGACCGCAGGCGTTGCCTCCGGCGCCGCCGCCGACGATGTACGCCGAGCTGAAGATCTGGAACGAGTGGATCGTCTCCAGCAGGACGTTGAAGAAGAGGACCGGGGAGATCATCGGCAGGGTGATGTTCCAGAACTGCCGCAGCTTGCCCGCCCCGTCCACGTCGGCCGCCTCGTACAGCTCGCGCGGCACCTGCTTGAGGCCGGCCAGGAAGATGACCATGGGGGCGCCGAACTGCCAGACGGTGAGTGCCACCAGGCTGTAGATGATCAGGTCCGGGTCACCGGTCCAGCCGCCGACGTCGATCCCGAAGAACCGCTGGGTGCGGTCGACGGCCGCGTCGTCCGAGAAGATCGCCTTCCACACGATGGCGATGGACACGCTCGCGCCGATCAGCGACGGGGCGTAGAAGGCGGCCCGGTAGAAGGCCTGCCCGCGCCGCTTCTGCGCCAGCAGCAGCGCGACGCCGAGGGCGGCGATCAGCTTGATCGGCGTGCCGGCGACGACGTACCAGAGCGTGACCTGCACCGAGTGGCGCCAGCGGGGGTCGCCGAACATCTCGGAGAAGTTGTCCAGACCGATCCACCGGGGCGCGTCGAACAGGTCGTAGTCGGTGAACGCGAAGTACAGGGAGGCCACCATCGGTCCCGCTGTCAGCAGCAGGAAACCGGCGATCCAGGGGGACATGAAGAGGTAGCCGGCCAGGTTGTCCCGGCGCCGCCGCCGCTTCAGGGCGGCGGGGCGCGGGGTCTTCACCGGACCGTGCCGAGGCTCGGAGTCCCGGGTCAGGTCCTCCGTCGCGGGGGCGTGTGTCACGGCGGTTCCCATCAGCCGGCGAGAGCCGTCTTCGACTCGTTGAAGAACTGCTCGACCGCGTCGTCCACGGACCGCTTGCCCAGCGCCATCTCCTCGGCGATGCGCAGGAACGCGGCCTCGCAGACGTCGGCACCGGCGGGGTGCGGGGTGATGGGCTCCAGGACGCCCGACTTCACGAGGGACTCCTCGTAGGCGGCGATCGCCTTGTTGACCGGGTCGGTCGGCCGGTACGCGTCGTACTGCACCTGGGTCGGGGGGACACCACGGTCGTAGCCCATGATCTTGGCGACCTCGGGGTCGTGGACCATGAAGTCGATGAACTGGGCGACTTCCTTCGGGTGCTGGGTGCGCTTGGAGGCGCTGAGCATCAGGGAGCCGAGGTACTGACCGGTCTTCTTGCCGTCCGTGGTGGGGATGGGCGCGAGACCGTACTCGCTCTTGCCCTCCGAGGTGTAGCGGACGGTGAAGTTGTCCCAGGTGAATTCGCTGCCGGCCAGTTCGGCGGAGAGCGCCGACTTGGGCTTGACCTGGACGACCTTCTTGGCGTCGGCGAACAGCCCCGACTTCACGCCCTTCTCCGCCTTGGTCCACCACCGGGTCAGGTCCGCCTCGGTGAAGCCGAGTCCGTCCTCCGTGAAGAATGCCTTGCCGTTCTGGCGCAGGTACAGGTCGTAGAGGTACATGACGCCGTACATTCCGCTGTCCCCGGCCCGGCCGGTCCTGTCGCGGATCTTCGTCATCGCGTCGTCGAAGTCGTCCCAGGTCCAGCCCAGCTCGGGCTTGACGCCGGCCCGGGTGTAGACGGGCTTGTCGATGACCAGGGCCATCGAGTTCGAACCGACGGGCACACCGAGGAGCTTGCCGTCGACCTCTCCGAACTTCTCCAGGCCGGCCCGGAATCCCTCCATGGAGAGGTTGCCGGCCTCGACCTGCTCACTCAGGTCGAGCAGGACATTCTTCGCGTCGTATTTGCGCAGAAATCCGATGGCATTCTGGAAGACGTCCGGTGGATTTCCGCCGGAGGCCTGGGTGTTGAACTTCTTCCAGAAGTCGGTGTACTGCTGGAAGTCGGTCTTGACCTTGATCTTCGGATACTTCTTCTCGAAGAGCGCGATGGTCCTGTTGATGCGCTCGGCCCGGTCCTCGGCACCCCACCAGGAGTAACGGATCGTCACCGTTCCGTCTCCCGCGCCGCTGCCGCCACCGCACGCGGTGGCCGTGGCACCCAGTCCGGCGACGGCCAGCGAGGCCCCCGCCGCCTTGAGGATCGTCCGCCTCTCCACATTCCCGTGCTGCTGCATATGAGCCTCCCCGCGCTGGTGCGTCGCTCCATGAATCGTTTCAAGTAAGCGCTTGCTGGCACAAGGTACGGAGGGCCCGGGGGCACGTCAATGATTCGGACAGGAATTGATGGCGCCCGGGAACGGATGACGGTCGGGGCGGCCGCGACCTTCGGGCGCGACACGGAGGGAAATCCGCAGGTCGACGCTGTGTGGCCGACCGGCCGAACATCGGCGGCTCCGGCGGGGACCGCACCGCGGAAGGTCACGGTTGGATGAAGGCGGGCCGAAGCGGAACGGCCGGGCCGACCGGTCGCGTGCGCGCGACGACCGCCCAGCCGGGCCCGCGCACCGGCCGGGCACGCGCACGACGAAGCGGCCCGGCTCACGATCGGTGAGCCGGGCCGCCTGATGATCCGGTGGGCGATACTGGGTTCGAACCAGTGACCTCTTCGGTGTGAACGAAGCGCTCTCCCACTGAGCTAATCGCCCGGACGCAGGAAGAACATTACCCCATGTCAGGGGGTGCCCGTGACCAGCGGGGGCCGGGCGGCCGCGCCCCCGCCGCGGATCACTGGTCCTTGATCTTCCAGGGCATCTGCAGACCGAACTTCCACAGGTAGATGCCGGCCAGCACGCCGATGATCACCACCCCGATCGAGGTCAGGATGATGTTCCGGCGCCGCACCTTGGGATCGAGCGCACGCTGTGCCGCCTCGGTGACCTTGCGCTTGGTCCAGCGCAGCACCAGCTGGGCCCACACGAACTCGGTCGCCCAGATAGCCATGCCGCCGAAGATCACGACCCAGCCGGGGCCGGGCAGCGGCAGCATGATGATGCCGGCCACGACCACCGCGAGCCCCACGACGAAGACGCCGACCTGCCAGCTGACGTGCAGGGCACGGCGCGCTTTGATGAATTCCGGTGCCCGCGACCCGAGCGCACGCTGCTCCGCCGCGCCGTCCGTCCCCGATCGGTCCTGCGCCACGGCAGCCTCGCCGGGTTTGTTACTCCCCGTGTTCATACGGCCAAACACTACCGGAGCGAAACCTGTCACCGGAATGGGCGCACGGCGCGAACGATCTTTCGGCCGGAAGAGTTACGTAAACACACGCAAAACACTCAGAGGGGTTTACAACGGCACCGTAGGTGGCATGTCGATTTCGCCGACGTGCGAATCCCCGAGCGCACACTGAGCGAAAGGCCCTGGCGCTTATGAACACCACGGTCAGCTGCGAGCTGCACCTGCGCCTCGTTGTGTCGAGCGAGTCCTCCCTGCCTGTCCCCGCAGGCCTGCGGTACGACACGGCCGACCCCTACGCCGTGCACGCCACCTTCCACACCGGAGCCGAGGAAACCGTCGAGTGGGTGTTCGCCCGCGACCTCCTCGCCGAAGGCCTCCACCGCCCCACCGGCACGGGCGACGTCCGAGTCTGGCCGTCGCGCAGTCACGGTCAGGGCGTCGTGTGCATCGCCCTGAGCTCCCCGGAGGGCGAGGCACTGCTCGAGGCCCCGGCACGGGCTCTGGAGTCCTTCCTGAAGCGCACAGACGCCGCCGTGCCCCCCGGCACGGAACACCGGCACTTCGACCTCGACCAGGAGCTCTCGCACATCCTGGCGGAAAGCTAGGCGAGGCCCCGTGAAGCCGCCCGGCGCCGTCGACTCGGGGTGACGGCACGGGCCCGGACAACCGCATACGGCACACGCCGGCGTCGCCACCGCGGATCCCCGCGGGGCGGCGCCGGTGCGCTTGCGCGTCCCCTGCGGGCGCTGCGCGCGGCCAGGCGTGTGCCCGAGCTAGCGCGTAACCGGGGCGGCAAGGCTGGGGCGGGTGGGGCCACAGGGTCGCCGTGCGGCTGCCGCGGCAGAGCCGGGTGTCCGAGCCGGGGCAGAGGGGGCTCCGGCAGCAGGGACCCGGGAGGGGCCGAGGTGCGGGAACCCAGGGCGGGTCGGCCGCGTTGTATCGGCAACCGCGGGCCGGGCCGTGGGCGGAGCCGGTCCGGCTGCCGCGCAAGCCACTACCATCGGCCAGCATCGGCGGGCGCCCGCGCCCGACCCCCAGGCCAGGGAGCAGAACGTGCTGATCACCCACGACACCCGGTGCGCACTCGACACCGTGGTGGATCTGGTGAACACCGTGCCGGAGGACGACTCGGCACCGGACGGGCTGCCGGACGTCGCGGCCCTCGAGGATTTCGTGGGAACACACGAGATCAGCGATGTGGGCGTCCTCTCGGAACTGGACCTCGCGGCGGTGCGCAAGATCCGCGGACGGTTCGCGGCCGTCTTCGCCGCCCCGGAGCCCCGTGCCGCCGCCGGGCTGATCAACGAACTGGTCGCCGCCGCCGGGACCACCCCCCGGCTCACCGACCACGACGGCTACGACTGGCACATCCACTACTTCGCGCCCGGCGCCTCGGTCGCCGATCACCTGGCCGCCGACTGCGGGATGGCCCTGGCGTTCTTCGTGGTCGCCGGCGAGCAGGAGCGGCTGCGCCGCTGCGAGGCGCCCGACTGCCGGCGTGCCTTCGTCGATCTCTCCCGCAACCGCTCGCGGCGGTACTGCGACAGCCGTACGTGCGGGAACCGGCTGCACGTGGCCGCGTACCGGGCGCGGCGCAAGGAGGCCACGGGCTGACCACGGGCCGACACGGCCCCGGCGGGTGACGCCGGGGACCGCGGGTACGGCTCACAGCAACAGCAGGTCGTGCAACGCAGCCATGAGGATCAGACACCCGATCACCGCAAGGAAGATCATGAGCGGTGGCTGGGAAAGGGCGAAGAGGCAGCCGCGCGGTTCGTCCTGCGGTGGCGCGGTTTCGCTCTGTCTCGTGTCCAGCTGTGTGTCCAGCTGAGTCGGGTCCGGCATCTCGCCGCGATGATGACGCAGCGCGCCCGCCCGGCGCGATCAACACGCCCGTAAGGACCGGGTGCTCGTTGAATTCCGCACGGTCCGGTCCAGGTTGTGATCATTCCGGAGCGCCCGCTGACGGGCCCGGACCGCTGTGTCGTTTCAGATGCCGTGCTTCTTCAGGATGGCCTCGATGTCGCTGAAGTCCTCGTCGCCGCGGGGCGCGCTCGCGGGCCGGGGCGACGCAGGGGTGGTGGAGCCGCCCGAAGAGGGTTTGGAGGCCGACGGGGCGACCGCCTCGCGCTGTGCGGCGGCCCGTGCCTCCTTGCGTTCCTTGCGGGTGCCGCCGCGGCGGCGCTCCACGGCACGCGTGGTCATGAACAGCACCCAGGCGACGCCCAGCACGCCGAAGCCGGCCCAGGCCGTCGGGCTGAAGGCGGTGTCGGCCAGCCAATCCACGACACCCGTCATCACCAGGCCGACCGGAATCAGTGCGTACGCGGCGATACGGGCGGCCGCGAGGAATCGCCTGCGGTACGCGGTGACCGCCGCGATGCCCAGGCCGGCCGCGGACACCGCGGAGCAGACGGTCTCGGCAATCATCCGGTCCTCCAGGCTGGGCTCGGTCGGGCATGAGCGCTTCGTCCCTTCCATCCTGCACCGCCGGGGCCCGCACGGGCCACGCTCCGGCCCGACATCAGGGAGATCTGAGGGAGATCTAGGGGTCGACTCCTCCCCAGGTACCGGTGACGGCGTACGCCGGCGGCCTCCCGGGTCCGGTTGGGTCGCCCTCGCGGAGGCTGGGAGACTGGGGGCATGAGCGACTCCTCCCCCGTGCCTGCCGCCGTTCCCGTTCTCGACGTCTGGTGCGAGCTGCAGTGCCCGGACTGCCACACCGCCCTGGACGACATCCGCGCCCTTCGCGCCCGCTACGGCGACCGTCTCGAGGTGCGGCTGCGGCACTTCCCGCTGGAGAAGCACAAGCACGCCTTCGCCGCCGCGCAGGCCGCCGAGGAGGCCGTGGAGCAGGGCCGGGGCTGGCCGTACGCGGAGGCCGTGCTGGGCCGGGTCGCGGAGCTGGACCGCATGGGAGAACCCTTCCTGGTCGAGGTTGCCCGGGAACTGGGACTGGACGCGGAGGAGTTCGACACCGCCCTCGTCGACGGCCGGCACATCCTGATCGTCGACGCCGACCAGGCCGAGGGCAAGGCGATCGGCGTGAGCGGCACCCCCACGTACGTGATCGGCGGTGAGCGCCTCGACGGCGGCAAGAGCCAGGAGGGGCTGCGCGAGCGCATCGAGGAGATCGTGGACCGGCTCCTGGCCGGCCAGGAGGCCTGAACCGCCGTCCGTCCCCGCCGCTACAGCAACGGTTTGTAGTAGTTGTACCGGGTGGTCTCGTAGCCGAGCGACTCGTAGAGCCGCTCGGCCGGGGTGTTGCCCACGAAGACGTTCAGGCCGACGAGACGTCGGCCTGCGGCGAGCGCCTGGGTCTCCGCCAGCAGCATCAGCGTGCGGCCGTGCCCCTGCCCGCGGTGGGCCGCGTCGGCCTCGACGTCGAAGACGTAGGCCCGGTCCGCGCGCAGCGCCAGCCACAGGACGCCGACCCGGTCGCCATCGTGCTGGAGCACGCTGAAGAGCATGTTCTCGGTGTGCAGGCCCTGCGGCAGCAGGGTTCGGTGGTCGTTGCGGGCCTTGGCCCGGGCCTCGGCCTCCGGGACGCCCTGCTCCATCCAGGTGCGGGCGTACTGCTCGGACTGATAGGCCTGCCAGGCGGCGAACTCGGCGGGCGACATGGGCCGCGAGCTGCTGCCCGCGGGCAGGGCGGGCGGGGTGCCGCCGAGTGATTTCTCCATGCCGCGGGTGCGCAGGACGTAGCCGAGCGCCCGGGCGAGGTGCGGGCCGGCTTCGTCGGCGCCTCTGACGCTCACCTGGATCTGCCGGCAGCCCCAGCTCCGTGCCACCTCCTCCGCGGCGAGGGCGGCGACCGTGCCCCTTCCGCGCCGGCGGTCGGATTCGTCGATGCGCAGCTGGTGGATCACCGCCACCGAGTCGCCGAAGGCCGGGGAGGTGGCGAGGTGTATCGCGCCGACGGGACGGCTGTTCACGCACACCTGGTAGCGGCGTGAACGGCTCCCGTCGGCCGCGCGCTGAAGCGGCTCGGTCGGCCGCAGGGTCGTGGTCATCAGGGGTGTTCTACCCCCCGCGAGACCCGCGGAGCAGCCGAATATCCCGCCTCACGGGTCGAGGTCGTCCCCGGAGCGCTCCTCGAAGATCCGCATGGCCTTGGCGGTCACCGGGCCCGGGGCGCCCGGCAGTTCGCGGTCGTCGATCCGGTGCACGGCCTGCACGTCCCGCAGGGTGGAGGTCAGGAACACCTCGTCGGCGCGCTCCAGGATGTCCAGCGGGAGATCGGTCTCGCGGGCGCCGGTCCACTCGACGGCCAGGGCCCGGGTGATCCCGGCGAGGCAGCCGGAGGCGACCGGCGGGGTGTGGATCTCGCCGTCGAGGACGACGAAGACGTTCGACCCGGTGCCCTCGCACAGCTGCCCGACCGTGTTGCCGAACAGGGCCTCGCTGGCGCCTCGTTCGCGGGCGCGGGCCAGGGCGACGACGTTCTCGGCATAGGAGGTGGTCTTCAGACCGGTGAGCGCGCCGCGCTCGTTGCGGGTCCAGGGCACCGTGATCACGGCCGTGGAGTCGGGACGGCGGCCGGTCTCGCCGAGGGCGACCACCAGGGTCGTGCCGTGCTCCCCGCGGTCGGAGCCCAGTGGCCCGTGGCCGCCGGTGTAGGTGATCCGCAGCCTGCCGAGCGGCATGGGATTGGCCTCGAGGACGGCGGCGCAGGCGCGGCGGACCAGGTCGAGGTCGGGGTCGGGCAGGCCCAGGCCGCGGGCCGAGCGGGCCAGCCGGTCGAGGTGCCGGGTCAGCGCGAACGGCCTGCCGTTCACCGCCTTGACCGTCTCGAAGATGCCGTCCCCCACGGTCAGCCCGTGGTCGAACACGGAGACACGGGCGGACTCGATGTCCTGCAGTCCGCCGTCGAGCCAGATCTTCACGTCTGTTGCGCCTCTCCACTTCCGTCCGCCTCGTACGCACCCGACGCTACCGCGAGGAGCCGGGACGCCTTCAGTTCGGTCTCCCGCCACTCCCCCTCGGGGTCGGAGCCCCAGGTGATGCCGGCGCCCGTGCCGAAGCGCAGCAGGCCCGCGGCCCGGTCGATCCAGAAGGTGCGGATGCCGACGGCCAGCTCGCCGGTGCCCCGGTCGGCGTCGACCCAGCCGATGCCGCCGCAGTAGGGGCCCCGGGGCGTGGTCTCCAGCTCCTCGATGATCCGCAGGGCGCTCGACTTGGGGGCGCCGGTGACGGAACCGGGCGGGAAGGCGGCGCCGAGCAGCTCCGGCCAGCCGGCGCCGGCGCGCAGCTCGCCCCGCACGGTGGACACGAGATGGACCAGCCCAGGGTGCTTCTCCACGGCGCACAGGTCGGGCACCGTCACGCTGCCCGTGGCGCAGACCCGCCCGATGTCGTTGCGGACCAGGTCCACGATCATCACGTTCTCGGCGTAGTCCTTCTCCAGCAGGTCGGCCTCGGTCCGTCCGGTGCCCTTGATCGGCCCGGACTCGACGGTCCGGCCGTCCCGGCGCAGGAACAGCTCGGGCGAGGCGGTGGCGATCTCGGCCCCGTGGCCGGGCAGCCGGATCGTTCCCGCGTACGGCGCGGGGTTGCCGCGGGCCAGCAGCGCGGTGAGGGCGTCCACGTCGGCGTCCGGGGCGACGGGCGCCGACAGCACCCGGCAGAGGTTGGCCTGGTAGACCTCGCCGGTGGCTATATACGCGCGGATGCGGCGCACGGCGTCGGTGTACGCGTCGCGGTCGAGGGACGACGTCCAGTCACCGACGGCCGGACCCCGCCACCGGCCCGGCACCGGCGCGGGAACGGCGCGCATCCGTACGTCGGCGAAGCGTGCGCAGGTCAGACGGCCCTCGAAGTCCGCGCACACGGCCCAGAAGCCACGCGATTCGAGGGCGGCGGGATCGCTCGTGACGTCGAGGAGACCGGTGGCGAGACGGTCGCCGAAACGGGCGAGGGGAGGGAGGTGGAGCACGTGGCCGAGTCTAGGCGGCGTGTCGTCGAGGTGACCCGAACGTGTCCTTCCGGGGGCCCTGACCAGGTCCGTGCGCCGGGGCACCGCAGCACGCTGCGCAAACGCGTTTTTGTGCTGGCTCCGGAATCCGCTAGAGTTCAACACGTCGCCGGGACGCGCAAGCGGACCGAACCGACAGGCGGACGTAGCTCAGTTGGTAGAGCGCAACCTTGCCAAGGTTGAGGTCGCGAGTTCGAGCCTCGTCGTCCGCTCGCAGGAACAGGAGACCTCCCGGGTCTCCTACACTCCTGGTGGAGTGGCCGAGAGGCGAGGCAACGGCCTGCAAAGCCGTCTACACGGGTTCAAATCCCGTCTCCACCTCCAAGGACGATTAGCTCAGCGGGAGAGCGCTTCCCTGACACGGAAGAGGTCACTGGTTCAATCCCAGTATCGTCCACTGGACCTTCGGGTCCCCCGCGCGATTAGCTCAGCGGGAGAGCGCTTCCCTGACACGGAAGAGGTCACTGGTTCAATCCCAGTATCGCGCACGCAGTATCTCCCAGGACGATTAGCTCAGCGGGAGAGCGCTTCCCTGACACGGAAGAGGTCACTGGTTCAATCCCAGTATCGTCCACACCACCGGAGCCCCCGGCCGTCTCGTACGGCCGGGGGCTTCGTCGTGCCCGCGCTCAGCTGGAGAACAGCATGCGGCCGAAGCTCTTCTGTCGGTGGTGACCGTAGTGGCCGTGGCCGGCCTGCGGGGCGCCCCAGGCGGGAGCCGGTGCGGCCGGGTAGGCCTGCGGGGCGGCGGGCGGGGCCGGCGGCGCGGGCTGGGACCACTGCGCCTCCAGGCGGGTCAGCGACTCCAGCTCCCCGTAGTCGAGAAAGATCCCGCGGCAGCCGCTGCACTGCTCGATCTGAACGCCGTTGCGGTTGTAGGTGTGCATCGGTGCGTGACACTTGGGGCACTGCATGCTCGGCTCAACTCCTCGCCGGTCGGTCCTGCTTCGCGTATCGCCAGGACAGACTCTGTCCGGCGGCGGTCGGTTGCACCCTACTTCGGGAAACCTCGGCTCAACTCGGCGGGGAGGAAGGCGGGGCGGGGGCGGCAGGGGTGACGGCGCCCATCCGCGCGCAGGCGTCGACCAGGGAGTGTTCCACCTCGTCCAGGGCGCGGCCGGCCGCGGCGGCCTTGGTCAGGGCGCGGGCCGCGGTCTGTGCGGTGAGGGCACGCGCCGGCACGTCCAGGGCGGGCCAGGGGTCGCCGTCCGGCGGGACGGCCGGGCCGCCCGCCGCGCGGTAGGCGGTCAGGAAGCGGTCCCACTCGTCGGACGGGAGCAGCCCGCAGGCGTACCAGGCCGCCGGCCGGGCCAGGTCCCAGGCGGGCACGCCCACGCCCAGGTCGTCCACGTCGATCAGCAGCCAGGGGCCGTCGGGGGCGGGGTGGCGTACGAGCTGGCCGAGGTGGAGGTCGCCGTGGCAGAGGGTGGTGGTGTCCGGCATGGCGGCCTCGCCGCGTGCCCAGGCGGGGAGCGCGGCCCAGGCCCGGAGCACGGGGGCGGTGCCCGGGTGGTGCGGGGCGGTGGTCCGCAGCCGGGCGATGGCGTGGGCCGCCTTTTCGGGGCCGCGCATGACGGGTGTCCCCGCGACGGGGGACGGGGCGCGGTGGAGGCGGGCGAGGAGGGTGGCGGCGGCCTCCCAGGGCGCGGCGTCCGGGGCGTCGGGGTCGACGGGGGTGCCGTAGGGCCAGTGGGTGACGAGCCGTCCGTGCAGGTCGGTGGGGGTGGGGTGGAGTGGGGGGAGCAGGATGCCGGGGAAACGGGCGGCGATGGTGACCCGGAGTGCCAGCCGGGCCGGGTCGGCGTCGGCGGCGTGGGCCTTGGCGACGGTGCCGGCGTGGCGGACGACGGTGGCGTCGGGGCGGTCCGCGAGGGTGGCTGCGCCACAGGGGCAGGGGGTGGGTGGGAGGGCGGGGGCGTGCGCGGCTGCTCTGGCGTGGGCCGTCAGGGCGGGGAGGAGGGCGTCGGGGGTCACGGGGGTGAGGGTACGGGTGCCTCGGTGGCTCGGTCAGGGTGAGGTGCGTGGCCCGGCGTCATCGGGTGACCGGTGTGGGTGCGGGGCCGGGGTGGGTCGCGTGGCCCGGCGTCATCGGGTGACCGGCGTGGGTGCGGGGCGGGGGTGGCGCGCGGCCCGGCGCTGTCGGGGTGCCTCCTCCCCCACCGCCCACCCGTACCGCCCCTGGGGGTACCTCCCAGGCCGTTCAGGCACTGGGGGAGGCACGACTGCCCGCAGCTGCGCGGGAGGGCGGGGTGGGCTACGGCCGTACGGCGGGCCGCGGCTGTGCGCGGGGGCGGTCGGGTGGGCCGGCGTGGTTCTGGCGGGAAAAGCAATGCCGGCGCAGCTCCCCAGCTGCGCCGGCATTTTGCCGTCCGCCGCACCCCCGTCCCCACGGGGTTTCATGGATGGATGTCCCCGCCCGGACCGCTCTTCCGGGCCTGGGGGTCGCTTCTCAGCGCCCCAGCATCACACCCACGGACGACGCCTGTGTGGCCACTGTCTCCCACCCGTCGAAGACGAGGAGGAGCAGGACCGCCAGGGGCAGGGCCATGAGCGTCGCCACCACGGGGTGACGACGTCCCTGACGGCGCTGTTCCCGTGTGCGGAGCAGTGTCCGCGGTGCCGTCTGGGCCATGGTCCCTCTCCTGACCGATTCCGTTGTCTTTGGCAGCGGCGGGCGTCTGACCTCGGGGGACGAGTGCTGCACCCGCCGCTTGACCTCAAATCTAGGCGCCCGGGAACCACCGGGCGTCATGCCCTCGTACCGATTGCCGGGCCTCCCGGAGGATGAGCCGTCCGCCGCGGTGTACTCCCCTGGGTGGAGACCGGCCCGTACGGTTCGGGGTCTTCCCGGAAGGGTCACCCGCCGTCCGGTGACTTCGATCACGTGCGCGACGCTCGGCTCGTGGTCTCGACACCGGCCGGGGGCGCCGACTCGCATGATCGTTCTCCCGTGGACCAATCCCCCGTCCGTGCCCGGCGGTTGGGATTACCGGCTGGGCCGGGCGCGCATGCCCCCCGGGGGTCTGACCGACCTTCAACTCTCGCACCCCGTACCGACAATCCCTCGGGAGCAGAGGGCGCGGCCTCTGCGCGCGGGCGGCCGTGGAAACGTAAGCTGTGGCACGTCACAGGGACCGGGCAGCGGGGATGAACATGGCGATGATGCGCCTGAGGCGCGAGGACCCGCGCGTCGTCGGCTCGTTCAGGCTTCACAGGCGGCTCGGCGCGGGCGGTATGGGCGTGGTCTACCTGGGCTCCGACAAGAAGGGGCAACGGGTCGCGCTGAAGGTCATCCGGCCGGACCTCGCGGAGGACCAGGAGTTCCGGTCCCGGTTCGCCCGCGAGGTGTCGGCGGCCCGGCGGATCCGCGGCGGGTGCACCGCGCGGCTGGTCGCCGCGGACCTGGACGCGGACCGGCCCTGGTTCGCGACGCAGTACGTCCCCGGGCCGTCCCTGCACGACAAGGTCGTCGACGAGGGTCCGCTCGGTGCGGCGGACGTCGCCGCCGTCGGGGCCGCCCTGTCCGAGGGCCTGGTCGCCGTGCACGAGGCGGGGGTCGTGCACCGGGACCTGAAGCCGTCCAACATCCTGCTGTCCCCGAAGGGGCCGCGGATCATCGACTTCGGCATCGCCTGGGCGACGGGTGCCTCGACGCTCACGCACGTCGGCACGGCGGTCGGCTCGCCCGGCTTCCTCGCGCCGGAACAGGTGCGCGGGGCGGCTGTCACTCCGGCCACGGACGTGTTCTCGCTGGGTGCCACGCTGGCGTACGCCTCGATGGGCGACTCGCCCTTCGGGCACGGCAGCTCCGAGGTGATGCTGTACCGCGTGGTGCACGAGGAGGCCCAGCTCCACGGGGTCCCGGACGCGCTGGCGCCGCTGGTCCGGGCGTGCCTGGCGAAGGACCCCGACGAGCGGCCGAGCACCCTCCAGCTGTCCCTGCGGCTCAAGGAGATCGCCGCCCGGGAGGCCCAGGGGATCGCCGACGTACGGCCGCCAGCGCCGCGTTCCGCGGAGACGGACCGGCCCACGGGACAGCTCGCCGACACCTATCCGGAGCGGGAGCGTGTCCAGCGGCGCCCGCAGGGGCAGCCGGGCGGTCAGGGCACTCCCGCGCCCCGGGGTCCCTCGGGTTCCCGGGGCGGTACGCCCGCGCGGGGCGCCACGCCCGCGCGCGGCAGAGGCCCCTCCTCACGCGGTGACGTGCCGTCACGCGGGGGCTCGTCCGCCCGGGGCGACAGCACGTCCCGCGGCGGTGCCGCGCGCGGCGGCCGCGCGGGATCCCGGTCGGGGGCGCGGCCCACACCCGCCTCCCGCGACACCGGGCGCAACGGCACCCGCTCCGGCGGCAGCCGGCCCGGGTCGCGCGGGTCCGGCCGTCCGGGTCAGAGGACCACGGGGACCCGGCTGCGTCCCGCGAATCCGCGGCTGCTGCGACAGCGGCTGACCGTGTTCGTGGTGGTGACGCTGCTGGTCGCCCTGGGTATCGCCGCCGCGCAGGGGTGCCAGGGGCCGTCCCGGGGTCTCGGTGACGAGCGGGGCGGGGTACGGGCTCAGCAGGAGCGGGTCGACGTGCGCGCCGACGCGCCGGGACTGGGGACGTCCGGGCTCTGATCCGCCCGGTCCGGGTCGTCGTCGCCACGCCCCGCGCCGCACGGCCCGGCGCTGCCGGGGGCGGCAGGGGTCAGGCTGGTCCCGGGCGGGTGACGTAGAAGACGACCGCCGAGGCGGCTGCCACGTTGAGGGAGTCGACGCCGGCGTCCATCGGGATGCGCACGTGCTCGTCGGCCGCGGCGAGCGCCCCGGGGGTGAGGCCGGTGCCCTCCGTGCCGAAGAGCAGGGCGAGTTTCCCGTGTTGCTTCGCGGCGAGTTCGTCGAGGGTGACGGCTCGGTCGCTCAGGCAGAGCGCGGCGACCGTGAAGCCCTCGGAGCGCAGCGTGTCGATGTCCGCCGGCCAGGACTCCAGGCGGGTCCACGGCACCTGGAGGACGGCGCCCATCGACACCTTCACGGACCGCCGGTAGAGCGGGTCCGCGCAGCGCGGGGTGAGGAGGACCGCGTCGACGCCGAGGGCGGCGGCGTTGCGGAAGGCGGCGCCGACGTTGGCGTGGTCGACGATGTCCTCGAAGACGGCGACGCGGCGGACCGTGCCCTCTCCCCGTCCGTGCGCGGGCGTCGCGCGCAGCAGGTCGGACACCGTGGGCAGCGGTTCGCGCCGCATGGAGGCGAGGGCGCCGCGGTGCACGTGGTAGCCGGTGACCTGTTCGGCGAGCGCGGGGTCCACCACGTACACCGGGGCGGGGGTGGCGTCGATGACGTCGCGCATGACGTCGACCCACTTGGCCGACAGCAGCATCGACCGCATCGCGTAGCCCGCCTGGGCGGCCCGCCTGATGACCTTCTCGCCCTCGGCGATGAACAGGCCCTCGGCGGGTTCGCGCCGGCGGCGGAGCTGGACGTCGGTCAGGTTCGTGTAGTCGTGCAGACGGGGGTCGTCGGGGTCGTGGAGGGTGATGGGTTCGGCCATGTCACACGGTTCCCTGCGGTCCCTGGTTGACGACGTCGCCGACGACGATGACCGCGGGGGGCTTGATCTCCTGGGCGACGACCGTCTCGGCGACCGTGGCGAGGGTGGCGTCGACCCGGCGCTGGGCGGCGGTCGTGCCCTCCTGGACCAGGGCGACCGGGGTCTCGGGCGACCTGCCGTGCGCGACGAGGGTCTCGGCGATCCGGCCGATCTTGTCGACGCCCATGAGGATCACCAGCGTGCCGGTCAGCTTCGCGAGGGACGGCCAGTCGACCAGGGAGCGCTCGTCGTCGGGGGCGACGTGCCCGCTGACCACGGTGAACTCGTGGGCGACGCCCCGGTGGGTGACCGGGATGCCGGCCGCGCCGGGGACCGAGATGGAGCTGGAGATGCCGGGGACGACGGTGCACGCGATGCCCGCCTCGGCCAGCGCCTGCGCCTCCTCCATGCCCCGGCCGAAGACGAACGGGTCGCCGCCCTTGAGCCGTACGACCGACTTGCCCTGCTTGGCGTGCTCGATCAGCGCGTTGTTGATGGCCTCCTGCGCCATGAACCGGCCGTAGGGGATCTTCGCCGCGTCGATGACCTCGACGTGCGGCGGCAGCTCGGCGAGCAGGTCGCGGGGGCCGAGCCGGTCGGCGATGACGACGTCGGCCTCGGCGAGCAGGCGGCGGCCGCGGACGGTGATCAGGTCCGGGTCGCCCGGGCCGCCGCCGACCAGGGCGACGCCGGGGGTGCGGGTGCGGTGGTGCGGGGCGACGAGGGTGCCGTCGCGCAGGCCCTCCACGACCGCGTCGCGGATGGCGGCGGTGTGGCGGGGATCGCGGCCCCGGGCGTCGGTGGTGAGCACGGCGACCGTCACGCCCTCGCTGGTGCCGGTGGCCGGCGTCCAGGCGGTGGCCGCGTCGGCGTCGTCGGAGCGGACGCACCACACGCGGTGCCGTTCGGCCTCGGCGGAGGCCGCGGTGTTGGCGGTGGTGTCGCTGGTGGCGATCAGGGCGTACCAGGCGTCGGCGAGGTCCCCTTCGGCGTACGGGCGCTTCTCCCAGGTGAGCTCGCCCGCGTCCGCCATGGCCTCGACCGAGGGAGTCGCCTCGGGGGAGACGAGGCGGATGTCCGCGCCCGCGGCGATGAGGGCCGGGAGGCGGCGCTGGGCGACCTGTCCGCCGCCGAGGACGACCACACGGCGGCCGGTGAGGCGGAGGCCTACGGGGTAGGCGGGGTGTTCGGCCATGAGGGGACGGCTCCTCTTGCGGCGGTGGCGCTGACGTGCGGATTTTATGGCGGGG
This sequence comes from Streptomyces flaveolus, assembly GCF_014648815.1. Lineage (GTDB taxonomy): Bacteria > Actinomycetota > Actinomycetes > Streptomycetales > Streptomycetaceae > Streptomyces > Streptomyces flaveolus. Next base: position 266,408 of record NZ_BMRV01000005.1, on the reverse strand, counting down.
TGGCCCGTGGGGCCCAGGTGGTCCGGTGGTTGGACTGCGTTGCCGGTGCGGGCCGTGGGCGGTTGTGCCCAGCCGTTCCGCCCTGCGGACGGGTGCCCACGACCGCGGGAGTCGACAGGTCGACAGGTCGACGGCTCGGCTGGGGGACCGGGAGTGTGGTCCCGGTCCCCCAGCCGTGCGACGGCTACTTCTCGGTGACGCCCGCGGAGTCGAACGTCGCCACCTCGTGCATCGCCCGCGCCGTGCTCTGCACCATCGGCAGGGCGAGCAGCGCGCCGGTGCCCTCGCCGAGGCGGAGGTCGAGGTCGACCAGGGGGCGCAGGCCCAGCTTGTTGAGCGCGGCGACATGGCCGGGCTCGGCGCTGCGGTGACCGGCGATGCAAGCCGCGAGGACCTCGGGGGCGATCGCGCGGGCGACGAGTGCGGCGGCGCCGGCGCTGACGCCGTCCAGGATCACCGGGGTGCGCAGGGAGGCGCCGCCGAGCAGCAGGCCGACGATGGCCGCGTGCTCGAAGCCGCCGATCGCCGCGAGCACGCCGATGGGGTCGGCCGGGTCAGGCTGGTGGAGGTCCAGCGCGCGGCGCACAACCTCCGTCTTGCGGGCCAGCGTCTCGTCGTTGATGCCGGTGCCGCGGCCCGTGACCTCGGCGGGGTCGGCGCCCGTGAACACGGAGATCAGGGCGGCGGACGCGGTGGTGTTCGCGATGCCCATCTCGCCGGTCAGGAGCGCCTTGTTGCCGGCCGCGACCAGGTCGCGGGCGGTCTCGATGCCCACCTCGATGGCCTGCACGGCCTCCTCGCGGGTCATCGCGGGGCCGGTGGTCATGTCGGAGGTGCCGGCGCGGACCTTGCGGGGCAGCAGACCGGGGGTGGCGGGCAGGTCGGCGGCGACACCGACGTCCACCACGCAGACCTCGGCGCCGACCTGGGTGGCGAAGGCGTTGCAGACCGCTCCCCCGCCCAGGAAGTTGGCCACCATCTGGGCGGTGACCTCCTGCGGCCACGGCGTGACGCCCTGGGCGTGCACTCCGTGGTCACCGGCGAAGACGGCGACGGCCGCGGGCTCCGGGATGGGCGGCGGGCACTGCCGGGAAAGCCCGGACAGCTGCGCGGAGATGATCTCCAGCATGCCGAGCGCGCCGGCCGGCTTGGTCATGCGCTTCTGGCGCTCCCAGGCCTCGCCGAGCGCCTTGGCGTCCAGCGGGCGGATCTGCGCGACGGTCTCGGCGAGCAGGTCGTGCGGGGCCTCGCCGGGCAGGGCACGGCGGCCGTACGTCTCCTCGTGGACGACCCACGACAGCGGGCGGCGCTTGGACCAGCCGGCCTGCATCAGCTCGGGCTCGTCCGGGAACTCGTCGACGTACCCGACGCACAGGTAGGCGACGACCTCCAGGTGCTCGGGCAGGCCGAGGGCGCGGACCATCTCGCGCTCGTCGAAGAAGCTGACCCAGCCGACGCCGAGGCCCTCGGCGCGGGCGGCGAGCCAGAGGTTCTCGACGGCGAGCGCGGAGGAGTACGGCGCCATCTGCGGCTGGGTGTGCCGGCCCAGGGTGTGCCGTCCGCCGCGGGTCGGGTCGGCGGTGACGACGATGTTGACCGGGGTGTCGAGGATGGCCTCGATCTTCAGTTCCTTGAACTGCTTGGCCCGGCCCTTGGGGAGGGACTTCGCGTACGCGTCGCGCTGACGCATCGCCAGTTCGTGCATCGCGCGCCGCGTGTCGGCGGAGCGGATGACGACGAAGTCCCAGGGCTGCGAGTGGCCGACGGAGGGCGCGGTGTGGGCGGCCTCCAGGACGCGGAGCAGCACCTCGTGCGGAATGGGGTCGCTGCGGAAGCCGTTGCGGATGTCCCGGCGTTCCCGCATGACCTTCAGGACGGCCTCGCGTTCGGCGTCGTCGTAGGGGGGCGCGGCCGGGCCGGTGGACTGTCGTACGTCTGCCTCTGCGGCCGTGCTCACGTGCGGGTCTTCCTGGTCTTCCTGTCCGGCGTCCCGGGTGTCCAGGTCGTCGGCGTTCTGTACGAGTTCGGCGTCGGCCTCGCGCGGGGCGGGGACGTCTGCGACGGCGTCCTGGGCCGGTGCCTCCTGGGCCTCCTGGGCCTCCTGGGCCTCCGGGGGGAGGACGAGGGCCTCGGGCGGGGTCGGGGCGAGGTGCGGGGTGGTGGGCACCTGGCCGTCGCCGACCGGCACGAACCGGCCCACCGGCTGGTCCGGGTGGGGCACCGGGGCCTCCGCCGGGGCTGCGGGCTGCGTCGTGGCCGCGTGCGTCTGCGGCGTCGCGTCGGTGTCCGGCAGGGACTGGGGGCCCTGGGCGGTGTGCGGCGGTTCCGGGTGCGGCTGCGCGAGGTGGTCCTGCACGGCGGCGGCCTCCTCGGCCTCCTCGGCGACGAACGCGGGGGCGGCCGTCGGGTCCGCGGGTGCCTCCGGGGTGGGTCCGGGCACGGCGGGGGCCTGGGCGTCCTCGGGTGCGAGCGCTTCGGCGGGCTGGGGGTGCTGCGGCGCGGGGGCCGGGGCCGGCTCGGTGGTCGCGGTCGGTTCGGCCTGGGCGACGGGCTCGGCGGTCGGGCTCGGCTCCGCCGGGACGACGGGCTCTGCCGACGGGGCCGGCTCGGCCGCCACGGGCGGGGCGACAGTCGGGGCCGGCTCGGCGACCGGGGTCGGCTCCACGGACCGGGTCTGGTCCACGGCCGGGGACGACGGGGACGCGGGCTCTTCCGTCGGCTCGGCGATCGGCTCGGCCTCGTCCGCCACGGCCGGCTCGGCGACTTCCGCGGCGGGCGCGGGCGCGTCGGGGGTCGGCATGGGCTCGGACGCGGGCACCTCGGGGGCCGCCACGCCCTCACCCGGCACCAGTATGGGAGCAGGCTCCGAGGCGCCGGGCTGCTCGACGCCGCCCTCCGGCGCGGACAGCACGGCGGCGGCCTGGTCGGCCTCCGGTGCCGGCACGGCCTCGGGAACCTCGGCGACCGGCACGGACTCAGGAGCGACCGACTCGGGAGCCGGCACGGACTCGGGAGCGAGCGCCTCGGGAGCCGGTTCGGACTCGGGCGCGAGCGCCTCGGGAACCGGCTCGGACTCGGGCGCGAGCGCCTCGACGACGGGCTCGGGCTCGGGAGCCGGCTCGGACGGGGCGACGCCTTCGGAAGCCGGGGCGGAGTCGGACGCGGGCACCTCTGCACCCGCGGCGGGCTCGGACACGGGCACCTCGGGGGCCGCCACGCCCTCACCCGGCACCAGTATGGGAGCAGGCTCCGAGGCGCCGGGCTGCTCGACGCCGGCCTCCGGCGCGGACAGCACGGCGGCGGTCTGGTCGGCCTCCGGTCCCGGCACGGCCTCGGCACCGGCCTCGGGAACCTCGGCGACCGGCTCGGACTCAGGAGCAACCGGCTCGGGAGCCGGCTCGGACTCGGGCACGAGCGCCTCAGGGGCCGGCACGGCACCGGGCTCCTGTGCGGGCGGCTCCTGTGCGGCCACCGCTCCCGGCACATCTCCGGCCCCGAGCGCACCGTCGGTCTCCTGGGCATCATCGGTCTCAAGGACACCGTAGGTCTCAGGCACGTCGCCCGTCGCGGGGGCCGTCCCGTCACCCGGCACGGACTGCGTATCCGCCTCGGCTCCGGGCTCACCGGCGCCCTCGGCCGGGGCCTCGGCCTCACCGGTCTCCCCCGGCGTCGGGACGGCGCCGGTCGCCGCCACGGCCTCCGTCGCCACGCGGGTGACGAGTGCCTGGGCCGCACCCACCGGCTCGGGACGCTGCTCCGGTACCGGAACAACCGTTTCCGCAGGCGCCGCCCCGGCGCTCGACGGGGCCGCCTGCGCGCCCCAGGGCGCAGCCCCCTGCGGAGGCATCGCGGCGGCCTGCGGGACGTCGAGGTACTCGGGGCCGACGGTCGGCGGTCCGGCGTGCCGCACCGGCATGTCGGCGGGGCCCCGGTCGGCGAGGGAGCGGACGGGGCTGGCGGAGGTGTCGGGGATCGGCGGACCGAGGTGCAGGGGCCGGCGCGGCGGGGACGGCGCGGCCGTGGGCTCCGCGGCCGGTTCCGGCAGGCGGACGCCGCCGAGGTCGACCGAACCGCTGTCGCGGCCGGACATCTCGTGCGGACCCGGCTGGTGCACGGTCTCGACGACCGGCTCCGGCGCGGGCGGCGCGACCTCGTTGCCCCAGGCGCTCTGGGCACCCGGCAGCAGCAGGAGGTCCTCGTCCTCGGCGGTGGTCTCGGAGAGGTAGGTGTACGCGCCGGATGCGGGGACGCCCGGCTGCTCCACCATGCCTGAGTTCTCCGGCAGCCCCTCGCCCGGGATCTGGCCGGTGTCGGTCATGCGTAACCCCTCGCCCATCGGTTAGTGCTTCTACGACCAGCTCACCCGGGACGGCGCACCGACCGCCCCGTAGTGAAGAACGAGCGTGCGTGCCCAGCGGCACGAACGACCCGCCGGAAAAGACGACAAAGCCATTGAGTGGCATTGTCGCGGTCGTTCCCCCGTCACGACAGCTTGATCCGCGACGGCCCGCTGTGGACTGCGCCACGTTGCGCGTCCTCCGGTTCTGCCGTACCACACGCCGCCCAAAACTGGCGGGTTTTCAGGACATTGGACGACGAAGCGTCCGGTGTCCGAGTGCGGTACAACAATCCGCCAGCCTACCCCGCGCGGTACGACGATCCGATCACGGGGCGCGGTCGGGCAGTACCCCGCTGAGCAGGAACGCGACGCTCCGCTCCGTCTCCGTCCAGGCGCGGGTGTCGAGTCCGACGGACTGCAGCAGGGCGCACTCGACGCGGTAACCGTGCTCCGACAGGTCCCTGCCCACGAGTTCGGCGGCGTCGCGGGTCGCCGCGTGGGCGACGATGCGCTGCGGCCGGCGGTCGGCGACCGCGGAGACGACGGCCGCTCCCCCGCCGCCGACGCGGACGACGTCCGGTTCGGGGAGGTTCTCCAGGACGTGCGGGGCGGTGCCGTGCACGGTCTGGAGCTGGACGCCGAAGTGCCGTGCGGTGGCCTCGGTACGGGCGCAGGCGTCCCGGTCGCGGTCGACGGCGATGACGGCGGCGCCGCCGCGCGCGGCCTCGGTGGCGAAGGCTCCGCTGCCGCAGCCGATGTCCCACACGAGGTCCCCGAGGCGCGGCCCGAGCCGGGCGAGTTGGGCCGTGCGCAGCAGTTCGGTCTCGCCCTCGCCGAGTTCGCCGCCGTAGGCCTCGGCGGGCAGCGACCAGCCGCGCGGCCCGGTGGCGGGGTCCCGGCCGGCGATCCAGCCGCTCCCGTCGGACGGGGTGCCCGGGCCGGTGGCGCCGCCGACGACGATGACGACGTTCGGGTCGCGCCAGGTGTGGTCGGCGGCCTTGTCGGAGGTGACGACGGTGACCTGCTCGCGGGCGGTGCCGAGTTCCTCGCAGATGACGAAGGTGCGGTGGATGCCCTCCATCAGGAGGCCGAGTTCGGCGGGTCCGGCGCCCGGGGAGGTGAGGACCGCGACCTTGCTGTGGGCCCGGCATACGTTCACGGCGCGGCGCAGCGTACGGGGGTGGGCGACCACCACATGGGCGTCGTCCCAGGGCATGCCGGCGCGGGCGAAGGCGGCGGCCACGGAGGAGACGGCGGGGTCGACCTCGACCTCGAGGCCGAACTCGGGCGCGCGCAGGGTGCGGACGACGCCGAAGAAGCCGGGGTCGCCGTCGGCGAGGACGACCGCCGTGCCCCGGTGGGCGGCGATGCGGCGGGCGGCGAGGGCGACGCTGCCGAGCCGGATGCGTTCGGCGGCGGGCGGCACTTCGGGGAGCGCGAGGTGGTGTGCGGCGCCGGCCACCAGCGTGGCGGCGCCCAGGGCTGCGCGTGCCGCGGCGGTCAGCGGCGAACCGTCCCAGCCGATCACCGTGACCCGGTCGGCCATCGTCGTCAGTCTCCAGGGGTCTTCGCAGGTCGTGGTCGCGGAATCCGCTCGTGGGCGGGCTCCGTGAGGGTACCTGGTGCGGCTCGGGGCGTGGTGGTGGCGCCGCCGTCCCCCAGGTCAGTTCCAGTCGGTGAAGGTGGTGAAACCGTCACTGTCGGCCAGTTGCTCCGCCGCGCCCTCGAGGTCCTCGGGCAGCAGGCTCCACACGATGAAGTCGGTGCGTACGTCGGTCCAGGTGCCGTCGTCGGTGCGCATGCGCGCTATGCAGGCGTTGCGCAGGACGCCCTCGCTGATGCAGCCGATCTTCTGGGCGACCTGCTGGGAAGCGGTGTTGTCGGCCGCGGTGCGCAGCTCGATGCGCTCGAACTTCTGGTCGCCGAAGAGCCACTGCGCGGTGGCGAGCGCCGCTTCGGAGGCGTAGCCCTCGCCGCGGGCCCAGGGGGCGATGATGTACGACAGCTCGGTGGACCGTACGTGCCAGTTGGTCTTGGTGAGCTGGACGATGCCGACCAGCCGCTGGGTGAGGAACTCGGTGACGGCGAGGTCGAGTCCGCGGCCGGCGGTGCGTTCGGCGGGGGCGTACTCGGTGATCCAGGTGCGGGCGCCCTGTTCGGTGAAGGGCTGCGGGACGTGGGTCCACGCGGCGACCTGCTCGTCGTTCATCATCGCCGCGAGGGCGGGTACGTCGTCCTCGTCGAGGGGGCGCAGCACCAACCGCTCCGTGCTGATGGAGATGTTGGGGAAGGTGCTCGTCATGCGCCGCTCCGTAACCTGTGTGACCGTCAGGGCCTGCTGAACTGCCCAGCATGCAGCATGAAAGCACTCAGCCGCACCACCGGGTCCCACTCCTGCGGAAGGAGGGAACCCGGTGCGCGGCGCGGGGCTCGCCCGGTGTCAGAAGGAGGGGAGCACGGACCCGGCGTAGTGGTCCTCGATGAACTTCTTGACCTCGGGGGAGGTGAGGAGCTTCGCGAGCTTCTGGACCCGCGGGTCGTCCTCCTGGCCCTCCTTGACGACGAGGAGGTTGACGTTCGGGTTGTTCTTGGCGGACTCCAGGACGAGGGCGTCCTTGGCCGGCTTGAGGTCGGCCTCCAGGGCGTAGTTGCCGTTGATGACCGCCGCGTCGACGTCGTTCAGGGAACGCGGGGTCTGGGCCGCCTCCAGCTCCTTGAACTCCAGGTTCTTCGGGTTCTTGGTGATGTCGGCGGTGGTGGCCGAGTTGCCCGCGCCGTCCTTGAGCGTGATCAGGCCCTGGGAGGCGAGCAGCTGCAGGGCGCGGGCCTCGGTGACCGTGTCGTTGGGGAGGGCGATGGTCGCGCCGCTCTTCAGGTCGTCCGCCTTGTCGGCCTTCTTGGAGTAGAGGCCGAGCGGCTCCAGGTGCACCGAGGCGACGGACTTCAGGTGCGTGCCGTTCTTCTTGTTGAAGTCCGCGAGGTAGGGCTCGGTCTGGAAGTAGTTGGCGCCCACCGAGCCGTCCTCCGTCGCCGTGTTCGGCGTGACGTAGTCGGTGAACTCCTTGACCTCGAGGTCGAGGCCCGCCTTCTTCGCCAGGTTGTCCTTGACGTAGGTGAGGATCTCGGCGTGCGGGACGGGCGTCGCGGCGACGACCAGCGGGCCGGAGGTGTCGGAGGCGTCCTTGTCCGAGCCGCAGGCGGAGAGCCCGAGGGTGAGGGCTCCGGCGGCGAGGACGGCAGTGGTGATCTTGGCGGTGTTACGCACGAAAAGTGCCTTTCCTGAGGTGGTGCGACCCCGTCTCGGGTACGACGGGGAGTCCGGGGGGGGAACGCGTGGCGGGTTACGCGACCTTGCTGACGTCGGCCGCCGCGGGCTCCTTGGCCTTGAGCAGCCGCAGTTTCGGCGCGCCGCCCCCGCGTCCGCCGCGGCGGTGCAGGGTGCGGGCCGCGTAGTCGCCGGCGAACTGGATGAGCGAGATGGCGACGGCGAGGAGGGCGACGGTGACCCACATGAAGGCGGGCTCGAAGCGCTGGTAGCCGTAGCGGACGGCGAGGTCGCCGAGACCGCCGCCACCGACGGTGCCGGCCATGGCCGAGTAGCCGATGAGGGCGATGATCGTGGTGGTGGTGCCGGCGATCAGCGACGGGAGCGCCTCGGGGACCAGGACCTTGCGGACGATGGTCCAGGTGTTGCCGCCCATGGACTGGACGGCCTCGACCAGCCCTCCGTCGACCTCGCGGACGGCCGTTTCGACGAGCCGCGCGAAGAAGGGGATGCCGCCGATGGCGAGCGGCACGATCGCGGCCTCGCTGCCGATGGTCGTGCCGGTGATCCAGCGGGTGAAGCTCATCAGCGCGACCATGAGGATGATGAACGGCATCGAGCGGCCGATGTTCACGATCTGGCCGATGACCTTGTTGACCACGATGTTCTGCAGCAGGCCGCCCTTGTCGGTGAGGACGAGGAGAACGCCGAGCGGGAGGCCCGCGGCCACGGCGATCAGGGTGGACCAGCCGACCATGATCAGGGTCTCCCAGGAGGCCTGCTCCAGCAGGGGCTGCATCTCGGACCAGGTCACTTGGCACCTTCCTTCACCAGCAGGGACGGTTCCTGGTTCACCACGTCGATCTGCAGGCCCTGTTCGCGCAGGAAGCCGACGGGCACGACGTTGTCCTCGTAGCGGCCGGGGAGTTCGATGCGCATCCGGCCGATCTGGAGGCCGCCGACGGTGTCGATGGCGGCGCCGAGGATCGATATGTCGATGTTGTAGGTGCGGGACAGCTGGGAGATGACGGGCTGGGTGGCGGCCTCGCCGTGGAAGGTGACGTCGAGCACGGTGCGGTCGTCGCCCGACGCCTCACCGCCGACCGGGAAGAGTGCGGAGGCCAGCTCGGATCCGGGGGTGGCCAGCAGCTCGCCGACGGTGCCGGACTCGACGATGCGGCCCCGGTCCATGAGGGCTGCCGAGTCGCAGACGCTCTTGACGACGTCCATCTCGTGGGTGATGAGCAGAACGGTCAGGCCGAGCTCGCGGTTGAGGTCGCGCAGCAGCTGGAGGATGGAGCGGGTGGTCTCCGGGTCGAGTGCGCTGGTGGCCTCGTCGGACAGCAGCACCTTGGGGTCACCGGCCAGGGCGCGGGCGATGCCGACGCGCTGCTTCTGGCCGCCGGAGAGCTGGGCGGGGTAGGACTTGGCCTTGTCGGCGAGGCCGACCAGGTCGAGCAGTTCCAGCGCCTTGCGGGAACGTTCCTTCCCGGACCTGCCGAGGATTTCCAGCGGCAGTTCGACGTTGTCCTGCACGGTCCGCGTGGACAGCAGGTTGAAGTGCTGGAACACCATGCCGATACGGCTGCGCGCCTGCCGCAGCTCCCGGCCGGCGCGGGGGCCGCGGCCGGCCAGCGCGGTGAGGTCCTGACCGGCGACGGTGACCGTGCCGGAGGTGGGGCGCTCCAGGAGGTTGACGCAGCGGATGAGCGAGGACTTGCCGGCGCCGGACTGGCCGATGACGCCGAACACCTCGCCCTCGCGGACGTGCAGGTCGACGCCGTCCAGGGCGGTGACCTCGCGGCCGCGGGAGCGGTGCGACCGATAGACCTTCGTGAGGCCCGATGTGGTGATCACGTGGGTTTCCGTCACTGTCGAGTGCGCGGCGCGGGTGTGGGCGCCGGGCACGGGGGCGTTGTTCTTCGGGGTTCTCGGGGGACCTTCGGAACGCGGCACGGTTCTCGCGGTGGCGATGCGCGGTGGCGGTGGAACCGGGGAGAACGTGCGCGGGGCGTGGCTCGGTCGCGTGCGCGGGGCGCGGCGGCGGACACGAGCCGGCACTCGCTTCGGGGCGCGAGGCTCAGATGGTGCAGGGGCCCTCTAGAAGGCGCACATTCGGCACATACAACGAGCACCGGGCGTCGTCGTCGCCTCGGTCGCAGGGGTGCGGTCGCTCGTGGTGCTCATGCGGATCAGTAAAGCAGACCGGTGGTTCTCAGCGGACACCGCTGTCCGGATGCTGGACAGCGGTGGACGGTGGCCGGTCACGACGGGCGCGACTCAGTGCCGGACGGAGATCTCGATCCCGCCGTCGGTGACCAGGACGGACAGGGCCGAGAGGTCGTCGACCACCAGGTCGGCGTCGAGTTCGGCGGCCCGGTGGGTTGTGGCCAACGCCACGGTGGTCATGCCGGCGGCCCGGCCGGCCTGCAGTCCGGCGGGCGCGTCCTCGAAGACGACGCAGGCCGCCGGGTCGACGCCCAGCGCGCGGGCACCGAGCAGGTAGGGCTCGGGGTGGGGCTTGCCGCGGGTGATGTCGTCGGCGGCGACGAGGGTCTTGGGGAGGATGCCGACGGCGTCGAGCCGGGCCTCGGCGAGCCGCCTGGTCGCGGAGGTGACGACGGCCCAGCGGTCGGCCGGCAGCGCGTCGAGGAAGACCCGTGTGCCGGGCAGCAGGTGCACACCGCCGTTCGGTACGTCCTCGACCTCCAGGTGCTCGATGCGCGCGACGGCCTCCGGGACGACATCGGCGGGCAGCAGGTCGGCGGCTATCTCCGCGGCCGGCCGTCCGTGCAGCTCGACCTGCGCGAACCGCTCGGCCATGATCCCGTACTCGCCGGCCCACCGCGTCCAGCAGCGGCGCACGGACTCGAGGGAGGAGACGAGGGTTCCGTCGTTGTCGAACAGCAGGGCCTGGGCGTGGATCGTCATGCCCTCGACCCTACGGCCCCGCCCGTGAGGTGCCCGGCCGGGCACCTCACGGGCGGGGCCGCGCGCGGCGGGCCTTTTGGGGCGTAATAGGGTCGCTGCCATGCTTGACGTCCTGACGCCGGTGACCGGAGTCGCCGCGCTGCTGCTCGCCGCCTGGTGCGGCTGGGCGGCCTACCGTGACCAGCCGACGAAGGACTGGCATTTCCTCGGCATGGCCGCGGTCTCGGTGCTGGCGCTGATCCAGCTGGCGGTCGGGATCGTGCAGCTGGCGCGGGGCGAGAAGCCGGAGCAGGGCACGGTGATCTTCGTGGCGTATCTGCTGGGCGCCTTCGCCTGCGTCCCGGCGGCGGGGTTCATGTCGCTGGCCGAGCGCACCCGCTGGGGCTCGGTGACGGTCGCCGCCGGCGGTGTGGTCCTCGCCGTCCTCGAGGTGCGGCTGTACGACATCTGGGGAGGCTGAGATGACGGCGACCGAGGAGAAGCCGGCCCGCACACGGCTGATCGGCGGGCCCGGGATCCTGCTGGTGTGGCTGTACGGGGTGATGGTCGTCGGCGCGGTGTCGCGGTCCGCGTACCAGATCGCCACCGATTTCGACCGGGCACCGCTCGCCTACACGCTGTCGGCCGTCGCCGGTGTCGTCTACGGCTTCATCACGTACACCCTGGTGCGTGGCGGGGAGACGGCCCGCAGGGCGGCGCGGATCTGCTGCGCCGCCGAGCTGGTGGGCGTGCTGGCCGTGGGGACGTGGACCATGGCCGAGCCGTCGGTGTTCCCCGACGCGACCGTGTGGTCCGACTTCGGCATGGGCTACGTCTTCATTCCGGTGCTCCTGCCGGTGTCCGCGCTGTACTGGCTGCGGAAGGGCGCCCCTCACGGGGACGCCGCCTGAGGCGTCGGGCGGCCGGGGCTCGCCCGCGGCTCACGCCGTCGTCGCGTACGTCCCCGCCGGCTTCTCCAGAACGATCATCCTGACGCCGTCCGCGCCCTCGGCCGTCCCCACCGTCTCGTAGCCGACCCGCCGGTACAGGCGCAGGTTGCTCTCGCTGCGGTGACCGGTGTGCAGACGGAAGCGCGTGGCGCCGCGCTCCTCGGCGAGGGCGGACTCCGCGGCCCGCAGCAGGCGGGCACCGATGCCGTGGCCCTGGAGGCGGGGGTGGACGCACAGCTTGCCGATGGACGCGGCGCCGTCCTCGGTGACCCGGCCGCGGACCGAGCCGACGACCTCGTCGCCGAGCCGCGCCACGAAGACGCAGTCGCCGGCGACCTCTTCGCGCACGGAGTCGAGGGTCTGGACGAGCGGGTCGATGCGGTAGTTGCCGTACAGCGCCGCCTCGCTCTGGAAGCAGAGGTACTGCAGCCGGAAGATCTGCTCGGCATCCTGCTCGGTCGCCGCCGAGATGGTCACGCTCATGCCCATGTGCGCATGCCTCCCGCTCACCTGATCACCTGTGGTCCCCCACTCCTATCCCCGTCCTCAGCGGGCCGCAACCTCCGGCGTCAGCAATCGCCGAAGACATCCCAGACATCTGGAGCGTTCCGGGCCAAGACTGCCCTGTGAGATACCCAACTCCCCCGCGATCTCCCGGTATGTGAGGTCCTTCGGGGACAGCAGGGCCTCCATCAGGCGGGGGCAGCGGCCGGGCAGCCGTCGCACGGCGTCGCGCAGGGCACGGTGGCGGGCCGCGGTGAGGGCGAGCTGCTCGGGCTCGCGTTCGAGGGCGTCGGCCGGTTCGGTCTCGTACGGCCGCTCGGCGCGGGCCGCGCGGCGGCTGCGGCGGGCCTCGATGCGGACGGCGCTGCGCAGCCAGCGGTGGGGGTCGTGGGGCGGGCCGTCGGCCTCCAGGCGTTCCAGGAGGCGCAGCCACACCGCCTGTTCCAGATCTCCGGGCTCGGCACCGGTGGCATATGCCTCGGCCGAGGCCTCCGCGGTGAGAAGGGGGCGCAGGGAGGCGACGAGGTCGTGCGTCATATGCAGTGCGACGCGGCCGCCCGGGCGTTGGTTGCCCCGGGCAGCCGAACGTCACCCCAACCGGGGTGGTGCCGCTCAGCGGTTGACGAAGTCCTCGCGGGCCAGCACGCCGGTGTCCGGGTTGTCGGTGAAGACGCCGTCGATGCCGGTGGCGAAGTACGTCCGGAAGGCCCCGAAGGCATCGCCGTAGGCGTCGGGGTCCGAGCCCTTGCGGAAGTCCGCGGGCAGGAAGGGGTTCTCGTTGCGCATCGTGTAGGGGTGCAGGATCAGTCCCGCCCGGTGGGCGTCGCGCACCAGGGTGGTGGGCTCGGTGAGCCTGCCGGCCGAGTCCTTCGGGATGATCAGGTCGAGGGTGGGGCCGATGCCCTGGGCGTAGGAGGCGATCTCCTTCAGGCCCGCGGGCGTGACGAGGTCGGCGGTCGTGCGCGGGTCGCCGGTCTCGACGAAGTCCCAGGGGCGGCTGTTCGCGCCGGACAGCAGGACGGCGAGGGGGTTGCCGACGAGCTTGTTCATCCGCTGGATGCTGGTCGGCTCGAAGGACTGGATGATGACGGGCGAGTTCTTCCCGTCCTTGCCGTGCTTGCGCAGCAGCCGCGCGAGGCGCTCCTCCGTCCCCAGGCCCAGCTTGCGGAAGTAGGTGGGGTGCTTGAGCTCGGGGTAGATCCAGACCTGCTTGCCGCGCCTGCGGGTCTGCTCGTCCTGCCAGCGGAGCACCTCTTCGAAGGTGGGGATCTCCCAGCGCCCGTCGTAGAGGGTGTTGTGCGGGCGGTTGGCCGGGATGCGCTCGGTGGCGCGGAGCGTCTTGAGCTCGGCGAGCGTGAAGTCCTCGGTGAACCAGCCGGTGGTGGAGACGCCGTCGAGCAGCTTGGTCCGCCTGCGGCCGGCGAACTCGGGGTGGTCGGCGACGTCCGTGGTGCCGCCGATCTCCGGTTCGTGACGGCAGACGAGGTACCCGTCCTTGGTGGGGACCAGGTCACCGGCCTCGACGATGTCGGCGCCCATGTCCAGAGCCAGTTCGTAGGAGCCGAGGGTGTGTTCGGGGCGGTAGCCGCTGGCGCCGCGGTGGCCGATGACCGTGGGGACGGGCAGGCCCTTCAGCCCGCCCCGCGCGCCGCCGTGCCGGGCGTCGGCGGCTCTCGCCGTGCCGGACAGGCCCAGTACGGCCCCGCCCGCGCCGAGCACCGCGGCGCCGAGGAGCGCCCGCCGTCCGGTGCCGCCCGCCCGCTCGTCCGACTCCTGCGTTCCCTGCGTTGCCATGGGGCCTCCCGCCGTTGACCGTCGCTGCGGGCCGATCGTAGGGGCGCGTACATGACGAGCGGGAGACCTCCCGCGGAACACGCGGGTGACCCGGGATGTCGGACGGGCGTGGAGGGGCAGATGGGGCGGGATGTCTGACGTGCCGTCGGCTTGGGGGTGCCGGTCCGGGGTACGCGGTCGGTGGCCGCGGCTCGTCCGGCGGTGCCCGACGGGACCGTGGCCACGGAGACAGGGCCGGCGGCGCGGCTCCGACGGCGCGCCTCACGCGGTCGGCGCGTCGCGTGTGCTTCGATCCGGGCGGTGTCCGCGCCCGAGGAGCAACGACGCCGGTCCCTGTGGACCAGGACGGCGCGGTACGGCACGAGCGGCGAGCGTGGGCGGGCGGATCCTTCCCCGCGGACGCGAGTTGCCTCACACCCCGCCGTCCGCGTTACGGCCGTGCGACGGCACGGCCTCCCAGGTGAACACGCGTCAACACCAGGTAAGACCTCGGTGAACCCGACGTGCGCGACCCCCTGGGCCGCGAGTAATGTCCTCACCTGCACAGACTCATACCGCATCCCCGACACCGGAGGACCCGTTGTCCCGCTTCGCGCTCATCAAGGCAGTGCTCGGCCCGATCATGCGCCTGATGTTCCGCCCACAGGTGGAGGGCGTGGAGAACATTCCGGGTGACGGTCCGGTGATCCTGGCCGGCAACCACCTCACCTTCATCGACTCGATGATCCTTCCGCTGGTCTGCGACCGGCAGGTCGTCTTCATCGGCAAGGACGAGTACGTCACCGGCAAGGGCCTCAAGGGCCGGCTGATGGCCTGGTTCTTCACCGGCGTCGGCATGATCCCGGTCGACCGGGACGGCGGCCGGGGCGGCGTCGCGGCGCTGATGACCGGGCGCCGGGTGCTGGAAGAGGGCCGGATGTTCGGCATCTACCCGGAGGGCACCCGCTCCCCCGACGGGCGCCTCTACCGCGGCCGCACCGGTATCGCCCGCCTCACCCTGATGACCGGCGCCCCCGTCGTCCCGTTCGCCATGATCGGCACCGACAAGCTCCAGCCGGGCGGCGCGGGCCTGCCCCGGCCGGGCAAGGTCACGGTCCGCTTCGGCGAGGCGATGGAGTTCTCCCGCTACGAGGGCATGGACCGCGACCGCTACGTCCTGCGCGCCGTGACCGACTCCGTGATGACCGAGGTCATGCGCCTGTCCGGCCAGGAGTACGTGGACATGTACGCCAGCAAGGCGAAGGCGGCGTAACAGCGCGAGGAGCACACGCACGGAGGGCGGGCCACTGATCCAGTGGCCCGCCCTCCGTGCGTCCGTACGGCTACGGGTGCTCGGCCCCGTCCTCCAGCCGCTGGCCGCGCAGCAGGAACCAGGCCGCGCCGGCGGCGGCGAGCAGCACCACCGCGCCGACGCCCGAGGCGAGCGTCAGTCCGTCGACGAAGGACTGGCGGGCGGCGTCCAGCAGTGCTCCGGCCGTGTCCGCGGGCAGCTCGGAGGCGGCCTGCACCGCACCGCCGAGCGACTCGTGGGCCGCGGCCGGGGTGCCCGCCGGGCCGGTGAAGTCCCGGTAGACGCCGGTCACGATGGAGCCGAGCAGGGCGATGCCGAGGGCCGCGCCGAGTTCGTACGCCGTCTCGGAGACCGCCGAGGCGGAGCCCGCCTGCTCCTTGGGCACGCTGGAGAGGATCACGTCGGCGGTGACGGTGAACGAGAACCCGGCGCCGACGCCGACCACCAGCAGGGCCGCGCCGAGCAGCGGGTAGCCGGTGTGCTGACCGATGACGGTCAGCGCGGCGAGCGCGAGGCCGACGGCGGCGAGCCCGCCGGCTACGACGGCACGCACCGAGAAGCGCCGGGCCACCCGGCCCGCGATCAGACCGGCCACCACCGCGCCGATCGCGGCGGGCAGTTCGGCCAGCCCCGCCTCGAACGGCGGCCTGCCCTGCACGAGTTGCAGGTACTGCGACAGGAAGAACACCAGCCCGGACAGGCCGAGGATGGTCAGCAGGTCGGCCAGCACGGCGCCGCTGAAGCCACGGCTGCGGAACAACCGCATGTCGAGCAGCGGGACCGGCATGGTCAGCTGGCGGCGGACGAAGCCGTACAGCGCGGCGGCGCCCAGCAGGCCCGCGGCGAGCGTGGCCCACCCGAAGCCGTGCGCGGCGGCCTCCTTGACGGCGTACACGACGCCGACCATGCCGACCAGGGACAGGAGGACGCTGGCCAGGTCCCACGGGCCCGGGTTCGGGTTGCGGGACTCGGGCAGCAGCTTGATGCCGACGAGGACCAGGACGACCATCACGGGCAGGTTGATCAGGAAGACCGAGCCCCACCAGAAGTGCTCCAGCAGGAAACCGCCCACGATAGGGCCGACGGCCGTGCCCGCGGAGGCGGTGGCGCCCCAGATGCCGACGGCGAGGCTGCGTTCGCGCGGGTCGTGGAAGAGGTTGCGGATCAGGGCGAGGGTGGCGGGCATCAGGGTGGCGCCGGCGACGCCGAGCAGAGCCCGGGCGACGATCATCAGCTCGGGCGTGGAGGCGTAGGCGTTGAGGACCGATATCAGGCCGAACGCCGTGGCGCCGATCAGCAGGATCCGCTTGCGGCCGATACGGTCGCCGAGGCTGCCCATGGAGACCAGCAGACCGGCGATGACGAACGAGTAGACGTCGCCGATCCACAGCAGCTGGGTGCCGGAGGGTGCGAGGTCCTCACTGATGTAGGGGGTCGCGAGACCGAGGACGGTCGCGTCGACGGCCACCAGCAGTACGGCCAGCACGAGGACGGACAGCGCCAGCCAGCGGCCGGGGCGCTTCACCGCCTCGGTCGACTGCGCCGACTGCAGGGTGCGGGTCATGGTTCACTCTCTCCGAAGTGCGCCGCCGAGCAGCAGCTCGGCGATCATGTGGGTGAAGTCGTTGCGGGCCACGCGGCCCTCGGTCACCGCCCAGGCGCCGGAGGCCAGCAGGCCGTAGAGCGCCTCGGTGAGCCAGACCGGGGTGAGGTCGATGCGGAACTCGCCGCTCTCCTGGCCCCGGCGGAACAGCTCGGTGAGCCGGGCGTCGATGCGGGCCCAGCCCTCGTTCTGCTGCTCGCCCTCGAACAGCTGGTTCTCGGTGTAGAGGAAGGCGATCAGGCCGGCGGCGGATTCCATCTCCCGCACGAGCCGGCGCACCGCCTCCGCCGCGGGCCCGTCGTCCGGGCGGGCCGCGTCGATGGCCGCCTCGCACTCGGCGATGCCGAGGGCCTCCAGGGCGCGGACGAGGGCGTCGCGCCCGGCGAAGTGGCGGTGCAGCGTGGCCCGGCTGATCCCGGCGGCCCTCGCGACCTCGTCCATGGTCGCGGTGGCTCTGCGGGTCAGCAGGGCCGCGGCGCTGCGCAGTACCTGTTCTCGATCGACGGCCATGAGACAACGATAACCCACATGAGACATGAATGTCTCACCGTGGGCATGTGTGACTCACCACCGGGGCGCCGGGTCACCGGGCCGCCGGGGCAGTCGCACGGGCGGGGGTCCGCTCAGTGCCAGGGCAGCTGTCCGCGCCGCTCCCAGTAGGCGCGCGGGTCCTCGGCCAGGGTGGCGAGGCGGGCGACCTGGTCGTCGTCGAGGTCGACGACGGCGGCGTGCAGGTTCGAGCCGAGCTGGCCCACGGTCGCGGCGCCGGAGAGGACCACACCGGCCCAGGGCTGCCGCAGGATCACCGCGAGGGCGACCGCGTCGCAGCCCAGGGTCGTCTCCTCGGCCACGGCCTTCAGGACGTCCGGCGCGTACGGCTCGGCGAGGCGCCCGTTGGCCATGCCCTCCTTGACGATCACCGTGACCCCGGCGTCGTGCGCCTCGGCCAGCGCGGGTCCGGCGGAGGGGTCCAGCACGTTGTACGTGGACTGGACGGTGCGGAAGAGTGGCTCGCCGTCGACAGTCACGGCGAGCGCGGCGCGGATGGTGTCGGCCTGGGCGGGACCGCTGGTGGAGAAGCCGACGGTGACGCCCCGCGCGGCGGCCTCCGCGAGCTTGGCGTGGAGCTTCGCGTCGGCGAGGGCCGGGCTGTCGGGGGTGAGGGAGTGGATCTGGTAGAGGTCGAGCCGGTCGCCGAGGAGGGCGTCGGTCTCGGCGCGCTGACGCTCGTAGGTGGCGACGCCGTGGTCCTTGACCTCGTGCTGCTCGGCGTCGGCGGACCAGTCGGCGGTGTAGGTGTAACCCCACTTGCTGCCGACGACGACGTCGCCCGCGTCGGGGCGCTCCCGCAGCCAGGCGGCGAGGAACTCCTCCGACCGTCCGTAGGACCGGGCCGCGTCGAAGTAGCGCACGCCCTGCGCGTAGGCGGCGTCGAGGAGGTCGTGGGTCCGCTCGCGCATCGCCTCCACGCTGCGGTCCTCGCCGAGGTCGCGCTCTCTGCCGAGGTTGATGTACCCGGGGCGGCCGACGGCGGCGAGGCCCAGGCCGATGTGGCTGGTGGGGGTCGTCACGGCGGCGAGACGGGCGAAGGGCATCGCGGGCTCCGTTCGGTCGGCTCGTACTGCTGCCGACCAACGTAACCGCGATGCCCCTCGGGCACACCGGCTGCTACTTCTTGGCGTTCGCCCACTCGTGCTGGCCGGCCACGTCCGCCTTCACCTCGGCGAGCTGTACGGCGACCGCGCTGGGGGCCGTGCCGCCGCGACCGCTGCGGGAGGCGAGGGCGCCGGGGACGTTGAGCACCGAGCGGACCTCGGGGGTCAGATGCGCGGAGATCTTCGCGAACTGCTCGTCCGTCAGCTCGTCCAGCTCCTTGCCCTCGGCCTCGGCGACCTTCACGCACTCGCCGGCCACCTCGTGCGCGACCCGGAACGGCACGCCCTGCTTGACCAGCCACTCGGCGATGTCGGTGGCGAGCGAGAACCCGGCCGGGGCCAGCTCCTCCATGCGCTCGCGGTGCACGGTGAGGGTGGCCATCATGCCGGTGAAGGCCGGCAGCAGGACCTCGAGCTGGTCGATGGAGTCGAAGACCGGCTCCTTGTCCTCCTGGAGGTCACGGTTGTACGCGAGCGGGAGGGCCTTGAGGGTGGCCATCAGGCCGGTCAGGTTGCCGATGAGGCGGCCGGACTTGCCGCGGGCCAGCTCGGCGATGTCCGGGTTCTTCTTCTGCGGCATGATCGACGAGCCGGTGGAGAAGGCGTCGTGCAGGGTCACGAAGGAGAACTCCTTCGTGTTCCAGATGATGATCTCCTCGGCGATGCGGGAGACGTTCACGCCGATCATCGCGGTGATGAAGGCGAACTCGGCGACGAAGTCCCGGGAGGCCGTGCCGTCGATGGAGTTGCCTGCGCTGCCGTGCTCGAAGCCGAGGTCGCGGGCGACCGCCTCCGGGTCGAGACCGAGGCTGCTGCCCGCGAGCGCTCCCGAACCGTACGGCGAGACGGCCGTCCGCTCGTCCCACTGGCGCAGCCGCTCCGCGTCCCGGGACAGCGCCTGGACGTGGGCGAGGACGTGGTGGGCGAAGAGCACGGGCTGGGCGTGCTGGAGGTGGGTGCGGCCGGGCATCGCCACGTCCGGGTGGGCCTCGGCGAGGCCGATCAGGGCGTCCTGGAGGTCGGCGATCAGGCCGCCGACCGTGCGGGCGTGGTCGCGCAGGTACATCCGGAAGAGGGTGGCGACCTGGTCGTTGCGGGACCGCCCGGCGCGCAGCTTGCCGCCGAGGTCGGGGCCGAGGCGCTCCAGCAGGCCGCGCTCCAGGGCCGTGTGGACGTCCTCGTCGGCGATGGTGCCGGTGAAGGAGCCGTCGGCGACGTCCGCCTCGAGCCGGTCGAGTCCGGCGATCATCCGGGTCAGCTCGTCCTCGGTGAGCAGACCCGCCTGGTGCAGCACGCGCGCGTGGGCACGCGAGCCGGCGATGTCGTAGGGGGCGAGCCGCCAGTCGAAGTGGACGGACGCGGACAGCTTCGCCAGGGCCTCGGCGGGACCGTCGGCGAAACGGCCGCCCCAGAGCCGTACGTCACCGTTGTTGCTGCTCACTCGTGTCGCTCCTCACCGTGCAATCACTGGCCTGCATGAGTATGCAGAACTCTGCATGATTCGTCAATCTCACAGGTCCCCGGGACGCGCCGGGCCCCGCGACCCATAATCGTTAGACATGGGAAAGACTTATGAACGCATAGACGGCCGCCTCCGCACGTTCATCGAGGCGCAGCCCCTTTTCTTCACCGCTACCGCACCGCTGAGCGGCGACGGGACGGTCAACCTCTCCCCCAAGGGACTCACGGGCTCCTTCGCGGTGCTCGACGAACGCACCGTGGCCTACCTCGATTTCGCCGGGTCCAACGCCGAGACCATCGCCCACCTGCGGGAGAACGGCCGGATCACCCTCATGTGGTGCGCCTTCCAGGGACCGCCGAACATCGTCCGGGTGCACGGCCGCGGGGAGCCGGTCTTCCGCGACGACCCGCGCTTGCCGGAACTGCTGGCCCGCTTCCCCGGCATCGACCCGAGCGCGCACGGACTGCGCGCCGTCATCGTCGTGACCGCCGAACTCATCCGCGACACCTGCGGATACGCCGTCCCCTTCATGACGTACGAGAGTGACCGGGATCTGCACGCGAAGCGGTTCGCGCGGGAGGACGACGCCTCGCTCAGCGCGTACTTCACCAAGAAGGAGCACATCGCGACGAGCATGGACGGCCTTCCCGGGCTGCCGTTGCCGCTGCCCCCGTCTACGGTCTGAGCCATGCGCCCCGGTGCCCTTGCCGCCCTCCTCGCCCTGTCCGCCCTCGTCCTGGGAGCCGCGCCCGCTTCCGGGCCGGCGCCCCGGCCGCTGCCGGCCCGCATGGCGGACACCGGCGGCGGCACCCAGCTGATCACCGCGATCGCCCCGGGCACCGGCTCGACCACGGGCACCGTCAGCTGGTGGGACCGCAGGGGCGGCCGCTGGACGAAGACCGGCTCGGCGCCCGCCCGTTTCGGGGCGAAGGGGCTGGCGGACGGCGCGACGCGCACCCAGGGCACGAACACCACCCCGACCGGCCTGTACGACCTGCCGTACGCCTTCGGCATCCAGGCCCCGCCGCGCGGGACGGCGTACCCCTACCGTCCGGTGCGGGAGGACTCCTGGTGGTGCCAGGACAACGTCTCCCCTGCCTACAACCGCTGGGCCGAACCGCTTCCCGCCGACTGCCGCGCCACCGAGGCCGAGCACCTGATCACCTACCCGGCGCAGTACGCGCACGCCCTGGTCGTCGGCTTCAACTACGACCGTCCGGTGCGCGGGCGGGGTGCGGGCATCTTCCTGCACGTGCACGGGCGCGGGGCGACGGCCGGCTGCGTGTCGGTGCCGGCGGACGCGATGCGCCGGATCCTGCGGTGGGCCGACCCGGGGGCCCGGCCGCACATCGCGATCGGCACGTCGGGCGGGGCGACCGCGGTGACCCGCTACTGAGTACCGCGCGGGCTGAACATCCGGGCGGAGCGGTGCGTATCTGTGGGCCAAGGGTCAAGTCCCCACGGAGGAACCGTGACCACCACGCTCGCCGGCGGCCGTGCCGCCCGCCGCCAGACGATGCGGCGCATCCGCCCGCGCCGATCCCCGGCCGTCCCCCTGCTGCTCGCCGTGTGGGCGGGCGCGGCGGGCGTGTTGTGGCTGTGGTGGCGCAACACGCCCGCCATCACCGACGACACCGGGAAGATCCTCAACGCGGGCCGGATCACCGGACTGCTCGCCGGGTACCTCATGGCGCTGGTGGTGCTCCAGATGGCCCGGGTGCCCGCACTGGAGCGGCGGGTGGGCTCCGACCGGGTGGCCCGCTGGCACGCCATGACCGGCCGCTACACGCTCTGCCTGGTCCTCGCGCACATCGTCCTGATCATGTGGGGCTACGCGGCGCAGGCCGGCCTGGGTTTCGGCGGCATCGTCCAGCAGACGGTCGACTCGGTCACCCAGCTGCCGGACATGGGCAAGGCGGCCATCGGCACCGCGCTGTTCGTGCTCATCGGGCTGCTCTCCATGGGCCCGGTGCGCCGCCGGATCCCGTACGACGTCTGGTACCACGTGCACCTGCTCACCTACGCGGCGGTGTTCCTGACCTTCTGGCACCAGCTGGCCACCGGCAACGACTTCGCCGTCGAGCCGGTCGCCGGGACCGTCTGGTACGCGCTGTACGGGACGGTGACCGCGCTGGTGCTCTGGTACCGCGTCCTGACCCCGCTGCGTCTCAACCTGCGGCACCGGCTGCGCGTCGAGGCGGTGATCGAGGAGACGCCCGGGATCGTGTCGGTGCTGATCGGCGGGCGCCGGCTGCACCGGATGGGGGCGGAGGCCGGGCAGTTCTTCCGCTGGCGGTTCCTGGCCCCGGGCATGCGGTTCAGCTCCCACCCGTACTCGCTGTCGGCGGCGCCGCGCCCGGACATGCTGAGGATCACCGTGAAGGCGATCGGCGACCACAGCGCCCGGCTGCGCGAGCTGACCCCCGGCACCCGGGTGTGGGCGGAGGGCCCCTACGGCGCCCTGACCGCCCAGCGCCGCAGCCGCGGCAAGGTGCTGCTGGTCGCAGGCGGGGTCGGGATCACGCCGATGCGGGCGCTGTTCGAGACGCTGCCCGGCGCGTCCGGTGACCTCACCCTGCTGTACCGGGCCAACAGCACCCAGGACCTCGCGCTGTGGGACGAGCTCGCCCGGATCGCCGACGAGCGCGGGGCCCGGCTGATGTACGCGGTCAACAGCCCGGACGGGGAACGGCCGGACATCTCCGCGGAGAGCCTGAGCCGCAAGATCCCGGACGTCGACCGCCACGACGTCTTCCTGTGCGGGCCGCCCGGTTTCGCCCAGTCGGTGTACGAGGCACTGCGCGGCGCCGGAGTCCCTGCCCGTCGTATCCACCACGAGTCGTTCGCGATGTGAGCGACGGACGTCAGGAGCTCAGCGGAGATGAGGAAGAGCCACCCCGTACGGCGTGCCGTGCTCGCCGGTGCGGCGACCGTGTCCGGGATCGTGCTGCTGCTGTCGCTGAAGCCGGCGTCCGACCCGGCTTCCGCCTCGGCGGCGGGCGGCGCCGCGCCGCCGGTGGCCGCGCAGTCGCCGCAGGGCGGGCGGGGCGCGGGGGCGGGTACGGTCACCGGCGACGTGGCCGACACCCAGTACGGCCCGGTCCAGGTCCGGGTCACCGTCAGCGGCGGCCGGATCACCGCGGCCGAGGCCGTCCAGGCGCCCAGGGGCGGACGCAGCGACCAGATCACCGCCGACGCCGTGCCCAAGCTCAACCAGGCGGCTGCGACGGCCGGCAACGCCGACATCGACGCCGTCTCCGGGGCGACCTACACCAGCGCCGGGTACCGGCAGTCCCTGCAGTCGGCGCTGGACCGGGCCGGTGACTGACACGGTGGCCGAACCCGCACAGGCTCCCGCCGCGGTGCGTCGGGTGGTGGAGACGATGGGGACCGTCTTCTCCTTCGACGTCCGCGGCGGGGAACCCGCGGCCGTACGGGCGGCGCTCGACCAGGCGGTCGCCGGGCTGCACCGGGTAAACAAGGTGTTCAGCACCTACCGGGAGGACAGCCAGGTCTCCCGGCTGGCGTGCGGCGAGCTGACCCTCGCGCAGTGCGCGCCCGAGGTCGCCGAGGTGCTGGAGCTGGCCGCGGAGGCGGAGCGCGTGAGCGGCGGCTGGTTCAGTCCGTCGTACCGGGGGCGGCTCGACCCGACCGGGATCGTCAAGGGCTGGGCGGTGGAGCGCGCGGCCCGGCTGGTCGCGGGGGCGGGGGCGAGCGGCGTCAGCGTCAACGGGGGCGGCGACGTGCAGATGCTCGGGACGCCGGGGGCGCGGCGGCCGTGGCGGGTGGGGGTGGCGGATCCGCTGCGGCCGGGCGGACTCGCGGCCGTCGTCTCCGCGTCCGGGGCGAGGGAGCTGGCCGTCGCCACGTCCGGGACGGCGGAGCGGGGTGCGCACATCGTCGATCCGCGCACCGGGCGCTCCGCGGTGACGGACCTGGTGGCGGTGACGGTGGTGGCGCCGCGGCTGACGTGGGCGGACTGCTGGGCCACGGCGGCGTTCGCGATGGGGTCGCGGGAGGGGTTGCGGTGGCTGGAGTCGCTCGACGGGGTGGAGGGGCTGTTGATGACCGCAGGGGACGAGGTGCGGTGCACCGGGGGGCTGGCGGGTTGGCTGGGGTGAGCGGGGTCGGCGGGTGAAGGGTGCCTCGGCTCAGGTACCGGCGTCTCACTCGCCGCGTTCGCGGGGTGCCGCTGCGGCCGGCCGTCATGCAACGCCTCAGGGGCGCGGGGAACTGCGCGACCAGCCACCGGCCACCCGCGCCCTGCCGACGAACCGAAGCCCCGCGGCGCTCAATGCCCGTTCTGGGCCAACCTCAGCAAGTGATCCGCCAGCGCCTGACCGCCCGTCGGCTCCCTGCTGATCAGCAGCAACGTGTCGTCACCCGCGATCGTCCCCAGGATGTCGTGCAGCTCCGCCTGGTCGATGGCCGAGGCGAGGAACTGCGCCGCCCCCGGCGGGGTCCGCAGGACCACGAGGTTCGCCGACGCCTCCGCGGAGATCAGCAGCTCCGCGGAGAGCCGCCGCATCCGCTCCTCCTTCGCCGACTCCCCGAGCGGCGCCCGCGGGGTACGGAAACCGCCCTCGCTGGGCACCGCGTAGATGAGGTCGCCGTCGTTGTTGCGGATCTTCACCGCGTTCAGCTCGTCCAGATCCCGGGAGAGCGTCGCCTGCGTGACGGTCAGCCCGTCGTCGGCGAGCAGCTTCGCCAGCTGGCTCTGCGAGCGCACCGCCTGCCGGTTGAGGATGTCCACGATCCGGCGGTGGCGTGCGGTGCGGGTCTGCGGTACGGCAGGCCCGTTGGTCTGCTCGTGCTCCTGCGCCTGGCTCATCGTCGTCTCATTCTCCGGATCGTCCGTCCCCGTGGGCCTCGTGGGCCTGGTCAAGGATGCCGGGCAGCGCCCCGAGGAACGCGTCCACCACGTCGTCGCCGAGATTCAGCGCGGGCATCAGCCGTACGACATCGGGTGCGGGCGCGTTCACGAGGATTCCGGCGTCCTGAGCCGCCTGCTGCACTGTGGGCGCGAGCGGCTCGGTGAGCACGATACCCAGGAGCAGTCCGGCGCCCCTGACGTGGGCGACGAGCGGGTGGCCGAGGGCCTCGACGCCGCCGCGGAGTTTCTCGCTCTGCCGCTTGACGTTGTCCAGCAGCCCCTCGCCCGCGATGGTGTCCAGCACGGCGAGGCCGGCGGCACAGGCGACGGGGTTGCCGCCGAAGGTCGTGCCGTGCTGGCCGGGCTGGAGGAGATCGGCGGCGCGTCCGAAGGCGACCGTCGCGCCCAGCGGCAGTCCGCCGCCGAGGCCCTTCGCGAGGGTGACGACGTCCGGCAGGACGCCCTCGTGGGCCTGGTACTCGAACCAGTGCCCGGTCCGCCCGATGCCGGTCTGCACCTCGTCCAGCACCAGCAGGGCACCGGTGGCCGCGGTGATGGCCCGCGCCGCCTTCAGATAGCCGGGCGGCGGGACGACGACGCCGTTCTCGCCCTGGACCGGCTCGATGATCACGAGGGCGGTGTCCTCGGTGACCGCGGCGGCCAGCGCCTGGGCGTCGCCGTACGGGACGTGCGTGACGTCGCCGGGCAGCGGCAGGAACGGCTCCTGCTTGCCGGGCTGCCCGGTCAGCGCCAGGGCGCCCATGGTGCGGCCGTGGAAGCCGCCCTCGGTCGCGACCATGTGCGGCCGTCCCGTGAGCCGGCCGATCTTGAAGGCGCCCTCGTTGGCCTCGGCGCCGGAGTTGCAGAAGTAGACCCTGCCGTCGCGGCCGAAGTGCTGGAGCAGCCGTTCGGCGAGCGCGACGGGCGGCTCGGCGACGAAGAGGTTGGAGACGTGGCCGAGGGAGGCGATCTGCCGGCTCACGGCGTCGACGACCGCCGGGTGGGCGTGGCCGAGGGCGTTGACCGCGATGCCGCCGACGAAGTCGAGGTACTCCGTGCCGTCGGCGTCCCAGAGCCGGGAACCCTCGCCGCGTACCAGGGGCAGGCGGGGCGTGCCGTAGTTGTTCATGAGCGCGCCCTGCCACCGGGCGGTCAGTTCCTCGTTGCTCACGACTCCCCCTGTTCGTCCGGCACGACCATCGTGCCGATGCCCTCGTCGGTGAAGATCTCCAGCAGGATCGAGTGCTGGACCCGGCCGTCGATGACGCGGGCGGTGGTGACGCCGTTGCGTACGGCGTGCAGGCAGCCCTCCATCTTCGGCACCATGCCGCTGGACAGCTCGGGCAGCAGTTTCTCGAGCTGGGACGCGGTGAGGCGGCTGATCACCTCGTCGGAGTTCGGCCAGTCCTCGTAGAGGCCCTCGACGTCGGTGAGGACCATGAGAGTCTCGGCGCCGAGCGCCGCAGCGAGTGCCGCAGCCGCCGTATCAGCATTGACGTTGTAGACATGTCCGTCGTCCTGGGAACGGGCGATCGAGGAGACGACCGGGATGCGGCCGTCGGCGAGCAGGGCCTCGATGGCTCCGGTGTCGATCTGGGTGATCTCGCCGACCCGTCCGATGTCGACCGGCTCGCCGTCGATCTCCGGCTGGTGCCTGGTGGCGGTGATGGTGTGCGCGTCCTCGCCGGTGAGGCCGACGGCGAGCGGGCCGTGCTGGTTGAGCAGCCCGACCAGTTCGCGCTGCACCTGCCCGGCCAGCACCATCCGTACGACGTCCATGGCGTCCTCGGTGGTGACGCGCAGGCCGGCCTTGAACTCGCTGACGATGCCGTGCTTGTCGAGGGCGGCGCTGATCTGGGGGCCGCCACCGTGTACGACGACGGGCTTGAGACCGGCGTGGTGCAGGAAGACGACGTCCTGGGCGAACGCGGCCTTCAGGTCCTCGTCGACCATGGCGTTCCCGCCGAACTTGATGACGACGGTCTTGCCGTTGTGCCGGACCAGCCACGGCAGCGCCTCGATGAGGATCTGCGCCTTCGGGAGGGCGGTGTGCTTCCGGGTAGTGCTCATGAGGAGTACGCGCTGTTCTCGTGGACGTAGTCGGCGGTGAGGTCGTTGGTCCAGATGGTCGCGGTGGCGTCGCCGGCGGCGAGATCGGCGACGATGTGGACCTCGCGGTAGCGCATGTCGACCAGCTCGCGGTCCTCGCCGACGCCGCCGTTCTTGCAGACCCAGACGCCGTTGATGGCGACGTTCAGCCGATCGGGCTCGAAGGCGGCGTCGGTGGTGCCGATCGCGGCGAGCACGCGGCCCCAGTTGGGGTCCTCGCCGTGGATGGCGCACTTGAGGAGGTTGTTGCGGGCGATGGTGCGGCCCACCTGGACGGCGTCCTCCTCGGTCGCGGCGTTCACGACCTCGACCTTGATGTCCTTGCTGGCGCCCTCGGCGTCCCGGATGAGCTGCTGGCCGAGGTCGTCGCAGACGGTGCGGACGGCCTCGGCGAACTCGGCGTACTCGGGGGTGGCGCCGGAGGCACCGGAGGCGAGCAGCAGCACGGTGTCGTTGGTGGACATGCAGCCGTCGGAGTCGACCCGGTCGAAGGTGACCTTGGTGGCGGCGCGCAGGGCGCGGTCGAGGACCTCGGTCTCCAGGTCGGCGTCGGTGGTGATCACGACCAGCATGGTGGCGAGGCCCGGGGCGAGCATGCCGGCGCCCTTGGCCATGCCGCCGACGGTCCAGCCGTCCTTGGTCACCACGGACGTCTTGTGCACGGTGTCGGTGGTCTTGATGGCGATGGCGGCCTTCTCGCCGCCGTGCTCGGAGAGCTGACCGGCGGCGGTCTCGACGCCGGGGAGCAGCTTGTCCATGGGCAGCAGGACGCCGATGAGGCCCGTCGAGCAGACGGCGACCTCACCCGCGCCCGTGCCGAGCACCTCGGCCGCCTTCTCCGCGGTGGCGTGGGTGTCCTGGAAGCCCTTGGGACCGGTGCAGGCGTTCGCGCCGCCGGAGTTGAGGACGACGGCGGTCAGCTCACCGCTCTTGAGGACCTGCTCGGACCACAGGACCGGCGCGGCCTTGACGCGGTTGGCGGTGAAGACGCCCGCGGCGGAGCGTCGGGGGCCGGTGTTGACCACGAGGGCCAGGTCGGGGTTGCCGTTCTCCTTGATCCCGGCGGCGATGCCCGCCGCCGTGAATCCCTTTGCTGCCGTCACACTCACGGCGCAACTCCGATCGTCGTCAGTCCGGTGGTCTCGTCGAGACCCAGGGCGATGTTCATGCTCTGGACGGCACCGCCCGCGGTGCCCTTGGCCAGGTTGTCGATGGCGCTGATGGCGATGACACGGCCCGCGGCGGCGTCGTACGCGACCTGCACCTGGACGGCGTTCGAGCCGTACACGGAGGCGGTCGCGGGCCACTGCCCGTCGGGCAGCAGGTGCACGAACGGCTCGTCGGCGAAGGCCTTCTCGTAGGCCGCGCGAACGGATTCGGCGCTCACTCCGTCCTTCGCCTTCGCGCTGCAGGTGGCGAGGATGCCGCGGGGCATCGGCGCGAGGGTCGGCGTGAAGGAGACGGAGACCGGCTCGCCGGCGACCGCGCCGAGGTTCTGGATCATCTCGGGGGTGTGCCGGTGGCCGCCGCCGACGCCGTAGGGCGACATGGAGCCCATCACCTCGCTGCCCAGCAGGTGGGGCTTGGCCGCCTTGCCCGCCCCTGAGGTGCCGGAGGCGGCGACGATCACGGCCTCGGGCTCGGCGAGGCCGGCGGCGTAGGCCGGGAAGAGCGCGAGCGACACGGCGGTCGGGTAGCAACCGGGCACCGCGATGCGCTTGGACCCCTCCAGCGCGGCGCGGCAACCCGGCAGTTCGGGGAGGCCGTAGGGCCAGGTACCGGCGTGCGGGGAGCCGTAGAACCTCTCCCAGTCACCGGCGTCCTTCAGCCGGAAGTCGGCGCCCATGTCCACGACCAGCACGTCCGGGCCGAGCCGCTCGGCGACGGCGGCGGACTGGCCGTGCGGCAGCGCGAGGAACACGACGTCGTGCCCGGCGAGCGCCTCGGGCGTCGTCGCCTCCAGGACGCGGTCGGCCAGCGGCAGCAGGTGCGGCTGCAGCGCGCCGAGCCGCTGTCCGGCGTTGGAGTTGCCGGTCAGGGCGCCGATCTCGATCTCGGGGTGCGCGAGGAGCAGACGCAGCAGCTCTCCGCCCGCGTACCCACTCGCTCCGGCCACCGCCGCACGTACCGCCATGGAAAACCCTCCTCCTGGATGGCATGACTATACGTTTCGCTGCACGTTTATGCAACGCCGTGACAAGGCGGCCCGGCCCGTTGCCACCATGGAAGCGGAGCGAGTCCGGTGAGGAACTGTGAGGGGCGGTCGACCGCACATCCGTCGGGGGGTTCCGGGGGCCGACGGCCGCTCGCCCCGCCCGCCCGGGGCGGCACACGCGTCCGCGATGATGAGCCGCATGACTCCGATCACCGGCATGGACCTGACCGGCTTCACCGAGCGCGAGCCGGGGGTGTGGACCGACGCGCACGGGACGGTGCTGTCGATCCACTTCTTCCCCCTCGTCCCGGACCTTCCGGCCCCGCTCGACGCGCCCGTGCCCCTGCGCATCGGTCTCGCCCACGGCGTGGCGGGGGCGGGCGGCGCGCTGATCGAGGCGCTGGACGGCACGGTGGACGGTGTGCCGGCGGTCCGGCAGCTGATCAAGGTGCCGCGGCCGAACGGACACGGCCAGGTGTTCCTCGGCTCGTGGACGGTGCCGAAGGCCGCGTGCAGCACGGTCCTGAAGGTGCAGGCGGCGGAGGGTGCGACGACCGGGATACGGGAGGCGACGGTGATGGCGCGGGTGGGGCCGTCCGACTACTTCCGGCCCCACCCCTACGCCCCCGGGGTGACCGGCGGGCTTCCGCACCACGTGGCCGACGACGCGTCGTGGGACGCGCACTTCCCCGACCACCCGCTCACCCTGGTCCGGGCCGCACTGGACCGGATCACGCCGACGGTCACGCTGGACGAACGGTTCAAGATCCTGCCGCCGTTCGCGGGACCGGCGGCGCCCCACGCACCGCAGCCGCCTCATGCCCCCGAGCCGCCGCAGCGTCCCGGGGGACGGGGCCGGTTCGGGCGCCGCAAGGAGCGGTGACCGCGCGGCACCCGCCAGGAGGCCGCGCGGTCCGGGGCCCCCGCTACCGCTGCTTGATCCGCAGGAACGTCACCGAGTTGGCCGGGAAGGTGTACGTGAACTTCCCCGCCACCCCCGAGAAGGTCGACGTCACCGGGGTCACCGGTGCGTCCGTCTCGGTGTTCACGGCGTCCTGGTCGGCCGCCAGGGTGGTGACCCGCGCCTTGGAGGCGACCTTGGCGCCGCCGAGGTCGACGGCCGTGCGGGCCGCCGTGTCCTGGGCGTTGACGACCTTGACGATCAGCTCGCCGTTCCGCGCGTCCTTCGTGACGATCTGGCGGAACGGCTCGGCCGGCTTGTCGTCGGTGAAGCCGCCCCACTCCTCGCCGTCGAGGTAGAGGGTGACCTGACGGCCCCGGACCTTGATGTCGATGTCGTAGGCACGGCCCGTCTCGATCGACCCGGCCTTGGTCAGCAGCGTCGACTTGCCGCCGTCCGAGGCCTGTTCGACGGCGGACTGGGTGTTGTTCCAGCCGCCCAGGTTCCACCAGTAGTAGTTGCCGGTGTCCTTGACGCCGAAGGCGACGAGGAAGCCCTCCTTGCCGGACTTCTTGGTGGCCTTCACGTGCAGGTCGTAGTTCTGCCAGGCCGGGTCGCCCGCCGTGACCAGGGTGTTCTCGGCGGCGGCGTCGGTCTGCACGTACTGCCCGTCCTGGACGGTCCAGGCCCCGGCGCCGCTGTGCGTCCACTGCGAGGCGTCATGGGAGAAGTCGTCGGAGAGCAGGGTCCGCCCGTCGGCCGAGGTCACCTTCACGTCGTCGTAGGCCGCGCTGGTCGCCCAGGTCGACAGGCCGACGGCGCCGGTGATGGGACCGCTGACGGCCGGGGTGCCGGTGGCCTTGGAGGGGACCACACGGTCGCCGGTGTTGTTCATGAAGAGCTTCTGGACCTCGTAGTTGGCCGAGTTCCAGGAGGCGCGGTTGTTGAACCAGATCAGGTCCGGGCGCCACTGCACGTAGTCCTCGTTGGCGAGCAGCGGGGCGTAGGAGGCGAGCTTGACGACGTCGGCGTTGCGCTCCAGGCCGGTCATGAAGGCGGCTTCGGCCAGGGCGTTCTTCCAGGCGTTGCCCTGGGAGGCGTACTCGCCGAGGAAGACCTTCGGGCCGCTGCGGTCGTAGGAGTCGTAGCGGTCGTTGTTCTGCAGGAACCACTCGGGGCTGTTGTAGTAGTGCTCGTCGACCATGGCGACGCCGGCGTCCCGGTTGAGCTGCCAGGCGGTGTCGAAGGTGGCACCGGAGTCGTCGGGTCCGGAGTTGGAGACGACGGTGACGTCCGGGTACTTCGCCTCGATGGCCGCGCGGAACTTCTCGAAGCGGGCGAAGAACTGGACCGGGAGGTTCTCCTCGTTGCCGACCTCGAGGTGGGTGAGGTGGAACGGCTTCGGGTGGCCCATCTCGGCGCGCTTCTTGCCCCAGGTGGAGGTCACGGGCCCGTTGGCGAACTCGATGAGGTCCAGGGTGTCCTGGATGTGCCGCTTCAGCAGCGCGTCGTCGTCGACGGCCCGGTTCTGGCCGCAGCCGGTGACCAGGGCGGGCACGACGGGCAGCGGCATGGCGCCGATGTCCTCGGCGAAGCGGAAGTACTCGTAGTAGCCGAGGCCGTAGCTCTGGTTGTAGCCCCAGAAGTTGGCGTTGGTGGCACGCTCCTCGACCGGGCCGATGGTGTCCTTCCACTGGTAGGAGCGCTTGCGCTGCCAGCCGGAGGCGGCGCTGTAGTCCTCCATGGAACCGGTGTTGACCAGGCAGCCGCCGGGGAAGCGCAGGAAGCCCGGGTGCAGGGCCTCGATCTTCTCGGCGAGATCCTTGCGCAGACCGTTGGGCTGCCCCTTGTAGGTGTCGCGGGGGAAGAGGGACACCATGTCGAGGGCGGCCGGCGCGGTGGTGGCGACGACGAGCCGGCCGCGGTTGCTGGTGCGGGTCGCGGTGAAGGTGGCGGTGTACTTGCGCCACACGCCCCGGGCGGCCACCTGGCCCACCTTCGCGAGCGTGCCCGCGCTGTCCCGGAGGGAGACGGTGAGGGTGGTGCCGCTCTCGGCGCGGGCCCATACCGAGAAGTCGTACGTCCTGCCCGCCTCGACGCGGATGCCGGTGTTGTAGCCGGCGTTGGTGACCGAGGAACCGGCGGCCAGGGAGAGGTAGTTGCGGTTGCGCTCGTTCAGCCTGCCGTCGTCGTTCAGCACCTCGGCCGTGCCGTCGGCCGTCCAGGCGGTGAGCGGCGTGTACGAGCCGTTGTCCGCGGTGGAGTACTCGAAGGAGCGGTTCTGCACCAGTTCGGCGTACAGGCCTCCGTCGGCGGCGCGGTTGATGTCCTCGTAGAAGACGCCGTACATCGTGTCGTCGATCGCGGCGCCGGTGGCGGCCGGGTCGACGGTGATCGTGTAGTCGGCGGCGGCTTCGGCGTGGGCGGGGGACGGCAGCAGGGCCGTGGCGGTCAGGAGGGCGGTGGCGCCGAGACCGAGTCTCAGGCGGGTGCGTGACATGGATACTCCGCGGCTCTCACTAGGGTAGTTCGAAATATCGGACGTTGATCAGCACTTCGAACGGCAACATAGGGAGGGGGCGGATGCGCGTCAATGGGTCGCGCAGTAATGCGTGGGACGGAGAGCGGCACGGGATGGGCGAGTTCTGGCCAGTACCGGACGTACTGGCGTACCTGGCCGGGCGGTGGCGCACGGAGCGGTCGGTGCGGGACCTCGCGAGCGGCGACGTCGGCCGCTTCGAGGGAACGACCGCTTTCGAGACGTGGGAGGGCGGCGGTCTGCGCGGCCACGAGTCCGGCGCCTTCACCTGGCGGGGCGTGGCCCGTCCCGCCGAGCGGACGCTGCGCTACGAGCCGGGCGGCGCGCCGGGCACGGCCCACGTGTGCTTCGCGGACGGCCGGCCCTTCCACGACCTGGACCTGACGTCGGGCCGTCATGTGGCCGACCACCCCTGCGCGGCCGACCTCTACCGCGGCGAGTTCACCGTCCGGGACCGGGACCACTGGCGGACGGTGTGGCGCGTGGGCGGCCCGGCCAAGGACCTGCTGCTGACCACCGACTACACGCGCGAGGGCTAGCCCGCCGCGGGGGCCTCAGGGTCCGGCCGGCGCCCCGTCGAAGCGGAGGTTCCAGCGGCCCGCGCGGCCCGTGAGGGTGGTCGTCGACAGCGGGCGCACATCGAGGTTCCAGTACGTCGCGGGCGGCGCCTTCAGCGCGTACACCAGGGCCGCCCGGACCACGGAGGGCTCGGCCACCGCGACGATGCGGTCGCCGTCCTCGCCGGGCCGGGTGTCGAGCCAGCCGCCGACGCGGGTGATGAGGGCGAACAGCGACTCCCCGCCGTGCGGGGCGGAACGCGGATCGGCGAGCCAGGTGTCCACCGCCGCCGGTTCCCGGGCCATCGCCTCGCCGAGCGTCAGCCCGCCCCAGCGGCCCATGTCGCACTCGCGCAGGGCGAGTTGGGCCAGCGGGGCGTAGCCGAGGGCGTCGCCGGTGGCGCGGCTGCGGGGCGTGGGCGAGCAGTAGCGCAGCTCTGCCGCCGCGAGCGGCAGCAGGTCGGGCGCGGCGCGCAGCACCTCGTCCCAGCCGGCCTGGTCCAGCGGCCGGTCGTCCCCGAAGCGCTCCGCGAGCAGGGGCGAGCTGCGCGCAGCCGCGACGAACGTGACCCGAAGCGCCATGCGGTGATGGTGGGCCGCGGAAGTGGGCTGGTCAAGAGGTGTTACCAGTGGGTTACCCAGGGTGCGTCACGGCTCACCGACCGAAGGCGAGGGTCATCCACTGGTCGGGGCGGTCCAGCGGGGTGAAGCCGAGCTTCTCGTAGACGCCGTGCGCGTCGTGCGTGGCGAGCAGGATGCGGCGCAGCCCGTACGGCCTCAGCTGCTCGCGCACGGCACCGACCAGGGCGGTGCCGAGGGCCTTGCCGCGCGCCGAGGGGTCGACGTACACGTCGCACAGCCAGGCGAAGGTCGCCCGGTCGGTGATGACGCGGGCGTACGCCACCTGCTCCCCCGTCACCGCCTCGTACACCCCGAAGTTGAGCGAGCCGGCGATCGCCCGGTCCTGCTTCTCGCGGGTCCGGCCGAGCGCCCAGTACGCGTCGGTGGACAGCCACCGGTGCACGCGTCCGGCGTCGATCCGGTCGGGGTCGGTGGAGATCTCGTAGCCCTCGGGCAGGCGCGGCGTGTCGGTCATGGCGGGATGGTCGCAGCGGCGGCCGGACGGCGTCGACCCGTTATCCGCGCGTCCCGGCCTGTTCGCGCACCTCGGCCCAGGCCGTGCTCAGTCGCCGCACCCCCTCCGCGATCTCGCCCGTCCCGGCCACCGCGGCGAAGCTCAGCCGCAGGTGGGCGGCCGGGGGCTCGGCGCTGAAGTAGGGGCGGCCCGGTGTGATCGCGACTCCCGCCCGCAGGGCGGCCGCGGTCAGGGCCGCCTCTGCGGTGCCGTCGGGCAGGCGCGGCCACAGGTGGTAGCCGCCGGACGGGATGTGGGCCAGGGTGAACTCGGACAGGTGCAGGCGGAGTGCGGACGTCATCGCGTCGCGGCGGGCCTTCAACTCGGCGGAGACGGCGCGCAGATGGCGTGGCCAGGCGGGCGAGCCGACGAGTTCGAGCGCCGCCTCCTGAAGGGGGCGGGGCACGAAGAAGGTGTCGACGACCTGGATGGCGCGCAACCGCTCCAGCACGGGGCCGCGCGCCGCCAGGGCGCTCACCCGGAAGCTCGGCGAGGTCGCCTTGGTCAGCGAGCAGACGTGCACGACGACGCCATCCGCGTCGTCGGCGGCCAGCGGACGCGGCAGTGGCCCCGCGTCCTCGTGCACGAGCCGCCGCACGAAGTCGTCCTCGACGACGAAGGCGCCGGCCTCGCGGGCGATGCGCAGCACCTCGCCGCGCCGCTCGGGCGCGAGTACGGCACCCGTCGGGTTCTGGAAGAGGGGCTGGCAGACGAAGACGCGGGCGCCGGTCGCCCGGAAGGCGTCGGCGAGCAGGGCCGGCTTCACGCCGTCGGCGTCGACGGGGACCGGCACCGGGCGCAGACCGGCGGCCCGTGCGATGGCGAGCATGCCGGGGTAGGTCGGCGACTCCACGAGGACGGGCGCGCCGGGCGGCGCGAGGGCGCGCAGGGCGGTGGTCAGCGCCGACTGTCCGCCCGAGGTGACGAGCACCTCGGCGGCCGTGACCGCACCGCCGATGCTGCGGGCGAACCACTCCCGCAGTTCCGGCAGTCCCTCCATCGGCGGCCTGCCCCACGCGCCGGGACGGCGTCCCGCCCGGGACAGCGCCGCCGCCATGGCCCGTTCCGGCTGGAGCGAGGTGTGCAGGTAGCCGCCGTTGAACTCGACGACGCCGGGCGGCGGGGCGGCCAGCGAGACCAGGACCCCGGAGGCGTCCACCGAGCGCGGCACGAGGTCGGCGGCGCCGTCGGCACTGAGGGCGACCTCCTGCCAGGAGGTGTCCCCGGCCGGGGCGGCACTCGGCCGCGCGGCCGCCCGGAAGGCCCCCGCGCCGGGCCGGGTCACCACCAGACCCTCGGCGGCCAGTTGCGCCAGGGCGCGGGAGACGGTCACCGGACTCACCCGGAAGCGGTCGACGAGGGCACGGCTGGACGGGAGCTTTCCACCAGGTGAGTAGCGGTCGAGTTCCCGTCGCAACTGGTTCGCCAGTTCAGCGACACTGCTACGCTCTTGCATGACAGTACAGAGTAGCGCTACCAGCCCGACGAGGATAGCGGTCAGCGGTCCGGCCACGGCATCCGGCGGTACCTCCTCCGGCACCCTGCTGGCCGCGCTCGGCGTCGTCGCGTTCTCGCTCACCTTCCCCGCCACCGCCTGGGGCCTGGAGGGCTTCGGGCCCTGGTCCCTGGTCGCCGTGCGCAGCGTGCTCGCCGCGCTGATCGCCGGGGGCTGTCTGCTCGGCCTGCGCGTGCCGCTGCCCGAGCGGCGGCACTGGTTCGGCCTCGCCGTGGTCGCCGGGGGCGTGGTCCTCGGCTTCCCCCTGCTGACCACGCTCGCGCTGCAGACCTCGACCACCGCGCACGCGGCCGTCGTGGTCGGCCTGCTCCCGCTGACCACCGCGCTGCTGTCCGCGCTGCGCATCGGCACGCGCCCCTCGCGCACCTTCTGGATCGCGGCGCTGGCGGGCGCGGCGGCCGTGGTGGCGTTCACCGTGCAGCAGAGCGGTGGCGCGCTGACCACCGCCGACGCCTACCTCTTCGCGGCGCTGCTGGTGTGCGCGGCCGGATACACCGAGGGCGGCCGGCTGGCCCGGGTGATGCCGGGCTGGCAGGTCATCGGCTGGGCGCTGGTGCTGTGCCTGCCGCTCACCGTGCCCGCCACCGCGCTGGCCCTGGCCCACGAACCCGTGCACCTGACCGCGCACAGCGTGGCCGGGCTGCTGTGGGTGGCGGCGGGCTCTCAGTTCCTCGGCCTGGTCGTCTGGTACCGGGGCATGGCGGCCATCGGCGTACCGAAGGCCAGCCAGTTGCAGCTGGCCCAGCCGCTGCTCACACTGGTGTGGTCGGTACTTCTCCTGGGCGAGCACCTGACGGTGGCCGCCCCGCTGACGGCGGCTGCGGTGCTGGTGTGCATCGCGGTCACGCAGCGGTCACGGGGCTGAGCGGCGAAACGTGCGGCACACACGTGAGGAGGCCTCACAGATGCACGCGATGAAGGGCGACCAGCTGGTGCAGCACGGCCGGGTGGTCGGTGAGCACGACAAGGTCGGCGAGATAGTCGAAGTGATGGGCAAGGAAGGCACTCCCCCGTACCGGGTCCGGTTCGAGGACGGGCACGAAGGCGTGTGCTCGCCCGGCCCCGACACCGAGATCCGGCACAGGGAGATGCGGATCTAGCTCAGCGCGGGGTGTCCGCGGGCTGCTGGTAGTGGTCGGCGGCCACCCGCGCCATCGCGCCGAGCCGGTCGTCCGCCACGTCCTTCGCGGCGAAGAAGACGTGACCGCGCACCTCCGGGTGGTCCGCGGCCAGGGCGAGGTGCCGGGAGAGTTCGTCCCGGTCCTGCCACGCGGCGGGTTGCGCCGGGTCACCGGCCTTGTACAGCGCCTCCCCCACGTACAGCTGGGTCCGGCTGCCCCTGGCCACCTCCGCCCACCACGGCAGCAGCTTCGCGTAGTCGGCGGCGGGCAGACCGATGTTCCAGTACAGCTGCGGGACGATGTAGTCGAGCCAGCCCTCGCGCACCCACTTGCGGGTGTCCGCGTACAGGTCGTCGTACGTCTGGACGCCCGCGGTCGTCCGCGAGCCGCGCTCGTCGGTGGCCGCGTTGCGCCACACCCCGAAGGGGCTGACGCCGAAGCGGGCGGTGGGCCGGGCCTTCTTGACGCGGGCCGCCGTCTCGCGCACCAGCCGGTCGATGTTGTCCCGCCGCCAGTCGGCCTTGGTGGCGAAGCCACTGCCGTAGGTGCGGTACGTCCCGCCGTCGTCGAAGGCCTGCCCCGCCACCGGGTACGGGTAGAAGTAGTCGTCGAAGTGGACGCCGTCCACCGCGTACTTCTCCACCGCGTCCATCATCGCGTCCTGCACGAAGGCGCGGACCTCGGGCAGCCCCGGGTTGTAGTAGAGCTTCCCGCCGTACGGCACCACCCACTCCGGGTTCCGGCGGGCGGGATGCGCGGGCACGAGGTGGGACGGGTCGTCGTGCAGGGAGACGCGGTACGGGTTGAACCAGGCGTGCAGCTCCAGACCGCGGGCGTGGGCCTCGCGCACGGCCGTGCCCAGCGGGTCCCAGCCCGGGTCCCGGCCCTGGCTGCCGGACAGGTACTGCGACCACGGCTCGTACGCCGACGGCCACAGCGCGTCCGCCGTGGGCCGCACCTGGAAGATCACCGTGTTGAGGTTGTGGCGGACCGCGGTGTCGAGGAGCTCGACGAGTTCGGCGCGCTGCTCGGACGCCCGCAGGCCGGCCCGGGTGGGCCAGTCCCGGTTGTTCACCGTGGCCAGCCACATGCCCCGCATCTGCGTGACGGCGCGGCGCCGGTGGCCGGGCCGTCCCGGTGGGGCCGGTGGCGCGGGCGCCGCCGGTGCCGCGGACGCGGGCGCGGGCGCCAGGGTGAGCGCCGACAACGCGGCCACCGCGAAGGCCCGACGCGAGACACGGCCCATGGGAGACCTCCAGAAACGCTGTGGATCCGCACCGTCACGGATCGTGTACGGGACCTCAGCATGCCCGACCCGGGCGACGGATCCGCGGCACTTCGGGGGTAACGTGCACGATCGGAGCAGGCGCCGGGGACCCCGGCGGACCTGCCTCAGCCGTGGAGTCAGCGAAAGGGACGATGTGACCGGCATCTCGGGAGATATCGCACGCGTCGGCGTGGTGGGCTGCGGTCAGATGGGGGCGGGCATCGCCGAGGTGTGCGCCCGCTCCGGCCTGGAGGTGAAGGTCGCCGAGACCACCGGCGAGGCCTTGGAGATCGGCCGGACCCGGCTGTTCAACTCCCTCACCAAGGCCGCCGAGCGCGGCAAGATCACCGAGGAGGAGCTCGAGGCGACGCAGGCGCGCCTGAGTTTCACCACCGACCTGGGCGAGTTCGCCGACCGTGACCTCGTCATCGAGGCCGTCGTCGAGAACGAGCAGGTCAAGACCGAGATCTTCCAGGTGCTCGACCAGGTGGTGACCCGGCCGGACGCGATCCTGGCCTCCAACACCTCCTCGATCCCGCTGGTGAAGCTGGCGGTCGCCACCTCGCGGCCGGACCACGTCATCGGCATCCACTTCTTCAACCCGGCCCCGGTGCAGCAGCTCGTCGAGCTGATCCCGGCGCTCACCACCTCCGAGGGCACGCTCAGCCGGGCGCAGCTCTTCACGGAGAAGGTGCTCGGCAAGCACTCGATCCGCGCCCAGGACCGCTCCGGCTTCGTGGTCAACGCGCTGCTGATCCCGTACCTGCTCTCCGCGATCCGGATGTTCGAGTCGGGCATCGCCAGCCGCGAGGACATCGACAACGGCATGGAGATGGGCTGCGCCCACCCGATGGGCCCGCTGAAGCTGTCCGACCTGATCGGTCTGGACACGGTCGCCTCGGTCGCCTACTCGATGTACGAGGAGTACAAGGAGCCGCTCTACGCCGCTCCCCCGCTGCTCCAGCGCATGGTCGACGCGGGCCGGCTGGGCCGCAAGAGCGGCTCGGGGTTCTACACCTACGGCTGACGCTGAGTGACCGCTTCGCGGGCCCGGCACCCGGTGCGGTGCCGGGCCCGCGGCGTTCGCACCCCGTGTGCGCACCGGGCCCGCATATGCCGTACGCACACTCTCCCCACACGCCCACCAGGCGAGTTGACTCATCATGCGCATTGCAAGGGATGTGATTCGACCCCCGTTCGACCACGAAAGGAGCGGATTCGTGACCGCCGATCCCGAGCATCCCGCCGTCCCTGGAGAACTCGCAGAGTTACGGCGCCGCCTCGATGTCGCCTACGCCCGCGTGGAGGGCGGGCTGGCACTGCTCAGCCATCGCACCGAGGAGACCGCCAAGGACCTGGACGAGCTGAGCACCCGGCTCGTCACCCTGGAGCACGCCCGCTGGCCCCTGCCGGCGGTCACCGCGGTCACGGCCGTGGGCGCGCTCGTGGTGGCCCTCTGGCAGGCGTTCGGACGCTGAGCGGCGCGGTGGCGGACGCGGCAGACGCCGGGGATCACGGCATGGCGTCCTGTCCGAGCCGCAGGTGGTGCAGCAGGAGTAACGCGGCCGCCATGTTGGCGGCCGGGACCTCCCCGCGGGCGACCAGGTCGGGGACGAGTTTGAGGGGCACCCATTCCCGGCGGTCCGACTCGAAGTCGTCCACGGGGTGTCCGACGTACTCGCCCTCGTCGGCCCAGTAGACGTGGTGCCGGGCGTCGGTGAGCCCGTTGGACGGCTCCACGCTCATGAGGTGGCGCAGCGGTCCCGGCCGCCAGCCGGTCTCCTCCTCCAGTTCCCTGGCCGCCGCCACCGCGACGTCCTCGCCGTCCTCGACGACACCGGCCGCGAGTTCCCAGCCCCAGCTGTCGGTGATGAAGCGGTGCCGCCACAGCAGGAGGACCTCGTTCGCCTCGTTGACCACCGTGGCGACGGCCACGGGGCGCATCCGTATGAGGAAGTGGTCGAGATGCCGGCCGTCCGGTAGCTCGACATCCGCGAGGTTGACGCTGAACCAGCGATTTGCGTACACATTCTGTTCGTTCTGTTTCGTCCACTGCACGGTTCTGCCACCTTTCTTGAGTAGGTGGCAATATCGCAGCCGGAGCGGCCCGACAGCAGGCGCACGACGGCCGCTCACGGCGCAGTGGTGGGCGCGGCGTCCCCGGGAGGGCGAGCCGGCTAGAGCGGTACGCGCAGTGCCCCGTCGATGAGTTCGGCGGCCTCGGCCGTGCCTCCGCAGCCGCTGCGCACCAGGTGTTCGCGCACCGCGCGAAGTCTGTCGCGCAGGCGCTGGGACTCCATTCCGCGGGCCTGTTCCGCCATCTGCACGGCGGTGGCGACCGCCTTGTCGGCGTTGCCCCGGCGCAGTTCGATGGTGCTGAGCATGGCGAGCCGGTGCACACGGCCCCGGTCGTGCGCCGGGTTGTCGACGGCCTGCGCGGCGTGCTCCCCGGCCGCCGCGAGTTCGCCGAGGCTGAGCAGCGCCTCGGCCACCTGGACGTTGACCAGGCCGGGCTGGACATAGCCGGTCTCGTCGGGCTCGTAGCCGCGCCGGATGCGTTCGGCGGCCTGCTCGGCCCGCCGGATGCACGACAGGGCGCCGGTGCCGTCGCCGAGGTGGGCGTACGCCTTGGCCTGCATCGCGTACAGGTCGGAGGCGAGCGCCGGGGTGATGTGCCGGCCGGCGGTGCGCAGGGCGGCCTCGGCGAAGGCGACGGCCTGGCGGTACTCCCGCAGGAACAGCGCCTGGTTGACCAGCAGCGCGATGACGTACGCGCCCAGCCCCCGGTCGCCGCTGGCCTTGGCCAGGCGGAGCGCCTGGTGGAAGTAGCGCTGGGCGAGGCCGTGCGCGTCCGAGTCGTACGCGCAGATGCCGGCCACCGCGACCAGGCCGCCGGTGGCCCGGTGGAGCTGGCGGCCGGTGGCGTCGGTGTAGCCGCCGCGCAGCAGCGGGGCGGCCTCCGCGTTGAGGAAGCCGACGATGCGGGCGCGCGTCGCGACACCGCCGGCCTTGCGGTACATCTGCTCGTAGTGGGTGCGGGCCGAGCGCAGCATCTCCAGGTCGGCCGTGGTGACCCGGTGCCGGCCGCCGCGGGAGACGTCCACGTCCTCGGGCGGGTTCTCCCACTCCCACACCGGCATCACGGCGGGCGTGCCGGTGAGCGCGGGCGCGCCCAGGATGTGCGGGCGCTGCTGCTGGTCGGAGCGCCACAGGGCGGTCGCCCGCTCCACGAACCCGGACAGCGAGCCGGTGTGCGGCCCGGCGGGCTCGCCGGGCACACCGAGGCCGATGTCGTCGAGGGTGACGGGCCGGTGCAGCCGTGCGGCGAGGACCTCGCAGATCAGGTCGGGCACCTGGCCGCGCGGCCGCTGTCCCTTCAGCCACCGGGCGACGGCGGTGTGTTCGTATCTCAGCGAGAGCCCGCGCGCCCGTCCCGCCTGGTTGACGTGGGCGGCCAGTCCCGCGTGCGAGACCCCTGCCTCGTCCAGGACCGCGTCGAGCAGAGTGTTGGGCTGCATGATGCCCCCCGGGTGATTCGGTGCCGACAGCGTAGTGTGTCGTCCTTCACACGGGGTGTGAACGGAGTACGCGAATCCGCGGCGTGTGCGCGCTGTCGCGGAGAGTGCCGGGCCGGTTGACTGAACTGCCTCGAAAGAGGCCGGCCGGGCCGCCGGCTCCCCCTCGTACAGTGCGGCGGCCCGTTTCACGCCGTCCGCCCAGCTGCCTGCCCGACACTCCGTGGCGGGGCGGACGGCTCCGCCGGCCCGACAGGGCGACTGGCTCCGCCGGTTGCGTGGAGGATCGCGGTGCGTCGTCGTCCGCGGGCGCGTCGTGGTTGCTCGCGCCCACGCGGCGGAGCCGCACATGTCACAGCCCCGCGCCCCTTACCGGCATGACCGCAACGCCCTCGAAGGGCCCCCGCCTCTCGATGAGCGTTGCGCCGGCGGACTGAAGGGGCGCGGGGAACTGCGCGACCAGCCACCGACTACCGTCAGCCGCCGGACGGCAGAAGCCCCCCGCCCCTCGGGCGCACCGCTAGCTGCGCAGTACCGCTCCGACCCGCTCGCCCGCGAGGGCGACCGCCGCGTCGCGGGCTGCGGACGCCTCGTCGACCGTCAGCGTCCGGTCCCCCGCGCGGAAGCGCAGTGCGTACGCGAGGGACTTGCGCCCCTCCCCCAGCTGCTCCGCGTTGTCGTAGACGTCGAACAGCCGGATGGACTCCAGCAGTTCGCCCGCACCGTCGCGCAGCGCGGCCTCGACGTCCGCCGCCGGGACGAACGCGTCGACGACCAGGGCGACGTCCTGCGTGGCGACCGGGAACGTGGAGATGCTCGGCGCCTGCGGGGTGTCGTTCCCGGCGCGGGCCACCGCGTCGAGGTCCAGCTCCATCGCACAGGTCCGCGCGGGCAGACCGAGCGCCTTGATCACCCGCGGGTGCAGCTCACCCGCGTGCCCGACGACTCGCTCCGCACCGTCGGCCGTGACGATCAGCTCGGCGCAGCGCCCGGGGTGCCAGGGCCCGTACTGTCCCTTGCGGAGGATCAGCTCGGCCCCCGCCGCCCGTGCCACGAGGCGCCCCGCCTCGACCGCGTCGGCCCAGTCGGCCGGGCGGCCCTGGCCCCACCAGCCGGCCTGCTCGCGGGCGCCCGCGAGGACGACGGCGACGTGCCGGGGCTGGTCGGGCAGCGCGGCGTCCAGCGCGGCGAGGTCCTCCTCGCTGGGGCGCCGGTCGACGGGCAGGTTGACGGCGACACGCTGCTCGTCGCGGGGCTGGAAGACCAGGCCCGTCTCGAAGAGGGCGAGGTCGTGGCTGCCCCGGCCGTCGTTGCGGCGCAGGGCGCCCAGCAGGCCCGGCAGCAGCGAGGTCCGCAGCGCGGGCTCCTCGTCGCTGAGCGGGTTGACCAGCCTGACCACCTGGCGGGCCGGGTCGTCGGCGTCCAGGCCGAGCTGGTCGAAGACCTGCTCGCTGACGAACGGGTAGTTCAGCGCCTCGACGTAACCGGCGCCGGCCAGCGCCCGGCCGACGCGGCGGTGCAGCCGCTGCCGGGCGGTCAGGCCACGGCCCGCCGGGGGACGGGGCAGCGTGGAGGGCAGGTTCTCGTAGCCCTCCAGGCGGATGACCTCTTCGGCCAGGTCGTTCGGGTCGGTGAGGTCGGGCCGCCAGGACGGGGCGGTGACGATCAGCTCGTCCTGCCCGTACACGTCGCAGCCGACCTCCTGGAGGCGGCGTACGACGGTCTCACGGCCGTACGTCACGCCCGCCACCTTGTCCGGGTGGTCGGCGGCCATGGAGATGGTGTGCGGCGCGGACGGGGCGCTGAGCTCGGTGACACCGGCCTCGGCGGTGCCGCCCGCGAGGAGCACGAGCAGGTCGACGGTGCGCTGGGCGGCGGCGGCCGCGGCCTGCGGGTCGACGCCGCGCTCGAAGCGTCGGGACGCCTCGGAGGACAGCTTGTGGCGGCGGGCGGTGCGCGCGACGGACACCTGGTCGAAGTGGGCGGCCTCGATGACCACGTCACTCGTCGCGTTGCCGCCGTTCTCGGCGGCACCGTGGTCGGCGATCTCCGTGTTGGCGCCGCCCATGACGCCCGCGAGGCCGATCGGGCCGCGGTCGTCGGTGATGACCAGGTCCTCGGCGTGCAGCGTCCGCTCGACGCCGTCGAGGGTGACGATCTTCTCGCCCTCCTCGGCCCGGCGCACGCCGATGGTGCCCTGGACCAGGCCGCGGTCGTAGGCGTGCAGGGGCTGGCCGAGCTCCATCATCACGTAGTTGGTGACGTCGACGGCGAGCGAGATCGGGCGCATGCCGACCTTCTGCAGGCGCCGCTGGAGCCAGATCGGGGAGCGTGCCTCGGGGCTGAGGCCGGTGACCGTGCGGGCCGTGAAGCGGTCGCAGCCCGTGGGGTCGGCGATCTTCACGGGGTAGCCGTAGGCGTTCGGACCGGGCACGTCGAGCAGGGCCGGGTCGCGCAGCGGCAGGCCGTAGGCGATCGCGGTCTCGCGGGCGACGCCGCGGATGGACAGGCAGTCGCCGCGGTTGGCGGTGACGGCGATGTCCAGGACCTCGTCGACCAGCTCCAGCAGCTCGATGGCGTCCTTGCCGACCTCGGTCTCCGGCGGCAGCACGATGATGCCGTGCGTGCCGTCGTCGCCCATGCCCAGCTCGTCGCTGGAGCAGATCATGCCGTGGGACGTCTTGCCGTACGTCTT
The DNA here is from genome assembly GCF_014648815.1 of Streptomyces flaveolus. Taxonomy (GTDB): domain Bacteria; phylum Actinomycetota; class Actinomycetes; order Streptomycetales; family Streptomycetaceae; genus Streptomyces; species Streptomyces flaveolus. The sequence continues at coordinate 222,252 of NZ_BMRV01000005.1, read as the reverse complement.
GCGCGCGGAGATCGAGAAGCCACCGGGCAGGGTGGCGCCGGGGAGGACCACGACGACCTTGTCGCCGACGGCGAAGTTGCGGGCGCCGCAGACGATCTCCTGGGGCTCACCGGTGCCGTTGGCCTGGCCGACGTCGACGGTGCAGAAGCGGATCGGCTTCTTGAAGCCCTCCAGCTCCTCGATGGTCAGCACCCGGCCGACGACGAGGGGGCCCTTGAGGTCGGCGCCCAGGTGCTCGACGGTCTCGACCTCCAGGCCGGCCGAAATCAGCTTGGCCTGCACGTCGCGGCCGGTCTCGGTGGCCGGCAGGTCGACGTACTCCCGCAGCCAAGAAAGCGGGACCCGCATCAGATCTCCATCCCGAACGGCCGGGTGAACCGGACGTCACCCTCGACCATGTCTCGCATGTCCTCGACGTTGTGGCGGAACATCAGCATCCGCTCGATGCCGAACCCGAAGGCGAAGCCGCTGTACTTCTCCGGGTCGACGCCGCAGGCGACGAGCACCCGCGGGTTGACCATGCCGCAGCCGCCCAGCTCGATCCAGCCTTCGCTGGAGCAGGTGCGGCAGGGCCGGTCGGGGTTGCCGACGGACGCGCCCTTGCAGACGTAGCAGAGCATGTCCATCTCGGCGGACGGCTCGGTGAAGGGGAAGAAGTTCGGCCGCAGCCGGGTCTTCATCTCCGCGCCGAACAGCGACTGGACCATGTGGTCCAGGGTGCCCTTGAGGTCCGCCATGGTCAGGCCCTCGTCGATGGCGAGCAGCTCGACCTGGTGGAAGACGGGGGTGTGCGTGGCGTCCAGCTCGTCGGTGCGGTACACGCGGCCGGGGCAGATCACGTAGACCGGCAGCTCACGGCCGAGCGCCGAGCGGATCTGCACGGGCGAGGTGTGGGTGCGCAGCACGACGCCGGACTCGGTGCCGCCCTCGGGGCCCTCGACGAAGAACGTGTCGGCCTCGCCGCGGGCCGGGTGGTCCGGGCCGATGTTCAGGGCGTCGAAGTTGAACCACTCGGTCTCGACCTCGGGGCCCTCGGCGACCTCGTAGCCCATGGCCACGAAGATGTCCTCGATGCGCTCGGAGAGCGTGGTGAGCGGGTGGCGGGCGCCGGCCGGCACGCGGTCGTGGGGCAGCGTGACGTCCACGGCCTCCTCGACCAGCACGCGGGCGTCGCGCTCGGCCTCCAGCTCGGTCTGGCGGGCGGCGAGGGCCTTGTTCACGGCGCCGCGGGCCATGCCGACGCGCTTGCCGGCCTCGGCCTTGGCGTGCGGGGGCAGGGCGCCGATCTCGCGGTTGGCCAGCGACAGCGGGGAGGTGCCGCCGGTGTGGGCGACCTTGGCCTCCTGGAGCGCGTCGAGGGAGTCCGCGGCGGCGAAGGCGGCGAGCGCCTCGTCCCGCATGCGCTCGATCTCTTCCGGTTTCAACGCCTCGACCTCGACAGGGTCGTACGACTTATTCGGTGCCGACATCTCTTCCCGTGCTTCCGATTGGCTGGCTGGTGGTCCCCGTCACCGGCTCGTGGACGAAGCGTCTCGATCTGGACGTCTCCGTCTGCGGGACACAAAGGTGCCAAAGGCCGAGTCTAACGGGGTGGAGAAAGGCGAATGCGCCCGTGGGGGTCCCGGACCGTCTCAGGTGAGATACGCGGGAGCCGACACGGGCAGCGTAAATCGGAACTCGGCGCCGCCGCCGGGGGCGCGGCCGACCGTGATGGTGCCGCCGTGGGCCTCGACGATGCCCTTGACGATGTAGAGCCCGAGGCCGGTGCCACCGCGCTTGCTGCCCCGCCAGAAGCGGGTGAAGACGCGGTTCATGGACTCCTCCGGGATGCCGGGCCCCTCGTCGCTCACCGTGACCGACGTGCCGGCGTCCTCCTCTTCACGGGGGGACGCCGCGGGCGTGATGTCAATGGTGACCGTTCCCTCGCCGTGCCGCACGGCATTTTCGATGAGGTTGCTGAGCACCTGGTCGATCTTGTCGGGGTCGGCCCACAGGGCGGGCAGCGGCCGGCCGAGGCGCAGCAGGAAGCGGTCGGCGGGCTGTCCGGCGGCGACGTAGGCCTGGATGTGGCGGCCGACGGCGGCACCGATGTCGACGGGCTGGCGCCGGACCTCGAGCCGTCCGGAGTCGATCCGGGAGATGTCCAGCAGCTCGGCGATGAGCCGGGTGACGCGGTCGGCGTCGGCGTCGACGGTCTCCAGCATCAGCCGCTTCTGGTCGTCGGTGAACCGCTCCCACTTGGCCAGCAGCGTCGCCGTGAAGCCCTTGACGGAGGTGAGCGGGGAGCGCAGTTCGTGGGCGACGGTGGCGATCAGCTCGGCGTGGCTGCGCTCGGTGCGGCGGCGGGCCTCGGTGTCGCGCAGGGTGACGACGACGCGGTGGACGGGGCCGGTGCGCTCGGTGCGGACGTAGCGGGCGGAGACGAGGACCTCGCGGCCGCCGGGGAGCAGCAGGTTGCGCTCCGGCTGGCCGACGCGGATGGCGAGCCCGCCGTAGGGATCGGTCAGCTGCCACCAGCGCCGTCCGTCGAGGTCCTCCAGGGGCAGGGCCCGGTCGAGGGGCTGTCCGAGGGCGTGCGCCGCGGGGACGGCGGTGATGCGGGCCGCGGCCGCGTTGAAGCAGATCACCCGCCCGTGCTCGTCCGCTACGACGAGGCCGTCGGGCAGCTCGTCGGGGCCGATGCCGAGGTCGGCGAGGTCTCCGGGCAGGCGCGGCTCGGGAGGGCGCCCCGTCCGGTGTGCCCCCGGTGCGCTGCTCGTGCCGACGCTCATCCCCGTGCCCCACCTCTCTGGCTGGTCTGGGGTCCCCGAGCTGGTCACCCTACTAGCTGGTGGTGACGGAGCGGCACCCTCCGGCGGCGCGCTGTGCACGCGCGGACGCGTAGAGACATACGGCCGCGGCGGTGGCGAGGTTCAGACTCTCGGCCTTCCCGTGGATCGGGACGCGGACGACGGCGTCGGCGAGGGCGCGGGTCTCCTCCGGCAGTCCCCACGCCTCGTTGCCGAAGACCCAGGCGGTGGGCCCGCCCATGGTGCCGGCGTCCAGCTCGGCGTCCAGGTCGTCCTCGCCCGCTCCGTCGGCGGCCAGGACCCGCACGCCGGCGTCGCGCAGCTCGGCCACGGCCCGCTCCACGGGGACGCCGACGGCGACCGGCAGGTGGAACAGGGAGCCGACGGAGGCGCGTACGGCCTTGGGGTTGTACAGGTCGACGGAGGCGTCGGTGAGGACGACGGCCTCGGCGCCGGCGGCGTCGGCGCAGCGCAGCACGGTGCCGGCGTTGCCGGGGTCGCGGACGTGCGCGAGGACGGCGACGAGCTTGGGGCGGGCGGCGAGGATCTCGTCGAAGGGGGTGTCCACGAACCGGCACACCCCGACCAGGCCCTGGGGGGTGACGGTGGTGGAGATGTCCTCGATCACCGCGTCGGCGGCGAGGTGCACCCGCGCGCCGGCGTCACGGGCGGCGCCGATGATGTCGGCATACCGCTCGGCGGCCTCGACGGTGGCGAACACCTCGGTCAGCGTGTCCCCGTACCCTGCGGCCTCCCGCACGGCCTGCGGCCCCTCGGCCAGGAACAGCCGCTCCTTCCCCCGGAAGTTCCGCTTCGCCAACCGCCGCGCGGCGGCGACACGGGGCGAACGGGGGGAGATCAGCTCGGGGCTGGCAGGACGCACTCTTGCTCACCTTCACATCTGAATCATCGTGGACCGCAACGCGCCCTCCAGGGGCGCGGGGAACTGCGCGACCAGCCACGACGCACCCGCAGCAGACAACGGACCGGACAACGGCAATCGAAGGGACCCGCAGGCTCAATGCCTGCGGGTCCCTTCGACGACGGCTCAGAGCCGGCGCAGCGTCACGCGGCCTTCGGCGCGTTGACGTCGCTCGGCAGCGCCTTCTGGGCGACCTCGACCAGCGCGGCGAACGCGCCCGCGTCGTTGACGGCCAGCTCGGCGAGGATCTTGCGGTCCACCTCGACGTTGGCGGCCTTCAGACCCTGGATGAAGCGGTTGTACGTGATGCCGTTGGCGCGGGCAGCGGCGTTGATGCGCTGGATCCACAGCTGGCGGAAGTCACCCTTGCGCTTCTTGCGGTCGTTGTAGTTGTAGACCAGCGAGTGGGTGACCTGCTCCTTGGCCTTGCGGTACAGGCGCGAACGCTGACCGCGGTAGCCGGAGGCCTGCTCGAGGATCGCCCGGCGCTTCTTGTGGGCGTTGACTGCCCGCTTGACGCGTGCCACTTGTTAACTCCTTGTAGCGGGGCCGCGGTTGTCCTCACGCGGCCCGGTATCGATTGGGTCCCGGTCCTGCCGTACGGCGCTCAGCGGCGCCCGTACGTCACTTGCCGAGAAGCTTCTTGATCTTCGCGGCGTCGCCCGGGGCCATCTCGGCGTTGCCGGTGAGGCGACGCGTCACGCGGGACGACTTGTGCTCGAGCAGGTGGCGCTTGCCGGCGCGCTCACGGAGCACCTTGCCGGAGCCGGTGATCTTGAAGCGCTTGCTGGCACCGCTGTGCGACTTGTTCTTCGGCATAGCGCCGTTATCTCCTCGTCGGTGGCGCTCCGATGCCCGGTCGTGAAACCGGGCACGGTGGAGCGTCGCTCTTGTATCGGTTACGTCCTGGGGACTCGCGTCCCCCGGGATCACGCCTCGGCGGAAGCCTCGGCAGGAGCCTCTGACGGAGCCTCGGCGTTGGCGGCGTCGGGGTCCGCGGCGTTCATCGAACGGCCGGGATTGGCCTTCGCTTCGGCCTTGCGGGCTTCCTGTGCCTGGCGAGCCTCGGCCATCGCCTCGGTCTTCTTCTTGTGCGGACCGAGGACCATGATCATGTTTCGGCCGTCCTGCTTCGGGTTCGACTCGACGAAACCGAGGTCCGCGACGTCCTCCGCGAGACGCTGCAGCAGTCGGTAGCCGAGTTCCGGCCGGGACTGCTCGCGACCACGGAACATGATCGTGATCTTGACCTTGTCGCCCTGCTTGAGGAACCGGACGACGTGACCCTTCTTGGTGTCATAGTCGTGCGGGTCGATCTTCGGCCGGAGCTTCATCTCCTTGATGACCGTGTGCGCCTGGTTCTTGCGCGCCTCACGGGCCTTCATGGCCGACTCGTACTTGAACTTCCCGTAGTCCATGAGCTTGCACACGGGCGGACGGGCGTTCGCCGCGACCTCGACGAGATCGAGGTCGTACTCCTGCGCAAGCTCCAGGGCCTTGGCAAGCGGGACAATCCCGACCTGCTCGCCGCTGGGACCGACAAGTCGCACCTCGGGAACGCGAATCCGGTCGTTGATGCGGGGCTCGGCGCTGATGGATCCTCCTCGGTAGCACCACGCGACGGTCTGGCGGACAGCCGCGTAACGTCTGTGTTCGTTAGACCTAACCGCGCCGGCGCACAGAAAATGCCCCGGACGATCACAGGCGGGGCTCCTCGAACTACCGGAGCACCGCCGCGACAGCCGCGGGGCGCGATTTCGGGCCGGTCGCCGCCGCGAGGACGGGACCGCCTGACCGGTGACCCGCCGTCCCGGAGGACGGTCAGGTGGGAGTTCGAAAGCCTCCACTTGTGGGCCGGGCCCGCTGCCGTGGGGGCGTGCGTGTCCGACCGGTCGTTACACAAGGTTAGCAGCTCGCCAGGGGAAGGGCTAACCGAGACCGAGTGGGGCCCCCGCTGCTCCTGCGCCTATCGTGAGCGGCATGAGTGAGACCCCTCCTGAGACGCCCGACTTCGACGCCATGGCCCGCGACATCGCGGAGGTTCCCGCGGTCGAGGTGATCGTGACGGTCGCCGTCAACCTGATGAGCGCCGCCGCCGTGAAGCTCGGACTGACCGAGGAGGGCGACGCCCACAAGGACCTGGACGAGGCGCGCAAGCTGGTGCACGCGCTGGCCGGTCTGCTGGACGCGAGCACGACCGAGATCAGCTCGTTCCACGCGGCGCCGCTGCGCGACGGGCTGAAGTCGCTCCAGCTGGCGTTCCGCGAGGCGTCGCTGGTGCCGGACGAGCCGGGCCAGGGCCCGGGCGAGAAGTACACCGGCGCCGTCTACGGCTGACCTATCCGCGTACGTACAAGGGCTCGCCCGGAGGCGTCGCCCCGGCCGGCAGCAGTGCCAGGTCGAGGCCGCGCACCAGGCGGGCCCTCAGTGTCTCGTCGGCGGCCAGCCGCCCGGCGACGGCGCGGGCGGCCTCGGCCGGGGCCGCGGCGGGGTCCAGCACGAGCACCAGGGTGCCGTCGGCCTGTCCCGGCCCCAGGTGGGCGCGGAGCACGGCGGGCTCGGCGGCCACGGCACCGCGTACGGCCTCCACGACCGCCGGGTCGGCGAGCGGATCGGTCGTCGTGCGCCCCTCGGCCAGCGCCAGCAGGGCCGCCCCGGTCAGCTCGAACGGCACCGGTCCGGCCATGTCCAGCACGACCGTGTCCGCCTTCTCGTGGGCGGCGGCCTGCAGGGCCTGGTGCAGGGGTACGGCGACGGGGCGGGCCTCGGGGTCCCAGCGGGCCAGCGAGTCGGTGGAGGTGAAGGCGGGCAGGGCGGTGCGGTCGCCGGCCTTGAGGGTCGGTACGGCCATGTCGCTGGTCTTCTCGCGGCGCAGCCCGTTCTCGTCCTCCTCGACCTCGCCGAGAACGGCCACGACGGGCACGAGCAGCCGGGCGCCCTTGAGCGCCTCCAGCACCGGTGCCAGGGCGGTGCGGTCCTCGGCCCAGGCGGCGAGCGCCGCGCTCAGCCGGGGATCGGCGGAGCCGTCGTCGTCGGAGAAGCCGGAGTCGGGAATGTTCTTGTTCGCCACGGTCCCCGACCCTATCGGGGGGTGGACGACCGTCCTCACCGGCCTCTCAGGGATCTCTGAGCCGCGTTTCACCTCCGTCCCACGGTGCGCACAGCCACCGCCCCGAGCATCGCGGGCATGGAGTCCCCCAGAGCCCGGCGGCGCCGTCGCGCCCGCCCGCCCCGGCGCCGCGCCCTGGTGGCCGCCGCCCTCGCCACCGTCGCCGTGGTGGGCGCCACCGCCGCCGGGACGGTGTACGTGACGGCGCGGGCGCACCCGGGCGCGGGCACCGTATCGTCGGCGGGCTCGGCGAGCGCGGACGAGGAGGCACCCGTGGAGAGCCCGACGGAGACGGCCCTGGACCGGGACGCGCTGCTCGCGGCGGCGATGGAGGCGGTGCCGGTGGCGGACGGCGCCGAGGTGTCGGTGGCGGTGCTCGACCCGGAGTCCGGGGAGAGCGCCACGTACGGCAGGGGGGTCTTCGACACCGCGAGCATCGTCAAGGTCGACATCCTGGCGGCGCTGCTGCTGCGGGCGCAGGACGCGGGGCGGGCGCTGACCGCCGAGGAGAAGGCGTACGCCGTCGACATGATCGAGAACAGTGACAACGACGCGGCGACGGCGCTGTGGCAGGCGATCGGGGCGGCCGAGGGGCTCGACGCCGCGAACGAGCGCTTCGGTCTCACCGCGACCGAGGGCGGCGACGGGCCGCTGTGGGGGCTGACGCGGACGACGGCCGCCGACCAGATCGCGCTGCTGCGGCAGGTGTTCGGGGCGGAGGGCTCCGCGCTGGGCGCGGCCTCCCAGGCGTATCTGCGGGAGCTGATGGGGCGGATCGCCGAGGGTCAGCGGTGGGGTGTGTCGGCGGCGGCGGACGGTGCCGATGGTGCGTGGGCGCTGAAGAACGGCTGGCTGCGGCGCAGCACCACCGGGCTGTGGGTGGTCAACAGCATCGGGCGGGTGACGTCCGGCGGCCACGACCGGCTGGTGGCGGTGCTCTCGCGAGGCAGCGCGACCCAGGAGGCGGGCGTCTCGCTCACCGAGGCGGCGGCCCGGGCGGCGGTGTCGGTGTTCGCCGGCGCGGACGACGGGGGGACGGCGGACGGGGACGGCGCGGCCGGGGATCAGAAGTCGTCGTAGCGTTCACGGCGGCCGCGCCACAGGACCACGGAGGCCACGATCAGGACGCCGCCCGCGCTGCCGGCCAGCGGAGCCGCCCAGGCCGAGGTGTCGTCGTGGGAGGCGGGGGCGTCCGGTCCTGAGCCGAAGTACTTCTCGCCGTAGGCCGCCGGGTCCAGTCCTCGCGGCTTCAGACGTCCGGCGGCCTCGATGGCGGCGGCGGGGTCGATGAAGCCGAAGCCCCGGGAGTCGTCGCGCCCGTCGGCGGGGGCGTTGCGGGCCGTGTCCTCCAGGAGCTTCTTGACCTGGGCCGGGGTGAGGTCCGGGTGGGCCGACTTGACCAGGGCGGCGGCGCCGGAGACGAAGGCGGAGGCGGCGCTGGTGCCCCAGCCCTCGTAGTAGCGGTGGTCCGGGTCGGCGATGATCACGTCGACGCCGGGGGCGCTGACCGTGGCGTACCAGCGGCGGGTGGAGAAGGAGGCGCGGGTGCCGAAGCGGTCGACGGCGGTCGCGGCGATGACGCCCGGGTAGGCGGCCGGGTAGGAGATGTGGTCACCCTTCTCGCCGCCGTTGCCGGCCGAGGCGACGACGACCACGCCCTTCTTCAGGGCGTACTGGATGGCCTCGTCCTCGGCGGGTTCGGGGTGGGCGGAGGCGGAGTCGTCGCCGAGGGAGAGGTTGATGATGTCGGCGCCGTGGTCGGCGGCCCAGCGGATGCCCTCGGCGAGCGCGTTGCCGCGGGTCTTGCGGGCCTTGGCGCGGGAGGGGTCGCCGTCCTCGAGGATCACGCGGACGGGGAGGATCCTGGCCTCGGGCGCGATGCCCATCACGCCCTCGGTGTCGCCGGGCCCGTGGCCGTGACCGGCGATGATCCCGGCCATGGCGGTGCCGTGCCGGGCCCAGGCGCGGTCGCCCTCGCTCGCGCCGAAGCCGACCAGGTCGGTGCCGGTGAGGACGTTGCCGGCCAGGTCGGGGTGGTCGGCCTCGACGCCGGTGTCCAGGACGGCGACGGTGACGCCCGCGCCCTTGGTGGTGCGCCACACCTCGTCGGTGTGCATGGCGTCGAGGGCCCACTGCTTGGCGCGGATGCCGTCGGCGTGCGCTGCGGGCGCCGGGACGAGGACGAGCGCGGCGGCGAGCAGGACGCTCAGGGCGCCGCCGGTCCGGCGGACAGTGGCGGTCTTCACGAGGGCTGCTCCGTGGCCGGGCCGACGTTCTTGCGCAGGGCGCGTTCGACGCGGTCGGCGAGGCCCTGCGCCTCGTGACCGAGGCCGGCCTGGGCGGGGGCCGAGGTGGCGCCGGACTCCAGGGCCTCCTCCGCGGGCTCGGGCCGGTCGACGGTGCGGCCGTCGGCCCAGCCGGAGACGGCGTAGACGACGACGGGGGCGTCGGTGAGGACGGAGACGGTCCACGAGGCGCGCCCGTCCGCGCCGAAGCCGGCGGCGACGGTGTCCTCGGCGGCGTACGGCAGCGGCACGAGGTCGGCGCGCCGGGCCAGGCCCTCCTTCTCGAACCGGCTCGCCAGCGAGGTCATGGCGGCGGCGTCGGCCTTGGTGAAGAGCAGGCCGACGGTGGTGACGTAGCTCTGGGTGGCGTCGGTGTAGGTGGCGCGCAGCAGGCGTGCGCAGCCGGCCGGGGCGAGGGCCTTGCCCAGCAGCGGGTCGAAGGCGCCCGCGCAGCCGCTGTCCGGGGCCACGGCGACGCGGGTCCAGGTGCGGTCGGCGCCGCCGGGGCCGGCGCCCTGGCCCTGCACGGTGGGCGGGAAGAGCTGGTCGACCGGGACGCTGTGCCACAGGTCTCCGGCCGCGGTGAAGGCGCTGCGCGCGTCGGCGTCGCCGGAGTCCCCGGCGAGCCAGCTGCCGGTGACGGCGCCGGTGACGAGGCCGGCCCCGAGCACCAGGCAGACGGCCGCGGCGACGGCCTGGGTCCGCGGGCGGCCGCCGAGCGGGCGCGGCCTGGCGTGCTCGTCGTACCCCTCGGGCTCGGCGAACGACACGCGGGGCCGCGGCCCGGCACCGGGGCTGCTCCACGACCGGGCCGGGTCGGGGGCGTGCGGTTCGTGCGCGGGGCCAGGGCGCGGTGCGGGCTGCGCCGGGATCGGGCGCAGGCGCGTGGTCGTCTCCGACGGCGTTTCCGCGGCGGCTGGACGGCGTTCCGACGGCACGCCGCGCCCTCGCGGCGCTTCGGCGGCGGCACCGTCGCGTCCGACGGTCGGCGGGGCGTCCGGGAAGCGGGCGGTGGCACGCGGCGGCGGGGGCGTGGAGGCGGCACCCGGCGGGCCGGCGGGCCCCGGCCGGGTGGCGGACCGCCGATCGGCACCGCCGGGCGCCTGCGGCGGACGCTGCGGCCCCACGGGACGGGCCGGAGTGCCCGCGTCGTCCTGGGTACCGGAAGGCGTCGGCTCGTCGCCGGGCGGCGCGGTGGCCGGGCGCGCTGGCATGCCCGGGCGGCGCGGGGCCCCGGGGGCCGCTGACGTGGCCTCGGGAGGCAACGGTGTGCTCGGACGGCGACGGGGACCCGCGGTCGGCGGGGTGCCGGGAGGCGTCGGCTCGTCGCCGGGCGGCGCGGTGGCCGGGCGCGGCGGCATCCCCGGGCGGCGCGGGGCCCCGGGGGCCGCTGACGTGGCCTCGGGGGGCAACGGTGTGCTCGGACGGCGACGCGGACCCGCGGTCGGCGGGGTACCGGGACGTGGTGGTGCGGCCTCGGGGGCCGGCGCGCTCGGGTGGTGGGGTGGGCCGGCGGGCGGGGGTGTGGCGGGGCGGGGCGGAGGGAGCGGGCCGGGGTGGGGGGCCTCGGGCGGTGTCGCGCCGCCGGCGGGTGGGGTCGAGGGGCGTGCGGCGCGGCGTGCTTCCGTGCTCATGCACCCCCCGTTTCCTCGGGCCCTGGCCGGTGGTCCGGCGCGGGCCGGCGTTCTCCTGCCCGGGCCCGGAGCCGGACTGGCCGTCCCGGGCACGCATACCCGCACGGGCGGACCGCCATCCCGGCGCGGACCCGGGGCCCTGCTGCCCGGGCCGTTCCACCGTGCGTGCGCGTCACTCTACGGCGTGCCCCCGCCCGGAGGGGAACCAGTCCGCGGGCCCGTGGCATTGGCCCGGAACGTCCCCCTACCCTGCGGTAATCCCGTCTGGCAGGCTTCGTTCATGACTGCGCGCGCCGCCGACCGGGCCCGTTACGACCGGGCCACCGCCCATCTGGACGCCCCCGTGGCGATCGTGGACCTGGAGGCTTTCGACGCCAACGCGGACGATCTGGTCCGCCGGGCCGGCGGGAAGCCGATCCGCGTCGCCAGCAAGTCCGTCCGCTGCCGTGCCCTGCTCGAACGCGTCCTGTCGAAGGACGGTTTCGCGGGGATCATGTCCTTCACGCTGGCCGAGTCCCTGTGGCTGGCACGCTCCGGGTTCGAGGACGTGCTGCTCGCCTATCCGTCCGCGGACCGCGCCGGATACGCGGAGCTGGCCGCCGACCCCAAGCTCGCCTCCGCCGTCACCGTGATGGTCGACGACCCGGCACAGCTGCGGTTCATCGACGAGGCCCGGGACGGCGGCCGCGAAGTGGTGCGGGTCTGCCTGGAGTTGGACACCTCGCTGCGGCTGCTCGGCGGGCGGGTGCGCGTGGGGGCGCGGCGGTCGCCGCTGCACTCCCCCGCGCAAGTCGCCGACCTGGCCCGGGCGGTGGCCCGGCGGCCGGGGTTCCAGGTCGTCGGAGTCATGGCGTACGAGGGTCATGTCGCCGGGGTCGGGGACGCGGTGGCGGGACGGCCGCTGCGGTCCCGGGCGGTGCGGCTGATGCAGGCCGCCGCCCGCCGCGAACTCGCCGAGCGGCGCGCCGCGGTGGTGCGGGCGGTGCGGGCCGTGGTGCCGGACCTGGAGTTCGTCAACGGCGGCGGCACGGGCAGCGTGCAGCACACCGCCGCGGAGGACGCGGTCACCGAGATCGCCGCCGGGTCCGGGCTGTACGTGCCGCGGCTGTTCGACAACTACACGTCGTTCAGCGGGCGTCCGGCGGCCCTGTTCGCCCAGCCCGTGGTGCGGCGCCCCGGCGTCGGGGTGGTGACCGTGCTCGGCGGCGGCTATCCGGCCTCCGGCGCGGCCGGCGCCGACCGGCTCCCGGTGCCGTATCTGCCCGAGGGGCTGCGCTACGACCCCCAGGAGGGCGCCGGCGAGGTGCAGACGCCGCTGCTCGGCTCCCCCGCGGACGACCTGCTGATCGGCGACAAGGTGTGGTTCCGGCACGCCAAGGCCGGTGAGCTGTGCGAGCGGTTCGACGCCCTGCACCTGGTGGAGGGGGACGCGGTGACGGCCACGGTGCCGACGTACCGGGGCGAGGGGCGCACCTACCTGTAGGTCAGGCCGAGGGGCCGATGCTGCTGCCCACGCCGCCGCCCGTACCCGCGTCGCCGACGGGCCGGATGCCGTCGGTGATCCGGTCCATGTCGGCGAGCGGCGGCCCGTCCTCGCCGGCGTCGAAGACGTAGCGGACGAGGACCGGGGACTCGGTGCCGACGGTGGACGGGAACACCAGCGACTGCACGTAGCCGCCGGGACCCTTGGCCGTCGTCACCCGCCAGCGCACGTAATACCCGGCGCGTCCGGCGACGGCGACCGGCCCGGACCCGACGACCTCGTGGGACTCGACGCCCCCGAACGGTTTGCCGCCGACCGTGTCGCGGTCGTAGGCGTCGTCGGCCGCGTCCTCGATGTCCTGTTCGGCGAGGACCTTCGGGGAGCTCTCGGCGTTCGCGGTGACCGTGCGGGAGATGACGAGGCCGTGCCGGCACACGCCGCCGTCGCCGGGGCAGTCGTAGGTGCCGTCCGTGGTCATCATGACGTCGTCCTCGGGGACGTACTGCGGGCGCACCCAGCCCTCCGGCAGCGGGAAGGTGATGCCGTTGAGCTGGTCCTCGACGACGGCGGGGTCGTCCGCGGAGGGCTCGGAGGGGCGCGGCGAGGAGGTCGGCGACGCGGTCCGCGGTGCGGGGGCCGTGGAGGTCGCCGCGGTCGGCAGGGTCCGAGCCCCCGTGCCCGTGTCGTCGTCCTCGCCGAGGAGGACGACACCCGTGGCGATCGCCGCGACGAGGACCGCCGCGGCGGCGGTGAGGGCGGCGGCCTTCGCGCGCCGGTTGCCGCCGCCCGGCCGCCGCTGTCCCGGGCCGCCCGTGGTCAGCGGCACGGTCGGTGGCTCCGGGGGCTGCGGCACGGGCGCTCCGAAACCCTCGGGCGCGCGCCGGTGTTCGGTCCAGGCCGTGCCGTCCCACCAGCGTTCCCGGTGCGGGGCCGACGGGTCGCGGTACCAGCCGGGCGGAGGCGTCATGCTCATCCCGGCACTGTAGGACGCCGCGTGCGGCGATCTACAGCGGTGTGACGTACGCCCCGGAGATCCCGCCGTCCACCAGGAAGTCGGTGGCGTTGACGAAGGAGGAGTCGTCGCTGGCCAGGAACGCGACGGCGGCGGCGATCTCCTCGGCCTCGGCGAAGCGGCCGACCGGGATGTGGACCAGCCGGCGCGCGGCCCGTTCCGGGTCCTTGGCGAACAGCTCCTGGAGCAGGGGGGTGTTGACCGGGCCGGGGCACAGGGCGTTGACCCGGATGCCCTCCCGGGCGAACTGCACGCCCAGCTCCCGGGACATGGCGAGGACGCCGCCCTTGGAAGCCGTGTACGAGATCTGGCTGGTGGCTGCGCCCATCCGCGCGACGAAGGACGCGGTGTTGATGATCGATCCCCGGCCCTGGCGCCGCATGTAGGGGATGGCGGCCTTGCAGCACAGGTAGACGGAGGTGAGGTTGACCTCCTGGACGCGCTTCCAGGCCTCCAGGCCGGTCTCCAGGATGGAGTCGTCGTCGGGCGGGGAGATGCCGGCGTTGTTGAAGGCGACGTCGACGCTGCCGTAGGTGTCGTACGCCGCTCTGAACAGCGCCTCGACCTGCTCGGGGTCGGTGACGTCGACCTTGACGAAGAGTCCGCCGGTCTCCTCGGCCGCCGCCTTGCCCCGGGTCTCGTCCACGTCACCGCAGACGACGTGCGCGCCCTCGGAGGCGAGCCGGCGGGCGGAGGCGAGGCCGATGCCGCTGCCGGCTCCGGTGACGACGGCGGTACGGCCGGCCAGGCGGCGGCAGATGATCTCCTCGGTCGCTTCGCTCACTGTGCGGGGCCCTCCGTGCTCGACGGGACGTTGCTGAGGAAGACGTTCTTGGTCTCGGTGAAGGCGGTCAGCGCGTCCGGACCCAGCTCGCGGCCCAGCCCGGACTGCTTGAACCCGCCGAACGGCGTCCAGTAGCGGACGCTGGAGTGGGAGTTGACGGACAGGTTCCCGGCGCGCACGGCGCCCGACACGCGCAGGGCGCGGCCGACGTCCCGGGTCCAGACCGAGCCGGAGAGGCCGTAGTCGGTGGCGTTGGCCAGGCGGATCGCGTCGGCCTCGTCGTCGAAGGGCAGGACGACGGCGACGGGCCCGAAGACCTCCTCGACGGCCACGCGGGCGCCCGGGTCGACGCCGGTGAGGACGGTGGGCGGGAACCAGAAGCCGGGGCCGCCCTCGGGCGCCTTGCCGCGGATGCCGTCCGCGTCGTCGGGGACGTAGGAGCGGACGCGGTCCAGCTGGGCCCGGGAGATCAGCGGGCCCATGTCGGTGCTCTCGTCGGCCGGGTCGCCGACGCGGACGGACTCGATCGCGGGGGCGAGCAGGCCGAGGAAGCGGTCGTGGACGCCGCGCTGGACGAGGATGCGGGTGCGGGCGCAGCAGTCCTGGCCCGAGTTGTCGAGGAAGGACATGGGGGCGGCGGCCGCGGCGGCCTCCAGGTCGGCGTCGGCGAAGACGATGTTGGGGCTCTTGCCGCCGAGTTCGAGGGTGACGGGCTTGAGGAGTGCCGCGCCCTTGGCCGCCACCTGACGGCCCACGGCCGTCGACCCGGTGAAGACGATCTTCGCCACGTCCGGGTGCTGGACCAGCGCGTCGCCCGCGACGGGCCCGTGGCCCGGCAGCACCTGGAACAGGCCCTCCGGCAGCCCGGCCTCCAGGGCCAGTTCGGCCAGGCGCAGAGCGGTCAGCGGGGTCGTCTCGGCGGGTTTGAGGAGGACCGCGTTGCCGGCCGCGAGCGCGGGGGCCGTGCCCCAGGCGGCGATCGGCATCGGGAAGTTCCAGGGCGCGATGACGCCGACGACGCCGAGCGGTTCGAGGAGGGTCACGTCGAGTCCCCCGGCCACCGGGATCTGCCGTCCGGTGAGCCGCTCCACTCCTCCGGCGGCGTAGTCGAGCAGGTCGCGCACGTTGCCCGCCTCCCAGCGGGCGTTGCCGACGGTGTGCCCGGCCTCCCGGACCTCCAGCCGGGCCAGCTCCTCCAGGCGGCCGTCCACGGCGGCGGCGAAGCGGCGCAGCAGCCGGGCCCGGTCGCCCGGCGCGAGCGCGGCCCAGGTCGTCTGGGCCCGGGCGGCCCGTACGACGGCGGCGTCCACGTCGGCGGCGGAGGCGGCGGGGACGGTCGCGAGGACCTCTTCGGTGGCGGGGTTCAGTACGCGGAGCTCGTCGGACAACGGGGACCTCACAGGCGTTCGAAGGAGCGGCGCAGCTCCCAGTCCGTGACCGCGGCGTCGAAGGCGTCCAGTTCGACGCGTGCCATGTTGCGGTAGTGGGCGACGACCTCGTCCCCGAAGGCGGCCTTGGCGATGGCGCTGTTCTCCCACAGCTCGGCGGCCTCGCGCAGGGTGGTCGGGACGTGCGCGAAGCCGGCGGCGTAGGCGTTGCCCGGGCAGGGCTCGGGCAATTCCAGGCGCTGTTCGACGCCGTGCAGACCGGCCGCGACCATGCCGGCCACCGCGAGGTACGGGTTGACGTCGCCGCCGGGGAGCCGGTTCTCGAAGCGCAGGGAGCGGCCGTGGCCGACGACGCGCAGGGCGCAGGTGCGGTTGTCGTGGCCCCAGGCGACGGCGGTCGGGGCGAAGGAGCCGGGCTGGAAGCGCTTGTAGCTGTTGATGTTGGGTGCGTAGAGGAGCGAGAACTCCCGGAGCGCCGCGAGCTGTCCGGCGAGGAAGTGCCGCATGACCTCGGACATGCCGCCGTCGCGGTCGCCGGGCATGACGCTGTTCCCGTCGGCGTCCGCGAGGGAGAGGTGGATGTGGCAGGAGTTACCCTCGCGCTCGTTGTACTTGGCCATGAAGGTGAGCGACATGCCCTCCTGGGCGGCGATCTCCTTCGCGCCGGTCTTGTAGACGGCGTGCTGGTCGCAGGTAACGAGGGCCTCGTCGTAGCGGAAGGCGATCTCGTGCTGGCCGGGGTTGCACTCACCCTTGGCGGACTCGACGGTGAGGCCGGCGCCGGCCATCTCGTTGCGGATGCGGCGCAGCAGGGGCTCGATGCGGCCGGTGCCGAGCACCGAGTAGTCGATGTTGTACTGGTTGGCCGGGGTCAGTGCGCGGTAGTTCGCGTCCCAGGCCTGTTCGTAGGTGTCGCGGAAGACGATGAACTCCAGCTCCGTGCCGGCCCGGGCGGTCCAGCCGTGTCCGGCGAGGCGGTCCAGCTGACGGCGCAGGATCTGGCGGGGCGCGGCGAGCACCGGGGAGCCGTCGTCCCAGGCGAGGTCGGCGACGACCAGGGCCGTGCCCTCGTTCCAGGGCAGGCGGCGCAGGGTGTTCAGGTCGGGGTGCAGGGCGAAGTCGCCGTAGCCGCGGTCCCAGGAGGACATGGCGTATCCGTCGACGGTGTTCATGTCGGTGTCGACGGCGAGCAGGTAGTTGCAGCCCTCGGTGCCGTGCTCGAGGACCTCGTCCAGGAAGAACCGCGCGGCGAACCGCTTGCCCTGCAGGCGCCCCTGCATGTCGGGGAAGGCCAGGACGACGGTGTCGATCTCGCCGCCCGCGACCAGGGCGTGCAGTTCCTCGACCCCGAGCGGGGGTGTGCGGTCTGCCACGGAGGGGCCTCCTTCCGACCGGGACCCATAAGGTATTGCTGGGAACCATTGCTTGGGAAGGGGGCGCGGCCGTATGCCGGAGGGGAACGGGGGGAGCGTGCCGGACCGGCTCACGCCGGTGCTGCGCC
Source organism: Streptomyces flaveolus (assembly GCF_014648815.1). Taxonomy (GTDB): domain Bacteria; phylum Actinomycetota; class Actinomycetes; order Streptomycetales; family Streptomycetaceae; genus Streptomyces; species Streptomyces flaveolus. The sequence goes on along the minus strand of NZ_BMRV01000005.1, from coordinate 205,345 downwards.
CGGTGCGGGCCGGCAACGGCTTCGAGGAGGCGCTGGAGCAGATCCTCCAGGTGGTCCGGCTGGGCCTGGTGCCGGAGGGCGGGCGGCTGCCGGCCGAGCGGGATCTGGCGGAGCGGCTGGGGGTCAGCCGGGTGACGCTGCGCGAGGTCCTGAAGGTGCTCCAGGACCAGGGGCTGCTGGAGGCCCGCCGTGGGCGGTACGGCGGCACGTTCGTGCTGCCCCGCCCGGACGCGGGCGGCGAGGACGAACTGCGGCGCCGGATCGCCGGGGTAGACCTGGAGGACGTGCTGCGCTTCCGGGAGGTGCTGGAGGTGGGGGCGGCCGGGCTGTGCGCGGCGCACGGGCTGACGGACGGCCGGGCGGCGCGGCTGCGCGCGGCGCTGGACGCCACGCACGAGGCGCCGCTGGCGGAGTACCGGCGAGTGGACACGATGCTGCACCTGGCCCTCGCGGAGCTGTGCGGCTCGCCGACCCTGACCGCGCAGTACGCGGCCGTGCGGGCGAGCGTGAACGGCCTGCTGGACTGCATCCCGCTGCTGGTGCGCAACCTGGAGCACTCCCAGCGGCAGCACACCGCGCTGGTGGAGGCGGTGCTCGACGGGGACGCGGACGGGGCGCGGGAGATCATGCGGGAGCACTGCGCGGGGACGGCCGCGCTGCTGCGCGGGTTCCTGGCGTGAGGGTCCGCTCCGTAGGGTGTCGCGGGGCCGGCCGGGTCTGCAAAGGTACGGAGACGGTCCATTACCGGGAGGTCGGATGGGCGCCAGGCCGCTGATCGGCGTCAGTACGTATCTGGAGCCCGCGGCGCGCTGGGGCGTGTGGGAGCTGGAGGCGGCGCTGTTGCCCGCCGGGTATCCGCGGCTCGTGCAGCGAGCGGGCGGGCTGGCCGCCATGCTCCCGCCGGACGCGCCGGAACACGCCGCCGCCACCGTCGCCCGGATCGACGGCCTGGTCATCGCGGGCGGCCCCGACGTGGAGCCGGTCCGTTACGGCGCCGAGCCCGACCCCCGCACCGGCCCGCCCGCGCGCGCCCGCGACACGTGGGAGCTCGCGCTCATCGGGGCGGCCCTCGCGGCGCGCGTCCCGCTGCTGGGCATCTGCCGGGGCATGCAGCTGCTGAACGTCGCCCTGGGCGGCACGCTCGTGCAGCACATCGAGGGCCACGCGGAGGTGGTGGGCGTGTTCGGCGGCCATCCGGTCACGCCGGTGCCGGGGACGCGGTACGCCGCTGTCGTGCCGGAGGAGACGTTCGTGCCGACGTATCACCACCAGGCGGTGGAGCGGCTCGGAGCCGGCCTGATCGCCTCGGCCCACGCGGCGGACGGAACGGTGGAGGCGGTCGAACTGCCCGACGCCGACGGCTGGGCCCTGGGCGTCCAGTGGCACCCGGAGATGGGCGAGGACACCCGGGTGATGCGGGCCCTGGTCGACGCGGCGAGCGGATCGGCCGCGGACGAAGCCCGGATCGGCTGAGCGGACCGACCGGCGGACCACCCTGCCCCGGCCTGCCGGGCGGACCAGCCCGCCGGGGGGCTCACCCCCGCGTCAGTGACAGCAACTGTCTCGCCGGTCCCGTCGGGCGGTGGCCCGTGGGCCATACGGCGCGCAGGTCGCGTGCCAGGGCGACGTCCGCCACCGGCACGCTGACCAGGCGGCGCGTCGTCAGCTCCTCGCCGACGGCGAGTTCGCTGAGGACCGCCGGGCCGGCGCCGCCGACGGCGGCGGCCTTCACCGCGGTGGTCGACGACAGCTCGATCAGGGGACGGGCCAGGCCGCCCAGGGCCGCGTCCAGGACCTGCCGGGTGCCCGAGCCCTCCTCCCGCAGGATCAGCGGGGTCGCCGCCAGCTCCTGCGCGGCCAGGGGGCGGCGCCGGCGGGCCCACGGGTGCGTGGGTGCCGCCACGACGATCAGCCGGTCGTGGGCGATGACGGCGGAGTCCAGACCCGCCGGGACGCTCACGCCCTCCACGAACCCCAGATCGGCCTCGTCGGCGAGCAGCCGCTCCGCCACGGCCGCCGAGTTCCCCGCGAGCAGCGACACGGCGGTGTCCGGCAGCTGGCCGCGCAGCGCGACCAGCCAGCCCGGCAGCAGGTACTCGGCGATGGTCATGCTCGCCGCCACCCGCAGCCGCGAGTCCCGTCGGTCCCGCAGCGCCTGCGCCCCCGCGTCGAACGCCTCGGCCGCCTCCACGATCCGCCGCGCCCAGTCCGTGACCAGTGCGCCGGCGTCGGTGAGCCGGGATCCGCGCGGCGAGCGGTCCACCAGCGCCACCCCCAGCTGCCGCTCCATCGAGCGGATGCGGCTGCTGGCGGCCGGCTGGGTGATGCCCAGCTCGCGCGCGGCCCCGCCGAGGCTGCCCAGCCGCGCCACCGCCAGCAGCAGCTCCATGGCGCCGAGATCCGGCACGCGGTGCGACAGCGAGCCCGCCACGTGCCGCCCGGGCTCGCCCTGCCCGTCCTCCCCGTTGCCCCTGACACTCCTGCTGCTCATAACCCCAGCTTATGCCCTCATAGGGGCATGGTCCCTGGTCAGGGACTTCGGGCGCCGCGACCGTAGGATCATGGTCACCGCAGCCCAGCCCCTGTCACCCGCCTCCGCCCCGGTACGGCGCGTCCCGGCCGTCCGCCACCTCGGCCCGAACTGGTACGCGTGCGTCATGGGCACCGCCATGGTCGGTACCGCGGGCGCCGCGCTCCCGTGGCACATACCCGGTCCGCGCACCGTCTGCACCGCCGTCTGGGCGCTGTCCCTCGCCCTGCTGACGGCCCTGCTCGTGGCCAGGTCCCTGCACTGGCGGCACCACCGCGACCAGGCCCGCGCCCATCTGCTGGACCCGGCCGCGGCCCCCTTCTACGGCTGCCTGTCCATGGCCCTGCTGGCGGTCGGCTCCGGCGCCGTGACCGTCGGGCGTGACTGGATCGGCGAGCCGGCCGCGGTCGCCCTCGACACCGTGCTGTTCACCGCCGGTACGGCGATCGGGCTCGCGGCGGCGGTCGCCGTCCCGTACCTGATGGCCGTAGGGCACCGGACAGAACCGGGCCAGGCCAGCCCCGTGTGGCTGCTGCCGCTCGTCGCACCGATGGTGTCCGCGGCCGTCGGTCCGCTGCTGGTCCCGCATCTGCCGCCGGGGCAGCCCCGCGAGACGCTGCTGCTCGCCTGCGTCGCGATGTTCGGGCTGAGCCTGCTCGCGACCCTGATGACACTCCCGGTGATCTTCGGCAGGCTGCTCACCGGCGGTCCGCTGCCGCTCGCGCTCACCCCGTCGCTGTTCCTGGTGCTGGGCCCACTCGGGCAGTCCACGACCGCCGTGGGCCAGTTCGCGGACCTGGCCCCCGGTGTCCTGCCCGGCCCGTACGCCGAGGGGTTCGCGGTGTTCGCCGTCCTGTACGGCGTTCCGGTGATGGGCTTCGCGCTGATGTGGCTGGCCCTCGCCGCCGCGCACGTCGTGCGGGCCCGGCGCCGTGGCATGCGCTTCTCGATGACGTGGTGGTCGTTCACCTTCCCGGTGGGCACCTGCGTCACCGGCTGCGAGGCGCTGGCCCGGCACACCGGTCTCGCCGCCTACGACGTGCTCACCCTCGCCCTGTACGCGCTGCTCGTCACCGCCTGGTTCGTCGCGGCCGTGCACACCGCCCGCGGCCTGGTCAGCGGCGCGCTGCTCGCAGCGCCGCGCCCAGCCGCCGGGGCGCCTCGGCCAGGGACGGCCCGTACCACGTGAGGCACCGCCCGTCGACGAGGGCGCAGGGCAGGCCGGGGAATGCCTCCGGCCCGTCGTCGGCGGTGAAGCGGTACGGCTCGTCCGGCAGCACCACGACGTCCGGGCGGGCCGCGCGCAGTTCCTCGACCGGGACCTTCGGATAGCGCTCGGCGTGACCGGCGTACAGGTGGTCGACGCCGAGGCGGGCGAGCACGTCGCCGGCGAAGGTGTCGCGGCCCAGCACCATCCAGGGCCGGCGCCAGACCGGTACGACGGCCGTGGCGCGGCGCTCCGGGACGGGCAGCGCCGACCAGGCCTCCTGGGCCGCGTCCAGCCACCGGGGCCGGGACGGCGCGCCGCAGGCCGTCAGCACCCGGTCGAGTTCCGTGAAGGCCTGCGCGACGGTGCGCACCTCGGTGACCAGGACGTCGACCCCGCCCGCGCGCAGGGCGTCCAGGTCGGGTGCCCGGTTCTCCTCCTCGTTGGCGAGCACCAGGTCGGGGGCGAGGGCGAGGATCCGCTCGACGTCCGGGTTCTTCGTGCCGCCGATCCGGACGGCGTCGAGGCCGGCCGGGTGCGTGCACCAGTCGGTGGCGCCGGCCAGGGCGCCGGGGACGGTGTGCGCGACGGACTCCGTGAGGGACGGTACGAGGGAGACGACCCTCACCGGCGCGGCCGGTCGTGTACGGCCTCGATGTGCTCGGCGACGGCGACGACGATCAGCCGCGTGTCGGGCACCGTCGCCCGCCAGCGGTGCCGCACCCCGCCGGTCAGGTAGAGGGTGTCGCCGCGTCCCAGCCGGTAGGCGCGCCCCTCGGCCTCGATCTCCACGGCGCCCTCGGCGACGAACATCAACTGGTCGTTGCGGTACTGCAGTTCCCGGCCCGCGTCGTGGTCGCCGGTGAACTCCGAGGCGTGCATCTGGTGGTGTCCGCGCACCAGGGACCGCACCCTGGGCGCGAGCTCGGGGTCCGGGTCCTCGGCCCGCACCACGTCCACGCTGCACGCGGGGTCGGCGGCGGCGAGCAGCTCCACGGCGGTGGTGCGCAGGGCGTCGGCCACCTTCTCCAGGGAGGTCTGGCTGGGGCGGGCCCGGTCGTTCTCGATCTGGCTCAGGAAGGGCACGGACAGGCCGCTGCGCTCGGAGACGACGGCGAGCGTCAGCTCCAGGGCGCGGCGCCGTCGCCGTACGGCCGCGCCCACTCGAAGGTGCTGGTCTTTGTGGTCGCCCATCGCTCCGGCTCCCTCCTTCGCCCGTCGCCGTCGTACCGTCGTCCCGTGCCGGGGCGCCGTCCTCCCGAGGAGTTCTCTGCACCCTACGCATGTTCGGCAAACCGTTTCATGCGGCCGTCACATCGATGTCACGGTGCGGTGGCCGCGACCTCACAGTTCTCGCCACGCGACGAGCCGCCCGCCGTGTGCGGCGGGCACCTTACCGGTTCAAGGCACAGGCGGCTCTCCGTGTTCCCCGCTGGTCCACCGTGCCCTCACCGCCGGGGCTGGGGTGGTGGCATGGCGCTCCGTGGTTGTCCGGATCCTAACCGTGTCCCGGCGGGAACGACCCGAGGGGTGGGTCCCCGCGCTCTCGGGAAGCGCGGGGACCCACCCCTCGGGGACGCTCGGTACGGAGGCCGTACCCCAGCGGGTTCAGCCGGTCACTGCGGGGTCATCCGCTCGACCATGTCCGGGTGCTCCTTCAGCCACGCCGCCACCGCCTGCTCCTCGTGGCCCTGGCCACGGTCCTTGATCTCGGCCTCCAGGCTGCCGAGTTCGTCCTCGCTCATGTGGAAGTTCTTGATCCACTCGGTGAGCTGCGGGTACTTCCCGGGGAAGTCCTGGCTGGAGATGGTGCGGATCGTGTTGCCCTCGCCGAAGGCCTTCTTGGGGTCCTTCAGCTTGGTCAGCCCGTACTCGCTGTACGCCCAGTGCGGGGACCACAGGACGACGGCGACCGGCTCGTGCTTGGCGTAGGCCCGCTTGAGCTCGGCCAGCATCGCCGGCGTGGAGCCGTCGACGACCTCGTACTCCTTGTCCAGGCCGTAGCCCGGCATGACCTCGTCCTTGAGCAGCTGCATCTCGCCGGTGCCGGGCTCGATGCCGATGATCTTCCCGTCGAAGAGGTCGGCCTTGCCCTTGAGGTCCGCGAGGGACTTGACGTCCTTCACGTACGAGGGGACGGCGATCTCCAGGGAGGTCGGCTGGTACCAGGTGCCCAGGTCGGTGAGCTTGTCCTTGTTCTTGTCCCAGTAGTTCTTCTGGGCGTGGGGCAGCCACGCGTCGAAGTTGAGGTCGATGTCGCCGGAGGCCAGGCCGGTGTAGACCGGGCCGACGTCCATCTGCTTGAGGTTCAGCTTGTAGCCGCGCCGCTCCAGGACGTTCTTCCACAGATAGGTGACGGCGACGTCCTCGTCCCAGGGGAACCAGGCGACGTCCACGGCACGCTCGGCCTCGGGCGGGGTGGCGCCGGACCCGGAGGAGACCGGGGCCAGCTTGTCGACGACGCCCGGGTTGGCCTTCAGCCAGGTGCGGACGGCGTCCTGCTGCCCACCCTTGCCGGCCTTGTTGATCTCGGCCTCGAGGCTGGTGAGCTGCTTCTCGGTCATCGAGAAGTTCTTCAGCCACTTGCCGACGACCGGGTTCTCGGCCGCGAAGCCCTTGCGGGACAGCGTGTGCACGCCGTCGCCCTTGCCCCAGGCGCCCTTCGGGTCCTTGAGCTTCTTCAGGTCGTAGTCGTTGTACGCCCAGTGCGGCGACCAGAGCGTGGTGACGATCGGCTCCTGCTTGGCGTAGGCGCGCTTGAGCTCGGCCAGCATCGCCGGCGTGGAGCTGTCGACGACCTTGTACTCCTTGTCCAGGCCGTACTCCTTGAGCACCTTGCTCTTCAGCAGGGCCATCTCACCGGCGCTGGCCTCGATGCCGGTGATCTTGCCACCGAAGACGTCGGCCTTGCCCTTGAGGTCCTCGAGGGAGTCGACGTCCTTCATGTACGCCGGGACGGACAGCTCCAGGGACGTCTGGTCGTACCAGGCGCCGAGGTCGTCGAGCTGCTTGCCGTACTTCTTCCAGTACTGCTCGTGCGTCGTCGGCAGCCAGGAGTCGGTCTGGAAGTCGATGCTGCCCTGGGCGAGCGAGGTGTACAGCGGTCCGGCCTCGAACTGCTTGACGTCGACCTGGAAGCCGCGCTGCTCGAGGATCTCCTTCCACAGGAAGGTGGAGGCGACGCCCTCGTCCCAGGGGATGTAGCCGATGCTGACCTTCTTGCCCTGGCCGACGTTCTTGTCGGCGGCCACGGCGGGGGCGCCGCTGTCGCTTCCGCCGAAGAGGCCCATGCCGCCGGCCACCAGCGCGAGGATCACGACGCCGACTGCGGCGACCTTGGGGTGGGGCCGGTAGGACCAGATCTTCAGGCCCTGCATGCTGCGGGCCTTGGCGGCGGCACGCCGGCCGAGCGGCGAGACCTGGGTGCCCAGGGCACTGGTCATGCGGTCGAGGTAGATCGCCAGGATCACGATGGCGACGCCGGCCTCGGAACCGAGGCCCACGTTGAGCTGGCCGATGGCCTCGTTGACGTCGCCGCCGAGGCCGCCGGTGCCGACCATGCCGGCGATCGCGGCCATGGACAGGCCGAGCATGATGACCTGGTTGACGCCCGCCATCACCGTGGGCAGGGCCAGCGGGAGCTGGACGCGCAGCAGGGTGTTGCGGGGCGTGGTGCCGAAGGCCTCGGCGGCCTCGACCAGTTCCTTGTCGACCTGCCGGATGCCCAGCTCGGTCATGCGCACGCCCGGGGCGAGCGCGAAGATCAGGGTGGCGACGATGCCCGCGGAGGCACCGGTGCCGAAGAACAGGATCGCCGGGATGAGGTAGATCATCGCGGGCAGCGTCTGCATGAAGTCCAGCACGGGCCGGACGATGCCGCTGACCCGGTCGGAGCGGGCCGCCCAGATGCCCACGGGCACCGAGATGACCAGGGCGATGATCGTGGCCACGAGGACCAGCGCCAGGGTGATCATCGCGTTCTCCCACAGTTCCATGGAGACGATGAACGCGAATCCGAGGAACGTGAGGACACCGGCGACCGTGCCGCGCAGCCAGAAGGCGATGACCGCGAAGATGCCGACGAGCAGCAGCGGTTCGGGGGCCTGGAGGACGGCGTTGATGCCGTCGTAGGTGCCGGTGAAGACCGTCTTGAAGAAGTCGAAGAGCCACGCGACGTGCTCGAGCAGCCAGTCGACCGCGCTGTTGACCCAGTCGCCGAGCGGGATCCTAGGCACGGGACATCACCTTCTTCGGACCCTCTTCGCGCGGCGAGGCGCAGGTGGCGGCCTCGGCCTGCTCCTCGCCCAGGAAGGCGACGAGGCGCCGGGCCGGGACGACGCCGACGAGCCGGTCGCCGGCGTCGACGACCGCCACGGGGTGGGACACCCGGGCGCTGATCGCGCACAGTTCGGCGAACGGCGTGTCGGGCGTGGCCGTCTCGCAGTCGCAGTCGGCCTCGTCGCCGTTCAGGTCGGTGTCCATGACGGAACCGGCGGTGAGCACGCGGGAGCGGTCGACGTCCTGGGTGAAGGAGGCGACGTAGTCGTTGGCGGGACGCATGAGGATGTCCTGCGCGGTGCCTATCTGCACGATGCGGCCGTCGCGCATGACGGCGATGCGGTCGCCCAGACGCATGGCCTCGTTGAGGTCGTGGGTGATGAAGACGATGGTCTTCTTCAGCGTCTTCTGCAGCTCGATCAGCTGGTCCTGCATGTCGCGGCGGATCAGCGGGTCGAGGGCACTGAACGACTCGTCCATCAGCAGCAGGTCGGCGTCGGTGGCGAGTGCGCGGGCCAGGCCGACGCGCTGCTGCATGCCGCCGGACAGCTCGTCCGGCCACGACTTCTCCCAGCCGGCCAGGCCGCACAGGGCGAGCGCCTCGTCGGCGCGGCGTTCGCGCTCGGCGCGGGGCACGCCCTGCACTTCAAGACCGTAGGCAGCGTTGTCACGGACGCTGCGGTGGGGGAAGAGCGCGAAGTGCTGGAAGACCATGCTGATCTTCTTCGAGCGGACCTCGCGCAGCTGGCGCTCGCTGATCTCGGTCAGATCCTGGCCGCCGAAGCGGACGTGCCCGGCGGTCGGCTCCAGCAGACCGTTGAGCATGCGCAGCAGCGTGGACTTGCCGGACCCGGACAGCCCCATGACCACGAAGATCTCTCCGGGCTCCACGGTGAAGGAGGCGTCGATGACGGCGGCGGTGGCGCCGTCGGCGCGCAGCTCCTCCCGGTCGGCCGACTTGCGCAGTCGTTCGACCGCCTGGTCCGGTTTTCTGCCGAACACCTTGTACAGGTGCTCGGCCTCTAGCCTCGCTGACACGCTTACCTCTTGGCTCGGGGGCAGGGACAGGGATACGAAGCCTGGCTAACAGTTGAACGAATCAACCAGCTACGACCCGGCTGCGCGCCTGCCCCGATCGCCCCGACCCAAACACATGAGTGACCCGGCTCACACGATGTCCACCGCTCGCCCGCATGACCTGCGGCATGATGCGTGGCGTGACCGGACGACTGATGCTTCTCGACACCGCCTCCCTCTACTTCCGCGCCTACTTCGGCGTACCGGACTCCGTGAAGGCCCCCGACGGCACGCCGGTGAACGCCGTGCGCGGACTCCTCGACTTCATCGACCGCCTGGTGAAGGACCACCGGCCCGACCACCTGGTCGCCTGTATGGACGCCGACTGGCGCCCGCACTGGCGGGTGGAGCTGATCCCCTCCTACAAGGCGCACCGCGTCGCCGAGGAGCGCCCGGACACGGAGGAGGTGCCCGACACGCTGTCCCCGCAGGTTCCGGTCATCGAGGCCGTCCTCGACGCGCTCGGCATCGCCCGCGTCGGGGTGCCCGAGTACGAGGCGGACGACGTGATCGGCACCTACACCGCCCGCGCGAAGGGGCCGGTGGACATCGTCACCGGCGACCGCGACCTCTACCAGCTCGTCGACGACGCCCGCGGGGTGCGCGTGCTCTACCCGATCAAGGGCGTCGGCACGCTCCAGCTCACCGACGAGGCGGCGCTGCGCGAGAAGTACGGCGTCGACGGCCGCGGGTACGCCGATCTGGCGCTGCTGCGCGGCGACCCGAGCGACGGTCTGCCGGGCGTGGCCGGCATCGGGGAGAAGACGGCCGCCAAGCTGCTCGCCGAGTTCGGGGACCTCGCCGGGATCCTCGCCGCGGTCGACGATCCGGCGGCGAAGCTCACGCCCTCGCAGCGCAAGCGGCTGACCGAGGCCCGGCCGTACCTCGCCGTCGCTCCCAAGGTCGTCCGGGTCGCCGACGACGTCCCGCTGCCGGACATCACCACCGCGCTGCCGCACGCCCCGCACGACAAGGCCGCGCTGGACGAGCTCGCGGCCCGCTGGGGTCTGGGCGGATCCCTGGAACGCCTGCTGACCACGCTCACCGCCTGAGCCGTACCGTCGGCGCAAGCAATGCCTGCACTTGGAATCGGCACCCGGCCGAGGGGAAGCCGTACGGTGCGCCGGGGAACTCGTGGAGCGGTGGACCACGAGGCCCCGACGGGGACGGAGATGCTAACTTAGGTAAACCTAACTCAGGGACTGGGAGGCCGTCATGGCAGAGCGTCCGGGCCGCAGGCCGCGCAAGCCGCACACCGCACAGGTCGTCCGCACGGAGCGGCTGACCCCGCACATGCAGCGCGTGGTCCTCGGCGGTGAGGGACTCTCCGCGTTCTCGGCGGACACCTGCACCGACCACTATGTGAAGCTGCTGTTCCCCGCCGAGGGCGCGACCTACCCGGAGCCCTTCGACATGGAGCGGATCCGCGAGGAGTTCCCCCGCGAGCAGTGGCCGGTGACCCGGACGTACACGGTGCGCCAGTGGGACGCCGAGCACCGGGAGATGGTCCTGGACTTCGTGATCCACGGTGACGAGGGCCTGGCCGGGCCCTGGGCCAAGCGCGTCCAGCCGGGCGAGACCGTCCGCTTCATGGGGCCCGGCGGCGCCTACGCCCCCGATCCGGCCGCCGACTGGCATCTGTTCGCGGGCGACGAGAGCGCGCTGCCCGCGATCGCCCGGTCCCTGGAGGGGCTGCCCGACGGCGCCCGCGCGTTCGCCTTCGTGGAGGTCGAGGGGCCCCAGGAGGAGCAGAAGATCGACTCCGACGTGGAGGTCGTCTGGCTGCACCGCGGCGAGCGTCCGGTGGGCCAGGCCCTGGTCGAGGCCGTGCGCGGCCTCGACTTCCCCGAGGGCCGGGTGCACGCGTTCGTGCACGGCGAGGCGGGCTGCGTGAAGGAGCTGCGCAAACTGCTGCGGGTGGAGCGGGAGATCCCCCGCGAGGACCTGTCCATCTCCGGGTACTGGCGGCTCGGCCACAACGAGGACGGCTGGCAGGCGTCCAAGCGCGAGTGGAACGCCCGCGTCGAGGCGGAGCAGGAGGGCACGCCGACCGCGTAGCCGACGACGCCGGGGTACTGCGCGTCCGACCTCGTGCCGGCGGCGGTGCGGCGCGGCGCGTCACACCGGCCGCCGCGCAGCAGGCGCCAGGCGCCCGGCCCGCTGCGCCGGCCGCACGACGGGCCCTCCCCCGTCAGTCGCCGTGTACGCGCGCGTGCAGGTGCATGTCGTGCCAGCCGTCGGGGTGCAGCACCGCCCGTCGCTTGGTGCCCTCCAGGGCGAATCCGGTCTTCTCCGCGACGCGGCAGGACGCCTCGTTGGCCACGGAGTGCAGCAGCTCCAGCCGCTGGAAGCCGACCTCGTCCAGGGCCCAGCGGGCGAGCGCGGTCGTGGCGCGCGTGGCGACGCCCTGGCCGCGGGCCGCCGCCGTCGTCCAGTAGGCGACCTCGGCGACCCCGTCGCCGAGTACCACCTCCCGCAGCGCCACGCGGCCGAGGAGCCGGTCGGTCGCCGCGTCGGCGACCGCCCACTGCGGCCTCCGCTCCCGCGCCCACGCCTGCTGCCACTCGGCGATCCAGCCGCGCACCTCCTCCTCCGAGTCCGCCGCACGGATGTGCCACTGGTGCATCACCGGGTCCTGGAAGGCCGCGTGGACAGCGGGCGCGTCCTCGGTGCGCCACGGACGCAGGACCAGCCCGTCCCCGGTGGGGATCACGGGCTGCGGGGTGGAGGAGAAGGTGCCGGGCGGGAGCACGGGGCTCGTCAGATCGGGCATGACCGCCATCCTTCCCAGGACGCCGGTGCACGGACCACCCGTTTTCCGCGGCCCTCCCCCGCCTCGTACGCTGGCACCCGATGAGACGCCGTACGCCTCCCCCGCCCTCGCCCCTGCCCCAGCGCCACGGGGTGGACCCGGTGCGGGTGCGGCTGCCCGCTGCCGGGCCGTGGGCCACGGTGCGTGAGCACCTGGTGGAACGGCTGTCCGGCGCGGGCGCCGGCACGGTCGAGGGCATGTTCGACGCGGGCCGGATCGTCGGGGCCGACGGGCGGGCCGTCGCGGCGGACGCGCCGTACGAGCCCGGGATGTACGTCTGGTTCCACCGCGACCTGCCGCCGGAGGTGCCGGTGCCGTTCCCGCTGGAGGTCGTGTACCGGGACGAGCACATCGTCGTCGCCGACAAGCCGCACTTCCTGGCCACCACCCCGCGCGGCGGCCACGTCGGCGAGACCGCGCTCGCCCGGCTCCGCCGCGAGCTGGGCGTCCCCGCGCTCGGGGCCGCGCACCGCCTGGACCGGCTCACCGCCGGACTGGTGCTGTTCACGGTCCGCCCCGAGGAGCGCGGCGCCTACCAGTCCCTGTTCCGCGACCGGCGGGTGCGCAAGGAGTACGAGGCGGTCGCGCCGTACGATCCCGCGCTCGCCCTGCCCCGGACCGTGCGCAGCCGGATCGTGAAGGAACGCGGGATCCTGGCCGCCCGTCAGGTCGAGGGCGAGCCGAACGCCGTGAGCCGCGTCGAGCTGACCGAGCACCGCCGCCCGGGCCCGGCGGACGCACCGGCGCTGGGGCGGTACCGGCTGGTGCCCGCCACCGGGCAGACCCACCAGCTGCGCGTGCACATGAGCGCGCTCGGCGTCCCGATCCTCGGTGATCCCCTCTACCCCGAGGTGGCCGCGCCCGTGCCGGCCGGCGACTTCCGGCACCCGCTGCAACTGCTGGCGCGGGAGCTGGCGTTCACCGATCCGGTCACGGGGCGCGAGCACCGGTTCCTGAGCGGACGGCCCCTCGGGGCGTGGGCGGCGTACGAGGAGTGGGCCGGCGATCAGTAGCCGCGCCACCAGAGCAGGAAGCGCTGCCAGACCCCCTTGGGGCGGGCCGGCTCCGGGGGCGCCGCCGTCGCCGCGGGAGCGGAGGGCGCGGTGGGCGCGGTGGGCGCCGGGGACGCGGGTTCCGGTGCCGGCGGCACGGTGCCGACGTGCCAGGCGGCGCGCTGCTGCGGGACGTCGGTGTGGCTCGGCCGCTGTGTCACGTCCTGTTGCGGCCGCGGTTCGAACCGCACCGGCAGTTCCACCAGGTGGCGCGAGGCGATCGACGACCGCCAGCTGAGTTCGTCCTCGTCGCAGTCCAGCCGTACGTCCGGCAGCCGCATAAGCAGCGCGTCGATGCCGGCGTCCGCGATGGCACGCCCGATGTCCTGGCCGGGGCACTCGTGCGGGCCGCCGCCGAAGGCGAGGTGGGAGCGGTTGCCCTGCATGCTCGCGTCCAGGTCGGGCCGGATGCGCGGGTCGACGTTGCCCGGGGCGATGCCGAGCAGCAGTCCGTCGCCCGCGCGGATGCGCTGACCGCCCAGTTCCGTGTCCTGCTTGGCGAAGTAGGCGAAGACCGTGCTGAACGGCGGCTCGTCCCACAGGGACTGCTCGACCGCCTCGGGCACCGTCATCTGGCCACCGCTGAGCTGGGCGCGGAAGCCCGGGTCGGTGAGCACCACCCGCAGCACGTTGCCGATGAGGTTGACGGTCGCCTCGTAGGCGGCGAGCAGGACCAGCCGCAGGTGTTCCCTGACCTCGTCGTCGGTGAGTCCGGCCGGGTGGGTGACGAGGTGGCTGGCGATGTCGTTCTCGGGCCGCGCCCTGCGGGCGGCGGTGAGCCGTCCGAGGGCGTCCATGACGTAGCCGTGGCTGGCGATGGCCGTCTCGGTTCCCTTGAGCGTGTCGCGGGCGGCCTCCACCATCCGGTCGTTGTACTCGTCCGGCATGCCGAGGACCTCGCACATCACGCCCATCGGCAGGTGCTCGGCGAACTCGCCGACGAGGTCGGCGCGGCCCTCCTCGCAGAACCGGTTGACGAGGCGCTGGGTGTGCCGCGTGATGTGCCGGCGCAGCCCCCGGTAGTCGATCGTGGACATGGCCCCGGTGACCGCGCCGCGCAGCCGCTTGTGTTCGTCGCCCTCGGCGTGCGAGCAGATCGGCTGCCAGGCGATGTGCGGCATGAGCGGGTGGTCCGGCTTGACCATGCCCTCGTTGAGCGGGGTCCAGATGCGGCTGTCGCGGGAGAACTGGGCCGGGGTGCTCACCATGTGCAGGTTCTCGGCGTGCCCGAGGACCACCCACATCGGCACGTCGTCGTGGAGCAGCACGGGTGCCACCGGCCCGTACTGGCCCCGCAGCCGCTCGTAGAGCTCGTCCAGGTCTTCCGTCTCGTTCAGCCGGTGCAGTCCGCCCGGTCCGAGGCCGTGCGCGGGGCAGCCGGGAGGTGGTCCGAGCAGGGGGTCGCCCGTTCCGGTCGGGGAGTGGCGTTCAGGCGTCACAGTGTCGCTCCGCAACAGAGGTGAGGGTCAGCAGGGTGTCGGTCGGCCGCGTGGGTCAGGTGAGCGCGCCCTTCATGGCGAGGGAGTGCAGGAAGCGCATCAGCGTCATCAGGACGTCCCGGCTGGAGGCCCGGCGCCGTACGTCGCAGTCGAGGATGGGGATCTCCTCGGGCAGGTCGAGTGCGGTGCGCAGCTCCGCGACGGGGTAACGGGGCGCGTCCGGGAAGGAGTTGACGGCGACGACGAAGGGCACGCCGCGCTCCTCCAGCCGCCCCATGACGTCGAAGCTGACCTCCAGCCGGCGGGTGTCCACCAGCACCACCGCGCCGAGCGCGCCCTCGAACAGGCCGTTCCACAGGAACCAGAAACGCTCCTGGCCGGGCGTGCCGAACAGGTACAGCACCAGTTGGTCGGTGATGCTGATGCGGCCGAAGTCCATGGCCACGGTGGTGGCGGTCTTGGAGGGTGAGCCGTAGTTGTCGTCCACTCCGATGCCCGCCTGGGTCATCGTCTCCTCCGTGGTCAGCGGTCTGATCTCGCTCACGGAGCCGACCATGGTGGTCTTGCCCACGCCGAAACCGCCCACGATGACGATCTTCACGGCGGCCTCGGCGGTGTGCGGCAGCCGGTCCTCCGTCCGTGGGCCCGGAATCGTGTCAGAGCTTTTGAAGTCCATGCATCACCGCTTCGAGAAGGGATCGGTCGGCGACCTTCTGGCGGACGATCGGGGCGCGGAACTGCACCAGCTCCGCCGCCAGCAGGTCGGTGAGCAGCACGGTCACCACACTGAACGGCAGGCTCAGGTAGGCCGACAGCTCGGCTACGGACAGGGGTGCGGCACACAGCCGCAGCAGGGCCGCCTGTTCCGGCGTGGCGGACACCGGCGGGTCGGCGCGGGCCACGATCAGCGTGACCAGGTCGATGTCGGCGCGCTCGCCGCTCCCCTCCCCGCCGATGACGAAGAGCCGTTCGGGGTTGCGGAGTTCGCCTTCCTTGGGCGGCGGGCCCGCCGTGGACGGATCCTGGCCGGGAGATCGCCTCTGGCGTTGCGGAGGAGTCATACGGTCTGCCCGTTGCGCCGCGCGGGACTGGTCAGATGGGGCCCGATGCGGGCGACCAGGTCCGCCATGCTGAGGCTCATCCGCCCGGGCTCGCAGCGGACGTCGGAGAGCACCGCGAGGAAGGCGTTGGGGCCGGCGGCCATCAGGTAGAAGTAGCCGCCGTTCATCTCGATGATGACCATCTTCATCTCGCCGTCGCTGGTGGGGATCTCCTGGGCGACGGCCCCCGCCAGGCTCTGCAGGCCCGCGCAGGCCGCGGCGACCCGGTCGGCGGCGTCCGGGTCACCGGAGTAGCGGGCGATGCGCAGGCCGTCGGCGGAGAGCACCACGATCATCTCGATGCCCGGGACGCCGTCGTAGAGATCCCTGAGCATCCAGTCGAACTTGCCTTGCTGCTCGATCACTTGAGGTTCCCCTCGTCGTCGGCCGGGGCGCTGGCCGGCTGGTTGCTGGACTGCTGGTGGGCCTGGGTCAGACCCGGATGGTTCTTGAGGCCCTCCCAGAAGGCCTCGACCCACTGCCCCGGCGGGGTCGCGTCGACCGGTTCGGGTTCGGGAGCCGGCGGGATGCCGTTCCGGGCCCGCTCGGCGGCCTCCCGGGCCTCGCGCTCGGCCTCTTCGCGCTCCCAGACCGCCTGCTCGGCGAGCCGCTGGCTGAGCGGCATCTTGACCCTGCTGCGGCGCTGCGGGAGGCCGCCCGCCGTCCACTCGGTGACCTCGGGGACGTCGTCCTCGAGCGAGACCGTGGCCGGGATGCGCGGGCTGGTGGGGCGGCGCTTCTTGGGCTTGCGCTGGGGGCCGGGGAGGGCGTCGGGGCCCGGGGTGGGGATCGAGGTCGCGCCGATGCCGTGGGCGAGGCCGACGCCGGGCTCGGTGGTCATCATCTTGCTGGGCACGATGAGGATGGCGCGGACCCCGCCGTACGCGGAGGCCCGCAGCGAGACGTCCATGCCGTACTGGGTGCACAGCCGGCCGACGACGGACAGGCCCAGGCGGGGGTGGTGGCTGAGGTCCTGCACGTCCGTGCCGCGCTTGGCGTCCTCGAGCAGGCCCTCGATGCGGGCGCGGGACTCCTCGCTGAGGCTGACGCCGGCGTCCTCGATCTCGATGCACACCCCGCTCTGCACCTCGGTCGCGGTGACGTGCACCTTGGACCCGGGCGGCGAGTAGCGGGTGGCGTTGTCGAGGAGTTCCGCGGCGGCGTGGATGACCGGCTCGACCGCGGTGCCCTTGATGTTGACCTTGGCGATGGAGGCCAGGTTGATCCGGCGGTACTCGAGGATCCGGGACATGGCGCCGCGCAGCACGCTGTAGAGCGCGACCGGGTCGGGCCACTGGCGTCCGGGCCGGCCGCCGCCGATGACGGAGATCGAGTCGGCGAGGCGGCCGATCAGCGCCGTGCCGTGGTCGATGCGCAGGAGGTCGTCGAAGACCTCGGGGTTGCGGCCGTGGTCCTCCTCCATCTCGCGCAGTTCCTTGTTCTGCTGGTGGACGATCGCCTGGACGCGTCGGGCGATGTCGACGAAGGAGCGCTCGGCGGACTCGCGCATGGAGTCCTGGTGGTCGATGATCGCGCACACCTTGCGGACGAGGTGGCGCTGGGGCTCGCCGAGGTCGGCGTAGGAGGGGTCGAGTTCGGGCAGGTGCCGCACCACCTCGTCGGGGGTGTTGCCCCGGCGCATGTAGTGGATCGCGGCGGGCAGGATCTCGCCGCCGAGGCGGGCCATCTCCTCATGGTGTCCCGCCACCCGCCGTTCCAGATACGCGCTGTGACGGGCGTGTTCGGCGCGCACGGCCCGCAGGGTACGGCCCCGGCGTACCGCTTCGGCCGCCGCCGCGGTCACCAGCAGCGTGGCGACGGCGCCGCACCAGCCGACGGCGAGCCGGGCCGGTTCCGTCACCAGGGCGACGGCGGCCCCGGTCGCCGCGGCCATCAGTACGGCGGGAAGCAACAGCGTGCGCGCGTACGGAAGTTCACGGCGCCCTGGAGGGGAATCAACACTCACCATGTAGGCCCTCTGAAAACGAATCGGCGGGTATGGGGGAGCTTGCAGGGGGGTATGTCTGGGAGTTGCCGGGATCTTCGGCGCATTGGGAACAAGCGCGCGAATTCACCTCAACTCGGTGCGCTGCGGGCGAGCTTAGTCCGAGCGGATCATCGCCGTGTCATATTCGGCAAGCACCTGAAACGGGCATGGGGACTGGAGTAACCTCGGGCCCATTTGCACGCTGGGGAGCCGTTCGAACACCTGGAGTAAGGGCGTACGGGCGCGCGAAGACACGCACCGTGATGAGGGATCGTGACGCCGGGAGCCTTGACGCACGAAGGCCCGGCACGACGCGGGCCGCCCCGGGTGCCGGGGTCGGACCGCGCCCTGCCGGGCCGGTGAGGTACCGGTCAGCCCACGGACGAGTAGGCGACCACTCCGCGCAGCAGCCCCTCGACCGCCTTGCGCGCGTTCTTCGGGACCGTCGAGCCCTCGCGGGGCGCGGCCGCCGCGATCTGGCCGAGGACGTCGATGACCTGCTTGCACCAGCGCACGAAGTCACCGGCCGGCATCTCCGCCTCGCGCAGCACCTCGTCGAGGCCCTTGCCGGACGCCCACTCGTGGGCGGCCCAGGCGAAGCCGAGGTCGGGCTCGCGCTGGCCGACGCCCTCGGTCTGGCTGATCCGGAACTCCTCCTCCAGGGCGTCCAGTCGTCCCCAGATGCGCACCGTCTCGCCGAGCGCGGCCTTGGCCTTGCCGGAGGGCACCTTCGGCGCCATCGCGTCGTCGGCGACCCGCGACTCGTAGACCAGCGCCGAGACGCAGGCGGCGAGTTCGGCCGGGGACAGTCCCTCCCAGACGCCCTCGCGCAGGCACTCGCTGGCGAGCAGGTCGAGTTCGCCGTACAGCCGGGCGAGCCGCTTGCCGTGCTCGGTGACCTCGTCGGCGCGCAGGTAGTCCATCTCGGTCAGCAGGGCGACGATCCGGTCGAAGGTGCGGGCGATGGTGTTCGTCCGTCCCTCGATCCGGCGCTCCAACTGGGAGGTGTCACGCAGCAGCCGGTGGTAGCGCTCGGCCCAGCGGGCGTGGTCCTCGCGGTCGTCGCATCCGTGGCAGGGATGGGCGCGGATGGCCTTGCGCAGCCGTGCGATCTCCCGGTCGTCGGCCGCCTGGGACCGCTTCTTGCGGGCCCGCTCCGGCGGGATGTGCCCGGCCTTGGTGCGCAGCGCGGAGGCGAGGTCCCGGCGGGACTGCGGTGAGCGCGGGTTGAAGGACTTCGGGATCCGCATCCGCTCCAGCGCCTCGACGGGCACCGGGAAGTCCATCGACGCCAGCCGCTTGACCTGCCGTTCGGCGGTCAGCACCAGCGGGCGGGGCCCGTCGTGGTGCTCGAAGCCGCGGTGGCCGTTGGTACGTCCGGCGGGCAGGCCCGGGTCCAGCACCAGGGCGAGACCGGCGTACTTGCCCGTCGGCACGTGGATGACGTCGCCCGGCTTCAGCTTCTCCAGCGCCACGGCGGCCTCGGCGCGCCGCTGGGCCACGCCCTGCCGGGCCAGCTCGGTCTCGCGGTCCTTCAGCTCGCGGCGCAGCCGCGCGTACTCGTCGAAGTCGCCGAGGTGGCAGGTCATGGAGGCCTTGTAGCCCTCCAGTCCCTCTTCGTTGCGCTGGACCTGCCGGGAGATCCCGACGACCGACTTGTCCGCCTGGAACTGCGCGAAGGAGGTCTCCAGCAGCTCCCGCGAGCGGTGCCGGCCGAACTGCTCGACCAGGTTGACCGCCATGTTGTACGACGGCCTGAAGCTGGAGCGCAGCGGGTACGTGCGGGTCCCGGCCAGTCCGGCGAGGTGCTCGGGGCTCATGCCGCGCTGCCACAGCACGACGGCGTGGCCCTCGACGTCGATGCCGCGCCGGCCGGCCCGGCCCGTGAGCTGTGTGTACTCGCCGGGGGTGATGTCGGCGTGCTGCTCGCCGTTCCACTTGACCAGCTTCTCCAGCACCACCGAACGGGCGGGCATGTTGATGCCGAGGGCGAGGGTCTCGGTGGCGAAGACGGCCTTGACCAGGCCGCGCACGAAGAGTTCCTCGACGACCTCCTTGAAGGTCGGCAGCATGCCCGCGTGGTGGGCGGCGATGCCCCGCTCCAGACCCTCCAGCCACTCGTAGTAGCCCAGGACGTGCAGGTCCTCGGTGGGGATGGAGGCGGTGCGCTCCTCGACGAGGGCGCGTACCTCCGCGCGCGCCTCGTCGTCGTTCAGCCGCAGTCCGGCGTACAGGCACTGCTGGACGGCGGACTCGCAGGCGGCGCGGCTGAAGATGAAGGTGATCGCGGGCAGCAGCCCCTCGGAGTCGAGCCGCTCGATGACCTCGGGCCGGCCCGGCGTCCAGATGCGGGAGCGCTGCCGGCGCTCGCGCTCGCGGTCGGCCTCACGCATGTGCCGGCCACGGCGGCGGTCCTGGTACGAGGGGCGGGTCGCCTCCATGCGTGCCATGCGCATGAGATCGGGGTTGACGGCCTTCTTGTGGCCCTCGCCCTCCTCGAACAGGTCGTACATGCGGCGCCCGGCCAGCACGTGCTGGAACAGCGGCACCGGACGGTGTTCGGAGACGATCACCTGGGTGTCGCCGCGCACCGTGTCCAGCCAGTCGCCGAACTCCTCGGCGTTCGACACGGTCGCCGACAGCGACACCAGGGTCACCGACTCGGGGAGGTGGATGATCACTTCCTCCCACACGGCGCCGCGGAAGCGGTCGGAGAGGTAGTGCACCTCGTCCATCACCACATAGCCGAGGCCGAGGAGGGTCTGCGATCCGGCGTACAGCATGTTCCGCAGGACCTCGGTGGTCATCACGACCACCGGGGCGTCGGAGTTCACGCTGTTGTCGCCGGTGAGCAGGCCCACCTTGTCGGCGCCGTAGCGGCGGCAGAGGTCGGCGAACTTCTGGTTCGACAGGGCCTTGATGGGTGTCGTGTAGAAACACTTCTTGCCCTGCTGGAGGGCGAGGTGGACGGCGAACTCGCCGACGATCGTCTTGCCGGAACCGGTGGGCGCGGCGACCAGCACGCCCTTGCCGGCCTCGAGTGCCTGGCAGGCCTCGATCTGGAAGGGGTCGAGGCCGAAGTCGTACATCTCGCGGAAGGACGCGAGCGCGGTGGCCTGCTCGGCAGCGCGCTGACGTGCTGCCGCGTACCGCTCGGCCGGTGAGAGATCCTCTGTCATCGTACTTTCGAGCGTACCGGGCCCCACTGACAACAGGACGATCTTTATCCGACCCGGGCCCGGATACCGCCGTCCCGCCCGGGATGTGACGTTCGTCCTCGGAGCCCCACGCGTGAGGGGCCGGACGGTGGTCCGTCCGGCCCCTCACGTGTACCGCTGTCGCGGCCGGGGTCAGGTCACGTCGTCGTAGCCGTTGTACCGGGCCGACGGGGTGCCGTCGACGGACCCGCTCGCCTGCTGGGGCAGGGCCCGCGCCGCCGTCACGGGTTCGATCTCGTCGACCGGTTCCGGCGTGAGGTCGAGCGGGGACGCCTCGTCGTCGTCGAGTTCGGCGTCGGGGTCGGCGCGCCGCCGGCGCTTGTCGTTGAGCACGGCGAACCCGACCGCCATGAAGTACAGGACCACGATCGGCCCCGCGAGCGCGATCATGCCGACGGGGTCGGTGGTGGGCGTGGCCACGGCGCCGAAGACGAAGACGCCCATCACGATGCCGCGCCACCAGCCGGCCATCCTGCGCCCGGTGACGACACCGGCGGCATTGAGCATGACGAGCACCAGGGGCAGCTCGAAGGCACCGCCGAAGATGAGGATCATCCGGACGATGAAGTCCAGGATCTTGTCCATCGGCAGGATGTTCGCCGAACCGTCCGGCGTGATCCCCAGCAGCACGCGCATGCTGACGGGCATGATCGTGTACGCGAGCCAGCCACCGCCCAGGAAGAGGGGTACGGCCGCCGCCACGAACCAGTACGTGTACTTCCGCTCGTGCTTGTGCAGACCCGGCGCCACGAACGCCCAGAGCTGGTAGAGCCAGACCGGGCTGGAGATGACGATGCCCGCCATGAGGCACACCTTCACCGTGGTGGTGAAGGGCGACAGCAGGTCGGTGTAGGCGATGACGGCGCAGGCGCCGCCGGTCGACTCACCCAGCCCGTCGGTACAGCGCGGCACGGGGTCCATGAGGAAGGTCATCAGCTGCTGGCTGTAGAAGACCGCCACCACGGTGACGACCGTGATCGCCAGCATGCCTTTCGCGAGCCGGTTGCGCAGCTCGCGCAGGTGCTCCACGAGGGGCATCCGCCCCTCGGGATCCTTCTCTCTCTTGCGGGCAGACTTGAGCAACCCACATCCTCATCTCGTGCGGCGGGCCGGTCGCCACCGGCCCTGCGTCAGCGCTTGGTCGTGTCCGTCGGCTCGGTGACCGGGCGCGAGCTGGTCACGTCGCCGGGGGCGGCCTGGATGGTGCGCTGCGCCGCGGCCTGCTCGGGGTTCGGCGGATCGGCGGGGGCGGCGGACTTGTTCTCGTCCTTCATCGCCTTCGCCTCGGACTTGAGGATGCGCGCGGACTTGCCGAGCGAGCGTGCCATGTCCGGGAGCTTCTTCGCGCCGAACAACAGGATGATGACGACGAGAATAAGAATGATCTCGGTAGGTCCGAGCCTTCCCATAAGTCTTTACCTTCTCACCGAGGCGGCTGGGTGGGGTGCTGTCCGACCCGTCGGACAGGTGTCCGACCGACCGTGTTGTGCAGCGATCGTAACGCTCTGGGGTAAACGTGAGGCAATCCCCGTGCGTACTCCCGTCCGCGTCCGGGCCTCGTTTTCCGGACCGCGATCAGCAGCGTACCTTCCGGGACCTGCGCGGTGACAGGGCGGAGTCATACGGAACGCGACGGGCGTCACCCGTCGGGTCACTGCCGGAATGCGGCAGGGTTCACAGGGCGTCCACGGAGCGGGCGGCGCTCTCCGCGGCGCGTTCCAGGTCCGCGGCGGCCCGGTTGATGCGGGACGCCGAGTCCGTCACCTGCCGGCCCAGCCGCTGTGCCTCGACGAACACCCGTACAGCGAACACCGCAAGAACGGCGAGACCCAGGAAACCCACGGCAATCGCGAACATCGGCCAGAACATGACGCCGAGCCTAGACCGTCCCGCGGGCCGGCCGTGCACCGCCGGTCGGTCACACGGTGGAGTGCAGCCGCAGGGTCCTGACTCCGCCGCCCGTGAGCAGCTCCACGATCCGCTCCCCCGCGGGCTTGCGGACGGCGGACCCGCACTCGGGGCACGTGAACGAGTAGAACGTGGTGCGGCTCGTGGCGCCGATGGCCAGGCGCAGGGCGCTCGCGGCGAGTTCGAAGCGGCCCCGGCAGTCCGGGCAGCCGGCCCTGAAGACGACCGGGGAGACACGTCTCATGCCGGCGAACGCGGACGCCGCCGTCACGCCCGGCAGACCGGGCCCCGTCGCCTCGCTCACAGTGCCCGCTCCTGCCCGTCGTGCCCGGTGCCCGGCCCGTCGGGCACCGCCTGCCCCGCCGTGGTCTCCTGTGCGGGCTCCGCGCCGTGCGCCGCGACGGCCTCGATCCCGTCGTACGCCGCGAGCGCCTCGCGGGCGGCCTGCCGGGCGCTGCCGGCGAGCTCGGGCGGGGACACGATCCGGCCGTCGCGGCCGAGCCGGAGCGCCAGCCGCCGCAGGGACGCCGGGTCGGGCGTGCGCAGGGTGATGCGCAGGCCGCCGTCGGGCAGCTCCTGCGCGCTGTCGTGCGGGTAGTACTCGGCGACCCAGCGCCCGCCCGGGCCGACCTCCACGACGACCTCGGGGTCCTCGGCGGCGGGCTGCACCAGCGCCTCGGACAGGTCGCGCAGCTCCACCTCCGGCGGTGCGGCGGGCTCGTCGAGGATCCGGATCTCGGCGACCCGATCGAGCCGGAAGGTGCGCCGGGCCTCGGAGCGGCGGCACCAGGCCTCCACGTACGTGTGTCCCACGCTGACGAGACGGATGGGGTCGATCTCGCGCTCGGTGAGCTCGTCGCGGGCCGGGGAGTAGTAGCGGATCCACAGGCGCCGGCGCTCGGAGATCGCCCGGTCGACGTCGGCGAAAACACCGCCCTCGGACTCGAAGGTGACGGACAGGCGCGAGCTGGCGCCCGCGGCCTCACCGGCCGCCGTCTCCACCTTGGCGGTCGCCCGCAGCAGCGCCTGCCGGTCGCTCTCGCGCAGGCCGGGCAGGGTCGCCACCGCGCGGGCGGCGACGAGCAGCGCCGTGGCCTCGTCGGCGGCGAGTCGCAGCGGCTCGGCGGCGTCCGCGCCGAGGGCCGCGGGGTTGTGCCACCAGATGCGCTCGCCGTCGGTGTCGATGTCGAGCAGATCGCCGCCGCGGAAGCTGGTGCCGCACATGGGCAGCACGTCGAGGTCGGAGACCAGTTCGTCCTCGGTGATGCCGAAGGCGCGGGCGACGTCCTCGACGCGGGCGCCAGGGCGCTCGCGCAGATACGTCACCAGGGACAGCATCCGTCGGGTCTGGTCGATGGCGTTCACGGGCCTGACCGGTTTGCCTGCCACTGTGTTGTCCGCTCCCCCTCAGCCCTTGGCCACGGCACGCAGCCGGTCCACCACGTCCGCACGCAGCTCCGCGGGCTCCAGGACCACGACGTCCGGCCCGAACTCCACCAGCCAGGCGTCCAGGCCGTGCCCGTACGGAATCTCCAACTCGTCCCAGCCGTCGCCGAGTTCCCGCACGGCGGTGGCCTTCGCCCGCAGGGGGTACCCCGCGCCCGCACGCAGCCGGATCAGCGCGGAGCGGTCGGCGGTCTCCCCCGCCCAGCTCGCGACCGTCTCACGGACGGTGACGACGTCGGGCACGGGAGCGGTGAACCGCGCCCCGCGCGAGCGCACCTTGCCGGTGATCCGCGACAGCCGGAAGACCCGCTCGGCGCCGCGGTCGCGGTCGAACCCCGCCAGGTACCAGTGGCCGCGCCAGCACTCCAGGGCCCACGGCTCGACATGCCGGGGCTCGGGCTGCGCGGCGTTGGCCTTGCGGTACTCGAAGAGGACCGGCCGGCGGTCGCGGCAGGCCAGCATCAGCGGCTCGAAGGCGGCCTCGTGCACGGGGATGCGCGGCTCGAGAGCGCTGTGCGCCTCGTACGGGTCGACGTCCTCGGGCAGCCCGGCGGCCCGCAGCTTCTGCAGCGCGCCACTGGCGGCGCCGGCGAGCCTGGCCTGCTGCCAGACCTTGGCGGCGAGCCCGAGGGCGGCGGCCTCCTCGGCGTCGAGGGTGATCGGCGGCAGTCGGTTGCTGTCGCGGCGGGCCAGGTATCCGATCTCGCCGTCGAGGCCCTCGACGGTCTCGATGACCAGGCCGAGTTCCCGCAGGTCGTCCTTGTCCCGCTCGAACATGCGGTTGAAGGAGTCGTCGGATCCCGCCTCGAGGTAGGCCTCGATGGAGTCACGCAGCTCGCGCTTGCTGAGTGGCCGCCGCGTCCCGAGCAGACACAGCGCCAGGTTCATCAGCCGCTCGGCCTTGGCAATGGCCATCGACGCCCTTCTCCCTATGGTGCTTACGACGGATGACCGTACCGTCCCGCGGTGGCGCGGCAAAAGCCGAGGGCCCATGCCCGACCAGGCATGGGCCCCGAATGACCGGCTCCGATCGGACGTCGGTCAGACTCCGAGCAGATCGACCACGAAGATCAGCGTCTCGCCGGGCTGGATCGCCGGGGTCGGGCTCTGGTCGCCGTAGGCGAGGTGGGCGGGGATGGTCAGCTGGCGGCGGCCGCCGACCTTCATGCCCTGCACGCCCTGGTCCCAGCCCTTGATGACCCGGCCGCCACCGAGCGGGAAGCGGAACGGCGTACCGCGGTTCCAGCTGGCGTCGAACTCCTCGCCCGTGCTGAAGGCCACGCCGACGTAGTGGACGGTCACGGTCTGACCGGCCTGCGCGACCGGGCCGTCGCCCTCCCAGATGTCCTTGATCTCGAGGTCCGCCGGGGGCTCGCCGCCCGGGAAGTCGATCTCGGGCTTGTCGATGCTCACGTGTCTAGCTCCTGCTTGTCTGCGAAAAGGCAACGCCCAAGTCTTACATCCCCGTGGGTCACATCTTCGCGAGGATGTCGACCGAGAAGACCAGCGTCGAGCCCTTCTCGATGCCGCTGCCCTCCGGCGGGTTGTCGCCGTAGCCCAGGTCCGGCGGGATGACGATCAGGACGCGGCTGCCGACCTTCTTGCCGGTCAGGCCCTGCGACCAGCCCTTGACGACCTGCTGGAGCGAGAAGGACGTCAGCTGCTTCCTGCTGTACGTGGAGTCGAACTCCTTGCCGCCGTCCCACACCACGCCCTTGTACTGGACGAGCACGGTGTTCTGCGCGCCGACCTCGGGGCCGTCGCCCTCGATGACGTAGTCCGCCACGAGCTTCTTCGGCGCCGCCGTGTCGGGCACCTCGATGGAGGGTGCCGCGCCGTCGGTGTTGGTGCCGACCTTGGGCAGCGCCGCGTCGTCCTGCGGGATCTCCTTGCCCTTGGCGGAGCTCTTGGCGTTGAAGGTGTCCTTCACGTCCACCACGAACACCAGGGTGTCGGTGCCCTTGATGCCCGCCTGCTCGCTGCCCTGCTCGCCGTACCCGTAGGCCGGCGGGACGGAGAACTCGACGCGGCTGCCGGTCTTCTTGCCGGTGAGCGCGTACCGCCAGCCGTCGATGATGCTGCCCTGCGCCAACTGGATGACGATCGGCGTCTTGCGGTCGTAGGAGTTGTCGAAGACCTTCGCGCTGGCCCAGATCTGGCCCAGGTAGTCGGCCACCAGGAAGTCGTTCTCGGCGACCGCCTTGCCGCCGCCGGCGATCACCGTCTTCACCGCGAGGTCCTTGGACGGCTCGCCGCTCCCCTTGGCGACCGTCGGCTTCTCACCGAACTTCGTGCCCGCCGTGATCGCAGGCAGCGGACCGTCCACGATCTTCGGGGGCGGCGGCGTGGACGTGTCCGACGCCTGGGGCGTCGCGCTGTCGCTGGCCTTGCTCGAGCCGGAGTCCTCGTCACCGCATGCGGCGAGCGTGACCAGTCCGGCGGGAACGGCGATGAGGAGGGAGCGTCGGCGCACGGTGGGGGCCTCGTAATCGGTGTCGGTCGATCTTGTCTGCTGACGTGCGCGCAACTCTACGGCGTGAGAAGGGCACCGTACGGATAACGTACGGTGCCCGTGTGGCGTTCCGGACCCTTCGGGTACGGGCGCCTTCTCGGTTCGTCCCGGTCACATTCCGGCGATCAGCTTCTCCACCCGGTCGTCCACCGATCGGAACGGGTCCTTGCACAACACGGTGCGCTGCGCCTGGTCGTTGAGCTTGAGGTGGACCCAGTCGACGGTGAAGTCCCGGCGCTGTTCCTGGGCCCGCCGGATGAAGTCGCCGCGCAGCCGGGCCCGAGTGGTCTGCGGCGGAACGGACTTGCCCTCGAAGATCTTCAGGTCGTTGGCGACCCGGGCGGCCTGGCCCTTCTTCTCGAGCAGGTAGTACAGACCACGACGGCGGTGGATGTCGTGGTAGGCGAGGTCTATCTGCGCGACCCGCGGGTGGGACATGGTCATGTTGTGCTTGGCCCGGTACCGCTCGAGGAGCTTGTACTTCATGACCCAGTCGATCTCGGTGCCGATGCGGTCGAGGTCCTCGGCCTCGATCGCGTCCAGCGTGCGGCCCCACAGCTCCAGCACCCGCTCGACGGTGCCGGTGCGGATGCCGCGGCGCTCGCAGAAGTCCACGGCCTTCTCGTAGTACTCCCGCTGCACCTCCAGCGCGGACGCCTCCCGGCCGCTCGCCAGGCGCACCTTGCGCCGTCCGGTGATGTCGTGGCTGACCTCGCGGATGGCCCGGATCGGGTTCTCCAGGGTGAGGTCGCGCATCACCGTGCCCGCCTCGATCATGCGCAGCACCAGGTCGGTGGCGCCGACCTTGAGCAGCATGGTCGTCTCGGACATGTTGGAGTCGCCCACGATGACGTGCAGGCGCCGGTAGCGCTCGGCGTCGGCGTGCGGCTCGTCGCGGGTGTTGATGATCGGCCGGGAACGGGTGGTCGCCGAGGAGACGCCCTCCCAGATGTGCTCCGCCCGCTGGCTGACGCAGTACACGGCGCCGCGCGGCGTCTGCAGCACCTTGCCGGCGCCGCAGAGCAGCTGCCTCGTCACCAGGAACGGGATGAGGATGTCCGCGAGCCGGGAGAACTCCCCGTGCCGGGCCACCAGATAGTTCTCGTGGCAGCCGTAGGAGTTTCCCGCGGAGTCGGTGTTGTTCTTGAAGAGGTAGACGTCGCCCGCGATTCCCTCCTCGTGCAGGCGTCGTTCGGCGTCCACCAGGAGTCCTTCGAGAATGCGCTCGCCCGCCTTGTCGTGGGTGACGAGTTCGATCACGTTGTCACATTCGGGTGTCGCGTATTCCGGATGTGATCCCACGTCGAGATAGAGGCGGGCGCCGTTGCGCAGAAAGACATTGCTGCTACGGCCCCATGACACGACACGGCGGAAGAGGTACCGCGCCACCTCGTCAGGCGACAGGCGGCGCTGTCCCCTGAACGTGCACGTGACGCCGTACTCGTTCTCCAGCCCGAAAATGCGGCGGTCCATGACTGAACATTACGCCTGATGACCCGAACTGAAACGGGGTTCGACGGCACGGTTTGGATCATTTTCCGATGAAGCCGCAACCACCGCTGCCCGGGCGGGAGCTGCGAGGACCCGTCCCGTGCACGCCAGCACGAGCAGCGACACGGCCCCGGCCGCCCCCGGTACGGCGAAGCCCCACAGCGCCCCGCCCGCCTCGACGACCGGCCCGGTGAGGCCCGTGCCCACCGAGGCTCCCACGGTGAAGGTGGTCACCAGCCAGGAGAACGCCTCCGTCACCGTGCCCCGCGGCGCGTGCCGGTCCACCAGGACGAACGCGCAGGCGATGCACGGCGCGAGGAAGACACCCGCGACCGCGGTCAGCAGCACCATGGCGAAGGCGCCCGGCATCAGCATCAGCGGCAGGTAACACACCGCCAGAAGGGCCACCAGAAGCCTCAGTCGCCGAGCCGGGTCACCGGCCCACTGCCGGGCCCCGTAGACGGTCCCGCCGACCAGCGCGCCGAGCCCCAGGGCGGCCATCAGCCAGCCGTAGACGGCGTCACCGCCGTGCTCGTCCGCGTAGGGCACGGAGGCCACGGTGATGGACCCGAGAGCCATGCCGATGAACAGGAAGGCCCCCAGCAGCGCCAGCAGTCCGGACGAACGCAGCGCACCCAGCCAGTGCGCCTCGCGCGGAGCCGACCGCCACGCGCGCGAAGGGGGCGACACGACCACGGACAGGGCGCCCAGCACGCCCACGGCGTTCAGCACGAGCAGTGCCACCAGCGGCGACCACAGCGACACGCACACCGTCACGAGCAGCGGCCCGACGGTGAACATGACCTCCTGCGCCACGGCGTCCATGGCGTACGCCGAGTGCACCTGCCCCTCCTCCCGGAG
Source organism: Streptomyces flaveolus (assembly GCF_014648815.1). Classification (GTDB taxonomy): domain Bacteria; phylum Actinomycetota; class Actinomycetes; order Streptomycetales; family Streptomycetaceae; genus Streptomyces; species Streptomyces flaveolus. The sequence continues at coordinate 176,427 of NZ_BMRV01000005.1, read as the reverse complement.
CACACCCGGCCACAGCGCCCGCAGTCCGCCCTCCAGCGGGGGCGTGAACAGTCCCGAGGCGCCCACGGCCGCGTACGCGAGCGCCGCCGGCTCGGTCCCGGCGAACGCGAAGACGGCCATCGCCAGCCCCGACAGCACGGCGGCCGGCAGCTGCACCCGGGGCTGCCCGTACAGATCGACGAGCCGTCCCAGCACGGGCTGCCCGACCGCGTTGGCGACCCCGTACACGGCGGCCAGTGCCCCCGCGAGGCTGTACGAGCCCCCCTCGGCCCGCACGAACAGCACGATCGCGATCGCCGCGGTGGCGTTGGGCAACCGCCCCACGAGCGTGCCGACGAGCAGCCGTACGGCGTGCCGCGCCCGGAGAATGTCCAGGTATCCGGCGACCACGACCCACCCCCTTCGCATGAGACCTCGACGAGGTTTTACGTATAACTTCCGTCGTCATACGTACCATGTCGGCTGTTCACGAGTCCAGACGAAAGCGCAGGCGAACGGTGGCACGAGGCAGCACCCGCCCCACCAGCCGGGACGTCGCCCAGGCCGCCGGCGTCTCCCAGGCCGCGGTCTCCCTGGTCCTCGGCGACAAGTGGCGCGGCCGGGTGTCGGAGCCCACCGCCCAGCGCGTCCGGGAGGCCGCCCACGCGCTCGGCTACCGCCCGAACCTCGCCGCCCGCAACCTCCGCCTCGGCCGCACCCGCACGGTCCTGCTGGTCGTCCCGGCGCTGACCACCGAGTTCTTCGCAGGCGTCTACACCGGCGCGGCACGCGTCGCCGCCGAGCACGGCTTCGGAGTGGTCCTCTACCCCTCCCCCGAGGGCATCGGGCCCGCCCGGGACCCCTTCGCCTCCGCACAGGCCGCCCTGGACGGCGTCATCGCGTCCTCCATGGCGGCCGACGCGCTCTCCGCCATCCGCGGCGACCAGCTCCCGCTGGTCATGCTGGACAGCGACCCGGAGGGCAGTCTGGGTGCGGCGACGGTCAACCTGGACATCGCGGACGCCGTCCGCCAGATCGCGGAGCACCTGCTGCTGCTGGGCCACCGCCACTTCCTGCACCTCGCGGCGGACGTCCCGTCCTGGACGTTCGAGGTCCGCGCGCGGGAGCTCGCGGCACGGCTGGACGCCGTCCCCGGCACCACGCTGCGCACGGCCAGGGCCCCGATCTCGATCGAGGACGCGCGGACGGCCACCGAGGCCGCGCTGGCGGGGCCGGGCCCCCGTCCGACGGCGCTGGTCTGCGACGACGACAAGCTGGCGGTCGGCGCGTACAAGGCGGCCCGCCGCGCGGGGCTCCGCATCCCCGACGACCTCTCCGTCACGGGCCTGGACGACCTCGGCCTGGCCACGGCCGTCGACCCCGAGCTGACGACGGTCCGCCTGGACGCGGAGCTGTTCGGCGAACGGGGGATGCGGGCGCTGCTGGCCGTCCTGGAGGGCGGGGTCCCCGAGGCCGGCGACATCCCCGTCAACCTGGTGGTACGGGGCTCCACGGCGCCACCGCGGTGAGCGCGGGGGAACACGCGCAGGCCGCCGCGGGCATCCCACGGCGGCCGACGGCGACGGGGCGGACTACTCCTCGGCCCCGTCCTCGTCCTCGGACGCGGTCTTCGAGGCGGCCCCGGCGGCTCCTCCGTCCAGGAGCCGCGACAGCTGGCCCCCCACGACCCGCTTGAACTTCCGCTTCTGCGGCCGCGTGCGGTCCAGGACGGCGACCTCCAGCCGCTCCGCCGGGATCTCCCGCTCACTGCCGTTGGTGTCGCGGGACAGCGCCTGCACCGCCAGCTTCAGCGCCTCGGCCAGCGTCATGCCGTCGCGGTGCCGCTGGTCCAGGTACCCGCTGATCTGCTCCGCGTTGCCCCCGACCGCGACCGAGCCGTGCTCGTCCACGATCGAGCCGTCGTGCGGCAGCCGGTAGATCTGGTCGCCCTCGGGGCTGTCGCCGACCTCGGCGACGACCAGCTCCACCTCGTACGGCTTCTCGGCCGAGCTGGAGAAGATCGTGCCCAGCGTCTGGGCGTACACGTTGGCCAGGCCCCGGGCCGTCACGTCGTCACGGTCGTACGTGTAGCCGCGCAGGTCGGCGTACCGGACGCCGCCGATCCGCAGGTTCTCGTACTCGTTGTACTTGCCGGCGGCCGCGAAGCCGATCCGGTCGTAGATCTCGCTGAACTTGTGCAGCGCACGGGACGGGTTCTCGCCGACGAACACGATGCCGTCGGCGTACTGCAGCACGACCAGGCTGCGGCCACGGGCGATGCCCTTGCGGGCGTACTCCGCCCGGTCGGCCATCGCCTGCTGGGGTGAGACATAGAACGGCGTCGACACCGGTTATCCGTCCCTTTCTGTCGAAGTCACTGGACCACCTGTCATCAACACGGTGAGGCCCGGCGCTACAGCAGCGCGGCCCGCGGGCCGTCGGGCTGCTCCAGCCGCCGGTCGAGGACCGATCGGGCGAGCTGGGAGCTCTCGTCCTCGGTCAGCCGGCGGAAGCCGTCCTCGGTGATCACAGTGATGATCGGATAGATCCGGCGCGCGACGTCGGGACCACCGGTCGCCGAGTCGTCGTCCGCCGCGTCGTACAGCGCCTGGACCACGAGCGTCGTGGCCTCTTCCTCGCTCAGGTCCTCACGGAAGAGCTTCTTCATCGCCCCGCGCGCGAAGATCGATCCCGATCCCGTGGTCGCGAAGTGATGCTCCTCGGAGCGCCCGCCCGTCACGTCGTACGAGAAGATGCGGCCCCGGCCGCGGTCCACGTCGTACCCCGCGAACAGGGGCACCACGGCCAGCCCCTGCATCGCCATGCCCAGGTTGGAGCGGATCATCGTCGACAGACGGTTCGCCTTGCCCTCCAGGGACAGCTGCGCGCCTTCGACCTTCTCGAAGTGCTCGAGCTCCAGCTGGAAGAGCTTCACCATCTCCACGGCCAGACCCGCCGTGCCGGCGATGCCCACCGCGGAGTACTCGTCGGCCGGGAACACCTTCTCGATGTCCCGCTGCGCGATCATGTTGCCCATGGTCGCCCGCCGGTCACCGGCGAGCACGACGCCGCCGGGGAAGGTCACGGCCACGATCGTGGTGCCGTGCGGCGCCTCGACCACGCCCTGGACCGGCGGCAGCTGCCGGTTGCCCGGGAGCAGCTCCGGCTGGTGCTCTCCCAGGAAGTCCATGAACGAAGAGGACCCAGGCGTCAGGAAGGCAGCTGGTAGACGCCCGGTGCTACGAGTGTTGGCTTCCACGCGATTCCTTCCACGTATGCGTCAGCTATGCCACGGACCCTACCCGCCCTGCGGCGGTGATCCACATACTCGGCGGGAACCACGGAACGAACACCTTGGCCCCCCGTTGTGTGCCGCGCGCGGCACGGGCATGACCCGCACCGCGCGCGACATCTCTCGTTCTGCTCGTCCGTCCCTCGGGCCTGTGCGACGAGGGGGGAACAGGCCTACTGGCCACCCTTCTGCACGAAGGAGCGCACGAAGTCCTCGGCGTTCTCCTCGAGGACGTCGTCGATCTCGTCCAGGACGGAGTCCACGTCGTCGCTGAGCTTCTCCTGGCGCTCCTTGAGGTCCTCGGACGCCTGCGCGTCCTGCGCCTGCTCCTCGACCTCCTCGGTGGAACGCGTGGCCTTCTGCTGCCCGCCGCCGGTGTCCTTGGTCGCCATAACCCTCACCCCGCTCGGTTCGCCCGACACAGTTGCTCGGTCAAGATCAGACCCTACAAGCCGGGTCCGACATCGGCCCCGCAGTTTCTCCAACGTGCGGGGGCCATCTCGATGGTTCCCGGACCCGGTGACTTTCACCCTGTCCGGCGGTCTTCTCCCGTGTACCCGCTCGGCGCCGTCACCCGCCGGACAGGACCCTGACCAGGTCGTCCGCGGTGCGGCAGCGGTCCAGGAGCTCCTTGACGTGATTACGCGTTCCGCGAAGCGGTTCCAGGGTTGGGACCCGCTGGAGGGAGTCCCGTCCCGGCAGATCGAAGATCACCGAGTCCCAGGAGGCCGCCGCGACGTCGTCCGCGTACTGCTCCAGACAGCGTCCGCGGAAGTACGCCCGGGTGTCCTCCGGAGGCTTCGTACGGGCCCGCTCGACCTCCGTCTCGTCCAGCAGCCGCTTGATGCGGCCACGGTCCACCAGCCGGTTGTAGAGGCCCTTGTCGGGCCGTACGTCGGCGTACTGGAGGTCGACGAGGTGCAGCCGGGCGGCATCCCAGTCCAGATCGTCCCGGCGCCGGTAGCCCTCCATGAGCTCCCGCTTGGCGACCCAGTCGAGTTCGCCGGCAAGGCTCATCGGGTCGTTCTCGAGCCGGTTGAGGGTGTCCTCCCAGCGGCCCAGGACGTCCTTGGTCTGCTCGTCGGCGTCCGCTCCGTACCGCTCCTCGACGTACTTGCGCGCCAGCTCGAAGTACTCCATCTGAAGCTGCACCGCGGTGAGGGTGCGCCCGCTGCGGAGGGTGATCAGGCGCTGGAGGGTCGGGTCGTGCGAGACCTGGTGGAGGGTGCGTACGGGCTGGTCCACGGCCAGGTCGACGGCGATGAAGCCGTCCTCGATCATGGACAGGACCAGGGCCGTCGTGCCCAGTTTCAGATAGGTCGAGATCTCGGACAGGTTCGCGTCGCCGATGATCACGTGCAGACGGCGGTACTTCTCCGCGTCCGCGTGCGGTTCGTCGCGCGTGTTGATGATGGGCCGCTTCAGCGTCGTCTCCAGGCCGACCTCGACCTCGAAGTAGTCGGCGCGCTGGCTGAGCTGGAAGCCGTGTTCGTGCCCGTCCTGGCCGATGCCGACGCGGCCGGCGCCGGTGACGACCTGGCGGGAGACGAAGAAGGGCGTCAGGTGGCGCACGATGTCCGAGAAGGCGGTCTCCCGCTTCATCAGGTAGTTCTCGTGCGTGCCGTAGGAGGCGCCCTTGTTGTCGGTGTTGTTCTTGTAGAGGTGGATCGGCTGGGCGCCCGGCAGCTGGGCCGCCCGCTCGGCCGCCTCGGCCATGATGCGCTCGCCCGCCTTGTCCCACAGCACGGCGTCCCGCGGGTTGGTGACCTCCGGAGCGCTGTACTCGGGGTGGGCGTGGTCGACGTAGAGCCGTGCTCCATTGGTGAGGATCACGTTGGCCAGGCCGATGTCCTCGTCGGTGAGCTGGCTGTTGTCGGCGGCCTCCCGGGCGAGGTCGAAGCCTCGCGCGTCCCGCAGCGGGTTCTCCTCCTCGAAGTCCCAGCGAGCCCGGCGGGCCCGGTGCATCGCCGCCGCGTAGGCGTTGACGATCTGGGACGAGGTGAGCATGGCATTGGCGTTGGGGTGACCGGGGACGGAGATCCCGTACTCCGTCTCGATGCCCATTACTCGCCGTACGGTCATGCGGCCCTCCTTGCCCGGCGGCGCCCTCGGTCGTGGGCGCCGCTCACGTGGCGCTCCGGTGCGTGTGCGGTGCCCGTCCCCGCACTGCGCGACTCGGCGGTACGGAAGAGCCTAGAACGCCTTTGCGCTGGTGGGGAGATCATTTGCGTCATTGCCTTGCTCCAGCCGTGGCCCCGAAAAACAGTCGGCTGCGGGTACCCACTGAGGGCACCCGCAGCCGCCCTGCCTTTTACAGGTACTGACCGGTGTTCGCCACCGTGTCGATGGAGCGTCCGGTGTCCGCGCCCTGCTTTCCGGTGACGAGCGTACGGATGTACACGATCCGCTCGCCCTTCTTTCCGGAGATGCGGGCCCAGTCGTCCGGATTGGTGGTGTTGGGCAGGTCCTCGTTCTCCTTGAACTCGTCCACGCAGGCCTGGAGGAGGTGGGAGACGCGAAGGCCCTTCTGGTTCTTGTCGAGGAAGTCCTTGATCGCCATCTTCTTGGCGCGGCCGACGATGTTCTCGATCATGGCGCCGGAATTGAAGTCCTTGAAATAGAGGACTTCCTTGTCGCCGTTGGCGTAGGTGACTTCCAGGAAGCGGTTCTCCTCGGATTCGGCGTACATGTGTTCCACCGCCGTCTGGATCATGCTCTGGACGGTGGCCGCCTTGTCCTTCTCGTGCTCCCTGAGGTCGTCCTCGTGGAGCGGGAGGCGCTCGGTGAGGTACTTGCCGAAGATGTCCTTGGCCGCTTCGGCGTCCGGACGCTCGATCTTGATCTTCACGTCGAGCCGGCCGGGCCGCAGGATGGCGGGGTCGATCATGTCCTCACGGTTGGAGGCGCCGATCACCACCACGTTCTGCAGGCCCTCCACACCGTCGATCTCGGCGAGCAGCTGCGGGACGATGGTGTTCTCCACGTCCGAGCTGACACCGGAGCCACGGGTGCGGAAGAGGGACTCCATCTCGTCGAAGAAGACGATGACGGGAGTGCCCTCGCTGGCCTTCTCCCGTGCACGCTGGAAGACGAGGCGGATCTGCCGCTCGGTCTCGCCGACGTACTTGTTCAGGAGCTCGGGTCCCTTGATGTTGAGGAAGAAGCTCTTGCCGGCGGCCTGGCCGGTCACCTCGGCGACCTTCTTGGCCAGCGAGTTGGCGACGGCCTTGGCGATGAGCGTCTTGCCGCATCCGGGGGGTCCGTAGAGCAGGACGCCCTTGGGCGGACGCAGCTCGTGCTCCCGGAACAGGTCGGGGTAGAGATAGGGGAGCTCGACCGCGTCGCGGATGGCCTCGATCTGTCCGCCGAGGCCACCGATCTGCTCGTAGCCGATGTCGGGGACCTCTTCGAGGACGAGTTCCTCGACCTCGCTCTTGGGGACGACCTCGTAGACGTATCCGGAGCGGGGCTCGAGCAGGAGGGCGTCGCCGGGGCGGATGGTGATGCCCCGCAGCGGCTCGGCGAGCCGGACCACGCGCTCCTCGTCGGTGTGCCCGAGGACGAGGGCGCGCTCGCCGTCCTCGAGGATCTCCTTGAGGGTGACGATGTCGCCGACGCTCTCGTACTCCATGGCCTCGACCACGTTGAGGGCTTCGTTGAGCATCACTTCCTGGCCGCGCCGGAGCTCGTCGAGCTCGACGCTCGGGCTGACGTTCACCCGGAGTTTACGGCCGCCGGTGAAGATGTCGGCGGTGCCGTCCTCGTTGGCCTGCAGGAACACACCGAAGCCTGCCGGTGGCTGGGCCAGCCGGTCGACCTCCTCCTTGAGGGCCACGATCTGGTCGCGGGCCTCGCGGAGTGTGCTGGCGAGTCGCTCGTTCTGGGCGGACACGCCGGCCAGGTTGGTCTGCAGCTCGACGATCCGCTCTTCGAGAATTCTCGTGTGCCGCGGAGAGTCGGCGAGCTTGCGTCGCAGGACGGCGATCTCCTGCTCAAGATAGGCCACCTGCCCGGCCGGGTCCTCGGACCCGCGTCCCGGGCGGATGCCGCGGTTCATGTCGTCGTCGTGGGCTGCCACGGTCCTCACCTCCTCCAAGGGGAGCTGGACGCTTCCAGACCCTACCTGGGTGGGTGTCGATTGAAACCCCTAGATCAAAAGACTGTCGGGGTGTGTCCGATCTTCACCCTTGCGCTCTCCCTCACGCCAGGGGAATACCCACCGAACGTGACGGGAACCCAGGCGGGGGTAGGGTCGAAGCGTTCAACACCCGTCAGAGCTGGCCGGATTCCCGACCGGCTCGACGCAGGAAACGGCAGGAAGCAATGAGTGTGCAGCAGGAGGCCGGAGTCGACGGCGAGGCTCTCGAGGTCTGGATCGACCAGGATCTGTGTACCGGCGACGGCATCTGCGCGCAGTACGCGCCCGAGGTGTTCGAGCTGGACATCGACGGTCTGGCCTACGTGAAGGGCGCGGACGACGAGCTCCTGCAGGCCAAGGGCGCGACAACGCCCGTGCCGTTGCCGCTCCTGACGGACGTGGTCGACTCGGTGAAGGAGTGTCCGGGCGAGTGCATCCATGTACGTCGCATTTCAGACAGGGCAGAGATCTACGGCCCGGACGCAGAGTGACCGAACTGTGACGTAGACGGCACGCATAGTAACCACTGTGCGGTGGGTCACACCCTTCGAGGGGTCTCCGTCGTTCAGACGGTGCGTGCCTGGGACGGCGTGTCGCGGACGAACGCGCCGTCCTTCCACTGCCACTTCACGTCGTCGGTGACGTCCGGGCAGCAACTGGGCACGTCGGCCGACGAGTAGCCGAGGAGCGTCGCGAGGACGGCACCGCCGCGCACCGCGAAGTCGGTGACGGTCCGGCGGTCCTTCGGATCCACCAGGGTGGCGACCACACGGGACTTGCCGCTGCCGGTGTCCCGGGTGATGACGTAGACGCCGTCGGGCGGGGTGCCCATGGGCGCGTCGCAGTGCACGACGGCCACCGTCTCGGGCCGGCCGTCGCCGTCGAGGTCGCCGGACGCCTTCTTCTGCACCAGGGCCTTGACCGGGCCGCAGTCCAGGGGGAACGTGACGGCCGCCGGATCGGGCGGCGTGCCGTGCGCCGGGGCGGTCTTCGTCTGCGGTCCGGCGGCCTGGGCCGCTGTCGCGGCGTCGGGCTGCAGGACCGAGGAGAGGGCCACGACTCCGGCGAGAGCGGTGGCGGTGGCGACCCAGTGGATCGGCCGGGTGTGCGTGTGGGACAGGTCCGGAACGGCGGGGTGCTGCACGAGGAGTGTCTCCTGTGAGGGCTGTGCCGGTGGGGGTGGCCAGCATCGTGCCACACGTCACAGTGCGGGGGAACGGCGGGGTGGGTACTCACTCGGGTTTCGCCGGCCGCCGGACCTCGGGCGCGGGCCGCGCCCCTGGACGGCGGCTCCGGCCGGTGGCCCGGACCGGTCCTTCAACGCGGCGGCGCCGTGGTGGAGTTCCCGGGGTGACCGGGAACTCCACCACGGCGCCAGTGCGTTGTGTGCGGCACGGGGCCGTCTCAGCGGCCGGAGCCTCCGCCGGCGTTGGGGCCGTCGTAGTCCTCGCCGTAGGCGCCCTTGGCGGGGCGGCGGCGGCGCATGGGCGGCTCGACGCCGTCGGCGAGGCGGCGGGCGGTGAGCAGGAAACCGGTGTGGCCGATCATCCGGTGGTCCGGGCGGACGGCCAGGCCCTCGACGTGCCAGTTGCGGATCATCGTCTCCCAGGAGGTCGGCTCGTTGAAGCAGCCGATCTCGCGGATGGACTCGACGGTCCGCGCGAGCTGGGTGGTGGTCGCGACGTAGCAGCACAGGATGCCGCCGGGCACGAGCGCCTTGGAGACGGCCTCCAGGCACTCCCACGGGGCGAGCATGTCGAGGATGACCCGGTCGACGTCGGTGTCGGACAGGTTGTCCTGGAGGTCGCCGACGGTGAGCTGCCAGGCGGGGTGCGGGCCGCCGAAGTAGCGCTCCACGTTCTGCTGGGCGATCTCGGCGAAGTCCTCGCGGCGCTCGTAGGAGTGCAGCATGCCCTGGTCGCCGATGGCGCGCAGCAGGAAGCTGCTGAGCGAGCCGGAGCCCACCCCCGCCTCCACGACGCGGGCGCCGGGGAAGATGTCGGCGAAGGCCAGGATCTGCCCCGCGTCCTTGGGGTAGACCACGGCGGCGCCGCGGGGCATGGACAGGACGTAGTCGGGGAGCAGGGGGCGCAGCGCGAGGTAGGCGACGTTTCCGGTGGTGCGGACAACGCTGCCCTCGGGAGCACCGATCAGTTCGTCGTGGGGGAAGGAACCCTTGTGGGTGTGGAAGTTCTTCCCGGCCTCGAGCGTGAACGTGTAGTGGCGGCCCTTGGGGTCGGTCAGCTGAACCTGGTCCCCGACCTTGAAGGGCCCGCGCCTGCGGGCGGCACCGGTCGGTTCGGACATGTGACCAGCCTACCGGTTCCCTGCCGGGGGCTTTACCGGCCCAGGGGCCGGGGCGGCGGCGCGTTCAGCTGGGGCGGGCCATGGCCTTGACGAAGGCGCGCTCGACGTCGGCCGCGGACAGGACGCCGTAGATCTCGCCGGTGTCCTCGACCACCAGGTATTCGGTGGCCGGGGACGCCCGCAGCGCGTCGAGGAGCTCCTCGCCGGACAGCTCGGCCGAGACGCGCATGCCGTCGGTGAGGTCCTGCGCGAGCCCGCTGACCGGGACCCAGGGGCGGCGGTGCTCGGGTACGCCGACGATGGCGGCCTCGCGGACCAGGGAGACCGGCCTGCCCTCGGCGTCGACGACGACCAGGGCGCGGGCTCCGGAGGCGTTGGCACGGCGCAGGGCCTCGGAGAGGGGGGTGTCCGCGGGCACGGGGACCGCGCGCCGGGTCAGGGCGCGGGCGCGCAGCTCGGGCAGGTGCTCGCGCAGGCGGGCCATGCGCAGGCTGTTGCCGGCGCCGGTCCAGATGATCGCGGCCAGGATGGCGGCGAGCAGGGCGTCCATCACGGTGTCCATGCCGACGTTGTCCACGGCGCCGGAGCCGAGCGCTCCGGACTGGGTGAGCAGCGGCAGCCCGATCAGGACGGAGACGGCGAGTGCCCGGCCGACCCAGGCGGCGGCGACCGTGCCGGTCATCGGCTTGCCGGTGACTTTCCACACGACGGCGCGGAGCATCCGGCCGCCGTCGAGGGGGAGGCCGGGGAGCAGGTTGAAGACGGCCACGATGAGGTTGGAGACCATCAGGCCGGCGAGCAGGACGCCGGGGACGGTGCCCGGCTCGACGGGCAGCAGGGCGAGGTAGAAGACGCCGGCGAGGACGAGGGAGAGCAGCGGGCCGACGAAGGCCAGCACGAACTCGCGGCCGGGGGTCTCGGCCTCCTTCTCGATCTCGGAGACGCCGCCGAAGAACTGGAGCTGGATGCGGCGCACGGGGAGCTTGAAGCGGAGGGCGGCGACGGTGTGGGCCAGTTCGTGGACGAGGACGGAGGCGTAGAAGGCGACCGCGAAGAAGAGGGAGACCAGGTAGCGCGCGACGCCGAGCTCGGGCAGGACCCGGTCGAGCTGGCCGCCGAACACCCAGGTGATCAGGGCGGCGACCAGGAACCAGCTGGGCGCGACGTACACGGGCACGCCGAACGGCCGCCCCATCAGCAGCCCGCCTCCGGGCTCGGGGCGACGCTGCGGTGGCCGCCCCGGGCCGCCGCCGGTGTGGGCCTCGGTACGGGCGTGGTGACCGGGGGCCGGACCGGCCGGCGGGACGCCGGCGCCCGCGGGGCGGTCGGTCCCGGCGTCCTGCGGTGCGGGGGGCTGCGGTGTGGGCTCGGACGGGGTGTCCTTCCCCGTCGCGTTCCCCGCGGCGTCCTCGGCGGGGGGCTGCTCCGGCGGCTCGGCACCTGGGGCGTCCGTCCGCCCCCTGGTGGTCTCGCTCACTGTCGGTGACTGCCCTGCGGGGGTCTCTTCGGTGCTGGGGAGCTGTTCCCCGGGCTGTTCCCCGGGCGTGTCGGCAGCCGTGGGCTCCGGGCGCACGGGGTCCGGGGCCGGGGGCCCGGTGTGGGGGCCGGCCGACTCGTCGTTGCCGGACCGCGGGTGCCCGCTCCCGCCGCTCACGTTCACGGTGTCCCCTCGTTCGAAGCGTTTCCCGCGCCTGCCGTGCGGGAGGGTCTGGTGTCGATGGTATGCGGCCGTCGCGGGCCGTTCCGCCCCGGCACCCGGTGCTTCCCGGTCCGTCGCACGGGTCAATGCCGCGACTGGGTCACTGTCAGTGGCGGGCCGTAAGGTCTGTGGGCATGGAGACGAGCATCGAGGATGTCGCGGAGGACGCCGGCGGCTCCGCCCCGCCGGCAGCGGCCGCGGCGGAGGCAGCCGAAGCGGCCGAGGGCGCGCCGGCCACCGCGGGCCCACAGCCACCCGCACCCGTGCCCGTCGCCGTGGCACCCGCCTCGCTCTCGCCGTCGCGGGCCGGCGACTTCATGCAGTGCCCGCTGCTGTACCGGTTCCGGGTGATCGACCGGTTGCCGGAGAAGCCCAGCGAGGCGGCGACCCGGGGCACCCTGGTGCACGCGGTGCTCGAGCGGCTCTTCGACGCGCCGGCGGCCGAGCGCACGCCGCCGCGGGCCAAGGCGCTGATCCCCGGGCAGTGGGACCGGCTGCGGGAGACCAGGCCCGAGGTCGGGGAGCTGTTCGCGGACGACCCGGAGGGCGAGCGGATGGCACGCTGGCTCGCCGAGGCGGAGGGGCTCGTCGAGCGCTGGTTCACCCTGGAGGACCCGAGCCGGCTGGAGCCCGCCGAGCGGGAGCTGTTCGTCGAGGCCGAGCTGGACTCCGGACTGCGGCTGCGCGGCATCATCGACCGGGTCGACGTGGCTCCCACCGGCGAGGTGCGGATCGTCGACTACAAGACGGGCAAGGCGCCCCGGCCGCAGTACGCGGAGGGCGCGCTGTTCCAGATGAAGTTCTACGCGCTGGTGGTGTGGCGGCTGAAGAAGGTCGTCCCGCGGCGGCTGCAGCTCGTCTATCTCGGCAGCGGTGACGTGCTCACGTACGACCCGGTCCTCGCCGACCTGGAGCGGGTCGAGCGCAAGCTGCTGGCCCTGTGGGAGGCCATCCGGCTGGCGACCGAGACCGGTGACTGGCGGCCGCGCCCCACCAAGCTGTGCGGCTGGTGCGACCACCAGGCGCACTGCCCGGAGTTCGGCGGCACTCCCCCGCCCTACCCGCTGCCGGTGAGGGCGGCCGAGTCGGGCACCGCCGAGCAGGGCAGAATGGGGCCGGACTAGCGAGAAGGAGACTTACGTGGCCATCCGCGTCCTACTGGTCGACGACCAGCCGCTGCTGCGCACGGGCTTCCGGATGATTCTGGAGGCGGAGCAGGACCTCGCGGTCGTCGGCGAGGCCGGAGACGGCCTCCAGGCTCTCGACCAGGTGCGGGCGTTGCAGCCCGACGTGGTGCTGATGGACATCCGCATGCCGCGGATGGACGGTGTGGAGGCGACCCGGCAGATCACCGGTCCGGAGCGGGACGGTCCGGCCAAGGTGCTGGTGCTGACCACCTTCGACCTCGACGAGTACGTGGTGGAGGCGCTGAAGGCGGGTGCCAGCGGGTTCCTGCTGAAGGACGCCCCGGCCAACGAACTGGTGCAGGCGATCCGCGTGGTGGCGAACGGGGAGGCGATGCTCGCGCCGAGCATCACCAGGCGGCTGCTCGACAAGTACGCCACGCACCTGCCCTCCGGCGACGAGCCGGTGCCGGACACCCTGCACACGCTGACCGACCGTGAGGTGGAGGTCCTGAAGCTGGTGGCGCGCGGTCTGTCCAACGCGGAGATCGCCGCCGACCTGTTCGTCAGCGAGACCACCGTCAAGACGCACGTCGGGCACGTGCTGACCAAGCTGGGGCTGCGCGACCGGGTGCAGGCCGCGGTGTACGCGTACGAGAGCGGGCTGGTGCGCCCCGGCGCGCAGTAGGCCCCCGTCCCCGTCGCCGCGGCCTCCCGGCCGCGTTCGCCGGGAAGCGCGAAGGGCGCCCTCTTCCTTCCGGGAGGAGAGCGCCCTTCGGCTTGAACGGGGCGCGGCGGGTGACGGGGTGCGTCAGCCGCTCACACCGCGGGCCAGCTCCCACAGCTGCAGCGAGGAGGTGGTGTTGAGGGCGTAGGCGGTTCCGGTGACGTCGTCCCGGGCCGCGACGTACTGCTTGCCCTGCCAGAGCGGGATCATCGGGACCTCGTCGGCGACGACGTCCTGGATCTCGGTCAGGCTGTCCACGGCGGACAGCCGGTCGGCCTCGCGCCGGGACGCCGGGATCAGGTTGTTGATGACCTCGGAATTCGCGTACGGCGAGTTGAGCATGTTGCCCTTGTCGAGGAACGGCGCGAGGAAGTTGTCCGCGTCGGGGAAGTCCGGGAACCAGCCCATGCCGAAGACGTCGAACTGGCCCTTCAGCTCGGCCGGGCGGAACTTGTCCCAGGGCGCGCCCTCGATGTCGACCTGGAACAGGCCGCTGTCGTTGAGCTGCTTCTGGAGCTGCTCGAACTCCTGCTTGGTGGCCGCACCGTAGTGGTCGGTGGTGTAGTGCAGGGTCAGCTTCACCGGCGTGGAGACGTTGGCGGACTCCAGCATCGACTTGGCCTTGGCGACGCTCGGGTCGCCGTACTTGTTGAAGAACGAGTTCGAGTGGCCGGTGATGGTGGCCGGCACCAGCGAGTACAGCGGTTCGGCCTGCGAGCCGTAGACGTTCGAGATCAGCTCGCTGCGGTTGATGAGCTGGGCCATCGCCTGCCGGACGGCCTTCGTCTCCACCGTCTGGGCCTTGGTGTTGAAGGCCAGGTAGCGGATCTCGAGTCCGGCCATCTCGACCAGGTCGACGTCGCCGCCCGTGTCGTTGGAGAGCTTCCGGATCTGGTCGGGCGTCATCGCACGGGTCATCAGGTCGATGTCGCCCTTTTCGAGCGCCGTGCCCATGGCGTCGGCGTCGGCGAAGGAGACGACCTCGGCCTTGTCGTTGTTCACCGTGAGGGTCCCCTTGTAGCGGGGGTTCTTGGTGAACACGGCCTTGGTCAGCGCGCCGTCCTTGACCTCGGCCTTCATGGTGTACGGACCGGAGCCGTCCACCTCGAAGCCCTCGCGCAGCTTGCCCTTGTCATAGTCGTCGGGGTTGACGATGCCGGCGACCGGGGTCGACAGCTTGAACGGGAAGGTCGCGTCGGCGGTGTTGAGGTGGAAGATGACCTCGCGGTCGCCCTGGGTCTCCACGGTGTCGACGGTGGAGAGCAGACTGGACACACCGCTGTCGGCCTTCAGGGACAGGGCGCGTTCGATGGAGAACTTCACGTCGGCTGCCGTGACGGCATCGCCGTTGGCGAACTTGAGTCCGTCCCGCAGGGTGCAGGCGTAGCGCTCGTTGCCCGTGTCGGTGAAGCCGCACTTCTCGGCCGCCTCGGGCACCGGCTCGCCGTCGCCGCGCGGCTGGATCATCAGCGTCTGCACGGTCTGGCGCAGCAGGTTCCAGGAGCCGACGTCGTAGGCGTACGCCGGGTCGAGGGGCGCGGGAGCCAGCTCCGAGGTGAACCGGTCCGTGGTGCCGACGACGATCGCGTCCCCGCCTCCGCTGCCGCCGTCGGACCCGCCGCAGGCGGCGAGTACCGGGGCGAGCAGGCCGACGACGGCCGGCAGCACCAAAGTCTTGCGGTTCATGCTCGAAATTCTCCAGAGCTGTCGGTCCGTGTATGCGGCATGCAGGGGTGTCGCGGGCCGATCACGGGGGTAGTGGCTGAGGTTCTCGCGACGAGATTAGTCCGCGACCGCACGGGGGCCCGCAGCCCCCGGAGTTGAGGGCTCATCACAGAGCGAAACCGGGCGTGGACACACCGAAAACCCGACAGCGGAAGGATTAGTGCAGGGCTTCACCAATCGGGACACATGGGCGCGCCGACAACGTTCTCCCGGCGGGATTCGGCACAGCCGCACCGGCCTGTCGACCCCTGACGGCGTGGCGAACGTCACAGGTGGGTGCGACTGGGGGTTCCGCCCGAGGCCGTTGGCGCACGGGCCGGGCGCGACGGTGCCGCACGCTGTGTGAACGCTCAGCCCACGTGGGTGATGAGACCGCGCAGGAAGGTCAGGTCGACCTCTTCCAGTGACCCGACCACGGTGCGCCGGGCGGCCGGAGTGATGGGCGCGACCGAGGGGACGGCCACGACGTGGCAGCCTGCGGCCTCCGCGGCGGCGACTCCGGTCGCGGTGTCCTCGACGACGGCGCACCGGACCGGGTCCACGGCGAGTCCGGCGGCGGCGGCCAGATAGGGGTCGGGGTACGGCTTGGTGCGCGGCACCTCGTCGCCGGCGACCGTGAGCGCGAAGTGGTCGCGGCCGAGCGAGGCCAGGACACGGTCGATGATGCGCCGGTGCGAGGCGGAGACCAGGGCGGTGGGGATCTGGTGCTCGGACAGCTCCGCGAGCAGCCGGGCCGCGCCCGGCATGAGGGGCAGGTCGCGTCCGATGCGCTCCTCGAAGCCGTCGTTGAGCAGCACGCTGAGTTCGGCGAGCGAGATGTCCGCGCCGGTGGCCTCGATGAGGAAGCCCGCGCTGCGGGTCATGGGACCGCCCACCACCACGTGGCGCCAGGAGTCGTCGAGGGTGTGGCCGAGGGAGGCGAAGACCTCCTTCTCGACGTCCCACCAGAAGCCCTCGGTGTCCACCAGGGTGCCGTCCATGTCGAGGAGCACGGCTTGCAGGGCTGAGCCTTCGGCCGTACGGGTTCCGAGCGCGGGGACCGTACTGGTCATCCACGTACCTCCTTGAGGGACGATCAGGCCGGTTCCCACGAAGGGAACCGGCCTGCAGTGGACCGACCAGTGTACGTCGTGCGGGACGACAACGCCTGGTGTGACGCCTGGAGCGGTACGGAGGGGGTCCGTGGCGGCCTCAGCGGGCGTTGAAGTACTTGGCCTCCGGGTGGTGGATCACGATGGCGTCGGTGGACTGCTCGGGGTGGAGCTGGAACTCCTCGGACAGGTGCACGCCGATGCGCTCCGGCTGGAGCAGGTCGGCGATCTTGGCGCGGTCCTCCAGGTCGGGGCAGGCGCCGTAACCGAGGGAGAAGCGGGCGCCCCGGTACTTCAGGGCGAACATGTCCTCCATCTCGGCCGGGTCCTCACCGGCGAAGCCGAGCTCGGAGCGCACGCGCGCGTGCCAGTACTCGGCGAGGGCCTCGGCGAGCTGGACGGACAGTCCGTGCAGTTCCAGGTAGTCGCGGTAGGCGTTGGCCTGGAACATCCGGGCCGTCTCCTCGCCGATCCGGGAGCCGACGGTGACGACCTGGAAGCCGACGACGTCCGTCTCGCCGGACTCCTCCGGGCGGAAGAAGTCGGCCAGGCACAGGCGCCGGCCGCGCCGCTGGCGGGGGAAGGTGAAGCGGGTGCGCTCGTTGCCCGCCTCGTCCAGGACGATCAGGTCGTCGTCCTTGGAGACGCAGGGGAAGTAGCCGTAGACCACGGCCGCCTCCAGCAGGTTCTCCGTCTGGAGCCGGTCCAGCAGGCCGCGCAGCCGGGGCCGGCCCTCGCTCTCGACGAGCTCCTCGTACGACGGTCCCTCGCCGGTGCGGGCCTGCTTCAGACCCCACTGGCCCTTGAAGAGGGCGCCCTCGTCGAGCCAGGAGGCGTACTCCTTGAGCTGGATGCCCTTGACGACGCGGGTCCCCTGGAAGGGCGGGGTGGGGACGGGGTTGTCGGTGGCGACGTCGGAGCGGACGTGGCCTTCCTCGGGCCGCTCCTCGACCTCGACGGTGGCGGCCCGCACCCGGCGCTGCCGCAGCTCGGGCAGCTTGGCGCCGGGCACGCCCCGCTTGATGCCGATCAGGGCGTCCATGAGGCGCAGGCCCTCGAAGGCGTCGCGGGCGTAGCGGACCTCGCCGTCGTAGATCTCGTGGAGGTCCTGCTCGACGTACGCCCTGGTGAGGGCGGCGCCGCCGAGGATGACGGGGTAGTCGGCGGCCAGGCCCCGCTGGTTGAGCTCCTCCAGGTTCTCCTTCATGATCACCGTGGACTTGACCAGGAGCCCGGACATGCCGATGACGTCGGCCCTGTGCTCGTCGGCGGCCTCCAGGATGGCGGAGACGGGCTGCTTGATGCCGAGGTTGACGACGGTGTAGCCGTTGTTGGACAGGATGATGTCGACGAGGTTCTTGCCGATGTCGTGGACGTCGCCGCGGACGGTGGCCAGCACGATCGTGCCCTTGCCCTCGTCGTCGGTCTTCTCCATGTGCGGCTCGAGGTAGGCGACCGCGGTCTTCATGACCTCGGCGGACTGGAGCACGAACGGCAGCTGCATCTGGCCGGAGCCGAAGAGCTCGCCGACGACCTTCATGCCGTCCAGGAGGGTCTCGTTGACGATGTCGAGGGCCGGACGCTCCGTCAGGGCGTCGTCCAGGTCCTGTTCGAGGCCGTTCTTCTCGCCGTCGATGATGCGGCGCTTGAGGCGCTCCTCCAGCGGGAGGGCGGCCAGCTCCTCGGCCTTGGAGGCCTTCAGCGACTTGGCGGTGGCGCCCTCGAAGAGCTGCATCAGCTTCTGCAGGGGGTCGTAGCCCTCGCGGCGGCGGTCGTAGATCAGGTCGAGGGCGGTGGTGACCTGCTCCTCGTCGAAGCGGGCGATCGGCAGGATCTTGGAGGCGTGCACGATCGCCGAGTCCAGGCCCGCCTTGACGCACTCGTCCAGGAAGACGGAGTTGAGCAGGATGCGGGCGGCCGGGTTGAGGCCGAAGGAGATGTTGGACAGGCCGAGGGTGGTCTGCACGTCCGGGTGCCGCTTCTTCAGCTCCCGGATGCCCTCGATGGTGGCCAGGCCGTCCTTGCGGGACTCCTCCTGGCCGGTGCAGATGGTGAAGGTCAGACAGTCGACGAGGATGTCCGACTCGTGGATGCCCCAGTTGCCGGTGAGGTCCTCGATCAGCCGCTCGGCGATCTCGACCTTCTTCTCGGCGGTGCGGGCCTGGCCCTCCTCGTCGATGGTCAGCGCGATCAGCGCGGCGCCGTGCTCCCGGGCCAGCTGCGCGACCTTGGCGAAGCGGGACTCGGGTCCGGCGCCGTCCTCGTAGTTCACCGAGTTGATCACCGCGCGGCCGCCGAGCTTCTCCAGCCCGGCCCGCAGGACGTCGACCTCGGTGGAGTCCAGCACGATCGGCAGCGTCGAGGCGGTCGCGAACCGTCCGGCCAGCTCCTCCATGTCGGCGACGCCGTCCCGGCCGACGTAGTCCACGCACAGGTCCAGCATGTGGGCGCCCTCGCGGATCTGGTCGCGGGCCATCTCCACGCAGTCGTCCCAGCGGCCGGCCAGCATGGCCTCGCGGAACTTCTTCGAGCCGTTGGCGTTGGTGCGCTCCCCGATGGCCAGGTAGGAGGTGTCCTGGCGGAAGGGCACGGTCTGGTAGAGGGAGGCGGCGCCGGGCTCGGGGCGCGGGTCGCGCTCGCCCGGGGTGAGGTCGCGGACGCGCTCCACGACCTGCCGCAGGTGCTCGGGGGTGGTGCCGCAGCAGCCGCCGACCAGGGACAGGCCGTACTCGCGGACGAAGGTCTCCTGCGCGTCGGCCAGCTCGGGCGCGCTCAGCGGGTAGTGGGCGCCGTCCTTGCCGAGGACGGGCAGGCCGGCGTTGGGCATGCAGGACAGCGGAATGCGGGAGTGCCGGGCCAGATAGCGCAGGTGCTCGCTCATCTCGGCCGGGCCGGTGGCGCAGTTCAGGCCGATCATGTCGATGCCGAGCGGTTCCAGCGCGGTGAGCGCGGCGCCGATCTCCGAGCCGAGCAGCATGGTGCCGGTGGTCTCGACGGTCACCGACACGATCACGGGCAGGTCGAGGCCCAGGGCGTCCAGCGCGCGCCGGGCGCCGAGCACGGAGGCCTTGGTCTGCAGCAGGTCCTGGGTGGTCTCCACCAGGAGGGCGTCGGCGCCGCCGGCGACCAGTCCCTCGGCGTTGCGCTGGTAGGCGTCGCGCAGGGTGGTGTACGGGGCGTGGCCGAGGGTGGGGAGCTTGGTGCCGGGGCCCATGGAGCCCAGCACCCAGCGCTGCCGGCCGTCCCGGGCGGCGAACTCGTCGGCGACCTCGCGGGCGACCCGGGCGCCGGCCTCGGACAGCTCGTGGACGCGCTCGGGGATGTCGTACTCGCCGAGGGCGGAGTGGTTCGCGCCGAAGGTGTTGGTCTCCACGCAGTCGACGCCGGCGGCGAAGTACTCCTCGTGCACCGAGCGGACGATGTCGGGCCGGGTCAGGTTCAGGACCTCGTTGCACCCTTCCAGTTGCTGGAAGTCGTCGAGCGTGGGGTTCTGCGCCTGGAGCATGGTGCCCATCGCCCCGTCGGCGACCACCACACGGGTGGCGAGTGCCTCGCGGAGGGCGGACACACGGGTCCGGGTGTCGGCGGACGGGGTGGACGGCGACGAGGCCATGAAGGGGCTCCCTAGGATGCGACGGCTGTCGGCTTTGCGCTTCCCGGTGCCGTCCGTCCAGAACGTCCCGGGGAAGAACGCACGTCGCCAGGGTAGCCGGGAGGCGGGGCCGGTGGCCTGGGCGTCCACGTGACGGACGAGGATGGAGGGCCGGATGCCCTCCCGCACGGGTGACGCCGGCGCCCGAAGGGGCGAACCCCCGTCGCCCGTCCGCGGTGGAGGGACGGCCGGGCAGCGGGCGCCCGGGACCCCTCCATGACGCGGTCCGAGTGCAACAGTTGCCCGCCGACCATTGGCGGGAGGTCGGCATGGACCGGTAGTGTTCGGCATTGCCGA
Source organism: Streptomyces flaveolus (assembly GCF_014648815.1). GTDB lineage: Bacteria > Actinomycetota > Actinomycetes > Streptomycetales > Streptomycetaceae > Streptomyces > Streptomyces flaveolus. Next base: position 156,396 of record NZ_BMRV01000005.1, on the reverse strand, counting down.
ACGACGTCAGCGACGCCGAGGTCGGCAGTCGAAGGGGACGGAGGCAGTACGTCGATGGCACGGAACATCCAGTCGCTCGAGCGGGCGGCCGCGATGCTGCGCCTGCTCGCGGGCGGCGAGCGGCGGCTCGGCCTGTCGGACATCGCCTCGTCGCTGGGTCTGGCCAAGGGCACCGCCCACGGCATCCTGCGCACCCTCCAGCAGGAGGGCTTCGTGGAGCAGGACGAGGCCTCGGGGCGCTATCAGCTGGGCGCCGAGCTGCTGCGCCTGGGCACGACCTACCTCGACGTGCACGAACTACGGGCGCGCGCCCTGGTGTGGACGGACGACCTCGCCCGGTCCAGCGGCGAGAGCGTCCACCTCGGCGTCCTGCACCAGCAGGGCGTGCTGATCGTCCACCACGTCTTCCGGCCCGACGACAGCCGGCAGGTCCTGGAGATCGGGGCCATGCAGCCGCTGCACTCCACCGCCCTGGGCAAGGTCCTGTCGGCGTACGACCCGGTGGCGCACAGCGAGGCGCTGGAGGCCGACCGCAAGGCGTTCACCGACCGGACCGTCTGCGAGCCGGACGGGTTCGAGCACATCCTCGACATCACGCGCGCGCGTGGCTACGCGGCAGACGTGGAGGAGACCTGGGAGGGCGTCGCGTCCATCGCCGCCCCCATCCACGACCGGCGCCGCATGCCGGTCGGCGCGGTCGGCATCACCGGCGCCGTGGAACGGCTGTGCCGGTCCGACGAAGAGGGAGCGCTGCGGCCGGAGCTCATCGCGGCGGTACGGGACTGTGCCCGCGCGGTGTCGCGGGACCTGGGCGCCGGGCGGTTCTGAGGGGCGGACACGCGGACGGGGCCGGGACGCCGGGGGGCGTTCCGGCCCTCGCCATACCCTGAAACGGACAAATGGCACCGCGGTCCGTGAATCCGCCGCGCGGGAGATCGATAACCCCCAGCGATCAATAACGATCGTGCTTTCGATAACAGAACTCTTGACGCACGCCTGACGCCGAAGCAAGACTCCCGTCCATCGGTCGGCATTGTCGAACACCTACCGGCAATACGCGTTAGAGTGTGACAACGCCAAGGGCCGCCATCGCTCTCACACCGAGGGCGCCGGAACACCCGGAGGGACCCGGGGTTCGGCTTCCCCTGGACGAAGGACAAAGGAGTCGCGGGTGTCCAGCTCCGACATCTTCATCGGCGAGACCATCGGTACCGCCATACTCATCCTGCTCGGCGGCGGCGTCTGCGCCGCCGTGACGCTCAAGGCCTCCAAGGCCCGCAACGCCGGCTGGCTCGCCATCGCCTTCGGCTGGGGCTTCGCCGTCATGACCGCGGTGTACATCTCGGGTCCGCTCTCCGGCGCCCACCTGAACCCCGCCGTGACGGTCGGCATCGCGATCAAGGACGGCGAGTGGGGCAACGTCCCGACGTACTTCGCCGGGCAGATCCTCGGCGCGATGATCGGCGCTGCGCTGGTCTGGGTCGCCTACTACGGGCAGTTCGTCGCCCACCTCACCGACCGGGAGATCGTCGGCGGGCCGGGCGCGCAGGACACCACGGCGAAGGCCGTCGAGGCCCAGGAGAAGGGCGCCGGTCCCGTGCTGGGCGTCTTCTCCACCGGCCCCGAGGTCCGCAACGCCGTCCAGAACCTCGCCACGGAGGTCATCGGCACCTTCGTCCTGGTGCTCGCCGTCCTCACCCAGGGCCTGAACGACGAGGGCAACGGCCTCGGCATCCTGGGCGGCCTGATCACCTCGCTGGTGGTCGTCTCGATCGGTCTGTCCCTCGGCGGCCCGACCGGGTACGCGATCAACCCGGCCCGTGACCTCGGCCCGCGCATCGTGCACGCCCTGCTGCCCCTGCCCAACAAGGGCGGCTCCGACTGGTCCTACGCCTGGGTCCCGATCGCCGGTCCGCTGATCGGCGCCGCGATCGCCGCAGGTGTCTACAACGTCGCGTTCGCCTGAGCGGTCCCCCGCCCGGCGAACATCGAGTCGCAGCACACGCGCCGTACGCACCGGCCACCCCATCACGGAATCCCAGGAGCACACAGTGACCGACGCCCACACCGCAGGCCCCTTCATCGCCGCCATCGACCAGGGCACCACCTCCTCCCGCTGCATCGTCTTCGACCGCGACGGACGCATCGTCGCCGTCGACCAGAAGGAGCACGAGCAGATCTTCCCGAAGCCGGGCTGGGTCGAGCACAACGCCACCGAGATCTGGACCAACGTCGAGGAGGTCGTCGCCGGGGCGGTCGAGAAGGCCGGCATCACCCGTGACGACATCAAGGCCATCGGCATCACCAACCAGCGCGAGACGACGCTGGTCTGGGACAAGAACACCGGTGAGCCCGTCCACAACGCCATCGTCTGGCAGGACACCCGCACCGACGCCCTGTGCCGCGAGCTCGGCCGCAACGTCGGCCAGGACCGCTTCCGCCGCGAGACCGGCCTTCCCCTCGCCTCCTACTTCGCCGGTCCCAAGGCCCGCTGGCTGCTCGACAACGTCGACGGCCTGCGCGAGCGCGCCGAGGCGGGCGACCTGCTCTTCGGCACCATGGACACCTGGGTCATCTGGAACCTGACCGGTGGTGTGAACGGCGGCAAGCACGTCACCGACGTCACCAACGCCTCCCGCACCATGCTGATGAACCTGCACACCATGGAGTGGGACCCGCGGATCTGCGAGTCCATCGGTGTGCCGATGGAGATGCTCCCCGAGATCCGCTCCTCCGCCGAGGTCTACGGCGAGATCACGGGCGGCAAGCTCGGCGACCTGCTCGGCGGCATCCCCGTCGCCTCCGCGCTCGGCGACCAGCAGGCGGCCCTGTTCGGCCAGACCTGTTTCTCCGAGGGCGAGACGAAGTCGACGTACGGCACCGGCACCTTCATGGTGATGAACACCGGTGACAAGATCATCAACTCGTACTCGGGCCTGCTGACCACGGTCGGCTACAAGATCGGCGACCAGGACACGGTCTACGCCCTGGAGGGCTCGATCGCCGTCACCGGTTCGCTGGTGCAGTGGATGCGCGACCAGATGGGCCTCATCTCCACCGCCGCCGAGATCGAGACCCTGGCCCTGTCGGTCGAGGACAACGGCGGCGCCTACTTCGTGCCGGCCTTCTCCGGTCTGTTCGCCCCGTACTGGCGCTCCGACGCCCGCGGTGTGATCGCCGGCCTGACCCGGTACGTCACCAAGGCGCACCTCGCGCGCGCCGTCCTGGAGGCCACGGCCTGGCAGACCCGCGAGATCGCCGACGCCATGACGAAGGACTCCGGCGTCGAGCTCTCGGCCCTCAAGGTCGACGGCGGCATGACCTCCAACAACCTGCTGATGCAGACCCTCGCCGACTTCGTGGACGCCCCCGTGGTGCGCCCGATGGTCGCCGAGACCACCTGCCTCGGCGCCGCCTACGCCGCCGGCCTCGCCGTCGGCTTCTGGAACAGCACCGACGACCTGCGCGCCAACTGGCGGCGGGCCGCCGAGTGGACCCCCCGCATGGACGCGGAGACCCGCGACCGTGAGTACAAGAGCTGGCTCAAGGCCGTCGAGCGGACCATGGGCTGGCTCGAGGACGAGGAGTAAGAAGCGCAATGACCACTCAGTCCACCCTGCAGTCCGTGCCTGCCCTGGGGACGCACCCGGCCTCCGGCTCCAACCCGAGCCGGGCCGAGACCCGGGAGCAGCTCTCCAAGGCGTCGTACGACCTTCTCGTGATCGGCGGCGGCATCCTGGGCATCTCCACCGCCTGGCACGCCGCGCAGTCCGGCCTCAGGGTGGCCGTGGTCGACGCCGGCGACTTTGCCGGCGCCACCTCCTCCGCCTCCTCCAAGCTGCTCCACGGCGGACTGCGCTACCTGCAGACCGGCGCGGTGAAGCTGGTCGCGGAGAACCACTTCGAGCGCCGTGCGGTCTCCCGCCAGGTGGCACCCCACCTGGCGAACCCGCTCACCTTCTACCTCCCCGTGTACAAGGGCGGGCCGCACGGCGCGGCGAAGCTCGGCGCCGGTGTCTTCGCGTACTCGGCGCTGTCCGCCTTCGGTGACGGCGTCGGCCACCTGCTCTCCCCGGCCAAGGCCGCCCAGGACGTGCCGGAGCTGCGCACCGACAACCTCAAGGCCGTGGCCGTGTACGGCGACGACCAGATGAACGACGCCCGCATGGCGCTGATGACCGTCCGCGCCGCGGTCGACTCGGGCGCGGTCGTCCTGAACCACGCCGAGGTCACCGGTCTGCGCTTCACCAAGGGCCGGGTGACCGGCGCCGAGCTGAAGGACCGGCTCTCGGGCGACGAGTTCGGCGTGAACGCGCGCCTGGTGCTCAACGCCACCGGCCCCTGGGTCGACCACCTGCGCCGGATGGAGGACCCGAACGCGGCGCCGTCCATCCGTCTGTCCAAGGGCGCCCACCTGGTGCTCAAGCGCACCGCGCCCTGGAAGGCGGCGCTCGCCACGCCGATCGACAAGTACCGGATCACCTTCGCCCTCCCCTGGGAGGACATGCTGCTGCTCGGTACCACGGACGAGGAGTTCGAGGGCGACCCGGCGGACGTGGCGGTCAACGAGAAGGACATAGCCCAGATCCTGGACGAGGCCGCGTTCTCCATCCGCGACCAGCAGCTCGACCGGGATCTGATCACCTACTCGTTCGCGGGTCTGCGTGTGCTGCCGGGCGGGCCCGGTGACACGGCGAAGGCCAAGCGCGAGACGGTCGTCACCGAGGGCCGGGGCGGCATGCTGTCCGTCGCGGGCGGCAAGTGGACCACCTTCCGCCACATCGGCCGTACGGTGATGAAGAAGCTGGAGGCGCTGCCGGGCCACCCGCTCGGCGACGACTTCGAGCCCATCGCCTCGCTGCCGAAGAAGCTGCCGCTGCCGGGCGTCGCCAATCCGCGCGCGGTCGCCCACCGGCTGCTGGTGGACGGTCCGGCACCCGGCCCGCGCATGGCGGCGGACACCGCCAAGCACCTGGCCACGCACTACGGTTCGCTGGCCTTCGACATCGCCCGGCTCGCCAACGAGAACCCGGAGCTGGCCCGGCGCGTCCACCCCGACGCGCCGGAGATCTGGGCGCAGGTCGTGTGGGCCCGCGACCACGAGTGGGCCGAGACGCAGGACGACGTGCTGCGCCGCCGGACCACGCTGACGATCCGCGGCCTGGCCACCGACGAGATCCGGGCCGGGGTCCAGGACCTGCTCGACCGGAAGTAGGGCCCCGGCGCACCGGGAGGCGGCGACTGCGCACCGACGGAGCCGCCGCCTCCCGGTGCGCGTATCGCCGCACGGTGACCCCGATGGTCTCCGTGAGACATCGGATGTCTGGGAGGCATCCTCGAGGCACCGGGAGGCCGGCCGTGGCAGTCACCGACGAGGCGATCGAGAAGATCAAGGGCATGATCGTCTCCGGCGCGCTGCGGCCCGGCGACCGGCTGCCCAAGGAGAGCGAGCTCGCCGCCGGCCTCGGCCTGTCCCGCAACTCCCTGCGGGAGGCCGTGCGCGCCCTGTCGCTGATCCGGATCCTGGACGTCCGTCAGGGCGACGGCACGTACGTCACCAGCCTGGACCCGCAACTCCTGCTGGAGGCCCTCGGTTTCGTCGTCGACTTCCACCGCGACGACACGGTGCTGGAGTTCCTCGCGGTGCGCCGCATCCTGGAGCCGGCCGCGACCGCCATGGCGGCGTCGCGGATCGGCGCGCGCGAACTGGACGAGCTCGGCGACCGGTTGGACGCCCTCGGTGACGAGCCGTCGGTGGAGGAGCTGGTCGCCGCCGATCTGGAGTTCCACCGGGCGGTCGTGGGGGCCTCGGGCAACTCGGTGCTCTGCTCCCTGCTCGAGGGCCTGTCGGGGCCGACCGCGCGGGCCCGTGTCCTGCGCGGGCTGACCGAGGAGGGCGCGGTCGGCCGCACCCTGGACGAGCACTGCGCGATCCTCGCCGCGCTGCGCGACCGGGACGCGGAGGCGGCGCGCTCGTGGGCGACGGTGCACATCGCGTCCGTGGAGCGGTGGCTGCGCTCCACCCTCTGACCCGGCCCCTGCGGCGGGTGTCCGACCGCCGGGATCGGGGCAGTGATCGTTCACCGCCCCGCGCAAGGGGGCTGCGGGCGGCCCCTCGGCACGCCGTAAGGTTGGGGGGTACGCGAGGGCACGTCGGAAGGAGGCGCTGGGTGATCGAGCTCGAGGGGGTTCCCGAGCTGATCGACCCGGTCATGGTGGCCGCGTTCGAGGGCTGGAACGATGCCGGTGACGCCGCCTCCGCCGCGGTCGCGCACCTGGACAAGGAGTGGAAGGGCGAGGTGTTCGCGGCGCTGGACGCCGAGGACTACTACGACTTCCAGGTGAACCGCCCCACGGTCTTCATGGACGGCGGTGTCCGCAAGATCACATGGCCGACGACCCGGCTCTCGGTGGTCCGCGTCGGCGGCGACAAGCCGCGCGATCTCGTCCTCGTCCGCGGCATCGAGCCGTCCATGCGCTGGCGCTCGTTCTGCAACGAACTGCTCGGCTTCGCCCACGAGCTGGGCGTGGAGCTGGTCGTCGTCCTGGGCGCCCTGCTGGGCGACACCCCGCACACCCGCCCGGTGCCGATCAGCGGGACCACGTCGGACGCCGACCTGGCCCGCCGCATGGACCTGGAGGAGACCAAGTACGAGGGCCCCACGGGCATCGTCGGCGTCCTCCAGGAGGCCTGCACGCACGCGGGCGTGCCGGCCGTGTCGCTGTGGGCGGCGGTGCCGCACTACGTGTCGCAGCCGCCGAACCCGAAGGCCACGCTGGCCCTGCTGAACCGGCTGGAGGACCTGATCGGCGTGCGCATCCCGCTGGGCGAGCTGCCCGAGGACGCGCGCGCGTGGCAGGTCGGGGTGGACCAGCTGGCCGCGGAGGACAGCGAGGTCGCGGAGTACGTCCAGTCGCTGGAGGAGGCCCGGGACACCGCGGAGCTGCCGGAGGCCTCGGGCGAGGCGATCGCCCGTGAATTCGAGCGGTACCTGCGGCGCCGGGACGGCGGGTCCGGGCCGGGCGGGCACGCCACGGCGGACGGCGGCGACGGCACCCCCGGGACGCCGTACCTGCGGGACAATCCGAGCGGCCGCACACGCCCGCCCAAGCCGCCGAAGGCGGGCGGGGACGACGAGGAGTCGTCGGAGGACTGAGCGAAGAACGACGGAGGGGGCGCTTCCCGTGGGAAGCGCCCCCTCCGCGTTCGTGCGGGTGGTTACAGCGCCACGCCGAGCAGGGCGTCGACGGCGCGGGAGACGACGCCGGGCGCGCCGATGTCCGTGCCGCCGGTCTCCTGCTGGAGCGCCGCCCAGCGGTCGACGGCGTCGAGCGCGGCCGGGGAGTCCAGGTCGTTCGCGAGGGCCTCGCGGATCTCCTCGACCAGCGCCTCGGCGGGCGGGCCGTCGGGCCGGGACACGGCGGCGCGCCACCGCTCCAGCCGGGCGACGGCGTCCCGCAGCACCTGGTCGGTCCACTCCCAGTCGGAGCGGTAGTGGTGGGCGAGCAGCGTGAGCCGGATCGCGGCGGGGTCGACGCCGTCGCGGCGCAGCCGGGAGACGAAGACCAGGTTGCCCTTGGACTTCGACATCTTCTCGCCGTCGAGAGCGACCATCCCGGCGTGCACGTACGCCTTGGCCATGGGGAACTCGCCGGTGAGCACCTGGGCGTGCGAGGCGCCCATCTCGTGGTGCGGGAAGGCCAGGTCCGAGCCGCCGCCCTGGACGTCGAAGCCCATGCCGAGGTGGTCGAGGGCAATGGCCACGCACTCGATGTGCCAGCCGGGGCGTCCGCGGCCGAGGGAGGCGCCGTCCCAGCTGGGCTCGCCCTCGCGGGCCGCCATCCACAGCATCGGGTCGAGCGGGTTCTTCTTGCCCGGCCGGTCGGGGTCGCCGCCCCGCTCGGCGGACAGCAGCCGCATGGCGGCCGCGTCGAGGTGGGACACACCGCCGAAGTGGGGGTCGGACTCGACGGAGAAGTAGATGTCCCCCTCGAGTTCGTAGGCGGCGCCGGCGTCGCGCAGCCGCTCGACGAGCGGGACGATGCCGGGTATGGCCTCCACGGCGCCTATGTAGTGCTGCGGCGGGAGCATGCGCAGCGCGGTCATGTCCTCGCGGAAGAGCGCGGTCTCCTTCTCGGCGAGGGCGGTCCAGTCGACGCCGTCCCGCTCGGCCCGCTCCAGGAGGGGGTCGTCGACGTCGGTGACGTTCTGGACGTAGTGAACCTGCCGCTTGGTGTCGAGCCACACGCGCTGCACGAGGTCGAACGCGTTGTAGGTCGCCGCGTGCCCCATGTGGGTGGCGTCGTACGGGGTGATGCCGCAGACGTAGATACGGGCGACGGGACCGGGGTCGAGGGTGACGAGGCCGCCGGTCGCGGTGTCGTGGATCCTCAGGTCGCGGCCCTGACCAGGCAGGGCGGGGACCTCGGAAGCGGGCCAGGCATGCATGTCATGAGCCTAACCGGACGGGTCTTCCGTCCACGAACCGGATCGGACCGGATGGCCGGTAAGGCGCTCTTGCGCGATACCGGCCGTTGTGCGGGTCGGGCACCTACACCGGCGGCCAGGGGATGGCCGGCCACTCCCCGCCCGGTTCCGGGTGCTTCCCGGACTCCAGGAGGGCGCCGACACGCGCGCGTGTGGCGTCCAGTTCGGCGGGCGTGATCAGCTCGCCGAGCCGGGCCGCCAGCGGTGCGCCGTCCTTGAGACCCTCCTGGAGGGCGTGGAGCGCCGCCAGGGCCTCCGCGGTCAGCGGGTCGCCCGCCCAGCCCCACAGGAGCGTGCGCAGCTTGTTCTCGGCGTGGAAGGTCACCCCGTGGTCGATGCCGTAGAGCCGCTCTCCGGCCGCGGGCAGCAGGTGGCCGCCCTTGCGGTCGGCGTTGTTGACGACGGCGTCCAGGACGGCGAGCCGGCGCAGCCGCTCGTCGTCGGCGTGCACGAGCAGCGCGGTGCGGCCCTCGTCGACCTCGGCGAACGCGACGGCCTTCCAGCCGGGGCCGGGCTCCTCGGCGTCCACCAGGGCCAGCAGCTCCGCTTCGGGCACGGTGTCGATCCACAGCTGGACCATGCCCTCGCCGTACGGGCCGTCGCGCAGCACGGTGGGCGGTACCAGGCCCCAGCCGGTCGCCTCGGAGACCTCGTACGCGGCGACCTCGCGCTGGGCGAGCGTGCCGTCCGGGAAGTCCCACAGGGGGCGCTCCCCCGCCACGGGCTTGTAGATGCAGGCCGCCTCGCGTCCCTCGTGCGCCACCGTGCAGTACAGCGCCGCGTTGGACGCCTCACGGATGCGTCCGCGCACGGTCAGCTCGCCTCGGGCGAGCAGCTCGGCGGCCACCGCGTCGGTGGTCACGCTCCGCGGCGGTATCCGTTCTGGCGCGGACATACGTGTCCTTCCGGGTCGAGCGGGAGGCTGCACAGCGGGCACGGCGGCCGCCCGGCGTTGACGACGTCGAGGGCGCGCTTGGCGAAGGCCCTGGCCTGCGCGCCGGTAAGGCGGACCCGGAGCATCGGGGGGCCATTTTCCTCGTCCTGGAGGAGTCGCTCCTCGGCCTCCGCCAGGTCCTCCTCGGACTCGGCCTCGAGCTCGACGAGGGCCTGCGCCTCGACGATCATGCACTGGTCCTCGCCGTCCCACGCGAGCGCCATGGTGCCGACCCGGAACTCCTCCTCGATGGGAGTGTCCAGCGGCGCCGTGTCGGCGTTCTCGGCGGGGGCCACGGCGGGGACGACGGTGCTGCCGCCGCTACGCCGTACGACCTCGTCGAGGAGCTCGTCCATGCGTTCGGCGAGTGCGGCGACCTGCGTCTTCTCCAGGGCCACGCTGGTCACCCGGGGGCCGGCGATGGCCTGGAGGAAGAACGTACGGCGTCCGGGCAGCCCGACCGTGCCGGCCACGAAACGATCCGGTTGGTCGTAGAGGAACACCTGACGGGACACGTCCTGTCTCCATGGGAAGTCGGGGGAAGCGGGATTCGGGGGGCGGGCACTGCGATCGCTTCACCCTACTGCGGCCGACGATCACGGTGCGCCCGCACCACCACCGACCGGGGCGTCGCCCTCCGGGGGCTCCTCGCGCGGCGCCAGGGAGGCGAAGTCACCGGTGTCGCCGAGGCGGACGAGGTACGGCCGCAGCCGGGTGTAGCGGATCGCGGTGACGGAGCAGGGTTCGACGGAGATGCGCTGGAAGAGGTCGAGGTGGAGGCCGAGTGCGTCCGCCACGAGGGACTTGATGATGTCGCCGTGGGAGCACATGAGGTAGACGGCGTCCGCGCCGTGGTCGCGCTCCACGCGCGCGTTCCACTCACGTACCGCCTCGGCGGCGCGGGTCTGCATGGCGCGCATCGACTCGCCGCCGGGGAACGCCGCCGCGGAGGGGTGCGCCTGCACGACCTCCATCAGGGGCTCGTCCTTCAGTTCGGCGAGTTTGCGGCCGGACCAGTCGCCGTAGTGGCACTCCCCGATGCGTTCGTCGGTGTGCGCCCGCAGTCCGGGGCGGGCGTCGAGCAGGGGCCGGATCGTCTCCTGACAGCGCTGCAGCGGGCTGGCGACGACCTCGGCGAGCGGCAGGCCGGCGAGCCGCCCGGGCAGCGCGGCGGCCTGCGCGGCCCCGCGTTCGTCGAGGGCGACGCCGGGCGTCCAGCCGGCGAGCAGCCCCTCGGTGTTGGCGGTGGAACGTCCGTGCCTAACCAGGATCAGCGTGGGCATGCGGCCAGGGTAGGCGCACCGCACGGTGCGAGGGCGACGGGGGCGAGGGGAGAAGGCGTTCGGTGATCGTCGACTGTGCCATCTACCGGGGCGGGCACCGGACGGAGGGGCCCGAGGACTTCTCCGACGCGCTCGGCGAGGCGCGGCAGGCGGGCGGCTTCGTCTGGATCGGGCTGCACGAGCCGACGGCGGAGGAGTTCGACCTGGTCGCGCAGGAGTTCGGACTCCACCCCCTGGCCGTGGAGGACGCCCTGAAGGCACACCAGCGGCCCAAGCTGGAGGTGTACGAGGACTCGCTCTTCGTCGTCCTCAAGCCGGTGGTGTACGAGCCGGAGAGCGACACCGTGTCCACCGGCGAGCTCATGCTGTTCCTGGGCGACGCGTTCGTGGTCGTCGTCCGGCACGGCGAGGGCTCCCCGCTGAAGGCCGTGCGGCAGCGCCTGGAGCACGAGCCGGAACTGCTCGGCAAGGGGCCCACCGCCGTGCTGTACGCGATCGCGGACGCCGCCGTCGACCACTACCTGGACGTGGCGGTCGAGCTGCAGACCGACCTGGAGGAGCTGGAGGCGGAGGTCTTCTCACCGGACGGCGGCGGCTCGCGGCACACCGCGTCGCGGATCTACAACTTCAAGCGGCAGGTCCTGGAGTTCCGCCGCGCCACCGGGCCGCTGGCGCCTCCGGTGGCCCGGCTGGCCGGCACGGGGGCGTTCGGCGCCGGTGTGCCGTTCGTGAACGACAGGGCCCGGCCCTTCTTCCGGGACGTGAGCGACCACCTCACGCGTGTGAACGAGTCGGTGGAGGGCCTGGACCGGCTGGTGTCGGACATCCTGTCGGCGCACCTGGCGCAGACGGGCGTCCGGCAGAACGACGACATGCGGAAGATCTCCGCGTGGGCGGCCATGGCGGCGGTGCCGACGATGCTCGCGGGGATCTACGGCATGAACTTCGAGCACATGCCGGAACTGCGCTGGGTGTGGGGCTACCCGGCGGTGATCGTCGTGATGGCCGTGCTGGAAGTGCTGTTGTTCCGGACGTTCAAGCGGCGGGGCTGGCTGTAGCGCGGCGACCCCGGCCCCTCAGGCGAGCTCGGGGGCCGGGGTCGCGGGTCCGCCGAGGGCGTCGCGCCGCTCGGGCGTCCGCAGGGTCACCATCCGGCGCCAGCCGGCCAGCCGCTCGTAGGCGTACACCGCGTGGATGCCCGCCGCGAGCAGCGCGGACCGCGCCCGGGACCAGCCGAGCAGACGGCCCATGCGGGCCATCACCGCGAGGCTGACGTCCCGGTGGACGCGGATCTCGGCGTGCGCGCACTCGCGCAGCGTCCGCTGGATGTAGCGGCCGTGTCCGGCGGCGGCGTAGCGCAGCAGTTCCTCGTGGGAGTAGGCGAGGTGGTTGTCCTCGTCGGCCGAGATCATGCGCACGGCCCGCCCCAGGTCGGGGTGGTCCGCGAAGTGTTTGAGGAGCATCGCCATCTGCTCGGCCGCGCGCTGCTCGGTGACCCTGCTGTGCGCGAGGTAGGTGATGACGTCCCGTACGGTCAGGGGCCGGTCGGCCTTGAGCTTCTCGTGGGCGAGGCCGATGCCGTGCCGCTCCAGGAGCATCGTGTAGTCCGTGTCGGGGGGCACGTCGACCGGCTCCAGACCGCGCTTCTTCAGCAGGGCGTTGAAGATCCGCCCGTGCTTGTCCTCGTCCGCGCCGTGCCGGGTGATCTTGGGCGCGAGCCGGCGCTCGCTCTCCGGTACCAGCGCCGCGATGCGCGCGTTCTCCCAGCCGCCCTGCGACTCGCCGCTGGCGGCGATGGAGCAGAACAGACGGAACGCCTCGTCGTCGTCGATGATCTCCTGGAACAGACTCTTGGCCGAAAGCATCGCTGGCACCTCTCTGCCTCCGCGGGGCTGCGCAGGTTCCGCGGTCTCCGCGGTCTCCGCGAAGAACGAGTCAAGTGCGGGACGCGGAACACGGCAACAGGTGCGACGGGGAACTCCGCCGAAAGAGGGAGGGCGCGCGGACGAGAGGGCGTAACCACACGCGGGTGGACGCGTTGTTCCGCGTGACGGCCGTGGCGGGGAAGACCCCCCGAGCCCCCACCACGGCCGCGGAACTTCGACGACGGATCGCGCGTCAGGCGAGCCCGGCGCGCTCCAGGGCCTCGGTGCCGGCGCGGAGCGAGGCGAGCCGCTCGTCCAGGGTGAAGCCCGCGGGAGCGAGGGTCAGCGTGGTGACACCGGCGGCGGCATAGGCCTTCATCCGGTCCGCGATCCGGTCGACGCTGCCGAGCAGGGTCGTCCGGTCGATCAGGTCGTGCGGCACGGCCGCGGCGGCGCCCTGCTTGTCGCCGGACAGGTACTTGTCCTGGATCTCGGCGGCCTCGCGCTCGTACCCCATGCGCTGGGCGAGCTGGTTGTAGAAGTTCTGCTTGCGGCTGCCCATGCCGCCCACGTAGAGCGCGGTGTAGGGGCGGAAGGTGTCGGCGAGCGTGGTGACGTCCTTGTCGTCGCCGAGGGCGAGCGGCAGGGTGGGGACGATGTCGAAGCCCTCGAGGGTCTTCCCGGCCTTCTCGCGCCCGGCGCGCAGGTGCCGGATCGCGGTCTCCTCCAGGTGGTCGGCGGACGGGAAGATCAGCAGGGCGCCGTCGGCGATCTCGCCGGTCTGCTCCAGGTTCTTCGGGCCGATCGCGGCGATGTACAGCGGGATGTGCTCACGCTGCGGGTGCACGGTCAGCTTGATCGGCTTGCCGGGACCGCCCGGCAGCGGCAGCGTCCAGTGCTGTCCCTCGTACGACAGCCGCTCCCGGGTCATCGCCTTGCGCACGATCTCGACGTACTCGCGGGTGCGGGCGAGCGGCTTGTCGAACTTCACGCCGTACCAGCCCTCGGAGACCTGCGGCCCGGAGACGCCGAGGCCGAGGCGGAACCGGCCGCCGGAGAGGGAGTCGAGGGTGGCGGCCGTCATCGCGGTCATGGCCGGCTGACGGGCGGGGATCTGGAAGATGGCCGAGCCGACGTCGATGCGCTCGGTCTGGGCGGCGACCCAGGTCAGCACCGTCGCGGCGTCCGAGCCGTAGGCCTCGGCGGCCCAGCACACGGCGTAGCCGAGCCGGTCGGCCTCCTTGGCGACGGCCAGGTTGTCCGCGTCCATTCCGGCACCCCAGTAGCCGAGGTTGATCCCGAGCTGCATGGCCGATTCCCCTTACCGATCAGTAACGTCTGTTGTGCCCCGACCCTAGCGTGCCGATTCGGTTGTCCACAGGCCCCCACAGCGCAAGCCGTGGCCAGTAATGTCGGCGTTCATGGAGCAGAGGCATCTCGGCCGCACCGGCCTGCGTGTGTCCCGCATCGGGCTGGGCACCCTCACCTGGGGCAGGGACACCGACGAGCACGACGCGGCTGACCTCCTGAAGACCTTCTGGGAAGCCGGCGGGACCCTCGTCGACACCGCCGACGTGTACGGCGACGGAGAGGCCGAGTATCTCCTCGGCCGGCTCATGGAACGCCTGGTGCCGCGCCGGGACCTGGTGATCTCCACCAAGGCGGGCAGCGTGCCGGATCCCGACCGCCGCTTCGACGGCTCGCGCGGCCATCTCCTCTCCGCGCTGGACGCCTCCCTGGCCCGGCTGGGCACGGACCACGTCGACGTGTGGCATCTGCACGCCTTCGACCCGCACACGCCGCTGGAGGAGACGCTGCACGCCCTCGACGTGGCGGTCGGCAGCGGCCGCGCCCGCTACGCCGGGGTCTCCAACTTCTGTGGCTGGCAGCTGGCCAAGGCGGCGACCTGGCAGCTGGCGGCGCCGGGCGTGCGCACCCGGCTCGCGAGCACGCAGATGGAGTACTCGCTGCTGCAGCGCGGCGTCGAGCGCGAGGTGCTGCCGGCCGCGCTGGACCTGGGCATCGGTCTGCTCCCCTCCTCGCCGCTGGGCCGGGGCGTCCTCACGGGCAAGTACCGCAAGGACGCGACGCCGCCGGACTCGCGGGGCGCCTCGGAGCACCTGGCCCCCTTCGTCGAGCCCTACCTGGACGACACGGCCGGTCACATCGTGGACGCGGTGGCGACGGCGGCGGACGGGCTCGCGGTGACCCCGCTCCAGGTCGCCCTCGCCTGGGTCCGGGACCGGCCCGGGGTGGTCGCCCCGATCATCGGCCCGCGCAACGCGCAGCAGCTCACGGCGGCGTTGTCAGTGGAGAGCCTTAGTCTTCCTGACGAGATCTGCCGGGCGCTCGACGACGTGTCGGCGCCCGTGCACCGCTATCCCGATCACGACTGGAGCACGCTGTGAGCACGCAGCCCGAACCCGCCGAGGACACCGCGGACGCCGTGGACACCGAGCCGGGAGCGCCGGGCACCGCGCAGGAGGCCGAGCCCGACGACGCCACGGACGGGGCCCCGTCCGGCGACCGGGCCGCCGACGCGGAGACCGCCGAGGAGCCGGGGGCCCCGGAGCCCGACGACGCCGGGGCCGAGGCGACTGCCGGGGAGACCGCCGGGGCGGGCGAGCCGCCGGCCGCCGAAGACGCGCAGCCGGCCGGGGACGGCGCCGATGCGGCGGGTGAGGGCTCTGCGGCTCAGCTGTCGGAGGCCGAGGCCGAGCTGGCCGCCCAGCGGCTGGAGCGGGAGCGGATCGAGCGGCGGAAGGCCGAGAAGCAGCAGCGGATCGACAGCGGGGCCAAGCTGAGCGGCACGGCGGCCGAGCTGCTCGCCGCCGTGCGCGCCGTGGAGAGCGGCGAGAAGCCGGCCGCCACGGTCTTCGGCGAGCCCCGGCCCGCGCCCCGCCGCCCCGCCCCCGAGCCGGTACGACGCCCGCAGCCGGCGCCGGCCGAGCCGGCCGCCGGGCCCGCGGGGCCCGCGCCGGAGACCGTCGAGGCCGTGCGGCGCGTCCTGGCCGAGGGCGGCGCCCCCGAGACGCTCGCGCCGCAGACCGCCGCGCTGCTCGGTGAGGCGGCGGAGGAGTCGCTGCGCGCGGATCCCTGGCAGCTGCTCCGGGTCGCCGGTGTGCGGCCGGAACAGGCCGACGGGTTCGCCCGGGCGCTGCTCGGCGCGGAGTGCGGCCCGGACGACGAGCGGCGGGGACGTGCGATCACCGTCTGGCTGCTGGAGCAGGCGGCCCTGACCGGCCATACGGCTTTGGAGCTGCCGCGGCTCACGGCTGCGCTGGCCCAGCGGGGCGTGCCGGATCCCGACGCCGCCGTACAGAGCACGCTCGCCGAGGGCGAGGCCCTGGTCTTCCAGGACGCCTTGGAGGAGACCGGCGCCCGCCCCGGCACCGTGGACGCGGGGACGGAGGGCACGGAAGAGGCCGAGGAACGTCCGGTCCGGGTCCTGGTCGGTCTGGAGCGGTACGCGCTCGCGGAGGAGAGCCTCGCCGACGGCCTGGCCCGGCTGGTCAACTCGGTGCCGAAGCAGGACGGGGCGGCGGAGGACTGGGAGCGGGCCGCCGCGTCCACGCAGGGTTCCGCGGCCGACCTGATCCGTGCGGTCGCTGCGCACGGGCTGGTCCTGCACACCGGCGGGGAGGCGTCCCTGGCCGAACCTGCGGCCCTGCTGCGTGCCGCGCGGGGCCTCGGGCTGCGGGCCTGGGCCGCCGCGCACGGCCCGCTCGGCCGCGACCGCTTCGCCGCCCTGTCGGCCGACCGCCCCGCGGCGCACCCGGACTCCCCCGCACCGGACGGCCCGCTCCCGGACGGCACCCCCGTCGTCACCCTGGCCGGGCTGCTGGCCGGCGCCGAGGGGCCCGGGCGCGACGCGGACGGCGCGCTGGACCTCGATCTGCTCGTCGTGCTCGACGCGCCGCAGGTGGACGTGGAGACGGGCGCCCTGCTGGCGGAGTCGCTGCCCGACGGGGCACGGCTGGTGCTGGCCGGTGACCCGGGGGTGCTGTGGTCCGTGGGTCCGGGGCGGGTCTTCGCGGATCTGCTGGCGGCGCGGATCTGTCCCCAGATCGCCTCGCGGCGTCCCGACCCGGGCCCGCTGGGCGAGCTGGTCTCCGGCATCGGCATCGGTGAGCTGAGTCAGGTGGAGGCGCCCGGCAAGGAGGTCGTGATCGTGCCCGTGCGGGACGCGGGCGAGGCCGTGCACCGCACCGTGCAGCTCGTCGCGGACTCGGTGCCGCGCGCGATCGGCGTCCCCGCCGAGGAGACCCAGGTGATCACGCCGGGCCACGGCGGCGCGGCGGGCACGCGGGCGCTCAACGCGGCGCTGAAGGAGCGGCTGAACCCGGGCCCCGGCCGCTTCGGCGGCTTCGACCCCGGCGACCGTGTCGCCTACTCCCCCGTGCCGGGCCGTACGCTGCCGGGCCGGGTGGTGAGAGCCGACGCCCACGGACTGCACCTGTCCTGCGCGGGCGAGTCCGTCGTGGTCCCGAAGGAGCGGCTGGAGCGGACCGTGCGGCACGGGTGGGCGCTGACCGCTCACCAGGCGGTCGGCGGCCGGTGGCCCGCGGTGGTCGTGGTCCTGCCGGGCGACGCCGCGCAGGCGCTGAGCCGCCCGTGGGTCTACACGGCGTTCGGCCGGGCCGCCCGGCACCTGTCCGTGGTGCACGGGGTGGACCAGGCGCTGCCCCGTGCCGTTGCCGAGGTGCAGGCCAAGCCGCGCACGACCCGGCTGCCGGCACTGCTCACTCCGCAGGTTCCGGTGGGCGGCTGAGCCCGCCGGGCGCGGTCGCCCGGCGGCACATGCGACGGCGGCGGTCACGGGGACGTACCCCGTGACCGCCGCCGCTCGTCTCGGGGGGGGCCGCTCAGCGGTCCGCCCGCAGCCGCTCCGGCTCGCCGTCCGTCTCGCCGTCCGCTTCCTCGTCCAGGTCCGTGTCGAGGTCCTCCTCGAGCTCCGGCACGTCGTCCTCGTCATCGTCGTCGAACTCGTCGTCGAAGACCGCGCTGACGTCGAAGCGGCAGACCACGCGTTGGGGATCGACCTGGTCGAACGGTGCGTCCAGCCACTCGCCCGGTTCGGCGCTCTCGTCGGCGGCCGTCACCCAGAGCGTGGAGTCGCCCTCCTCCAGGCCGAACTCCTTGTGCCGGGAGGCGATCTCGTCCGCCTCGAACTCGCCGAACAGGATGCCGAGCGCCCCGTGGACCGTGCCGGCGACGTCCGCGCCCACGGCCGCCTCGTCGTCGGCCGCCTCGATCCGCCGCGCCTGTGCCATCAGCCGCTGCGGTTCCGCCACGGCGTAGTCGCGGCGGATGAGCACGCTCAGCGCGTTCGGTTCCTCGGGGCCCGTGTAGGGCGGCGTCTCGTCCGCGCCGGGGATCTCGAAGGGGGTCACCTCGTCGTAGCGGTCGTAGAGCAGTTCGTCGTACGCCTCCGCGGCCGCGGCCAGCTCGTTGAACGCCTGGTAGACGGCCGGGTCGTCCTCCCCCGACCGGCGTTCGACCGCGGCCAGGTGGCGGTCGAGCGCGGTCTTGACCGCCTCGGCGGCGGCGCGTACCTCGGCAGCGGTGGGCTGCGCAGCATCAGACATAGTGCAGACGCTATCCGTACCGGGCCCCAGCCCGCACAATAGATGCGATGCCGGAATACGAATTTGTCGACGTGTACGTGCCACGCGGGGTTTCCCGCAAGGAGACGACACGTCTGCTGACCGACCACGCCGAGTACGGACACTGGGAGTTGTACCGCCTGAGCCTGCTGCGCGACGGCAGTCGCAAGGTGCGGCTGCGGCGGCGGATCATCCGCCAGGTGCGGGCCACCTGGTGACCGGCGGCGCCGGGGGCGACCCGGCGCCGGTGACGGAAGCGGAGCGGGCCCCGCCGGTGTGCGGGGCCCGCTCCGTGTGCCGGTCCGCCGCGTCAGGCCGAGGCGCGTGCCTTGCGGTAGAGCACCGTGCCCGCGAGCAGCGCACCCGCGCCCACCGGGAGGGCGAGCCCCAGCGGCAGCCCGCTGCCGGTCTCGGCGAGCTGTGCGTCGCCCCGCGGCTGGGTGACGGTCTGCGCGCCGGGCTGGTTGATGTGCGAGGAGCCGCCCGGCGTCTCGTCGCCCGGGGTGCCGGGGTTACCCGGCGTACCAGGCTCGCCGGGGTTACCCGGGTTGCCGGGCTCGCCCGGATTACCCGGCTCACCAGGGTTGCCGGGGTTACCCGGCTCACCGGGGTTACCGGGCTCACCCGGCGGGGTGGTGTGATCTCCGCCGCCCCCGTTGACGCAGTCGTTGCCCGTGGCCGGGTTGAGGGCGCCCACCACGTTGACGGTGTTGCCGCAGACGTTCACCGGCACGTGCACGGGCACCTGCACCGTGTTGCCGGAGCCGACCCCGGGCGAGTCGGTGGCCTGTCCGCCGGCGTGCGCACCGCCGTGGCCGCCGGAGTCGCCGTATCCGCCGGACGAGTCGCCGCCCCGGTTGGCGCACGCGTTGCCCATGGCCGGGTTGAGGACGCCGATGACGTCGACCGTGTTGCCGCAGACGTTCACCGGCACGTGCACGGGCACCTGCACCGTGTTGCCGGAGAGTACGCCGGGCGAATTCGAACTGGCTCCGTGCGCCCCCGAGTCGGCGTGGGCGGCACCGCCCGCGGCGGCGAGCACACCGGTGGCGGCCGCCATCGTCATCAGGCCCTTGCGGGTGACTTGTCGCATTTCCGAAATCCCTGCCTTGCCCTAGTCCCGTAGCGCCGGGAATTCCGTCGTCTCCGACGCTGCTGCACGCTGATGTTTCTTTGCCTCGAAGGCGGCCGGCCCCGGAGCGCATGGCGCGCTCCGGGGCCGACGGACTCAGACCCTCACGGGGCGAGACGCAACGTCACTTGTTGATGCAGACGTTGCCGAAGGCGGGGTTCAGCAGGCCGATCACGGAGATCGTGTTGCCGCAGACGTTCACCGGGACGTGCACGGGCACCTGGACGACATTGCCGGAAGCGACGCCCGGGGAGTGGGCGGCGACGCCCTGGGCACCGGAGTCGGCGACGGCCATGCCCGCACCCGCGAGGACCAGACCACCGGTGGCAACCGCAGCGGCGACGACCTTCTTGAGCATTATTCCTCCTAGTTGACAAAGGCGATCCGAAATTGCCGATCGCATCACCTGTAACGAGGACGGAGTAATGAGGCTACGAGCTTATGAGCGCATTCACCCTTCCCGGTAACCTCCCGCACGCGCGGTCGAATACCGGTGAAGGGTGAAGTCTCGTTTCAGCGGGCCGAATCAGGACGCGTCGATGAACCGGTCGAGCACCCGCACACCGAACTGCAGGCCGTCCACCGGCACGCGCTCGTCGACGCCGTGGAACATGCCCGCGAAGTCCAGCTCCGGCGGCAGCTTGAGGGGCGCGAAGCCGAAGCCCCGGATGCCGAGGTCGTCGAAGGACTTGGCGTCCGTCCCGCCGGAGAGCATGTACGGGATGGCCTTCGCGGCCGGGTCCTCGGCGACCAGCGCGGACTGCATCGCGTCCACGAGGGCCCCGTCGAACGTGGTCTCGACGGCCTTGTCGGAGTGGACGTCCTCGCGCCGCACCTTCGGACCGAGGATCCGGTCGAGGTCGGCGAGGAACTCCTCCTCGTGTCCGGGCAGGAACCGGCCGTCGACGTGCGCGGTCGCCTCGCCGGGGATGACGTTGACCTTGTAGCCCGCGCCCAGCTGCGTGGGGTTGGCGGTGTTGCTCAAGGTCGCGCCGATGAGCTTGGCGATGCCGCCGAGCTTGGCGAGGGTCCCCTCCATGTTCTCCGGGTCGAGCTCGGTGCCGAGGGCGTCGCCCAGTTCGTCGAGGAAGGCCCGGGTCGTCTTGGTGACCCGGACGGGGAACGTGTGCCGGCCGAGGCGCGCGACGGCCTCCGACAGCTCGGTGATGGCGTTGTCGCGGTGGATCATGGACCCGTGCCCGGCGGTGCCGGCCACGGTCAGCTTCATCCAGTGCATGCCCTTCTCGGCCGTCTGGATCAGATACAGCCGGCGCTGCTCGCTCACGGTGAAGGAGAAGCCGCCGACCTCGCTGATCGCCTCGGTGACGCCCTCGAAGAGGTCCGTGTGATGGTCGACGAGGTGCCGCGCGCCGTACGTGCCGCCGGCCTCCTCGTCGGCGAGGAACGCGAGGACGATGTCCCGGGGCGGCTTGCGCCCGCTGCGCATCCGGTCGCGGACGACCGCGAGGGTCATCGCGTCCATGTCCTTCATGTCGACCGCGCCGCGTCCCCACACGCACCCGTCGGCGACCTCGCCGGAGAAGGGGTGGTGGGTCCAGTCGTCCGCGTTGGCCGGGACGACGTCGGTGTGGCCGTGGATGAGCAGCGCGGGCCGTGACGGGTCCTCGCCCTCGATCCGGGCCACCGTGGAGGCGCGTCCCGGGTGGGACTCGAAGATCTGCGGCTCCAGTCCCACCTCGGCGAGCTTCTCGGCGACGTACTCGGCCGCCTTGCGCTCGCCGGGGCCCGAGTGGTCGCCGTAGTTGCTGGTGTCGATCCGGATCAGCTCGCGGCAGAGGTCGACGACCTCGTCCTCGCCGGTGACGCTCCTGGCCGTGCCCGAGTCGCTCACGTGCTTCCTCCCGCTGTCACTGCTGGTGGGTCCCCCTCATCCTCCCCCTCCGGCCGTCCGGGCCCAAGACCGGACCCGGCCCGTCACACGCCGTTCACGCCGGAGCGGGGGTGATCGGACACCCCAGAAAGCCTGGTAATGTTTACGTCGTCGCCACGGGGAACACCCCGCGCGACAGACACCTTGTCCGGGTGGCGGAATGGCAGACGCGCTAGCTTGAGGTGCTAGTGCCCTTTATCGGGCGTGGGGGTTCAAGTCCCCCCTCGGACACCAGAGAAGACCCCTGCTGAGCAGGGGTCTTCTGCTTTTCCGGGACGGCGCTCCGAGCGGGCACAATGGCCGCCATGACCACGCGTTCCTGCCCGTGCGGGCTGCCCGAGGCGTACGAGAAGTGCTGCGGCCGTTTCCATGCGGGGGCGGCGTCCGCGCCGAGCGCCGAGGCGTTGATGCGTTCGCGGTACAGCGCCTTCGTGCAGGGCGACGCGGGGTACCTGCTGCGGACATGGCATCCGAGGACGCGGCCGGCGCGTCTCGACCTGGACCCGGGGATGCGGTGGACCGGGCTGGAGATCCTGGACACGACCGACGGGTCCGCGTTCCACTCCACCGGCACGGTCACCTTCCGCGCCTCGTACCGCGGCGGCTCGCTGCACGAGCGGAGCCGGTTCGAGCGGGTCGACGGGGCGTGGGTGTACGTCGACGGGGAGTTCCTCGCCTAGGTCGTGCTACGGCGCCAGGATGTCCAGTTCCTGGAGCGCCCCCACCGTGATCTCGCGGGTCAGCTGCTCGGCGCGTTCGGCGTCGCGGGCGCGGACGGCCTCGGCGACCCGGACGTGCAGGGTGACGGCGGCCGGGTCGGGGTCCTCGAACATCACGTCGTGGTGCGTGCGTCCGGCCAGGACCTCGGCGACGACGCTGCCGAGGCGGGCGAACATCTCGTTGCCGGACGCGGTCAGGATGACGCGGTGGAAGGCCACGTCGTGGAAGAGGTACCCCTCCAGCTTGTGGCCGCGCGAGTTGGCCACCATGCCGAGCGCGCACTCGGTGAGCTCCGCGCACTGCTCCGCGGTCGCGTGTCTGGCGGCCAGTCCCGCCGCGACCGGTTCGATCGCCGACCGCAGCACGGTCAGTGAGCGCAGCTGGCGCGGGCGGTCGGCGCCGGCCAGGCGCCAGCGGATGACCTGCGGGTCGTAGACGTTCCACTCGCACTCGGGCAGGACGGTCACGCCCACGCGGCGCCGCGACTCGACCAGGTGCATGGACTCCAGCACGCGGACGGCCTCGCGCATCACGGAGCGCGACACCTCGAAACGCTGTGCCAGCTCGTCCGTGCGCAGGACGCTGCCCGCAGGGTATTCGCCCGCGGTGATCGCGGGGCCGAGGGTGTCCAGTACGCGGCCGTGCAGCCCCCGGCCCGGTGTGCTCATGCACTCAGCGTACGGGGCGCGTCACGGGAACAAAAAGTCAGACTTATATGTCACAGACTCTTGAATTTGTCGTACCTAATGGGTTTCAGTGGCGTCGACATCACGTGTCGACGAAGACAGCAGACAGCGAGAGTGCGATGCAGCAACTGCACATCCCCCATGTCGTCGTGGTCATGGGCGTAGCGGGCACCGGGAAGACCACCATCGGCCCCCTGCTCGCGGCCCGGCTCGGCGTTCCCTACGCCGAGGGCGACGACTTCCACCCGCCGGCCAACATCGCCAAGATGACGGCCGGAACCCCGCTCACCGACGAGGACCGCTGGCCGTGGCTCGACGCCATCGGCGGCTGGGCGCACGGTCGGGCCGGGCTCGGCGGGGTGGTGAGCAGTTCCGCGCTGAAGCGGTCGTACCGCGACCGGTTGCGGGCCGCCGCTCCCGGTGTCGTCTTCGTCCACCTCACGGGCAGCCGCGAGCTGATCGAGGACCGGATGTCGCACCGCGAGGGGCACTTCATGCCGACGGCCCTGCTCGACTCCCAGTTCGCCACGCTCCAGCCGCTGGAGGCGGACGAGGCGGGGGTCGCGGTGGACGTCGCCGGCAGCCCCGAGGAGATCACCGAACGGGCGATGAACGCCCTGAAGGCCCTCCCCCAGCCGGCCCCGTAACCCCGTGGCCCGGTAGCGGGCCGACCCCCCACGACCTCCCCCGGGGCCGTGCCACCCCTGGTGCGCACGGCTTCGTCTCCCCCTGAATCCCCATCACCGCAAGGGAACCACCGTGACCAGACTCAGCGTCGAGATGCTGGCAGCGGACACCGCCGAGCCCATCACCTCGGCCGGCCACGCCCAGCTGGGCATCGCCGTGCTGTTGGGCATCGCCGTCATCGTCCTGCTCATCACCAAGTTCAAGCTGCACGCCTTCCTGTCCCTGACCATCGGGACGCTGGCGCTCGGCGCGTTCGCCGGGGCTCCGCTGGACAAGGTCATCGCCAGCTTCACCACCGGGCTCGGCTCGACGGTCGCGGGCGTCGGCGTCCTGATCGCCCTCGGCGCGATCCTCGGCAAGATGCTCGCCGACTCCGGCGGCGCCGACCAGATCGTGGACACCATCCTGGCCAAGGCGAGCGTCCGGTCGATGCCGTGGGCGATGGTGCTGATCGCCTCCGTCGTGGGGCTGCCGCTGTTCTTCGAGGTCGGCATCGTGCTGCTGATCCCGGTCGTCCTGATGGTCGCCAAGCGCGGCAACTACTCCCTGATGCGCATCGGCATCCCGGCGCTGGCCGGTCTGTCCGTGATGCACGGCCTGGTCCCGCCGCACCCCGGCCCGCTGGTCGCGATCGACGCGGTCGGCGCCAACCTCGGTGTGACCCTGGCGCTCGGCGTCCTGGTCGCGATCCCGACGGTGATCATCGCCGGCCCGGTGTTCTCGAAGTACGCGGCCCGCTGGGTGGACGTCCCCGCCCCCGACCGCATGATCCCGCAGCGCGCCTCCGAGACGCTGGAGAAGCGCCCGAGCTTCGGCGCCACCCTCGCCACGATCCTGCTGCCGGTCGTGCTGATGCTCGCCAAGGCGCTCGTCGACATCATCGTCGACGACCCCGACCACCTGGTGCAGCGCGTCTTCGACGTCGTCGGTTCGCCCCTGATCGCCCTGCTCGCCGCCGTGATCGTGGGCATCTTCACGCTGCTGCGGCCGGCCGGTTTCGCCAAGGACCGGGTCTCGGGCCTGGTGGAGAAGGGCCTGGCGCCCATCGCGGGCATCCTCCTGATCGTCGGCGCGGGCGGCGGCTTCAAGCAGACGCTGATCGACTGCGGCGTGGGCCAGATGATCCTGGAGATCTCCAAGGACTGGTCGATCCCGGCGCTGCTGCTGGCCTGGCTGATCGCGGTGGCGATCCGGCTGGCGACCGGTTCGGCGACGGTGGCGACCGTCTCGGCGGCCGGTCTGGTCGCGCCGCTGGCGGCCGACATGTCGACGACCCACGCGGCCCTGCTGGTCCTGGCCATCGGCGCCGGTTCGCTCTTCTTCAGCCATGTCAACGACGCCGGCTTCTGGCTGGTGAAGGAGTACTTCGGCCTGAACGTCGGCCAGACCATCAAGACCTGGTCCGTCATGGAGACGATCATCTCGGTGGTCGCGGGCGGTCTGGTCCTGCTGCTCTCACTGGTGATTTAGCGGCCGGCCGAGCCCCGCACGGCACGACGACGGCGCCCGCTCCCGGACCACCGGGGCGGGCGCCGTCGTCGTGCCGTACCGCTCAGGACGTCTTCCCGGCCGCCTTGTCCAGCTGGAAGGCCTCGTTGCCCAGGCCGATGCGGGCGTGCCGCTCGGGGGCGCGGGCGCGCAGGACCAGGCCCTGCACGAGGCCGCCGGCCGCGGCGAGGCCGATGATGCCGGGCAGGGCCCAGCTCAGGGCCGAGCCGGGGCCGGCGCCGACGAGGACGTCGAAGTCCTTCACCGTGTACCCGGCGATCACGAGCAGGGCGACGCCCGCGACGGCGGAGGTCGCCAGGCGGACGCCCTGGGCGCCGGCGGCGCCGCGGCGGACGAAGAAGGCGACCACGGAGAACGAGGCCGCGGCCATCAGCACGATCACGCCGAGGGCGCCGATGTTGCCGCCCCAGGTGAACAGGTGCAGGACCGGCTCGGTCGGGTCGCCGGCCGGCTTGTCGTCGGCGATCGCGAAACCGACCACCACGACGGCGGACACGGCGGTCTGGAGCAGCGAGCCGGTGCCCGGCGCGCCGCTGGTGCCGCTGGTGCGTCCGAAGGCGGCCGGCAGCAGCCCCTCCCGGCCCATGGCGAAGGCGTACCGGGCGACGACGTTGTGGAAGCTGAGCAGGGCCGCGAACATGCCGGTCACGAAGAGCACGTGCAGCACGTCGGTGAAGGTGCCGCCGAGCCGGGACTCGGTGAGGAAGAAGAGCAGTCCCGCGCTCTGCTCCTGCGCGGTGCCGACGATCCTGTCGGGGCCGGTGGCGACGGTCAGGGCCCAGCTGCTGAGCGCGAAGAAGACGGCGACGCCGCCGACGGCGAGGAACATCACGCGCGGCACCAGGACGTGCGGCCGGCTGGTCTCCTCGGCGTACACGGGCGCCTGCTCGAAGCCGAGGAAGGCGGCGATGCAGAAGCACAGCGCGGTCCCGACGCCGGCCCCGGTCAGCGTGTCCGGGTCGAAGGCGTGCAGCGACAGCCCCTGGGCGCCCGGGTCGGCGACGGCGGCGATGTCGAACACCACGACCAGCACGACCTCGATGAGCAGCAGCACGCCCAGCACGCGCGCGTTGACGTCGATCTTCAGCCAGCCCAGGGTGCCGACCGCGAGCACGGCCAGCAGCGCGGGGATCCACCAGGCGACCTCGAGGTCGGCGTAGGTGGCGAGGAGGCCGGAGACCTCGAAGCCGAAGATGCCGTAGATGCCGACCTGGAGTGCGTTGTAGGCGACCAGCGCGACGAGGGCGGCGCCCGCGCCGGCGGTGCCGCCGAGGCCGCGGGAGATGTACGCGTAGAAGGCGCCCGCGTTGTGGACGTGGCGGCTCATCTCGGCGTACCCGACGCTGAACAGGATCAGCACCACGCCCAGGATCACGAAGAGCAGCGGCTGCCCGACGATGCCCATCACCGCGAAGGTGGTGGGCATGACCCCGGCGACCACCATGAGGGGCGCGGTGGCGGCGAGGACGGACAGGAGCAGGCCCCCGGTGCCCAGCCGGTCCGCGCGCAGCGCCCGCTCCTCCCCCTTGAAGGTGCTGATGCCGCCGCCGCTGGTGGATCTGCTCGTGCGTGCACTGCCCGTGGCCATGGGGGGACCGTCCTCACTGTGGGTGTCGGGGTGTCAGGTCGTGCCCAGCGCGCCGGCGCGGGCGGCGTGGAAGGCGGAGTACGGGTCGCGGTCCGGGTACGACCACGGAGCGGGCGTGGGGTGCTCGCCGATGCGGTGGAACAGTGCGGCGGCCTCGGCGCCGCGGCCCTCGCAGGACTTGGCGTGCGCGAGGAAGTTGAGGTCGACCAGGCGGCGCGGGTGGTCGTCCTGCTCCCACTCCAGCCACCAGTCGAAGGCGGCCTTCATCACCAGCCGGGCCCGGCGGCCGGCCCAGTGGCCGGACGCCCGCGGGTCGGGGGACTCGTGCCCGGCCAAGGCCAGCACCCGGTAGCGCTCGGCGTGCGCGACCACCGGCAGGACGGCCAGCGGGGAGTCGGCGGGGGCCTGTTCGGCGGCCCAGTTGGCGAAGTCGTAGACCTCGTGGAGCGGGTCCGGGCCGCCGTCGCCGCGGCGTTCGGCGAGCCGGGCGACCATCAGGTGGTGGGCGTGGTGGTGGTCGGCGTACCGGCCGCGCACCTGCTCGAAGGTCCGGACGACCTCCTCGTCCGCGCCGAGCGCGCGCTCCAGCAGGAGCAGCCCGAGCCAGGGCGTGGGATCGGCGGGCACGAGTGCGGCGGCGTCCCGGCAGGCCTCCCGCGCCCTGCCGGGCTTCTCCTTTCCGCCCAGGGCGCGGTGGACGAGGGCGAAGGAGAGCAGGACGGAGGCGTCGGCGGAGTCGGGCTCGGCGAGGAGCCACTCGCGGGCCCAGGCGGCGCAGTAGGACTCCTTGGCCAGGACGGTCACCCGGTGGCCGCGGCGGTCCCAGTCGTCACCCGTGTGGACGAGCAGGGAACGGGCGGACTGCCAGCGTCCCTGGGCCAACGCGGTCCGTGCGGTGACGAGTTCGGCGTCGTCGAGGGCCTCGTCGAAGGACTGGGCCGCGCGTCTGCGGCCGCGGCCGAGGGGAGGCGGGGGTGGGGGCACCGCGGGAACTTCCTCACGCGACCCGGGAGGTCGTCGTAGCCGGTTTGCCATGAACTGATCACGCACAGCAAAGCGGCAGCCAAGGCTTGGCGTCAAGGCCCGCAGGGCCGTTACACGCGTCAACTTACGTGACAACAGCGGTACTTGTGGTACTCGCCGCCGCGCCACCCGCACTGCCGGCCACCCGGATGCGGGCACTCGCCCGGCATGCCGGACCCGCCCCCACTAGAGTCGTCTTCTCACGCACCCCGTGGCCCGGCCTGACGATCGAGGTACGCAGCGTGTCGGTTCTGGTTCTGGTTCTCGCCGTGAGTGCCGCGTGCTGCCTGGGCTTCGGTTTCGTCCTCCAGCAGAACGCCGCCCGGCGCGCCCCGCTGGGTGACTTCCTCTCCCCGCGGCTGCTGCTCGACCTGGTGCGGGTGCCGCGCTGGCTGGGCGGCACGGGGCTGATGGTGGCCGGGATGGTGATGGGCGCGATCGCGCTGGCCGGCGGCGAGATCACCCTGGTCGAGCCGCTGCTCGCGACGAACCTGCTCTTCGCCCTTGCCCTCTCCCGCGCACAGACCCGGCAGCCGCTGGGCCGTCAGGGGTGGGCGGGGCTCGCGCTGCTGGCCGGCGGGGTCAGCGCGTTCATCGTGGCGGGCGAGCCGCGCGGCGGCAGCGCGGTGACCGATCCCGTGCGGCACTGGGTGATCCTCGGCGTGGTGCTGGGCCTCGCCCTGCTGCTCACGGCGTGCGCCGGACGGGCGCGGCTGACCTGGGGTCCGGCGCTGCTGGCGCTGGCCGCGGGGCTGGTGTACGGGGTGCAGGACGCGCTGACGCGGGTCAGCGGGCAGCGGTTCTCGGCGGGCGGAGCGGCGGCACTGCTGACCGGCTGGCAGCCGTACGCGGTGCTGGTGCTCGGCGTCACCGGCCTGGTCCTGGTGCAGAGCGCGTTCGAGACGGCGCCGCTGCGCAGGTCGCTGCCCGCTCTGACGGCGGCTCAGCCGCTCGCGGGCATCGCCTGCGGGGTCGGTTTCCTCGGCGACCGGCTGCGGACCGACGCCGGGGCGCTGGCGTGGGAGGCGGGCGGTCTCGCGGCGGTGGTGACGGGCATCGTGCTGCTCGGGAGGCATCCGGCGATGCCGCAGGGGACGGGCGAGCGGGGCCCGGCGCGGGACCTGCAACGGCGCTGACCTCGTCGGCCGCTGCTTGGATGGGGGCATGAGCGCTGCTGACGAGATCCTCGACATCGTCGACGAGAACGACCGGGTGACCGGGCAGGCCCGGCGGGGTGACGCGTACGCGCGGGGGCTGCGCCACCGCTGTGTGTTCGTGCGGGCCCGGGACGCGCGGGGCCGCGTCTTCGTCCACCGCCGCACGCCGACGAAGCTGGTCTTCCCCTCCCTGTACGACATGTTCGTCGGCGGGGTGGTGGGCGCGGGCGAGTCCTACGACGACGCGGCGTTGCGGGAGGCGGAGGAGGAGCTGGGGGTGCGGGGGCTGGCGCGGCCGGAGTTCCTGTTCAAGTTCCTGTACGACGACGGGGGCGGGCGGACGTGGTGGTCGGCGGTGTACGAGGTGCGCGTCTCGTCGCGGGTTGCCCCGCAGGTGGAGGAGGTGGCCTGGTGGGGGTTCCTGGAGGAGGCGGAACTGGAACGGCGGCTTCGGGAGTGGGAATGGGTGCCGGACGGGGTGGCGGCGTATGCGCGGCTGCGGGCTTGGCGGGGCGGTGCGTGAGGTGACGCGGGGCTGACGGGTGCCCTTGCGCGAGCGCGGGCGTGAGGTGGGTCGCGGGCCCGGCGCTGCGGGGCGCCTGGCGCTCGGGCTGGGCGGGGGTGGGTCGCGTGGCCCGGCGCTGCCGGGGTGCCGCTGCGCCCACCCGTGCCGCCCCAGCGGCACGACTGCCCGCAGCTAGGCAGGCCAGGCGGCCGGTCAGTCGCGTACGGCGGGAAGGGGACGTGTCGGGGGGTGTCCGCCCGCAGCGGTTGGCGCGTCAACGCCCCGCCTGTTGGCAGGTGACCGATTCCGCGCCGTCGGACACCCCCCGGCGCGGCCCCGACCCACAGACAACCGAACGCGCTACGCGCACCCCCACCGAACCCGCACAGGCCGCCGCAGGCACGACGCCCCACCGCCGGAGGCACCCCGCCCGATAGGGTCCCCGCGTGATCGAATTCGTGCGGAACCTTCGGCTCTGGTTCGTGCCCGAGGAGGTGCGGGACGAGGGCGGGACGCCCGACTACCGGTTCTCGCTGGCCAACGAGCGCACCTTCCTGGCCTGGCTGCGCACCGCCCTCGCCCTGATCGGCGGCGGGTTCGCGGTGGACCAGTTCCTGCCCGACCTGCGCTGGGGCTGGCGGGTCGGGCTCGCCCTCGCGCTCCTCGCGGCCGGCGTGCTGTGTTCCCTGCGCGCCGTCAACCACTGGGTGCGCTGCGAGCGGGCGATGCGCCGCGGCGAGGACCTCCCCGTCTCCCGCTTCCCGGCGCTGCTCAGCCTCGTGGTCGCGGTGGTCGCCCTCGTCATGGTCGTCGTGGTCCTCGTCGGGTGGGAGGGATGAGCCGGGACCCCGGGCTCCAGCCCGAGCGCACCCGGCTCGCCTGGCGCCGCACGACCCTGTCCGGCACCGTCGCCGCCGTGCTCGCCGCGAAGGCCGCGCTGCACGCCGGCCCGACGCCCTCCGCGGTCGTCGCCGCGGCGCTGTGCTGCGCGCTCTGGCTGGGCTTCCTCCACATCGCCCACCGCCGCATCCGCACCCTCGCCTCGACGAGCCGGCCCCCGGTCATCGCCCCCGGCAACGCCACGGCGGCCGTGCTGTGCACGGTGGGGCTGGCGGTGTGCGGAGCGATCCTCGTCCTCTAGGAGCAGGGCCGGCTAGGACCCGCTCGCCTCCCAGTCCACCGTCACCACGATCTTCCCCCGCGTCCGCCCCTCCTCGTTCCGCCGGTACGCGTCCGCCGCCCGCTCCAGCGGGAACGTCTCCGACACGTGCACGGCGACCACCCCCTGCTCCGCCAGCTCGGTCAGCCGCAGCAGGTCCTCCGCGTCGGGGCGTACGAAGAAGTACCGTCCCCCGTAGTCGACGGCGTCCGGGTCGGCGATCGACACCAGCCGGCCCTCGGTGGCCAGCAGGTTCGCCGAGATCCTCAGCGTCTCCCCGCCGACCGTGTCGAACACCGCGTCCACCCCCTCGGGCGCCAGCCCCCGCACCCGTTCGGCCAGACCCTCCCCGTACGACACCGGCTCCCCGCCGAGCCCCCGCACGTAGTCGTGGTTGCCCTCACTGGCCGTGCCGATGACCCGCGCGCCCAGGTGCCGGCCCAGCTGGACGGCGATCGAGCCGACCCCGCCCGCGGCGGCGTGCACGAGGACGGTCTCGCCGCGCTTGACCCGCAGGGCCTTCACCAGCACCTGGTACGCGGTCAGCCCGGTCAGCGGCAGCCCGGCAGCCTCCTCGTAGGTGAGGTTGCGCGGCTTGCGCGCGAGGGTGCGCACGGGTGCCGCCACGTACTCGGCGAAGGTCCCCCGGGAGAGGAAGTCCTCGCGTACGTAGCCGATCACCTCGTCCCCGACGGCGAACTCCGTGACCGACGCACCGGGCTGGACGACGACCCCCGACACGTCCCATCCCGTGACCACCGGGAACACCGGCTCGAGGATCGCGTCGAGATGTCCCTCGCGGCACTTCCAGTCCACCGGGTTCACGGCGGCGGCCCGCACCTTCACCAGCACCGAGTCGGGGCCCACCCGCGGATCGCGGACGTCGGCGTACTCCAGCACCTCGGGGCCGCCGTACCGTGCGTAGCTGATCGCCTTCATGGCTTCGACCCTCCGGGGTAGTCGGACGTGACGCAAGCCGAATGTACTGATATGCACCGTTAAGGTGAGCGCCATGACCACCCTCCACCAGGAACACACCGCACACGACCACACCCACGGCCCGGACTGCGGCCACACCGAGGTCCCGCACGGCGACCACGTCGACTACGCGCACGACGGGCATCTGCACCGGGAGCACGGCGGCCACTGGGACGAGTGCGAGACCTCGGGACACACGGCCCACGAGAGCCACGACCACCGGCACGGCGAGGACTGCGGACACGCGTGCGTGCGCCACGGCGACCACGTGGACTACCTCCACGACGGCCACCGCCACGCCGCCCACGACGGCCACTGGGACGACCACTGACCGAGGGGCCGCGGCCCCTCCCGGACTCCCCCGACAGCTCCCCGCGCTCCCGCGCCGGGAGCTGTCGGCCTATCGTGGCCCCGATCACGTTCCGCCCGCCCACTGGACGCCATACCGACCGGTCGGCATCATGAGTCGGGTACTGTTCACCTGCCCGAGGAGTGCCCATGAGCCCCGACCACCCGCCCGGACTCGATCTCGACCGGTTGCGCGCCCTGCTCGACCGCGAGCGGCCCGGCCTGGTGACCGGTCCGTTGTCCGGCCGGCTGATCGAGGGCGGACGGTCGAACCTGACGTACGGGGTCTCGGACGGCACCTCGAAGTGGGTCGTGCGGCGCCCCCCGCTCGGCCACGTCCTGGCCACCGCGCACGACATGAAGCGCGAACACCGGGTGATCAGCGCCCTGCACCCGACGGACGTGCCGGTGCCGCGGCCCGTGCTGCTCTGTGAGGACGAGGAGGTCCTCGGCGCGCCCTTCTACGTCATGGAGTTCGTCGAGGGCACCCCGTACCGCACGGCCGGCCAGCTCGCCCCGCTCGGCCCCGAGCGCACCCGGGCCGCCGTGCTGAACCTGGTCGACACGCTCGTCGGACTGCACGCGGTGGACCCCGCAGAGGTGGGCCTCGGCGACTTCGGCCGGCCCGACGGCTTCCTGGACCGGCAGCTGCGGCGCTGGGCCAAGCAGCTGGACGCCTCCCGCAACCGCGACCTGGCCGGCATCGACGAGCTGCACGCCACGCTCGGCCGGGAGCTGCCGCGCTCCCCCGCGCCGACCGTCGTGCACGGCGACTACCGGCTCGACAACGTCCTGATCGGCGGCGAGAACGACGAGATCAGGGCGATCCTCGACTGGGAGATGTCCACCCTCGGTGACCCCCTCACCGACCTCGGCCTCCTCGTCATGTACAGCCAGCCGCTCGGCATGCCCGACTCCCCCGTCTCCACCACGGCCCAGGCCCCCGGCCACCCCGCCCCGGCCGAGCTGATCGAGCGGTACGCCGCGCGCTCGGGGCGCGACGTGTCCTCGGTCGCCTGGTACACGGCGTTCGCGTGGTTCAAGCTCGCCGTGATCCTGGAGGGCATCCACTACCGCTACACGCTGGGCCAGACGGTCGGCCGCGGCTTCGACCGCATCGGCGAACTCGTCCCCGTCTTCATCGAGCACGGCCTGACCACCCTTCAGGAAGGCTGAACCGTCATGGACTTCGCGTTCGACGCACGCACCGAGGAACTCCGCGCCAAGCTGCTCGCCTTCATGGACGAGTACGTCTACCCGGCCGAGCAGGTCGCCCACGAGCAGCGCGCCCTCCTCGCCTCCCCTTGGGACACCCCGCAGGTCGTGGAGGACCTCAAGGCCGAGGCCCGCCGCCAGGGCCTGTGGAACCTCTTCCTCCCCGACGCCGAGTACGGAGCCGGCCTCACCAACCTCCAGTACGCACCGCTCGCCGAGATCACCGGCCGCAGCCCGCAGCTGGCGCCGACGGCGACGAACTGCGCGGCGCCCGACACCGGGAACATGGAGGTGCTCGCCCAGTTCGCGGACGAGGCGCAGAAGAAGCAGTGGCTGCAGCCGCTGCTCGCCGGTGAGATCCGCTCGGCGTTCGCGATGACCGAGCCGGACGTGGCCTCCTCGGACGCCACGAACATCACCACGCACATCGAGCGCGACGGCGACGAGTACGTCATCACGGGCCGCAAGTGGTACATCTCCGGGGCGATGAACCCGGACTGCCAGATCTTCATCGTGATGGGCAAGACGGACCCGGACGGCGAGGACATCCGCCGTCAGCAGTCCATGGTGCTGGTCCCCCGCGACACCCCCGGCGTGACCGTGAACCGGGCGATGCAGGTCTTCGGCTACGAGGACCACTACCACGGCGGCCACGCCGAGGTGACCTTCGACCACGCGCGCGTGCCGGTGTCCCACCTGATCGGCGAGGAGGGCGGCGGCTTCGCCATCGCCCAGGCCCGGCTCGGTCCCGGCCGGATCCACCACTGCATGCGGCTGATCGGCATGGCCGAGCGGGCGATCGAGCTGATGTGCCGGCGGGCGACCTCCCGCACGGCCTTCGGCAAGGCGCTGGCCCAGCAGGGTGTCGTGCAGAACTGGATCGCGGACGCGCGCGTCACCGTCGAGCAGCTGCGGCTGCTGGTGCTGAAGACCGCCTGGCTGATGGACACCGTCGGCAACCGGGGCGCCCACACCGAAATCCAGGCCATCAAGATCGCCACTCCGCGCGCGGTGGTCGGCATCCTCGACCGGGCGATCCAGCTGCACGGCGCGGGCGGCGTGAGCCAGGACTTCCCGCTGGCAGAGCTGTACGCGGGTGCCCGCACGCTCATGCTCGCCGACGGCCCCGACGAGGTGCACCAGCGCTCGCTGGCACGCCGGGAGATCAAGAAGTACCTCTGAGCCGCGGCGCGTCTCCTCGGGCACCAGGCACGGGAGTCTGGGACCACGGGGCTTCTGCGGCCCTCTTCGTGCGTCGACGCGGCGGTCCCCGGCCGGGGGTCCGGGGGTCGTCCCCGGGGGACGCAGTACCGCCGCCGCGCGCCGCGAGCTGATCGTGCAGCCGGCGCTCAGCACCTCGGTCCGCAACCTCGAACGGGAGCTGGGTGCCGGCCTGTTCGACCGCACCGGCCGCCGGGTCGTGCTGACGGAGGCGGGCCGCGCCCTGCTGCCGCAGGCCCGCGCGCTGCTGGCCGGCGCCGAGGAGGCCCGGCAGGCGGTCGCGGCGGTGACGGGGCTGGCCGTCGGCCGGGTGGCCATCGGCACGATCCAGACGCTGACCTGCGTGGACCTGCGTGGACCTGCCCGCCGAACTGGCCACGTTCCACCGCCGGTCCCCGGGGTCCAGGTGTCGGTGCGGGACGCGCCGGTCGGTGAGCTGGCCGAGGCGCTGCGCGCGGGCGAACTGGACCTCGCCCACCTCGTGCCGGACGCGGGGACGCTGCCCGAGGGGCTGACGCCGTACGCCTCCTGGGAGGAGGAGCTGGTGCTGATCACCGCTCCGGGCCCCCTCGCCGAGGCCGGGCGGACGCTGATCAAGGATCTCGCCGAGGAGCCGTTCGTCGACTTCCGCGCGCGGACCGGACTGGAGACGGCGGTACGGCGTCTTGCAGCGCACTGCGGTCCGGAGCGCCGTCTCACCTGTGACGTGACCCAGATCGGGCTGCTGGTCGACCTGGTGCGGGCCGGGACCGGGGGGGGGCGTTCGTGCCGCGGCGGATCGGCGAGCGGGCCGGGCTGCCGTGCGTGGCGGTCCGGCAGCCGGAGCCGGGCCGCACGGTCGTGCGGGCCGGCCGCGGGCCGCTGCCGCGCAACCCCGCGGCGGCGGCTCTGGCCGACCACCTCACGGGTCAGCTCACGGGCGCAGCGCCCGCAGCAGCAGGTCGGCCAGGTGGTCGGCCACTTCCTGCGGGCTGAGCGGGCCGTCGGGGCGGTACCAGGTCGACAGGTGGTGCACGGAGCCGAAGTGGTAGTCCACGACGAGGTCGGCCGGGACCTCCTTGGTGAAGACGCCGGCCCGCTGGCCCTCCTCGATGAGCGCCCGGAAGCGCTCGTGGTAGCGCCGGCGCTCGGCGCGCACCTGCTTGTTCTTCTCCGGGCTGAGCTGGTGCATCGAACGGAAGAAGATCGACGCGTCGTCGAGGTTGTCGATGGTGGTGACGACCACGTCGGCCGCCGCCTCGCGCACCCGCTCCTCGACCGGCTCGTCGGAGTCCGCGTAGGCGTCCAGGCGCTCCTGCTGGAGGCGCAGGACGCGCGCGTACACCTCGTGCAGGAGGTCGTCCTTGGAGCCGAAGTAGTGGTACAGCGCGCCCTTGGTGACGCCGGCCGCTTCCACGATCTCCTGCACCGAGGTGCGGTCGTAGCCCTGCTCCGCGAAGAGCCGGGTGGCGGCGGCCAGGAGCCGCTGCGGCACCGGAGTGCCGTCCCCGTCCGTGGTCCTGGGCACTGCCGTCACCTGCCTTTCCGTTGTCTCACTGTCCGTCGTCGTGCGTACGGGAACGCAGTTCCCGACGGAGGATCTTCCCACTCGCCGTCTTCGGCAAGTCGGTCAGGATCTCCACCTGACGCGGGTATTTGTAGGCGGCCAGTCTCTCCTTGCAGTACGCGGCCAGCGCATCCGGGTCGGTATCGGCGCCCGGGCGGAGGCTGATGTAGGCCTTGACGGTCTCCCCGCGGTATCCGTCGGGCACGCCGACGACGGCGGCCTCGCGCACCGCCGGGTGCGTGTAGAGGACGTCCTCGACCTCGCGGGGCCAGACCTTGAAGCCGGAGGCGTTGATCATGTCCTTCTTGCGGTCGACGACGTAGAGCCAGCCCCGCTCGTCCATGAAGCCGATGTCGCCGGTGCGCAGCTCGCCGCCGGGGAAGGTCTCGGCGGTGGCGTCGGGGCGGCGCCAGTAGCCGGGGACGACCTGCGGGCCGCTGACGACGATCTCGCCCTGCTCGCCGAAGGGCACCTCCTCGCCCTGGTCGTCCACGATCCGGACGACCGTCTCGGGGCCGGGCACGCCCACGGCGAGGGTCCCGGAGACCGGGTCCACGGGCGCCTCCAGGTGGGGCGGTACGGAGGCGCAGGGCGCGGTGCACTCGGTGAGCCCGTAGCCGTTGCGGATGTACGGGCCGAAGCCCGCGCGGAACTTCTCCACCAGGGCCGGCGGCAGCGGGGCGCCCCCGGAGGAGATGTTGGCGAAGGACGCGAAGTGCTCGCGGGTGACGGAAGGGTGGGCGGCCAGCGCCATGAAGGCGGTGGACGGGCCGACCGTGTAGTGCGGCCGGTGCTCGGCGAACGCGTCCAGGACGACGCCCGCATCGAAGCGGTACGCCAGGACGAGCGTGCCCACGCTGTTCAGGCAGGCGCCGAGCTGGCAGACCATGCCGGTGATGTGGAACAGCGGCGCCAGCGCGAAGTAGACGGGCGCCTCGGGCAGACCGAGGCCGGTGCGCTGCCGTTCGGCGTTGTACATGATGTTGCGGTGCGTGTTGGTGGCGCCCTTGGGCGTGCCGCTGGTGCCCGAGGTGTAGCTGATGAGCGCGATGCCGGCGGGCTCGGGGTCGCGGCCCTCGGGTGCCGTGTGGCCGGCGCGGGCCACCTCGGTGAGGTCGTCGGTGTGCCCGGGCCGCGGCAGCCGCTCGAAGGTCAGGACGCGGGCATCGCCCCGGGTCTGGAAGTCCAGTTCGCAGGCCGTGAGCACGATCCGCACCGGCGAGCCGGCGGCCGTCTCGCGCAGGTAGCCCTCCCAGGCCCGGTCGGAGCAGATCAGGGCGGCCACCTCGCCGTCGCGCAGGACGTGGCCGACCTCCCCCGACTTGTACATGGGGTTGACCGGCACGACGACCGCGCCCGCCTTCCAGGCGCCGAGGACGGCGAGCACGAAGTGCGGGGAGTTCTGCAGCAGGACGGCGACCCGGTCGCCGCGCTCCAGGCCGCGGGCGGCGAGGTGCCCGGCTACGGAGTCGCTCAGTTCGTCGGCCTCGCGGTAGGTGAGCCGGCCGTCGAAGTAGGCGAGGAACTCGCGGTCGGGTGCCTCGGCGGCGGCCCGGCGCAGGGCGTGCACCAGGGAGGCGTCCGGGTCGAGCGGGGCCTTCTGGACGTCGGTGAGGAGGTCCAGCCAGGGCTTGGCCGCGTAACGGGAGCCGGTCATCGGGCCGTCGCCTCCCACTGCTGCTGGAGGCGGTTCATCCCGCGCAGCCAGCGGTCGGGTTCGGCGGCACGGGCCTGGTAGTACTCGGCGACCTCGGGGTGCGGCAGGATCAGGAAGCGGTCCTCCTCGATGCCCTTGAAGAGGGCGTCCGCCACGTCCCCGGGCTCGATCGCGGTCGGTGCGAGCACCAGCTCGCCCGCGCTGCCGCTCGCGGTCAGCATGTCGGTGCGCACCCCCTGCGGGCAGATGGCGTGCACCTTGATGCCGCGGTGGCGGTAGGTGAGGGACAACCACTCGGCGAACGCGTAGGCGCCGTGCTTGGTGACGCTGTAGGGGGCGGCGCCGATCATGGTGAGCAGTCCGGCCGCCGAGACGGTGGAGACGAAGCGGCCGCTGCCGCGCTCCAGCCAGTCGGGGATCAGCTCGTGGGCCGCCCGGACGTGGGCCATGACGTTGACGTCCCAGGCGAGCGCCCAGACGGCCTCGTCGGCCGCCTCGGTCCCGCCGGAGGCGACACCGGCGTTGGCGCAGTAGACGTCCACCGTGCCGCCCAGCGCGTCGCGCGCCTCGGTGATGATCGCGGAGGCGTCCCCGGGGACCGCGATGCCGCCGATCTCGTCGGCGACGGCCTTCGCCCGTCCGGCGTCCAGGTCGTTGACGACCACCCGGGCGCCCTCGGCCGCGAAGCGGCGGGCCAGTGCGGCGCCGATGCCGCCTCCTGCCCCGGTGACGACGACTCCGGCATCCTGCACGGCTTCCACCATCGGTCTCCTTCGACGCGGCTCGGGCGCTGGTGGACGCCAGACTAACCAGTCGGTATGCACGGCGGAAGAGGTGAACCGCGGTTCGAGTCGTTCCGTGGGACCCGGGGCGCGGGTTAGCGTGCGTGCGCATGACACCCGCCGCGATCACGGAGGTCACCGCATGACGCTGTCCAGACGGAACCTGCTCGCCACCACGGCCGCCGTGGCGGCCACCGCCTCGGCCGCGGCCGCCGGTCCGGCCCAGGCGGCCCCCTCGGGCGGCGGCCGCCGGCTGCGCACCGGGTTCGAGCGGCTGGCCGACGACGGCTACGCCCTGCTCGATGGCGAGCGGGTCGGCATCGTCACCAACCCCACCGGCATCACCCGGGACGTGCGCCACATCGTGGACGTGATGCACGCCGACGGCCGGGTGAACCTGACGGCCGTCTTCGGTCCCGAGCACGGCTTCCGCGGCACCGCGCAGGCCGGCGGCTCCGAGGGTCGCTACGACGATCCGGCGACCGGGCTGCCCGTCTACGACACGTACCTGAAGAGCGGACAGCCGCTCGCGGACATCTTCACGGCGTCCGGCGTGGACACCGTCGTCTTCGACATCCAGGACGTGGGCGCGCGCTTCTACACCTACATCTGGACGCTGTTCGACTGCATGGAGGCGGCCCGGCTCGCGGGCAAGCGGTTCGTCGTGCTGGACCGGCCGAACCCGGTGACCGGGCGGGCGGCGCTGGGGCCAGTCCTGCACAAGGAGTTCGCCACCTTCGTCGGGCGGCAGCCGATCGCCCAGGCGCACGGCATGACGGTCGCCGAGCTGGCGCTGCTCTTCAACGGCGAGTTCCTGACGTCGCCCGTGCCGCTGGAGACCGTCACGATGACGGGCTGGAAGCGGTCGGAGTTCTACGACACCGCCGGGCTGCCCTGGGTGCCGCCGAGCCCGAACATGCCGACGCCGGAGTGCGCGCTGGTGTACTCGGGCACGTGCCTGTTCGAGGGCACGAACCTGTCGGAGGGGCGCGGCACCACCCGCCCGTTCGAACTGCTGGGCGCCGAGGGCGTCGACGGGCGCTGGGCCGCCGCCGCGAACGAAGTCGGCCTGCCCGGCGTGCGGTTCCGCGAGGCGTACTTCGCACCCACCTTCTCCAAGTTCCAGGGGAAGACGGTCGGCGGTGTACAGCTCCACGTGCACGACCGGGCCGCCTTCGACCCGGTGCGCACCGGAATCGCTCTGCTGGTGACCGCCAGGCGGAGCTGGGACGGCTTCGCCTGGCGGCCGGACAACTGGATCGACAAACTCACCGGCTCCACGCAGGTGCGCACGATGATCGACGCGGGCGCGGACACCGACGAGGTGGTGGACGGCTGGGAGAGCGAACTGGCGGCGTTCCGCAGGACGCGCCGCCAGTACCTCCTCTACCGCTGACCTCTGCCGCCGTCCTCTGGCGCCGTCCTCTGGCGCCGGCCTTTGGCGCCGGCTCTTGGCGCCGAGCGCGGGGCCGGCCGGTCACCGGTGGGTCGCGAACTCCACGACCTGCTGGTAGGTCGGCCGGTTCTGCCAGCTGATGCCGCCGTGCTTGATGCCGCCGAGGGTGCGGTGGATCACCGAGTCGGCGCACCACTGGTCGCCCGCGGAGCAGTTGTCGTCGCCCGGGTAGACCTGGGCGGGGGTGCGGCCCGCGGCCTCCGTCAGGGTGGAGACCAGGGTGTCCCGGCAGGCGGCGAGGTCGCCTCCGCCGCAGTACTCCCGCGCGAGCGGACCCTTGACGGACTCGCCGAGCACCGACCGGACGTCCTTGTCGACAAAGCTCCACCAGCCGTACTGGAAGGCGCTGCCGGCGTGGGCGCCGGTCGGGCCGTGGGCGGCGGACGGTGACTCGTCGACGGGCAGGTTGCGGGTGAAGGCGGCGTACAGGTCGCTGCCGAGGCCGGGTTCGAACTCGGCCTTCACCAGCAGCGGCCACCAGGCGTCCAGGGTGCGGATCGCGTCGGCGTGGGCGTACTTCTCCGAGCCGGCCGAGGTCTCCGTGCGCAGGGCGCCCGCGGCGAGCCATGCCTTGAGCCGGTTCACGGCCGCCTGGGCCGCGGGGTCGGTCACCGGCGCGGACTCGACGACCTTCAGCAGGTCGGGCACGACGTCCTCGGCCCGCAGGTCGGCCAGGCCCGCCTCGGCCATGGCCTTCACCAGCGCGGCCCGGGTGACGCCTCCCTGCGCGACCAGTTTCCCGACGCGGTCGTCGAGCAGGTCGCCGCGGTGGACGGAGCCGTTGCCCCAGGAGGCGGCCGGGTAGTCCTTGGCCTGCTTGTTGTTCCAGGAGATGTAGTAGTCCTGGTCGACGGACCGGGGGTGGGCCGACGCGGGCGTGTACCGGGCCGTGTTGGCGGCCGGGTCCCAGCCCTGCCACTCGTACGCCTCACGCGCCCACACCGGGAACTCGGCGTCGACGCCGTCCGCCCGTACCGGGTTGTCGCCGCTGTTGTAGTACGCGGTGTGCTCGGAGTCGGCGTAGAACCAGTTGAAGGTGTAGTTGATGCGCTGGACGGCTCCCTGGAAGCGCTCCGGGCTGTTCAGGTAGTCCGGGTCGTTGAGCATCTGGAAGCCGATGATCGAGTCGGCCTCGTGCAGGTAGGACGAGCGCAGCGTGGTGTAGGCGACCTTCTTGCCGCCGACCGTGGCGCGGGACTCGACCGGGCCGTACTTCGTGCGCCAGACCCGCATCGTGTAGGAGCCGGCGGCGGTGGAGTCGGCGACGGTCGGCTTCCAGGCGTTCTTGCGCTCGACCTTCTCCATGGGCGTGCAGGTGCCGCGGTACAGGTAGTGGTAGTCGTCCTGGCACAGCTCGACCGCGTAGGTGTCGATGATGTCCTGGCCGGAGGTGGTCGCGCTCCAGGCGTAGTCCTGGCCGCGGCCGAGTTCGACGTACATGCTCAGCCCCGCGAAGGAGGCGCCGCGGGCGCTCAGGCCCGGGCCCTGGAGTTCCTGGAGCATGAGCAGCTGGGGCGCGAAGTAGCCGGTCTGCGGGCCGAACACGGCGACCGGGTTCCCGCTCGCGGTGTGCTTCCCGCTGACGACGAGGGCGTTGGACATGCCGCGCCGGGCCGAGGTGACGGCGGTGTCCGCCGCCGTGGCGGAGGCGCCCGTCGCGCCCGCCGTGGCCGCGCTGCCGGTGCGGTCGTACACCAGGGGCTCCGCCTGGACCGAGCCGGCGTCGGGCAGGGCGCGGCCCTGCGGGGCGTCCGGGCGGGGCAGGTACGGGAAGCTGCCGTTCTGCTGGGTGAGGACCGCCTCGGGGTCGTTGCGCTGGCGGAAGGACTCCCAGACCCTGGTGCCCTCGGCGACGCCGTACTTCTCCTGGGCGGCGAGAAGGGAGAGCGCGTTGTTGACCTCTCCGCCGCCGCCGGCGCCGAAGAGGGAGCCGATGACGGAGGCCAGGGCTATCAGGTCGGTGCGCTTGAAGCGGTCGATGGTGCCGGCGTTGGTGAGGGCGTCCTTGTGGCCGGTCAGGACGTACTCGCCGGGGAAGTAGCGGCCCTTGTCGGAGGCGTCGATGTAGGCGTTGACGCCGGCGACGTAGGCGTCCACGTCGGCGAGGGCCTGCTCGCCGCGCTCACCGGCCTTGGCGGCGGCGCTCAGGATCTGCGCCTCCAGGTCGGCCTCGGTGTACGGGGCGCTGCGCCAGAACTGCTGCTCCAGTCCCTGGTTGGCGGGGGCGCCGCCGGCGAAGGGCGTCAACTGGCCGCGTCCGACGTGCCGGAAG
This sequence comes from Streptomyces flaveolus, assembly GCF_014648815.1. Taxonomy (GTDB): domain Bacteria; phylum Actinomycetota; class Actinomycetes; order Streptomycetales; family Streptomycetaceae; genus Streptomyces; species Streptomyces flaveolus. The sequence continues at coordinate 114,688 of NZ_BMRV01000005.1, read as the reverse complement.
AGGTCCATCAGCCACAGCCGGTCCTGGGCCGCGGCGTAGCCGGCGCCGAACTCGGTGCCGTAGCGGGTGGTACCGGTGATGTGCGGCACGCCGGTCTTCTTGTCGCGGACGATGGTCACGTCGTCGCGTCCGGCGGGGCGGACGGTGGAGGCGACCTGGTCGGCGGGGACGCCGAAGGAGGCGTCGCCGAAGAAGCTGTTGATCTTGTCGTTGGTGAGGCCGGAGTAGCCGGTGGCGAGGTTCGCGTAGGGGCCGAGCTGGTCCTCGGCGTGCGCGGGCTGGGTGCCGAAGGCCTGGTTGAGGAGGATCTGGGCGAGGGTGGCGTTGCCGTTCTGGCCGGGCGGCAGGATGTCGGAACAGCGGCCGCCGCAGTGGTCGTCGGCCGCCGCCGGCGCGGTCGTGGGGGTGGTGGTGCCCGTGCCGGTGGCCATCGCCGGGGAAAGCGGTGACAAAAGACCGGCAATGAGGGCGCATACCGATGCGCTCTTCAGGAACCCGTGGAAGCGACGGGGAGTTCTCAGTCTGTCAAGGGCGTTGCGTGGGGTGCGCCGTTGCATGGCAGCTCCTCCCGACGAGGGTGGGCCCGGACGTTACCGCCGGTATCCCCGAGTTGGAAGGTGAACATGCGTCAGTTTTCGCAGCGGGTGCGGTCGGCTTATGGGAGGCATCGGAAATCGGATGGAGCCGAATCGCGTGTCGATACGTCTACTCGGCGACGTCGGGAGGACGACTCCGTACGACGACGCCGAAGTGACCGAAGTGCAGGTGCAGGTGTGACGGAGGTGCAGGGCGATGGCCGGTTTCCGGAGTCTGGCGAGACAGGTCCGCGATCCACGGTGCGACCTGGCGCTACGGCGCTATTCGCTGCGCAAGTGCCTTGAGCGGTTCGCCCCTTACGGGCACAGGGCGACTTGGGACCATCTGTGCTCGCGGGCCGGCTTCGGCCCCGAGGACCGCTCCCCCGACCCGGCGCGGCTCGTGGCCGCACTGGAGGAGCTGGAGGAGGCGCGTTCGGTGTGGCTGGCCTACGAGGTGGAGTTCGCCGAGCGGCGCAGGAAGGAGAAGCACGACGGCCTGCGCAGGCCGGGCAGTGTGGACGACTGGCACCGGCTGACCTGGGGCGGTTTCGGGGTGGCCTGGTGCGACGACCCCCGGGTCCATCCCGACGGGCCGCTGGCCGAGGTGTTGCGCCGGCTGATCTCGGCGCTCGAGCGCGACCCGGGTGAGGTGTGCCCGGTGTGCGACGGGGACCGGCTGGTCTGGAAGTACGACCTGGACCACGAGCCCTCGACGGGACCGGTCTGCACGGACTGCGGGATCCTGGTGCCGCGGCCGGTGCTGACCCCGGACGCCCTGGCGGACGCCCGGCGTGAACGGCTGCTGATGTCGGCGTAGCGGCCGGGGGACGGACGCCCCCGTGCGGGCGGGAAGTTGACGACAGGCCGCAGGCCGTGTCAGCGAGGTCCCTCCGTCCGCCCGGAGGGACCTCGCGGACAGGGCTCGGGGATGCGCCGGGGATGCCGCGCTCCCGACGGGTGTTGTCAGTGGTGCCCTGCACCATGGGGGAATGGTGCAGGTGTGTGTGAACGGGGCCCGCGGGGGCGCCGACGGCGCGGTGGTGCCGCTGACGCCGGAGGCGATGGCGGACGCCGTGGCCGGGGCGGTGGCCGCCGGGGCCACGGACGTCCATGTCCATCCCAAGACGCCGTGCGGGCGGGACACGTTGTCGCCGCGGGTGCTCGCGGTGACCCTGGAGGCGGTACGGGCGCGGGTGCCGGTGCCGGTCGGGGTGACCACGGGGGCGTGGGCCGAGCCCGGGCCGGACGCACGGGTCGCGCGGGTCCGGAGCTGGGAGGCGCTGCCCGACCACGCCTCGGTCAACTGGCACGAGCCGGGCGCCGAGGCGGTCGCCGCCGCGCTGATCGAGCGGGGGGTGGGTGTCGAGGCGGGCATCTGGTCCGGCACGGACGGCGCGGAACGGTTCGCGCGCTCGCCGCTGGGGCCGAGGGTGCTGCGGGTACTGGCGGAGGTCACGGACACCGACGCGGAGACCGCGGAGGCGTCCGCGCGGACCCTGCTGGACGGCCTGGGTGCGGCGCACGGCCGCCCGGTACTGCTGCACGGCGAGGACGGCGGCGCCTGGCCGGTGCTGCGCCTGGCCGGCCGGCTGGGCCTCGCCACCCGCATCGGCCTGGAGGACACCCTGCTCCTGCCGGACGGCCGGCCCGCCCGGTCGAACGCCGAGCTGGTCGAGGCGGGACTGACCGAGTGGCGGACGGCCCGGCACCCCGGGGCGTGACCCGCAGGGGGCGAACGGCACGTGGGAGCGAAGCCCGGCGTGTGCGGGGCCCGGTGCCGGACCGGGTCGGTGCACGGGCTGCGAGGGGGGCGACGAGGGGCGCGCAGGGGTGCCGCGCGGACGGCTGAGGGTGATCGGACGGACCGGCGCGGGTGCGGGGCAAGGCAGGTCGCGTCGTCCGGCGCGGGTGCGGGGGCGGGGCGCGTGGTCCGGCGCTGCCGGGGCCCCGCCGCGCCCACCCGTGCCGCCCCGGGGGTGCCTCCCAGGCCGTTCAGGCACTGAGGGAGGCACGACTGCCCGCAGCCGGGCGGGCGTTCAGTCGCAGCAGGCCGGGTCCTGGGAGGCCACCGCACGCTTGCCGGCGCGGGCCGGGTCGGTCTTCCGTTCCACCAGCAGGCGGGAGCCCGTACGGCTTTCGCCGAAGACGTCGTCGGGGTTGGACAGGACGCAGGTGTCCAGGGACAGGCAGCCGCAGCCGATGCAGTCGGTGAGGTGGTCGCGCAGCCGGTTCAGCTGCTTGATCCGCTCGTCCAGCTCGGAGCGCCAGGCCGCGGAGAGCCGGGCCCAGTCGTCCTCGGTGGGCGTGCGCCCCTCCGGCAGCTCGGCCAGCGCCTCGCGGATCGTGGCGAGCGGGATGCCGACGCGCTGGGCGGCCCGCACGAAGGCGACCCGGCGCAGCGCGTCGCGGCTGAAGCGGCGTTGGTTGCCCGAGGTGCGGCGACTGCTGATCAGGCCCTTGGACTCGTAGAAGTGCAGGGCGGAGACGGCGGCGCCGCTGCGCGCGGCGAGCTGGCCGACCGTGAGCTCGTGAATCTTCTCGGGAATCTGAGGCACTCCCCGAACCCTACCCACCCGCTCGACCCTCGGGTCCGTTGACATGGGCCTCACCGACTACCATGCTAAGCAGTTGCTTAGCAACGCCCGGCAGGCACGGGCAAGCAGAGCCACGAAACCTTTGACGCGAGAGGCCGGGACATGGCAGAGCCGAGGATCTTCACATCCGCCGACGACGTGAAGGCGGCGGTGGGCGAGCAGCTGGGGTACACCGACTGGCTGGAGGTCGACCAGAAGCGCATCGACCTGTTCGCGGAGGCGACCGGCGACCACCAGTGGATCCACGTGGACCCGGAGCAGGCCGCCGCGGGCCCGTTCGGCACGACCATCGCGCACGGGTATCTGACCCTGTCGCTGCTCCCGCTCTTCGGCCCGCAGCTGATCAAGGTCGAGGGCGTGAAGATGGGTGTCAACTACGGCACCAACAAGGTCCGTTTCCCCTCCCCCGTCCCGGTCGGCTCGCGGCTGCGCGCCACGGCGACGATCACCGGCGTCGAGGACGTCAAGGGAGGGATCCAGGTGGCCGTCGCCTTCACCGTGGAGCGCGAGGGCGGCGACAAGCCGGTGTGTGTCGCCGAGTCCGTCTCGCGCTACTACCTGTGAGCCGCTACCGCCCCTGAGCGGCGCCGGGCTCCTTGGCCCGCACCATCCGCAGCACGAGGTCGGCGTAGAGCGCGCCGACCTCGTCGGGCGTCCGGGGGCCGTTCACGTTGAACCAGCGGGCGACGTCGATGCAGAGGGAGAGCACGGCGAGCGTCGTGCCCTGCACGTCCGCCACCTCGAACTCGCCCGAGGCCACGCCCTCCTCGATGATGCCGCGCACCTGAGCGTCGACCTGGCGGCGCAGCGCGACGATCTCGGCGCGGGCGTCCGGCCCGAGCGCGTCCAGCTCGTACTGCACCACGCGCGCGGTGGTGCGCCGCCCGGCGTGCCAGCGCACGAAGGAGCTGACCGCGTCGGCGAGCCGCTCCGTGGCGCTGCCCTCGCCCTCGGCGGCCGTGCGCAGGATGCCGAGCGCCCGGTCGTGGCCGATCCGGCTGATGCGGTGGAGCAGCTCTTCCTTGGTCTTGTAGTGGATGTAGAGCGCGGCCGGGCTCATGCCGGCCCGCCCGGCGATGTCGCGGGTCGTGGTCGCGTGGTAACCGCGCTCGGCGAAGGCCTCCACGGCGGCGACCAGCAGTCGCCGGGCCGCGTCAGGCGTGACCTCTTCCCACGGCTCGATGTCGCCGCCCGCCGTCTCGGCCGCCGTACTCATCGCTTGTTCGCCCCTCTCGGTGACAGGAGCTCCACCATACCGCCGAAGCTGAGCGGGCGCTTAGGGCGCCCGCCGCACAGGTCACCCCAGCTTCTCGAAGGGGTCGTGCTCGGCGAGGAGCTTCTCCAGCCGCGCCTGGTCGACCCGGCTGACGATCTGCCCGGCCTCCTGCCGGTCCCGGATGATCTTGGCCAGGGTGAAGGCGGACGTGACGAGGTACAGGACGGCGATGGCGAGGAAGGCGCGCACCCACGCGTCGGCCTCGAGCCGGTAGATGCCGATGGCGGTGGCGATCATGGCGACGGCGAACGACGCGACGGCCTGCCCGTAGAAGGCGGCGGTGCTCTGCTGCTTGACCGGTGTGTCACTCATGGGGACAAGCGTCGGCGGATGCGGCTGTGACCACATCCGCCGTCGTACTCAGTTCGGCTACTCAGAAGGCCGAGACGCCCGTCAGCGCGCGCCCGATGACCAGCTTCTGGATCTGGCTGGTGCCCTCGTACAGGGTCATGACGCGGGCGTCGCGCAGCAGCTTGCCGGCCGGGTACTCGTCGATGTAGCCGTAGCCGCCGAAGACCTGGAGGGCGTTGTTGGCGGCGCGGACGGCGGCCTCCGAGGCGAACAGCTTGGCCTTGGAGGACTCGACGGTGAAGGGCTGCCCGCGGTCGATCAGGTCGGCGACCCGCCAGGTCAGCAGCCGGGCCGCATCCACGTCGAGGGCGATGTCGCTGATCAGCTCCTGCACCAGCTGGTGGTGGGCGATGGTCTTCCCGAACTGCTCGCGCTCGCCCGCGTACCGCACGGCCGCGTCCAGGGCGGCCTGCGCGATGCCGACGCAGCCGGCCGCGACCGACATCCGCCCCTTGGCGAGGGCCGACATGGCGACCGAGAAGCCCTTGCCCTCGGGGGCCAGCATCGCCGAGGCGGGGACGCGGACGTCCTCCAGGACCAGTTCGGCGGTGGCCTGGCCGCGCAGCCCGAGCTTGCCGTGGATGGTGCGGCGGGTCAGGCCGGGGGTGTCGGTGGGCACCAGGAAGGCGGAGACGCCCTTGTGGCCGGGGGCGTCCGTGGAGCGGGCGAAGAGCAGGACGACGTCGGCCCAGGTGCCGTTGGTGATGAACATCTTGGTGCCGTTGACGACATAGTCGTCGCCGTCGCGGACCGCGCGCGTGGAGAGGTTCCCGGCGTCCGAGCCCGTGCCGGGCTCGGTCAGGCCGAAGCAGCCGACGTACTCGCCGGAGGTCAGCCCCGGCAGCCAGCGGCGCTTCTGCTCCTCGTCGCCCCAGGCGGCGATGGTCTTGGCGACCAGGCCGAGGGAGACGGAGACGATGCCGCGCACGGAGCTGTCACCGCGCCCCAGCTCCTCCGTCACCAGGCAGTACGCGAGGTGGTCGCCGCCGGAGCCGCCGTACTCCTCGTCGACGGTGAGCCCGAGGAAGCCGACCTCGCCGAGCTTCTTGACGATGGACCGGTCCACCTCCTCGGCGCGGTCCCAGGCGACGACGTGGGGGGCGATCTCGCGCTCCACGAAGTCCCGGGCGAGCTGCCGTACGGCGGTCTGCTCCTCGCTGAGCTCCAGGTTCATGACGGGTCACCCCACAGTAGACGGATCCGGACAGACGTATCTTGAAAGCCGGACATTTAAATTAGCACTGCTAGTTTAAGGTCGCAGCCCTACTATGTGCGCCATGGCCCGACCGCGCAAGCCCCTGCTCAGCACCGACCGGATCGTCGAGACGGCCCGCGCGCTGGTGGACGCGGAGGGCCTCGCGGCCGTCTCCACGCGCCGGCTCGCGGCGGAACTGGGGGTGAGCGGGCCCTCGCTCTACAACCACTTCCGCACCAAGGACGAGATCCTGGAGGCCGTCGCCGACTCGGTCAGCGCGCAGGTCGACCTCTCGATGTTCGAGGACGGCCGGGACTGGCGGACCGCGCTGCACGACTGGGCCGTCTCCTACCGGGCGGCCCTGCGCGACCACCCCAACATCGTCCCGGTGCTGGCCCACGGACCGGGGCGCCGCCCGGCCGCGCTGCACCTCGCGGACGCCGTCTACGGCGCGATGGTCGCGGCGGGCTGGCCGCCGGCGCAGGCCACGTCCATCGGCGCGCTGATGCGGTACTTCGTCATGGGCTCCGCGCTCGGCTCCTTCGCGCGGGGTTTCCCGGACGACGCCGGCGCCTACGATCCCGCCGACTACCCCCACCTCGGCAAGGCGCACCTCCTGGCCGAGCAGCAGGAGAAGATCGACGAGCGGGCCTTCGAGACCGGGCTGACGGCCCTGCTGGACGGGCTGGCGCAGCAGTACCGGCAGGCGGGGCGGAACGACTGAGGACACTTCGGCGCCCGCCGAAGTGTCCGTGCCCCATCCTGGACACATGAGCGACAAGGACGGCGAAGCACCCGGGCTCGCGCGGCTGGCCGGGCTGATCGCCGACGAGACCAGGGCCGCCTGCCTGCTGGCGCTGCTCGACGGGCGGGCGTGGACCGCCGGCGAGCTGGCCCGGCACGCGGGCGTCGCCGCGTCGACGCTGAGCGAACACCTCGGCAAGCTCGTCGCCGGCGGCCTGCTCGCCGAGGAGCGCCAGGGCCGGCACCGGTACGTGCGGCTGGCCGACGAGCGGATCGCGCACCTGGTGGAGGACCTGGCCGCGCAGGTCGCGCCCGAGGCGGCGGCCCGGCGTCCGCGCACCCTGCGCGCGTCGAGCGCCGGGTCGGCGATGGCCCGCGGGCGCACCTGCTACGACCATCTCGCCGGGCGGCTCGGGATCGCGGTCACCGACGCGCTGACCGGGCGCGGGCTGCTGCGCCAGGACACCGGCTTCGCGCTCACCGACGCGGGACTCGGCTGGTTCGACGCCGCCGGGATCCGCCTCGACCGGACGAACCGCCGTCCGCTGGCCCGCGCCTGCCTGGACTGGACGGAACGCCGCCCCCACCTCGCGGGTGTCGCGGGCGCGGCCCTGTGCCGGCACGCCCTGGACACGGGCTGGTGCGTGCGCATCGGCTCGGAGCGGGCGGTGAAGGTGACGCCGGCCGGCGAGGACGCGCTGTCCGGGCTGCTGGGCATCGACCCGGCACTGCTGCGCTGAGCGCGCGGGCGCCCCGTCCGGAATCCGCCAGTCCCCCGCCCCCTTCCCGCCTAGCCTCTGGAGCATGATGAGCACCGCCCCGACCCGCCGTGCCGGCCTTCTCGCCGCCGGCGCCGCCACCGTCACCGTCGTTCTGTGGGCCTCCGCCTTCGTCTCCATCCGCAGCGCGGGCGAGGCGTACTCGCCGGGCGCGCTGGCGCTCGGGCGGCTGCTGTCGGGCGCGCTGACGCTGGGGGCGATCTGCCTGGTGCGCCGGGAGGGGCTGCCGCCCCGGCCGGCCTGGCGGGGGATCGCGATATCCGGGCTGCTGTGGTTCGGCTTCTACATGGTCGTCCTGAACTGGGGCGAGCAGCAGGTGGACGCCGGCACGGCCGCCCTGGTGGTGAACGTCGGTCCGATCCTCATCGCGCTGCTCGGCGCCCGGCTGCTCGGTGACGCGTTGCCGCCGCGGCTGCTGACGGGGATGGCGGTGTCGTTCGCCGGTGCGGTGACCGTGGGCCTGTCGATGTCCGGCGAGGGCGGCTCCTCGCTGTTCGGGGTGGTGCTGTGCCTGCTGGCGGCGGTGGCGTACGCGGGCGGGGTCGTCGCGCAGAAGCCGGCCCTGGGCCGGGCGAGCGCGCTGCAGGTGACGACGTTCGGGTGCCTGGTCGGGGCGGTGGTCTGTCTGCCGTTCGCCGGGCAGCTGGTGCAGGAGGCGGCGAAGGCGCCCGCGTCGGCGACGCTCAACATGGTCTACCTGGGTGTGTTCCCGACCGCCCTGGCGTTCACGACGTGGGCGTACGCCCTGGCCCGGACGACCGCCGGCCGGATGGGCGCCACGACGTACGCGGTGCCCGCCCTCGTCGTCCTGATGTCGTGGCTGGCGCTCGGCGAGGTGCCGGGGCTGTTCACGCTGGCGGGCGGGGCGCTGTGCCTGGCGGGCGTGGCGGTGTCGCGGTCCAGGAAGCGCGCGGCGGCGGCTCCGGAGCCGGGCGGGACCCCGGAACCGCGCCGCGAGGACGTGGGCCGGCGGTAGGGCCCCGCCCGGCCGTGCGCGCCTGCCCCGCGGCGCCCGGCGCGCACGCTCGCCGCGGGGCCCGCCCTTCGGGCGCGCGACGGTCGTGGCCCGACGGGGCCTGGGGGCCTCGTTCGGATCTTGCCGGAATCGCGGGGCCTGGCACGCACACCTGCGGCGTTGTCGTCGGTTGCCAGGGCTCCGCCCTGTCGCCCTCCTCCGCCTTGCAGCCGCACGCACCGGACCCCGCTCACAGGTCGGCCACCAGGCACCGTCGCCCGGAGCCGGCCCGCTCCGAACGACACCCCCTAGAAGACCACCAGCGCACGGCCGCCCTTGCCGGCCAGCATGTTGTCGAAGGCCGCCGGGATGCCGTCCAGGGCGATGTGTTCGGTCACCAGGGCGCCCAGGTCCAGGCGGCCGGTGCGGACGTGCTCGGCCAGGACCGGGAGGTCGCGGGCCGGGTCGGCGTTGCCGTAGACGCAGCCGGACAGGGTGCGGCCCCAGTGGAAGATCTCCAGGGCGTTGAAGGTGACGTGCTGGTCCTTGCCGCCGATGCCGACGACCGTGGTGCGTCCGCCGCGCCGGGTGGAGTCCCAGGCGGTGCGGATGGTGACCGCGCGGCCGACGCACTCGACGGCCGCGTCCACGCCCTGCTTGCCGGTGAGGGCGCGGATCTCGCGGGCGGTGGTGTCGGAGGCGATCAGATAGTCGGTGGCGCCGGCGGCGCGGGCCAGCTCCTCCTTCTCCGGCGACACGTCGACCGCGACGATCTTCGAGGCGCCCGCGATCCGGGCCGCCTGGAGGGTGGCGAGACCCACTCCCCCGACGCCGAACACGGCGACCGTCTCGCCCTCCCGGACCTTCGCCGAGTGGTGGACGGCGCCGTAGCCGGTGAGGACGGCGCAGCCGAGCAGCGCGGCGTCGGTGAGCGGGATGCCGTCCGGGCAGGGCAGGACGCAGGACGCGGACACCACCGTCTCCTCGGCGAACGCGGCGACGTTCAGGCCGGGGTGCAGGTCGGTGCCGTCGTCGGCGCGGCGGGCGTGCGTGTTCGCCGCGCCGGCCAGGGCGTTCGCGCACAGCCAGACCTCGCCGAGCGAGCAGGGGTGGCAGGCGCCGCAGGACGGGGCCCAGTTGAGGACGACGCCGTCGCCGGGCGCGACGTGGGTGACGCCCTCGCCGACGGCGACGACCGTGCCGGCGCCCTCGTGGCCGAGGACGGCGGGGAGCGGCACGCGCATGGTGCCGTTGGACAGGGACAGGTCGGAGTGGCAGACCCCGGCGGCGGCGAGCCTCACCCGGACCTGGCCGGGGCCGGGCTCGGGCAGCTCGATGCCGGTGACCTCCAGCGGGGAGCCGACAGCGGGTACGACAGCGGCGCGGACGACATCACGGACGGCCATGACGTGGGCAACTCCCCTGGACTAGAACTGGAGGGACTTGGTCTGGAGGTACTCGGTGAGGCCGTGCGAGCCCAGTTCGCGGCCGACGCCGGACTGCTTGTAGCCGCCGAAGGGGGCCAGCGGGTTGAAACGGCCGCCGTTGATGTCGACCTGGCCGGTGTCCATGCGGCGGGCGAAGGCGACCGCCTCCGCCTCGTCCGCGGCCCAGACGGCGCCGGCGAGGCCGTACACCGTGCCGTTGGCGATCCGCAGGGCGTCCTCCTCGTCCCCGTAGCGCAGGACGGACAGGACAGGACCGAAGATCTCCTCCTGGGCCACGGTCATGTCCTCGGTCACGTCGGCGAGGACGGTCGGGCTGACGAAGTACCCCCGCTCGCGCGGGGCTTCGGGGCCGCCCGCGACGAGGCGCGCGCCCTCCGCGACGCCCTTCTCGATGTAGCCGCGCACCCGCTCCTGCTGCTTGGCGTTGACGACCGGGCCGATCCGGTCGCCGTACTTCGCGGCGGCCTCGGCGGCCAGCTCGACGGCCTCGTCGTACTGGTCGCGGTGGACCAGCATCCGGGTCCAGGCGCTGCACGTCTGGCCGGAGTTGGACATGACGTTGGCGACGCCGACGTTCACGGCCTTGGCCAGGTCGGCGCTCGGGAGGATCACGTTGGCGGACTTGCCGCCGAGTTCCAGGGCGACCTTCTTGACGGCGGCGCCGGCGATCGCGCCGATGCGGCGGCCGACGGCGGTGGAACCGGTGAAGGAGACCAGGTCGACGTCCGCGTGCTCGGCGAGGGCCTGGCCGGCGACCGGGCCGAGGCCGGTGACCAGGTTGAAGACGCCCGCCGGGACGCCGGCCTCGTGCACCGCCTCGGCGAAGAGCTGGGCGGTGAGCGGGGTGTCCTCGGCGGGCTTGAGGACGACCGTGCAGCCGGCCGCGAGCGCCGGGGCGACCTTGGCGACGATCTGGTGGAGGGGGTAGTTCCAGGGGGTGATGGCGCCGACCACGCCGATCGGCTCGTGGTGGACGACGGAGTTGCCGACCTTTTCCTCGAAGGCGTACGTCGCCGCCAGCTCGGCGTAGGAGCCCGCGACCGCGATCGGGGCGCCGGCGTGCACGGCCTGCGAGAACTTCAGCGGTGAGCCCAGCTCGGCGGTGACGGTCTCGGCGATCTCGTCCTTGCGGGCCACCAGCACGTCCCGCAGGGCGGTCAGACGCGCGGCGCGCTCGGCGGGCGGGGTGGCGGCCCAGCCCGGCAGGGCGGCGCGGGCGGCCCGTACGGCGGTGTCCACGTCCAGGGCGGTGCCGGCGGGGACCTTGCCGATCACCTGCTCGTCGGCCGGGTTCACCACGTCGATCGTGTCCCGGCCGTCGGCGGGGCGCCAGGCTCCGTCGATGTACATGCCGTCGTGTGCCTTCATCGCGTTCCTTCCGGGCGGGCCTCGTCGTCCAGCCCCAAACTAGCGCCGATAGTTTTACGGCACCAGGGGCGGCCACCATGGTGGCGCGGCTCACCCTCCCAGAGGGCCGGATGTCGGCGGGATCACTCCTCCAGATCCGGCAGGCGCGCGGGGGCGGGGCAGATCCGTTCGCCGTGCTGGTCGAAGACGAACAGGTGGGCGAGGTCGACGAGGAGGGGGACCTGCATGCCGTGGCGGAGGTGGACGTCGGGGGTGGTGCGGACGATCAGGTCGCCGGGCAGACGGCCGTCGGGGGCGGTGACGGCGGGTCCGGCGTCCTCCGGGTCGTCCATGACCACCACGGGACCGGCCCGCAGGGCGCCCGCCCGCTCCTTCAGCCGGTCGAGGACCGTGCCGTCGCGGCGGCGGCGCCCCGCGGGGCGGGCGTCGGGCCGCGGGGCCTCCAGGTCGGGCACGACGGCGGGCCGCGAACCGGTGTTGAAGTGGACGAGGACCTCGTGGCCCTGGAACTCGACGTGCTCCACCAGGCCGGTGAGGAGCACCTCGCCGGGGCGGGCGGAGGCGGCGTCCGCGATCCGGACGGCCTCGGACCGCAGGCCCACGATGACCTCGCGGCCCTGCTGGACCCGGAGCAACTGGTGGTCCAGGGACAGCGGTTCGGGCAGACGCAGGTACTGCTTGCCCAGGCTGATGGTCATCGCGCCGTCCAGCGGGGCGCGTACGAGGCCGCGCAGCAGGTTGATGCGCGGGGTGCCGATGAAGGCGGCGACGAAGACGTTGCGCGGCAGGGAGTAGACGGTGCGCGGGGTGTCCACCTGCTGGAGCGTGCCGCCGCGCAGGACGGCGACGCGGTCGCCGAGGGACATGGCCTCGGACTGGTCGTGGGTGACGTAGACGGTGGTGACGCCCAGTTCGCGGGTCAGCCCGGTGATCTCGGCGCGCAGGTGGTTGCGGAGTTTGGCGTCGAGGTTGGACAGCGGCTCGTCCATCAGGAAGGCGGTGGGCCGGCGGGAGATGGCCCGGCCCATGGCGACGCGCTGGCGTTCGCCGCCGGAGAGCTGGGCGGGGAAGCGGTCGAGGAGGTCCTCGATGCCCAGCATGCGGGCGGTGGCGTCCACGCGGGGGCCGTGGTCGGCCTGGGGCGCCTCGACGCGCAGCGGGAAGCCGATGTTCCCGCGGGTCGTCATGTTGGGGTACAGGGCGAAGTTCTGGAAGACCATCGACATGCGCCGCTCGGCGGGGAGCAGGTCGTTGGCGTACGCGCCGTCGAGCAGCAGCCTGCCCTCGGTGATCTCCTCCAGCCCCGCGATCATGCGCAGGACGGTGGACTTGCCGCAGCCGGAGGGGCCGAGGAGGACGAGGAACTCGCCGGGCGCGATGTCCAGCGACAGCCGGTCCACCACGCGGACGCCTCGCGCGTAGGTCTTGCTCACGTCGTGCAGGGAGATGGCGCGTGTCATGGAGTGCCCCCGGGGGCTCACTGGCGCTGGGTCTTCGTGGACGGACGCCTCGTACGGGACGCACGGGGCGTGTGAGTCACGGAAGTTAACGGACTGTGCGCGGCCGGGGGAAGACACCGGACCGCAACTCGCGGGAGCGTCCATATGGCGAGAAAGCGGACGATCGAATTCAGCGCGGAGGGCGTCTCACGGGGTGATCACGGCCGGGCACGGGTCCGGGCCCGGCCGTGCCGTCGCCCCCGCTCGACGTCCGGTGCGAGCGGCTGGACCGGAGCCCGGCCGCCGGGGTCGCGCCCGCCACTGCGCGGGCCCGCCGCGGCCCCCGGGCAGCCCGCACGACGCGGGCGCGTCCTCGCCGTCATCCCCCGTTGCCCGGCGGGCCGTCGCGGCGCTCACCGCCCTGACACGCCGTACGACGCGAGGGCCGGGTCCCGCCGGGGCTGCCGGCGGACGTGCGCTCGGGTGCCGGTCCGGACGGGGAGCGCAGGGCCACGCCCGAGGACAGCAGGAGCAGCGCGCCGAGCATCACGAAGGGCGCGGCCACACCCGCGACACCGGCGATCAGACCGGCCGCGGCGGGTGCGGCGACCTGGCCGAGGCGGTTGCCGGTCAGGCGCAGGGCGAGGGCGGTGGAGCGGGCCTCGTCGGGGGCCGCCTGGACGACGGTCGTCATGGACAGCGGCTGGCCGACGCCCAGGCAGAAGCCGAGGACGACGAGCATCACGCCCAGCGCCCACACCGGCACCGGCAGCGCGACGCCGGCGCACAGCACGGCCGCCAGCAGACAGGTGACGGTGAGCAGGACGGTGCGGCCGAGCCAGCGCAGCAGGGGCGTCAGCACCAGCCGGCAGGCGATCGTGGCCGCCGCGCGCAGGCTGAGCAGCACCCCGATGACGGCCGGGGAGATGCCCCGGTGCTCGCCGACCACCGGCAGGTAGGCGGTGAGGATGTCGGTCGCGGACAGCACCGACAGACTGATCAGGATGCCCGCGGGCACGCCCCGGGCGCGCAGGATGCCCCCCACCGGGACGCGCGGCCCCTTTTCCGCACCGGACCCGGCGGCCGTCGGATGCTCTATGCGCCACAGCGACGTGAACGCGACCGCCGCTCCCGCGCCCGCGACGACCAGGGCGAGCGCGCTGCTGCCGGCCATGTCGGGGCCGCCGATCAGGGCGCCCGCGGCGACGGGACCGATGAGCTGGCCGAGCGAGGCGCCGATGGTGAAGTGGCCGAAGTTGCGGTCCTGCTCGTGCGGCGCGGACTGGCGGGCGACCAGCGACTGGGCGCCGATGACGAAGCAGAGGTGCCCGAGGCCCATGACGCCGCTCCACAGCGCCATCGTCCACAGCGACCCGGCGACGCCGCTCAGCGCGCAGCCGCCGGCGATGAGCACCACCCCGACGGGCAGCAGCGGCGCGCAGCGTCCGTGGTCGGTGCGGCGGCCCAGCGGCACGGCGGCGAACAGCGGCAGCAGCGCGTACACACCCGCGATGACGCCGACCGCCCGCTCGTCCGCGCCCAGCGCGAGGGCCCGGTAGGAGACGGCGGGCCGGGCCATCGACACCGCCCCCTGCGCGAAGCCGAAGGCGATGACGAGGCGGAGCAGCCAGCCGCGGTTCCCACCGGGCGCCATGATCGTGTCCTTCCTGACGATCAGATGATGCCGAACAGGATGCCCGCCGCGAGGATCACCAGGCTGGTCAGGACCGCCCACTTCACGACGAACCGGGTGTGGTCGCCGAACTCGACCTTGGCCATGCCGACCAGGACGTACACGGCGGGGACGAGCGGGCTGGACATGTGCAGCGGCTGGCCGACGATCGAGGCGCGGGCGATCTCCAGCGTCGACACGCCATGCGCGTGGCCGGCCTCGGCGAGCACCGGCAGGACGCCGAAGTAGAAGCCGTCGTTCGACATGAAGTAGGTGAGCGGCAGGCTCAGCAGGCCGGTGACGAGGCCCATGTGCGGGCCCATGCCGTCGGGGATGGTGTCCACCAGCCAGTTGGCCATGTGGTCGACCATGCCGGTGCCGGTGAGGACGCCGGTGAAGACGGCGGCGGCGAAGACCATGCCGGAGACGTTGAGGACGTTGTCGGCGTGGGCCGCGATCCGGGCCTTCTGGTCGGGTATCTGCGGGAAGTTGACGGTGAGGGCGAGGGCGGCGCCGATCAGGAACAGCACCGGGATCGGCAGCAGCTCCATGATCATGGCGGTCAGCAGGGCGACCGTGAGCAGCGCGTTGAACCAGTACAGCTTGGGGCGCAGGGTGGCCCGGTGCGGGTCGAGGCCCTGGAATTCGTCGTCCGCGGCGCCGTCCCGGCCGGCCGGGTCCTCGGAGCCCGCGGACGCGTTGCCGGCACCGGAGCCCTTGCCGGCACCCGCGCCGGAGGCCCTGCCCGGGCCCGTGCCGGCCGCCGCGCCGGCGCCCGCGCCGACCAGCACCGTCTCGGTCTCGTCCTGCCGCACCAGCGCCTCGTCCAGCGTCAGGGTGCCGAGCCGCCGGCGCTCGCGCAGACCGAGGACGTAGGCCAGGACGACGACCGCGACCAGGCCGACGGCCAGGGCCGGGATCATCGGCACGAAGATGTCGGTGGCGTCGACCTTCAGCGCGGTGGCGGCGCGGGCGGTGGGACCGCCCCAGGGCAGGGTGTTCATCACACCGTTGGCCATCGCGGCGACACCGGTCATCACGACCAGGCTCATCTTGAGGCGCTTGTACAGCGGGTACATCGCCGAGACCGTGATCATGAAGGTGGTCGAGCCGTCGCCGTCCAGGGAGACGATCGCGGCCAGCAGCGCCGTACCGACGACGATCCGCATCGGGTCGGCCTTGCAGAACTTCAGGATCGCGCGGACGATCGGGTCGAACAGCCCGACGTCGATCATCACCCCGAAGTAGACGATCGCGAACATGAGCATCGCCGCGGTGGGGGCGAGGCTGGACACGCCGTCGATGACGTAGTCGCCGAGCTGGGCGCCCTTGCCGACGAACACGCAGAACAGCGCGGGAATCAGCACGAGCGCCGCGATCGGCGACATCTTCTTCATCATGATCAGGACCAGGAAGGTCGCGATCATGGCGAAGCCGAGGATGGTCAGCATGAATGGATACCTAACGTTCGCCCTTGAACATCCCACCGGGGCAGGCGGTGCGAGCGACGTTAGGTGGCGCGAAGCCGCGTTAACAAGACGTTGACATGCGAGCAATAAGCGCAAAATTCCAGGTCACAGCTTTGCCAGGTCAGGGGTCGGGTCAGGGCGCGGTCACGGGGGCGACCTCGACGGGTACGCCGTTGAGGACCGCGTTGCCCGACAGCGGGTCCAGCAGGCTGCCGTCGAGGAGCTGGTTGACGTTGACGCCGGGGTCGCCGGCGGCGTGGGTGAGGCGGGTGCCGGGCCGGTCGTGGCCCCAGCCGTGCGGGAGGCTGACCACGCCCGGCCGGACCGTGTCGGTGACCTCGGCGGGGGCGGTCACCTCTCCCCCGGCGCCCTTGACGCGCACCGGCTCCCCGTCCCGCACGCCGAGCCGGCCGGCGTCGTCGGGGTTCAGGTGCAGGGTGCAGCGGTTGGAGCCGCCGGTGAGGGCGGGGACGTTGTGCATCCAGCTGTTGTTGGACCGCAGGTGGCGGCGGCCGACCAGGACGAGCCCGCCGGGGCGCTCGGCCATGGCGCGCCGCAGGCGCGGCAGGTCGGCGGCGATCGGTGCGGGCAGCAGTTCCACCTTGCCGCTGCGGGTCTTCAGCGGCTGCGGCAGGCGCGGGCGCAGCGGGCCGAGGTCGATGCCGTGCGGGTGGGCGAGCAGCCGCTCCAGCGACAGTCCGTCGGGGCGGGCGCCGAAGCCGTCGCCGTAGGGGCCGAGGCGCAGCATCATGTCGAGCCGCCGTTCGGGCCCGTCGCTGCCGGTGAGGCGTGCGGCGAGGTCGCCCGGGTCGCGTCCGTGCACCGGTGAGTGCGGGTCCCGTACGGCCTTGCCGAGGGTCTGCTCGATCACCATGGCGTCGACGGCGGCCGGGTCGGCGCCGTGCATGCCGGTGGCGGCGAGGATCAGCCGGGCGAGGATCTCGGTCTCGGCCATGCGGCCGGGTTCGAGCGGGACGGCGGGGCGGGTGTAGCGGACCTGGTTGCGCACGGCGAGGGTGTTGAAGGCGAAGTCGTGGTGCGGACTCTGGGCCGGCGGGGGCGGCGGCAGGACGACGTGGGCGTGGCGCGAGGTCTCGTTCAGGTACGGGTCGACGCTCACCATGAAGTCGAGGGAGTCCAGCGCCTTGTCGAGCCGGTCGCCGTCGGGTGCGGACAGGACGGGGTTGGCGGCGATCGTGATCAGTGCGCGGACCGGATCGCCCTCGTCGGTGGTGGTGTCGATCTCCTCGGCGAGGGCGGACAGCGGCAGCTCGCCCTTCGCCTCGGGATGTCCGCTCACCCGCGAGTGCCAGCGGCCGAGCGCGAAGCCGTGTCCGGGTCCGGCGGGGCGCGGGGTCCGGTCGGTGGCGGCCTGCGGGAAGAGGGCGCCACCGGGCCGGTCGAGGTTGCCGGTGAGGATGTTGAGGACGTCCACGAGCCAGCTGGCGAGGGTGCCGTGCGGGACTGTGCAGCTGCCGATGCGGCCGTAGACGGCGGCGGTGGGGGCGGCGGCGAGTTCGCGGGCCAGGGCGCGCGTCGTCCCGGCGTCGACGTCGCAGGCGGCGGCGACGGACTCCGGAGTGAAGTCCCTCACGGCGTCGGCGAGTTCCTCGACCCCCTCGACGTGCGGGGCGAGGGCGCCGAGGTCGGCCAGGCCCTCCTCGAACAGGACGTGGGCCATCGCGGCGAGGAGCAGGGCGTCCGTGCCGGGGCGGATCGCCACGTGCCGGTCGGCGAGCCTGGCGGTGCGGGTGCGGCGCGGGTCGACGACGGTGAGGGTGCCGCCGCGGGCCTTGAGGGCCTTGAGCCGGCCGGGGAAGTCGGGTGCGGTGCACAGACTGCCGTTGGACTCCAGCGGGTTGGCGCCGATGAGGAGCAGGTGGTCGGTGCGGTCGAGGTCGGGCACCGGGATGGCGTTCGCGTCGCCGAAGAGCAGCCCGCTGGAGACGTGCTTGGGCATCTGGTCCAGCGTGGACGCGGTGAACAGGCTGCGGGTGCCGAGCGCGCCGAGCAGGACGGGCGGGTAGAGGGCGCCGGCCATGGTGTGCACGTTGGGGTTGCCGAGGACGAGGCCGGCGGCGTGCGGTCCGTGCCGTTCGACGACGGGGCGCAGGCCCGCGGCGACCGCGTCGAACGCCTCCTCCCAGGTGGCCTCGCGCAGCTCGCCGTCCCGGCGCACGAGGGGTGTGCGCAGCCGGTCGGGGTCGGAGTCGAGGGCTCCGAAGGAGGCGCCCTTTGGGCAGATGAACCCGCGGCTGAAGACGTCGTCGCGGTCGCCGCGGGCGGCGGTGACCGTGGTGCCGTCGATGCTCAGGGTCAGGCCGCAGGTGGCCTCGCACAGGGGGCAGATACGCAGGGCGGTGCGGGGCACGGGTCCTCCCGGAGGGCGGCGGCGGTGACGCGCGGACGTGGAACCTCGCGGCGAGCATACCGACCGGTAGGCATGTTGGGGAGGTCTCCGGAGAACCCGGGGCCGACCCGCGTCAGTCGAGCACGCGCCCCAGATACGCCGCCAGCAGCTCCCGGGCCTCGTCGATGATCGCTTCGTCGCCGTCCGGCGCCACCCGGAAGGCGAGCTGGACGAGGGTGTCGGCGGTCTCCACGGCGACCAGGAAGGCACGGCGCAGGGCCTCGTCGGGGCGGCGGCCGAGGTAGCCGGAGAGCAGCTCGGTGACCCGGTCGGCGACGCGGTGGTTGGGCTCGGCGTGGCGGTCGCCGACCGGTATCTGGTTGCCGAAGTCCACGAGGGAGAAACCGGGCGCGGTCCGCTTCATCGCCAGGTACTCGTCGAGCACGGCGTCGAGGGCGTCGCGCCAGCCCCCGTCCCCGGCCTCCGTCAGCCGCTCGGTCACGCGCTCGACGTAGCGCTCGAGGTTGCGCTGGGCCAGCGCGTCGGCCATCTGCCGCTTGTTGCCGAAGAAGCGGTACACCGAGCCGATCGGGACGCCTGCACGCTGGGCCACGGCCCGGGTGCTCAACGCGTCGTAGCCGACCTCGTCGAGGAGGGCGGCACACGCGTCGAGGATCCTGGTCAGCCGTTCGGCGCTGCGCCGCTGCACGGGGGCACGACGGAGCGGGGTCGCGTGGGGCACGTGCATCATGATGCCTTTCCGCCGTGCCCCGGGGAACTGTGACCTCCGGTACGCGGGCGGGGGGTGGCGCCGGGCGGGGCTCCGTCCTCGCGCAGCGCCGGCTCCGTGGCACCGGTCGGCTCCGCGTCCGAGGCCGTGATGTCCGCCGTGCTCTCCACCGGCTCACCGTCGACGGCCCAGACGGTGCCGTCGTCGGCGTGCAGGCGCGCGGTGACATGGTGGGTGCCGCGCGGGACGAGCCCGGCGGCGAGGCGGTAGCGCGGGCCGCGCAGGGGGGTGACGAGGTCGCCGTCGACGAAGAGGTACGCCACACCGCGGCCGGCCACCGCCGTCGCCTCCGTACCGGGCGGCGAGAAGCGGAAACCGCGGACGGTCAGGCGGACGTCCCAGCTGTCGTCGGCGTTGGGCTGCACCTCGATGCCGACCTCGGGCGCGTGCGCGGCGTCCACCTCGCGGTAGCGCCGGCCGTCCTCGTCGGTGTCGCCGAGGAGTCTGCCCGCCGACGTCGGCGACGCCCCGGACCCCGGTTCTTCCTCGTCACTGGAGCCGCAGCCCGCGGATCCGGTCAGCAACAGGACACAGACCGCGAGCGCGGCGGCTGCTCCCCGCGTCCACGACATGCCGGGAGAGTAGAACACCGGTCCGACACTCCGGATCCCCCCACGGTCTGGTTCCGGTCATCGTCCCCAGGAAGGAGGGCGAAGGTCCGCACGCCCTCTTGCGCCCGGGAAACCGCAATCCTACGGTGTGGCATAGGAATCAGTTTGCGAGGGAGCGATCCATGAGCGGGGACGCGCGGAAGACCGCGGAGGGCCTGACCTACCTGTCCGGTTTCGGCAACGAGCACAGCTCGCAGGCCGTTCCGGGCGCGCTTCCCGAGGGCCGGAACTCGCCACAGCGGGCGCCCCTCGGGCTGTACGCCGAGCAGCTCAGCGGCTCGGCCTTCACCGAGCCGCGGGCCCACAACCGGCGCTCGTGGCTGTACCGCATCCGCCCCTCGGCTGCGCACCCGGCATTCACCCGGACCGGCAACGGCGCGATCCGCACCGCGCCGTTCACCCAGTGCGTCCCGGACCCCAACCGGCTGCGGTGGAACCCGCTGCCCGAGCCCGACGCCGGGACGGACTTCCTGGCGGGCCTGTGGACCCTCGGCGGCAACGGCGACGCGACCCAGCGCACCGGCATGGCCGTGCACCTGTACCGCGCCAACGCCTCCATGGAGCGGGTCTTCAGCGACGCCGACGGCGAGCTGCTGATCGTCCCGGAGCGCGGCGGGCTGCTGCTGCGCACCGAGTTCGGGCGGCTGCACGCCGAGCCGGGCCATGTGGCGCTGATCCCGCGCGGGGTACGCTTCCGCGTGGAGCTGCTCGACGACGATGCCCGCGGTTACGTCTGCGAGAACTACGGCGCCCCCTTCCGCCTCCCCGACCTCGGCCCGATCGGCGCCAACGGCCTCGCGAACGCCCGGGACTTCCGGGCGCCGGTCGCCGCGTACGAGGACGTGGAGGGCCCGGTGGAGGTGGTCAACAAGTTCTGCGGCAACCTCTGGACGGCCGTCTACGGCCACTCCCCGCTCGACGTGGTCGCCTGGCACGGCAACCACGTGCCGTACGTCTACGACCTGCGCCGCTTCAACGTGATCGGCACCATCTCGTACGACCACCCCGACCCGTCGATCTTCACGGTGCTCACCTCCCCTTCCGACACCCCGGGCCTCGCGGGCGTCGACTTCGTGGTGTTCGCGCCGCGCTGGCTGGTGGGCGAGGACACCTTCCGGCCGCCGTACTTCCACCGGAACGTGATGAGCGAGTACATGGGCCTGATCGAGGGCGCCTACGACGCGAAGGCGGAGGGCTTCGTGCCGGGCGGCGGTTCGCTGCACAACATGATGTCGGCGCACGGCCCGGACCGGGAGACCTTCGACAAGGCGAGCGCCGCCGAGCTGAAGCCGCAGAAGATCGACGACGGGCTGGCGTTCATGTTCGAGACCCGGTGGCCGGTGACCCTCACACCCCAGGCGACCCGAGCCGAGCACCTGCAACAGCGCTACGACGACGTCTGGCAGGGCCTGGAGCGCCACTTCCGCCCCTTGCACTGAGGATTCCCCTACCGGTACGGATGGCCCGTGACCTCCTTCGCCCCGGACTCCATCGTCCTGAACCGCAAGCTGCCCCTCTGGTACCAGGTGTCGCAGTCGCTGCGCGCCTCGATACTCGGCCGCTCGCCCCGGGACCCGCTGCGCCTGCCCACGGAGGAACAGCTGGCCGGCCACTACGGAGTGAGCGTGCTGACCATGCGGCAGGCGCTCAAGGAGCTGGAGGACGAGGGGCTGATCACCCGCCACCGCCGGCGCGGCACGTTCATCGAGCCGCACGCCCGGCGGGGCGCCCCGGTGCGGCTGCTGGGCTCGGTGGACGCCATCGTGGCCCAGCAGTCCGGCATGAAGGCCGAGCTGCTGGGCCACGGCACCGCTCCCGTGCCGCCCGAACTCGCCGAGTACTTCCCGGACCTGGCCGAGGCGGCCACGTACCACCGGCTGCGCTGCGACGAGAAGACCGGCGAGCCCACCAACCACGCACGCAACTGGATCCGTCCCGAACTGGCCGCCCGCATCGACCCGGACGACCTCGCGCGGTGGCCGATGACCAAGGTGCTGCGGGACGTGGTGGGCATGGACATCAGCCGGATCACGGACACCGTCGAGGCCCGGCTCGCGGACCCGGAGACGGCGCGGCTGCTCGAGGTGCCGCTGCTCAGCCCGATCCTGCACTACACCGGCATCACCTACGACACGGCGGGACGGGTGCTGGACGTGGCCGTCATCCACTACCGGGGGGACCGTTTCTCCTTCACGGTCACCCTGGACGCCACCTGAGGCCGCGGCGCCCCGTCGTACGATGCCGGGCGTGACGCACGACGACGCTCCGCGGCCGGCGGACCTCATGCCGTGGTCCGTCGCACCGCCGCGGCTCGGCCGGGGCTGGCCGGCGGCCCCCGACCCGGCGTCCCTGAAGGCCCGCTGGGACGCGCTGGTGAAGGCGGAGGGACCCGACCGCGAGGCCCTGTTCGAGCCGACGCGCTCGCGCACCCTGCACACGGCGGTCGGGCAGTTGCCGGGCACCTCCGGCGGCACGGACCGGCTGCTGCGTGCCTCCGGACCCTGTCCGGAGCCGGTCCGCGTGCTGCGCGCGCCCTTCGACGAGCAGTGGCTGATTCCCGACCACCGGCTGATCGACGCGGCCCGTCCCGAGCTGTGGCGGGTGGCCGACGAGCGGCAGGTCTTCGTCGTGGAGGCGTCCGACGCCACCGGCCCCCTCCTGCTCGCGACCTCGCGCCTCCCCCTGTTCGGTCCGGCCCGCGTCCGCCCCCTGCACCGGCGTCCCGGCGGGGCCGAGCCGAACCTGGCCCCCGGGCTGCTGGACCACCTGGCCGGCCGGCTCGGGCTGCGTCCCGGCCCGCTGGACGTGCTGGCGTGGATGGTGGCCGCCGTCCGTCCCGGCCCTGTGGTGCCGCTGACCGCCGACCCCGCGCAGTGGGAGCACGGCGTCTCACTGGGCCGCCGCGCGCTGTGGCTGATGCGCCGCGACGGCGAACGCCCCAAGCTGCCCGGCGGACGCCGCCCCTACGTCCGCGCCCCACTGCCCGCGCGCCCGCTGACCCTGCGCTACGACCGCGACGAGGAGGCCCTGTACCTGGACGAGGGCCGCGTCTCCCCCGTGCCGCCCGGCGCCTGGGACTTCGAGGCGGGCGGGGTGCGGGTCCTGGAGCAGTGGTTCGCGGCCCGCACCGCCGAGGGCGACCCGGGCACGCTGGCGGCGATCCGCCCGGCCGGCTGGCCGCAGGCCTGGACGTCCGAGCTGCTGGAACTGATCACGGTCCTCGCCCTGCTGGCCGAACTGCGCCCGCGCTGCGCGGAGCTGACGGTGACGGACCCGGTCACGGCCACGGAACTGCGCACCGCGGGCGTACTGCCGGCCCCCGAGACCTCCCGCAGGCCGGCCTCGGTCCTGGACGGCCGGGAGGAGGGCCCGGAGGGGCAGCTGGCGCTGCTGTGAGAAGCAGATCCCGGGTGCGACCAGGCCCGCGCAGAGCTTCTCCGCCGGCTGCCAGGTCTCGACCGCTCCGGACCGGGACCGGGCGGTGAGCATCGCCGGGACCGCCTCGAAGTCCCGGCCGGCTCGCCCTCGTCGACGTGCAGGCAGACGCTCACGCCGGCCGGACGCCGGGCGGGGCTCTACGCGAACCCGTCCAGCACCCGTTGCAGCGCCCGTTCGAACACCGCCTCC
Source organism: Streptomyces flaveolus (assembly GCF_014648815.1). Taxonomy (GTDB): domain Bacteria; phylum Actinomycetota; class Actinomycetes; order Streptomycetales; family Streptomycetaceae; genus Streptomyces; species Streptomyces flaveolus. Next base: position 91,442 of record NZ_BMRV01000005.1, on the reverse strand, counting down.
AGGTCGATCGGGCCGGCGTCCTGCGTGAAGGAGGCGGCCAGTCGGGGGTAGGCGCCGCTCGCGAGCTGCCGGCCTAGGTAGGCGATGCGCACCGCGTTCTCCTGCTCCTGGGACCAGGGCAGCGAGCGGGTGCGCTCGACCGTGGCGAGTTCGTTGCCGACGTAGGTCGTCACGACGCCGTTCACCATCGCCACCAGCTCCATCTTCGTGCCGTAGGGCGCGTCGAAGGGGTCGAGGCAGGCCAGGCAGTGCTCCAGGTAGCGCAGGGCGTTGGGGCTGAAGCCGTAGACCGGGGACATCAGCCGGGGCAGCCAGGTGTGCCGGTGCATCAGCGCGCGGGTCTGATGGGCGACCCGGAGCATGTCGGCGCGCCAGTCGCCGCTCGGCTCCCACAGCTCGTGCTCGCCGCTGACGGCGTCCATCATCAGCTCGTGCAGGTCCTCCTTGCGGGGGACGTAGTTGTACAGCGACATGGTGCCGCAGCCCAGTTCGGAGGCGACGCGGCGCATCGAGACCGCGTCCAGGCCCTCCGCGTCGGCGATCCGCACCGAGGCGGCGGCGATGTCGGCGCGGGTGTACGCCGGTCTCGGCCCCCGGCCGGTGCGCTCGGGGCGCGCCCAGATCACTTCGGGTACGGCCGCTCGGCCCGCCATCGTTCATCACCTCGGCCACCATCCTAGTTACGTACACCGTACGTAGTGCGCTATGGTCCTCTCATGACTACTACGTACGGTGTACTTAGTGAGGGTCTGGCGAAGCGCTTCGGCGACGTGCGTGCCCTGCGGGGGCTGGACCTCGCGGTGGCCGAGGGCACGGTGTGCGGGCTGCTCGGGCCGAACGGGGCGGGCAAGACCACGGCGGTGCGGCTGCTGACCACGCTGCTGCGGCCGGACGCGGGCTCGGCGCGGATCGCGGGGCACGACCTCGTACGGGAGGCCGCGGCCGTCCGGCGCCGGATCGGCGTGACCGGGCAGTACGCCTCGGTCGACGGGGACCTCACCGGACGCCAGAACCTGCGGCTGTTCGCCCGGCTGCACCGGGTGCGGGACGCCTCCGCGCGGGCCGCCGAGCTGCTCGACCGGTTCGGCCTCGCCGAGGCCGCCGACCGGCCCGCGTCCACCCTGTCGGGCGGCATGCGGCGCCGCCTCGACCTGGCGGCGAGCCTGATCCGCCGGCCCGAGGTGCTCTTCCTGGACGAGCCGACGACCGGGCTGGACCCGGCCAGCCGGAATCAGATCTGGGACGCCGTGCGCGCCCTGAAGGAGGACGGCACGACCGTGGTGCTGACCACGCAGTACCTGGAGGAGGCCGACCGTCTCGCGGACGACATCGCCCTGGTGGACCGGGGGCAGGTGGCGCACACGGGGTCGCCGGCCGAGCTCAAGGCACTGGTCGGGGCGCACGCGGAGGCCGTCGTCGCGGACGCGGACGCCCTGGGGCGGGCGGCGGCCGTCCTCGACCGGCTCACCGGGGCGGAGCCGGTGCTCGACCCCGAGCGCCTGACGGTCGGCGCGGTGAGCACCGACCCGACCCTCACACTCCCGCGCCTGGTCCGCGAACTCGACGCGGCGGGCGTGCCCCTGGTCGACGCGAGCCTGCGCCCGCCGACCCTGGACGACGTCTTCCTCCGCCTGACCGGCAGCAAGGAGCTCGCGGCATGAGCACGACTACGGCAACGACGGCAACGACCACGCCGTACGACCTGGTGTACGACGGCGCCGCGATGCTGGGTCGGCAGTTGCGGCGGATCCGGAACAATCCGGGGCTGCTGATCCTCACCCAGACAATGCCGGTGACGATGCTGCTGTTCTTCGGCTACGTCTTCGGCAGCGCACTGGCCATGCCGGGCGCGGAGTACCGGTCCTTCCTGGTACCCGGCCTGCTGGTGGCGACGGCGGCGAACGGGATCATGACGGGCATGTTCCAGGCCGCCCAGGACACGCACCGGGGCGTGACGGACCGGCTGCGCACCCTGCCGGTGAGCCGGGCCGCGGTGCCGCTCGGGCAGTCGGTCGCGGACGTGCTCGTCACGGCCGCCGGGACGGTGCCGTTCCTCCTGGTCGGGCTCGCCGTGGGCTGGCGGGTGGAGGGCGGTGCGCTCGGCGCCGCGGGTGCCGTGGGGCTGTTGCTGCTGTTCCGGTTCGCGACGACGTGGATCGGGATCTACCTGGGATTGCTCACCCGGAGCGAGGAGGCCGCCGGCCAGCTGGGCGGGGCGACGTTCATCCTGCCGCTGCTGTCCAACGCGTACATCCCGACCGAGGGACTGCCGGGGTGGCTGCGCACGGTCGCCGAGTGGAATCCGATCAGCGCGGTGACCACGGCGCTGCGTGATCTCTTCGGCAACGCACCCGTACCGGAGGGGGCCGCCTGGCCGGTGGCGCATCCCGTCGCCGGATCGCTGGCCTGGTGCGCGGTGCTGCTGGCGGTGTTCGTGCCGCTCGCCGTACGCGGGTACGCGCACGGCGAGCGCTGAGCGGGCCGGGCCTTCGTCACCGCCGGGCGGGGACACGGCAGGACGGGGACGTGCCCGCGCCGGGGATCACACCGGGGCGCCACCGCGTGCCGTGGGGATGACGGACGGGTGCGCGGCGCCGCGCCGGGACGGTGTGATCACCGTGGCGCGGGCCTCAGTTGCCGCCGAACAGCGAGCGGCGCAGTCGGCGCAGTGGCGCGAAGAGCGAGACCCGGCGGACCCGGGCGCCCCTGCTGCTGCGCTTGTGCGCGGGCTCACGCGCGGTCAGCTCACGCATCAGCGACGTCGCCTCCAGCGTCTCCCGCTGCGGAAGGGCGGGGCCTCCGAGCACCGCGAGATGGCGGTCGAGGCGCGAACTGGTCGCGCTGCTCCCGCAGGTGATCGCGGGCACCCTTGCCCTGCTGCGCACTGTTATCTGTTCCATGTCACTCCCCACCCGTACGAGTCCACCCGGCCCGGGCAGGGTAACCCTATCGCCCCGGTGAGGCAGCCGTGTATCGCGGTCACAGGATTCACCTTCCCCGTAAGGGTGTTGACGATTACTCTCCGAATCCAACAGATTCCAGGGCGAGTTGGACAACAGGCCTGCTCGTCGGCCGGGCCGAGCCGCCACCGGGCTCGACGGTCACGGCGAGTGACGTGGCGGACCGGTCCAGGTTCGACGCGACCAGGGGCGTGTCGCCGTCGAAGAGCCCCAGGGAGCGCGGGACGGCGCCGGGGCGCATGAGCCACAGCTGGTGCACGCGGCCGCCGGACGGCTCGCCGTATCCGCGCAGGGTGACGACCGCGCGCCCCTCGGACGCGGAGGCGACCACCGCGGCGCCGCGGCCCAGGCCGTCCACGCCGCTCGTGGCGCGGGCGTCCGGAGCCGACAGGACGTGGGCGATCTCACGCGCCCGGTCCCGCGCGGTGTCCAGCTCGTCCTGGGTCCGGCCGGCCTGCACGGCGAAGAGCGCGGCGACGACGAGGGCCGCGGCGGCGGTCACGGTGGCGAACGGCACCATCAGGGGGCGCGGCCGGGCGGCGCGGGCGCGCTCCGGGGGCGGCCGGACGCCCCAGACGTGCGGCGGCAGCCGGCGCGCTGGCCCACGCCGGGGCGCGGGGTCCTGCGCGGTGGCACGTACGGCGGCCAGGACGCGGTCGCGCAGGGCGGCCGGCGCCGGGGCGGCCGTGGACCAGGCCAGGCGCACGGCGTCCTCGGACAGGTCCCGCACCTCGGCCGCACAGCGGTCGCAGGTGCCGAGGTGCTTCTCGAAGCGGACCCGTTCGGGGCCCTCCAGTGCGTCGAGCGCGTAGGGCGCGGCGAGCGAATGGAGGTCGCCGCGCCGCGGGAACATCCGGCCGAAGAGGCTCATGCGGCTCCTCCCAGGCAGTCGCGCAGGCGGGTGAGTCCGTCTCTCATCCTTGTCTTCACCGTGCCCAGGGGGAGGGAGAGCCGCTCGGCCACTTCCCGGTAGGTGTAGCCGTCGTAGTAGGCGAGGGTGACCGACTGGCGCTGGAGGGCGGTCAGCCGGTCCAGGCAGCGACGCACCCACTCTCGTTCGAGACCGGCCTCGACCTCCTCCAGGACCTGGTCGAAAGCCGGGTGGTGCGCACGCCGGGCCTCGCGCTGCTCGCGTTCGCCGGCCGCGCGGGCGCTGCGCACCCGGTCGACGGCGCGGCGGTGGGCGAGGGTGAGGACCCAGGACAGGGCGCTGCCCCGGCGCGGGTCGAACCGCGCGGCGGAGCGCCACAGTTCGAGCAGCACCTCCTGGGCGACCTCCTCCGACTGGGCGGGGTCGCGCACCACGCGCCGGACGAGTCCGAACACGGGGCCGGACACCAGTCCGTACAGCTCCTCGAAGGCCTTCTGGTCACCGTCCGCCACGAGCATCAGCAGCTCGTCCGCCTCCACCCGGTCCCCCTCTCCGCGAGCCGCGCCGGGCCCGTCCACATCGCCTGGGCCGCGCGCAACGACCGGCCCCTGTGGAGGAGTTACGGATCAGCGGGCGGAAAACGCGGGTCCGCGGGTGTGCGATCGGCCGCGGCGCCGAATCCGGGGCGGGACCAATCCGGGTGCGGTACCGCTCCGAATGCCGGTGCGTCAGGGAAGTCGGCACCGAGGGACGGACGGCATGACACCTATCTCCAGAAGCGGTGGTACGGGGCGCGGACGCACCGGGCGCGGCGGCGTCGCCGCGCTGATCTGCGGCGCGCTGGCCGCCGGAGGGCTCGCGGCCGCCGGGGTGACCGCGCTGGAACCGGGGGCGGCGTCCGCCTCCAGTCACCGGGAGGCACCGCTGACATCGGGGACCCCGCAGTACGACAACACGGACCTGTACGCCTTCGTGAGCCCGGACCGGCCGGACACCACGACACTCGTCGCGAACTGGATCCCGTTCGAGGAACCGGCGGGCGGACCGAACTTCTTCACGTTCGCCGAGGACGCCCAGTACGACCTGAACATCGACAACGACGGCGACGCGCAGGGCGATCTGGTGTTCCGGTACACCTTCAGCACGCACACGAAGAACGACCGGTCGTTCCTCTAAAACACGGGCCCCGTCACCAGCCTCGACGACCCGGACCTCAACATCACGCAGACCTACGACATCGACCTGATCAGGCTGCACGGCGGGAAGGAGATGTCCCGCACCACCGTCGCCGACGACGTGCCGGCCGCCCCGTCCGACGTCGGCAGGGCGTCGATGCCGGACTACGGAGCGCTGCGCGACCAGGCGGTCCACCGGCTGGCCGGCGGCGGGCAGACCTTCGCCGGGCAGGCCGACGACCCGTTCTTCCTGGACCTGCGCGTCTTCGACCTGCTGTACGGCGGGAACCTGTCCGAGGTCGGCAACGACACCCTCAAGGGGTACAACGTCAACTCGATCGCCCTCCAGGTCCCCACCGACATGATCGTGGAGTCGGCCGGGCAGCCGGTCGTCGGGATCTGGTCGACGACCCGGCGCAAGAACGCGCAGGGGCACTTCACGCAGGTGTCGCGCCTGGGCAACCCGCTGGTGAACGAGGTCGTCAACCCGCTGGCGGACAAGGACACGTTCAACGCGTCCGCGCCGGCGGACGACGCGCGGTTCCTGCCGAACGTCACCCAGCCCGAGCTGCCGAAGCTCGTCGAGGCGATCTACAAGATCAAGGCGCCCGCCGAGCCGCGCGACGACCTCGTCGACGTGTTCCTCAAGGGCGTGCCGGATCTCAACCAGCCGCCCCACGTGACGCCGTCGGAACAGCTGCGCCTGAACACCTCGGTCGCCCCGGCCGCCGAACCGAAGCGGCTCGGCGTCCTCGACGGCGACACCGCCGGCTTCCCCAACGGGCGGCGGCTCACCGACGACGTGATCGACGCGGCGCTCCAGGTCGTCGAGGGCGAGCTGGTCGGCGCGAAGAACGACCTGGGCGACGCGGTCGACGCCAACGACAAGGAGTTCGGGCACACCTTCCCGTACCTGGCGCACCCGACGGAGGGTTCGCGCGGTCCGCTGGCGGGCGGTGCGGGAGAGGGCAACGGCGTACGCAACCAGCTGGGCGACGCGCTGCGGCCCGCCGGTTCCGACACGACGCTGATCGCCGCCTCGGCGGGCGCGGGCGCCGTCGGCATCCTGCTGGCCGGCGGCGCCCTGGTGTGGTGGCGCCGCGCCCGGGGCCGCGCCTGGTGACCGGCCCCCTCTGACCGGCGCGGCCCGCTCCTTCCCCTCCCCCACGGCGGGCCGCGCCGCCTTCCGTCCCGTCGTCCCCTGTTCGCCCGAGGAGAGGCATGCCCCCGCACAGCGAGAACAGCGCGCTCGAGAAGGACCCGGCCGGCGCCGGAGCGCGAGATCCCGGAACCCCCGCCCGCGGCACGGCCTCCCGCGACCGTCGGGGTGCCGGGGTACGGTCGCTGCGGCTCGCCGGGGGTGCCGTGCTGCTGACCGTGGCACTGACCGCGGGGGCCGTCGCGGCCGGGGGCGCGCAGGAGGGGCGGGACGTTCCGGCGGCCGCTGCGGCCGACCGGCCCGGGGCGCCGGGACTGCTGAGCGTTGCGGAACCGGCCGGCGACATCCGCGCCCTGGAGGACCGCCTGCGGGAGCAGCCACGGGACTCCGCCGGCTGGGCGTCCCTCGGCCTGGCCTACGTCGAGCAGGCCCGTACCGACGGCGACCCCTCGCGCTACCCGCGGGCCGAGCGGGCCCTCGAGCGCTCGCTGGAGCTGCGTCCCGGCAACGACCACGCCCTCGCCGGCCGCGCCGCCCTCGCCGGCGCCCGGCACGAGTTCACCGACGCGCTGACGTACGCCGACCGCGCCCTGAAGGCGAACCCCTACAGCGAGCGCGCCCTGTGCTCCCGAATCGACGCCCTCGTCGAACTCGGCCGCTACGACGACGCGGCGCGGGCGGCCGACATCGCCGACGCGCGGGCGCCGGGCGTCCCGGTCTTCACCCGGTACGCGTACGTACGGGAGCTGCGCGGCGATGTGGACACCGCCCGCCGGGTGCTGGGCCAGGCCCTCGCCGCGGCCTCCTCGCCCGGGGACGTCGCCTACGTCGCCACCCAGCTGGGCCGGCTCGCCTGGAGCCGGGGCGAGTATCCGGCGGCCCTGCGCCACTACGCCCGTGCCCTCGCCGCCGACGACGCCTACCTGCCCGCCCTGGAGGGCCGCGCCCGCGCCCGGGCCGCGAGCGGTGACGAGGACGGTGCCGTCGCGGACCTGGAGGCCGTGGTGGCCCGCGCCCCGCTGCCCGGTCCGCTCGTCGCGCTCGGCGAGCTGTACGAGGCCCGGGGCGACACGGCCGGGGCCCGCGCGGAGTACGCCCTCGTCGACGCGTGGACGGCACTCGCCCGCGCGGGCGGCGTCAACGCCGACCTGGACACCGCCCTCGCCGCGGCCGACCACGGTGACCGGGCGGCGGCGCTGCGCGCGGCCCGCGCCGAGTGGGACCGCCGCCGCACCGTGCACACGGCGGACGCCCTCGCCTGGGCGCTGCACGTCAACGGCCGTGACGCCGAGGCCCTGCCGTACGCCCGCCGGGCCGCCGCCCCCGGTTACCGCGACGCCGTCTTCCTCCACCACCTCGGCGTGATCGAGCGGGCCGTGGGCCGGCACCGGGACGCGCGCCGGCATCTGCGGGCGGCCCTGGACCTCAACCCCGGGTTCTCGCCGCTCGGCGCCCGCGAGGCGCGTGCACTCCTCGACGGCCGGGAGGCGGACCGGTGAGCCGCGTGCGTCCGGCCCTCGGCCTCCCGGCGCGCGCCGCGGCCGTGCTGCTCGCCGCCGCCGCGCTTGCCCTGCTGCCCGTTCAGGCCGCGGACGCGCACCCGCTCGGCAACTTCACGGTCAACCGCTACGACGGCCTGGTCGCCGCCCCGGGCGAACTGCGCGTCGACCACGTCGAGGACCTCGCCGAGATCCCGGCGACCCAGGCCGGCCCGGACCGCGAACGGCTCGGCACGGCCGAGTGGGCCCGGCGGCGCTGCGAGACGGCGGCCCGGGACAGCCGGCTCACCGTCGACGGCCGCGCCGTCGCCCTCACCGCGCGGCACAGCCACGCGCGCGTGCGGCCGGGCCAGGCCGGGCTCGACACCCTGCGCGTCGAGTGCCGGCTCACGGCGCCGCTCCCCGCGTCCGCCACGGTCGCCGTCGCCTTCCGGGCCGCCGGTTCCTCCTCCGGCCCCGGCTGGCGGGAGATCAGCGCGCGCGGTGACCGGACGACGCTCATCGCGTCGGACGTGCCCGAGGCGTCGGTCTCGCGGGAACTGACGCGCTATCCCGACGAGCTGCTCTCCTCCCCGGCGGACACCGCGACCGCCTCGCTGCGGGTCCGGCCCGGCGGGCCGGCCCTGGACGGGCAGCGGCAGGACGCTCCGGCCGCTTCCGTGCTGCCGCGCGGCGCCGACCGCTGGACGCGGGCGCTCGACTCGCTCGTCGCCCGCCGCGACCTCACCCTGGGCTTCGCCGGTCTCGCCCTCGCCCTCGCGGTCGGCCTCGGCGCCCTGCACGCGCTCGCGCCGGGCCACGGCAAGACCCTGATGGCCGCGGCGGCGGCCGCCCGGGGCGGCGGGGCCCGGCTGAAGGACGTCCTGCCGCTGGCCGCCTCGGTGACGGTCACGCACACCCTGGGCGTGGTCGCCCTCGGCCTCCTGGTCACCGCGGGGTCGGCCGCCGGGCCCTCGGTCGTCGCCTGGCTGGGCGTCGCGGGCGGCGTCCTGGTGACCCTGGCGGGCGCGAACCTCCTGCGCCGGGCCCTGCGCGACCGGGGACGCCGGCACTCCCACTCCCACTCGCACTCCCACAGCCACAGCCACAGCCACGGGGACCATCACGGGGAGCACCCCCATCCCAGCCTGCGCGGCACCGTCCTCCTCGGCTTCGCCGGCGGGCTCGTGCCCAGTCCGTCCGCGGTGGTGGTGCTCGTCGGCGCGGCGGCGCTCGGGCAGGCCTGGTTCGGGCTGCTGCTGGTGGTCGCGTACGGCGTCGGGCTCGCCCTCACCCTCACCGCGGCCGGTGTCGCGGTGATCCGGCTCGGCGACGGTGTGCGTCGCGTGCTGAACCGGCGCCCCCACTGGACGTCGAGCCCGCCGGCCGCCGTGGTGCGCCGGGCCGCGCCCTTCGCGTCGGCCTGCGCCGTCGTGGCCGTCGGCGCCGGATTGGTGTTCAGGGGGGCGGCATCCGCACTGGGCTGAGCTACTTTTGGGAAGAATCTCCGGGATCAGCGCGGGGCGAAGCCGCGCGAGACGTCATAGGGGGCGCCGGTGTTCGAAGACCCCGGCAGTGAGCGTGTGGTCGCCGGCCGCTACCGTCTCCTGTCCCCTCTCGGCGAGGGCGGCATGGGCACCGTGTGGCGGGCCCGCGACGAGGTGCTGCACCGCGAGGTCGCCGTCAAGGAGGTCCGCGCGCCCGCCGGGCTCCCGGATGCCGAGGTGGGACGGATGTACGCCCGGCTGGAGCGGGAGGCGTGGGCCGCCGCCCGCGTCGCCCACCGCAACGTCGTCACGGTGTACGACGTGGCCACCGACGACGGCAGGCCCTGGATCGTGATGGAGCTGGTGCGCGGTCTGTCCCTGGCCGACCTGCTGGACGCGGAGGGCCCGCTGGAGCCGCGGCGGGCCGCCCGCATCGGCGCCGAGGTGCTGGCCGCGCTGCGGGCCGCGCACGCGGCGGGTGTGCTGCACCGGGACGTGAAACCGGCCAATGTGCTGCTGGCCAACGACGGCCGGGTGGTGCTCACCGACTTCGGGATCGCCATGGTCGAGGGCAGCTCCGCGCTGACCATGACCGGCGAGGTCGTCGGCTCCCCCGAGTACCTCGCCCCGGAACGGGCGCTGGGCCGCACGCCCGGTCCGGAGTCCGACCTGTGGTCGCTGGGCGTGCTGCTGTACGCGGCCGTCGAGGGCTCCTCGCCGTTCCGTCAGGACACTCCGCTGAGCACCCTGCGGGCGGTCGTCGACGAGGAGCTGCCGCCGCCGCACCGGGCCGGCGCGCTCGCGCCCGTCGTCGAGGGCCTGCTGCGCAAGGACCCGGCGGAGCGGCTGCCGGCCGGGCGGGCCGAGCAGGACCTGCGGCTCGTCGCGGCCGGCGGCACGCCTGCCGCGGGAGGCCCGACGCTCGCGGCCACGGCACCGGCCGGCGCGTACGACCCGACGGTCGCGGCCGGCCCCGGGCCGGTGTCGCCGACGCCCCCGATGCCCGTGCCCGTGACGTCGGCGGAGCCCGGCTCCAGCGGGCCCGAACACCGGGAGGGCCGCGCACGGGCCGTGCTGGTCGTGGGGCTGGCCGTGCTCGCGCTCGCGCTGGCCGGCCTGACGTACACGCTGCTGAACCGCTCGGACGGCGGTGGCGGCACGGAGGGTTCGGGCGGGAGCCGTTCGCCGGGGGCGAGTTCGGCGGCGCCGAGCCGGACCGGCGACAGCACGGAGCCGAGTCCGTCGGCCGGTTCCGGGAGCGGCAGCCCTCGGAGCAGTCCCCCGCCGCAGTCGGTGGAGGTGTCCCTGAGGGGCTCGCACACCCACTACTCGGGGAGCTGTCCCCCGCCGCGCGGCCAGGCGCCCGTCTTCACGGCGACGTTCACGGTGGGGCGGCTGCCGGCGCAGGTCGGCTACCGGTGGGTGACGGAGGACGGGAAGGTCTCCGACCCGGGCTGGAAGACGCTGTCCTTCCCTGCGGGCGGCGGCCGCTCGCGGCAGGACACCGTCGTCGTGACGACGGCCGAGGACAGGGGCGCGTTCGAGAGCGCGGTCCGCGTGGAGGTACGCGAGCCGGTGGAGGTCACGTCGGACGCGGTGGCGTTCTCGGTGACCTGCGAGACGGAGACGGAGACCCCGACGGGCGGGGCCTCCCCCTCCTCCAGTTCTTCCGCTTCTCCTTCCGCTACGGATCAGGCCGCGCTGTTGAGGACCGGCAGGTAGCCGCCGGACTGGCCGCCCGCGGTCGGGTGGTACGACTCACCGATGTTGAGCCAGTTCACGCTGTGCAGCCAGGCACTGCCGGAGCAGATCTCGTGCCCGGTGAAGGGGGGACGCACGTCGCCGAAGGTGAAGCCGTGGTCGGCGGCGCGCTTGGCGATGGTGGTGTTGAGCAGGTCGGAGGCGTCGTTGATCGCCTTCCGCTTGGTCTCGGAGAGGCCGATACAGGAGGTGCCGAGCTTGTAGAAGCGCGGGTAGCCGATGACGACGACGTGGGCGTTCGGGGCCTTGGTGCGGATCGCCGAGTAGACGCTGTCGAGGTTGCCGGGCAGGGTCTGGTCGACGTACGCCCGCGCGGTGGCGACGCGCGAGAGGCAGGAGCTGTCGGACTGGAGCACACAGGTCGTCATGACGTCGGCGAAACCGGCGTCGTTGCCACCGATGCTGATCGAGACGAGGCCCGTGGAGGAGCTGAGCGGGCCGAGCTGTCCGGGGAGAACATCACCCGTACGGGCGCCGGAGCAGGCGGTGAAGTCGAACGACGAGGGTGAGTGGGAGGCCGCCCACAGGTACGGGTAGGCCTTGGTGCTGCGCTTGCAGTCGCCACTGGAGCCGATGTAGCTGCCCGCTCCGACGCCGGAGGAGTAGGAGTCGCCGAGGGCCACGTAGCCGCCGGTGACCGCGGTCGGGGACGCCTGGGCCGTCGCGGCCCCGGTGAGGGCGGCGCCGGCGGCCAGGAGGACTGAAGTCAGGAAGCCGACAAGTCGGGAACGTCTCATGGAACCTCCCTTTAGCAGGATCTCTGCCTCAACCGTGGTAGCAGCTACGCGTGTTGACAGGAAGTGTCCATGCCAAGAAATGGCTGACGGTGCTTCAAAATCGGACGAAAGTCAGCGCGAACACCAGTGCCGTCTTGACGCTCTCCGGCGGGCTGGGCCACATTGAGGCCCGGCATCTTGGGCTTCGGGGGGCAAAGCGGAACGGTCTGGGGACCCACACCCGCGGGAGATCACCTCCCAAGAAGAACGGATGACGGCAAAACAACAAAAACGTGAGACCTCGTTTCAGGTCTTGCCATAGAGGTTCAATCGTCAATACCGTCATACATCTCCCGCATCGGTACGTCGGCAAGCGGCTCAGGGGAGGGCTCGAGGCCGCGGCGGACCGGGGCGGGGCGCGGTAGGGGGGTGCCGTGCTCGGTGACCACTTCGGTGGCCGGGCCGTGCCGCGCGGTCGGCTGCCGTTTCTCTTGTCGGCGTCGACAGGCTTTGCCAGCTCACCTGGCACGCACGGGGGTCCATGCCGTCGCGCCATGCGTGAGAACCCCCCTTTCGAACCGGATTCAGAGCCGGACCGCCCCTGGGGCGGGCGGTCCGCCGGACGAGAGGGATCAGACTCATGAGCTCAGTTCTGCAGCCGGCGGCGACGGACAACGATCCGTCACCCGCCGGGAAGTACCGGCCCGTCTCCTCGCACCTGGCCATCGCTCCGCCGGTGAGCGTGGTCATCCCCGCGATGAACGAGGCGGAGAACCTTCCCTACGTCTTCAAGACGCTGCCCGACTGGATCCACGAGGTCGTCCTCGTGGACGGCAACTCCACCGACAACACCGTCGAGGTCGCCCGGGGACTGTGGCCGGACGTCAAGGTCGTCGAGCAGCGCGGCAAGGGCAAGGGCGACGCGCTGATCACCGGCTTCAAGGCGTGCACCGGGGACATCATCGTGATGGTCGACGCCGACGGCTCGGCCGACGGCCAGGAGATCGTCTCGTACGTCTCCGCCCTCGTCTCGGGCGCCGACTTCGCCAAGGGCTCCCGCTTCGCCAACGGCGGCGGCACCGACGACATGACCTTCATACGCAAGCTCGGCAACCGCGCCCTGTGCGCGGTCGTCAACCGGAAGTTCGGCGCCCGCTACACCGACCTCTGCTACGGCTACAACGCGTTCTGGCGGCACTGCCTGGACAAGATCGACCTCGACTGCACCGGCTTCGAGGTCGAGACCCTGATGAACATCCGCGTCGTCAAGGCCGGTCTGAAGGTGCAGGAGATACCCAGCCACGAGTACCTGCGCATCCACGGCGTGAGCAACCTGCGCGCCGTGCGGGACGGGCTGCGGGTGCTCAGAGTGATCCTCGACGAGCGCTCCAACCGGCGTGCCCTGCGCAGCCGTACGCACTCGCCGACGCTCGTGTCGGTCGGCTCGGCGCGGGGGAAGGTGTCTTGAGCACTGCCGCCACCCCGCTCACGATCTCGGTGGTGATCTGCGTCTACACCGAGGACCGCTGGGAGGACATCCTCGCGGCGGTCTCCTCGGTGCGGGCGCAGTCCCACCCGGCCCTGGAGACCCTGCTGGTCGTCGACCACAACGAGGCGCTCCGGGACCGGCTGGCCAAGGAGTACAAGGAAGTCCCGGACACGCGGGTGCTCGCCAACGCGGGCCCCCGCGGGCTGTCGGCCGGCCGCAACACCGGCATCGCGGCCTCGCGCGGCGAGGTCGTCGCCTTCCTCGACGACGACGCCGTGGCCGAGCGCGACTGGCTGCGGCACTTCGCCGCCGGGTACGCCGATCCGGCGGTCATGGCCGTCGGCGGGCGCACGGAGCCCGTCTGGGCGTCGGGGCGCCGGCCGGACTGGTTCCCGGAGGAGTTCGACTGGGTGGTGGGCTGCACGTACCGCGGCCTGCCGCCCGGCCGGGTGCGGGTGCGCAACGTGCTCGGCGGCAACGCCTCCTTCCGGCGCGAGGCGTTCGACGCCGCGGGCGGCTTCGCCACCGGCATCGGACGCGACGGCGACAAGCGTCCGCTGGGCTGCGAGGAGACGGAGCTGTGCATCCGGCTCTCCCGCGCCCGGCCCGACGCGGTGCTGCTGATCGACGACCGGGCGGTGATCCACCACCGGGTGCCCGGGGCGCGCGAGCACTTCGGCTACTTCCGCACCCGCACCTACGCCGAGGGCCTGTCCAAGGCGCTGGTGGCCCGGAGCGTCGGGGCGGACAAAGGGCTGGAGTCCGAACGCCGGTACACCACCCGCGTGCTGCCGGCCGGAGTGGTGCGCGGCCTGCGCGACGCCGCGCTGGCCCGGCCGGGCGGCGCGCGCCGGGCGGGGGCGATCGTCGCCGGGGTGCTCACGGCGGCGGGCGGCTATGTGGTGGGCAGCGTACGGGCGCGGCGGGGCGGGGCCACGTTCTCGGTGGCGCCCCTCGAACCGGCGGAGGGGGGCGCGCATGGCTGAGGTGTCCGTGGCCGACGCGCGGGTGCCGATCCTCATGTACCACGCGGTCGCGGCCGACCCGAACAAGGCGACCCGCGCCCTGTCGGTGACCCCGCGGGCCTTCGCCGAGCAGATGGCGGCGATCGCCGACCGGGGCCTCACCCCGGTCGGCACCGCGGAGCTGGCCGCCGCCTGGCGCTCCGGCCGCCCGCTGCCCGAGCGGCCGGTCCTCATCACCTTCGACGACGGCTACGAGGGCGTGCACCGGCACGCGCTGCCCGTGCTCGCCAAGCACGGGTTCCCGGCCACGCTGTTCGTCTCGACCGGCTGGCTGCGCGGCCCGTACGACACCGGGGGCGCCCTGGACACCATGCTCGACTGGGAGCAGGTCCGCGAACTGGCCGCCGCCGGCGTGGAGATCGGCGGGCACAGCCACACCCATCCGCAGCTCGACCAGCTCGGCGAGGGCCCGCTGCGGTACGAGCTGATCCACTGCCGGGAGATCCTCACCGACCAACTGGGCACCGCTCCGGCCTCGTTCGCCTACCCGTACGGCTACTCGGACCGCCGGGTGCGGCGGGCGGTGCGCGAGACGGGGTACGCCCAGGCGCTCGCCGTCGGCAACGGCCTGGCGCGCCGACGCCAGGGTCCGTACGCCTTGCGTCGGGTCACCGTGCGCCGCGGCACGGGGGCCGAGGAGTTCGCCCGGCTGATCGAGGGGCGCGCGATCGCCCGCACGTTCGCCCGCGACCGCGCCCTCACCAAGGGGTACGCCCTGCTCCGCGGGACACGCCGGGCGCGGGCGCGGATGCCGGGGGCCGGTGCCTGAACCACCGGCCGCCATGTGCCGCGTATGCCGCGTGTGCCCGGGAAACCGGGTGCACGCGGCGTCCGCGTGCCCGATCATGGCGGCATGTCCGTGAACCCGCACGACGCCCTGCCGATCCGGCTCAACGTCGACGACAGCGACTCCCCCTCCGACGTGGTCGACGCGCTGTTCCTCGGCCGTTTCGCCACCGGCGAGCAGCCGTTCGCGCACGCCGCGAACATCGAACGTGTGCGGTCCGGGGCGACACTGCTGCCGCCCGGGGCGCGTGTGCTGCGCGTCGCCCGCGACGACGACCGCAGCGCCACCCTGGCGGAGGGCGACGGCTGGACGCTGCTCGTCTCGCGCTGGAGCCGGGGCGCCGACGTCACGGTGACGGCGACCAGCGCCGACCTGGCCCAGAAGGTGCTCGGCGACGCGACGGACGGCGCGACGGACGAGCCCGAGCCGCAGCCGGAGAACGTCACCATGGGCTTCTGGTACGTCTCCCCGCGGCGCGGCCCGCACCGCACCACCCGGCAGATCTCGGCCGGCACCTGGGCCGAGGTCCGGGCCAACTACACGGCGCCGGTCGCGGAGGCGATGGACGGCCTGATGAAGACGACCCCCGAGGACATCGCGGGCCGGCTGCTGCTCCTGCACGGGCCGCCGGGCACCGGCAAGACGTCGGCGCTGCGGACGCTCGCCCGGTCCTGGCGGGACTGGTGCCAGGTGGACTGCGTGCTGGATCCCGAGCGGCTCTTCTCCGACGTCGGCTATCTGATGGACATCGCCATCGGCGAGGAGGACGCGTCGGGCAAGGACCGCTGGCGGCTGCTGCTGCTGGAGGACTGCGACGAGCTGATCCGCGGCGAGGCCAAGCACACCGCCGGGCAGGCCCTCTCGCGGCTGCTGAACCTCACGGACGGGCTGCTCGGCCAGGGCCGCAACGTCCTGGTCGGGGTGACGACCAACGAGGACCTGGAGCGGCTGCACCCCGCCGTCGTCCGCCCCGGCCGCTGCCTGGCCCGCATCGAGGTGGGCCCGCTCACCCGCCGGGAGGCGGTGAACTGGCTCGGCACCGAGGAGGGCGTCGGCCGGGAGGGCGCGACGCTGGCGGAGCTGTTCGCGCTGCGCCGGGGCACTTCGCCGACCACGCTGCCGGAGCCGCGGGACGGCGCGGAGGCGGGGCTGTACCTGTAGCTGTTTGATGGGGGTATGACCCTGTTCGTCGGCACGTCGGGCTGGCAGTACCGGGACTGGCGGGACGTCCTGTACCCACCCGGCCTGCCCGTACGGCTGTGGCTGGAGCGGTACGCGGCCGGCTTCGCGACGGTGGAGATCAACAACGCGTTCCACCGGCTGCCCGCGCGGGAGACCTTCGAGGGCTGGCGCGAACGGGTGCCGCCGGACTTCGTGGTCGCGGTCAAGGCGAGCCGCTATCTCACCCACATCAAACGCCTGCGGGACCCCGAGGAGCCGGTCGACCGTCTGATGGCCCACGCGGCCGGTCTGGGCGACCGCCTCGGCCCGGTGCTGCTGCAACTGCCGCCGACGCTGCGCGGCGACGCGGGCCTGCTGGACGCCTGCCTGGCCTGCTTCCCGCCCGGCACCCGGGTCGCGGTGGAACCCCGGCACGAGTCCTGGTGGACGCCCGAGGTGCGCGGGGTGCTGGAGTCCCGGGGCGCGGCGCTGTGCTGGGCGGACGTCCTGGCCCGCCCGGTCACCCCCCTGTGGCGCACCACCGACTGGGGCTACGTCCGCTTCCACCAGGGCAGGGCCGCCGCCTGGCCGCACTACGGCCGCCGCTCACTGGCGACGTGGCTCGACCGCATCGCCACGACCTGGCCGGACGGCCACGACGTCTACACCTACTTCAACAACGACCCGAACGGAGCGGCCGTTCGCAACGCGGTGACGTTCGCCCGGCTGGCCCGGAGTAGGAATCTGACGGTCACACGCACCCCCTAGGGGCGCGGGGAACTGCGCGACCAGCCGCGATGCACCCGCGGACGAGAGACCGGCCCCGCCACAACGGCGCTCAGTCCCCGTAAGCCGCCCGCAACGCATCCCGCACAGCGGCCACCGCATCCCCCTCCGGAAGCCCGAGCCGCCGAGCCCGCTCGGCATAAACCCGCGCCGCCGCCGCCAGCTCCCGCTCCGCCGCCGAGCCCGCCGCGGCGACGAACGTTCCGTTGCGCCCCCGCGTCTCGATCACCCCGTCCGCCTCCAGGGCCCGGTACGCCTTGGCGACCGTGTTGGCGGCGAGCCCCAGGGACTCGGCCAGTCCGCGCACCGTCGGCAGCCGGTACCCGACGGGCAGCGCGCCCGACCGCGCCTGTTCGGAGATCTGCGCGCGCACCTGCTCGTAGGGCGGGGCGCCGTCGTCGATGTGGATCTTCAAGGTCACCCGGCGATTGTCCCGCACCCGCCGGAAATTCGAAGGCATCGCGCCCCCCGCCCCGCGTAGCGTGCGGCCCCATGACCGTCATCGTGCGCGATCTGCGCCCCGGGGTGCGGGCCGACCTGGAGGGCTTCGCCCGGGTCCGGCACGCCGCCCTGCCGTACATCCTGTTCACCCCGGACTCGATCGTCCACGCCCTCACCCGGTCCCACCCGAAGGCGCGCTTCCGTTCCCTGGTCGCGGAGGAGGACGGGGAGATCATCGGCACCGCCCAGGTCGGGCTGGTCCACGACAGCCCGGAACCCGGGCAGGGGTTCCTCAACATCTACGTCCACCCGGACAAGGTCCGGCACGGTGCCGGCGGACTGCTGGCGCGCACGGCCGAGGAGTACCTGGCCGGCGAGGGCGCCACGAAGCTGTTCGCCTGGGTGCTGGACGAGCCCGCCGCCCGGGCCTTCGCCGAACGGCACGGCTACGAGCGGCGGCGCTCGGCCCACTTCCTCCGGCTGGACCTGGTGAACGGCACGCTCCCGCCCTCGTCGCCCCCTCCCCCGGGCGTCGAGTTGCGCACCGCGGCCGACTTCGAGGACGACCCCCGCCCGCTGTTCGCGCTGGACGCGGAGACGGCGGCGGACGAACCGAGCGACGTGGACTACGAGTTCACGGACTACCAGGCCTGGCTCGCGGAGACCTGGCGCCATCCGCTGCTGAACCGGGAGCTGACCACGGTCGTGCTCGTCGACGGCCGCCCGGCCGCGTTCAGCGTCGCCCACACCTCCGGCACCCGCTACTCGACCGCCATGACCGGCACGGCCGGCACCCACCGCGGCAGGGGCCTGGCCAAGCTCGCCAAGACCGACTCCCTGCACCGCGCCCGTGCGGCGGGGTGCACGGAGGCCTTCACGGGCAACGACACCGGCAACGGCCCGATGCTCGCCATCAACAAGGGGCTCGGGTACGAGGTCTGCGCGACGGAGGTGCGGTATGTCCGCGAACTCGGCTGAGTCACCGGCCCGGCTGGAGGTCGTCCTGGTCAAGGCGGGCCGCACCAAGATCCGTTACCCGGGCGAGCTGCTGTACGACGACGGCACGCGGGTCGTGGTCCGCGCCCTCTGGGCCGGTGACGGCGTCCGCGACTTCGGCTTCGTCCGCTTCGAGGCCGGTGACGTCTTCACCGAGTACTACTGGCGCGACCGCTGGTACGCCGTGAAGGAGGTCCGTGCCGCCACGGGCGCGGTGAAGGGCTGGTACTGCGACATCACCCGCCCCGCCCTGCGGACGGGTGAGGAACTGGTCGTCGAGGACCTCGACCTGGACCTGTGGCGCTCCGCGGACGGCACGGACGTACGCCGGCTGGACGAGGACGAGTTCGCCGAGAGCGGCCTGGCGGAGCGGGACCCGGAGGCCGCCGGTGCCGCCGTGGCCGCGCTGGACGAACTGGAGCGGCTGGCCCGCGGGGACCGCTTCACGGATCTGCTGGCGTAGGGACCCGGTGGTCACGCGGGCAGCGCGACCACCGCGTACCGCTCGTCGTCGACCTCCTTGCCCCACAACGACGGGTCGTCCGACAGCCGTTCCACCCGGACCTGACCGCCGAGCGAGGCGAGGAGCCCGGTGAGCCGGCCGGCGGGTATGCCGACCGGGGTGACACTCCCCCACACGCCCTCGATCAGAACCAGCCGCCCTCCCGGCCGCAGCAGCTCCCGCCAGTGCGCCAGGACGCGGCCGGGGTCGGGCAGCGTCCACAGCACGTGCCGGACCAGGACGGCGTCGAAGCGCCGCTCGCCCACCGGCGGTGCCCCGGCGTCACCGACCAGGAACACCGCGTCGCGACCGGCGAGTTTCGTCCGGGCCAGCTCCACCATCGCCGGGGAGAGGTCGACGCCGGTCACCCGGTGTCCCTGCTCGGCCGCGAGGAGCGACAGACTGCCGGTGCCGCAGCCCAGATCGAGGACGTCACCGGGACGGCCGGGCAGCCAGGACCGCAGCCGGGCGGCCCAGGCCCGGCGCACGGCGGGGTCGCGCAGCCCGTGGTCGGACTCCTCGTCGAAGGTGGCGGCCCTCGAGTCCCAGTCGATACTCGATGCAGTCGTCCCGTCACTCTCGCTCGTCATGTACTCAAGCGTGACATCCACCACTGACAGCGACGCATCGATGAGGAACTCTCGGGGAAAGGGTCTACCTCCGTGAGAATGCGGAACCCGGTGGATCCGTGAGGAGGCAGCCATGCGCCGTCTGACCGTGCAGAAGCCCCTGAAGAAGACCGACGCCCGCCGAGTCCGTGAGGAGGCCGACGAGCGCCCCGCGGGGCGTCCGGAGGTCCGGAAGGACATCGCGCGCACATGGTGGCCGGACCACTGACCGGGGCTCCCGGCCATGAGACGCGTCAGAGCAGCCGCTTGCGGTAGTGGACGCGGTCGTAGGGTCCGTCCACCCGGCGCTCCACGACCTCGTACCCGTACTTCGGGTAGATCCGCTGGTTCTCCCACATCAACGCGTTCGTGTAGAGCCTGACCTCGGGCAGGCCCAGCGCACGCGCGCGTGCGTCCACGAACCGCAGCAGCCGCCGCCCCACGCCCGTGCCGTGCGCGTCGGGGTGGACGGCGATGCTGTCGAGGAACAGATGGTCCTCGAACGCCTCCAGCACCACGAGGCCCACGACGGGACCGCCCGGGGCTCCTTCCGTGACGAACACCTTCCCCGCGGCCACGTCCGCCGCGTGGTCCGCCTCCATGGGCTTCGGCACCACCCCGATGCGCTCGATGTACGGGCGGTACGCCGCGTCGGTGACGGCCTCGACGGCGGGCACGTCGGCCGCGGCCGCCGGCCTGATCTCCTCGTTGCTCATACCGCGAACGGTAGTTACCTGAGGGCAGTCTGAGCACTCCCTTAACGCGGCCATAAGGATCGCCGCTACCCGCTCCCAGCAGGGGATTTCTCGGTTTCCAGGGGCTAGCTTGCTGATCACCCCACGGGTTCCGGCCCAAGTCCCAGTGATCGTCGAGGAGTTCCCCATGCCCGCACCCCGCAGGGTCGCCGCCGCCGTCGCCGTCGGCCTCGCCCCGCTCGCCCTGACCGCGCTGGCCGCCGCGCCCGCGTCGGCGCACGGCTCGATGGGCGACCCGGTCAGCCGGGTGTCGCAGTGTTACGCCGAGGGCCCCGAGAGCCCGAAGTCGGCCGCGTGCAAGGCCGCGGTCGCGGCCGGCGGCACTCAGGCGCTCTACGACTGGAACGGCATCCGCATCGGCGACGCCGGCGGGCGGCACCAGGAGCTGATCCCGGACGGCAGGCTGTGCAGTGCGAACAGCGAGGAGTTCAGGGGCCTCGACCTGGCCCGCGCCGACTGGCCCGCGACCGGGGTGAACAGCGGCTCGTACACCTTCAAGTACCGGGTGACGGCCCCGCACAAGGGCACCTTCAAGGTCTACATCACCAAGCCCGGTTACGACCCCGCGAAGCCGCTCGGCTGGGGCGACCTGGATCTGTCCGCCCCGGTGGCGACGGTCACCGACCCGGTGGCCTCGGGCGGCTACTACACGTTCTCCGGCACGCTCCCCGAGCGCACCGGCAAGCACCTGCTGTACGCGGTCTGGCAGCGCTCGGACAGCCCGGAGGCGTTCTACTCCTGCTCGGACGTGTCCTTCGGCGGTGACAGCGGCGGCGGTACGAGCGACGGTGACGCGGAGAGCGGCGCCGCCCCGGCTCCGTCGGCCTCCGCACCGTCCGAGGAGCAGCTCGCGGCGGCGGAGGACAAGGCGACCGTCGAGCACCACGGGCACGGCGACCAGGACGCCGCGACGACGACGGACCCGACCGACCCGGCCGCCGCTCCGGCCACGCCGGCGGCTCCGGCGGCTCCGGACGAGACCCCCGGGGCCGCCGCGGCCGGTGAGCCCAACGAGGTCAGGGCCGCCGGTGCCGGTACCGAGAACCTCGCCGAGACCGGCGGTGACAGCAGCACCTCGTACCTCGCCGTCGGCGGTGCCGCCACCCTCGCGCTCGGCGCGGCGGTGCTGTTCGCGTCGGTGCGCCGGCGGGCGCTGGTCGGCGGCCGGCACGGTCGCTGACCGGGGCCGCAGGGGGAACGCGGGGCTTGTCCGGCGGCTCAGGCCGGGCAAGCCCCGCGTGGTGTGCCGGATGCCGGTGCCGGGGTCAGCCGAAGACCGAGGCGCAGGTGGTGGGGGTGGCGCGCGCCGGGTCGAGGGCGTTGGCCACCTCGTGGAAGGCGATCCGGTCGAACAGCCCGATCGCCAGGTGCTCGGACAGGTCGAGCGGGCACAGGTCCTGCAACAGGACGTTGCGCACGCCGGGCCCGCTCAGGTACTGGCCGCGGTACGGCGTGACCACCTCGTCGTACCGGGTGGCGAGGACGGTGTAGCGGACGCCGGGCACGGTGTCGCCGCCCTCGTTGAGCTTGGTGAGGACGTCGGAGCCGACGATCTGGTCGGCGAGGGCGGGGGTGTGCTCGTTCAGCAGGTCCTCGGCTCCGGGGAAGTACGGCAGCAGGTGCGTGAGGCCGGACAGGGTGGTGCCGTGGTTGCTGGGCGCGATGCCGACGAGGGCGTTCACCTTGCCGGCTCCGCCGAGGAACTTGAGGTAGTAGCGGGGCATCATGCCGCCCTGCGAGTGGCCGACGATGTCGGCCTTCGCGGCGCCGGTCGCGGCGAGCACCTTGTCGACGTGGGCGGAGAGCTGCTCGGCCGACTTCTCGACCGGTCCGAGGCCGTGGAAGAGCGGGACGCCGGGCAGTTGCCCGTAGTCGAGGGAGAAGACGCAGTAGCCGCGGTGCGTCAGGTAGGGCGCGAGGCCCAGCCAGTTGTCCACGGAGTTCCCGAGGGTGCCGTGGACCAGGACGACGGGGCGGGGGTGGGCGGCGGACGGCTTGCAGGTGTAGTCGTTCCAGCCGGTGCTGGGGCGCGCGTCGGCGGCGTGGACGGTGGTGGCGGGGACCAGGACGGCCGCGGCGGTCAGCAGCAGCGCGGCGAGGGGTCTGAGCACTCGCTTCCAGGGCAGCATCGGGTGATCTCCTTGCGGATCGAGGGAGGTGCGACGGCATGACGCCCTGTGATCCGGATCACGGGATGCTGTTCACCCGTCAAGTTACGGGCGAGTAGTGCAAGTGTGAAGTTACGCGTCAGTAAAAACTTCCAGTGATAACTGACACCGGTCGCGCCCCTGGTGATAGAGGGTCACCAGCTGGGCCGCACAGGCCCGTTGGGTGCGACGCGGGCCAGAAGGCCGTACAGCGTGCGGACCTCGCCCTCGCCGATCACGTCGGTCCACCCGCGCACGGCCTCGGCCGCCGCCTCCTCGGCGGCCCGCGTGCACGCCCACCCCCGCTCGGTCAGCACGACCAGCCGGGCCCGCGCGTCGGCGGGGTGCGGCCGGCGTTCGGCGTACCCCTTGCGGACCAGCTCGTCGACGAGCTGACTGGCGGCCTGCTTGGTCACCCCGAGGTGCGCGGCGAGGTCGGTGACCGTCGCGCCGTCCGGGGCGAGCCGGGTGAAGGCGAAGCCGTGGGCGGGCCGCAGTCCTGCGAAGCCGCGGGCGACGACGCCCTCGTGGATGCGCTGCGTGAGCCCGCCGGCGGCGGCGAGCAGGGCGGCGGACAGGGCCATGGCATCGGAGTTCTGCACGGGGGCATTGAAACACCCTTGACGAATTGGTCAAGCAACTTGACCATAGGGGCATCCGAATCAGTCAAGCTGCTTGACCATTGCCTCCAGGGAGACCGTCATGCCCGTCGTCCGCTCGTCCGAAGGCGTCACCCACGAGATCCACGGCGCCCGCTTCGTCTCGTACGCCACCCCCCGCACCGGCAGCAAGGAGCTGTGCGCCTGGCGGGGCGAGATCCCCGCGGGGACGAAGGCGCCCGCGCACACCGTCAACCGGGAGGAGATCTTCCATCTGCTCACCGGCGAGCTGCTGATCACTCTCGACGGCCGCACCGAGCGCGTCACCGCGGGCGACACCGTGATCATCAACCCGGGCGCGACCCTCGCCGTGGAGAACCCCACCGACCGGACGGCGACGTCCTGGGTCACCACCTCCGTCGGCCTGGAGGCCGAGCTCGCGGACGGCACCCGGATCACTCCCCCGTGGGCCAACTGACCCGCGGGGGCGTCACGCCGCCAGCGACCCCGGCATCACCGCCCTCGGTCCGAACTTCGCCCGCGCGCGGTCGGCGACCTCCTCGATCCGGCGGACCTTCTCGTCCACGGGGTCGAAGGTGAGCTGGTGGGAGGCCTGCTCGGCGGGGGCGAGGCCCTCGGTGCGCAGGGTGACCGAGCGGACCCGGGCGCGCTGGAGGCCGAGCGCCTCGTACATGCCGTACGCGGCCCGCGTCAGCGCCGCCGAGTGGGCGGTGGGCTCCTTCAGGGTGCGGCTGCGGGTCGTGGCCGAGCGGTCGGCGTAGCGCACGGTGAGGGTCAGGGTGCGGCACACCTTGTCCACGGCGCGCAGCCTGGAGCCCAGTTCCTCGGCGGCCGAGAGCAGGGCGCGGCGGTGCCGGCCGGGGTCCAGCTCGTCGCGGGTGAAGGGGCGTTCGGCGGCGAGGGAGCGCGAGATGCCGTTGGGGACGACCCGGCCGCGGTCGACGCCCTGCGCCTTCTCGTGCAGCTCGCGGCCGGCCCTCGCGCCGACCAGCCGCTGGAGCGTGGACAGGGGTGCGGCGGCGACCCGGCCGAGGGTGTCGAGGCCGTACTCGCCCAGGGTGCGGGCGGTCGCGGTGCCGACGCCGGGCAGCGCGGCGACGGGTTTGCCGGCGAGGAACTCCCGCGCCTCGTCCCCAGGCACCGCGCGGGTCAGCCCCGGCCGGGCGTCCCGCAGCGCCATGCGGGCCAGCATCGGGCCCGGACCGGCGCCGATCACGCAGTCGACGCCGTACAGGGCGAGGGCGCGGACGCGGATCACCGAGGCCAGTTCCACGGCGTCGCGCCCGAAGTACCGCTCGGCGCCGCGCAGGTCGGCCAGCGCGCCGTCCGGCGGCAGCGCCTCGACGACCGGCGTGAACTCCTCCAACAACCCCAGCAGCCGGGGCAGGGCCGCCTCGTACATCGGCGGCAGCTGGAAACGTACGCAGAGGATCGTCATCCCGCACTCCCCGGACTCTGGTGCCACAACTTCCTTCCCACCGCGGGCCCTTCGCCCGCGGGGCGCAGATCGGCCCAGGGGTGCATCTCGTACCCCGTGGACATGCGGATCTTCCGCTGCTCCATCGGGTCCCGGGCCGCGGAGCCGGCCGGCGCGGGCTGCCCGTCCGAACCGGCGAGGCGGCGGCGCGCCGGGCCGCCCCCGGGGTCGTCGTCCCGGCTTCCGCCCACTCCGGCCAGCCGGGCCGCGACGCCCTCCAGCCCTTCCTCCCGGCGTACTTCCAGCAGGTCGGCGAGGTTCCAGGCGGCGGAGCCGACCACGCTGAGGCTGCGCGGGCCGCGCCGCTGCACCACCCCGCGCACGAGCAGCAACCAGGAGTGGAAGACGGTGTGCGCGCAGGTGTCGTGGGAGTCGTCGAAGAAGGCGAGGTCGACCAGGCCGGAACCGTCGTCCAGGGTGGAGAAGATGACCCGGCGCCCGGAGCGGATCGGCGGGGTCTGGGTGGCCGCCTTGGCGCCCGCGACCAGCACCGTCTCCCCGTGCCGGGCCTCGCGCAGCCGCTTGGCCGACACCACGCCCAGCTCACGCAGGAAGGTGCGGTGGTCGTCCATCAGGTTGCGCGAGGCGTCCATGGAGAGCACGCCCAGTTCGGCACTGAGCTTCTCCTCCGAGGTGAGGTCCGGCAGTCCGGCCGACGCGGTCCTCCGACCGCCGGACAGCGGGAGCTGGTCGCCGCGTCCGCCCCGGGCGCCGCGGTGCAGTTCGGTCAGGTGCAGTTGCAGGTCGCGGCGGTTGGCGCCGAACGCGTCCAGCGCGCCGACCTGGGCGAGCCGTCCGGCCAGCGGCCTGCTGGGGCGGGCCCGTTCCCAGAAGTCGAGCAGGGAGGCGTAGGGCTGCCCCTCGGCGATCCGTTCCGCCTCGGCCTCGCTGATGCCGTGCACGTCCGAGAGGGCGAGGCGCAGTCCCCACGCGGCGGGCTTCCGGGACCGCGATTCAGACACCAGTTCGATCCTGTGTGCGACCCCCGACTTGTTCACGTCCAGCGGCAGGATCGGCACCCCGCGCCGCCGCGCGTCCGCCAGCAGCAGCCGCTTGGGGTACATGCCGGGGTCGTGGGTGAGCAGACCGGCGTAGAAGGCGGCCGGGTGGTGCGCCTTCAGCCACGCCGACTGGTAGGTGGGCACGGCGAAGGCGACCGCGTGCGCCTTGCAGAAGCCGTAGCTGCCGAAGGCCTCGACGATCTCCCAGGTCCGCTGAATCGTTTCCGCGTCATAGCCGTTCGCCGTCGCGTGCTGGGCGAACCACACCTTGATCCGCCCCTGCGACTCCGGGTCGGACAGCCCGCGCCGCACCCGGTCCGCCTCGCCGCGCCCGCAGCCGGTCATGATGGCGACGATGTCGATGATCTGCTCGTGGAAGACGACGACCCCGTAGGTGCCCTCCAGCGGCTTCGCCAGGTCCTCGTGCGGATAGCGCACCGGCGCCCGCCCGTGCCGGGCCTCGATGAACGGCCGCACCATGTCGGCGGCGACCGGGCCCGGCCGGAAGAGCGAGATGTCGACCACGAGGTCGTGGAAGGTCGACGGCTGGAGCCTGCCGACCAGGTCCCGCTGGCCCGGCGACTCGATCTGGAAGCAGCCCAGCGTCTCGGCGGAGCGGATCAGCCGGTACGTCGCCGGGTCGCCCTCCGGTACGGCGTCCAGGTCGACCTCGGTGCCCGTGGCCCGCTTCACCTCGGCGACCGCGTGCGCCATCGCCGACTGCATCCTGACGCCGAGCACGTCCAGCTTGAGCAGCCCCAGGTCCTCCACGTCGTCCTTGTCGAACTGGGCCATCGGGAAGCCCTCGCCGCTGGTCGGCATGACCGGCGTGCGGGAGAGCAGCGAGGCGTCCGACAGCAGCACTCCGCAGGGGTGCATGGCGATGCCGCGCGGGAGGGCGTCGAGGCCCTCGACCAGTTCCCAGAGCCTGCCGTACCGCTCCTTCTCCCCCGCCAGCTCCCTCAGCTCGGGCAGTTCCTCCAGCGCCGCGCGGGCGTCGCGGGCGCGGATGTGCGGGAAGGACTTGGCGACGCGGTCGATCTCGGCGGGGTCCATGGACAGGGCGGCGCCGACATCGCGGATGGCGTGGCGCACCCGGTACGTCTCCGGCATGGCGACCGTGGCCACCCGCTCGGTGCCGAACCGGCCGATGATCGCGCGGTAGACCTCCAGGCGGCGCGCGGACTCCACGTCGATGTCGATGTCGGGCAGCACGACCCGCTCCTTGGACAGGAACCGCTCCATCAGCAGCCCGTGTTCGACCGGGTCGGCGTGGGCGATGCCGAGGAGGTGGTTGACGAGGGAGCCCGCGCCGGAGCCGCGCGCGGCGACCCGGATGCCCATGTGCCGTACGTCGTCCACGACCTGGGCGACGGTGAGGAAGTAGGAGGCGAAGCCGTGGTGGGCGATGATGTCCAGCTCGTGGTGCATCCGCTCCCAGTACTCCCGGCGGCCGGCGTATCCGCGCAGCACCATGCCCGCCGCCGCCCGGGAGGCGAGCGCGCGCTGGGCGGTGCGACGGCCGGCGCCGACGAGGTGCGGTTCGGGGAAGTGGACGGCGCCCATGCCGAGGTCGTCCTCGGGGTCGACCAGGCACTCGGCGGCCGTGGCCCGGGTCTGCTCCAGCAGGCGGTGGGCGGTGTCGCGCCGGAAGCCCGCGGCCTCGACGATCCGTTCGGCGGCCTCCCGCATGGCACCGGCGTCCTTGAGCCAGGCCTCGCCGGAGTCCAGTTCCTTGGTGGCGTCGACGGGGACCAGGCGGCGGGCGGCGTCCAGGACGTCGGCGACGGGGCCCTGGCCGGGGTCGGCGTACCGGACGGCGTTGGCGAGCACCGGCCGGATGCCCTGCTCGGCGGCGAAGCCGACGGTGCGGGCGGCCAGGCGCAGGGAGCCGGGGCCGGTTCCTGTGCGGCCGTGCCAGACGGCCTCCAGGCGCAGGGCGTCGCCGTAGACCTCCCGCCAGGGGGCGAGGAGCTTCGCCGCGCGGTCGGGGCGGCCGGCGGCGAGGGCGCGGCCGACGTCGGAGTCGGGGCCGAGCAGGACGGTCAGGCCGTCGGCGTGGTTGTCGGGCCAGGACAGCAGCGGGGAGGTCTCGGCGGTGTGGGCGGCGGAGACCAGACGGCACAGGTCGGCCCAGCCGCGGGCGCCGTCCCGGGCGAGGAAGGTCACCCGGGGGGCCGACTCGTCGACGAAGGCGCCCCCGCGCACGGGGGTGCGGCGCCGGTCCCGGCGTACGGCGGTGTCCGTGCGGTCGGCTTCGGGCTCGGGGGCCGCCACCGCCAGCTCCGCGCCGAACAGGGGGCGGACGCCCGCCTTCGCGCAGGCCTTGGCGAAGCGGACCGTCCCCGCGAGGGTGTCGCGGTCGGTGAGCGCGAGGGCGTCCATGCCCCGCTCACCGGCACGCTCGGCCAGCCGCTCCGGGTGGGAGGCGCCGTATCGCAGGGAGAACCCGGAGACGGTGTGCAGATGCGTGAAACCCGGCACACGCACCTCCCGATCTCATGAACCCGACGCCCTATCGAACGTCTGTTCCCAACTACCTCACCCCCACCATAGACCAATTTTCGAATGTGTGTGCGACATCCGTTCGGCCCCTCCCCACCTGCGCAAACACCCGCCGCCCCGGACCGTGGGGACATGTCCCACACCCCAGGCACCAGCACGCGGAGCGGCTCCTTCCTCGGGGAGGTGAAGGACGCCGTCACCCCGCGGGCCACCCTGCTCGTGCTCGGTGTGATCGCGCTCCAGCTGCTGTTCATCGCCTCCTACGTGGGAGCGCTGCACGACCCGAAGCCGAAGGACGTACCCTTCGGGGTCGTCGCCCCCCGGGGCGCGGCCGAGCAGACGGTGGCCCGCCTGGACCGGCTGCCCGGGTCGCCGCTGGACCCGCGCACGGCGGCCGACGCGGCGAGCGCCCGGCAGCAGATCCTGGACCGGGAGATCGACGGCGCCCTGGTCGTGGACCCGGAGGGCGGGACGGACACCCTGCTGGTCGCCTCCGGCGGCGGCACCGTCCTCGCCACCGCCCTGGAGGGCATCGTCGGCAAGCTGGAGGCGGCCGAGCGGCGCTCGGTGCGCACCGTGGACGTGGCCCCGGCCTCGGCCCAGGACTTCGACGGGCTGTCGTCCTTCTACCTCGTCGTGGGCTGGTGCGTCGGCGGCTACCTGTGCGCCTCGATCCTGGCGATCAGCACCGGCGCCCGGCCCGCCAACCCGCGCCGCGCGGCGATCCGGCTGATCGTGATGGCGCTGGTCGCGATCGTCGGCGGCCTGGGCGGCGCGGTGATCGTCGGGCCGATCCTGGGTGCGCTGCCCGGCAGCGTGGTGGACCTGTGGGGGCTGGGCGCCCTGATCACCTTCGCGGTGGGCGCCGCCACGCTCGCACTCCAGGGCCTCTTCGGGATCGTCGGCATCGGGCTGGCGATCCTGCTGGTGGTGATCGCGGGCAACCCGAGCGCGGGCGGCGCCTTCCCGCTGCCGATGCTGCCGCCGTTCTGGAAGGCGATCGGCCCGGCGCTGCCGCCGGGCGCGGGCACCTGGGCGGCCCGCTCGGTCGCGTACTTCAAGGGCAACGACCAGACCCTGTCCTTGCTGGTGCTGTGGTCATGGGCGGTCGCGGGGACGGTGATCACGCTGCTGGCGGCCGCGCTGCGCCGCCGGCGGCAGGAGACGGAACTGCCCACGCAGGCCGGCTGACCGCCGTACGCACGCGGAAGTCCCGCCCCTCGCGCGCGGGACGGGACTTCACGGGTGTGCGGGCCGTACTCAGCCGATCTGCGTACCGGTGGCCGACAGGGCCTCCGTCACCGGCTGGAAGAAGGTCTCCCCGCCCGAGGTGCAGTCACCGCTGCCGCCGGAGGTGAGGCCGATGGCCTTGTCGCCCGAGAAGAGCGAGCCGCCGCTGTCGCCGGGCTCGGCGCAGACGTCGGTCTGGATCAGGCCGTTGACGATGTCGCCGTTGCCGTAGTTCACGGTGGCGTCCAGGCCGGTGACCGTGCCGTCGTGCACCTGGGTGGTGGAGCCGCTGCGGGTCACCCCCATGCCGACGGTGGCCTCGGCCGCGCCCGAGATCGCCTGCGCGGAGCCGTTGTAGAGGTTCACCTCGCTCGGGTGGGCCACGTCGGCGCTGTACTTGACCAGCCCGTAGTCGTTGTCCGGGAAGCTGGAGACCTCGTTCTGGCCGATCACGGTGCCGGAGGAGTCCGACCAGCTGGAGATGGACTCGGTGCAGTGCCCGGCGGTGAGGAAGTACGGCTCGCCGCCCTTGGTCACGTTGAAGCCGAGCGAGCAGCGCCCGCCGCCTCCGGTGATGGCGTCGCCGCCCGCGAGGAAGGGCTTGTACTCACCCTTGGTCCGCTTGAGTTCGGCCTTGGCGCCGAGCCCGTCGACCACCTCGGTCAGCTTGGCCCACTCGGCCTCGGAGACCGTGCGGTCGGCGGTGACGACGACCTTGTTGGTGATCGGGTCGGTCGCCCAGGAGGTGCCCGGGATGGTCGCGTCCTCGGCGAGGGTGGTGCGCGCGCTCTTCAGCTCGGCGAGCGAGTTCTCGACGACTCTCGCCTTGGCGCCGGCCTCCTCGACGGTCTGCGCGGCGGCCTCGTCGAGCACGTTGACGACGAGGCTCTTCGCCTGTGCGTCGTAGTACGTGCCGGCCGCGTCGGCGCCCAGGTCGCCGAGCAGCGTGGAGGCGAGCTTTCCGGCCGCCGTGACCGACAGGGTCTCGGGCGCGGAGGCCTTCGGGGACTCGCTGGCGTTCGCACTCTGGAAGGTGACTCCCGCGGCGACCAGTGCGGTGATGCCCGCACCTACCACGGCTGCCCGCCGCTTGGGTATGCGTCGGTGCTTCAACTCATGTCCTCCTGTGGGGGGTCGGTCCGGGAGGTCGTGGGGATCTCACGGACCGGAAGGCTGGTTGACGAGCGCCAACTCTTCCCACTCCACAGGCGGCACACAAGGTCGACTTGAGGACGTGCGCACGACAACTCCAGCGCGGTCACACGTCCTTCACCCATCATGTCCCTTCCAGGAGGATTCGCGGAGCAAAGCGCATCGCGAACACTGCGGGCGGTGACCCGGGCAAGGGGGAGCCCCCGCACGCAGGCTGCGTGCGGGGGCTCGTCAGTGCTGCCGGCTGCGCTGTGGGACGGTCTCAGTAGACGCTGACGCCGTAGGCGCTCAGAGCCTCCGTGACCGGCTGGAAGAACGTCGTGCCGCCGGAGGAGCAGTTGCCGCTGCCGCCGGAGGTCAGGCCGTAGGCGGTGCCGTTGCTGCCGTAGAGCGGGCCGCCGGAGTCACCGGGCTCGGCGCAGACCGTGGTCTGGATCAGCCCGGAGACGATGTCGCCGCCGCCGTAGTTGACGGTGGCGTTCAGCGCGGTGACCCGGCCGCTGTGGGTGCCGGTCGTGGAGCCGTCACGGATGACCGTGGTACCCACGCTCGGGGTGGCCGCGCGGGTGATGTCCACGCCGTTCGCCGTACCGGGCCTGCTGACGGAGCCCGAGTACCGGACGATGCCGTAGTCGTTGCCCGGGAAGCTGGAGCCGGCCGTCGAACCGATGACCGAGGTGCGCCCGGAGTTGGAGTACCAGGTGCCCGCGCCGTCGGTGCAGTGGCCGGCGGTCAGGAAGTACTCGGTCCCGTTGCTCGCACGGACGTTGAAGCCGAGGGAGCAGCGCCAGCTGCTCGCGTAGATGGCGTCACCGCCCTGGATGAGCTTGTTGAACGTGCCGGGGGTGCGCTTGATCGTGAGGGCGCCGGCCTTGTCGCCGGCCTGTTCCTTGATCTTCGCGATCTCGGCCTGGGTGACCGTGCTGTCGACGGTGACGAGCACCCGGCCGGACTTGGCGTCCACGGCCCAGGCGGTGCCGGGGACGTCGGCCTGGAGCACGGCGCTGCCGGCGCTCTGGAGCTCCGCGCCGCTGAAGGTGGCGGGGGTGCTGTCGGACGCGTTCGCGCTGGGGACCGCGATCGCGGCCGCGGCCACGAGGCCGGTGGATACGGCGATCAGCCGGGTCCGTCTCGAGATGCCGCTGCGGGGGTTGGTGCGCTTGATCCTCACTTTTCGTTCCTCCACGGGGGAAGTAGGGGGCCCTCTCGTGGGGTTGGGGCCCGTGAGGCGCAGCCAGAGGACGGGCGTCCGGGTTCCGGACACGCCGTGCCCCTGACAAGCGCTGAGGTTGGAGTATTCGGCCGAACGGCCGGTCGGCGCAAGGGTGCCTTTCGGACTTCAACCACCGCCCGGCCGCCGCCACCAACCCCCGTGCGAGGTCAGAGCAGTTCGCGCTCCCCCGCCTCGATCCCGGCCTCCAGCGTGTTCCCCGGCGGCGGGAAGGGGCAGATGAAGTGGTCGGCGAACGCGCACGGCGGCAGCAGCGCGCGGTTGAGGTCGACCGTCGTGCGCCCCTCGGCGTCCGGGGCGGCCGGGCGCAGGAACCGGAAGCGGTAACTGGTGCTCCCGCTGGTGGCGTCCGCGAACACGGCCCACAGCGAGCCGTCCTCCTCCACGGACACCTGGAGCGTGTGCCGCCTGCCGCCCAGGTCGAAGGCCAGTTCCCCGCCGAGGCCGAGCCCGCGCTCCCGCCCGTCCGCGTTCGGCACCCGCACACTGCGCCGCCCGGTGTCGTACGGCGTGAAGCGCCCCGGCACCGACCAGCGCGGATCGTAGGGGGTGGCCACGATGCCGCGGAACGCGCGCCTCGCTTCGGCGGCCGGGTCGAAGTCGCGCACGCCCCAGGCGCCCTCGCGGAGGAGGACGACCAGCCGCCGTTCGCCGTGGGCCACCCGGGCCGCGCTCGCCGGTCCCGCGTCGGCCGTGAGCCGTACCTCGCCGTCCAGGGGCCGGCCGTCCACGGTCAGCCCGTCCGCCCCGGCGGCCGTCAGCACCACGGCGTCGCCGTCCGCCGCCCAGGTGCCCGGGATGCCCGGGAGTCGCCCGTCCGGATGGTCCTCCAGCCAGTGCGTGCCGGTCAGCGCGAGCGGCCCGTAGGGCGCCGACACCGTCGCCACGCGCTGCTCGTGCCAGCGCTTCCACTCGTCGGATGCGTCCGTCGTCATGGATCAACCCTTCCATACCGGCTCGGCCAGACCGAGGTGCGAGCGCAGGGTGGCGCCCTCGTACTCGGTACGGAACGCGCCGCGTTCCTGAAGCAACGGCACCACCCGGTCCACGAACTCGTCGAGTCCGCCGGGGGTCAGATGCGGTACGAGGATGAAGCCGTCGGCGGCGTCCCGCGCCACGAACGCCTCCAGTTCGGCGGCGACCGCCTCGGGGGTGCCGACGAAGGACTGCCGGGCACCCGCCTCGATCACGGTCTGCCGGATGGACAGCCCCTTCTCCTGCGCCAGGGCCCGCCACTTCTCGGCGATCGCCGTGCTGTCGCCCTGCCGGGTCCGCCCCTGGCTGAGCTGCGGGTCCGGCACCGGATCGATGTCGGGCAGCGGCCCGTCGGGGTCGTACGCGGACAGGTCGACGCCCCAGATCTGCTCCAGCGTCAGGATCGCGGTCTGCGGGGAGACCTGCTGCCGGCGGATCTCCTCGGCGCGCTCCCGTGCCTCGGCGGCGGTGTCCCCGAGGACGACGGTGACGCCGGGCATGATCTTGAGGTCGTCCGGGCGCCGGCCGTACCTCGCCAGGCGCCGTTTGACGTCGGCGTAGAAGGCGCGGCCGGCCTCCAGGGTGCCGTGCCGGGTGAAGATCACGTCGGCCGAGGACGCGGCGAACTCCCGGCCCTCGCCGGAGTCGCCCGCCTGGATCACCACCGGGTGCCCCTGCGGCGCGCGGGGCAGGGTGAACTCGCCCGCGATGTCGAAGTGCCGCCCGTGGTGGGCGAAGGGGCGGGGGGTGCCGTCCGGGGTCCAGGAGTCCCACAGTTCCCGGGCGGTCGCCACGAACTCGGCGGCGCGCGTGTACCTCTCGGACCGGTCCAGGTAGCCGCCGCGCCGGAAGTTCTCGCCGGTGAAGGCGTCGGAGGAGGTGACCACGTTCCAGGCCGCCCGGCCGCCGCTGAGGTGGTCCAGGGTGGCGAGCCGGCGGGCGAGTTCGTAGGGCTCGTTGAAGGTGGCGTTGACCGTGGCGGCCAGGCCCAGGCGCTCGGTGACGGCGGCGAGCGCGTTCAGCACGGTCAGGGACTCGGGGCGGCCGACCACGTCCAGGTCGTGGATGCGGCCCTTGTGCTCGCGCAGCCGCAGCCCCTCGGCGAGGAAGAAGAAGTCGAACAGGCCGCGTTCGGCGGTGCGGGCGAGGTGCTCGAAGGAGGCGAACTCGATCTGCGAGGCCGAGCGGGGATCGGCCCAGACGGTGGTGTTGTTGACGCCGGGGAAGTGGGCGGCGAGGTGCATCGTCCTGCGTGCGGTCATGACGCTCCTCCCGCGGTGGCCGCGACGGCGTACCGGTTGGCGGGCCGGCTCAGGCCCAGGTGGTCCCGGAGCGTGCTGCCCGGGTAGAAGGTGCGGAACAGGCCCCGGTGCTGGAGCAGGGGGACGGTGCCGTTGACGAGCCGTTCCAGGTCGCGGCGCGGCTCGGCCGGGGTGAGGTGGAAGCCGTCGACGGTGCCGTCCCGGTGCCATGCGGCGATGAGTTCCGCCAGGTCGACGGGGCCGCCGCGGTACAGCGGGCCGCGCGGGGTGGGCCGGGGTCCGCCCCCGCCGTGGCCGGGCTCGGCCGCGTACTCGCCGTCCCCGAGGTCGACGTCCAGGGCGGCGAGGACGCGCAGGGCGTCCGGGTCGCGGCCGTGGGCGGCGGCCGAGGCCCGCAGCTCGGCCCGCGCGGCGGCGGCCTCGGCGGGACGCGCGGTGCGGACGAGGGCCACGTCGGCGTACCGGGCGGCGACCGCACGGGCGGGCGCCTCGGTGGCGTCGACGACGCGGACGGGGTGGCCCTGCGGGGGCCGCGGCACGATGGAGGGGCCCTTGACCGAGAAGTGGGTGCCGGTGAAGTCGACGTGGTGCAGCTTGTCCCGGTCCACGAAGCGGCCGGTGGCCACGTCCCGGATCTCGGCGTCGTCCTCCCAGCTGTCCCACAGCCGCGCCGCCACGTCGGCGGCCTCGCCGGCCTCCTGCCACAGGGCCTCGGCGGGTGCGGCGTGGCGGCGGCCGAAGAGACGGGCCTCGCCCTCGGTGGCCGACACCCCGATCCGCCAGCCGGCCCGGCCGCGGCTGACCCAGTCGAGGGTGGCCACGGCGGCCTGGACGTGGAAGGGCTCGGTGTGCGTGGTGGTGACGGTGGGGACCAGGCCGACGCGCCGTGTGGCGGGTGCGACCCGGGACAGGACGGCGAGCGCGTCGGGGCCGGGACGACCGAAGCCGTCGTCCAGGGTCACGAAGTCGAGCGCACCGCGTTCGGCGAGCCGCGCCGCGTCCACGTGGGAACCGGCGTCGTACACCGACCGCTGGTCGAGGGCGGCGGCCAGGTGCAGCCGGCGCCGGTCGTGGGATGAGGTCATGCGGAAGAACCCTTTCCGGCAAGCGGGTGTCAGGGGGTGTGGCGGAGCGGAGGGCGGCGGTCAGAGGACCTTGGAGAGGAACGCCCGGGTGCGCGCGTGCCGCGGGTGGTCCAGTACGTCCCCGGGCGGGCCCTGCTCGACGATGCGTCCGTCGTCCATGAACACCACGGTGTCGGCGACCTCGCGGGCGAAGCCGATCTCGTGCGTGACGACGATCATGGTCGTGCCCTGTCGCGCCAGGCCCTTGATGACGTCGAGGACCTCACCGACCAGTTCGGGGTCGAGCGCCGACGTCGGTTCGTCGAACAGGAGCAGCTTGGGCTCCAGGGCCAGCGCCCGCGCGATGGCCACCCGCTGTTGCTGGCCGCCCGACAGGTGCCGTGGGTAGGCGTCCGCCTTGTCGGCGAGGCCCACCCGGTCCAGCAGCCGGCGCGCGGCCTCGGCGGCCTCGCGGCGGGGCCGTTTCAGCGCGGAGACCGGCGCCTCGGTGATGTTCTCCAGGACCGTCAGGTGCGGGAAGAGGTGGAAGTTCTGGAAGACGAAGCCGATCCGGGTGCGCTGCCTGAGCACCTCGCGCTCGGGCAGCTCGCGCAGCCGGTCGCCGGTGCGCCGGTAGCCGATCAGGGCGCCGTCCACGGTGACCGCGCCCCGGTCGACCTTCTCCAGGTGGTTGACGGTGCGCAGCAGCGTGGACTTGCCGGATCCGGACGGGCCGAGGACCACGGTGACCTCGCCGCTGCGCACGGTGAGGTCGATGCCCTTGAGGACCTCCAGGGCGCCGAAGCTCTTGCGGACGGACCTGATGTCGACCATGACGCTCATCGCGTGGACTCCTCGAGCCGGGGGCGGTGGTCCGTCGCGGGACCGGTGGGGGTGTGCAGGAACGCCAGCACGGCCCGTGCGGTGGCGTCGTTCTGCCGGAACGCCACCCCGCCGGTGCGGGGCCGGGTGAACGCGCCGGAACCGCGGGCGTCGGTGTGCGGGCCGAGCGCGAACCGCCGCGGGTGCGGCCGGCCGGTGCGTTCCAGGACCCGCCCGTCGGCGCGGTCGACGGCCAGCAGCCCGTCGGGGGTGGCGGCGGCGCCGTCGGTGTGCAGGGCGCGCAGCAGCGGGTCGCGGGCCCGCTCGACGGTGGGGTGCGGCAGCCGCGCCTCGACCAGGGCCCGGGCCTCCACGACGGAGCCGGGCACGCTCGCGCCGGACGCGCGGAAGACACCGTCCCCGGCGGTGACGGTCATGCCGGCGCCCAGGAAGCGCACCACGCCGGCCCGGGACAGCGCGAGCAGCTGCCGCAGCCGGGGGGCGGGTGGGCCGGAGGCGAGGTAGCTGAAGAAGCCGTGCCACCAGCCGCCGACGTCGCCGAGCCGGACCAGCTGCCCGTAGACGGAGAGCAGGGCGAGGAAGACGGCCAGGTCGGGGCTGTGTTCCGGGTCGTGACGACGCCGCAGGTCGTCCTCGACGTACCGGCGCAGCCCCTCCTGGAGCTCGTCGGGCGTGCCGTAGCGCACCCCGTCGAGAGGCCGGTCGAGGGCGGTGAGGTCGAGCCGGTCGGCGGGGTCGGGCACGGCGGCGGCGACGAGGCCGGCGCGTCCGGCCCGGTCCGCGGCGGCGAAGCGGGCCTCGAAGGCGGGCCAGGCGAGGGTCACCCGCTCGGGATGGGCGGTGAACAGCCGGTGGTAGTGGGCGAAGCCGAGTTCCTTCTCGACCAGCGGCCACACGTCCCGCCGGAAGTCGAAGCCCTCCGGCCGGGCGAGCAGCGCGTCGACCTCGGCGGGTCCGAAGAACCGCGGCAGCGGGGGCCGGTCGCCGGTCCAGTCGTAGCCGATCTTGGCGTGGTACGGCACTCCGCGCCGCGAGCCGACGTACAGCACCGGCTCCCGCCCGGACGGCACGTACGTGTCGCCGTCGTACCGTCCGCCCCTGCCCTCGGTCAGCAGCACCATCAGGTCGACGAAGGCCAGCCCGAAGCCGCGGACGAGGACGGGTTCGCCGGGGCGCAGCGCGGACAGGTCGCTGTCGGCGGTGAAGTCCGGCGGGAGGTGGACGAGGCCGTGGGTGCGGGCGTACGCCGCAAGGTCCCGCTGCTCGTCGTCGGGTTCGGCGTCGAGGTGGCCGAGGGTGAGGACGACCAGGTCGGCGAGGAGGGGGAGGGTCCGGCCCTGGAGCCACACGCGCTGGCGTCCCTCGCGCGGACCGTCGACCCGCACCGCGCGCCGGGCGTGGTGGTACACCACGAAGCCCGGGGGCAGGCCGGCCACGGCACGCTCGTACGCCCAGCGCAGGTACGCGCCCTGCACCCGGCGGCCGGCGAAGGTGCGGCCGTGGAGGCCCGCCCACTCGTGCAGGGTGGGGCCCGGCTTCACGGGACCGGCCATCTCCACCGTCTCGTCGGTGAACATGGTGACGTCCTCGGCGTGCGAGTTCATCCACAGCAGCGGTGACTGCTCCTCGCGCCAGATACGCCCGGCGCCCGGCGGGTGCGGGTCCACCAGGTGGATGTCGAGGCCGGAATCGCCGTACAGCTCGGGCGCGTTGGCGGCGATGCGTTCCAGCAGGCCGGTGCCGCGCGGTCCGGCGCCGACGATCACCAGCGCGGGCCGGGTCATCGGGTGTGCTCCGTGCCGCGTGCGTAGTGCTTCTCGACGTAGTACTGGCCGACGCCGAGCACCGAGGTGACGACGGTGTACCAGACGGTGGCCACCATCAGCAGGGGGATGACCTGGTAGGTGCGGTGGTAGACGAGCTGGACCGAGTAGAGCAGGTCCTGGACGGCGATGACGCTGACGATGGAGGTGCCCTTGAGGGTGCCGATCAGCATGTTGCCGGCCGGGGGCACGATGGAGCGCATCGCCTGCG
Source organism: Streptomyces flaveolus (assembly GCF_014648815.1). Lineage (GTDB taxonomy): Bacteria > Actinomycetota > Actinomycetes > Streptomycetales > Streptomycetaceae > Streptomyces > Streptomyces flaveolus. Next base: position 53,744 of record NZ_BMRV01000005.1, on the reverse strand, counting down.
GGAGCACGATCCGCCGCCACCGGCGCCACCGGCCGAGGCCGAGCGCCTGGGCGGCCTCGATCTGACCCCGGTCCACGGAGAGGATGCCGCCGCGCACCACCTCGGCGGCGTACGCGGCCTCGTGCAGGGTCAGGCCGATGATCGCGACGGTGACCGGGCCGAGCAGGTCGACGGTCTTCACGCCGAGGACCTGGGGGTACAGGGCCCCGATGTTGAACCACAGCAGGAGCTGCACCAGGATCGGTATCGACCGGAACAGCCATACGTAGCCCCAGCTCACCGCGCGCAGCACGGGGTTGGCGGAGAGCCGGAACGCGGCGAGCAGCGTGCCGAGCGCGAAGCCGAGGACCATGACGACGGCGGTCAGCCAGAGGGTGAGCCACAGGCCGCGCAGGACGGCGTCGGAGGTGAAGTAGTCGGCGACGACGTCCCACTGGAAGGCGTCGTTGCGCAGGACGGAATTGACGGCCAGTCCGAGGAGGACGAGGACGGCGACGGCGGCCGTCCACTGGCCGATGCGGCGTTGCGGAACGATCCGCGGGACGTCCGCCTTGTCCGGGGCGTCCGGTACGGCGGCGGGTCGGTCGAGGGTGTCGGAGGACATGCGAAGGCTCCGTGACATCGAGTCAGTCGGACACGGTGGGTGGTGCCTTCACACGGCCGAGCCCCTCAGCAGAGCCGTGCGCCGAGAGTACGGGGCGGTTTCGGTGCGCTGTCAAGGCTGTCCACACTGTGAGCCGCGCGTCTCAAGTCGTTGACGCGGAACCGGATGCCTGTTCCACTTGGCCCATGCATCCACAGCAGTGGCTGGTCACGCGCTCCCACATCGACTTCGGTCGAGTGTGGTCCTGTTCCTGTTGAGCCGACCCCCCTGCCTGCCCTGATCGCCTGACTCCGTCGGGGCTCTTCGGGTTTCCCGTCTTCTCTTCACCGCCTTCGCCTTCACACGCGCACCCCTCCCCTCGTGCCGCCCTTCTGCCTTCTTCCGCTCTCAGGAGACCACTGACATGCGTACGCCCACGCGTGCCCGAAAAAGACTCTTCACACCTTTTGCCCTGATCGCCTCGGCGGCGCTGCTCCTCACCGCGTGCGGCTCGGGTGATCCCGCCGGCGACGTCGCGGGTGCGGCGGCCGGCTCCGACGCGATCCCCACCACGGACGTCGTCTCAGGCGTCGAGAAGAACCCTGCCGCCGTGAAACTGCTGCCGCCCGGCACCGACGGCGTCACCCTCGCCGTCAGCGTCGGCGGTACCCCGCCCGGCACCACCTACCTGACCGACGGCAAGACGCTGACCGGCCAGGACGTCGACTTCGCGCACGCCGTCGCCAAGGCGCTCGGCATCCGGCTCAAGACCGAGCAGGCGTCCTTCGAGGCGATCCTCCCCGCCCTGGACAGCGGCAAGTACGACGTCGGCGCCGCGAACTTCGGTGTGACCGAGGAGCGGCGCAAGACGATCGACTTCGTCACCTACATCAACGACGGCCAGGGCTTCGCCGCCCGCGAGGACAGCGACCTGTCGAAGGTCACCGACCTCGCGCAGCTGTGCGGCCTCAAGGTGGCGACCGGCGCCGGCACCACCTTCGAGGCCACCCTGGAGGAGAACAGGCACCGGTGCACGGACGCCGGGAAGAAGGCCTACGAGGTGCAGACCTACAGCGAGCCCGGCGCCCTGTGGTCGTCCCTCCAGCAGGGCCGCAGCGACGTCGTGATGTCCACGATCAACGGCCTGCGCTACGCGGTCGCGCACCAGCAGGGCCTGAAGTTCCTGAACGAGTTCCACCGCCTGGACGTCGGCTTCGCCCTCAGGAAGGGGTCGAAGCTGGCGCCCGCCCTCCAGGCCGCGGTGAACGGGCTCATCGCCGACGGGACGTACGACAGGATCCTGAAGAAGTGGGGGACGACGGAGTCGGCGATCCCCAGGTCCGAGATCTCGCCCCCCGAGCTGAAGGACTGACGGCCTCTCAGCAGTCGCACCCGCAGCCGTCGCAGCAGCACCCGTCGTCACCGCAGCAGTTGCCGCAGTTGCTGCAGCAGTCACAACAGTCGCAGCAGTCACCGCAGCTCTGGCACAGCCCTTCCCTGCGCTGCCTGCTCCAGGGATCCTCGAACGTGCCGCAGCACATCTGGCACGTGCAGGCCAGCCCCAGCCACACGGCGCACCCCGCGAGCAGGCCCCGCCGGTCGCGGCGCGGCGGCTCCGGAGGCACCGGCGCACCGGGACCGCCCGGTGCGCCGGGCGGGGCGTACGGGTGGCTGCCGTGCGCGCAGGAGGGGGTGCCGAAGGCGCGGTCGACGGAGGTGCCCAACTCGTGCACCAGCAGCCGGTGCACCAGCCGGCCGTCGGTGCTGTGTCCTTCCGGGGAGACCCCGGACCCCCAGGCGACCTCGCGCAGCGCCAGCCGTATCCCGTGCACGGCGTCGTCGGCCAGCCGGCGGGCCTCCGTGCGCGGGGTGCCGGTGGCGGTGAGCGGGTTCCAGGCGCCCGACGCGGCGTCGGTCTCCTGGTCCTCCACGGCGTCCAGGAGATGGGCGAGCCGCCCGAACAGGCGCCCCGCCTCGGCGAGCGGTGCGGCGTTGTCCGGCCGTCCGGCGAGGTGGGCGGTGTGGGCGAACGCGGCGGCGGTCGCGGTCTCGGTCGGCTCGGTGACGGTGAGGAGCGGTGTCCCGGGCCCGGCGAGCACCTCGATGCCGACCTGCCGGTCCACGGCGTCGACCAGGACGGCGGTGTCGAACCCGACGGCACCGCCGCTGCGATGCCCGGCCGCGTCCCAGCCGGCGGCGACCCGGCGGGCGGCGCGGGCCACCGGCCGCCGGGCCAGCAGTCCGTCGCCGTCCGCGACATGGTCGCGCACCTTCGCCGAGGCCAGCACCAGGGAGACGGCCGCCGCGAGCCGGGCGCCCTCACCGTGCGCGACGGACGCGGTGCGCATCCCGCGCAACGGGCACGGCCCCGCCGTGCGCCGGCCGGCGCCCGCGCCGCCCCGCTCGGCCTGAGCCTCCGTCAATACCGATATGAGCAGCCCGTCATAGTTCGTCACGATCCGCGCGAACTGTCCGTGGTCCTTGCGCAGCGCGAGGCACAGCCCGCACAAATGCGCCATCCACTGGCTGGTGAGGTTCTCTCCGAGCCGGTGCCTGCATGGCCTGACGATTCCGAACACGACACTCCCCCGTGGGTTCGTACGACGCTGAGCTGCGGCATCGTACCGACAGCCGCTTTCACCCGTACGCACCCTCTCTCACCCGTCCGCCGGGAAGAATCATATTTCACTCACAGTCAGCATCCGTTTGGGAAACGACCCTTGGGACACAAGGACTCTCGACGGATTCGCTGTGCACCAGTACCGTCACAAACCCCCCGCGCGGCGTCTATCCACTTGGCGCGACGTCCGCATCATGGATGACCATAGGGATGCGGAAGGCACGAAAGACCGCTGTGAGAGGAGGCGTCCATGGGATCGGTACGCAAGGCGAGTGCGTGGCTCGGCCTCGTCGACGACAACGATGACGAGCGCTACTACGACGACGACTACTCCGAGGGCACCGAGTCCCCGGACGCCTGGGTCACGGACCCGCGGGTGAAGGTGGCCTCGGACGTCGCCGAGGAGAGGGGCCGCCGGATCGGCACGGTCACCCCGGACAGCTTCCGGGACGCGCGGGCCATCGGCGAGCTGTTCCGGGAAGGTGTCCCGGTCATCATGAACCTGACGGCGATGGAGGCCGGCGACGCCAAGCGCGTCGTGGACTTCGCGGCCGGGCTGATCTTCGGCCTGCGGGGTTCGATCGAGCGGGTCTCCACCCGGGTGTTCCTGCTGAGCCCGGCGGACACCCAGGTGATCAGCGGCGATCCGGCCGCGCACCGGTCGGACGGTTTCTTCAACCAGAGCTGAGGCGGGGCCGCGCACCACGGCCCCGCCCCCGCCCGCGCCTCACCGGAAGGCGTCGAGTCCGGTGAGCGCCTTGCCCAGCACCAGCTGGTGCATCTCCACGGTGCCCTCGTAGGTGAGCACCGATTCCAGGTTCGTCGCGTGCCGCATCACGGGATATTCGAGGGAGATCCCGTTGGCGCCGAGGATCGTGCGGGCCGTGCGGCAGATGTCGATGGCCTCGCGCACGTTGTTGAGCTTGCCGAAGCTGACCTGCTCGGGACGCAGGCGGCCGGCGTCCATGCGCCGCCCGAGGTGGTGGGCGAGCAGAATCCCCTTGTGCAGTTCGACCGCCATGTCGGCGAGCTTGGCCTGGGTCAGCTGGAATCCGCCGATGGGCCGCCCGAACTGCTCCCTCGACTTCGCGTACTCCAGGGCCGCCTCGAAGGAACTGCGGGCCGCTCCCATCGCGCCCCAGACGATGCCGTAGCGGGCGTGGGAGAGACAGCTGAGCGGTCCGCGCAGGCCGGTGACCTCCGGCAGCACGGCGTCGGCGGGCAGCCGTACGTCGTCGAGGACGAGCTCACTGGTGACGCTGGCCCGCAGGGACCACTTGTGCTTGATCTCGGGGGCGGAGAAACCGGCGCTGTCGGTCGGCACCACGAACCCGCGGACGCCCTCCTCCGTCTGCGCCCACACCACGGCGACGCCGGCCACGGACCCGTTGGTGATCCACATCTTGCGGCCGTTGAGCACCCAGTCGCCCCCGGCGTCGCGCTTGGCGTGGGTGCGCATGTTCGCGGGGTCGGAACCGTGGTCGGGCTCGGTCAGCCCGAAGCAGCCGATGACCTCGCCGGCGGCCATCCGCGGCAGCCAGGCCTGCTTCTGCTCCTCGCTGCCGAAGCGGTGGATGGCGTACATGGCGAGGGAGCCCTGCACGGAGACCAGCGAGCGGATGCCGGAGTCGGCCGCCTCCAGCTCGAGACAGGCCAGCCCGTACTGCACGGCCGTCGCGCCGGCGCAGCCGTAGCCCTCCAGCGACATGCCGAGCGCGCCGATGGAGCCGAGCTCGCGGGCGAGATCCCGGATGCCGGGCAGCTCGCCCTTCTCGTACCAGTCCGCGATGTGCGGCAGCACGCGGTCGGCGGCCCAGCCCCGCACGGTGTCCCGGATCGCCAGGTCCTCCGGCTCCAGCAGGTCGTCGATGCCGAGGGGATCGACGGGGTCGAACGCGGGCAACTTGGGGGACGAGGCCATGGGACACCCTCCGGGGCAGATAAAACTAGCACTGCTAGTCACGGTCGCATGCCGACGTTACGACGCGCCGCCTCCTACGTCCACCATGCTCACCCACCCACGCATCGCCCGCGGCCAGTGCCCCTTCAGCCGGTCACACCGAGACGCGTGACTCCACGGCGTCCCGAGGCGCGGGCACCGTCACCGCCTCCCCCTCGCACTGCATCACCCGCGGCAACCGCAACGCCATCACCGCCCCCAGCAACAACAACCCCGCGCTCACCAGCAACGTCACATGCAGCCCATGCACGAACGCATCACCCGCAGCCCGCCGCAAGGCGAACCCCGCAGGTCCCCCCAGCTGCGCAGCAACCTCGTACGCCTCCCCCAGCGAATGCCCCGCCGCCACCGACGCCGACGCCGGCACCCCGGCGACACCCCCGGTCAGTCCGGGCGCGTACGCCGCGTTCATCACAGTGCCCAGCAGCGCGATCCCGATCCCGGCGCCCAGCTGGTACGACGTCTCGCCGATCGCCGCCGCCCCGCCGGACTGCTCCTGCGGCGCCTCGCTCAGCATCGACTCGTACGCCCCGAACAGCGTCGTCTCCAGACCGAAGCCGAGCAGCACGAACCCGGACAGCATCAGCGCACAGTTGTCCGCCCGGCCCATCGCCGTCAGCAGGACCACCGCCACCGCCGTCAGACAGAACCCGGCGCACACCATCCGGCGCGGCCCGAACCGCCGCAGCAGACGCGCGCCCGCCAGGCCCGCCGCCATCGCCGCGAAGGTCAGCGGCAGCAGCCGCAGCCCGGTCTCCAGCGGTGACAGCCCGAGCACCAGCTGCAAGTACTGGGCCGCGATCAGCTCCAGCCCCACCAGCGCCAGCATGGCCAGCACGATGCAGCCCACCGACGTACTGAACGCCGGCCGCCGGAACATCCGCAGGTCCACCAGCGGATGCGTCCGGCGCCGCTGCCGCCGTACGAAGCCGGTCAGCAGGGCCGCGCCCACCACCAGCGGCACCACGGTGAGCAGGCTCGCCACCGGCTCACCGCCGCCGAGCCGCTTCACGCCCAGGACGACCCCGAACAGCCCGGCCGCCGCCATCAGCGCGCCGACGACGTCCCAGGGCCCGGTGCCGTCGCCCTTCGACTCGGGCAGCAGCAGACGCCCCATCGGCAGGCTGACCAGCATCAGCGGAATGTTGACGAGGAACACCGAGCCCCACCAGAAGTGCTCCAGCAGGAAGCCGCCGAGCAGCGGCCCGACCGCCGCGCCCACCGCGGCCACGGCGCTCCAGATGCCTATGGCCAGCGCCCTCTCCCGCCGGTCGGGGAAGACCTGGCGCAGGATCGACAGCGTCGCCGGCATGATCATCGCGCCGCCGACGCCGAGCAGCGCCCGGGCCGCGATCAGGACCTGGGCGCCCTCGGCGAGGGCCGCCAGCGCGGAGGCGACACCGAAGAGGGCGTACCCGAGGAGCAGGATCCGTCTGCGGCCGACCCGGTCGCCCAGCGTGCCGAAGAGGATCAGCAGCGAGGCGCAGACGAGGGGATAGACGTCGACGATCCAGAGCAGTTCGATCGCGCCGGGCCTCAGGTCCTCCGTGACGGCGGGGACCGCCACGTGCAGGACGGTGGCGTCGACGGCGACGAGCAGCAGGCTGACGCAGAGGACCACGAGGACCACCCAGCGGTTGGCGCCGGCCCCGGCAGCCCGGCGGCGCAGCGTGGCGGCAGCCGTGGTCGTCCCGGACATGCACGTACCTCCAAGATGTTCCCTCGCGTCCGGCGGGCTGCGCGGGGTGGGGACTCCCCGGCGGCTCGGCCGGAGAGGAGCGGGGCCTCCGGGCCGTGCAACGGAACGCGAGTGACTCGCCAGCGTACGCGAGTCCGTCGCACACCCGCGTGGTCGAGCTCACACATCCCGGGTGACCTGTGTGGTGTGCGCCACCGCGCCTGCCGGGCACCGGCGGGGTCGCCGCCCCCGGCCGGCCGCCCCGCCGGGTGCCCAGCGGATAATCGGGCCCGTGACCGATCTTGAAACGCGCGTGGTGGCGGGCCGCCCCGGAGCCCTGCGCCGGGCCGCCCCGGCGCTCCTCGGCTACGCGGCCGTCCGCGCCCTGGGCCTGCTCGTCCTGGCCCTGTGGAGCGCCGCGCGCGACAAGAGCGCGTACACCCTGCTGACCGCCCGCTGGGACTCTCTCTGGTACTCCAGGGTCGCCGAGGGGGGATACGGCTACGAGGTGCGCCTACCCAACGGCGACATCCACTCCGACCTGGCCTTCTTCCCCCTGCTCCCCTGGCTGGAGCGGCTGGGCGCGGCCGCGGGTCCGCTGTCGTACGCCGACGCGGGCTTCGTGGTGAGTCTGCTCGCCTCGCTCGCCGCGGCCTGGGGGATCTTCGCGGTGGCGGATCATGTGTACGGCCGCCGGGCGGGGGTGTGCGCGGCGGTGCTGTGGGCCGTGCTGCCGGTGGGGATCGTGCAGTCGATGGCGTACAGCGAGTCACTGTTCACCGCGCTCGCCGCCTGGTCGCTGTACGCGGTGCTGACCGGGCGCTGGGTGACGGCGGGGGCGCTGGCCGCGCTGGCCGGGCTGACTCGGCCGGTGGGGCTCGCGGTGACGGCGGCGGTGTGGGTGGCCGCGATCGCGGCATTCGGGCGAAGCAGGAGCGGCACCGCCGTGCGCGGCGCCCTTTCTCCGGAGCGCGCCCCCACCGAGGGCGTGCGGCGCGTGCTCGGCATGCTCCTCGCGCCCCTGGGCGCCGCCGGCTACGTGCTGTGGGTCGGCCACCGCACCGGTCAGGGCCCGCTCGGCTATCTCGACGTCCAGGCGGGCTGGCGCAACGGCTTCGACGGCGGCGTGTCCTTCGCCCGGTTCGTCGGCGGGAAACTCACGTCGTTCCCGTCGGCCCTGGCGGGCGTCGGGCTGATCGCCGGGGTCGCCCTCGTGCTGTGGCTGTACGTCGTCTGTGTACGGCAGCGCCAGCCGCTCGCGCTGCTGGTGTACTCGGGGATCGTCACGGCGCTCGCCCTGTGCGCGTCGAGCTACTTCGGCTCGAAGCCCCGGCTGCTGCTGCCCGCCTTCCCCCTGCTGCTGCCGCTCGCCCTGGCCCTGGCCAGGCTGCGAAGCTCCAGGTCGGCGCTGGTGGTCGCGGGGGTCGCCGTCGTCTCGGCCGGGTACGGGGCGTTCTGGCTGAACGGCTCCGGTCCGCCCTGACCGCCCCGTTCGTCCGATGAGCGCCGGGGAAATTGCGTACCAGCATTCGGTTAACGAATTCATAAGCACGATAAAACCGTCGACCGGGCCGATCAAAGGAATTGAAGCCCACAGCGGGGCCGGATTGCGGATTCCTCGGGAAAAGACCACTCCTGAGAGGAATCCCACATCACATCGTCATCACAAAGCCGTTGTTTCGGCAAGGATCACTCCTCACTCGCTGTAACGTCGATTGGGTGCGTACCGAACGGAACCTCACCCGTCTGGACCGGGTGTTCGCGAGACTCGACCGGGAGCCGGAACGACCGGCCCACCTAGATGTGCCGGTGATGAGCCGGCACCGCATCGCGCTGTTCTCCGGCACCCTCGCGTTCTATATCGCGATCGTGTGGGCCGTGCTGATCACCTCGTGGCTGGTCCGGCTCGACTGGCAGGTCATGTTCTTCCGGCCCTACCAGCAGTGGCCCGAGATCCACGCGTTCGTCGACTACTACGTGGTCCTCGGCCAGCGCGGCCCCACGGCGGTGATGGTCGCGGCCTGGCTCGGCTGGCGGTCCTGGCGCCAGCACACCCTGCGGCCGCTGCTCGCGCTCGGCGCCTCCCTGCTGCTGCTCAACGTCACCGTCGGTGCCGCCAAGATCGGCATGGGCCGGCTGGGGCCGCACTACGCGACCACGGTCGGCGCGAACGAGATGTGGCTCGGCGGCGATATATTTCCGAGCGGTCACACCGCGAACGCCGTGGTCACCTGGGGAATCCTGGCCTATCTGGCATCGACGCCGAGGGCGCGGCGCTGGCTGTCGGCACTGTCGGCGGTCACCTCCCTCGGGGTCGGGATGTCCACCGTCTACCTCGGTACGCACTGGCTCAGCGACGTGCTCCTCGGCTGGACGGCGGGACTGCTGATCCTGCTGGCGCTGCCGTGGTTCGAGCCGCTGATCGGGCGCACCGAGGCCGCGATCCTCGGCCTGCGGGACCGGTGGTCCGCCCGGCGCGGCCGTACGCGGCCGGCGAAGGAGCCGGTCGCCGCTCCCGTGGTGCTCGCGCACCCCGTGCCCGGCCGGGAGGAGGCCCCGGCGCGCGAGCCGGTCGCGGCGCCCCGCACCACCCGGGCCCCGGCGTACCTGGCCCCGGGCCCGCACACGGCCCGCTCGGACCGCACGCCGGTCACCCCGGCGGGCAGCCGCCGCCCGCCGCACTCCGACCGGCATCCGCGCAGCACGGCCCCGGCGGCACGGCCCCTGTCCGGCGGCTGACCACCCCCACGGGCCCGCGGGGGCCGGTACGCACAGCCTCTCCCCCGCAGCACGACGGCCCCGGCTCTCCGCACAGGAGGGCCGGGGCCGTCGGCGTGTGTCAGCCCTTCCAGGCGCGGGCCACGCGGCCGTCCTTCACCTCGAAGTTGAGCCGGCCCACGCGGTACTCCATGGTGATGACGGTCCCGGGCGCCAGCGACCGCACCGTCGACCAGCCCCGCTCGCGCGCGAGCCGTTCGGCCGCACCGGAATCGAGGCCCACGTAGGCGTCCGGACTGTCCTGGGGTTCGGTGGGGGGTGTCGGAATCGGTGGCATGTCACCACGCTATGCCCTGCCCCACGGGCGGGGAAGCCCAGGCCCGTATCAGGAGCCACACAGGCCCCTACGGTCACATTTCTGTCACAGGACCACGGGGTGCGTTTTGGTCGAACTCCGTCACCCGGATGGACGCTTCCCAACAGCTTCTGTGAGCGCGGCCGGGCAATTCCCGTGCGACGCTCCGACCCCTCGAATATGCGAACGGAAAAAGAAGCCGAAGCGCCCCGGCGACTGCGTTCTCTTTCTTTCGGGCGAGCCGGAACGGACATGCGGCGATCGGATATCGACACAGGAAACACACCCTTTGCTCACATGTTCCCCGTGCCCGGCGCGGACGCCGTGGACCGGGCGAGGGAGCGCCCGAGCCGGTCGTGGGCCGCCCTCATCACCTCGGTCAGCCCGGCGGGCTCCAGCACCTCGAAGTCGAAGCCCGTCATCATCAGGTGCACCACCATGACGTCCAGGCTCGCCGCGCCGGTGCGCAGGACGCAGCTGTCCTCGCCCTCCGCCTCCAGCACCCCGACGGTCGGTGAGATCCGCTCCGCGGCCTGCTCCAGGGGCACCAGCAGCCGTACGACCGCCCGCGCGGCGTACACACGCGTGGAGACTCCCTCGGAGACGTACGCGGCCAGGTCGTCGGCGGGCGGCTCACGCGGGGTGAAGCGGGGGCCGTGCGGCGGCTTCGGGGTGATGCGGTCCACCCGGAACGTGCGCCAGTCCGCGCGGTCCAGGTCGAAGGCGACCAGGTACCAGCGCCGCTCGGAACACACGAGCCGGTACGGCTCGACGGCACGGCGGGTCTCGGCGCCGTCGTGACCCCGGTACGCGAAGCGCAGCCGTTCGCCGTCCCGGCACAGATGCGCCAGCTCGGTGAGGACGGCCGGGTCCACCGCGGAGGGCAGCGGGCCGCGCAGCATCGGCACGGTGAAGGCGTTGAGGGCGCCCACGCGGCGGCGCAGCCGGTCCGGCAGCACCTGTTCCAGCTTGGCGAGGGCGCGCACGGAGGTCTCGTCGATGCCCTCGATGCCCTGTCCGGCGGCCGTGCGCAGCCCGACGGCGACCGCGACCGCCTCGTCGTCGTCCAGGAGCAGCGGCGGCAGCTCGGCACCCGCGCCCAGCTGGTAGCCGCCGCCGGTGCCGGGGCTGGCGTTGACCGGGTAGCCGAGCTCGCGCAGCCGGTCCACGTCCCGGCGCACGGTGCGCGGGGAGACGCCGAGCCGGTCGGCCAGGGCGGTGCCGGACCACTCACGGTGGGCCTGGAGGAGGGAGAGCAGGCGCAGCAGTCGTGCCGAGGTCTCGAGCATGCGGGCGAGTCTGCCAGTGGTCGCGGACAGCCCGTGTCCGCGATCGTCAGTCGGCCGGCGCGGTGACGGACACCGACAGGTCGTTGTCCGCCGTGTAGCAGGGGCCGGCCTCCACGGGGCCGCGCCGCGTGTCCACGCGCACGCGCGGGAAGAGCAGGACGGGCTCCTTGTCGGCGATGTCGTCCAGCAGCCGGGCGACGCGCACGGCGGGACCCGGCTCCCCGGCGGGCCGCAGCCACAGGTCCCACCGGCCCGGCGCGAGGGCGTCGTAGGCGATCCGGAGCCGGAACTCCGCCCGGTCGGCGGTCAGGCCGAGCCGGCGCACGCCGTCCTCGCCCGCGCCGGGCCGGGTTCGCAGCTCGGCGTGGGCCCCGGCGGTGAGAGGGGTGCCGTAGACCCGTCCCCGTACGCTCAGCCCGTCGTCCGCGAGGTGCAGCTCGGTCGTCTCGGCGTGGGGTGCGCGCAGCCAGCTGCGGACGGTGAGGTTGCCCTGGCGGGTGGCGTACGGGATGCGGACGGCGACGTGGCCGAGCAGACCGCTCGGGGTGCGGTCGGCGAGGGAGCGCAGGTCGGTGACGCCGGGGACCAGGCGCCGCGGAACGCCGTCGGAGATGCGCGCGTAGGCGTCCCAGCGGCCCTCGGGCAGACAGACGCTGCTGGGCAGCGCTGCGCGCAGCCGGCCCTCGGCGGCCGGGGCGAGCGGCAGGCCGACGGTCTCCTCGGCGGCATCGGCGTCGCTGCGGCGCAGGAGCAGGTGGGCCGTGCCCATGGGGTCGTGCGCGGCGACGTCGAAGGTCAGACCGCCCGCGGAGTCGGCGATGCAGTCGGCGCGCAGCGGGGCGGCCGACGGGGTCTGCGACGTCATGCGGTGCGGTTCCTCCCCGCGTCTGTCCGGGTCCGTCCGTCTCTCTCCTCGTCCGGTCAGACCCGGAACCCACTCTTCTGGTTGTCCGCGTCCGATTGCGATGCGGTCACGACATGCGGCGACACGCCGGTCCGGGCGCGGTGCACATGCCGAGGGCCGACTCTTTTCTGCCACCCGGTTCATTCGCTGATTTCCTGATTTGTCGACCTGCCGATGCAGCGACCTTCGGCTCCCTCTTCCTCGGCAACTCCCCTGCAAGCAACGGCTCTTGACGGCGACCCGAGCGTCGTCGCGGCCGCCCGGCTCCGGTGCCGGGCGGTTCGATTCCGTTCGTCTCGGGGCGTGACTCCCGCCGCGGATCGCCCGTTGTCTTCTGCATGAGCCGGGGACCCACCCGGACCGCGGGCCGGGAGCCACCCGGCCCGGTCACGCACCGCATCCCGAGGGAGCCACCCGTGCCGCGCATGCTCGACGTCAGCGACGACGTACGCGCCGAGATCGGCGACGAAGAAGCCGACCGCCTGCTCGCCGGGGAGTCCGCCCCGGGCAGCTACGACTGCACGTCCTGCCGCACTCCGGGCGACTGCGAGCAGGAGCGCACCAGCACCGTTCTCTTCGTCGGCGACGAGACCGCCGTTCTCGCCTTCGCCCACGCCGGCTGCCTGCCCTCACAGGTCGTCAAGGTCACCGAGGAGCAGCTCCAGGGGGCCGTGAAGTCCATCACCGGCGACTCCGCCCGCCCGCAGCCGCAGCCGGCCGCGGCCGAGCAGGCCGTGCTGGGCGTGACCAGCGGACTCGTCCTGATCGCCGACGAGCTGCACCCGGCCCTCGTGGTCGAGCCGACCGCCCCCATCGTGCGGCCGGGCACCACCGGCCGCGGCGACGACTTCCTGCCGCTGCTGATCGAACAGGGCTTCATGCCGGTCGTCGCGCTGTCCACCGCCCCCACCGTGCTGCACGGCTGGTCGGTGCTGCTCGCCATGGGCCAGCTGCACGCGGTGCTCCAGCCCGGGACCAACGGCGGACGGCCGGTCGCCTGGTGGCAGGCGCACCAGCCCCTCCAGGTCACCGAGGGCTGGCGCACGGCGGCCAACAAGCAGCAGCAGGTGCTGATGTTCGCGGCGCCGGTCGGGACGATCGGCCGGCAGCCCCGGGAGGACCTGCTGCGCGACGCGCTGGACAAGGCGGCGGCCAACGGACAGCTGGTCGCCGCCGCGTTGCCCCTGGCAGGGACCTGATCACCGAGCGCGGGTGACCGCCCTCCCGGCCGCATCCCTTCCGGCCCGGGGTCGTTTGGACATACGTGCACGCATACGACTCCTCCCACCGCCACGGTGGCCCCTCGGCCACGCCGATCTACGACGCGCTCTACGCCGAGTACGTCAGGTCCTTCCGCTCGCTGCCGGGGGATCGCAGCGGCGAGGAGGAGCTGGAGTTCACCGGGTTCGGGAACATGTCCCGCGGCCGGGGTTACAGCGCCTACGGCCTGGGCGCCCACAGCACCCGGCCCGGCCAGCAGTCGCCGTGGCAGCGCGTCGGCCAGCTCGGCCCGCACGGCACCGGGACGATGCGCCACGTCCCGGCCGCGCTGCCGCCGGCACCGCGCAGGGGCGTCTGAGAGCGGGTGAGCAACGAGAGGGGGCGGTCCCGGCCGGGACCGCCCCCTCTCGTTGCTCATCGCTACTTCTTCTTCGCGCCGCGCTTCTCGCGGACCCGCACCGAGATGTGGATCGGCGTGCCCTCGAAGCCGAACTCCTCACGCAGCCGGCGCTCGATGAAACGCCGGTAGCCCGCCTCGATGAAGCCGGAGGCGAAGAGCACGAACCGCGGCGGCTTGGTGCCCGCCTGCGTGCCGAACAGGATGCGCGGCTGCTTGCCGCCCCGCACCGGGTGCGGGTGGGCGGCGACCAGCTCGCCGAGGAAGGCGTTCAGCCGGCCCGTCGGGACGCGGGTCTCCCAGCCGGCCAGAGCCGTCTCGATCGCCGGGACCAGCTTCTCCATGTGCCGTCCGGTCTGCGCCGAGACGTTCACCCGCGGCGCCCACGCCACCTGGCCGAGCTCGGTCTCGATCTCCCGCTCCAGGTAGTAGCGGCGCTCCTCGTCGAGGGTGTCCCACTTGTTGTAGGCGACGACGATCGCGCGGCCCGCCTCGACGGCCATGGTGACGATCCGCTGGTCCTGCACCGAGATGGACTCGGAGGCGTCGATGAGGACGACGGCGACCTCCGCCTTCTCGACGGCGGCGGCGGTGCGCAGCGAGGCGTAGTAGTCGGCGCCCTGCTGGAGGTGGACGCGCTTGCGGATGCCCGCCGTGTCGACGAACTTCCAGGTCACGCCGCCCAGCTCGATCAGCTCGTCGACCGGGTCGCGGGTGGTGCCGGCCATCTCGTTCACGACGACGCGCTCCTCGCCCGCCACCTTGTTCAGCAGGGAGGACTTGCCGACGTTGGGCCGGCCGATCAGGGCGATCCGGCGCGGGCCGCCGACGGCGGTGCCGAAGGTCTGCGCCGGGGCCTCGGGCAGGGCCTCCAGCACCTTGTCCAGCATGTCGCCGGTGCCGCGGCCGTGCAGCGCGGACACCGGGTGGGGCTCCCCCAGTCCCAGCGACCACAGATAGGACGCGTCGGCCTCGCCGCTCGGGCCGTCCACCTTGTTGGCGCACAGCACGACCGGCTTGCCGGCCTTGCGCAGCAGCCGTACGACGGCCTCGTCGGTGTCGGTGGCGCCGACCTTGGCGTCCACGACGAAGACGACCGCGTCGGCGGCCTCGATGGCGTACTCGGCCTGGGCGGCCACGGAGGCGTCGATGCCGAGGACGTCCTGCTCCCAGCCGCCGGTGTCGACGACCTTGAAGCGGCGGCCGGCCCATTCGGCCTCGTAGGTGACGCGGTCGCGGGTGACGCCGGGCTTGTCCTCGACGACCGCCTCGCGGCGGCCGATGATGCGGTTCACCAGGGTCGACTTGCCGACATTGGGGCGGCCGACGACGGCGAGGACGGGCAGCGGGCCGTGCCCGGCCTCCTCGATGGCGCCCTCGACCTCCTCCAGGTCGAAGCCCTCTTCCGCGGCGAGCTCCATGAACTGCGCGTATTCGGCGTCGCCAAGCGCCCCGTGGTCGTGCTCCTCGCCCGAACCCTCGGAGTGGATGTCGTCGTTCATGAAGTCCGTACCTCGTTCATCGTGGTGATCGGTGGACACCCCTGTACCGGGTGATCCACTACTCGAGTGTCGCCTGGCGGCCGGTGAGCCGCCTGGCGTTTTCCAGGTGCGCGGTGAGCTGCTTCTGGATGCGTTCGGTCGCCTCGTCCAGCGCCTTGCGGGTGCGCCGTCCGCTGCCGTCGCCCGCGTCGAAGGGGTCGCCGAAGACGACGTCTACCCGGGAGCGCAGGGGTGGCAGCGCCTTTATCAACCGTCCGGGTCTCTCGGAACTTCCCAGGACGGCGACCGGGACGATCGGGGCGCCGCCGCGCACGGCGAAGTAGGCGAGGCCGGCGCGCAGCGAGGCGAAGTCGCCCTCGCCGCGGGTGCCCTCCGGGAAGATGCCCAGCACGCCGCCGCTCTCCAGGACGCCGAGCGCCTGGCCGATGGCCGTGCGGTCGGCGGAGTGACGGTCCACCTTCAGCTGGCCGATGCCGGTCAGGAACGGTCCGAGCGGCCCGACGAACGCCTCCTTCTTGATCAGGAAGTGCGTCGGCCGGGGCGCCACGCCCATGACCATGGGGCCGTCGACGTTGTGCGCGTGATTGACGGCGAAGATCAGCGGGCCCGTCGTGGGCACCCGCCAGGCGCCGAGCACGCGCGGCTTCCACAGGCCGTACATCAGGCCGACGCCGATGCGCCGCCCGACCTCGGCGCCCTTCTCGGAGGGAACGGAGGGTGAGGTCACTTACCCGCCCGCTTCTCCTCGACGAGGGTGACGACGCACTCGATGACCTGCGGCAGCGTGAGGTCGGTGGTGTCCACCTCGACCGCGTCGTCCGCCTTGGCGAGCGGCGAGGTCTTGCGGCTGGAGTCGGCCGCGTCCCGCTTGATCAGGGCCTCGCGGGTGGCCTGCACGTCGGCGTTCTTGAGCTCGCCGCTGCGGCGGGCGGCGCGGGCCTCCGCGGAGGCGGTCAGGAAGATCTTCAGGTCGGCGTCGGGCAGCACGGTCGTACCGATGTCGCGGCCCTCGACGACGATGCCCCGCTCGGCGGCGGCGGCGATGGTGCGCTGCAGCTCGGTGATCCGGGCCCGCACCTCGGGGACGGCGCTGACCGCGCTCACCTTGGAGGTGACCTCCTGGGTGCGGATCGGGCCGGCCACGTCCACACCGTCGACCGCGATGGTCGGGGCCGCCGGGTCGGTGCCGGAGACGATCTCGGGCTTGCCGGCCGCGTCCGCGACGGCGTGGGGGTCGGCTATGTCGATGCCGTTGGTCACCATCCACCACGTGATCGCCCGGTACTGGGCGCCGGTGTCCAGGTAGCTCAGGCCGAGCTGCGCGGCGACGGCCTTCGACGTGCTCGACTTGCCCGTGCCGGAGGGGCCGTCGATGGCGACAATCACGGCCGGGGCGGTCGGGGCGGCGCCGTTTTCCACGAGGGGACACCTTCCTGGTGCGGTGCGGTGGGTGGTGTGCGGGACGCGAGCGCGTCCCGCACAAGGTTACTGGGTCCGCGGGGCCCCTCCGACAGGCGCATGACCCCGCGCGGCCCCGGGCCTCACTGCCGGATCGCCCAGCCCCGTTCCTTCAGGGCCGCCGTCAGCACGGCGGCGGCCTTCGGTTCCACCATCAGCTGCACCAGACCGGCCTGCTGTCCGGTGGCGTGCTCGATCCGCACGTCCTCGATGTTGACGCCGGCCCGTCCGGCGTCCGCGAAGATGCGGGCGAGCTGTCCCGGCTGGTCGTCGATGAGGACGACCACGGTCTCGTAGACGCGCGGCGCGGAGCCGTGCTTGCCGGGGACCCGGACCTGGCCGGCGTTGCCGCGTCGCAGGACGGCCTCGATGCCGGCGCTGCCCTCACGGCGCTTGTCGTCGTCGGAGGACTGCAGGGAGCGCAGCGCGCGCACCGTCTCCTCCAGGTCGGCGGCGACGTCGCCGAGCAGGTCGGCGACCGGGCCCGGGTTCGCGGAGAGGATGTCGATCCACATCCGGGGGTCGGAGGCGGCGATCCGGGTCACGTCGCGGATGCCCTGCCCGCACAGCCGTACGGCGGCCTCCTCGGCGTGCTCCAGGCGGGCGGCGACCATGCTGGAGACCAGGTGGGGCATGTGGGAGACGAGAGCCACGGCACGGTCGTGGGCGTCGGCGTCCATCACGACCGGCACGGCACGGCAGTGCGAGACCAGTTCGAGCGCGAGGTTGAGCACCTCGGTGTCGGTGTCCCGGGTCGGGGTCAGCACCCACGGGCGGCCCTCGAAGAGGTCGCCGGTGGCGGCCAGCGGGCCGGACTTCTCGCGGCCGGACATCGGGTGGGTGCCGATGTAGGCGGAGAGGTCGAGTCCGCGCGCCTCCAGTGCGCGCCGGGGGCCGCCCTTGACGCTGGCGACGTCGATGTAGCCGCGGGCGAGCCCGCGCTCCATGGCGTCGGCGACCACGTCGGCGACCAGGGCCGGCGGGGCGGCGGCGATGGCGAGGTCGACGGGGCGCTCGGGTGCCTCGTCGGTGCCGGCGCCGAGGGCGGCGGCGGTGCGGGCCTGCTCGGGGTCGTGGTCGGCGAGGTGCACGGTGACGCCCCGCTGGGTGAGAGCGAGGGCGGCGGAGGTGCCGATGAGGCCGGTGCCGATGACGAGTGCGGTTCTCACTGGGCGATGTCCTTGCGCAGGGCCGCGGCGGCGCCGAGGTACACGTGGGCGATGTCGGCGCGGGGCCGGTCGGACTCGATGTGGGCGAGGACCCGGACGACGCGGGGCATGGCGCCCTCGATGTCCAGTTCCTGGGCGCAGATCAGCGGGACGTCGGTGATGCCGAGCTTGCGGGCGGCGGCGGCCGGGAAGTCGCTGTGCAGGTCGGGCGTGGCCGTGAACCAGATGCTGATCAGGTCGTCGCCGGTCAGCTCGTTGCGTTCCAGGATGGCGGTCAGCAGGGCCGCGACCCGCTCGTCCATGTGCCCGGCTTCGTCCCGTTCCAGTTGGACGGCGCCCCGGACCGCTCGTACCGCCACGGCGATGCTCCTTGCTGACGTGCGTTTCGGCTCTTGGTCCGTCCAGCGTAGTCAGCCCGCGCCGGGCCGGTGCGCGGCGCCCGCCTCCTGAGACGCTGGTGCCGGCCGCGACCCCCGCCCCCCTCACTCCCGGAGCGACGCCATGACGCACAGCACGACCCGCCGTACGGTCCTTCTCTGCACGGGCGCGGCGGCGCTTGCCGTGAGCTGCGGCGACGGGGGCGACGACAGCGGCTCCTCGGCCGTCTCGCCGGGGCGGGAGCTGGCGGCGACGAGTGACATCCCGGTCGGCGGCGGCAAGGTCTTTGACGCCGAGAAGACCGTGGTGACCCAGCCGGAGCAGGGCGACTTCAAGGCCTTCTCCGCGGTCTGCACCCACCAGGGCTGCATCGTGGCGGACGTGCGCGACGGCACCATCCTCTGCGCCTGCCACGGCAGCAGGTTCGCCATCACCGACGGCGCGGTGGAGCAGGGCCCGGCCACGAAACCGCTGCCCGAGAAGCGGATCACCGTGGAGGGAAATTCGGTCCGCCTGGCGTGAGGGTCCGACGTACGCTCCCGGGCATGCACCCCGAGACCCTGGTACGCGACCACACGATCTACGCCTGTGTCATGGGTTCGCGCGCCTTCGGTCTGGCGACGCAGGACAGCGACACGGACCGCCGGGGCGTCTTCCTCGCCCCGACCCCGCTGTTCTGGCGCTTCGAGAAGCCGCCGGCCCACGTCGAGGGGCCGGCCGAGGAGCAGTTCAGCTGGGAGCTGGAGCGCTTCTGCGAGCTGGCGCTGCGCGCGAACCCGAACATCCTGGAGTGCCTGCACTCCCCGCTCGTGGAGTACGCCGACGAGACCGGCCGCGAACTCCTCGCGCTGCGCGGGGCGTTCCTCTCCCGCCGGGCCCACGAGACGTTCACCCGGTACGCCCACGGCCAGCGCCGCAAGCTGGACGCCGACGTGCGCACGCACGGCGTCCCGCGCTGGAAGCACGCGATGCACCTGCTGCGGCTGCTGACGTCCGCCCGCGACCTGCTGCGCACGGGCACGCTCACCGTCGACGTCGGCGACCGGCGCGAGGCGCTGCTCGCCGTGAAGCGCGGCGAGGTGCCGTGGCCGGAGGTGGACTCCCGGATGGCCCGCCTGATCGAGGAGAGCGAACAGGCCGTCCGCCACAGCCCCCTCCCCGACGAACCGGACCGGCACCGCGTGGAGGACTTCCTCGTCCGCGTGCGCCGCGCCTCAGCCCTCCAGGCGGGTCCGTACGACGAAGTCGTGCAGGGCGTCGTACGCGGCCGGGGCGCCGGGCAGCACTGACGCCGCCTGCGCCTCGTCCAGGACCGTGTGCAGCCGCTCCACGTCGGCCCGCACGCGCGCGTGGTCGACGTCGGCGTCGCCGTGCTCGCGCTCGGCCTTGGCGGCGATCAGCTCCGGCAGGAAGGCCGGGGCGGCGTCGACCTCGCCGACGAGCGTGGGCAGATGGGGCTGCACCTCGCCGGCGCGCATCAGGTGGATGCCGGTGAGCAGGACCCGGAAGGTGTACAGCAGCGGCTTGAGCTCGCCGCTCTTCTCGAACAGCCGCCACTGGGTCTGCGCGAACCCGCGGTAGTGGTGGGCGTGGTGGCTGGTGAGCACGCCCGGCGCCAGCGCGGCCAGTTCCCGGTGCGCGTCGGTGGTGTGCACGACCAGCGGCGACAGCAGCTGCTCCAGCACATAGCCGTTGCGCCGGAGCATCAGCCGGACGAACTTGCGCAGGTCGTGCGTGACCAGGTCCATCTCGACGCCGTCCCGGTCCCACATCCGCGACCGCGTCTCCTCCGGCTCGCGCAGGCCGACCAGGTCGGCGGCGGGCAGCAGGTGGACGCCGCGCAGGTCGACGTCCGAGTCGCGGGAGGGGAAGCCGTACAGGTGGGCGCCGGAGACGGTGGCGAACAGCACCGGGAAGGGCTGCTCGGCCACCACCGGGGCCAGGTCGATGTCCAGGGCGCCGATCATGGCTCAAGCGTCCCAGAGCCGCCCGAGGTCCAGCAGGCCGGCCCGGTACTCGATGCGGTCGGACCATGCGGCCGGCCATGCGTCGGCGCCCAGGTGGGCGCCCGCGAAGGCGCCGGCGAGGCAGGCGATGGAGTCGGAGTCGCCGGAGGTGCAGGCGCCGCGGCGCAGGGCCGTCAGCGGCTCGTCGACGAAGAGCAGGAAGCAGAGCAGCCCGGCGGCCATGGCCTCCTCGGCGATCCAGCCCTCGCCGACCGCCAGGCACGGGTCGGTCTCCGGGGAGACGGTGCGCACCGCGTGCTGGAGCCGGTCGAGTATCGCCAGGCACTCGTCCCAGCCGCGGGCGATGAAGTGCTCGGGCGTGGGGTCCTGGGCGCGGGTCCACAGGTCACCGAGCCAGCGCTCGTGGTAGCGGGTGCGGTTGTCGTAGGAATAGGAGCGCAGCAGGCCGACCAGTCCGGTCGGCTCGGCGCCCTCGGCGAGCAGCCGTACGGCGTGCGCGGTGAGGTCGGAGGCGGCGAGCGCGGTGGGATGGCCGTGGGTGAGCGCGGACTGCAACTGGGCGGCGCCGGCGCGCTGTTCGTCGCTGAGGCCGGGGACGAGTCCGACGGGGGCGACGCGCATGTTGGCGCCGCAGCCCTTGGAGTGGATCTGGCTGGCGTCCTGCCAGGGGCGGTCCCCTCGCTCCAGCAGGTCGCAGGCCGTGAGGCAGGTGTTGCCCGGGGCCCGGTTGTTCTCCGGCGACCGGTTCCAGGCGATGAACTCCCGCCGTACCGGCTCGGTCATCCCCTCGGGCGTCAGGCTCCCTCGGTCCATGGCCGTGCGCAGCCCCCGTCCCAGGGCCAGCGTCATCTGGGTGTCGTCGGTGACGATTGCGGGCCGGGGCAGCTCCATCTGCCGCCAGGGCCCGCACTTGGCGAGGATCGACGGGACGTCGTTGAACTCGGTGGGGAAGCCCAGCGCGTCCCCGAGGGCGAGTCCGGTGAGCGCCCCGGTGGCGGCGCGCTTGGTGACGGTGGTCGTGGTCATGCGGGGCGTCCTTCCCGAGGGGTTCGGAGCAGGGGCGGGTGCAGGGCGGTGGCCGGGCCGGCGCGGTAGAGGGCGGCCGGTTTGCCGCGGCCTCCGGTCAGCCGGGCGGCCCCGGGGACCGGTTCGACGAAGCCGGGCGTGGCGAGGACCTTGCGGCGGAAGTTGGGCCGGTCCAGGGCCGTGCCCCACACCGTCTCGTAGACCTGCTGGAGCTCGCCGAGCGTGAACTCGGCCGGGCAGAAGGCGGTGGCCAGGCAGCTGTACTCGAGCTTGGCGCCGACGCGCTCCCGGGCGTCCGCCAGGATCCGGTCGTGGTCGAAGGCGAGGCCCTGCGCCTTGTCGTACGGGACCCAGCGGGCCTCGGCCGCGTCGGTGCCCGCGTGCGGTTCGGGTGGGTCGGGCAGCAGCGCCGTGAACGCGACGGACACGACCCGCATCCGGGGGTCCCGGCCCGGCTCGCTGTAGGTCCGCAGCTGCTCCAGGTGCAGCCCGGTCACGTCCGCCAGGCCGGTCTCCTCGGCCAGCTCCCGGCGGGCCGCCCGCTCCGCCGACTCCTCGGGCAGCAGAAAGCCGCCGGGCAGTGCCCAGCGGCCGGCGTACGGCTCCTGACCCCGCTCGACGAGCAGCACGTGCAGCGCGCCCGCGCGGAGCGTGAGGACGGCGAGATCGACGGTGACGGCGAAGGGCTCGAAGGCGTGCTTGTCGTAGCCGAGCACGGGCGGCCACCCCCTTAATAGTCACTCAGACTATAAAAGGGGGTGGCCGCCCGTCACAACCCTCCGGACCCCTAGAGGTCGACCTCCTGCATCAGCATCCCGACCTCCGTGTTGGACAGCCGGCGCAGCCAGCCCGACTTCTGGTCGCCCAGCGTGATCGGGCCGAAGGCGGTGCGCACGAGCTTGTCCACGGGGAAGCCCGCCTCCGCCAGCATCCGGCGGACGATGTGCTTGCGGCCCTCGTGGAGCGTGACCTCGACCAGGTAGTTCTTGCCGGTCTGCTCCACCACCCGGAAGTGGTCCGCGCGCGCGTACCCGTCCTCCAGCTGGATGCCGTCCTTCAGACGCTTGCCGAGGTCGCGCGGGATCGGGCCGACGATGTGCGCGAGGTACGTCTTCTTCACGCCGTACTTCGGGTGGGTCAGGCGGTGCGCCAGCTCGCCGTGGTTGGTGAGCAGGATGACGCCCTCGGTCTCGGTGTCGAGCCGGCCGACGTGGAAGAGACGCGTCTCACGGTTGGTGACGTAGTCACCGAGGCATTGCCGGCCCTCCGGGTCCTCCATGGTGGACACGACACCGGCCGGCTTGTTGAGCGAGAAGAACTGGTACGACTGCGTCGCGACGGTCAGACCGTCGACCTTGACCTCGTCCTTCTCCGGGTCGACCCGCTTGCCCTGCTCCAGGACGATCTCGCCATTGACCTCGACGCGCGCCTGCTCGATCAGCTCCTCGCAGGACCGCCGGGAGCCGTAGCCCGCGCGCGCGAGGACCTTCTGCAGCCGCTCGCCCTCCTGCTCGGCGCCCGGGAAGGTCTTGGGCAGCTTGACGTCCTTCTTGCCCGCGTACCGCTCGCGGTTGCGCTCCTCGGCGCGCGTCTCGTACTCGCGGGACGTGGCCGGGACCGAGCGCCCCCGCTGCAGGGGCTTCTTCGGCCCGCCCTTGGCACCGCCGCGCGCCGAGGGGCCGCGGCCCGACTTGGGACCCTCCTGGGTCGCGCCGGGACCCACGTCGTAGCGCCGCTCCTCGGGGCGCGGCTTCTTGGGACGGCCGCCCTGCCTGTCGTCGCGGTTGTTACCGGCGCCGCGGGGGTTACCGCGGCCACCGCTGCTCCCGCCGCGGCCGCCGCTGTTGCCACCACGGCTCCCGCCGTTGTTTCCGCTGCTGTTCCTGCCGCTGCTGCTTCGCATCAAAGTTCCGTCTTGTCGTCTGCGTCCTCGGAATCCGGGGCGTCCGGATCGAACGACGGGACCCCTTCCAGCGTCTCGGCCTCGATCGCCGCCGCCTCCGGGAGGAAGGGCGCGAGCTCCGGAAGCTCGTCCAGGCCGCGAAGGCCCATCCGCTCCAGGAAGTAGTTCGTCGTCACGTACAGGATCGCACCTGTTTCGGGTTCCGTGCCCGCCTCCTCCACCAGACCCCGTTGCAGGAGGGTGCGCATCACGCCGTCGCAGTTCACGCCGCGCACCGCGGAGACGCGGCTGCGGCTGACCGGCTGGCGGTAGGCGACCACCGCGAGGGTCTCCAGCGCGGCCTGGGTGAGACGGGCGTGCTGGCCGTCCAGGACGAAGCCCTCGACGGCCGCGGCGTACTCGGGGCGGGTGTAGAAGCGCCAGCCGCCCGCGACGAGCCTGAGCTCGAAACCGCGGCCCTGGACGGTGTACTCGTCGGCCAGCTCGCGCAGCGCGTCCGCGATCTGCCGCCGGGGCCGTTGGAGGACCTTCGCGAGGTGCTCCTCGGTCGCGGGCTCGTCGACGACCATGAGGACGGCTTCGAGGGCGGGCCTGAGGTCGAGGGCGGCGACGTCACGCGGCCCGTCCGGGAACTCCGTGGTCCCGTCACTCACGTCACTCACCCTGCTGCTCCTCCTCGGTCTTCTCGTTCTCCCCGGGCTCCCGGTCGAACTCGTCGGTCACCACCGGCCCGGCGTCCCCGTCCCCGCCGGTCCAGCGCACCAGCAGATCGCCGAGCGCGGTCTCCTGGTCGAGCGCGACGGCCTTCTCGCGGTACAGCTCCAGCAGCGCGAGGAAGCGGGCCACCACGGTCAGGGTGTCCTCGGTGTCGTCCACCAGGACACGGAAGCTGGCCTCACCCAGCTCCCGCAGCCGGGCCACGACGATCTGGGCCTGCTCCTGCACGCTCACCAGGGGCGCGTGGATGTGCTCGACGTACACCTGCGGCTTGGGCTTGGGCTGCATCGCCTTCACTGCGAGCCTGGCGAAGCCCTCCGGGCCGATGCTGATGACGACCTCGGGCAGCAGCTCGGCGTGGTGGGGTTCGAGGCCGACGGTACGGGGGTAGCGGCGGGCCTCGGCCTCCAGACGCCCGTTGAAGATCTCCGCGATCTGCTTGTACGCGCGGTACTGCAGCAGCCGCGCGAAGAGCAGGTCGCGGGCCTCCAGCAGCGCGAGGTCGGCCTCGTCCTCCACCTCGGCGGCCGGGAGCAGCCGGGCCGCCTTCAGGTCGAGCAGGGTGGCCGCGACGACCAGGAACTCGGTCGTCTCGTCGAGGTCCCAGTCCGGCCCCATGGCACGGATGTGCGCCATGAACTCGTCGGTCACCTTGGACAGCGCGACCTCGGTGACGTCCATCTTGTGCCGGGAGATGAGCTGGAGGAGGAGGTCGAAGGGCCCCTCGAAGTTGGCGAGCCGGACCTTGAAGACCCCGTCACCCACGCCCTGGGGCGCGTCGTCGGCAAGGCCGTGGGACGCCGCTCCGGAAGCGGACCCCTCGGGCCCGCCCGCCGCCGAAGTGACCGGATCCGCGTGGACGGGCTCCAAGCCCCCCGGAGACGGGCCGGCGGCCCCCTCGGGACCGCGCACCGGGCCCTCCGCCACGGTGCCGGACCTCCTCGGCCCGGCTGCCGCCCGCACGTCGGACTCGGACGCCGCACGTGGCGTCACCCCGCCCGGCGACGGGACCTCTACGGCGGGGACCGCCTGCATGGCTTCGGAGTGCTCCGGAGCGCCGTGCGGCGGATGCACGCGGTCCGTGGGCCGTTCCCCCGGCCCGGGTCCCTCCGGCGAGGCCTCCGGACGTCCCGCGGCGGACGGCCGCGGTCCGTGGGCCGTGTCCCCCGGCCCGGGTCCCTCCGGCGAGGCCTCCGGGGCGTCCTGCGGCAGATGTCCGCGAGTGGTGGGCCCGCGCTCCGGCCCGGCCGCTTCGGGGCGGGAACTCGTCGGGGCTTCCGGGGCGTCCGGCGTGGTGGCCTCCCGGCCGACGGGCCCCGCGTCGGGCTCCGCTGCCGTACCCGGCCCCGCTTCGGGCAGCGCCTCCGCGGGCCCGGTGCCCTGCGTGGTCTCCTCGGGCGGCGGGGCCACCCGAGGCATCCCGGGCCCCCTGCCCAGCGCGCGCCGACGGCCGGCGGGGGCGCCGGGGCGGGGAGCGTCGTTCGAGGTCATGGCCCCCGCAGGCTACCGCTACCGCCCGCGCAGCCGCCGTACGAGGATGCTGGCGTCCCCGCGGCTCTCCAGGTCGGCGAGGACCACGGCGACCGCCTCGCGGACGATCCGGCCGCGGTCGACGGCCAGCCCGTGCTCGCCCCGGAGCACCAGTCGGGCGTGCTCCAGATCCATCAGCTCCTCGGCGGAGACGTACACGGTGATCTTCTCGTCGTGCCGCTCACGGCCGCTGGGACGCCGCGAGGCGGCCCGGCCGCGCTTGCGGGACTGGGCGGCGGCAGAACCTTCCTGCGCGTCCGTTCCGGGGTCCGGGCGCCGCGCCGAACGCTCCGCGCCCCGGCTGCGCGACTCTCCCGCCGCGCCCGGTTCCGCGTCCGCCGCGGCGTGCTCCGCGCCCTCGCCGTCGCCGCCCTGGGCGGGCACCGACTGCGGCGCGTCCTCGGCGGCCGCCTGGTCGCTCTCCCCCGCCGGAGCCGGTACCCGGGCGTCGCCGCCCCCCGGTCGCCGCGGGGTGGACGCCTGGAGCGCCATCCCCCCTGTCGTACGGAAGAGTTCGTCGGCCCCCGGCAGACTCACTCGGCGTGACACCGGGCGAGCACCTCCCTGGCGAGCTGGCGGTAGGCGGCGGCACCGACGGAGTTGGAGGCGTACGTGGTGATCGGCTCACCGGCGACCGTGGTCTCCGGGAAGCGGACCGTGCGCCCGATGACCGTGTGGTAGACGTGGTCGTCGAACGCCTCGACGACACGCGCGAGCACCTCACGGCTGTGCACCGTGCGCGAGTCGTACATGGTGGCGAGGATGCCGTCGAGCTCCAGGTCGGGGTTGAGCCGCTCCTGGACCTTCTCGATGGTCTCGGTCAGCAGCGCCACACCGCGCAGCGCGAAGAACTCGCACTCCAGCGGCACGATCACCTTGTGCGCGGCGGTCAGCGCGTTCACCGTGAGCAGGCCGAGCGAGGGCTGGCAGTCGATGACGATGTAGTCGTAGTCGTCCATCAGCGGCTTCAGCGCCCGCTGGAGCGTGGACTCGCGCGCGACCTCGCTCACCAGCTGCACCTCGGCCGCCGACAGGTCGATGTTGCTGGGCAGCAGGTCCATGTTGGGGACCGCCGTCTTCAGCAGCACCTCGTCGGCCGCCATGCCCCGCTCCATGAGCAGGTTGTAGACGGTGAGGTCGAGCTCCATCGGGTTGACGCCGAGGCCGACCGACAGCGCGCCCTGCGGGTCGAAGTCGACGAGCAGCACCCGGCGCCCGTACTCGGCGAGCGCGGCACCCAGGTTGATGGTCGACGTCGTCTTGCCGACGCCGCCCTTCTGGTTGCACATCGCGATGATCTTCGCGGGGCCGTGATCGGTCAGCGGGCCCGGGATCGGGAAGTAGGGCAGCGGGCGTCCGGTCGGGCCGATGCGCTCGCGGCGCTGGCGGGCCGCGTCGGGCGCGAGCGTCGCCGCGTACTCGGGATCGGGCTCGTACTCCGCGTCCGGATCGTAGAAGTGCCCCTCGGGCAGTTCGTCGTAGTCGGCGAAGTGGTTGCGGGGCGCGCCACTTCCGTCGCCGGCCATGGCGTTCACGTGTTGGCCATCCATACTCATGTGTGCTGTCTGAGTTGCCTGCGGACTCTGGTGGGCGGCTGCGAAGGTGCGTACAGCGACGGAGCCGACAGCCTCGAGACGCCCGGGGCCGTGGGCCCGTGCAGGCATTCCTGGTTGACCACCCCCGGGAGTAAATGTCGACTCATTCACAAGTCGTCTTACCTCCTTGGTGACCAGGAAACTTCTCGACAGGTCAGCGTGACACCATGCCGACGTTCGGCGACTCTATGGCGTGTCGGCCGTCCGCAGCAACACAATCCGCCGGACCCGGCCCGATGTGTCGGCAATGAAACATCCCTCTGTCAAGGGCGTACGGCCGTCGCACAGCAGGTTTCACCGGTGCGCGAATCGGTTGAAGCGTTACGTTCGAGGCGAGTTGGCCGAGAATCGCAAAGTGACCATACACACACCCGGCCGGACCTTGTCGGGCAAGGTCCGGCCGGGTGTGCGGGGTTGACGACGTCTGTTGACGTATCGCCTTTCCCGGTTGCTGACTTAGCCGATGTACCGGCCGCGACGGGTCAGGCGAGCAGCGAGTCCAGCTCGACGTGCTCCAGGCCGTGCGCCTCGGCGACCTCCTTGTAAACGACCTTGCCGTCATGGGTGTTGAGGCCCTTGGCCAGCGCGGGGTCGCGGCGCAGCGCGTCGGCCCAGCCGCGGTTGGCCAGCTCCACGATGTACGGCAGCGTGGCGTTGGTCAGCGCGTAGGTGGAGGTGTTCGGGACCGCGCCGGGCATGTTGGCGACGCAGTAGAACACGGACCCGTGCACCGGGAAGGTCGGCTCGGCGTGCGTGGTCGGGTGCGAGTCCTCGAAGCAGCCGCCCTGGTCGATCGCGATGTCGACAAGGACACTTCCGGGCTTCATCCGGGACACCAGCTCGTTGGTGACCAGCTTCGGGGCCTTGGCGCCCGGGATCAGCACGGCGCCGATCACGAGGTCGGCCTCCAGGCAGGCCTTCTCCAGCTCGAAGGCGTTGGAGACGACGGTCTGGATCTTCGTACCGAAGATCTTGTCGGCTTCCTTGAGCTTGTTGATGTCCTTGTCGAGCAGGGTCACGTGGAAGCCCATGCCGATGGCGATCTGCGCGGCGTTCCAACCGGAGACGCCGCCGCCGATGACGACGGCCTTGCCGGCCAGCACGCCGGGGACACCGCCGGGCAGCACGCCGCGGCCGCCGTTGGCGGCCATCAGGTGGTAGGCGCCGACCTGCGGGGCCAGGCGGCCCGCGACCTCGGACATGGGGGCGAGCAGCGGCAGCGCGCGGTTCGGGAGCTCGACCGTCTCGTAGGCGATCGCGGTGGTGCCGGACTCGATGAGCGCGTCGGTGCACTCCTTGGAGGCGGCCAGGTGCAGGTAGGTGAAGAGCGTCTGGTCCTTGCGGAGGCGGTGGTACTCCTCCGCGATGGGCTCCTTGACCTTGAGCAGCAGGTCGGCGGTGGCCCAGACCTCGTCGGCGGTGTCGAGTATCCGCGCACCGGCGGCGATGTACTCCTCGTTGGGGATCGAGGAGCCGACGCCGGCGTCACGCTCGATGACGACCTGGTGACCGTGGCGCACCAGCTCATGCACGCCGGCGGGGGTGATGGCCACCCGGAACTCGTTGTTCTTGACCTCGCGGGGAATGCCGACCTTCACGTGGATCACGGTCCTTGGCTCAGAGAATGGGGCTATTACAAGGCATACCCGCTCAGGCTCGGGCACACCGGGGTAGACCGCAGGAGAACGTGCGGCAGAGCCAGTCTAATGAAGGTGTTCCCGCTGTCTAGCCTTTCAAAGCATCAATCTTCATCGGATGTGCTGCGGATTTCGCAGGCATCAGCGGCTTCCTCCCTCAACATCCGCTCGGCCGTGCTCCGGTGCAGGCCGGCCGCCGTGGGGTCGCCGAGGTGGTCGAGGGTGTCGGCGAGCCTGAGGTGCAGGGCGGCCTGGAGCCGGACGTCCTCGGCCCGGCGCGCCCACTCGACGGCCTCCTGGCAGGTGCGCAGCGACTCCTCGGGCCGCCCGGCGTACTCCTGGACGCGGGCCAGCTCGCTCAACGCCCGCGCGTGGGCCGGGAGATCGCCGGTCCTGCGGTACCCGGCGACCGCCGCGCGCCAGGACCGCGCCGCCTCGCCGTAGCGGCCGGCGTAGGTGTGGGCGGTGGCGATGCGGCCGTAGATCCGGGCGGCGTCGGCGCGCTCCTCTCGGGCGAGCCGCTGGGCGAGGGCCCGGCCGAACCAGTCGGCGGCCCGGTCGTAGTCCCCGAGCTCCAGGTGGGCGCCGCCTACGGATTCCATCGCGCGGCCGGTCGCGTACGGGTCGTCCGCCGCGCGTCCGGCGTCCAGCGCGGCCCGGTAGCGCGCCAGCGCCTCGGCGGTACGGCCGGTCCGGGCGTCCAGGTCGCCCAGGTTCAGCAGGGCGGCCGCCTTCTCCCGGGGCAGGTCGCGGCGCTCCGCCACGTCGAGGACGAGCCGGTGGACGTCGTACAGGTCGGGCGCCGCCGCCTGGGTGCCGAAGTGGGCCACCATGGCCCGCACCAGCTGGGACATCAGCCTGCGGGCGAGGGTGTCCAGCTCCCCGTCGGCGACCGCGAGCCGGGCCGCGGCCAGCAGGGCGGGCCGGCGGAGGCGCAGCCAGTCGGCGGCGGCCCTCGGGGTGGGGAAGCGCAGGGCCCGCGGCATGCCGTCGAGCTTCTCGCGGGCCCGGTCGCTGTCGGTCTCGGTGATCGCCCGGCACGACTGCAGCAGCCGCACCGTCCGCTCCAGCATCCGGGCGCGGGCCAGCTGGAGCTCGGCGGGCCGGTCGTGCCGCGCGGCGAGGGTCCTCAGCAGGGGATGCAGGCAGCCGGGGACCTCGTACTGCGGCAGCGCCGACCCGACCGGGTGCAGCAGGCCGAGGGCGACGAACTCGTCCAGGACCGAGCGCGCGTCGCCCACGGAGCAGCCGGCGAGCGCGGACGCGGTGTGCGGGTCGACCAGGCCGGCCGGGGCGAGGGAGAGCAGGCGCAGCATCCGGGCGGCGGAGCCGGGCAGCGACGCGTAGGCCAAGCGGAAGACGCGGCTGAGCGGCGTTCCCTGGTCGTCCTCGGCGTGCACCTGCTTGGCGAGGTCGGCTACGGCCGCCTTGGGGCGGGCGGCGAGCCAGCCGCCGGCCAGGATGAGGGCGGCGGGCTGCGCCTGGCAGATTTCGGCCAGCTGCTCGGCGGCCCGGGGGTCGACGGTGATGCGGACCGAGCCGGTGAACCGGGACAGCAGCTCCACGGCGGACTTCGTGTCCAGGCCCCCCAGCGTGCACGGGCGGACGTCCGCGATGCCGGTCAGCGGGCCCTCGGAGACGGCGACGGCCAGGCAGTCCGGGGTGTCCGGGAGCAGGGCGTCGACCTGCTCGGCGTCGGCGGCGTCGTCGAGCAGCAGCAGGACCCGGCGGTCGGCGAGTGCCTCGCGCAGGGCGGCGGTGAGGTCGTCCTCGCAGGCGCCGGGCGGGGTCGGGCGGTCCAGCTCGGTGAGCAGGTCGCGGGCGAGCCGCCCGACGGGCACGCGCCGGCCGTCCGGTTCGCTCAGCCGGGCCCGCAGGACCCCGTCGGGGTAACGGTCGGCGACCTGGGCGGCGAGTTCCTCGGCGAGCGCGGTGCGGCCGGAGCCGGGCCGGCCCGCGATGAGCAGCACCCGTGCGCGGGGCGCCTTGCGGCCGGAGATGGTGTCGAGCCCCGCCCGCTCGATGTCGGCGCGCAGCTGTTTCAACTCGCGGGTGCGGCCCAGGAACCGAGTTTCCTCGGCAGGGTCGCCCGACAGCCGTACGCCGTCCGTGTCCACCGCCTGATCCGTCACGGGCCACACTCCCGATCCCACCGCACGCCGGCGCCCGCCGGAACTCCGGTTCGGGCGTTTCCCGAGCCTAGTTCACGCTGTGCTACGGACCGGGTGGAGCGCGGCGGGCACATCCCCTGATCGGATCAACAGATGGTCACACCGCAGAGGAGGGGCGGGCGCCGCGCAGGGCGGTCACGGGCGCCGCGCGGGACCGGAGGGCCGCTCTCAGGCCTCGAACGGGCGGGCCGGCCACGGTGCCTCGGCCGGGCGCAGCGCGTCCAGCCCGTCGCCGTGCTCCGCCGCGACCAGCGAGAGCACGCCCACGACGAGGCAGTTGTTGTGCAGGTCGCCCGCGAGCACCCCCCGGACCAGGTCCGCGACGGGCACCCGCTCCAGCTCCATGTCGGCCTCTTCGTCCTCGACCTCGAAGCGCTCGCCGTCGGCCTCGGACAGGTTCCGGGCGAGGAAGATGCGTACGGCCTCGTCGCAGCCGCCGGGGGTGGTGTAGACGTCGCTCAGCACCCGCCAGTCCTCGGCCTTGACGTGCGCCTCCTCGTACAGCTCGCGCTGCGCGGCGTGCAGGGGGTTCTCGCCGGGCACGTCGAGCAGGCCGGCCGGGATCTCCCAGAGCTTCTCGCGCACCGGGTGCCGGTACTGGCGGATCACCAGCACCCGGCCCTCGTCGTCCAGGGCGAGGACGGCCACGGAGCCGGGGTGGACCTGGTAGTCGCGGCTCGCGACGGAGCCGTCGGGCATGACCACCTCGTCCGTGCGGACGGAGGTCTTCTTGCCCCGGAAGGGGGTCTCCGTCGCCCGGACCTCCCACTCCTCGGGGGTGTCCTTGATGGTCGTGCCCGTCATGCCCTGTCCTTCCAGACGTACGCGAAAAGGCCGGGACGCGCCCCGTTGAATGGACGCGTCCCGGCCACCGTACAACTGGTGTGCTACTTCGACGTCTTCCGCTCGACCGCGGCCTTGACCAGCCCGGCGAACAGCGGGTGCGGGCGGGTCGGGCGCGAGCGCAGCTCCGGGTGCGCCTGCGTGGCGACCAGGTAGGGGTGGACCTCGCGCGGGTACTCGACGTACTCGACGAGCTTGCCGTCCGGGGAGGTGCCCGAGAAGACGATGCCGGCCTTCTTCTCCAGCTCCGCGCGGTAGGCGTTGTTCACCTCGTAGCGGTGACGGTGCCGCTCCTCGACGTACTCCTTGCCGTCGTACACCTCGCGCGCGATGGAGCCCTCGGCCAGCTTGGCCGGGTACATGCCGAGCCGCATCGTGCCGCCCATGTCGCCCTCGCCGGCCACGATGTCCAGCTGCTCGGCCATCGTGGAGATGACCGGGTGGGCGGTGGCGGGGTCGAACTCGGTGGAGTTGGCGTCGGTGATGCCGGCCAGGTTGCGCGCGGCCTCGACCACGATGCACTGCAGGCCGAGGCACAGGCCGAGCAGCGGGATCTTGTTCTCGCGGGCGTACTTGATCGCGCCGACCTTGCCGAGCACGCCGCGGTCGCCGAAGCCGCCCGGGATGCAGATGGCGTCGACGTCACCGAGCTGTGCCTTGGCGCCGGCCGGGGTCTTGCAGTCGTCGGACGTGACCCACTTGATCTTCACGCGGGCCCGGTTGGCGAAGCCGCCCGCACGCAGCGCCTCGGTGACCGAGAGGTACGCGTCGGGCAGGTCGATGTACTTGCCGACCAGGGCCATGACGATCTCGTGCTCGGGGTTGTGGACGCGGTCGAGCAGGTCGTCCCAGGTCGTCCAGTCCACGTCGCGGAACGGAAGGTCCAGCTTGCGGACGACGTAGGCGTCCAGGCCCTCGGTGTGGATCACCTTGGGGATGTCGTAGATCGAGCGGGCGTCGGGGCAGGCCACCACGGCCGCCTCGTCGACGTCGCACATCAGCGAGATCTTGCGCTTGATCGCGGTCGGCACCTCGCGGTCGCAGCGCAGCACGATCGCGTCCGGCTGGATACCGATGTTGCGCAGCGCCGCCACCGAGTGCTGGGTCGGCTTGGTCTTCAGCTCGCCCGAGGGGCCGATGTACGGCAGGAGCGAGATGTGCACCACGAAGACGTTGTCGCGGCCGACCTCGTGGCGGACCTGGCGGACGGTCTCCAGGAACGGCAGCGACTCGATGTCGCCGACCGTGCCGCCGACCTCGGTGATCACGACGTCCACCTCGTCCGTCGCCATGCGGCGGATGCGGTGCTTGATCTCGTTGGTGATGTGCGGGATGACCTGCACCGTGTCGCCCAGGTACTCGCCGCGCCGCTCCTTGGCGATCACCGTCGAGTAGACCTGGCCTGTAGTGACATTGGCGGAGCCGTCCAGGTCTCGGTCGAGGAAGCGCTCGTAGTGTCCGATGTCCAGGTCGGTCTCGGCGCCGTCGTTGGTGACGAAGACCTCACCGTGCTGGAAGGGGTTCATCGTGCCAGGGTCGACATTGAGGTACGGGTCGAGCTTCTGCATCACGACGCGCAGACCGCGAGCCTTGAGCAGCATGCCGAGGCTGGAGGCCGTCAGCCCCTTCCCGAGCGAGGAGGCGACACCCCCGGTGACGAAGATGTGCTTGGTCGTCGAGGCTGTGCTGTTTCGGAAAACAGTGGGCGGCATGGCCAAGAGGGGGCTCCCGTGGTCGCGGTCTGGGGTGCTGTGCGTCCGTCGTACGGCCCGGTTCTCCCGGGTTGTCGTCGGCGGCGCCGTCGCTGCGGTTCCGGGGTTTGTCTCCCACCGGTCCACGGGCTACCAGCGTATCAGCGCCGGAGAGCGAAGGCTTCCGGCCACGCTCCGCGCACACCCGGACACGGACGCGCGCGGCTCACCGGATTCTCACCCGGTGGTCACTCGTTCGGCGGACCCGTGTTGCCCCGAGGGGCACACAGATCATCTACGTGCGTCGTATCCTGCTCGGACGTTCGCTGCCGAGCCCGCCCGGCGACAGGGCACCACCCCTCGCCCGTCAGCGCCGGAACAACGAGAGCTCGTCAGTTCGTTGAGCGACAATTGTCGTTTGCGGCACAGCGTTTGGCTTCAGGGCCGGACGGCTGCTTTGCTTCATGGCTCAACAACGCATGACACCCCCCTTGACCGCACTAGCGACCGCCCCCACGCGGGGTGACGTGGCCGTTCGACTGGAGTTGCACGTGGCCGGGCGCATCGAAGACTACGCACTCATCGGAGACATGCAGACCGCTGCCCTGGTCTGCCGGGACGGCACAGTCGACTGGCTGTGCCTGCCCCGCTTCGACTCGCATGCCATCTTCGCCGGTCTGCTGGGCACCGGGGAACACGGCTTCTGGCGGCTCGGGCCCGCCTACGCCCCCGGCGCCGAGCCGCCCGTCGCCGCGCGGCGCGGCTACCGCGGCGACTCGCTGATCCTGGAATCCGAGTGGGACACCCCCCGCGGCACGGTCCGGGTGACCGATTTCATGCCGCCGCGTGACGGTGCCCCGCAGCTGATCCGAATCGTGGAGGGCGTCTCCGGCCGGGTGCCGATGCGTTCGGAGCTGCGGATGCGGTTCAGCTACGGCCGGGTCGTGCCGTGGGTGCACAAGCACGAGGGCCGCACGGTGGCCGTCGCGGGCCCCGACTCCGTGTGGTTCGACACAGAGGCCGAGACCTACGGCAAGGCGCTCACCACGTACGCGGACTTCACGGTCGCTCCGGGTGACCGGATCGCGTTCACCATCTCCTGGGAGCCCTCGCACAAGGAGCCGCCGGCGCTGCCGGAGCCCGAGCAGTCGCTGGTGGCGACGGAGGACTTCTGGCGCGAGTGGGTCGAGCACTGTACGTACCACGGTCCCTACCGCGAGGCCGTGGTCCGCTCCCTGATCACGCTGAAGGCGCTGACGTACGCCCCCACCGGCGGCATCGTCGCCGCGCCGACCACCTCCCTGCCGGAGGAGATCGGCGGCGTCCGCAACTGGGACTACCGCTACACCTGGCTGCGCGACGCTGCGATCACCCTGTCCTCGCTGCTGCGCACCGGATACCGCGAGGAGGCCCGCGCCTGGCGCGAGTGGCTGCTGCGCGCGGTCGCCGGCGATCCGGAGAACCTGCAGATCATGTACGGCATCGCCGGCGAGCGCGAGCTCGGCGAGGCGGAGCTGGACTGGCTGCCCGGCTACGAGGGCTCCACCCCGGTCCGGGTCGGCAACGGCGCGGCCCACCAGCTCCAGCTGGACGTGTACGGCGAGGTCACCGAGGCCCTGCACCTGGCCCACATGACGGGCCTGGCCCGCAACGACTACGCCTCGGTGCTCCAGCTGAAGCTGATCCGCTACCTGGAGGACCACTGGCAGGAGCCGGACGAGGGCATCTGGGAGGTGCGCGGACCGCGCCGCCACTTCGTGCACTCCAAGGTGATGGCCTGGGTCGCCGTCGACCGCACCATCAAGCTGATCGAGTCCGGCGACGCCGACGGCCCGCTGGAGCGCTGGAAGCAGCTGCGCGACGACATCCACCGGGACGTGTGCGAGAAGGGCTACGACAAGGAACGCAACACCTTCACGCAGTCCTACGGCTCCCAGGAGCTGGACGCCTCGCTGCTGCTGATCCCGCAGATGGGCTTCCTGCCGCCGGACGACAAGCGGGTCATCGGCACCATCGAGGCCATCCAGCGGGAGCTGTCCACGTCGGACGGCTTCATCCTGCGCTACCCGACGGACGGCAAGGACGAGGGCGTCGACGGTCTGCCCGGTGACGAGGGCGCCTTCCTGGCCTGCTCGTTCTGGATGGCCGACGACCTGGCGATGATCGGCCGGGTGGACGAGGCGCGCAAGCTCTTCGAGAAGCTGCTGTCCCTGCGCAACGACCTGGGCCTGCTCGCCGAGGAGTGGGACCCGCGCCTGCAGCGCCAGGTCGGCAACTTCCCCCAGGCGTTCAGCCACGTGCCCCTGATCGACACGGCCCTGCGTCTGACGGCGAGCGGGGCGTACGGGGGCTGAGGACGCTGAGGAGGAGGACGTGGCCGCACCCGCCTAGGCTGGAGGCAGACTCCAACCCCTTTCCGGACGGGGGCGGCCATGACTTCCCTTTCGACGGCGGGTGCGGCGATGGCCGCGCTGCGCGAAGAACTCACCGGCGAGGTGTTCGCCCCCGGTGACCCGGGTTACGACGAGGCCCGGGCCGTCCACAACGCCATGATCGACCGGCGGCCCGCCGTGATCGCGCGGTGCGCGCACGAGGACGACGTGGTGCGCGCCGTGCGCTTCGGCAGAGAGCTGGACCTGCCCATCGCGGTACGCGGCGGCGGCCACAGCGTGTCCGGCCAGGCCCTCAACGACGGTGGTCTGGTGATCGACCTGCGTCTGATGCACGAGGTGACGGTCCACCCCGCGGCCCGGGCGGTACGGGTCGGCGGCGGGGCGACGATGAGTCACCTGGACCGCGGCACGCAGCCCTACGGCCTCGCCACCACCGGCGGCCGCGCCTCCACCACCGGCGTCGGCGGCTTCGTACTGGGCGGCGGCACCGGCTGGCTGGACCGCTGGTGCGGACTGGCCGTGGACAATCTGCTCGGTGTGGAGCTGGTCACCGCCGACGCCCGCAGGATCCAGGCCGGCCCCGAGGAGAACGCGGACCTCTTCTGGGGGCTGCACGGCGGCGGCGGGAACTTCGGCATCGCCACGGCGCTCACCCTGAAGCTGCACGAGCTGCCGGAGTTCTCCCTCGCCCTGGTGCTGTACCCCCCGGAGGCCGGAGAGCTCGTCGTCCGCACCTTCCGTGACGTCATCGAGTCGGGCCCCGACGAGGTGGGCGGCGGCGTGCTCTACTTCACCGGCCCGCCCGCGGAGTTCGTGCCCCCGCACCTGGTGGGAACCCTGCTGTGCGGGATGCTCCTCACCTACGCGGGCCCGGAGGCGGGCCTGCGCGGGTTCGCCGAGCCACTGCTGGCGCTGCCTCACGAGGCGGAGGTCGTCGGCGCGGTCCCGTACGCCGACCTGCAGTGCATGATCGACGACCCGCCGGGGCTGCGGAACTACTGGTCGGCCGAATACCTGACGGGGCTCCCCGACGAGGCCGTGGACGTGTACTGCGCCCGCGCGGCCTCCATGCCCGTGCCGAGCGGCACCCAGCACACCCTGTTCCCGCAGGGCGGCGCGATCTCCGACGGGCCGTCCGACTACCCGGTGCCCTACCGGGACGCCTCGTGGGTGGTGCACCCCTTCGGGGTGTGGGAGGACCCGGACGACGACGAACGCGGCGTCCGCTGGGTGCGGGACGTCCGCGCGGACGTGCGGCCGTGGAGCACCGGCGCGGTGTACCTCAACTTCATCGGCGACGAGGGCGCGGACCGGGTGGTGGCCGGGCTGGGCACCGAGAACACCCGCAGGCTCGCGGAGCTGAAGCGGCGGTACGACCCTGACAACGTGTTCCGGTTCAACCACAACATCCGTCCCGCATGACGCACCGGCGTGGGGCGACCGGGCGCGATGTGCCCGGCAGCGGCCCCCGCGGGTAGCGTCCGGCTCATGGACAGCGGCAAAGTCAACAGCGGCGACGGCTTCGGGGACGGCGGATACGGGCCACGGGGGGCCGGCATCACCGTGCAGCGGGCCCTGGAACTCCCCGGGCTGCGCAGCGGCCTGCCGGAGATCCTCGCCGGCGCCGACCGCCTGCACCGCACCGTGCGCTGGGTGCACGCGGGCGAGGTGCCCAACATCGCCTCCCTCCTCAAGGGCGGCGAGCTCCTGCTGACCACGGGCTACGGCCTCGGCACCCGCCCCGCCGAGCAGCGGGCGTTCGTCCGCACGCTCGCCGAGCGGGGCATCGCGGCCCTGGTCGTGGAGCTGGGACCGCGCTTCGCCCGGCTGCCCGCGACCCTCGTGGACACCGCCCGCGCGGCCGGTCTGCCGCTGGTCCAGCTGCACCGCGAGGTGCCGTTCGTGACGGTCACCGAGGAGATCCACACCGAGATCGTCAACGGCCACTACGCGCTGCTCCAGCGGGCAGAGGAGGTGCACCGCCGCTGCACCGGGGCCCTCCTGGGCGGCGGCGGGGTGCCCCAGGTGCTCGGCATCCTCGCCGAGTTCGGCGACAACCCGGTCTTCCTGGAGACGACCGACGGCCGCCTGCTGTACGCCGCCGGCTCCGGACCCGAGGGCGCCGATCCGCTCCAGGTGTGGGAGGGGCTGCGGGGCCAGCACAAGGAGACCCCGCCCCCGGCGGGCTCGGTCCTGGTGGACGTGCCCGGGGGCGGCCCAGGCGCCGGGTCGGTGCGCGCCCGGCTGGTCCTGCTGCCCGTACGGTCCCCGCTGGCGCCGGTGCACCGGATGGCGGCGGAGCGGGCGGCCGGCATCCTCGCCGTGGTGCTGATGCAGGCACGGCAGGAGGAGGAGCTGGCGGCGCGCGGGCGCGGTGACTTCCTCACCGACCTCGCCGAGGGCCGGATCACCGCCGAGGACGCCCCTGCGCAGGCCCGCGTCCTCGGCTTCAAGCCGGGCGGCAGCCCGCTGCTGCCGGTGGTGATGCGGCTCGGCGACGCCCTCGCCCCCACGGGCGGCGGCTGGGCGGTGCTGGCCCGCGCGGTCTCCGAGGAGCTGGCATCGGTCGGGGTACCGGTGCTGCTGGGCGTGCGGCCGGTGGAGGGCCGGGTGCCGCTCCTGCTGGGCCTGCGCTCGGAGTCGGAGCGGGCGGCGGTCGCCGACCGGGTCGCGGCGGCGCTGCGGGCGGGCGTGGAGCGGGCCGGGATGCAGCGCCCGGGCACGCACCCGCCGGTCGTGGTCGTCGGGGTGGCCGGCGGTTGGGCGGCGGCGTCGGCCGGTCTCCGGCACGCGGCGGAGACGGCGACCGCGGCCCAGGGCCTCGGCGACCGGCCGTGGTACGACGCCCGGCGCCTCGACATCGACCTGCTGCTGTGGCGGCTGCGCGACCATCCGGACCTGGCGGCGTTCGTCGGCCGGGCGATCGGCCCCCTCCAGGACCACGACAACCGTTCCAGGCCGCCCCTGCTGCCCACCCTCCAGACGTACTTGGCGCACGCGGGCCGCAAGGCGGAGACGGCACGCGAACTCCACCTGAACCGGCAGACGCTGTACAACCGGCTGGCGCGGATAGGGGAGTTGCTGGGCACGGACCTCGACGACCCGCAGACCGTACTGGCGTTGAGCCTGGCCCTGCGGGCACGC
Source organism: Streptomyces flaveolus (assembly GCF_014648815.1). Lineage (GTDB taxonomy): Bacteria > Actinomycetota > Actinomycetes > Streptomycetales > Streptomycetaceae > Streptomyces > Streptomyces flaveolus. Next base: position 14,895 of record NZ_BMRV01000005.1, on the reverse strand, counting down.
CGGCACCTGCCCTAGGTCGAGAACGCCTAGAGCAGCGGCGTGGGCCGGGTCAGCTCGTCGTAGACGCTGAGGACCTGCGCGACCGTCTCGTCCTCGGTCGGCCAGGTGGCCGCCTGCCGTACGCCCCGGTCGCGCAGCGCCTCGCGCCGCGCGGCGTCGCCGAGCAACCCGACGACGGCGTCGGCGAGTGCCCCGGCGTCCCCGGGCGGGACGAGTTCGGCGGCGTCGCCGACGAGTTCGGGGATGCCGCCGGTGGCGCCGGCGACGAGCGGCAGGCGCGCGTGCAGGGCCTCCTGGGCGAGAACGGAGCGCCCCGCTCCACGGTGGTTCGGCAGCAGCGCGAGGTCGGCCGCCGCCAGCAGGTCGGTGACGTCGTCGCGGCGGCCGATGAGCACCACCGGCAGTCGCTCGTCCTCGATCCGCCGCTGCAGCTCCCCGCGCAGCGGGCCCTCCCCGGCGACGACGACCAGCGGCACGGGGTCGAGACGGCGCCACGCGCGCGCGGCGTCGAGCAGGACGTCGTGCCCCCGGTGCGGCTCCAGGGAGCCGACCGCGATGAGCAACGGGCGGCCGACGGCGCCGAGTTCGGCCCGGACCTTCGGACGCGTCCGGTCGGGGTCCTCCGGCCCGGCGGCCCGGCGGGGACGGCCGGGAAGCGCGACGGGACCGAGCCGGGCGTCCCGCGCGCCGGTCAGCCGAGCCCGGTCGACCAGGTCCGAGGTGGTGCCGAGCACCACGGTGGCGGCCCGCATCACCCGCCGTTCCAGCACCCGCAGCAGATGGGCGCGCGCCCCTTCGGCGTGGGCCCGGTCGTGCCAGGTGACGACGAGCGGGGTGCGGATCCGGCGCCCGCCGAGGGCGAGCACGGCACGGAAGGAGGCGTGCAGCCCGTGCGCGTGCACCAGGTCGGCGTCCGCGCACACCGTCCGCAGCGCCGCCACGGAGACGGGGTCGCTGCTGCGGGGCACGTGCACGTGGTCGGCTCCGGCGCCGGCGAAGTCGTAGGTGCGTTCCGCATCGGCGGGGGCGCACACCGTGACCTTCACGCCCCGCGCGACGAGCCCCGCGGCCAGCGAGCGCACGTGCGCGCTGCTGCCGGCGTTGCCTCCGCCCAGCACCTGCACGGTGCGCAGCGGCGCCGGGCCGAGCGGTGAGTGGCTGCTCACGGGGGTCACGTGTCCCGGGACTCCTGGTTCGGCGGGGGACGGTCACGAAGAACGTACAGAAGGATGGTGCGGTCGGGGCGCGCCGACGGTTTCCTGTGCGTCACTCCGTCAAGGATGCCAGCACGTACGGATGTTCCGGGAACGACGATCCCCGCGCGCACGCGACCACGGGGGCAACGAAGCAGGACCGGTTCACTCACACGAGTGACGCGCCAGCTCGCTCACCCGGTCTCCGCAGACCGCCGCGGCCACCAGCGCGACGGCGTGCGCGGCGAGTCCCGCCCTGCCGTTTCCCTGCACGACGGCGGCGCCCAGGGCCGCGCCGAGTGCGTGCGCTCCGGTGTCGCCGAGCATCGTCCGCCCGGCGACGTCGTCGGGGAGTACGGCCGCGGCGGCCCCCATCGTGGCGGCGGCCGTCTCCGCTCCGGGCCCCTGCCGCAGCAGCCCCGGCGCCCCGAGCGCGAGGACGACGGCGGCGGCCCTGCCGGGGCGCACGTCCACGAGGTTGACGAGGTGCGCGGCGCCGGCGATCACCACGCCCGCGAGCGCCTTGTCCAGCGGCCGTTCCCTCATCACCGCACCCGCGAGGAGCCCGGCCCCGCAGATCCCGAACAGCTTCACCGCCCCGCTGGTGACCTCACCGTCCCGCAGCGCCGTCAGATGCGCCCGGAACCCCCGCCGGGGATCCTGGGCCCCCGCCACGTCGTCGTAGGCCCCGCAGACCCCGGCGGCGAGCACGGCGAGCCCGGCGGCGGGCCGCACCCGCCCCGCCCCGACCGCCACCGCCACGGCGGAGGCGGGCCCGGCATACAGCCCGACGGTCCGCCCGGCGTGGTTCTTCCGCTCCCAGCGGTCCCGGCCGCCCGGAGCCGCGGCCCGCAGCGCGGTCAGGCCGGTCCGGGCCACGGCGGCGGCGAGGGCGAAGGAGACACCGGTCCGGCGACTTCGCTTGATCATCCGGCCACCCTACGGNCCCCCCCCCCCCCCCCCCCCCCCCCCCCCCCCCCCCCCCCCCCCCCCCCCCCCCCCCCCCCCCCCGATCCCGCCCGAACCGCCGCCTGAGGCTCGCACCGGGTCCTCCGTGCCGCCCCCGCCCACGGAGCCGCCCCTGCGGAGGACGTGCGGCCCGAAGCCCGCCGACGCGGCGTCCGCGCACGAAGCCACCCCAGCGGAGGTCGCCGCGGCCCAGAAGCCCGCCGACGCGGCGTCCGCGCACGAAGCCACCCCCGCGGACGGCGTGCGTCCCGGGGTCGCCGCGCCCGGCAGGCCGCCGACGCGGCGTCCGCGCACACGGCCACCGCCTCCGGAGGTCAGAGGCATCCCGGCGGGTCACCGCGGCCGGCGGCCCCGCCGACGCAGCGCCGGCCACCGCACCGGCGTCCGCCGGGCCACGCGCCTACCCGTCGTCCCTCGCCGTCGCGAGCAGCTCCTCCGCGTGGGCGCGGGCCGTCTCCGAGTCCTCCTGGCCCGCGAGCATTCGGGACAGCTCCCGGATCCGCTCCTCGCCCTCGAGGACCTTCACCCCGGAGCGGGTGACCGAGCCGTCGTTCGTCTTCTCCACCAGCAGCTGCCGGTCGGCGAACGCGGCGACCTGCGGCAGATGCGTGACCACGACGACCTGCGCGGTCTTCGCCAGCCGCGCCAGGCGCCGCCCGATCTCCACCGCCGCCTTGCCGCCGACCCCGGCGTCGACCTCGTCGAAGAGGTACGTCGGCACCGGGTCGGTCCCCGCGAACACGACCTCCACGGCCAGCATCACCCGCGACAGCTCGCCGCCGGAGGCGCCCTTGGCGATGGGCCGCGCCGGCGCGCCCGGGTGCGGGGCGAGCAGCAGCTCGACCTCGTCGGCGCCCGACGGCCCGTACGCGACCGTACGTCCGCCGACCTCGACGCCCTCGGGGTCCTCGGTCTGCCGGACGTCGAACGACACGCGCGCGTGCGGCATGGCGAGCGAGGCCAGCTCGGCGGTCACCGCGGCGGCGAACCGCTCGGCGGCCTCGGTCCGCGCGTCGGTCAGCGCCTGCGCCAGCCCGCCCAGTTCCGCCCGCAGCGCGTCCCGCTCGACGGTCAGCTCGCCGATCCTCTCGTCGTCGCCGTCCAGCTCGGTCAACCGCGCGGCGCTCTGCTCGGCCCAGGTCAGCACGGCGGTGACGTCCTCGCCATACTTCCTGGTCAGCGCGGTGAGCGCGGCCCGCCGTTCCTCGACCGCCGCCAGCCGCAGCGGATCGGCGTCCAGGTCGTCGGCGTACCCCGCCAGCTCCCCGGCCACGTCCCGCAGCAGGATCCCGACCTCGCCGATCCGCTCGGCGAGCGCGGCGAGTGCCGGGTCGTGCGACCGCACGGCGTCCAGGGCCCGCTGCGCGCCCGCGACGAGCGTCGCCGCGTCCACGCCCTCGGGGTCCTCCGGATTGCCCGCCAGCGCGGCGTGCGCGGCCGTCGCGGCCGATGCCAGCGCCTCGGCGTGCCCGAGCCGCTCGGCCTCCTCCGCGAGTTCCACGTCCTCGCCGGCGCGCGGTTCGACGGCCGCCACCTCGTCGAGGCCGTAGCGCAGCAGATCGGCCTCCTGGGCGCGCTCGCGCGCCCGCGTGGTGATCTCCTCCAGCTCCGACACGACGGCGCGCAGCCGACGGTAGGCCCCGGCGTACTTGGCGAGCGGCACGGCGACCGCGTCTCCGGCGTACCGGTCCAGTGCCTGCCGCTGCCGGGACTGCTTCAGCAGCCCCTGCTGGTCGGTCTGCCCGTGCACGGCCACCAGCTCGTCGGCGATCTCGGCGAGCATCCCCACGGGCACGGACCGCCCGCCCAGATGCGCCCGCGAGCGCCCTTCGGCGGAGACGGTACGGCTGATCAGCAGGGCACCGTCGTCCAGCTCGGCCCCGGCCTCCTCGGCCCGCAGGGCCGCGGCGGCGTCACCGGGCACGGCGATCCGCCCCTCGACGACCGCGTTCTTGGCCCCGATCCGCACCAGGGCCGCGTCCGCGCGCCCGCCCAGGAGCAGCCCGAGACTGGTGACCACCATGGTCTTGCCCGCGCCCGTCTCACCGGTGACAGCGGTGAACCCGGGCGACAGCTCGACAACAGCGTCGTCGATGACTCCGAGCGACCGTATCCGCATCTCCTCAAGCACGGACACGACCTTACGAGGTCCGGGGCGTGGAGTGCGACCGGCCCGCCCTTGTCACCCGGGCGGGTGGAAGCGCCCCCTCAAGGACGCGGGGCTGTGCCGATCTGCGGCTGCGCCGCGCGGGCGCGAGGAACCACATACAACCCGCACACGCCGGCGCTCCCGTGCCCCTACGGCGCTAATGCGGAGCACCCCGCCACCCGGAGACGGGCAGCGCGAACTTCGCCACCAGCCGATCCGTGAACGACGCGTGGTGCAGCCGGGCCAGCCGCACCGGCACCGCCCCCCGCCGGACCTCCACCCGCGCCCCCGGCGGCAACTCCACCGTCCGCCGCCCGTCGCACCACAGCACCCCCGGCGGGATGTGCGGCAGCACCTCCACCGCGAGCACCGAGTCCGGCGAGGTCACCAGCGGCTTCGCGAACAGCGCGTGCGCGCTGATCGGCACCATCAGGAGCGCCTCGACCTCGGGCCACACCACCGGCCCGCCGGCCGAGAAGGCGTACGCCGTCGACCCGGTCGGCGTCGACAGCACGATGCCGTCGCAGCCGAACCCCGTCACCGGCCGCCCGTCGATCTCCAGCACGACCTCGAGCAGCTTCTCGGCACCGGCCTTCTGCACGGCGGCCTCGTTCAGCGCCCAGTCGGTGTGGACGATGTCGCCGTTGCGGTGCACGACGACGTCGACGGTCATCCGCTCCTCGACCTCGTACGCCCGGCTCACCACCCGGTCGACGACCTTGTCGAGGTCGTCCCGCTCGGCCTCGGCGAGGAAGCCGACCCGGCCGAGGTTGACGCCGAGCATCGGCACCCCGGAGGCCCGGGCGAACTCGGCGCCGCGCAGCAGCGTCCCGTCACCGCCCAGCACGATGAGCAGCTCGCACCCGTCGAGGCACTGCGGAGTGGCCTCCCCGACCAGCTCCACCTCGTCCGGCAGCGGCAGGTCGCGCGCCTCGGCCTCCAGGACCCGCACCCCGATGCCGGCCAGCAGCAGCCCCTTGACCACGAGCTCGGCGCTGCGGATGGCCGCGGGCCGCCCGGTGTGGGCGAGCAGGAAAACAGTTCGAGCTCGGTTCTGTGTCAACGCGGCCCCTCCGCCACTGCACGGTCAACGTCGGCCGGGTCCAGTTCACCGGCCCCGGCCCGCAGCCACAGAAAGTACTCGACGTTCCCGGAGGGACCGGGCAGCGGACTGGCGGTGACCCCCTTCACACCGAGCCCCAGGTCCCAGGCCCTGCGGGCGACACCCCGTACGGCCTCGGCCCGCAGCTGCGCACTGCGTACCACTCCCCCGCTGCCCAGCCGCTCCTTGCCCACCTCGAACTGCGGCTTCACCATCATCACCAGGTCGGCGTCCGGCCGCGTGCACCGCACCAGGGCGGGCAGCACCAGCCCGAGCGGGATGAAGGACAGATCCCCCACGACAAGGTCCACGGGCTCCCCATCGATCGCGTCCAGCGTCAACTCACGTACGTTCGTACGGTCCTTGACGGTGACGCGTTCATCCTGCTGGAGGGACCAGGCGAGTTGTCCGTATCCGACGTCCACGGCGACGACGTGCGCGGCGCCCGCCCGCAGCAGGACGTCGGTGAAGCCGCCGGTGGAGGCGCCGGCGTCGAGCGCGCGCCGCCCCTCGACGACGAGGCCCTGCGGCAGGAACGCCGCGAGGGCGCCGGCGAGCTTGTGGCCGCCGCGCGAGACGTAGTCGGGGTCGCTGTCGTCCTGGGTGACGACGATGGCCGCGGCCGTCTCCACCTGGGTGGCGGGCTTGGTCGCGACGGTCTTGCCGACGCTCACCCGGCCGGCGGCGATCAGCTGGCTGGCGTGCTCGCGCGAGCGCGCCAGCTTGCGGCGGACCAGCTCCGCGTCGAGACGGCGGCGTGCGACTCCTGCCACGTTCGGTTCAGCTCCTGTGTTCGTGCGGCGAATGGGACTCGTGGCCCGACGGCCCCCGTTGAGGGGTGGTGGTCGGGCGACGGGTGGGCACCGGAGGTCCCGGGCGGGCGTCGAGCGCGGTGAGCGCGTCGCGCAGCCCCCGGTGTACATCCTCGTACACCTTGACGTGCCCGTCCGTGGCGAGGTGGTCGGCGTCGGCCAGGCGCCGCAGTCCGGCGTCCACCTCGGCGTCGCCGGTGGGTGTGCGCGGGACGCCGAGGGGGGCGGGGCCGGCCGGGGCGTACTCGTCCCGCGCCTCCCGGGGCCCCGCCTCGGCGTCCGCCTCCTGGCCCCCGGCCCGCGGTACTGCGTCGTTCATGCCCCGACGCTACCGCGAACGCTGCGGTACGGTCTGTCCCGATGGCGACGACTGAGGAGTGCCGTGACGCACTCGACAAGCTCTCGGACAACATGCACGGCGCCGAAGGGGACGTGCGGGCGGCGACCGCGCTGGACCGCTCGGTGAGCTGCCACATCACCGACCTGGACGTCACCTTCGCGGGCCGCATGGCGGACGGCCGGATCGACGTGCGCGAGACCCTCGACGGGCCGCCGCGCGAGAAGGCCGAGATCAGGCTGGCGATGACCGGCGACGATCTGGTGGCCCTGGTCGACGGCGAGCTGAACTTCGCCAAGGCCTGGGGCTCGGGCCGGGTGAAGCTGGAGGCGGGTCTGCGCGACCTGTTCCGCCTCCGGAAGCTTCTGTAGCCGCCCTCAGGACGCCTTTGCCGCCGACACCTTCTCGCGCTCGCCGGTGACGCGTGCCTTGCGCGCGGCCGGCACCACCAGCGGCGTGCCCGTCTCCGGGTCGTCGATGATCTGGCAGCGCAGTCCGAAGACCTCCTCGACCAGTTCGGCCGTGACGATGTCGTTCGGCGCGCCCTCGGCGATGACCTTCCCGCCGCGCAGGGCGATGAGGTGGGTGGCGTACCGGGCGGCGTGGTTGAGGTCGTGCAGGACGGCCACCAGGGTGCGGCCCTGGGTCTCGTGGAGTTCCGCGCACAGGTCAAGGACGTCGATCTGGTGCTGGATGTCCAGGTACGTCGTCGGCTCGTCGAGCAGCAGCAGCGGGGTCTGCTGGGCGAGCGCCATGGCGATCCACACGCGCTGGCGCTGCCCGCCGGAGAGTTCGTCGACGTAGCGGTCGGCGAGTTCGGTGATGCCGGTCTGGGCCATCGACTCCTGGACGACTCGCTCGTCCTCGCTCGACCACTGGCGCAGCAGGCCCTGGTGCGGGTAGCGGCCCCGGCCCACCAGGTCGCCGACGGTGATGCCGTCGGGCGCGATGGACGACTGCGGCAGCAGGCCGAGGGTCCGCGCGACCTGCTTGGCGGGCATCGACTGGATGACCGACCCGTCGAGGAGCACCCGGCCCCGCGTCGGCTTCAGCATCCGCGACAGGGCGCGCAGCAGGGTCGACTTGCCGCAGGCGTTGGGGCCGACGATCACCGTGAAGGAGTTGTCGGGTATCTCCACCGACAGCTGCTCGGCGATGACCCGCTGGTCGTAGGCGAGGGTGACGTCCTCGGCGGACAGACGGTTCACGATGCTCCCTTGGTTGTTCAGTCCGCTGGTGGCGGTGGCGCCGGCGCTCATATCCGGCCCGCCTTGCGCTCGGTGACCAGCAGCCACAGCAGGTAGACACCGCCGAGGACGCCGGTCACCACGCCCACGGGCAGCTGGTCGGCGCCGAAGGCCCGCTGCGAGACCCAGTCGGCGCCGACCAGCAGGGTGGCGCCCATGCAGAGCGACGGCAGCAGGTTGGGGCCGGGCGAGCGGGTCAGCCGCCGGGCGAGCTGCGGCGCGGTGAGCGCGACGAAGCTGACCGGCCCGGCGGCGGCGGTCGCGGCGGCGGTGAGCAGCACGGCGGCCACCATCAGCAGCATCCGCACGCGCTCGACGCGCACGCCGAGGGCGTACGAGATGTCGTCGCCCATCTCCATCAGCCTGAGCGCCCGGCCGTTGACGAGGACGAGCGGCACGAGCACCGCGCACAGCGCCAGCAGGGGCCAGACCTGGGCCCAGTCACGGCCGTCGAGGGATCCGGTCATCCAGACGACGGCACGGGCGGCGTCGACGATGTCGGCCCGGGTCATCAGGTAGCCGTTGATCGCCGTGACGATCGCGGACATGCCGATGCCGACCAGCACGAGTCGATAGCCGTGCACTCCCCGCTTCCAGGCGAGCACGTAGATGCCGATGCCGGTCACCAGTCCGCCCGCGAGCGCGCCGAGGGTGACCTGGGTGGCGGTCCCGGAGAACAGGACGATCATCACGAGGGCGCCGGCCGTCGCTCCCTGGCCGAGGCCGAGCACGTCCGGACTGCCCAGCGGGTTGCGCGAGATGGCCTGGAACAGCGCGCCGCCCAGCCCGAGCGCGGCACCGACCAGCAACCCGACCAGGACCCGCGGCAGCCGCAGTTCGTTGACGATGAACTCCTGGCTGGGGTTCCCGTCGCCGGCCAGGGTCTTCAGCACGTCCCCGGCCGGTATCTCGAACTCGCCGGTGCCGATCAGCAGGACGCTCGCGGCGAGCGCGACGACCAGCAGGAGGGCGACGACGGCCACGGCCCGGACGTCCAGACGCAGCGAGAGCCCTCCCGGACTCCGTACAGCACGATGGGTCTTCACAGCTGGGCCGTCCTCCGCCGTCGTACGAGAAAGATGAAGACCGGTCCGCCGAGGACCGCGGTGACGATGCCGACCTGGAGTTCCGAGGGCCGTGCGACGATCCGGCCGAGGACGTCCGCGCCGAGCAGCAGCACGGGCGACAGGATCGCGGCGTACGGCAGGATCCAGCGCATGTCGGGCCCGGTGAAGGAGCGCACGATGTGCGGGACCATCAGGCCGACGAACACGATCGGTCCGCAGGCTGCGGTCGCGGCCCCGCACAGCACGGTGGCGGCGAGCATGGACAGCGCCCGCGTGCGGTTCAGGTTGGCGCCGAGCGCCCTGGCGGTGTCGTCGCCCATCTCCGTGGCGTTGAGCGGCCGGGCGAGCGCGAGGGCGAGGACCGTGCCGACGGCGAAGAACGGCAGCACCTCCTTGATGGTCCCGTTCGTCGCCGAGGACAGCGAGCCGACGGTCCAGAAGCGCATCCGTCCCAGCGCCGCGTCGTCCATGATCATGACGGCCTGGAGGTAGCCGAAGAGCGCGGCGCTGATCGCGGTGCCGGCCAGCACCAGCCGTACCGGCGTGGCCCCCCGGCTGCCGCCCAGGAACCACACCAGCGCACCGACGCCGGCCGCGCCGAGGAAGGCGAACCAGACATAGCCCGTCAGCGAGGTGACGCCGAAGAAGGTGATGGCCGTGACGACGGCCGCCGAGGCGCCCGCGTTGATGCCGAGCAGGCCGGGGTCGGCCAGCGGATTGCGGGTGAGCGCCTGGAGCACGGCCCCGGCGAGGCCGAGCGCGGCGCCGGCCAGCAGACCGAGCACGGTCCGCGACAGCCGCTCGCTCACCACGACGTCGCCATAGGTGCCCGAGTCGTGGAACAGGCCGTGCCAGACCTGAGCCAGCGACAGGTCCTTCGCGCCGATCGCGAGGCTCGCCATCGCGATCAGCACGAGGATCGCTGCGGAAACGGGCAACCCAACGGCACGGAGCGCACGGCGCTTCGGGGGCGCGGGAGCGGTCTCCGCGCGCTGTTCGGGGGGACTGTCGACCAACACGCAGTTAGGTTAGCCTACCCTGCCAACCGATCACGATCCCCGGGATGCCGCCCCGGCACCGCTGTTGAAGCCAGGCGGGCTCCTTCCCCTTCCTCCGGTGCCCAACCCCGGCTCACAGCCCCAGCCGCGCCAGCGCCTTCCCCGTGTCCAGCGCGCACGCGCTCTCCCCGCCCGCCGTCCAGGCCGCCGCGCACAGCGCGCGCAGCCCGTCCAGCGCCTCGCCTTCGCCCTCCAGCTCCAGCCGCTCGTCACCCGCGGTCGCCGTCCAGCCGCCGCAGCGGAACCCGCCGTCCTCGTCCCCCGTGACCTCCGGCTGCCCGGTGAGCAGTCCGCGCAGATCGGCGTCGACGTACGTCGGCCGGTGCTGCGGGGGCGCGGCCAGCAGCTGGGCGCCGTCGGTCACCCCGGTCAGGACGAGCAGCGAGTCGACGTCCCCGTTGAACGCGCCCTCGATGTCCGTGTCCAGCCGGTCCCCGACCACCAGGGGCCGCTTCGCGCCGGTCCGCAGGATCGTCTCCCGGTGCATGGGAGGCAACGGCTTCCCCGCGACCTGGGGATCGGCCCCGGTGGCGATCCGCACGACCTCCACCGCCGCGCCGTTGCCCGGTGCGATGCCCCGGGCGCCCGGAATCGTCAGGTCGGTGTTGGAGGCGTACCACGGCACGCCGCGCGCGATGGCGTAGCACGCCTCGGCGAAGCGCCCCCACGGCAGGTCGGGCCCGCCGAAGCCCTGCACCACGGCCGCCGGGTCGTCCTCCGCCGACTCGACCGGCACGAGCCCGCGCTCGCGCAGCGCCACACGCAGACCCTCCCCGCCGATCACCAGCACCCGCGCGCCCGACGGCACCTGCTCGGCGATCAGCCGCGCCACCGCCTGCGCCGAGGTGATGACGTCGTCAGCTTCCGTCGGTATGCCCAGCTCGGTCAGGTGCGCGGCGACCGCGTCGGGCGTGCGGAGCGCGTTGTTCGTGACGTACGCCAGGTGCATGCCGCCCGACCTGGCCGTGGCGAGGGACTCCACCGCGTACGCGATCGCGTTCCCCCCGGCGTACACCACCCCGTCCAGGTCAAGCAGCGCCGTGTCGTACGCCTCGCTCAGGCCCCGCCCACTGCCGTCGGGCCTCGTCCTGACGCTCCGGCTCATTGCACATCGCTCCTCATCAGACGCCTTTCCCCCGATCATCCCCCATGCCGCCGACAGTCGTACGATGCCGGGATGGATACTGCGGGTCACCCGGAAGCAACGGCGCGCCGGGGCCTGGAACTCACCCCGTTCCGAGGCCTCCGCTACGACCCCGACCGGGTCGGCAGCCTGGCCGCCGTGACGTCCCCTCCGTACGACGTCGTGGTCCGCCCCGACGGACTGCTCCACCTCGAGTCCGCCGACCCGTACAACATCGTCCGGCTGATCCTGCCCCAGGCCGCCACACCGGAAGCCCGCAACGAGCAGGCCGCCGACACCCTGCGCAGCTGGCAGTCCGAGGGCGTGCTGACCGCCGATGCGGAACCGGGCCTGTACGTGTACGAACAGCGCGACGGTGCCGGCCTGCTGCAACGCGGCATCATCGGCGCCCTGCGGGTGTCCGACCCCTCGGACCGGGTGGTGCTGCCGCACGAGGACGTCATGCCGCACGTCGTCGCCGACCGCGCGGCACTGATGCGGGCCACGTCGGCGAATCTCGAGCCGCTCCTGCTGACCTACCGGGGCAACGACGCGACGGCAGCGACGACCACCGTCGTGGAACGCGTCGCCGAACGGCCGCCGCTCCTGTCGACGACCACGGAGGACGGCTTCTGCCACCGGCTGTGGTCGCTCACCGATCCGGAAGCCGTGGCCCGCGTCCGGGCCGAGCTCGCGGAGCACCAGGCCCTGATCGCCGACGGCCACCACCGCTGGGCGACCTACCGCAGGCTCCGCGCGGAGCACCCCTCCCCCAGCCCCTGGGACCACGGCCTCGTCCTCCTCGTCGACACGGCCCGCTATCCGCTCCGGGTCCGCGCCATCCACCGCCTGCTGCACGGCCTCCCGGTGAGCGACGCGGTGACGGCCCTGGACGGCCGCTTCCGCGTCCGGCGCCTGGAGACGTCCCTGACCGAGGCCATGGACGCCCTGTCCCGGGCGGCCGGTGCGGGCAACGCGTTCCTGCTCGCCGGCGACGGCACCTTCCACCTCGTCGACCGTCCGGACGCCGGCCTCCTGGCCCGCACGGTCCCCGCCGACCGCCCCGAGGCCTGGCGCACCCTGGACGCCACCGTGCTGCACGCCACGCTCCTCGCCCACGTCTGGCACATCCCCGAGGACTCCGCGGCGCACATCTCGTACATCCACGACACGGCGGCCACGGTCGAGAAGGCGGAACGCGACGGCGGTACGGCCGTACTGATGCACCCCGTGCGCGAGGAGGTCGTCCGCGACCTGGCCCGACAGGGCGTCACGATGCCCCGCAAGTCGACGTCGTTCGGCCCGAAGCCGGCCTCGGGCCTGGTGCTGCGCGCACTGGATCTGTGACCGGACATGACGAAGGGGCGGGACCTTGTATGGTCCCGCCCCTTCGTCATGCTGTGCGGACGTCAGTCCTTTTCGACGTCCTCGACGTCGTCGCCGGACGGACCGTCCACGTCGCTCTCGCGCACGCCGTCTTCCTCGCGCTCGTCAAGGGCGTCCATGAACTCCACCCCGTCCAGCTCGGCGAGGCGGTCGGAGGCGTCCGTGCTGCCGTCCCGGTCGGACTCGACGGCCTTGGCGAACCACTCCCGCGCCTCCCGCTCCCGGCCGGCGGCCAGCAGCGCGTCGGCGTAGGCGTACCGCAGCCGCGCGGTCCACGGCTGCACGGAGTTGGAGGCCAGCTCGGGGCTCTGCAGCGTCACGATGGCCGCGTCCAGCTGCCCCATGTCGCGCCGGGCGCCGGCGGCCACGAGCCGCATCTCGACCTGCCCGGCCTTGTCCAGCTTCTGCACCTCGGGGGCACCGGCCATGTCCAGCGCCTTCTCCGGCCGGCCGAGACCGCGCTCGCAGTCGGCCATGACCGGCCACAGCTCCACGGAGCCGGTCATCCGCCGGGCGGCCCGGAACTCGGCGAGCGCCTCCGCGTACTTCTGGTTGGCGTACGCGGCGAAACCGCCCGCCTCGCGCACGGCGGCCACACGCGACGCCAGTCGCAGCGCCACCTTGGAGTAGCCGTACGCGGCCTCGGGGTCCTCGTCCAGGAGCCGGGCCACCATCACCAGGTTCCTGGCGACGTCGTCCGCGAGCGTCTTGGGCAGGCTCTGCAGCTCCTGCCGTACGTCCTTGTCGATCTCCTCGCCGGTGACGTCGTCCGGGATCGGCAGCCGCTTGATCGGCTCCCGGTCGCGGTCCCGCTCCTCGCGGAAACGGCCACCGCCGCCCTGCCGGTCGTCGCGTCCACGGTAGCCACCCGGGCGCCCGCCACGGTCGTCACGGCGGGGTCCGCGGTCATCCCGGCCCCGGAACCCGCCACGGTCGCCACCACGGCTGTCGTCCCGACGGAAGCCACCGCGGTCACCGCGGTTGTCGTCCCGACGGAACCCACCGCGGTCGTCGCGCCGGTCGTCACGTCGGTCGTCACGACGGTCGTCACGACGGTCGTCACGACGGAAGGTGGGACGGTCCCCGCGATCCCCGCGGTCGTCTCGACGCTCGTCACGACGGAAGGTGGGACGGTCGCCACGGTCGTCACGACGGAAGGTGGGACGGTCCCCACGGTCACCGCGGTCGTCACGCCGGAAGGACGGACGGTCCCCGCGGTCATCACGCCGGAAGGACGGACGGTCGCCGCGGTCGTCGCGGCGGAAGGTGGGACGGTCCCCGCGGTCACCGCGGTCATCACGCCGGAAGGACGGACGGTCGCCACGGTCGTCGCGGCGGAAGGTGGGACGGTCCCCGCGGTCGCCACGGTCGTCCCGGCGCTCGTCGCGACGGAAAGACGGACGGTCGCCACGGTCGTCACGACGGAAGCCACGGTCGCGGTCACGGTCGTCGCGGCGCGGACCACGGTCACGGTCGTCACGCTGCCCGTACCCGCCGCCACCACCACGGTTGTCGTCGCGGCGGAAGCCACCGCGATCCCCGCGGTCGTCACGTCGCTCGTCACGCCGGTCATCGCGCCGGAAACCACCACGCGACCCGCGGTCATCGGGCCGGCGGTCATCGCGCCGGCCGAAGCCACCACGCTCACCGCGGTTGTCGTCACGACGGAAGGCGGGGCGGTCACCGCGGTCGCCACGGTCGTCACGCCGGAAGGTCGGACGGTCACCCCGGTCGTCGCGGCGCGGACCACGGTCACGATCGTCACGACGCGCGTACCCGCCGCCACCGCCACGGTTGTCATCGCGGCGGAAGCCACCGCGGTCACCGCGGTCATCACGCCGGTCGTCCCTGCGGAAGCCGCCACGATCGCGGTCGCCGCCCTCACGGCGGCCGGAACCACCGCGGTCGTCGCGACGGAAGCCGCCACGGTCCCCGCGCTGACCACCGCGTTCACCGCGGTCCCCACTGTCCCGTCGCCGCTGGTCGCGCTCCGGTCGATCGTCGGGAGAGTTGGTGGACATCGGTGACTCCTGTCTTCGGTACCGCAAAGTCGTTCTCACGCAACCGGGTACCCGGTGCGCCCTGGAAAAACGAAAGGACCCCTGGTCCCAGCTGAACGCTGGTGACCAGGGGTCCTTCCCAAAGATTGTTCGGCGGCGTCCTACTCTCCCACAGGGTCCCCCCTGCAGTACCATCGGCGCTGTAAGGCTTAGCTTCCGGGTTCGGAATGTAACCGGGCGTTTCCCCTACGCTATGACCACCGAAACCCTAATGGTTTCGAGCGAACAAGCACACTCTTTAATTGTGCGTTCTACTCAAAGCCGGCAACAGTCGTTGCCTCAGAACTAACACAGTGGACGCGAGCAACTGAGGACAAGCCCTCGGCCTATTAGTACCGGTCACCTCCACACCTTGCGGTGCTTCCAGATCCGGCCTATCAACCCAGTCGTCT
>NZ_BMRV01000004.1 GCF_014648815.1 Streptomyces flaveolus | reverse complement strand
ACGGAAGCCACCACGGTCGCCCCGGTCGTCACGACGGTCGTCGCGGCGGAACCCGCCACGGTCGTCACGGCGCTCGAACGAACGACCACCGCGGTCGTCACGACGCTCGACGGAACGGTCACGGCCGTTCCCGGTCCGCTCGGTGTTCTCCGCCTCACGCGGGCCCGACGACTGCGCCGGCAGCGAGATCTCGGCCTCGGCGGCGGCAGTGGCCACCTCGGCCAGCACCGTCTCCGGGTCCTCGCCCCGCTCCCGCGCGACCCTGGCGACCAGCCGGTCCGCCTCCTCGCGCAGCTCCGTGGCACGGCGCTGGGCGCGCTCCAGCTCCTTGGTGAGCTGGGCGACCTCACGCTCGGCCTGCTCCGCCACGTTGGCCGCGGACTCGGCCTGGACCTCGGTCATCGACCGGGCACCGGTGATCTCGGCGACCTCCGGCTCGAAGGCCGCGCCGCCCTGGATGATGTGGCGCGTGGCGTCGACGCCCGCGTCCTCCATCAGCCGGAAGATCTGGCGGCGCTGGTGCGGCAGGGACAGGGAGACGACCGTGCCGGTGCGGCCGGCGCGGGCCGTACGGCCGGCGCGGTGCAGGTAGTCCTTGTGGTCGCCGGCCGGGTCGACGTTCAGCACCAGGTCGATGCCGTCGACGTGGATGCCGCGGGCGGCGACGTCGGTGGCGACGAGCGCGTTGACGTAGCCCTTCTTGAAGTCCTCCAGCACCCGGGTACGCGCGCCCTGCGTCATCCCGCCGTGCAGCGCGTCGGCCTTCACACCGGCGTCGCAGAGCTGCTCGGCGATACGGTCGGCGCCGAGCTGGGTGCGGACGAAGATGATCGTGCGGCCCTTGCGCGAGGCGATCGCCGCGGTGACCGGCGCCTTGTCCTTGGGCTTCACGACGAGGATGTGATGCGACATGGTCGTCACGTTGCCCTGAGCGCTGTCGACCTCGTGCGTGACCGGGTCGGTCAGGTAGCGCTTGACCAGCGTGGAGATCTCGTTCTCCATCGTGGCCGAGAAGAGCATGCGCTGGCCGCCCGCCGGGACCTGGTCGAGCAGCTCGGTGACCTCGGGCAGGAAGCCCAGGTCCGACATCTGGTCGGCCTCGTCGAGAACGGCGATCTGCACGTTCTCCAGGGAGCAGGCGCCGCGGTTGATGATGTCGCGCAGGCGGCCCGGGGTGGCGACGAGGATGTCGACGCCTCGCTCCAGGGCGTAGATCTGGTTGCCCATGGAGGTGCCGCCGCACACGACCTTCATCTTCAGCCCGAGGACGTCGCCGTAGGGCTGGAGGGCGTCGGCCACCTGCATGGCCAGCTCACGGGTCGGCGTCAGGATGACGGCGCGCGGCTTGTGCTTCTCGGTGCGGCCGCCGGCCAGCGTGGCCAGGGTGGGCAGACCGAAGGAGAGGGTCTTGCCGGAGCCGGTGCGGCCCCGGCCGAGGATGTCCTTGCCCTCCAGCGCGTCCGGGATGGTCGCGGCCTGGATCGGGAAGGGGGTGGTCACGCCGTTCTGTGCGAGCTTGCGCACGATGCCCTCGGGCAGGCCGAGGTCGGCGAAGGTGGTCTCGGGGGTGTCGGCGGACTCGGAGGTCTCGACGACCTCGGGAGCCTCCAGGCCCTCGGAAACGCCCTCGGCGTTCTCGGGCACGACGACGTGATCAGTACTGATGATGGACATGCGAATGCGAAACCTCTCGGAGTCTCTCAGTCGGCACGCGCCCGTCAACTCCGTGAATCGCGATTCGCAATACGACCGCCTCGATGCGGTCCATCACGGCAAGGGAGAGTACGCGCCACACGGCGCGCTCTGCGGTGGCGCCGGGCAAATGGGATCAAACGATCTACCACCATACGCACCCACCACCCCTGAAGGCAAACCGGGTAGCACATGCCCAGCTCAGCCGGTCCTTCGCCCCGCGTCCGGCGCCCGTTCAGGCCCCTGTTTCCCGGCGCGCGCCCTCCACCGTCCGGCCTACACCGGCACCCCGGCCTCCGGTGCAGGCTCCCGCTGTGCCAGCTGCGTCCCCGGCGGCTCGTGCGCCGACGAGGACGGCTCGGGTGTCGGCTCCGGCGTCGGGGAGGCGGGCGGCTCCGGGGGCGGGGTCGGCTCCGGGTCCACCGTCCGCGGGGGCTCGGGGTCCACCGTCCGCGGGGGCGTCGGCTCGGCCGGTCCGCCCTGCGCCGGGGCGGAACCGGTCGGGTGCGCGGACGGCGAGCCCGAGGGGGCCGTGCCCTTGTCCGCACCGTCCTTGCCGCGGCCCTTGCCCTTCCCCTCGCCGCGGTCGTCCTCGCCTTTCCTCCCCTTGCCGTGGCCACGCCCCTCGTCGGCCGCCGCCGGGCCGTACCCGGCCGCGCCGCCCGACACCGCGGGCCCGCCGCCCGGGGCCTCGCCACCTCGCTCCCCGGCCGAGTGCGACGGCCTGGCCTCACCGCCGGACTCGTCGCCGACGCTCATGCAGCCGGCGGCAGCGGCGACGGCCACCACCGTGGCGGCCAGACGGACGGGTACGTACAAGGGGCGCACGGGCGGCCACCTCCGGGGGTCAGGAGTCGCCGTGCCCAACTCCCGTCACCCGCAAGAGGACACGCGCCCCGCGCCGCGGACCGTCACCCGGATCACGGACACCGAGCCGTGGGCCGAGTCCCTCACCCGTACCCGAGGGCGTGCAGGCGCGCGTCGTCGATCCCGAAGTGATGCGCGATCTCGTGCACCACCGTCACCTCGGTCTCCGCGACCACGTCCTCACGGGTGTCGCAGAACCGCAGCGTCGGCCCCCGGTAGATGGTGATCCGGTCCGGCAGCACCCCGGCGTACCACTCCCCGCGCTCGGTCAGCGGAGTCCCCTCGTACAGCCCGAGCAGCTCGGGATCGTCCGCCGGCGGTTCGTCCTCGACGAACACCGCGACGTTGTCCATCAGCCGCGTCAGCTCCGGCGGGATCCGGTCCAGCGCCTCGGCGACCAGTTCCTCGAACTCCTCGCGCGTCATCTCCAGCACAGGCCCATTGTCGGGTACGACACATCAGGTACGACACCGCCGCCCCCGACCTCTCACCCCTCGCATATCCGCCCGGGGACATGGGCATACGGGACCAATGGCCCGCGTCCCCGCCGCAGTCCTGCACGTCCTGGCCGAGGAGATGAACCGCATCCGCAGCGCCCCGCGCGCCCTCACCCGCCGCCGCCGCGCCCGCCCGGCGCCCCCGACGGGGGAGCTCACCCCCCGTTCCCGCCCCTGGACCCGCGCCCTCGGCCTCGTCGCCGTCGTCCTGCTCGGGGCCTGGCTCGGCCTGCTGATCGTCGGCAACGTGCGCGTCCCGGTCGGCCCCATGAACACGACGATGACCCTGCGCCCGTCCCTGACCGGCGGCACGAAGATCAACGTCTCCCCGCTGGGCGCGCTCCAGCTCGACAGCCACACCGCCCCCGTACGCCTCGACGTCAACGTCGACCAGCTCGACCCGGACCGCGCCCAGGCCCTCGTCGACCACCCCGAACGCCTCTCCGGCCTCCAGGACGAGGTCGCGAAGGACGTCCAGCACGGAACACTCGACCTGGCCGCCCGCTCCTGCGTCGCCGTCGTCACCGGCGCCACCGCCCTCGGCCTCGCCGTCTACCGCCGCCCGCGCCGCGCCCTGGCGGCCGGCGGACTCGCCCTCACCCTCCTGGTCGCCTCCGGCGGCACCGCGTACGCGACCTGGAACCCCGACTCGGTCCTGGAGCCGAAGTTCTCCGGCCTGCTCTCCTCCGCGCCGTCCCTGGTCGGCAACGCGCGCAGCATCGTCACCGAGTTCGACGTCTACCAGAAGGAACTGGCCCGCCTGGTGACGAACGTGACCAAGCTCTACGACGTCACGTCCACGCTCCCCGCCTACCAGCCCGACCCGACGACGATCCGCGTCCTGCACGTGTCGGACATCCACCTGAACCCCGCGAGCTGGAAGATCATCGCCTCACTGGTGGAGCAGTACCGGGTGAACGTGATCGTCGACTCGGGCGACACCATGGATCACGGCACGGCGGCGGAGAACGGCTTCCTGGACCCCATCGAGGACCTCGGCGCGCCCTACGTCTGGGTGCGCGGCAACCACGACTCCCGCGTCACCCAGGACTACTTGAAGGGCCTCAAGAACGTGCACGTCCTGGACGACGGCCGGGCCCGCACGATCGCCGGCCTGCGCTTCGCCGGCATCGGCGACCCGCAGTACACCCCGGACCGCTCGACGAAGCCCGGCGCCGAGGCCTCCCAGGAACTCGCCGGCGCCCGCCTGGCCTCCGCCCTGCGCGACCAGACCAGGGCCGGCACCCCCGTGGACGTCGCCATCGCCCACGAGCCGTCGGCGGCCCGCGAGGTCGACGGGACCGTCCCGCTGGTGCTGGCGGGCCATGTCCACCACGAGGACATGGAGGTCATGAAGTACGGCACCCGGCTGCGCATCGAGGGCTCCACCGGCGGCAGCGGCCTGCGCGCCGTGGAGGGCAAGCACCCCGACCCGGTCCAGGCGTCGATCCTCTACTTCGACCGGGACAGCCGGCGCCTCCAGGCCTGGGACGAGATCAAGCTCGGCGGACTGGGCCTCACGACGGCCGAGGTCAGCCGTCATCTGCCGAAGGAGAACCAGCCGGGCGCGACACCGTCCCCGACCGGCACGGGCCCGTCCCCGACGGACACCACCGGCACGCCGAGCAGCCCGTCTCCCGGCACTCCGTAAACCGTTTTGGCGATACCTCCCGCCATCCCATATGCTTCTCACGTCCCCGACGCGCTGAGAAGCGCCCAGGCGGGCCGATAGCCCTCATCGTCTAGCGGCCTAGGACGCCGCCCTTTCAAGGCGGTAGCACGGGTTCGAATCCCGTTGGGGGCACGCAGTACATGTGCGACACTGTCGTACGAAGCTTGGTCCTGTGGAGCAGTTTGGAGTGCTCGCCACCCTGTCAAGGTGGAGGCCGCGGGTTCAAATCCCGTCAGGACCGCTGAGGTTTCACGTGAAACCTCGCGGCTGGGTAGCTCAGTTGGTACGAGCGATCGCCTGAAAAGCGATAGGTCGCCGGTTCGACCCCGGCCCCAGCCACAGTAAGGCCCCGATCTTCGGATCGGGGCCTTGTTGTTTCCGGTGCCGCCGGTCCCGCCGGCCCGCACCTCGCCGGACCCCGGGGCAAAAGCGTTCGCCAGGAATTTCTCGGGGATGCGATCCTGGAACCCGTATGTCTACGCACCCCGCCCCCGCCCTCGGCGCCCTCGCTCCCCGCCTGACCGAGCTGTCCCTGCGCGACGCGCACCGGCTCGGCCGGAGGCTCGAGGGTGCGCGGAAGATCCGTAAACCGGAGGCCCGTGCCGCCGTTCTCGCCGAGATCGAGGCGGAGGTGGCCAAGGCCGAGCAGCGCATCGGTGAGCGCCGGGCCCGTGTGCCCGTCGTCAGCTACCCCGAGCAGCTTCCGGTCAGCCAGAAGAAGGACGTGATCGCGGAGGCCATCCGTGATCACCAGGTCGTCATCGTCGCCGGTGAGACCGGATCCGGAAAGACCACGCAGATCCCGAAGATCTGTGTGGAGCTCGGCCGCGGTGTGCGCGGCATGATCGGGCACACCCAGCCCCGCCGGATCGCCGCGCGCACCGTCGCCGAGCGGGTGGCGGACGAGCTGGACACGCCTCTCGGTGAGGCCGTCGGCTGGAAGGTCAGGTTCACCGACCAGGTGAATCCGGACGCCACGTTCATCAAGCTGATGACGGACGGCATCCTGCTCGCCGAGATCCAGACCGACCGCGAGCTGCGCGCCTACGACACGATCATCATCGACGAGGCCCACGAGCGGTCCCTCAACATCGACTTCCTGCTGGGTTATCTGGCCCAGCTGCTGCCGAAGCGGCCGGATCTGAAGGTCGTCATCACCTCGGCGACGATCGACCCCGAGCGCTTCTCCCGGCACTTCGGCGACGCGCCGATCATCGAGGTCAGCGGCCGGACGTACCCGGTGGAGGTGCGGTACCGCCCGCTCCTCGAGGAGGACGGCGAGGACGCCGACCGCGACCAGATCACCGCTATCACCGACGCGGTCGAGGAGCTGATGGGCGAGGGGAAGGGCGACATCCTCGTCTTCCTCTCCGGTGAGCGGGAGATCCGGGACACCGCCGACGCCCTGGAGAAGAAGAAGTACAGATTCACCGAGATCCTGCCGCTGTACGCCCGCCTCTCCCATGCCGAGCAGCACCGGGTGTTCCAGCAGCACACCGGGCGCAGGATCGTCCTGGCCACGAACGTCGCCGAGACCTCGCTGACGGTGCCGGGCATCAAGTACGTCATCGACCCCGGTTTCGCCCGCATCTCCCGCTACAGCCACCGCACCAAGGTGCAGCGGCTGCCGATCGAGCCGATCTCGCAGGCCAGCGCCAACCAGCGCAAGGGCCGCTGCGGACGGACCAGCGACGGTATCTGCATCCGGCTGTACTCCGAGGACGACTTCAACGCGCGCCCGGAGTTCACGGACGCGGAGATCCTGCGGACGAACCTCGCCTCCGTCATCCTCCAGATGACGGCGGCCGGCCTCGGCGACATCGAGAAGTTCCCGTTCATCGACCCGCCGGACCACCGCAACATCCGCGACGGCGTGCAGCTCCTCCAGGAGCTGGGCGCGCTCGACCCGGCGCAGAAGGACGTACGCAAGCGGCTGACCGACACCGGCCGCAAGCTGGCGCAGCTGCCCGTCGACCCGCGCCTGGCCCGGATGGTGCTGGAGGCCGACAAGAACGGCTGTGTCCGCGAGGTCATGGTCATAGCGGCGGCCCTGTCCATCCAGGACCCCCGGGAGCGCCCGGCGGACAAGCAGGCGCAGGCCGACCAGCAGCATGCCCGGTTCAAGGACGAGACCAGCGACTTCCTCGCGTTCCTCAACCTCTGGCGGTACGTGCGCGAGCAGCAGAAGGAGCGCGGCTCATCGTCCTTCCGCCGGATGTGCAAGCAGGAGTACCTCAACTTCCTGCGGATCCGGGAGTGGCAGGACATCTACACGCAGCTGCGCACGGTCGCCAAGCAGATGGGCATCCAGCTCAACGACGCCGACCACGCCGCGCCCGACGACCGCGTGCACGTGTCGCTGCTGGCCGGGCTCCTCTCGCACGTGGGCATGAAGGACGTGAAGGAGGGCGCGAAGAACGAGTACCTGGGTGCGCGCAACGCCAAGTTCGCGATCTTCCCCGGCTCGGCGCTGTTCAAGAAGCCGCCGCGGTTCGTGATGTCCGCGGAGCTGGTGGAGACCTCCCGGCTCTGGGCCCGGGTCAACGCGAAGATCGAGCCCGAGTGGGTGGAGCCGCTCGCCGGGCACCTCCTCAAGCGCACCTACAGCGAGCCGCACTGGGAGAAGGACCAGGCGGCGGTGATGGCGTACGAGAAGGTGACGCTGTACGGCGTGCCGATCGTGGCGCAGCGCAAGGTGAACTACGGGCGGATCGATCCGGAGGTCAGCCGCGAGCTGTTCATCCGCAACGCCCTGGTGGAGGGCGACTGGCGTACGCACCACAAGTTCTTCGCGGACAACCGCCGGCTGCTGACCGAGGTCGAGGAGCTGGAGCACCGTGCGCGGCGCCGGGACATCCTGGTCGACGACGAGACGCTCTACGACTTCTACGACCAGCGGGTGCCCGAACACGTCGTCTCCGGTGCGCACTTCGACTCGTGGTGGAAGCACAAGCGGCACGAGCAGCCCGACTTCCTCGACTTCGAGCGCGAGATGCTCATCAACGAGAAGGCGGGGGCGGTCACCAAGGACGACTATCCGGACTCCTGGCGTCAGGGGCCGCTGAAGTTCCGTGTGACCTACCAGTTCGAGCCGGGGGCGGACGCGGACGGTGTGACCGTCCACATTCCGCTCCAGGTGCTCAACCAGGTCACGGACGAGGGCTTCGAGTGGCAGATCCCGGGCCTGAGGGAGCAGGTCGTCACGGAGCTGATCCGGTCCCTGCCCAAGCCGATCCGCCGCAACTACGTCCCGGCGCCGAACTACGCGCAGGCGTTCCTGGAGCGGGCCGTGCCCCTTCAGGAGCCGCTGACGGTGACCATGGCGCGGGAGCTCAAGCGCATGGTGGGGGTGCCGTTCGACGCGGAGGACTTCGACTGGGCCAAGGTCCCCGACCATTTGAAGATCACGTTCCGGATCGTCGACGAGCGGCGCCGCAAGCTGGCCGAGGACAAGGACCTGGAGGCCCTGAAGCTCCGGCTGAAGCCGAAGGCGCGCAAGGCGCTGTCGCAGGCCGCGGCGGCCACCGCCGAGCGCAGCGGCGGCGAGTCCCTGGAGCGCGCCGGCCTGACGGACTGGACGATCGGCACCCTGTCCCGGGTCTTCGAGACGCGCCGGGCCGGTCAGCCGGTGAAGGCCTACCCGGCGCTGGTCGACGACGGGGACACGGTGTCCGTGCGCCTCTTCGACACCGAGGCCGAGCAGGCACAGGCCATGTGGAAGGGCACGCGCCGGCTGATCCTGCGCAACATCCCGGTCAACCCGGCGAAGTTCGCGTCCGAGAAACTGACCAACCAGCAGAAGCTGGGCCTGTCCGCGAATCCGCACGGGTCCGTCCAGGCCCTGTTCGACGACTGCGCGACGGCGGCGGCGGATCGGCTGATCGCGGACTTCGGCGGGCCGGCGTGGGACGAGGAGTCGTACCGGAAGCTCTACGACAAGGTCCGCGCGGAGATCGTCGACACGACCGTCCGTACGGTGGGGCAGGTGCAGCAGGTGCTGGCCGCCTGGCAGGCCTGTGAGCGCCGTCTGAAGGCCGTGCGGAGCCCCGCGCTGCTGCCGAACCTCCAGGACGTGCGGACGCAGCTGGACGGCCTGGTGAAGCCCGGCTTCGTGACGGAGGCCGGCATCGGGCGGCTGCCCGACCTGATGCGCTATCTGGTCGCCGCCGACCGGCGCCTGCAGCAGATGCCGGCCAACGTCCAGCGGGACACGACCCGGATGGAGAAGGTCCACGAGATGCGGGACGAGTACGCGTGGCTGCTGGAGCAGATGCCCCAGGGGCGGCCGGTCCCGCGGCAGGTCCTGGACGTCCGCTGGATGATCGAGGAGCTGCGGGTCAGCTACTTCGCCCACGCGCTGGGGACGGCGTACCCGATCTCCGACAAGCGGATCGTGAAGGCGATCGACGCGCTGGCGCCGTAGCGGCGAGGCCGTGACGAGGAGCGCACGGAGGGTGAGTTCGACCCTGGGCCCACCCTCCTGTAGAGTCTCTTCTCGCAGCGCAACGCAGCAGAATCCATAAGCGACTCCGTCGCGTGGGCGCCGCAAAGCCTGGTCCTGTGGAGCAGTTTGGAGTGCTCGCCACCCTGTCAAGGTGGAGGCCGCGGGTTCAAATCCCGTCAGGACCGCAGTAAGAAGGCCCGCACCGATCGGTGCGGGCCTTCTGCGTGCCGTCCGCAGGTCGGGGTGCGCCCGAACGCCCCGGAAGCCCTCAGCGCCTCTCTCGCGGCCTTGACGACGTCACATTCGCTAGGTACTCCAAAGGCAGGGCACGTTCTCCGTGCGGTCCCTGGAGGTGGCGTATGGCGGCATCGGTCAGGCACGAGACGCGGGCACTGCTCCGCGCGCATCTGTCGGCCGCGTCGTCGTACCGCCATCTGACGCGCCACTGTCCGATCTGCCACCGGCTGCTGCGACTGGCGTGGGACTCCGCCGCTCCGCCGGCGCAGCCCCCGTCCCCGCCTGCGCCGCCGTCTCCGCCCCCGTCTCCGTCACCGACGGGCCGTCAAGAGGCCGTCGAGGGCGAGAGCGCCGCCGCCACGTGAACCCCCGTCGGCCCCAACGCCCGTGCCCTGCCGGGCTGGTGGAACCGGCGGCTCCTCTAGCGCACATATGCCAGAGCCAACAAGCGCCAGCACGTGTGACGGGTGTCACCGCATGAGTTTTTGAAACGGTGGCACTTACGCCTCTCCTACAACTGGTCGATTTAATATGTGCAATTGCACCCTCCCGCAGGGTGCTTCCGCACGTTCCCCCACGGCCCGCCCACAGCGGATCCGACAGCCTCCCCCAGACTCCGACAAGGCCGCTCTCAGCGGACCGTCACCCGGCACAAAAAAATCGCGCTGGACCCGGCGGAGTCCAGCGCGATCCACGACGTACCCGGCCGGTCGTCCGACATGTTCGAACGGCTTGGGCGTGGGGCCTGTTGGGGCAGGACCCGCGTCGGTTGGAGCTGTGGTGACAGGCGGCTCGACAGGTTGGGGGACCTGCCGTTCTGCCCGGTTATGCGGTTGTTCAGGCCTCGCTGCGCTGCTGCGGAATGCCCGCGAGCAGAGCGCGGACCTCGGCCTCGCGGTAGCGGCGATGCCCGCCGAGCGTGCGGATCGACGTGAGCTTGCCGGCCTTCGCCCAGCGCGTGACCGTCTTCGGGTCGACGCGGAACATGGTGGCGACCTCAGCCGGGGTCAGCAGCGGCTCGGCATCAGGGGTGCGAGCGGTCATGAGCGGCCTCCTCGGGAGAACCGAACCTTCTCGGTTCTTTCCTCTAAATTCTGCACCTTGACCCGCGTTGCCCGAAATGGCGGACGCGAGTCGAGTCGGTTATAGGACGAACGGCTTGTCCTCGGCACTACAACTACACCATCTGTCCAGCCGCGTCGGCCAAACCGATGGAATTGCCCTCCCAGGTGTTCATCAGCGACGGATGCCGATGGACCATGCCATAGCGGACAGTCACGCCACTGTGACGATCAGTCACAGAGCGATCAGGAGTCACCAGACCCCCCAAAGCGTGCAATGCTGAGATTCCGCCCACAGTGCACCACAGCAGGACGGATGGAGCCCTCCCCGGACTCCTTGTCCTATTTTGGCATGAGGAGGGGGAAGGGGCGCAAGAGTGGCGTACGTGCGGTCCGTCACGCTTGACACATACGCCCGGATCGGGACTTCCGTCCCCTGGTGACGAAGTATCAGGTCACACCGAACAGGTGTCTGAGCGAGAGACGAAACCCCAAATCGGGCGGTACGTCAAACGTCAGTTCGCCGACCGCCGGTCCCGCACCGACCGCCACCGCTCCACCAGCCGCCCGTACGCGGCACCCGCCGTCGTCCCGTCCCCCCGGCGCAGCGCCTCGATGCCCTCGGCCACGTCCGCCGCCGAGTGGTCGGCCTCCAGCTCTCCGGCCGGCAGGGCGTGCACCAGTCCGCCGTAGTCCAGCTCCACCAGTGACCGCGGGTGGAACTCCTCGAGCCAGCGCCCCACGTCCACCAGGCCGTCGATCAGCGGCCCCCGGTCCATGGCCTCCTTCAGCGCCCGCAGCCCCCGGGCCACCCGCCGCCGCGCCTGCACCATCGGCGTCCGGTAGCGCAGCACCGGCGGCACCGACCCGGCATCGTCGCCGCCCTTGTCGTACTCCCGCTCCTCGTCGGAGACCAGCACGAACCAGTTGATCGGCACCTGCCAGGTGGCCGTGCGGATCCAGGGGCGGGCGTCGGGGTTGCACTCCAGCCAGCGTTCGTAGTCCTGGGTGGTCTGGCGGCGTACGACCGGAGGGAGCAGGGCGTCCAGGACGGGCTCGGGGAAGTCCTCGGCCAGCTCCCCGAGCGCCTGCCAGCCGCGCAGCCGGGTCCGCCAGGGGCACACGCAGACCACCCCGTCGACCTCGGTCACGAAGGCGTCGCCGCTCTCGTGCACCGGTACCGGCACGGGCGGCGTGGGCAGCAGGTCGGCCAGGGAACGGCGTAGTTCGTCCTGGTAGGAGGGCAGGTCGGTGCGGCGGGCGTAGCGGCCCCAGTGGCCGCGCTCCGGCTCGGGGAAGGCGGCCAGCGGTTCGTACACGCGCAGGTAGGCCGCGTAGGGGACGATCACCGAGGACACCTTGGGCACGCCTGCTCCCTCCCCCGCGCACCGTCTCGAAAACCTGCGGGAGCCGATCACAAACGCGCGGGAATCTCTGCAAATCGTCGCACGCCTGTACTCCGTGCGGAGGTGATCCTCGGCACTGTGCGGCGGGTGGACCCCGTCAGGCTCTAATCTCATGCCACAGTCCCCGCCACCCGCACGGGGACCCGTCACCACCCGCCGCACCTACACAGGAGTCACCACCGTGACCGACGTAACCGGCGCACCTGCTGATGTACTGCACACCCTGTTCCACTCGGAGCAGGGGGGTCATGAGCAAGTCGTGCTCTGCCAGGACCGTGCCAGCGGCCTTAAGGCCGTCATCGCCCTCCACTCCACCGCCCTGGGCCCCGCGCTCGGCGGTACGCGTTTCTACCCGTACGCGAGTGAGGCGGAGGCCGTCGCCGACGCGCTGAACCTCGCGCGCGGGATGTCGTACAAGAACGCCATGGCCGGTCTCGACCACGGCGGCGGCAAGGCCGTGATCATCGGCGACCCGGAGCAGATCAAGAGCGAGGAGCTGCTGCTCGCCTACGGCCGGTTCGTCGCCTCGCTCGGCGGCCGCTACGTCACCGCCTGCGACGTGGGCACCTACGTGGCCGACATGGACGTCGTGGCGCGCGAGTGCCGGTGGACGACCGGACGCTCCCCCGAGAACGGCGGCGCGGGCGACTCGTCCGTGCTCACCTCCTTCGGCGTCTACCAGGGCATGCGGGCCGCCGCCCAGCACCTGTGGGGCGACCCGACGCTGCGCGACCGCACGGTCGGCATCGCCGGCGTCGGCAAGGTCGGTCACCACCTGGTCGAGCACCTGCTCGCCGAGGGCGCGCACGTGGTCGTCACGGACGTGCGCAAGGACGTCGTACGGGCGCTCACCGAGCGGCACCCGTCGGTGATCGCCGTCGCCGACACGGACGCGCTGATCCGGGTCGAGAACCTGGACATCTACGCCCCCTGCGCGCTCGGCGGCGCGCTGAACGACGACACCGTGCCGGTGCTGACCGCGAAGGTGGTGTGCGGCGCGGCCAACAACCAGCTCGCCCACCCGGGCGTCGAGAAGGACCTCGCCGACCGCGGGATCCTCTACGCGCCCGACTACGTGGTGAACGCCGGCGGTGTCATCCAGGTCGCCGACGAGCTGCACGGCTTCGACTTCGACCGGTGCAAGGCGAAGGCCGCGAAGATCTACGACACCACGCTGGCCATATTCGCACGTGCGAAGGAGGACGGTATTCCGCCGGCCGCCGCGGCCGACCGGATCGCCGAGCAGCGGATGTCGGAGGCACGCGCGCGGCGCTGACCGGAGACCGCGCTCCGTACGCTCCGGAGGGTGATCCGGAGGCGGTATTCGAAGGTTTGAGCGGTACCCGCCGGCGGGCAGTTGGAGAGAACTCTCACTTCTCCCGGCGGGTCGACCGTCGAAACGTGGTTAAAATCGCCTTTGACCAGCGAGGACAGGGCGCCTCGAAGGTCCTGGGCGTAGCCACGTCCTGCGGGCGACGTACCGTATGGGCGTGGGCTCAGGTACCGTGGAAGCCCTACGGACCGGTCTCTCCACGGAGAGCCCGTTCCGGACCATGAACGCGTGTCAAGACTCTGGGGCCGTCGAGCCCCGTCGTTGAGGGGGTCGAGCCATGGGGCGCGGCCGGGCCAAGGCCAAGCAGACGAAGGTCGCCCGCCAGCTGAAGTACAACAGCGGTGGGACTGATCTCTCCCGCCTGGCCGAGGAGCTGGGCGCATCGACGTCGAGTCCGCAACCGCCTAACGGCGAGCGGTTCGAGGACGATGAGCAGGACGACGAGCTGTACGCAAAGTACGCCGACCTCTACGAGGACGACGAGGACGAGGACGGCCAGTCCCCGCAGCATCGTCGCGGCGCTTGACCCTGCACTGAACACTCACCCGGTCGGTGACTTCCGTCACCGACCGGGTTCTGTGCTACCCGCATCGCCGTGCCGGGCTCGGCTCAGCGGGCGTAGTCACCGGTCATGGTGGCGCCCGTGCCGTGGTCGCCGCGGGCGGTGATCTCGCCTGCCACCCAAGCGTCGACGCCGCGGTCGGCGAGGGTCGTCAGCGCCACGTCGGCGGACTCCTGGGGCACGACGGCGATCATGCCGACGCCCATGTTCAGGGTCTTCTCCAGCTCCAGGCGCTCGACCTGACCCGTTCGTCCGACGAGGTCGAAGACCGGGGCCGGCGTCCAGGTGGAGCGGTCGACGGTCGCGTGCAGGCCGTCGGGGATCACGCGGGCCAGGTTGGCCGCGAGGCCGCCGCCGGTGACGTGGCTGAAGGCGTGCACCTCGGTGGTGCGCATCAGGGCCAGGCAGTCCAGCGAGTAGATCTTCGTCGGCTCCAGGAGCTCCTCGCCGAGGGTGCGGCCGAGGTCGTCCACGTGCGCGTCCAGGGCCAGGCCGGCCTCGTTCAGCAGGACGTGGCGGACGAGTGAGTACCCGTTCGAGTGAAGGCCGGAGGCGGCCATCGCGACGACCGCGTCGCCCTCGCGGATGCGGTCCGGACCGAGCAGCCGGTCGGCCTCCACGACGCCCGTACCGGCGCCGGCGACGTCGAAGTCGTCCTCGCCGAGCAGGCCGGGGTGCTCGGCCGTCTCGCCGCCCACCAGGGCGCAGCCGGCCAGCACACAGCCCTCGGCGATGCCCTTGACGATGGCGGCGACACGCTCGGGGTGGACCTTGCCCACGCAGATGTAGTCGGTCATGAACAGCGGCTCGGCGCCGCACACCACGATGTCGTCCATGACCATCGCGACCAGGTCGTGGCCGATGGTGTCGTAGACGCCCAGCTGCCGGGCGATGTCGACCTTGGTGCCGACACCGTCCGTGGCCGAGGCCAGCAGGGGGCGGTCGTAGTTCTTGAGTGCGGAGGCGTCGAAGAGGCCGGCGAAACCGCCGAGGCCGCCGAGGACCTCGGGGCGCTGCGTCTTCTTGACCCATTCCTTCATGAGCTCGACGGCGCGGTCGCCCGCCTCGATGTCGACGCCCGCGGCTGCGTAGCTGGCACCAGTTGTGTCAGGCATGACGATGAGAACCTTTGTGTCGTACGGCAGGTATTGCGGACGGACGGCTACGGGCGACGGATGGCGTCGGCGGCGGCCGTACCGGCGGGCCCGGCGGCCAGCTCGGTCTCCAGGAGCTGCTTGCCGAGCAGCTCGGGGTCGGGGAGCTCCATCGGGTACTCGCCGTCGAAGCAGGCGCGGCAGAGGTTCGGCTTGGCGATGGTGGTCGCCTCGATCATGCCGTCGATGGAGATGTACGCCAGGGAGTCGGCGCCGAGCGAGGTGCCGATCTCGTCGATGCTCATGCCGTTGGCGATGAGCTCGGCGCGGGTGGCGAAGTCGATGCCGAAGAAGCAGGGCCACTTCACGGGCGGGGAGGAGATCCGGATGTGGACCTCGGCGGCGCCGGCCTCGCGGAGCATGCGGACCAGGGCCCGCTGCGTGTTGCCGCGGACGATGGAGTCGTCCACGACGACCAGCCGCTTGCCCTTGATGACTTCCTTCAGGGGATTCAGCTTCAGGCGGATGCCGAGCTGGCGGATGGTCTGCGAGGGCTGGATGAAGGTACGGCCCACATAGGCGTTCTTCACCAGACCGTTGCCGAAGGGGATGCCGGAGGCCTCGGCGTACCCGATCGCGGCGGGGGTGCCGGACTCCGGGGTCGCTATGACGAGGTCGGCCTCGGCGGGGGCCTCCTTGGCCAGCTTGCGGCCCATCTCGACGCGCGAGAGGTAGACGTTGCGGCCGGCGATGTCGGTGTCCGGGCGGGCCAGGTACACGTACTCGAAGACACAGCCCTTGGGCTTCGCTTCTGCGAATCGCGACGTGCGCAGGCCGTTCTCGTCGATGGCGACGAACTCGCCCGGCTCGATCTCGCGGACGTAGGAGGCGCCGCAGATGTCGAGGGCGGCGGACTCGGAGGCGACGACCCAGCCGCGCTCGAGGCGGCCGAGGACCAGCGGGCGGATGCCCTGCGGGTCGCGGGCGGCGTAGAGGGTGTGCTCGTCCATGAAGACGAGGCTGAAGGCGCCCATGACCTGCGGGAGGACGCTGTGAGCGGCCTCTTCGATGGTCAGCGGCTTGCCGTCCTCGTCGACCTGGGCCGCGAGGAGCGCGGTCAGCAGGTCGGTGTCGTTGGTCGCCGCGACGCGAGTGGAGCGGCCTTCCTGCTTGGGCAGGTCGGCGACCATCTCGGCGAGCTGGGCGGTGTTGACGAGGTTGCCGTTGTGGCCGAGCGCGATGGAGCCCTGCGCGGTGGCCCGGAAGGTTGGCTGGGCGTTCTCCCACACGGACGCACCGGTGGTCGAGTAGCGGGCGTGACCGACCGCGATGTGACCCTGGAGCGAACCGAGCGAGGTCTCGTCGAAGACCTGGGACACGAGGCCCATGTCCTTGAAGACGAGGATCTGGGAGCCGTTGCTGACCGCGATTCCCGCGGATTCCTGGCCCCGATGCTGGAGGGCGTAGAGCCCGAAGTACGTGAGCTTTGCGACCTCTTCGCCCGGGGCCCAGACACCGAAGACGCCGCAAGCGTCCTGGGGGCCCTTCTCGCCGGGAAGTAGATCGTGATTGAGTCGACCGTCACCACGTGGCACGTTCCCGAGTGTAGGCGAGATCGACCACTGGTCCGAATTGGGGATCCCGGCTCACCTGCGGATCACTCGTCGGCCACGGCGCGGACGACGGTGCCGTCTTCGCTGGTCAGCGTCAGGGTTTCGTGATCGATCCGGTAGTCGACCCGGCCCTCGAAGAAGCGGAGCATCTGCTTCTCGGCGTTCATGAGTGAGCCTTCGCACATCATTCGGGTGGTGGCCGGAGCGCCCAGGGTGATATGTCCGTCGCGGACGGTGGCCCGGGCGTTGACGTGGTTGCAGGGAAGGCGGCCGGATACGGTGCCCGCCTCCTGGTCGAAGGTGAGGTGGGCGCGGCCCTGCCCGCCGGGTGCCGTGACGGTCCAGGTCGTGCCGTACAGGGACGCGTCCTCGGGCCTGCTCAGCCGTACGGTGTCGCCGGCGGGGGTGGTGAGGGTCAGTCGGTCGCTCGCCGTGTCGGCGGTGAGGGGGCCGTCGGTGAGGACGCGGCCGAGGGACTTCTCGAAGTCCTGGGGCGTCTTCTCGCAGGCCATCTCGGTGAACGCGGCGTCCCTGAGCCGGACGCGCTCGCCGTCGACGTCGGCGCGGGCGGTGAAGGTGTTGCAGCCGGTGCTGCCCGCCGCCTCACCGCTGTCGTCGATCCGGACCCGTGCCGTGTCCGGCGCCCGGTGGGTGGTGCCGTCGACGGTGACGCTGTCGATGCTCCACCTCACGCCGGTGAACGGCCGGTCCGCGCCCACGGAGCCGCTGCCGCCGTCGGCCTTCTCGCTGCCGCAGGCCGCCGCGAGCGGGACGAGCACGGCGACGACTGCCATGGTCAGGGTCATGCTGCGCTGCTGCTTCTGCCTGTACATGCCGATTCGACGGAGGCGCGGAGGGTCTGGTTCCCCTCAGCTCAGCAGCGGCAGCAGCCCTGCGAGGTCGGCCCGCTCGCCGCTCGCGCTCACCTTGGCCTCCGCCACGGCGTCCTGCCAGGTCAGCCGTCCGGCCGCGAGCCGGACCCAGGTCAGCGGGTCGGTCTCGACGACGTTGGGCGGGGTGCCGCGGGTGTGCCGGGGGCCCTCGACGCACTGCACGACGGCGTACGGCGGCACCCGCACCTCCGTCGACCCGCCGGGCGCCTTCACGGCGAGCGCGTCGGCGAGCAACCGGGTCGCCGCGGCCAGGGCCTGCCGGTCGTACGGGATGCCGAGGCCGGGCACGGCGGCGTTGAGGTCGTCGGCGTGCACGACGAGTTCTACGGTGCGGGTGACGAGGTAGTCGTCCAGCGGCAGCGCGCCCGCGTTGGTCTCCAGGAGCCGGCTGCCGGGGTGCTCTGCGAGCAGCGCGCGCAGGCGCTCCTCGATGCGGGCGAGGTGGGCGTCGAGGTCGGGATGGTCCGCGGCGAGCCTCCTGGTGAAATCGGCGATCGCGGCGGAGTTGCCTGCGGTGGCGAAGGGCCACTCGACGACCTGGACGTCCTGCCGGGGCGGGGCGGGCCGGTCCACGGCGCGGTGCAGGGCGGTCAGGGCCATCCCGATGTGCGCCACCAGTTCCCGTACGGTCCAGTCCCCCAGCCGCGTCGGCAGCGCGAGCTGCTCGGGCGTGAGGGTGCGCACGGCCGCGCGTACGTGCCCGAACTGGGCGAACACGGCGGCACGGGTGCGGGCGGGGTCGTAGGTGCGGGCGCGTTTCCTGGCGGGCGGCATGGCGGTGAGCCTAGTGGGCGCGGGAGGCCGCGCTCCCGGGAAATACCGGGTCCGTGACCCGGAGCGGGAGGCAACGGCGAGGCCCCGCCCGGACGGATCCGGGCGGGGCCTCGCCGTTGCCGTGTGCCGGCGGTTACGCCAGCAGCGCCGGGATGGTGCCCTCGTGGGCCTCACGGAGCTCGGCCAGGGGCAGGGCGAACTCGCCCTGGACCTCCACCGTGTCCCCGTCCACGACACCGATGCGGGTGGCGGGCAGGCCGCGCGCGCCGCACATGTCGTTGAAGCGGAGCTCCTCCGAACGCGGGACGGCGACGACCGCGCGGCCCGCCGACTCCGAGAACAGGAAGGTGAAGGCGTCCAGGCCGTCGGGAACGACCAGACGCGCGCCCTTGCCGCCGAGCAGCGCCGACTCGACGACCGCCTGGATCAGACCGCCGTCGGACAGGTCGTGCGCGGAGTCGATCATGCCGTCGCGGGAGGCGGAGATCAGGATCTCGCCGAGCAGCCGCTCGCGCTCCAGGTCGACCTTCGGGGGCAGGCCGCCGAGGTGGTCGTGGATCACCTGGGACCAGGCCGAGCCGCCGAACTCCTCACGCGTGTCGCCGAGGAGGTACAGCAGCTGGCCGTCCTCCTGGAAGGCGACCGGCGTGCGGCGGGCCACGTCGTCGATGACGCCGAGGACCGCGACGACCGGCGTCGGGTGGATGGCCGCCTCGCCCGTCTGGTTGTAGAGCGAGACGTTGCCGCCGGTCACCGGGGTGCCGAGCTGGAGACAGCCGTCGGCCAGGCCGCGCACGGCCTCCGCGAACTGCCACATGACCGCCGGGTCCTCCGGCGAGCCGAAGTTCAGGCAGTCGGAGACCGCGAGGGGCTTCGCACCGGTGGTGGCGACGTTGCGGTACGCCTCCGCCAGGGCCAGCTGCGCGCCCGTGTACGGGTCGAGCTTGGCGTACCGGCCGTTGCCGTCCGTGGCGATCGCGACGCCGAGGCCGCTCTCCTCGTCCACGCGGATCATGCCCGAGTCCTCGGGCTGGGCGAGGACGGTGTTGCCCTGCACGAAGTGGTCGTACTGCTGGGTGATCCACTGCTTGGACGCCTGGTTGGGGGAGGACACCAGCTTCAGGACCTGGTCCTTCAGCTCCTCACCGGTCTGCGGCCGGGGCAGCTTGCCCGCGTCGTCGGCCTGGAGCGCGTCCTGCCACTCCGGGCGGGCGTAGGGGCGCTCGTAGACCGGGCCGTCGTGGGCGACCGTGCGCGGGTCGACGTCGACGATCTTGCCGCCGTGCCAGAAGATCTCCAGACGGTCGCCGTCGGTCACCTCACCGATGACGGTGGCGATGACGTCCCACTTGTCGCAGATCTCGAGGAAGCGGTCGACCTTCTCCGGCTCGACGACCGCGCACATGCGCTCCTGCGACTCGCTCATGAGGATCTCCTCGGGCGAGAGCGTGGAGTCGCGCAGCGGGACGTCGTCCAGCGTGATGCGCATGCCGCCGGAGCCGTTCGACGCCAGCTCGCTGGTCGCGCAGGACAGGCCCGCGGCGCCCAGGTCCTGGATGCCGACGACGAGCTTCTCCTTGAAGGCCTCCAGGGTGCACTCGATGAGGAGCTTCTCCTGGAAGGGGTCGCCGACCTGCACCGCCGGGCGCTTCGACGGCTTGGCGTCGTCGAAGGTCTCCGAGGCCAGGATCGAGGCGCCGCCGATGCCGTCGCCGCCGGTGCGGGCACCGTAGAGGATGACCTTGTTGCCCGCGCCGGACGCCTTGGCGAGGTGGATGTCCTCGTGCCGCATGACGCCGATGGCACCGGCGTTGACCAGCGGGTTGCCCTGGTAGCAGGCGTCGAAGACGACCTCGCCGCCGATGTTGGGCAGGCCCAGGCAGTTGCCGTAGCCGCCGATGCCGGCGACCACGCCGGGCAGCACGCGCTTGGTGTCCGGGTGGTCCGCGGCGCCGAAGCGCAGGGGGTCCACCACGGCGACCGGGCGGGCGCCCATGGCGATGATGTCGCGGACGATGCCGCCGACACCCGTGGCCGCGCCCTGGTAGGGCTCCACGTACGACGGGTGGTTGTGCGACTCGACCTTGAAGGTGACCGCGTAGCCCTGGCCGACGTCGACCACACCGGCGTTCTCGCCGATGCCGACGAGCATCGCGTCGTTCTGCGGGGCCTTCTCGCCGAACTGGCGGAGGTGGACCTTGGAGGACTTGTACGAGCAGTGCTCGGACCACATCACCGAGTACATGGCGAGTTCGGCACCGGTGGGCCGACGGCCGAGGATCTCCACGACCCTCTCGTACTCGTCCTTCTTCAGGCCCAGTTCGGCCCAGGGCAGCTCGACGTCGGGGGTCGCGGCCGCGTGCTCGACCGTGTCCAGAGGCGTCCGGCTCATGCGTTGACCAGCTTCTTGAGGATCGAGGTGAAGAACGGGAGGCCGTCGGTGCGGCCGGTGCCGATCAGCGGCTCGACGGCGTGCTCGGGGTGCGGCATCAGGCCGACGACGTTGCCCGCCGCGTTGGTGATGCCGGCGATGTCGTTGAGCGAGCCGTTCGGGTTGAAGTCGACGTAGCGGAACGCCACGCGGCCCTCCGCCTCCAGCTCGTCCAGCGTCCGCCGGTCGGCCACGTAACGCCCGTCCATGTTCTTCAACGGGATGTGGATCTCCTGGCCGGCGCTGTAGTCGCTGGTCCAGGAGGTGTCCGCGTTCTCCACGCGCAGCTTCTGGTCACGGCAGATGAAGTGTAGGTGGTCGTTGCCGAGCATCCCGCCGGGCAGCAGGTGGGCCTCCGTGAGGATCTGGAAGCCGTTGCAGATGCCGAGCACCGGGAGACCGGCCTTCGCCTGGTCGATGACCGTGTCCATCACCGGCGAGAAGCGCGCGATGGCGCCGGCGCGCAGATAGTCGCCGTAAGAGAAACCGCCGCAGAGCACCACGGCGTCGACCTGCTTGAGGTCCTTGTCCTTGTGCCAGAGCGCCACGGGTTCGGCGCCGGCCACGCGGATCGCGCGCTGCGTGTCCCGGTCGTCGAGGCTGCCGGGGAAAGTGACGACGCCAATACGAGCGGTCACTTCACAGCCTCCGCGACTACATCCTCGGACTCGACCTTGACGGTGAAGTCCTCGATCACGGTGTTGGCGAGGAAGGATTCCGCAAGATCATGGATGCGGGCGAGGGCGGCCTCGTCGACCGGCCCGTCAACTTCCAGTTCGAAACGCTTTCCCTGGCGGACGTCCGAGATCCCTTCGAAACCCAGTCGCGGCAGTGCGCGCTGCACCGCCTGGCCCTGGGGGTCGAGGATCTCCGGCTTGAGCATGACGTCGACTACGACGCGTGCCACTGGCACTCCCGGTGTGTGGTGCTGAGCAGGTCCCTTCAGACTACCCGTACAAAATTTCTACGCGCGTAGCCTTGGAGGAAACTACGTGACCCCTGTCACGATTCGGCATCGGGAGGGGACCCGCACGAAAAGCTTCGGGAAAGATCCCGGATCCACCACGGATGCCTATTGCGCGGCAGACACGCGGAGAGATTTAGTCGGGCTTCCCATTGCAATGCCGGGCACTGTACAAATGAAATGTCATTAGCCGATACTTTGCCCAATTACAGGCGAACAGTCGGCATCATCGCGGTGTCCTGGCACGTCATCGCGGAGATGCCGCACGAAGGGACCGATATTCGTGGCGCAGCGTGTCGTGGTCACTCTCTTTGACGACATCGACGGCTCGGAAGCGGCGGAGACGATCGCCTTCGGAGTCGACGGCCGGATGTACGAGATCGACCTGAACGAAGCCAATGCCCGGAAACTGCGCAAGGCTCTCGAGCCCTACGTGTCGGCGGGCCGGAAGCGGTCGCGGTCCGGCAAGGCGTACCGGCAGACGGAGGTCGCCCCCGATCCGGCGGCTGTCCGGGCCTGGGCCCAGGCCAACAAGATGGACGTGCCCGCGCGCGGCCGGATCCCGAAGAAGGTCTACGAGGCGTTCGCCGAGGCGCAGTGAGCGGTCCCGCCCGGCGGCCACCCCGACGGTCCGGCGGCCGGCACTCCGGCGCGGGAACGCCGACGGCCGCTCAGCCGCCCCTCGCGGCCACCGACTTGCGCAGCACCCCGGGTGATCAGCTAAAGTCTGGAGCACGCCGAGGGGCGAGGCCGAAAGGCCCAGCTCACGGAACATGCGGGTGTAGTTCAGTAGTAGAACATCCCCCTTCCAGGGGGAAGGCGCAGTGTGCAATTCCTGTCACCCGCTCTGCATCGCCGTACCGGCCACTCGATTGGATCAGGTAGGCTGGTGCTCGCACCGATCGGTGAACGCCGGTCGGGGGCAATGCGGACGTAGCTCAGTTGGTAGAGCGCAACCTTGCCAAGGTTGAGGTCGCGAGTTCGAGCCTCGTCGTCCGCTCGGGAATCAGACCCCGGTCCTCCACGGACCGGGGTCTTTTCGTGTGCCCGGGATGGCGCGAGGGACCGGACCGGCGTCTGACATTTGTCATGCCGAGCGATGACGGCCCGCACTGCCGCGCGGCCCGCCGCCCCGGGATGCTTGGAGCATGCAAGCAAACGGACACGAACACGTGATTGAGGTCACCGACCTGCGACGTGTGTACGGGGGCGGGTTCGAGGCGGTGCGCGGGATCGACTTCTCCGTGCGCCGCGGCGAGATCTTCGCGCTGCTGGGCACCAACGGAGCCGGCAAGACCTCGACGGTCGAACTCCTCGAGGGCCTCGCCGCCCCGGCCGGCGGCCGGGTGCGCGTCCTCGGGCACGACCCGTACACCGAGCGGGCCGCCGTACGTCCCCGCACCGGGGTCATGCTGCAGGAGGGCGGCTTCCCGTCCGAGCTGACCGTCGCCGAGACCGCGCGGATGTGGGCGGGCTGTGTGAGCGGGGCCCGGCCCGAGGCGGAGGTGCTGGCACTGGTCGGACTGGCGGACAAGAGGGGCACCCGCGTCAAACAGCTCTCCGGCGGTGAGCGGCGCCGCCTGGACCTGGCGCTCGCACTGCTCGGCGAGCCCGAGGTGCTCTTCCTCGACGAGCCCACCACCGGACTGGACGCCGAAGGCCGCCGCGACACCTGGGAGTTGGTGCGCTCGCTGCGCGACGGGGGGACGACGGTGCTGCTGACCACGCACTACCTGGAGGAGGCCGAGGACCTCGCCGACCGGCTCGCGATCCTGCACGAGGGCCGCATCGCCGCCACCGGGACCCCGGCCGAGGTGACCGCCACCCAGCCCTCCCGGATCTCCTTCGAGCTGCCCGACGGCTACTTCGTGGGCGACCTGCCGCCGCTCGGCGAGCTGGGCGTGAGCGACCACCGGGTCGACGGCCGGGTCGTCCGGCTGCGCACCCGGGAGCTGCAGCGGGCGGCCACCGCGCTGCTGGTGTGGGCCGAACGGGCCGGCGTGGAACTGCGCGGGCTGGACGTACGGTCCGCGTCCCTGGAGGAGGCGTTCCTGCGGATCGCGAAGGACGCGTCCGCGGGAACCACGGCGACGAAGGAGTACGCGGCATGAGCGGCACCGGTACCGAGGAACGCACCGCGCGGACCGGCACGGCCGCCGGCACCACCCCGCTGGGCCGGATGACCGCGCTCGCCCGCGCCGAACTGACGCTGCTGGGACGGAGCAGGGGCACACTGGTCGCCGCCCTGTTCGTGCCGCTGGTGCTGCCGCTCAGCGTGCGGTCGGCGGCCAAGGAGATGGACCTCGCCGGGGCCGGGCTGACGGTGGGCACCGTCGTCCTGCCCGCCGCGATCGGCTTCTCCCTGCTGTTCGCCGTCTACTCGGCCCTCGTCGGCGTCTTCGTCGTCCGGCGCGAGGAACTCGTCCTCAAGCGGCTGCGCACCGGCGAGCTGCGGGACGCCGAGATCCTGGGCGGCGCCGCGCTGCCGGCCACCGTCATCGGGTTCGCGCAGTGCCTGCTGCTGACGGCGGGCTGCGCGGTCCTGCTGGACCTGCCCGCGCCGCCCGCCCCGCATCTGGCCGTCGCCGGCGTGTTGCTGGGCCTCGTCATGTGCGCCTGTCTCGCGGCGGTCACCGCGGGCTTCACCCGGACCGGCGAGAGCGCGCAGGTCACGCCGATGCCGCTGATGATCGTCTCGATGATCGCCTCCGGCATGGTCGTTCCGCTGGAGCTGATGCCCGACCGGCTGGCCTCCGTCTGCGAGCTGCTGCCGCTGACGCCCGTCGTCACCCTGGTGCGCGGCGGCTGGACCGGCGACCTGTCGGCGTTCGAGGCCCTGGGCGCGCTCGCCACGGCGGTGGCCTGGACGGTGGTCGCGGTGTTTGCTGTACGGCGGTGGTTCCGCTGGGAACCGCGACGCTGACGGCCGGGCGGGCCGGGACCGGGGAGGGCGGGTTGAGCGGGGACATGCGCAGGCCACAGCACTGGTGGCGGCGGAAGAGCACACCGGCGAAGGTGGAGACGTACACACGGTGGTCGTTCCACTTCTTCGGGCTCATCGAGGTCCTCGCGCTGGGGGTGTCGAACTTCCGCGAGGTCGGGCCGCGGCTCGCGACCGTGCTGTGCCTGCTGATCGTCGTGCACGCCGCGCTCTGCATGCTGGTCGCGTCGCGGGCACTGGACTGGACGCGCGGCCGGCGTGCGCAGCCCGTCCGGCTGCTGTGGGCGCTCGCCGCGCTCACCGCGACGATCGCCGTCGGCGCGATCGGTCTCGCCGAGCGCGGACCGGGCGGCCCGGACGTGGACTCCGCGGCGTGGGGGATCTTCGGGGGTGTGCTGTGCTTCGGCGCCGGCATGATCACGCTCGGCGTGCACAACCGGCGCCGGGTGGTCGCCGTCGTCAGCGGCTTCGCATTCGGCGCCGGCGTCGTGTCCTTCCCGCTGGGCATGCCGAGCCTCGCCTCCCTCGTGGTGGCCTGCCTCGTGCTGCTGGGCGGCGGATTCCTCGCCTTCACCTCGATCTTCTCCGTCTGGCTGCTCAACGCGGTCTACACGCTCGACGAGGCCAGGGAGACGCGGGCCCGGCTCGCCGTCGCCGAGGAACGGCTGCGGTTCGGCCGCGACCTGCACGACGTGATGGGACGGAACCTGGCCGTGATCGCGCTCAAGAGCGAGCTGGCCGTACAGCTGTCCCGGCGCGGACGGCCCGAGGCGGTGGAGCAGATGATCGAGGTGCAGCGCATCGCACAGGAGTCGCAGCGGGAGGTCCGCGACGTCGTCCGCGGCTACCGGGAGGCCGACCTGGAGGCCGAACTCGCCGGTGCCCGGGGCGTGCTGGGGGCGGCCGGGATCGACTGCGAGGTACGGGGCGACACGGCCGGGCTGCCCGCCGGGGTGCAGTCGGCGCTCGGCTGGGTGGTGCGGGAGGCGACCACGAACGTGCTGCGGCACGGGGACGCGGGGACATGTGCCGTGGTGGTGCGGATGTCGGAGGGGCGTGTGGTGCTGACGGTGGAGAACGACGGAGTGACGGAGGCGCCCGGGACGGGTTCCCCCGGTGCCCCGGGCGGCGCTGCCGGCTCCGGACTCGCCGGGTTGCGGGAGCGGCTGTCCGCCGTGGACGGCACGCTGGAGGCCGGGCCCGTCGGCAACGGCGTGTTCCGGCTCACGGCCGAGGTGCCGCTGCCCCTGGCCGCCGGCACCGTGCTGGAGGTCGCGTCGTGACGGACCCCGTGCGCGTTCTGCTCGCCGACGACGAACACCTGATCCGCGGCGCGCTGGCCGCCCTGCTCTCCCTGGAGGACGACCTCATGGTGGTCGCCGAGGCGGCCACCGGCCCGGAGGCCCTGGCGATGGCGCGGGCGCACGCACCGGACGTGGCCGTACTGGATCTCCAGATGCCCGGTGCGGACGGTGTGAAGGTCGCCACATCGCTGCGCACCGAGCTGCCCGGCTGCCGGGTGCTGATCGTGACCGGCCACGGACGGCCCGGGCATCTGAAGCGGGCGCTCGCGGCGGGTGTGCGCGGGTTCGTCCCCAAGACGGTCAGCGCCCAGCGGCTCGCCGAGCTGATCCGCACCGTCCATGCCGGAAACCGCTACGTCGACCCGGAGTTGGCCGCGGACGCGATCTCCGCCGGGGACTCGCCGCTGACCGCGCGGGAGGCCGAGGTGCTGGAGCACGCGGCCGACGGGGCGCCCGTCGCGGAGATCGCCGAGCGGGCCGCGCTCGCCGAGGGGACCGTGCGGAACTACCTGTCGTCGGCCGCCACGAAGCTCGGCGCGGAGAACCGGCACGCGGCAGTGCGGCTCGCACGGGAGCGGGGTTGGGTATAGTGGCTCACGCACCACGGCGAAGCCCGCGGCGCAGGCGAACGTAGCTCAGTTGGTAGAGCGCAACCTTGCCAAGGTTGAGGTCGCGAGTTCGAACCTCGTCGTTCGCTCCACATGAGGAAGCCCCCGGTCCAGGCCGGGGGCTTCTTCGTGTCTCCGCGTCCTACCAGCGCACGCCCGTCAGGCGCTCGTAGGCCTCGACGTACTTGGCGCGGGTCGCGTCCACGACCTGCTGCGGCAGCGCCGGCGGGGGCTGCTCGCTCTTCCGGTCCCAGCCGGACTCCGCCGAGGTCAGCCAGTCCCGCACGAACTGCTTGTCGTACGACGCCTGCGCGCGACCCGGCTGCCACTGGTCGGCGGGCCAGAAGCGGGAGGAGTCCGGGGTGAGGACCTCGTCGGCGAGGATGAGCTCGTCGCCCTCGAAGCCGAACTCGAACTTGGTGTCGGCCAGGATGATCCCCCGCTCGCGGGCGATGTCCCGGGCGCGGGAGTAGACGGCCAGGGTGGCCTGGCGCAGGCGGGCCGCGGTGTCCGCGCCGGTCTGGCGGGCGACCTCCTCGTAGGAGACGTTCTCGTCGTGCTCGCCGACCTCGGCCTTGGTGGCCGGGGTGAAGATCGGGGCGGGCAGCTCCGAGCCGTCGACAAGGCCCTCGGGGAGGGCGAGGCCGCAGACCGTACGGGTCTCGTTGTACTCGGCCAGGCCCGAGCCGGTGAGGTAGCCGCGGGCCACGCACTCCACGGGGACCATCCGCAGCGACTTGCAGACCAGGGTGCGGCCCTGCCAGTCGGCGGGGGCGCCCTCGGGCAGCGCGGTGCTCAGGACGTGCCCCGGGACCAGGTCGGCGAGCTGGTCGAACCACCACAGGGAGAGCTGGGTGAGCACCCGTCCCTTGTCGGGGATCTCGGTGGGCAGCACCCAGTCGTAGGCGGACATGCGGTCGCTGGCGACCATCACGAGGTCGCCCGCCTCGTTCTGGTACAGGTCGCGCACCTTGCCGGTGTGCAGATGCACCAGACCCGGAACCTCAAGCGGCTCGGGCTTTTCGACGAATCCGGACACGGTTCCTCCCCGTGGTTCTGTCCAAGTACGTCGATTCTCCCGTATGCGGCGACCGATCTCCGTGCGGGGTGGCCGCGGACCTGGTCAGTCGCGTTTGCAGATGCGGTCCAGGAGGTTGGCGGTGGCCCGCTGCACCCGCGGGTCGACGTGGCCGGGGCGGTCCAGGGCCGGGGACCAGGCGAACGTCCCGGACGCGAAGACCCAGGCGCCGGACGG
Organism: Streptomyces flaveolus; assembly: GCF_014648815.1. GTDB lineage: Bacteria > Actinomycetota > Actinomycetes > Streptomycetales > Streptomycetaceae > Streptomyces > Streptomyces flaveolus. The sequence continues at coordinate 558,373 of NZ_BMRV01000004.1, read as the reverse complement.
CGCCCGGTACAGGGACGTCTCCTGGTGGCGCCGGGCGCCGTGGACGTCGGTGTACGGGGAGTGGGCGAGCAGAACGCGCTCGTCGTGCTCGGGGAGCGGGGTGCGCGGGAAGTAGCGGTCGGCCTCGCCGGCGACCAGGTCCTCGATCTCGTCGCCCTCCTGGGCGCCGGTGGCCTCCCAGAGCCAGTGGCCGGCGTTGCGGACGATCATCGGGTGCGGTTCGGGGACGCGCCCGGCGTACTGGATGCCGAGCAGCTGCTGCTCGGCGCGGTCGATCTCCCGCCACAGCACGGGCCGGCCGGGGCCCTGGCGCTTGCGGCAGGTGAGCAGGCGGTCGGGGACGCCGGAGGGGGAGGGGGCCAGCTCCACCTGCCAGTACATGGTGTTGGCGGAGAGGAAGACCAGGGACGTGCCGTGCTCGCGGGCCAGCTCGGTGGTGCGGCGCATGGCCGCGGACCAGTACTCGTCGTGGCCGGGGAAGACCAGGCCCCGGTAGCGGGTCGGGTCGACGCGGCCGGAGTGCAGGTCGCGGGCGTCGGCGTAGGCGATGTCGTAGCCGTAGCGCTCGGCGAAGCGGATGAAGTCGTAGGCGTGGCCGACGTGCAGGGGCAGGCCGGCGCCCGCGTAGGGGCGGTCGAAGGAGACGGTCGTCGCGGCGTCCGCCTCGCCGAGCAGCCGGCCCTCCTCGTCCCAGGCGTGGTAGAGGCTGGCACCCGTGCGGCCGTCCTCCGGGTAGAGGTTGTACGCCTGCCAGGTGATGTCCGGCAGGAGCAGCAGGAGGTCGGCCGGGTGGTCGTGGCGGACCGTGAAGGGGACGTGCGAGCGGTAGCCGTCGGCGGTGGTGAGGACGGCGACGTACGCGCCGATGTTCCAGTACGACGGGATCTGCAGCCGCCAGGACAGCCACCAGTGGTGGCAGGAGACCGTGCGGTCGGCGGTGAGCGGCGGGGGCTGGACGATGCCGGACAGGCGGGGGCTGGTGGTGATCTTGGCGGCGCCGTCTCCCCCGTAGTGGCCGATCCGGTAGACGTCGACGCTGAACTCCTGCGGCGGGTCGACGGTGATGTGGAAGTCGATGGCCTCGCCGGGGGCGGCGGCTCCGGTGGCGGTGAAGCCCTTGATCTGGCGGCGGACGTCGTCGGCGGCGCGGGGACCGCCGGTGGTGGAGCGCCGCTCGGGGCCCCGCCGGCCCGTCCCGGTCCGCGATCCGGTCCCGGCCGGGTCCAGGTCGGGGTCCGGGTCCACGTACCAGGGGACGACCTGACCGGTGTCGCTGAAGTAGGTCTCACCGCCGCGCAGCCAGGGGACGGGTCCCTGGCCGAAGGGATCCGTGACGGCGTGCGCGAGTGCTCCCGACTCCCAGCGGCGGATGTGCTCGGGCCCCATGGGACTGCCCCCTCCCTCGTGCCCCCGTGGTCGTGCGTATGACGAACGCCTTTGCCATGTGCGCGATCGGTCCCAGCACATCACATTTAGCGCGCGTGCTGTCACTGTTCGTTGCGAAGTGACCGAAAGTGGATTTCAAGGGTCCGGTTCCGGGAGTCGCAGCCTCAGACCAGGCGTACCGGCTTCTCCGCGCGTATGCCGAGCTCGGTCAGCCAGGCGCGCAGGGGGGCCGGGTCGCCGGTCTCGACGAGGCTGCGGACGCGGGGGGCCAGGTCCGCGGCGCGGACGCCGTTGACCAGGAGGGACGGGCCGTCGAGCCAGTCGAGACCGGGAGCGGCTCCCGCGGTGTCCATCGCGGCGCAGCACACCATCGCCGTGATGTGGTCGGTGAGGACCTCGCGGCCGGTGCGCGGGGGCTGGAGCGGGAGGAGGGGCAGCGCGCGGTCGTCCCAGAGGGCGCTGTCGGGGCCTGCCTGTGCCGTGGTCGCTCCGGACGCGGGGGACGGGGCCCCGGCCCCCTCGCGGGCCAGCTGCGCGCTGAGCCCGGCGGCCAGCGCGGCGCCCCGGGGGGTGGTGTCGGCGAGGTCGTCATCGTCGTCGCCGGGGGCCGGGGTGCCGGGCGCGGGGGGCTGGTGGTGGTCGGCGGGGGGCGTGGGGGTGTGAACGTCTGACACGGTCTCGGCAGGGGTGCCGGTGCCGTCACCGGTCTCCGTGCGGGCTCCCGTCTCCGCCTCGGGCCGGGTGCCGGCCTCGTGTCCGTCACGGTCTGCCGGCGGGCCGGGCGTCGTCGGGGCGGGGCGGTCCGTGAGATGGTCCAGGACGCGGGCCAGGGTGGGGCCGTCGGCGCCCGGAGCGGTGTCCTCGGCGGTGCGGCGGACGCCCAGGGTGTCGAGGACGCGGTGGAGGCGGGCCGCGTCCGCGCGCCAGGTCCGGTCGACGACCTCCTCCGGATACTCGTCCCAGCCCACCGGCGCCCAGTCCGGACCGGTCTCCGCCGGTCCCCCGTGGAAGAGGCGCGCGGCGAGCAGGGAGACCGACTCGTCGATCAGCCCGGGCTCCTCCAGCAGGTCGCAGGCGGGACGCTCGCCCAGGCGTGAGGCGAAGCCCTCGGCCAGGCGGTCGCGGCGGGACAGCTCCGTCAGCGCCGCGACGACGCCCACGTCCAGCCGGGCGGGCCAGCGGCCCATCCGCCAGGCGGGCAGCGCCACCCGGGTCAGCAGCCGGTCCCAGCCCGCGTACGCCAGCCCGACCTGCTCCTGGGCGACGATCCGCAGCCCGTAGTCCACGGCCTGGGCGCGCTCGGCGGCGGCCGCCGCGACCCCCCGCTCCATCTCGGCGGCGTGGACGCGGCAACCGCGCAGCAGCAGCCGGGACACCTGGCCGAGGCCGGCGCACACCGTACGGGACAACAGGCAGCGGTCCCGCGCCGTGGCCACCGCCACCGCGGCGTCCAGGCCGCGTATGAAGCGCCGGGCGGCGGCTATGTCGGGGTGCGCCGACGGTCCCGTGCCGGCGACGACCGGGGCGAGGACCGCGCGCAGCTCGCCCACGCGCATCCACCACAGGAAGGGCGAGCCGATGACGAGGACGGGCGCGGCGGGACCGCGGCGGTGGGCGGATCCGCCCGAACCGGCCACCTCGTCGTGCCGCTCCTCGGGCGGCGGGCCGTGGGCGGGGTGGGTGCGGTCCTCCAGCCAGCTGTCGCAGTCCGGCGTGAGCGCTATCGCGGACGGGGCGGGCACCTCGAGCCGGTCGGCGAGGTCGCGCACCAGCCGGTAGAGGTCCGGCGCCGACTCCTCGGCGACCGGGACCGTCGGGGTCATGGCGGGCCGGGCCCGGGCGACGACCAGGGCGACCCCCGCGGCGGCCACCAGGACGAGGAGCGCGAGCGCGGACACGGTCCAGCGGGCGGCGTCCCAGCCCGCGCCCACGAGGAGGCCGGTGGAACCGCCCACGAGCAGGATCACGGCGGCGGCAGCGGGCAGCAGGGCCACGGCCAGCGCCCGGCTGCGGATGCGCAGCACGGCCAGCGCCCGGGAGCGCGCGGCCTGCGCGCCCATCTCCACTCCACCGATACCGGTCATGACCGGACCTCACCCCCTCCTTGCCGCCCTGGGACCGCGCTCCCGCTGTTGCTCACTCCCCCACTGTGGCACCCGCCACTGACATCGCAATGCCGGTGGGCCAAGTGCCGGAACGCTTGCGCGGCACCCTAGTTGGGGCCTTCGCGCCCGTCAGCCGTATGGCGCATCGGTCACTCGATGGAATGGCTTTGGGGAAAGGTGGATGACGGACAGCAAGGATCAGGCCCCGGCTCCTGAGACGGAGCCGGGGCCTGTCGGAGCGGGCGCTCCCCGGGGCGGTCAGGCCCCCGTCGTGCCCTCCGTCGCCGCGTCCGCCGCGGCCTTGGCCGCGATGTCCGTACGGTGCTGGGAACCGTCGAGGCCGATGCGGGCGACGGCCCGGTAGGCACGGTCGCGGGCCTCGGTGAGGTGCGCGCCCGTGGCCGTGACGGACAGGACGCGACCGCCGGCGCTGACGACGGCGTCGCCCTCGCGCTTGGTGCCGGCGTGCAGGACGTAGGCGTGCGGGGCGTCCTCGGCGGCCACCTCGTCGAGGCCGGTGATCGGGTCGCCGGTGCGCGGGGTGCCGGGGTAGTTGTGGGAGGCGACGACCACGGTGACGGCCGCGTCCTCGCTCCAGCGCAGGGGCTCGAGGTCGGCGAGGTTGCCGGTGGCGGCGGCCATCAGCAGACCGGCGAGCGGGGTCTGGAGGCGAGCCAGCACGACCTGGGTCTCGGGGTCGCCGAAGCGGGCGTTGAACTCGATCACGCGGACGCCGCGCGAGGTGATCGCGAGACCGGCGTACAGCAGACCGGAGAACGGGGTGCCGCGGCGGCGCATCTCGTCGACGGTCGGCTGGAGCACGCTCTCCACGACCTCGTCGACGAGCTTGGGGTCGGCCCACGGCAGCGGCGAGTACGCGCCCATGCCGCCGGTGTTCGGGCCCTCGTCGCCGTCGAGGGCGCGCTTGAAGTCCTGGGCGGGCTGGAGCGGGCGCACGTTCTCGCCGTCGGTGACGGCGAAGAGGGACACCTCGGGGCCGTCGAGGTACTCCTCGATGACCACGCGCTCGCAGGCGTTCGCGTGCGCCCGGGCCGCCTCGATGTCGTCGGTGACGACGACGCCCTTGCCGGCGGCGAGCCCGTCGTCCTTGACGACGTACGGGGCGCCGAAGGCGCCGAGGGCCGCGTCGACCTCGGCCGGGGTGGTGCAGACGTACGAACGGGCCGTGGGTACCCCGGCGCCGGCCATCACGTCCTTCGCGAAGGCCTTGGAGCCCTCGAGCCGGGCGGCCTCCCCGGAGGGGCCGAAGACCGGGATGCCCGCCTCGCGCACGGCGTCGGCGACCCCGGCGACGAGGGGCGCCTCGGGCCCGACCACGACCAGGTCGGCGCCGAGCTCGGTGGCCAGCGCCGTCACGGCCGCGCCGTCGAGGGCGTCGACCTGGTGCAGTTCGGCGACCTCGGCGATACCGGCGTTGCCGGGGGCGCAGTGCAGCGCGGTGACGTCGGGGTCGAGGGACAGGGAACGGCACAGGGCGTGTTCGCGGGCGCCGCCGCCGATGACAAGGACCTTCACGGGGGCCAGCCTAATGGGCACGGGCTCGGCCGGTTTGTGCGGGCTTCCGAAGGGGCGGGCGGAGAGCGCTTGTGCGTTCCTCCAGTACGGCCGGGTGCGTCGGCCCCCGGCGCAGGGGCGGCGGGCGGCGCCTACTCGTGCGCGATCTCCTCCACCACCGTCGCCCCCAGCTCCCGTACGAGCAGGTCCTTGCCGGAGAGCGCCGATTCGTCGAGGTCGGGGTCGTCGTCCTCCGGGATGTCGTCCTCCGGGGAGACCGGGGGCGGCGGCTCGGGGGCCGCGGGCCGGGGAGCGGGGTCGGCCGCCGGGGCGGACGCCTGTGCCGCCGGGCCGTGCGCGGGGGACGCCGCGGACGGCCCGGCGCCCTGGGACGACGGGCCGACGGGTGCCGGCGCCGCCGGACGCTGCGCGGGCGCGCCGCCGGCCGGCCCCCCGTAGCCACCGCCGGGGCCGCCGAAGCCACCGCCGCCGTGACCGCCGGACGGGCCGGCGGAGGGCGGGGGCGCCGAGCCGCCGGAGGGGTCGACGACCGCGTCGACCTTCCACTGCACGTTGAACTGCTCGGCGAGGGCCTGCCGCAGCACGTCCTCGCTGCCGCTGCTCAGGAAGTTGTCGCGGGCTCCGGCGTTGACGAAGCCGATCTGGAGGGTCGTGCCGTCGAAGCCGGTCACCTGGGCGTTCTGGCTGAGCAGGATCCAGGTGAACCGGCGGCGGTTCTTGACCGCCTCCAGGATGTTGGGCCAGAGCGAGCGCGGGTCGGGGCCGCCGCTGGGAGCCTGCGCCGGGGCAGCCTGCGCCGGGGCGGCGGACGGCGCCGGGGCCGGGGCGGACGCCGCGGGCGGAGCCTGGGCCGGGGCGGCCGGCGCCTGGGGCTGTCCGCCGCCCGCCGGCGCTGCCGTGGGCCATCCTCCGGGCCGCCGCCCGCCGCCCGCCGGAGCCGCGGTGGGCCAGGCGCCGGGCGCGGGCGCGGTGGGTGCCGGGGACTGTCCGCCTCCGCCACCGACGACACCGGGGCCGGCCGCGGGAGCGGGCGTGGGTGCGGGAGCGGGCGTGGGTGCGGGAGCGGGCGTGGGCACTGGTGCGGGCGCAGGAGCGGGGCCGGCGCCCGGCACCGAGGGCGCACCCTCCCCGGCACCCGGCCCACGGACCGCCGCCCGGGCCGCGGCCGGACCGCCGCCCGGCGGAACGGGCGCGGCAGCCGCGGGGCTCACCGCACCGGCGGCACCGGCATGCGCCTCGGGCCCGGGCACGTACCCCATGGCGGGCGCCCCGGCACCCGCCGAGAACTGCACCCCGCGCTCGATCCGGTCCAGCCGGGCCATCACCGACCGCTCGTCGCCGTACGCGGCTGGCAGCAGCACGCGCGCGCAGATCAGCTCCAGCTGGAGACGGGGCGAGTGGGCGCCGCGCATCTCGGTCAGGCCCTCGTTGACGAGGTCGGCGGCGCGGCTCAGCTCGGCCGCGCCGAAGGACCGCGCCTGGGCCTGCATCCGCTCGATGACGTCGGCGGGGGCGTCGATGAGCCCCTTCTCCGCGGCGTCGGGCACGGCGGCGAGGATGACGAGGTCGCGGAGCCGCTCCAGCAGGTCGGTGACGAAGCGCCGCGGGTCGTTGCCGCCCTCGATCACCCGGTCCACGACCTCGAAGGCGGCCGACCCCTCACCCGAGGCGAACGCCTCGACGACGGAGTCGAGCAGCGAGCCGTCCGTGTAGCCGAGGAGGGACGTCGTCATGTCGTACGTCACACCGTCGGGTCCGGCGCCGGCGAGGAGCTGGTCCATGACGGACATGGAGTCCCGCACGGAACCGGCGCCCGCCCGCACCACCAGCGGCAGCACGCCGTCCTCGACGGGGATGTCCTCCTTGCCGCACACCTCGGCGAGATAGTCGCGCAGGGTGCCGGGCGGCACGAGCCGGAACGGGTAGTGATGGGTCCGCGACCGGATGGTCCCGATGACCTTCTCGGGCTCGGTGGTCGCGAAGATGAACTTCAGATGCTCCGGGGGCTCCTCGACGACCTTCAGCAGGGCGTTGAAGCCCTGCGGGGAGACCATGTGGGCCTCGTCGATGATGTAGATCTTGTACCGGCTGTGGGCGGGCCCGAAGAACGCCTTCTCTCGCAGGTCACGGGCGTCGTCCACACCACCGTGCGAGGCGGCGTCGATCTCGATGACGTCGATCGAACCCGGCCCGTTCCTCGCCAGGTCGCGGCAGGACTGGCACTCGCCGCACGGCGTCGGCGTGGGGCCCTGCTCGCAGTTCAGGCACCGCGCCAGGATGCGCGCGCTGGTCGTCTTGCCGCACCCGCGCGGACCGCTGAACAGGTACGCGTGGTTGACCCGGTTGTTCCGCAGCGCCTGCTGCAGCGGGTCGGTGACATGCCCCTGCCCGATGACCTCGGCAAAGGACTCCGGGCGGTAACGGCGGTAGAGCGCGAGAGACGACACGCATACGAGGTTATAGGCGCCCACCGACAACCGGACCGCCCCGCGAACGCAAGCGCCCCCCACGCACCCGCCAGAGCCGACCTACCCTTGCTGCCTTCCGGCCCTGGGGGAGTTCAGTCAGATAGCGCCGCGTGAGGGGCTGCGCCACACGTTACCCGATCCGGGGCCCCGAGAACGAGTTCGCAAGCACTCTCCGACGTCATGTAATGTTTGCCGCGGAGGATTCGCCTAGAGGCCTAGGGCGCACGCTTGGAAAGCGTGTTGGGGGCAACCCCTCACGAGTTCGAATCTCGTATCCTCCGCCAGTGCCTCACCGGGCACTACGTCGAAGGGCCCCCTGGAAACAGGGGGCCCTTCGACGTAGTCCCTACGCCTCGTTGTCCTGGTCTTTGTCCACAGCGAGGTTTTCGGGGGCTCCCCAGATGGCACGCTCGATCTTCCGGGCCGCTTCCTTGAGCATGGGATCGGTCACGTGCAGGTACCGCGCCCGCATCCGGGCCGCACCGCCCGGCTCCCATCCCATGATCTGGTCGATGACCCGATCCGGGACTCCGAGCAGCATCAGGACGGTGCCCGCGGTGTGCCGGGCGTCGTGCAGCCGACCGTTCCGGACGCCGGCGTCTTCCAGCAGCCGCTTCCAGTCGTGGTAGTCGGTGTTCGGGCTGAGCGGGCCGCCCAACGGCTTGGTGAACACGTACTCGGACTCGGTCCACAGGCTCCCAGCTGTCGCGCGCTCCCGGGCCTGCGCCTCCCTGTGGGAGCGGAGCATCACGACCAGTGGGCCCGGGAGGGGCACGGCGCGGCGGCCGGCCCGCGATTTCGTGTTCTTCGTCTCGCGTCGCACCTGCACCCGGGCCGGGCAGTAGCCAGCCTTCCGCCCGCAAGGCGCAGCCTCGCCGCACCCGTGCTCGTACTTCGGCCGCAGCCGGTTCCGGCGCAGCTTCAGGTACTCGTTGTCCAGATCCACGTCGGACCATCGCAGACCGAGCGTCTCGCCCTGCCGCAGACCGAGCGCCAGGGCCAGCATCCAGCGGGCACTGTTGCGGCGCTTGTTCACTTCGAGCAAGAGACTCTGCACCTCATCGACCGAGTAAGGCTCCACCTCCGTCTCGTCTTCTTCCAGCCGGGGAGGCTTCGCCAACGCGGCAGCATTCTTCGCCGCGTGACCGCGCCGGACCGCTTCGCCCAGTGCCGTACGAGCCGTCCGATGAGCCTGGTGTGCGGTACCCGCCTTGCTGCCAGCGCTCTGCATCCGGCGGTACAGGCTCTCCAGGTGTTCGGGCTCCAGGCGATCGATGCGGTGCCGGCCAATGCCCGGCACCAGGTGCACCCGCACCGCCACCTCGTAACCGGCGTACGTGTTCTCGCTCACAACCGGCTTAGCGATGTTCTCGACCCAGTGCTCAAGCCACTTCGCCACCGTCCACGGCTTGCCGGGCTGGCGCGCGGACCCTTCATCGCGCTGCTTCTCCAGGCGCCGGACCTCGTCCACCAGTTCTTTGCGTGTGGGGCGCGTCAGGTGTCGGCGATAGGGCGTTCCGTCGTCCTTGTAGCCCATGGGCACACGGGCGTGCCAGCGTCCGTCCTTGCCCAGGTAGATGGCCGACTCACCGTTGGCTCGGCGTGTGCGCTTTTTCTCCTCTGCCATTGGCAGTTCCTCCGGTCGGTACGAGGTAGACAGACCGGAGCCCCGCCTACATGCTGGGCGGCGCTCCGGGATGGCGAGATCAGGCGGCGCGCTGTTCGGCGCGGCGGCGGGCGAGGTAGGCGGCCGGGGCGTCGGCGGGGACGCGTCGGAGTCCGCCGATGGTCAGGGACTCCAGTTCTCCGGTGCGGATGAGGGCGTAGCAGGTGGTGCGGCCGATGCGGAGGCAGCGGGCAGCCTCTTCGACGGTCAACAGCACGGGGGCCAGGGCGCCAGCCTCAGCGGGTGGAGCGATGTCCACGGGGGCGATGCTCATGGAACGGTCTCCTCTGGAACTGTCCGTCGGGAGTTCGCGTGTGTCCGAGGTTCGGATTTCTGCGTCACCTGCGTCATCTGCGTCATTCACCGCTTTGACCTGCGGTTTTGCGGTGACGTAGGACTGTGGGGGTGCGTCACCGGTGATGCGGGCATCCGTCATCGGGTGACGCAGGTGACGCGGGGTGACGCAGGAATCGGCGGTCTGCGTCACCCGTCTTTGGGCAGGTCACCGGCCGTTCTCGGGGTGCGGGTGACGCAGGTGACGCAGCGTCTCTCTACTTCGGACAAAGAGAGGGTGCTGTCTGTTGTGGTGCGCGGCTCAGGACGTGAAGAAGGAGCCGCTTCGCGGCGCGACCTTTGCAGGGCGGCGCCGCCGCCGAACAGCAAGAGGAGCACGCGGGCCCGGGTGCTCTTCTTGCTGTTCGGGCGGGCGTGGTGCCGCGCGGTCAGAAGGCTGCTTCCTGTTCGGACGGGGGCGCCGCGGCGGCCGGCCGCGCGATCTCGATGTACCGGGACGTGTTGGTGCGTCCCCAGTCGATGAGGACGCCCCGGGCGGCGAGGGTGGGCTGTAGGCGCTTGAGCCGGTCGGAGAGCACCTTGCCGGTGGTCGGCCACCCCTTGGGGAGGGGGCGGAAGTCCTCGCCCGTGTAGAGGCCGGTGAGGCAGTGCAGCCATTCGGCAGATGTCATCCGCTGCTCGGTGCCCGGCTCAACGGTGGCGGCGTGTTTGAGCACGGTCTGTGCCAGCAGGTCGCCCTCGATGACGTCGTCGTTGAGGTCGTCCAGGCTGGCCCGGTAGGCGGCCAGCGCCCCCAGACCGGTGGCCGCGTCGAGCTGCGCGCACAGGTGCGCGAAGTCCGCCATGCGCAGGTCGGTCGGGATGTCCGCCTGCGCCGCCCGCACCTGCACGGTCAGGTCCAGGAGCGAGCCGAGGATGACGGGCAGCACCTCGGCGAAGTCGGACCACAGTTCCGCCTCGGTGCGCCGCACCTTGGGCCTCTCCAGCCGCAGCGGCAGGAGCCGTTCGGCGAGGTCGGGCCGGATCACGCCGACGTCGATGCCGGTCAGGAGCAGGGGGCGGCGGTAGCCGATGCGGAAGACATCACCGTCGGTGAACAGGGCCCGCTTGACGTTCTCGGCCCCGGTGACGATGCAGCACATCGCATCGGACAGTTCCGGGGTCATGTGGGAGAGGTTGTCCAGGGCGGTGACCCATCCGGCCGCCACCGCCGTGATCAGGTTCTCCTCATCCTTCGGGGCCCGGCGCAGGTCCCCGGTCATGCCCTCGATGATCCGCACGAGCATCCGGCCGCCGGTGGACTTGCCGGCGCCCTGCGGGCCGGTGAGGAACGGGGCCGGAACGGGCACCGACGGTGCGAGGCAGCCGATGAGCCAGGCGATGGCCAGGCACTCGGTCTCCGCGGTGGCGAAGTTGCATAGCCGCATCAGCAGATCGATGCCCTTGCCGTCGGTGTCCTTGACCGGCAACGGCAGCTCCCCCGTGAGCTGGGTACGCCGCCAGCAGACTTCCCGCGGGTCCGGGGTGCGAATGTCCCAGCCCGTGGGGTGGATACGCACGGACTGCCCGTCGGCCCGTCCCAGGTCCAGCCACGTCGCCCCGTCGTAGCCGGGGGCGACGCGGATGTGCACGGGCTGCACGTCCTCGGTCAGCGCCAACGCTTCGATCAGGTCGAGCGCTTCCTTCATCGCGGTGCCGTTGAACACGCCGATGCCGTCCCTGAACAGTCCGACCATGAGTTCCTGCCGATGGCTTCCCGTCGTGCCCTGCGAGCGGATCGGGCGGGCCACAGGGTGGCCGTTGCGCTGCGCGTACACGGTCCCATCCGCGGTGCGGAAGTACCGGAAGTGGGATTGCGCGTAGTCGGTGATGATCTCGCGGGCGGGAGTCTTCTCGTCCTCGGACATGGTCACAGCCCCAACGTGATGCGGGCGTTGGTCCACGCGTCCGTGCAGTGCCGGGCCGTCTCGCCCTTGCCCTGCGCGGCGGCGAACAGACGGGCGACGTGGGCGTCTGTGAGGCAGCCGCACCGGCCATGCGTGGACAACACGGCCAGGAACGTCCGGTACACGGTCGCGTGGACTCCGCTGGACGCCTCGGTGATGCGCTGCTCCGCCATGGCGAGGCCACGGTCCAGGTAGGCGGGCGTGCGGTGAGGGCACTCCCCGCCCCCGGCACCGGTGGGCACGGTGACGGCCTTCGGCGCCGGGCGGGCCGGGGAGGGCTCCTTGACGGCCAGCGCGCGCACGGCGTCCGGCAGGTCGGCCATGGTGCCGGTGCCGGGGCCGAGGTAGCGGGCGTAGGCCATGGTCGACTTGATGTCGACGCCGGGGCGCACCGCGTTCACGGAGCGCATGGCGCCCCGGTAGATCCAGTGCTGGCCGCGCGTCGTCGGCACGGTCCGCGTGGCGGGCAGGGCGGTGCGGGCCCAGGCGATGGCGTCCGCGTCGTCCAGGTCGACCACGGTCAGCCCGGCGCCGCCGGGGTGGTAGCCCACGCATACCGCCCGCCGCCACGCCGCCGCCCACGCGGGCGAGACGATGACGGCAGGGTCGGTGGTGGCGGCAGCCCACGCGTGGCAGACGCCGGGGCAGCGGCACGGGCCCGGGGTCTTCATGTTCGGCCGGCCGCCGCACGCGTTGCCCGTGCACGCGGGGCAGTTGCCGAACGGCACTTTGCCCTGGCGCAGGGGCAGCACCGGGACGCCGGCCGCGGCGAGGCTCAGCGCGGTGCGCAGGGGCGGCGGTGTCGCGCTCGCGCTGCCTCCCGCGGGCGAGGGGAGGATGTCCGGCACTCGCCGGATGACGGTGGGTTGCGTCATGCTGGGGTATCTCCAGTTCCTCGAAGGGGTGCTGGTTGGCAAGGGCGGCCCCGTGTTCTTGGCGGAAGAGGGGGCCGCCCTTGGCGTAGCTAGAGGTCGGTGCCGGTGTAGTGGGCGATGTAGCCGGGGCAGGGCGAGTCGGAGCAGTCACAGCCGCCGCACTCGTTGCAGATGTCGCCCGAGCACTCGTCGCACATCTCGTGACCGGGGCATCCGTAGTCGCCGCACTCGTCGCAGTACTCGTCGTCGAACACGCGGGGTTCTCCTGTCAGCCGTGGAAGTGATTGCGCTTGAACGTGGCCTTGCGGATGTTCACGGTCGTGCCGCCCTGGTGGCCGCTCGCGCTGAAGAGCTGCACGGCGATCCATCCGCCGAAGATCACGGCCGCAAGGGTGATCAGTTGGGTGATGAACGCGGTAAGCGCGGCGATGAACGAGGTGAGCAGCAGCAGCCCGCCGCACACCGCGAGGAACCCGACGCCCCCAAGGGCGACGTTCACCGCCGTCCGCGAGACGGCCGGCTCCGCGGCGGCCGGCTCGGGGTGGGCGTGGTTGATGGCGTAGCCGGTGACGACGCGGCCGTCGGGCAGGACGATGCTCGCCACCGCCGGAACGCTGCCGGGTTGCACCGCCACGGGCGGGGCCGGGGCGACGGTGGCGGGCGGCAGCGGGGTCGGGTGGTGGACTTCCACGGCCCGCTGTGCGGGCACGGGGCGGGGGTTGTCGGGGTGCATGCGGAATCCCTTCCGGCAGTTGGTCAGGGAGGCAGAGGCACCCCCTGTCGGGGGTGCTGTGAAGGGGTGTTTCGGGGGTCTGACCTGCGTGCCTCCCTGGCTCCCTGAACGATCATTTGCGCAGGTCAGGGTCAGGGAGGGGGGGCAGGGAGGCAGTCAGGGAGTTCTCCCTGCCTCCCTGCCCCGGGGGCGGTCGGCTCCCTGCCGTCATTCGGCGGAAGCGGAACCGTTCGCGTCGCGGTCGGCGAGGGCCCGGGCGACGCGGTCGCGGCCGACGACCATGCGACCGTCGGACTTGTAGGGCTCAGCGCCGGCGGCGTCCAGGACGCGCTTGAGGTCGATGAACGACCAGCTGGCGTAGGCGTCCGCGTTGAGCGCAGCGAGTCGGGTGATGACCTCCTGTGTGCGCACCCGGGCGTCGTTGCCGATGACGGTGGCGATGTCGGCGAGCGGGTCGCGTTCCTCGCCGCGGTCGATGGCGTGCACGGTGGCGACGCTGCCGCGCAGGGCCTTGGCCCGGTCGGTGATGGCGGTGGCCTGCTCGTCATCGATGTAGTGCGTGCGCACGGTGATGGACGGCTGGCCGGCCGGGATGTCGATGCCGTCCGACGCGACGACGAGGGTGCCCTTGTCCAGTCCCTGGCGCAGCAGGTGCGGCGCGGCGCCGGCCTTGACGGCCTTGGCCCCGAGTGCCATCTCAGCCTGCGATTCGGTGCCCAGGGCGAGGGCGGCGCGGGTGTGGGCGCCCTCGCGGACCAGCTTGGGAAGGTTCTGGTCGGTGGGGTCCTGCGTGCCCTCCCACAGCAGCACGTCGACCACCCGGCCCTGGTTGTGGACCTTGCGCACCGCCATGAAGTAGCGGGAGACGGCCTTGGACCCGCCGTAAGGGCGGCCCTCTTCGTCCTTGACCGGGCACATGAACGCCACCTGCGCTTCGTCCACGATCCCGATCAGCGGGGCGAATACCGCCTGCGGGTCGGTCCGGCGGATCTCGATCCGGCGGTTCATCTCATCCACCAGACCCTCCACCATCTCGGTGGCCTCGATCACCTGCTCATCGGCCGGGCCCTGGATGAGGACGGTGGCGAGGCCGTCGAACATGGCCCAGTCGCCGGCGCCCTTGAGGTCGGCGATCCGGAATTCCACCCGGCGGTCCAGGCAGGCCCACAGGGCCAGCGCCCGCAGCGCGGCCGTCTTGCCCTGGTTAGACAGACCCGTGATCAACAGGTGCCGCTGGTACAGACTGAGTGCGGCGGCGTCGCCGCGCAGGTCCTGCCCCCACGGCGCCTTGCCCTTGGCGTAGTCGGCGGTCAGCGTCTCGTCGGTGACCAGCGGGGACGGGCCGATCGGCTCGTCCAGCGCACCGGAGTCGGCGATCCACAGCCGCACCGTCCGCGCGGCCTGCGGGATGGTGATGAACACCTCGTGCTCGTGGCGGGTCAGGTTCTCCGCGAGCTTCTTGCGCCGCTTCTGCACCTCATCGGTCGACACCCCGGAAGGAAGGGTCACGTCGACTTCCACGCCGCATCCGGCGATCCGGATCGGCCCGAGCATCGAGGCGCCGGCGTCGCCCATCTCCTTGATGGCGTTGCGCAGCGCCGGTACTCCGAGGTCGCGCAGGGCCTTGACCACGATGGACGGCGTGATCGGCTCCCCCTCGCCGTTGCGCACGTTCGCCGGCAGCGCCCAGTTGGGTGCAGCCTGCTGGTGCCGGCCGACGCCCCACAGGGCCAGCAGCGCGAGGAACGGGCCGATCGAGATCAGCGGCCCCCAGACGATCTGCACGATGCGGATGAGCAGGGCGATGAAGTCGATCGTCGCCGACAGCGGCGTGATGACGTCCCCGGCCTGGCCCGTGTTGATGGCCATCACGATGCCGAGGGCGACCAGCACGCCGACGCTCATGCCGGCGCCGACGGCGACGCCCTTGGCCGCGTCGACCGGGGAGTGCAGCAGGTCCATGCGGCGGTGGTGGCGGGCGGCGCGGAAGCGCGTCAGCCGCTCCTCCCACTCCTCGGCCGCCTCCAGATTCCCCGCCGCCTCTGCCGCGCGGATCATCCGCTCGTAGCGGGCGCCGGTCCGGCCGTCCCACGCGCGACGGGCCACGATCCGCCCGCCGTTGACGGTGTAGAGGCCGTGCCGGGCCGTGGCCCGGACGACCGTCTTCGTCCGCTCGTGCGTGGCAGCGCTCTTCACGGCGCGGCCGGAGCGGACCCACAGCGGCACTGGCCGCGGGGGCGGCGCGTCGGGCACGACCGTGAGCACCGTGGGGGCCGTGTCGGGGGTCGGGGGGTCGGTGGGCTTGTGGAGGTGAACGACGTTCTCAGACATGCTGGGAGTTCTCCTGACTGCCCCGACAGGGGCGGGAGCAAGGGGAAGCCGGGGTGGCCGGGGCCGTGGAAAGCGCGGCCACCCTGGTGCAAGGGTTGGCTGGTCAGAACCAACCGGACGACTTCTTCGCGTCCTTGTTGCGGGCGGCCTCGGTGAGCAGCCGCTGCCGCTCGGCGTGCAGGGCGGTCAGTTCCGCGTTCAGGCGCATCTCCGCGCTGTTGCCGGTGGCGTCCATGCGCTGCTCTTCACGGCCGGCGCTGCGGCCCCGGGCCACCTTGTAGGCACCGCCGGCCAGGGCGCGGGCCATCGCCCGGCGCTCGCTGCCGTTCAGCGGCCACCACTCGCCCCGCCGTACGGCTTCCAGCTTCTTCGTGGTCGCCTGGATCTCGCGGTCCAGACGGCGGATGTCGGCGTTACGCATGCTCAGGCACTCCTCGGAGAGTCGGAAGGTTCGGGATAGGCGCAGGTCACACACATGCCGAGCGAGGCGGGGATGACGTATCCGGCATCGCGGCGACAGACGGGGCAGGTGCGGCGGGCGGCGTTGGCCTTGGCCAGCGCCGCCCGCTTCGCGTCCGTCATGAGCCGGACCGGCTTGGCCAGGTCGACGCGGTACAGGTACGCGACCAGCGGCGGGCGCCGGCGGCGAGGCCGTTCGAGCTGCGCGGCCACGTCCTGACCACCGGGCCGCAGCCCGCGGGCGCGCAGTTGGCGGCGGGTGGCGTAGCCGTCGGGGGCCAGGCGCCAGCGGTAGGTGGGCAGGGTGGTCATGCGGCGCCCCGGCGTCCGGGGCGCCGTCCGGCAACGCCGGCGAGCAGGCGCCCGAGACCGGCACGGCGGACGCGGCCGGGGCCGCGCTTGGCCGCGTACATGGCCTCATCCGCCCGCCGCAGCAGCCCCGACAGGTCCTCTGCCGGATAGTCACCGCGCCGCACCCAGCCCAGCGACACCGTGGTGTGCACCTCGGGCGCCGCATCGACGGGACGGGCCAGGACGCGGGAGAGGACGGCGAACCGGTCGGCGGCGGCGTTCTCGCGGTCGATGAGTACGGCGGCGAACTCGTCGCCCCCGAGCCTGCCGACCGCGCCGGCGCGGCCCACGGCGTGGGCGAGCCGGCCGGCCGTGGCGGCCAGCAGGGCGTCACCGGCCGCGTGCCCGTGGGTGTCGTTGACCTGCTTGAAGCGGTCCACGTCCGCCAGCACCACCACCGCGTGCGGGTTGCGCAGCAGGCGGCGGGCCCGGCGGGTGAACGCCTCCCGCGTCCACAGCCCGGTCAACGGGTCACGGCGAGCGGTCCGCAGACGCCGGGACATCCACCACCCGTGGACACCCCACACCAGCGCCACACCGACCGCGAGCAGGACTAACACCGGTGTACTCACCCGGCCACCCCCGCCCCGGCCCGCTCGGCGAGCAGCGTGTCCCGCAGCATCCGCGCGTTCGCCGGCGACGTACGCACCACCCGGCGGATGCCCTCCGCGGTCACCCTCGCGTCCGGCCAGTCCGCCGTCACCGCGCGCGCCTCGGCCAGCAGCTCGGCCGGGGTGCGCTTCGGTCGACGCGGCTTGGCGGCGTCCGGCACGCGGCCGGTGGCGCGGCGTGGCCGGGTCGATTCCGCGGCCACCGCGCGCCGCTCGATCGGCTTGACCGGGGCCGGGGCGATCGAAGGGAGCGGCTTGGTGGGGAGAGTCGACTTGCCCAGGTCGACGGCGACCGGATCGGGCAGGGTCAGCCGGGTCAGGGTCACCACCGGGTCCGGGGTCGATACCGCGAGGTCAGCCATAGACCGTTTCGCGGGTGTCTCGGTGGATTCCTCCGCATTCGTGTCCGGAGTGGGGTCGAGGGTGGGGGTGGGGGTGGTGGAGCCGAACATCGCGGCGAGGGCGGCGTCCGCGCCGGCGGTGACGCGGTCGCGCTGCACGTCCAGCAGCCTCGATCCGAGTGCCACGTCCCCGACCCCGACCTTGCGGGCCAGCCGCCACGACGCCCGGTCCGACCGCTTGCGCACCCGGTCGATGGGGTGCTGGGTGGCGCGGGCCCGGTGGTAGGCGAGGGCCTGCACCAGGTCGGCGGTGCGGCGTTCGTTCTCCGCGTCGCGGCCGTCGGTGTGCACCACGATCCTGCGGGCCAAAAACGCCATGCCCTCGGCCGAGACGGACATCCCCATCGGGGTCAGCGCGTAGATCACCGTGCGGCCCGGATCAGGGGCGGCCATCGCGCCCATGCCGGCGGCGGCGGCCGGCAGCGCCCACAGCCCGAGCCGGACGATGCGCGGGGAGGACTGGCCCAGCATGGTTAGCCCGAGCAGCACCAGGGCGAGCACCGCAGTTGCGCCCTCACCGGCGGCGAGCGCACCGAGCGCGGTGCCCCTGCCGTAGGCGTGACCGATGTTGCTGTACGTACCGATACCACCGAACACCCCGGTGGCCAGCATCGGCACGAACGCGGCCGTCAGCACCCCGACCTGTACGCGGGTCAGCTTCGCCCCGGTCATCGGGCACCCCCCGCGGTGAGCAGGGCGGCCAGGATGAGCAGCGCGCCACCGACCATGGTCAGGTCGACCGCGCGGCGCAGACAGGCGAACTTGGCGACCGCGAGCCGGGAGAGTCCGGCGATGTCGGCGGCCAGGTCCGAGGTGACGGCGTCGCCGATCTGTTCGGCGGTGAGGGTGGCCCACAGGGGGAAGCCGTGCCGGCCGCCCAGGTTCGGACGCACCGACCGCAGCAGCAGACCGGCCGCACCGACCAGCAGCGCCAGGCCCATGCCGCCCGCGGTGTAGGCGGGGAGGTTCAGCGGCAGATCGCGGGCGACCGACCAGCTTCCGGCGAGGACCGCGCCGACGAACGCCAGCAGCAGCGCCGTCTTCGTGTCCGTCCGCGCGATCTCCGCCTTCACCTCGGCGTGCGCGGCGGTCAGGTTCCGGTCGGTGGCACTCACGCGGCACCCCCGGGCAGGCTCGCGCCGGCCGCGCGGTTGAGGAGCGCGACGCGGGCGGCGAGCGCGCGGCGGCGGGCCCGGCGGATGCGGCGCTCGTCCAGCTCGGTCGGCGTGCGGTCCAGGGTGACGATGTGCGCGTCCAGCAGGTCGACGTCCGCCAGGATGACGGGCATCTCCCGCTCGATCGCGTCCAGCTCCGCGGCCGTCGGCTCCATGAAGTCGGCGAACGCCGTAACAGCGTCCTGAGCAGTGACGATGTGGTCCATTGGGTCGTGGTCCTCTCACAGGTGGGAACGGCCCGAACAGCGCCCCCGGAGCTGCAACTCCGGGGGCGCGCGCCGTTGAAGTCGGAACACCCGGCTCCCCTCAGCACTGCACGTACGAGACGTGCAGCGGAGGCAACCGGCCGCCGCGACCAGCACGGCGGAAGGGCTGAGGTTCGAAGCGCGGCAGATGCCGCGAAGGTTCTGCGGATTCAGATCACGCAATGCCATTCACCGCCCCGGCGGGGGCGGATCTGGGCGGTTCACCCGGCCCGACATGGGTGGTCGGGGTGGTGACCCGCACCCATCGACCGCACGTGTTCATGCGGCTGGGTCGGCACTCTGTTGAGTTCTTCGCAGTGCGGAACCCGGGCCAAGCCATCCGGACACTGCATGAGGAACATGTAATACGTGTTCCTCATCATGCAGAGAGCGGTTCGCCCCGTCAAGCCCTGCGACTTTGCGGAGTTCGGCGATCCCCTCACCGCGACGTACCTACAGACTCGCGCCGGCGACGGCGACGCTCGACTCCGCACCTGTACGACTTGGGTCGTTCTTGGCTAGCGTGAAGTCGTACCAAGTCGTCCCCGGTAGACGGAGGTTGGCGTGCCGAACGAGCGACTGCGAGGAGCGATCGTTGACCTGGGCCTAACACTTGACGAGGTCGCCGAAAGGCTTGGGGTCGCTACGAAGACGGTCGAACGTTGGATCAATGATCCCGAGCGGAAGCCCTACCGTCGCTTCCAGTACGCGACTGCCTCACTGCTCAAGTGCGAGGTGTCGTACCTGTGGCCCGACGAACGAACGTCTGCTGAGGTCACGGCGTCCGGCAACGCAGAGTTGGTGCGGATGTATCCACACCGGTCGGTCGTGGCGCCATCGCTGTGGACCAGCCTCTACTCGAAGGCGACGCGTCAGTTCGATGTGCTGGTGTACTCCGGGTTCTGGCTCACGGAAGATGCGGCTTTCCATCGCATCGTGAAGGAGAAGTCTGCCGACGGCGTACCCATCCGTTTCATGCTGGGAGAGCCCACGTCAGCAGCCGTATCCGTACGCGGAGAAGACGAGGGGATCGGCACCGCGATGGCGGGCAAGATCCGCAACGCCCTCATCAACTATGGCCCCCTCTTCGGCCTGCCCGGCGTTGAGTTCCGGCTGCACGGGACCACCCTGTACAACTCCCTCTACCGAGCCGATGACGAGTTACTGGCGAACGGCCACCTCTACGGTGTAGGCGCCTACATGGCACCAGTGCTGCACTTGCGGCGGGTGCCCGGTGGCGAACTCTTCGACGCCTACGCTGAAAGCGTTGAGAGGGTCTGGGAAACTGCCCGCCCGATCTCCTCGCCCGCCGACTGGGAAGGCCCGCAGCGATGACCCGTATCGACTACTTCCGCGACCCGAACGCGCCGGCGGCCAACTCGGTGGTGCCCTCGGTCACAGCAGTTGTCCAGGACGACGCGGGACGACTCCTGCTCATCCACAAGACCGACAACAACCTATGGGCGCTGCCCGGCGGAGGCCACGACATAGGCGAGCGCATCGGCGACACCGTCGTTCGGGAGGTCTCGGAAGAGACGGGGATTCAGGTGGCGGTTGACAGCATTGTCGGGCTCTACACCGACCCCGAGCACGTGTTGGCGTACGACGACGGAGAGGTCCGACAGCAGTTCTCCATCTGCTTCCGCGCCCACCCCGTCGGCGGCGCCCTGCGTACGAGCAGCGAATCGAAAGAGGTCCGCTGGGTCGACCCAGCGGACCTCGACCGATTGGACATCCATCCGTCGATGATGTTGCGGATTCAGCACGGCCTGGATGAAGCGCGGCGAGAACCCTACATCGGCTGACTGCCTGCGGAGACCTGCGCCACACGTTCCTCTACGCGCCTTGCGGCTGCATGGATCTCGGGTGCGGCACGCTGGATGAATCGGCCCACGATCGTTTCCGGGCCGTATCGCTTCACGATCTCGTCCAGTCGTTCGCCCGGCGTGGTCCGCGTCCCGTCCGGCGTCGTCGTCATATCGCAGTAGATCAATGCGTCGACTAGGTCCGGATGCTCAAGCTGGAACTCGTTCTCAAGTTCCTTCCTCATCCCGCGCTCCTCGGCTTCCAAGAGGGCGCAGGAGTGATGCGCGACCAGACGTACGACGCGTTCGTCCGCCGCTTCCTGGTCTCGGAGGAATCTCGCGCCGTCCAGTGGATGGAAGCCGGTGGCAGCAATGGCCGGCGAGTACCCGACGTCGTGCAGCACGGCAGCGGCTTCCAGAAGTTCCGCGTCGTCGCCCAGGATGGAGCTCAGGGAGCGAGCGCACTTGGCCACCCCGAGCGAGTGTGCCCAGCGGCGCGGCAACGGTTCGGACAGCATCGCTTCGGACAGCGAGTACGCCCACTCAGTCAGTCCCATGGCGACCAAGCCTACGGCCGCGTGGTCGGCGTCGGGAGGGCGCGCACCGTGCGCCCCTTGCCATGAACCGTGGTGAGCAGGCCGTTCCCCTCCATCTGTGCCAATACGCGCCGTACAGCGGTCCGCGACGCGCCGAACCTCTCACACAGCTTGGCCTCCGACGGGTACACGTCGCCTACGGACAGGGACTCTTCCGCGATCACATCAGTCATGCGTTCGGCAAGGGACCGCCGGTCGCCGCCCCGTGCAGGGCGCCACCCGACCCCGGGCACTGACTCGACAAGGCCGTCAGCTTCGAGGACCTTGAGAGCGCGGCGGATCGTGTTGCGGCCGACCCCGTGCGAACGCATCATGTCGGCTTCCGACGGCAGGGCGCCGGTGCCTTCCCGCCCCTGAATCTCGGCTCGCAGAGCCTCTGCGATGACTAGGTAGGTTCCGCGCGGACTGGCCTGCGGCACGTGGCCTCCCCTTCGACATCGGCGGCGTCCCGGTGGGCGCCCAACAGATTCAAGTTTTCCACGCCCCATGCAACTGTCCGATGGGGCGCCGCACCGGGTCTAGCTGGGAGGCCGGCGAACGTCCGATGGAGTCCCGCCCGGCACGGAAAGCTGATCCCGCAGCTAGCAGCAGCGAGCGCCGGACGGGAAACGTCGCTTAAGTTATCGCCCAAGCAACCGACCGACTGGCACAGAGGTCCGCCGGACCTGATCCATCAACAGACCAAGGCACCCGACGGACGGCGCGGCTGATCACTCTGCATTAAGGCTCTGGACTGTGGCCGTAATTTCCTTAAACAGCTCACCGCCTGAGGCGAGGGACTCCTGAACTACGGGGGCCCCCGTGTTGAATACCAAGCAGATACCAATCAGGGCGAACCATGCCTTCTGCCAGCGACTGGCAGTATTAGGGTCGGATGTCGTGAGCGTCGCTCCGGCCTGAGCGAGCGCGCCCACTACTCGGCTTGCTTCCCCAGCGACTCTTGCTCCTCCGAACATCTCAACATTGTCGATCAGCCAGACCAGATGCTCAATCTGAGCTATCAGTTGATCCCGCACAGGGCCACTGATTTCGAGATCACTCATACCATTCAGCAGGTCGAGCCATTCGCCACATTGCTGTTTCATCTCGAGAAGGTCAGCGCTGCGGGGCGCCGCATCCGAACCTGCGAGGGTACCGGCAATGATGTCTGCCGCGGATTCTAGATGATCCAGTGCATCTTGCTTAATGATTTGAACCGCTGGCCGATTAACATCTGTCCAATTAGCAAGTGGCTGAATGACAGAAGACCACCAACTGGGAACGTAGCGCAAATACCGATTCCTGGACCGTTCTGGCAGTGCATCAAGCTGCTGCACAGTCACAGTCAAAAGGTTAACAATCTCTGCGTGCTTTCTGGAGAACTCCAGGCTCCCCCACTCTGCGCCTAGAGCAGTCGCCCAACCAGCCGCATAGGACGTCGCGTTAGAACCGTGGATGCGTGACAGAATGGCGTGCAAGTGATGTGCCGCGGTGTTTTCGCTAGTGAAACCCACGGTCCCCCCTCTCATGACAGACTTCTGTGTCTGCACAATCTACCAGTCGACGAGCCCGCTGGAGGGTTGTTCCGCTAACAAGCGGCAGGATTTGTCCATCCATAGGCAACGCTACGTCTTGGCGCGCTAGCATACGCGAGCAACCGCAGAGATGGGAAGGGTCTTACATGGCAATCATCAAGCAGGCGCAGCGGCAGACGCTCGGACAGCTCATCGGGGCCAACAATCCCATTGTTACCGTTCCGGATGACAGCCAGCGCCAGTACGCGTGGACACGTAAGGAAGTAGATGTATTTTGGGCTGACATTCAAAAATTCAAGAAGGCCCGGGAGAGCGGCAAGGAATCCGCCTCGGAGTACTTTATTGGTCCGGTAGTAACGATCACGGAGAAGGCGGTAAAGAGTCGCGCCCTCCTTGATGGGCAACAGCGACTGACCACATCCACCATTCTTCTTGCCGTAATTCGTGACATCCTGCACCGGATGCACTCACCCGAGGCCACCGCACTCGCCCTCAATATCCATCGAGATTACATCGCCCGCAAAACCGGAAGGCGCACCCCAACAGAATATTTCCTAGAGCTTTCCCTCTTTGATCGTAGCTTTTTCCGTAGCAACATCCAAGATTGGGATGAGGCGCAAGGAGAATGCCTTACACCTGAAAAGGACAAGCGGCCATCCCACCGACTGATTCTTGACGCATACGCGGCTTTTGAAGCCAAAGTGGCTGTCGAGCTCGCGCCATATCCTGACGAAGAGGAGCGATTGGATTGGCTTGACGGAATGCGCGAATGCCTCATCAACGGGTTGGTGTTTGTTGAGATTCAGACTCCGTCTGCGAGTGACGCAAACGAGGTATTTGAGACGATCAATTCGCGAGGCAAGGACCTGTCCACCGTGGATCTGGTACGTAACTTCCTTATGGAAAAAAGCACCGGCCCACACGAGAAGGAGCGCGTGAATGACGCATGGCGAGTTCTCTTGGATGATTTCGACAGACGAGAGGACATCGAGAAATTTCTTCGTCACTATTGGGTCGCGAAGTATGGAGATGTCAAGTCGTACGGCCTCTACACTGTCATCCGGAAGAATCTAAGCAAAGAATTCGATAAGCGTCCACAAAAGTATGGGGTTGGGGCCTTCGCAGCTGACCTTGAATCAGCCTCCATTCGATACGCTGATCTAATCACTAGTAGTACTGGCTACGATGAGATCGACGCCTCACTTAAAGAGGTGAAAGCGCTCGGAGCTGATGCGCTCTATCCGCTCCTTCTCGCCGCATCTGAACGAGCAGATTACGACAAGCTCCACAATCTCATTGGCGCGATGCTGAGTTATTACGTCCGATGGACAGTGGTCGCCAATAAGGAATCTACCCACCTAGAAGAGAACCTGTTCGAAGTAGCCAAAGAGATCTCCGGTGGTGCCGGGATTGATACAGCGACACGTCGTATCTGCGGTTGGATTCCTGATGACGATACTTTCAAATCGGATTTCGAGCGAGCATCCATTCAGAAAACATCCCAGGCACGCTACCTACTCAGCAAGATTGAGGAGTACATGCGGTCTGAGGCAGGCATTGACGAGGATGTAACGCTCTCGGGTGACGGGAAGCTGTACGTCGAAAATGTATATCCCCAAAAGCCTGAAAAGGAACTACGTCTTGAAGAACATGATTCATGGGTTGGCAGAATTGGAAACTTGACCTTGCTGAGTGGAAGGAAAAATCCAACAGTGGCCAATCTTGCCTATCCAGATAAAGCCTTTCTCTATGCTACTTCTTCACTGCTTATCACTTCCGATACGGCAGTCGACAGAATCTGGGACCCTGTTGCAGCATCGTGGCGTGTAGAAGGGATCGTTGAGCGGCAACAGGAACTTGCTGCGACGGCCCTTAAGGTCTGGCCTAGCGGCGAACGATGGAGCCAGAGCCGCACGGGAGCACACCAGTGAAACGCTTTTGGGGGTAGGCGGCCAACCTCTCCGGTCAGACCGTCGGGCCGTAGGTCCGCAAATGAACGCACCAGCTCCAGTGAGCGTGGAGTGTTGATCGGGCGGTTTCGGAATCCGCCCGATCGCGTTATCCCTGCCGGCCAGTACGCGACTGCCATTCCCTGTACCGCCAGCGCAACGCCTCGGCGTGTGGGCGCCGTGGTAGCTCGCGAAGATGCGGCGTGACGATACCGAGCTCCTCAATAGTTGGGCCCTGAGGGCGGGTCACTACGTTGAGGGTCTCGGGTTCAATGGCGAACAGGTGTGCATCGTAGGCACGGTGGAGCGCTGCGTTGAGCGGCAAGCCGTTGCGAGGATCGTCTGTGCCGTCCTCGGCGTCGGGCCTCAGGTGAGCTGCCTCGATCATCTCGGGCACTGCTATTCCCGAGAGGGGACAGCGAGGTCCGTAGCGCTGGAAGACCCGCAGCTTGAAACGGCGCTGTCCAGGGCGTTCGCGAACGTTCCGCTGGCTGCTCCGGCTGCGGCTACCCGTCAGAGAAAAAGGCAGATCGTCTGATTGGTCCTCGGTCAGGAGACGCTCCGGCCTGCTGTCTCCGAAGTTGATCAGGAAGATCCTGGACCGCTCTTCCCAGCCCTCCACCCATGCCAGACGCACGATGCGGACACCGGACCGAGGAGTCGGCTTCGCGATGACGAAGATGGGCAGCTTGAGGGCTGCTGCTGCCTTGGTCGCGGCGACCTCCGACTCATCACGGCCGGGGCCCCGGCCAGTAGTCGGGTAGTGGTAGATCACATCGTTGTCGCTGATCTCGTCCGGGTAGTGCGCACCAGTGTGGAGTACTCCCATAGTGATGCCGCCCTCATGGACGGCCTCTGTTCTGGCTTTGTCCATCCAAATGCCCTGGCCTCCGCCATAGACACCGAATGCACGGAGGGCACCCGGCGGAACCTGGCTGACGTCTTCGGTGAGCTGTAGGTGCGACCAGACTGCGAGACGCCAGGCACGCTCACCCTCCACCGTGGTGGGACGGCCGTCGACCACCGTGAAACCGAGGCGCTCCAGCAGGCGGTTGCTGTGATCCCTTCCACCGCTGATCACGCGCGCGTCAGGGTCCTGGTGCTCGTAGCGGTACGCCACGTTGGCGATGGCCTTGGCGTCGTACAGCCGACCACCCACCTGAAGGTAGTACTGAGTGGCGCGCTCGAACCTGTGCCTGTCCAGGAAGGCGTCCCGCCCCTCGTCGTCGTACTCCTGGACGACGCGCCGAACGATGCTGGCATCCGACAGCCCTGTAGTGGTCATGAGCCCCCTCCATCACCTGGTCTGGCGTTGATCCTAGGAAGGGCCACTGACACTGAGCCGCTCGTTGTCTTGGTCTTTGTCCAGTGCGCCAACGATCGCCGCCGTTCACCGTCGTACGCGCTCCCCGTCTGACCTGGCCTCTGAACGCGTGTGGACGCCCCTGGACGGCCATGCGGACAGTTGGAAAGCGTGTTGGGGGCAACCCCTCACGAGTTCGAATCTCGTATCCTCCGCCAGTGCCTCACCGGGCACTAACGTCGAAGGGCCCCCTGGAAACAGGGGGCCCTTCGACGTTGTCCGACACCGTCGCTGCGCCGGTCGTCTCCGTACGTGCCGTACGCCACAAAAGAGCCCTCGGCCGTCACGGGCGGGCGCGAACCGGCTGACTTCTGGCGGCCGAGCGGTCGTCCTCCGTCCGCGGGCCCTGCGCCGGCCACCGCGTGCCCACGCTGCCCTGCACACCACTCTCAGCGTCGAGGCGATCAAGGAGATCTTCGGCTCGACGCTCCAGCTCTCCCGGAAGGTCGAGTTCGGCACCGTCCCGGGGAGCGACGACCCCTTCGTCGGCAACGCCGACTTCCAGGCCTACGCCTCGCTCAAGACCCTCCTCGGGGGCTGGCTGGTCCAGATCCACGTCACGGACCGGACGGACAGCCGCGAGGTCCGGCTGGTCGCGGCGGGTTCCTCCGCGCTGGGTCGCGCCTGGAGCGGGCTGAGGAACGCGTACTCCCTGAGCGACAGCAGGGAGAAGGCCGCGGCCGTGCGGGAACGGCTGCGGTCCGCCGACGCCGGGCTGCGGACGGTCTGAGCGGCGCCCGCCCCGCGCCACCCCTGTTCAGGGCAGGATCCGGATCCGCCTGGTCTCGCTCACCTGGTCCACCTCCGTCACCCGGACCGTCGCCTTCATGGTCCAGGTGCCGGGGAGGGGAAGGGTGAGGGAGTTGGCGCTCCAGTAGCCGCCCCGGTCGACGAGTTCGGCGGCGATCGGACCGATCTCCCGGTCGGGGAGGGTGAAGGAGAGGCGCAGTTCGGGAACGGCGGCCAGGCTCCCGTCGGGGCCGAAGACGACGGCCTGCACCGCGTTGTCGCCGGTCCGGCCGGGGTCCAGGGTGATCTGGACCATGCCCCGGCCGCCGGCGGCGCCCGCGTCGAAGGGGATCGTGGTGACGGACGCGGGCAGCACCCCGCCCGCCGGCGCGGAGCGTGCCGCCTCGGTCGCCGCCCGGCCCGGCAGGGTGCTGGTGAGCAGGGTCGTCAGGACGAGAACGACGGCCGCGACGACGGCCTCGGCCAGGACGGAGCGGCGCAGGCCCCGGCGGTGGGCGGCGACCTCGTGGGCGGGCTCGTCCCCGGGGACCGGCCCGGTGGGCATCGCCCCGGGTCCGGCCGAGGAGGCAGCCGACGGCGGCAGGGGCGAGGCGGTCCGCGGCGAGGCACCCACCGGTACGGGAGCCTCCGTCGCCCGCTCCCGTTCCCCCTCCGGTACGGGAGCCCGCCCGGCCAGCGCGCCCGTCCACCGCCGTGACACCGCCGCCAGCGCCAGCAGCACGCACACCCCGGCCAGCTTGGCGAGCAGCAGCCGCCCGTACGTCGTCCCGGTGAGCGCCGGCCAGGAGCCGAGGCCGCGCCAGGACTGGTAGGCGCCGGTGGCGGCCAGGACGGTCACGCAGGCGAGGGCGACGCGGGAGAAGCGGGCGACCGTGGGGGCGTCCGCGGATCCGCGCAGCGTGGTGAGCAGGGCCACGAGGCCGCCGAGCCAGACGGCCGTGGCCAGCAGGTGGAGTACCGACGACGTCACCGCCAGGGGCACCTGGGGGCCGGCGACGGCGTGCTCGGCGGCGGCCCAGGTCAGGGCCAGTCCGACGGCCAGGGCGGCGCCCGCCGCGGTGGTGAGGGGGCCGCGCTCGCGGCGGCGGGACGCCCGGGCGAGGAAGAGCGCCGTCGGCACGAGCAGCGCCAGCCGGGTCAGCAGCAGGACGCCGGGACGGCTCGTCAGGGTGTCGCCGAAGGCCGAGGCGTCCAGGGCCGTCGCGGGGCCGGTCCCCGCCTCGTACGGGGCACGCAGCACCAGCAGCGCCGCGGTGGCCGCCAGCAGGGTCCACCAGCCGGCCACCAGGGACCGGCGCAGCGGGGCGGGGTCCGGCGGGCGGCACAGTGCGACGAAGGCAGCCGTGCCGACGAGCAGGGCGGCGGCGAAGTAGGAGAGGTAGCGGGCGATCCTGTGGAGGACGGCGGTGAGGGGGTCCTCGGTGGGGCCGGCGGCGACCGCGGCGGTCGTCGCGGAGGGCTTGCCGACGGAGAAGGTGAAGGCGCCGGAGACGGGGTGGCTGTCGGCCGACACCACCCGCCAGGCCACGGTGTAGGTGCCTTCGCCGAGCGTGTCCGGCAGGGTGACGCGGGCCGTGTCGGAGCGGCCGTCCGCGTGCCCGGCGTCCTCGGTGCGCAGGCGGTGGCCGCCGGGGTCGAGGACGCGGAAGGAGTCGTCGCGCAGGCCGACGGACTCGGTGAAGGTCAGGGTGACGGCGCGGGGGGCCCGCTGGAGGACGGTGCCGTCGCCGGGGTCGGTGGAGCGGAGCGCGGCGTGGGCGGACGCCGGTCCCGCGCCACCGAGGACGAGCAGGACCAGTACGGCCCCCAGCAGCACCGCCCCCCGCAGGGGCCGGCGCCCCCGGGGGATCCGGGAGTCCGGGCCCGTACCCGCATCGCCTCGCCTCACGTCACCTCTCCGTCGCCGGGACTCGCCGCTTCGGGGATACGTACGGACGCGGGGGCCGTCGCGCTCACCGCGGGGCCGGGCCCGCCCTCACCACGTCGGGCGTGCCGTGACCCCGCCGTCCACGACCAGGTCGTGGCCCGTGATCCAGGACGCCAGCCGCGAGGCGAGGAACACGCACGCGTCGCCCACGTCCTCCGGGCGTCCCAGCCGTCCGGTGGGCGCCGCCCGCCGCCACCGCCGTACGCCGTCCGGCCAGGCCTCCTCGAGTCCTTCCCGGTCGACGAGGCCGGGCGAGACGGAGTTGACCCTGACGCCCCACGGGCCGTACTCCAGGGCCGCCGAACGGGCGTGCATCACGACCGCCGCCTTGGAGGCGCCGTAGTGCGCGTGGCCGGCAGCGGGGGCGCCGGCCTCGATGGAGGCGATGTGGGTGACCGTGCCGCCGCCGTCCTGGGTCCGCATGAGCCCGGCCGCGGCCTGGGTGCAGGCGAAGACGCCGGTGAGGTTGGTGTCCACCACCGCCCGCCACTCGGCGGCCGTCATCCCGGCCAGCTCCCGCACCGGTTGCACGCCCGCGTTGTTGACCAGTGCCGTCAGCCGTCCGCCGCCCCAGTCGGCGGCCTCCTCCACCAGGCGGCGGCAGGCGTCCTCGTCGGTGAGGTCGGCCCGCAGCACCACCGTCCGCCCGCCGTGGTCCCGGATCCGCCCGGCCACCTCCCGCGCCGCCCGCACGCCCGTACGGCAGTGCACCGCGACCGCCGCGCCCTCCTCGGCGAACCGCAGCGCGATGCCCCGGCCGATGCCGCCGCCCGCGCCCGTGACCAGGGCGACCTGACCGTCGAGGAGAGTCATGGCCGGGACAGTTCCACGATCCGTGCGGCCTCGGCCGGATAGCGCGCCGTGAGGGCGGCCGCGTCGCCGTGCTCGTAATCCCCGTAGGTGAATCCGGGCGCCATCGTGCAGCCGAACAGCGTCCACGCGCCGCCCGCCGCCACCCGGCCGCCCATCCAGGTCCCGGCGGGGACGGTGAACTGCACGTGCTGCCCGCCCAGGACGTCCGGGCCGAGCACCACCGTACGGGCGCCGCCGTCCGGGCCGAGGAGCAGCAGCTCCAGCGGATCACCGAGGTAGAAGTGCCAGACCTCGTCGGCGGGCAGGCGGTGCAGGGCGGAGAAGTCGCCCGGGCGGGCGGTCAGCAGGGCGACGATGGCGGAGCCCGCGGGGCGTCCGTCCGGGCGCTGCGGGCCGGCCCAGGTACGCCGGAACAGGCCGCCCTCGCGCGGAATCGGCTCCAGCCCGTAGTGCGCGACGAGTTCCTCAGGGGTCACCGGGGTCACCCCGGGAAGGCTACCTCCCGGCGCAGGAAGGCGAGTTGTGCCTTCTTCTCGGGCAGGTACACGTCCGGCAGGTCGACCTCCGGCAGCACGACCCGAGGTCCGGCGGTGAAGCCCTGCTTGAGGAAGCGGGCGACGGCCTTGTCGTTGCGCACGTCCGGGTCGACCACGATCCGCTTCCGGTCCAGACCCAGCAGGACGTACGCGACGAGGGCCCCCGACAGCGCGGCGGTCCAGCCGGGCCGCGCGCCGTCCTTCCCGGCGGGGGCGAGCAGCAGGTGCACGCCGATGTCGCCGGGTTCGACGTCGTAGCACTCGCTCACCCGGTCGGCCTCGGGTTCGTAGGTCTGGAACAGCGCGACGGGCTCGCCGTCCTCGACCACCAGGAACGCGTGGTGGGTGTCGAGGCCGGCCATGTGGGCGTAGATCCCGGCGACCTGATCCCGCGTGAGGCCGTTCATGCCCCAGAACGCGGCCCGCTCCTCGCTCACCCAGCGGTGGATGACCTCGGCGTCCGCGGCCGGGTCGAGGGGCAGGATCCGGACGGTGCCGAAGCCGTCGAGCGCCTGCTCGTGGACGGGGGTCCGGGAGAGATAGGGGTCAGACATCGGTCTCCTTCACGAGCCGGTCGAAGTCGGTGACCACCGGGGCGAGTTCCCCGGCGAGCCACAGGGGCTGCTGGTCGCGGTGGTGGGGCGAGCCGGGGACGCCCGAAGCGCCGTGGGGGACCACCCAGCGGCTGTCCTGCCGGTCGGCCAGGTCCCAGACGTACCGGGCGGCGGGGCCGCGTGCGGCGCGGTCGGTGAGGCCGGGGACGGCGGAGGTGCACAGCACGCAGTCGTGGTCGCCGGACAGGCCGGGTTCCTCCCGGGTGGTGTCCGGCAGTGCCCGCCAGGGGGCGAGGCGGTGGGTGTCGCCCCAGGTGCCCGAGGGCTCTCGCGCGGCCACCTCCTCCAGGGCCGCGCGGACGGCCCCGGCACGGTCGATGCCGTACAGGTCCTCGGCCCGCAGCAGGTGTTCGAGGGCGTAGGCGACGCGCGGCACGAGCGCGAGCCACGGCAGGAGCACCTCCGGGTACGCGGGCGGGACGGCGGCCGCGGCGAGCGCCGGGTGCGCCGCCAGGTGCCGTACGACCGCGCCGCGCACGGCCGCGTAGGCCGCCGCGTCGGTGCTGCCGGCGTCCATGCGGCGGTCCCAGGCGAGGAGGCGGTCACGCAGGGCGCCGGCCTCGGGGGTCAGGTCCTCCAGGGCCGCCAGGTGGTCGAGGAGCGGTGCGGCGGAGGCGAGGTGGGTGTCGGTGTGGATCGCGGGCATGTCGGCGGCCGACCAGCGGTCCTTGGCGGCGAGCAGGGCGGCGATGCGCTCGGCGCGGTGCGGCGGGGCGAACTCGACGCCGAGGGGGCCGGCCGGGCCGCGCTGGTTGGCCATCACGGCGACCCCGTCGGTGAGCCCGGCGCGGGGCGTCTCGTGCCAGCCCCGCCACTCGTGGCCGGGTTCCCACGCGGGCACCGGGCCCAGGCCGTTGGCGGCGGCCCGCACCGGCACCCGGCCCGCGACCCGGTGCAGCAGCCCGCCCCCGGTGTCGGCGGCCTGCACGACGTTGACCGGTTCGGCCCACGCTTCCAGGGCCCGGTCCACGTCGGCGGCCCGGCGGGCCCGCAGCAGCGGCAGCAGGGCGGAGAAGCCCAGGTCGGCGGTGACGCGGGGCGGGTGGCGCAGGCTCAGGGCGAGGGGGGTGCCGTCGTCCAGGCCCTCGGGCCCGCCGACGATCACCGGGCCCCGGTCGGTCTCGATGACCTCGACCTCGACGCTCTCCTCCCCCGCGACCCGGATCAGCTCGGTGTGCCGGGCCGCCCGGTGCCAGGCGCCGTCCGGGCCGAGCGCCTCGACGCCGGCGCCGGTGCGGCGCAGCCGTTCGCGGTACAGGTCCTGGTAGTCGGCCATGGCGTTGGTGATCGCCCAGGCGACCGTGCCGGTGTGGCCGAAGTGGGCGATGCCGGGAACGCCGGGCACGGCGAGGCCGACGACGTCGAACTCCGGGCAGGACAGGTGGATCTGCTGGTAGACGCCGGGGTCCTCGATGTAGCGGTGCGGGTCGCCGGCGATGACCGCCTGCCCGGTCACGGTCCGCTCGCCGCTCACCAGCCAGCCGTTGCTGCCCGCGGTGCCGGGCCCGTCGGTGGCGAACAGGGCGACGGCGTCCGGGCCGAGGTGCCCGGTGATGTGCTCGCGCCAGAGCTTGGCGGGGAAACCGGCGAAGAGGATGTGCGTGGCCAGCCAGACGGCGAGCGGGGTCCAGGGCTCCCAGCGGCCGGGCGCGAGGCCGGTGCGCGCGAACTCGGGGGCGGGCGCGTCCCGCGCCAGCGACTCGTTCACGCCGTCGACGTACGCCCGCACCCACGCGGCCGTCTCCGGGTCCCGTTCCTCCAGGGCCGCGAAGCAGCGGCGGGCGGTGTCGGCGAGCAGGGCCCGGCGGGCGAACCGGTCCCAGGGCAGGGCCTGGGCGCCGAGGAAGGACGCCGAGGTGCCCAGGGCGCGGTGGCGCTCGACCTCCAGCTGCCAGGCCCGGTCACGGGCGGTCACCCGGCCCTGGGCGCGGGCGAG
Organism: Streptomyces flaveolus; assembly: GCF_014648815.1. Classification (GTDB taxonomy): domain Bacteria; phylum Actinomycetota; class Actinomycetes; order Streptomycetales; family Streptomycetaceae; genus Streptomyces; species Streptomyces flaveolus. The sequence goes on along the minus strand of NZ_BMRV01000004.1, from coordinate 525,988 downwards.
TCCCTCCGCGCTGTCCGCGCGCAGGTGCGGAATCCCCCAGGCGTCGCGGTATATCTCGGCGCTCACCCCTGTGCCCCTACTTTCCTTTAGGTTAGGCTCACCTAAGTCTTACGTCGTGGCGGAATGGTACGTGAAAGGTGAACAACCGATGAGGCAGGGGCGGGGCTGGGAGGGCGCGGTCCTCAGGCTGATGCGTGCGAAGGACTTCGAGTTCACCGTGACGGACGCCGAGGACGTCACCCCGGACTTCCGGCGGCTGCGCCTGTCCGACGGCGGCCTGCTGGCGGCGACCGGCGTCCACCCCACGATGTGGGTGCGGCTCTGGTTCGACAACGCGGGCAAGCCGCACCAGCGGGCCTACACGCTGGTCGACCCGGACCCGGCGACCGGCACCTTCGGCCTGGAGTTCGCCCTGCACGAGGGGTGCGCCAGCGACTGGGCGCGGGCCGCGAAGCCCGGTGACACCATCGAGGCGACGGTCCAGGGCACCGGCTTCCAGCACCCCGACCCGGCGCCCTCCCGCCTCTTCGCCGTCGCCGACCCGGCGTCCGTGCCTGCCCTGAACTCGCTCCTCGACGCGCTGGACTCGGTCCCGGCGACCATCTGGTTCGAGGGCGAGACCGAGGGCCTCCCCCTGCGCACCGACCCGGCCCGGCACGAGATCCGCACCGTCCCGCGCCGCGACGCGGGCGCCCACCTGGTCGCCAAGGTGAAGGAAGCGCTGCCCGGACTGCTCCGCGACACCACCGAGCCGTACGTCTGGATCGCCTGCGACACGGCCACGACCCGGACCCTGGGCGCCCACGTCCGCAAGGACCTGGGTGTGCCGAAGCACCGGGTGAACGCGCTGGGGTACTGGCGCGCGACCTGAGCGCGCACGCGCGATCATCAGGACATGGACGTCACTCTTCACCTCGCCCAGGACCCCGAGGCCGACGAACTCCTCGGCCGCAGTCCGCTCGCCGCGCTGGTCGGCATGCTGCTGGACCAGCAAGTCCCCATGGAGTGGGCGTTCAAGGGCCCGTCGACCATCGCCCGGCGCATGAACGCCGAGGACCTGGACGCCCACGACATCGCCGCGTACGACCCCGAGGGATTCGCGGCCCTGCTGTCCGAGAAGCCCGCCGTGCACCGCTACCCCGGCTCCATGGCGGGCCGCATCCAGCAGCTGTGCCGGTATCTCGTCGAGACCTACGACGGTGACGCCGAGGCCGTCTGGCGGGGCGTCGGCACGGGCAAGGAGCTGCTGAAGCGGCTCCAGGAGCTGCCGGGCTTCGGCAAGCAGAAGGCGCAGATCTTCCTGGCCCTGCTGGGCAAGCAGCTCGGCGTCCGGCCCGAGGGCTGGCGGGAGGCGGCGGGCGACTACGGCGAGCCCAGGTCCTTCCGCTCGGTCGCCGACATCACCGGTCCCGAGTCGCTGACCAAGGTCCGCGCGCACAAGCAGGAGATGAAGGCGGCGGCGAAGGCCGCGAAGGCCGCCGGCAAGTAGCCGGGGCGCCCACGGTCCGGTCCGGGGGCCACGAGGCCGGCACCGCCCGCGCCCGCCCGCGACGTCAGCCCGGTGGACCACTCCAGGTGGCGGCCGGTCCACGGCCGCTCCCAGCATGGACCATGACCGAGCCACCGAACAGCTCCCCCGGGGGCCCGCCGTACGACGACCGCGGGGTCCACGCCCGGCACGGGACGCACACCCGGGCCGCCCCAGGCGGGCACGAGCCCGAGCCGCCCGTCGAAGGCCCCTGCACGTCCTGTCCCGCACCGCCTGGCAGACGGTCCTGCTCACCGGGATCGCCTCGCTGGTCCTCGGCGTGCTGGTCCTGGTCTGGCCGGGCGCCTCCCTGCGTGCCGCCGGTGTGCTGTTCGGCCTCTACCTCCTCGTCAGCGGCGTCCTGCAACTCGCGTCCGCCTTCGGCACGCACAGCAGGACCTCGCTGCGGGTCCTCGCGTTCATCAGCGGGGCCGTGTCGATCCTGCTGGGCCTGTTCTGCTTCCGCGGCCCGCTCCAGTCCGTCCTGCTGCTCGCGCTGTGGATCGGCATCGGCTGGCTGTTCCGCGGCATCACCCAGACCGTGGCCGCCGCCCACGACCCGGCGATGCCCGCGCGCGGCTGGCACATCTTCCTCGGCATCGTCACGGTGCTCGCCGGCATCGTCCTGATCGACTCGCCCGTCGAGTCGGTCGCCGTCCTCACGGTGCTCGGCGGCTGGTGGCTCGTCGTCGTCGGCGTGGTCGAGATCGTCACGTCCCTGAGCATCCGGAGCCGGGCCCGCAAGGTCCCGCGCACGGTGTGAACGGCGTACGCCGCCGCCCCCCGCCCGTAGGCCGAGCGAGCGGTTTCCGCCCGGGGTGTGCTGAACGGCGTACGCCGGGCGGGGACACGACCCGGGTGAGGCCCGCAGCGCACACCACCACGGACCGCGCCGTCCGCGCCGGACGCCGCGGCACCTGGGTGCGGGCCCTGGTCCTGCTGCTCGCCCTGCTCGTGCCCTGCTCACACGCACCGGCCCTGGCGGTGCCGCCCCCGGCCGTGGTGGCCGGTGAGAGCGGCGGGCCGAACGGCCAGGCCGCGGAGTACGACCACCTCGACACCGCCCCGAGGGCACCGGCCCGGATCGCCCGGCGCCCGGCACCGCCCCGGTGGGCCACCCTGCCCGCCGCCACCGGGCACGCCCGCCCCGACGGGCACCCGGCACCGCCCGCTGCGCCGCTCTCACCGCGCGGCACGCGCTCCGTGGTCCTGCGCTGCTGACCGGACCGGCCCCACCGGTCCCCCAGCCCGCCCACCGAACGCGTCATCAGGAGCACAGCCATGCTCAACGACCCCTATGCCGTCCTGCGCGCCCTTCTGCGCGCCGAAGCCGCCCGCCGCGCCCCCGCCAAATCCGAGGCCGGGCCGGAGGCCCCGCGCGAACGGCGGCCGCCCGCACGGGACAAGAGGCGTGACTGACCGGGAAATCCGCGGTCACCGCGCCCGGTGGGACGTCCGCACGGCCGTCCCACCGGGGCCCCCTTCCCGTTTGCCCTCGTTTACGGCGTCTTTTCCGGCGCCACACTGCGCCGCCATGGCTGCGCCCGCGACGCCCGGGCCGGTAGGCTTTCCGTGTGATCTTCAAGCGCATCGGAAACGGCCGGCCGTACCCCGACCACGGCCGGGAGAGCACCCGGCAGTGGGCGGACGTCGCGCCGCGCCCGGTCCGCCTCGATCAGCTCGTGACGACCAAGGGTCAACTGGACCTGGAGACCCTCCTCGCCGAGGACTCCACGTTCTACGGCGACCTCTTCGCGCACGTCGTGAAGTGGCAGGGTGACCTGTACCTGGAGGACGGCCTCCACCGCGCGGTCCGCGCGGCGCTGCAGCAGCGTCAGGTACTGCACGCGCGCGTCCTCGAACTCGACTGACCGGACCCGCGACGAGGTCCGCACCGGCCTCCGCGACACCGCGCCTTGACCCTTTCGGGTGGCATTGCGCCGAACCGCGGAACACCGACTGATCATCTAATAGGCATCGCCGCCCAAGCGCACTACGCTGCGCCCATGAGCATGCTGACTCCCCCTGGCATGGGCGGCCAGTACAAGATCACGGGGGGCAAGTACCCGCGGATGCGCCCGGCCCGGCGACGCGGCAGGCTCGCGCTCGCCGGCGCCGCCTGCGCCACCGTCCTCGGGGTCCTCGGCTGGGGCACGCTGCAGCTCATCGACGTCTTCACCGGCGGCGACGAGGCGTCGGCGGCCGGCGCCGCGGCCTGCCGGACCGCCCCGGCCCGCGCGAGCGCCTCGCCCGCCGCGGTGGCCGTACCGAAGCCGGCCGAGGTCACCGTCAACGTGCTGAACGCCACCACCCGCAAGGGCCTCGCCCAGCAGACCGCCGACGAGCTGAAGAAGCGCGGCTTCCGCATCGGCGAGGTGACCAACGCGCCCGCGGAGTTCGACAAGAAGGTCGACGGCTCGGGCGTGCTGCTCGGGCCCGCCGCGGCCCTGAAGGGCTCGCTGCCCGTGCTCGGCACCCAGCTGCCGGCCGCCGAGCGCCGCACCGACGCGGCCCGCAAGGGCACCACCCTGGACCTGATCATCGGCAACGGCTTCAAGGGCCTGGCGCAGCGAGCGGACGCCGACGCGGCGCTGGCCGAGCTGGCCGCGCCGCAGCCGACGTCCGCCGCGGAGAAGAAGGACTGCTGAGCAGCCGTAGGGATACGCCGTGGGCGGCTACTCGGCCGCTCCGTACATCCGGTCGCCCGCGTCGCCGAGGCCCGGCACGATGTAGCCCTGGTCGTTGAGGCGCTCGTCGACCGAGGCCGTCACGACCGTCACCGGAGTGCCGGCCAGCTCGCGCTCCATCACCTCGACACCCTCGGGGGCCGCCAGCAGCACCACGGCCGTGACGTCGTCGGCGCCGCGCTTGATCAGCTCCTGGATGGCGGCGACCAGCGTGCCGCCGGTGGCCAGCATCGGGTCCAGGACGTAGACCTGGCGCCCGGAGAGGTCGTCGGGCATGCGGGTGGCGTACGTGGAGGCCTGCAGCGTCTCCTCGTTGCGCACCATGCCGAGGAAGCCCACCTCGGCGGTCGGCAGCAGCCGGACCATGCCGTCGAGCATGCCGAGACCGGCGCGCAGGATCGGCACCACCAGCGGGCGCGGATGGGAGAGCTTGACGCCGGTGGTCTGCGTGACCGGCGTCCGGATGTCGACCTGTTCGGTGCGCACGTCGCGCGTGGCCTCGTAGGCGAGCAGGGTGACCAGCTCGTCGGCGAGACGGCGGAAGGTCGCGGAGTCCGTGCGCTGGTCGCGCAGCGTGGTGAGCTTGTGGGCGACCAGGGGGTGGTCGACGACGTGGAGACGCATGTCCACCACAGTAACCGGGCCCCGTGGCACCGGCGTCCCGCGGGCGGGCGAGCCCACGGCAGCCGCTTCACCCGCCCACTGGAGTCAAACCGTCCGTCCGGGGGAAGGTGGGAGGGACGGACGCTGGGTGGTGAGACTGTGCCTGACCGGGACATTCACGACACGTCGTCCCCGAGCGAGGAGCCGGGGACGCGTCGGAGGACGGGGACGCAGCGCAGGTCGGGGCCGGAGGTGGAGTCCGAGCGCCGCCGGCGCCGGGCCCAGTTCCTGCGCGATCTCGCGGAGGCCCGGGAGCTACGGGACCGCGTCCAGCCGCGCCGCGCCAAGGCCGCCCGGCTGCGCCACGCGATGCGCATGCGCACGTTCCGCTGGTAGCGCGGGCTCCGTTCCCAGAGCCCGTCGGGGGAAGATCGCGCGCCGCGCCGACGGCACGGGAACGGGTGTGCACGGCCCCGGGGAAAAGCCGCGTACGATCCGCGAGTGGCGGCAAGGACTGCGCCGCCGGGTCCGGCTCGGAGACACACGCACGGACCCGCGATCGAAACAGCGGGACACAGGGCGCCGAAGACGTCCCCCCAAGGCCTCGTTTCTGCCACGATTCCGAGTGGGTGGGGCTCGGAGGACCGCTTGCCCCGCCCACGACCTCCGCCGGGGGGAACCCCAACCGGCACGCCTACGACCAGTGGGAGAGTCACGGTGTACTTCACCGCACTGCTCGCGCGCACCGAAGACGGGTGGGAAGCGAGCGACACGGAGCTCGACGATGTGGAGACCCTGTCGGATCTGACCGACCTGGCACGGGAAGCCTCTCCCGACGAGGACACGGTGCTCGTGCTGATCGAGCAGGAGGACGCGTGGTTCGGAGTCGTCCGCGTGGACGGCGAGGAGGATCCCCGCATCTACGTCTCGGACGCCGCCGCGGCCGCCCGCAGCAGCTACGGGGAGATCCTGCTCACCGACGAACTGCTCGGCCGGGATCCCGGTGACGACGTCGCCGACCTCGACGCCCTCGACCTCGACGGCACGGAGGACGGTGAGCCCGACGACGCCGACGACGGCGACGACGACGACGCGGACGCCGGGGAGTCCTCCGTGCCGCACGGCCCGGTCGGCGACGCGGGACTCCTCGACGACCTCGGCGTGAGCGAGAAGGAACTGCGGTCGATGTCCGGCGACGCGGTCGGTGAGATCGCCGAGGCGCTGGGCGCCTCCGAGATGCTGGAGGCGGTCCGCTGACCGCACCGATCGACGGAGGCCCGGGACGGGTGCCACCGGGCCCGGACCGGGACCCGGCCGCGCCCGACCCGGTGCGCGACCGGTGGCGGCCCGCGATGCGGCTCGCCCTGGCCGAGGCCGGGCAGGCCGCCCTGCGCGGGGACGTGCCCGTCGGCGCCGTCGTGCTGGCCCCGGACGGCAGCACCGTGCTGGCGGCCGGGCACAACGAACGCGAGGCCACCGGCGACCCGACGGCCCACGCGGAGGTGCTGGCGATCCGGCGGGCCGCCACGCGGCTCGGCGACCGGTGGCGGCTGACCGGCTGCACGCTCGTCGTCACCCTGGAGCCGTGCACGATGTGCGCGGGCGCGCTGGTGCAGTCCCGGGTGGACCGCGTCGTCTACGGCGCCCGCGACGACAAGGCGGGCGCGGCCGGCTCCCTGTGGGACGTCGTCCGCGACCGGCGGCTCAACCACCGGCCCGAGGTGATCGAGGGCGTGCTCGCCGAGGAGTGCGCCCTGCTGCTCACGGACTTCTTCCGCGACCGCTGACACCCGCCGGGGGAACCGCCGGATACCGATTTCGAACCATGCCGCACTGTGTTGTAAGGTCTCTCTCGGTAGCGTGTCCGAGCGGCCGAAGGAGCTCGCCTCGAAAGCGAGTGTGGCGCAAGTCACCGAGGGTTCAAATCCCTCCGCTACCGCAGCAGAAGGGCCCAGTCCGAGGACTGGGCCCTTCGCCTTTTCCGGGACGGCGGCCCGTCTCGTCCGGGGCGGCGGCGAGGCCGGTCACCGGATCGAGGCATTGATCGCACACGGGAGCGGACAGTTACACTCACCGCCGGTAGCGCAGAGTCCGAGGAAGTCCCAGGGGGAGGCCGCGGTGGCGGTGAACGCGAAGAAGATCGCCGTCTACGTGCTCGTGGTCTTCGTGCTGTACGTGATCATCACGGACCCGGCCAAGGCCGCCGACTATGTCCAGATCGGGTTCCAGGGCATATCCGACGCCGCGGGAGCCGTCGGAGACTTCATGACCTGGGCCGCCAACGGAGGAAAGTGATGATCCGTCACCTGGTGCTGTTCAAGCTGAACGAGGGCGTCGAGCGGGACGACCCGCGCGTCGTGAAGGGCGTCGAGGCCTTCCGGGCCCTGGGCGACCAGATCGAGGAGCTGCGCTTCTGGGAGTGCGCCTGGAACATCAGCGACCGCCCCATCGCCTACGACTTCGCCATCAACTCCGCCGTGGACGACACCGACGCCCTGCGGCGTTACGTGGACCACCCGGCGCACCAGGCGGGCGTCGCGCTGTGGCGCGAGTTCGCCACCTGGGTGATCGCCGACTACGAGTTCTGAGGCACCGCGCACCCCCAGCCCCCCGCCGGAAACGTCGGGGGGCTGGTCCGTGTGCGGGGACGGCCGCCTCGTGCATGCCCTGAACGCCCTCAACACGGCGCTATGGGGTGCTTGCACACCGTGCGCATGTCTTGTGATGCTATGACCGCTTTTGACGGAGAGTTGACGGATGAGTTGACGGATCACGAGGTGGAGTTGACCGTGCCGGCCAGTACTGCGCCTCAGGCACCGCCCGCACCCCCCGCACAGGCCCAGGAGGCGCCCGCGCGGCCCCCCGCGCCGCAGCGCAGCCGCGGCGCCGACACCCGGGCCCTGACCCAGGTGCTCTTCGGGGAGCTCAAGGGACTCGAGCCGGGTACGCCGGAGCACGACCGCGTACGCGCGGCGCTCATCGAGGCCAACCTCCCGCTGGTCCGCTACGCCGCCGGGCGCTTCCGTTCGCGCAACGAGCCGATGGAGGACGTGGTCCAGGTCGGCACCATCGGGCTCATCAACGCCATCGACCGCTTCGACCCGGACCGCGGCGTGCAGTTCCCGACCTTCGCCATGCCCACGGTGGTCGGCGAGATCAAGCGCTACTTCCGCGACAACGTGCGCACCGTGCACGTACCGCGCCGGCTGCACGAGCTGTGGGTGCAGGTCAACAGCGCGACCGAGGACCTGACGACCGCCTTCGGGCGCTCCCCGACCACCGCCGAGATCGCCGAGCGGCTGCGCATCGGCGAGGACGAGGTGCTCTCCTGCATCGAGGCGGGACGGTCGTACCACGCCACCTCGCTGGAGGCCGCGCAGGAGGGCGACGGGCTGCCCGGGCTGCTCGACCGGCTCGGCTACGAGGACCCCGCGCTGGACGGCGTCGAGCACCGCGACCTCGTCCGTCATCTGCTCGTCCAGCTCCCGGAGCGGGAGCAGCGCATCCTGCTGCTGCGCTACTACAGCAACCTCACCCAGTCGCAGATCAGCGCGGAACTCGGCGTCTCGCAGATGCACGTCTCGCGGCTGCTCGCGCGGAGTTTCCAGCGATTGAGGTCCGCCAACCGGATCGACGCATAACCTGAAGGCGCAACCCGGCGCACATCCGAAAGCATGGCCGAGTGGTCACCGGTGCGAGCGAATCGCTCACCAGGGCCGTTGCGGGCGGATTACGGCCGACAGACCGTCAGACCCCCTCTTTCCAGGGGGTTTTCGCGTCTCGGATGTCGACATGTCACTACAGCGCGTTGCCGACATGTGACATTCTGCCGGAGACGCGTTTGCCGGGGCTTCGGCTCCGGTATTCAGGTGAAGGCTGCGTTCCCACCGTGGGAGCGTCCGCCGTGACCGTCCCGCGACCCAAAGGGGGTGGCATGTCCGTAGACCAGGGCAGCTCGAAGGTGCTCGCGCTCGCGGAGAGCGAGACCGCGCCCGACGCGCTCCAGGCGCTCGGCTCCATCGATGACGTCCCGACCCTCGACGCCGTGCCGGCTCAGGCCCTCCCGGCAGCCGAAGCCCCCGCCCTGGCGGCCTCGACGAACATCGACACCCGCACCCTGTCCCGCTCCCTGTTCCTGCGGCTCGCCGCACTCGACCAGGACAGCCCGGAGCGCGCGTACGTCCGGGACACCCTGATCGAGCTCAACCTCCCGCTGGTGCGCTACGCCGCCGCGCGCTTCCGCTCGCGCAACGAGCCGATGGAGGACATCGTCCAGGTCGGCACCATCGGTTTGATCAAGGCGATCGACCGCTTCGACTGCGAGCGGGGCGTGGAGTTCCCGACCTTCGCGATGCCGACGGTCGTGGGCGAGATCAAGCGGTTCTTCCGGGACACCTCGTGGTCCGTGCGCGTCCCGCGCCGGCTCCAGGAGCTGCGCCTGGCGCTGACCAAGGCCAGTGACGAGCTCTCCCAGAAGCTGGACCGCTCCCCGACGGTCGGCGAGCTGGCCGCCGTGCTGGGCGTGTCCGAGGAGGACGTCGTCGACGGCCTCGCGGTGGGCAACGCCTACACCGCCTCCTCGCTGGACTCTCCCGCCCCGGAGGACGACGGCGGCGAGGGCTCGCTGGCGGACCGGCTCGGTTACGAGGACACGGCGCTGGAGGGCGTGGAGTACCGCGAGTCCCTCAAGCCACTGCTCGCCAAGCTGCCGCCGCGGGAGCGGCGGATCATCATGCTGCGCTTCTTCGCCAACATGACCCAGTCGCAGATCGGCGAGGAGGTCGGCATCTCGCAGATGCACGTCTCCCGGCTGCTCACCCGCACCCTGTCGCAGCTGCGCGAGGGCCTCATCTCGGACTGAGCCCGCTCCACCCCCAGGGGCTCCACGACAGCAAGGCGACCGCCGCGGCACCCCCTGAGGGGCCGCGGCGGTCGCGTCGTACGTGGGTCCGCGCCCCGTGCTACTTCAGCGCCAGCCAGGCCACGGCCGCGACGACCACCACGGCGGCCACGATGCCGACGATCAGGCCGATGCGGGGACCCGAGGAGGCGACGGGGTCCGCCTGCCGGGACTGGGGGGCGCCCTCGTCGACGAACGCGCGGAACATCTGGGTGCTGCCTGCGGGGTCGTAATTGCCCTGGGGGCCCTGGTTGTTAGCCATGGGCCGAGACACTAGCGAATCCGCGGGGTGGGGCCCAAGTGCGGGGCTCCGGAGACCCGTTGTCCCAGGTCACCGCCATCCACCTGGGTGTTTACTATCGCAATACTTGCCTTTGCCAACTTTTTATGGGCCGGACCCCGTTTTTATTTGCCTGTAGCAACCAACCGCTCCTATGGTTGCCCTAAGCAACGAATGCGGGAGGTGCGCATGGCCGAGAGGGCGCAGTACGAGGAGCTGATCCGCCAGTTCAGCGCCTTCGGCGCCGTGAAACGGGAGATGGGCCGGATCCTGCCCGCCCACTGCCCCGGCGGCTCGGCCGCCGTACTGACGCTGCTGGGCCGCCACGGCGACATGCGCATGAGCAAGCTCGCGGAGCTGCTCGCCGTGGACATGTCGGTGACCAGCCGCCATGTGGCCCACATCGCCGAGCGGGGCTGGATCGAACGCTCCCCGGACCCGGCGGACAAGCGCTCGCGCATCCTGCGCCTGACGCCCGAGGGCCAGGCGCAGCTGGACGACCTGTCCGAACGGACGACCCAGCTGCTGGCCCACCGCCTGAGCGACTGGACCGACGAGGAGGTCGGCCAGCTCACCCGGCTGATGGCCAGGCTCAGGGCGAGCTTCGACGACTGCCGGTCCTCCGTGGGCCGGCCCGCCGTACCACCCGCGGTCGAACAGACCACCCGTACACCCGCAGTCACCACGTAAGCAAAGGAAGTCCATGGCAACGACCACACCAGCCGGTGTGCGGGCTCATGCCAAGCACGGGGGAGGCTCCTCCGGAGACGCTCCGATGACGCACCGGCAGATCATGGAGGCGCTGTCCGGGCTGCTGCTCGGCATGTTCGCCGCCATTCTGTCCTCGACCATCGTCACCAACGCCCTGCCCGAGATCATCGGTGACCTCGGCGGCGGCCAGAGCGCCTACACCTGGGTCGTCACCGCCTCGCTGCTGGCGATGACCGCCTCCACCCCCCTGTGGGGCAAGCTCGCGGACCTGGTCAGCAAGAAGGCCCTGGTCCAGATAGCCCTCTGCGTCTACGTCCTCGGCTCCGTCGTGGCCGGTCTGGCGCAGAACCCGGCGATGCTGATCGGCGCGCGTGTCATCCAGGGTCTGGGCGCCGGCGGTCTGTCCGCCCTGGCCCAGATCATCATGGCCGCGATGATCTCCCCGCGTGAGCGCGGCCGGTACTCCGGCTACCTCGGCGCGACCTTCGCCGTCGCCACCGTGGGCGGTCCGCTGCTCGGCGGCGTCATCACCGACACCAGCTGGCTCGGCTGGCGCTGGTGCCTCTACGTCGGTGTGCCCTTCGCGATCATCGCGCTGGTCGTGCTCCAGAAGACGCTGCACCTGCCGGTGCTCAAGCGCAAGGTCAAGGTCGACTGGGCCGGTGCCTTCTTCGTCACCGCGGCCGTCTGCCTGCTGCTCATCTGGGTCACCTTCGCCGACGACAAGTACTCCTGGATGTCGTGGCAGACGGGTGTCATGGTCGGCGGCGCGATCGTCCTGACGCTGATCTTCTGCTTCGTCGAGACCAGGGCCAGCGAGCCGATCATCCCGCTGCGCCTGTTCAGGAACCGCACCATCACGCTGGCGTCGATCGCCTCGCTGTTCGTCGGTATCGCGATGTTCGCGGGCACCGTCTACTTCAGCCAGTACTTCCAGCTGGCCCGGGACAAGTCCCCGACCATGTCGGGCGTCATGACGATCCCGATGATCGGCGGCCTCTTCGTGTCGTCGACGGTCTCCGGTCAGATCATCACCAAGACCGGCAAGTGGAAGGGCTGGCTGCTGGCCGGCGGCGTGCTGCTGACGGCGGGCCTCGGCCTGCTGGGCACCATGCGGTACGACACCCCCTACTGGCGCATCGCGATCTTCATGGCGCTGATGGGCCTCGGTGTCGGCATGATGATGCAGAACCTGGTGCTCTGCACGCAGAACCAGGTGGCCCCGGGCGACCTGGGTGCCGCGTCCTCCACGGTGACCTTCTTCCGCTCCCTCGGCGGTGCGGTCGGCGTCTCCGTGCTCGGCTCCGTGATGTCCTCCCGGATCAGCCACTACGCCTCGGACACCATCGGGACGCTCAGCCCGCAGGAGCAGGCGGCGGCCGCGAAGTCCTCGGGCAGCGGCGCGATCCCCGACATGGACCTGCTGCCCCCGGGCATCCGCACCTGGCTCGAGAGCGCCTACGGGCACGGCATCGCCGACATCTTCCTGTACGTCGCGCCGATCGCCCTGCTCGCCTTCCTGGTGACCCTGTTCATCAAGGAGGTCCCGCTGCGCACCACCGGTGCCCTGGCCCAGGCCGCGGAGTCCGCCGCCGAGACCGCCTCCCCGGCCGCCCCGGCTCCGGCCGAGGCCACCCGGGTCGCCGAGCCGGTCCCGGCCGGTGCGGTCGCCGCCGCGCAGGACGCCGACACCGCCGTCCAGCCCGCGGCCACGCAGCGGCTCGCCGCCGTCGCCACGGCCGCGAGCCCGCAGGCTCCCGTCTCCGGCGGCATCCCGGTCCGCGGCTTCGTCCGCGGCGCCGAGTCCGCGCCGGTCCCGCAGGCCGCCGTCACGCTGATCTCGCTGGCGGGCCGTCAGCTGGGACGTTCGGTCGCCCAGGGCGACGGCTCCTACGCGGTCGACGCGCCGAGCGCGGGATCGTACGTCCTGATCGCCTCCGCCGACGGCTTCCAGCCGCAGGCGTCCACGATCGTCGTCAACGACGAACCGGTCGCCTACGACATCCTGCTCAGCGGCACCAGCGGGCTCACCGGCCTGGTCCGTGCCGTGGAGAGCGGGCAGCCGGTCAAGGACGCGATGGTGATCGTCACCGACGTGCGCGGTGATCTGCTGGCCACCGCCGCCACCGGTGAGGCGGGCGAGTTCGCCTTCGCCGAGCTGGTGCCGGGCACGGTGACCGTCGCGGTGAACGCCGCCGGGTACCGGCCGCGCGCCCTGCCCGTCGAGGTGGGCGGCACCGGTGTCACCCGCGTCGAGGTCGACCTGCAGGCCGGCGCCGAGGTCCAGGGTGTCGTGCGGGCTCCGCACGGTCCGCTGGCCGACGCCCGCGTGACCCTGGTCGACGCGGCCGGCAACGTGGTCGGCACGGCCACCACCGGTTCGGACGGGGCGTACGCCTTCACCGACCTGGACGCCGGTGAGTACACCGTCATCGCGACCGGCTACCCGCCGGTGGCGACGGCCCTCACGGTCGCCGGCCAGGGCGTCGACGACCACGACATCGAGCTCGCCCACCCCGGCGAGTAGCGATACCCCGGCCCGTGGCGGCCCGCGCGCTCCGAGCGGAGGCGCGCCGCTGCCACGGGCCGGTCTCTTTATGACCGATATATAAGGCTTCTCGGGCCTGTGCAGACCTATGGGCCCGCTTTTGGGGAGAACAGGGGACAACGGGATGGGACTGACCGCGAGGATCCGTACGCGGGACGGATGGGCCGTGTCGCACGCGGTCGTCACGGTGACCGACATGACCGGCACCCAGGTGCTGCGCGCCGAGGCGGACGCCGAGGGCGCCGTGCGGGACACGACCGAGCTGGCGCCGGGGGCGTACACCGTCATCGTCACGGCCGTCGGCTACGCGCCCGCCGCCTCCAGCGCCATCGTCACCGCGAGCGGCCGGGCCGAGGTCGGCACCGTGACGCTCGCCCGCCAGGGAGGCACCGAACTGCCGCCGCCCGGGCCGTGGACCATCGACCCGGCACACTCCAGCGTGGCCGCGGTCGCCCAGCACCTGGGCATCTCCAGCGTGCACGGCCGCTTCACCGACTTCGCCGGCACGGTCGAGATCGCGCCGGACGACGTCACCAAGTCCCGGGTGGAGGCGGTGATCAAGGCGACCTCCATCGACACCGGCAACGGCATGCGCGACACCCACCTGCGCTCCGCGGACTTCCTGGACGTCGAGCAGCACCCGGAGATCACCTTCCGGTCCACCGGGGTGACCCAGGCCGGCTCCGACCGCTGGACCGTCCACGGGGAGCTGGGCCTGCACGGCGTCGTCCGCCCGGTCGACCTGGACCTGGCCTACCTCGGCACCGGCGCCGACCCGTGGGGCGGCACCCGGGCGGCGTTCCGCGCGACCACGGAACTGCGGCGCGAGGACTTCGCCATGAACTACAACCAGGTCCTCCAGGCGGGCATCGCCGCCATCGGCACGACCCTCAGGGTCGAGCTGGACATCCAGGCGGTCCAGGGGGAGTCACTGCCGGCCGCGTGAGGCGCCGCCGGACGCCCGGGCCACCAGCTCGTCGCACAGGTCCCGGAGCTTGATGTTCGTGTGCTGCGAGGCCCGGCGCAGCCGTTCCATGGCCCGGTGGGCGTCGATGCGCTCGCGGGCCATGAGGATGCCGACCGCCTGGTCGATGACGCTGCGGGAGAGCAGGGCGGTGCGCACGTCGGCCGCCGAGGAACGCTGCCGCTCGATGCGCAGGGCCTCGTCGACCGCGTCGGCGGCCCGCACCGCGAAGGTGCGGGCCGCTTCGCGTCCCTCACCCAGCGAGCCCGGTTCGACGCCGTAGAAGTTGAGCGCGGCGCCCGTCTCGCCCTCGACGGCCAGCGGCAGCGCCAGCACACAGCGCACCCCGGTGGCCAGCGCGTACTCCGTGTACGCGGGCCAGCGGGTCTCCTCGGCCAGGTCGGGGGAGTAGCGGGGGCTGCCGGTCTCGGCGGCGTCCACGCACGGGCCCGATCCGTTCTCGTACTGGCGCAGGTCCAGGCCGCTGGGGAGGCCCGAGCTGCCCGCCAGGGTCATCAGCCGGTCGGCCCGGCGCACCGTGATCGAGCAGGCGACGGCGCCGGGCACCTCGCGCACCGCGCGGTCGGTCAGATCGCGCAGCAGGGTGTCGAGTCCCTGGCTGCGCGCCAGCGCGCGGTCCAGCGTCTCGGGGCTCTCGGGGCTCTGTGCGGTCATGGCCCTACGGATATCCCGTCAAGGCCCGACGACGCCTCCTCACCCGGACGTGTTGTTCGCGTCGACGATGCGGCGGGCCAGGTCGCGCAGCTTGACGTTCTCCCGCTGCGAGGCCTTGACCAGGGAGTCGAAGGCACCGGCCGCGTCCATGGTCATGCGCTCCATGAGGATGCCGGTGGCCTGGCCGATCAGGTCCCGGGTGCGCATCGCCTCGGTGAGCTGCTCGCGCACGGTCGCCGAGTCCAGGGCGAGGCTGACGTGCGCGGTGAACAGGCGGCCGACGCGGGTGGCGTCCTCGTCGAAGGCACGCGGCCTGCGTGCGTAGGCCGTCAGCACGGTCAGGCGGCGCCGGTCGGCCCGCAGCCGCAGGGACAGCGCCGAGCGGAGGCCGAGGCCGGACAGGGCGTTGCCGCCGCCGTCGGCCTCGGTGTCCTCTATCCGCACCACGGACGTGGTCCACAGCCGCTCCCAGTCCGGGTGCGGTTCAGCGCCCGAGTGCCGGACGTCGGCGGAGCGCACGACCTCGTCGGTCCAGGCCAGCGTGCGGCGCCCGCTGCCGCGCTCGATCTCCGAGATGCCGGCGTGCTCGGCGCCGGGCATCAGGTGCACGGCCAGCTCGACCGCGGTGCGCAGGGTGTTGTCCGCGGTGCCCGTCTCGTGCAGCTGCCGGGCGGCCGTGGTCAGAGCCTCGGCCAGCTCGAAACCCACCGGCAAACGCGGCAAATCAGTAAATTCGGACGCAGCCACCACGAACCTCTTCGGCATGCACGGCCATCCGACCGTGCGCAGGAGAGCTCCGCAGCACATTCCCGACTGCGAGCACAGGACTACAGCACTTTAGCCGCTCGGTTGCGCGCCGGTGACGCCCGGCCGACGGAGCGGGAGGGCGCCTTCCGTGGCCTGCCCCCCGCGTGATGGAATGGGGCCCGGGTCAGGAAGCGGCCTTGCCGGAAACCGGACGGACGTCTGTCAGGTGAGTGACGTGACCTTCCTTCCCCAACCATGCGAGCCGTGCGATCCGCCCGGCTGCGCCGTGCTGCCGCTGCCGCCGGAGATCGACTTCTGCAACGCCGCGGGACTGCTGCCGATGATCATGGCCGCGGTGGACCATCACTCCGCCGGGCTGCGCCTCCTCGTCCTGGACCTGACCGCGACCCACTTCATGGACTCCCAGGGCGTCCGCCTTCTCGACGAGGTACGCCACCGGCTGAGCGGCCGGACCGTGCTGCGGGTGGTGGCGGCCCCGAGGAGCGCGCCGAGCCGGATCCTGGAGCTGACGGGCCTGCGCCGCGACGTGCCGGTCCACGACAACCTCGCGGAGGCACTGCGGGCCGGTGGCGGGCCTTCGGCCTAGGCTGGCGGCATGGCACCGAACATCGCGACCAACACCCGCGTGTCCCTCGACGAGTTGCTGGACTTCGTACGCCCCCGGCACCGCGCCGTCCTGCTGACCCGGCGGGCCGACGGCAGCCCGCAGGGGTCGCCGCTGACCTGCGGGGTCGACGACTCGGGCCGGATCGTGGTCTCCACCTACCCGGAACGGGCCAAGACGCGCAACGCCCGGCGGGACGAGCGGGTCAGCCTCATCGTGCTCAGCGACGAGTGGAACGGGCCCTGGGTCCAGGTCGACGGCACGGCGGAGGTCATCGACACACCCGACTCCGTGGAGCCGCTCGTGGAGTACTACCGCAACATCGCCGGCGAGCACCCCGACTGGGACGAGTACCGGCGGGCCATGGTCGAGCAGGGCAAGTCGATCATCCGGGTGACACCCGAGAAGTGGGGGCCGGTGGCGACGGGCGGCTTCCCGGCGCGGCCGGCGAAGGACGGCTGACAGGCCCTAGGCGCGCTCCACCATCGCCTCGATGCCCGCGATGAGCAGTTCCAGGGCGAAGTCGAAGTCCCGCTCCAGCATCTCCGCCACGGTGTCGCCGCCGCGGGCCGCCATGATGTCCCGGGACTCCCGGATGACGCCCGCGGTGTCCGGCGACTCGTTCACCGCGCTCATCGAGTGCTGGAAGTACTCGTCCGGGCTCAGGCCGGTGTCCGCCGCCCGGCCGAAGAAGTGGCCCTCGATCGTGCCGTAGCCGTAGACGAACTGGAAGACGGCCGAGATGGCACCGGTCACCCGGTGGGCGGGCAGGCCGGTGCGGCGGATGACGCGCTGCACCGCCCGGGAGAAGGCCAGCGAGTTGGGGCCGATGTTGAGGTAGGTGCCGATCAGCTGGGACAGCCAGGGGTGGCGCACCAGCAGCGCACGGTTCTCCCCGGCCAGCGTGCGCAGCTGGTCGCGCCAGTCCTCGGCCTCCGGGTCGGGCACCCGCAGCTCGCCGAAAGCGGCGTCCAGGGCGAGTTCCAGCAGTTCGTCCTTGGTGTCGACGTACCAGTAGACGGACATCGCCGTCACGTTCAGCTCGGCGGCCAGGCGGCGCATGGAGAACTTGGCCAGGCCCTCGGCGTCCAGCAGCCGGACGGTGACCTCGGTGATCCGTTCCCGGTCGAGCCCGGACGGCTGCCCGCCGCCCCGTCCGCCGCGGCGAGCACCGCCCCCGAGCCAGACACTGGCCTTCGGCCCCTGCCGCCCTGCCTTCGCCATGCGCACTCGCCTCGATCTCTCGGTTGCCGGTCATGCTAAGTGCCCCTGAAAGGGGCGCGGGGAACTGCGCGACCAGCCACGACTTACCCGCACTCGCGTGACGGCGCACGCCACCCGAGCTCCTAGGCGACCGCCCTCTCCGCTTCCCCTTTCTCCGCCCTGCGCAACAAGGCCGCCGCGACCACCCCACCGAGCAGCACGGCCACCGCCCCCACCAGCTGACTGCTCTCCACTCCGGAGGAGAACGCGTCGATCACCCGAGCCCGCTCCCCCTCCCCCCGCGCCGTGGCCAGCGCGGCCGGCAACGACGCCGCCGCCACCGGCGCCAGCGCGGCGAACCGGGAGGTCAGCACCGCGCCCAGCACGGCCACGCCCAGACCGTTGCCGAACTCCGCCAACGTACCGTTGATGCCCGCGCCGATCCCCGCCTTGGCCGGCGGTATCGCGCTCATGATCGCGTGTGCCATGGCGGGGTTGGCCACCGCGCATCCCGCGCCGACCAGCAGCAGGCCCAGCAGCGTGCCGGCGTAGCCCTGGGCGGTCAGGGTGGAGATGGCCACCAGACCGGCGGACATCAGCACCATGCCCAGCAGCACCGACTTCGGCGCGCCCAGCCGGGCCAGCCACTTCGCGGTCACCCCGGTGAAG
Organism: Streptomyces flaveolus; assembly: GCF_014648815.1. Lineage (GTDB taxonomy): Bacteria > Actinomycetota > Actinomycetes > Streptomycetales > Streptomycetaceae > Streptomyces > Streptomyces flaveolus. The sequence continues at coordinate 507,848 of NZ_BMRV01000004.1, read as the reverse complement.
TTCAGCAGCACCACGGTCAGGGCCAGCGGAGCGGTCCGCAGGCCCGCCTCCAGGGCGCCGTAGCCGAGCACGAACTGCAGGTGCTGGGTGAGCAGGAAGAGCGCGCCACCCATGCCGAAGGTGACCAGCACGGCACCGGTGACCGCGCCGGTGAACCGCTGGTCGCGGAAGAAGTGCAGGTCGAGCATGGGATACGGGATACGGCTCTCCCAGTACGCGAAGAGCGTGAGGACCACCACGGCGACGGCTGCCGTGGCGAGCACCCTGCCGGACGTCCAGCCGTGTTCGGGGCCGGAGATGATCGCGTAGACCAGGGCGGCCATGCCGATCGTGGAGAGGACGGCGCCGAGCAGGTCGGGGCGGTCGCCCCGCCGGTTCTTCGACTCGGGGACCAGAACCACGACCGCGACGAGGCCCAGCGCCACGACCGGCAGATTGATCAGGAAGATGGCGCCCCACCAGAAGTGGTCCAGCACGAAGCCGCCGATCAGCGGCCCGCTCGCGAAACCGAGTGCGCTGACCGCGCTCCAGATGCCGATCGCCTTCGGGTGCTCCTCGGGCGTGAAGATCTGCATGACCACGGCGAGCGTGGTGGTGAGCAGCAGCGCGCCGCCGACGCCCATGCCGGCCCGGGCGGCGATCAGCTGACCGGTGGTGTCCGCGAGGCCGGCCGCGAGCGAGCCCAGGCCGAACAGGGCCAGGCCCGCGGTGAGCATCTTCTTGCGGCCGTAGCGGTCGGCCGCGCTGCCGGCGGTGAGCAGCAGGCCGGACTGCACCAGCGAGTAGGCGTTGATCATCCACTGGATGTCGGACGTCGCGGCCCCGAGCTCGCCGGTGAGCGAGGGGATGGCCACGTTCAGCACGGTGTTGTCCAGCACCACGGTCAGCTGGGCGAGGCTGATGACACCGAGGATCAGCCAGCGCTGCGGGTGGGCCCGGACCCCGGTGCCGGCCGGCGCCTGTTCCTGCGAGGACATCGTCATGCCTTACAGCGTATAGGGGCTCCTTTACGGCGTACAACACCGTGCGGGAGCCCCTGCCGCTGTCCGGGGTCTGCCGTTCAGCTGCCGCTGACCGGCTGCGTGAGGTCGTAGAACGTGGCCGAACCCGCCGTGACCTCCTTGAAGTTGGCCTCGACCCACGAGGTGATCTGCGACGAGCTGCCGGAGTCACCGCCCGTGCCGCCGCCCATGCCGCCGCCGGAGACGAAGTAGTGGATCCTGCCGTCCGCCACGTACTTCTTGAACTGGGCCGGCGTGGGTGAGGGGTCGGTGCCGTTGAAGCCGCCGATCGCCATCACCGGGTCGCCGGTGCCGAGCTGGTAGCTCGCGGCGTTCTGCGAGCCGATCGCCGCCGCGACCCAGGTGTACCGGTCGGCGTCGGTCTCCAGCAGCTTCTTCGCCTCGGCGCCGACCTGGGCGCCGTTGAGCAGGCCGCCCATGCCGCCCGCGCGGCCGCCCTCGCCGGTGGCGCCGTTCCGGCCGTTCGGGGCCGTCTGGCCGTTCTGGCCCCCGCCGGGGAAGCCGTTGCCCGGCTGGTTCTGGCCCGGGGCACCGCCCGGGAAGCCGCCGGTGCCGTTGCCCGGACCTCCCTGGGCCTGACCTTGACCCTGGCCCTGACCCGGCGCGTTTCCGCCGTCCGGGAAGCCGCCGCCCCGGCCGCCACCGCCCGGGCCGCCCATCGTGCTCGCGCCGGCCGGACCGGCCGTGACGATGGAGCCGCTGTGGCCCTCCTGCACGGTGCTGAGCGTGTACGCGGTCGGCCCGGCCAGCGCCGCCACGACGCCCAGCCCCGCCACCACGAGGGCGAGCCGCCGCCCCAGCCGCCCGACGAAGACGAGCCCGAGCGCGGCGACCAGGCCGCCGACGAGCACCAGCCACCGCAGCCACGGCAGGTAGTCCGGTGTGCGGTTCAGCAGGACGTACCCCCAGGCGGCGGTCGCCGTGACGGCGGCGGCGAGCGCCAGGGACACCCAGATCCGCTCGCGCCGCTCCCACAGGGCCGCCGCGCCCATGCCGACCACGGCCGCCAGGTAGGGGGCGAGAGCCACCGTGTAGTACTGGTGGAAGATGCCCGCCATGTAGCTGAAGACCGCCATGGTCATCAGCAGCGAGCCGCCCCACACCAGGAAGGACGCCCTCGTGGCGTCGGTGCGGCCGCGCCCGCGGGTAGCGATCAGGCCCGCGACGAGCAGGATCAGCGCGGCCGGCAGCAGCCAGGAGATCTGCCCGCCGATCTCCGCGTTGAACATCCGGTCCCAGCCGGTCTCGCCCCACTGCCCGCCGGCCCCGCCGCCCGGGCCGCCCCCGCCGCCGACGCTGCCGGTCTCCTCGCCGTTGAGCCGGCCGAGGCCGTTGTAGCCGAAGGTCAGCTCCAGGAAGCTGTTGTTCTGCGAGCCGCCGATGTACGGCCGCGACGACGCGGGCCACAGCTCGACGACCGCGACCCACCAGCCGCCGGAGACGACGATCGCGGCGGTCGCCAGTGCCAGCTGGCCCAGCCGCTTCCTCAGCCCGACCGGGGCGCAGACGCCGTAGACCAGGGCGAGTGCGGGCAGGATCAGGAAGGCCTGGAGGGTCTTCGCCAGGAACGCGAAACCGATCGCGGCACCGGCCCACATCAGCCACTTGGTCCGGCCGTCCTCCAGCGCGCGCACGACGAGATAGCAGGCCACGGACATCAGCAGCGCCAGCAGCGCGTCCGGGTTGTTGAACCGGAACATCAGCGCGGCGACGGGCGTGAGCGCCAGCACCACGCCGGCGATCAGTCCGGCGGCCGGGCCGAAGCGGCGGCGCACGGCCGCGTACACGACGGCGACCGTCGCGACGCCCATCAGCACCTCGGGGACGAGGATCGACCAGGAGCTCAGCCCGAAGATCCGCACCGCCAGCGCCATCGGCCACAGCGCGGCCGGGGGCTTGTCGACGGTGATGGCGTTGCCCGCGTCGAGCGAGCCGAAGAAGAACGCCTTCCAGGACTGGCTGCCCGCCTGCACGGCCGCCGAGTAGAAGGAGTTGGCGTAGCCGGAGGCGCTCAGGTCGTAGAGGTAGAGCAGCGCGGTGGCCAGCAGCAGGCCGAGGAAGGCCGGGCGCACCCAGTTCGGGTCCTCGGGGCGGCCCCGCCACAGTCTGCGCGGCAGCGCCTGGGCGGGTGGCCGGGGAGGCTGTGCCGGGGGCGGGGCGCCGCTGTCGGCGGGACGCGCATCCCCCTCGTACGTCGTCCGGTCGTAGTGCGTCGTCATCGTCCGTCCCTCGGGTCGGTGTCGGCGGGGCGTACCGGCGCCAGTCGCACGGTGGCGTCGCCCCGGGGGTGGTCCGCGACGTCACCGGCGCGGAACGAGGTCGTCGGGCAGGCGGGCGTGGCGTACGGTGCCGCCTCGTGCGGGGTCGCTCCGTACGGTGCCGCCGCGTACGGGCGCGGGTCCGGGGCGGGCGGCGCCTGCGGGACGGCGGGCGGCGCTTCCGGGAACACCCAGGCCCGGAAGAGCAGGAAGCGCAGCACGGTGGCGGCGAGATTGGCGGCGATCAGCACCGCCAGCTCGGTGGAGTGGGCCGGGTCGGCCGTCGCCGCGCTCAGGGCGGCGAGCGAACCGCTGGTGAGGGCCAGGCCGATGCCGAAGACGACCAGCCCCTGTGCCTGATGGCGCACCGCGCCGCCCCGGCCGCGCACCCCGAAGGTCAGCCGCCGGTTGGCGGCGGTGTTGGCGACCGCCGACACCAGCAGGGCGAGCGCGTTGGCGGGCTGGGACCCGGCGAAGACCCGGAAGCCGCTGTAGAGCACCAAGTAGAAGAGGGTGGACAGGACTCCGACGACGCAGAAGCCGACGAGCTGCCGGGCCAGGCCCTGCGGTACGTCCTCGATGTCCCGGTCGCGCGGGTCGTCGCCGAACGGCCGGGCCAGCCGGTCCAGCGGCAGCGAACCCGTGGCCAGGGCCTTGCCGACCCGCCACACGCCCCTGAGGTCGTCGGTCGCCGTCCGCACGATGTGCACGGTGGAGTCCGGGTCGTCGATCCAGTCGACCGGCACCTCGTGGATCCGCAGCCCGGCCCGCTCGGCGAGCACCAGCAGCTCGGTGTCGAAGAACCAGCCGGTGTCCTCCACCAGCGGCAGCAGCACCTGGGCCACGTCCCGGCGGATCGCCTTGAAACCGCACTGGGCGTCGGAGAAGCGGGCCTGGAGGGAGCCGCGCAGGATGAGGTTGTAGGTGCGGGAGATGAACTCCCGCTTGGCGCCGCGCACGACCCGCGAGTTGCGGGCGAGCCGCGAGCCGATCGCCAGGTCCGAGTGGCCGGAGATCAGCGGGGCGACCAGCGGCAGCAGCGCGTTGAGGTCGGTGGACAGGTCGACGTCCATGTAGGCGAGGACCGGGGCGTCGGAGGCCGACCAGACGGTCCTGAGGGCCCGGCCCCGACCCTTCTGCTCCAGCCGGGCGGACCTGACCTCCGCGAGTTCCGCCGCCAGCCGCGCCGCCACCTGCGGGGTGGCGTCCGTGGAGGCGTTGTCCGCGACCGTGATGCGGAACGCGTACGGGAAGGTGCGGGTGAGGTGCTCGTGCAGTCTCAGGACGCACGGCCGCAGGTCCTTCTCCTCGTTGTAGACGGGGATCACTACGTCCAGGACAGGCGTACCGGCTCCTGCGGCCGGGAGGTGCTCCCGCGCCGGCAGGGAGCCGGGAGAAGAGTCGGTTCGCATGGGACCGACTCTTCTCAACTCCCCTGTCGCACCCGTGTGGTGAGGCTGTGCTGTACCTGTGAGTACGGTCGCGCGCTGTCCTGCGCGGGCAGCGCGGGCGCTGCGGGCAGGTGCACGGTGAAGACCGTCCGCCCCGGCACGCTGTCGACACTCACCCCACCGCCGTGCGCGGTCGTCACGGCCTGCACGATGGCGAGCCCGAGGCCGGTCGAGCCGGTCGCCCGGGACCGCGCCGAGTCGCCGCGGGCGAAGCGCTCGAAGACGTGCGGCAGCAGTGCGGGCGGGATGCCCTGCCCGTTGTCCTCGACGTCCACGCACAGCCAGGGCCCGCTGTGCCGCACCCGCGCGGTGACCGTCGTACCGGGCGGGGTGTGGTTGCGGGCGTTGGCCAGCAGATTGACCAGGACCTGCTGGAGCCGGGCGGCGTCCGCCGACACCGGCGCCGGTTCGTCGGGCAGGTCGAGCCGCCAGACGTGGTCGAGGCCGGCCGCGCGGGCGTCGCTGACGGTGTCCACGACGAGCGGGACGAGGTCGGTCTGCCCGAACTCCAGCGGGCGCCCGGCGTCCAGGCGGGCGAGCAGCAGCAGATCCTCGACCAGCAGGGTCATGCGCCCTGCCTCGGACTCGATGCGGCCCAGCGCGTGCCGGGTGTCGGGGCCGACCTGTTCGCGTCCCCGGCGGGTGAGTTCGGCGTACCCGCGGATGGAGGCGAGCGGCGTGCGCAGCTCGTGGCTGGCGTCCGCGACGAACTGCCGTACCCGCGTCTCGCTCTCCTGCCGTGCGTGCAGGGCTCCGTGCACGTGGTTCAGCATGCGGTTGAGCGCGGAGCCGACCCGGCCGACCTCGGTGTGCGGGTCGCACTCGGACTCCGGGACGCGTTCGTCGAGGTTCACCTCGCCCGCGTGCAGGGGGAGTTCGGAGACGCGGGTGGCGGTGGCGGCGACCCTGCGCAGGGGGCGGGTGGCGACGCCGACGATGACCGTCCCGGCGAGGGAGGCGGCGATGAGACCGGCGGCGGTGACACTGGCCTCCACGAGGATCAGCGTGCTGATGGTGCCGGTGACGTCCGCGGTGGGGAGGGCGGCGTAGTAGCCGTCGTGGTACTCCACGCGGTAGTCGCCGAGGCCGGGGACCTCCACGGTGTGCGCCTTGCCGTCCCGGGAGACGGTGGCGAGCGCGGCGCGCTGGGACTCGTCCAGAGAGACCGCCGCCGTGCGGCTGAGGTCGGTGCTCTCCTTGTCCTCCTTGCCGTACTTGGCGTCGGTGACGGTGGCGCCCCGCACCTCGGCGACGATCGTGCCGCGCGGCTGCGGTCCGTGCCGGACGAACTCGTCGAGGTCCATCCGCTGCGGCACACCGCCGCCGGCCTGGGGATCACCCGGCGGCCCGAATCCGGACACCCGCATCGCGACCTCGTGCACCTGCCCGTCCAGCTGCTCGTACAGGTGCGAGCGCAGCGCCAGTGTCGTCACCGTGCCGATCACCGCGCACACGACGGCGATCAGAGCCACCGACGCGACAACGAGCCGCGTCCGCAGGGTCCGCGGGCGCGGGCGCCGCCGTCGGCTCATGACACCGCGGGCTTGATCAGGTAACCGGCGCCGCGCCGGGTGTGGATCATCGGCTCGCGACCGGCGTCGATCTTCCGGCGCAGGTAGGAGATGTACAGCTCGACGACGTTGGCCTGGCCGCCGAAGTCGTAGGACCACACGCGGTCCAGGATCTGCGCCTTGCTGAGGACGCGCCGCGGATTGCGCATCAGGAAGCGCAGCAGCTCGAACTCGGTGGCGGTGAGGTGGATGCCGTCGCCGCCGCGGGTGACCTCGTGGCTGTCCTCGTCGAGGGTGAGGTCGCCGACGACGAGGACGGAGTCGGAGCGCCGGTCGGCGGCGCCCGAGCGGCGGATCAGGCCGCGCAGCCGGGCGACGACCTCCTCCAGGCTGAAGGGCTTGGTGACGTAGTCGTCCCCGCCCGCGGTCAGCCCGGCGATGCGGTCCTCCACCGCGTCCTTCGCGGTCAGGAACAGCACCGGCACGTCCGGCAGGTCGCGGCGCAGCCGCCCCAGCACGCTGAGCCCGTCCATGTCGGGCAGCATCATGTCCAGGACGACGGCGTCGGGCCGGAACTCGCGCGCGGCCTGGACGGCACCGTGCCCGTCACCCGCGCTGCGGATCTGCCAGCCCTCGTAGCGCAGGGCCATGGACAGCAGTTCGGTGATGGACAGCTCGTCGTCCACCACAAGCACCCGGACGGGGCTCCCGTCCGGCCTCAGCAGTTCGGTGCGCCCCTGGGGCGAGGTCGTGGTCATACCGGACACGATGTCGGGGTGCTCTGAGAACACCCTTTCTCCAGGCTGTGATTTCTCTGAGAAACGCACAGGGGCCTTACAGGAATCTCTTGGGCGCGCCACCGGTCAGCCCCGGTCAGTCCTCCGGCAACCCGAACAGCCGGGCCGCGTTGTCGTGGCAGACAGCCCGCAGCCACGCGTCACCCAGCTCCAGCCGCTCCAGCGCGTGCAGCTGATGCAGGTAGGGATACGGGATGTTGGGGAAGTCGGACCCGAGCAGGACGCGGTCGCCGAGGCCGGCCAGCCGGGGCAGGGCCCGCCGGGGGAAGGGGGCGAGGCGCTCGCTGAAGTCGGTGAACGCCATGGTCGTGTCCAGCCGCACCTCGCCGTAGCGCTCGGCGAGGTCCAGGAACTCCTCGTACTCCGGCATCCCGAGGTGCGCGACGATCAGCCGCAGCCGGGGGTGCCTCGCCAGCATCCGCGCGATCGGCTCGGGCCCGGTGTGCTTGCCCGGCGCGGGCCCGGAACCGCAGTGGATCACCACCGGGACCCCCGCGTCGGCGAGCAGTCCCCAGGCCCCGTCGAGCAGCGCGTCGGCCGGGTCGTACGCGCCCACCTGCACATGTGCCTTGAAGACCCGCGCCCCCGCCTCGACGGCCCGGCCGACGTACGCCTCGACGCCGGGCTCCGGGAAGAGGGTGGAGGTGTGCAGGCAGTCGGGTGTCCGGCGGGCGAAGTCCACCGCCCAGTCGTTCAGCCACTGCGCCATGCCCGGCTTGTGCGGGTACAGCATGGCGGTGAAGGCCCGTACCCCGAACTCGCGGAGCAGCGCCGTCCGTTCCTCTTCCTCCCTGCGGTAGGTGATCGGCCACTCCACCCCGCCGGTCAGCGGGCCGAGTGCGTCGAAGTACCCCCAGACCTTGCGCAGCACCCGCTCGGGCATGAAGTGCGTGTGGACGTCGACGAGGCCGGGCAGCCCGAGTTCCTCCCAGAAGCCACGGACGTGCCCGATCTCCTCGGGACCGGCCCCCGGCGCGATGCGGTGATCACTCATGTGGCCCACGATCTCCCCGAGAGCCGGACGGGGTCCACCTCCCGGCCGAAGAAGACGCCGGCTCAGAAAAGCCCGTCCTGGATTCCGCCGGCCCCCTTGAACTCCCGTACGGGAACGGCGCACCGGTCCCCCTCGGCGGCCAGCAGCTCCCACCCCGTCATCAGCCGCGTGTCGAGCACGACGACTCCCCGCTCCGTGGACAGGTGCAGATCCGGTCCGGCGACCGCCACCAGCTCGCCCCCGACCGCACCCCCCGCCACCAGCTCGACCACCTCCCCCACGGCTCCCGGCCCCCGGTCCCCCCGCTCCCCCTCCGCGAGCCCGAACGCCCGCACGTGATCCACCGCCCGGAACGGCTCCGGCGTCAGCGACTCCGGCCAGCCGCCGAGCGCCGCCGCCCGCTCGTGCAGTGCGGCGATCTCGGCCGCCCGCTGCTCCTCCGTCGCGGGCAGCACGGCCCGCACCGCCCGCTTCTGGGCGTACGGAATGCGGTCGGGCACGCGCAACGCAGCCCGCAGCAGTTCCTCGGTCCGCCGGGCGGCCATCAACGGCCCGGTCCCCAGCCAGCTGAAACACACCGCCCCCTGCTCCAGCAGCCGAGCCGACCCCCTCTCGACCCCGGTGATCCCCACCTTGACGAGACCCGGCCCGAACCACGCCAAGTACACCCGGTACGGCCGCGGATCGTCGGCGATCGTGTCCGCGGCCACCGAGTGCGCCCGATCCAGCCGCGCGCACTCCTCGCACCGAGCCCCCGTACTCCGCCCCGGCACGGCCACCCCGGCCGGACACGCGTGCCCCCGCGCCCCGACACACGTCCGCACATCCCCTGCCGCGACCCCGAAGGCCACCCGCTTCCCCCTGGTCAGCGCGCTGCGCCGCCCACCGACCCACGTCAGCACGGGGCCGCCCGCCACCCACCGCAGCCCCGCGCACTTCCATGCCTGTGCCATCACCCACGAGCGTACGAGCCACCACTGACAAGGCCCGGTCGGCCGACACCGCGCGCTGTCCTGAACCGCACCACAGAAGCAGTGCCCTGCAACGGCGCCACTAGGATGAGCGCGGGGGGACACGCGCGTCATCAGTGAGGGGTCATCGTGCGGACACCGCTCTCCTGGCTAGCCGGTCGGTACACGTGGGGGCCTCGGAGCCTGCACAGCGCGGCAGTGGCGTCGGTGGTGGCAGCCGTCGGGATCATCGTCACCGGTGGCGTGGTGCGGGTCACCGGATCGGGGCTCGGCTGCCCCGAGTGGCCGTCGTGCACCGGGGAGAGCCTGGCGCCCACGGCCGAGATGGGCATGCACGGCGCGATCGAGTTCGGCAACAGGCTGCTGACCGGTGTCCTGTGCGCGGTGGTCGGCTGGCTCATCATCGCCGCACGGCTGCAGCGCGATCCGTCGCGCGACGTGCTGCGCGGGGCGTGGGCCCAGTTCTGGGTCGTCGTCCTCAACGCCGTCGTCGGAGGCGTCACGGTGTGGATGCGGCTCAGCCCGTACATCGTCGCCGCGCACTTCCTCGCCGCGGCGCTGCTGCTGGCCACGGCGGTCGTCACCTGGGAAGGCGTGCGCCGACAGGAGCACGAGGTGCCCGCGCCGATGCCCCGGCCCGGGCGTGCATTGGCCCTGAGCCGTCTTCTGCCGGCGGGGACCTTCGTCCTGCTCGTGGTGGGCACCGCGGTCACCGGCTCCGGACCGCACGCGGGCGACTCGTCCGACGTGAGCCGGATGCCGTTCGACTGGGCGGGCGTCACCGTCGTGCACGGGGTGATCGCCGCGGGCTGCCTCGTCGTGGGCGGCCTGCTGCTGACCGCTCTGCCCGCCGGTTCCCCGGCTCGCCGGCGCACCGGGGTGTTCCTCGCCGTCTTCGTGGCCCAGGGCGCCGTCGGGCTGTTCCAGTCGCTCACCTCCCTGCCCGCGGTGGCGGTCATCCTGCACCTGTTCGGTTCCGCCCTGGTGTGGGCCGGGGCGGTCAGCGTCGTGCTCGCGGTGAAGCGGCAGGTGACGGACGGGGAGCCGGCCGTCGATCAGCTCTCCGCGCCGCCCGCCCGGTCCACAATCGCCGCCGACGCGTAGAGGGTCAGCGGGTCCAGCGCCTCGCGGTTCAGCTCGGCCGCCGCCCAGTGGAACGGGTTCGGCCCGGGTTCCCCGGCCCCCGGCGGCCCCTCCTCCGGCGCGCCGTGGGCCAGGGACCGGGCCAGCCGGGTCAGGTCCGCCGGGAGGCCGTCGGCCTTCCGGCCGGCCATGCCGACAGCCTGGTCAGCCGCGTGCGGAGCGCATCGCCGGACCGCTCGTCCACCGTTGTGCAGAACTTGGTCCGGGCCCGGGGCGAGCCGTCGAGGCCGAGCGCGAGGACCGCCGGCATCAGACGCGTCATGCCCTCCGCATCGTGTCGCCGCAGCCACCACCACGCCGCGTCGTGTCCGAGGCGGTCCGTCGCCTCACCGATGACGCGCCGGTTGCCGGCGGTGCCGGCGGCCAGGGTGCCGAAGTACACCTTGGAGTGTGGCCGGCAATTGCCTGATGCTGTCGCAACCTGACCGTCTGGCGACGCGCCCCTGTGAGAAGCCGGACCGCGGCGGACCGAGGGCCCGCTTCCGGGATGCCGGCGGCCGACGACCGCCCGCTCGTCATGGAAACGCGAGAGGCCCGGACTCTCGTCCGGGCCTCTCACTCATGTGCACTCGGCAGGATTCGAACCTGCAACCTTCTGATCCGTAGTCAGATGCTCTATCCGTTAAGCTACGAGTGCTTGTCTTGTTCTGTTTTCCCGCCGCTCCCGGTCCTTTCGGCCCGCTCGCGGCGACAGGAAGAACATTACATGACTGCCGCCGTCATGTGAAATCCGATTGCCACACCCCTTGTGACCTGCGGAAACGCCGCCAGGGCGCCCAGCGGGGCGTCAATGGGACCCCGGACAACGACGAAGCCCCGGCCGCAGGGCCGGGGCTTCGTCGATCATGTGCGGAGGCGGAGGGATTTGAACCCTCGATGGGCTTTAAGACCCAAACCGCATTAGCAGTGCGGCGCCATAGACCGGACTAGGCGACGCCTCCAGACAACATCACCTCTCGCGTGCGAGCGCGAGTGGCGCGTGCCGATGATGACACAGTTGAGCGTGCTGTCACCAATCGACCCCCACGGTACTAGGCAGGCGGGTCGCAGGGCAAAGCCCTAACGGCGTGGTCGCGCAACGTCCGGCCGGACGGGGCGTTAGTCAGGTCATGCTGCTGATCTCCCGCCTCGACGCCGCCCGCCTTCTCGGCGCGGCCGCCGCCTCCCTCGCCACCCTCGTCTCCCTGGCCGCGGTGCCCGCGGCCGCGCACGCCGACACCGGCTCCCGCGCCGGTACGGGCACCGATGCGCTGATGCCGCCGCCGATCCGCGACGAGGACCGCGCCGGTGGTCACCTGACGGTCACCGTCCGGGACGCCGGCCCGGGCGCGGACGGCACGTACGAGCTGTACTGCCACCCGGACGGCGGCAGCCACCCCGACCCGGCAGGCGCCTGCGCCGTGCTCGACCAGGACATGCGCTGGGGTCAGGACACCTTCGCGCCGGTCCCGGAGGGCAGCGTCTGCACCATGCAGTACGGCGGACCGGCCACCGCGCACGTCACCGGCACCTGGGCCGGCCGCCCGGTCGACGCGCGCTACGACCGGAGCGACGGCTGCCAGGTCTCCCGCTGGGACCGCATGGTGCCGTTGCTGCCCGATCTGCGGGCACCAAAAGGGGCGTAGGGCGGAGGCGTAGGCGGGACCGGTCCGGCACAGGGCCGGAGCCGCCGGTTCCGGACGCCGGTTCCGGACCGGGGCGGCACCCGGTCACACGTTCTACGTCACTTCCTCGTGCGACCTCCCTCCCATCCCGCGCCGCCGACCGGGCCCCAGCGCTTAGACTCCCTCGCGTGACACGCTGCGGGCCGGTTGGCAAGATGGCCCAGGCGGTCGGCAAGTGCGGTAACAGGAGGGAAGCGTCTCGTGAGCAGCAGGCCATCCCGAGGCGCTGCTCGCCTCGCAGCCATACTGGACGCCCTGCCCGACGCGTTGGTCCTGGTCAACGCGAACGGCACCGTCGTCAACGCGAATTCCATCGCGCTGGAGGCCTTCGAGGCGCCGGGCACCGCGCTGGTCGGACGCGGGCTGCTGGATCTGCTGCCGCAGTTCGACTCGCGGCTCATCCCCGGGTCCATGCGGCGGCCGGACCACATCGACCCGCGGGTGCGCACCAAGCCGACGCGGATGGTCGCCCGGCGCACGGACGGCACCGAGTTCCCCGTCGAGGTCGCCAGCGCCAACCTGGAGAACGGGCAACAGGCCTACGACGGCTACGGCTACACCGGCGACGAGCTGCTGATGCTCGTGGTCCGCGATCTGTCCGGCACCGTCGACACCGAGGCCGAGCTGGCGCGTTCGCAGCGGCAGACCGAGATGATCCTGCGGGCCGCCTCCGAGGGCGTCGTGGGCACGGACACCGACGGGCGCATCGTCCTCGTCAACCCGGCCGCCGCGCAGATCCTCGGCTACCGGGCCAGCGATCTCGGCGGCCGTGAGCTGCACACCCTCGTCCTGCACTCGCGCGCCGACGGCTCCCCCTTCCCGTACGACGAGTCCCCGCTCGCCGACACCCTGCGTTCCGGGCGCAAGCACCGGGTGCGCGGGCAGGTGCTGTACTCCAAGAGCGGCGACAAGCTGCCGGTCGACCTGACGACCGCGCCCGTGCGCGACGGCGACCAGCTCGTCGGCGCGGTGATGACCTTCACCGACCGGCGGCCGTACGACGCCCTCGTCACGGAGCACGAGGAGGCGGAGAAGCGGCACGCCGAGGAGCTGGAGCGGCTGTCCGAGGAGCACGGCTCCGAGCTGACCGCGCTGCGCCAGCAGCACGTGACCGAGCTGGAGGAACTGCGCGAGAAGCACGCGGAGGAGCTGGCCGCGAACGAGGACCGCTACGCCGCGCTCGGTGAGCGGGAGAAGGACCGGTACGAGGCGCTCGCCGCCCGGCACGAACAGCTGCTCACCCTCCTCGGGACCTCCCTGCGGGGGCCGCTGGAGGAGCTGCGCCAGGAGCTGGCCGCGCTGGCCGCCGACGACGCCGGGCAGCTGTGGCCCGAGGCCAACCAGGTGCTCCACCACCTGTCGGCCGGGTACACGCGGATCACCACCCTCATCGACAACGTCCTCGGCTACCAGCGCCTCGACGTCGGGAGCGAGAACGTCTCCCGCACGAAGGTGATGCTGGACGCCGTCGTCGCCTCCGGTGTCGACGGGGCCGTCGAGCTGATCGGGCCGGGGCGGGTGCAGTTCGCCGTGCACGCGCCGCCCATCGAGGCCGAGGTCGACCCCCGGCTGCTGGCCACCGCGCTGGCGCACCTCGTCGCGGACGTCGCGGGCGTCGACGCGACCGGCAACACACCGGTGTCGGCGGGCGGTTACCTGGACAACACCGTCGTCGTGGCGGCGGCGCAGCGCGGCGAGGTCGTACGGATCGAGGTACGCGGGCCGTACGCCGGGGGCGACCCGGTGCACGAGCCGATCGTGCGCGGGATCGTCCGGGCGCACGGCGGCGTGCTGCAGACGCACGAGGTGCCGGGCATGAGCGGCAGCGCGTACGTCCTGGAGGTGCCGATCGGCGGTGGGGCGGGCGCCGTCGCGGCCGTGGCCCCGCCCTCCGACGCGGAGGGCAGCCAGGAGGTCCCGGCTCAGGATCCCGCCGGTGGCGGGCGGCGCCGGGCCCGGCGGGCGTCCGTCGACGCCTTCCTGGAGAGCGATCTCGAGGGTCCGTCCGCCGAGGACGCCGACGGCGGGCCCGGTCCCGACGCGGAGCGCGGCACGCCGACCGGGCGTCGCAGGCGCCGTGCGGCCCAGGAGCCGGCGCCGGCCGCCCTTCCGGTGCCGGCGCAGGCGTCCTCCGCCGAGGGGTCCGGCGGTACCGGGCGCCGGCGGGGACGGCCCGCGGAGGGCGCGGCCCAGCCCGAAGCGGGGGCCGCGGGTGTCTCCGAGGGTGCCGTCGTCATGGCCGCCGAGCATGCCGCGGGCGCCGCGGCCTCCAACACCGGCCTGGGCGGGACCGTACCGCCGCAGGGCGTGCCCGCCTCCCCGCAGGGCGCCCCTTCCTCTCCGCAGGCCCTGCCCGCGCCCACCGGGCGGCGTGCCCGGCGGGCCGGGGACGAGCAGCACGCGCTGCCCGCGGCGCTGCCCGCGCAGGCCGGCGAGTCGGATCCGGACGACGCGTCGCGGCCGACCGGGCGCCGGCGGCGTGCCCTGGCCTCCGCGAACGAGCGTGCCGCCGCCCAGGAGGCGGCGCCGCGTCAGGTCTTCGCGCTGCCGCCCGCGGAGGCCGACCGGCCGTCCGACGGTGCGGTGGGGGCGAGCGCCTTGGGGGCCGAGGGCCAGGTCCAGGTGCCCGGCCCGGCTGCCTCCGGCGACGTCCTGGTCGACGACGGCCGGCACGACGCCGTGCCGCACGACCAGGCCGACGACCACACCCCGCCGCAGCCGCACCCCGCCGAGGCGCCGACGGGACGCCGACGCCGGGCCGTCGCCGCCCCGCAGGCACAGGCGGCTCAGGGCCACGGCATCCCCGCCCAGGCGGGTCCGGTGCAGGGGGCGCCCGGGCCGCAGCGGGGTGCCGTCGTGCCCCCGCAGGGCGGCGCCGGTCAGGGCGTACCGGCACAGGAGCCCACCGCGCCCGCCGGACCGGCGCAGCCCGCTGGACCGGCTCACCCCGCTGGCCCCGCACAGCCCACCGGACCGGCGCACCCTGCCGGTCCTGCTCAGCCTGCCGGACTCACCCAGCCCACCGGACCGGCTCACCCCGCCGGCCCCGCACAACCCACCGAACCCGCGCACCCTGCCGGTCCTGCTCAGCCTGCCGGACTCGCCCAGCCCACCGGACCGGCTCACCCCGCCGGCCCCGCACAACCCACCGAACCCGCGCACCCTGCCGGTCCTGCTCAGCCTGCCGGACTCACCCAGCCCACCGGACCGGCGCACCCCGCCGGCCCCGCACAGCCCACCGAACCCGCGCACCCTGCCGGTCCTGCTCAGCCTGCCGGACTCACCCAGCCCACCGGACCGGCGTACCCCGCCCAGCCCTCCCCCGTTGAGGGCACCGAGGCCCCCGCGCCTGCCGCCGCCGAGGCCGTCGGGCCCGCTGTCGGCGCGCAGGCCCCGGCCGCCCCGGCGCCGGCCCCGCAGCCGTGGCCCGCCGCCGCCCAGACCCCGGGCGCCGGCACCCCTGTGCCGCCCGGCGGTGCGGCGTCCCCGGGCCCCGCCGCGCCCGGCGCGGCAGCCGCCCCGGCGACCCCGCGGAACGTTCCCGCCACCACCCCGAGCCGGGGCACCCCGCTGCCGCCGGAGAACACGCCGCGCGTGGCCCAGCCCCTGCCCGCGGAAGCCTCCGCTCCGGTCGACCCGAACTCCACCCAGGGCCGGGCGATCAGCGTGCGCACCCTCGGCCAGGGCGTGCCGTTCAACCGGCAGGCGCTCCAGGTGCAGCAGCCGTCGGCCACCCCACCGCCGCATCAGCCGGGCGGCTCCGGCCGGCGCCGCAAGCTGGGCACCCCGCCCGACCCGGCGGCCACCGCGCGCCCGGAGCAGGCGGCCCGTCCGCATCCGACGGCGGAACAGCCGACCGCGCCCGCACAGCCGAAGGCACCGTCCTCCCCCCAGGGGCAGGAGCAGCCGTCCCTGACGGGCGGTCAGCCGCGGCTCGCGCCGATGACCGAGGGCGCGGGACGGTCGTACGCCATAGGGGCGCCGGACCGGAACGCCGCCGAGGGACCCGAGCCGCTGGACGGTCCCGGCGGCGCCGTGGAGGTCGCGGACCCGCCGCGTCCGCAGCCGATGGACGACGAGCTGCCCCCGGAGCCGCTGGACAACCCTCGCCGGCTGCTGGTGTGGCCCGCGCCGGACGTCTCCACGCAGCAGGCGCTCAGCGACCGCGGCTACCGACCGGTGATCGTGCACTCGCGCGAGGAGGTCGACGCGCAGATGGCGGCGTTCCCCGCCGCGCTCTTCGTGGACCCGCTGACGGGGCCGATCACGCGTACGGCGCTGCAGTCGCTGCGGCAGGCGGCCGTCGCGGCCGAGGTGCCGGTGCTGGTGACGGCCGGGCTCGGGCAGGCCTCGCGCGACGCCGCCTACGGCGCCGACCCCGCCGTCCTGCTGAAGGCGCTCGCGCCCCGGGACAGCGAGCAGCACCCGCCGCGCGTCCTGCTGATCGAGGAGCACGCGGAGATCGCGCTGGCGCTGACCTCGACGCTGGAGCGGCGGGGGATGCAGGTGGCGCGGGCGGCGAGCGACGCCGACGCGGTGACGCTGGCGGGACAGTTCCGGCCGAACCTGGTCGTGATGGACCTGATGCAGATCGAGCGGTGGCAGGAGGGACACGCCGGGATCGTCGACTGGCTGCGCGCGAACGGGCAGCTCAACCGCACCCCGCTCGTCGTCTACACCGCCGCCGTCGACCAGGCCGACCTGCCACGGCTGGCGTCCGGCGAGACCGTGCTGTTCCTCGCGGAGCGGTCCACCAGCGGTGAGGTCCAGTCCCGGATCGTCGAGCTGCTCGCGCGGATCGGGACCAACTGACGGCGCGCTAGCCGGCGACGATCCTGCGCGCCGCCTGCTTGATCGAGGCGCGCAGCCGGTCGGCGTCCGTGTCGTCGCCGCCGACCAGTATGCGTTTCATCTGGGGCATGACGGATGCCCAGTTGGCCATGGCGACCAGCAGGAACAGCAGGTCGGGGGCCGGGATGGCGTCGGTGACCACACCGCGCTCCTGGCCGTCCCGTACGGCGGCGACCTTGCGGGCGTAGTGCTCCTGGCGTTCGGCCTCGTGCGGCAGCTCGGCGGTGCCGTACTCCATGCCCTCCCAGAAGAGGAGGCGCAGCAGCTCGGGGTGGGCGGCGTGGTAGTCCAGCAGGCGGTCGATCCAGCCCTCGACGTCGTCCGGGTCGACGGGGACGGAGATCGCGAGGTCGAGCATCTTCTTCTCGAGGACCGACGCGAACAGCTCGCCCTTGCTGCCGTAGTAGGCGTAGATGAGCTGCTTGTTGGCCTTGGCCTCGGCCGCGATGCGGTCGATGCGGGCGCCGGCGATGCCGTGGCGGGCGAACTCGGCGACCGCCGCCTCGAAGATCCGGGCCTTGGTGGCCTCGGGGTCCCTTGCTGCCATGGGGACAGGGTAGCGGTGCGGGCACGGTAACCAACTGTTTGGTTGACAGGGTCCGGGAATTCCGAGCAGACTCCGGGAGTTCCTTACAACCAACCAGTTAGTTGTCAGCGCGCTCGAAGGAGTCGCTCCGCTCATGTCGTCACCGTCAGCGCCCGCCCGGACCGCACCGGAGCGGGCCCGCAACGCACCACAGGAGAGGTCCGCACCCTCCCGCTTCTTCCTCCCCCTGATCGCCGTCTGCACCGCCGTGACGGCCGCCAACATCTACCTCGCGGCGCCGCTGCTCCCCCTCATCGCCCACGACTTCGGCTCCACCCCGTCGGCGGTGGCCTGGCTCGCCTCGGTCGCGCAGTTCGGATACGCGGCGGGCCTGCTCTTCTTCGCCCCGCTCGGGGACAGCGTGAATCGGCGGCGCCTGGTCGCCGTCCTCGCGCTGGTCGCGGCGGCCTCGCTGGTCGTCGGCGCGGTGTCGTCCGGCACCGGCGCGCTCGCGGCCGCCGTCCTGGTCGCCTCGGCCGCGACCGTCGTCCCGCAGCTCCTGGTCCCGCTGGTCGCCGCGCGCGCCCCCGCCGACCGCAGGGCACGTCATGTCGCGGCCGTCATCGCGGGTCTGTTCACCGGCATCGTGGCGGCCCGGGTGCTCGGCGCCCTGGCCGGGCAGGCCTTCGGCTGGCGCGCGGTGTTCGTGGGGGCGGCCGTCCTGACCGCCGTCCTCGGCCTGGCCACCGCGTACGTACTGCCCGCCGAGCGGCGCAAGCGGCAGGGCTCGCTGTTCTCCGGGCTCGCCGCGCTGCCCGCGGTGGTGCGCAGCTCGCCGGACCTGTGGCGGGCGTGCGTGCGCCAGGCGGGGATGTACGGCGCCTGGAGCGCCCTGTGGACCTCGCTGGCTCTGCTCCTCACGGAGGACGACGGCTACGGATTCACCACCGCCGCGGCCGGGCTGTTCGGCCTGTTCGGGCTGGCGGCGAGCGTCGTCGCGCCGCTCGCCGGGGGCCTGGTCGACCGGTTCGGCGCCGCCAAGGTCGTACGGTCCGCGTACCTGCTCGCCGCCCTGTCGGTGCCGCTGTTCTGGCTGGGCGGGCAGCGGATGGCGGCCCTGTGCGCGGCGGCGGTGCTGGTGCACGCCGCCCTGGTCGCGTCCCACGTCGCCAACCAGACCCTCGCCCTGACCACCACGTCCGCCCCGGCCACCGCCAACACGGCGTACGTCGTGGCCGGCTTCGCGGGCGGCGCGCTGGCCTCGGCCCTCGCGGGGCCCGCGTTCGGCCACTGGGGCTGGGGCGGGGTCTGCGCGGTGGCGGGGGCGTGGCTGGCCCTGGGGTGGGCGGCGACGTCCGTACGGAAGCGGTGAGCGGGGCGAGCCGGGCAGGCGAGGAGGCCGGGCGGTGGGTGCCGCCCGGCCTCCGCGCCTGTGTGCCTGTGTGCCTGTGTGCCTGACCGTGCCTGGCCGTCAGAGCCGGGTGATGTCCAGTCCGCCCTCGGCGTACTGCCTGCGCAGCACCTTCTTGTCGAACTTGCCGACGCTCGTCTTCGGCACCGCCTCGATGACCGTCCAGCGCTCCGGGAGCTGCCACTTGGCGATCTTGCCGTCCTCGGCGAGGAAGGTGCGCAGCTCCTCGAAGCCGACGCTCGCGCCTTCCTTGAGGACCACGGTGGCCAGCGGGCGCTCGCCCCACTTGTCGTCGGGGACGGCGACGACCGCGGCCTCGGCGACGTCCGGGTGGGACATCAGGGCGTTCTCCAGCTCGACCGAGGAGATCCACTCGCCGCCGGACTTGATGACGTCCTTGGCGCGGTCGGTGAGGGTGAGGAAGCCGTCGGGGGAGATGGTGCCGACGTCGCCCGTCTTCAGCCAGCCGTCCTCGCTGAACTTGTCGGCGGGGCGCAGCGGCTCGGTGCCCGGGCCGTTGTAGTAGGCGCCGGCGATCCAGTTGCCGCGGACCTCCAGTTCTCCGGCGGACTCGCCGTCCCAGGGCAGGCGCTCGCCGCCGGGACCGGTGAGGCGGGCCTCGACGCCGGCCGGGAAACGGCCCTGGGTGAGGCGGTACGCGAACTCCTCCGGCGTGCCGACCGCGTGGGCCGGCGGCCGGGCGACCGTGCCGAGCGGCGAGGTCTCCGTCATGCCCCAGGCGTGGCAGACCCGCATGCCGAGCTTGTCGAACGCCTCCATCAGGGACGGCGGACACGCGGAGCCGCCGATGGTGACCTGGGTGAGCGAGGAGACGTCCCGGGGCCGCGCGGTCAGCTCGGCGAGCAGGCCCTGCCAGATGGTGGGGACGGCGGCGGCGTGCGTCGGCCGCTGGCCCTCGATCATCGCGGCGAGCGGCGCGGGCTGCAGGAATCGGTCCGGCATCAGCATGTTGACGCCGGTCATGAAGGTGGCGTGCGGCAGCCCCCAGGCGTTGACGTGGAACTGGGGGACCACGACCAGCGAGGTGTCCTCGTCGGTCAGGCCCATCGACTGGGCCATGTTGACCTGCATGGAGTGCAGGTAGATGGAGCGGTGGCTGTAGACCACGCCCTTGGGGTCGCCGGTGGTGCCCGAGGTGTAGCACATGGCGGCGGCGGCCCGCTCGTCCAGCTCGGGCCAGTCGTACGCGGTCGGCTTCCCGGCGATCAGGTCCTCGTACTCGTGCACCTGGACGGCCGCCCCGTCCAGCAGCGAGCGGTCGCCCGGGCCGCTGACGACGACGTGCTCGACCGTCTTCAGGTGCGGCAGCAGCGGGGCGAGCAGCGGCAGCAGCGAACCGTTGGCGATCACGACCCGGTCGGCGGCGTGGTTCACGATCCAGGCCAGCTGCTCGGCCGGGAGGCGGAGATTGAGGGTGTGGAGGATCGCACCCATGGAGGGGATCGCGAAGTAGGCCTCGACGTGCTCGGCGTTGTTCCACATGAGGGTTGCCACGCGCTCGTCGTCGCCGACGGCGAGGTCCTCGCGCAGGGCGTGCGCCAACTGGGCGGCGCGGGCGCCGACGTCGGCGAAGGAGCGGCGGTGCGGCTCGTCCTCACCGGTCCAGGTGGTCACCTGCGAGCTGCCGTGGATCGTCGACCCGTGGGTCAGGATCCTCGATATCAGCAGCGGTACGTCCTGCATCGTGCTCAGCACGGTGTCCTCCCGGGGCGACATTGCCTACGCGGCGGTAAGGGTTGCGCTGATTCTGCGCACATACCGCGCGGTATGTCACTACTCCCCGGTGATCGATCAGTGCGCGGCCCCCGACAGATCCGCCCGCCGAGCGGCCACAAAGCCACCCATCACCGAACAATCCCCAGCTCAGGGTCCTCACGGAGCTTGCCGAGCGCGCGGGACACGGCCGACTTCACCGTGCCCACGGAAACCCCGAGGACTTCGGCCGTCCGGGCTTCGCTGAGGTCCTCGTAGTACCGCAGGACGACCATCGCCCGCTGCCGGGCCGGCAGCTTCATGACGGCCCGCCACATCGCGTCGCGCAGCGCCTGCCGGTCCGCCGGGTCGTCCGCGCCGGGAACGGGCTCCGGCTCGGGCATCTCGTCGCACGCGAACTCGTCGACCTTGCGCTTGCGCCACTGCGACGTCCGCGTGTTCACCAGCGCCCGGCGCACGTAGCCGTCCAGGGCGCGATGGTCCTCGATGCGCTCCCAGGCCACGTACGTCTTGGTGAGCGCGGTCTGCAGCAGGTCCTCCGCGTCGCTCGGGTTCGCGGTCAGCGACCGGGCGGTACGCAGCAGCACCGGCTGGCGGGCCTTCACGTACGACGAGAACGACGGGTACGGGAAGGTCTGCGTCATTGCTGTGGCGGCGTTCGAAGCGCTGGTGCAGACAGGTGCGGTCATGACTCAACGCTATGAGCGAAGGGGTGCGCCGCGGATCGGCCGCAGGTCCCGAAGCGGGGTCCGCCTCAGGTTGTAGGGGTGGAGCCGGCTGAACCTCCTCTGGGTGGAGGAGAGGACGAGGGGTACTGGGGGTTCGCCCCTGAGGGCCGCCCGGCCCCGGCGGTACCCGGTAGGGACGAACGCCTGGGCGGCGGTACCGGAGTACCACCGCCCAGACGCCGTACGACCCCATGAAGCACACCCGCACGGAGACCGGGCGCCGGCGCCGGAGCGCCCCCACCGGCCCCTCAGCTCACCACCACAGCGGGGAGAAACTGACGGCCACGTTCTCGTTGCCCTGGTTGACGGCCGTGAACGCGGACTCCTCCAGCTGTGCGGTGTTGCTCTGGTTCGAGGCACCCGCGCCGACCGCCTGCTGCGCGGTGGACGAGTTGCCGTCGTCCGCGGTCGCGACCCCGCCGAAGAGGGCGACGGCCAGCGGGAGCGCGGCGACGGCGGCGATGACGCGAGCGGTACGGATGCTTGCCATGTAGTTCCTCCAGAAGGTGCGCACCGGCTTCCTGCCGACCACGCGAGAAGTACCTGCACTTGTGAACCAGCCTGGACGCCGGGGCAGTTGGCCGACCGCCTCGACGCTGTGCACGACGTCGCGTGATCAGAGTTGCCCACCGGACCCCGGCGAACCACCCCGGAATCCCTGATTCGCCCTCAAGCGTGAGGACAAGTCGATAAACCCCTTTGCCTTCTCCTATGCCGCACCACGGGCAGTACCGGACACCTCCACCTCAAGCACCACAAGAGGTGAAGCGTTCCGCCACTTTCCCCGCCCGCCATTCCGCCCCCGGCGCGTCGCACGCGGGCACCCTTCCCTTTTTCGAACATGCATACGAACATGGAGCCATGGCCACCACCGACCGGCAGGCCACGACGCTGGCCCTCGCGCACGCCCTGTCCGCCGCCGAGCGCGGACTGGCGGTCTTCCCCCTGTCCCGGACGAAGCTCCCGGCCCTGCGCTCCCCCCACCGCGACGACCCCGCGCCCTCCCGCTGCCACGGCGAGTGCGGCCGCTTCGGGCACGGTGTCCATGACGCCTCCACCGACCCGGCCCGCATCCGCGCCCTCTTCGCCGCGGCGCCCTGGGCCGCGGGCTACGGCATCGCCTGCGGGCTGCCGCCGCACCACCTGATCGGCGTGGACCTGGACACCAAAGGGGACACGGACTCCTCGGCCGCCCTGCGCGAGCTGGCCCTGCGCCACCTGTTCACGATCCCGCCCACGGTGGTCGTCGTGACCCCCAGCGGAGGCCGCCACCTGTGGCTGACCGGCCCGCCCGACGCCGTCGTCCCCAACTCGGCCGGCCGCCTCGCCCCCGGCATCGACATCCGCGGCGCCGGCGGCTACCTCGTCGGTCCCGGCTCGCGCACCCGGTACGGCGCCTACGCCGCCGCACCCGGCACCGCCCACCTCGCGCCCGCCGCCTGCCCGCCGGCGCTGCTGCGCCTCCTGCTCCCGCCGCCCCGCGCGCACCGGCACGCCTCCGCCACGACCGACGCGCACGGCCGGGGTCTCGTCCAGTTCGTCCTCGCCGCGCACGAGGGCCAGCGCAACACCCGCCTGTTCTGGGCGGCCTGCCGCGCCTACGAGGACGGCATCGGGGCGGCCCTCGTGGGTCCCCTGGTCGAGGCGGCCCGGGAGACCGGTCTGACCGAGCGCGAGGCCCGCACGACCATCGCGTCGGCGGCCCGCATGACGGGCCACCACCCCTGACCGAAGCGGAGCGGGAGGGTCCGCATCGCCTCATCCCACCGGCCCCGGACCACCCCGCACCGCACCGACCGTGACGGAAGCCACAGTTCCGGTCACAGCCCTGTCACAGGCCCGCCCCTCCGCCTCACCGCGGTGATCACGGCGACGAGCCCGGCGGTCACGACGAAGCTCCCGACCATGACCATCCCGGCGCCGACGACGAAGAGCCCGCTGGCGTCGTCCGACCAGTCGTAGGCGGCGGAGACGGTCAGACCGGCGGTGACCCCGGGCACGACGCCCGCGCCATGGTCCCGGAACACCGCCCAGCACACCGGCACCAGCAGCGTCAGCACGAGCCCGATCACCTGCCAGGCCTCGTACGGCCCGGTCGTCGAACCGTCGGGGTGCACATCACGCTGCTGGTCCCACCCCAGCCAGGCGGCCCACAGCGCCGCCGCCGTCGCGGCGAGCACGAGCCCCGGCACCAGCGGCGCGACAGTCTTCGGTCGTCCAAGTTCCATACCCCGAGCGTCCCCGCACGCCCCCCGGCCGACCAGAGCGAAAGTACTCAGCTCCATCCGAGTACCAGCGACGGCCGGCCTCCCGGGAAGTCAGCGCGCACGACGACGGCCCCCGACCGTCGAACGCGGTCAGGGGCCGTCGAACACCGCGGTGGGTGTGGGATTTGAACCCACGGTGACTTGCGCCACGACGGTTTTCAAGACCGTTCCCTTAGGCCGCTCGGGCAACCCACCCCGCGCCGGCCGTGATCGGCCGCGCGGGACCAGGGTAGCGGGTCCGTGCGGGGGCGGGTGGGTCAGTCGTCGCCGGTCTTGGAGCCGAGGGTGAGTTCGGTGGTGTGCTGCTTGCCGCCGCGCTCGTAGGTGACCGTGACCTTGTCGCCGGGCTTGTGGGTCCAGATCTCGCCGATCAGGGTCGGACCGCTGTCGATCACCGTGTCGTCGAGCTCGGTGATGACGTCGCCCGGCTTGAGGCCCGCGGCGGCGGCGGGGCCGCCCGGCTCGACGGGCTCGGAGCCGCTGACGCCCTGCTCGGTGATCTTCGCGCCGTTCGTCGTCTCCTCCAGCGAGACGGAGGCGCCGATCTTCGCGTACACCGGCTTGCCGGTCTTGATCAGCTGCTTGGCGACGAACTCCGCCTGGTTGATGGGGATGGCGAAGCCCAGGCCGATCGAGCCCGCCTGGCCGGCGCCGCCGAAGCCGCCGCTGCTCGTGGACTGGATCGCGGAGTTGATCCCGATGACGTTGCCCTGCGCGTCCAGCAGCGGGCCGCCGGAGTTGCCCGGGTTGATCGAGGCGTCGGTCTGCAGGGCGCTCATGTAGGACGCCTTGCTGCTCGCGCTGCCGTCGCTGGAGGCCACGGGGCGGTTCTTGGCGCTGATGATGCCCGTGGTCACCGTGTTGGACAGACCGAAGGGGGCGCCGATGGCGATCGTCGAGTCGCCGACGGCCACCTTGTCCGAGTCGCCGAGGGGCAGCGGGTTCAGGTCCGACGGGGCGTTCTCGAGCTTGATGACCGCCACGTCGTAGCCCTGGGCGTGACCGACCACCTCGGCGTCGTACTTCTTGCCGTCGGGGAAGGTCGCGCTGAGCTTGCCGCCGTCGACCGCCTCCGCCACCACGTGGTTGTTGGTGACGATGTGGCCCTGCTTGTCGAAGACGAACCCCGTGCCG
Source organism: Streptomyces flaveolus (assembly GCF_014648815.1). Taxonomy (GTDB): domain Bacteria; phylum Actinomycetota; class Actinomycetes; order Streptomycetales; family Streptomycetaceae; genus Streptomyces; species Streptomyces flaveolus. The sequence continues at coordinate 483,386 of NZ_BMRV01000004.1, read as the reverse complement.
GTACCGCCCTCGCCGTTGCTGCCCTCGGCCTGGATGGTGACCGTGCTGGGCAGCGCCTTGGCGGCCACGCCCGCGACCGTGCCCGCGTCGCGCTTGACCGAGCCGCCGGTGTCCGAGGCGGAGACCGTCGTGGAGCCCGTCTCGTCGTTGTTCTTGGCCAGGGTGTAGCCGAGGCCGCCGCCCAGACCGCCCGCGACCAGCGCGGCGATCAGGAGCGCGGCGACCATGCCGCCGCGGCCGGATTTCGGGGCCGGCGGCTGGTACGAGGCGCCCCAGCCGTCGCCGGAACCCTCCCCGCCTCCGCCGCCGTAGGACGGACCGGCCGGCGGCGGGGGCGGCGGCCAGGACGCGTCGGGAGCCGAGGACCCCGCGGCAGCGGCCTGGTGGGAGGTGTGTGCGGACGCCGGGGGCGCCGGGAAACCGCCGTGCGGCTCCGCGCCCGCGGGCGGCTGGCCCGGATGGGGCGGCGGGGCCGGCTCGGAGGCTGCGGGAGATGCCACCGGCACGGGAGGTGCGGACGGGGCCGGGGGTACCGCGGTGCCCTCGTTCTCGGTGCTCACAGCTTCTCTCCTCGATCCACGACTGCCGCTCGGGCGCACTGGTCGCGCTCAGCCACGCTCACGCGCGCTGCTCCACGGACCGGCGCGACGCGGCTGCGCATGTGGTGGTGCATGTTTGTGTAGGCCATCAGCTTTTCCCACGAGCCGTCAGAGCACCATAAGCGGATGCTGTGGGTCACGGTTGTCCCTTATACAGGTCATCCAAGGCTAAACGGGCACCAGGGCGATGACTCCGACGGCACGTCTACCCGCGCACGGTGGCACCATGACGCGGTGACCCACGTACGACAGCACCCGATTCAGGTCGTCGCCCACCGCGGGGCCTCCGAGGAGGCCCCCGAACACACGCTGGCCGCGTACCGGAAGGCGATCGAGGACGGGGCGGACGCCCTGGAGTGCGATGTGCGCCTGACCGCCGACGGCCACCTCGTCTGCGTCCACGACTGGCGCGTCGACCGTACGTCCAACGGCCGGGGCGCGGTCTCGGCGCTGGAGCTGGCCGACCTGGCGGCCCTGGACTTCGGCGCCCGCAGGACCCGGGAGTTCTGGCGCACCCGCGACGAGCAGCCCGAATGGGAGCACCGGCCCGAGGACCGGGAGGAGACCTCCGTCCTCACCCTGGAGCGGCTCCTCGAGCTGGTGTCGGACGCGGGGCGGCGGGTGGAGCTGGCCATCGAGACCAAGCACCCCACGCGCTGGGCGGGACAGGTGGAGGAGCGGCTGCTGGTGCTCCTGAAGCGGTTCGGTCTCGACGCGCCCGCCTCGGCCGCCGAGTCGCCGGTGCGGGTGATGAGCTTCTCGGCCCGCTCGCTGCACCGGGTGCGGGCCGCGTCGCCGACGCTGCCGACGGTCTATCTGATGCAGTTCGTCTCGCCCCGGCTGCGCGACGGACGGCTGCCGGCCGGTGTCCGGATCGCGGGCCCCTCGATCCGTATCGTGCGGAACCACCCCGGCTACATCGAGCGGCTGAAGGCGGCCGGGCACCAGGTGCACGTGTGGACCGTGAACGAGACCGCCGACGTGGATCTCTGCGCCGACCTGGGCGTCGACGCCGTCATCACCAACCGGCCACGCGCGGTCCTGGAGCATCTCGGCCGCTGATTCGTCCGGAACCCTTGACCCGGCGGGCCGTCTGCCCCATTCTCCGGTCTCGGCCACACCGACGAAATCCAGCCACATGATTACGGGGAGTGCTCCGGCGCGTTCGGTGCGTGTTCGACCGTGTCGAATGCGTCACTGGGCGGGGACGGGCCGGTTTCCGGTTCAGGCCAGAAGGGCATCCACACCGTGGCGTGGGGCGAAGGAGGTCTCGGGGGTGGCGTTGGTGGTGGCACAGGAGGTGCCCACGTCGTCGAGCATGGCCGTTCCCCATGGCCCTGCGGGCGTGGGGAAAGCACGGCACCGGATGCGGGAGCAGCTGCGCAGAGGCGGTGTGGCGGAATCGGTCATCGACGACGCCGTACTGGTCCTTTCCGAACTTCTCAGCAACGCGTGCAAGCACGGCCGTCCGCTGGGCGACGCTCTGGCCGGGGACGGTGACGTCCGCGCCGCATGGCAGGTGGACGCGGGAGGCCGGCTCCTCGTGGAGGTCACGGACGGCGGCGGTCCGACCCGCCCCGCCCCGGCGACCCCGTCGGTCACCGCGCACGGCGGCCGCGGGCTGAACATCATCACCGCGCTCGCCGACGACTGGGGCGTACGGGACGAGGCGTGCGGAGACGTCACGGTCTGGGTCGTCGTCCACGACGACGTGCACGACCCGGACGCGGGACACCGGCGCGACGACTTCGCCACGCGGGTCGCGGCCCCGGCGGTGTCGGAGATCCCCGGACTGGACTTCGCGGACGCATTCGACGATCTGGGCTGACCAGGGCCGGGCCGCGCGGGAGGTGCGGCTCGCCCCCGTGCGGAACGCTCCCCGGGCGAACGCCGGGGAGTTGTCCGCACGCGGCCCGTCGTCCACAGGGTTCCCGTCGGCCGGGGCGTGAGCGGCTAGGCTCGCGCCCGTACGAGTAGAGCCGTAACCGGGAGACACCCACGATGGCCAAGAAGCGACCCCAGACGAAGGCCAAGCGGCCCGAGCTCACCGACGGAGAGGTCCCGGTCGTCGGTGCCCGCGAGCCCTGCCCCTGCGGCAGCGGCCGCCGCTACAAGGCCTGCCACGGCCGGGCCGCCGCGCAGGCCACGACCGCGCTGGTGCAGCGCCCGTTCGAAGGGCTGCCCGGCGAGTGCGACTGGGTGGCGCTGCGCGAGCTGGTGCCGGCGGCCACGGTCGGGCTGACGCTGAAGGACGGCCTGCCCGAGGACGTTCCGTCGGTCACGCTGGCCACGGTGCTGCCGATGGCCTGGCCGGCCCTGCGCCGCGACGACGGCTCGGTGCTGCTCGGCCTGCAGAACGACACGGCGTCGGGCGACATCAGCCGCGACCTCGCGGACACCCTCCAGCGGGCCCTGAGCGCCGCGCCGGGCACGCCCGTGCAGGGACGTCGCGCGCCGGCCGACGGTCCGCGGCTGCAGGACCTGCTCGCGCCCGAGGGGGCTTTCGAGCCGGTCGTGCACGAGGGCTTCGAGTTCTGGGTCCCGGACGCGGAGAACGCCACGCCGGAGGTGACCGCCTCCCTGGAGCGGGCCAACGCCGCGGCCATCCCCACCGTCCGGCTCCAGGGCGTGGACGCCGCCTACTGGTGCGAGACGCCGGAGAAGAACCACCTGCGGTGGGTCATGCCGCACGAGGAGGAGCGGCTTCTGGACGCTCTGGCCCGACTGCACGCGGCGGGCCGGTCGAGTCTCGGCGAAGGCACCCGGCTCGTGGGTTCCTTCCGTGCTCACGGGCTCACCGTCCCGGTCTGGGACCTGCCGAGCGGGGTCACCGCCGAGGACGTGGAGAAGCCGGCGGCCGAGTTCGCCGAGCGCCTCACCGAGGCACTGGCCACGGACGCGCCGCTCACGCCCGACGAGCGCCGGGCGCGCGGCGGCCTGACCAACCGGCAGGTCACCCTCAGCTGAGCCGCGACCGGCGTACGGCGGCGGTGCCCGGCCCGGCTGACCGACCGGTCAGCCGGGACACCGGGTCCGGAAGGGGTGACTCCAGTCACAACTCCCGGCAAAGACACGCCAGTCGGTGACCGGAAAACAGGAGATCGAATTTGCTAACCGCCGATCTCTTGTTACCGTTCGAGTAGCCCGGTTGCTGGTGCATCCCCCGTCGCCAGCAACCGGGTCTTTCCATGCCCCCGGCGCGCACGCGGCCGTGACCGTTGCGTCAACGTCCCTTTTCCGTGGGCGAGTTGCTGCCGATGCGCAGCAGCAGCGGTCCGTAGCCTGCCCGGCCCGCGAACTCCGCGACCGCGGTGTACTCGGCCGGCTCGCCCCGCATCCGCTCCCGGGGCGTCTCGCACATACCCGGCGCGTCCTCGGCGCCCACCGCACAGCGCATCCGCACGCTGCGGCCGTCGGGCCCCATGAGGCTCAGCACGGTCTCCAGCGCTCCGCCGGTCGCGTTGCGGTAGTAGGTCCGCGCCCAGGTCCCGGCCCCCTGCGTCAGCACACAGGTCTGCGCCTCGACCCCTTCGGGCGAGGTGAGTTCGGGGCCGCAGCGCACGGCGGTGGCCAGGCCGAGCGGCAGCGCGGTGGGGGCGGGCCCGGCGTCGGACGACGTGGCGTCATCGACGGTCCGCCCGGGTGCCTTGCCGTCACCCTCGCGCGGAAGCAGGCGCGCACCCAGCACCAGGCCGTCCTTCTCCCCGTTGTGCACGGGCCCGGCGGACGCCACGGCGAACGGCAGCACGACCGCGCACACCACGACACCGGCGAGGCCGTACAGGCGAAACCGGCCGGCCGGGCGGCGGCGGTGCAGTCCCGCGCGGCGCGGCCTCGCGGCGCGGTGCTCCCCAGCATGAAGCGGCATGGAGCGGACGATAACGACCCCGGACGGGCGCCGACTTCCGCGCGCGCCCGACACCCCTACAACTCGGGTGCGCTCACACCCGTACGGGTGAGGGCGTCGACCACCGCGTCCACCACGGCCTCCACGTCGGGCAGCCAGGGCGAGGCGGACCCGGGCAGCGGTGCCCGCTCCCAGCGGACGGCACCCGGGCCGGTCTCGGACGGGGGCAGGGCGAGGTAGCCGCCCTCGCCGTGGAAGCGCAGGGAGCCGGGTACGAAGTCCTTGGCGTAGAGCAGTTCGCCCAGCTGCTCCATGGAGTACGGCCGGACCAGCAGCGACCAGCGGGTGGACGAGGCGACGACCGGGCCGAGCCGCAGTCCGGCGCGGTCGAGCGCGGTCAGGGCGCGGGCGGCCGGCAGGGCGGGCAGGGAGACCGCGCACGGGGCGCTGCCGCCGGTGGCCAGGACGATCGGCGCCGTCGGCCGGTTGGTCCACCACCAGCGCACCATCCGCTCGTCGGTGGTGGCGGCGAGGAGGCCGGGGTCGAAGGGGTGCGCGCCGGGCACCGTGCACTCGGGGTCGGGGCAGCCGCAGCGCGAGCGCGCCTGCGGGTCCGGCGCCACGCCCGGGAGTACGGGCCACCGCCACTGCGTCGCGTAGGTCAGGGCCGCGCCGATCAGCTCAGGCCGTCCGTCGCCTCGCCGGGACAGGAGCCTGCGTCGCCTTCCGAGGATCTCGCGCATGAGCGCTCGTTCCTTTCCGTTGCACGCCTGGCAACACCGTGGTCGTCTCACACCATGTGTCGATCACTTCGCTGTGCGTAGCTGGTGGCGCATCACACCCCTGCCGCGGGCAAGGGGAACCCCTGTGGTCCTGGTTCAGACTGCGTCCGCGGCGGTTCCGTCCATACTGCGTCCATCAAAAGCATGGGCGTGGCGCGGGGGTGGCGAAGTCTGGCGTTTGCCGTCCCGCGTATTTCTCTCCGCCTCCGCCACGGGAGGATGGGGCACGGTCGTCGGTGGATAGGACGCCCGGGTCCGCCGCCAGGTTCCGGGTGGCCCCCAGCCACCCCTGGCCTTCACCGAGTACGTACCCATCACGACCGCTGTGACGCTCCGTGGAGCACCCCCAGAAGACCGCAACAAGACATCCTCTGGGGCAGTTTCAAGCCAACTTTGCTTTTCCGCAAGGGGTTCGGACAACAGACCCCTCGCACCCCACGGACACCAGGAATCCCAGCAGGACAATGCTGGACATCTCCTTACGAGTGCGTGTACATGTGGAGACACTGCTAGCGGCGCAGAATGACATGGGGGTTTGCGATGCTTTTGAGCAGTAAGCACCGGTCGGAAAGCCGGACGCCATGAACGCCCCGCACCCTGCGAAAGTGGCTGGAATCGATTCAACTGTGCCGTCCCCCGCACACACTGTCGCGTCCGCCGCCGCGGGCCCCTCTCCGGCCGCCCCGCCGAACGACCCGGGCACGCCGGGTGCGCCGGGCGCCCTGCTCCAGGACCGGCTCGCCGGCTGGGTGTCGGACCTGACGACCCTGCACGAGCTGACCGAGCGCCTCGCCCGCACGGACTCCCTCGCCGAAGCGCTCCAGGAACTGCTGCGCGCCGGCGCCGCCCTGGTGGGTGCCCGGCGCGGTCTCGTCGTCCTGGAACCGGCCGACGGGCTCGGCCCGGACAGCACCATCGGCCTCGGACTGGCCCGCGCCGACCTCGGCCACATCGAGACGGTGCCGCGCAGCTCGCTGTCGTACGGACGGATCCTGGAGGGTCTGCCCGTCGCCGAGGGCGGCATCGCCGAACCCGATCTCTTCGCCGAGGAGGGCCTCGACCCGCGCCACCGCGAGGTCGCCGCCCGCCTCGGCTACGCCGCCAGCTACGCCCTCCCCCTGTCCACCGAGCGCGCCGGACGCCTCGGGGCGGCCGTGTGGCTCTACGACGAGCCCGCCGAACCGCGCGAGCGGCAGCGGCACCTCGTCGGGCTGTACGCCCGGTACGCCACCGAACACCTGGCCCGGCTCCTGGAGACCGAGCGCACGCGCACCCGCATGGCGACCATGGCCGAGGAACTGCTGCCCTCGCGCCTGCCCCGGGTGCCCGGCGTGCGGCTCGCCGCCCGCCGCCGCACCGGCCCGCGCGGCGGTGGCGACTGGTACGACGCCCTGCCGCTGCCGGACGCCGCGCTCGGCCTGGCCGTCGGCTCCGTCACCGGCTGCGGCCCCAGCGCGGTGGCCGCCACCGGACGGCTGCGCGCGTCCCTGCGGGCGTACGCCGTGATGGAGGGCGAGGACCCGGTCGCGGTCCTGTCCGACCTGGAGCTGCTGCTGCGGCTCACCGAACCCGCCCGCTCGGCCACCGCCCTGTTCGGCTACTGCGAGCCCGCGCTGCGCCGGATCACCCTGGCCGGCGCCGGACACAGCCCGCCGCTGCTGATCGGCGAGCGGCGCACCGAGTTCGTGGAGACCTCCGTCTCCGCGCCGCTGGGCATGCTCGCCTGCTGGGAGGCCCCGAGCGTGGAGCTCCAGGCCGCACCCGGAGAGACGGTCCTGCTGTACACCGACGGTCTGCTGCACCGCACCGGCGACCCGACCGACCGCGCCTTCGCCCGCCTGCACGCCGCGGCGGCCGGCGTCCCGCGGACCAAGCGCCACGACCCGGACGCCGTCGCCGACCACGTGCTGCGCACGGTGCTGCCGGACGGCGCGGACGAGGCGGACTCCGAGGAGGACGTGGTGCTGCTGGCGGTCCGCTTCGACCAGTGACGCGCCGCCGCACGGTGTAACAGGTCCTTCGGCCCTGGGCCCCCTTCCGTACGACCGTACGATGGGGGTGGTCCAGTGCCGTATCAAGGAGGATGACCGTGGCGGAGGAGCTCACCCCGGAGACCCCGGAGAACGAGTCCGAGGAGCCGATCAAGCAGCGGAAGAACGGCCTGTACCCGGGCGTGTCCGACGAGCTCGCCGAGAACATGAAGTCGGGCTGGGCCGACACCGAGCTGCACGACCTGCGGCCGATCCCCCAGGCCGCCGAGACCGCCGCCCGCCGCGCCGCGCTCTCCGCCCGCTTCCCGGGCGAGCGCCTGGTGATCCCCGCGGGCAACCTGAAGACCCGCTCGAACGACACCGAGTACGCCTTCCGCGCCTCGGTCGAGTACGCCTACCTGACCGGCAACCAGACCGAGGACGGCGTCCTGGTCCTGGAGCCCGAGGGCGACGGCCACACCGCGACGATCTACCTCCTGCCGCGCTCCGACCGCGAGAACGGCGAGTTCTGGCTCGACGGCCAGGGCGAGCTGTGGGTCGGCCGCCGCCACTCCCTCACCGAGGCCGAGAAGCTGTACGGCATCCCCGCCTCCGACGTGCGCGAGCTCGCCGGCGCGCTGCGCGAGGCCACCGGCCCGGTGCGCGTCGTGCGCGGCCACGACGCCGGCATCGAGGCGGCGCTGACCGACAAGGTCACCGCCGAGCGCGACGAGGAGCTGCGCGTCTTCCTCTCCGAGGCCCGCCTCGTCAAGGACGAGTTCGAGATCGGCGAGCTGCAGAAGGCCGTCGACTCCACCGTCCGCGGCTTCGAGGACGTCGTGAAGGTCCTCGACAAGGCCGAGGCGACCAGCGAGCGCTACATCGAGGGCACCTTCTTCCTCCGCGCCCGCGTCGAGGGCAACGACGTCGGCTACGGCACCATCGCCGCCGCCGGCCCGCACGCCTGCACCCTGCACTGGGTCCGCAACGACGGCCCGGTCCGCTCCGGCGACCTGCTGCTGCTCGACGCGGGTGTGGAGACGCACACGTACTACACGGCGGACGTCACGCGCACGCTGCCGGTCAACGGCACGTACAGCGAGCTGCAGAAGAAGATCTACGACGCCGTGTACGACGCCCAGGAGGCCGGCATCGCGGCCGTGAAGCCGGGCGCCAAGTACCGCGACTTCCACGACGCCGCCCAGCGGGTGCTGGCCGAGCGGCTCGTCGAGTGGGGCCTGGTCGAGGGCCCGGTCGAGCGGGTGCTGGAGCTGGGGCTGCAGCGCCGCTGGACGCTGCACGGCACCGGCCACATGCTCGGCCTGGACGTCCACGACTGCGCCGCCGCGCGCGTGGAGTCCTACGTCGACGGCACCCTGGAGCCCGGCATGGTCCTCACCGTCGAGCCCGGTCTGTACTTCCAGGCCGACGACCTGACCGTGCCCGAGGAGTACCGGGGCATCGGCGTCCGCATCGAGGACGACATCCTCGTCACCGAGGACGGCAACCGGAACCTGTCCGCCGGCCTGCCGCGCCGGTCGGACGAGGTCGAGGCGTGGATGGCTTCGCTGAAGGGCTGACCTTCGCGACAGATGGCCGGGTACCGCACCGGGTACCCGGCCATCGACGTGCCCAGGGGGTTCCCGCGGACGGGTCGCGCCCTGGGTCGGTGAGGCGCCTCGGCGCGCCCAGGGGGAGGATTTCCGTGGACGACTTCCGGTCCGCCGTCGGCGTGGACCTGCATCTCGAGCCGGACTCCGGGGAAGGGCGCCGGAGCGGGCTCGAGCGGGCGCTGCGCGGCGCCGTCCGGGACGGACGGCTCGCCCCGGGGGCGCGGCTGCCGGCGACCCGGCGGCTGGCGGACGAGCTCGGCATCTCGCGGGGCACGGCGAAGGCGGCGAAGGCCTTGTCGGCGGGCGCGGGCAGCGGTGCGACCGGCTGCACGCGCTGGTGGACGTCGACGACGAGACGGAGGCCGTGCGGCGGGCGGAGTCGGCGGGTCTCGCCGTCGGACGGCTCGGGGACCACTGGCAGTCGCCGCCGGCAGTCGGCTCCGGCCGGCCGCAGGGGCTGGTGGTGGGATACGGAACGCCCCGGGAACGGGCGTACCCCGAGGCGCTGGAGGCCCTGGGGCGGGTCCTGGACGGGGTGCGCTGAGGGGAGCCGGCGATCCGCCCCGGCGGCCGAGCGCGTCACACCGCCATCAGGGGGGCGTCCTCCCGCCACTTGAGGATCTTGTCGAAGCTCACCACCGCCCCCGTCCGGCCCGGCGTGCCGCCGATGTGGACGTGGTCGGCGAGCTCCCGGATGAGACACAGGCCGCGTCCGTGCTCGGCGTCGGCGGGCGCCGTCCGCGCCGGCCCGCCCGGTCGGCCGGAGGCACCCGCGTCGAAGCCGGGGCCCGTGTCGGCGACCTCGATGCGGCACCGCTCGCCGTCGAGGTAGGCCGTGACGCGGTACGCGTCCGAGGGGCTGCCAGGTTCGTCGTCCCCGCCGTGCTCCACGGCGTTGGCGCAGGCCTCGCTGAGGGCGACGGAGAGGTCGAAGGAGACGTCGGGGTCGACGCCCGCGGTCTCCATCGTGCCGAGCAGCAGGCGGCGGGCCAGGGGCACGCTCGCAGCCTCGCGCCGCAAATGGAGTGACCACCAGATGCTCATGCTCCAGCCTCCCGGCCGCGGCTCGACATACCGTTACGTATTGCCCCTTGTGCCCGGGCGTAAGCGCAGTGTGCGCATCGGACCGCCCGGACGGCGGATGCGACCGGCCCCGCGACCGGTGTATGTGGGGCGGCTCCTCCCAAGGGCGACCATCCGGTCGTACGGCATCTTGCGGACCTGCCGTACGGCGCGGGGGCCGCCAGTGCGATGATGAGCCCGCCATGACTGCCCCCCACCCGCCTTCGGCGCGCTCCGGGAACGACCTCCGGATTCTGCGGGCCGCGGTGTTCGCCGCGGTCTGCGTCGTGCTGGCCGCGGCGGGGCACACCTTCGCCTCCTGCGCCACCGTCCCCCTGTGGTCGCTGGGCGCGGGATTCCTCGGGGCGGTCCTGGTCGCCGCGCCCCTCGCCGGGCGCGAACGTTCGCTGCCCGGGATCGCGGTGCTGCTCGCGGTCGGCCAGACCGCCCTGCACACGGTGTTCGGGCTCGGCCAGCACGGGGCCACGGCGGTCACCACGGCGGCGTCCCCCGGCGGGGCGGGCCCGCTGTCCGACGCCTCACTGGTCCAGCAGGCCGCACGCCTGGTCTGCGGGACCACCGCCGCGGCGATCAGCCCGGCCCAGGCCCAGCGGATCCTCACCGACGCGCGGCTCGCACCGGGTTCCGGCGCCCACACCGGCGCGGCACATCACCCGGCGGACGCCCTGTCCACCGCCGCCGGCTCCTCCGCCTCGCTGCTGCCGTCCCTGCCGATGCTGCTCGGCCACGTCCTCGCGGCACTCGCCGCCGGCTGGCTGCTGCGACGCGGGGACCTGGCCGTGGCACGGCTCGTCGCACTGTCGGCGCATTCGGCCCAGTCGATGGCCGAGGCAGCGCTCGTGCGTGCCCTGCGCGCCGCGCTCGCACTGGTGCGCGCCCTGCACCGCGGGCTCGCCGGCGCTCCCCGCACGGGCCCGCGCCCGCCGCGCACCGCCCTGCTCGTGCCGGCGCGACCGCACACCGCCGCTCTCCAGCACACGGTGATCAGGCGCGGTCCGCCCAGCGCCCTCGCCCTCGCCGCCTGACACGACGCGACCACCGACCCGCTTCCGCCTTCCGGCCGGAGTGACGGAGGAGGTGCCGCCGTCGTGCGGCACGCGCGCGTGTGCGCGCATCCCTCCCGTCACTCCTGACCCGGCTCCTGGCCGGTCAGCACACGAAGCGGAGTACTCCGTTCATGAAGATTTCCCGTATCGCCGCCGCCGGCTCCGCGGCCGGCATCGCCGTCCTCGCCCTGTCCGCCCCCGCCTTCGCGCACGTCAGCGTGCAGCCGGAGGGCGCGGCCGCCAAGGGCGGCTACGCGGTCGTCGACTTCAAGGTCCCCAACGAGCGTGACAACGCCTCCACCACCAGGCTGGAGGTCACCTTCCCCACGGACCACCCGCTGGCGTCCGTCATGCCGCAGCCGATCCCCGGCTGGAAGGCCGAGGTCACCAAGGGCAAGCCGGCCAAGCCGCTGGAGTCGCACGGCAAGCAGATCACCGAGGTCGTCACCAAGGTGACCTGGACCGCCGAGGGCAAGGGTGTCGAGCCCGGCTACTTCCAGAAGTTCCCCGTCTCCATCGGCGCGCTGCCCGAGGACACCGACGAACTGGTCTTCAAGGCGATCCAGACGTACTCCAACAAGGAGGTCGTGCGCTGGATCGAGGTGCCGCAGGAGGGCCAGGAGGAGCCCGACAACCCGGCGCCCGTGCTCGAACTGACCGCCGCCGAGGGCGACGCCCACGGCGCGGCGGGCGCGAAGGCCGGCGCCGACGCCGAGTCCACCGCCCAGCACACCGCGGCCGGCAGCTCCGCCGACTCCGGCGACAGCAGCGACACCACCGCCCGCGTGCTCGGCATCGTCGGCATCGTCGTCGGCGCGGCGGGCGTCGCGTACGGCGTCCTCGCCGGCCGCCGCCGGGACACCGGCGCGTCGGCGTAACCGCACCCCCGCCGGTGTGCGCCGGGGCTCCGTTCGCGGACCCCGGCGCACACCGGGGCACATCACATCTGGGACATTTCTCCATGCGCAAGAAGACTTTCGCCGCGGCGGCGCTGCTCGCCGCCGCCACCCTGACCCTCTCCGCCTGCGGCAGCGGCGGTGACGGCGACAAGCCCGTCACCGTGGTCTCCGAGGACACCAGCCAGCAGGCAGCCACCGTCCTCGACAAGCCGTTCGAGAAGCCGGACCTGGTCCTCACCGACACCCGGGGCAAGCAGTACGACCTCCGCGAGCAGACCGCCGGCAAGCCCACCCTGGTCTACTTCGGCTACACCCACTGCCCCGACGTGTGCCCGCTGACCATGAGCAACATCGCCGTGGCCAAGAAGCAGTTGTCCCGGGCCGAGCAGGACAAGCTGCGCGTCGTGTTCGTCACCACCGACCCCGAGCGGGACACCCCCGCCGCGCTCGGCAAGTGGCTCCAGGGCATCGACCCCCAGATCGTCGGCCTGACCGGCGACTTCGACACCATCCAGGCCGGCGCCCGCACCCTCGGCATCTCCATCGACCCGCCGGCCAAGGACAAGGACGGCAACGTCGTCTCGACCCACGGCACCCAGGTCATCGCCTTCTCCCCGAAGACCGACGGCGGCTACGTCCTCTACGGCGAGGACGCCACCGTCGACGACTACACCGAGGACCTCCCCAAGCTGCTCAAGGGGGAGAACCCGTGAGGGGCCGCCCCGCCCTGGCCGCCACGGCGGTGATCGGCGCCCTGGTCCTCGCGGGCTGCGGCGACTCCGGATCCGACGGGTCCTCGGCCGCCGAACTCTCCGTCGACGCCGCCTACATACCGCAGCCGGTCTCCGACACCATGGCCGCCGGCTTCCTCACCATCACCAACAAGGGCGACGCCGAGGACGCGCTGACGTCCGTCACCAGCGCGGCCGGCGAGGTCACCGTCCACGAGACCGCCGGCGGCACGATGAAGCAGGTCGACCGCCTGCCCGTGCCCGCGCACGGCGAACTCGTGCTGGAGAGCGGCGGCAACCACCTGATGTTCGAAAAGCTGAAGCACCGGCCCGAACAGGGTGAGACGGTCTCCATCGAGCTCCACTTCAGCCACTCCGACCCCGTCACGGTCGAGATGCCGGTGAAACCGGCCACGTACCGGCCCACCGCCGGACACACCGGACACTGAGGGAGGGACCACGTTGACCCGGACCACCGCCCCGCGCGTGCGGACCCTGGTGCTGCTGCTCCTGGCCGCGGCCTGCCTGCTGCTCACCGCCGCCGGCCCGGCCTCCGCGCACGCCGCGCTGACCGGCAGCGACCCCCGGCAGGGGGCGGTGGTCGACGAGGCCCCGGCCCAGGTGTCGCTCACCTTCTCCGAGACGGTCTCCCTGGACGACGACTCCCTGCGCGTCCTCGACCCCAAGGGCCAACGCGTCGACGACGGCCGGCCCGCCGGCGCGGGCGGCACCACGTACGCCGTCAAGCTGCACGCGGGCCTGCCCGACGGCACCTACACGGTGGCCTACCAGGTCGTCTCCGCCGACAGCCACCCGGTCTCCGGCGCCTACACCTTCTCCATCGGCGCCCCCTCCCGGACCTCCGTCTCGGTCGGCGACCAGGAAGCGGGCGGCGGCCTCGTCGGCCTGCTGTACGGCATCGGACGGTACGTGTCCTACGCCGGGTTCGTCGTCCTGGCCGGCGGCGCCGCCTTCGTCCTCGTTTGCTGGCCGCTCGGCTCCGGAGTACGGCCCCTGCAACGGCTCGTCGTCTCCGGGTGGCTCGCGCTGACCGCCGCCACCCTGCTGCTGCTCCTGCTGCGCGGCTCCTACACCGGGTCCGGAAAGGTCGGTGACGTCTTCGACCTGAGCCTGCTCGGCCAGGTCCTGGGGACCAAGAGCGGCGCCTCACTGGTCTCGCGGCTGCTGCTGCTCGCCGCGGCGGCGCTGTTCATCGCCGTCCTCTTCGGCGCCTACGACAAGCGCGAGGACGAGGAGAAGAGGGACCTCGCCTTCGGGCTCGCGGCCGGCGGGACCGTCGTGGCCGCCGGGCTCGCGGCGACCTGGGCGCTGTCCGAGCACGCCTCCGTCGGTCTCCAGGCCGGCCTCGCCATGCCGGTCGACGTCGTCCACCTGCTGGCCGTCGCCGGCTGGCTCGGCGGACTCACCGCCCTGATCGTCGCCCTGTACCGGGCACCAGCCGAGACACCCGTCCCCGCCTCCGCCGTGCGCCGCTTCTCCCGCATCGCCTTCGGCAGCGTGGTCGCGCTCGTGGTGACCGGCGTCTACCAGTCCTGGCGCCAGCTCGGCTCCTGGTCCGCCTTCACCGACACCCGCTACGGGCAACTGCTCCTCGTCAAAATCGCTCTCGTGGCGGTGATGGTCGGCGTCGCCTACCTCTCGCGGCGCTGGACGGCGCAGCTGGCCCGGACGGCGTCCGCCGTCGTCCCGCAGCGGGAGAAGGAGCAGGTCGGCGTGGGCGGCGGCCGTGAGAAGACGACGGGCGGCTCCGGGACGCCGCCGACGTCCGGGGCGTCGAAGGGCTCCGGCGATTCCCGGCGTGCCGCCCAGCTCGCCCGGCAGCGGGCCGCCATGGACAGCGCCCGGCAGAAGCGACTGAGGGACGCCGACCCCCACCGCCTCGGGCTGCGCCGGTCCGTCCTCGCCGAGGCGGGCATCGCCGTCGTCCTGCTCGCCGTCACCACCGTGCTGACCCAGACCGAACCCGGACGCACCGAGCAGGAAGCCCAGGCCGCCGGCCGGTCCGCCGCTTCCTCGTCCAGCGCCGCGTCCGGAGCCGTGACCCTGGACATGCCCTTCGACACCGGCAGCGCGAACGGCAAGGGAGTCGTACGGGTCGAGCTCGACCCCGCACGGGTCGGCGACAACGACCTGCACCTCTATGTCGAGGACGCGGACGGCCGTTCCTTCGACATCCCCGAGGTCAAGATCGCCTTCACGCTGGAGGCCAAGAACCTCGGCCCCCTGCCCGTCGTCCCCGACCACATCACCACCGGACACTGGTCGGCGAGCGGAGTGCAGCTTCCGATGGCCGGCGACTGGAAGGTCGCCGTCACCGTACGCACCTCCGACATCGACCAGGTGACCCTCTCCAAGAACGCGCAGATCGGCTGAACCGCACCATGGCTGACCAGTCCATCCCGGAGACCCGCACCCCGGAGACGACGCCCGGGACACCCACCGGGCCCGGCCCGCACGACGCCGGCGACGCCGCCCCCCGCGGGGGCATCTCACGGCGCCGGCTCCTCGGCACCGCCGGTGCCACCGGGCTGGTGCTCGGCGCGGCGGGCGGCGCCGTGGGGTACGCCGCCGCACCCTCCTCCGCGGCCACGCCGCTCACCTCGGTGGGCAGCGAGCAGGTGATGTTTCACGGGAAACATCAGCCCGGCATCACCACCGCGATGCAGGCCCGCGGGCACCTCGTCGCCTTCGACCTGAAGCCGGGCGCCGGGCGCAAGGAGGCCGCCGCACTGCTGCGCCGCTGGTCCGACACCGCCCGGCGGTTGATGGCGGGCGAACCGGCCGGAACCGGTGACACGGACGTCGCACGGGACGCGGGGCCCTCCTCCCTGACCGTCACCTTCGGCTTCGGCCACAGCTTCTTCGGCCGCACCGGACTGGGCCGGCAGCGCCCGGGGGCCCTCGACCCCCTGCCCGACTTCTCCTCCGACCACCTCGACAAGGCCCGCAGCAACGGTGACCTGTGGGTGCAGATCGGCGCCGACGACGCCCTGGTCGCCTTCCACGCGCTGCGCGCGATCCAGCGGGACGCCGGGTCGGCCGCCCGCATCCGCTGGCAGATGAACGGCTTCAACCGCTCCCCGGGCGCCACCGCCCACCCCATGACCGCGCGGAACCTCATGGGGCAGATCGACGGCACCCGCAACCCCAAGCCGGCCGACACCGACTTCGACAAGCGGATCTTCGTGCCCGAGAAGGGCGAGCCCGCGTGGATGGCGAACGGCTCCTATGCCGTCGTACGCCGGATCCGCATGCTCCTGGACGACTGGGAGAAGCTCTCCGGCACGGCCCAGGAGGAGGTCATCGGGCGCCGCAAGTCCGACGGCGCCCCCCTGTCCGGGGGCACCGAGACGACCGAGATGGACCTGGAGAAGACGGACGCGGCCGGAAATCTGGTCGTCCCCATCAACGCACACGCCCGCATCACCCGCCCCGACCAGAACGGCGGGGCCGCCATGCTCCGCCGCCCCTTCTCGTACCACGACGGCTTCGACACCGACGGTGTCCCCGACGCCGGTCTCCTCTTCGTCTGCTGGCAGGCCGACCCCCTGCGCGGCTTCGTCCCGGTGCAGCGCAAGCTGGACCGCGGGGACGCGCTGTCGCAGTTCATCCGGCACGAGGCCAGCGGCCTGTTCGCCGTGCCGGGCGGGGCCGCGAAGGGCGAGTACGTCGGGCAGCGGCTGCTGGAGGGATGACCCGTCGCCTCGACGCGCCGCCCCCTGGGGTGGCGGGCCGGGGAAGCGTGTTCCGCCTCCGGCAAGGCCATTAAGGTGAGGCTCATGCCCGCCAGTTACGCGTATCTCGGTCCCGAAGGCACGTTCACCGAAGTCGCCCTGCGCACACTTCCCGAGGCGGCCACCCGGGAACTGGTCCCCTACGTCTCCGTCCAGTCCGCGCTCGACGCCGTGCGCGGAGGCGAGGCGGAGGCCGCGTTCGTGCCGATCGAGAACTCCGTCGAGGGCGGCATCACCACCACCCTCGACGAACTGGTCGCCGGCCAGCCCCTGATGATCTACCGCGAAGTGCTGCTGTCCATCACCTTCGCGCTGCTGGTCCGCCCCGGCACCAAGCTGTCGGACATCAAGACGGTCACCGCCCACCCCGCCGCCCAACCCCAGGTGCGCAACTGGCTCAAGGCGCACCTGCCCCACGTGGCCTGGGAATCGGCCGCCTCCAACGCCGACGGCGCGCGTCTCGTGCAGGAGGGCCGGTACGACGCCGCGTTCGCCGGCGAGTTCGCCGCGGAACGGTACGGCCTGGAGGTCCTCGAGTCCGAGATCCACGACGCGGAGAACGCCCAGACACGGTTCGTGCTCGTGGGCCGCCCCGCCCGGCCCGCGGCACCCACCGGC
Organism: Streptomyces flaveolus; assembly: GCF_014648815.1. Taxonomy (GTDB): domain Bacteria; phylum Actinomycetota; class Actinomycetes; order Streptomycetales; family Streptomycetaceae; genus Streptomyces; species Streptomyces flaveolus. Next base: position 466,443 of record NZ_BMRV01000004.1, on the reverse strand, counting down.
GCGGACAAGACGTCCGTCGTGCTCTGGCAGCGCGACGACCACCCCGGCGGGCTGCGCGACCTGCTGGGCGAGTTCGCCACCCGGGGCATCAACCTGATGCTGCTCCAGTCCCGGCCCACCGGCGCAGGCATCGGCAACTACTGCTTCTGCATCGACGCCGAGGGGCACATCTCCGACCGGCGGGTGGCCGAGGCCCTGATGGGTCTGAAGCGGATCTGTCTCCAGGTGCGCTATCTGGGGTCGTATCCGCGCGCGGAGGTCGCTCCGTCGGACGTGGCGCCTCTGCAGCGGGGGACCTCGGACGAGGAGTTCACCGCGGCGGCCGACTGGGTGGCGCGGTGCCAGGACGGCCGCTTCTGACCGGTCGTACCTGCCGATATTCGTTATCCACAGAAGTTATCCACAGGTCAGCTTCTCGACCTGGGGACAAGTCGACAACGAAACGCCCTTCGGTCGACAAATCACCCCACGGGCACCCACTTCGTCCACAGGGGACCAGGTCACCCTTCGTCCACCTGTTTCTTGCCCTCCATCCTCCGGAGTGACCCGTTTCCACTCGAAAGTGAGCCTGCAGGGGGTTTGACACAGGAATTCCTCGTCCGGCATGCCCTCGTGCGCCCGATTAGGAATGATCACTTCCGGAGTCCACAGACCTTTCGCACAGCCTGTGGATAACTTTTCCCGAGCCGCGCAGCCTGTGGACAGGCGATCCCCAAGTCCCGTGCCACGCAAGGAAGTCCATTCAACCCGGGGCCGGCCGCCTGCATCGTTCCAGGGAATGAGACGCCTTTTATCGACAGGCCCGACAGGCGGGAACACAAGGCGCCATATCCCCCATAGCGGAGCGCGCGGAACGCGGACGGCAATAGTGAGTCGTGAGCCGTCACCGCGCACCGGTAGCCTTGACCGCGTGATTGACCTTCGCCTGCTCCGTGAGGACCCCGACCGTGTGCGCGCGTCGCAGCGCGCCCGTGGAGAGGACGTCGCGCTCGTCGACTCTCTCCTGTCTGCCGACGAGCGGCGCAGGTCGTCCGGCGTCCGCTTCGACGAGCTGCGCGCCGAGCAGAAGGGCCTCGGCAAGCTCATCGGCAAGGCCTCCGGGGACGAGAAGGCCGAGCTGCTGAAGCGCGCGAGCCAGCTCGCCGCCGACGTCAAGGCCGCCGACGCCGAGCGCGACGCCGCCGACGCCGAGACCCAGGAGCTGCTCCAGCGGCTCGGCAACCTCGTCCACCCCGACGTGCCCGTCGGCGGCGAGGAGGACTTCGTCACGCTGGAGACGCACGGCACGCACCGCGACTTCGCGGCCGAGGGCTTCGAGCCCCGCGACCACCTGGAGCTGGGCCAGCTGCTCGGCGCCATCGACGTCGAGCGCGGCGCCAAGGTCTCCGGCTCGCGCTTCTACTTCCTGACCGGCGTCGGCGCGCTCCTGGAGCTCGCCCTCGTCAACGCGGCGATCGCCCAGGCCACGGCGGCCGGCTTCACGCCGATGCTGACCCCGGCGCTGGTGCGCCCGCAGTCGATGGCCGGCACCGGCTTCCTCGGCCAGGCCGCCCAGGACGTCTACCACCTCGACAAGGACGACCTGTACCTGGTCGGCACGTCCGAGGTGCCGCTCGCCGCGTACCACATGGACGAGATCCTGGACGCCGAGCGCCTGCCGCTGCGCTACGCCGGCTTCTCGCCCTGCTTCCGCCGCGAGGCGGGCTCGCACGGCAAGGACACCCGCGGCATCTTCCGCGTGCACCAGTTCGACAAGGTCGAGATGTTCTCCTACGTCCTCCCCGAGGACTCGCAGGCCGAGCACCAGCGCCTGCTGGAGTGGGAGAAGCAGTGGCTGACGTCGCTCGAGCTGCCGTTCCGGGTGATCGACGTCGCCTCCGCCGACCTGGGTGCCTCGGCCTCGCGCAAGTACGACTGCGAGGCGTGGATCCCGACCCAGGGCAAGTACCGCGAGCTGACCTCGACCTCGGACTGCACCGAGTTCCAGTCCCGCCGCCTGTCGATCCGCGTCCGCGAGGACAAGAAGGTCCGCCCGCTGGCGACGCTCAACGGCACGCTGTGCGCCGTACCGCGCACGATCGTGGCGATCCTGGAGAACCACCAGCAGGCCGACGGCTCGGTGCGCGTGCCCGAGGTGCTGCGTCCGTACCTGGGCGGCCGGGAGGTCCTGGAGCCGGTGGCCAAGTGAGTGACACCGGTTCCGCCACCGGGCCCGACGCCGGTTCCGCCGGGGGGTTCCCGTACCGCCTGATCGCCACCGACCTCGACGGCACGCTGCTGCGCAGTGACGACACGGTCTCGTCGCGCACCCGTGAGGCGCTCGCCGCGGCCACCGCGGCGGGCGCGGCCCACATCGTGGTCACCGGGCGTGCGGTGCCGTGGACCCGGCACATACTGGATGACCTGGGCTACGACGGTCTCGCCGTCTGCGGTCAGGGCGCGCAGGTGTACCACGCCGGGGAGCACCGGCTGCTGACCTCGGTGACGCTGGACCGCCAGCTGGCCGGGGTGGCGCTGGCCAAGATCGAGGCGGAGACCGGTCCGCTGTACCTGGCGGCCAGCCGCGACGGCCTGGAGGGCGACGTCCTGGTCGGGCCGGGCTACGCGGTCGGCGGTCACCTGCCGGCGGTTCCGTTCACCGACGCGTCGGACCTGTGGTCCGCTCCGCTGAACAAGATCTACATCCAGCATCCGACGCTGTCGGACGACGAACTGGCGGAGGCCGCCCGGCAGGCCGCGGGCGGTTTCGTCACGGTCGTCATGGCCGGTGCCGGTGTCGTCGAGCTTCTTCCGCTGGGCCTGTCCAAGGCGACGGGCCTGTCCCTGGCGGCCCGCCGCCTCGGGCTGAAGGCGGCGGACACGATCGCCTTCGGCGACATGCCCAACGACATCCCGATGTTCGGCTGGGCGGCCCGGGGCGTGGCGATGGCCAACGCGCACGAGGAGCTGAAGGCCGTGGCCGACGAGGTGACGTCCTCGAACGACGAGGACGGGATCGCCGTGGTGCTGGAGCGGTTGTCGCTCTGACGGCGGCCCGACGGCCGGCCCGGACTTCCGGGACCGCGGCCCCCTGGGACCGCGGCTTCGCGGCCACGGTCCGGACGGCGCCGGCGTCCCCGTCGGTCGGCCCACGCGAGGCGTCTCGCGTGCTCGAAGCGGCCGCCGATTCGCCGGCGCCGTCCGGCTTCGTGCATCTCCCACAGTGCCGGTACGGCAAGCCGGGTGCCACCGATTAACAGCGGACGTACGACGCCTTACCGCCCCGGTCCCCGTCAGGTCCGGGGCCGGGTCACTCCTCCCCGGCGAGCGTCAGCGACCGCAGCTTCTGGCCTGCGTACCAGGTCGCGAGCACGGTGACCACGACCAGCAGCACCGTCGCGGTCGGCAGACCCACGTCGGAGGTCACCAGGTTGCCGTCGGCGACCTTCTGGGCCACGGCCAGCGACCACTGCTGGACACTCAGCGTGCGGGCGCCGGGCACCAGGGAGCCGAACAGGGCCTCCCAGACGAGGGCGTAGACGAGTCCGAAGACCACCGCGTGCCGGGACACCGTGCCCAGCAGCAGGAAGAGCGCGGCGTAGGCGATGGAGGCGACCAGCGCGGCGATCGTGTAGGCGACGGCGACCTGCTGGCCGTTGCCGTTGAGGATCAGGCCGGCGAGCAGCGTGGGCACGGCGGAGAAGGCCATGGTCACGGCGATGGCGACGATCAGCTTGGTGAAGATGATCGTCGGCCGCTTGATGGGCTTGGACAGCAGGTACACGACCGAGCCGTCGTCGATCTCGGGGCCGATGGCGCCGGTCCCGGCGATGACGCCGATGATCGGCACCATGGTGGCGAGCGCGAACCCGCCGAGCACGTCGGACGCCGTCTGGTCGTCGGCTCCGGTGAGGGCCCGCACCGCCACGGCGATGACGAGCAGCAGCAGGGGGAGTGCGCCGAGGATGAGGGCCCGGCGGCGGCCGAGCAGGGCCCGGTAGGTGAGCCGGGCGACTGTGGGGTCGTACATTCTTCGGCCTCCTACGCCGCGACGAGATACGAGAAGACGGACTCGAGGGACTCGTCGGACGGCGAGACCGTGAGCAGCCGGATGCCGTGGTCGCGGGCGACCTTGGGCAGCAGGGCCGTGAACCGGGGGAAGTCGACGGCCTGGATGCGCAGTGCGCCCTCGGCGAGGTCGACCTCGATGCCGGATGTCGACGGGTCGGCGATCAGTGCCGCGGCGAGGGCCCGGTCGTCACTGGAGCGCACCAGGTAGCGGTGCGGCCGGTCGGTCATCAGACGGCGGATCTTGCGGAAGTCACCGCTGGCCGCGTGGCGTCCGGCGACGATGACCTCGATGTGCCAGGCGAGCTGCTCGACCTCTTCGAGGATGTGCGAGGAGAACAGCACGGTGCGGCCCTCGTCGCCCATGCGGCGCAGCAGGCTCATCAGCTGCATGCGCTGACGCGGGTCCATGCCGTTGAACGGCTCGTCGAGCAGGAGCAGCGAGGGCTGGTGGACGAGGGCGGAGGCCATCTTGACGCGCTGCCGCATGCCCTTGGAGTACGTGGCGATCTTGCGGTCCTGCGCGTAGGCCATCTCGACCGTGGCGAGCGCCTGGTCGGCCGCCTTGGCGCCGAGACCGTGCAGTTCGGCGTTGGCGAGGACGAACTCGCGGCCGGTGAGGAAGTCGTACATCGCCTCCCGTTCGGGGACGACGCCGATGTGCCGGTAGATGGCCTCGTTGCGCCAGACCTGCTGTCCGTCGAGGGTGACGGTGCCGGTGGAGGGGGCGAGGAAGCCGCCCATCATGTTGATGAGCGTGGACTTTCCGGCACCGTTCGGGCCGAGGAGGCCGGTGACGCCGGGGCCGATCGTCATGGTGATGTCGTTGACGGCGACCACGTTGCCGAACCAGCGACTGACGTGGTCGATGTTGAGCGTGGTCACAGTCCCACCTTCTTGTAGCGGCGCGTCAGGAGGCCGTAGGCGCCGGCGATCAGGCCCAGGGTGACGAGGACGTACACCGCGCCCTCCGCGGTGCTCGGCCCGCTTCCGCCGGGGAAGGAGGACGTGGCGCCCAGGAAGGCGGACTGCACGCCGTCGATGAGGGTGATCGGTGAGAACAGGCCGATCCAGGCGATGGCGCCGGAGCTGTCCTGGACGTCCGCGATGGCCTGGAGCGTGGAGACGGCGCCGTAGGTGATGGTCAGGACGGCGATGACGGCGGCGATGCCGAAGCCGCGGCGCGGGGTGACCGAGGCGACGACCAGGCCGAGGCCGGCGAAGAGCAGCGAGAGCAGTGCCACGGAGACGAGTCCCTGTGCGAATCCCTTGGTCTGGTCCGCGAAGTCGAGTTTGGCGAGCAGGGCGCCCACGTAGAGCACCAGCAGGGGCGCGGCGGTGAGGATGAACAGGGCCGAGGCCAGTGCCGCGTACTTGGCGCGGACGTAGTCGGCGGTCTCGATGGGCCGCGAGAAGTAGAGCGGCACGGTCTTGAAGCGCAGGTCGCGCGAGACGGACTGGGGCGCCTGGGAGGCGACGTAGAGGCTGATGACGGCCTGGAGGACGATCGCGTAGCGCGTGTAGTCCAAGGGCAGGTCGTCGGCCTTGGTGGCGACGGCGACGGCCACCATGATGCCGGCGGGCAGGCACATCACCACGAACAACAGCATCGGCAGCACCTTGGACTTGGCCGAGCGGCCGAGGCCGTAGGCGCCGCGCAGGGACTGCGAGTACAGGGACCGGCGGGCGTAGGCGCGGCCGAGGCGGGGGCCGTCGTAGCCGCGGTAGCCGATGTTGTGGATGCGGGTCTGGTCGCCCGGCATCGTGGCCGGTGCGGGCAGGGGCTGTTCAGTTGCCATGGCCGACCGCCTCCTTCCGTGCTGCGTCGCTGTCCTGGAAGACCTCCGAGATGTGGTGCCTGCGCTGCTCCATGCGCACCAGGCCGAGGCCGAGGTCCGCGATGACGTCCCGGACGAGGTCGTACGTCTCGTCGCCCGACGCGCTGAGCAGCAGGACGTGGCCTGCGCCGGGCAGGCCGCTGCCGTCCTCGGTGGTCACCCCGCGCGCCTGGAGCGCGTCGCGCACCGCGCGGGTGCCGTCGGGGTGCTCGTCGGTGTCGGTGACCTCGATCGCGAGGGTCGTCGTGGTCTGGGTGAAGTCGGTGGTGGAGCTGGAGCGCAGCAGCTTGCCGCCGTCGACGACGACCACGTGGTCGCAGGTGCGTTCCAGTTCGCCGAGCAGGTGGGAGGTGACGAGGACCGAGATGCCGAAGTCGGTGTGGACGCGGCGGATGAGGCCGAGCATCTCGTCGCGCCCGACCGGGTCGAGGCCGTTGGTCGGCTCGTCCAGGAAGACCAGTTGCGGGTCGTGGACGAGGGCCTGGGCGAGCTTCACGCGCTGCTTCATGCCGGTCGAGTAGCCGCCGATGGGGCGGTAGCGCTCCTCGTACAGGCCTACGTGGCGCAGTGTGTCGGCGGTCCGTTCGCGGGCGGCGGTCGGCGGCAGGCCGGACATGCGTGCCATGTGGACGACGAACTCGGTGGCCGAGACGTCGGGTGGCAGGCAGTCGTGTTCCGGCATGTAGCCGACCCGCTCGCGGATGTCGGCGCCCTTGGTGGCGACGTCGAGACCGAGCACTTCGGCCCGGCCCTCGGTGGCGGGAGACAGACCCAGCAGGATCTTGATCAGGGTGGACTTGCCGGCGCCGTTGGCACCCACGAGTCCGGTCACACCGGGTCCGATGTCCACGGAGAGCCGGTCGAGCGCGGTCACCCGGGGGAACCGCTTGCTCAGGCTTTCGGTCGCGATCACAGTCACGTCCACGACAGTAGTGACGCCCGCCACTCGGGTCGTCAGACCGGAGAGCCGTCTTGGGGTCAGACTCGAGTAGTACGGGCCCGTAGGGGATGCCGTCCCCGAGGGACACGGCGCGGACTCCGGGGCCGCGCGGTGACGCCCTATTGACGCTCGGTCTAACAACTGGGAGATTCGACGGCGTCACGGGACGAGCGAGCAGGGCGGTCGGCGGGGGCGGCCGGGACGGGTGGCGCGGAGAGCGCCTTCTGGCTGGACGACGATCTGCCGTGGGGGTTCCCCCGCGCTCGTTCCGTCGAGCGTGGGGGGAGTGCGGCGCTGGACGGAGGAGAGATGACGGTGCTGGACGGTGCGCGGGAGCGCTGGGTGCGCTCGGGCGAGGTGGAGCTGTGCGTGGCCGAGCTGGGTGACCCGCGACAGCCGACGGTCGTCCTGGTGCACGGTTACCCGGACAGCAAGGAGGTCTGGTCCGAGGTGGCCGCCCGCCTCGCCGACCGGTTCCACGTGGTGCTCTACGACGTCCGGGGCCACGGCCGGTCCAGCGCGCCGAGCCCGCTGCGCGGCGGGTTCACGCTGGAGAAGCTGACGGACGACTTCCTGGCCGTCGCGGACGCGGTCAGCCCCGGCCGGCCCGTGCACCTGGTGGGTCACGACTGGGGCTCCGTGCAGTCGTGGGAGTTCGTCACGGTCGAGCGCACCGAGGGCCGGATCGCCTCCTTCACCTCGATGTCGGGGCCCTCGCTCGACCACTTCGGCCACTGGATCAACCGGCGGATCAAGCGGCCCACCCCCCGCCGGGTGGGCCAGCTCCTCGGCCAGGGCGCCAAGTCCTGGTACGTCTACCTGCTGCACACGCCGGTGCTGCCCGAACTGGCCTGGCGCGGCCCGCTCGGCAAGCGCTGGCCGGGAATCCTGCGGCGCGTGGAGAAGGTGCCCGGCGGCGACTACCCGACCACGTCCCTGCCCGCGGACGCCGCGCACGGAGCCTGGCTCTACCGGGACAACGTCCGGCCCCGGCTGCGGCACCCGCGCGACGACGCCTACGCCCACGTGCCCGTCCAGCTCGTCACCCCCCTCGGTGACGCGTTCCTGTCGGAGCGGCTCTACGACGGGCTGGAGCAGTGGGCGCCGCGGCTCACCCGCCGCACCCTGCCCGCCAAGCACTGGGTGCCGCGCACCCGGCCGGACCGGCTGGCGGACTGGATCACGGAGTTCGTCACCACCGTCGAGGGCGGGCGGACCGAGGTGGCGGCGAGCGGCCGGCACGCCGACCGCTTCGGCGGTCAGCTGGTCCTGGTCACCGGGGCCGGCAGCGGCATCGGACGGGCGACGGCGGTCGCGTTCGCCGAGGCCGGCGCGCGCGTGGTGGCCGTCGACCGGGACGCCGAGTCCGCGGCCCGCACCGCGGAGCTGTCCCGGCTGATCGGCGCCCGGCAGGCCTGGGCGGAGACCGCCGACGTCTCCGACGAACAGTCCATGGAGAAGCTCGCGGCCAAGGTCGCCGCGGAGTACGGCGTGGTGGACGTCCTCGTGAACAACGCCGGGATCGGCTTGTCGGGCTCCTTCTTCGAGACGACGCCGGAGGACTGGAAGAAGGTCCTCGACGTCAATCTGTGGGGCGTGATCCACGGTTGCCGCCTCTTCGGCCGGCAGATGGCCGAGCGGGGGCAGGGCGGCCACATCGTGAACACCGCGTCGGCGGCCGCCTTCCTGCCCTCCAGGGCGCTGCCCGCCTACAGCACCTCCAAGGCGGCCGTGCTGATGCTCAGCGAGTGCCTGCGCGCCGAACTGGCCGGGCAGGGGATCGGCGTCACGGCGATCTGCCCCGGCATCGTCAACACCAACATCACCTCGACGGCGCGCTTCGCCGGGGTCGACGCCGACGAGGAGAAGCGCCGACAGCAGCGCAGCGCCCGGCTGTACGGGAAGCGCAACTACCCGCCGGAGAAGGTCGCCGACGCGATCCTGGAGGCCGTGGTGCACGATCGGGCCGTCGTCCCCGTGACGCCCGAGGCACGCGGCGCCCACCTCCTGTCCCGCTTCCTGCCGAGGGCGCTGCGCAGGCTCGCCCGGGTGTCTCCGCCGCTGTAGTTTCCACAGGTACGCCCCGGAGGCCTGTGGACAACCTCATCCGGTTGTGGATCAAACCTCGGCGGCAAAATCGATCGCGTGATGGGTGTCCCTATCGGCACGCTGGTCGTATGGACAGAGAACAGATGGACGACAGACTCACCGTGAAGGTGTCCAAGTACCTGTCGAAGCATCTGCGGCACCAGCCGGACCGGATCGGGCTCACGCTCGACGAGGCCGGCTGGGTCGAGATCGACACACTGATCGCCGCGGCGGCCGCGCACGGCTTCCGCTTCACCCGGCAAGAGCTGGACCACGTGGTCGCCACCAACGACAAACGGCGCTTCGCCGTCGAGGGCTCCCGCATCCGGGCCAGCCAGGGCCACAGCATCGACGTGGAACTCGGGCTGCCCGCTGCGGTCCCGCCCGCGTACCTGTACCACGGGACCGTGGCCGCCGCCCTCGACGCGATCCGTACCGAGGGCCTGCGCCCCATGAACCGGCACGACGTGCACCTCTCCCCGGACCGGGAGACCGCCACCCGGGTCGGTGCCCGCCGCGGCCGGCCGGTCGTGCTGTCGGTGGACGCCGCCGCCATGCACCGCGACGGCCATGTCTTCCACGTCAGCGCGAACGGGGTCTGGCTGACCAAGGCCGTCCCTCCACGCTATCTGCGCTTCCCCGGCACGCACTGATCCTCCGTGTCGGCACATGCGACGACGACCGTGGCCGTTTCACGTGAAACCCGCCTGGCCGTTTCACGTGAAACCTGCTCGTCCGCTTAGGCTCGGTGGCATGAGCCTGCGTCTGAGCACCGTGATCCTCCCGTACCGCCGCTGGCACGACGGCGGCCGTTCGACCTGGACCCGTGCCGAGCAGCTCGGTTTCCACAGTGCGTACACCTACGACCACCTGTCCTGGCGGAGCTTCCGGGACGGCCCGTGGTTCGGAGCCGTGCCGACGCTGACGGCCGCCGCGGCAGTCACCGAGCGGATGCGTCTGGGCACCCTGGTGACCTCGCCGAACTTCCGGCACCCGGTGACGCTCGCCAAGGAGCTGATCTCCCTCGACGACATCTCCGGCGGCCGGGTCACCCTGGGCATAGGAGCGGGCGGAACCGGCTTCGACGCCACGGCGCTCGGGCAGGAGTCGTGGACGCCGCGCGAGCGGGCCGACCGGTTCGCCGAGTTCCTCCAACTGCTCGACCGGCTGCTCACGGAGGAGGCGGTGTCGTACCAGGGCGACTTCTACGCGGCGCACGAGGCACGCAACATCCCTGGTTGCGTACAGCGGCCCCGGCTGCCGTTCGCGGTGGCCGCCACCGGCCCGCGCGGGCTGCGGCTCGCCGCGCGGTACGGCCAGGCATGGGTGACCACGGGCGACCCCAAGCTGTACGAGAACGGCACCCCGGAGCAGTCGGTGCGGGCCCTGCGCGGGCAGGCCGACAAGCTGGCCGACGCCTGCGCCGAGATCGGCCGCGACGTAGGCGAGCTCGACAAGGTCCTGCTCACCGGATTCACGCCGGACCGCGGCCGGCCGCTGGAGTCCGTGGACGCGTTCGTGGACTTCGCGGGGCGCCACCGGGACCTGGGCTTCACCGAGCTCGTCGTCCACTGGCCGATCCCCGGTTCCGACTTCGCGACGGACGAGAAGGTCTTCGAGAAGATCGCCATGGAGGCACCGGCCCAGCTGCGGTGACCGATGCGGTCGACCCGTCCCGCCGCAGCCGGAGAGGGGACGGCACCGATGAGAGCCGTAGCTCACAGATGTGCGGACTCCCGCACGGGCGTGCGGGCATATGCGTGACAATGGCCGGGTGACCTCAGCGACCCGACAGCCCGAGACCCCGGCCGCCGCCGTGCGCCCGCGACTGATCGCCACCGACCTGGACGGCACGCTGCTGCGCGACGACAAATCGGTCTCACCGCGCACGGTCGCCGCCCTGGCGGCCGCCGAGAAGGCGGGGATCGAGGTCTTCTTCGTCACCGGCCGCCCCGCCCGCTGGATGGACGTCGTCAGCGAGCACGTCCACGGGCACGGCCTCGCCATCTGCGGCAACGGCGCCGCCGTGGTCGACCTGCACGGCGGCCCCGGCGCCCACCGCTTCGTGAAGGTCCGGGAGCTGGCCCGCGAGAACGCCCTGGACGCCGTGCGGCTGCTGCGCGACGCGGCACCCGGCACGCTGTACGCGGTGGAGCAGACCTTCGGCTTCCACCAGGAGCCGGAGTACCCGAGGATGCACATCGAGGTGCCCGACACCCTCGCGTCCGCCGAGGAGCTGCTGTCACCGGACGGGCGTGCCGCCGCCGAGCCGGTCCTCAAGATCCTGGCCTTCCACCCCGACCTGGAGCCCGACGCCTTCCTCACGCTGGCCCGCATCGCCATCGGCGACCGCGCCAACGTCACCCGGTCCAGTCCCAGCGCCCTGCTGGAGATCAGCGGCCCGGAGGTCTCCAAGGCCAGCACCCTGGCCCTGTGCTGTGCCGAGCGCGGGATCTCGCACGAGGAGGTCGTCGCCTTCGGTGACATGCCGAACGACGTCGAGATGCTCACCTGGGCGGGGCAGTCCTACGCCATGGGCAACGCGCACCCGGACGTGATCGCCGCCGCGTCGGGGCGGACGGTCGCCAACAACGACGACGGGGTCGCGGTCGTGATCGAGCGCCTCCTGGCGGAGAGGGCGTAGGAGCGGGTCCGGCGCTGTGCCCGGTCAGAGCCGCGCCCCGCGCTGTCTCAGCCACGGCACCGGATCCAGGGCCGAGCCCATCTCCGGGGTGACCCGCACCTCGAAGTGCAGGTGCGGCCCGGTGGAATTGCCGGTGCTGCCCGACTGTCCGATCCACTGCCCAGCTTCGACCCGCTCCCCCTGGTCCACGGCGACGGCGGCGAGATGGGCGTACTGCGTGTAGTAGCCGCCCGGGTGCCGGAGAACGACCTGGATACCGAAGGCGCCCCCGCACGACACCTTCACCACCCGGCCCTCGCCGACCGACCGCACCGGTGTCCCGACCGGCACCGCGAAGTCCTGCCCGGTGTGGCGGTTCGCCCACCGCGCCCCGCCGCTCCCGAAGGACGCCGACAGCTCGTACGTCTCCACCGGTGTGACCCACGCCGGTGAGGAGCGTGTCTCCGGCTGGTCCAGGCGGACCGCGCCCGGGCAGGAGCCGGCGGCCACCGAGGCGTCCGCCTGCCCTTCCAGCCGGGCCCGCGCCGCCAGCAGCTTGCCCTCGATCTCCGCCTTGAGGTCCGCGAGCTCACCGTTCCGTTTCTCCAGCGCCTGCCAGGCCGCGGTCGCCCGGGCCTCGTCGGCGGCGAGCCGGGCCTCGGCCCGCAGGCTCCGTCCGATCGCCCTGTCGACGGCCAGATCGGCCCGGCGCAGCGCGTGCTGGCCACGCATCAGCTCGTCGGGGTCGTCGGCGAGGATCATCCGCGCGGTGAGCGGAAGGCCGCCTCCGTCGCGGTACTGGGCGCGGGCGATGCTGCCCAGGTCCTCGTGCATGGCGGCGATCTCCTGCCGCTGCTCGTCGAGCAGTTCCTCGTAGTGCTGGGCCTTCGACCGCTGTGCCTCGGCCTCGCGCCGGCCTCGCTCGTACTGCTCGGTGGCCTTGGCCGCCTCCTCGTACAGCTGTGCCACCCGCGTGCCGACGGCGGTGCCGGAGCCGCCGTCCCTGTCGGTGGCCCCGGTGGGGCGGGCGGCGAGTACGGCGAGTGCGCACAGCACCACCGGAACGAGCAGCGAATGGCGGCGAGATGAGCGCATGGCAGCGATCGTGGCCCGGAAACCGCCCACGGTCCTGTTCACGTCGTACGGGCGGGGGACCCGTTGCTGCACACGGCCCAGCGCGGTTGCTGCACATGGGGCAACACACCGCTGACGCCGCCTCAGTGGGCGCGCCCTCCTGACGCTGCCTCAGTACGGCGCCTCCCACAGCACCGTCGTCCCGCTGCCGTCCGCGCCGATGCCGGGGCCGACGCGGCTGACGCCGCCGAGCGTCTCCGCGCGGCGTTCGAGATTGTGCAGGCCACTGCGCCGGCCGCCCTCGGGAATGCCGACGCCGTCGTCCGCGACGGTCAGCCGGACGCCCGGCCGCCCGCCCGGCAGGGTCGCCTCCGCGTCGACGACCACGTCGATCCGGGTGGCCCGGGCGTGCCGGAAGGCGTTGGACAGGGCCTCGCGCAGGGCGGCGATGAGGTTCTTGCCGGTCAGGTCGCCGACCGCGCCGTCGACCGGGCCCACGAAGCGGTGCGAGGGGGTGAAGCCCAACGGCACGGCAGCCATGGTGATCTCGCGCAGCACCCGGGCGCGCAGCCCGGCGGGCGCCTCGGCGGGCTGCCGCAGCGCGAAGATCGCCGAGCGGATCTCCTGGATGGTCACGTCGAGTTCGTCGACAGCCCTGCCCACTCCGTCGCGCACCTCGGGCACGAGCGGTCCGCGTCGGGCGCTCTCCAGCATCATGCCCGTGGCGAACAGCCGCTGGATGACCAGGTCGTGCAGGTCCCGGGCGATGCGGTCGCGGTCCTCGTACACGGCGAGCCGTTCCCGGTCACGCTGCGCGTCGGCCATCACCAGCGCCAGCGCGGCCTGCGCCGCGAACTGGCCGCCGAGCGCCCGCTCCGTCCGCGTGAACGGGTGCCCGCCCCGCGCCCGGGGCATGACCAGGCTGCCGAGGACCTGCCCGTCGTTGCACAGCGGCAGCAGCATGATCGGCCCGTAGGCGCGCACCGGCCCGGTGTCCAGACGCGGGTCGCCGGCCGCGTCGTCGACGAACACGGCTCGCCCGGCGAGAAGTTCCGCGACCACGCCGTTGTCCGGCGGGATGACCGTGCCCAGCGCGTCCGTGGTACGGGGCGCCGCGACGGCGGCGATCTCCATGCCTCCCCCGTCGGCGGTCAGCAGCACGATTCCGGCGGCCGCTCCGGAGAGCCGGCGGGCCTGTTCCGCGACGACCTGAAGGGCGTCGTCGGTGTCTCCGCCCGACAGCAGCGCTGTGGTGACGGCGACCGACCCGTCGATCCAGCGCTCCCGCTGCTGCGCCGACTCGTACAGCCGCGCGTTGCCGATGGCGATGCCGGCCTCCGTGGCGAGGACACGGACCATGGCGAGGTCGTAGTCGTCGAACGACTCGCCGTCCCGCTTGTCGGTCACATAGAGGTTTCCGAAGATCTCCCCCTGCACGCGGATGGGCATCCCGAGGAAGCTGCGCATCGGCGGGTGGTGTTCGGGAAAGCCGCAGGAGCGGGGGTCGCCGGTCAGGTCCGCGAGCCGGACCGGCTCCGGATCGCTGATGAGGGCGCCCAGCAGTCCCTTGCGGCCGTCGGGCAGGTGCCCGATCCGCCGGGCGGTCGCCTCGTCGATGCCGTGGTGGACGAAGTCGGCGAGACCCTCACCGTCCTCGGCGACGACGCCGATGGCCGCGTACCGGGCGTCCGCGAGATCGGCCGCGGTCTCACAGATCCGGTTCAGCGTGGAGTGCAGCTCCAGCCCGGCGCCGACCGACCGCATCGCCTCCAGCAGCTTCGGCACCCGCGCCAAGAGCTCGGCCGAGACCCCGTCGCGGGGCGACGGTCGGCCGGGGGGCGGGGCTGCGGGCATGGACCGAGCCTAATCAGACGGTTTTGTTCAGGAAAGTCGGAATCCTATGCATTGTCGCGGCTACGGCTGCATTGTGCGCGGCTACGGCCGCCGAAACGTCCGGGACGGGCCGGCGCCCGTCCCCCGTCCCGCGGTCACCGGGCTCCCACCAGCAGCTCCGACGCCGCCTCCCGCTCGGCCATCGTCCGCAGCGGCCCCTCCACGGCCGCCAGCTCCGCGTACGTGCCCCGCTGCACGACCCGCCCCTCGTCCAGCACGATCACCTCGTCCACCGCCTCCAGTCCCGCCAGCCGGTGCGTGATGAGCAGGGTCGTACGGCCCTCGGTGGCGGCCAGCAGATCGGCGGTGAGCGCGTCGGCGGTCGGCAGGTCGAGGTGCTCGGCCGGCTCGTCGAGCACCAGAACGGGGAAGTCGGCGAGCAGCGCCCTGGCCAGGGCCAGCCGCTGCCGCTGACCGCCGGACAACCTGGCCCCGTGTTCGCCGACCAGCGTGTCCAGGCCGTCGGGCAGGCTGTCGGCCCAGTCCAGGAGGCGGGCCCGCGCCAGCGCGGCGCGCAGGTCGGACTCCGTGGCGTCCTTCCTGGCCAGGAGCAGGTTCTCGCGCACCGAGCTGTCGAAGAGATGCGCGTCCTGCGCACACAGCCCGACGAGCCGCCGTACGTCGTCGCCGGCCAGGGCACCGGCGTCCGTGCCGGCCAGGGTGTAGGAGCCCGCGTCGGGGTCCAGGAACCGCAGCAGCACCTGGGCCACCGTGGTCTTGCCGGAGCCGGACGGTCCGACCACGGCGATACGGCGGCCCTCCGCCAACGTCAGATCGAGCCCCGCGAGGGCGTCCCGTTGCTGCCCCGGGTGACGCGCGGCCAGTCCTTCGAGGACGACCGGGAACGGTGACGCGGGCGCCTCCCGTGGCCGCTCGGGCTCACGTACGGGCTCGGGCGCGTCGAGCACCTCGTACACCCGCTCGGCGCTCCTGCGCACGCGCTGGCGGTACTGCACGGCCAGCGGCAGGCCGAGGACCGCTTCGAACGCGGCCAACGGGGTCAGGATCACGACGGCCACGGCCACCCCGGCGAGGCGGCCGTCCGCCGCCGCCTGGACGCCGGTGAGCGCGGCACCCGCGACGGTCAGACCGGAGATCAGGGCGACGAGGCCGTCGCCCAGCGCGGTGGCCGTGGCCGCCCGCGAGGCGATCCGGGTGAGCGTGCCGTCGGCCCGTCGCGCCTCGGTGGTCCGCCCGGGCAGGGCCCCGGCGACGGTCAGTTCGGCGGTGCCGGTGAGCAGGTCGGTCACCTGGGTGGCCAGCACACCGCGAGCGGGGGCCAGCCTGTGCTCGGCCCGCCGTGCCACGGCCCCGGTGATCAGCGGGACGCCGACTCCGGCCGCGAGCAGCCCGGCGGCGAGCACGGCACCGGCCTCCGGCAGCAGCCAGGCCGTGAAGCCGACCGACGCGGCGCAGACGACCACCGCGGTACCGGCCGGCAGCAGCCAGCGCAGCCAGTAGTCCTGCAACGCGTCCACGTCGGTGACCAGCCGGGACAGCAGGTCACCGCGCCGGCTGCGGCGCAGACCGGCGGGCGCCAGCCGCTCCAGCCGCCGGTAGACGGCGACCCGGGTGTCGGCCAGCATCCGCAGCACGGCGTCGTGCGAGACGAGCCGCTCGGCGTAGCGGAACACGGCCCGCCCGATACCGAAGGCACGGGTCGCCGTCACGGCCACCATCAGATACAGCACCGGCGGCTGCTGCGAGGCCCGGGAGATGAGCCACCCCGAGGTGGCCATGAGTCCCACGGCACTGCCGAGGGCGAGGCTCCCGAGGAGCAGCGCGAGGCCGAGCCGTCCGCGCCGGGCGGCGGACATGGCGCGAACCCGGGCGAGGACCCCGGCCGGGGAGCCGTGCTCCGGATCTCTTGAGCCCGGACCGCCGTCCGGATCCGGGGCAGTGGCACCCGGCGCCTCCCCGGCCGAGTGGTCCACCGTGGGCCTCGGGACACCGGCGGCCGCGGGAGCGGCGACCGGTTCGTCCAGGCGCACCACGCGGTCGGCCACCTCCAGCAGGGCCGGCCGGTGCACCACCAGCAGCACGGTCCGTCCGGCCGCCAGTCTGCGCACGGCGGCCACGATCTCGGCCTCGGTGGCCCCGTCCAGGGCGGCCGTCGGCTCGTCGAGCAGCAGCACCGGCCGGTCCGCGAGGAACGCCCGGGCCAGGGCAAGCCGTTGCCGCTGCCCGGCGGACAGTCCGGCACCGTCCTCGCCGAGCACGGTGCCCGTTCCCTCGGGCAGCGCGTCCACGAACTCCAGCGCCCCGGCGTCGCGCAGCGCCCGTCGCACGGCCGCGTCGTCCGCGTCGGGACGGGCCAGCCGTACGTTCTCGGCGACGGTGCCCGCGAACAGCTGCGGACGCTGCGGCACCCAGGCGACGCGGGCGTGCCACTGCGCCGGGTCGAGGCCGGCGAGATCGGCCCCGCCGATCCTGATCCGCCCGTGGGACGGTCGGACAAAGCCGAGGAGGGCGTGCAGAAGCGTCGACTTGCCGGCCCCGCTCGGCCCGACGAGCGCGACCGTCTCGCCCGGCTCCACGACGAGGTCCACGTCCGACACGGCGTCCGCGGTGCGCCCCGGGTAGCGCACGGTCACGCCCTCGAAGGACAGGGCGCCGTCCCTCGGCACCGGCCCGTTCCCCGACGCCGGCGCGGGCGTCTCCAGCACCGAGAAGATCTCCTCGGCGGCGGCGAGCCCCTCGGCTGCCGCGTGGTACTGGGCGCCCACCTGCCGCAGCGGCAGATAGGCCTCGGGTGCGAGCACGAGCACGACCAGGCCGTCGTACAGGGCCATGTCGCCGTGGACGAGCCGCATGCCGATGGTCACGGCGACGAGCGCCACCGAGAGGGTGGCGAGCAGCTCCAGAGCGAAGGACGACAGGAAGGCGATCCGCAGGGTCCGCATGGTCGCCTGCCGGTACTCGCCGGTGATGCGTCTGATCGACTCGGCCTGCGCCTTGGCCCGGCCGAACACCTTCAGCGTCGGCAGGCCCGCGACCACGTCCAGGAAGTGCCCGGACAGCCGGGACAGCAGCCGCCACTGCCGGTCCATCCGCGCCTGCGTGGCCCAGCCGATCAGCATCATGAAGACCGGGATGAGCGGCAGGGTGGCGACGATGATGGCCGCCGACACCCAGTCCTCGGTGACGATCCGGGCCAGCACCGCCACCGGCACGACCACCGCGAGCCCCAACTGCGGCAGGTAGCGCGAGAAGTAGTCGTCGAGGGCGTCGACGCCGCGGGTGGCCAGGGCGACGAGCGACCCGGTGCGCTGTCCGCTCAGCCAGCCGGGGCCCAGCGCCGTCGCCCGTTCCAGCAGTCGGCGCCGCAGCTCCGACTTCACGGCCGCACTGGCCCGGTGCGCGGCCAGCTCGGTCAGCCAGCCGACCAGAGCCCGGCCGCAGGCGACGGCCACCAGCAGCGCCAGCGGGGTGCGGAGTTCGGCGGCCGTCATGCCGTGCTGGAAGGCGCCCACCACCGCCTCGGCGATGAGCATCGCCTGGGCGACGACCAGACCGGCCCCGACGGCGCCCAGGACGACGACCGCCGCCAGGAAGAGCCGGGTGGCGCGGGCGTACCGCAGCAGCCGTGGATCGATCGGTTTCACGTGAAACACACCCCGCCGGAATCAGTGCGCGGCTTCGGCGATGTGCTGGGTGCCGATCCGCTTGCGGAACACCCAGTACGTCCATCCCTGGTAGAGGAGGACGACCGGCATGGCGATCACGGCCAGCCAGGTCATGATCTTCAGGGTGTACGGGCTGGACGAGGCGTTGGTGACGGTGAGGCTCCAGTCCGCGTCGAGCGTGGACGGCATGACGTTCGGAAAGAGCGTCAGGAAGAGCATCGCCACGGCGGCCACGATGGTGACACCGGACAGCGCGAACGCCCATCCCTCACGGCCCGCCTGGTTCGCCGCCAGCGCGACGACCAGGGCGGCGACGGCCACCACCAGCGCGGCCAGGCTCTTGCCGTCGCCGTTGTCGGCCTGCGTCCACAGCAGGAAGGCGAGGGCCAGCACGGCGGCGACGAGGCCCACCCGCAGCGCCAGCGTCCGTGCCCGTTCGCGGATCTCACCCACGGTCTTGAGCGCGGTGAACACCGTCCCGTGGAAGGTGAACAGGGTCAGGGTGACCAGGCCGCCGAGGAGGGCGTACGGGTTCAGCAGGTCCCAGACGGTGCCGACGTACTCCAGGTCCCGGTCGATCTTCACTCCGTGGACGATGTTGCCGAAGGCGACGCCCCACAGGAACGCCGGGATCAGCGAGGTCCAGAAGATCGCGGTCTCCCAGTTGCGCTGCCAGCGCTCCTCGGGCCGCTTCACCCGGTACTCGAAGGCGACGCCCCGGACGATCAGGCAGAGCAGGATGACCAGCAGGGGCAGGTAGAAGCCGGAGAAGAGGGTGGCGTACCACTCCGGGAAGGCGGCGAAGGTCGCCCCGCCGGCCGTCAGCAGCCACACCTCGTTGCCGTCCCAGACGGGGCCGATCGTGTTGATCAGCACCCGCTTCTCGGCCCGGTCACGGGCGAGCAGCCGGGTGAGCACGCCGACCCCGAAGTCGAAGCCCTCCAGGAAGAAGTAGCCGGTCCACAGGACGGCGATCAGGACGAACCAGACGTCGTGAAGTTCCATGACTGTGCAGCTCCCTCGGCCTAGTACGAGAAGGCCATCGGCTTGTCGGCGTCACGGGCGTCGCCGCCGATCTTCGTGGGCGGGTTGAGGTCGGCCTCGGTGAGCTCGGGCGGACCGGCCTTGACGTACTTCACCAGCAACCTGACCTCGATGACGGCCAGGACGGCGTAGAGCAGGGTGAAGGCGATCATCGAGGTGAGGACCTCGGCCGTGGAGACACCGGGGGAGACCGCGTCGCGGGTCTGGAACAGGCCGTAGACGACCCAGGGCTGACGGCCCATCTCGGTGAAGATCCAGCCCCAGGAGTTGGCGATCAGCGGGAAGGCCATCGTCCAGACCGCCAGCAGCCAGTACAGCCGGGAGAGCCTCGACCCGAGCGGCTTCTTCAGCACCACCAGGTGGGGCACCTCGTCGTCACCGGTCCGCCAGGCCGCCGGCAACATGAACTTCTTCCTGGTCAGCCACAGCCCCACCAGGCCGAGCGAGAAGGAAGCCATGCCGAAGCCGATCATCCACCGGAAGCCCCAGTAGGCGACGGGGACGATGGGCTTGTAGTCACCGGGCCCGAACTTCTGCTGCTCGGCCTTGTTGGTGTCGTTGATCCCGGGCACGTACGAGTCGAAGTCACTGTGGGCCAGGAAGGACAGCAGGCCGGGGATCTCCAGGGCCACCTTGTTGTGGCCCTTGTCGACATCGCCGTAGGCGAAGACGGAGAAGGGCGCCGGCTGCTCGCCGTCCCACAGGGCCTCGGCGGCGGCCATCTTCATCGGCTGCTGCTCGTACATGACCTTGCCGAGGGTGTCGCCGCTGATGGCGGTGAGCAGGCCGCCGACGGCCAGGGTGACCAGGCCGAGCCGCAGCGAGGTCCGCATCACGGGGATGTGCTTCTTGCGCATCAGGTGGAAGGCGGCGATGCCCACCATGAAGGCGCCGCCCGTCAGGAAGGCCGCCGAGAAGCTGTGGAAGACCTGGTTGAGCGCGGTGTTCTGGGTGAGGACCTGCCAGAAGTCGGTGAGTTCGGCGCGGCCCTTCTCCTCGTTGATCCGGTAGCCGACGGGGTGCTGCATCCAGGAGTTGGCGGCGAGGATGAAGTACGCCGACAGCAGCGTGCCGATCGAGACCATCCATATACAGGCCAGGTGGACCTTCTTCGGCAGCTTGTCCCAGCCGAAGATCCACAGGCCGATGAAGGTCGACTCGAAGAAGAAGGCGATCAGCGCCTCGAACGCGAGCGGTGCGCCGAAGATGTCACCGACGAAGCGGGAGTAGTCGGACCAGTTCATGCCGAACTGGAACTCCTGCACGATGCCGGTGACGACACCCATGGCGATGTTGATCAGGAAGAGCTTGCCCCAGAACTTCGTCGCCCTGAGGTACTTCTCCTTCTCCGTGCGCACCCAGGCGGTCTGCAGCCCGGCCGTGAGGGCGGCCAGCGAGATCGTCAGCGGCACGAAGAGGAAGTGGTAGACGGTCGTGATGCCGAACTGCCATCGCGCCAGCGTCTCCGGCGCCAAAGCCATGTCCACGTCGTCGGCCTCCTTGCATCGCCGTGGTTCCGGCAGTTTGTGCGTGTATGTGCCACCTATTGCGGGAGCAACCCGACACGCTTGTGAACGCGTTCACATTCACAAGCAATTATGACCTACAGCTTTTCGACGCCGGAAGGGGGGTCCCCTGTGACGTCAACCCCTTGGCAAGAACTTCAACATCTTGTTGAATCCGCGGCATGAACACCACGGAGAAGCAGGAGCAGTACGCACGGATACGCATCTCATGGCCCGCGGGTCACCTCACCGCGACCCTCGGGGACACCCCCACCACGCAGGCCCTTCTCAAGGCCCTGCCGCTCACCGCCTCCGCCCACACCTGGGGCGAGGAGGTGTACTTCGACACAGGGGTGCCGGTTTCACGTGAAACGGACGCCCGGCAGGTCGTCGAGCCCGGCACCGTCGCCTTCTGGACCGACGGCGACGCGCTGGCCCTCCCGTACGGCCCCACGCCGATCTCACGAGGCGACGAGTGCCGCCTCGCGAGCCCGTGCAACGTCCTCGGCCGCCTCGACGGTGACCCCCGTCTGCTGGCGACGGTGCGCGACGGCGACCCGATACGCGTCGAGGCGGTGGACGCCTGACACCCACCGCCTCGCCGGACGCCTGACGCCTACCGCCCCGTCAGATCTCCTTGCGGAACGCTTCCGACACCTTCAGGAAGATGTCGTTCGCCTCGCTCTCCCCGACCGTCACCCGCACACCCTCGCCCGGGAACGGCCGTACGACCACGCCGGCCCGCTCGCACGCCTCCGCGAAGGCGACCGTGCGCTCCCCCAGGCGCAGCCACACGAAGTTGGCCTGGGACTCCGGCACCGTCCAGCCCTGGGAGCGCAGGCCGTCGACCACACGGATGCGCTCGCAGACCAGCGAGCCGACCCGGCCGACCAGCTCGTCCTCGGCCCGCAGCGAGGCGATCGCCGCCTCCTGGGCGATCTGGCTCACGCCGAAGGGCACGGCCGTCTTGCGCAACGCGGCTGCCACCGGCTCATGGGCGATCGCGAAGCCGACCCGCAGGCCGGCGAGGCCGTACGCCTTGGAGAAGGTCCGCAGCACACAGACGTTGGGCCGCTCCCGGTAGAGCTCGACGCCGTCCGGCACCTCGGGGTCGCGGATGAACTCGCGGTACGCCTCGTCGAGGACGACGAGCACGTCACGCGGCACCCGGTCGAGGAAGCGCTCCAGCTCGGCCCGCCGCACCACCGTGCCCGTCGGGTTGTTGGGGTTGCAGACGAAGATCAGCCGCGTCCGGTCGGTGATCGCGGCGGCCATGGCGTCCAGATCGTGCACATCGCCCGGCGTCAGCGGCACCTTCACGGACGTCGCACCGCTGATCTGCGTGATGATCGGGTACGCCTCGAAGGAACGCCAGGCGTAGATCACCT
This sequence comes from Streptomyces flaveolus, assembly GCF_014648815.1. Classification (GTDB taxonomy): domain Bacteria; phylum Actinomycetota; class Actinomycetes; order Streptomycetales; family Streptomycetaceae; genus Streptomyces; species Streptomyces flaveolus. The sequence continues at coordinate 444,377 of NZ_BMRV01000004.1, read as the reverse complement.
CGTCGCCGGGGCCGGAGGTCGCCTGGATCAGCTGCTGCGCCACACCGACCGACCCGGTACCGGTGGCCAGGTGGGAGAGCGGGACGCCGAACCGTTCCGACAGCTCGTTCATCAGGGCCGTGCAGGCCATGTCCGGGTACCGGTTGAAGGACGAGGCCGCGGCCGCGACCGTCTCCATCACCCCCGGCAGCGGCGGGTACGGGTTCTCGTTGGAGGACAGCTTGTAGGCCACCGGCCCGTCCGCCGCGGCGGGCTTGCCCGGCTTGTAGGTGGGAATTCCCTCCAGCTCGGCGCGCAGCTTGGGGCTCGTCTCGCTCACCGCAGTCCTCCTCGTGACCACCACCGGCATCGAATACTTCTCACCTTATGAGGATTCGGCGCCGCTGCGTATAGGGGCGGTCGGACCTCCTCCGTCACATCCGCATCAGGGGCATCGGCACACGAAGGCGCACGATTCGGGGGGCGCGCTGCACATATATCTACGCGCCGGTGGCTCGCGCCGTGGCGCGCATCCCTCGTGCAGGTGAGTTGAGACCTCTTCGCAACATCGGCCAGTCGGCAGGCCCCTGCTCGCCGACACGACAGGTACTGGGACGCGAACCCTCAACTTCCTTGGTTTCCAAGGCTGTTAGTGTCTCATGATCATGCAGAAACGTGCCTGTCAACGCGTGCATATGCGTCCGCCCTACCCCGCCGCATGAGCCCTACTATCGGCTCGCCATGACAGCAGCAGGGAAGCATCAGGTGAGCCGCGCGGAAACCTCACGTCGAGGCAGCCGGCCGGGCCGGGCCGGTATCAGAGACGTGGCCGCCGCCGCCGGAGTATCCATCACGACCGTCTCCGACGCCCTCAACGGCAAGGGCCGACTCCCGGATGCCACCCGGCGCCATGTGCGCGAGGTCGCCGACCGGCTGGGCTACCGGCCCTCGGCCGCCGCCCGTACGCTCCGCACCGGCAAGTCGGGACTCATCGGCCTGACCGTGACGACGTACGGGAATGAACCTTTCACCTTCACCGAGTTCGCGTACTTCGCCGAGATGGCGCGCGCCGCCACCTCCGCCGCGCTCGCCCGCGGCTACGCCCTCGTGATCCTCCCGGCGACCTCCCGCCACGACGTGTGGTCCAACGTCGCCCTGGACGGCACGGTCGTCATCGACCCCTCCGACCAGGACCCGGTCGTCAGCGAACTGGTCCGGCAGGGCTTACCGGTCGTCTCCGACGGCCGCCCGGCCGGCGCGCTCCCCGTCACCGCCTGGGTCGACAACGACCACGAGGCCGCCGTGCTCGGCATCCTCGACCACCTGGCCGCCGCCGGCGCCCGCCGGATCGGCCTGCTCACCGGCACCACGACCGACACGTACACCCACCTGTCGACCACCGCCTACCTGCACTGGTGCGAGCGCGTCGGCCAGGACCCGGTGTACGAGGCCTACCCGGCACACGACCCGTGCGCGGGGGCGGTGGCCGCCGACCGGCTGCTCGCCCGGCCCGACCGGCCCGACGCCGTGTACGGCCTGTTCGACCCGAACGGCACCGACCTGCTCGCCGCCGCCCGCCGCTACGGTCTGCGCGTCCCTGAGGACCTGCTGCTGGTCTGCTGCAGCGAGTCCACGGTGTACGCCAGCACCGAGCCGCCCATCACCACCCTGTCGCTGAAGCCCCGCCGCATCGGCACGGCGGTGATCCAGCTCCTCATCGACGCCATCGAGGGGCTCGACTCCGAGCAGACGGTCGAGCAGGTCATACCGACGGAACTGATCGTGCGGACGTCCTCGCAGCGCCGTCCGCCGCGGACGACGGTCAGCCCGCCGCGGTCACCCGAGCACGAGTAGGGGCCGGATCGGCCGGAGCGCGGGCCCCGACCGGAGGGAAATCACACCGGACAGGCCCCGTACGGTGAAGATCACGCCGACGTCACGGACGGGCGAAGCCCGTCCCAATCGGGGCGAAAGCCGCGGTGAAGCGGAGTCCTGCTCTGATTCACCACCCCTGGGTCATCACACAGAGCGATCCGCATTCCTATGATGGGCCCACACACCGCGGGCCGCTGCGACCAGGCAGTCCGAAGCGGTGCAGATGCGGCGCGATGGTGGAGGGGTCGATGACTCAGGGGGCCGGTCAGGGACCCGAGGTGGAGCGGACGGCGACGGTGCGCGACTTCCGGGTGCCCGCGTACGTCCACGAGGCCGCTCCGTACGCACCCCTCGGCACGCACGCCGGCGAGGCCGCGCCCCCCTCCGAGGAGGGGTACGAGGAGGCCTATCCGGAGGGGTACACGCCCACCCAGCGCGATCTGCCCGTCATCCGTAGGGGTGACACGGTGCAGGTGACCGTCGACCCCGAGCCGGCCCCGGCAGCACAGGCCGCCACGGGCCAGGGGCCCCTGTTCGTCGTCGGCGACGTGCACGGCTACCTGGACCAGCTGGTCGCCGCCCTCCAGGAGAAGGGCCTGATCGACGCCGCCGGCCAGTGGTGCGCGGGCACCTCCCGCCTGTGGTTCCTCGGCGACTTCACCGACCGCGGCCCGGACGGCATCGGCGTCATCGACCTGGTGATGCGGCTGTCCGCCGAGGCCGCCGCGGCCGGCGGTTACTGCAAGGCGCTCATGGGCAACCACGAGCTGCTGCTGCTCGGTGCCAAGCGGTTCGGTGACACCCCCGTCAACTCCGGCGCCGGCACCGCCACCTTCCAGGCGGCCTGGCTGCTCAACGGTGGCCAGAAGACCGACATGGACCGCCTCCAGGACCATCACCTGCAGTGGATGGCCCGCCTCGACGCTCTCGAAGAGGTCGACGGGCATCTCCTCGTCCACTCCGACACCACCACCTACCTCGACTACGGCCGATCCATCGAGGAGGTCAACGACACCGTCCGCGAGACGCTCACGCGCAACGACGCGGAAGAGGTGTGGGACCTGTTCCGCAAGCTCACCAAGCGTTTCTCCTTCCGCGACGAGGGCGGCGCCGACGCCGTGCGGACGCTGCTGGACACGTACGGCGGCACCCGTATCGTCCACGGCCACAGCCCCATCCCCTACCTCCTGGGCGAGGTCGGCTCCGAGGACGGCGAGGACGACACCCGCACCGCGGTCGAGGGACCCCACGTCTACGCGGACGGACTGGCCATCGCGATGGACGGTGGCGTGACCATGGCCGGAAAGCTGCTGGTCCAGCAACTCCCGCTGGACGCCTGACCCTTCGACGGGCCGCCCTTTCCTCCGCGGGGGCCCTACAGGTCGGCACCCAATTTCTGGAAACCCCCTGTCACCGCGCGCCGTCGCCGCTCTACCATCGGCTTATCCGTAGCAGGCTCCCCTCCGTTTCTGCCCGACGGCTCGTTGGCATGCGAGCCCCAAGCCCTACGGAGCATCGGGGGATGCACATGAACAGCGTTCCGCAGCATCTGTCGAACGAGGACCGTCAGGAGTACGAGCGGGTCCTCGACGAGGCGCTGCGCTCCGCACCACACCGCCCGGAAATGGCCGCTGTCGGACAGCGGCTCAACGCCGAACAACTGCGCACCATGGCACTCAACGCCACCGCCCTGATCACGGCGGCGGCCACCACGGAGTACCAGCACTACGTGAAGGTCCGCGAGGAACTGCGTCATCCGGCGCCGACCGCCTCGTCGTCCGCGCGCGACTCCGGCTCCGACGAGCCGAGCACGGGCGCGGTGGGTCTCGCCGCCACAGTGGGGGAGGCCGCCGAGGCCGGGGCGGGCGCGGTCGCGGTCGTCGCCGTCCTGGCACCCGTCCTGGCCGGCACCGCCGCGGCGATCTTCCTGCTCGTCGGCTACATCCTGAGGATGCTCGACCCGGGGCAGGCGTTCGCGCAGACCATGCTCACCACGGGCTGGGTGTTCGGCGGTGTGGCCGCCGTCGCCATCCTCGTCGCGGGCGTGGGGCTGCTGCTCACCGCGCTGCGCAACGGGCCCTCCGCCGAGTCCGGCCGCTACGGCGAACTCGACGGGGAGGTGGCCCGGGCCAGGCAAGCCTGGCACGACGCCCTGCTCGAGCGCGGCATCCTGCCGTTCCTGCGGGAGGCGCTCACCGATCCGGACGCGGCGGTCGCGCTGCACCCGACGGGACCGGCGCCGGCCAGCCGGATGCCGCATTTGGGCTACGACCGCCCGGGGTTCACGAGCCCCGACGACGGCCGGGAGGGACCGCGCCCGAGCTACTCGAGCCCGGACTACAGCAGCCCGGACTTCGGTGGCCCGGAACACCGACCGGAATAGCCACCGGCCGGGGCGGGCACGTCAGAGAATGCCCGCCCGGCCGGCGGCGGTGATCCAGGACGGGAACTCGGACAGCAGGCGGTCGTACAGCTCCTGGTCGGGGACGGTGCCGATGTCGTCGACGGCGAAGAAGCCGACGTTGTCCACGCGGCGGCCGGGCAGCGTGTCGAACCGTTCGAGCACCCCGTAGTCGGACCGGCCGAGGCCCACGAACTGCCAGAAGACCGGCTCCTCCACCGCGTCCCGCAGCTCCCGCTCGATCTCGCTGTTGCGGTAGACACCGCCGTCGGAGAAGAACAGCACCAGGGTCGGTGCCTGCGCCGGGTTGTCCCGGACGAAGGCCCGGACCTCGGCGATCACCTTCTGCTCCTCGTTCTGGATGCCGACGTCCCGCATGTCGACCTGATCGGCGTGCAGCCCCTTCTTCCTTCCCCGGCGGAAGAGTCCCACCTCCCCCATCCGCACGTGCAGCCGCAGCCACTCGGGGAGGTCGCCCAGCCGCAGGTCGGGCAGCCGCGCCGGGTTCGACGCGAAGGTCCAGGCCTGCATCTCGCCGTCGTCGTCCAGCTGAGCGGCCACGGCGGCCATGCGTTCCACCACGTCGGCCACCACGCCCTTGGAGTACAGGAAGGACATGGACCCCGAGGCGTCGAGGACCAGGACGACGCGCGCGGTGACACCGGCCGCGCCGTGTTTGCGCAGGCTGACCGCGACCTGTTCCTTGCGCAGGGACAGTCGCTTGCGCATGTCGACGGGGAGGCGCTCCTCGCCCTTGGTGAGCCGGGGGCCGGGCGCCGCGGCCGGCGCAGCCGACGGTGCGGGCGGCACGGAAGGGCTCGGCGGCACCGGAGAAGCAGGCTGCGGGGGCCGGGCGGGCGGCGCGGAAGGCGCCGGGGTGGACGGGGCCGCGGCGGTCGGAGCGTCGTCGACCGTGATGCCGAAGTCGGTGGCCAGACCCGCGAGTCCGCTGGCGTAGCCCTGTCCCACCGCACGGAACTTCCACTTCCCCTGGCGCAGGTACAGCTCGCCGCCGACCATGGCGGTCTCGGTGCCGGCCGCCATGTCGAAGCGGGCCAGCTCGGTCCGGGTGGCCGCGTCCAGCAGCCGCAGCGACAGCCCCGGCACCTGGCCGAAGGTTCCGCCGTCGGAGGAGGCGCACAGGGCGATGCGCTCGACGCCCGGTTCCAGCGCGTGCAGGTCCACCTCGACGGTGTCGGTCGTGACTCCGGGCGCAGGCCCGGATCCGGTCTGCTTCCCCAGGTGCCGCACCGCGCCGGACGCGTGCCGGGGCTGGTTGTAGAAGACGAAGTCGCCGTCGTCCCGTACGCGTCCGGCCGGGGTGAGCAACAGCGCCGAGGCGTCGACCTCAGGCACGCCCGGCCCGGCGGACCAGCTGAGTGCGACACGCACCGCGGGGGAGTCGACGGCGAGATTGGCGCCCTTGCTCAGGGATGAGGCTGTCATGGGCCCAGTCTGCCGAGGCGGCGCCCCCGAGGGGAGAGGGCAGGCCCGGTGGCCTGTCCCTCCTCCCGCTCCCCCGGGACTGCGCCGGGGGTCAGGCGCTGCAGCTCGGCACCGGTCGCGTACAGGGCGACCAGCAGCGGCCGCAGGGACCGGCCCGCCTCCGTCAGGTCGTAGCGGGTGCGTACGGGAAAGCCCCGCAGCTGTTCGCATGTCACCAGGCCCCTCTCCCGCAGTGCCGTGAGGCGCTCGCTGAGCACCTTCGCCGACAGCTCGGGGAGCAGCGTCCGCAGCTCCGTGAATCCGCGGGGGCCGCCCATCAGTTCGCGGAGCACCAGGGTGGTCCACCGGCCGGAGACCGCGGCGAGGGCGGTCTCCACGGGGCAGCCGGCCTCCGGACGGCGGGTGCGGCCCCGCGCGTCGGGCACCAACTCCTCGTCCCAGCCGTGGGTTTCCGTTAGGTGACCTGTGCCGGCGGGCTGTTCGCTTGCCACATGACGCATCCCCTCAGTGTGCCGCTGGCCACCAGCGCGGCCGAGCATCCGTACGTCTTCGCGCGAGCCTTCAACACCTTCGATCCGCGCGCCCTGGACCAGGTCTACGAGCCCGGTGCCGGCTTCGTCCCCGAGCCGGGCCGGCTGGTCGCCGGTCCGGACCGGAAACGGGCCAACGACGACTTCCTCCGGCTGCGCGTCCCGATCCGGGTGACGCCCCGGCACACCTACGTCGTCGGTGACCTGGCCCTGCTGCTCGTCGACTTCGTCATCGACGGCGTCGCTGCCCACGGCGGCCAGGTGCACATCGAGGGCACCGCGACGGACGTGGCCCGCCGCGGGCCGGACGGATACTGGCGCTACGCCATCGACAACCCGTTCGGAGTGGCGGGTCCGCCCGAGACGGCCCCGGCACCCCGCTGACGCCGGGCGGTCCCGGCGGGGGGACCGCCCGGCGTGCGGCCGGAAGCGGGGTTTCAGTCGGCCAGCGGGAGATACACCCGGTTCCCGCCGGCGGCGAACTCCTTCGACTTCTGCAGCATGCCCTCGGCGATCTCGTCGGGAGACGCCCCCTCGGCGACCGCACCGCCGAACCGCTCGTTGATGCTCTGGCTGATCTTCATCGAGCAGAACTTCGGCCCGCACATCGAGCAGAAGTGGGCCGTCTTGGCGGGCTCGGCCGGCAGCGTCTCGTCGTGGAACTCCCGTGCCGTGTCCGGGTCGAGAGCCAGGTTGAACTGGTCCTCCCACCGGAACTCGAAACGGGCGTCCGACAGCGCGTCGTCCCACTCCTGCGCACCCGGGTGACCCTTGGCGAGATCGGCGGCATGGGCGGCGATCTTGTAGGTGATGACGCCGGTCTTGACGTCGTCACGGTTGGGCAGGCCCAGGTGTTCCTTGGGCGTGACGTAGCAGAGCATGGCCGTGCCCCACCAGGCGATCATCGCGGCACCGATGCCGGAGGTGATGTGGTCGTACGCCGGCGCGACGTCCGTCGTCAGCGGGCCGAGCGTATAGAACGGAGCTTCATCGCAGATCTCCTGCTGAAGGTCGATGTTCTCCTTGATCTTGTGCATCGGGACGTGTCCCGGGCCTTCGATCATGGTCTGTACGTGGAAACGCTTGGCGATCCGGTTGAGTTCCCCGAGCGTGCGCAACTCGGCGAACTGCGCCTCGTCGTTGGCGTCCGCGATCGATCCCGGCCGCAGGCCGTCGCCGAGGGAGTACGTGACGTCGTACGCGGCGAGGATCTCGCAGAGCTCCTCGAAGTTCTCGTACAGGAACGACTCCTTGTGGTGCGCGAGGCACCACGCGGCCATGATCGAGCCGCCGCGCGAGACGATGCCCGTCTTGCGGTTCGCGGTGAGCGGTACGTAGGCCAGGCGGACGCCCGCGTGGACCGTCATGTAGTCCACGCCCTGCTCGGCCTGCTCGATCACCGTGTCCTTGTAGATCTCCCAGGTCAGCTCCTCGGCCCGTCCGTCGACCTTCTCCAGGGCCTGGTAGAGCGGCACGGTGCCGATGGGAACGGGGGAGTTGCGGAGCACCCACTCGCGGGTGGTGTGGATGTTGCGGCCGGTGGACAGGTCCATGACCGTGTCGGCGCCCCAACGGGTCGCCCAGGTCATCTTCTCGACCTCCTCCTCGATGGAGGACGTCACCGCCGAGTTGCCGATGTTGGCGTTCACCTTCACCAGGAACCGCTTGCCGATGATCATCGGCTCGATCTCCGGGTGATTGACGTTGGCCGGCAGCACGGCCCGGCCGGCGGCGATCTCCTCGCGGACCACCTCCGGCGAGACGTTCTCCCGGAGGGCCACGTACTCCATCTCGGGCGTGATCTCGCCCCGGCGCGCATAGGCGAGCTGCGTCACCGCCGCGCCGTCCCGGCCGCGGCGCGGCTGACGCGGGCGTCCGGGGAAGACGGCGTCCAGGTTGCGCAGGCCACCGCGCGGTGAGGTGTGCTTGATCCCGTCGTCCTCCGGACGGACGGGACGGCCCGCGTACTCCTCCGTGTCGCCGCGGGCGATGACCCAGTTCTCCCGCAGCGGCGGCAGCCCCCTGCGGACGTCGGTGTCGACGAGTAGATCGGTGTACGGGCCCGAGGTGTCGTAGAGCGTGACCGACTGCCCGTTGGTGAGGTGCACCTGACGGACCGGCACCCGCAGGTCGGGGCGCGAGCCCTCGACGTACGCCTTGTGCCAGCCGATGGACTTCCCGGCCTCCGCGGACTCCGCCTCGACGGAGTGGTGGGCGGAGGCAGGCGTGCGTGCGTCCTTGATGGTCATGAGACCTACTCCCTACGCCGGCATTACCCGGTAACAGGTTCAGCGGTCGACGCAGCCGTTTCCGTCTGACGACGCCTCGTGGTCAACATCACTCGATGGCGGTGATGTTTCCCGTGAAACGTCGCTGGGACGGAGGTCAGCGCCCTCTCAGCCCGGTGCTCCGAGCTCCCGCGTGTACAAAGGTGCCCCCACGCTAGCGTCAATTCGGGCGCGGTGAACAGAGGGCCCCCCTCGTTCTTGCGATGATCGGTCGGTGACCACGACCCAGCACCCTCCCTACCCGCCGCACGAACCTCGCCGCGGCCCGGGCGCGCAAGCAGGCGACGGGCGTGCGGAAGGCCATGCCACCGGAGGCCCCTACGGGGGCGGGAGACGTGAAGCGGGTCACGGACACGCCTCTGGCGTCGGCGGCCACGGCCCCCGCTACGGGCCGGGGGGCGAGACGGCGCACGGAGCCGGCGGTGACCACACCGGCAGCGGCGGACACGGTGGCGGTGGTGGGCACGGACACTCGCACGGACACGGCCACGGGCCCGCGGCGCCCGTTTCACGGCATCTGCGGAAGGTCATCGCGGCGGTCCTCATCCCGTTCGGCGTGGCGGTCCTGGTCGGGCTCGCCGTGCTCTGGCCGGGCGGCGCGCCACCGCACGAGCGCACCGGCGTCGGCTTCGACCGGCAGACGCAACAGGCCACCGTCACCAACGTGGACAGACTGAGCTGCAAGTCCGTCAACGCCTCCGGCGTTCCCCCCACCGGCGACACCTCCACCGCCGAGGGCTCCTCCGCGGTGCAGCAGGAGAACGGCGACTGCAAGCGGGCGACGATCCGCGTCGACACCGGCAAGGACAAGGGCCGCACCTTCACCGAGATCGTGCAGCCGGACCAGACACGTCAGTTGCACGAGGGCCAGAAGGTGGTGGTCGCCTACGAGCCCTCCGCGCCGAAGGACCTGCAGTACTCGGTGACCGACATCGACCGCGGTTTCCCGATGGCCCTGCTCGCCGGCATCTTCGCGGTCGCCGTCGTGGTCGTCGGCCGGCTGCGGGGTCTGATGGCCCTGGTCTCGCTGGCCATCAGCTTCCTGCTGCTGAACTTCTTCATCCTGCCCGCCATCCTGCAGGGCTCGAACCCGCTGCTCGTGGCGGTGATCGGGTCCAGCGCCATCATGCTGATCGCGCTGTATCTGTGCCACGGACTGTCGGCGCGGACCTCCGTGGCGGTGCTCGGAACCCTGGTCTCGCTGCTGCTGATCGGCGTTCTGGGGTCGCTGTTCATCGACTGGGCCGCGCTCACGGGCAACACCGACGACAACACCGGCCTGATCCACGGCTTGTATCCGTCGATCGACATGAGCGGTCTGCTGCTCGCCGGGGTCATCATCGGTTCGCTCGGTGTCCTCGACGACGTGACGGTCACCCAGACGTCTGCGGTCTGGGAGTTGCACGAGGCCAATCCGACGATGGGCTGGCGCGGCCTGTACCGCGCGGGTATCCGCATCGGCCGTGACCACATCGCCTCCGTCGTCAACACGCTCGTCCTCGCCTACGCGGGCGCCGCGCTGCCGCTGCTGCTGCTGTTCTCGATCGCCCAGAGCAGCGTGGGGACGGTCGCCAACAGCGAGCTGGTCGCGGAGGAGATCGTGCGCACGCTGGTGGGCTCGATCGGCCTGGTCGCATCCGTGCCGGTCACCACCGCCCTGGCGGCCCTGGTCGTCTCGGCCGACCGTCCGGCCGCGCGGGACGCCGGTGCGGCGCCGGGTGCCGGGCCGGCGCCGGCGCGTGGTGGGCGGGGCCGCCGCCGCAAGCGCTGACCCGCCCGGGCGCCCTCACGGCACGGCGGGCCCCCCTGTGCAGAATCGTTCCTGCAGAGGTGGGCAACCTGACGAAGCGTTACGCCACCGCCCATGACCGCCGTAACGGTTCAGCCCGCGCTCTGCTCCTCGGCCAGGATGCGGTCCAGCGCCTCGTCGAGGTGTGCGTCGAAGTCGGCGAGCGCGCCTTCCTGACCCAGCGGCACGAGCTTGTCGGTCCGGTCGAGGAACGCCACGAGCGGCGCCGCCGAGGAACGGAACAGCGCCTGGTCGCTGCCGACCTGGAGACGGATCAGCACCTCGGCCAGCGGCCCCGGGTCGACGGGCGCGATGCGCACATCACCGTCACCGCACGGCGTGCCCACCCCGTCGACCAGCAGCTCCCGGCCGAAGGCCCAGGTCACCGGGGCATCGCCAGGCAGATGGAAGGTCAGCCGCACCGCGTAGGGATCACAGGTCTGGTAGCGCAGCTCCACCGGGATGCGGAAAGAGAGCTCCTCGGACACGAGAAAGCTCATCATGACCTCTGCCTGTACGGACTCGCCCATCGCCTACCCCGTCATTCGCCGTCGACTGTCCGGGAATCAAACCTCTAACACTGGTGGCATCTTGCTTAACGTACACACCAGATCACAAGGAGTGAGTTTTCAGATACTGATAGAGATCGCTAGTGACCCCAGGAGCCGGCCCATTTCGTTCTGCAGACGCTGCGCCGCGGGCAGCAGCCGGTCGGCCTGGTGTGCGGGCAGAGAGAGGGCCATCGTCGCGGCCGTGGTGCCGATGGTGATCGGGATCGCCGCACAGACCGTCCCCAGGGCGTACTCCTGGCGTTCGGTCACCGGCGTCATCCGTCGCGTACGTTCCAGTCGTTTCATCAGACTGACTCCGTCACGCACCGTGTACGGCGTCACGGGGCTCACCGGATAGCGGTCGAGGTGGTCGCGGCGGGCTTCCTCGTCCAGCTGCGACAGCAGGCACTGGCCGATGGCGTGCGCGTGCCCGGTCTCGCGGAAGTCCGCCCACTCCTCCACGGCGGGATTGCCCGGGGTGTCGGAGACGCACATGATCTCGATCTCGCCGTCGCGGTACATGGCGTAGTAGACGGGAACGCCGATCGCGTCGCGCCAGCGTGCCAGCGCGTCGACGACTGTGCTGCGACGTTTCTGCTCGGCCCCGCTGCTGCCCAGCCGCTCGGCCGCCTCCCCGAGGAAGAACAAACCCTTGTCGCGGCGCAGATATCCCTCGTGCACGAGCGTGCGCAGCAGGTGGTAGGCCGTGGGCAGCGCCAGTTTCGTCTCACGGGCCAGCTGCTTGGCGGGAGCCCCGTACGCGTGCTCCGCGACGCACTCCAGAAGGCGCATCGCGCGCTGTACCGACCCGATGAGGGTCACCGCGGGCGGGTCCGTGGACGGCGGTGCGGCGGGGGTGGGGGGTGTCCGGGGTGCCGAACGGGGCTGCACGGGCAGTGCGTGCGGCGGTACGAATGCGGTGTCAGCCGTGGCCAAGGGTCACTCCCGGAACGCGAGGGGGGCAGCCCGTGCGGGGAAACACGGGTGGGGTGTACGCCGCTCGCGGGGTCGCCCCCGCGTGGAGTTCCGGACTCTAACCGCCGGTCACCGCGTGCCGACGGCCCGTCCGGGAAACTTCCCTCGCGCGAGGGAACCGGTGATTCCTGTTACCGCCACCGGTGTCCCCCGGCTCTCACCAGTCGCTGCGGGACGAGGAACTCGTCATGAACTTGCGTACGACGTAGATCAGTCCGCCGACGAGCGCCACGAAGAGCAGCAGCTTGAACAGCAGTCCGATCACGAAGCCGACCACACTGGCGATCAGCCCGCCGAACACGACCAGGGCGATGACCGGCACCGCGATCCACTTCACCCACCACGGCAGTCCCGTGAAGATCTCTCGCATCGCCCTCGTCCTTGCCTTTCCGCCCGTTCGAGTGCCGGGTCCTTGGGTGGCCCCGGGATCCCGCTGGGAATCTCCTGATGTCCTGCACTCGATGCTAGGGCCGTGAGGGCCCCGGCAGGGCCCTCGTACCCCTTGTCTCCCCCTGACCGATCCCCTAGGGAACCCCGGGGTCGCGACTCAGCTCTCGGGCGGAGAGAACACCACGAGCACCCTGAGGTCCTCGCTGATGTGGTGGAACTTGTGGGCGACGCCGGCCGGCACGTACACCACGCTGCCGCGGGCGACCTGGGTGGTCTCCAGGCCGACGGTGATCGAGGCGCGGCCACTGACCACGAAGTACACCTCGTCCTGCTCGTGCGGTTTCTGCGGGTCCGCCGTGCCCGCGTCGAGCGCGTACAGACCGACCGACATGTTCCGCTCGCGCAGAAACTGCAGATAGGCACCGTCGTTGGCGGCGCGCTCCGCCTCCAGTTCGGCCAGCCGGAATGCCTTCATCGCCTCGTCCGCCCCTGCCTCACCGTTCGTTTCCGATCGCGTCTGCCACGATCAGACACATGAAGAATTTCACAGTCAAGACGGTCGCCAACGCGGGCGCCCTGGCCGTCGCCGTGTGGCTGCTCGACAAGATCACCCTGACCGGGGGCAGCACCGGCGAGAAGGCCGCCACGCTGATCGTGGTCGCCCTGGTGTTCGGGCTGGTGAACATGCTGGTGAAGCCGATCGTGCAGGTGCTGACCTTCCCGCTGTTCATCCTCACCCTCGGCCTGTTCACGCTGGTGGTCAACGCGCTCATGCTGTTGCTCACCTCGTGGGTGGCCGACAAGCTCGACCTGAGCTTCCACGTCGAAGGCTTCTGGACCGCCGTCCTGGGCGGCCTGATCATCTCGGTCGTGTCCTGGGCCCTCAACGCCTTCCTGCCCGACAGGGACTGAGCCCCGTGACCTACCGCGTCTGCTTCGTGTGCACGGGAAACATCTGCCGCTCCCCGATGGCCGAAGCCGTCTTCCACGCGCGCGTGACGGAGGCCGGGCTCGAGGGCCTCGTCGAGGTCGACAGCGCCGGAACCGACGGATGGCACGAGGGCGAGGGCGCCGACCCGCGCACCGTGGCCGTCCTGGCGGACAACGGCTACGGCCTCGACCACACGGCCCGCCGGTTCCAGCCGTCCTGGTTCGCACATCTCGACCTCGTCGTCGCCCTCGACGCGGGCCACCTCAGGGTGCTGCGGCGGCTCGCGCCCACGGAGGGGGACGCGGCCAAGGTACGGCTGCTGCGGTCGTACGACCCCGCTGCCGACGGCGGGGACCTCGACGTACCGGATCCCTATTACGGGGGTGCGGACGGCTTCGAGGAATGCCTTGAGATGGTGGAGGCGGCGAGCAACGGACTGCTCGCCGCGGTACGTGAGCACATGAAGGGACGGGCGGCATGAACGATTCCGCTGTCGAACACGGGGGAGCACCGGGCGCGGGCACGTCCGCCGGTGACGGCACGCGCGCGGTGCGCGCCGGACTGCCCGAACCGGTGAAGCACGAGCCGACCCTGCCCGGCCCCGTGTTCGCCGCGCACTTCCACCTGCCGGGCGACCCCACCGGCCCGTACACCTACGGCCGCGACGAGAACCCCACCTGGAGCCACCTCGAGCGCGCCATCGGTGAGCTGGAGGCACCCGGGCAGGACGACACCGAGACGGTCGTGTTCGCCTCGGGCATGGCCGCGATCTCCTCGGTGCTCTTCTCCCAGCTGCGCGCCGGGGACGTGGCCGTGCTGCCCGACGACGGCTATCAGGCGCTGCCGCTGGTCCGTGCCCAGCTGGAGACGTACGGCATCGAGGTGCGCACCGCGCCGACCGGCGGCGACGCCCAGCTGGGCCTCCTGGACGGGGCCAGGCTGCTGTGGATCGAGACGCCCTCGAACCCCGGCCTCGACGTGTGCGACGTCCGGCGGCTCGTCGAGGCGGCACACGCGCGCGGCGCCCTGGTCGCCGTCGACAACACGCTCGCCACGCCGCTCGGCCAGCGCCCGCTGGAGCTCGGCGCCGACTTCTCCGTGGCCAGTGGGACCAAGCAGCTGACCGGCCACGGCGACATCCTGCTGGGATACGTCACCGGCCGCGACGCCGAGGCCATGGCCGCCGTACGACGCTGGCGCAAAATCGTCGGCGCGGTCCCCGGGCCCATGGAGGCCTGGCTCGCGCACCGTTCGATCGCCACCCTCCAGCTGCGCGTCGACCGGCAGAACGCCACCGCGCTGAAGGTGGCCGAAGCCCTGCGGGAGCGGCCCGAGGTGACCGGTCTGCGGTATCCGGGGCTGCGCGACGACCCCTCGCACGAGGTCGCCTCGCGGCAGATGCGGCGCTACGGGTGCGTCGTCTCCTTCACGCTGCCCTCGCGCGAGCGTGCCGATCGTTTTCTCGACGCCCTGCGGCTCGTGGACGACGCGACGAGCTTCGGCGGGGTGCGGTCCACGGCCGAGCGGCGCGGACGCTGGGGCGGCGACGCGGTACCGGAGGGCTTCATCCGCCTCTCGGTCGGTGCCGAGGATCCCGAGGACCTGGTGGCGGATCTGCTGCGCGCGCTGGAGCGGTCGGCGGACTGAGCCGCGCCGCACAGCCGCCGCACAGCCGCCGGACGGTGTCCGGCCGGACACGACGGACGGTCCGAGCCTCCCCCCTCGTGGCTCGGACCGTCCTTTCGGTTCTGCGCGCGAAGAACCGCGCGACCAAGGCTAGTTGACTCAGTGTCAGTGTCCAATCACAGTAGCGACAGCGACCTATCGACATATTTATAGTTGAGTGCGGCCGGGGGCGTCGGGAACGGCAGAGAAGGGGGAGGTCTTCCGTGGATCTGGCCTTGCTGCGCACGTTCGTGACCGTGCACCGGGCCGGTTCCTTCACTCGCGCCGCCGCCCTGCTCGGCCTCTCCCAGCCTGCCGTCACCTCGCAGATCCGGACCCTGGAGCGGCAGCTCGGCCGGCCGTTGTTCCTGCGGCAGGCCCGTGGCGTGACCCCGACGACCATCGGCGACGAGCTCGCCCACAAGGCCGCCCCGCACCTCGACGCCCTGGTGGAGATCGCCGAGACCGGGGTCGACGACGAGTCCCCGGTACGGACCCTGCATCTCGCCGGGCCGCCCGAGTTCACCGCCGAGCGGGCGTTGCCCGCGCTCACGGAACTCACCGGCAAGGACGGACAGGGCTTCGCGCTGCGCGCCACCTTCGGGAATGCCGAGGAGGCGCTGGAGGGACTGGCCGCCGGACATCATGATCTGGCCATCGGCACCGCCCGGCCGCGCGGCGCCCTGCTCACGGCGACTCCGCTCTGCGACGAGGAGCACGTCCTGGTCGCCGCGCCCCGTTGGGCCGCGCAGACCGGCGCCGGGGAGCCTCGCCGCACCTCGGCGCCGGACCTGGCGCACGTGCCCGTCGTCGAGGTGCACGAGTCGCTGCCCTTCGTCACCCGGTACTGGGCCTCCGTCTTCGACACCTGCCCGGCCGCGCCGGGCACCGTGGTCGTTCCCGACCTGCGCGCGGTGCTCACCTGTGTGATCGCGGGCGCCGGGCTCGCGGTGCTGCCCCGCTACCTGTGCGCCGATGCTCTGGCACGCGGGGACGTCGTCGCCCTGCACGAGCCGGCGGTGCCACCGCTGAGGACGTACTTCCTGGTGGTGCGCACCGGCACCCTGGCGATGCCGCACATCGCCCGGGCCCATGAGTGGCTGCTGCGCGCGGCGGGGAGCTGGAACTGAGCAACAGGGCTCGTCACGATGTTTCACGTGGAACCAGCCGGGCCACATTTCTCCCATGACCGTCCGACCCGTGGTCAAGCGCACCGCCCGCGCCGTCCTCCTGGACGGCGACGACCTGATTCTGATCAAGCGCACCAAGCCCGGTGTCGATCCCTACTGGGTCACTCCCGGAGGCGGGGTCGAGCCGGAGGACACGACGGTGGTCGACGCCCTGCACCGCGAGGTGTACGAGGAGCTGGGTGCCAAGATCACCGACGTGGTCCCCTGCTTCGTGGACACCGTGGAGCACATCGGTGAGGACGGTGGGTCGACCGGTGTGAAGGTGCAGCACTTCTTCGTCTGCCACCTGGAATCCATGGATCCGGCGCTGCGGCACGGACCCGAGATCGACGAGCCCGCCGGCGAGTACGAGATCGTCCGGGTGCCGTTCACCCGGGTCGGCATCGCCTCCGTCCACCTCGTACCGCTGTCGTTGCGCCACTATCTGGACGGCAACATCGAAGGGGTGCGCGCGATGCACGCCCCCGATCTCGGCTGACGCCCACCGCACCGGCCCGCCGAACGCGAGACGCCCACCGGGTGCCGCGGCACTGTACGCACTGCCATGACATGGCCAAAAGGTCATGCGTCCCACCGCAAAGAGGTGGACGCGGACGGCTCCTGTCGGCCAGCCTGACCTGCGTGGTGACTCCTTCCCTCTCCTCTCTGCCGATCCGCCGTCTGACGCTCCGCGATCTCACCGCGTGCGCCGACTTGTCCGAGGACCGGGGGTGGCTGCGCGAAGAACACAAGTGGGGCTTCCTTCTCACCGCTGGGCAGGGCTACGGCATCGACGACCCCGGTGGCGGTCTCGTCAGCGCCTGCACCGTCACCGAGTACGGCCCGGCCGAGCGGCCGTCCCTCGCGGGCATCGGCATGGTGCTGGTCGCCGAGCGACACGCCCGCCAGGGCGTGGGACGCCGGCTGATGCGCCACGTGCTCTCGGCGCAGGGCACCACCCCGCTGACGCTGCACGCGACCGCCAACGGCCGCCCGCTCTACGAGGAACTCGGCTTCAAGTGCACGGGCCGGGCGGAGATGGTGCGGGGGCGCTTCACCCCGGGTGGGTCCGAGCCGGGGATCGCCACACGGGCGGCCACCGCGGACGACCTCCCCGCCATCCTCCGGCTCGACGAGGAGGTTTTCGGCGCCGACCGCACCCACATCATCACGCGCCTGCCCGCCTTCGCCGACCAGCTGCGCGTGGCCGAGGAGGCGGGCCGGCTCATCGGCTACGCCGCCGCCTGGCCCAACATGGACACCCACGTGGTGGGCCCGCTGATCGCCCGCGACACCGAGACGGCCAAGGCACTCGTCACCTCTCTCGCGGCCCGCACCGACCGGCCCCTGCGCACCGACATCGACGTGCGGCACGAAGAGCTGCTGGCCTGGGCGAAGGAGCGCGGCCTCGCCTCGCTCGCCACGAACGCGGTCATGACGTACGGGATCACGGAGCTGCCCGGAGATCCGAACCGGCGGTTCGCTCCCTTGACCGTGGCGGCGGGCTGACCTCCACGCACTGGGTCCGCTGGTCCGGGCGGTGGAGACGCTCGAGCCACCGGTGCCCGCAGGGCCGAAGCCGGCGCGGACCGTGTTCGCGCCGGCTCTCCCTGCGTAAGGTGCGGGCATGGGAGATCTTGAAATACGTCGCACCACCGAGGGCGACATCCCCGCGGTCGTCGCGATGCTCGCCGACGACCCGCTGGGTGCCCGGCGCGAGTCACCTGATGACCTGAGTCCCTACCTCGCCGCCTTCGAACGGCTCCGTAGCGATCCCCACCAGCACCTGGTCGTCGCCGTCCGCGAGGGCCGTGTCGTGGGCACGCTCCAGCTGACCATCGTCCCGGGACTCTCCCGGCGCGGTGCGACACGCTCGATCATCGAAGGCGTACGCATCCACGCCGACGAGCGCGGCAGCGGCCTGGGCACCCAGCTCATCGAATGGGCCGTCGCCGAGTCCCGTCGGCAGGGATGCCACCTGGTCCAGCTCACCTCCGACAAGACCCGCGCGGACGCCCACCGCTTTTACGAACGCCTCGGCTTCTCGGCCTCGCACACGGGCTTCAAGCTCGAGCTCTGACGTGGTGTACCCGGGGTCGGCGCGCTGTTTCACGTGAAACAGCGCGCCGAGGCCGTCGGTGGCGTCTAGCCGATGCCGCGCCACCCTTCCGGGTCCACGCCTCCCGGCACGGAGCCCTCTTCGTCGTAGGGCCGACGCGTGAAGACGAACGATCCGAGGTCCAGATGACTCACGGTCCCGTCCGGGCGCCGCACGGCCCGCAGCAGTTCACCGGCGTAGTAGCCCTCCAGCCCCGTCCAGGTGCCGTCGTCGTTCGCCCGGAAGCGCGAGCGGCGGCCCTGTCCCGACAGCGGTTCCAGCGAGACTCCGCCAGCGGGTGTCAGCCGCAGCGCGAAGGCTTGGGTCCCCCAGTACCAGGGCCCGGCCAGCTCCAGCACGGAGGCGTCGACGTCCGGGAGCGGCCGCCACGGCTCGGGGATCCGCGGCTCGGCCTCCGCGACGATCCGTACGAGGTCGGCACCCACCCCGGACGTCAACGGCCCGGAGGTGCAGTTGGTCAGCACGACCGCCGCCACGTCGTCCTCGACGCCGATGGTGAGGTTGGCCAGAAAGCCCGGCAGGGAGCCGGAGTGGCCGACGAGCAGCCGTCCGTCCCGGTACTGGATCTGCAGGCCCAGTCCGTACGTCACACCGTCCGCGACATCCGCGGCCTCGGCCGGCGCCGCCGGCGTCCGCATCTCCTGTACCGTCTCGGCGCTCAGAACCTTGTCGTCGCCCTTCGCCAGGAAGGCGGCGAACCGTGCCAGGTCACCGGTGGTGGACCAGAGCTGACCGGCCGGAGCCATCCGCCCCAGGTCCTCGACGGGTTCCGGCAGCATCACGTCGGCCCACGGATGCACCGCCCAGCCGCCGGCGTGAGGTGCCTGCGGGCACGTGGTCGTACGGTCCAGGCCCAGCGGCTCCAGCACCTCCCGCCGCAGCACGTCCTCCCACGCCGCTCCGCGCAGTCGCTCGACCAGCGCGCCGAGCAGGGTGTAACCGGGGTTCGAGTAGTGGTGCCGGCGGCCCACCGGATGCAGGAGAGGCTGCTTGCCCAGCACATCGGCCAGCTCGGGGCGCAGGGAGCCGGGAGTCCGTTCCCACCACGGCGCAGGAGACTCGGCGGCCAGCCCACCGGTGTGCGCGAGGAGTCCGGCGATGGTGGCCTCACCCGCTCCCGTGCCCGGCAGGTGCTGCTCCAGCCGGTCTCCGAGGTCGAGCACGCCCTCGTCGCGCAGCCGCAGGACCAGAACGGCGGTGAAGGTCTTGGTGATCGAGCCGATCCGGTACTGCACGTTCTCGTCCGGCCCGTGCCCGTCGACCGACGTCCGCGCCCCGTGCCACACGGTCCGTCCGTCCCGCACCACCGCAGCGACGAGCGACGGTGTACGCCCTTCGGCCTGGGCGACGGCGATCCGGTGCAGCAGCGCGCGGCGGGTGGCGGGGAGCAGCTCTTCCTGGGGTGTCGTCATGCCCCCAGTCCACCGGGCCGCGTACTCCGCGTCGAGCCGTTTTCCCCTGACCGGTGGGTCAGGTCTGTGCCATGTCCACGAACCGCGAGTAGTGACCCTGGAAGGCGACCGTGATGGTCGCCGTCGGGCCGTTTCGGTGCTTGGCCACGATCAGGTCCGCCTCGCCCGCGCGCGGCGATTCCTTCTCGTAGGCGTCCTCGCGGTGCAGCAGGATCACCATGTCGGCGTCCTGCTCGATGGAGCCGGACTCACGCAGGTCGGACACCATCGGCTTCTTGTCGGTGCGCTGTTCGGGACCACGGTTCAGCTGGGAGAGCGCGATGACGGGGATCTCCAGCTCCTTGGCCAGGAGCTTGAGGTTACGGGACATGTCGGACACCTCCTGCTGACGGCTCTCCGCACGCTTGGACCCGCCCGACTGCATCAGCTGGAGGTAGTCGATGACCACCAGCTTCAGATCGTTTCGCTGCTTGAGCCTGCGGCACTTGGCACGGATCTCCATCATCGACAGGTTCGGGGAGTCGTCGATGTAGAGCGGCGCGGCCGAGACGTCCGGCATCCGGCGCGCCAGACGGGTCCAGTCGTCGTCCGTCATCGTGCCGGAGCGCATGTGGTGCAGAGCGACACGGGCCTCGGCGGACAGCAGACGCATCGCGATCTCGTTGCGGCCCATTTCGAGCGAGAAGATGACGCTCGGCAGATTGTTCTTGATAGAGGCGGCCCGGGCGAAGTCCAGCGCGAGCGTCGACTTTCCCATCGCGGGACGGGCGGCGATGACGATCATCTGCCCCGGGTGCAGGCCGTTGGTGAGCGAGTCGAAGTCGGTGAATCCCGTGGGCACGCCGGTCATCTCGCCGCTGCGGGAGCCGATCGCCTCGATCTCGTCGAGCGCGCCCTCCATGATGTCGCCGAGCGGCAGGTAGTCCTCGCTGGTGCGCTGCTCGGTGACGGCGTAGATCTCGGCCTGGGCACGGTTGACGATCTCGTCCACGTCGTCGTCGGCCGCGTACCCCATTTGCGTGATCCGGGTACCGGCCTCCACCAGGCGGCGCAGTACGGCACGCTCGTGCACGATCTCCGCGTAGTAGGCGGCGTTCGCGGCCGTGGGCACGGTCTGGACGAGCGTGTGCAGATACGAGGCACCGCCGACCTTGTTGATCTCCCCGCGCTTCGTGAGCTCGGCGGCGATCGTGATGGGGTCGGCCGGCTCACCCTTGGCATAGATGTCGAGGATCGCCTGGTAGATCGTCTCGTGGGCCGGCTTGTAGAAGTCGTGGCCCTTGAGGATCTCGACGACGTCCGCGATGGCGTCCTTGGACAGCAGCATGCCGCCGAGGACGGACTGCTCGGCCTCCAGGTCCTGCGGAGGCACCCGCTCGAACGCGGACGGTCCCGCACCGTCCCACGCACCGTTGTCCCGGCCGCGCTCGTGCTGGTCGTCACGGCTCCTGGGACTGTCACCGCGACGGCGGGAAGCGGGCAGACGATCGCTGGGACCGCTGTCGGCCCACGGGTCGTCCAAGGGCTCGGAAATGCTCACCGAGCCACCTCCTCCCGTCCGCCGAGCGGACCTCGCCGTGCCCGTCATTTCTACGGCACGGCACTGACAAATAAGACGCCCAACTCCGGTTCTGAAGCGTCGGGTTTGTGAGCGTTCACAAGCCGCCGGACGGAGCAGGCGCCGGACCACCGTAGGCCCGCGGGCACCGTCAGCCAATCTGGTTATCCACAGGCCATGTGGACGACTGGCCAGATGCTGTGGACAACTCCTCGAAAGCTGTGCACGACCCGGTGGACAGCCCTGTGAACAAGCCCTCCCTGTGACCGGAAGCACCCTTCTGACCAGCGCATTCACCATCCACGGGCTGTGCAGAAGAAAAACTTTCCCAGTCGGATCAAGATCACTTCCAACCGCACACAAGAGCACACCGGACGAGAGCACAAGTAAGGGGTACTAAAGCTTTGCATCTCTTACCTGTGGACGATTAGATTGGTGCTCATGACACAGGCCCCCGCGCGCTCCCGCACTGCCCGGCGCCGGCACGACCGAGAGATCGTCGCGCTGGCCGTCCCGGCCTTCGGCGCGCTCGTCGCCGAGCCCCTCTTCGTCATGGCCGACAGCGCCATCGTCGGCCATCTCGGTACGGCACAACTCGCCGGACTCGGCATCGCCTCGGCCCTGCTGACGACAGCCGTCAGCGTCTTCGTCTTCCTCGCCTACGCCACCACCGCGGCCGTCGCCCGGCGCGTCGGGGCGGGCGATCTGCAGTCCGCCATCCGGCAGGGCATGGACGGCATCTGGCTGGCCCTGCTGCTCGGCGCCGCCGTCATCGCCGTCGTCCTGCCCACGGCCCCGTCCCTGGTCGACCTCTTCGGCGCCTCCGACACTGCCGCCCCGTACGCCGTCACCTATCTGCGGATATCCTCGCTCGGCATCCCGGCCATGCTCGTCGTACTCGCCTCGACCGGCGTCCTGCGGGGGCTGCAGGACACCCGCACCCCGCTCTACGTGGCCGTCGCGGGTTTCGTCGCCAACGCCGTTCTCAATGTCGGGCTCGTCTATGGCGCCGGCCTGGGCATCGCGGGCTCCGCCTGGGGCACCGTCATCGCCCAGCTCGGCATGGCCGCGGTGTACCTCTGGGTGGTCATCCGCGGAGCACGCCGACACGGTGCGTCCCTGCGTCCGGACGCCGCCGGCATCAGGGCCTCGGCACAGGCCGGAGTGCCGCTGCTCGTCCGCACCCTCTCCCTGCGGGCGATCCTCATGATCGCCACCGCCGTGGCGGCTCGTCTCGGGGACGCCGACATCGCGGCCCATCAGATCATCCTGTCCTTGTGGAGCCTGCTGGCCTTCGCCCTCGACGCGATCGCCATCGCCGGACAGGCCATCATCGGGCGCTACCTGGGGGCCGGTGACACA
This sequence comes from Streptomyces flaveolus, assembly GCF_014648815.1. GTDB lineage: Bacteria > Actinomycetota > Actinomycetes > Streptomycetales > Streptomycetaceae > Streptomyces > Streptomyces flaveolus. The sequence goes on along the minus strand of NZ_BMRV01000004.1, from coordinate 421,937 downwards.
CGCGGCGCCCGGGAAGCCTGCCGCAGGATGGTCGAGTGGGGCATCGCGGTCGGAGTCCTCCTTGGCCTGCTCGTGGTGCTGGCCCGGCCGGCGTTCCTGCCCCTGTTCACCGGTGACTCCTCCGTCAAGGACGCTGCCCTGCCGGCTCTGGTGATCGTGGCCCTCTCCCAGCCGATCTGCGGTGTGGTCTTCGTCCTGGACGGCGTGCTGATGGGCGCGGGGGACGGTCCGTACCTCGCCTGGGCGATGCTGCTCACCCTTGCGGTCTTCACTCCCGCTGCGCTTCTCGTCCCGACGCTCGGCGGCGGGCTCACTGCACTGTGGGGGGCCATGACGTTGATGATGACGATGCGCATGCTGACGCTGTGGTGGCGTACGCGCTCGGGCCGTTGGGTCGTGACCGGTGCGACGCGCTGACCGTTTCACGTGAAACACGCCGTTTCACGTGAAACATGGGTCCGACCAGCCCAGCACATCGGCTGCCATGACAATGGGGCCGCACTCCCGACCGGGAGTGCGGCCCCATCTCATCGCTTCAGCGAGAGCCAGGCTCAGGCGGAAACAACCTCGATGTTGACCGTGGCGGCAACCTCGGGGTGCAGACGCACGGACGTCGCATGGGCGCCCAGGGTCTTGATCGGCGAGCCCAGCTCGATGCGGCGCTTGTCGACCTCGGGGCCACCGGCAGCCTTGATCGCCGAGGCGACGTCGGCCGGGGTGACGGAACCGAAGAGACGACCGGCGTCGCCGGAGCGGACGGCCAGACGGACCTTCACGCCCTCGAGCTGGGCCTTCACCTGGTTGGCCTGCTCGATGGTCTGGATCTCGTGGATCTTGCGAGCACGACGGATCTGCTCGACGTCCTTCTCGCCACCCTTGGTCCAACGGATCGCGAACTTCCGCGGGATCAGGTAGTTGCGAGCGTAGCCGTCCTTGACGTCGACGACGTCGCCCGCGGCGCCGAGGCCGGAGACCTCGTGGGTGAGGATGATCTTCATTAGTCGGTCACCCTTCCCTTATCGCGCGGTGGACGTGTAGGGCAGCAGCGCCATCTCACGGCTGTTCTTGACGGCCGTGGCGACGTCACGCTGGTGCTGCGTGCAGTTGCCGGTCACGCGGCGGGCACGGATCTTGCCGCGGTCGGAAATGAACTTCCGCAGCATGTTCGTGTCCTTGTAGTCCACGTACGTGACCTTGTCCTTGCAGAATGCGCAGACCTTCTTCTTCGGCTTGCGCACAGGCGGCTTAGCCATGATGTTTCTCCTGTGTGATCAAGAAGTGTGGGTAGAGCCCGCCTAGAAGGGGGGCTCGTCCGAGTAGCCGCCGCCGCTGCCGGAGCCACCGCCCCAGCCGCCGCCACCGCCGCCGCCCTGGTTGCCACCTGCGGGAGCGCCCGTGGCCCAGGGGTCGTCGGCGGGCGCGCCGCCGCCCTGCTGGCCGCCACCGGGGCCGCCGCCCCAGCCGCCGCCACCCTGGCCGCCACCGCCGCCGTAACCGCCCTGGCCGCCGCGACCCTGGCCCGAGGTCTTGGTGACCTTGGCCGTGGCGCTGCGGAGGCTGGCACCGACTTCGTCGACGTCCAGCTCGTAGACCGTGCGCTTGACGCCCTCACGGTCCTCGTAGGACCGCTGCTTCAGCCGGCCCTGCACGATGACGCGCATGCCTCGCTGGAGCGACTCGGCGACGTTCTCCGCCGCCTGGCGCCAGACCGAGCAGGTCAGGAACAGGCTTTCGCCGTCCTTCCACTCGTTCGTCTGGCGGTCGAAGGTGCGGGGGGTCGACGCGACACGGAACTTCGCGACGGCCGCACCGGACGGGGTGAAGCGCAGCTCGGGGTCGTCGACAAGATTGCCGATGACCGTGATGACGGTCTCGCCTGCCATGGGGGAACCTCTCGGCGGGTTTGCTGCTGGCTGCTTGTGCTGCTACTCGAATCCCGGGATCTGCTGAGCGGAAGGGCTCAGCGGGTCTCGGGACGGAGGACCTTGGTCCGGAGGACCGACTCGTTCAGGTTCATCTGGCGGTCGAGCTCCTTGACGACCGCAGGCTCGGCCTGCAGGTCGATGACCGAGTAGATGCCCTCGGGCTTCTTCTTGATCTCGTACGAGAGACGACGACGGCCCCAGGTGTCGACCTTCTCGACCTTTCCGCCGCCGTCACGGACGACAGAGAGGAAGTTCTCGATCAGCGGGGAGACAGCGCGCTCCTCGAGATCGGGGTCGAGGATGACCATCACCTCGTAGTGACGCATGTGGAACCCACCTCCTTTGGACTCAACGGCCACGGTCGTTCCGTGGCAGGAGGGTTGCGATGCGTTGTGCACCGGCATCAGCGAGTAAAGCAGGACCCACTGACAATCGGGTCTCCTCCGAGGAGGTGGCCCGGCCGGGGGCCGGCAGCAGACACCAGTGCAGAAGGTACAGAGTACCCGCCCGGCGGCTTGCGGTTGAAATCCGCCCGTGGGGGGACGCAATCTGTACACATCGGAAGTGCAGGGCGAAGACAGACTGCCTTCGGCTGGAGGTTCTCCATGGCACAGATCATGCGACCCGCCAAACCCAGGACCGGCCTGCTGGCCACCGACGGCAAACCGCACCCGCTCCAGGACACGCTGATGGCCGTGAGCCTGGTGCTCGGAGTGCTCTCCCTCGTGACCGCGGGCTTCCCGGGGCTCCACCTCCTGACCTCCTGGGCCGGGCTGGCCGGCGTCCTGATCGGTGGATATGGCCAGTTCATCTCCGAGACGACGCGAGAGCGTTTCGGCCTGGTGCTGGGGATCGGCGCCTCCGCGGTCGGCCTCTACTTCGGCATGGCCCACGGCGGACTGTTCGGCTCCTTCGGGGGGTTCGTCGGCGGCTGACCACGGACCGCGCCGGCCCTCGGGACGGCGCGGTCCCGCCGGTACGCCGGACGGGGCGCTCACAGGGCGCAGTAGGCTTCGCGCGAGAGCCGGAGCCCCTGTACCCATGGGGACACACCAGCCCGAGGAGCGCCCCGAATGAGCCTGACCCTGAGGACCATCAGCCGCGAGCAGCATCTGGCCTACATCCAGAGCCTGCCGGCGGCGAGTCACATGCAGGTGCCGGCCTGGGCGGACGTAAAGGCGGAATGGCGCTCGGAGAACCTCGGTTGGTTCGACGACCGGACCGGTCAGCTGGTCGGTGCGGGCCTCGTGCTGTACCGGCAGCTGCCCAAGATCAAGCGTTACCTCGCGTACCTCCCCGAGGGCCCGGTCATCAACTGGTTCGCGCCGAATCTCCAGGAGTGGATGGAGCCCATGCTGGCGCACCTGAAGCAGCAGGGCGCCTTCTCGGTGAAGATGGGCCCGCCGGTGATCATCCGGCGCTGGGACGCCGCGTCGATCAAGAAGGGCATCCAGGACCCCGACGTCAAGCGGCTGCGCGACATAGAGGCCGACCACATCGAGCCGCGCGCCTTCGAGGTGGCCGACAAGCTGCGCCGCATGGGCTGGCAGCAGGGTGAGGACGGCGGCGCCGGCTTCGGCGACGTGCAGCCCCGCTACGTCTTCCAGGTGCCGCTGGCCAACCGGTCCCTGGAAGAGGTCCACAAGAACTTCAACCAGCTGTGGCGCCGCAACATCAAGAAGGCCGAGAAGGCCGGCGTCGAGGTCGTCCAAGGCGGCTACCACGACCTCGAGGAGTGGCAGCGCCTGTACGAGATCACGGCGGTGCGCGACCACTTCCGGCCGCGGCCGCTGTCCTACTTCCAGCGCATGTGGGCGGCCCTCAACAACGAGGACCCCAACCGCATGCGGCTGTACTTCGCCCGGCACAACGGGGTGAACCTGTCGGCGGCGACGATGCTGGTCGTCGGCGGGCACGTCTGGTACTCCTACGGCGCCTCCGACAACATCGGCCGCGAGGTCCGGCCCTCGAACGCGATGCAGTGGGCGATGCTGCGCGACGCCTACGCCCTCGGGGCCACCGTCTACGACCTGCGCGGCATCTCCGACTCCTTGGACGAGAGCGACCACCTCTTCGGTCTGATCCAGTTCAAGGTCGGCACGGGCGGGCAGGCGGCCGAGTACCTCGGGGAGTGGGACTTCCCGCTGAACAAGCTGCTGCACAAGGCGCTCGACATCTACATGTCGCGCCGCTGACCCACGCTCCCCGCTCCAGTAGCGTCGGGAGGGCTTCCACAGCTCCGACGAGTTTTCCTCACCTCTGACACACCGCAGCCACGAGAAAGGTTCCAGGTCCGGCCATGGCGCTCACGCTCTACGTCGACACCGCGCGCTGGCGGGCGCACCACAAGCACGTGCAGGAGCAGTTCCCCGGGCTCGTCCCGGTCTGCAAGGGCAACGGCTACGGCTTCGGACACGAGCGGCTGGCGGAGGAGGCCACGCGCCTCGGTTCCGACGTCCTCGCCGTGGGCACGACCTACGAGGCCGCCCGGATCAAGGACTTCTTCGGCGGCGATCTGCTGGTGCTGACGCCGTACCGGCGCGGTGAGGAGCCGGTGCCGCTGCCGGACCGGGTCGTGCGCTCCGTGTCCTCCATCGACGGCGTGTACGGCCTGGTCGGCGCGCGGGTGGTCATCGAGGTGATGTCCTCGATGAAGCGGCACGGCATCAGCGAACAGGACCTGCCGCAGCTGCACGCCGCCATAGAGAACGTCCGGCTGGAGGGCTTCGCCATCCATCTGCCGCTGGACCGCACCGACGGCTCGGACGCCGTCGAGGAGGTCATCGGGTGGATGGACCGGCTGCGTGCGGCCCGTCTGCCGCTGCACACGATGTTCGTCAGCCACCTCAAGGCCGACGAACTCGCCCGCCTCCAGCAGCAGTTCCCGCAGACCAGGTTCCGCGCGCGCATCGGGACGCGGCTGTGGCTGGGGGACCACGAGGCCACCGAGTACCGCGGCGCCGTGCTGGACGTCACCCGGGTGGCCAAGGGGGAGCGCTTCGGCTACCGGCAGCAGAAGGCGGCCTCGGACGGTTTCCTGGTGGTCGTGGCCGGCGGTACGTCCCACGGCGTGGGTCTGGAGGCCCCGAAGGCGTTGCACGGTGTCATGCCGCGCGCCAAGGGCGTCGCCCGGGCGGGCCTGGCCACGGTCAACCGGAACCTGTCGCCGTTCGTCTGGGGCGGCAAGCAGCGCTGGTTCGCGGAACCGCCGCACATGCAGGTGTCGATCCTGTTCGTGCCCTCCGACGCGCCGGAGCCGACGGTCGGAGACGAGCTGGTGGCACATCTGCGGCACACCACCACGCAGTTCGACCGCATCGTCGACCGCTGAGGTTCACGCGCGGAGCGAGAGCCCCGAGACCGTGAAAAGGGCCGTACACGGTTACCCGTGTACGGCCCTTTTCACGGTCCGGTGTCCGGAGGGCTGTTGGCGGGCTGCTCGCCGACGCCGATTCGCTCAGAGCGAGCCACCGGGCTGCCGTCCGGCGCCCCACTCCACCCGGGGGCCTTCGAGGTGAGCCGCGTACCGCGGCGGACGAGCGGCGGGACCGAGGACGAAGACATCGTCGGCGCCGTCGAGCACTCCGCCCGAGGGGTCGTCGTCACCGGTCCGCCGGACCGGGTCCCGGTCCGGCATGAGGATGTCGCGGACGACCATGACGCACAGGTACAGCGTCCCCAGCAGGTGGAGGCCGATGGCCCAGTGGTAGCCGTCCGTCGGCAGGCCCTTGTGGGCGTCTCCGCTGGTGGTGTAGGCGAGGTACATCCAGATGCCCAGGAAGTAGGCCACCTCGCACACCTGCCAGATCAGGAAGTCCCGCCACTTCGGCCGGGCCAGCGCGGCGAGCGGCACCAGCCACAGGACGTACTGCGGTGAGTAGACCTTGTTGGTGAGGATGAACGCCGCGACGATGAGGAAGGCGAGCTGGATGAACCGCGGACGCCGCGGGGCCGTCAGCGCGAGTGCCGCGATGGCGCCGCAGCACAGCAGCATCAGGAGCGTGGCGAGCGTGTTGACGGTCTCGGTGCTGGGCGGGTCGTCCGTGTTCCGGACGATGATCAGCCAGAAGGAACCGAAGTCGACGCCGCGTTCCTGGCTGAACGTATAGAACTTCGACCAGCCGTCGAAGGCGAAGAGCATCACCGGCAGGTTCACCACGAGCCAGGCGACGGCCGCGCCCCCCAGGGCCTTTCCGAACTCCCGCCACTTGCCCGCACGCCAGCACAGCACGAACAACGGGCCGAGGATGAGGAAGGGGTAGAGCTTGGCGGCCGTGGCCAGTCCCAGCAGCACGCCGAAGGCCAGTGCGCGCCCCCGCGACCACATCAGGATCGCCGCGATCGTCAGGGCGACCGCCAGCAAGTCCCAGTTGACGGTCGCGGTCAGCGCGAAGGCGGGTGCCAGCGCGACCAGCAGGCCGTCCCAGGGGCGCCTGGTGTGCATGCGGGTGACGCAGACGGCAATGACGGCCGCGCACACCATGAGCATCCCGGCATTGACCATCCAGTACCACTGTTCCTGGTCCTGGATGGTGCCGCTGCCCGGCGTGAGCCAGGACGCCACCTCCATGAACAAGCCGGTCAGCACCGGGTACTCGAGGTACTCCATGTCGCCGGGGAGCTTGTCGAAGTAGGGCACGAGCCCGTCGACGAACCCCCGGGCCTGGTAGAGGTGCGGGATGTCCGAGTAGCAGGCATGCGTGTACTGGGAGCTGGCACCGAAGAACCACGCACCGTTGTAGCAGGGCGCCTTCTGGACCAGGCCGAGGGCGAACACACTGATCGCCACGAGCGCGATCACCCGCACCGGCGTCCACCAGGACGTCCCGAGCAGGGCACGCCGGCCGAGAGGACCGCCGATCAGCTCGCTGCCTGCTGCTGCGACCGCGTCCTCCCTGCTCGGGGGAACCCGATCCGGTTCGTGCACGCTCGCTGGCGTCGATTCTGCACTGGGCATGGGGCACATCCTGCCGTACGTGTCTGGGAACACGACGGGGCCGCCGCGCCCTGATGGGTGCGGCGGCCCCTGTTTCACGTGGAACAAGCGGGTGTTTCACGTGAAACGCGCACGCCGGGCATGTCGGCGACTATCCGCTCGAACCCCAGATGGTGCCTCCTGGCCCGTTTCCGTTGCCGTTTCCGCTGCCGCTGCTGTCGCCCTCGCCGTCCGTCTCACTGGCCGAGGGTGAGGGAGACTGCGTTCCGTCCCCGCCGGCGGTGTCATTGCCGCCGTTCTGGTTGCCGCTGTTGTCCCCGTTCTCGCATTCCCAGTCGAAGACACCGCAGGTGGCGGTCGGTGAGGGCGAGGGACTGGTCGGGGTCTGGCTGGGCGTCGGGCTCGGTGACGGGCTCGACTCCTCCGTCTTGGAAGGCGTGGGTGTCGGGCTCGGCGGCGGGGTGTCGTTGATGACCTCACCGATGGGTTCCGGGGTCGGGAACTTCTCCGCCGGCTGACCCTTCAGGGCCTGCTCCATGTAGTCGTGCCAGATCTCCGACGGGAACGACGCACCGTGGATCTTGTCCTGGTCACCCGTTCCGTACATCTCCAGGAACGTGCGGTTCTTGATGGACTCGTCGTCCGGGTAGCGGAACATGCTGATCGCGGTCGACAGCTGCGGGGTGTACCCGACGAACCAGGCGGACTTGTTGCCGTCCGTGGTACCGGTCTTGCCCGCCACCTCACGGCCCGGCAGCTGGGCGTTGGAACCCGTACCGTCCTCGACGACGGTCTTCAGGACGTCCGTGACGTTGTCCGCGACCTTCGCGGTGAAGGCCTGCTTGGTCGTGACGTTGTGCGCGCGGATCGTCTTGCCTTCGTGCACCACCTTCGTGACGGAGAAGGGCTCACGCTGCTTCCCGCTGGCCGCGAAGGTGGCGTACGAGCCCGCCATACGGATCGCGCTGGGATCCGAGACACCGATGGAGAACGACGGGTAGTTCGTGCCCGTCAGGCTCTCCTGCTTGAGGCCCGCGGCGACCGCGGCCTCCTTCACCTTGTCCAGACCGACGTCCATGCCGAGCTGCACGTAGGCGGAGTTCACCGATTCCCGCATGGCCTCGCGCAGGTCGATCTTGTAGTCCGGCGGATCACCGACCGAATCCTTACCGTCGTTCTCCTGCCGCCACTGCTCGCCCTTCTCGTTCATCCAGATCGACCCGTCGTAATTCTTGATCTTGAGGTCGTTCTCGCCGCTGTACAGGCTCTTCGGAGAGACCACAGTGCGCTCGTCCTGGGGCTGGTCCTCGAGACCCTCGGGGTCGCGTACGCCCCACTTCATGGCCGCCGCGAGCACGAACGGCTTGAACGTCGAACCGACCTGGGCGCCGGTCACATCGGCGTTGTTGGTGAAGTGCTTGGTCGCGTCAGCGCCGCCGTAGATGGCCTCGATGGCGCCCGTCTCGGGGTTCACGGACGCCCCGCCGAACTGGACGTGAGTGTCGGTCTTGGGACGTACATCAGGCTTGATGTTCGCCTTGTAGACCTTGGTGACCGCGGTTTCGAGCGCCTCGACCTTCTTCTGGTCGAACGTCGTGTGGATCTCGTATCCGCCCTGGTCCAGCTGGTCCCGCGTCGCGATGTCATCCTTGATCACGGACGCCCTTGCGAGGTCGACGAGGTAGCCGATCTGGCCGCCCAGCTGGGTGTTCGAGCGGGGGTTCTGCACCGTGGGGAGCTCGGTGTACTTGGCCCGCTCCGCCTGGTTCAGATGCCCGTACTCGACCATCTTGTCGAGGGTGTCCTGCATCTGCCTCAGGGCACGCTTCCTGTTGGCCTCCGGGGTGGCGGCCGGGTCGATCGACGTGGCACCCGCGGGGTCGTAGTAGGTCGCACCCTTGAGAACGGCCGAGAGAAGAGCGCATTCGCCGGGGTTCAGGTCCACGGCGTCCTTGTTGAAGTACGCCCGCGCCGCGGCCTGGATGCCGTAGGCCCCGCGGCCGTAGTAGGCGGAGTTCAGGTAGCCCTCGAGGATCTTGTCCTTGTCGACCTCGGCGCCCACCTTGACCGAGACGAGGATCTCCTTGACCTTCCGGGAGACCGTCTGCGACTGGTCCTCCAGCATCGCGTTCTTGACGTACTGCTGGGTGATGGTGGAACCACCCTGCGTCTCGCCGCCCCGGGCCATGTTGAACACGGCGCGGGCGATGCCCTTCGGGTCGATGCCGCTGTCGGAGTAGAACGTCTTGTTCTCCTGGGAGATGACGGCGTTCTGCATCGCCTTGGGGATCGAGGAGAGCTTGACCATCTGTCGGTTGCGCTCACCGCCGGTGGCGACCATCACGTCGCCGTTGGCCCAGTAGTACACGTTGTTCTGCGCGGTCGCGGTCTTGGCCACGTCGGGGATGCCCACCATGGCGTACGCGATGCCGGCGGCGGCCACCAGGCCGCCGAAGAACGCGATGCACAGACCCGAGACGAGCTTCCAGGACGGCACCCAGCGCTGCCAGCCATCGCGGTCGCCCCGCGGATAGTCGATCATCCGCTTCTTCCCGGAAGCCGCCGCCCGGCCCCGGCCGGGGCCGCTCGCGGCGGCGGCGCCACCTGCCCGCCGGCCGCCACGGGCCGGCTCGGCCGCCCTGCGGCGACCGCCTCCACTGCGTTGTGCCGCGCGCCGTGCCTCGGCACGGCCCCCGTAGGGGCGCTCCTCGTCCTCCGGACCGTACGAGCCGGACGGAGACCCTGTGGCGCCTCGCGGTGCCGCACGGCGGCCGGAGGACGAGCCGGACTGGCCGCGTCGGGCCGCGGCACGTCCGCCTCCCTGCGGCTGCGGCGGTTTGCGACGGTGCTCGCTCATCGAACGACTACTCCTCGGGCAGGCGCACCTTTGCGCGCCTGGAAAAGGCGGCTGGTTTCCGGTCCCCCCGAAGTACGGATGCGGCCCCTACCGCATTCACCCGTACTGCACCGGGGACGAGGACGCCCCCACGCGTCACACGGTTCCCGGCAGTTTGCATGGCGCACAGACTACGCATCCCCAAAACCCCCGAGGTCCGAAGTTCACCTCAAATCAGGCAACTTGCTCACGAGGAAACGTGGATGTGATCCCGTTCACCACCGCACCCCTTGTCGCATGCGGAAGGTCGTTCTATCGTCGTGATGTATCGAGCCGATACATCAGCGCGGCATAAGGACGAGAGGAGGCGACGATGAGCCGGCGTTCCGGCATCCTCGAGTTCGCCGTACTCGGCCTGCTCCGCGAATCCCCGATGCACGGCTACGAGCTGCGCAAGCGGCTCAACACGTCACTCGGTGTGTTCCGGGCGTTCAGCTACGGGACGCTGTACCCCTGCCTCAAGACGCTGGTCGCCAACGGCTGGTTGATCGAAGAGCCGGGGAACGTCGACGAAACCGCCGCCTCTCTCACCGGGCGGCGCGCCAAGATCGTCTACCGGTTGACGGCCGACGGTAAGGATCACTTCGAGCAGCTCCTCTCGCAGACCGGCCCCGACGCGTACGAGGACGAGACCTTCGCCGCTCGCTTCGCGTTCTTCGGGCAGACGTCGCGTGACGTGCGCATGCGCGTGCTCGAAGGCCGGCGCAGCCGGCTCGAGGAGCGCCTGGAGAAGATGGGGGCCTCCCTGGCCCGCACCCGGGAGCGCCTCGACGACTACACGCTTGAGCTCCAGCGCCACGGAATGGAGTCCGTGGAGCGCGAAGTGCGCTGGCTGAACGAGCTCATCGAGAGCGAGCGGGCGGGGCGGGACCTGCGAGGTTCCGCCGCCGAGGGGACCGCTCAACAGGACACGACATCTGGAGCGACGGGCGGCCTGCCCCGGCCGGGGGACGACCCCCGGCCGGATACGCCCGGCGACACCGCCACGTGAGCGCCCAGTCAGGGCCTCACTCGTACACACAGGGAGCAACCGGAATGGGTTCGGTTCGCGTAGCCATCGTCGGTGTGGGCAACTGCGCCGCATCGCTGGTGCAGGGCGTCGAGTACTACAAGGACGCCGACCCGGCGGCCAAGGTCCCGGGCCTGATGCACGTCCAGTTCGGCGACTACCACGTCCGTGACATCGAGTTCGTCGCCGCCTTCGACGTGGACGCCAAGAAGGTCGGCCTGGACCTCGCGGACGCCATCGGCGCCTCCGAGAACAACACCATCAAGATCTGCGACGTGCCGAACAGCGGCGTCCAGGTCCAGCGCGGCCACACGCTCGACGGTCTCGGCAAGTACTACCGGGAGACCATCGAGGAGTCCGCCGAGGCCCCGGTCGACGTCGTCCAGGTCCTCAAGGACAAGCAGGTCGACGTCCTCGTCTGCTACCTGCCCGTCGGCTCCGAGGACGCGGCGAAGTACTACGCCCAGTGCGCCATCGACGCCAAGGTCGCCTTCGTCAACGCCCTCCCGGTCTTCATCGCCGGTACCAAGGAGTGGGCGGACAAGTTCACCGAGGCCGGTGTGCCGATCGTCGGTGACGACATCAAGTCGCAGGTCGGCGCCACCATCACGCACCGCGTGATGGCGAAGCTGTTCGAGGACCGGGGCGTCATCCTGGACCGCACGATGCAGCTGAACGTCGGCGGCAACATGGACTTCAAGAACATGCTCGAGCGTGACCGCCTCGAGTCCAAGAAGATCTCCAAGACGCAGGCCGTCACGTCCCAGATCCCCGACCGGGACATGGGCGAGAAGAACGTCCACATCGGCCCGTCCGACTACGTGGCCTGGCTGGACGACCGCAAGTGGGCCTACGTCCGCCTCGAGGGCCGCGCGTTCGGCGACGTCCCGCTGAACCTGGAGTACAAGCTCGAGGTCTGGGACTCCCCGAACTCGGCCGGCGTCATCATCGACGCCCTGCGCGCCGCGAAGATCGCCAAGGACCGCGGCATCGGCGGCCCGATCCTGTCGGCGTCGAGCTACTTCATGAAGTCCCCGCCGGTCCAGTACTTCGACGACCAGGCCCGCGAGAACGTCGAGAAGTTCATCAAGGGCGAGGTCGAGCGCTGAGCGCGCCCGGCTGAAGTCCGCTGAAGGTCCCTGGGTCGGACGACCCGGGGACCTTCGCGTATGTGAGGCTGTGCCCCATGGCCGTCGTCCGTGACCTGCGCGTCCTGCTGCGCCTGAAGGGGTTCCGGCGCCTGCTCGTCGTACGCCTGCTCTCTCAGGGCGCCGACGGCGTCTACCAGGTCGCGCTCGCCACCTACGTCGTCTTCTCACCGGAGAAGCAGACCTCGGCCGCCGCGATCGCCTCCGCGATGGCGGTCCTGCTGCTCCCGTACTCGCTGGTGGGTCCCTTCGCCGGCGTCCTGCTGGACCGCTGGCGCCGCCGCCAGGTCTTTCTGTACGGCAATCTGCTGCGCGCCCTGCTCGCCTCGGTGACCGCGGTGCTGATGGTCGCCTCCGTCCCGGACTGGCTCTTCTACGTCTCCGCCCTGTGCGTCACCGCCGTCAACCGCTTCGTCCTCGCGGGCCTGTCCGCGTCGCTGCCACGCGTAGTCGACGCGGAACGCTTGGTGATCGCGAACTCGCTCTCCCCGACGGCGGGCACCCTCGCGGCGACGGCCGGCGGCGGTCTGGCCTTCGTCGTGCGCCTCGTGGTCGCGGACTCCGACGCCGCCGTGGTGCTGCTCGGGGCCACCCTGTACCTGTGCGGTGCGCTCGCGTCGCTGCGGATGGCGGCGGAACTGCTGGGACCCGACCGGGCACTGGTGCGGCCGCATCTCGCGTCGGCGCTCGCCGGCACGGCCCGGGACCTGGTAGCCGGAGTACGCCATCTCCTCGCGCCCGCGCGCCGGGGAGCGGCCTGGGCGCTCGCCGGCATGACGCTGATGCGGTTCTGCTACGGCGCCCTGCTCGTCCTCCTGCTGATGCTGTGCCGGTACGCCCTGACGTCGGACACGGACGAGGGGCTCGCACTGCTGGGTCTGGCCCTGGGGGTCTCCGGCGCCGGCTTCTTCGCCGCGGCGGTGATCACCCCCTGGGCGGCCGGGCGGCTCGGTCCCGGCCGCTGGATGGCCGTGTGCGCGGGGATCGCCGCGGTGCTGGTCCCGGCTCTCGGGCTGCCGTTCGCCACCGCGCCCCTGCTCGCCGCGGCGTTCGTGCTGGGACTGACGACCCAGGGTTCGAAGATCGCGACCGACACGATCGTGCAGTCGTCGGTCGACGACGCCTTCCGTGGCCGGATCTTCTCCGTTTACGACGTGCTGTTCAACGTCGCCTTCGTCGGCGCCGCGGGGGTGGCCGCGCTGATGCTGCCGCCGGACGGCCGGTCGGTGCCGCTGGTCGCCACCGTCGCCGCTGTCTACGGAGCGGTTGCGGTCGCTATGGCCCGGTTTGACGGCCAGTAAGTGTCACATCAATGCCACAGAGCCCCACCGGGCTACAGAGATGTCGGTGGGGCCCGGTAACTTACGTGCGTCTTACTCGCGCCATGTTCGCGTCATGCACCCATGTTTAGGGGGACCCCCAGTGTCTACTCCGCCGCCCCAAGGCAACCCATTCGCGCAGGGCCAGCCGCAGGCCCCGCAGCAGCCCCAGGGGCAGAACCCCTTCGCGCAGGGGCAGCCGGGCTTCCCGCAGCAGCCCGGTCAGCCCGGCTTCCCCCAGCAGGGTGCACCGTACGCGCCGGTTCCCCCGCAGCCGGCCCAGCGCAAGGTCAGCTTCAAGACGATCAAGAACATCGTCATCGCCGTGATCGTCGTCGGCGTGGCCGTCGGCGGTTACCTGGCCAGCCGCGACGACGCCAACACGGCGGCGGTCGGGGACTGCATGCACCGCGGCAGCACCAATGACAACGACCCGGACCTCGAGGTCGTCGACTGCGCGGACGCGAAGGCCCAGTACGAGGTGCTGGCCAAGATCGAGGGCTCGTTCCTCACCGACACGATGGCCCAGAGCAAGTGTGAGGCCGAGGCCAAGGACTTCCAGTACGTCTACACCGAGAGCGGTGACGGCAAGGACTTCCTGCTCTGCCTGAAGGACTACAAGAAGTAAGGCAGACGCCTCATATGCCGTGAGGGGCGGTGTTTCACGTGAAACACCGCCCCTTCGTCTGCCCAGGTCATGTTTCACGTGAAACGTGACGTGGTTCCACGGCTCACGACTCCTGGTCGGCCCACCACTTCTTGAGCGCCGCGACCGCGGCCTCGTGCCCCATGGGCCCGTTCTCCAGGCGGAGCTCCAGCAGGTACTTGTACGCCTGACCGACAACCGGCCCCGGCCGGACACCCAGGATCTCCATGACCTGGTTGCCGTCCAGATCCGGGCGGATGGCGTCCAGCTCCTCCTGCTCCTGGAGCTTCTCGATCCGCTCCTCCAGCCCGTCGTACGCCCGCGAGAGCGCGGCAGCCTTGCGCTTGTTGCGGGTCGTGCAGTCCGAGCGCGTCAGCTTGTGGAGACGGTCGAGCAACGGGCCGGCGTCCCGGACATAGCGGCGGACCGCCGAGTCCGTCCACTCGCCCGTGCCGTAACCGTGGAAGCGCAGGTGCAGCTCGACCAGGCGCGAGACGTCCTTCACCAGGTCGTTGGAGTACTTGAGCGCGGTCATGCGCTTCTTCGTCATCTTGGCCCCCACCACCTCGTGGTGGTGGAACGAGACCCGGCCGTCCTTCTCGAACCGGCGCGTGCGCGGCTTGCCGATGTCGTGCAGCAGGGCGGCGAGCCGGAGGACCAGGTCGGGGCCTTCGGTCTCCAGGGCCATCGCCTGCTCCAGGACGATGAGCGTGTGGTCGTAGACGTCCTTGTGCCGGTGGTGCTCGTCCCTCTCCAGACGCAGGGCGGGCAGCTCGGGCAGGACACGCTCGGCGATGCCGCTGTCCACGAGCAGGGTCAGTCCCTTGCGCGGGTGAGCGGAGAGGATCAGCTTGTTCAGCTCGTCCCGGACCCGCTCGGCGGAGACGATGTCGATCCGCCCGGCCATGTCCTTCATGGCCGCGACGACCTCGGGGGCCACCGTGAAGTCCAGCTGGGCGGCGAAGCGCGCGGCCCGCATCATCCGGAGCGGATCGTCCGAGAACGACTCCTCGGGCGTGCCGGGAGTGCGCAGCACACGGGCCGCGAGGTCGTCGAGTCCGCCGTGCGGGTCGATGAACTTCTTCTCCGGCAGCGCGACGGCCATGGCGTTCACCGTGAAGTCCCGCCGGACGAGATCCTCCTCGATGGAGTCGCCGTACGACACCTCCGGCTTGCGCGACGTGCGGTCGTACGCCTCCGACCGATAGGTGGTCACCTCGATCTGGAAACCGTCCTTCTGCGCCCCGACCGTGCCGAACGCGATCCCGACCTCCCAGACGGCGTCCGCCCACGGCCGCACGATCTTGAGTACGTCCTGAGGCCGGGCATCGGTCGTGAAGTCCAGGTCGTTGCCGAGCCGGCCGAGCAACGCGTCCCGGACCGAGCCGCCGACCAGGGCGAGAGAGAACCCGGCTTCCTGGAAACGGCGGGCGAGGTCGTCGGCGACAGGCGCTACCCGCAGCGGTTCACTCACCGCGCGAGGCTGCGCCTGACTCATGGCACTGGGGTTGACTTCGTTGGCGTTCGGCACAACAGAACAGGGTACGTGGCCCGGGCGGACCCGGTCGCCTCCGTTGTCCGTGCACCCGGCCGCCCGCCTTTGTCGGCCCGCTCCTCTATATAGGCGCACATACGGGGCGGCCCGCGTCGCGACGGATCTTGTGGCGTACTCCGCGGCACTTCCCCTCGGCGCGCATCGTTACCATGCGTGGACGCACATTCCGACGACCACTGACACGACGAGGGACGGGCAAGCGCGTGGCCGAGGCGGCAGACTTCCAGGGGACCAGTCCCTCACCTGCCCGCCGGTGGCTCCGGCGCACCGCGGCACTGCTCGCCGGTGCGCCCCTGCTGACCGGCCTGGTTCAGCTGCCCTCCGGCTCCGCGTACGCCGACGGGCAGGCGACCGCGAAGGCCGACTCGGACTCCGGCACGGTGGCCGTCGCCGTCGACTCGCTCACCCCGTCAGCCCCGACCGCGGGGGACACGGTGACGGTGTCCGGCACCGTGACCAACAACGGCAAGCAGCCGGTCACCAAGGCCCATGTCGGACTGCGTGTGGGCTCCGAGATCAATACCCGCTCGTCCGTCGACGCCGTCGCCAAGGACGGCACCGACCTGTCGGGATCCGTCCCTCCGGAGATCGACGACAAGTACACGGCGAAGTTCTCCCAGCTCGCCCCCGGCGTCGCCGAGCACTTCAACATCTCCGTCCCGGTCGGCGACCTGGACCTCGGCGAGGACGGCGTCTACGAATTCGCCGTCTCGCTCTCCGGGCAGACCTCGGCAGAGCCGTGGGAGCAGGTCCTCGGCATCCAGCGCACCTTCCTGCCCTGGAAGCCCGAGGCGGCCGACCCGAAGACCAAGACGACGTATCTCTGGCCCCTCGTCTCGACCACCCACATGGCCGCCGAGACGGGGCCGAACGAGGAGCAGACGCCGGTCTTCCTCAACGACGACCTGGCCAAGGAGATCTCTCCCGGAGGCCGCCTGAACCAGATGGTCGCGCTGGGCAAGGACCTCGACGTCACCTGGGTGGTCGACCCGGATCTGCTCGCCTCCGTCGACGCGATGACGGGCAGCTACCGGGTCCGCAACGGGGACGACACCGTACGCGGCACCCATCAGGAGGTCGCCAAGCAGTGGCTCGCCGACCTCCAGGACGCGGTGACCGACAAGGAAGTCGTCGCCCTGCCCTTCGCCGACCCCGACCTGGCCTCCCTGGCCCACAACGGCACGGACACCGCCGGTTCGCTGAGCCAACTGAAGGAAGCCACGGACGTCGTCGACAACACGGTCCCTCCGATCCTCCACGTGAAACCGAACACGGACTTCGCCTGGCCCGTGGAGGGCGCAGTCGACCGGTCGATCGTCAAGGTCGCCACCTCGGCGGGCGCCGACAAGGTGATCGCCCGCAGTGACAGCCTCCAGGAGACCAACGGCCTGTCGTACACCCCGTCGGCCGCGCGTCCCATCGGCGGCGGGATCACCGCCGTCGTCGCGGACGCCCGGCTGTCCACGGCGTTCGAGGGCGACCTCGCGAAGGCGTCCTCGTCCACGCTCGCGGTGCAGCGGTTCCTCGCCCAGAGCCTGACGCTGGGCCTTCAGACCGGCAAGCAGCGCAGCATCGTCGTCGCCCCGCAGCGCACTCCCTCCGGCAGTCAGGCCCGTGCGATGGCCGAGGCGCTGAGGGCACTCCAGGACGGCACCTGGTCGCAGTCCCAGAAGCTGACGGACGCCGCTGCGGCCAAGCCCGACCCCGACGCCACCACCAAGGTGCCGGGTGCCTCCTCGTATCCCTCGGCGCTGCGCAAGAAGGAACTGCCCCGGTCGGCGTTCACGGAGATCGCGCAGACCCAGGACAAGCTCGACAACTTCAAGGTCGTCCTGTCGGACCCGTCCCGGGTGGTGACGCCCTTCGGGCGGGCCCTGAACCGGGAGATGTCCGCGTCCTGGCGGGGCCGGGCCACCGAGGCGGAATCGTTCCGCGCCGGCGTGCGCTCGTACCTCGACGGGCTGACCGGCCGGGTCAGACTGATCGACAAGTCGGAGACGAAGCTGTCCGGCCGCAGCGCCACGATTCCCGTGACGGTGCAGAACAACCTGGTGCAGGATGTCGGCCCCCTGGTGCTGCGGCTCACCTCGACGAACCCGACGCGCCTGGAGATCGACGGCGCGGCCTATCAGGAGCAGCCGGTATCCGTCTCCGGGGGCCACAGCCAGTCGGTGAAGTTCACCACGTCCGCCAACGCCAACGGCCGGGCCACGGTGATCGCCCAGCTGTACACGATGGACGGACGGCCGTACGGCAAGGCGGTCACGTTCGACGTGAAGGTCACCGAGATCACGGCCACGGTCATGCTGGTCATCGGCGGCGGTGTCCTGCTCCTCGTCCTCGCCGGTTTTCGGATGTACACGCAGCGCAAGCGGGCCGCCGCCCGTGCGGCCGACCAGGGCGATTCCGGCGAGGACCAGGAAACCGACGGCGGCGAGGACGGTCCTGAGAACCCCGATGCCCCGGAGAACCCCGGTGCCCCGGAGGCGCGTCTCACGGAGTCCGAGGAAGGCTCCCGGGCAGGCGACCCGGAGCAGCCGAGTGACCCGGCGCCGGACACCGCAGCGGAAAACGCCGACCCGTCCGGCACGGGTGAGAGAGTGGACCGTTGAGATGTCGTGGCCGGTCGGCCCGGGACGATGAGGTGGGGTAACCATGAACGCGCCGTACGACGGTGACCGCGGTCAGGCCGTGGACGGCTCGGGCCACCCCGAGGGTCCGGTGCCCGACCACGGCCAGACGCCGCCGCAGCCGCCCGCGGACATGTACCTCCAGGACGCCTACGACCAGGATCCCTACCGGGCGCAGGACCTCTCCGCCCAGGACCCAGTCTCCGAGGCGCTCTACGACCGCGCCGCGCACCCCCCGCCGCCCCCGGGCACTTACCCGCCGCAGCAGCCGCTGTACGGCACGCCGTCCCAGTCGCCGTACGCGCCCGACCCGCGCGTCTGGGCGCAGACTCCGGCACCCGAGCCGGACGGCCCCACCCAGTACCTGCCGTACGGCGACGACCCGCGCACGACCCAGTTCGTCGGCGTCGACGACCTGGTCACGCAGGCCGGCGAGCAGCGTCACGAGCCCGACGCCTTCGCCCACCTGTTCCGGGACCAGCAGCAGGGTGGCGGCCACCCGTCCTACGACGACCAGGCGCCCGTTCCCTCCCCCGCGCCCGCTCCTGGCCAGTACGGCGCGGTCCCGGGACCTGACCAGTACCGCGGCGCCCAGGGCACCGGCCCGTACGCGAACACCCCGGCCCCCGGCCAATACGGCGGCACCGCTCCGGGCCCCGGCCCGTACGCGGCACCCGCGCCGGGCCAGTACGCGGCGGCTCCCACTCCGGAAGCGGCCGAGGCGCCCGTCCAGGAAGCCGAACCCGCCGCGCCTGCCGCCGCCCCCAAGAAGGGCGGCCGTGCGGGCGGTCTGCTGAAGTCCAGCGCCGTGATGGCGGCGGGCACGATGGTCTCCCGGCTGACCGGGTTCATCCGCTCGGCGCTGATCGTCTCGGCGCTCGGCGTGGGCCTGCTCGGCGACACGTTCCAGGTCGCCTACCAGCTGCCTACCATGATCTACATCCTGACCGTCGGCGGCGGCCTCAACTCGGTCTTCGTACCGCAGCTGGTGCGGGCCATGAAGGACGACGAGGACGGCGGCGAGGCCTTCGCCAACCGCCTGCTGACGCTGGTCATGGTGGCGCTCGGCGCACTCACCGCGATCACCGTCTTCGCCGCCCCCCTCCTGATCCGGGCCCTGTCCAACCCCGTCGCCAGCAACCCGGCCGCGAACGAGGTCGGCATCACCTTCGTCCGCTACTTCCTGCCCTCGATCTTCTTCATGGGCCTGCACGTGGTGATGGGGCAGATCCTCAACGCCCGCGGCCGGTTCGGCGCGATGATGTGGACCCCGGTCCTGAACAACATCGTCATCATCGTCACGCTGGGCATGTTCATCTGGGTCTACGGGACCGCCGAGACCTCCGGCATGAAGGTCACCAGCATTCCGCCGGAGGGCCAGCGCCTGCTCGGCATCGGCGTGCTGCTGGGCCTCGTCGTGCAGTCCCTGGCGATGATCCCGTACCTGCGCGAGACGGGCTTCCGGCTGCGGCTGCGCTTCGACTGGCGGGGCCACGGACTCGGCAAGGCCGTCACCCTCGCCAAGTGGACGGTCCTGTTCGTGCTCGCCAACCAGGCGGGCGCCATGATCGTCATCCAGCTCTCCACGGCCGCGGGCACAGCGTCCCCCGTCGACGGCACCGGCTTCGCCGCCTATGCCAACGCCCAGCTGATCTGGGGCCTGCCGCAGGCCATCATCACGGTCTCCCTGATGGCCGCCCTGCTGCCGCGCATCTCGCGCTCGGCGTCCGAGGACGACGGTGGCGCGGTCCGCGACGACATCTCCCAGGGCCTGCGCACGACGGCCGTCGCCATCGTGCCCATCTCCTTCGGATTCGTCTCGCTCGGCATCCCGATGTGCACGCTGATGTTCGGCTCGTCGGGCACCAGCGAAGCCACCAACATGGGCTACATGCTGATGGCCTTCGGCCTCGGCCTCATCCCCTACTCCGTGCAGTACGTCGTCCTGCGCGCCTTCTACGCCTACGAGGACACCCGGACGCCCTTCTACAACACGGTCATCGTGGCCGCGTTCAACGCCGCGGCGTCCGCCCTGTGTTACTTCCTGCTGCCCGCCCGCTGGGCCGTGGTCGGCATGGCCGCCGCCTACGGACTGGCCTACGCGATCGGTGTCGGCGTCGCCTGGCGCAGGCTGCGCAAGCGGCTCGGCGGGGACCTGGACGGTGCCCGGGTGCTGCGGACGTACGCCCGGCTGTGCATCGCCTCCGTCCCGGCCGCCCTGCTCAGCGGCGCCGCCTGCTACGGGATCGGCCACACGCTCGGCCAGGGCGTCGTGGGCTCCCTCGCCGCCCTGCTGGCCGGCGCGGCGGTCCTGTTCGGTGTCTTCTTCGTCGCCGCCCGCAGGATGCGGATCGAGGAGGTCAACTCACTGGTCGGTATGGTGCGCGGACGCCTGGGACGCTGAGACCGGGGGTAGGCGCACAACCATCGTCCACCCCCGTGTGTCGTGCATAGCGGCGGACTGTGGGCACAATTGGGTTCGGCGTCGGGCTGCGCGCATCGGGAGTCGGCCGGCGTGCATCGAATGGGGAGGCAGGAACGACGGTGGCGGAACGGAGCACAGCTGCCGTCGACGTGGCAGACAACAGCGGTGAGAAGCCGCTGACCGCACAGGCGGACCAGTCCACGGCCGACGGGGTGGCCAACAACCGGGAGCGGGACACGGACAGCGACGAGGCACAGGGAAACCCCACGAGCGAGGATTCCGGCAAGGCCTCGCCTCCCGAACTGCACAGCGGGCACAAGCTCGCCAGACGTTACCGCCTCGAGGAATGCGTCACCCGTCTGGACGGCTTCAGCAGCTGGCGGGCCGTCGACGAGAAACTCCGCCGCGCCGTCGGAGTCCACGTCCTGCCGGCGGACCACACGCGGGCCCGTTCCGTGCTGGCCGCCGCACGCTCCGCCGCGCTGCTCGGCGATCCGCGTTTCGTCCAGGTCCTCGACGCCGTCGAGGACAACGACCTCGTCTACGTCGTCCACGAATGGCTCCCCGACGCAACCGAACTGACCGCGCTCCTCGCCGCCGGCCCGCTCGACGCGTACGACGCCTACCAGATGGTGAGCCAGGTCGCCTCCGCGATGGCCGCGGCACACCGCGAGGGCCTCGCCCACCTGCGCCTGAACCCCAACGCCGTGCTGCGTACGTCGACGGGCCAGTGGAAGATCCGCGGACTGGCCGTCAGCGCCGCACTGCGCGGCATCAGTTCCGACACCCCGCAGCGCACCGACACCGAGGCCATCGGCGCCCTGCTGTACGCCACGCTCACCCAGCGCTGGCCGTACGAGAGCGACGCCTACGGCATGGCGGGCCTGCCCAAGGACCTCGGTCTGATCCCGCCGGACCAGGTGCGCGCGGGTGTCCACCGCGGCCTGTCCGAGCTCGCCATGCGGGCGCTCGTCAACGACGGCGCCACCGCTTCGCGCCACGAGTCCCCGTGCACCACGCCGGAGGAACTGGTCAAGGCGATCGGCGAGATGCCCCGCATCCGGCCCCCGGAGCCGACCTACACCGCGCCGCCCGCCTACCAGCGCACGTCCTACCAGAAGGGCACGTACGGCCGCCCGGCACCGCACCCCGGCGTCACCCAGCCGGTACCGACGCCACCGCCCCCGCTGCAGAGCCGTACCGGCAAGGCACTGAAGTGGACCGTCTCCGCCCTGCTGATCGCCGCCCTCGGCCTCGGCAGCTGGCAGCTGGCGGACGCCCTCATGGAGCGGGGCGGCAAGGCCGACGACCAGAACCAGACGCAGACGACGGACGGCGACGACAAGAGCCCGAAGATTCCGGTGGCCGGCAAGCCGATCGCCATCAGCAGTGCCCGGGACTTCGACCCCTTCGGCGACCAGTCCGAGAAGCCGTCCGAGATAGAGAACGTCTACGACGGCAGCCCCTCCACGTACTGGCAGACGGACTACTACCTGAGTTCCGACTTCGGCCGCCTCAAGTCTGGGGTCGGCGTCATCGTGGACCTCGGCAAGGTCCAGCAGGTCGGAAAGGTGACGGTCACCTTCGTCGGGAGTACGTCCGTCGAACTGCGCAGCGCCGATGCGGACGCCGCCGCGGAGCCGACCTCGTTCGACGACTACGGCAAGGTCGCCGAGGGCTCCGGAACGACGGTGGAGCTCAAGCCCGAGAAGGCTCTCCGGAGCCGGTACCTGCTGGTGTGGCTCACCGATCTGCCGAAACAGGCGGACACCGGGGAGTGGCGCGGCAGGCTGGCGGACGTCAAGGTGAGCAGCTGACGGCATCTGCCGCGAGGAGAGGGTGTGATGGCGGACGGCACGAGTGGTGAGGACCTGACCGATCACGAGTTGCTCGTCCGCCACGTCGAGGGTGATCCCGACGCCTTCGGTGAGCTCGTCCGCCGTCATCGCGACCGGCTCTGGGCGGTTGCCCTGCGCACCCTGGGGGACCGCGAGGAGGCCGCTGACGCGGTCCAGGACGCGCTCGTCTCCGCCTACCGGGCCGCGCACACCTTCCGAGGACAGGCGGCCGTCACGACGTGGCTGCACAGGATCACCGTGAACGCCTGCCTGGACCGTGCCCGCAAGGCCGCTTCCCGCAAGACCGCTCCGGTCGACGACGCCGAGCGCCTGGAACAGCTGCTGGAACCGCACGAGTCGGCATCGGCCCCCGCCGAGCGCAACGACCTGCACCGCCAGCTCGTCGAGGCTCTGGGAACGCTGCCGGCCGATCAGCGGGCGGCTCTCGTCCTCGTCGACATGCAGGGTTACCCCGTCGCCGAGGCGGCACGGATCCTCGACGTGCCGGTCGGAACGATCAAGAGCCGGTGCGCCCGTGGCAGAGCCAGACTTCTGCCGCTGCTCACCCACCTGCGTCCGGACGGCAACGGTGATGGCGAGAAGCCCGACCCCGAGCGGAACCGGACGCAGGGCGCATCCGTCCCACCCGCAGCGGGACCGCGCCGGGCGGGTCCGACGGAAGCGGGCCAGAGCGATTCAGCCGCAGTGAAGGGCGGAGGTGGACGAGCGTGACGTCGTCGACGACAGACATGGCCGGGCATCCCGACGTCGCGGAGATCTCCGACCTCGCCGAAGGCCTGCTTCCGCCCTCGCGGACCACGGACGTACGACGGCACCTGGAGACCTGCGAGCTCTGCGCGGACGTCTACGCGTCGCTGGAGGAGATCCAGGGACTGCTCGGGACGTTGCCGGGACCGCAGCGGATGCCCGATGACGTGGCGGGTCGCATCGACGCCGCCCTCGCCGCCGAAGCACTGCTGAGTGCGACAGCGCCGGCATCCCCGGCAGCCTCGGCAGCGTCGGCAGCCGACGAGGACGAGAGCAGCGACGGCACGCACGTTTCACGTGAAACATCGGCGGCCCACCGTCCTTCCGGGCGCGCCCGGACCTCCACCACGGGTCCCGGCCGCAAGGACCGCAGGCGGATCGGACGGCGCAGGATCGCCGTCATGGGTGCCGTGGCCGCCGTGGCCGCCCTGGGGATCGGCTCCGTGATCGTGTCGTCCGTCACGGGAGGCAGCCCACCTGACGACACGGCCCACGGGCAGCAGACCGCACCCGTGGACACCTTCTCCGAGACCAAGCTGCAGAAGCAGGTCACCGAACTCATCGGCGACGGGGAGGGCACACGGAGCGGCCCTCGGACGCCGCACAGCTTCGGCACGGAGCCCGAGACGGAGAACCACGTCCTCACGCAACCGACGGTTGTCCCCGAGTGCGTCCAGAAGGCCATCGGCCGCGACGACGCGGCGCTCGCCACGGAGGAGGGCGTGTACAAGGGCAAGGAAGCACTGCTCGTGGTACTGCCCGACACCCTCAACGACAGTCGCGTCACCGCCTACATCGTCGATTCGGCCTGCGTGGACCAGCCCGCCGTCGGCAAGGCCACGGTGCTTCTGCAGCACTCCTACACGCGTCCCTGAGTGCGCGCGGTCTGCTCGCCCGCCGTGTGCCCGGACACAGCGGGAATGCGCGCCCCTTAGGATCCGTTGGGTGGGGTGAGAGTTCCGAGAGAAGCTCCACCCGGCCCTGAAGACGCTGTCCAGAGACGAGGAATGAAGCCGTGAGCGACGTCCGAAACGTGATCATCATCGGCTCCGGGCCCGCCGGCTACACGGCGGCGCTCTACACCGCGCGCGCGTCGCTGAAGCCGCTGGTGTTCGAGGGCGCCGTCACCGCCGGAGGTGCACTGATGAACACCACCGAGGTGGAGAACTTCCCGGGCTTCCAGGACGGCATCATGGGCCCCGAGCTCATGGACAACATGCGCGCCCAGGCCGAGCGTTTCGGCGCCGAGCTCGTCCCGGACGATGTCGTCGCCGTCGACCTCAGCGGTGAGATCAAGACCGTCACCGACACCGCGGGCACCGTCCACCGGGCGAAGGCCGTCATCGTCACCACCGGCTCCCAGCACCGCAAGCTCGGTCTGCCGAACGAGGACGCCCTGTCCGGCCGTGGCGTCTCCTGGTGCGCGACCTGCGACGGCTTCTTCTTCAAGGACCAGGACATCGCCGTGATCGGCGGCGGTGACACCGCGATGGAGGAGGCCACGTTCCTCTCCCGGTTCGCCAAGTCCGTGACGATCGTCCACCGCCGCGACACCCTGCGCGCCTCCAAGGCGATGCAGGAGCGTGCCTTCGCCGACCCGAAGATCTCGTTCGTCTGGGACAGCGAGGTCGCCGAGATCCAGGGTGACCAGAAGCTGTCGGGCCTGAAGCTGCGCAACCTCAAGACCGGCGAGCTCTCGGACCTGGCGGTGACCGGCCTGTTCATCGCCATCGGTCACGACCCGCGCACCGAGCTCTTCAAGGGCCAGCTCGACCTGGACCCGGAGGGCTACCTGAAGGTCGAGGCCCCCTCGACCCGCACCAACCTGACCGGCGTCTTCGGCGCCGGTGACGTGGTCGACCACACCTACCGGCAGGCGATCACCGCCGCCGGCACAGGCTGCTCCGCCGCCCTCGACGCCGAGCGCTTCCTCGCCGCGCTCACCGACGAGGACAAGGCCGAGCCCGAGAAGACCGCTGTCTGACCCCCATCCGCCCCGCGCACCAACCAGTTAAGGAGCCCGCCGTGGCCGGCACCCTGAAGCAAGTGACCGACGACTCCTTCGAGCAGGACGTCCTCAAGAGCGACAAGCCCGTCCTGGTGGACTTCTGGGCCGCCTGGTGCGGACCGTGCCGCCAGATCGCGCCGTCCCTCGAGGCGATCGCCGCCGAGTACGGCGACAAGATCGAGATCGTCAAGCTGAACATCGACGAGAACCCGGGTACGGCCGCCAAGTACGGCGTCATGTCCATCCCGACGCTGAACGTGTACCAGGGCGGCGAGGTCGCCAAGACCATCGTCGGCGCCAAGCCCAAGGCCGCGATCGTCCGCGACCTCCAGGACTTCATCGCCGACTGACGTTCCACGTGAAACACGAAGGGGCCGGCCCATCTGGGCCGGCCCCTTCGTCTTGCAGTCCGCGGTGGGACCCGTCAGGTCACAGTGGCCGCAGCACCGGCTCCTTCTGAACGGCTCCGAGCAGCCGGTCCAGGGCCATCTCCACGTCTTCCTTCCACGACAGCGTGGACCGCAGCTCCAGCCTCAGCCGCGGATGGTAGGGATGGGGCCGGACCGTCTTGAAGCCCACGGCCAGCAGATGATCCGCCGGCAGCACACAGGCGGGCTCCTTCCAGCGGGCATCCCCGAAGGCCTCGATCGCCTTGAAGCCCCGCCGCAACAGATCCTTGGCGACCGTCTGCACCATCACCCGACCCAGCCCCTGACCCTGATAGCCCGGCATCACGAAGGCCGTCATCAACTGCACCGCGTCGGGAGCGACGGGACTGGTGGGAAACGCCGCCGAGCGCGGAACGTAGGCAGGAGGGGCGTAGAGCATGAAGCCCACCGGTACGTCGTCGACGTAGACCACCCGCCCGCAGGACCCCCAGTCCAGCAGGACAGCGGAGATCCAGGCCTCCTTCTCCGTGGCGGACGTCCCCGCTGTTACCGCGGCTTCGCCGCTGACGGGGTCCAGCTCCCAGAAGACGCACGAGCGACAGCGCTGGGGAAGGTCCTGAAGGTTGTCCAGCGTGAGCGGTACGAGCCGACGCCCCATGAAGGCTGATCCTCGCTTCCTTCGCCCGTCGCGTCGCGGGCGGCTGTGAGAGCACTCCGTTCCCTGAGCAGGCTGCCGATGAACCCACCGACCGCGCCCAGCCCCAATCCCGCGCTCACCAGTCCGGTGCGGCTCATCCTTCGCATGGCCCCTGCCTGCCTCTCAGAGGTGCTGCCGGGTGATTGCGCCATCTCCCTCGCATCGTATCCACATGCGAGGGAGTGGGCACCGGCGAAAGGCAAAGGGCGGGCCGTGTTCCGGTAGGCACCGGACACAGCCCGCCCCTCGGCAACCGGAGCACCGTCAAGTGATCCACCTGCCCGAAGATCAGGACTCGGTTTCCTCGTCCTCCTCGGCCCCGAGGCCCTTCTGCAGGACGGGGCCCTCGCCGGGAGCGAGGCTTCCAAGAATCCGTTCCAGATCTTCCATGGAGGCGAACTCCACGGTGATCTTCCCCTTCTTCTGCCCCAGGTCGACCTTCACTCGCGTCTCAAAGCGGTCCGACAGCCGGGTCGCCAGTTCGGACAGCGCCGGAGAGACGAGAGCACCGGCACGCGGCCCCTTGGCCCGCTGCGGCTTCTGCGGCCGGGAGCCCATCAGCGTCACGATCTCCTCGACCGCCCGTACCGAGAGCCCCTCGGCCACGATGCGGTGAGCCAGCCGTTCCTGCTCCTCCGAGTCCTCGACGGAGAGCAACGCCCGAGCATGCCCGGCGGAGAGCACTCCGGCGGCCACGCGGTTCTGCACCTTCGGGGACAGCTTCAGCAGACGCAACGTGTTGGACACCTGCGGACGGGACCGGCCGATGCGGTCCGCCAGCTGGTCGTGCGTGCAGTTGAAGTCCTTCAGTAGCTGGTCGTAGGCGAAGGCCTCCTCCAGCGGATTCAGCTGGGCGCGGTGCAGGTTCTCCAGCAGAGCGTCCAGGAGGAGCTGCTCGTCCTCCGTGGCCCGCACGATCGCCGGGATGGCCTCCAGCCCCGCTTCGCGGCTGGCCCGGAGACGACGCTCACCCATGATGAGCTCGTAGCGCCCGGGACCCGTCTGCCGGACGACGACCGGCTGAAGGAGACCGACCTCCTTGATGGAGGTCACCAGCTCGGCGAGGGCGTCCTCATCGAAGACCTTGCGGGGCTGCCGCGGGTTCGGAGTGATCGAGTCCAGGGGCACTTCCGCGAAGTGGGCCCCCAGGGGAGGCGCGGGCATGCCCGCCGATGCCGACTCCCCTGTTTCACGTGAAACAGAGGTCAGCGTGGCCAGCTTCGCCGCCGCGACTCCCCGGTCGCTGGGCAGCACGGGCGCCGCCGACGGGGAAGCGGACGTCGCATTCCCCAGGGCTGCCGAGGCCACCGACTTCTCGGTCGGGGCTGCGGGAATCAGTGCGCCGAGACCACGGCCCAACCCCCTTCGTCGCTCACTCACTGGATCCCCTCCACCATGTTCGGGTCGTTCTGTGCGCCGAGGTGTGCCTGAGCCGGGTCGTAATTGACCCCGACACCCCTGAGCGCGATCTCGCGTGCCGCCTCCAGGTAGGAGAGGGCTCCACTCGATCCTGGATCGTAGGTCAGGACGGTCTGCCCATAACTCGGGGCCTCGGAGATACGGACCGAGCGCGGGATGCTCGTCCGCAGCACCTCTTCTCCGAAGTGGCTGCGCACCTCGTCCGCGACCTGCGACGCCAGCCGCGTCCGGCCGTCGTACATGGTGAGCAGGATCGTCGATACATGCAGGGTGGGGTTGAGATGCCCCCGCACCAGGTCGACGTTCCGCAGCAGCTGGCCCAGTCCCTCCAGCGCGTAGTACTCGCACTGGATCGGGATCAGCACCTCCTGGCCCGCGACGAGTGCGTTGACCGTCAGCAGGCCGAGGGAGGGCGGGCAGTCGATGAGGATGTAGTCCAGCGGCTGCTCGTACGCCTGGATCGCCCGCTCCAGCCGGCTTTCCCGTGCCACCAGGGAGACCAGCTCGATCTCCGCACCCGCCAGGTCGATGGTGGCGGGCGCGCAGAAGAGGCCCTCGACATCGGGAACCGGCTGAACGACCTCGGAGAGCGGCCGGCTCTCGACCAGCACGTCGTAGATGGACGGCACCTCGGCGTGGTGGTCGATCCCCAGCGCGGTGGACGCATTGCCCTGCGGGTCGAGGTCGACGACCAGAACGCGGGCCCCGTGCAGCGCCAGCGACGCGGCGAGATTGACGGTCGTCGTCGTCTTGCCGACGCCGCCCTTCTGGTTGGCGACCACGATCACGCGGGTCTGCTCGGGCCGTGGCAGGCCCTCGCCGGCTCGCCCGAGAGCCTCCACCGCCAGTTGGGCAGCTCGACCGATCGGAGTGTCGTCCATCGGAGGCGGCGTTTCACGTGAAACATCCGCCCCCATCGACTCGGTGCGGGGACCGGGGACCGGATCGGTCATCGGTCCCGCGATGTTGGCGTCGGACCGCAAGGATTCACTCTCCTCGACTTCAGGCTCGCAATGAACAGAGCCTCCCATGCCTGCGGGGTCGTGAACCAGTGAGGCCTGACGTTCTGTGGAGAAATCCACCTCTGTGGACAACTCCGTACCCCGCAAGAGGGTCGAATCCTCGGGAGAGTCCGGTTCCTCAGCAAGAGAACCGAGGGGCCTCCGGTCGCGAGGTTCGGCCGCGGTGCGACCGCGACTGATGATGCCGTGCAGCAGTGAGCGACGTTTCACGTGAAACACGATGCACAGCACCCGAGGGCGAACCGCCGCGACACTCCGGCATGCGTAGGCGGGGAGGCTTGTGTGGAGTACGCCGTCTCGTCAGGACGGGGACGTCGGGACGGATCAGCGCCGCCGCACGCTCATCCGCGTCGTCGGCGTGCCCGTCCGGTCCGGGCCGCCTTGGCCCGCTTGGCGGCGAAGCGCACACCTCCGGGGCTCTCCCCGACCTCGACGCGCACCACAGTGGACTGGGGATCCACGACGCCTTCACCCACATGCAGGATCGACGTCTCCACTGCACCCAGCTTGCTGAGCGCCGTGGCCGCGGCCTTGAGCTCCTCCTCGGCCGTGTCGCCCTTGAGGGCGAGCATCTCTCCGTAGGGGCGCAGCAGCGGAATACCCCAGGTGGCCAGGCGGTCCAGCGGCGCGACAGCACGGGCCGTCACCACGTGCACCGGCGGGACCTTGCCCATGACCTCCTCGGCCCGGCCACGCACAACGGTCACATGGTCCAGGCCCAGCAGCTCCACCACCTCGGTCAGGAAGTTGGTGCGCCGCAGCAGCGGCTCAAGGAGCGTGATCTTGAGGTCGTCGCGGACGAGCGCCAGCGGAATGCCTGGCAGCCCGGCGCCCGAGCCGACATCGCACACCGTCACCCCCTCGGGCACGACCTCCGAGAGCACCGCACAGTTCAGCAGGTGCCGCTCCCACAGGCGCGGGACCTCACGGGGACCGATCAGGCCTCGCTGCACTCCCGCCTCGGCGAGCAGCTCCGCATAGCGGACCGCATCCGCGTAGCGATCACCGAACACCTCACGTGCCTGCTCGGGCACAGGGGGAAGCTCCGCTGCCTCCGTCACGGGGGGACCGTCCTTCCGTACCGCATCCGCGCCCAGGCGCCGATGCCAGAACCACCAGAACTATCAGGCTGACAAAATTCGGCCCCGCCTGCGCAACAGACGGGGCCGGAGAACGTGGGAACCGATCAGGCGGGAAGCACGACGACGAAGCGCTGCGGCTCCTCGCCCTCGGACTCGCTGCGCAGTCCCGCGGACTTGACCGCGTCGTGCACGACCTTGCGCTCGAACGGCGTCATCGGCTGCAGCCGCACGGCCTCGCCGCTGCTCTTGGCCTCTGCCGCGGCCTTCGCCCCCAGCTCGGAGAGCTCGGCGCGCTTCCTGGCCCGGTAACCCGCGATGTCGAGCATCAGCCGGCTGCGGTCCCCGGTCTCCCGGTGCACGGCCAGGCGCGTGAGCTCCTGCAGAGCCTCCAGCACCTCACCGTCCCGGCCGACCAGCTTCTGCAGATCACGGCTGTTCGTGTCGCTGATGATCGAGACAGAGGCACGGTCGGCCTCGACGTCCATGTCGATGTCGCCGTCCAGGTCGGCGATGTCGAGCAGACCCTCCAGGTAGTCCGCCGCGATCTCGCCCTCCTGCTCGAGGCGAGTCAGGGTGTCTGCACCCTCGGCAGCGGCGGAGGTGGTGCCTTCCGTCACGGGATGGACTCCTTCTTACTTCTTCGACGGGGACTTGGGCCGCTGCGGGCCCTTGCGCTGTCCGGACTGGGCCTTGCTGCGGCCACCGCCGCCGGGCTTCTGAGCGGACTTCTTGGCGGCGGGCTGGGTGCCCGGCTTGGCGTCCTCCGGCTCGTCGGACTTGGTGAGCGAGGTCTTCGGCTCGGCCTCGCCGGCCGCCTTCGTGGACTGCCGCTGGGACTTGCTCTGCCGCTTGGGCTGCTGACGCTTCGGCGTGCCCGTCGCGACGGGAGCACCGTCCTCGGTCTGCACGGCGACGGGTGCATCGCTCTTCACCACGGTGCCGTCGGGCTGGGCCGCCAGACCCGCCTTGTTCAGACCGTTGATGAACTTGCGCTCGAACTCGTTGCGGTCCCGGCCCTTGGCGACGATCGCCTTCACGATGGCCTTCTGTCCGCGGCCACGCGTCTTGCCGTGCTCGGTGACGTGCTTGTGCAGGCGCTCCAGGTAGGCGGCCTGGGCCTTGGAACCCGGGGTCGGGTTGTTGCGGATGACGTACATCTGCTGGCCCATGGTCCACACGTTGGTGGTGAGCCAGTAGACGAGGACACCGACCGGGAAGTTGATGCCGAAGACGGCGAACATGACCGGGAAGACGTACATCAGCATCTTCTGCTGCTGCATGAACGGCGTCTTCACCGTCGTGTCGACGTTCTTGGTCATCAGCTGGCGCTGGGTGAAGAACTGCGACGCCGACATCAGGACGATCATGATGGCGGTGACGACGCGGACGTCGGTGATGGAGGACCCGAGAGCCTCCACCTTCGACGCACCGTCGGTGAACTTCGCCGCCAGCGGAGCACCGAAGATGTGGGCCTTCTGCGCGCTCTCCAGCAGGCGCTCGTTGATCACGCCGATGGTGTCGCCCGTCGCGATGCCGTTGAGCACGTGATACAGGGCGAAGAAGAACGGGGACTGCGCCAGGATGGGAAGGCACGAGGAGAGCGGGTTGGTGCCCGTCTCCTTGTACAGCTTCATCATCTCTTCGGACTGACGCTGCTTGTCGTTCTTGTAGCGCTCCTGGATCTTCTTCATCTCCGGCTGGAGCGTCTGCATCGCACGCGTCGACTTGATCTGCTTCACGAAGAGCGGGATCAGGCAGATGCGGATCAGAATCACCAGGGACACGATGGACAGGCCCCAGGCCCATCCCGTGTCAGGGCCGAAAATGGCGCCGTACACGCTGTGGAACTGGACGATGACCCAGGAGACAGGTGTCGTGATGAAGCTGAAGAGGCTGGCAATCGTGTCCACTAATCATGCTCCTTGGGCATGGGACTGGGTCTCTGCGGCCGGGCTCGAAGGACTGGACGGACTCGTGGGAGAAGTCTGTCCCTCGATGGCCGGTTCGGCGGCGGAGGGCCCGCCCCTGCGTGCACGCCAGGCGTCACGCAGCATTTCGTGCCACCGCGGGCGCTTGCGCGGCGGAACATGGTCCACCCCGCCCAGCGACCACGGATTGCACCGCAGGATGCGCCAGGCGGTGAGTGCCGTTCCCTTGATGGCACCGTGCCGGTCGATGGCCGTGTAGCCGTAGTGGGAGCACGACGGGTAGTACTTGCAGACCGGCCCGAGCAGAGGACTGATCGTCCACTGGTAGAGCTTGATCAGAGCCAGCAGCGGGTACTTCATCGCGCGCCCCCTCCCAGTAGCCGCTTCAGGGCGGCGTCCAGGTCTTGGGCCAGCTGTGCATGGTCGGCGTCACCCGCACCGGGCAGCGCTCGTACGACTACCAGGCTACCGGGGGGAAACAGGTCGACCCGGTCGCGCATCAGATGGCGAAGCCTGCGCTTCACCTTGTTGCGCACCACCGCGCCACCCACGGCTTTGCTCACGACGAAACCCGCACGTGTCGGGGGAGCGCTCTCCCCAGGCGCGTGCGGGTCCGTGGCACCGCTTCGAAGGTGGACGACGAGAGCCGGGCGGCCGGCCCGGCGGCCTCGTCGTACCGCGGTCGCGAAGTCCTCGCGCCGCCTCAGCCGGTTCTCGGTGGGCAGCACGATGTCATGACCTGACCGGGATCAGGCGGACAGACGGGCGCGACCCTTGCTGCGGCGGGTCGCGAGAATCGCGCGGCCGGCACGGGTGCGCATACGCAGCCGGAAGCCGTGGGTCTTGGCGCGACGACGGTTGTTCGGCTGGAAGGTGCGCTTGCTCACTCGGGGGCTCCAGAAAGAATCGGGGTTGGCGGGGTGCCGTCCTGGCTGTCACCGTGCGCCCACGAGTAGCTCTCGTCACGCCCGAGTGCACCGCTTTTTCGATCACCTTGGACGTGACCTGTGCCCATCGGAGGCAGGCGGCAGCAGCCATCGACAACTCGACCTGGTTACGGTACGTGAGACTGCGCCATTCGGTCAAACCAGAGGTGACCGAGGCACACTTGTCCACAGGCTGGGGACAACGACTTGAACCCTACCCGTCGCGCTGACTACCGTGACTGAACTCCGATTCGTTCCCTTATCCCTGCCCCACCCGA
Organism: Streptomyces flaveolus; assembly: GCF_014648815.1. Lineage (GTDB taxonomy): Bacteria > Actinomycetota > Actinomycetes > Streptomycetales > Streptomycetaceae > Streptomyces > Streptomyces flaveolus. Next base: position 389,093 of record NZ_BMRV01000004.1, on the reverse strand, counting down.
GTTTCATCCCGACCCGTCCCCGAATCACACCTTCGAGGGACTCGTGAGAGAGCGTGCCCTGTGGCTGACGTACCTGCCGATCTTGCCGCAGTGTGGCCACGCGTACTGGAGCAGCTCCTGGGAGAGGGCCGCGGGCAAGGGGTCGAATCGAAGGACGAGCACTGGATCCGCCGCTGCCAGCCCCTGGCACTGGTCGCCGACACCGCCCTCCTCGCCGTACCCAACGAGTTCGCGAAGGGCGTGCTCGAGGGCCGGCTCGCCCCCGTCGTCAGCGAGACGCTGAGCCGGGAGTGCGGCCGCCCCATCCGCATCGCGATCACCGTCGACGACACCGCGGGCGAACCCCCAGCGCCGCCGGCACCGCCCGCCCGCCCCCAGCCGCGCTACGAGGAGCCCGAGCTCCCGTCCCCCGGCCAGGGAGGAAGCGGAGCGGGCCAGAGCGGCCAGGGAACCCACAACCGCGACGACTACGAGGGATACGGCCGCCACCGCGCCGACCAGCTCCCCACCGCCCGCCCGGCCTACCCGCAGGAATACCAGCGTCCCGAGCCCGGCTCCTGGCCCCGCCCTTCCCAGCAGGACGACTACGGCTGGCAGCAGCAGCGCCTCGGCTTCCCGGAGCGGGATCCCTACGCCTCGCCGCAGCAGGACTCCTACGGTCCGCCCTCCCAGGACGGTTACCCGCAGGACTCCTACCCCCAGGACTCCTACGGCCAGGAGCCGTACCCCCAGGACGCGTACCCGCAGGACCGGCGTGCCCAGGACCGCCGCCCGCAGCCGCCGGAGCGCCCCCCGTACGACCCCCAGCGCACCGACTACGACCAGCCCCGCGGCGACTACGACCAGCGCGGCGCCCGGCGCGACCTTCCCGAGCCGCCGCCCGGCTCCGGCCATGTCCACCGCGGCGGTCCCGTCGGCCCCGGTCCCGCAACCGGCGCCCCGGGCCCGCTGGCCGCGCAGCCCGCACCGGCGACCGGCCCCGGCGAACCCACCGCGCGCCTCAACCCGAAGTACCTCTTCGACACCTTCGTCATCGGCGCCTCCAACCGCTTCGCCCACGCGGCGGCCGTGGCCGTCGCCGAAGCACCCGCCAAGGCGTACAACCCCCTCTTCATCTACGGAGAGTCCGGGCTCGGCAAGACGCACCTGCTCCACGCGATCGGGCACTACGCGCGCAGCCTCTACCCCGGCACGCGCGTGCGGTACGTGAGCTCGGAGGAGTTCACCAACGAGTTCATCAACTCCATCCGCGACGGCAAGGGCGACAGCTTCCGCAAGCGCTACCGAGAGATGGACATCCTGCTCGTCGACGACATCCAGTTCCTGGCGGACAAGGAGTCGACGCAGGAGGAGTTCTTCCACACCTTCAACACGCTCCACAACGCCAACAAGCAGATCGTCCTGTCCTCCGACCGGCCGCCCAGGCAGCTGGTGACGCTCGAGGACCGGCTGCGGAACCGTTTCGAGTGGGGCCTGACCACCGACGTCCAGCCGCCCGAACTGGAGACGCGCATCGCGATCCTGCGCAAGAAGGCGGTACAGGAACAGCTCAACGCCCCGCCGGAGGTGCTGGAGTTCATCGCCTCCCGCATCTCGCGCAACATCCGCGAGCTGGAGGGCGCGCTGATCCGGGTCACCGCGTTCGCGTCGCTCAACCGGCAGCCGGTCGACCTGGGCCTGACCGAGATCGTCCTCAAGGACCTGATCCCCGGCGGCGAGGACTCGGCCCCCGAGATCACGTCCACGGCCATCATGGGCGCCACCGCCGACTACTTCGGCCTCACCGTCGAGGACCTGTGCGGCACCTCCCGCGGGCGCGCCCTGGTGACGGCGCGCCAGATCGCCATGTATCTCTGCCGCGAGCTGACGGACCTCTCGCTGCCGAAGATCGGCGCGCTGTTCGGCGGCCGGGACCACACCACGGTGATGCACGCCGACCGCAAGATCCGCAATCTGATGGCCGAGCGGCGCTCCATCTACAACCAGGTGACGGAGCTGACCAACCGCATCAAGAACGGCTGACGGCCGCCGGCAAGCGCCGGAACGCGTCCTGGAGGCGCCCTCTGGAGAGCCCTGGGGGCGCCTTTTCCGTGCCCCGGAGCCGGCGCGGGGGACCCCCCAAACACGCGCGAGGAAGCTCCCGAACCCGATGCGGGAAGCTCCGGAGCCGGCGCAGGTGAGCCTCGGGAACCGGCCCAGGTGCACCTCGGAACCGGCGCAGACGAGCCTCGGACGCCGCGCACGGGAGCCCCAAACGCTGCCCGGAGAGCCCTCCGAAGCGCCGGACAGCTCCCCGCGCCGGCTCCGCCCCGGACCTCCGCTGTTCGAATACGTGCCGGGTTACGGCCTCTCTCCACAGATTCGGCGACTTTTTCCCCTCCACAGCTTGGGGACCGGGAAGTTGTCCCGATCCTGTCCACAGGCTGGGGTGTTGAGGAATGATCAGGGCAGGTCAGCCCCTTGTGGATCCGTGGACAAAAGATCTCCACAGGCTGTGGACAACGGAAAGGCCCCCAGCCCGCGCGTCAAGTTGTCCACCGGCAACCCACAGGCTGGAGCCGGTTGTCCCCAGCGATCACCGGCTTCTCCACATGGCTGTCCACTGTTCGGCAACCCGACGCGGCTTCTCACCGCCCCGAGTGAAAGGCGTCACACCAAGGTGCCTGATTGGGCTGTGGGAAAGGTGGGTAAACCTGGGGACGGCGCTGGGGAGAAGTCGCCCCTCCCTGTGCACGGCGTGTGCAGAACTTTCTGTTCTCCACAGAGACGCCCGGTTGTCCACCGGCTCCGCCCACAGGCCCCGTGGACAAAATTCCTGCTCTGACCTGCGGAAACAGGGTTATCCACGGTATCCACAGGCCCTACTACTACTCCCGACTAGAGAGAGAGCGGGAATCGTTTCGAAGCGGGGCCTGTGCACAACTCGCTGTCTCGACCCCGACCGCGCCTCGTCGCGACTTGACCCCGAAGGGCACCTACTGTCAGTGCGGTGCGTCAGACTGGTCCCCGGTGTTCTGCCCCTCGACGGGGCCGGCGACACCGGGTCAGACGACGAAGGCGAAGCAGGGCGAGAAGCGCCGGCAACAGCAGGAGGCGGCAACAGTGAAGATCCGGGTGGAACGCGACGTACTCGCGGAGGCAGTGGCCTGGGCGGCTCGCAGCCTCCCGGCCCGTCCGCCGGCGCCGGTCCTCGCGGGCCTGCTGCTGAAGGCCGAGGAGGGGCAGCTGAGCCTGTCCAGCTTCGACTACGAGGTCTCCGCGAGGGTGTCGGTGGAGGCGGAGGTCGAGGAGGAGGGCACGGTCCTCGTCTCCGGCCGGCTGCTCGCCGACATCTCCCGCGCCCTGCCCAACCGTCCGGTGGAGATTTCCACAGACGGTGTACGGGCGACGGTGGTCTGCGGCTCCTCGCGCTTCACCCTCCACACCCTGCCGGTGGAGGAGTACCCGGCCCTGCCGCAGATGCCGAACGCCACGGGCACCGTCCCCGGCGAGGTCTTCTCCGCGGCCGTGCAGCAGGTCGCCATCGCCGCCGGCCGTGACGACACGCTGCCCGTCCTCACCGGTGTGCGCATCGAGATCGAGGGCGACACGGTGACGCTGGCCTCCACGGACCGTTACCGGTTCGCCGTCCGCGAGTTCCTGTGGAAGCCGGAGAACCCGGAGACCTCCGCGGTCGCGCTGGTGCCCGCCAAGACGCTCCTGGACACCGCCAAGGCGCTGACCAGCGGCGACCAGGTGATCCTGGCGCTGTCCGGGTCGGGTGCGGGTGAGGGCCTGATCGGTTTCGAGGGCGCGGGCCGCCGGACGACGACGCGTCTGCTGGAGGGCGACCTCCCGAAGTACAAGACGCTGTTCCCGACGGAGTTCAACAGCGTCGCCGTGATCGAGACCGCCCCCTTCGTGGAGGCCGTCAAGCGGGTGGCCCTGGTCGCCGAGCGCAACACCCCGGTGCGGCTCAGCTTCGAGCAGGGCGTGCTCATCCTGGAGGCCGGCTCCAGCGACGACGCACAGGCTGTGGAAAGGGTCGACGCGCAGCTCGAGGGCGACGACATCTCGATCGCCTTCAACCCGACGTTCCTGCTGGACGGCCTGAGCGCGATCGACTCGCCGGTGGCCCAGCTGTCCTTCACGACGTCCACGAAGCCGGCGCTGCTCAGCGGCAGGCCCGCGGTGGACGCCGAGGCGGACGAGGCCTACAAGTACCTGATCATGCCGGTGCGGCTGAGCGGCTGAGCGGTTGAGGCCGTTCGGGTTGTCCACAGGCTGAGGGCAAAGCCCCAGGTGGGGGCATACGCATGAGCGCGTATGCCCACAGCTGTGCACGGGGTTGCGGGTTTAGGCTCGTACGCGGGTACGAAAGTGCCGCGGCACGCATCCGCCGGGTGCGGACGTGCCGCCACGCCACCTCGCAGACCTAAGGAACGCAACTGATGGAGCTCGGTCTCGTCGGCCTCGGCAAGATGGGCGGCAACATGCGCGAGCGGATCCGCCGCGCGGGCCACACCGTCGTCGGATACGACCGCAATCCGGATCTCGCGGATGTCCACAGCCTCGAAGAGCTTGTGGGCAAGCTCAGCGCCCCCCGCGTGGTCTGGGTGATGGTCCCGGCCGGTGAGCCCACCCAGGCCACCGTCGACCAGCTGGGGGAGCTGCTGGAGCCCGGCGACGTCGTCGTGGACGGCGGGAACTCCCGCTGGACGGACGACGAGAAGCACGCCGAGGAGCTGGCCGCCAAGGGCATCGGCTTCGTGGACTGCGGTGTCTCCGGCGGTGTCTGGGGTCTGGAGAACGGCTACGCGCTGATGTACGGCGGCGACGCGGAGAACGTCGCCAAGGTGCAGCCGGTCTTCGACGCCCTCAAGCCGGAGGGTGACTTCGGTGCCGTGCACGCCGGCAAGGTGGGCGCGGGCCACTTCGCGAAGATGGTCCACAACGGCATCGAGTACGCGATGATGCAGGCCTACGCCGAGGGCTGGGAGCTGCTGGAGAAGGTCGACTCCGTGGAGAACGTCCGCGAGGTCTTCCGGTCCTGGCAGGAGGGCACGGTCATCCGTTCCTGGCTGCTGGACCTGGCCGTCAACGCGCTCGACGAGGACGAGCACCTGGACGAGCTGCGCGGTTACGCACAGGACTCCGGTGAGGGACGCTGGACCGTGGAGGCCGCGATCGACAACGCGGTGCCGCTGCCGGCGATCACGGCGTCGCTGTTCGCGCGGTTCGCGTCCCGGCAGGACGACTCGCCGCAGATGAAGATGATCGCCGCGCTGCGCAACCAGTTCGGCGGTCACGCGGTGGAGAAGAAGTAAGCAACACCCGAAGGTTGGGGAGGTCGGCGAACGACCATGCACGTCACGCATCTGTCGCTGGCCGACTTCCGCTCGTACGCCCGGGTCGAGGTCCCGCTGGACCCGGGCGTCACCGCCTTCGTCGGCCCGAACGGGCAGGGGAAGACGAATCTCGTCGAGGCGGTCGGCTATCTGGCCACCCTCGGCAGCCACCGGGTCTCCTCGGACGCGCCCCTGGTGCGCATGGGTGCCGACCGGGCGGTGATCCGGGCGCAGGTGCGGCAGGGCGAGCGGCAGCAGCTGATCGAGCTGGAGCTGAACCCGGGCAAGGCCAACCGTGCCCGGATCAACAGGTCGTCGCAGGTCAGGCCGCGTGACGTGCTGGGCATCGTGCGGACCGTGCTGTTCGCGCCCGAGGATCTCGCGCTGGTCAAGGGGGACCCCGGTGAGCGGCGCCGTTTCCTCGACGAGCTGATCACCGCCCGTTCCCCGCGCATGGCCGGGGTGCGCTCGGACTACGACCGGGTCCTCAAGCAGCGCAACACCCTGCTGAAGTCGGCCGCGCTCGCCCGCCGGCACGGGGGCCGCACGATGGATCTGTCCACGCTCGACGTCTGGGACCAGCACCTGTCCCGGGTGGGTGCCGAGCTGCTGGCGCAGCGTCTGGACCTGATCGCCGCAGTGCAGCCGCTGGCCGACAAGGCGTACGAGCAGCTGGCGCCCGGCGGTGGACCGGTGGCGCTGGAGTACAAGCCGTCGGCGCCCGGCGAGGCGCACACGCGCGAGGACCTGTACGAGCAGCTGATGGCCGCGCTCGGCGAGGCCCGGAAGCAGGAGATCGAGCGGGGCGTCACGCTGGTCGGCCCGCACCGGGACGACCTGGTGCTGAAACTCGGCCAGCTGCCCGCCAAGGGGTACGCCTCCCACGGTGAGTCGTGGTCGTACGCGCTGGCGTTGCGGCTGGCGTCGTTCGACCTGTTGCGGGCCGAGGGCAACGAGCCGGTGCTGGTGCTCGACGACGTGTTCGCCGAGCTGGACGCGCGGCGCCGGGAGCGGCTGGCCGAACTGGTGGCGCCCGGTGAGCAGGTGCTGGTGACCGCCGCGGTGGACGACGACGTGCCGCACGTGCTGGCGGGGGCGCGGTACTCCGTGGCGGAGGGGACGGTGGAGCGCGTATGAGCGCGGACGGACCGGTCCCCGGGAACTCCGAGGGCGAGCGGGGCAAGGGCGGCGGGGCCGCCGAGCCGTCGGGTGTGGATCTGGCACGGGTGGCGCTGAGGGCGGCGCGGGAGGCGGCGCGCGCGCGGGGGGACGCGGCGCAGCAGAAGCGTCAGGCGCGGCGCGGTGGGCTGCGTTCCGGTGCGCGCGCGGACGGTCGTGATCCGATGGCGCTGGGTTCGGCGATCAACCGGCTGATCACGGAGCGCGGGTGGGAGACGCCGGCCGCGGTGGGCGGTGTGATGGGCCGCTGGCCGCAGATCGTGGGTGAGGACGTGGCCAAGCACTGTGTGCCGGAGCGGTACGACGAGGACGAGCGGGTGCTGGTCGTCCGGTGCGACTCGACGGCCTGGGCGACGAATCTGCGGCTGCTGGCGCCGACGCTGGTGGCCCGGCTCAACGAGGACCTCGGGCACGGCTCGGTGCGGGTGATCAAGGTGCACGGTCCGGGTGGTTCCGCCCGGCGTTACGGTCCTTTGCGCGCGCCGGGCAGCAAGGGCCCCGGGGACACCTACGGGTGACCCGTCCGCCCGCCCTGCGGGTTGGTGAGGTACATCACATTCACAGGCGTCGAAGGTCGGTGCGGACCGTCGGTGCCCGGTGCGGCGTCCCACCGCACACGGTTGCGAATCCCGATCTGACTCCCAAGTAGCCAAGGGTTGACGCCTCGAAGCGCTGAGTGCCGTCGTGAGCCTCTTGAGGACCCCTTCCGCATATCGGGAGTCGGGAGAGCCTCGTTCAGGGCGGCACATGCGAACTCAGGCACCGGCAAACCCCCATCAGTGTCAGTGCTACCGGTAGAATGGAAGACAATCCCGCCCCGAACGTGGGGACCGTCCGGGACAAGCTGAGCAACGCTGATCAAGGCTTACCAACGCAACATGCCGCAGCCGCTCCGGCAACCCGCCGACGAGCCCGGCTCGTGCTGTGCCAGAAAGGGCGCTTCGTGGCCGATTCCGGCAACCCCAACGAGAACAACCCGTCCACCGACACCGGCGTGAACGACCCGGTGAGCACCGCCGACGGCGAAGCTCCCGCCTCGTACGACGCCAGTGCCATCACCGTCCTCGAGGGTCTGGACGCGGTCCGCAAGCGACCCGGCATGTACATCGGCTCGACCGGTGAGCGGGGCCTGCACCACCTGGTGCAGGAGGTCGTGGACAACTCCGTCGACGAGGCGCTGGCCGGTCACGCGGACACCATCGACGTGACGATCCTCGCCGACGGCGGTGTCCGGGTCGTCGACAACGGCCGTGGCATCCCGGTGGGCATCGTCCCGTCCGAGGGCAAGCCCGCCGTCGAGGTCGTGCTGACCGTGCTGCACGCGGGCGGCAAGTTCGGCGGCGGCGGTTACGCGGTCTCCGGTGGTCTGCACGGCGTGGGTGTCTCCGTCGTCAACGCCCTCTCCACGAAGGTCGCCGTGGAGGTCAAGACCGACGGCTACCGCTGGACGCAGGACTACAAGCTGGGTGTGCCCACGGCACCGCTCGCTCGGCACGAGGCCACCGAGGAGACCGGCACGTCGGTCACCTTCTGGGCCGACGGCGACATCTTCGAGAGCACCGACTACTCCTTCGAGACGCTCTCCCGGCGTTTCCAGGAGATGGCCTTCCTCAACAAGGGCCTGAAGATCAACCTCACCGACGAGCGCGAGTCGGCGAAGGCCACCGCCGGCGCGGACGAGGCGGGCGAGGACGAGAAGCACGAGGTCAAGACCGTCTCGTACCACTACGAGGGCGGCATCGTCGACTTCGTGAAGTACCTCAACTCCCGCAAGGGAGAGCTGGTGCACCCGAGCGTGATCGACCTCGAGGCCGAGGACAAGGACAAGAACCTGTCCCTCGAGGTCGCGATGCAGTGGAACGGCGGCTACACCGAGGGCGTGTACTCCTTCGCCAACATCATCCACACGCACGAGGGCGGTACGCACGAGGAGGGCTTCCGTGCGGCGCTCACCTCGCTGATCAACAAGTACGCGCGCGACAAGAAGCTGCTGCGCGAGAAGGACGACAACCTCACGGGTGACGACATCCGCGAGGGTCTGACGGCGATCATCTCGGTGAAGCTGAGCGAGCCCCAGTTCGAGGGCCAGACCAAGACGAAGCTGGGCAACACCGAGGTGAAGACCTTCGTCCAGAAGGTCGTCTACGAGCACCTGGCCGACTGGCTCGACCGCAACCCGAACGAGGCCGCGGACATCATCCGCAAGGGCATCCAGGCGGCCACCGCGCGCGTGGCGGCCCGCAAGGCGCGTGACCTGACCCGCCGCAAAGGCCTGCTGGAGTCGGCGTCGCTGCCGGGCAAGCTGTCCGACTGCCAGTCGAACGACCCGACCAAGTGCGAGATCTTCATCGTCGAGGGTGACTCCGCCGGCGGTTCGGCCAAGTCCGGCCGCAACCCGCAGTACCAGGCGATCCTCCCGATCCGAGGCAAGATCCTCAACGTGGAGAAGGCGCGCATCGACCGGATCCTGCAGAACCAGGAGATCCAGGCGATGATCTCCGCGTTCGGCACCGGCGTGCACGAGGACTTCGACATCGAGAAGCTCCGCTATCACAAGATCATCCTGATGGCGGACGCCGACGTCGACGGCCAGCACATCAACACCCTGCTGCTGACCTTCCTGTTCCGCTTCATGCGGCCGCTGGTCGAGGCCGGGCACGTGTACCTGTCGCGTCCGCCGCTCTACAAGATCAAGTGGGGCCGGGACGACTTCGAGTACGCGTACTCGGACCGCGAGCGCGACGCGCTGATCGAGATGGGCCGCCAGGCCGGCAAGCGCATCCGCGAGGACTCCGTGCAGCGCTTCAAGGGTCTCGGTGAGATGAACGCCGAGGAACTGCGCATCACGACCATGGACCAGGAGCACCGCGTGCTCGGCCAGGTCACGCTCGACGACGCCGCGCAGGCCGACGACCTGTTCTCGGTGCTGATGGGCGAGGACGTCGAGGCCCGCCGCGCGTTCATCCAGCGCAACGCCAAGGACGTCCGCTTCCTCGACATCTGAGTCGGTCTCAGCTGACCGCACCAGGAAGGACCTTCACCAGCAATGACCGACGAGAACACCCCTGTGACGACGTCCGAGGGCGACGCCCTGGCGATGCGTGTCGAGCCCGTCGGGCTCGAGACGGAGATGCAGCGCTCCTACCTCGACTACGCGATGTCCGTCATCGTCTCGCGTGCGCTGCCCGACGTCCGTGACGGCCTCAAGCCCGTCCACCGCCGGGTGCTGTACGCCATGTACGACGGCGGCTACCGGCCCGAGCGCGGCTTCTACAAGTGCGCCCGCGTCGTCGGCGACGTCATGGGCAACTACCACCCCCACGGCGACAGCTCCATCTACGACGCCCTGGTCCGCCTCGCCCAGCCCTGGTCGATGCGGATGCCGCTCGTCGACTCCAACGGCAACTTCGGCTCGCCGGGCAACGACCCGGCGGCGGCCATGCGGTACACCGAGTGCAAGATGGCGCCGCTGTCGATGGAGATGGTCCGCGACATCGACGAGGAGACCGTCGACTTCACGGACAACTACGACGGCCGCTCCCAGGAGCCGACCGTCCTGCCCGCCCGCTTCCCGAACCTGCTGATCAACGGCTCGGCCGGTATCGCGGTCGGCATGGCGACCAACATCCCGCCGCACAACCTGCGCGAGGTCGCGGCCGGCGCCCAGTGGTACCTGGAGAACTACGAGGCCTCGCACGAGGAGCTGCTGGACGCGCTGCTCGAGCGCATCAAGGGCCCCGACTTCCCGACCGGCGCCCTGGTGGTGGGCCGCAAGGGCATCGAGGAGGCCTACCGCACCGGGCGCGGCTCGATCACCATGCGCGCGGTGGTCGAGGTCGAGGAGATCCAGAACCGCCAGTGCCTGGTGGTCACGGAGCTGCCGTACCAGACCAACCCCGACAACCTCGCGCAGAAGATCGCCGACCTGGTGAAGGACGGCAAGATCGGCGGCATCGCGGACGTCCGCGACGAGACGTCCTCGCGCACCGGCCAGCGCCTGGTCATCGTGCTCAAGCGGGACGCGGTCGCCAAGGTCGTCCTGAACAACCTGTACAAGCACACCGACCTGCAGTCGAACTTCGGCGCCAACATGCTGGCCCTGGTCGACGGTGTGCCGCGCACCCTCTCCCTGGACGCGTTCATCCGGCACTGGGTGAACCACCAGATCGAGGTCATCGTCCGGCGGACGAAGTTCCGCCTGCGCAAGGCCGAGGAGCGCGCCCACATCCTGCGCGGTCTGCTCAAGGCCCTGGACGCCATCGACGAGGTCATCGCCCTGATCCGGCGCAGTGACACCGTCGAGATCGCGCGCGGCGGCCTGATGGACCTCCTGGAGATCGACGAGATCCAGGCCAACGCCATCCTCGAGATGCAGCTGCGGCGACTGGCGGCCCTGGAGCGGCAGAAGATCGTCCAGGAGCACGACGAACTCCAGGCGAAGATCAACGAGTACAACGAGATCCTCGCCTCGCCGGTCCGTCAGCGCGGGATCGTCAGCGCGGAGCTGGCGGCGCTCGTCGAGAAGTACGGCGACGACCGCAAGACCAAGCTGATCCCCTACGAGGGCGACATGTCCATCGAGGACCTGATCGCCGAAGAGGACATCGTCGTCACCGTCACGCGCGGCGGCTACATCAAGCGCACCAAGACCGACGACTACCGGGCCCAGAAGCGCGGCGGCAAGGGCGTGCGCGGCACGAAGCTCAAGGAAGACGACATCGTCAACCACTTCTTCGTGTCCACCACCCACCACTGGCTGCTGTTCTTCACCAACAAGGGCCGTGTCTACCGGGTCAAGGCGTACGAGCTGCCCGACGCCGGCCGGGACGCGCGCGGCCAGCACGTGGCGAACCTGCTGGCCTTCCAGCCGGACGAGACGATCGCCCAGATCCGCGCGATCCGCGACTACGAGGCGGTGCCCTACCTGGTCCTGGCCACCAAGGCCGGCCTGGTGAAGAAGACGCCGCTGAAGGACTACGACTCCCCGCGCTCGGGCGGCGTGATCGCCATCAACCTGCGCGAGCAGGCGGACGGTTCCGACGACGAGCTGATCGGAGCCGAGCTCGTCTCGGCCGAGGACGATCTGCTGCTGATCAGCAAGAAGGCGCAGTCGATCAGGTTCACCGCTTCGGACGACACTCTGCGTCCCATGGGCCGTGCCACCTCGGGCGTCAAGGGCATGAGTTTCCGCGACGGGGACGAGCTGCTCTCGATGAATGTTGTTCGAGCCGGTACGTTCGTGTTCACTGCCACCGACGGCGGGTACGCGAAGCGGACCTCCGTCGACGAGTACCGCGTCCAGGGTCGCGGCGGCCTCGGCATCAAGGCCGCCAAGATCGTCGAGGACCGCGGGACGCTCGTGGGCGCGCTGGTGGTCGAGGAGAACGACGAGATCCTCGCCATCACACTCTCGGGCGGTGTGATTCGTACGCGAGTCAGCGAAGTCAGGGAGACGGGCCGTGACACCATGGGCGTCCAACTGATCAATCTGGGCAAGCGCGATGCCGTCGTGGGTATCGCGCGCAACGCCGAGGCGGGACGCGAGGCGGAGGAGGTCGACGGCGATGTCGTCGTCGACGAGGCCGCCGAGGGTGCCGCGACCACCGGCACGGACGAGGGTGAGGCGCCCTCGGCCGAGTAGCACGAGGAGAGAGTCATCGTGAGCGGAGCCACGGGCGCCGGATCGGCCAGTACCCCGAGAGGTACGGAGACGGACGGCGGCCGTGGCTCCGCCGCGCGTGCGACGGATCCGCACACGACTCAGCTGCGCAAGATCGACGACGGCGCGACCGGCTCGCACGCGCCTGACACTCATGGATCCCAGGGGGGAACTGTGACGGACACCAGAGGCCCGCAGACCCGGCAGTCGGCCTCGCCGCTGCCCGGGGAGCGGCAGCCCCAGCAGCCCGGCGGGCCGTACCACCCGCCGCAGGCCTACCAGACCCAGGGCGGCAACCCGTCCGCGGCCGCCGCGCGCCGCCCGCGCACCGGGGCGCGCACCACGCCCCGCGTCCGCAAGGCACGCCTGCGCGTGGCCAAGGCCGACCCGTGGTCGGTGATGAAGGTCAGCTTCCTTCTCTCCATCGCGCTCGGCATCTGCACGATCGTGGCCTCCGCGGTGCTGTGGATGGTCATGGACGCCATGGGCGTCTTCTCGACGGTCGGCGGCACGATCTCCGAGGCCACCGGCTCGAACGAGTCAAACGGCTTCGACCTGCAGTCCTTCCTGTCGCTGCCCAACGTGCTGATGTTCACGACGATCATCGCGGTCATCGACGTCGTCCTCGCGACGGCTCTCGCCACGCTCGGCGCCTTCATCTACAACCTCTCCGCCGGCTTCGTCGGCGGTGTCGAGCTGACGCTCGCCGAGGACGAGTGATCCGCGCGGGCGGTCCCACGACAACCGATTTTGGGACTGCCCGCCTCGTGCGCTAATCTTCAGGAGTCAGCGCGCGGGACACACACCGCAGAGCGCGGCGGGGCTATAGCTCAGTTGGTTAGAGCGCATCCCTGATAAGGATGAGGCCACAGGTTCAAATCCTGTTAGCCCCACCAGCGAGAAGACCCCCAGTCGATACCGACTGGGGGTCTTTGACGTTCACGGCTCCTCTTCACTGCACTCGCGGGTCACTCCCGGACGACCTAGCCTGAAATGTAGGGGCTCGAGTGAAAAGGGAGCCGTGACATGCACTTTGTCCTGCTCGCGACCCACGATCCGGAAGTCTGTCCGACCGCCAACGCGACAACGCGTGATCTGATGCTCAAGACCGCTCCCGACATGCCGAACCTCGCCCAGAAGGCAGGCGTCGACATCGTGGCCGGTCCCTTCGTGAACCGTGAGCACACGATCGTCGTGGTGGTGCAGGCCGACAAGGCCGAGAATGTCGACCGCTTTCTGGTGGAGGCTCGCCTCCCCCACTGGAACCGCGTCCGTGTGCTGCCGTCGCTGACCATGGAAGAAGGTCTCGCCGACATCCAATCGCAGACGCCGATCTTCTGAACCGACCGCCCGCACGGCGACGGCCCGGCTGCTCTGTCGAGCGGCCGGGCCGTTTCTCGCGTGCGGTGCGTACGCAATACGCCGTGACGTCAGGGTCGGATGGCGGGGGCGCGGTGCGCCGGGCCGCTCAGCGCTGGAGCGGGACGGTGTGCTGCTGAGCCGGGGACTCGGCGGTGTCGCACTGGGTGCCGGCGGCCGGCAGGGTCGTGACGGCCGACGCGGTGTCCGCGAGCGGACGGTGCCGGCAGCTGGGGGCCTTGCCGTGGGCCTCGGCGTGGATGCGCTGTTTCATCGTGGGGGGCAGGGCCCCTGCTCGGGACCAGGACCAGGGTGCTGCCGCCGCCGGTTCCGCCGACGCGGGCGCGGTCTCCGTGTTGCTGTGCGTCTCGGTCTGCGGTACGGCCGCCGCGGCGGTCGTCGTGACGAATCCGAGCGCCGTGCACAGCGCGAGGAAGGCGGTGACGATGGCGGTCCACAGCTTCATGACCTTGTTCCGGGCCATGGCCCCTCACTTTCGGGTCGGGCGATTTGCGTACTTTCCTCATGATGTGTATGTGGGCCGCGAAGTGGTGGACCCGGGCCCGTGGCGCCGCGATGTTCAGATGAACACCACCCGTTTGGCCTCAAAGAGGCCGAAAAGGCTCGAATCAGGGAGAAGTCTGGGCGAAAGTCACCGTCCGTGGAGGTGTGATCACCCTCCGATCGGAACGGTTCGGTCCGTATCTACTGGGTTCCACCGACGGGCAGTTGAGGGCCGACTCAGATCACCGATCGGTATCGGCCGGTGTGTATAGTCGGGCGCCAGAGGTCCCCTACGTCAAGGAAAGACGAGGTCGCGCGGTGAAGAAGCTTCTCCTGGTCGCACTGGCCGCCATCGGCGGGCTCCTCGTGTACCGCCAGATCCAGGCGGATCGCGCCGAGCAGGATCTGTGGACGGAGGCGACTGACTCCGTGCCCACGGGTTCGTGAGTACGACCGACATCCGGTCCTGAGCAGACCCCGGCCGTCATCGCGGTCGGGGTTTTGTGTTGTCCGGACCGGGCGCGGAGACCACCGGGCGCGCGGCAGGATGGGCCACGGTCCGTGCGACGGTGAGCGCGAGGGGTGGCGGCTGATGGTGCGGTGGTGTACGGCTCGGTGGCGAGGCGGGTCAGGACGTGGCCGCCCACCGGGGCCGGTGCGTCTGGCCGTCGTCACCGCGGTGCTGGCCACCACCTCCGTCCTGCCGGGCGGGACGGCCCTGGCGGCCGGGACGCCGGGCGGTTACGCCTTCGCCGAGAACGCCCAGCGGGTCGAGGGCGCGAGCGGTACCGCGGGCGCCCCGCTGCTCGAACCCGGCACGACGTACCGCAGCTCCCTGCCGAGGAGCGGAACGCTGCACTACCGCCTCGAACTCGACGCGGCCTCGGACACGTACGTCTCCGCCACCGCAGTCCCCGGCGAGGGCGACGAGCTCACCGCCGTCGACGGCATCCGGCTGTCCGTACAGGACGCCGACGGCGGCACCTGCTCCTTGGACAGCGCGAGTTTCGGTGCCGCCCGCAGCCCCCGCCCGGTCACGGCCTGGGGCGTGCGCGCGCTCTCCCCCGGCGGGACGCGATGCCAGGACCCCGGCACCTACTACGTCACCGTCGAGCGGTCCCGGCCGCAGGACTCCCCACCGGACCCCTGGGGCCTGGAGCTCACCGCCGTCACCGAATCACGCCCTGCGCACACCGGCGCCACACAGGCACCCGAGGCATGGAACTCCGCCTCGCCCGGTCCGCTCACGGGCGAGCCCGAACGCCGCCGGGGCGGCAGCGGCTTCGCCCGGGCCACGCCCGTCGGCCAGGGAGCCTGGCGCGACGACATCCGGCCCGGACAGACGCTCTTCTACAAGGTGCCCGTCGACTGGGGCCGGCAACTGTACGCGGCCGCCGAACTCGGCAGCACCGACAGCGGTTCCGGCTACGCGACCGGTGCGCTGCGCCTCGCCCTGCACAACCCCGTGCGCGGCGAGGTCGTCGACGCCGCCAAGGGGTACACCGGCCGTCGGGCCACGGCCGCCCTCGCTCCCGCGCCACCGGTGGCGTACGCCAACCGCTACGCCACCGACGACCGGGTCAGCGGCATGCGGTTCGCCGGCGACTACTACCTCGTGGTGCACCTCGCGGCCCAGGTGGCCGACGACTTCGGAGAGGGCCCCTTCCCGCTGGTCCTGCGCCTGCGGCTCGAGGGGACGGCGCAGGCCGGGCCCGGGTACGCGGGGCAGTCCGTGCCCGACGGCGTCTTCGAGGTGTCGGCCCACGACCGGCAGGCGGCGTCGGCGGACGGAGCGGACCGGGCCGGCGGCGTCGCCATGACGGTGCTCGCCGTGGGCGGGATCGGCGCCGGCAGCGTCCTGCTGGCGGGGCTCGGCGTGTGGACGGCGGTGGCCCGACGCCGGGCCGTCTGACGAGCCCCGGCGGGCCCGCGCCTCAGATGCGGGCCAGGGCCCAGAAGCCCACGGCGTAGCAGGCCAGGGCGAGCAGCAGCAGCGGTACCGCCACGCGGGCCGGGGGACCGGCACGGCGGCGCCGAGCCGCGCGATGCTGGGGGTGGGCCGGAGCGGGCGGGGGAGTCTGCGGGGCCTGCGCGGCCTGCGGGACGTGTGGGTCCTGAGCCGCCTGCGCGGTGTACGCGGCGGTGGGCACGTCGGCGCGCTGCCACGGCTGCGGTGCGGGGGTCTGAGAAGGGTGCGGGGGTGCGTACGAGGTCTGGTGCCGGGGGGCAGGGAATCCCGGCGCCTGCGGCTGTGCGGACGGGTTCGGTGTGTGTACGGGCGACTGCGGCGTGCCGGGCGCGGGGGCGGACGTGGCGGTGACCTGCGGGGGCGGCAGGGGAAAGCTCCCGGTGTCCGACATGGCGGACGGCCGAACGGGGGCGGGGGCGTGGGCAGGATGGGATTCGGGTGAGGGGGGTGGCTGCGGTGGTGATGGCGTGCTGTCCGGGGCGTGCGGCGGGGCTTGCGCCGGGGCGGAGGGCTGTCGCGGGTCCGTCGGTACGTCGTCCACTCCCGTGGCCCGCTTGAGCGGTCCGCCGGGCCCGAACCCCGGGGGCAGTGGGCCTATGTGGTCGAAGACCTCGATCAGCTCGTCGTCGGGACCCGGCTCCGGCAGCAGCTCCGCCGCCGCGGCCAGCGCCTTGCGCGCCCCCGTGGCCGTACGGAACCTTGCCTCCGGGTCCGGCTGCAGCAACGTGGCCACGACCTGCCACAACGGCTCGGGAATGCCCTGCGGAGCCGGCGGCGTCCCGTGCTCCGCGAAGTACTGCACGAGCGCCTTGGTATCCGGCTTGGCGCCCTCCAGCAGGTACAGGGCGACCAGTGCCACGGCGAACAGGTCCGCGGCGAAGTCCGGTTCCGCGCCCATCATCTGCTCCGGCGCGAGATAACCGGGCGTCCCCACCACCAGGTTGGTCTCCGTCAGCCGGGGCTCGCCCAGCCGCATCGCGATGCCGAAGTCGGACAGCCGGAGCCGGGGCCGCCCCGTGCCGGTGGCTTCGAGCAGCACGTTGGCCGGCTTGACGTCGCGGTGCACGACACCCTCCGCGTGCACCGCCGCCAGGCCCGCCAGGAGCTGGTCCAGCAGGGTGCACACGAAAGCCGGCGGCAGCGGGCCGTAGTCCCCGACCAGGTGGACGAGTGAACCGCCCGTGACCAGGTCCATGGTGAACAGGACCTGGTCGTCGTCGGCGGCCCAGCTGGCCGGAGCCAGCACATGGGGATGGTCGATCCGCAGCGCCTGCTCACGCACGAAGCGCAGCAGCGAGTGGGCGTCCCTCTGCTGCAGCACCTTGGCGGCCACATAGCGCCGACGGCGGTGGTCCCAGGCACGCCAGACGGCACCCACCCCTCCACGGCCGATCGGATCGACCAGCTCGTACCGGCCGGCGAAGACCTCACCCATGGCTGTGTGCCGCTCCTCCCCCTCGCGCCACTCCCCGCGGGTCCGGCCGCCGAATCCGTCGACGGCCGGACCCCGGGGGTCAGTTCTGGTGGGACTGGTAGTGCGCGACCGCGTCGGAGGTACGGCCGGCGCCGTACACCCGCAGGAACTCCGCCAGCTCCGGGTGGGACGGGGAGAGGGCGTCCGCGGCGTCGATTATGTCGCCGGCGGCCGCCACCGAACGCAGCAGCGACTGGATCTCACGGACCACCCGCTTGACCGTGGGCGCTCCCGAACTGTTCGTCGTCTGCGTGGTGTTGTTGAGCACCGAGCCCCCCTGCGACTTCTTGATCTCGTCCATGCGCTCGGTGGCCTCGGCCGCGCTCACGCTGCCGTCCGCGACCTGCCCCGCCAGGTCCTGAAGCAGCTGCACCCGCTGCACCACCGCGGGGTTCCCGATCTTCGCCCGCTGCCCGCTCATCAGCTGCGACAGCATCGGCGCGGACAGCCCCAGCACCCCCGCCAGACGAGCCTGGTTGAGACCAAGATCGTCGATGAGCCTACGGAAGAGCGCCCCCAGCGGCTCCCCGTACCAGTTCCGCTGCAGTTCCCGCGCTCTCGCGGTGGCTTCCTGCTGTGCGGCGTCCATTGCGTCTCCCCATCGCTTCCCCAAAACCGCAGTTCGCTTCAGCGAACCACGCCGAGCATCTTACGGAGCGTGGTGTTTCCCCGGGAGTCCCCATCATTTGTGAGATACGGGGGGCGACCCGGTACTCTTGTCTGCGGCGACCGCCGGTATGAGGATCCTCCGGCCGGACGTCTCCTCCGGGGCCTTAGCTCAGTTGGTAGAGCGCTGTCTTTGCATGGCAGATGTCAGGGGTTCGACTCCCCTAGGCTCCACACTCCAAGAGCCCGTCCGACCTGCGCAAACGCCAGGCCGGGCGGGTTCTTCGCGTCGTCGTCACCCAGCGTGCGCAGCGGCTCTCCGGCCGGCGCTCAGCGCGACCCCCAGGGACTGGACCTCCCGCCCATGGCCGCCCCGGCGGGCAGTCCCGGCAGTAACACCCGCGCTCGGCCGCGACGCGGGGATGATCGCCAACGACGCTCGGCGGCGCGGCAGTTGACGAGACGTCAGGGATCGCCGGCCCACCATGGCCGGGTGGGAACGGGTGTGCGCGAGGCCACCGCTCGGCACCGGAGCAGCGCTGTCTGCTCTTGATATCGTCACCCCAGAGGGCACCAGCGCCACACCCCTGCGGGGCGGTGCCAAGCGGCACACCGCCGCCGGAGCCGTCCGGTCGCTGCCGACGAGATGAAAGGGGCAGAGCATGCGGGCCAAGGTACGAGCCGCACTCGATGCGCTGTACATGAAGCGTCTCGTCAGGGAGCTGGAGGGCCGCCCACGCCCCCAGCACATCGGCATCATGCTGGACGGCAACCGCCGCTGGGCCAAGGAATCGGGCATCGAGGACCCGCGGGAGGGCTACCGGGCCGGCGGTGCGAAGGTGCTGGACTTCCTGCACTGGTGCGACTCCGCCGAGATCGAGCACGTCACCCTCTACATGCTCTCCGACGACAACCTGCACCGGCCCGAGGACCAGCTCACCCCCCTGATCGACATCATCGCCGAGGTGGTGGAGCGGCTGGCCGCGCCCGGCAACCCCTGGCGCGTCGAGGTCGTCGGAGCTCTCGACCTCCTCCCTGCCGAGTCCGCGAGCCGGCTCAAGACCGCCACCGCCGCCACCCAGGGGCGACAGGGCGGGACCAAGGTGGACGTCGCGGTGGGATACGGAGGCCGCCGGGAGATCGTCGACGCCGTCCGCTCCGCCCTCACCGAGCACAGCGCCCAGGGCGGGGACATCGACGAGTTCATCGAGACCTTCACCATGGAGCACATCTCCAAGCACCTGTACTCCAAGGCGCGGTCCGAATCCGACCTCATCATCCGCACCTCCGGGGAGCAGCGGCTGTCCGGCTTCCTCCTGTGGCAGTCCGCGTACGCCGAGATGTACTTCTGCGAGACCTACTGGCCGGACTTCCGGGAGATCGACTTCCTGCGCGCCCTGCGCTCCTACTCCCTGCGCGAACGCCGCTACGGCCGCTGAACGCCCGACGTTCCACGTGAAACATCGCCGCGGGGCGGGAGACCCGGATGTCTCCCGCCCCGCGGCGATGTACAGAGGTGGTGGCGTACCGATCCGCCCCGGAAGCCGTCAGCGCGGCTCGTCACCGCCGTCGGCGGCCTCGTCCTCGGCCTGCTTGGCCTGCACCTCGGGGTCCAGGACCGCCCCACCGGTACCGTCCACCGACGTCAGCCGCCCGCTCTCGGGAACCTCCGTCGCCTCGGGCGGCTCGACCAGCCAGTCCGGGTTGGCCTGCTTGTCCCACCACTTCCAGGCCGCGAAGGCACCGCCCGCGACGGCGCCCACCACCACCAGGACCTTGGCGATGCGCCCGGCCCTCGCCCGCCGCTCGTGCCTGCGGGTCAGCTTCTGGATCTCCTTGGCCGAGACCTGACCCCGCAGCGCGGCCAGTGCCGCGGCACCGCGGGCGGCGGCCTCGTCCCTGACGGGCCCGGCAGCGGCAACCGCCTGCTCGATCACCGGACGGGAGTAGTCGGCCGCCTGCCGGGCGGCCAGACGCGTACGGACCGCGGCCTCATGAGCGGCCTGGTCCATCTTCGGCGGCACATGCGTACGGGCCTGCTCCAGCCGAGGCGCGACATGCGCGCCGTACTGGAGCCGGGCCTGGCACGCGGCCTGCGAAACCTTGGGCGCCAGCCGTACGCGCGCCTCCTGTGCGTAGTGAGCGGCCCTGTCCTTGGCCGTGTCGGCGTAGGGCGCCACCACTTCCGCGGCGTGCAGCACGCTGTCCTTCGCCGAACCGGTCGCGGCGCGCACGCTGTCGATGCGGGTCACGGGTTCCTCCTCCTCGGTGGCGTACGGTAATTCGACTTTCCACCCTTTTACGGATCATGCCTGCCGACACACAGCCAGGCATGCGCGGACGGGCATCCGGGTCACGGGCGATGACGCCGGGCCCCCTGGGGCACGCGGTGCCGGAGATGCGATCAAAGGACGATCAACGGCAATAACGGATGAATACAGGGCAACAGGAGCCTGTCGACGACAATGCCACGGATCGGCGCGCCGCGCTCGCAACCCATGGGTACCCACCCGGATTCCCTCAAGCGCCCCCACCCGTCCGCGGCCCGGACCGACAGCCGGGCGACGTACACCACGGGCCGTGCGAGGATCGGGGAGCACAACAAGACGACGGAAGGCACATCGTGGCCGAGCAGCTCTACGCCACCCTGAAGACCAACCACGGCGACATCGACGTCCGGCTCCTGCCGAACCACGCCCCCAAGACGGTCCGGAACTTCGTCGAGCTCGCCCAGGGCGAGCGTGAGTGGACCAACCCCGAGACCGGGCAGACGTCCACGGACAGGCTCTACGACGGCACCGTCTTCCACCGGGTGATCAGCGGCTTCATGATCCAGGGCGGAGACCCGCTGGGCAACGGCACCGGCGGCCCCGGCTACAAGTTCGAGGACGAGTTCCACCCCGACCTCGCCTTCGACAAGCCCTACCTCCTGGCCATGGCCAACGCCGGCCCGGGCACCAACGGCTCGCAGTTCTTCATCACCGTCTCCCCGACCACGTGGCTGACCCGCAAGCACACGATCTTCGGCGAGGTCACCGACCCGGCCAGCCAGAAGGTCGTCGACGCCATCGCCGCCACGGAGACGAACCCCCGCACCGACCGTCCCCTCAAGGACGTGGTCATCGAGTCGGTCGTCGTCGAGACCCGTCAGAGCTGATCACCGCGGCTCCCCGGCCGCCCTCGCCGGCGCGTCCCAAGGGAACCAAATGCCCCGCTCGTCCGTAAGGAAGGGCGGGGCCGCGTGCCTCTCGGACACGGACGGACAAGGGAGGGGATCCCATGGACCAGTCATCGAACGGCCCGCAGGGCCCGGACGGCCAGGCACCCCCGCCCGCCCACAGCCTGCCCGGCTGCTATCGCCACCCCGACCGCGAGACCGGCATCCGGTGCACCCGCTGCGAACGTCCCATCTGCCCCGACTGCATGGTCAACGCCTCCGTCGGCTTCCACTGCCCCGACTGCGCCCGCGGCGGCACCGGACCCGCCCCCGCCGCCTCCCGGCCGCGCACGCTCGCCGGCGGCACCATCGCCGGTGATCCCCGGCTCGTCACCAAGCTGCTGATCGGTGTCAACCTGGCCCTCTTCCTGGTCCAGCTCTCCGTCGGTGACCGCTTCACCAACCAGTTCCAGATGCTCGGCCAGGCCTACATCTCGTTCCCCGGACCCGTCGAGGGCGTGGCCGAGGGCCAGTGGTACCGGCTGCTGACCGCGATGTTCCTGCACGGCAGCTACATGCACATCCTGTTCAACATGCTCAGCCTCTGGTGGCTCGGCGGACCGCTGGAAGGGGCTCTGGGCCGCGCCCGCTACCTGGCCCTCTACTTCTGCTCCGGACTGGCCGGCAGCGCCCTCAGCTATCTGATCGCCGCACCGAACCAGCCCTCACTCGGCGCCTCCGGTGCGATCTTCGGCCTCTTCGGCGCCACCGCCGCGCTGGTCCGACGCCTCAACGCCGACATGCGGCCGGTCGTCGTCCTCCTGGCGATCAACCTGGTCTTCACCTTCACCTGGGCCGACATCGCCTGGCAGGCCCACATCGGCGGCCTCGTCGCCGGTGCCGTCATCGGCTACGCCATGCTCCACGCCCCGCGTGAACGGCGGACGCTCGTGCAGTACGGCACCTGTGCGCTGGTCCTCGTGGCCGTCGTCGGACTGACCCTGTTGAGAACCGCCCAGCTCACCTGAGCGGCTCGTTGTCCACAGCCGGTGGCGGACCCTGTGCAAAGCGTGCGGGAACAGGTGTGCCCCCTGTCACTGAACCGTGTTTCCGCAGGTCAGGCAGGGGGCGAACAGGTTTTCGGTTGCTGGTACTTCCGTCACACCGGCGTCAATGCCCGGCGAGTTATCCACAGATCGTCGTTTCTTTGTCCCCACCGTGTGGACAAGGTCTGTGGATAACTCGGTGGATAGCCCTGGGGAGAGCTACTTCCACTGCGTGGAGACGCCGAATCCGGCGGCGATGAAACCGAAGCCCACCACGATGTTCCAGTTGCCCAGCGCGTCGATCGGCAGCGACCCGTCGGTGACATAGAAGACGACGATCCAGGCGAGACCGATGACGAACATGGCGAGCATGACCGGTGCGACCCAACCGCGGTTGGTCAGCTTGATGGCGGCCGCCTGCTTCGCGGGCGGCGGCGTGTAGTCGGCCTTCTTGCGGATACGTGACTTCGGCACGAGGGTCTCTCCTGTCGATGCGCTGCGTGGCCGCGCAGGGAACGGTTCGGGCTCGGGGCGGCGTACAAGGGGACTCTGAGCGCTCCCCCGGGCGTCCGTTAGCGTAGTGCTTCCGTGGCGCTTAAGGAGATAAGGGTACGTTGAGCAATTCTGCCGACTCCCCCGGGACGGGATCCAGCCCTGCCCGCGGACGCCGATTCCGGCCGGTGCGGGTGCTCACGGCGGCCGTCTTCGCTCTCGCGGGTCTCATTTTCTTCACCAGCTTCAATACCGCCAAGGGCACCAATATCCGCACGGACGCCTCTTTGCTGAAGTTGTCCGATCTCATCCAGGAACGCAGCCGTAAGAACGGTGAGCTGGACGAGTCCAACGCGGCCCTGCGGGACGACATCGAAAGCCTCGCCGAGCGCGACGACGGAAGTACGAAGGCGGAGGACGCCAAGCTCGCGGCGCTGGAGGAGAAGACCGGCACGCAGGAGCTGAAGGGCGAATCGATCTCGGTCACGCTGGACGACGCCCCGCCGGATGCCACCGCCAAGCTTCCCGGGTATCCCGAGCCGCAGCCCGACTACCTGGTGATCCACCAGCAGGATCTGCAGGCGGTGGTCAACGCGCTGTGGCAGGGCGGCGCCGAGGGCATCAAGGTCATGGACCAGCGGCTGATCTCCACCAGCGCGGTGCGGTGCGTGGGCAACACCCTGATCCTCCAGGGACGCGTCTACTCGCCGCCGTACAAGATCCAGGCGGTCGGGGACCCGGAGCGGCTGAAGAAGGCCCTGGCCGAGTCGCCGGCGATCCAGAACTACATGGTGTACGTCAACGTGTACGGGCTCGGCTGGAAGGTCGACGACGAGGGGACGGCGACGCTGCCGGGTTACTCGGGCGCCGTGGACCTGCACTACGCCCAGCCTGTCGAGTGACGCCGTTCCCGGGGGCTCCGCGCCGTTAGTCTGGTGCCGTACGGCGTGAGTCTGGTGCCGTGGTGCGACGGAAGGGACGGCATGTACGGCTGGATCTGGCGGCATCTGCCGGGGAACGTGTGGGTGAGGGCGCTGCTCTCGCTGGTGCTCGTGGTGGCCGTGGTCTACGTCCTGTTCCAGTACGTCTTCCCGTGGGCCGAGCCGCTGCTTCCCTTCAACGATGTGACGGTGGACAACCAGTGAGTGCGCGCATCCTCGTCGTCGACAACTACGACAGCTTCGTCTTCAACCTGGTCCAGTACCTGTACCAGCTGGGTGCCGAGTGCGAGGTGCTGCGCAACGACGAGGTGTCCACGGGGCACGCCCAGGACGGGTTCGACGGGGTGCTGCTGTCGCCGGGGCCGGGTGCGCCGGAGCAGGCGGGCGTGTGCGTCGAGATGGTGCGGCACTGTGCGGCGACCGGGGTGCCGGTCTTCGGTGTCTGTCTCGGCATGCAGTCGATGCAGGTGGCGTACGGCGGTGTGGTGGGCCGGGCACCCGAGTTGCTGCACGGGAAGACGTCGCCGGTGGAGCACGGGGGCCAGGGCGTGTTCGCGGGCCTTCCGTCGCCGTTCACGGCGACGCGGTACCACTCGCTGGCCGCCGAGCCGGGGACGGTGCCGGCCGAGCTGGAGGTGACGGCCCGTACGCACGACGGGATCGTGATGGGGCTGCGGCATCGGGAACTGCCCGTCGAGGGTGTGCAGTTCCATCCGGAGTCGGT
Organism: Streptomyces flaveolus; assembly: GCF_014648815.1. Lineage (GTDB taxonomy): Bacteria > Actinomycetota > Actinomycetes > Streptomycetales > Streptomycetaceae > Streptomyces > Streptomyces flaveolus. Next base: position 364,656 of record NZ_BMRV01000004.1, on the reverse strand, counting down.
GCTGACCGAGCACGGGCACAGGATGCTGGCCAACTGGCTGGTGGAGTGCGGTGACCAGGGCGCGGTGGCGAGGTCGGCGGGGCTCGCCCCGGTGGTGGGCAGGGCCACGGCGTGACCGCGCTGCGCCCCGAGCGTGAGTCCGGCGCGGCCGGTGACCGGGAGGCCGCGTACGGGCAGTCGTACGGGAGTTCTGGTGCGTTCGGGGACGGTGCGGGCCGGGGCGGCTGGTACGAGGGGCGCGTCTCGGGCGAGGGGGCGTACGAGGAGACGTACGCGCCGGTCCCCGACGACGAGACGGTCGCGCTGCGGGTTCCGGAACCCCCTCCGGTGCGTACGGGGGACGTTTCTCCTTCCGTAGCGGCCGGACCGCCGGGTGGTGGCCGCGCGGCCCGCAGGAAGGCCGCCAGACGGCGCCACGGACGCCATGGAGGCGCTCAACGGCCGTCGGGGGCACAGGAGTCCGCCGAGGCGCCGAAAGCCCCGCTGTCGCGTGTGGAGGCCCGTCGGCAGGCCCGGGCGCGCAAGCCGGGGCCCGCGGTGATCGCGAGCCGGGCGATAGGCGAAATCTTTATCACGACCGGTGTGCTGATGCTGCTGTTCGTCACCTACCAGTTGTGGTGGACGAATGTGCGGGCGCACGCGCAGGCCGACAAGGCGGCGAGCAGCCTCCAGGACGACTGGGCGAGTGGCAAGCGGAACCCGGGGGCCTTCGAGCCGGGGCAGGGTTTCGCCATCCTGCACATCCCGAAGCTGGACGTGGTGGTGCCGATCGCCGAGGGCGTCAACAGCAAGAAGGTGCTGGACCGGGGGATGGTGGGGCACTATGCGGAGGACCCGCTCACGACGGCGATGCCCGAGGCGAAGAGCGGCAACTTCGGGCTGGCCGGGCACCGCAACACGCACGGTGAGCCGTTCCGGTACATCAACAAGCTGGAGCCGGGCGATCCGATCGTCGTGGAGACCCAGGACGAGTACTTCGTCTACAAGATGTCGTCGATCCTGCCGGTGACGCCGCCGAGCAACACCAGCGTCCTCGATCCGGTGCCCCGGCAGTCGGGGTTCACGGGGCCGGGGCGCTACATCACGCTGACCACGTGCACCCCGGAGTTCACCAGTAAGTACCGGATGATCGTCTGGGGCAAGATGGTCGAGGAACGGCCGCGCAGCAAGGGCAAGCCGGATGCGCTCGTCAATTAAGGGCAGATGACCAGTGGCAGCGACCACCGACACGGATCACGAAGAGCACACCGACGCGTCCGGCCGGCCGCCGTCCACGGCACGCCGCCGTCGCGGCCCGGGGCGGGGCATCGCCCTGGTCGTCAGTGTCCTCGGCGAACTCCTCATCACGGCGGGCCTGGTGCTCGGCCTGTTCGTCGTCTACTCGCTGTGGTGGACGAACGTCGTCGCCGACCGCGCGGCCGACAAGCAGGCCGACAAGGTGCGGGACAACTGGGCCCAGGACAGGGTCGGTCCGCAGGGTCCGGGGGCGCTGGACACCAAGGCGGGCATCGGCTTCCTGCACGTGCCGGCGATGGGGAACGGCGACATCCTGGTGGAGAAGGGCACGTCGATGGAGATCCTCAACGACGGCGTGGCCGGCTACTACACCGATCCGGTGAAGTCCGAGCTCCCGACGTCGGGCAAGGAGGGCAACTTCGCGCTGGCGGCCCACCGCGACGGGCACGGTGCGAAGTTCCACAACATCGACAAGATCGAGAAGGGTGACCCGATCGTCTTCGAGACGAAGGACACCTGGTACGTGTACAAGGTCTACGGCATCCTCCCGGAGACCTCGAAGTACAACGTGAAGGTGCTCGGGGGAATCCCCAAGGAGTCCGGGAAGACCAAGGCGGGGCACTACATCACGCTGACGACCTGCACGCCGGTGTACACGAGCCGGTACCGGTACGTGGTGTGGGGCGAGCTGGTCCGCACGGAGAAGGTGGACGGCGAGCGGACCCCGCCGAAGGAGCTGGGCTGACCGGTCTCCTTGCCGGGTCGGCCACCCAGCGGGCGACGACGGAGCCCCGGCCCTCACCAGAGGGCCGGGGCTCCGTTCGTTCCGTTCCGGTGGGGTCAGTCGTCGTTGCCGAGGCCGCCGATGAAGCCGCCGCCGCCACCGCCGTTGTTGCCGTTGTTGCCGCCGGCGGTCTGGAGCATGATCGGGGTTGCGGCCGGGTCGTCGACCTCGGTGCCGGGCTGCGGGTTGAGGCCGATGACCAGCGCGTTGTCCTCACCCGGAGAGCCGGGGGTGACCTGGACGTTCGTGAAGCCGCTCTGCTGCAGGATCTGCCGGGCCTCCGCGAGGGTCTTCGTGCGGACCTCCGGGACCTTGGTCTTCGCCGCCGGCGCCTTGGCGATCTTCACCGTGACCGTGCTGCCGCGGTCCACGTCGGTGCCCGGCTGGAAGCTCTGCTCGAAGATGGTGCCCTCCGGCTGCGCGGTGGACTCCTCCTCCGTCTGGGAGCCGAGGACGAGGCCCTTCTCCTTCAGGCGCTGCTCGGCGTCCGCCGGGCTCAGGCCCAGCAGACTCGGCACGGTCACCTGGGAGGTCTCCCGGGCGACGGTGAGCGTGACGGTCGAACCCTTCTCGCGCGAGGTGCCGCCCTCGGGGTCCTGGGAGAGCACCGTGTCCGGGGTCTCCGTCGACTCCTTGGTCTCCTTCTCGACCTCGAAGCCCTTCTCCTCCAGGGCCCGCTGGGCGTCGTCGAAGGTCTGGCCCTCGACGTCCGGGACCTCGACCTTGGGTGCCCCGGTCGAGACGACGAGGTTGATGGTGGAGTTCTTCTTGACCTCGGTGTCCGGCTTCTGGTCCTGCGAGCAGATGTGGCCCTTGGCCTGGTCCTCGCAGGGCTTCTGGGTGAACGCCAGTTCCAGGTCGGCGTTGGTCGCCTGGTTGCCGGCCTGCTGCTTGGTGAGGCCCACGAAGTTCGGTACGGGGACGTTGTCGTTGCCGACGCCGCCGCCGCCGATGGCGTACTTGCCGATCAGGATGGCGCCGACGAGGACGAGGATGCCGGCCAGGACCAGGAGGATCGTGGAGGTGTGGGACTTCTTCTGCTGACGGCGCCGGCCGGGGCGGTCGTCGTAGCCGTACCCGCCGTCGTCGGGGTTCATCGGCGGCAGCATGGTCGTGGCGCCCGCGCCCATGCCGGAGTCCGAGCGCAGGGCGGTGGTCGGCTGCTCGTCGGGGTAGCCGCCGTAGCCTCCGGCTGCCATGACGCCCATCGCGGCGGTGGCGGCGACCGGCTGGCCGTCCAGGCAGGCCTCGATGTCGGCGCGCATCTCGTCGGCCGACTGGTAGCGGTAGTCGGGGTCCTTGACCAGGGCCTTCAGGACGATCGCGTCCATCTCGGGCGTGATCTCGGGGTCGAAGACGCTGGGTGCCTGCGGTTCTTCGCGGACGTGCTGGTAGGCCACCGCGACCGGGGAGTCGCCGACGAAGGGCGGCCGGACCGTGAGGAGCTCGTAGAGCAGGCAGCCGGTGGAGTACAGGTCGGAGCGCGCGTCGACCTGTTCGCCCTTGGCCTGCTCCGGGGAGAGGTACTGGGCGGTGCCGATGACGGCCGAGGTCTGGGTCATCGTCATGCCGGAGTCGCCCATGGCGCGGGCGATGCCGAAGTCCATGACCTTGACCTGCCCGTTGCGCGTCAGCATGACGTTGGCGGGCTTGATGTCGCGGTGGACGATGCCGGCGCGGTGGGAGTACTCCAGGGCCTGGAGGATGCCGATGGTCATCTCCAGCGTCCGCTCGGGCAGCAGCTTGCGGCCGGAGTGGAGGAGCTCACGGAGCGTGGAGCCGTCGACGTACTCCATGACGATGTACGGGATCGACACGTTGTCGATGTAGTCCTCGCCCGTGTCGTAGACCGCGACGATCGCGGGATGGTTGAGCGAGGCGGCCGACTGGGCCTCCCGGCGGAACCGGGCCTGGAAGGACGGGTCGCGCGCGAGGTCCGCGCGGAGCGTCTTCACCGCCACGGTGCGACCGAGCCGGGTGTCGTGCGCGAGGTAGACCTCCGCCATGCCACCACGGCCGAGCACCTGGCCCAGCTCGTACCGGCCGCCGAGGCGACGCGGCTCTTCCATGGTTACCTACCAGCCCTCTCCGTCGGTCCCGACCGGCATGCTTGTACGGTCGGAGGCTGCCGTCCGGCCTACCGTACCCGGCTCGCTCTGTGTGACCTGGCCAAGCCCGGTACCCGATACAGGACCGGTATCGCAACGTGCGTCGATGTGAAGGGGACGTGAGCGGAGTCACGTCCCGTCCAGCGCTTGGTCACTTCTTGCTGTTGATGACGGCCTCCATCACGCTCTTCGCGATCGGTGCCGCGAGGCCGCCGCCGGAGATGTCGTCACGGCTGGCGTTCTCGTCCTCGATCACCACGGCCACGGCGACCGGTGAGCCGCCGTCGGTCTTGGCGTACGAGATGAACCAGGCGTACGGGTTCTCGCTGTTCTCGACACCGTGCTGTGCGGTACCGGTCTTGCCGCCTACGGTGACGCCGTCGATCTGCGCGTTGGTTCCCGTGCCGTCCTTGACGACGGTCTCCATCATCGACTGCAGGATCTGGGCGTTCTCCGGGGAGAGCGGCTTGCTCATCTCCTGCGGGTCCGTCTTCTCGATGGTGTCGAGGTTCGGGGCCTGGAGCTCGTCGACCATGTACGGCTTCATCAGGGTGCCGTTGTTGGCGATGGCCGAGGTGACCATGGCCATCTGCAGCGGGGTGGCGGCGGTGTTGAACTGGCCGATGGAGGAGAGCGCGACCTGCGAGTCGTTCATGTCCTCGGAGAAGACCGAGGCGCTGGAACGGACGGGGACGAACTGCTCCTCGGTGAAGCCGAACTTCTTGGCCGTCTCGAGCATCTTGTCGTTGCCGAGGTCGTAGCCGATCTTGCCGAAGACGGTGTTGCAGGAGACGCGCAGTGCCTCGCGGAGGGTGGCGTTCTCGCAGGGGAGGTCGCCCTCGTTCGGCAGGGGCGTGGTGGTGCCGGGCATGGTCCACGGCAGCGGGGAGTCGGTCTTCTCGTCGGCCGAGGTGTACTTGCCGTGCTCCAGTGCCGCCGCGGCGGTGACGACCTTGAAGGTCGAACCGGGCGGGTAGACCTCGCGCAGGGCGCGGTTGAGCATCGGCTTGTCGGGGTTGTTCTTCTCGATGATCTTGTTCCAGGCCTTGCCGTCCGCCTCGCCGCCTCCGGCGATCGTCGAGGGGTCGTACGAGGGGTACGAGGCCAGGGCGAGGATCTTGCCGGTGGAGGGCTCGATGGCGGCGACGGCGCCCTTGCCGCCCTGCTTCTTCAGGCCCTCGTAGGCCGCCTTCTGCGCGGCGGAGCTGAGCGTGGTGACGACGTTGCCGCCCTCGCGCTTCTTGCCGGTGAGCATGTCGAGGGTGTTGCGGAAGAACAGCCGGTCGTCGTTGCCGGTGAGGATGCCGTCGTCGATGTTCTCGAGCTGGGTGGCGCCGTAGGCCTGGGACACGTAGCCGGTGACGGGCGCCCACATGGCGCCGTCCTTGTAGGTGCGCTTGTACTTGAAGTCGCCCTTGGTGGTGGCGTGTCCGGTGATGGCTTTGCCGTCGACGATGATGTCGCCGCGGGGGGTGGCGTAGCGCTCGATGGCGACGCGGCGGTTGGCCTCGTCGTTCTTCAGTTCGTCGGCCTGGACGTACTGGAGCCAGTTGTCGCGGATGAGCAGGGTGAGGACCAGGAGTCCGCAGAAGATCGCGATGCGGCGCAGGGGCTTGTTCACGGTCGGACCACCTGGGTCATCTCGGCGTCGGGGTTGGCGGCGGGCGCGGGGGCGGGCCTGCGGGCGGTGTCGCTGATCCGCAGCAGGATGCCGATGAGGGCCCAGTTGGCGATGACGGAGGATCCGCCGTAGGCCAGGAAGGGCATCGTCATACCGGTGAGCGGGATGAGGCCCATCACACCGCCCGCCACGACGAACACCTGGAGCGCGAAGGCGCCGGACAGGCCGATGGCGAGGAGCTTGCCGAACGGGTCGCGGGCGGCGAGGGCGGTGCGCACGCCGCGCTCCACGATGAGTGCGTAGAGCAGGAGCAGGGCCATGAGGCCGGCCAGGCCGAGCTCCTCGCCGAAGGTGGCGAGGATGAAGTCGGAGTTGGCGGCGAAGCGGATCAGCTCGGAGTGGCCCTGGCCCCAGCCGGTGCCGAGGGTGCCGCCGGAGCCGAAGGCCCACAGGGCCTGCATGGCCTGCTCGGAGTGACCGCCGACGCCGGCGCGGGAGAGCGTGTACTCCTTCATCGGGTCGAGCCAGGCGTCCACACGCTGCTGGATGTGCGGCTCGAAGCTGGCGACGCCGACGGCGCCGACCGCGGACATCAGCAGACCGAAGACGATCCAGCTGGTCCGCTCCGTGGCGACGTACAGCATGATCACGAACATGCCGAAGAAGAGCAGCGAGGTGCCGAGGTCGGTCTCGAAGACCAGGATGAGGATCGAGACCATCCACACCACGAGGATCGGGCCGAGGTCACGGCCGCGCGGCAGGTAGAGGCCCATGAAGCGGCGGCTGGCGAGGGCCAGCGCGTCCCGCTTCACCATCAGGTAGCCGGCGAAGAAGATCGCCAGGACGATCTTGGCGAACTCACCGGGCTGGATGGAGAACGAGCCGACCTGGATCCAGATCTTGGCGCCGTAGATGTTCTTGCCGAGGCCCGGGACCAGCGGGAGCAGCAGCAGGAACAGGGCGCCGACCATGGAGATGTAGGTGTAGCGCTGCAGGACCCGGTGGTCCTTGAGGAAGATCATCACGGCGACGAACAGGGCGATGCCCATCGCGGTGTACATCAGCTGGCGGGGCGCGGCGGTGCCGGCCTGCTTGATGTCCTGGAGCAGTTCGGACTGGTCCAGGCGCCAGATGGCGACGAGTCCGAGGCCGTTGAGCAGGGTGGCCAGCGGCAGCAGCAGGGGGTCCGCGTAGGGCGCGAACTTGCGGACGACCAGGTGGCCGACGCCGGCCAGCAGGCCGAGTCCGAGGCCGTAGCTCAGCAGTCCTGCGGGTACCTCGTCGTTGAGGGCCAGGCCCACGTTGGCGTAGGCGAAGACCGGGATGACGACGGCGAACACCAGCAGGGCCAGCTCGGTGTTGCGGCGGCTGGGCGCGCCGATGGAGCCGATCGTGGACGTGTGGTGCGTCGGCGAGTTGGAAGTACTGCTCATCGTGTGACGGGGCCTCTCACGGCTTGCCTACTGCTTACCGCACAGCGAGACGACCTTCTGCTCCTCCTCCGAGAGGCTGGGGCCGGGGCTGGTAGTGGGTGCGGTCGTGGACGGGGACGGGGACGATTCGGGCGTCTTCGGTGACTCCGACGCGGTCGGTGTCGGTGTGGCCTTGGACGTGAAGGAGGCGGGTGTGGTTCCCGTGGTGCCTCCGGCCTCGCCTTCGCCCGTCTTCGCGTTCTCGCTGTCCGCGGCACGCCGTTCGGCCTGCTTCTTGCAGGCGGAGGCCTGTACCGACAGCTCTTCGATCTTTGCCCGGGCGTCGTTCAGGTCGCCCTCGGCGATGGTCGACTCGACGAGTTTCTGCTGGTAGGGCGGCAGGTACTTGAGTTCGATCTCGGGGTGGTCCTTCTGGACCTTGGAGAGCGAGACCCAGGCGAGGTCCTGGCTGATGCCCCGGTAGAGGGCGACGTGGTCGTTGTTGGTGCCGACGTAGTACTGGGTCTGGGTCCAGCGCCAGCCGCCGTAGAGGCCGCCGCCGATGACGCCGAGGGCGAGCACGGTGTAGAGGGACCGTTTGAGCCACTTGTGGTTCTTGCGGGGTTTGACGAAGTCGTCGTCGCCGTAGTCGCCGAAGCCGCCGGCGGGGATGTAGCCGGTGGTGTCGCCGCTGCCGGGCGGGCCGAATTCGCCGCCTCCCCCGTGCCGGCCGCCGCCCTGGCGGCCGAGGCCGGCGGCGCGGCCGGCCGGGGTCTGCATGATGCCGTTGTCGCCGAACTGGGCCTGGTTCTCGGCGACGGCGCCGACGACGACGGGCGTGTCGGAGAGCTGGCCGGCGAGGGTGTCGCCGGTGTCGAGGTCGAGGACGTCGGCGACGATGACGGTGATGTTGTCGGGGCCGCCGCCGCGCAGGGCGAGCTGGATCAGCTCCTGCACGGTCTCCTGGGGGCCCTGGTAGCTGGCGAGGGTGTCCTCGAGGGTCTGGTGGGAGACGACGCCGGAGAGTCCGTCCGAGCAGATGAGGTAGCGGTCGCCGGCCCGTACCTCGCGGATGGACAGGTCCGGTTCGACGTGGTCGCCGCTGCCGAGGGCGCGCATCAGCAGGGAGCGCTGGGGGTGGGTGCCGGCCTCCTCCTCGGTGATGCGTCCCTCGTCGACGAGGCGCTGCACCCAGGTGTGGTCCTGGGTGATCTGGGTGAGCACGCCGTCGCGCAGCAGGTAGGCGCGGGAGTCGCCGACGTGGACGAGGCCGAGGCGCTGGCCGGTCCAGAGCAGGGCGGTGAGGGTGGTGCCCATGCCTTCGAGGGCGGGGTCCTCCTCGACCATGTGCCGCAGCTGGTCGTTGGCGCGCTGCACGGCGGTGCCGAGGGAGGTGAGGATGTCGGAGCCGGGCACGTCGTCGTCGAGGGCGACGATGGTGGAGATCACCTCGGAGGAGGCGACCTCTCCGGCGGCCTGGCCGCCCATGCCGTCGGCGATGGCGAGCAGGCGCGGACCGGCGTATCCGGAGTCCTCGTTGCCCTCCCGGATCATGCCCTTGTGCGATCCGGCGGCGAAGCGCAGTGACAGACTCATGCGCACCTCGCCCGTCGGCTCCGACTGCAGCCGGTCGTGTCGAGCCACACTGCCCACCCTCCGGTCGGGAGCGCGCCGTGGCCCGGGGTGCCGGCCGCCGCTGCGTGCTCGCTCCGCTCGCGCTCATTCATTGGTGTAGCACTACTTCCGCAGCTCGATGACGGTCTTGCCGATGCGGATCGGCGCCCCCGGGCCGATGGGTGTGGGGGACGTCAGCCGGGACCGGTCCAGGTAGGTGCCGTTGGTGGAGCCCAGGTCCTCGACGATCCACTGCCCGTCGCGGTCCGGGTAGATCCTGGCATGGCGGCTGGAGGCGTAGTCGTCGTCCAGCACGATCGTCGAGTCGTGTGCCCGGCCGAGCGTGATGGTCTGGCCCTGGAGGGCGACGGTGGTGCCGGTGAGGGTGCCTTCCGTCACCACGAGTTTGGTGGGCGCGTTGCGGCGGCCCCGGCCGCCGCTCGGCTGCTGGCGCTGCGGTGGAGGCGCCTGGCCCTGGCGCGTGGCCTGCTGCGGTCGTGCGGCGTCGCGCCGCGCTCCGCGCTGGGTGACCCGCGTACCGAACAGGTCGCTGCGGATGACCTGCACGGCCACGATCACGAACAGCCACAGTACGGCGAGAAAACCCAGCCGCATGACCGTGAGGGTCAGCTCTGACATTGCCCCCGGATCACCCTTCGGCTTGCCTATAGATAACGGTGGTGCTGCCCACGACGATCCGCGAGCCGTCGCGGAGCGTAGCGCGGGTGGTGTGCTGCCCGTCCACCACGATGCCGTTGGTGGACCCGAGATCCTGGATCGTCGAGGGCGTTCCGGTCCGGATCTCGCAGTGCCGGCGGGAGACGCCGGGGTCGTCGATCCGCACGTCGGCCTCGGTGCTGCGTCCGAGGACGAGGGTCGCGCGGGAGATCTGATGGCGGGTGCCGTTGATCTCGATCCAGTGGCGGGTGCGGGTGCCGGGCGCGGGTGCGGCCGGGGGGTGCTGGCCGCCCGCGGGCTGCGGGTAGCCGTAGCCGCCGGGGCGTCCGCCGGGCGGCGGAGCGGCGGGCATGGGCGGGGCGCCGGCGGGGCCGGCGGGCGGGTAGCCGTAGCCGCCGCCCGGTGCGCCGGGCCGTCCGGAGGGAGCGGGGGGCGCGGCGGGTCCCGAGGGGCCCGGGCCGCCCTGCTGGCTGCTGGAGGAGGCGAGCGTGCGGCTGCGGACCCGGTACAGGCCGGTGTCGAGGTCGTCCGCCTTCTCCAGGTGGACCTTGATCGGTCCCATGAAGGTGTAGCGCTGCTGCTTGGCGTAGTCGCGCACCATGCCGGCGAGCTCGTCGCCGAGCTGGCCGGAGTAGGGGCTGAGGCGCTCGAAGTCGGGCGTGCTCAGCTCGACGATGAAGTCATTGGGTACGACGGTGCGGTCGCGGTTCCAGATGGTCGCGTTGTTGTCGCATTCGCGCTGGAGCGCTCCCGCGATCTCCACGGGCTGCACCTCGGACTTGAACACCTTCGCGAAGGTGCCGTTGACCAGACCTTCGAGACGCTGCTCGAACTTCTTCAGGACTCCCATGGGGCACCTCCTCCGTCGCTGCCGTCCTGTCCGCTGCCTTGCGTACTGCTCGTCGTGCCGCGTGTCCGGGCACTGTCCACCTGGTACTGCTTACTGATCGTATCCACGCGCCGGTCGATCGGCTGGTTCCCCCTGTCGGCCCCGTCGACGGGTGTCGACGCCTCTCGGAGTTCCCGCTGGAGCTCCTCTTCGAACTCTCCGGGCCGTTCGAAGCTGCTCCCGCAGGTCCTCATGCCCAGGATCGTAGAGGCGGCCGTGGACCAGTGTCCCGCACCTGACTGTGGACCCCTACCTGCTCCTGGGGAGACGGGCGGGACCGGTACGAGGTTGATACGTGAACGGGTTCGGGCCGGTACGAGTGCCCGGCCCGGCCCGGGGGGCCCTTCCACCGGCGAACAAGGGATGTGAATCGAGCCCGTACAGCGTGCTAATGTTCTGGGTGTCGGAAGGCGCCGGGCCGCAAGGAACGGAGCCTGAGGACACACCCAATGCGCGGGTGGCGGAATAGGCAGACGCGCTGGATTCAGGTTCCAGTGCCCGCAAGGGCGTGGGGGTTCAACTCCCCCCTCGCGCACAGAGCGAAAGCCCCCCAGGTCTCGGACCTGGGGGGCTTTCGCGTTGTCCGTCACGGGCCGCTGTGAGGAAGGTCTCACGGCGGTGGGGTCATTCCCGGCGCCACAGGGCGGGCACGTTGGGCGGCTCCCAGCCGGTCATCGACGTGTGGGCCTGCAGGCAGCGGTAGGCGCCGGAGCCGTACGTCACGCGGTCGCCGGCGGCGTAGGTGCGGCCGGGGGCCCAGGTGCCGCCGGGCGGGTCGGTGGGCGGGTCGGTGGGGGTGCCCGGACCGGGGTCGCCGTCCACGTTCAGCACGAAGTCGAAGGTGCCCTGCTTGCCGCCGCCCGCGTCGCGGATGTTCATGAGCAGCGCCGGATCGAAGATCGTGTCCGTGCTGTTGCGCGGTTCGCCGGGGAAGTACAGCTGGGTGGTCAGCACGGGTTCGCCGGGTGCCTGGGCCTTGACGTGGATGTGCCGGGTGCGGCCCGGGTAGAGGCCGGGGACGATCGTGCGCAGGGTGAACGCACCGGTGGAGTCGGTGAACTGGTGGCCGCGGAACGTGTATCCGGCCATGTCGTAGGCGCCCGCGGTGTCGGCCTGCCAGAAGTCGAGCAGGACGCCGGGCAGAGGGACGCAGTTGCGGCCGAAGACGTAGCCGCTGACGGTCAGCCGGGTGCCGGCGGTGCCCGGGGTGACCAGGTCGGTGCGCAGCGGGGAGTTCGGCTTGAAGTAGGGGCCCTCCATCTGGTCGGGCGTGGGGTCGTCGCCGTCGTCGCAGAACGGGGTCGGTGCCAGGGTCGTGCCCGGTGCGCGGGCGGAGTCCCGGGCGAGGGCGACGGCGCCGGTGGCGAGCAGCGGGACGGCGGCGCCTGCGGCGACGGCCGCCCTGAGCAGGGTCTTGCGGCTGATGCCGGGCTCGGCGCCGTGATCGTCGGGGGTGGTGGGTGTCATGGCGGGCTCCTCGGGCTCCTCGGTGGGGGGCAGCCCCTGGGGAAGAGGGGCGGGATGTGCATGACACGGAGCGCGTCCCCCGGGCGCGGGGCAGGCTGAGTGCGCCGGGGGACGCGCTCCCGTGGTGACCGCCGAAACCGTAAGCCGCGCCGGCGGGCCGCGGGGACCTCCCGTTGTGCCCCCTGCCCGGCGTTATGGGGAGGTGACGCCGGATGCCGTGTACGGGCGGTGCGGGCGGCTGTACGGTCGTGGCGCGTTCATGACGGCGGCCGGTGGTGCCCGGTGAGTGCGGGCGGCGGCGGGCGCGGTGGGCGGGGAGTACGGGCCGCGTGGTGCGCGGGGCGGGTTCGCCGTGGTGCGCCGGGGCGGGTGCGTGGGTCGAGTACGGGAGTCGGGGAGGGCGGTCGGATGGCCGAGGCGACTGAGGTGGCTGCGGATGTGGCTGCCGCCGGGGTGACGGAAGACATCGAGGCGGGAGCCCGGGCGGGGCGGATGCCGGAGGTGCCGGGGTTCGCGCGGTGGCCCGCAGGCGGGTCGCCGAAGGCGGAGGGCAAGGCGCTGCGCGGGCGCGTCCCGCGTTCCGCGCACGCCGCCCTCGACCCGGACGGGGCCCGGCCGGACGCGGTGAGCGCGGTCGAGGAGTCCCACCGGGGCCGGATACCCGGGCTCACCCCGATACGGACCGGGCGGATGGCGGCCACGCCGTTCTCCTTCCTGCGCGGGTCGGCGGGCCTGATGGCGTACGACCTGGCGCGCACGCCGATGACGGGCATCGGCGCCCAGATCTGCGGCGACGCGCACGCGGCCAACTTCGGGCTGTACGGGGACGCCCGCGGCGGCCTGGTCATCGACCTGAACGACTTCGACGAGACGGTCCACGGCCCCTGGGAGTGGGACCTCAAGCGGCTCGCCGCCTCCCTGGTGCTCGCGGGCCGGGAGGCCGGCGCCGACGAGGACACCTGCCGGGCGGCCGCCCACGACGCGGCCGGCGCCTACCGGCGGACCATGCGGCTGCTGGCCCGGCTGCCCGCGCTGGACGCCTGGAACGCCATCGCCGACGAGGAACTCGTCTCCCACACCGACGCCCACGACCTGCTCGGCACGCTGGAGCGGGTGAGCGAGAAGGCGCGGGCCAACACCAGCGGCCGGTTCGCGGCCAGGTCGACCGAGGCCACCGAGGACGGCGGGCGCCGCTTCGTGGACGCGCCACCGGTGCTGCGCCGGGTGCCGGACCGGGAGGCGGCGGCGGTCGCGGCCTCCCTGGAGCCCTACCTGGCGACCCTGTCCGAGGACCGGCTGCCGCTGCTGGCCCGGTACGCGGTGCACGACGTCGCCTTCCGCGTCGTCGGTACGGGCAGCGTGGGCACGCGGTCGTACGTCGTGCTGCTCCTGGACCACCGGGGCGAGCCGCTCGTGCTCCAGGTGAAGGAGGCCCGGCCCTCCGCGCTGGGGCCCCATCTGGCGACGGCCGGATTCGACGTTCCCGAGGTCGCGCACGAGGGCCGCCGGGTGGTGCTCGGGCAGAAGCGCATGCAGGTGGTCAGCGACATTCTGCTCGGCTGGACCTCGGTCGAAGGGCGGCCCTTCCAGGTGCGGCAGTTCCGCAACCGCAAGGGCAGCGTCGACCCCGCGGCCCTGGCCGCCGACCAGCTCGACGACTACGGCCGGATGACCGGTGCCCTGCTGGCCCGCGCCCATGCGCACAGCGTCGACCCGCGCCTGGTCGCCGGCTACTGCGGCAAGAACGAGGAGCTGGACGAGGCGATGGCCGCCTTCGCCCTGGCCTACGCCGACCGCACCGAGGCGGACCACGCCGCGCTGCTCACCGCGGTGCGGTCGGGTCGGATCGCGGCGGAGACGGGGGTGTGAGGGTGCCCGGCGGCAGGCCGGACGGCACCGGCGGTCCGTGCCCTAGGCTGGTCGGGTGACGACCCCGGAAGCTGAGCCCGAGCAGGGCGGTGCGCCGCGGCCCGAGGAGCGGCTGGAGCGGGCCGTACGGGCCGCCGAGCAGGCGCTCATCGAGTACGAGATCGCCCTGGAGACCTTCCGCGTGGAGGTCGAGAACTTCTCACGGCTGCACGAACAGCGGCTCGGCCCGGTGTACGCGCGGCTCGAGGAGCTGGAGGCGCAGATCCTGGAGGCCCGGGCCGCCCGCAGCGACGATCCCGAGGACCGCCGCCGTGCCGACGAGGCCCGGGCCCGGCTCATGCCGATCCCCGGGGTCGAGGAGCTGCTGCACGGCTGGATGGACGGGGACGGACTGTTCCCGGAGGCCACGGCGATGCTCACGGACCAGGCGGTACGTCCGCCGAAGCGGGTCCGGCCGGGCGAGGAGGCCCGCAGGCTCTACCGCGAGCTGGCCCGCAAGGCCCACCCCGACCTGGCGCAGGAGGAGGGCGAGCGGACCCGGCGCGAGGAGTTCATCACCCGCGTCAACGCCGCCTACGCCCGCGGCGACGAGACCGAGCTGCGGGCGCTGGCCGAGGAGTGGGCCGCGGGTCCGGCGCCCGAGCGGCGGCCCAGCCGCGGCGAGGAGCTGTACGTGCGCCTCGAATGGCTCGACCGGCGCAAGGAAATGCTCACCGTGCTCGCCAAGGAGCTGGAGGAGAGCGCGATAGGCGCCATGCTCCGCCTGGCCCCGGACGACCCCGACCGCCTGCTGGAGGAGATCGCCGAGCAGCTGGCGGCCCAGGTGGCCGAGCGGGAGGCCGAGCTGGCGGAGCTGCTCGGTCGGTAGCACCGCCGGCGTCGCCGTCGGCGGCCGCGGCAGGGCGACGCGGCCCGCCACGGTGTGGGCGCCGTCATCCGGTCGCCCTGACGGTGGCCGTCTTCCGGCTGAGCCGGACCCGGGTCCGAGGGGCGAGGGCGCCGGCGACGCCACGGGCGCCGTCGGCCGGTCGGGCGGTCCGCCGTGTCGGGTAGCGTCGGGGACATGAGTTTTGGAGCTGGTGTGCCCACGGTCGAGGTCACGGACCTCAAGGACGGCGACTTCCTGCTGGACGTCCGCGAGGACGACGAGTGGCAGGCCGGCCACGCCGCCGGGGCGCTGCACATTCCCATCAGCGAGTTCGTCGCCCGCTACGGCGAGCTGACCGAGGCGGCACCCGAGGACGGCCGGGTCCACGTGATCTGCCGCTCCGGCGGACGCTCGGCCCAGGTCACCATGTATCTGGTCCAGCAGGGCGTCGACGCCGTGAACGTCGACGGCGGCATGCAGGTGTGGGCCGCCGCCGGCCGGCCCGTCGTGGACGCGAAGGGCGAGCCGGGGTACGTCCTCTGACGATCCCCGCGCTGGTCGCGGTCCACGGCCGCGGCGCGGTGTGGTGACGGCCACGGTGCGGCCGGTCCGCCGGGGGCTGTGCCGACGGGCCGTCCTGAGTACCGTTCCCGTTCGAGCGTCGTGGGCCATCCGCACCGGTGGTGTCACGCGGCGCTCCCGCGGCAGGGCGGGCGGAGAGACGGACCGGGGAACGGGGCGGAATGGACGCGCACGACACAGGCTCGGACGCGCGGCGGGGGCCGGACGAGCCGGACCGACCCGCCGAGCCGTCCGCCACGCGTACCGGACCGTCTGCGGGACCGCCCCCCGCCGCCGCGCCCGACGGGCCGCCGATGCCGCAGGCCGTCGCCGGTGCGGCGGGCACCGGGCCTCCCCGTACCGGGGTCGCCGCCCTCTCCCCGCGCTACCAGGTCGGTGCCGTGCTCGCGCTCGCCGTCGTCGCGGCCGCCGTCTGTGCCCACATCGGACTGACGTTCCTGCACGTCGCCCCGCCGAACACCCTGTCCAAGCAGCACGGCTCCGTGGTCGACGAGTGGATCTACCCGGAGTTCGAGCAGAACTGGAAGCTCTTCGCGCCCAACCCGCTCCAGCAGAACATCTCCGTCCAGGTCCGCGCCGAGGTGAGCACGTCGGACGGCGGGATACGGACCACCGGCTGGTACGACCTGTCCGCCGAGGACGGCCGGGCCATCGACGGCAACCCGCTGCCGAGCCACACCCAGCAGAACGAGCTGCGCCGGGCCTGGGACTTCTTCGTCGCCACCCACGACTCCGACAACCGCCCGGTGGGCCTGCGGGGCACCCTGTCCGAGGCCTATCTGCGCCGGGTCGCGGTCCTGCGGCTGGACCGCAACGACGCCGCGGAACCGGACGGCGCCGTCCAGCGCGTCCAGTACCGCTCCCGCACGACCGATGTGCCGCCGCCCGACTGGAGCGGTGAGAAGGTCTCCGACCGGCCGGTGTACCGGGAGCTGCCCTGGTGGCGGGTGCCCGCCGACGAGGCGGAAGGAGGCGTCGCGTGAACGGCCTCGCCCTGTCGGTCTCGCGCGGTATCGCCCGCGTCACCGGGTCCGCGCTCGGCCCGTACCAGACCGCGGTGATCCGCATCGGCTTCAGTGCGACCTGGCTGCTCTTCCTGCTCCGCGAGTTCCCCCACCGCCACGAGCTGTACGGCCCGGACGGGCCGTGGAGCCACGACCTCGCCGAGCAGCTCATCTCGGACAACGGCGCGTTCACGGCGCTGATGTGGTGGGACGGAGCGGCCTGGTTCGAGGCCGTCTACGCGCTGTCCGTGCTGAGCAGCCTGCTGTTGCTGCTGGGGTGGCGCACGCGGACCGCCTCGGTGCTCTTCATGGTCGGCGTGCTCTCGCTGCAGAACCGCAGCATCTTCATGGGGGACGGCGGCGACAACGTCCTGCACCTGATGAGCATCTACCTGGTCCTCACCCGCTGCGGCTCGGTGTGGTCGCTGGACGCGCGCAGGGCACGGCGCGCCGGCGAGGCACGCGCGCGGGGGGAGCGCGTCGTGGACCGGACCGGGCCCGCCCTGTGGACGGTGCTCGGATTCGCGCTGCTCGTGGTGACGCTGGCCGGCCGGCTCGACGGCGACTGGTTCGTCCCGGCGCTGCTGTGGGCGGTGTGGTCGGCGCAGGGCCTGTGGTGGAGCGTGGGGCGGTGGGCCAGGAGCGGCCAGCCGCGGATCCTGCTCGACGTCGTCGCCGACATCGTGCACAACGGCGCCCTGCTGGTGATCATGGCGGAGGCCTGCCTGATCTACGCGACCGCCGGCTGGTACAAGATCCAGGGCTCGCGCTGGCAGGACGGCACCGCGGTCCACTACCCCCTCCACCTGGAGTACTTCTCGCCCTGGCCCGGCCTGTCCGACGCGCTGGCCGCCAACGGCACGATGGTCATGCTCATCACGTACGGCACGGTCGCCGTACAGGTCGCCTTCCCGTTCACCCTGTTCAACCGGCGGGTCAAGAACGTCCTGCTGGCCGCCATGATCACCGAGCACGCGGTGATCGCCGTGGTGCTCGGGCTGCCGTTCTTCTCGCTGGCGATGATCGCCGCCGACGCGGTCTTCCTGCCGACCTCGTTCCTGCGCCGCCTGGGCGGGTGGGCGGCACGCGCGCGGGGCCCCCTGGTGCGGCGCGGGGGCGGCCCGGGGAAGGTGCCGGCGCCCCGTGCCGCCCAGGAGGACGCCGGGCAGGCGCACGTAGGCTTCACGGCATGACCGACCCCGCCCCCGGGCCCCGCCCCGACGCCCTTTCCGTCTGGCGCGGGCACGCCGACGCGTGTGTGCTGCTCGACGGCTTCCACGCCCTCAAGCACGCGCTGCGTTTCGGCGCCGGCGTCCCGGTGGCCGTCACCAGCGACCGCGCGGGCGTCCTCGCCCTCGCCGACGAACTGGCCCCGGACGTGAGGGAGGCGCTGGACGGTCTGCTGACCGAGGTGCCGCACGCGGCGTACACCTCCCTCGTCCCGCGCCCGCACCCGACCGCGGTGGCCGCCCTGGCCGTACGCCCCTCGCGCGAGGCCGCACTGCGGACGCTCGCGCACACGCCCCGCACCAGCCCCGTCGTGGTCCTCGACCAGCCGCGCAACCTCGGCAACGCGGGGGCGGTGATCCGGCTGGCCGCCGGGTTCGGCGCGACCGGCGTGGTCACCACAGGCCCGCTCGACCCGTGGCACCCCACGGTGGTGCGCGGCGGGGCGGGGCTGCACTTCGCGACCGCCGTGGAGCGCCTGGACGTGGCGCAGCTCCCGCCCGGACCCGTGTTCGCGCTGGACCCGGAGGGCGAGGACATCCGCGGGCTGAAGCTGCCCGACGACGCGCTGCTCGCGTTCGGCTCGGAGCGCAGCGGGCTGTCCGGCGAGCTGCGCGCGCGGGCCGACCACCTGGTGGCGCTGCCGATGCGCCCTCAGGTCTCCAGCTACAACCTCGCGACCAGCGTGGCCATGACGCTGTACCACTGGAGCGCCACCGGCGGCGCGTCGCCCGCGGCCCGCTAGGTCAGGCCTGGCGCCGGACCTCCACCACCCGGAAGCGGTTCGCGACGAACGCGCCGTCGCACAGGGCGGCGTTGGCCGCCGGGTTGCCGCCCGAGCCGTGGAAGTCGGAGAAGGCGGCCGTCTGGTTGACGTACACCCCGCCGGTGAGGTTGAGGGACAGCTGGGCCGCCTCCTCCAGGCAGACCTCCTGCACGGCCTGCTCGACCTCCGGGTCGGTCGTGTAGGCGCCGACGGTCATCGCGCCCTTCTCCCGGATGCTGTGGCGCAGCAGGTCCATGGCGTGCGCGGCGGAGTCGACGGCGACGGCGAAGGAGACGGGGCCGAAGCACTCGCTGGTCCAGGCGGCCTCGTCGTCGGGCTTGGCGCCGTCCAGCTTGACGATGACCGGGGTGCGCACGACCGCGTCCGGGAAGTCCGGGTTGGTCACCTCGCGGGAGGCGAGGGCGACCTCGCCCAGACCGGCGGCGGCCTCCAGGCGGGCCTTGACGTCCGGATTGACGATCGCGCCGAGCAGGGCGTTCGCGCGGGCGTCGTCGCCGAGGAGGCCGTCGACGGCGCGGGCCAGGTCGGCGGTCACCTCGTCGTAGGACTTGTCGCCCTGGTCGGTGCGGATGCCGTCGCGGGGGATCAGCAGGTTCTGCGGGGTGGTGCACATCTGGCCGCTGTAGAGGGACAGCGAGAACGCCAGGTTGGCCAGCATGCCCTTGTAGTCGTCGGTCGACTCGATGACCACCGTGTTGACGCCGGCCTTCTCGGTGAAGACCTGGGCCTGGCGGGCGTTGGCCTCCAGCCAGTCGCCGAAGGAGGTCGAGCCGGTGTAGTCGATGATCCGGATCTCGGGGCGGGTCGCCAGGGTCTTGGCGATGCCCTCGCCGGGGCGCTCGGCGGCCAGCGCGACCAGGTTCGGGTCGAAGCCGGCCTCGGCGAGGACGTCGCGGGCGACCTGGACGGTGAGGGCGAGCGGCAGCACCGCGCGCGGGTGGGGCTTGACCAGGACCGCGTTGCCGGTGGCGAGGGAGGCGAACAGGCCCGGGTAGCCGTTCCACGTGGGGAAGGTGTTGCAGCCGATGACCAGGCCGATGCCGCGTGGGACCGGCGTGAACTGCTTGGTCAGCGCCAGCGGGTCGCGCTTGCCCTGCGGCTTGGTCCACTCCGCCGTGTCGGGGGTGCGGACCTGCTCCACGTACGCGTAGGCCACCGCCTCCAGGCCGCGGTCCTGCGCGTGCGGGCCGCCCGCCTGGAAGGCCATCATGAAGGCCTGTCCGGAGGTGTGCATGACCGCCTGCGCGAACTCCATCGTCCGGTCGGCGATCCGCTTCAGGATCTCCAGGCAGACCGTCGCGCGCAGCTCCGCGCCCGCGTCCCGCCACGCCTTCTGGCCGGCCTTCATGGCGGGCAGCAGCACGTCGAGGTCCGCGTGCGGGTACTCCACGCCCAGCTCGATGCCGTACGGGGAGACCTCGCCGCCGGTCCAGCCGTCGGTGCCGGGCTGGCCGAGGTCGAGGCGGGTGCCGAGCAGCGCGTCGAAGGCGGCCTTGCCCGCGGCCATGTCCAGGCTGCCGTTCTCCCCGTAGGCCTTGGGGTGCTCCGGGTGCGGGGACCAGTACGCGCGCGTGCGGATCGTCTCCAGCGCCTGGTCCAATGTCGGCCGGTGCCGGTCGATCAGCTGGTGCGCGGTGAGTTCGGCGGCCATGCGGGACCAACTCCTCGTCTCACGAGCTCTCCGTCGAGTCGTGACCTCGGGGGAAACCTGGGCAGAAACAGGCGGACACGGCTAGAGTAACCGAACGATCGGTCGGGACAAGGGGGACCGCCGCATCTGTGGAAAACGCCGTGCGGGAGGATCGCGCACATGACAGCACTCGACCTCAGCAGCCCCGTGGCCGTCGTCGGCACCGGCACCATGGGCCAGGGCATCGCCCAGGTGGCGCTGGTCGCGGGCCACCCCGTACGGCTGTACGACGCCGGACCCGGGCGCGCCCGTGACGCGGCCGACGCGATCGGCGCCCGGCTCGACCGGCTCGTCGAGAAGGAACGCCTCAGCGCCGCCGACCGCGACGCGGCCCGCGCCCGGCTGCAGCCCGCCGAGACCCTCGCCGAGCTGGCCGGCTGCGCGCTGGTCGCCGAGGCGGTCGTGGAGCGGCTGGACGTCAAGCAGGAGCTGTTCCGCGCGCTGGAGGACGTCGTCGCCGACGACTGTCTGCTCGCCACCAACACCTCCTCCCTGTCCGTCACCGCCATCGGCGGCGCGCTGCGCGTCCCCGGCCGCTTCGTCGGACTGCACTTCTTCAACCCGGCCCCGCTGCTGCCGCTGGTGGAGGTCGTCTCCGGGTTCGCCACCGACGTCACGTCGGCCACGCGCGCGTACGAGACGGCCCGCGCCTGGGGCAAGACCCCGGTCGCCTGCGCGGACACCCCCGGTTTCCTCGTCAACCGCATCGCCCGGCCCTTCTACGCCGAGGCCTTCGCCGTCCACGAGGACCAGGGCGCGGACCCGGCCACCATCGACGCCGTGCTGCGCGAGTCGGGCGGCTTCAGGATGGGCGCCTTCGAGCTGACCGACCTCATCGGGCAGGACGTCAACGAGTCCGTCACGCACTCCGTGTGGCAGGCGTTCTTCCAGGACGTGCGCTTCACCCCGTCGCTCGCCCAGCGCCGCCTGGTCGAGTCCGGCCGCCTCGGCCGCAAGAGCGGACAGGGCTGGTACGACTACCGCGACGGCGCCGAGCGGCCCGAGCCGCACACCGCCGAGCCGGCCGACCCGCCCGCGTACGTCGTGGTCGAGGGCGATCTGGCGCCGGCCGCCGAGCTGGTCGCGATGATCCGCGAGGCGGGCATCGAGGTCCGCCAGGAGGGCGAGGACAACGGCTCGCGGCTCGTCCTGCCCAGCGGCGGTCAGCTCGTGCTCGCCGACGGCCAGACCTCGGTGGAGTTCCGGGACGTCGTCTACTTCGACCTCGCGCTGGACTACCGCAAGGCGTCCCGCATCGCCCTGTCCGCCGCGCAGTCGACCTCCCCGCGCACCCTCGCCCAGGCCACCGGACTGTTCCAGGCGCTCGGCAAGAAGGTCAGCGTCATCGGCGACGTCCCGGGCATGATCGTCGCCCGCACGGTGGCGCGGATCATCGACCTGGCGGTCGAGGCGGTCGCCAAGGGCGTGGCCACCGCGGAGGACATCGACACCGCGATGCGGCTCGGCGTCAACTACCCGCTGGGTCCGCTGGAGTGGAGCCGCCGCCTCGGCGGCGACTGGGCCTGCGCGGTCCTCGACAACCTGCACGAGTGCGCGCCCACGGGCCGGTACGCGCCCTCCCTGGCGCTCTACCGCCACGCGTACGCCTCCGGCAAGCAGGAGGGCAGTTCCTCATGACCACCGCGAAGCGCGACACGTACACGCCCGAGACACTGCTGTCCGTCGCCGTGCAGGTCTTCATCGAGCGCGGCTACGACGGCACCTCCATGGAGCACCTCTCCAAGGCGGCCGGCATCTCCAAGTCGTCGATCTACCACCACGTCACGGGCAAGGAGGAACTGCTGCGCCGGGCCGTGAGCCGGGCCCTGGACGAGCTGTTCGGCATCCTCGACGAGGAGCACGCGCGCGTGGGGCCGGCCGCCGGCCGGCTGGAGTACGTCGTGCGGCGCATGGTCGAGGTGCTCATGGCCGAACTGCCCTACGTGACGCTGCTGCTGCGGGTGCGCGGCAACACCGGCACCGAGCGCTGGGCGCTGGAGCGGCGGCGCGAGTTCGACCACCGGGTCGCCGAGCTGCTCAAGGCGGCGGCGGCCGAGGGCGACGTCCGCGCGGACGTCGAGGTGCGGCTCGCGACGCGGCTGGTCTTCGGCATGATCAACTCGATCGTCGAGTGGTACCGCCCCGACGGTCCCGACGGCCGGAGCGGCGCGGGCGAGCGCGAAGTGGTCGACGCGGTGGCGCGGTTGGTGTTCGCGGGGCTGCGCGGGACCCCCTGAGCCGGCCGCCGCGCGGGGCCTCCTGAGCGCCGGGCCGGGCTCCCGCGTTCAGCCCTGGGGTTCCAGGTCCTCCGTCTCGAACACCAGCAGCGTGCGCGTGCTGAGCACCTCCGGGATGGCCTGGAGGCGGGTGAGGACCAGCTCCCGCAGGGCCCGGTTGTCGGGCGTGTGCACCAGGAGCAGCACGTCGAAGTCGCCGCCCAGCAGGGCGATGTGGGAGGCGCCGGGCAGCTGCCTGAGCTGTGCGCGGACCGTGCGCCAGGAGTTCTGGACGATCTTCAGCGTGATGTACGCCGAGGTGCCGTGCCCCGCGCGTTCGTGGTCGACGCGGGCGCCGAAGCCGCGTATGACGCCGTCCTCGACGAGCCGGTTGATCCGCGCGTAGGCGTTCGCCCGCGAGACGTGCACCCGCTCGGCGACCGACCGTATCGAGGCGCGGCCGTCCGCCTGGAGCATGCGCAGGATGTCCTGATCGATCGCGTCCAGCGGGCGCGGGGGCGGTGGGGCGCCGGCGTCGTCCGGGCCGCCGGCCTCTCCCGGGCGTTCGGCCATTTGTTCAGATGCCATGTGCCCCCGCCTTCCTACCATGGACGTACTGCGTCCATCTCAGGTTGTGGAGAACCGTTTGTCCACAGCCTGGGGGTGCCTGTAGCCAAAATGTGCCGACGACCGAACAATCGGTAGGTGAGGCCCGTCACACCCGTGCCGGGCCCGAAGCCGCTCCCACGAGGAGGTGCCGTCATGACGGTCATGGAGCAGCGGGGCGCGTACCGGCCCACACCGCCGCCCGCCTGGCAGCCCCGCACCGACCCCGCGCCGCTGCTGCCGGACGCGGAGCCGTACCGCGTCCTCGGCACGAAGGCCGCCGAGCGGACGGACCCCGAGCTGCTGCGCACGCTGTACGCCCGGCTGGTGAGCGGCCGGCGGTACAACGCGCAGGCCACCGCGCTGACCAAGCAGGGCAGGCTCGCGGTCTACCCGTCCAGCACCGGCCAGGAGGCCTGCGAGGTCGCCGCCGCGCTGGCGCTGGAGGAGCGCGACTGGCTCTTCCCCAGCTACCGCGACACGCTCGCCGTCGTCGCCCGCGGAGTCGACCCCGTCGAGGCCCTCACCCTGCTGCGCGGTGACTGGCACACCGGCTACGACCCCTACGAACACCGGGTGGCGCCCCTGTCCACCCCGCTCGCCACCCAGCTGCCGCACGCCGTGGGCCTCGCGCACGCCGCGCGGCTCAAGGGCGACGACGTGGTCGCGCTGGCCATGGTCGGCGACGGCGGCACCAGCGAGGGCGACTTCCACGAGGCGCTGAACTTCGCCGCCGTCTGGCAGGCCCCGGTCGTCTTCCTCGTGCAGAACAACGGCTTCGCGATCTCCGTCCCGCTCGCCAAGCAGACCGCGGCCCCGTCGCTGGCCCACAAGGCCGTCGGCTACGGGATGCCCGGCCGCCTGGTCGACGGCAACGACGCCGCCGCCGTCCACGAGGTCCTCACCGACGCCGTGCGCCGTGCGCGCGCGGGCGGCGGACCCACGCTGGTGGAGGCGGTGACGTACCGCGTCGACGCGCACACCAACGCCGACGACGCCACGCGCTACCGCGGCGACGCCGAGGTCGAGACGTGGCGCCGGCACGACCCGATCGAGCTGCTGGAGCGGGAGCTGACCGAGCGCGGCCTGCTCGACGAGCAGGGCATCTCGGCCGCCCGCGAGGACGCCGAGACGATGGCCGCCGACCTGCGGGCACGCATGAACCAGGACGCGGAGCTCGACCCGATGGACCTCTTCGCGCACGTGTACGCCGAGCCCACCCCGCAGCTGCGCGAGCAGCGGGACCTGCTGCGGGCGGAGCTGGCGGCGGAGGCCGAGGCCGGGCCGGAAGGGACGCACCGATGACCACCGTCGCCGTCAAGCCGGCCACCATGGCGCAGGCCCTCACACGGGCGCTGCGCGATGCGATGGCCGCCGACCCGGCCGTGCACGTCATGGGTGAGGACGTGGGCACCCTCGGCGGTGTCTTCCGGGTCACCGACGGGCTCGCCGAGGAGTTCGGCGAGGACCGCTGCACGGACACCCCGCTGGCCGAGGCCGGCATCCTCGGCACCGCGGTCGGCATGGCGATGTACGGGCTGCGCCCGGTCGTGGAGATGCAGTTCGACGCCTTCGCCTACCCGGCGTTCGAGCAGGTCGTCAGCCATGTCGCCAAGATGCGCAACCGCACCCGCGGCCGGATGCCCCTGCCGCTGACCATCCGCGTCCCCTACGGCGGCGGCATCGGCGGCGTCGAGCACCACAGCGACTCGTCCGAGGCGTACTACATGGCGACTCCGGGGCTCCATGTCGTCACGCCCGCGACCGTCGCCGACGCCTACGGACTGCTGCGCGAGGCCATCGCCTCCGACGACCCGGTGGTCTTCCTCGAGCCCAAGCGGCTGTACTGGTCGAAGGACTCCTGGAACCCGGAGGAGCCGGCGCCCGTTGAGCCCATAGGCCGCGCGGTGGTGCGGCGCTCGGGCCGGAGCGCCACGCTCATCACGTACGGGCCGTCGGTGGTCGTCTGCATGGAGGCCGCCGAGGCGGCCCGGGCCGAGGGCTGGGACCTCGAGGTCGTCGATCTGCGCTCCCTGGTGCCGTTCGACGACGAGACGGTGTGCGCCTCGGTGCGGCGGACGGGACGCGCGGTCGTCGTCCACGAGTCGGGCTCCTTCGGAGGCCCGGGCGGGGAGATCGCGGCCCGGGTCACGGAGCGCTGCTTCCACCATCTGGAGGCACCGGTGCTCCGTGTGGCCGGGTTTGACGTCCCGTATCCGCCGCCGATGCTGGAGCGTCACCACCTGCCCGGTGTGGACCGGATCCTGGACGCCGTGGGGCGCCTGCAGTGGGAGGCCGAAAGCTGATGGCACAGGTGCTGGAGTTCAAGCTCCCCGACCTCGGTGAGGGGCTCACCGAGGCGGAGATCGTGCGCTGGATGGTCGACGTCGGTGACGTGGTCGCCGTCGACCAGCCGGTCGTCGAGGTCGAGACGGCCAAGGCGATGGTCGAGGTGCCCTGCCCGTACGGCGGTGTGGTCACCGCCCGCTTCGGCGAGGAGGGGGCGGAGCTGCCCGTCGGGGCGCCGCTCCTGACGGTGGCGGTGGGCGAGGACGCCGCCGGCGGGAGCGGGCGCGACTCGGGCACCGGGGGTGAGAGTGCCGGGGAGCCCTCGGTCCGGCAGCCCAAGGGTGAGCGCGCCGAGGGGTCGGGCAACGTCCTGGTCGGCTACGGCACCTCCGAGGCGCCCGCGCGGCGCCGCCGGGTACGGGCGGACGGCCGGGCCGTCACGGCGTCCCCCGCGTCCGGAGGGGCGAACGGCCGGGTCCGTGCCGCCGAGCCGGTGGACGGGCCGGTCCCCGTGATCTCCCCCCTCGTGCGCAGGCTGGCCCGGCAGAACGACCTGGACCTGCGCGAGCTGACCGGCTCCGGCCCCGACGGGCTGATCCTGCGCGCGGACGTGGAGTACGCGCTGCGTGCCGCCGCGGCGCGGGGCGGCCGTCCGGCGGCCCCGGAGCCCGACACCGTCCCGCACCGGGCCGGCAAGCCCCAGGCGACGGCACCCGCCCTCCTGGGAGGGGCGCCGGCCGAGGTCCGCACTCCCCTGAAGGGCGTCCGGGGCGCCGTCGCCGACAAGCTCTCCCGCAGCAGGCGCGAGATACCGGACGCGACCTGCTGGGTGGACGCGGACGCGACGGAGCTGATGCGGGCCCGCGCCGCCATGAACGGGGCGGGCGGTCCGAAGATCTCCCTCGTCGCCCTGCTGGCCCGGATCTGCACCGCCGCGCTCGCCCGCTTCCCCGAGCTGAACGCCACCGTCGACACGGAGGCCCGGGAGATCGTCCGGTTCGGCCACGTCCACCTCGGCTTCGCCGCCCAGACGGACCGGGGCCTGGTCGTGCCGGTCGTACGGGACGCGCACGCGCGCAACGCCGAGGGCCTCACGGCCGAGTTCGCCCGGCTGACCGAGGCGGCCCGGGCCGGCCGGCTGACCCCCGGCGAGCTGACCGGCGGCACCTTCACGCTGAACAACTACGGCGTGTTCGGCGTCGACGGCTCCACGCCGATCATCAACCACCCCGAGGCGGCCATGCTCGGCGTCGGCCGCATCGTCCCCAAGCCCTGGGTCCACCAGGGCGAACTGGCGGTCCGTCAGGTCGTCCAGCTGTCGCTCACCTTCGACCACCGGGTGTGCGACGGCGGCACGGCGGGCGGTTTCCTGCGGTACGTGGCGGACTGCGTGGAACAGCCGGCGGTGCTGCTGCGCACCCTGTGACCCAAGTGCCCGCGCACACTCTGATCGTGCGGGCTCCCCCGCGTTCCCTGTGATCGCACGGGCACGCATACTCGGGGGGTGACCGCGTACGAACCCCCGGGCGAGCCCGGCGCAGGCACCGACCCCGCGCCGGGGACGGCCCCTGCCGTGTACGACGCCGTCGTGCTCGCCGGCGGGGCCGCCCGCAGGCTCGGCGGCGCGGACAAGCCCGGCCTGCGCGTGGGCGGACGTGCCCTGCTCGACCGGGTGCTCGCCGCCTGCGCCGGGGCCCGCGGCACCGTCGTCGTCGCCGACCCCCGGCCCACCGCGCGGCCGGTGACCTGGGCCCGCGAGGAACCGCCCGGCGGCGGACCCCTCGCCGCGCTCGCCGCCGGGCTGCGGCACACCACGGCGGAACACGTCGTGGTGGTCTCGGCCGACCTGCCGTTCCTCGCCGCACCGACCGTCCGGCGACTGACGGCGGCCCTCGCCGCGAGCGATGCCGACGGCGTGCTGCTCACCGACGCCGACGGCCGCGACCAGCCCCTCGTCGCCGCGTACCGGGCCTCGGCGCTGCGCCGTGGACTCGCCGCGGTCGCCGGCGACCGGGCGGATCTCACCGGGCTGCCGCTGCGCCGGCTGACCGACGGTCTGCGTCTCACCCGAGTCCCCGACGCCGTCGCCTCGTTCGACTGCGACACCTGGGACGACATCGCCACCGCCAGGGCACGCATCAGGGAGCATGGGCACGTGTTGGATGAATGGATTTCCGCAGCCAAGGACGAACTGGGCATCGACCTGGACGTCGACACCCGCGTCCTGCTCGACCTCGCCCGGGACGCCGCCCACGGGGTGGCCCGGCCCGCGGCTCCGCTGACCACCTTCCTCGTCGGCTACGCCGCAGCGCGGGCCGGGGGAGGCCCCGAGGCCGTCGCCGAGGCCGCGCGCAAGGCCGTCGCCCTCGCCCAGCGCTGGGCGGAGGAGGCCGCCGGCACCGGGACCGCCCCCGCAGCGGGCAAGCCGGACGTGGCCCCCGACGCCACCCCCGACACCCGCCCGGACGCCTGATGACCTCCCCCGGCACACGGGCCGGCGAGGAGGCGGAAGACCTCGACGTCGAGGAGGCGCTCGCGCTCGTACGGGAGAACCCCGGCCCGCCGCCCGGCGACCGGACCCCCGCACACGGCACGCCGCCTGGATCCGGCACGCAGCCCGCACCCGGCGCCCGCCCCGGTCACGGCGTGAACCACGGTGATGACGCGCACCCCGGCCACGACCCGCACCAAGGGCACGAAGCACGCCCCGGCGGCGACGCCCACCCCGGTCACCGCGCCGCCCCGCACCAGCCGGCGGAGTCCCGGCACCGTGCGACCCCCTGGCCCGAGGCCCGGTCGGCCGCCGAGCGGGCCGGCCGGGCCGGCGCCCGCGCGGGCGCCGGCCCGGCCTCCGTGCCGCTCGACGCCGCGCTCGGGCTCACCCTGGCCGCGCCCCTCACCGCCCTCACCGACCTGCCCTCCTTCGACACCTCCGCGATGGACGGCTGGGCGGTCGCCGGCCCCGGCCCCTGGACCGTGCGCGACGAGGGCGCCCTGGCCGGGCACGCCGAGCCCGCGCCGCTCACCGACGGCGAGGCCGTCCGCATCGCCACCGGTGCCCGCGTCCCCCTGGACACCACCGCGGTCCTGCGCACCGAGCACGGCCGCACCGACGAACGGGACCGCCTGCACCCCACCCGCGAGGTCGTCCACGGCCAGGACATCCGGCCGCGCGGCCAGGAGTGCCGCAGCGGCGACCAGCTGCTGGCCGTCGGCACCCTGGTGACCCCGGCCGTCCTGGGCCTCGCGGCGGCCGCCGGATACGACACGCTGACCACCGTTCCCCGCCCCCGCGTCGACGTCCTGGTGCTCGGCGACGAACTGCTCACCGCGGGCCTGCCGCACGACGGCCTCATCCGCGACGCGCTCGGCCCCATGCTGCCGCCCTGGCTGCGGGCCCTGGGCGCCGAGGTCTGCAGGGTCCGGCGGATCGGCGACGACGCCGACGCCCTGCACCGGGCCGTCACGACGTCCGAGGCCGACCTGATCGTGACGACCGGCGGCACCGCCGCCGGCCCCGTCGACCACGTCCACCCGATCCTGCGCCGCATCGGCGCCGAACTCCTCGTGGACGGGGTGAAGGTGCGTCCCGGCCACCCCATGCTGCTGGCCCGCATCGCGGAGGGACGGCACCTCGTCGGCCTGCCGGGCAATCCCCTCGCCGCCGTCTCCGGGCTGCTCACGCTCGCCGAGCCGCTGCTGCGCACCCTCGCGGCCCGCCCGGCGCCGGAGCCGTACACGCTGCCGCTGCGGGACGCGGTCCACGGGCACCCGTACGACACCCGGCTGGTTCCCGTCGTCCTGCGGGGCGAGGGCGCCGTGCCGCTGCACTACAACGGGCCGGCGATGCTGCGCGGCATCGCGGCCGCCGACGCCCTGGCCGTCGTGCCCCCCGGCGGTGTGCGGCCGGGAGAGGAGACGGAGTTGCTCGACCTGCCCTGGGCAACCGGCGGAATCGGAGTGTGTTTCACGTGAAACTTCCGGGCCAGGACGCGATCGCCCGCCAGGCGGACGAGCACCTCGTGACCCATCGGGTGAAGCTCCCGAAGAAGCTGGTGGAACACCCGATCCGGCAGGTCGGCAAGCGGCTGTCCCTGGCCCTGGTGGTCCTCCTGGCGACCGCGCTGATCGTCTATGCCGATCACGACGGTTACACCGACAACTCGGACGGTTCCGTCGATCTCCTCGACGCCTTCTACTACGCCACCGTCACCCTCTCCACCACCGGGTACGGCGACATCACCCCGGTCAGCGACGCCGCCCGGCTGACCAACATCTTCGTCATCACGCCCCTGCGCGTGCTGTTCCTGATCATCCTGGTCGGCACCACGCTGGAAGCCCTCACCGAGCGCACTCGGGAGGAGTGGCGCCTGAACCGCTGGAGGTCCACCTTGCGCGATCACACCGTCGTCGTCGGCTTCGGCACGAAGGGGCGGTCGGCGATCCAGACCGTGTGTGCGACGGGCCTGCGCAAGGAGCAGGTCGTCGTGGTCGATCCCAGCGGCAAGGCGATCGACGCCGCGACGGCCCACGGGTTCGCGGGAGTGGTCGGCGACGCGACGCGCAGCGACGTGCTGAACCGGGCCGAGGTCTACCGGGCGAAGCAGATCATCATCGCCACCCAGCGCGACGACACGGCGGTCCTGGTGACGCTGACGGCCCGCCAGCTCAACCGCTCCGCGAAGATCGTGGTCGCGGTGCGGGAGGAGGAGAACGCCCCGCTGCTCAAGCAGTCCGGTGCGGACGCCGTGATCACCAGTGCCAGCGCCGCGGGCCGCCTGCTCGGCCTCTCCGTGCTCAGCCCCGCGGCAGGCATGGTGATGGAGGACCTGATCAGTCAGGGCAGCGGGCTCGACCTCGTCGAACGCCCCGTCATAAAGGCGGAGGTGGGCAAGAGCCCGCGCGAGACGGACGACCTGGTGGTGAGCGTCCTGCGCGGACACCGGGTGCTCGGGTACGACGACCCGGCCGTGGGCGGCCTGGAGTTGACGGACCGACTGATCACCATCATCCGTGCGACGCCGGGCTCCCAGGTGGCCCCGGACACCCGTCCACTGCCTCGCGACTGACGACGGCGACGGGCCGGCCGACGGGAACACAGTGTACGTCGTGCCGGCCCGCGGGGCCGCCTACTTGCGGTTGTACAGCCGCATGGTGACCGGCCCGAAGACGAGCAGGAACAGGGCCGCCCAGCCCAGCGTCCAGCCGATCTCGCCGCCGGGCCACTCACCCGCCATCAGCTCCCGCACCGCGGAGGCGAGATGCGTGATGGGGCTGTTGTTGACGAACGCCTGGAGCCAGCCCGGCATGGTCTTCGGGTCGACGAAGACGTTGGACAGGAAGGTGAGCGGGAAGATCACCATCATGCTGACGCTCATCACCGACTTCTCGGTCCGCAGCAGCAGCCCGAACATCGTCCAGATCCACGAGAAGGCGAACGAGAACACCAGCAGCAGCGCGACACCGGCGACCACGCCGACGAAGCCGCCGTCCGGCCGGTAGCCGAGGAGCAGGCCCACGGCGAGCATCACGACCGATGCGATCGTGTAGCGCAGCGCGTCCCCGAGCAGATAGCCGACCATCGCCGACGGCCGCCAGATCGGCAACGAGCGGAAGCGGTCGAAGACGCCCTTCTCGATGTCGATGTTCACCGAGACCCCGGTGTACATCGTGATCATCACGACCGACATCACCAGGATGCCCGGCAGCACGAACTGGATGTAGTCACTCGGCGAACCCGCCAGCGCACCGCCGAAGAGGTACGTGAACATCAACAGGTTCATGATCGGGAAGGCCGTGACGTCGAAGAGCTGCTCCGGCACGTGCTTGATCTTGAGGATCGCGCGCCAGCCGAAGGTCAGGGACGTCGACAGGGAGCTGGGCCGCGGCGGGCGCTCCCTGGTGACCAGCAGGGTCGCCAGCGACTCGGTGCTGACCGGGGCGAGGTCCGTGCTCTGGGTGCTCGTGGCCGTGCTCATGCCGCCACCTCGTCCTTCGTGTCGCCGCCGTTCCCGGCATCGTCGCTGTGGCCGGTGTCGTGGCCGGTCAGGGCCAGGAACACCTCGTCGAGGCTGGGCTGCCCCAGGGAGAAGGTGTCCACCGTGATGCCGCTCCGGGCCAGCTCGCCCAGCGCCTTCGCGGCCTGGTCCGCCGCCGTGTCGCCGCTCGCCGCACCGAGGCGGGCGGTCAGTGCCACCGGGTCGGGTTCCCGCTGCACCTCGGCGGACAGCAGGTCCCGCAGCACCCGCTCGGCCTCGGGCCGCCGGCCGGCGTCCCGCAGCCGCACGTGGACGGACCCGGCGCCGACGGACGCCTTCAGTTCGCCCTTGGTGCCCTCGGCGATCACCCGGCCCTTGTCGATGACGGCGATCCGTGACGCCAGCTGGTCGGCCTCGTCCAGGTACTGCGTGGTCAGCAGCACGGTGGTGCCCTGCGCGACGACCGCGCGGACGATGTCCCACACCTGGTTGCGGCTGCGCGGGTCGAGCCCGGTCGTGGGCTCGTCGAGGAAGAGCAGGTCGGGGGTGTTGAGGATGGACGCGGCGATGTCGATGCGGCGCCGCATGCCACCGGAGTAGTGCTTGACCTGCTTCGCGGCCGCGTCCGTCAGCCCGAAGGCCTCCAGCAGCCGGTCGCCCCGCTCGCGGGCGGCCTTCTTGCCGTGCCCGAGGAGGCGGCCCAGCAGGATCAGGTTCTCGGTGCCGGTGAGGTCCTCGTCGACGGACGCGTACTGACCGGTGAGGCTCACCCGGCCGCGTACCTCGTCGGCCTCGCGCACCACGTCGTGACCGAAGACGTGGGCCTGGCCGCCGTCGG
Source organism: Streptomyces flaveolus (assembly GCF_014648815.1). Classification (GTDB taxonomy): domain Bacteria; phylum Actinomycetota; class Actinomycetes; order Streptomycetales; family Streptomycetaceae; genus Streptomyces; species Streptomyces flaveolus. Next base: position 332,893 of record NZ_BMRV01000004.1, on the reverse strand, counting down.
GCCGCAGCAGGGTGGCGAGCATCTTCACCGTCGTGGTCTTGCCGGCGCCGTTGGGCCCGAGGACGCCGTACACCGTGCCGGCGGGCACCGCGAGGTCCACCCCGTCCACGGCCCGGGTCTCGCCGAACGTCTTCACCAGGCCCGCGGTCTCGATCGCCAGGCCCGACGTGTGCGTACTCATACGTGGTGGTCCTTCCGCGTTCTTGGGCTACGCATGGGAGGACCTTTACCGTCGCGCAAACTCATCGGTCCCGCACGGGCTTTTCGGGCGGTCGGGCCCGAAGACGGACGCGGGTCCGACCGTGGACGCAGGACGAGGGGCCCGGCCGGGGACCGAGGAGTAGCGTCACCCTCATGCATGCGATCACGATTTCCGAACCCGGAGGCCCCGAAGCGCTGGTCTGGACAGAGGTCCCGGACCCGGTGCCCGGCGAGGGCGAGGTCCTGGTCGAGGTGACGGCCGGCGCCGTCAACCGGGCCGACATCATGCAACGCCAGGGCTTCTACGACCCGCCGCCCGGCGCCTCCCCCTACCCCGGCCTGGAGTGTTCCGGCCGCATCGCCGCGATCGGGTCGGGGGTGTCGGGCTGGTCCGTCGGCGACGAGGTGTGCGCGCTGCTCGCCGGCGGCGGCTACGCCGAGAAGGTCGTCGTACCGGCCGGCCAGCTGCTGCCGATCCCCGAGGGCGTCGACCTCAAGCAGGCCGCGGCCCTGCCCGAGGTGGTCTGCACGGTCTGGTCGAACGTCTTCATGGTCGCCCACCTCCGTCCGGGCGAGACGCTGCTCGTGCACGGCGGCTCCAGCGGCATCGGCACCATGGCGATCCAGCTCGGCAAGGCCGTCGGTGCGAAGGTCGCCGTGACGGCCGGCACCAAGGAGAAGCTGGAGCGCTGCGCCGAGCTGGGCGCCGACATCCTGATCAACTACCGGGAGCAGGACTTCGTCGCCGAGGTGAAGGAGGCCACCGGCGGCACGGGCGCCGACGTCATCCTGGACAACATGGGCGCCAAGTACCTGGACCGCAACGTCCAGGCCCTGGCCGTCAACGGGCGGCTCGCGATCATCGGCATGCAGGGCGGCCGGAAGGGCGAGCTGAACATCGGCATGCTTCTCGCCAAGCGCGCGGCCGTCAGCGCGACCTCGCTGCGGGCCCGCCCGGCGGCGGAGAAGGCGGCCATCGTGGCGGCCGTGCGCGAACACGTCTGGCCGCTGCTCGCCGGGGGCCACGTCCGTCCGATCGTCGACCGTGAACTCCCGATGAGGGACGCGGCCGCCGCGCACCGGGTCGTGGAGGAGAGCGGTCACGTCGGCAAGGTGCTGCTGGTCGCGGCGCCGTAGCCGTACGCCCTCCGTCCTAGGCCCCGCCCCGGCGCAGGCGGAGGCCGACGAAGGCCAGGGCCAGCCCGAGGCCGACGAGGACCAGTCCGCTGCCTAGCGGCAGGACCTTCAGGACGGGTCCGGCGGCCCCCTCGGTCCGGGCGGCGGACGTCGGTTCGGACCGGGGCGCGGGCGCCGTGGCCGGCGGGGCGGTCGCCCCGGTCGGGACGGCGGCGGCCGGTCTGTCGGGGCGGTCGGGAAGACGGTCGGGAAGACCCCTGCTGCCGGCACCCTCCTGGTCGGCGTGGCCCTTCGTACCGTTCTCCTCCGCCTTCTCCGCGTCCGGCCGACCCGGCCGCTGCCGGCCCTCGCCCGCCCTGCTGCCCGCCCGGGAGGGCTCGCCGTCCGGCGCGGAGGCGGATGGGGCCGGTTTCGATGAGGCGGGAGGGGGAGTCGCGGACCGATGACCGGCGCCGGACCCGGGGCGGGACGTCGGGCGGTCCTCTGGGGGGCGGGACGCGTGGGCGGTCGCGGAGGCGGCGGACGAGGGGCGGGTGCCGGGGCCGTCCGGATGGCGCGGTCCGTCCGAGCGGCGGGGCCCGGCCGGGCGTTCCAGGTGCTCGGTGAGACCGGGGCGGTCCGGGGCACCCGGGCCGTCCGGGCCGGACCCCGCCGCCCGGCCCGCGGCGGGCACCGAGGCGGACGGGGACACCAAGTGCCTGGACGCGAAGTGCCCCGACTTCACGGGCCCGGTCGCCGTGGCCCCCGTCACCACGCCCTCCGACGCCGTGAACCCGGCGCCCTGTGCCACCCCCGCCGCGCACGGCGACATCAGCGCGCCCACCCCCAGCACCCCCGCCAGCCCCGTCGCGCGCACGGTCCGCAGCCATGGAGTCACGTCGGTGACCCCCTCCCGGTGAGCAGTCGCCAAAACCAACGGTTGCCGACATCGGCGGCGCCGGCATCGGGGCTGCCGAGACCGACACGTCGAAATCGACGGAACAAGCCTCACACCTACCCGCTTTCGCGGCATTCCGGACTCCGCCGTACGCGGTGGATCACGCTTCCCCGGGGGCACCACACGGATGCGGCACAGCGGTGCGAGAGAATGGCGGTATGGAGATGCCGAGGAACGACAGGTCGCCGGAGAATCCCCAGATCCTGGTCGTCGGCCAGGACGGAATGGCACTGAGCGGGGGCGGTGACGGGGACGGGGAGCCCCGTGAGATCCCGGTGACGGAGCAGGTGGAGCAGCCTGCGAAGGTCATGAGGATCGGCAGCATGATCAAGCAGCTGCTGGAGGAGGTGCGCGTCGCTCCCCTGGACGAGGCGAGCCGGGCCCGGCTCAAGGAGATCCACGCCAGTTCGGTGAAGGAACTCGAGGACGGCCTCGCCCCGGAACTGGTCGAGGAGCTGGAGCGCCTCTCCCTGCCCTTCACGGACGACGTGACGCCCACCGACGCGGAACTGCGTATCGCCCAGGCCCAGCTGGTCGGCTGGCTGGAGGGCCTGTTCCACGGGATCCAGACCACGCTGTTCGCCCAGCAGATGGCCGCGCGGGCGCAGCTGGAGCAGATGCGCCGCGCCCTCCCGCCGGGCGCCGGCCATGACGGCGACGAGCCGCACCCGGGCCCCCGCTCCGGCGGCCCCTACCTGTAAGACGTCCAGGACACGGCGAAGGGCCCGGCAGCATCGGCTGCCGGGCCCTTCGCCCGTACGCGCGGGGTCAGGACGTCGGGGGGTTGCCCGTCGACACCTTGAGCTGGATCTCCGGCATGTTCTTCGGGTCGACGTCCGTGCCGGCCTCGGGGAACTGGTCCCTGATCGAGCCCTCGCCGTACGTGTTCTCGTCGACCTGCACGATCTTCATCGTCCAGCCGGCGGCCTGGAAGCACTCCTTGACCGAGCCGATGTACTTGAAGGTGAAGTCGGGCACCCGGACCTTGTCGGGGTCGTTGTACGACTCCTCGGGCTCCGTGCACTCGTCCTTCTCGATCGTCTTCGTCGTGTCCGGCCCGCGGTACCCCTCCGCCTTGGTCGCCGACGCGGAGGCGCTGGCGCTGCTCCCGCCGCCGCCGGCCTCGGGATCGTCGTCGCCGCCGCTCATCAGCAGCGCCGCGACCAGGCCGCCCACCGCCAGGACGGCGACGACCGCCGAACCTATGATCACCGGCTTGTTGCTCTTGCCGCCGCCCGAGGAACCGGACCCCTGGGCCTGGGGCGTGATGGTGTAAGGCGGCGGAGTCTGCGCCCCCTGCTGCGGCGCGTACGCCGACGCGGCCGGCGTCGGGTAGCCGCCCTGCTGCGGATAGCCGTACGCCGGGGACGGCGTCACCGGGGCCGGGGTGCCGTACGGGTGCGGCGCGGGCGTCGGCTGGTACGGGGTCTGGACGTGGCCCGCGGGCGCCTGGCCGGTCTGGTCGACCGGCGGGAAGACCGCGGAGCCGACACCCGAGCCGCTCGGCGTGTGCGCCCCCGGGACGATGCTCGGCGGGGCGGCCTGGAAGGAGGCCGCCACCCGCAGGCACTCGTCGCGCATGGCCTCGGCGCTGGGGAAGCGCTCGTTGGGGTTCTTCTTCAGCGCGCGGGCCACCAGCGCGTCCACGGCCGGCGGCAGGGCGCGGTTGACCGACGAAGGAGCCACCGGCTCCTCCTGCACGTGCGCGTAGGCGATGGCCAGCGGCGAGTCCGCGTCGAACGGCAGCCGCCCGGTGACCAGTTGGAACAGCATGATGCCGACCGAGTACAGGTCGGAGCGGGCGTCCACGCCGCGGCCGAGGGCCTGTTCCGGCGAGAGGTACTGCGGGGTGCCGACGACCATGCCGGTCTGCGTCATCGACGTGACACCGGACTGCATGGCGCGGGCGATGCCGAAGTCCATCACCTTGACCACGCCGCGCTTGGTCATCATCACGTTGCCCGGCTTGATGTCCCGGTGGACCAGGCCCATCTCGTGACTGATCTCCAGAGCCGCCAGCACATCCGCGGTGATCTTCAGGGCCTTGTCGGCGGGCATCGCGCCGAACTGGCGGACGTCCTCGTCGAGCACCGAACCGAGCGGCCGGCCCTCGACGTACTCCATGACGATGTACGGCATCGGCGCGCCGACGCCCGCGCCGGAGGCGCCGTCGGTCAGCGTGTCCTCGCCGGTGTCGAAGACCGAGACGATGTTGGTGTGCGTGAGCTTGGCCACGGCCTGGGCCTCGCGGCGGAAACGCTCGCGGAAGGCCTGCTCCCGGCCCAGCTCGGTGTGCAGCGTCTTGATGGCGACCTGGCGGTCCAGCACCGAGTCGTACGCCAGGTGCACCGAGGCCATGCCGCCCTCGCCGAGCAAGTCGCGCAGCTGGTAGCGGCCGCCGGCGAGTGCCCGCCCCGCGTACCGGCCCTGTCCGGCGTCCTGGCTCATGTCTCTGCTTCCCCCGTAGGCGCCGGCGGCAGCGGCCCGAGCGCGTGTTGATCCAAAGTGCTATTCCCGGCCAAGTCTGCCCCAGGGCAGTGACACGTCAAGCGCGGTGCCCGTTCCGTGACCGTACGCGAAAGAAGCGTCGCGCAAGCGTTACAGCGGGCGTACGGCCGGTACACAGAATTTGCACGACAGTACGGAACCAGGGTTTCATGACCGGTCCGTCTCGATGCCGGTCCCGGCGCCCATCTCGGACCGGAGGCTTGCGCGGAGGCTGTAGCGTGGCCGACGGAGACCGTAACAACACCGCGCGCACCGCGGGCAGAAACGACGGCGAGGACTGATGGCACAGCAGCAGCGCGCCCAGGGCCCGTCCGAACCCGAGGCTACTGGCGGCGGTATGTCTGACGCACCGGAGACCTGGGGCAACGGCGGCCTGGTCGGCGACGGCCGGTACCGGCTGACCCGCAGACTCGGGCGGGGCGGCATGGCCGAGGTGTTCGCGGCCGAGGACGTCCGTCTCGGCCGCACCGTGGCGGTCAAGCTGCTGCGCGCCGACCTCGCCGAGGACCCGGTCTCCAAGGCGCGCTTCACGCGTGAGGCGCAGTCGGTGGCGGGGCTCAACCACCATGCCATCGTGGCCGTGTACGACTCCGGCGAGGACTTCGTCGGCGGCCAGTCCGTGCCCTACATCGTGATGGAGATCGTCGAGGGCCGCACCATCCGCGACCTTCTCCTCAACGCCGAGGCGCCCGGCCCCGAGCAGGCGCTGATCATCGTCTCGGGCGTCCTGGAGGCGCTCGCCTACTCACACCAGCACGGCATCGTGCACCGCGACATCAAGCCGGCCAACGTCATCATCACGCACAACGGCGCGGTGAAGGTGATGGACTTCGGCATCGCCCGCGCCCTGCACGGCGCGTCCACGACGATGACGCAGACCGGCATGGTCATGGGCACCCCGCAGTACCTCTCCCCGGAGCAGGCCCTCGGCAAGGCCGTCGACCACCGCTCCGACCTGTACGCGACGGGCTGCCTGCTGTACGAACTCCTCGCGCTGCGCCCGCCGTTCACCGGCGAGACCCCGCTGTCGGTGGTCTACCAGCACGTCCAGGACATCCCGACGCCCCCGTCCGAGGTCTCCGACGCGGTCCCGCCGGAGCTGGACGGCCTGGTGATGCGCTCGCTGGCCAAGGAGCCCGACGACCGCTTCCAGACCGCCGAGGAGATGCGCGGCCTGATCCAGTACGGGCTGCAGATGCTCTACGAGCAGGGCGGCCACACCGGCACCTGGAACACCGGCCCGGTCGGCATGCACGAGGGCCGGCACACCCCGGCGGCCGGGATGGCGGGCACGACGGTGCTGCCGCACCCCGACCACGGCTCGGGCACCACGCAGATCCCCCAGCAGATCCTGCCGGGCGGCTACGGCGGTGGCGACGACGGCGGCTTCGAGGGGCACGGCAACAAGGGCAGCGGCCGGGGCAAGCTGTGGATCCTGGCCGTCCTCGCGGTGATCGCCGTGGCCGCGGGCGTCGCGCTGGCCCTCAACAACACCGGCGGGGGCGGCGGGGGCGGCGGTACGAAGACCTCCCCGACGCCCACGATCTCGCAGAGCACCCAGGACGATCAGACCAGCGAGTCGCCGAGCGACGAGGCGACCGAGGAGACCTCCGACCCGGACACGGACGAGAACCACAACGGCGGTGGCGGCACCGGCGGGGACTGGGAACAGCCCTACACGCCGTCCTACACGCCGTCGGAGACCGCGTCGGACGAGCCGACCGGCGACCAGACCGAGCCGTCCACGCCCACTGACGGTGGTGAGACGCCGGGCGGTGGTGAGACGCCGGGCGGCGGCGAGTCCCCGGGCGGCGGCGAATCTCCGGGCGGCGGCGAGACCCCGCCGGACGACGGCGGTACCAACGGCAGCGTCACCGGTGCCACGGGCGGCCCCGTGGACGCCGGCTGACCCGAGCCACTCCCACGCGCGCGTGCGACCCCGTCCGGGGCCACGCGCGCGTCGCGTTTCCGGACGTCACAGAGGGCCGGTGGAGCCCTCCGCCATGTGCACCGAACCGAACCGCGGCTCGATCCGCAGATAGGCCGGCTCGAACGGTTCACCGTCCACGTGCCGCGGCGCGGGCCCGAACCGCTCGATCTCGGCGGCGCTCGGCACGTGGGGCTCGCACCGGCCCACGACCTGCACGGTCCAGGGGCTCTCCCCGGGCGCGGCGGAGCCCAGGTTGTCGGAGCCGTAGGCGACGACGCTCCCGGCGCACGCCCGGTGGAAGCCGCAGCTCGCGGGCATCCGCAGCAGGACCCGGCCGGCGGTCACGATGTGCCGCGCGAAGGCGAGGCAGGGCAGGGCGCGCACGCTGGTGGCGGCCCGGCCGTAGGCGGTGCGGCCGAGCAGGCCGACGGCGAGCTGAGCGTCGGAGGGCATGCACTCACTGTGCGGGCGGGGGACAGGGGGAACCAGGGTCGCCCGCCCCGCCGTGAGGGGACGTAAGTCCCGATCAGAGGGTCCTCAGCGGTTCTCCGCCTGCAGGCGGGCCACGAAGGCGGCCGCCTGGGAACGCCGCTGCATACCGAGCTTGGCCAGCAGACTCGACACGTAGTTCTTGATCGTCTTTTCGGCCAGGTGCAGCCGTTCGCCGATCGCCCGGTTGGTGAGCCCCTCGCCGATCAGCTCCAGGATGCGGCGCTCCTGGTCGGTCAGGCGGGCGAGCCGGTCGTCGCCCCCGGTGCCTCCGTCGCGCAGCCGTTCCAGCACCCGTGCGGTGGCCGCCGGGTCGAGCAGCGACTTCCCGGCGGCGACGTCCCGCACGGCGGACAGCAGCTCGGCGCCCCGGATGTCCTTGAGGACGTAGCCGGAGGCACCCGCCATGATCGCGTCGAAGAGGGCCTCGTCGTCGGCGAAGGAGGTGAGCATGAGGCACCGGACGGACTCGTCGCGGGAGCGGATCTCGCGGCACACCTCGACGCCGCTGCCGTCCGGGAGCCGGACGTCGAGCACCGCCACGTCCGGACGGGTGGCGGGGACCCGGGCGAGCGCGTCGGCCGCCGTGCCGGCCTCGCCGACGACCTCGATGTCGGCCTCGCCCGCCAGCAGATCGTGCACACCCCGACGGACGACCTCGTGGTCGTCGAGGAGAAATACCCGTATTTTTCCGTCTTCGCGCACGCGCTCAGTCAAACACACGAGCTCTTCCCGTGCCCGGGGTGGCCGGGATAACGTGCCGTTGTTCCGGCCCCCTGCGAGGCTGTGACCAGTAAAACTTCCCCACTTCGCCGATTTACTTGGAAATCCGAGTAAAAACGCAGGTCAGGAGGTGTTTCACAGAAATGTGGAGCACTGGGTAACGTGCCTTTTGCAGGGACGCTCGCCGGGGCACCTGTCACGCCTGTCCCCGACCGGGCCGCACCCACCCTGTGCGACCGACGGGCCACAGGTGAGCCGCACTGGCGCCCGGCGAACCCGGGGGCCGGACCGACGGAGGAGCACACGTGACCGTGGAGAGCACTGCCGCGCGCAAGCCGCGACGCAGCGCCGGAAGCAAGGCAGCCGGCACCACCGGCACCGAGGCCGGCACCACCGGCGCCAAGCGCACCACCCGCACCGCTGCCGGGAAGGGCTCCGGGACGGAGCTCGTGCAGCTGCTGACGCCCGAGGGCAAGCGCGTCAGGAAGGCGGCCTACGCGGAGTACGCCGAGTACGTCGCCGACATCACCCCCGACGAGCTGCGCGGTCTGTACCGCGACATGGTGCTCACCCGGCGCTTCGACGCCGAGGCCACCGCACTGCAGCGTCAGGGCGAGCTGGGCCTGTGGGCCTCGCTGCTGGGCCAGGAGGCCGCCCAGATCGGCTCCGGCCGCGCCACCCGCGAGGACGACTACGTCTTCCCCACCTACCGCGAGCACGGCGTCGCGTGGTGCCGCGGAGTGGACCCGACCAATCTGCTCGGCATGTTCCGCGGCGTGAACAACGGCGGCTGGGACCCCAACAGCAACAACTTCCACCTCTACACCATCGTCATCGGCTCCCAGGCGCTGCATGCCACGGGCTACGCGATGGGCATCGCCAAGGACGGCGCCGACTCCGGCGTGATCGCCTACTTCGGCGACGGCGCCTCCAGCCAGGGCGACGTCAGCGAGGCGTTCAACTTCGCCGCGGTCTACAACGCCCCGGTGATCTTCTTCTGCCAGAACAACCAGTGGGCGATCTCGGAGTCCAACGAGAAGCAGACCCGCGTGCCGCTGTACCAGCGCGCCCAGGGCTTCGGCTTCCCCGGCGTCCGGGTCGACGGCAACGACGTGCTGGCCTGTCTGGCGGTCACCCGGTGGGCCCTGGAACGCGCACGGCGCGGCGAGGGCCCGGCGCTGATCGAGGCGTACACGTACCGCATGGGCGCCCACACCACCTCGGACGACCCCTCCCGCTACCGGCACGACGACGAGCGGGCCGCCTGGGAGGCGAAGGACCCGATCCTGCGCCTTCGCCGCTACCTGGAGTCCGCACACCACGCGGACGAGGGATTCTTCGGGGAACTGGAGGCGGAGAGCGAGGCGTTGGGCAAACGAGTGCGCGAAGTGGTCCGTGCCATGCCGGACCCGGACCGGTTCGCCGTCTTCGAGAACGTGTACGCGGACGGGCACGCGCTCGTCGACGAGGAGCGCGCCCAGTTCGCCGCCTACCAGGCGTCGTTCGCAGAGGCCGAGGGGGTCTGACATGGCGACGGAAAAGATGGCACTGGCCAAGGCGATCAACGAATCGCTGCGTCGCGCGCTGGACTCGGACCCCAAGGTCCTGATCATGGGTGAGGACGTCGGCAAGCTCGGCGGCGTCTTCCGCGTCACCGACGGGCTGCAGAAGGACTTCGGCGAGGACCGGGTCATCGACACCCCGCTGGCCGAGTCCGGCATCGTCGGCACCGCCATCGGCCTGGCCCTGCGCGGTTACCGCCCGGTGGTGGAGATCCAGTTCGACGGCTTCGTGTTCCCGGCCTACGACCAGATCGTCACGCAGCTGGCGAAGATGCACGCCCGCTCGCTGGGCAAGGTCAAGATGCCGGTCGTCATCCGCATCCCCTACGGCGGCGGCATCGGCGCGGTCGAACACCACTCCGAGTCGCCCGAGGCGCTGTTCGCGCACGTGGCGGGCCTGAAGGTGGTCTCCCCGTCGAACGCGGGGGACGCGTACTGGATGATGCAGCAGGCCATCCAGAGCGACGACCCGGTGATCTACTTCGAGCCCAAGCGGCGCTACTGGGACAAGGCCGAGGTCGACACCGAGGCGATCCCGGGCCCGCTGCACAAGGCGCGGGTCGTCCGGGAGGGCACCGACCTCACGCTGGTCGCCTACGGCCCGATGGTGAAGCTCTGCCAGGAGGTCGCCGACGCGGCGGCCGAGGAGGGGCGGTCCCTGGAGGTGGTGGACCTGCGGTCCATCTCCCCGCTGGACTTCGACACGATCCAGGCGTCGGTGGAGAAGACCCGCCGCCTGGTCGTGGTCCACGAGGCGCCGGTGTTCCTGGGCTCGGGCGCGGAGATCGCGGCGCGGATCACCGAGCGCTGCTTCTACCACCTGGAGGCCCCGGTGCTCCGGGTCGGCGGCTACCACGCGCCGTACCCGCCGGCCCGTCTGGAAGAGGAGTACCTGCCCGACCTGGACCGGGTGCTGGACGCCGTCGACCGCTCGCTGGCGTACTGAGGAGAGGGCGTTGACGACGATGACTGAAGGTTCCGTCCGCGAGTTCAAGATGCCCGACGTGGGCGAGGGACTCACCGAGGCCGAGATTCTCAAGTGGTACGTCCAGCCCGGTGACACGGTCACCGACGGACAGATCGTGTGCGAGGTCGAGACGGCCAAGGCCGCGGTCGAACTGCCCATCCCGTACGACGGCGTGGTCCGCGAGCTGCACTTCCCCGAGGGCACCACGGTCGACGTGGGCACGTCGATCATCGCGGTCGCGGTCGGCGACGGCGCGGCCGCCGCCGCTCCGGCACAGGAGGCCGCACCGGAACCGGCCGAGGCGCCCGTGGCGGACGCACCGGCACCGGCCGAGGAGGAGAAGCCGCAGGGCCGCCAGCCGGTTCTCGTCGGCTACGGAGTCGCCACCTCCTCGACCCGCCGCCGCCCGCGCAAGAGCCCCGGGGCCCCGGCCCAGGAGGCGTCGGCCGCGATCCAGGCCGAGATGAACGGCCACGGGCCGGTCACCCGCGAGCGCCCGCTGGCCAAGCCGCCGGTGCGCAAGCTGGCCAAGGACCTCGGTGTCGACCTGGCGACCGTGGTGCCCTCCGGTCCGGACGGCGTCATCACGCGCGAGGACGTGCACGCGGCGGTGGCACCCGCACCGGCCGAGGCGCCCGAGGCGGCACCCGCCGCCACGCCCGCGCCCGCGGCCCCGGCGCCCGCGGTGTCGTACGACACGGCGCGCGAGACCCGTGTCCCGGTCAAGGGCGTGCGCAAGGCGACCGCGGCGGCGATGGTCGGCTCGGCGTTCACCGCGCCGCACGTCACCGAGTTCGTGACGGTCGACGTGACACGGACGATGAAGCTGGTCGAGGAGCTGAAGCAGGACAAGGAGTTCACGGGCCTGCGGGTGAACCCGCTCCTGCTGATCGCCAAGGCCCTGCTGGTCGCGATCAGGCGCAACCCGGACATCAACGCCTCCTGGGACGAGGCGGCGCAGGAGATCGTGGTCAAGCACTACGTGAACCTGGGCATCGCGGCCGCGACCCCGCGCGGCCTGATCGTGCCGAACATCAAGGACGCCCACGCCAAGACCCTGCCGCAGCTGGCCGAGTCGCTGGGCGAGCTGGTGTCGACGGCCCGGGAGGGCAGGACGTCCCCGGCCGCCATGCAGGGCGGCACGGTGACCATCACCAACGTCGGCGTCTTCGGCGTCGACACCGGCACGCCGATCCTCAACCCCGGCGAGTCCGCGATCCTCGCGGTCGGCGCGATCAAGCTCCAGCCGTGGGTGCACAAGGGCAAGGTGAAGCCGCGCCAGGTGACGACCCTGGCGCTGAGCTTCGACCACCGCCTGGTCGACGGGGAGCTGGGCTCCAAGGTCCTCGCCGACGTGGCGGCGGTCCTGGAACAGCCGAAGCGGCTGCTCACCTGGGCGTAGGGCACCAGGAGCAGGAGAGACGGAACCGCGCGTCCCGCCACCGGGCGCGCGGTTCCGTCCATCCCCGCCGATGGCGGACGTCCCTACCGCCGGCCCGCCCGCAGCGCGTTGAGCAGTGCGGCACCCCGCTCGGCGTCGTCGACGCTCACCGCGAAGTCCGTACGGCGGCCCCGGGGCCGTACGACCAGGCAGTCCCCGGCACGCAGCATCACCGTGGTGCCGAGACCGCTCAGGCGGTATCCCCAGCCGCCGACCTGGGAGGGGAGACGGGCCTCGGCGCGAGCCGTGTCGATGTCACTGGGCGCCCAGCGGCGTCTGGGCCAGGCGAGCGGGCCGAAGGACACCTCCAGACCACGTTCCGAGACGCGCGCCTGCACCGAGGAGCACAGGGCGCAGGCGAGGGACGCGGCGGCGCAGCCCGCGAACAGCGCCCACAGGCCCCCCGCAGCAGCCAGTCCGCCGATCACGGCGACGAGCGCGGCCACGGCGACGAGGCCGGTCACCGCCGCGAGCAGTTGGAGCCAGGGGTTGGCCGTACGGGAGAACCACACGAGCCGACGCCCCTCGGGGATCTCCAGCGTCGGGGCGTCCGTCTCCCGCCCGTCGCCGTCCCCCCGGGCCGCCGTCCGCCGGGTGGTGGCCAGCCAGCCCGCCACGGACGCGAGCAGGGCCGCGGCGAGGAGCGCGAGCAGCCACGCGGTCGGCTGCCGGGCCTCGTGCCAGTCGGCGCGGTCCAGGTTGGCCCGTACGACGGCGGCCTGCGCGCCGCCCAGGACCACCCCGAGGGGCAGCAGGACCGCGGCGGCCCACGGACGGGCCGCCGACGGGCCGCTCCGCAGCAGCGGGACGGCCGCGGACGCCGCCGTCACCAGCCAGAGCAGCGCCGGGAAGAGGGACGCCGCCCACAGGGGCATCGAACCGTCCGGGGCTCCTGCGTCCAGGTCCCAGTGGGTCGCCAGCCGGTCGGGCAGCCGGTCCCGGGCCAGGAGCGGCAGCCCGGCGAGCACGGCCGTGACACCGGCCGTCCAGACCACCGCAGTCGTCCTGACCGCCACCCTCGTGTCCCTCACGGCATCCCCCTGATCATGTCGATGACATCGGCCTTGCTGTAGCCCAGCCGGGCCGCCTCGGCGACCAGCTCCCGCACCCGGATTTGGAGATCCGCGTTCCGGGGCGCCTCCGGGGCCACGGTCACGCCCCGGCCCCGGCGGAACTCCAGCAGTCCCTCGTCGCGCAGGCCGCGCAGCGCGCGCAGCACGGTGTTGACGTTGACGTCCAGGGCCTCGGAGAGGTCGCGCGCCGAGGGCAGGCGGTCACCGGGGCCGCACTCCCCCTCGGCGATGGCGCGCCGGACGGCGCCGGCGACCTGCTCGTGCAGGGGACGGGTGTCGGTCTTGTCCAGACTCAGCAGCATGGTGCTAGTAAAGCTATCACCATTATTTTCATCGGCACAGCGAAAAGGGCCCGCCGCGGTGGCGGCGGGCCCTTGGTGACGGTCTGTCCGGAGGTCGTTCCTACTTGGCGAAGCCGTAGTTCATGAGCTTCGTGGCGTCCGTGGCGCGCTGCGTCGAGGACGTGGACGCCAGGACCGTGCCGATCATGGTCCTGCCGTTCCGGGTCGCGGCGAAGACCAGGCAGTACTTGGCCTCCGGACCCGAGCCGGTCTTCACGCCGATCGTGCCGCTGTAACTGTTCAGCAGGGTGTTGGTGTTGGTCCACGCCGCCATCGTGCGGGTGCCGCCGCTCTTCGTCGTCGTCTTCGCCGTGTACTTCTTGGTCTTGACGATCGTGCGGAACGTGGAGTTCTTCATCGCGCTGCTCGCGAGCTTCGTCAGGTCGCGCGGCGTCGAGTAGTTCGTGCCGTTGCCGATGCCGTCGAACGAGTCGAAGTGCGTGTTCTTCAGGCCGAGGCTCTTGGCGGTGGAGTTCATCTTGCCGATGAACGACTTGACCCGCTCCGCCCGCGTCCTGCCCGTGCCGAACTTGTCGGCCAGGGCGTACGCGGCATCGCAGCCGGACGGCAGCATCAGGCCGTACAGCAGCTGCCGGACCGTCACCTTGTCGCCGACGATCAGGCGCGCGGACGAGGCGTTCTTCGAGACGATGTAGTCGCTGTACGCCATCTGGATCGTGACCTTGGCGTCCAGGTTCAGATTCGGCTGGGAGAGCACGACCTTGGCGGTCATGATCTTGGTCGTGGACCCGGTGGAGCGCTTGGTGTCCGCGGCCTTGGTGTAGAGGGCCGTGCCGGTCGCGTCGTTCATCACGAAGCCGCCCTTGGCGGCGATCGTGGGCACGGCGACGGCCCGCGCGGGGGCGGACGCGGCCTGTGCGGGCGCGGCGGCCTGTGCGGGTGCGGTGGTGAGGGCTCCGGACGCGAGCACGGCGCCGGCGGTCATGGCGACGGCGACGGCTCGGCGGAGACGGATGCCCTGAATGCCGTTTATCAAGTGAGATACCCCGATTGTTGTGAAATCCCCAGTGGTGTGGCCCAGTTGTGGTCGGTCCAGCATGGGCCGCGCCTGTGGGACACGTGAATAGCACGGACGGTTGTGCTGGATGCGGGAGCTTCCCCCTGATGGGTGGATGCGCGTCCGGATGCTGGACGGGGCCCCTCTTGCGTCCCTGTTGTATCTATCCTGTGGGCATGACCATGGCCGTGAAGCAACCCCCCGCCGCCGACCGCGTGTACGCCCACGTCAAGCAGGCCGTCCTCGAGCGCCGCTACGAGGGCGGGACCCTGCTCACCGAGGGCGAACTCGCCGAGGCCGTGGGCGTCTCGCGCACCCCGGTGCGGGAGGCGCTGCTCCGGCTCGAGGTCGAGGGGCTCATCCGGCTCTACCCGAAGAAGGGCGCACTGGTCCTGCCGGTCTCCGCCCAGGAGATCGCGGACGTGGTGGAGACCCGGCTGCTGGTCGAGGAGCACGCGGCGCGCAAGGCCGTACCCGCCCCGCCCGGACTCATCGAGCGACTGGAGGAACTGCTCGCCCGCCAGCACGAGCAGGCCGCCGCCGGCGATCTCGCCGCCGCCTCCGTCACCGACCGCTGCTTCCACGCCGAGATCGTCCGCAGCGGCGGCAACGAGATCCTCTCCCGTCTCTACGACCAGCTCCGTGACCGCCAGTTGCGCATGGGCGTCGCCGTCATGCACTCCCACCCCGACCGGATCGCCAAGACGCTCGCCGAGCACGAGGAGATCCTCGACGCGCTGCGTGCCGGGGACGCGGAGGCGGCCGTCGGCGTGGTCCACCGGCACGTGGGCTGGTTCTCGCACCTGGCGCGGGGTGATGTCCGATGAGTTCCGCCGCACTGGGCAAGAACACCCTGCCGGGTGACCCGCCCGGAGGGCGGCGCGCGATCGCCGTCTGGAGCATCGGCGTCGCCGTCTACTTCGTCGCCGTCATCTTCCGCACGTCCCTGGGCGTGGCCGGCCTCGACGCGGCCGACCGCTTCCACGTCAACGCCTCCGCCCTGTCCACCTTCTCCATCCTCCAGCTGCTGGTCTACGCCGGCATGCAGATACCCGTGGGCCTGCTGGTCGACCGGCTGGGCACGAAGCGGGTGCTCGGGATCGGCGTCGTCCTGTTCACGGTGGGGCAGCTGGGCTTCGCCTTCTCACCGACGTACGGCACCGCGCTGGCGTCGCGGGCGCTGCTCGGCTGCGGCGACGCGATGACGTTCATCAGCGTGCTGCGGCTCGGCACCCGCTGGTTCCCGGCCCGGCGCGGGCCGATGGTCGCCCAGCTCGCCGGACTGGTCGGCATGGCGGGCAACCTGGTCTCCACGCTGGTCCTGGCCCGCCTGCTGCACGGCATCGGCTGGACGGCGGCCTTCGCGGGCAGCGCGCTCGCCGGCGTGGTCGTCCTCGTCCTGCTGGTGCTCTTCCTGAAGGACCACCCCGAGGGTCACGAGCCGGCTCCGGTGCCGCACCAGGGGGCCGCGTACGTACGACGGCAGATCGCCGCCTCCTGGCGGGAGCCGGGCACCCGGCTGGGGCTGTGGGTGCACTTCACCACCCAGTTCCCGGCGATGGTGTTCCTGCTGCTGTGGGGCATGCCGTTCCTCGTGGAGGCCCAGGGGCTGTCCCGGGGCACGGCCGGCGGGCTGCTCACCCTCGTGGTGCTGTCCAACATGACGGTCGGCCTGGTCTACGGCCAGATCATCGCCCGGCACCACGCGGCACGGCTGCCGCTGGCGCTCGGCACCGTGGGCGCGACGGCGGCCCTGTGGGCGACCACGCTGGCCTACCCGGCCGAGCACGCGCCGATGTGGCTGCTGGTCGTGCTGTGCACGGTGCTCGGCGCGTGCGGGCCGGCGTCGATGATCGGCTTCGACTTCGCGCGGCCGGCGAATCCGCCGGAGCGGCAGGGGACGGCGTCCGGGATCACGAACATGGGGGGCTTCGTGGCGTCGATGACCACGCTGTTCGCGATCGGGGTGCTGCTGGACGCGACCGGGGACGACTACGCCGTGGCGTTCTCGTCGGTCTTCGTGCTGCAGGCGCTGGGTGTCACGCAGATCCTCCGGTTGCGGAAGCGGGCGGCGCGCAGGGAGCGGGAGCGGTTGGTGGCCAGCCGGGTGGAGACGGTGCACGTGCCGGTGTAGGCACCCGGCGTGGGTGCGGGCCGTGCTGGGGGCTGCCGCCCCCAGGCCCCCGCTGCCTCAGCACCGGCGTTACTGCGTCACCGTGAAGTTCCTGAGGATCGCCGTCGTCAGGTCCGGGTCGCCCTCCGTCTTGATGCGGTCCGCGACCGCCTCCGGTGTCACCCGGCCGCAGGCCAGGCGGACGTACGTCTCCCAGTCGAGGGTGAGGGCGGCGGCCGGGCCGAGGGCGGGGGCCGTCTCCAGGGTGCCGCGGCCCTGGATGTCGACGCGGATCGTGCGCAGGAACTCGACGGGGCCGTGGACGTCGAAGACGACCGCCGAGCTGCGCGGCGCGTCCGCGCGCTCGGCGACGACGCCCGGCAGCTCCGCGAGCAGCACGTCACGGGCGACGAGCGCGCCGGGGGAGTCGAGGTTGCCGGGACGGCCGAGGGCCGTGCGCAGGTCCTGCTCGTGCGCCCACACGGCGAACGCGTGCCGGCGCATGGACTCCTCCAGCGTCAGCTCGGAACCCATCGGACCGCGCACCTTCGTGCCCGGGTCCCGCGACTCGTTCCGCAGCTGCCGGTTGCGCCGGATGATCATGTACTCGAGCTCGGAGGTGATCTCGGGCGCCGTGTGGTGACGGCGGACGTCGACCTGCATCTCCATGTAGCGCTGCTGGTCGTTGGTGACGTGGAACAGGTCGCGCGGGAGCGTGTGAATGGGGCGCGGGTCGCCCAGCATCTCGGAGTCCAGGCCCATGACGTGCGAGACGATGTCCCGCACCGACCAGCCCGGGCAGGGGGTGCGACGGTTCCACTCTGCTTCCACAAGCGGCTGGACCAGCTCGGATATCGCCTCGATGGAGTGAGTCCAGGCGTCGGCGTAGGGCTGGAGGGTGGGATGCAGACTCACGGAACGGGACCCCTCGGCGGTCGGTACACGGGCAGGTTGTGGCGGCGGTGCCAGTGGGAGGTGGCTGCGGTCGGCGGTCTTGGAACTCCCCCGGTTCTCGGCTGCGCTCGAACCAGGGGGACCCCCAAGTTACGCTGCTGTGCGGCACCCCGGCAGTGCTTTCGTGTGACGATCGTAGGCCCGAGTGGACGGCTCGAATGCCAGGACGGTGGTAGTGTGCGCGCCTCTTTGATCCAAATCGCCGTGAACGAGGACGAATCCGTCGAAGCGCGCCGCCTGCGCGCGGCGTCGCTGGTCCGGGACCAGGCGGGCGCCGACCTCGTCGTGCTGCCGGAACTGTGGACCACGGGTGCGTTCGCCTTCGAGGAGTTCGGCGCGCGGGCCGAGCCGCTCCAGGGGCCGACGTACGAGGCGATGGCCAAGGCGGCGAGCGACGCGGGGGTGTGGCTGCACGCGGGGTCCGTCCCCGAGCGCGGCCCCGACGGAGAGCTCTACAACACCTCCCTCGTCCTCTCCCCCGCCGGCGACCTGGCCGCCGCCTACCGCAAGATCCACCGCTTCGGCTTCGACAAGGGCGAGGCCGTGCTGATGGGTGCGGGGAGCGAGCTGGTGACGGTCCGTCTGCCGGAGACGACCCTGGGCGTCGCGACCTGCTACGACCTCCGCTTCCCCGAGCTCTTCCGCGGCCTCGTCGACGCCGGTGCCGAGACCCTCGTCGTTCCGGCGGGCTGGCCGGAGCGCCGGCGGTCCCACTGGACGCTGCTGGCCCGGGCGCGGGCGGTGGAGAACCAGGCGTTCGTCCTCGCCTGCGGAACGGCCGGGACGCACGCCGGGGTGCCGCAGGCCGGTCACTCGATCGTGGTCGACCCCTGGGGCGAGGTGCTGGCGGAGGCCGGCGCGGACGAGGAGGTCCTCACCGTGGAGTTCGACCCGGCGAAGGTGGCGCGGACCCGGGAGCAGTTCCCGGCCCTCAAGGACCGGGTGCTGGGCCTGCGGACTCCGCGCCGGTGACGGGAGGACGGGGGATCACTCGCCCTCGTCGCCCTTCTCCCTCTCCTTCTCCGCCAGGTGGATCACGCACACGGTCAGCGCGATCAGCAGCGCGGGGTCCGCGTCGTCGCGGACCACGTCCACGCCGTAGGTGTCCCGGAGCGTCAGCCACCGTCGGGAGACGACGGCCAGCAGCTCACCGTCGTACTCGATGGCGAACTCGCGGTCGAGGATCTTGCCGCTGACATCCAGTTCGGTGCCGTCGGCCAGGGAGACCCGGTAGTGGTTGCGCAGCAGCGACAGCCGTTTGCGCCTCAGGGTCGCCAGCGGCTCGCCGGCCCGCTCGATCACCATGGTGTCGCGCAGGGCGAACATCTTCTGGTGGATGTCGATGAGCACCCGCCCCTGGGCGTCCTTCAGCTCCCAGGTGTCCCGCAACCGCATGGCCTTGCCGTCGACGAGGTACACCTTGTTGCCGCTGTCGTCCTCGATCCAGTAGTCGTCACCGAAGCCGAGGAGCCGGTCGTACACGAGGAATCTCATGCACTGACCGCTTCCCCGCCGGACGCTCCGGGACGCGGACGGTAGGCCGACAGGCTGAGCGCGGCCCGCCGCCGGCGCGCTCAGGCGCCGTAGCCGTCGCTGTAGCCGTCACGTGTGTGGTGGTGGGGCCGGTCCTCGACGACCGGGGTCGTCGGCGGCATCACGACGCGGCGGCGCCGGGCGATGCTGCTGAACGTCGCGACACCGATCAGGCCGACGATCATGAAGATGACACCGACCAGGTCGAGGTTGACCCCCTGCATGTCCCAGTCGGTCGCGAACGTGAGGATGGCTCCCACGGCGATGAGGATGATGCACCCGCCGAGGCCCATGAGTGTCGCCTCCCTGTAGATCCGGTCGGTCCGGCTTTCCGGTCGACCCGGTTCCGTTCGGGTACCCCCGGCTGGAACAGCCATGCGGCACAAGGGTGTTCCGGCCGGGGGCGCGACGGCGGGCTCAGCCCTCCAGGAACGCCACCAGCGCGTTCGCCAGCAGATGCGGGTCGTCGGCGCCGCACAACTCCCGGGCGCTGTGCATCGACAGGATGGCCACGCCGATGTCGACCGTGCGGATGCCGTGCCGGGCCGCGGTGATCGGGCCGATCGTCGTGCCGCAGGGCATGGAGTTGTTGGAGACGAAGGTCTGGAAGGGGACGTCCGCCTTCTCGCAGGCGGCGGCGAAGACCGCGCGGCCCGAACCGTCCGTGGCGTAACGGTTGTTGACGTTGACCTTCAGGATGGGGCCGCCGTTGACGCGCGGGTGGTGCGTCGGGTCGTGCCGTTCCGCGTAGTTGGGGTGGACGGCGTGGCCGGTGTCGGAGGACAGACAGACGGTGCCCGCGAAGGCCCGCGCCCGGTCCTCGTACGAGCCGCCGCGCGCGAACACCGAGCGCTCCAGCACGCCGCCGAGCAGCGGGCCGTCCGCGCCGGTGTCCGACTGGGAGCCGTTCTCCTCGTGGTCGAAGGCGGCGAACACGGGGATGTGGGAGAGGCCGGTGCCCGAGGCGGCGACGGCGGCCAGGGCGGCGGTCCCGGCGTGCACGGACAGCAGGTTGTCCATGCGGGGGCCGGCCACCAGCTCCCGGTCGCGCCCCAGGTACGCGGGGGGCTCCACGGAGTGGGTCATCAGGTCCCAGCCGGTGACCGTGCCGGGCTCCAGACCGGCCTCCTCCTCCAGGAAGGAGATGAGGTCGCCGTCGCGCACGGTGTCGCCGAGGCCCCAGACGGGCTGGAGGTGGCGCTGCTTGTCGAGCTTGAGTCCCTCCGTGGACACGTTGCGGTCCATGTGGATGGCGAGCTGCGGGACGCGCAGCAGCGGGCGGTCGACGTTGACCAGCCGGGTCGAGCCGTCCCGCAGGGAGAGGCGGCCGGCCAGCCCCAGGTCGCGGTCGAGCCAGGAGTTCATCAGCGGCCCGCCGTAGATCTCCACGGCGATCTGGCGCCAGCCGTGCGCACCGCTGTCGGGCCGCGGCTTCACGCGCAGGTTGGGGGAGTCGGTGTGCGCGCCGATGATGCGGAAGGGCGTGTGCGGCTCGGCGCCCTCGGGGACGTACCAGGCCACGATCGCGCCGCCGCGCAGCACGTACTTGCCGCCGGCCGTCCCCTCCCAGGCGTCCGTCTCCGAGACCTGCCGGAAACCGGCCTTCTCCAGCCGTTCGGCGGCGTTCGCCACGGCGTGGTACGGCGTCGGGCCGGCCGCCAGGAAGGACATCAGGTCGTCGGTGTGGCCGCGGTCGAAGCGGGAGGGTGCGCTCATGGGGTTCACCTTAACGACGTGCGAGGGCCCGCTCCCCGTCTGCCGGGAGCGGGCCCTCGTGAGGGTGTGTGGGGACTGTGGAGAGTGCCCGAAAGGCTCCGGAAGGAACCTTGCGGGCGTCCGGAACGGCCTTAGAAGGCGGCCTCGTCCAGCTCCATCAGGTCCAGCTCGACGCCCTGGGCGACCTTGCGGGCCAGGGTGACGCCGGGCAGGACGTTGGCGGCGAAGAACTTCGCCGCGGCGATCTTGCCGGTGTAGAAGGCCTTGTCCTTGGCGGACGCGGTCGGCAGCTTCTCGGCGGCGATCGCGGCGCCCTTGAGAAGCAGGTAGCCGACGATCACGTCGCCGGAGGCGAGCAGCAGGCGGGTGGTGTTGAGGCCCACCTTGTAGATGTTCTTGACGTCCTGCTCGGTGGCCGCGAGGTCGGTGAGCATCAGCCCGACGATGGCCTCCAGCTCGACGGCGGCCTTGGCCAGGTGCTCGCGGGCGCCGGACAGCTCCTCGCCACCGGTGGCGAGCGCCAGGAACTTCTTGATGTCCTCGGCGACCGAGTTCAGCGCGGCGCCCTGGTTGCGGACGATCTTCCGGAAGAAGTAGTCCTGGCCCTGGATCGCCGTGGTGCCCTCGTACAGGGTGTCGATCTTGGCGTCGCGGATGTACTGCTCGATCGGGTACTCCTGGAGGAACCCGGAGCCGCCGAAGGTCTGGAGCGACTGGGCGAGCTGCTCGTAGGCCTTCTCCGAGCCGTAGCCCTTGACGATCGGCAGGAGCAGGTCGTTGAGGGCGTGCTCGGTCGAGGCGTCCTCGCCGTTCGCCTCCTTGACCTGGATCTCGTCCTGGACGGAGGCGGTGTACATCACCAGCGCGCGCATGCCCTCGGCGTACGCCTTCTGCGTCATCAGGGAGCGGCGGACGTCCGGGTGGTGCGTGATGGTGACCTTGGGGGCCGTCTTGTCCATGAAGTTCGCCAGGTCGGGACCCTGGACGCGCTCCTTGGCGTACTCCAGGGCGTTGAGGTAGCCCGTGGAGAGGGTGGAGATCGCCTTCGTGCCGACCATCATGCGGGCGAACTCGATGATGCGGAACATCTGGCGGATGCCGTCGTGCTTGTCGCCGATCAGCCAGCCCTTGGCGGGGTGGCGGTCGCCGAAGGTCATCTCGCAGGTGTTGGAGGCCTTCAGGCCCATCTTGTGCTCGACGTTGGTGGCGTAGACGCCGTTGCGCTCGCCCAGCTCGCCGGTCTCGAAGTCGAACTCGTACTTCGGCACGAGGAAGAGGGACAGGCCCTTGGTGCCGGGGCCGGCGCCCTCGGGGCGGGCGAGGACGTAGTGGAGGATGTTCTCCGACATGTCGTGCTCGCCGGACGTGATGAAGCGCTTCACGCCCTCGATGTGCCAGGAGCCGTCCTCCTGCTGCACGGCCTTGGTGCGGCCGGCGCCGACGTCCGAGCCGGCGTCCGGCTCGGTGAGCACCATGGTGGAGCCCCACTGCTTCTCGACGGCGATCTTGGCGATGTGCTTCTGGACCTCGTTGCCCTCCTCGAAGAGGATGCCGGCGAAGGCCGGGCCGGAGGAGTACATCCACACGGCCGGGTTGGCGCCGAGGATCAGCTCCGCGTAGGCCCAGATGAGCGAGCGCGGCGAGGTGGTGCCGCCGATCTCCTCGGGCAGGCCGAGGCGCCAGTACTCGGAGTCCATGAAGGCCTGGTAGCTCTTCTTGAAGGACGCGGGGACCGGCGCGGTGTTGGTCTCGGGGTCGAAGACCGGCGGGTTGCGGTCGGCGTCCGCGAACGACTCCGCCAGCTCGTTCTCCGAGAGGCGGGTCAGCTCCTCGAGGACGCTCTTGGCGGTGTCCGTGTCCATCTCCGCGAACGGACCCGTGCCGTAAACCTTGTCACGGCCGAGCACCTCGAAGAGGTTGAACTCGATGTCCCGGAGATTCGGCTTGTAGTGCCCCATGGCGACGGCTCCGTCGATAGATCGGCGAGGCACTGGCTCCTCGCACACTCAAACACGTACCAACTAGTAGCTCCGATGATGCTACCCGTCGGTAATAAGAAGCAACCCCGCACCGCCCATCTGTGACTCGTTACTCGTTACGCTGTGCGCCATGTACGGCTACGACCAGACCGCGGGTCCTCAGCAGCAGCAGTACGCGCCGCCGCAGCAGCCGATGTCCGGCGGGTACGGGCAGCAGCCGCCGCTGTACCCCGAGCCGTCGCCGCCCTCGCTCGCGGACGCGGTGCGTGCCTTCACCACGGGGCAGATGGCCGCCGAGGACTTCCAGCAGATCTTCGCCACCTCGAAGGTCTACTGCCCGCGCGGCGACAACCCGGGCTTCCTGGCGCTGCACAACACCCAGCAGCCGGTGATCCCGATGTTCACCTCGCTCAAGGAGCTGCGCCGGTACGCGGGCAAGGAGTCCAAGTACTTCGTGATCACCGGCGCGGAGGTGATCGACCTGCTGCCGACCGGCTACGGCTTCGTCCTGGACATGGAGGGCGAGCACCGGATGGTCTTCGACGCCAAGGCGGTCGAACAGATGGTCGATTTCGCGATGCGGCGGATGTACGGCTAGACGCGGTCGCCGCGCGGGCGGCCGACGAGCGGAGTGATTCCTTCCGTCGACGGGGTGCCCTTATGGTGCCGACGTGATCCGCAGGAGCACGGCCCCGTCCCTGTCCTTACGCCGCCGGAGCATGTGGGCGGTGCCGCGGAACCGGCTGTGGGGGGTCGCGGCGGCCGGCTATGTGCTCGTCCTGGTGTTCTTCGTGATCCGCGGCGCGGGTGCCGCCTCCTACTGGTTCTGGCTGCTGGGCCCCGTCGTCGGCCGGCTCGGCCTGGAGGCGGCCGGTGCCGGGCTGCGGGTGGGCCGCACGGCGTACGTCCTGCGGCGGCGCGGGATCGTGACCGAGGGGCGGCTGGAGGGCGGGATGGACGTCAGCGTCGACGAGTTCGGCGCGACGACCCGGCACCACCGGTACGTCTACACCGATGCCGAGGGGCGCCGCCACGCGCGCACCGGCGCGGGCGGGGGCGCGGAGCGCGTCGACATCCTCTACGACCCGCGCGATCCGGCCCGCACCACCAAGGTCGGACGCGGCACCGCGGGCTGGTTCGCCGGGGCGGGGGTGCTGCTGCTGGTGCCCGGACTGCCGCTGGTCGCCTGGGGCGCCGGGCTGATGGCCGCGGCGGTCGTGCGCGCGCTCGGATGACCCGTTCGTCCGGCCGGGGTGCGGCGGAACCCGGAGGGAATGCCCTCCGGGTTTTCCTGGTTCAGGGTGGCAAGAAGTTCAACGCTCAACTAAAGTGGGCGTACCCGAGGAGGTACATCGACGGGATCTTCGACCACCAGGACTCCAACGGCGGTGGCGGCACCATCACCAACGGCGACACCCAGTGGATGACGGCCGGCTCCGGCCTGCTGCACATCGAGGCGCCGCCGGAGCAGCTGGTCATGTCCGGCGGTCTCTTCCACGGCCTCCAGCTGTGGGTGAACCTCCCGGCCAAGGACAAGATGATGGCCCCCCGCTACCAGGACATCCGCAGCGGCTCGGTCCAGCTGCTCACCTCCCCCGACGGCGGCGCGCTGCTGCGCGTCATCGCCGGCGAGCTGGACGGCCACGAGGGTCCCGGCATCACGCACACGCCGATCACCATGGTCCACGCCACGCTCGCGCCGGGCGCCGAGGTCACGCTGCCCTGGCGCGAGGACTTCAACGGCCTCGCGTACGTGCTGGCCGGGCGCGGGTCGGTGGGTGCCGAGCGGCGTCCGATCCACCTGGGCCAGACGGCGGTGTTCGGGGCCGGAGGGTCGCTGACCGTCCGCGCGGACGAGAAGCAGGACTCGCACACCCCCGACCTCGAGGTCGTCCTCCTGGGCGGGCAGCCGATCCGCGAGCCCATGGCCCACTACGGTCCGTTCGTCATGAACACCAAGGACGAGCTGATGCAGGCCTTCGAGGACTTCCAGAAGGGCCGGCTGGGCACCGTCCCCGCGGTGCACGGCATGTCCGCCGAGGGCCCCGGCGCCTGACGGCCGTACGGCCGCGTGGTCTCACCCGGGCGGGCCGTCCGCACAGGACAGCCCGCCCGGTGCGTGATCGGCTGGAGCGGTGCACCTGCTTCCCGGTCCGGTACGCCGTTTCGCCGCCTGGTGCGTCGTCATCCTGCTCGCCAGCGGGGTCGTCTACGTCGCGATCCGGCTGTGCGTCGAGCTCCGCACCGCGGTGACGCCGGCGCTGCTCGCGCTGCTCGGCACCGCCCTGCTCAGACCGCTGCACCGGCGGCTGGTGAAGGCGCATGTGCAGCGGTCCCTGGCCGCGGGGCTGACCTGCGTCGCCGTCGTGGCCGTGGTCGGCGGGGCCGTGTACATCGTGGTCGCCGCGCTGATCGACACCGGCGACCAGATCATCGCCTCGCTCAAGGACGCGGCCCAAGGCGTCGCCGATCACTTCGGGGCGGCCGGGACCTCCCTGGACGACCTCGCCTCCAACTCGCGCGAGTTGCTCGGCAAGTTCGGCGGTACGGCCGCCTCCGGGGTGATCACCGGGGTGAGCGTGGCCGGCGAGATGCTGGCCATGGCGGTCCTCGCGCTGCTGCTCGTCTTCTTCTTCCTGCGTGACTCCGACCGCGCCGTCGGCACGGTGCGCTCCGTCGTTCCCGGGCGGAGCGCCGACATGGCCGAGGCGATGGCGCGGCGGGCCTTCGGGGCCGTCGAGGGGTTCATGCGGGGCACCACCCTCATCGCCCTGATCGACGCCGTCTGCATCACCGTGGGGCTGCTGGTGCTCCGCGTGCCCGGCGCGGTCGGGCTCGGCGCGCTGGTCTTCGTCGGCGCCTACATCCCCTATCTCGGCGCCTTCATCTCCGGGGCCGTCGCCGTGCTGGTCGCGCTCGCCGACCGCGGGTTCGTCATCGCGCTGTGGGCCCTGGGGGTGGTGCTGGCCGTGCAGGTGCTGGAGGGGCACGTGCTCCAGCCGATGGTCCAGAGCCGGACCGTGCAGATGCACCCGGCGGTCGTGCTGCTGGCGCTCACCGCGGGGGCGTCGGTGGCGGGCATCCTGGGGATGCTCCTCGCCGTTCCGCTCACCGCCGCCGCGTTCGGGATCGTCCACGAGCTCCAGGGCCGCTACTCGGCCTCCGAGGAGACGTCCACGAGTCCGAAGGCCGCGCCCGGCCCGTCCTCGGATCCGTCTTCGGACCCGTCGTCCGGGGATTCGTAGAACTCGAACCAGATGCTCTTGCCCTCGCCGCGCGGGGCGACGCCCCAGGCGTCCGAGAGCAGTTCGATCAGCATCAGGCCGCGTCCGGAGGACGCCATCTCCCCCGGGCGCCGCTTGTGCGGCAGGTCGTCGCCGCTGTCGGTGACCTCCACCCGGATGTGCCGCTCGCCCGCAACCCCGCTGACCTCGGCGACCAGCAGCGCGTTGGCGTCGGTGTGGACGAGGACGTTCGTCAGCACCTCGGACAGCAGCAGGACCGCCGCGTCCCGCTGCTCCTCGTCGGGCCAGTCGTGCAGCAGGTCCCGCAGATGCTGCCGGGCGACGGCGATCCGCTCGGGCTCGGCCTGCGCGACCGTCAGCATCGTGCGCCGTACGGGGGGCCGGGTGACCGTGCTCATGCCCTGGCCGCAGCTCTCGTCCCGCCAGCACAGCAGCACCAGGGCGATGTCGTCCTCCCGCCGGTCGGCCAGGGGGCCGGTGGTGTGGTGCGAGGACGGCCCGTGCACCGCCTGGACGAGTGCGTCGGCCAGCTCCTCCAGGTCGCCCTGGTGCTCCTCCAGGACGACCCGCAGGCGGTGCCAGCCGGTCTGGAGGTCGTGGCCGCCCGTCTCGACCAGCCCGTCCGTGCAGAGCATCAGGGTGTCGCCGGGCTCCAGGGCGAGCCGGGAGGTCGGGTAGTCCGAGTCCGGGTCGACACCGAGCGGCAGCCCGCCCTCGGTGGCGAGGATCAGCGCCGTGCCGTCGGCCATCCGCACCACGGGGTCCAGGTGGCCGGCCCGGGCGCTCTCCACGATGCCGGTGGCCGGGTCCACCTCCGCGTAGAAGCAGGTCGCGAAGCGCAGGTCGGCGGGGTCCTCGGCGGAGTCGGCCAGGCTGTGGAAGAAGTGGGAGGCCCGGGAGAGCACCGCGTCGGGGCGGTGGCCCTCCGACGCGTAGGCGCGCAGCGCGATGCGCAGCTGGCCCATCAGCCCGGCGGCCCGTACGTCGTGTCCCTGGACGTCGCCGATGACCAGGGCGAAGCGGCCCCGGGGCAGCGGGATCATGTCGTACCAGTCGCCGCCGACCTGGAGTCCGCCGCCGGTGGGGACGTAGCGAGCGGCGATGTTCATGCCGGGGATCTCCGGTCCCAGCGCGGGCAGCATGGTGCGCTGCAGTCCGTCGGTCAGCTCCCGCTGGGTCTCGGCGGCGCCCGCCCGCGACAGCGCCTGCGCCAGCATCCGGGCCACGGTGGTCAGCACCGACCGCTCGTCCGGCGTGAAGGCGACGGGATAGGCGAAGGCGGCCATCCAGGCGCCCATGGTGCGGCCCCCCGCGACCAGCGGCAGGAAGGCCCAGGACTGGCGGCCGAAGCGCTCGGCGAGCGGCCAGGTGATCGGGTAGCGGGCGCGGTACTGCCCGGGGGAGGAGAGGTACACGGCACGGCCGGTGCGGACCACCTCGGCGGCCGGGTAGTCGGTCTCCAGCGGCATGTCCACGAACGGGTTCATGTCGTTCTGCGGCTGGCCGTGGTGACCGATGACCGTCAGGTGGTCGCCCGACACGCCGAACACCGCGAGCCCGTCCGGTGAGAACCCGGGCATCGCCAGGCCCGCGGCCACCCGCAGCACCTCCGCGGTGGAGCGCGCCTCCGCCAGCGCTCGGCCCGCGTCCAGCAGGAACGCCTCCCGCGAGCGGCGCCAGTCGCCGGTCACCGCGCTGCGTCCCGCGGGTGTGCCGGGCGTCGGCTCGGCGACCTCCTGGATCGTGCCGATCAGCTCGTAGGCCTTGCGCGCGGAGTCGAAGGACGGTTTGGAGCGGCTGCGGACCACCCGGACGTTGCGGCCGTGCTCGTCCATGATCCGGATACGGACCTCGGCGAGCGTGTTCTCGGCGACGGCCCGCTGGACGACGCCGGTGACCTCGTTCCAGTCCACCGGGTGCAGCCGGGCCCGCACCTGGGCCTCGGTGAGCCTGGCCCCCCGGGCCGGCAGTCCGAGCAGCCGGGCGGCCTCCGCGTCGACCGTGACCTCTCCGGCGGCGGTGTCCCAGTGCCAGAGGCCGGTCGCGAGGGCGGTGAGGACCTCCCCCACCTCGGGCAGGGGCTCGCCAGTGCGCATTGCCCCACTGTAAGAAGAGGTGATCGGAGGCTGCCACCGCTCGTTCCCGCGGTATTGGTGAGGAACCGAGCCGTGAGTCCCCGGTACGCTGGGGTTGTTTCACGTGAAACACGGACCGCGAGACCACACCAGGTGAGCCCCGTGAGATCCGTGGGACACAGCCCCCGATCCGCGAAGACTGGATGAACGACGATGCATCGGTACAGGTCCCACACCTGCGGCGAGCTCCGCTCCTCTGACGTCGGCACCGACGTCCGACTGAGTGGCTGGCTGCACAATCGGCGCGACCTGGGCGGCATCCTCTTCATCGATCTGCGCGATCACTACGGCATCACCCAGCTCGTCGCCCGTCCGGGTACGGAGGCGTACGAGGCGCTGGACAAGCTGACCAAGGAATCGACCGTCCGGGTCGACGGCAAGGTCGTCTCCCGCGGTGCCGAGAACATCAACCCCGACCTGCCCACCGGTGAGGTCGAGGTCGAGGTGGGCGAGGTCGAGCTGCTCGGCGCGGCCCAGCCGCTGCCCTTCACCATCAACACCGAGGACGGGGTCAACGAGGAGCGGCGCCTGGAGTACCGCTTCCTGGACCTGCGCCGCGAGCGCATGCACCGCAACATCATGCTGCGCACGGCGGTCATCTCGGCGATCCGGCACAAGATGACGGCGCTGGGCTTCAACGAGATGGCGACGCCGATCCTGAGCGCCACCTCCCCGGAGGGCGCCCGTGACTTCGTGGTCCCGTCCCGTCTGAACCCCGGCAAGTTCTACGCGCTGCCGCAGGCCCCGCAGCAGTTCAAGCAGCTGCTGATGATCTCCGGCTTCGACCGCTACTTCCAGATCGCGCCCTGCTTCCGCGACGAGGACGCCCGCGCGGACCGCTCGCCGGGCGAGTTCTACCAGCTCGACGTGGAGATGAGCTTCGTCGAGCAGGAGGACGTCTTCCAGCCGATCGAGAAGCTCATGACCGAGCTGTTCGAGGAGTTCGGCAACGGCCGGCACGTGACGTCGCCGTTCCCGCGGATCCCGTTCCGCGAGGCGATGCTGAAGTACGGCTCCGACAAGCCGGACCTGCGGGCCAAGCTGGAGCTCGTCGACATCACCGACATCTTCGAGGGCTCGGAGTTCAAGGCCTTCGCCGGCAAGCACGTGCGGGCCCTGGCGGTGCCGGACGTCTCCGGCCAGCCGCGCAAGTTCTTCGACCAGCTGGGTGACTACGCCGTCTCGCAGGGCGCCAAGGGCCTGGCCTGGGTCCGCGTCGGCGAGGACGGCACGCTGTCCGGCCCGATCGCGAAGTTCCTGACCGAGGAGAACGTTGCCGAGCTGACCAAGCGCCTGTCGCTGGCCGCCGGTCACGCGGTGTTCTTCGGCGCGGGCGAGTTCGACGAGGTCTCGAAGATCATGGGCGCGGTGCGGGTCGAGGCCGCCAAGCGCGCCGGTCACTTCGAGGAGGACGTCTTCCGCTTCTGCTGGATCGTCGACTTCCCGATGTACGAGAAGGACGAGGAGACCGGCGCGATCGACTTCTCGCACAACCCGTTCTCGATGCCGCAGGGCGGCCTGGAGGCCCTGGAGACCCAGGACCCGCTGGACATCCTGGGCTGGCAGTACGACATCGTCTGCAACGGCGTCGAGCTGTCCTCGGGCGCGATCCGGAACCACGAGCCGGAGATCATGCTCAAGGCGTTCGAGATCGCGGGATACGACCGTGAGACGGTCGAGGACAAGTTCGCCGGCATGCTGCGCGCGTTCCGCTTCGGCGCCCCGCCGCACGGCGGCATCGCCCCGGGCGTCGACCGCATCGTGATGCTCCTCGCGGACGAGCCGAACATCCGCGAGACGATCGCCTTCCCGCTCAACGGCAACGCCCAGGACCTGATGATGGGTGCCCCGACCGAGCTGGACGAGACCCGCCTGCGCGAACTGCACCTCTCGGTGCGCAAGCCGCAGCCGAAGTAGACGGTCGCACCACAGGGGCCCGGCATCGCACCGATGCCGGGCCCCTGTGCTGTTGCGGTGTGCCGTTACCGGGCCACGAACTGGGTCAGGATCGCCTGGACCTCGTAGATGTCGACGCCCTTGGTGAAGGTCTTCTGGATCGGGGCCGCGCTGCCGGAGAGCCAGATCTTCAGCTCGGCGTCGAGGTCGAAGGTGCCGGCCGTCTCCACCGCGAAGTGGGTGATGCTGCGGTACGGGATGGAGTGGTACTCGGTCTTCTTGCCGGTGATGCCCTGCTTGTCGACCAGGATCAGGCGCCGGTCCGTGAACAGGATGGTGTCGCGGATCAGCAGGTAGGCGGCGTGCACCTGCTCCCCCTGGCCGAGCAGACGCGCGTACTCCTGCTGCGCCTGGGCCGGGTCGATGCTGTGCGCGTTGCCGAACAGTGCCATGGATGGATCCCCCCACGTGAGTGGCGACGGCCGGACGGCCGTCTTCACGGGATCTTCGCAGAGCGAGGGGCCGGGGAGAAGATCCTTTCCTCCCCGGCCCCTCGCTTGTGGCACACGCGTTACGCGGTCGGCTTCTCCTCAAGACGCGGGAAGAGCACCGCGCCCTTGGTGACCGTCGAACCGGCCGGCAGTCGGCCCCAGTCCGCCGCCTCCTGGACCTTCTGGTCCGCGAGGCCGCCGAGGGAGGCCTCCGCGCCGAGGGAGTCCCACAGCTTCTGGGACGTCTCCGGCATGACCGGGTTGAGGAGGACCGCCACCGCGCGCAGGGACTCCGCGGCCGTGTAGAGGATCGTCGCCAGGCGGGCCTTGCCCTCCGGCGAGTCGTCCTTGGCGACCTTCCAGGGCTCCTGCTCGGTGATGTAGCCGTTGACCTGCTTGACGAAGTCGAAGACGGCCAGGATGCCGCCCTGGAAGTCCAGCTCCTCGCCGATCTTCCGGTCGGCGAGCGCGACGGCCTTGGCCAGGCCGTCCTGGACCGCCTTCTCGGCCTCCCCGTCGGCCGTCGCCCCCGGCAGCGTGCCGCCGAAGTACTTGCCGACCATGGCCGCGACGCGGGAGGCGAGGTTGCCGTAGTCGTTGGCCAGCTCGCTGGTGTAGCGGGCGGAGAAGTCCTCCCAGGAGAACGAGCCGTCCTGGCCGAACGCGATCGCGCGCAGGAAGTACCAGCGGTACGCGTCCACGCCGAAGTGCGAGGTCAGGTCCTGCGGCTTGATGCCGGTCAGGTTGGACTTCGACATCTTCTCGCCGCCGACCATCAGCCAGCCGTTCGCGGCGATCTTCCCCGGCAGGGGGAGGCCCTGCGCCATCAGCATCGCCGGCCAGATGATCGCGTGGAAGCGGAGGATGTCCTTGCCGACCAGGTGCACGTCGGCGGGGAACGTCGACTCGAACTTCTCCGGGTTCTCGTTGTAGCCGACCGCCGTGGCGTAGTTCAGCAGGGCGTCGACCCACACGTAGATGACGTGCTTGTCGTCCCAGGGGACCGGCACGCCCCAGTCGAACGTCGAGCGGGAGATGGAGAGGTCCTGGAGGCCCTGGCGGACGAAGTTCACGACCTCGTTGCGCGCGGACTCGGGCTGGATGAAGCCCGGGTTGGCCTCGTAGTGGGCGAGCAGCTTCTCGCTGTACTCGCTCAGCTTGAAGAAGTAGTTCTCCTCGCTGAGGATCTCCACCGGCTTCTTGTGGATCGGGCACAGCTTCTGGCCCGCGTACTCGCCCTCGCCGTCGAGCAGCTCGCCGGGGAGCTTGTACTCCTCGCAGCCCACGCAGTACGGGCCCTCGTAGCCGCCCTTGTAGATCTCGCCCTTGTCGTACAGGTCCTGCACGAACTCCTGGACGCGGTCGGTGTGCCGCTTCTGCGTGGTGCGGATGAAGTCGTCGTTCGCGATCTCCAGGTGCTCCCAGAGAGGCTCCCACGCCTCGGTGACGAGCTTGTCGGCCCACTGCTGCGGGCTGACGCCGTTCGCCTCCGCGGTGCGCATGATCTTCTGACCGTGCTCGTCCGTGCCGGTGAGGTACCACACCTTCTCGCCGCGCTGGCGGTGCCAGCGGGTGAGCACGTCGCCTGCGACGGTCGTATAGGCGTGGCCCAGGTGAGGAGCGTCGTTTACGTAGTAGATGGGGGTGCTGACGTAGAACGCCTTGCCACCCTGCTTCTCGGTTCCAGTGGCCGCCATGGTCGAAATCCTACTGGTCCCGCGGAGATCGGCTCACAGGTGTTTCGGGGGGTGGACGGGTGCTCTCCCGGTCCACCCCCCGGTGGATCCGTGCGGTGGGGTGCGTGCGTGGGGTGCGCGCGTGGGGCGCGTGGCGGTTACGGGCGCCAGTCGGCCAGCACGCCCTCGTACAGCTCCTTGTCGGTGAGCTCCTTGGGGGTCTCGCCGGCGAGGAAGTGGGAGGTGTTCGGCGTCTTGAGCTTGCGGAGGTAGTCGAACGCCTTGTTCTCCGGGTCGCCGAAGGCGACGAAGGAGAAGTGGACGTTCGGGTGGTTCGCGGCCGCGTCCGTGAGGGCCTGGGTGGCCGGGGTCTTGGCGTCCGGGGCGCCGTCGGTCTGGAAGACGACCAGGGCGGGTGTGCCCGGGGCCTCCTTGTCGTGCTGGGCGAGGACGGCCTCGACGGCGGCGTGGTAGCTGGTACGGCCCATGCGGCCGAGGGCGCCGTGCAGCTCGTCGATCTTGTTCTCGTGGTCGGTGAGGGTCAGCTCGCCGGTGCCGTCGACCTCCGTGGAGAAGAACGTGACGTGGAGGGTGGGCTCGGGGTCGAGGTGGGCGGCGAGGGCGAGGGTCTGCTCGGCGAGGGCCTGGGCGGAGCCGTCCTTGTAGTACGGGCGCATGGAGGCGGAGCGGTCGAGGACGAGGTAGACCTTGGCGCGGGTGCCGGTGAGGGTGTGCTTCTTCAGGGCGGTGCCGGCGGCCTTGTAGGCGGTGGTGAGGGCGGGGGCGCGGGAGCGGAGGCGCGCCGCGGGGGTGGCGGGTTTGGGAGCGGGGCCCTGCGGGGCCTTCTCGGTCTCGGTCTCGGCTTCGGCCTCGGTTTCGGTCTCGGCCTGGGTGTCGGGTGTGTCCTCGACGTCGGCGGCCGCGGGTTCGGGGGCCTCGGCTTCGCCTTCGGCCTCGGTGTTCCCACCCGCACCACCCGTGCGGGTTTCGTTGTCGGGTGCGGGTGGCCCCTGTGGGGCGTCCTCGCCGTCGGCGGCTGCCGGTTCGGGGGTAGCGGCCTGCGGCTCAGTCTCGGCCTCGGGCTCGGGCTCAGGCTCCGGCTTCGGCTCGGCCTCGGCCTCCGGCTCGGCCTCGGCCTCCGGCTCGGCCTCGGCCTCCGGCTCGGCCTCGGCCTCCGGCTCGGCCTCGGGCTCAGGGGTCGGCTCGGCCTCAAGCTCGGGCTTGGTCTCGGCCTCGCCCTCCACCTCGGTCTGGGCCTTGGGCTCAGACGTGGGCTCGGTCTCCGGCTCCGGCTCGGCCTTGGCCTCGGGCTTGCCTTCCGGCTCGGCCTTGGGCTCAGGGGTGGGCTCGGCCTCCGGCTTGGCCTTGGGGTCCGGCTCTGCCTCGAACTTGGCCTCGGCCTCGGGCTGGGCGCCGGGCTCGGGTTGGGGGTCGGTTTCCGGGGTCGGGAGGGTGGCGTCCGGGGAGTGGGACGGTTTGGGGACCGTGATGTTGGCGAACGCGGCCTTGACGAGTTCGTGTTCGTCGGTTTCCGTGCGGGGCTCCGGGACCTGGGCGGTCGCCTCGGTCGGCTCCTCGGGTGCGGTGGGCTGGGACGGGAGCTTCGGCTCCGGAGCGGCGGCCGGTGCCGCCGTCTCCTGCGCCGCACCCTCCGCCTGGGCGGCCCGTGCTTTGCGTGACCGGCCGAACGCGTTCCGCAGGAGAGTGAGAATGCCCATGTGCGCAACCCTTCGCGTGAGTTGATGCCCGTCAATCCCTGGCCAGGACGGACACGTAAGGTTAGCGGCCCCGTCTTGTGATCTTGCGCAGGGTTTGGCATGCGGTCCACCGGCGCGTCAAGGGCCGGATCCGGCCGCCCGCAATTCCCGTCCGGCTGCCGCGGGTTCACCCCGCGTTCACCCCGGCGTCCGTCTCCCGCACAAATGCACACCTACGGTCGCGCTGACACCAAGAGCATCACAGGTCATCCCAGGGGAGAACGAAGTGCGCAAGCTGCTGCCGTTGATCGGAACGCCGTCCGGTTCGCATCCCGGCGGCCGGTCCGCCATGACGTGCCGTTTCCGGTGTGGTGACGCCTGCTTCCACGAGGTGCCCAACACCAGCTCCAACGAGTACGTCGGCGACGTCATCGCGGGTGCGCTCAGCCGCCGTTCCATGATGCGCGCCGCGGCCGTCGTCACCGTCGCCGCGGCGGGCGCCGGAGCCGTGGGTGTGGCGGGGGCGCCCTCCGCGCAGGCCGCGCCGGCGGCCGGAACGGGCCACGGGGCGGGACACGGGCAGCAGCCGAAGCCACAGGGTGCGCGCGGGCTGCGGTTCGCGCCCGTGGCCCCCAACACCGAGGACGCCGTCGTCGTACCGGAGGGGTACCGGCAGGGCATCGTCATCCGGTGGGGCGAGCCCATTCTGCGCGGTGCGCCTGCCTTCGACCCGGAGAAGCAGACCGCGAAGGCGCAGGCCGGGCAGTTCGGGTACAACAACGACTTCCTCGCGCTGCTGCCGCTGAAGGGCGAGCGCGGTCGGCAGCTGCTCGTCGCCAACCACGAGTACACCGACGAGATCCTCATGTTCCGGGGCTACGACCCCGAGAACCCGACCCGCGAGCAGGTCGAGATCGCGTGGGCCGCGCACGGGCTGTCCGCCGTCGTCGTGGAGGAGGACCGCAGGAGCGGCAGGCTGACCCCGGTGCCGCGGCACCACCTCAACCGGCGCGTCACCGCCACCACCGAGTTCCGGCTCACCGGCCCGGCCGCCGGGTCCGACCTGGTGAAGACCTCCGCCGACCGCACCGGCCGCACGGTGCTCGGCACCCTCAACAACTGCTCCGGCGGCACCACCCCGTGGGGCACGACGCTGCACGGCGAGGAGAACTTCAACCAGTACTTCGCCAACGGCAGCCGCGCCACCGACAAGCGCTACGGCATCGGCACCGGCGCCACCGAGCGCAAGTGGGAGCGGTTCGACAAGCGCTTCGACGTCGCCCAGGAGCCCAACGAGGTGCACCGCTTCGGGTACGTCGTCGAACTCGACCCGTACGACCCGCACTCCACGCCCCGCAAGCACACCGCGCTCGGCCGCTTCAAGCACGAGGCGGCGACCGTGCGGCTGACCTCCGACGGGCGTCCGGTCGTCTACACCGGCGACGACGAGCGGTTCGACTACTTCTACAAGTTCGTCGGCAGCAAGCGGATGCGGCACGGCAGCAGCCGCAGCGCGCGCGAGCACAACCTCACGCTGCTCGACGAGGGCACCCTGTACGTCGCCAAGCTCACGGGCGACTCCCCCGCCGAGGACATCGACGGCACCGGGAAGCTGCCGCGCGACGGTGAGTTCGACGGCAGCGGCCGCTGGATCCCGCTGGTCACCGCCACCGCCGACGGTGCCGTCTCGCACGTCGAGGGCATGACGGCTCAGGAGGTCTGCGTCTTCACCCGTCTCGCGGGCGACAAGGTCGGCGCGACGAAGATGGACCGGCCCGAGGACATCGAGCCCTCCCCGCAGACCGGCAAGGTGTACGTCGCGCTCACCAACAACTCCAACCGCGGCAAGACCGGCTACGCGGGCCCCGACGAGGCCAACCCGCGCAACAGCAACAAGCACGGCCACGTCCTGGAGCTGACCGAGCGCCGCAACCGGGCCGACGCCACCACGTTCGCCTGGTCGCTGTTCCTGGTGGCCGGTGACCCGGAGGACCCGGCGACGTACTTCGCGGGCTTCCCGAAGGACGCCGTCAGCCCGATCTCCTGCCCGGACAACGTGGCCTTCGACGGCCACGGCAACCTGTGGATCTCCACCGACGGCAACGCGCTCGGCACCCACGACGGTCTCTTCGGCGTCGCGACCAAGGGCGACCGGCGCGGTGAGCTGAAGCAGTTCCTGACCGTGCCGACCGGCGCGGAGACCTGCGGCCCGCTCGTCCAGGACCGGCGGGTGCTGGTCGCCGTGCAGCACCCGGGCGAGGTCGACGGCGCCTCGGTGGAGCAGCCGGCCAGCACCTGGCCCGACGGGCCCGGCAAGATCGTGCGCCCGGCGGTCGTGGCGGTGTGGCGCGCGGACGGCCGCGACATCGGCGTCTGAGCACCCGGTACGACGAGGGTCAGCCGTCCGTCGCGTGCAGCGTGAGGTCGACGACCAGCGCGCGGTGGTCGGTGTCGGCCAGGTCCAGGAAGCGGGCGCGGTGGGCGGCGAAGTCCCGCGACACCAGCACGTGGTCGATCTGCGTGCCGAACACCGGGGTCGTCCGGGACGGCCAGCTGGGTGTGCGGTCCTGGCCGGCCAGGCGGGCCGCGTCGTGCAGTCCGGTGTCGAGGATGCGCCGGAAGGCGGCGTGGTCCTGGGAGGCGTTGAAGTCGCCGGCGAGGACGGTGGGGGTCCCCTCGGCCTCGGCGGCGGCGTCGCGCAGCCGGCCCAGCTCGGTGCGCCACAGGCCGAGCTGCTCCGGCAGCGGCGGCATGGGGTGGGCGAGCTGGAGGCGTACGCCGTGGCCGCGCACGTCGGCGACGGCGCCGGGCATGCCCATGGTGGCGGGGATCCCGGGGGCGGGTGCGAGCGGGAAGCGGCTCAGGATGACCGACCCCTCGGAGCCGCCGCCCTCGACGGCCTGCCGGTGCGGGTACTCGGCGCCGAGCTCCCGCCGCAGGGCCGCGTCACACGTGTACTCGCACTCCTGTACGAACAGCAGGTCGGGTTTCTCGCGGCGCACCGCGCCGATCAGCGCGTCGGTGCCCTGCCCGAACTCGACGTTCGACGTCAGCACCCGCAGTTCGGCGACGGGCGGCCCGGCCGGTTCGCCGGTCTTGCCGTACGGCTCGATGAACCAGGCCAGCAGTCCGAGCAGCGCCACGCCCCACACCGCTCCCGTCCACCACCGGGCGAGCAGCGTGAGCAGCAGCCCGGCAGCGGTCGGCACCAGCAGCCAGGGCAGGAAGGCGAGCAGTTGCGGCACCGGCGTGATGCCGTCGGTGCCGGCGATCCGGCAGCCGACGACCGCGCTGACCCCGGCGAACAGCAGCCCGGCACACCAGGCCCCCAAGCGCCGCCCGGCCCGGCGGCCCGCCGGCCCGCCGTGCGTGTCCGTCCACGCGCCCCTCGCCGTGTCGGTGTCCACGTACCGGCCTTCCGCTCGCGGGTGCGATGTCCGCATGCTTCCTCAAGGACGGCGCGCGCGGACGGAAAGTTGCCTTCCGGCTACGCGTCCGTGGTGTCCGCCGTGCCCGCGGTGTCCGCGTGGAACTCCCGCACGACCTCGATGCGGCCCACGATGTGCCGGTTGAACTCGTCCAGCTCCTCCGCCGGGACCCACAGTTCCAGGATCGTCCTGCCGCCGGCCTGCCGTACCGGGTAGCGCGCGAGGAACGCGGTGTCCGCCTCGAAGCGGGTGACGTACCCCGATCCGGAGGCGGGCACGTTCCAGTCGCGGGCGATGCGGACGGCGTAGTCCTCGTCGAGGACCGGGTAGAAGATCGGCTGCTCGGGCAGGCGCGGGGGCCAGGCCGTCCAGCCGGACGCCTCGACGAGGGCCAGCTCCTCGGGGCCCGTGGGCCGCCACAGGGTCGTCGTCTCGCGTCGCATGATCGACGACGGTAGCCGTAGGGGCGGATCCCGGACCAGGGGATTTCCGCGCTCCGGGCCTCAGAGCCGGGCCCGTGTCGAGCGGGACGGGGCCGGCTCGACGGCGGGTCCCGCGGGGGGCCGGCGGCGCAGCAGATGTCCGTACCGGCCGGTGACCCAGGAGGCCGCGGCGACCGTCAGACCGAGGCCGACCAGCAGCCAGGAGGCCGTGCGCAGGGTCGCGGTGAGCGCGTCGTAGACGGCGCCTGCGGCGGGGCCGTCCACCGCGCCGGGCAGCTCGGCCAGGGTGAGCCGGCGGCCGACGAGGACGGCGAGGGCGAGCAGCACCCCGCCGACGGCCGTGCCGAGGCCGGTGGCCGTGAGCGCGCGCCGCCGGCAGGCGGCCAGGGCGATGCCGGCGACGGCGAAGACGACGGCCGCGAGCGGCAGCCAGAAGGCGGCGACGTCGAGCACGTGGTAGCCCTTCCTGAGCCGGTCCACCTCGTGGGCCGGGAGCACGGTGACCTCGGTGTGCCGGACGGGGATCCGCCGCGCCATCGGCACGTTGTCCCGGACGAGCCGGTTGCGGACCCGCGCGGTGACGGGGGCCAGGTCGACGGTGACGGGGCGCCCGGCGGCCCCTTCGTCGCGCAGAGCGCGCAGCACGGCGGCGTGGACGGCCCGGTTGGCGGCGTCCCAGCCCGTGCGGAAGGCCTCGGTCCGGGTGAAGGAGCGGGCCGCGTCCTGCACGTAGAGGCGCACGGTCGTGCGCATGGGGCCGGCGCCCACCTCGTTCATGACCCCGTCGCCCACCGTGTCCGCGACCGCGTCCCGCACGTGCGGGTCGGCGGCGAGCGGCGCCATGGCGGCGACGTACCGGCCGGTGTCGCCCAGTCCGTACGCCGCCCAGGCCGCCAGCGTGCCGCACGGTGCGAGCAGGCAGGCGAGGACGATCAGGAGGGCCGACAGGGCGCTCCGAAGACGTGAAGGCACCCTTCCAGGCAAGTCCCGCGGACCGGTCCGGGCGACCGGGATGCCTGCAGATGGCCCCGCCGGACGAGCCGAACGCGCGACGGGGCGTCCGGGTCGGGCGGGGACCGGCCGGGCAGGCCGGCGCGCTTCGGTCCGGCAG
This sequence comes from Streptomyces flaveolus, assembly GCF_014648815.1. GTDB lineage: Bacteria > Actinomycetota > Actinomycetes > Streptomycetales > Streptomycetaceae > Streptomyces > Streptomyces flaveolus. Next base: position 294,149 of record NZ_BMRV01000004.1, on the reverse strand, counting down.
GCGGGCGGGACCGGCAGGCAGGGGCGGTCGGACCGGCGCGGCCGCGCAGGCGGGTGGCGGGCAGACGGATGGGCCCCGGCCAGGTGGCCGGGGCCCACTCACCGTTGCCGGGGACCGGGGGCCGCGCGGTTCAGGGGATGCGGTGGCCCGTGGCGTCCTCGCGGGAGTAGAAGACGTAGAACAACGCGGCGGTCACCGCGCCCGCCAGCAGCAGGGACGCGAGGATGCACGTGAACATGGCCACCCCGCTCTGCGCGTACAGGAAGCCCAGCGCGCTGCCCGCGAACGCGCCCCACAGCACCGCGTGTCCCTCGCGCGGCAGCCGCGCCGCCACCGCCCGGACCACGGCGTACAGGACGACGAAGGCGAGCGCGGTCATGAAGCCGAACAGCAGGTTCCAGCCGGTGACGGGACCGCCGTAGCGCCGGTTGGCCGCGGCCCAGTAGCCGTAGATCAGCCCGGCCACGACGGGCACCGCCCACTTCGCCACCAGATGGGTCCGCGGGCCGAAGACGTCGGGTGTCGTGCCGCGGGGGATCGCGCCGGCGGGCTTCCTGCCCGTGGGTACCGCGTGAGCCATGAGAGCACTCCTCTCTCCTCGCCCCCGTCTACCAGAGCACACCTGGCAGGGGCGGGTGGCAAGTCAGGATGCGGGCCGTGGGGGCACGTGTTTCGCTGGGCCGGTGAGGGGTCGCGCGAGAGGTCGTTCCGGCGGGCCGGCGCGCGGCCGGTGGCGGCTGCTCGAGGGCCTCGTCCGGGCCGCCGGGCGCGGTGACGCCGTGTCCCGGCACGAACTGCTGAGCGTGCGCGGCCGCAGCGTCGCCTGGTTCTTCCCGCTGGTCCTGCTCTTCGGCATCGCCGCGGCCGACGTCAGCACCGGCGCGTTCCAGATCATCTCCTGGACCGTTCTCGTGCCCGGTATCGCGGCGGCGGTCTGCGGAATGCTGGGCACGGCTGCCCTCGCGGTGCTCGCGGTCGTCGTCTACGCCCTCGCCGACAACGTCTGGCAGCACCACGAGCGGACCGGGACGTCCGGCCTGGTCCTCGTCGTCCTCGGCGGGTTCATCGCCGTGGGCGCCGCCGCGGTCCGGGTCGGCGGCGAGCAGCGCATGCTGCACATGCGGGACATCGCCGACACCACCCGCCGCACCGTGCTGCGTCCGCTGCCGGAGGGCTTCGGCGGGCTGGAGCACGCCGCCGTCTACCTCGCCGCCGACACCGAGGCCCGCGTCGGCGGCGACTTCTACGACGTCCAGCCCGGCCCGCACGGCACCCGCGTCCTCATCGGCGACGTGCAGGGCAAGGGGCTGGGCGCGGTGGAGACGGCGGCCGCGCTGCTCGGCACCTTCCGTGAGGCCGGGTACCACGAGCCGGACCTCGCGACGGTCGCCGATCGCCTGGAGACCCGCATACGGCGCCACCGCGAGCACACGGCGGCCCTCGGCCGTGCGGACGGCGACCGCTTCGCCACCGCCGTGCTGATCGGGTTCTCCCCCGAGCTGCCCGACGCGGTGGACGCGGTCGTCTTCGGTCACGAGCCCCCGCTGGCGGTCGGCCCCGGCGGCGTGCGGCGCCTGCCGGCGGTCGGCGGGCTGCCGCTGGGCATGAGCGACCTCGTCCCCGGACCGCCGGTGGCGGTGCACCGGCTGGCCCTCGCCCCGGAGGAGACGCTGTTGCTGGTCACCGACGGGGTGACCGAGGCCCGCGACGCCGCGGGACGCTTCTACCGGCCCGCCGACGACGTGGCCCGCGCCGTCGCCGCCGATCCGCGCAGCGCGGCGCCGCGGCGGCTGGTGGCCCTCGTCCGGGACGGCACGCTGCGGCACAGCCGGGCGCGGCTGGTCGACGACACCACCGTGTTCGCGGTACGGCGGCTGAACGGCTGACTGCCCGCTTTGCAGCCGCAGCGGTTACCGTGCTGCCGTACGTGATCGACAGGGGGAGGGGACATGCCCGGAACCGTGCTGCTGCTCGCGGCGTCGCCCGTGGGCCGGGGGTGCCTGGTGGACGCGGCCTCCGTGCTCCCCGTGCTCGCCGCCGTGCCGCCCGCCGTGCTGGCCGGGACGGACACCGCGAACGTCGTCGAACTCGCCGACCCGCTCGAGCCGCAGGCCGTCCTGACCCGGCTCCGGGCGGCCGCGGCGGCCCCCGGCCCGCTGACCGTGTACGTCACCGGGCAGCTCCAGCTGGACCGGCGCGAGCGCCTGCCCCATCTGGCGCTGGCCCGTACGACGCCCTCCACGGTCCGCTACACCGCCCTGCCCTGGCACTGGATCCGCGAGGAACTGCGGCTGCGGCCGAGCGGGGCGACGACGCTGCTGCTGGATCTGCACGCCGACCAGGAGACCTGGGAGTGGCTGCGGGCCCACCCGCTGGACTCGGGGCGCAACAACGCGGTTTACGGTCGCATCGCGCCGCCGCCCTCACGGCGGACCGTGGCGGCCCCCGCGTACATGCGCGGTGTCGCGACGATCCTGCGCAGCGGGCACCGGCCGCCGCCGGACCAGCTGCACCAGCAGGCGCTGGCCCGCTGCGCGGCCGACGGCGGCGCGAGCGGCGCGGACCTGCTGCTGGCGGCACCCGGGCCGGTGGCGGGGGACCCGCACGCCGTCATCGCCGCCGCCGTGCGGTCGGGGCGGCACGGGGACGCCGACGCCCTCGCCGCGCGTCACGAGCGGGCCGCCGCCCTCGCCCTCGGGCCCGCCTCCGAGGACGCGTTGCACTGGGCGGAGGTCCGGGCCGACCTGGCGATGTTCGCCGGGGACCCGGTGCGCAGCTGCCGGGCCTGGCTGGCGGTGGCCGAGGCCCGTCTGCGGGCCGGACAGGAACCGGGCACGCCCGCGGTGGAGGCGGCCGTGGACCGGGCACACCACCAGTGGGGCCTGATCCGCGACGCCGCGCGGGCCCGCGAACTGGGCGCCGCGCTCGCCGCGTTGCGCGGGCGCGTCCCCGGGCGGCGCGAGGGCGCGCTGGACCATGTGCAGCGGGAGCTGAGCCGGTTGCAGACCCAGGGCTGACGCCCCTCCCGCGAGCCCTCGCCCGGTGCGTGCGCCCGCGTGCGCATCGCGACGGAGGCGTACGAACCCTCCCCTGTGCACAACAGCGGTGCCATGATGGTGAGTTATGGCTGAGGGGGATGGAGTGGTGACGCGCGGTATCCGGGTCCGGCTGGACGGTACCGCGAGCGAGAGCGACATCGGCGCCCTGCACAAATGGCTGGAACGGGAGAAACCGCTCGACGAGCTGGTCCGGGCCGGCCGGCTGCGCATCGACGAACGGCGCCGGGCGGACGAGACCGGCGCCCCGATGGGCATCGGCATGGAGATCGTCGTGGCGTTCGTCGGGGGCGGCGCGGCCGTGGTGGTCCAGGAGGTGCTGGACCAGGTCAAGGGGGCCGTGGAGGCCTGGCGCTCCAACCGCAGCGAGGTGGAGGACGGCGAGCCGCCCGAGGGGCGCGTCGAGCCGGTGAACCTCGACGACAGGTAGGCGGCCGGTGACCGGTTACGACCCGCGGGGGCAGGCGAACCGGGCGCTGCTGGTCGGGGTGTCCGAGTACGACCTCACGGAGCCGCCGTACGGGGTGCCCGGCGACCTTCCCGCCGTCCGGCACAACCTGAACCGGCTGCGGGACGCGCTGCGGCGCGGCCGGGTGTTCCGCGAGCGGGAGATCACGGTGTGCCGCTCGCCGGACCAGGTCGACTTCGGCCGGGCGCTGCGGACCGCCGCCGACGAGGCCGAGGGCGTCCTGCTGCTGTACTTCGCCGGGCACGGGGCGATACCGAGCGCGGGCGACGAGCTGTTCCTGCAGATGCGCAACGCGAGCGTGGTCGCGGGCGGACACGCGGTCTTCCCGGGCGCGGAGATGTTCACCACCGTCCTGACGGTGCTCGCGGCCAGTGAGGCGCGGCGGATCGTGGTCGTCCTCGACTGCTGCTTCGCGGGCAACGCCGCCTGGATCTGGGAGACGTTCCGCGACAAGCGGCGGGTGCTGCTGCTGATGAGCGTGCAGGCCAACCACCGCACGGATGCGGGCGATCCGCGCACGCCGACGCCGTTCACCGACGAACTCGTGGCGCTGCTGGACAACGGCGACGAGGAGGTGTGGTTCCGCGGTCTCGCGGACGCGGTGCGCGCCCGGATGACCGGCGACGGCCACCGGACCGTACGCGGCGATCCGTGGGAACCGCAGAGCCGCACCGAGCCGGAGGAGGACGTCCTGCTCGCGGCGGGTGCCTCCGGCGGTGGGGCGCACGGCCGGTTCCCCTGGCACCGGGGAACCGCGCCCGGCCGGACGCACCCGGGGAAGCGCGACTCCGAGGGCACCGAGGTGCCGCCGCCGTCCGGGCAGCGGGACGAGTCCGGTGCCGGGCCGGGCAGCGGCGGCGGTGCGGGGGCGCTGCCCGGGGGCGCTGGGAGGCGCGGGGCTGGGGCGGCCTCGTCCGGGCGCGGCGGACGGCAGGAGGGTGAGGAGCGCCCGCCGCTGTCCGACGCGGGAGAAGAGCGACCGCCCGGCCAGGGCGGCGGCCCCGGCGGACGGCCACGGTCCGGGAGGGACGCGGAGACCGGGGGCGGGGCGGACGGGAGCCGGGCCACGGAGTCCGGCGGCGGCGGGGAAGCGGGCCGGGCCACGGAGTCCGGCGGCGGGACGGAAGCGGGCCGGGGCACGGAGTCCGGGCGCGGGACGGAAGCGGGCCGGGCGGCGAAGTCCAGCGGCGGAGCGGACGCGAACCGGGGTGCGGAGTCCGGCGGCGGGGAAGCGGGCAGGGTCGCGCAGGCCGGGCGCCGGGCGGACGCGGCCGGGGACGCGGAGACCGGCGGTCGGCCGGAAGCGGGCCGGGAGGGCGGGAACGGCTCGGGGCGAGGGCACGGACCGGGGCGGGCGTACGGCCGGCCGGGGCGAAGGGGCAGCTCGGCGGGAGGGGACGGAGCGGGGCGGGCGTACGGCTTGCCGGGGCGAGAGGACGGCTCGGACGGGGGGCCGGACACGCGTGGCGGAGGGCCCAGGGCGGCACGGTGGCTGCGGTGGCCGGGGCGCGTGGGGAGCGGCGTGCTGCTGCTGGCGTTCCTCGCCGTCGTCGGCATCGGCTCGTACCGGCTCGTCGCGACGGCCGGCGACCCGTCGGCCTCCTGCGCCCCGCCCCTGGAGCTGCGCGTGCTGACCGACCCCGACCTGGAGTCGACCGTCCGGGCCGCCGCGGACGCGTACCTGACGTCGGAGGAGAACACCACCGGCGACGGCTGCCGGCGCAGCGGCATCACCGTCTACAGCGCGGGCGCCGCCGACACGGTCACCGCCTTGCGCAAGCGGACCGGCGCGTGGCAGGAGCCCCGCGACGACGACACCAACCCGCAGCGTGACGTCGGCCCCCAGCCGGACGTCTGGATCCCCGGCTCCCGCGCCGACGTCGCCCGCGTGGCCGAGGGCCAGGACACCGACGCCGTGGCCGTCCTGGAAGCGGACGACGAGGCGTTCGCGTACTCCCCGATCGTGCTCGCCGTCCCGCAGGACATCGCCGCGGAGTCGCTGGACGAGCGGTCAGGTCCTCCGCTCAACCGGATGATCGACGACCTGCTCGCCCGGCGTGGCGACGCCGAAGTGCGCCGTCCCGACCCGGAGTTCACCGACACCGGCCTGCTCGCCACCGTCGGCCTGCACGCCGGCACCGGCACCGGCACCGGCGACCCCCGTCGCGCCGAGAGCCGCGTCGCCCAGCCGGGACCGCCCTCCCCGACCGCCGCCGACCTGCTGTGCACGCTGCCCGACGACGACGCCGTGGACGACCGCACCGCCGCCCTCGTCCCCGAGTTCCTGATGAAGAGCGGCGTCGGCTGCGACAGCGCCCGCCGCACCCCGCGCATGGCCCAGTACCCCGGCGACGTGCCCGGCCTGGAGCCCGTCTTCGTCCGCGTCCGCTGGCAGGGCGCCGACCGCGACGAGACGGCCCGGGACGACGTGGCCGGCCGTTTCCGCACCTGGCTCACCGGGGAGCGCGGGCGTGAGGCGTTCGCCCGGGACGGGTTCCGGGCGGCCACCGGCAGCCGCGCCCTGCTGGACACCACCGAGGACGTCGACGGGGTGCTGCGGGCGCCGTCGCCGCTGACCGAGTCGGCCGGCCGGGACGCGATGGAGGCGTCCCTGGAGGGCTACCGGGGCGCGGGCGGGCCCGGCCGGGTGCTGTTCCTGCTCGACAGCTCCGGTTCGATGGCCGGCCGCTGGGAGGGTCCCAGCGGCGGCCCCGGCCTGCTGAAGCAGTCGCTCGGCGGGCTCGGCCCACGGGACGAGTACGGCGTGTGGGCGGTGCACGGCGAGGACGGGGACCCGTACGACACCCTGCTGCCCTTCGGCCGCCACGCCCGCAAGGACGCCGAGCGCACCGTCGACCGGGTGGCCGAGGTCCGCGACGCCCAGGCCGACCCGTACCGGGCGCTGCGCGCCGCCCTCGACGACATGGAGCGGCGCGGCGCCGACGACGAGCGCCCCGGCCTGATCGTCTACGTCACCGACGACGAGGACGCGTCCCGGCTCACCGGCGAGCGCCTCGACGACGTCCTCTCCCTCGCGCGCGCGGTGCGGGTGCCGGTCGCGATGGTCTCGCTCACCGGCGGGGGCTGCGACCCGGGCAAGCCGGACGCGCGTATCTCGGAGGCGAGCGGCGGCCGGTGCCTGGACGCCGACGACGACCTCGGTGCCGCCCTGCACGACGAGGTCGCGCGCACCGGAACGGGGGAGGACTGATGCCGCGACCGCTCTCACGACGACGGCTGGTGGCCCGGTGGGCGCTGCCCGTCGCGCTGGCCCTGCTCCTGCCGACCGCCTGCACCGGCGGTGACGGGGACGCCGCCGGCGGTTCCGGGGCGACGCCGGCCGCCGACGTGCCCGGCGACATCGTGGTCGCCAGCGGCCGGGACGTCACCGGCAAGAACGGCGTCCGGCAGCGGCTCATCGACGCCTGGAACGCCCGGCAGGAGGAGGCCGGTTCCGGCTACCGCGCCCGGCTGGTCGAACTGCCCGGCAACGCCGACGAGCAGCGCAGCCAGCTCCTCGGCGCCCTCCAGTCCGGCAGCGCCGCCTACGACGTGGTCAACCTCGACGTCACCTGGGTCCCGGAGTTCGCCGCGGCGCGTCTGATCGGCCCGCTGCCGGCGTCCTTGCTCGACCAGGACGTCATCGCCCCGGTGGCGAGCACGGCCCGCTGGGACGGCGAGGTGTACGCCGTGCCCTTCAACAGCGACGTCGGCCTGCTCTACTACCGGCGCGACCACCTGCGGCAGGCCGGCGTCCAGGACACCGACCTGAGCGGCGGCGTGGACTGGAAGCGGCTGCGGAAACTGATCGAGACCCTCAACGACCACAAGCCCGCCGGCTACGAGAAGGGCTGGACGACCCAGCTGGCCGCGTACGAGGGCCGCACGGTCAACGCCGTCGAGGCCTTCGCGTCGGCGGCGTCCGACGTCACGCTCACCGACGAGGACGGCCACTACGTCGCCGCCGTCGAGGAGCTGACGCAGGGCATCGCCGAGCTGCGCCGCCGCACCGAGGCGCCGTACATCCTCCCGGACGCCGCCCACTCCGACGAGGCGGCCTCCCTCGGCGACTTCGCCGCCGGGCGCACCACGTTCCTGCGGCAGTGGCCGTACGCCTACCCGACCCTCTCCCAGACGTTCCCCGGCGACCGGCTCGGCGTGACCGCGCTGCCGGGCCGGGCCGTGCTCGGCGGCCAGAACCTCGCCGTGACCTCGGCGTCCCAGCGGTCCGGCAAGGCGGCCGACCTGATCAGGTACCTCACCGGCAAGGAGAGCGAACGCTGCCTGCTGGACGCCGGTTTCGCGGCCACCCGCACCTCGGCGTACGTGGACGAGACCGTGACCTGCGCGGTGCCCGCCGCGGCCCCGTCGGCGGCCCCCACCGGCGAGGGCGCCGACACCATGCCCCGTGACGCGGCGGGCCGCCCGGCCTACGCCCGCCACACCCTGCTTCCGGCCCTGCAACAGGCGGTCCACCGCCCCCGCACCCCGCTGTACGGCGCCTTCACCCAGACCTTCACGACCCAGCTCGGCGCTCTCTTCGCCGACGACCCGCCGGGCGACGCGGAACTGGCGCAGCGCCTGGACGAGGCGCTGCGGGAGGCGCTGCCGGACTGAGCGGTGGCGCGGGCTCCGTGCGCCCCGGCCGTGTCCGCCCGGGACTCAGCGCGGGCCGGGGCGTGGCGCCCCGGTGTCTCCGTCGGGCCGGACGGCCGACGCGAGCGAGCCGCTGACCTCCCCCACCCGGCCGGCCCCACCTCCCGGGGGGCGCTCCGCCGACTGGGCCGGGCCCGCGTTGGCGGCCAGGACCAGAGCGGCCACGGCCGCGACGGCGGCGGCGACGCCCCTGGCGTACCTCCCCCAGTGCCTGAAAGGCCTGGGGGGTACCCCCAGGGCGGTGTGTGTGTGGTCGGGCACGGCGTCCTCTGGGGGAAGGTGTGGGAGGCTGTCAGGCGCGCTGTTAAACATGCTTAATCCGCAATTTAACCTAGGGCCGTCGCAGCCGAACGGCAAGAGGCCCGGGGGGAGTTGGCAGTGGGGGACCACGTGGGGGACCGTGAAGACCGTGTGACCATCGGGCGCCGGGTGCAGCGGCTGCGGGCCGAGCGCGGGATGACCCAGCGGCAGCTCGCCGAACCGGCGTACACGCCCGCCTACATCTCCACCCTGGAGGCCGGCCGCGTCCGCCCCTCCGACGAGGCGCTGCGGCACCTCGCCGAGCGGCTCGGCGTCGGCTACGAGGAGCTGGTCACCGGCCGTCCGGCACGACTCGCCACCGACCTGCGGCTGCGGCTCACCGAGGCGCGGCGCACGCTCGCCACCGGCGGCGCCGAGCAGGCGGCCGAGCAGTACGGCGAGCTGCTCGCCGAGGCCGAGGCGTACGAGCTGCCCGAGGAGCGGGCCGCGGCGCTGCTCGGCCTCGGGGAGTGCGCGGTGGAGACCGGTGAGCTGGCGTCCGGCCGCCGGTACTTCGAGCGGGCCGAGGAGTGCCTGACCGATGCCGACGCGCCGCTGCCGGCCCGGGTCCCGGCCCTGCGCGGACGGGCCCTCACCCACTACCTCGCCGGTGAACTGCGGTACGCCGTCTACCTCCTGGAGTCCACGCTCGACGAGCTGAACCGCGGCGGCCTGCACGACCCCGACGCGCTGCTGCTGCTCTACGCCAGCGTCATCGGCCCGTACATGGACATGGGCGCGCACGCGCGGGCCGCCCAGGCCGCCGAACTGGCCCTCGCCCTCGCGCCCCGGGCCGGCGACCCGGCGCTGGTGGCCCGCATGCACCGCTCCGTCGCCCGCACGCTGCTCGCCGAGGGCCGCCTCGCCGAGGCGGACGCCTCCCTGGCCAAGGCGTCCGAGCTGTACCGCACGCTGCAACTGCGCACCGAGCTGGCCAACTGCCACTGGATGCGCGGCTACGTCTGCGCGCAGAACGGCGAACTCGCCCGCGCCGAGGAGGAGATGCGGCAGGCCCTGGAGATGCTGTCCGTCACCCGGGCCGCCCTCTACAGCAGTCAGGTCGCCGTCGAGCTGGCCGACGTACTGCACCGGCGCGGCAAGTCCGCCGAGGCCGCCGGGCTGCTGCGCGGGGTGCTGGACGACCTGTCCTCCGAGCGCGGTGCCGTGCACGCGGCGGGCGCGCACCGGCTGCTGGGCATCATCGCCGAGGACGCCGGCGACACCGAGGCCGCCGAGGAGCACTACGTGCGCGCGCTCAGCCTGCTGGAGCGGGCGGGCGCGGCCGGTGACCTGGCCGACCTGTGCCGGCTGCTGGGCGACCTGCTGCGCCGCACCGGGCGGGTGGAGGCGGCCCTGGACGCCTACCGCACCGGTCTGGGGCACCGCACGGCGCCCGGCACGACCACGCTGGGCCCGGCGCCCGCGCAGCCTCCGCTGTAAGGGCCCGACCTCCCGGTTTCCTCCGGTCGGCCACGGGTAGTCGGGCATCCGGCCGCGTGAGTGAAGGAGGCGGTGGGCGTGCGGGCCGGCGACGATCCCCGATGGCCCCCGGACGGGGGACCCCCCGCCGACGACGAGGGCGGCACGCCGCCCGGCGTGGTGCCGGAACGCCTCTGCGCGATCGCGGTCGAACTGCTGCCGGTGACCGGCGCGAGCGCGTCGCTGCGCGGTGGTGACGGGCTTCCGGTGCGGCTGTGCGCCAGCAGCGACCGGGCCTCGTACCTCGCGGAGATTCAGGCCACCCTGGGCGACGGGCCGTGTGTCAGTGCCGCCGAGACGGGGGCCCCGGTGCTCGCCCTCGATCTGCGGTCCGGCGCCGACGCCGACCGCTGGCCCGTCTTCGCCCAGCAGGCGACGGCTGTCGGTGTGAACGCCGTCTACGCGCTGCCGCTGGGCAGCGACACGGTGTGCGTCGGCACGTTCGACCTCTACCGCGACACCCCCGGCGGGCTCACCGAGCCCCAGCTGAACACGGCCCGGCTCCTGGCCGGGATCATGACCACGGCCCTGATGGCGCTGCCGCGCGGGGAGGAGTACGACTTCGGCGGCGGGGTGGACGCCTGGCTGAGCGGGCTGGGCGGCGGCCACGACGAGGTCTACCAGGCCGTCGGCATGATCATGGCCCAGCTGGGTGTCGGTGCCGACGAGGCGCTGGCCCGGCTGCGCGGCGCCGCCTTCGCCCGGGGCCGCACCGCCCACGACGTCGCCCGCGACGTACTCACCCACCGGCAGCGCTTCGACCTCGACGGCTAGGGCCGGTCGTCTGGATCAGGTCGCAGGAAAGCGACGGAGCCTGTCAGCGCCGGCGTGCCAGACCCCGCGTCCGCGGCGTGATCCACACGACGGGCCCTGGGCCGTACACGGCCTGGCGGGCCGACGGCCGGGGTCACACCTGGGCCCGTCCCTGCCGGCGGATCTCGGCCAGCCGTCCCGCGCCGACCTCCACGGCCGTCCGGGTGGCGTCCTCGGCCGCCTCGCCCAGGCTTCCGTTGGTCAGGCTGATCACGTCGTCGCCGACGCGTACGGCGACGAGGTCCACGGTGAGGACGGCGGGCCCGGCAGCGGCGGTCGTGCCGGTCACCGTCACCCGCAGCCCCTGCCGGGCGTCGCCCGCCTCGGGCAGCGTCACGCCGGTGACCCGGACGTCCCGGGCGGCCTCGCGGGGGGCCTCGGCGGTGAAGTGCCCGCACGTGTCCGGCAGCGTCGCCAGCCAGGCCAGCGTCCGGTCGATGTCGGCCGCGCGGTGGGAGGTGATCCGGTAGTGCAGCTGGGCCTCGCCCGCCCGGTCGTCCAGGGCGGCCGTCGCCCGGGGAGCCGGGGATGCGCCGAAGAGCTCCTCGGTGTAGAGGACGTCCAGCAGCCGCCGGCAGTCCGGGTCCGCGGCGGTGGCCTTGAGGAGGGCGTCCCGCCAGGTCGCGGCACCGAGCGTCGGGCCCCACGCATCCCCCAGGTCGCCCTCCGTGATCAACGCCGCGCTCGCCTGTGCCCGGGTGAGCGCGGGCGGAGCGGCGGCCGACGGGAGGGAAGCCGACGGCACTGCGGCCGGTGACTGCGGGGTCGCGGGCCCGGTGCCGGCCGACCGGTGGGCGTCCTGGCCGGCGGGGGAGCAGGCGGTCACGGCCATGGCCAGGGCGGCCGGGAGCACGAGCACGGGGGCGAGGCCGGGGCGCCGCCTCCGGGAGCCCGGGGACGGCCGGCGCCCTTCACGATCGGTCACAGGGCCCACGGCACCACCACCCCGCCCGCACCACCAACGCACGGACCCGTCCGAGTGACCCGGCCGAGGCCCCGCCACCGCACGGGCCCGCGCGGCCAGGCCTCGCCCTCGGGCGCGCTTCCCGGCGGGCCGCGGCCTCGTGCGGGGGCCGTCGGGCCCGCGGCGGGTCACCGCTCCGACCCGCGCGCCAGGCCTCCCGGCCCACCCGGGTCCGCCCACCCTCGGGTGTCGTGCCGTGCGCGGCGGTGCCGAGCGGTGCCTGGTGGCGTGCGGCCACCGTTCCGACGCGCGCCCGGTGTCTCCGGCCCGTGCGGGTCCGCCGCGCCCCGGGCGGAAGGCTCGCTCGGCCCGCGTCGGGGTGTCGCGCCGGCCCGCGCGGCTCCGTCCTCGCCGCCCGGCACCGCAACCACACCCCGTGGACGCGTAGGGTCGCCGCACCGGCCCCCGCGCAGCACAAGGAGCCATGCCGTGCCGACCGATCAGTACCCGCACCCGCCCGTCCCCGTGATCATCGACTGCGACACCGGTATCGACGACGCCCTGGCCCTGCTGCTGGCGGTCCGCCACCCTGGGCTCGATCTGCGCGCGGTCACCTGCGTCGCCGGGAACACCGACGTGGACGGCGTCGTACGCAACACCCTGACCGTGCTGGAGCAGGCCGGCGCCCCCGACATCCCCGTCGCCCGGGGCGCCGAACGCCCGCTGATCGAGGCCGTGCGCACGGCACGCCATGTGCACGGCCACGACGGCATGGGCGACCTCGCGCTGCCCGCGCCCGTCCGCACCCCCGTCGACGTGGACGCGGTGACCCTGCTGCGCCGCGAGATCCTCGCCTCCCCGCGCCCGGTCACCCTGATCCCCACCGCGCCCGCCACCAACATCGCCCTGCTGCTGCGCACCCATCCGGAGGTGACCCGCAACATCGAGCGGATCGTGTTCATGGGCGGCGCGGTGGCCACCGGGAACGCGACGCCGGTCGCCGAGTTCAACGTCTGGCACGACCCGGAGGCGGCCGCGATCCTGCTCACCGCCGGGGTGCCGATCACCATGTACGGGCTGGACGTCTTCCAGCGCGTGATCGTCCCCGGCCCCGACGTGCGCCGCCTGCGCGCGAGCACCGAGCCCGGCACCCGCCTCGCCGGTGAACTGCTCGCCCACCGGGGCCCCGCCACCGACGAGGCCGACCCCGGCGGCGGCCTCGGCGACGCGGGCGCGGTCTGCGCGGTCGTCGACCCGGAGGGGCTGACCACCCACCGCCTGCCGGTCGAGGTCTGCCTCGCCCCCGGCCCGGCCCGCGGCCAGACCCTCGTCGACCGCCGCGTCCGCCCCGGCGAGTCCGAGATCCACGAGGGCACGCGCGAACAGCCGCTGGTGGACGTGGCGTTGGACGTCGACGTGGCCCGGTACGTGGACCTGTACCTGACCGCGGTCGAACGCCAGGACGGCGAGGACACCTAGGACGGGCCACGGTCACCGGCGCGTCCCGTCACCCCTGTGTTCACTTTTGGGGTGATGTGGACAGATCTATTCGTGTCGCCCGCACGCATCGCGAAGGAGACCGCGTGACCGTACGCAGCACCACCAGCACGCCCGACCTGTCGTCCAAGGACCCCAACTGGTGGCGGCAGGCCGTCATCTACCAGATCTACCCCCGCAGCTTCGCCGACGCCGACGGCGACGGGCTCGGTGACCTGCGCGGCATCACCCAGCGCCTGACCCACCTGGCCGCCCTCGGCGTCGACGCCCTGTGGCTCAGCCCGTTCTACCCGTCCGAACTGGCCGACGGCGGCTACGACGTCGACGACTACCGCGACGTCGACCCGCGCCTGGGCACCCTGGACGACTTCGACGCCCTGGCCGCCGAGGCCCACCGGCTCGGCCTGAAGGTGATCGTCGACCTCGTCCCCAACCACACCTCGCACCGCCACGCCTGGTTCCGGGAGGCCCTGGCCGCCGGCCCCGGCTCGGCCGCCCGCGACCGCTACGTCTTCCGGGACGGCCGCGGCGAACACGGCGAGCTGCCGCCCACCGACTGGCAGTCCGTCTTCGGCGGCAGCGCCTGGCAGCGGGTGCCGGACGGCCAGTGGTACCTGCACCTCTTCGCACCCCAGCAACCCGACCTGAACTGGGAGAACGAGCAGATCCGCGCCGACTTCCGCACCACGCTGAAGTTCTGGTGCGACCGCGGCGTCGACGGCTTCCGCGTCGACGTGGCCCACGCGCTGGTCAAGGACCTCACCGAGCCGCTGCGCGACCTCGGCTCCCCCGAGCTGAGCAGCGAGGCCGCACTCGCGGAGTTCGCCCCGGGCACCCACCCCTTCTACGACCGCGACGACGTGCACGAGGTCTACCGCGACTGGCGCAAGATCCTCGACGCCTACAGTCCGCCGAGGATGGCGGTGGCCGAGGCCTGGGTCCCGGGCGCCCGGCGCGCGCTGTACGCCCGCCCGGACGAGCTGGGCCAGGCCTTCAACTTCGAGTATCTCCAGGGCCGCTGGGACGCGGCGGAGCTGCGCGAGATCATCGCCGGTTCGCTGGCCGACGCCCACGCCGCCGGCGCCTCCGCGACCTGGGTGCTGTCCAACCACGACGTGGTCCGCCACGCCTCCCGGCTGGTCCTGCCGCCCGGCACCGACACGGACGCCTGGCTGCTGTCCGGCGGCAAGGCGCCGGCGGTCGACGAGCGGGCGGGCCTGCGCCGGGCCCGCGCGGCGACGCTGCTGATGCTGGCGCTGCCCGGCTCGGCGTACGTCTACCAGGGCGAGGAGCTCGGCCTGCCCGAGGTGGCCGACCTGCCCACCGAGGTCCTCCAGGACCCGATCTGGGAGCAGACCGGGCACGTTCGCAAGGGTCGCGACGGATGCCGGGTGCCGCTGCCGTGGACGACGAGCGGACCGTCGTACGGCTTCGGCGCGGGCGCGGCCTGGCTGCCGCAGCCGCCCGGCTTCGCGGAGTACTCCGTCCAGGCCCAGGACGGGGTGGCCGGCTCGACCCTGGAGCTGTACCGGACGGCCCTGCGCCTGCGCCGCAAGCTGCTCGACGGCGAGTCCCTGACCTGGGCGGACGACGTACCGCCCGGCGTGCTCCAGTTCGACCGCTCGGACGGCTGGCGCTGCGTCACGAACCTCTCGGAGACGCCGGTCGACCTGCCGGCGGGCGAGGTGGTGCTGACCAGCGTGCCCCTGGAGGACGGCAGGCTGGGGCCGGACACGACGGCGTGGCTGGTGAGGTAGCGGCGGCATGTCGCGGGAGAGCGGGCCGGCGGCCGCCCGGCCGCCGCACGGCCCGCTCCACTCCCCGCGGCCCGCGTGATCCCGCTCGGTGACGGCCCTTCGGTCGCGCCGCCTCAGTAGCGCACCGCGTGGGCCACCACCGCGCGCACGTCCCCGGACAGGTCGTGGCTGCTGCGGGCGGTGGCGCGGCCGGACCGGCCGGCGGGCACGTCGTCGACGGTGACCACGACCGTGTCGAGCAGGGTGCCGTCGGGGCTGGTGAGGTTCGTCTGCACCGCGAAGGACTTCGTCGTGTCCGCGGTGTTGTGGACGGTGACCTCGACCGTGGTGCGCCCGTCGGCGTCGGTCCTCGGCGTCCCCGTCTTCACGTCACCCGTGACGTCGGCGCCCGACGTGATGTCCTCCAGCCACCGCCCGGCCTCCGCCGTCGCCGAGGCCAGGGCGTCCGAGCCCTCGGAGGCGAGCGAGGACGCGGCCGACGCGGCCCGGCTGACCGCCTCGCTCGCGGGGGCCGTGGGCGTGCCGCCGCCGTCACCGCCGTCGTCGGAGCAGCCCGCCAGCACGGCGGCCGCCAGCACCGTCACCACCGCCGCCGCCCCGCGTGCCCGGTGACCGGCCATGTCGCCTCCAGGGACCTCGCGCCTACCCGCTCCCGCGAGGACACGCGGGGTCCCTTCCAGTGAAGGCGCACCGGCACGGCACCGCACGCCGGTGCTCGTCCGAACGAGGACGGGCGGTGCCGGGGGGTCAGATGCGTCCCGGGCTGCCGCTGCCGAACGATCCGCTGGACCCCGGCAGCCAACGGCGCCGGCTCTGGTCCGCTCCTCGTCGGCTGCCCGCGTGATGGAGCTGGTACGGCATCAGCCGTGGGCTCCCGTCGGTGCTCAGCGGGATCTCGTCCGGCTCCCGGATCTCCCGTTCCTCGTGGACGGGACCGGTGGGTGGCAGGTGGGGCTGTTCGTCGGCGCGGGGGCGGGGCGATTCCTGCTCCATGGCCCTCATACCGAGCCGTACGGCCAGGATCAGCACGCCGGCGACGAACAGCCCGCCGATGAAGGCCGCCGTCAGGTTGAGTGCGTCCGAAGCGGCCAGCAGTTCATACGTTGCCGTACTCATGTTCTGATTATGTACCCCGGATTGAGATAAAGCGCCCGGTATGTCCCCGTGATTGAGGACGGCGGCGGGCTGGTACCCGGTCCGCAGCGAGTGGCGTCCCTGGCGGAAGGAGCGCGCCTATGACTGCGCCGTTGACGGTCGACGCCCACGAACACGGTCTGGCGGGGGACGGCACCACCGACGACGGGCCGGCGTTGCGGAAGCTGGTGGACGCGCTCGGTGACGCCGTCGCCGCCGACGGTCGGCCCCGCACGGTCCACGTGCCCGCCGGGCGCCACCTGATCCGGGACCGGCCCGTGCGCTGGCGCAGCGGTGTCTCGCTCGTCGGCGCCGGGCGGGGGACGACCTGCTTCGTCCTCGCCAACCCGGGCGCACCGGCACAGCCGGTCCCGCTGGCCTGGTTCACCACCGCCCAGCACGGTGCCGGGCGGGACCACCACATCGCCGACGTCACCTTCGCGCACTTCGAGATCGACGGGTCCGGGGTGGAGACGGAGGAGTACGACGTCCTGGCCAAGGGGCTCGGCCTGCAGTACGTGCTGCGCGGGCGCTTCACCGACCTGTACATCCACGACACCGCCGCCACCGGCTTCGGCTGCGACTTCCTCCAGGACACGGTCGTCGAGGGCGTGCTGGCCGAGCGGTGCGGACGGCAGGACCCCGGCGAGAAGATGGGCGGCGCGGGCCTCGGGATCGGGGTCGGCGGCTGGGGGCCGGTCGAGCGGCTGGCGGTGACCGACTGCACGGCCGTCGGCAACGGCACCAACGGCATCTTCTTCGAGCTCCAGCAGGACCACTGGACCCCGCCCCGCGGCATCCGCGTCACCGCCTGCCACACCGAGGACAACCGTTACGGCATCTCCGACTGGGGAGCCGACGGGCTGCAGGTCACCTCCTGCACGATGCTCGGCAACCACGTGGCCGGGTTCGACGTGTCCTCGCAGGGCACGACCTCCGTCGGCGGCCGGGGCGGCATCGTCACCGGGTGCGTGATCGACGGCAACCTGCGCGACGGGATCGCGCTCGGCAACACCCCGGGCCCCTACGCCTTCCGCGGCAACCGCGTCAGCGACAACGGCCGGTACGGCTACTGGCAGCACAATCTCGCCGGCGGTGACCAGGAGGCGACCACGGACATCGTCCTGGAGTCCGACGACATCCGCGGCAACGCCCTGGACGGCATCCGCGTCGACGCCCCGCTGCACGAGCCGGCGATCTTCGGCAACCGGATCCACGACAACGGCCGCCGCGCCGCGCCGGCGACGGAAGGGGGCGGCGCGGGTGTGCGCTGCGGGCCGCTGTCCCTGACCGACGAGGGCGCCGACTGGCTCCCGGGCGGCCACCGCGGCAAGGAGCTGACGGTCGGCGACGGGAGCGCCGCGGTCACCGCCGTGGTGGCCGGCAACACCGCCACCGAACTCACCCTCGCCCCCGAACGCCCCGGTGCCACGACGGCCTGGCCCGACGGCGCCCCGGCCCCCGGTTCCGTCTACCGCCTCCCGGACCCCCCGGCACCGCGCGCCGGCCTCACCGCGGCGGCTGCCGTGACCCACCCGTACGTGCACGGCAACCGGGTCCGGGACGACGGGCATCCCCGCACCCAGACGCACGCCCTGTGGATCGCGCACGAGGCCACCTGGACCGGCGGCCGGGTCTCCGGCAACGACTTCAGCGGCAACGCCTCGGCGGCCACCCGCTTCGACTCCGCCCCGAGCGGGGGACGGTGGCGGGACAACGACCGCTGAGCGCGACCGCCGGGCGACCGCACGGGCGCGTCACGGCGCGCGCAGCGCGTCCACCGCGATCCGGGCCGCCGTGCCGATCACCGCGTCCGCCGCCGGGAGGGTGGCCGCGGTGTGGGCGGTGCGGGTGAAGACGGCCACGGCGTAGCGGCCGCCGTCGGGGTATTCGACGACGCCGACCTCGTTGCGCAGGGTCGGCAGGGTGCCGGTCTTGCCGGCCACGTGGACGTCGTCGAAGGGGAAACCCGAGGCCAGGCGGTGCGGCCAGACCTGGAGGCCCAGGATGCGGCGCATGGCGGCGCCGTACTCGGGCGGGCAGGCCTCGTCCCGCCAGACGGCGGTGAGCAGACGGGTCATGTCGCGGGGAGTGCTGTGGTTGGCGCGGGCCGGGTCCAGGGAGCGCAGCCGGGTGATGACGTGCGGGTCGGTCAGCGCCCGGGCGCCGTCCGGTCCCGCGTCCTCCCGCATCGCGGCGAGCATCTCGCCGAAGGACGACACGGCCCGCGTGCGGGTGAGGCCGAGCCGGGCCGTGGTCCGGTTGACGGCGTCCAGGCCGACCCGGTGCAGGAGCAGGTCGGCGGCGGTGTTGTCGCTGACGGACATCATCAGGAACGCGGCGTCGCGCAGGGACAGCGCGACGGGGTCGAGCATGGCGGCGATGCCCGTGGGCCCCGGGGTGCGGCCGGCCGGCGGGCACTCGATCCGCTCGGTCAGGTCCAGCAGCCCGGCCGCGGCCTGCTCGTGCAGTGCGACGAGGACGCACAGCTTGTGGACGCTGGCCGTGCACACCGGCTGGTCGGCCCCGGCGTCGATCTGCGCCCCGGAGTCGATGTCGACGGCGTGCAGCCAGCCGGTGACCCCGGCCTCGGCGAAGGCCGCGCGCAGACGGCCGGTGACGGTCTCGGTCATAGCCAGTGCTCCGGTGCCGGGCGAGGGGGTGGCGTGATGAGGACGGCGAGCGGGCGGGACCGTACCCCGGCTCCCCACGGGCGCCCGGTGCCGGCCGGTGCCGGTGCCGCCGTGCCGGGGCGGGCGGCGGTGTGCGGTCGCCGGGGTCGGGCTCCGGTCGTGGCCGGGACGACGGAGGCGGCGTGCGAGCGGCCGGTGCCGGTGGCTGCCTGGGCTCCCGTGTCGGTGCGGGCGGCGTCCGCGGCGGCGGGCGGGTGCGGGTGGCGGGGCCGGGCTCCGGCTCCGCGCGGGTGCCTGGTGACGCACGCGGCCGGTGCCGCCGTGCCGGGGCGGGCGGCGGTGTGCGGTCGCCGGGGCCGTGCCCCGCTCGCGGCCTGGACGGCGGAGCCGGTGCGCGGGTGGGGCCGTGCCCCGCTCGCGGCGGAGCCGGCGGGCGTGCGCCGGGGTCGGGCTCCGGTCGTGGCCGGGACGGCGGAGCCGGCGGGGCTGAGGTGCGGGCGGTCCGTCTTGGTGGTGGTCACAGCCAGAACTCCGACGCCGGGCGCAGGTGCAGTGGCCGGGAGGGGGCGTCGGTGCGTGCGCCGGCCGTCGTGCGGAGCGCGTGCGTGGCCGCGTCCGCGAAGGCGCCGACGGCGGCGTCACCCCGCCCCTCGGGCCAGGCGACGGAGTGCCGCCAGGCCAGCGGAGCCCCGGCGAGCGGGCGCCAGACCAGGTCCGGGTCCCGGCCGTCGGGTGCGGCGAGCAGGTGGGTGTCACGGGGACCCAGGGCCACCGCCCCGGAGGACAGCACCAGCCCGCGCACGAAGCTGACGCCCTGGCCGTGCCGCACGGCGGCGGGGGTGTAGCCGCCCCGGGCGCACGCCGTGAGCAGGTCGTCGTAGACCGCGGGCGCGCTCTCGCGCGGGAAGAGGACCAGCTCGTACCCGCTGAGCGCGGCGAGCGGCACCTCGACGAGCCCGGCCTCCGCCGCGCCGCGCGGCAGCAGCACGCCCAGGTCGCGGCGCAGCAGCGGTCCCAGTTCGAGGCCGGCGACGTCGCACGGGTGGTGGACGATGCCGACGTCCAGCTCGTGCGCGGCGAACGCGGCGAGCTGCTGCGCGGTGGACAGTTCGTGCAGTTGCAGCTCCAGACCGGCGTGGCGGCGCCGGAAGTCCGCCAGCAGCGCGGCGACGGTCTCGCCGGAGATGTCGGGGGACAGGGCGGCGCGCAGCAGCCCGGTCTCGCCGTCGCGGATGCGGCGCGCGGCGGCCAGGAAGGAATCGGAGCGGGCGAGGAGCTCACGGGCCTCGGTGAGCAGCAGCGTGCCCGCCTCGGTGATCGTCACGTGCCGGCTGGTGCGTTCGAAGAGCCGCACCCCCAGCTCGCGCTCCAGCCGCTGGATGCGCTGGGACAGCGGCGGCTGCGCCATGCCCAGCCGGGCCGCGGCACGCCCGAAGTGTGACTCTTCTGCAACAGCCACGAAGCACTCCAGGTGCCGCACCAGGTCCACGACCAGTAATCATATCGGGGATTGATCGATCCGACATCCATATGAATCTTGGACAGGGGCCGGAGGGCCTTGCTCTCCTCGGGACATGCGCTCCCTCCGTGACCTCGTCCCGATCCCCCGCCGGTGGCCCGGCGCCCTGGCCCTCGCCCTCGTGCTCCCGTTGGCCGGCTGCGCCACCGACTCCGAACGGCCCGCCGCGAAGCCGGCGGGGAGCAGCTCGACCCCGGCCGGCGCCGCGGCGACCGCGGCGCCGGACGCCCGCGAACAGCTGCGCGTGGACGGCCGTACCCGCGGCTACCTCCTGCACCGGCCGGCCGTGGCCGGCGACGGCCCCAGGCCGCTGGTCGTCGCCTTCCACGGCCGGGGCTCGGACGCCGCCGGACTGCGGGAGCAGAGCCGGCTGGAGAAGGCCGCCGGGGCGCGCGGCATGCTCGTCGCCTACCCGGAGGGCCTCGGCCAGGGCTGGGGCGCGGGCACGCAGAAGACCGCGCAGCGCCCGGATCCCGGCCTCGACGTGCGGTTCACCGAGGCACTGGTCGAGCACCTGGTGCGCACCGAGCACGCCGATCCCGAGCGGGTCTACGTCGCCGGGTTCTCCAACGGCGGCTCGATGGCGCTGCGCGTCGCGGCCGAGCGTCCCGGCCTGGTGGCGGGTGCGGCCTCGGTCTCCGGCCAGCTGCCCTCGGGCGCCGCCGCGGTGGAACCCACCGGCCCCGTGCCCGTCATGGTCGTCTACGGCGCCGACGACCCCGTACGCCCCCTCGCGGGCTGGCCCTCCCCGCCGCCGGACCCCGAGGAGCCGATCGTGCCGACCAGGTCGGCCCGGGACAGCGCGGAGGCCTTCGCCGCCGCGGGACACGCCGGCCGCCCGGTCACCGAACGGGAGCGCGGCTACGACCGCACCGTCTGGCACCTCGGCGGTGATCCCGCGGCCACGGTCCAGCTCCTCGTCGTCCACGACGCCGGCCACACCTGGCCGGGCTCGTCCCTCACCCCGCCCCAGGGTTTCGGCGCCACCAGCAGGGCCCTGGACGCCACCGACACGGTCCTCGACTTCTTCGCCGCCGCCTGACCGGTGCCGCGGTCCCGTCCCACAGAACAGGAAGCCTGATGCCGGACACTCCCCGCCTCACCCCTCCCGGCCGCCGCCGACCGCGGGGCGGCGTGCGGGCCGTCACCGCCGTGGCGGTGGTGCTCGCGATCGCCGCGGGCGGCTCGTACGCCGCCGGGCTCGGCCCCTTCGCCCGCGGCGACGACGGTCCCGACCCCGCCGCGATGAAGCAGGCGCGCGCCTTCCTCGCCGACTGGGCCGCCGGGCGTCTGCCGAGCGCGGCCGGCCGCACCACCAGACCCGACAAGGCCCAGGAGGTGCTGCAGAGCTTCACCACCGGGCTCGACATCGCCGAGCCCGTGCTGACGGCGGCGCCGGAGGCGGAGGAGGCCGAGGACGGCACCCTGGCCGTCCCGTTCACCGCCAGGATGCCGATCACCGGCCTGGGCACCTGGACGTACGAGTCGCGGCTGCCGCTGCGCGAGCAGCAGGACGGCGGCTGGAAGGTGGACTGGCGGCTGTCCCTGGTCCACCCCCGGCTGAGCGACACGGAGAAGTTCCGGCTGGAGCGCGAGGAGACGTCCCCGCCCGAGGTCACCGACCGCGCCGGAACCTCCCTCACGGGCGCCGACCACCCCTCCCTGGCCCCGCTGCTGGGCCGGATCGCCGGGTCGTCCGGCGGTGGCCCGCGCGGCGCGGTCGAGCTGATCGACCGGGCCACCGGTCAGGTCGAACGCACCGAGGCCAGGTTCGGCAAGGAACCCGACCCGGCGACCGCGGACCGGCCCGTCCGCACCACGCTGGACGCCGGCTGGCAGTCCGCCGCCGAGGAGGCCCTCGCCGAGGCCGACGGCAAGAACGCCGCCCTCGTCGCCCTGCGCATCGACAACGGAGAGATCCTGGCCCTCGCCAACTCCCCGGCCGGCGGCTTCAACCGCGCCGCCTCCGGCACCTACGCGCCCGGCTCCACCTGGAAGATCGTCACCAGCAGTGCCCTGCTGCTCAAGGGCGCCGTGAAACCCGACGACGTCGTGGACTGCCCCAAGTACCTGACGGTGGGCAAGGAGTTCCACAACGTCGAGACCTCCGAGCACCCCGGCGCCACCTTCCGCAAGGACTTCACCGAGTCCTGCAACACCGCCTTCATCAGCCTGCGCGGCAAGCTCGACGACGGGGAGCTGGGCGAGGTCGCCCGCACCTACTTCGGGGTCGGCCAGGAGTGGCACGTGGGCATTCCGACGTACGACGGGTCCGTGCCGGTGCCGAAGGACGAGACGGAGAAGGCCGCGTCGATGATCGGGCAGGGCCGGGTCCAGGCCAACCCGCTGATCATGGCGTCGGTGACCGCCACCGCGGTCTCCGGCGAGTTCCACCAGCCGTCCGTCACCGCGGGGAACGAGGACGCGACCCGCACCGAGCCGCTCCCCGACGAGGTCGTCACCCAGTTGCGCGGGATGCTGCGCGCCACCGTCACCGACGGCACCGCGCACGTCCTCGGCGACCTGCCCGGCGAGGTCGGCGCGAAGACCGGCACCGCCGAGGTCTCCGACGACCAGGACAACAACGGCTGGCTCGTCGCCCACCGGGGCAACGTCGCCGTCGCCGCCGTCGTCGAGGAGGGCGTCACCGGCAGCGGCTCCGCGGGCCCGATCGTGCACAGCCTGCTGTCCGCCGTACCGGACGACCCGTCCTAGACCTGTCCCGCCGGGCCGTCAGCTGTCCTCGCGCCGGACCGTCTCGCCGGGGATCACGCGCGGCGTCCCCGGTACCTCCGCCGGTGCCTGCTCGTCCTTCGCGGCCCGGGCCTCCGCCTTGAGGATGCGCGCCGACTTGCCCGCCGAGCGGGCCAGCTCGGGGAGCTTCCTGGCGGCGAGGACGGCTATGACGACGACGAGAATGATCGCGAGCTCGCTCAGTCCGAACACGGCGCTCCCCAGGTGGCATGCGGTCCGGACCCGTGACCCGGGCCCGGTCGGAATCTACGGCAGGACGGGGCGGTGATCCACCGACTTGAATCTACAGGCATGTAGAAGCTGCCGGCCTGCTCAGCCCTCCTCCGCATCCTCTTCCCCCTCCGCCTCCTCGTCGTCCTCGAAGAAGTCCCCGATCTCGTCCACGACCTCGGCCGCCACCATGCCGCCGGCGACGCCCACCGCGAGCCCGGCCGCGCCCGCCGCGAGGGCGGTGCCGGCGCCGGGGCCGGAGTGGCGCCCCGACTCGTGTCCGCCCGCGTGTCCGTACACGGCGTGGGAGCCCCAGGACGCCCGGTGCTCGACGAGCTCGCGGATCCAGCCGTCGACGAGGCTGCCCCAGTCCTGCGCCGCGACCCCCTCGTGCGGCACAGTGAAACGGCTCAGGGCGTCATGGCCGCCCCCGAGCGGCCCCCCGTGCTTGTCCGCCTCCAGGATCACCTCCAGCCCGCCGGGCGCGGCCAGGAAGGTCAGCTCGATCTCGCCCACCTGGTGGGCGTACTGCGGCGCCGGCGTGAGCTCGACCTCCTGGTAGAAGGGCAGCTGCTGCCCGGTGCCGCCGATGCGGCCGTACTCCAGGTCGGCCGAGCGGAAGCCGAAGCCGAGCTGCCCGAGCGCCTCCAGGACGGCCTCCTGCGCGGGCAGCGGCGTCACGGCCAGCGGGTCCAGGTCGCCCTTGTCCCGGGCCCCGGCGACCGCCAGCTCGGTGCGCACGCCGACGACGACGCCCAGCGGCTGCCCGTACAGCTCGGTGACCGGGGTCTCCCAGGGCAGCGTCACCGAGAAGGGCACGCTGTGCCGTTCCCCGGCGGCCAGCCGGAAGCCGCCGCCGACGGTGAACCGGCCGAAGGCCACGACGCCCTCGCCCTCCCCGTCCGCGTGCTCGGCCTCCACCCGGGCCACCAGCTCCAGCGCGACGACCTCGACGTCGAAGCCGGTGGTGCCGCCGACGAGATCGACCCGGCCCGTCAGCGCACCGCCCGGCCGGGCCGCGCCCGGGTCGAGGACCGTGTCCACCGTGGGCCCGCCCACGCCGAGGGAACCGAGCAGCCGCTTGAACACCATCGAGGCGTTCACTCCTTCACTTTGGTGCGGGAAACATGGGTGCGGGAAGACATGCGTGCGGGAACAACCGGAACCGTCAGGCCGTTCTCTACAGGCGAGTAGAAGCATAGGGGTCCGAGGACTCCCGATCTTTTTGCTCGTCCTTTACCATGTGAGGAAACTCCGGGCGGCCCGCAGCGGCCCCCGCCGACCCTGTTGAGGAGTCCCGTTCCGTAATGGAGCCCCCCAGTACCGGCCGTGCCACGGACGGCCCGCCAGCCCCCCTGTATGCGCGTGAGGGAAGCGGGGTGGCACGGTGACCGAGGTCCTGCTGCTCCTGCTGGCCCTCCTCCTCACCCTGGCCTGCGCGCTCTTCGTCGCGGCCGAGTTCTCGCTCACCACCGTCGAGCGCGGTGACCTGGAGCGCGCCGCCGAGTCCGGCGAGCGCGGCGCCGACGGCGCCCTGAAGGCCGTCCGCGGTCTGACCCTCCAGCTCTCCGGCGCCCAGCTCGGCATCACCGTGACCTCGCTGGTCATCGGCATGCTGGCCGAGCCGTCGCTCGCGGTGCTGCTGCGCGGCCCGCTGACGGCGATCGGCCTGGGCGGCGCCGCCTCCACGGTGGCGACCGTCCTCGGCGTGGCCCTCTCCACCGTCGTCCTGATGGTCGTCGGCGAGCTGGTCCCCAAGAACTGGGCGATCTCCAGCCCGCTGGCGGTCGCCAAGGTCGTCGCCGGACCGCAGCGCGGCTTCACCGCCGCGTTCGGCCCCTTCATCCGGCACCTGAACAACACGGCGAACCGTTTCGTCCGCCGCTTCGGCCTGGAACCGGCCGAGGAGCTGGCCTCCGCCCGCAGCCCCGAGGAACTGGTCGCCCTCGCCCAGCACTCGGCCGCCGAGGGCGCCCTGGAGGCGGACTCCGCCGAGCTGTTCGTGCGCACCCTGCACCTGAGCGAGCTGAGCGCGGAGAACGTCATGACCCCGCGCGTGGACGTCAAGGCCCTGGAGGCCCACGCCACCGCCGCGGACGCGGCCAACCTCACCCACGCCACCGGCCTGTCCCGCTTCCCGGTCTACCGGGGCAGCCTGGACGAGGTCATCGGCACCGTCCACATCCGCGACGTGCTGGCCCTGGAGCCCGGGCGACGCGCGGCCACCCCGGTCACCGAGCTGGCCACCGCGCCGCTCCTGGTGCCGGACAGCCTGCCCGCCGACCGCCTCCTGGAGCGCATGCGCCGGGCCCGCACCATGGCCGTCGTCATCGACGAGTACGGCGGCACGGCGGGCGTGGCGACCGTCGAGGACATCGTGGAGGAGGTCGTCGGCGAGGTGCGCGACGAGCACGACCCCGTCGAGGTGCCCGACCTGCTGCCCGCCCCCGCCGGGGCGGACGGCCGCGCGGCCTGGGAGGCCGACGGCTCGCTCCGGCTGGACCGGCTCGCGAGGATCGGCCTGAACGCGCCGGACGGCCCCTACGAGACGCTGGCCGGCCTCGTCGCCACCCAACTGGCGCGCATCCCCGCCGAGGGCGACGTCATCGACCTCGACGGCTGGCGCCTGGACGTCCTCGACATCGACCACCACCGCGCCGACCGCCTGCGCATCACCGCCCCCGCACGGGCGGAGTCGCGCGGGGAGCCGGCGGAGCCGGTGGCCTCCGGCCGGTCGTCCCACCGGGAGCCGGAGGTGGCCCGATGACCGCCGTACAGCTCCTCATCGGCGCCCTGACGCTGCTGACCAACGCGTTCTTCGTCGGCGGCGAGTTCGCCCTGATCTCCGTGCGCCGCAGCCAGATCGAGCCGCGTGCCAAGGCGGGCGACAAGCGGGCCCGGATGACCCTGTGGGGCCTGGAACACCTGTCGGCCATGATGGCGACGGCCCAGCTCGGCATCACGGTCTCCTCCCTGGTGCTCGGCGCGGTCGCGGAACCGGCCATCGCGCACCTGATGGAGCCGGTCTTCGAGGCCGTCCACATGCCGCACGCCCTGGTCCACCCGGTGGCCTTCGCCATCGCCCTGGCCCTCGCGACCTATCTGCACATGCTGATCGGCGAGATGATCCCGAAGAACATCGCGCTGGCCGCCCCGGCGACCACCGCGCTGATCCTCGGCCCGCCGCTGGTGGCCCTCACCCGGGCCCTGAAGCCGGTCGTCTTCGGCATCAACGCCTTCGCCAACACGCTGCTCAGGCTGCTGCGGGTGGAGCCGAAGAACGAGGTCGAGGCCGTCTTCACCGACGACCAGCTGGCCCGCATGGTCGTGGACGCCAGCGAGGCCGGGCTGCTGACCCCGGCCGACGGCGAGCGCCTGCGCGACGCGCTGGAACTGGGCACCCGCCCGGTCGGCGAGATCCTCGTGCCCACCCCCAGGATGCGCACCGCTCCGCACACCGTCACCCCGGCCGAACTGGAACGCCTGGCCGCCGAGGCGGGCTACTCCCGCTTCCCGGTCACCGGCCCCGGCGGCACCGTGCTCGGCTACCTGCACATCAAGGACACCCTGGGCATCGCCGAGCGCGACCGTCCCTTTCCCCGCAGTGCCCTGCACCGGGTCACCCGGGTCCGCATCGACACCCCCCTCGACGACACCCTCACCGCCCTGCGGGCCGAGGACAGCCACCTGGCCGCGGTCACCGGCGAGACGGGCACGGTCCTGGGCTTCGTGACGATGGAGGACGTCCTGACGGAACTGGTGGGACCGGCGCCGGTGGCGTCGTGACCTGACGTCTCCCAGCACGACACGGGGCGAGCGGACCAGGTCCGCTCGCCCTTTCGGCACGGTCGAGGTCCGGTCCGCGCGGGTCGGATATGTGTTCGCCGCAGCAGGTATCCGACCGGCGCGACTAGAGTTCAGGTGTGGGGGAACCGGATTCCCCGCGGCGGGCCGTGTCCTCGGCGGTCCGCGGGAAGGTATGCATGCCCTCGGAGAGCAGGCTGGACGCCGAAGGCCGGACGCCGGCCGCCGACCGGCTCGACGACGATCATTACCCGGCGTACACCATGGGCAGGGCGGCCGCCCTGATCGGCGCCACGCCCGGATTTCTCCGCGCGCTCGGCGAGGCCGACCTGATCAGCCCCATGCGCTCGGAAGGCGGCCACCGCCGGTACTCGCGGCAGCAGCTGCGCCGCGCCGCCCGGGCCCGCGAGCTGGTCGACCAGGGCACGCCGATCGAGGCCGCCTGCCGCATCGTCCGGCTCGAGGACGACCTGGAGGAGGCGCTGCGGATCAACGACGAACTGCGCCGCACGGCCGAGCGATCCGGGAGCAGCGGCCGTGGCCGCGGGTGAAAATCTGACACCGGCGAAACAGATATTCGCGGGTAAGCGAGAAGATATCCGCATTCCCATTCCCGCAGTGATTTTCGCCGTGATTTGTTGCCCGGGCGGCCGGGGCATTTCGTGCTAGGCTCGACATCAGTTGCAGTTGTGGTTGCCATTTGCGTTACCGGTTTTCCGGGCAGGTGATCATCGCAGCGATGGGAGGACCCGCACGGTGCGGGTCTCCAGCACTGCCTAGGAGAAAAAATCATGGCTTCCGGTACCGTGAAGTGGTTCAACGCCGAAAAGGGCTTCGGTTTCATCGCGCAGGACGGCGGCGGCGCCGACGTCTTCGCCCACTACTCGAACATCGCCACCCAGGGCTTCCGTGAGCTCCAGGAGGGCCAGCGGGTCAACTTCGACGTCACGCAGGGCCAGAAGGGCCCGCAGGCGGAGAACATCGTTCCCGCGTAACACGCGCGAACCGCACAGGAGGGCCCGCACCGCAAGGTGCGGGCCCTCCTGCGTGTGCCCGGTCCGTGCCCGTGTCCGCACCCCCGTGGATGCCCGGCGGTCCGCTCACCAGCCGGTCGCGAGCAGATGGTTGAGGAGCAGCGCCAGTACGGCCTGCGCCGCCAGCCACACCCGCGGGCGGCCGAGGAAGGCGCAGGCCGGCAGCAGCCACAGGGCGAAGGGGAGCCAGATGCGTTCCGTCTCCGCCTTGCTCATGCCGGACAGGTCCGCGGCCAGCAGGGCGAGCAGCCCGGCGGTCACGAGAAGCGCGGCCCGGCCGTCCCCGGGGGCCACGGCCCCGCCGCGCCGTCCGGCGAGGAGCACGCCCCCGGCCCGCCGCAGTCCCGCCACCGTCGCCAGGCCCGTGATGAGCACCGTGCAGGCGAGGTTGGCCCACACCCAGTAGCCGTAGGGGCGGATGCCGGCCGCGCCCTGGTAGTACCGCTCGACCAGCAGGCGGTACGCCTCCCACCAGTCGAACCCGGCCACGGTGAACGCCACCGGCACCACCGCCGCCCCCGCCAGCAGCGGCACGAACAGCACCGGTCGCTCCCGCACCCCGCGCCGGCCCAGCCACAGCACCGCCGCGCCGATCACCGCGAACAGCGTCAGCCCGTACGACAGATAACAGGTCAGGCCGAACAGCAGCCCCGAACCCGCCGCCCACCACAGCGAGCGTCCGGTGACCGCGAGGGCCAGCAGCGCCACGGACCACGCCGCGACCGCCGCGAAGTACCCGTCGGCCGACGTGCCCATCCACACCGCGGCCGGCGCCATGACCAGGAAGGGCGCCGCCCGCCGGGCGAGCCGCTCGCCGGCCAGCGCCCGCACCGCCACCAGCACCGCCACGCACGCCGTGGCGCCCACGGTGATGCACCAGACCCCGGCCCAGCCCCCGCCCCGCAGCCCGGTCCGGTCGAGCAGCACGAAGGTGAGCGTGGCCGCCGGAGGGTGACCGGCGACGTGGGCGGGCCAGTTGTCGGGGGAGTCGATCAGGATGTGCCGGGTGAAGTCGCGCAGGGTCGCCGGGACGTCGTTCCAGCGGTCGATGACCTGGAGGTACTCGAAGCGGGTGGTGAGCCGGACCGCGATGCCCCGGTGCCAGCCGTCGATCAGGGCGAGGGACCAGATCCAGGCCGTCGCCGTGCCCCAGGACGCGGCGAGCAGGGCGCGCCACGGCAGACGGGCGGCGACGGACGGGCCGTACGCCACGGTCGCCACCGCCAGCAGCACGGCCGCGGGCGTGCCGGGACCGACGTGCGGGTCCCAGCGACCGATCAGCGGCGGCCAGCCGACCAGCAGCGAGTGGTCGGTGGCCTGGAGGTGGCGGCCGATCAGTACGGCCGCCACCACGAGGAGCACGGCGGGCACGACGGCGTACAGGTCGCGGAGGCCGGGGCGGGGGCGGGTCACACGGGCACCGTAGGCGGGACGATCGGCCGCGGGACGGTGCACACGGCGGACGTCAGCGTTTCGTCATGGGTCGCGGCCCGTCTTCGGGGCCGGGTCCGGCCTACGGTCGGGACATGCGCGACCTCGCCTCACGGCTACCGTCCTCTCCGGGCTTCTGGCGCAGCCCGCTGCGAGGCCGCCGGTTCACGGCGGTGCTCGGCCTCGTCCTGCTCGTCGGCGTCTCCGTGCTGTTCGTGACGGGCCTGCTCTCCTACGCCGCCTACAACCCCGGCCTGGACCCGGTCAACGACAAGACCCCGGACAAGGGGATCCTCGGCTTCTACCTCTTCGCGTGGCCGGCCGGCCCGGCCTGGCTGTACCGACTCAACCAGGGTGTCCACGTCACCCTGGGCCTCACCCTGATCCCGGTCCTGCTGGCCAAGCTGTGGTCGGTCGTGCCGCGGCTGTTCACGCTGCCGCCGGTGCGCTCGCTCGCCCACGGGCTGGAGCGGATCTCGCTGCTGCTGCTGGTCGGCGGCGGGCTGTTCCAGTTCGTGACCGGGGTGCTCAACGTCCAGCTGGACTACCTCTTCCCCGGCTCCTTCTACCCGTTGCACTTCTACGGGGCCTGGGTGTTCTTCGCCGCGTTCGTCGTGCACGTCGCGCTCAAGATGCCGATCGCGCTGCGCGCCCTGAGGACGCTGCGCGACGAGCGCGACGACGACTTGGCCGCCCCGCGGCCCGATCCGCCCACCGTCTCCCGGCGCGGGGCGCTGTGGCTGGTCGGCGGCGGCTCGCTGCTGATGTTCGTCACCAACGCCGGCCGCAGCTTCGACGGGCCGCTGCGGGAGACGGCCGTGCTCTCGCCGCACGGCGGACCCGAGCCGGGAAACGGCCCCAACGGGTTCCAGATCAACAAGACGGCCGCGTACGTCGGCATCGACCCGGCGGAGACCCGCGAGGACGCCTGGCGGCTCGTCGTCACCGGGCGCACGGGAACCGTCCGGCTCGGCCGGGCCGACCTGCTGGACATGGCGCAGTACAGCGCGGCGCTGCCCATCGCCTGCGTCGAGGGCTGGTCGACGTCCGACCAGTGGTGGCGCGGGGTACGGCTGCGGGACCTCGCCGCGCGCGTGGGCTTCGAGGACGACCCGCCGGACGTGTTCGTCGAGTCCCTTCAGCGGCACGGTCCCTTCCGCAG
Source organism: Streptomyces flaveolus (assembly GCF_014648815.1). GTDB lineage: Bacteria > Actinomycetota > Actinomycetes > Streptomycetales > Streptomycetaceae > Streptomyces > Streptomyces flaveolus. Next base: position 263,537 of record NZ_BMRV01000004.1, on the reverse strand, counting down.
CGGTGCGCTGCGCGCCAACCAGGTGGCCGACGCGCGCTCCCTGCTCGCGCTGTCCGTCAACGGGGAGACGCTCAGCCTGGACCACGGATATCCGGCGCGGATCATCGTGCCCGCCGCGCCCGGCGTGCTGAACACCAAGTGGGTGACGCGGATGACGTTCGGAGACCTGGGATGAGGGCCGTGACGAAACGGGTGAGGGACCGCGCGACCGGGCCGCGGCCCAGGATCGGAAGCCCGTTCCAGATCCTCCTGCTGCTGTGCTCCTTCGCGCTCGCCGGTTACGCGGGCGTGCGACTGCTCGCCGGCGACTGGCTGGGCGTGGCCCTGTGGTTCGTGGGGGCGGCGCTGCTGCACGACCTCGTGCTGCTGCCGCTGTACGCGGCGGCCGACCAGGCCGTCGTCCGAGGTCCGGCCGCGGCCGGACGCCGTGCGTGGGTCCTGTACGTGCGGGTTCCGGCCGCGTTCTCCGGGCTGCTGCTGCTCGTGTGGTTCCCGCTGATCAGCGGCCGGGTGGACCGGCGCTACCGGTCGGTCGCCGGGCTGTCGGCGGAGGGCTTCCTGGCCCGCTGGCTGCTGATCACGGCCGCGCTGTTCGGCGTCTCGGCACTGCTCCTGGCGCTGCGGCCGCTGCGCAGCGCGACGAACCGGCGCGCACCCGACGTCCACTGAGCGGCGGTCCGCCAGCCGGCGCCGTCCGCGTGGCGGAGCAGGGCGGGCGTGCCGAGCCGTGCCCACGGGAAGGAACCGCCCGCCGTGCGGGGGGCGGTGACGTCGACCACCTGCACCTGGGCGCGTTCGTCGACGTCGGCCTCGGCCGTCTCGGCGATCAGCAGGCCGCCGGGCGCGAGCAGGGCGGCCACGCGGGCGAGCAGGGCACGGGGGTCGCCGCCGATGCCGACGTTGCCGTCCATGAGGAGGACGGTGCCCCAGCGTCCCTCGCCGGGCAGCGGATCGAAGACGGAGCGCCGCAGCGACTGGCCGCCGAGCCGTACGGTGCGGGCGACGGCGGCCTCGCTGACGTCGATGCCGAGGACGGTCCGGCCGCGGGCGGAGAGCTCCGCCACCAGCCGGCCGGGCCCGCAGCCCACGTCGAGCACGGCGCCCTCGCACCGGTCCAGCACCTCCCGGTCGACCGCGTCGGCCCGCTCGCACCAGCGCTCCACCTCCAGGGGGAGCAGCCAGCCGTCCGTGCGGCGCAGGAACAGCGGCCCCCGGCCGGCGCGCAGGGCGGCGGCGTAGGGGTCGGAGGCGGCCCAGGGGACCGGGACCGGGGCGGCGCCCGGACGGCCGCTCCTCGTGCGGCTCGCCGACCCGTTCGCCGAGCCGCTCATCGGCCCACCCGCCGGTCCGGCACCGCCGGGCACGCGGCCAGCCGGGCGGCGAAGCGGCCGTGCGGAGCCAGTGCGGCGACGGCCCGTGCGTCGGCGGCGGTGTCGACGTCGCGCAGGGGCGGCAGGTCGCGCACCCGCAGCCCGGCCGAGACGAGCCGCTCGCGCTGCACCGCCCCCGTCACCGGCGTCGACATGGGCACGCCCCGCAGCAGCGCGGGGTCGGGGCGGGCCAGGCCCAGTGCCCAGAAGCCGCCGTCCTCGGCCGGACCGAAGTACGCGTCGCAGCCGGCGAAATCCACGGTGAGCAGCTCCGGCGTCACCTGCGGCGTGTCCATGCCGACCAGCAGGGCCGGTCCGGCGCACCCGGCGAAGGCGTCCGCGAGCCGTTCGTCGAGTCCGCCCGCGCACTGCGGTACGACCTCGAAGCCGGCCGGCAGCCAGCGGCCGGGGACGCCGTCGAGCACCAGCACCCGGCGCCGCGCGGGCGTGGCGGCCACGGCGCGCAGGGTGTCGGCGAGGGCCGCTTCGGCGAGTGCCGCCGCCTGGGCCGGGGTGAAGGGCGGGGTGAGGCGGGTCTTGACCCGGCCGGGTCGCGGCTCCTTGGCGATGACGAGGAGGGTGGTCGCCATGCTCACCATGAGTTCCCCCCGCGGGCCGCCTCACGCGGGAGCGGGGGTGCCGGGTCCTCGGACAGGACCCGGCGCATGTCCCGTACCGCCTGCCAGGTGCCGCGCCAGGTCCCCGTCACCTTCGAGGCACCGGTGCGGGGCAGGTAGGGGACGTCGTGCTCGGTGATCCGCCAGCCCGCGTCGGCGGCACGCACCACCATCTGGAGGGGATAGCCGCTGCGCCGGTCGGTGAGGCCGAGGGCGAGCAGCCGCTCGCGGCGGGCGGCGCGCAGCGGGCCGAGGTCGTGCAGGCCGAGGCCCGTGCGACGGCGCAGCATCCGGGCGAGGGCGAGGTTGCCCGCGCGGGCGTGCGCGGGCCACGCGCCCCGGCCCTGCGGACGCCGGCGGCCGAGCACCAGGTCGGCCGTGCCCGCGCGGATCTCGCGCACGAAGGGCGTCAGCAGGCCCGGGTCGAGGGAGGCGTCGCAGTCGCAGAAGCAGACGACGTCGGCGGTGGCGGCGGTCAGCCCGGCGTGGCAGGCGGCACCGAAACCGCGGCGCGGCTCGGTCACGACCGTGGCGCCGAGGGCGCGGGCGAGGTCCGCCGAGCCGTCGGTGGAGCCGTTGTCGACGACGAGCGCGCGCCAGCCGTCGGGGATCCGGGCGAGGACCCAGGGGAGGGCCCCGGCCTCGTTCAGGCAGGGCAGTACGACGTCGACATCCGCAGCGGGCGAGGTGGTCACGGCTTTCACCCTACGAACCCGAACCGGACGAAACGGACGTCCGCTCCTTACGAAACGCGGACGTCGCGGGCCGTGGGCGCTTTCGGGGACGACGCCGGGCGGAACGCGGTGCGAGGCTGGGCGCATGCAGCAGCCCCACGAGCCCGCTTCGGCGGCGGCGGTCCCGGCCGGACGCCCCGACGGCGACCCGGCCGGGCCCGCCCGGGTCCTGGTCGTCGACGACGACCCCACCGTCGCCGAGGTCGTGGCCGGTTACCTGGACCGCGCCGGTTACGTCGTCGACCGGGCGGAGGACGGGCCGGCGGCGCTCGCCCGGGCCGCCACGCACCGGCCGGACCTCGTGGTGCTGGACCTGATGCTGCCCGGCATGGACGGCCTGGAGGTCTGCCGGCGGCTGCGCGGCGGCGGGCCGGTGCCGGTCGTCATGCTGACCGCCCGGGGCGACGAGGACGACCGCATCCTCGGCCTGGAGGTCGGCGCCGACGACTACGTGACCAAGCCCTTCAGCCCGCGGGAGCTGGTGCTGCGCGTGGAGTCCGTCCTGCGCCGCACCCGGCCCGCCATCGCGGTCCGGCCCCTGTCCGCGGCCGGGCTGACCGTCGACCCCACCGCCCGCCGGGCCACCAAGGGTGACGCCGAACTGGCGCTCACCCTGCGGGAGTTCGATCTGCTCGCCTTCTTCCTGCGGCACCCGGGGCGGGCGTTCGCCCGGGAGGAGCTGATGCGCGAGGTGTGGGGCTGGGACTTCGGCGACCTGTCCACCGTCACCGTCCACGTCCGGCGGCTGCGCGGCAAGGTCGAGGACGATCCGGCCCGGCCCCGGCTGATCCAGACCGTGTGGGGCGTGGGCTACCGCTTCGACCCGGCCGGGCGGGCCACGGAACCCGGCGGACAGGAGCGGGACTGATCATGCGCGACACCCTCCTGATCGCCCTCTACGCCTTCGCCGGCGCCGCCGCCACCGGCCTGGCGGGTGCGGGCGTGCTGCGGGTGATCCGGCGGCGCTCGCTGACCGCCTCGCTCGCGGTGGTGGCCTCGGTCGCCGTCCTGGCGATGCTCGCGGGGACGCTCGCCGTCGCGTGGGCGATGTTCCTGTCCCCGCACGACCTGTCCGTCGTGACGACCGTGGTGGCGATGGCGGCCGTCGTCTCCCTGGCCACGGCGCTGCTGCTGGGCCGCTGGGTGGTCGCCCGCAGCCGCGAACTGACCGCCGCCGCACGGTCGTTCGGCGACGACGGCGGCTACGCGGCGCCCACGGTGCCCGCGACCGCCGAACTGGACGCGCTCAGCCGGGAGCTGGCCGCCACCAGTGCCCGGCTCCGCGAATCCCGGGAGCGGGAAAGAGCCCTGGAGACCTCCCGGCGCGAACTGGTCGCCTGGATCTCGCACGACCTGCGCACCCCGCTGGCCGGCCTGCGCGCCATGTCCGAGGCCCTGGAGGACGGCGTCGCCGCCGACCCCGACCGCTACCTGCGGCAGATCCGCACCGAGGTGGAACGCCTCAACGACATGGTCGGCGACCTCTTCGAACTCTCCCGCATCCACGCCGGCACCCTCCCCCTCGCCCCGGCCCGGATCTCGCTCTACGACCTGGTCGGCGACGCCCTCGCGGGCGCGGACCCCCTGGCACGCGAGCACGGGGTACGGCTGGTCGGCGAGGCGGTGCAGGCCGTGCCGGTCGAGGTGGACGGCAAGGAGATGAGCCGCGTCCTCGGCAACCTGCTGGTCAACGCCATCCGCCGCACCCCCGCCGACGGCACGGTCGCGGTCGCCGCCGAGCCCTCGCCGGAGGGCGTGGTGCTCTCCGTCACCGACGGCTGCGGCGGCATCCCCGAGGAGGACCTGCCCCGGGTGTTCGACACCGGCTGGCGCGGCACCCACGCCCGTACGCCCCCGGCCGGCGCGGGCCTGGGCCTCGCCATCGTCCGCGGCATCGTGGAGGCGCACCGCGGCCGGGCCACGGTCCGCAACATCCCCGGCGGCTGCCGCTTCGAGGTGGTCCTGCCCATGGCGGACGCCTGAGGCTTAGGGGGGCCCGAGGGGTCACTCCCCGCGCAGCTCCGCCCGCGCGAACTCCCGCATCCCCTCCGCGAATCCGACCTGCGGCCGCCACCCCAGCTCGGCCCGCAGCCGCGAGGAGTCGGCGGTGATGTGGCGTACGTCGCCGAGGCGGTACTCACCGGTGACGACGGGCCCGGGTCCGCCGTACGCGGCGGACAGGACGGTCGCCATCTCGCCCACCGTGTGCGGGTCACCGCTGCCCGTGTTGTACACCGCGAGTGTCCCGGCCGGTGTCCCGGCCTCCAGCGCCGCGACGTTCGCCGTGGCCACGTCCCGCACGTGCACGAAGTCCCGGCGCTGGCGGCCGTCCTCGAAGACGCGCGGTGCCTCGCCGCGGGCGAGCGCGGAGCGGAAGAAGGACGCGACGCCCGCGTACGGGGTGTCGCGGGGCATCCGGGGTCCGTACACGTTGTGGTAGCGCAGCGACACCGCCGCCGCGCCGGTCGTCCGGGCCCAGGCGGCGGCCAGGTGCTCCTGCGCCAGCTTGGTCGTGGCGTACACGTTGCGCGGGTCGACCGGTGCGTCCTCGCCGACCAGGCCGGGCGTCAGGTCCGCGCCGCAGACCGGGCACGCGGGCTCGAACCGGCCCGCGTCCAGCTCGGCGACGGCCCGCGGCCCGGGCCGCACCACCCCGTGCCGGCGGCACGCGTACCGCCCCTCCCCGTACACGACCATGGACCCGGCGAGCACCAGCCGCCGTACGCCCGCCTCCGCCATGGCCGTGAGCAGGACGGCGGTGCCGAGGTCGTTGCGCGAGACGTACTCCGCCGCGTCGGCGAATCCGTTGCCGAGCCCGACCATCGCCGCCTGGTGGCACACGGCGTCCACCCCGGCCAGCGCCCGGGCGACGGCCGCCGGGTCGCGCACGTCGGCGCGGGGGTCCGCGCGGACGTCGTAGCCGACGGGGTCGTGCCCGTGTGCCCGCAGCGCCTCCACGACGTGGGACCCGATGAACCCGGCACCGCCGGTGACCAGTACACGCATACGGCCACGCTAGGCCCGCGAGGGCACCGGGGCCGGGTGCCGGGCCCGGCACGTCACGGGTCCGTAAGAAGCGGCACGGGCACGGACGACGGGTGGCTTCGCCAACTCTCCTTTGCCATCTCTTTACAACCCGCTCCGCCGCTCCCTCGTCTCTCTGCTCGGTCCGCGACCCACGCGACCACGCGTCCCCGCCCACCGACCACGGGCGGGCGGGCGGACCGACCGACGAGAGAGAGCGACCCGATGCGCCGGACCATCCTCAGTGCCCTGGCACTCGCCTGCACCGCCGTACTGGCGAGCACCGTCCCCGCGTTCGCCGACGACCCGACCGCGGCCCCCAGCAGCCCGCCGTCCGCCGCCACCCCGAGCCCCACCACCGAGCCGAGCCAGGCCCCGGCGCCGGCCCCGTCCGTCAGCTCCCCGGCCCCGGCCGCCGAGCCGAGCAGCCGCCCGGTCGGCGGGCAGGTCTCCGCCGTGCCGGAGGGCGCGCCCGACACCGGGGTGACGACCCCGAAGTCCTCCGGGAACAGTGACGGGCTCGTCGGCGCGGGCGTCGGCACGCTGCTCGCCGCGGGCGGCGCGGTCGCCTTCGTCGTACGCCGCCGCCGGGCGACCGGGGCATGACCCCGTTCTCCGGGCGCGCCCTGGCCGGACTCGCCCTGGCCGCGCTGCTGGTGGGCTGCGGCGGCGGGCACGGGGCCGAGGAGGCCGCGACCGCACCGCCCGCCCGCACGGCGCCGTCCGCGCAGGCGCACGACGGTCCGGCGCGGCCCCTCGGTCGTTCGGTCCCGGTCGGCCTGCGCATCCCGGCCATCGGGGTCGACACCCCGGTGATGCCGCTGGGACTGGAACCGGACGGCACGGTGCAGGTGCCGCCCGTCACGGACCACGACCGTGCGGGCTGGTACCGGCATTCGCCCACGCCGGGCCAGGTGGGACCGTCGGTCGTCCTCGGCCACGTCACGGTCGGCACCCACGGGGACGGCGTCTTCCGCCACCTCGCGCGGCTGCACCGCGGCGACCGGATCGAGGCGCGCCTGGAGAGCGGCACGGTCGCGGTCTTCACCGTCACGTCCGTGCGCACGGTGGCGAAGGCCGCGTTCCCGACCCGGGACGTCTACGGGGACGTGGACCGCCCGGAGTTGCGGCTCATCACGTGCGGCGGCCCGCACGACGGCGACGGCTACCGGGACAACGTCATCGCCTTCGCCGAGCTGACCGCCACGACCACGGCGGCCGCCGGCGCGCCGACGGCTTCCGCACCGTCGTGACCACGGGAACGCGCGCCCCCGCACCGGCGTCTTCCCTCTGCCCCCCACCCGACCATGGAGAGCGTTGAAACGGTCCCGTGACAGGGCGGCGTCCGAGCTGTTCGCCGCCCTCTACCCCCGCCTGGCCGGCTGGTGCCGCCGGCTCGTCGACGACGACGAGACGGCCCACGAGATCGCCTCGGAGGCCTTCACCCGGCTCTGGGCCCGCTGGACGTCCGTGGACGAGCCCCGCGGCTTCCTCTACGTCACCGCCGCCAACCTCGTCCGGGACCACTGGCGCAAGCTGGAGCGCGAGCGCCGGGCCGTGCGCCGGGTCACCGCGGAGGTCGCCGTCCGCCCGCATCCCCAGCAGGCCGACCCCTCGGTACGGCTGCTGGTGCAGTCCCTGCCGGAGCGACTGCGGGTACCGATCCTTCTCCACTACTACGCTGACATGCCGATCCGGGAGGTGTCCGTGCTCACCGGGCGCAAGGAAGGAACCGTCAAGGCCGACCTGCACGCGGCCCGCGAACTGCTCCGCGTCCATCTGAGGAGAAGCCTTGACCACACGCTTTGAGGACGATCCGGACGGCCCGGAGGCGGCGTACGACGACCCGCACGACCCGCTGCTGGTCGTCCTTCGCCCGGGGGCGGACTTCCTGGGCCCGCCGCCGGGCCGCTACGAGGCGATCCGCCGGGCGGCGTCCCGGCGCCGCCTGCTGCGCGCGGCCGCCGGGGCCGCCGTGACCTGCGCGGCCGCTGTCGCCCTGCTCGCGCTGCCGGTCCCGTGGACGAACACCGGCCCGCCGGCCCCCCCGGCCGTTCCGCTGGCCCCGCCCCCGGCCGTCCCCTCGCCCTTGCCGTCCGAGCCCACTCGGTCGCCGTCCGCGCCCGCTCCGTCGCCGTCCGAGCCCGCGCCGTCCGTCGCCCCGTCCCAGGGGCCGGACGAGCGGGAGGCGGTCCCCAGTACGTCCGTCCCCGTCACATCCTCCGCCGCTCCGAGCACGCCGTCGGCCGGCGACCCGCCGTCACCGGCGACCTCGGCCCCGCCCGGAGCCGGGCCGACGGCTCGTCCGAGCACCGCGGCGACGCCCTCGGAGTGAGGGCGCGCGGGCGGGCCGCTGGGACAATCGGACGATGATCTATCACGTCGTACCGCTCGCCGACTGGGAAGCCGACCCCGGCCGGCCGTACGCGCCCGCGTCCCTCGTCGAGGACGGGTTCGTCCACTGCTCACCGGACGAGGGGACGACCCTCGCCGTCGCCGACGCCTTCTACCGCACCGCTCCGCGGCCCCTGCTCGCCCTGGTCGTCGACGAGAAGCGGCTCACCGCGCCGTGCGTGTGGGAGGCGGCAGCCCCCGCTCCGCCGCCCGGGGTGGCCGAAGGCACCCTGTTCCCGCACGTGTTCGGTCCGGTCGACCGGGACGCCGTCGAGCGGATCCTGGAGGTCCGGTGGGACGACGAGGGCCGGGCGAGCGGTCTGGCCGCCGCCGGCTGACGCCGGGGCCCTCGTCCGTCCCGCGTTTCCGACGCGGCCTCAGCCGTCCAGCGGCGTGGTGCCGCCGAGCAGCGCCGACGCGGTCTGCACCGGTGAGGCGGCGGGCTCCGGCGCGGGTGCGGCCTCGGGGTCGGGGTGGCAGGTGAAGCCGAGCCGGGCCATGGCCCGGGTGACCTCGCCGCCGGTGAAGTCGCGGCGGTCCTGGCGGGTGATGACCGCGCCCACCTGCTTGACGGGGTAACGGCGTCGGCCGATGGTCACGGACTCACCCGTGATGGGCTCGGGCGTGATGCCCTTCATCGAGCTGAGCACCCCGTCCTTGGTCAGGTCGAACGGGTACCGGGCGATGACGCAGCGCATGATGCCTCACAGGGGGAAGGGAGGGGGACTCCGAGGAGCTTGCCGTTCGTGATGGCCGTTCGGCCGGGTGAGGGGCCCCAGCGGAGGGGCCCCGGGCGACGGGGCCTCGGTGGAGCCCCGCCGAGGCGCCGGCCTAGGCCGCCGAGTCGCCGGTGGACTGCCGGCGCGGCCTGCGCCGGGGAGCCTCCCCGGTGGGCCGCCCCTGGGCGGAGCCACCCTGCACGGACCTGCCCTGTGCGGAACGCGCCTGTCCCGAACGCCCCTGGCCGGTGCCGCCGCCCTGCGCGGTGCGGCCCGCGGCGCCGCCGCGACCACGGCGGCCACGGGACGAGGCACCCCCGGACGCGGCACGTCGGGGACGCTCCACGACCGGCGCGGCGATGACGACGGGGACACCGGACGGCGCCTGCGCGCCGGTGATGCGGGTCAGCTCCGCCTCACCCGAGCGGACCGGGGTGATCTGCGGGGTGATGCCGGCCGAGGCCATCAGCCGGCTGATGTCACGCCGCTGGTCGGGGGTGACCAGCGTGACGACGCTGCCGGACTCGCCCGCGCGGGCCGTACGGCCGCCGCGGTGCAGGTAGTCCTTGTGGTCGGTGGGCGGGTCCACGTTGACGACCAGGTCGAGGTTGTCGACGTGGATGCCGCGGGCCGCGACGTTGGTCGCCACCAGCGCCGTGACGTGTCCGTCCTTGAACTGGGCGAGGGTCCGCGTGCGCTGCGGCTGGGACTTGCCGCCGTGCAGGCCGGCCGCGCGGACGCCGCTGTTCAGCAGGTGCTTCACCAGCCGGTCCACGGCGTGCTTGGTGTCCAGGAACATGATGACCCGGCCGTCCCGCGCCGCGATCTCGGTGGTGGTGCGGTGCTTGTCCGTGTCGTGCACGTGCAGCACGTGGTGCTCCATCGTGGTGACGGCACCGGCCGACGGGTCGACGGAGTGGACCACGGGGTCCGTCAGGTAGCGCTTCACCAGCCGGTCGACGTTGCGGTCGAGGGTGGCCGAGAAGAGCAGCCGCTGCCCGTCGGGGCGTACCTGGTCGAGCAGGGCGGTGACCTGGGGCATGAAGCCCATGTCGGTCATCTGGTCGGCCTCGTCGAGGACGGTGATCTCCACGTCGTCCAGTCGGCAGTCGCCGCGGTCGATGAGGTCCTTGAGACGTCCGGGTGTCGCGACGAGGACCTCGGCCCCCGCACGCAGGGCGCCGGCCTGCTTGCCGATCGACATGCCGCCGACGACGGTGGCCGACCGCAGTCCCACGGCGCGGGAGTACGGGGTGAGCGCGTCGGTGACCTGCTGGGCGAGCTCGCGGGTGGGGACGAGGACGAGCGCGAGCGGCTGACGCGGCTCGGCACGGCGTCCCGCCGTACGGGCCAGCAGGGCGAGGCCGAAGGCCAGGGTCTTGCCCGAACCGGTACGGCCGCGGCCGAGCACGTCACGGCCGGCCAGCGAGTTGGGCAGGGTCGCCGCCTGGATCGGGAACGGCTCGGTCACGCCCTCGCGGCCGAGCGCGGCCAGCAGGGCCGGCGGCATGGCCAGGTCGGCGAACGCCTCCACGGCGGGCAGCGCCGGAGTGATCGTCTTCGGCAGCGCGAACTCGCCCTGGGGAGCGGCCGGGCGGCGCCCGGAGCCCTGGGAGCGGCGCGGACCGCCGGACCGTCCGGAGCCTTCGGAGAACCGGCCGCCGCCCTTGCCGGAGCTCGGGGCTCCGCTGCGGGTGCGGGAGAAGCGGCTGTTCGTACGTGTGCGGTTCATGCGGAACCTTCCTTGATACGGCACGTATCAAGGGAGTCCCGCAGCGTAGGAGCAGCGCAGGGAATCGCAAGAACGAGCCGGCCTCGGTCGACTTCGGCGAGGTGAGCCGTGCGGACCGAGAGAATCGGGTGAATCGGGGGAATGAAGAAAATGGAGCTGATTGCGGAATTCAGGTGCTGAGAGAGCCGAGCGAATTCGGAATCGCGCCCTGAAACGCGGCGAGCTGGGGCCCGCACCCCTTGAGGTGCGGGCCCCAGCTGCGAAGTGTGCGTGAGCGTCAGGCGGGAACGATGTTCTCGGCCGTCGGGCCCTTCTGGCCCTGCGCCACGTCGAACGACACCTTCTGGCCTTCCTGCAGCTCGCGGAAGCCCTGGGTGGCGATGTTCGAGTAGTGGGCGAAAACGTCGGGGCCGCCGCCGTCCTGCTCGATGAAGCCGAAGCCCTTTTCGGAGTTGAACCACTTCACGGTACCGGTAGCCATTTGAATCTCCTTCGGAACGGTGCTCGGAGCCCGCCCTGTGCGAGCTCCGGTCGCCGCGATGATCACCCCGTCGGAAAAACCTTCAGGCAACCACTACTGCAACTTCCATCGACACTAGCACGCCGTGATCGCCCGGACGCGTGGAATAATCCCGCCTCCGGCGGCCGTGAGGGGAATATTCCCGGCGCGTGACGCCGAATTCTCCTCTCATGGCCACAGATATTGCCCTGCTCCGACAGCAGGGTCCGCCTGCGGCCGCACCCCTCGCGGCGCCGTGACCTCCGCCGACGGCTTTCCGGCGCGCCCGTGCGCGTCTCGGCAGGGGAGACGCCGCGAACGCCGCCGCCACCCCCTGCCGAGACAAGGAGCACACCGGCCGCGAGGGGGTCGGCGCCCGTCAGTGGCGGGCCTTGGCCCGGTCGAGGGCGACCACACCGAGCGCCGCGAGGGCGATCTGTATGAGCCACTCGACCCAGTCGACGCCGTTGGTGTCGGCGACGCCGAACGCGGCGGCGAGGGCCGATCCGATGAGGGCGGCCACGATGCCGACCGCGATGGTCCACAGGATGCCGATGCGCTGACGTCCGGGGACGACGAGCCGGCCGAGGACACCGATGACGATGCCGATCACGACGGCGCTGATGATGCCTGAAATCTCCATGTGTGCCCCTCGGGTGGTTTTATCTCGCCCTTACGCATGCCCGTTCGATCCGAGTGCAGTCCGGCCGGGAGCGGGATCCGGCGTCAGACGTTGACGCCGAGGCCGGCGGCGATGCCGGCCAGTCCGGAGGCGTAGACCTGGCCGACGGCGCGGAACTTCCACCCGGTGCCGTGGCGGTAGAGCGCGCCGAAGACCATCGCGGTCTCGGTGGCGGCGTCCTCGGAGAGGTCGTAGCGGGCGAGTTCCTGGTTGCCCGCCTGGTTGACGACCCGGCTGGCGGCGATTGGCCGCGTCGTGGATGGAGACCGGGAAGACGATTCGCTCGATGTCCGCGGGGACGGCGGCGAGGTTCACCTTGACGGTCTCGTCGTCACCCTCGCCCTCGCCGGTGAGGTTGTCGCCGGTGTGCTCGACCGCCGCGGCGCGGTGCTGGCGAGCTTCGTGACCGGCCTCGACCCGGCCGGCGAACGGCTGCTGCGCGACCTGCTCGGCGACGCGGGCGCCGCGGAAGAAGACTGAGGCGGCACGCCTGCCCGGCCGGTATCAGGTCGCCGATCGGCCGGTCCCCCGGGGAACGGGCGGACGGGCGGAGGCGGAAAACGGCCATCGGCACGAAGGCTCTCCGCAAGCCCGCACCCCGACCCCCCGCACCCCGACCCCGCCCCCGGGCAACGGCTGCCGTGCCGTCGATCCGCCGCTCCGGCGTTACTTGCTGACGGCGAAACGCATCAGAGCGTGCTCGTCCCCCTGCTTGATCTTCCCCGTCTCGTTGATCACTTCCAGCTTCCACGTACCGCCGACCCGCACGGCCTTGGCCACGGCGCAGCCGTTGTCCTGGCTGAGCAGGCTGGGCCAGATGTCGGCGACCTGCTGCGTGCTGCCGCCGGTCGCGTCGTAGACCTTGAAGCTGACGTTGCGGGCCTTCTGGAAGGAACTGCCCTTCTTGTAGGCGGCGGCGATGAACACGATGGACGTGATCACGGGCGGGAGCCGCGCGAACTCGACGGTCACCGTCTCGTCGTCACCCTCCCCGTGACCCGTCTGGTTGTCGCCGCTGTGGAGCAGCGACCCGTTCCCCATCGGGTCGAGCGAGTCGATCCCGGCGAGCCGCACCGGGTCCCCGCCCTGCATGGCGACGGCGATCAGGTCCAGGTCGGTACCGCTCTTGCGGCGCAGCTTGCCCATCACTCCGCCGCTGCTTCCGGCGGTCGGGTCCCAGGAGACGCCGATGGACAGATGGGTCACTCCGTCCAGGTCCGCCGGGCCGTCTTCCTTGGTGAGCGTGATCATGCGCGAGTCCTCCTCCGTCAACGGAACTACACCTCAGAGTCTGCCTGGTGCGTGGCGGTTCCGGGCCGACGGGTCGTTTTTTCCGCGCCCTCCCGGACGCCGCGTGGCGCCGCCCGAGGGTGCTCGGTCCCGCTGTCTCCTCGGTGCCCCGCGTGTGGCCGACGGCCGTGGGCTCAGCGGACCGGGAAGCCGAAGGAGTAGCCCTGCTCCTCGAGCCAGGGGAGGACGCGGCGCAGGGCTTCGACTGTCTGGGAGCGGTCGCCTCCCGCGTCGTGGAAGAGGAGCGTCGGCCCGTTGGGCAGCTCCCGCTCCACGGTGGCGACGATGGCGTCCGTGCCGGGCCGCTCGAAGTCCTTGGTGTCCACGTTCCAGCCCAGCGGGCGCATGCCGTGGGAGGCGGCCAGCTTGCGGCTGTAGGGGGTGAAGGCGCCGCCCGGGGCCCGGTAGTACATCGGCCGTACGCCCCCGGACGCCTCGATGATCATGCGCTCGGCGTCGAGGATCTCCTTCGACTGGTAGGCCTCGGACTTCTTGTCCATGGCGGTGTCGTGCGAGACCGAGTGGTTGCACAGCCGGTGCCCCGCCGCGACCACGTCCTTCACGAGGTCCGGGTGGGCCTGCGCCTGCGTGCCCGTCACGCAGAACGTGGCCTTCACCCCGTACTCCCGCAGAAGGTCGAGCACTTGGGGGGTCCACGCCGGGTCGGGACCGTCGTCGATGGTGATGTTGACGCCGCGCGCCCCCGCGTCCGAGGCGTGCGCGATGGTCACCGCGACCTGCTCGACGTCACTGCCCGGCGTGGCCGACGCGGACGCCCCCGGCGACGACGAACCCCCCACGGAGTCGGCCTGCGCGGTCCACACCGACGCACCGACGGCGAGCATCGTCACCCCGAGCGCCGCCCCGGCGACCTTGCCGTACCAACCCCGCCCGCCACTGTGCCGCGCCATGTCCGCCCCGCTTCCCCGCCGTTGTCCGCCTCGGTCATCTCGAGTCCACCTGGCAGGACGAGGGAAGTGGGCCCCGGGATGCGTCCGTTACCGATCACGGACAATTCCGGGGGAGTTCAGGGACAACCCGGCCTCACAGGTCGAGCTGGTACTCCAGGGCCTGGTGCGTGGGGACGTACCCCAGTGCGTCGTTGATGCCCCGCATGGGGGTGTTGCTGTCCGCCGTGTCGGTGACCAGGCCGCCGAGTCCGGGGTGGTCCGCGCGGGCGAGACGGATCGACTCGGCCTTCATCCAGCGGCCGAGGCCGTGGCCGCGGTGCCCGGGCAGAACGCCGGTGCCGTAGTGCAGCCCGTCGCCCTTGCCGTCGCCCGGCACGACGAGTTCGGAGAAACCGACGATCGAGCCGTCCGACTCGTCGACGGCCGCCACCGTGGTGAGCAGCTCCCCGCGGTCGGCGACGGCCTTGGCGACGGCCAGCACCCGCTCGACGTCCCAGGCCACGACTCCGTAGTCGGTGTCGTCCATGGGCATGTCGTCCATGGCGCGGCGCGAGTCGGCGAAGGTCTCGGCCAGCTCCTCGGGGACGGTGCCGCGCCAGGAGACGAGACGGTAGCCGGGGTGCGGCCGCTGGACGATCGCGTCGATCTCGCGGGCCCTGCCGCTGTCCCACGCGTCCAGCGCGAGCCGGGCGTACGTCAGGGTCAGCACCTTGCGGAAGCCGAGTGCGGCGAGGAAGTGGTCGCCCGGTGTTCCCGCGTCGGCCTGCGCCACCACCGCCCTCCGGCCGGCCTCCCGCGCTGCGGCCACCGCCGCCTCGACGAGCCGCGCCCCGACCCCCCGGCGGCGCTCCGCCGTGTGCACGTTCACCTGCAGTTCGGCCAGGTGCTCCTGTCCCTCCCGGGTGAACACCCGCAGGAAGGCGGAGCCGAGGGGATCCCCGCCGTCCCCGCCGGCCAGCCAGGCGAGGCGATAGCCGGACGCGGTGCGCTCGGGGTCGGTGAGGGCAGTGATGCGGAAGGACAAGAGGGGCTCCGATGAGGCCGGCGGTGGCGATGTCGGCCCCAGTCGACCATGCAACCGGCGCACAGAGACAGGGAATTCGGCATGGGGGTCGTACGCCGACGACGTCGGTCACGCGCGCAGGAAGGCAAGGACCGCCGGCACCCTCGCCACCGCCGTCGCCGGCACCCTGCTGGCGGCGGCCGGGATCGCGGTCACTCTGCGTACGCCGCGGAAGCGGTCGGCGTGAGGGAGGCCGCCGGGTTCGGACCCTCAGGGGCTTCGGCCCCTGAGACGTTCATGGGGCGCTTGCGGCGGCCGTCAGCCGAGCCGCCGACGGCGCGGCGGCCCGTGGTGGTACCACGAGCAGGTCCCGTGGTCCGGGGCGAAGCAGTCGACCCTCACCTCGTGGTCGTTGACGACGACGGTGCCGCACCGGACAGCTGTCCGGTGACGGGGGTTGGCGGCACCGTGGTTGGTCCGTCCCCACAGCGGATCGAGGACGTCGGCCGGCTCGCAGAGTTCATGAGCATCGCCTACCGACCCTCTTCATCCCCCTCCTCGTGCTCGTCCTCCTCCTCGTATTCGTCCTGATCCTCTTCGTCCTCGTCCTCGTCCTCGTACCGGCTGTCCCGTTCGTCCTGGTCGTCGTCCTCTTCGGGCTCGTCGTCCTGGTCCCCGTCGTCCTGGTCGTCGTCCTCAAGACCTTCCTCGTGCGAACGGACCACTTCACCGTCGCGGATCTCGCCGCGCCAGCCCTCGAGGTCTTCGTCGTCGGAGAGGGTGACGTGCCGCAGGAAGTGCTTGAGGTCGAGGCGTAGGCGACGTCCCTGTGCCCGCCAGATGTTGGCGGTCTTCTCGAAGAAGCCGGACGGGTAGTACTCGACCACGGCGACGACGCGCGTGAGGTCCGGGGTCAGCTCGTGGAAGCTGACGGCGCCGCGCGTGGTGCCCTTGCCCCCTTCGGAATTCCAGACGATGCGCTCGTCGGGAATCTGCTCCCGGACGGTGGCCTTCCAACTGCGGTTGGAGAAAGCGATCTTGGCCTTCCAGTCACTTTCGACCTCATCCGACTGAGAGACGCTCTGGACGCCCTTGGTGAAGGAGCTGAACTCCTCGAGCTGGGTCCAGCGGTCGTAAACGGTGCGCAGTGGCTTGCCGACGTCGATGACCTCGACGATGTTCGTCACCTTCACACTCCCCGGTTTGCCACCGCCGCCGAAGGCGCCCTTGACGGCGCCGGCCACCTTGTCCTTCACATTTCCCGCCTTCTCGCCGAGGAAGGCCTTGACCGGCGACTGCCCCTCACCCAGGACGCGCTTGCCGACGTCGAGCAAGGTGCTGTTGCCCTCGCCGACGTCGCCCAGGCCCTGCGCGACGTCGCTGATCTTGCCTCCGGCCTTGTCCGCCAGTCGCTGGCCCTGCGCTGTGGCGAACGCGGCCAGCTGCTCCTTGAGCCGGTCCATGCCGGAGGTGCCGGCTGGAGTGGTCTCCTCCTCCGTCTTGGCCATGGCTACCTCCTACGGCTGCTGGGGCGATGCCTCGCCGGCGGCAGCCTTCTTTCCTGCTGGCCGGGAGGCCGGGGCCTTCTTCGCCCGGCGCCGAGGGGGCGGTGCCTCTTCTTCCTCGTCGTCCGGTTCCTCGTCGTCCGGTTCCTGGTCGTCCGGTTCCTGGTCGTCCGGTTCCTGGTCGTCCGGTTCCTGGTCGTCCGGTTCCTGGTCGTCCGGTTCCTGGTCGTCCGGTTCCTGGTCGTCCGGTTCCTGGTCGTCCGGTTCCTGGTCGTCCGGTTCCTGGTCGTCCGGTTCCTGGTCGTCCGGTTCCTGGTCGTCCGGTTCCTGGTCGTCCGGTTCCTGGTCGTCCGGTTCCTGGTCGTCCGGTTCCTGGTCGTCCGGTTCCTGGTCGTCCGGTTCCGAGTCCTCGGACGGCTCCTCGTCCTCGTCGCCGGGCTTCTTCACCAGAGAGCTGGTGCGCTGCTCAAGCGAGTCGGCCAGCGCTCCCAGGCGGCGGTCGGCGGTCGCGGACAGCGCGGAACGGGCAGAATCCACCAGCTCCCCACGGAGCTGAGTCAGCAGCTGTGCGGCCTGAGGGCTCTCGGACGCCTTGCGCAATCCGCGGATGATCAACTCTCTGGGACTCAGTAGTCCCTGGCCGGCGAGTACGGAGGCGGCCCCGATCGCGAGTTTGCCCTTTTTGGTGCGGCCCAGCACGTAGCCGGCCGCGAGGGCTGCGGCCAGGGTGGCTTTCGTTTCGGTTTCCATGAATGGCCTCAAGTCCAGTCAGCGGAATCAGGCTGCTCGGGTCGCACGCGGCTTCGCCGCCCCAGCCCCCGACGCGTCCCTGCCGCCCCCGCGCCCCGGCTCGGCGGCCGGCAACCCCTCACTCCACCCTCCTCCCACTTTCCGGGGCTCGCATCTCCCCAGAGGGCACGCCGCTCAAGACAGGGGCGGTCGTACGTACGGCCCGCTCGGGCGCCGTGAGGAGTACGCTCAAGAGACCGAGGACATTTCGAGCACGGGCATTCGCGCCTGTGTCGTTATCGGCGATCGAATACGCCGGGCCGGCTCCGGCCGGTCCGGGGGCAGGGCGCGCGTCATGACTGCGACCATCTCCCGCCCGTCGACAAGCGAAGGCCGATGTTCCGCGCCTCCCGTACGTCTGTCGCTCGCTCCCGTCGGCTCCGCGCCGCGCCTGCTGGACGGCGCTTGGTGGCCACGCTCGCGCGACCTCACCGCCGAACTGCCCGCCCTGGCGTCGGTTCTCGATCCGCTGTGGGGACGGATCACCCGGGTCACGGTGAATCCGGCGCTGTGGCCGGTCGTCCCGCGCAAGGTGTCCGTCACCGGGCATGTGGTGAAGGTGGGCTGGTTCCGCTTCGAGCAGGACCCGCACGAGCTGTTGCTGCTCTCCTACCACGTGGGCCGCTGGAACCTGCTGGTGGTTCCCCCGCGGACGCCTCCTGCCGCGGCCGCCTGGCTGATGGCGGCCGCGGGCGACCCCCGCCGCGCGCAGACCGCGAGCCGCCTGATGGCTGATGCCGCGCAGCTGGCGGCGAGTGCCGGGGCCGACCGGGACGGCGTGGCGGTCTGGGAGTCCGAAGGGGGACACGAGGCCGGGACTGCCGTCATCCCTCCGCAGGGTCGCTCGGCGGCCGGCGCGGCGCCGACGGACCGGCCGGAGAGGACGTGAGGTCATGGAGATTCTCGTGACGGTGATCGCGCTGCTGGCGGTGGTCGCGGCGGGTGCGTTCCTCATTCACCGGCTCAACTCGCTGCACGGCGGCCGGATCACTGCCTTCCACTACCGTCGCGACGGCGTGGTCGCGCCGGATCAGGAATTCCCTGCCCGGCAGACGGAGTCACGCCGCCGGGCCGCCGCGAGCGGTGCCGTCGAGCGTCCGGAGCACCGTGACGGCGGACCGGTGCGGCTGCGCCCTCGACGCCGTACCCACAAGAAGCCGGCGTGACCCCCGCCCCGCTCGTCCTGCGGAGTGTCTTCGACGGAGCAACCGCGTCCAGCACCAGCACTGCGGATCCCATGCTGTGATCACCTCAGCCCCACCGTCGAGGTCGACCTCACGGCGGTCCGCTTCCTCCGTGACGTCAGTGGGCTGAACGTCTTCCCCGCGGCCTCGGAGGCCACCGCGCGAACCGGAGCCGTCCTGAGCCTGCGCCGTCCGGCGCGTTCCCTGGTCCGGGCCGTCGACCTCATCGGCTCCGGCCTTCCCTGACCGGCACTCGGCCGTCAGGACCGGACGGGGGCCTTTCGCAGCGGGGCGCCGGCGTGGTGGAGACTGGCGAGCACCAGCCGGTACGAGGTGATCAGCCCCGTCTCCGTGTAGTCCACGCCCAGTTCCCGGCAGTACTTCCGGACGATGGTGCGGGCCTTGCGCAGATTGGGGCTCGGCATGCTCGGGAACAGGTGGTGCTCGATCTGGTGGTTCAGTCCGCCCAGCACCAGGTCCGTGAAGCGGCCGCCGTCCACGTTGCGCGAGGTGAGCACCTGGCGGCGGAGAAAGTCGGGGCGGTTGTCGGGCGACAGGATCGGCATGCCTTTGTGGTTGGGCGCGAAGACGGAACCGAGATAGACACCGAACAGGCACTGGTGGACGGCGAGGAAGGCGAACGCCATACCGGGAGGCAGTACCCAGAACAGTGCGGTCAGGTACACCGCGCAGTGCGCGAACAGCAGGGTGCCGTCGAGTGTCCGGTGCTTGAGTGAGCGGTTGGCGATCGCCCTGCCGCTCGACACGTGCAGGTTGAAGCCCTCCAGCGTGAGCAGCGGGAAGAACAGGAACGCCTGCCGGCGTCCGAGCAGGCGCGGCAGCCCCCTGGCGGCGCGGGCCTGGTCCTGGGACCAGACGAGCACGTCGGGGTCGATGTCGGGGTCGAGGTCCTCGGTGTTGGGGTTGGCGTGGTGACGGGTGTGCTTGTCCTGCCACCAGCCGTAACCCATCCCGATCCAGGTCGCGGCGATCCGCCCGGACACCTCGCTGGCGCGACGGCGGCGGAACACCTGTCGGTGGGCCATGTCATGGGCGACCAGGGCCACTTGCCCGTAGAGGACAGCCATGAAGGCGGCGACCGCCAGTGTCCACCACGAGGGGCCGACGACGACGAACGCGGCCCATCCGGTGGCGTAGAGCGCGGTCACCGCGGTGAGCCGCAGCGTGTAGTAGCCGGGGCGGCGCCCCAGCAGTCCGGCATCCGCGATCTTCTTCGACAACCGGGCGAAGTCGCTGCCGGGGTGGTCGGAACGCGGGGCGGGGACCGTGACAGTGGTCATGGTGGCCAAGCTCTCTCCGAGGTGGGCGGATGGCACGGGACGCCCTGTGGGGGAGGTGTGGGGGCCGGGCACGTACACGGACGTGCCCGCTACGGCACAAGCTCCCGAAGTGCACGGGTGCCCCGCCCGGTGGGTCCCACTCGGGCCTGTGGGTCCGTCGCCCGCGTCGGATACGGTCCTCAGACTCCTCCTTCGGTATCCGGCGCGGGGCCGTCCAGCGCCGTGGCCATGAGAGGGGTGCCGGCTTCCTCCGACGTGTCCGGCGGCACGACCAGCAGGTCCCGGCGGCCGTGGCCGGGGGAGAGCAGAACGATGGTGTCCGGGGTGTGCGGTGCGGCTGCCTTGTGCAGGCGGACGACCTGGTTGGCGACGAGCATCCGCCCTGGTGCCGCTGACCAGGCGGCGGCGTTCACGGTGACGGCGGCGATGTCGCCCCACGCGGTCGGCAGCGCGGCGAGCAGCTGCGGGAGCTGCGCCAGAAGGTCGCGTGAGTGCGGCCACCACACTCCGTCGATCCGGCGCGGCAGTCCGCCGCGGGGTGACAGGCGCAGGCGAATTGGGGGGAGGACGGCCGGTGGGGCCGGGGCGGTGGTCATCACTTGAGTTCTCTCTGATGAGGTAGGTGCGAGGCGATCACGGCCATCGGCGTTCTCGGCCCGCCGGGCGGGCGGGACGCCGTGCCCGGCCGTCGTACGTCGGTGGCCGCTGGTCGCTGTGTCTCTCGGGCTGTGCCGGAACCTCAGGGTGAGGGGAGAGCGACCGGGCCTTCGGGGCCCGCGAGACTGCCGGTACGACTGCGGCAGGCAACCCGGAGAGCGGATGTAGGAAGCGGACGCGGGGCCCCACTCTGGGCGATGAGCCGCCGTCGGTCACCCGGGCCGGAGCCGGTCCGCCACCGGCGTGCTCGAATGGCCTCGGTCCCCTCAGCCTACTCCTCGCCCCGCAAAGGCGGCGTGACGGTGGGTCACCGGCACCGAAGGGATGACCGGTTGTCCCGGG
Source organism: Streptomyces flaveolus (assembly GCF_014648815.1). Classification (GTDB taxonomy): domain Bacteria; phylum Actinomycetota; class Actinomycetes; order Streptomycetales; family Streptomycetaceae; genus Streptomyces; species Streptomyces flaveolus. The sequence continues at coordinate 242,784 of NZ_BMRV01000004.1, read as the reverse complement.
ACGCCGGACCTGAAGGCGGTTCAGATAGTGCTGTCCGAGGCCGTTCCGGATTTCGTGTGGAGGATCTCGCGGGCCTGGTCCGCGGCGCGGGCGATGCTCTCGGAGACGAAGTCGACGAAGCGGGCGATGTTCTCCAGGCGGGCGGCGGCCGGAGTGTCGGGTCCGAGGACGCCGATGCCCTGCCGGGCGACCTCGCCGAGGTGAGCGATGGAGCGGGCGCTGGCCATCGTGGACTGGTACATGACGTCGTCGTCGACCACGTAGCGCTCGCGGCGGCGTTCGTCGCGTTCCCGGCGGATGAGGCCCTGGCTCTCGAGGAACGCGACCGCCTTGGAGACGGACGCCGGGCTGATCCGGAGGTTCTCGGCGAGTTCGGAGGCGGTGAGGCTGCCGGCGTCGGTGGTGTAGAGGCCGGCCAGCACCCGGGCCGTCATCCTGGGCAGGCCCGATTGCATGAAGACCGTGGTGAACAACTCCTCGTACTCGCGTACGGCTCCGGCGTCGCGTCCGTGGGCCTGCGGGGGCGTGCCGGGTTTCCGGGAGGCGGCCTTCCTGCGGCGGTGGGCGCGGTGTTCGGTGGCGCGGTGGGCGAGGTCGGCGCGGTAGGCGGTGGGGCCGCCGTTGCGCATCACCTCGCGCGTGACCGTCGAGGTCGGGCGCTGAAGGCGCCGGGCGATCTCCGCGTAGGCGAGTCCGTCGGCCAGCCCCAGCGCGATCTGCTGGCGTTCCTGCTGGGTGAGTCGGCCTCCCGGCATCGCGGTCTCCTTCGTGGTCCGTGGTGGTCTGCAAGATAGCGTTCAATCCCAACCCATTGCAACGGACGCGAGCGGGTCGTTGCGTTAGATGTCACAGTCGTTGCAACGAATTTGCTGCATCTACCTGCGCAGACAAGGTGATTGGGCAGCATGCTCGTTGTCGCGTTTGGAAAGGCAACGTAGCTTTTCTCTCGTTGGAAACAACGAGTCGAAGGAGAGCACGATGCAGAAGTTCGACACCTCCACCCCGGTGACCGCCGTCCTCGACGTCCCCGCCAGCCGCGTCCGGTTCATCGCCGCCGACCGGTCCGACACCGTGGTCGAGGTCCTCCCCGCGAACGCCTCCAAGAGCCGTGACGTGACGGCGGCGGAGCGGACCGAGGTCGCCTACGGCGACGGCGTCCTGCGGATCAAGGCCCCGGAGGCGAAGAACGAGGTCCTCGGCGCTTCCGGATCCGTCGAGGTGACCGTCCAGCTGCCCGCCGGCTCCCGCGTCGAGGCGAAGACGTCCCTCGCAGAGTTCCGGGGCGTCGGACGGCTCGGTGACGTCTCCTTCGAGAGCGCTCAGGGCTCGGTCAAGCTCGACGAGACCGCGAGCGCCCGTCTCGCCCTCCAGTCCGGTGACATCTCGGTCGGCCGTCTGGGCGGCTCCGCACAGATCAGCACCCAGAAGGGCGACCTCCGCATCGCCGAGGCCATGGGTGGCACGGTCACGCTGCGCACCGAGTCCGGCGAGATCTCGGTCGGCGTCGCCCGCGGAGTCTCCGCCTCCCTGGACGCCGGCACCTCCTACGGCCGGATCCACAACGCGCTCAAGAACACCGACGGCGCCGACGCCGCCCTGACCATCCACGCGACCACCGCCTACGGCGACATCAGCGCCCGCAGCCTGTAAGAGGGGCACCCCGCGGCGATCCCGTCCGCTCAGCCGAAACCCGCAACCATTCCGAAGGGGCACACCACCATGTCCAGCACTCCTGCCGACCGGGACCGCCCGGAGCTGCAGAAGGCCATCGACGAGATGGTCGAGTCCGGCTTCACCGGGGTGACGATGCGCGTGCACGACGAGCGGGGCGGGTGGAGCGGCAGCGCCGGGGTGCGCAAGCTGGGCGAGACCGCGAAGCCGCCGGTGAACGGGCACGTCCGGATAGGCAGCAACACCAAGACCTTCACCGCGGCCGTGGTGCTGCGGCTGGTGGCCGAGGGCACGGTCGGACTGGACGCCCCGGTGGCCGACCACCTGCCCGGATTCGGGCTGGACCCGAGGATCACGGTGCGGATGCTGCTGCAGCACACCAGCGGCGTGTTCAACTTCACCGGCGAGTACTACGACGACGGGACGTTCGCGCCGGGTATCGCCGCCACGACCGCGGGCCGGGAGTGGGTGGACAACCGGTTCAGGACCTACCGGCCGGAAGAACTGGTACGACTGGCCCTGTCCAAGCCGGCACGGTTCGAACCGGGGACGGACTGGAGCTACTCCAACACCAACTACGTGCTGGCCAGGCTGCTGATCGAGAAGGTCACCGGCCGCTCGTTCGCCGAGGAGATGCAGCGGCTGATCCTGGGACCGCTCGGGCTGGCGGACACCGTGGTGCCGGACACCGACCCGGAGATCCCCGAACCGCACCCCCACGCCTATTACCGGTACGAAGACGCCGGCGAGCCGAAGACGGTCGACGTCACCCGCCAGAACCCCTCCTGGATCTCCACCGGCGGAGACATGATCTCCACCACCCAGGACCTCCACACGTTCATCTCCGCGCTGATGGGCGGCAAGCTCCTGCCGGCCCCACTGCTGGCCGAGATGTGCAGGCCGCATCCCAAGGCCGGCTACGGCCTGGGCGTGTTCGTGCAGGACGCGGGCGAGAACGGCGGCACCGTCATCACCCACAACGGCGGCATGGCGGGCCACGCGGCACTGATGTACAGCACGCCCGACGGCAGCAAGACCCTGACCGCCGCGCTGAACTACGTCGACGACACCGCGATGTCCATGGCCGCGGCGTTCCAGAAGGCGACGCAAGAGCTGGTCAAGGAGGTCTTCTGGCGACCGTAAGCGTGAGTGCTTGGTCGCACCGCTGTCGATCGTTGTTGTCCACTCTTACGGGCACGCTGTGGGCACGGGCGCGACCAGAGGTCGGGCCGCATACGCGGGGAGCCGACATGTGGACCGGTCTATGTTGGTGACGTATTCTTCTATGTACATCACCAACATTGCCTGGGAGGTGCGGTATGTCCGTGACCCAGATCGACATCGACGACGACGCCCTGGAGCGCGCCATGGCTCTGGCCCGCGTTCGGACGAAGAAGGAGGCGGTCAACCTCGCCCTGAACTTCTACGCTGAGCAGCAGGAGCGTGCGGCGCGCATCAGCCGCCACTTCAAGCGTGCCGGTGAGTGGGGTGCCGTCGAGGATGCCGAGCGTCTGCACAAGGCGGAGAAGCACAGCCGGTGATGTACCTGCTCGACACGTCCGGCCTGGTCAGGCTGCTCCGCGAGCCGAAACTGCAATCGGCCTGGTACGACGCGATCGATGCCGGAGCCATCGCATCCTGCTACGTGCAACGCACCGAGTTCCTGTACAACGCCCGTAACCGCCGCGAGTACGACGAGATCGCGGAAATGTTTTCCGATCTCTATCCCGATGCGGCGGTGCCGAAGAACGCAGGGCGTTGGGTCAGCGCGGTGCAACACCGTATGGCTCAGGCCGGGGAGCACCGCAGTGCCTCGGCAGTAGACCTTGTCATCGCAGCCACTGCCGCCCACCACGGCTTGACCGTCCTCCACGACGATGCCGACTACAGCACTGTCGCCCGGCACGCATCCGACCTGACCGAGCACAACATCCACGACGTCGTCTGACGTGCCTCTGTCGCCTGACAGGTGCGTATTTCGGGTGGTGAGGGGCTGGCGGAGGATCCGCCGGCGGCGTGCCCCAGCAGGACGCCAACGGTGGTACGCCGGTCGCTGACTCCGGTGATCAGCACTCTCACCCGCCGCGGCCAGTCCTGATCCGCTGGGCGGACGGCCAGGACGCCGGCCGACGCGCTGATGTCCGCTGAGGCCGACGTCTTCCGCAGCGCCGGACACGACAGGTCGGCGACGTCTGGTCGGGGCGAACGCGTTGACTGACGCCGTCGCCGCGCCGAGCAGGCCCTGATCCCGGTCGTGCCCAGCGCACGTCTTCCCGGCGTCTTCACCCGCCGGGTCGAGAAGCTCGCCACCCAACCTTGACGACCGCTCCGCCGTTCCGAGCCACCTCACCGATCTTGGCGTCTGTGGTCTGGTCCGTTGCTGCTGCCGCCTCCCCCTCGCCTGCGGTCTCAATCCCCGTGAATGGTCGTGCTGATGGCAGTTGGAGCAACAGTTGCCGCAAGCTGACGGCGGCCACTTCCGGATATAGCCGATGTGGCGCGGGTCGTGGGGTGCGAACGGCTGGCCGATCCGCATGTCCCGGTGGCGGTTCTCTCGGCCGAGGCTCCTGCGAGCGTTGCGATGCCAATCTTGCTGTGAGGGGACCCCTGCTCCAGACCGCAAAGAACCCCCGGGTCGATGACCTGGGGGTTCATGTTGGAGCGGGTGACGAGAATCGAACTCGCGCTCTCAGCTTGGGAAGCGAGGGCGCTCGGGCGGTCGCCCTCGCGCTGACCTGCGGATACGCGCTCAACAATGATGGTGCGCGTCTTCGGTACGTGCTCCTGTTGACCGTAGCTGTCCGCTCTGAAGGGCACGCGGTGGGCACGGCACGGTGAAGCCGTCCGACCGGAGGTGCGGCGGTGTCCGCGTGGGGTCCACGCCTCCGGGCTCTGCTCCCCCGAGGGAGCCTCGGTTGCTTTCGCACATGACCCGCAGGAGTCTGCCGGGCGCACCGCTGCAGGCTGAGCAGCCCTTCTGCCTGCCCTGCGGCCGGTTCAGATCTGGCCGAGGTCGATCTCCGCTGCGAAGGGGGCGGTGATCTTCAGGGCGCCGGCGAACACGTCCCCTTCGCGGTACGTCCTCGTCGCGGGATCGAGCAGGTACGTATACACCAGCGGTGTACCTGTCACGGCCTGCTCGATCCGCCAGTAGAAGCCGATCCCGGCCTTGGCGTACTGGTCCACCTTCACGATCCGGTCGGTGGTCTCCGAGCCCGGCGACACCACCTCGGCCACCAGCAGTACGTGCTCCGGACGGGTGGGCGTGATGTCGATCGTGTCCGCACGGTAGACGACGACGTCGGGGCGGCGATTGGTCAGCGGGACGTCCTGGAGCCGGACGTCGAAATCCGTGTCGGCGTTCCAGTCGGGGCCGGCTGCGGCGTCCAGGGCGTTCGCCAGGAGTCGAGCCAGCCGATGGTGCCGCTTGGAGGCGCTGGGGCTCACGACGACCATTCCGTCCACGATCTCGATGCCGGCGCACTGCTCCTCGGACCACGCCTCGTACTCCTCGGCCGTGATCTGCTGGTGCATCCACGCCGGGGCCACCATCTCGGCAGTCATGACACGCCTCCCGGACACTGTGTGGGGGGTCCGATCCCGCTGCACTCAGCGTACTGACTCCCACGCGCCGGGGTGGCTCGGAGACCTCGGTCGCCTCGGCGCTTTCCCTTGTCGAGTGGAAGCGGCGTGCTGTGCTCATGAGCACCGGGCTTGACCCACCACGCTGCCGCTCCGGCGCCGGCCCGCGATCCTGCTCTACCGGCGAGCGGAGAAGGTGGTCCTCACCTGGGAGGGCGAAGCCCGCGAGGTGTTCATCGACAAGTTGGACGAGTGGGACCGGTCCGCAGCGGACCTTCAGGCGACCCAGGCGTGGCTGCACGACGTCGTGGTCAACGGAGAGATCAACTATGCGGCGGCGCACAGGGCGGTACTGCGGGGCTGGGGTGCGGCCTGATGGCTGATCTGCCCTCCGACAAGCAGCGGCAGCGGGAGCGGGACCAGGCCAGGACCGCGCCGCCCAACAAAGGTGTGGGGCGCTTCGACGTGCAGCCCCAGCACCTCTACTTCACCTCGCTCGTCGTTCGGGACGGTCAGTTCGACTACGACAAGCAGGCGAAGACATTGACGGAGACGCTGGTCAATACAGCCAGTCCGCGGAAATGGGCTGGGGCGCGGACTCCTTCGCCGATCGGTACGGCATCGTCGCCGGGAAGTTCCTGGAACTGTGGGCGAAGAGCGTGGTGTCGGTGGGCGGTGTGGCGGTGGGTCTCAGGCAGACCGCGAACAACTACGTGCTGGCGGACTGGGCGGCCGGCAAGGGCAAGGGCGCGCCCCCGGAGGAGAAGCAGCCTCTAGCGGTGATCACCACGGCACCCGAGTACGGCCCGCCGAACGACCTGACGTGGCGGGGGGAGGGGGAATACCACGACTCGTGGGCGATATCCGGGATCCTCGGGGAGGTTCCGGATTTCCTCATGTTCATCATGAAGCCCGTGGTCGACGAAGGGCTGAGGCTCGGCCGCGTCCACGAGATCACGCCGGGCGTCAAGGAAGAGGAGTTCCGCGACATCGCCGGGGCGTGGCGGGAGGCATCCAAAGGCGTGAAGAAGGCGGCGGACGACTTCACGGAGGCGATCTCCTACATCACCGACCCCAAAGGCAACGGTGAATGGCAGGCCGCGATGAATGCCTTCTGCCAGACGATCTGGGGAACCACGGCATGGGGAAAGTCCGTGACCAGCGGGCCGAGGTGACACCCAAGAAGGGTGCCCGGAGCTGGAAGACCCACGGGAAAATGGACCCCGCCACCAGGCGCCCCATCATCGAGGTCCTCGACAAGAGCGCGAACACCATTCAGAAGCTTTTCGACGACTTGGCCGACGTGGGCCAGAAGACCACGGAAACCACCACGCGCCTGGCCAAAGAGGCCGCGGACAAGACGGTGAAGGACCTGACCACGGGCCTCGACCCCTTCGAACTCACCAGGCTCGCGGTCGGGCTCGTGGTCGCGGAAGTCGTCCTGACCTTCCGGTCCCACATGGACAGGGAGGCCATGGACGCGGCGGTCGGGGCCTATCACGAGGCGTTCGGCGATGCCGCGGGCAAACTGGCCATGCTCGAGTTCGAGCTCGACGCAATACTGCCTGCGTGACAACAGCGACGACATCGACCGGTGGCTGGCAGGAGACCCGCCGGACATGTCCATCACCGTCACGACCGACTCCGTACCGTTGCAAGGCCCTCTCGCCGGTGACGCCGTGACCGGCAGGGGGGTCACCTACGACGGCAGCAAGCTTTCGGAGGTGCACGACACCAAGGGCGTGTCCCTGCGGCTCATGCGTGATCCGAGCCTCGATCCGCCCTACCTGGTGTTCACCTCGATGCCCGTATGAGCGAGGTCTGGATGGTCTACGGAACGATGCCCGATGAGAACGGGACGCCGACGCCCTTGGATGCCGACTCCTGGTGGTCGGCGGTGGAGATGTACGACCGTCGGTACACCTTTGTCGCCGCCGGTCTCCGTACGCGGGAGGATTGGCTGCACGATGTTGCCTCGGTCATGCGGGGCGAGACGGCGGATCCCCGGGCCTGGCGGACCATCGATCCCGACGAGGGCGAGGAGGAGAGGGAGGACGACCCGGCCTACCCCTTCGTCGTCCCGCCCGTGGACGAGGCGGGTGCGGCGGAATGGCGAGGCCGGCTCAGGGAGATTCCGCGTTCCGCGGTGGTGCGGCTTCTCGTGCTGCTGGCCACCATCGATCTCGATGTCTCCAAGGACCCCCGTTCTCCCGCACAGCGGGCTGAAATGGAGAAGCACGCCAGGGTGATTCTCACGCGCTTTTCCGACGGGACCCGGTTCTTCACGAACACCTGGGGAGGCGGCGCGTCCCTCGACTTCTATCAGCAGATCTCGAGCTGCTCACCGATCAGTCGGTACGCCTGGGACTTGGGGCTCCTCTGGGTGTCCGACGAGGAAGTCGGGCTGATCTGGTCCTTCGATCCACGATGAGAGGTGACAACCGTTGCTGACCAGATCCGCAACCTATCCCGACCGGAAAACCGCCCAATGGGCCACCCAGCAGGTGGTGACCGGAAACGAGCAGAGGATTCACCGCTGGCTCGCCCAGGGCACCCGCGCTCGCCTCACCATCGAGGCCGCCTGGCCCTCCCGTGAGACGCCGGTCGGCCGCGTACTGCTGCAGGCGATGATGCTCGCCGGGCGCGAGCCCGTCGATGTGCGCGCGGCGCGTGTCGTCCTCAGGCGTGAGTCGAACAGCCCGCACGGCTTCGTCGTGCTCACCACCGTCCCGATCTACCTGTAGAGGTCCAGCGCCGTGTCCATGAAGCCCTTCGAGTTCGACCGTCGCTACGGCGAGCTGGACCAGGTGATCAGCGCGTACACCAGTATGCCGGCCGACGACGAGCCCGACAGGCCGAGCGAAGCCCTTCTGGCCTACCTGCGCCACACCTGGCACACCCGCCCTGGGCCCTGGCCACAGCCGAACAGCAGATCCGCGAGTACGCCCGCAACCCACCGGGCCGACTGCGCCTGAGCCTCGGCGAGTTCTACCCCGTGCCGGACGTCGGTCTGCCCGAATCGGCGGTCCAGGACTGGCTGTTCATGATCGCGGACCATCTGAAGCGGTCGATCGAGGAGGGCGTGGTCCCGCCCCCCGCCGTGCCCCGTACCCACTGGGAGTGGCATGCCCGCTTCCCTGACCACGACGCGGCCGTACGCGACTACACCGCCACCACGAACCCCCAACTGGTCGCCCGCCTCACCGGCGAGCTCCACGAACTGCTCGCCCTGGCCCTCGAGGAGTCCGACTACGCCCTCGCGATGGCCGAGCTGGGCATGGAGACCGACCCGCCCTCGCCGTACACCCCGAGCGGCTGGCTGGCCCACCTCGCGGACGGTCTTGGCGGATCCAAGGCGGATTACGGGCCCGGACCGGCCGCAGGCTGACCGTATGCCCTCTTCGCTCATTTCGCCCTGGCCATCGGCCGACCCCGCTGCCTCGCCTGCTGCGTGGTCGAGAGGCGGCCAGGACGAAGCGAGACGTCCAGACCGGTCTGGACAACAAGCAAGCCCCTGGTCACTGACCAGGGGCTTCTTCATGGAGCGGGTGACGAGAATCGAACTCGCGCTCTCAGCTTGGGAAGCTGATGTTCTACCATTAAACTACACCCGCGTAAGCCGCCGACCGGAGTCGGTGCTGGACGCTCGCTCACCATACCTCATCGTCGGCCCCCGGTGTTTCCGCCGTGGGGCCTGAGGGCGTTTCAGGGGGAGGAAGCGGCTGCGGGGGGCCGGAGTTGGGGCGTACCGTGGGGGCGTTCCCGAGGGTGTCCGGGAGGGCGGAGTGCCGCCTGGAGGGTCGTTCCTTTGATCCCGTAATGTGGCTTTCGTCGTCAGGGTAGTTCGCCAGACGCGGCTCTTGGGGAAGGGACTTGAAGGACTTGATGGATCGCACCGTCCTCCGCTGTGCCGATGGGCACGTGTTCACCGCCGCCTCGTTCCCGATGCAGCAGGCCGAGCGGCTCGGGCCCGGCCGGCTCGTCCGATGTCCGCGGTGTGCGCGGCTGCGGAGTGCCGTGCCGGTGGTGTCGGCGAAGCGGTAGCCGGCCTCCGGGCACGGAGACCCCAGCAGTACCGGGCGCGCGGCGCGGCGGCGGTTGTCGCTGCTCCGCGCGCCTTGCGTATCCTCGGTGCGTGCTTCTCTCAGACAAGGACATCCGGGCCGAGATCGATTCCGGGCGGGTGCGTATCGATCCCTTCGACGACTCCATGGTGCAGCCGTCGAGCATCGACGTGCGCCTCGACCGCTACTTCCGGGTGTTCGAGAATCACCGGTACCCGCACATCGACCCCTCCGTCGAGCAGGCGGATCTGACCCGGCTCGTGGAGCCGGAGGGGGACGAGCCGTTCATCCTGCACCCGGGCGAGTTCGTGCTGGCCAGCACGTACGAGGTCGTCTCGCTGCCCGACGATCTGGCCTCCCGGCTGGAGGGGAAGAGTTCGCTCGGGCGGCTCGGGCTGGTCACGCACTCGACCGCCGGGTTCATCGACCCCGGGTTCTCCGGGCACGTGACGCTCGAGCTCAGCAATCTCGCGACCCTGCCGATCAAGCTGTGGCCCGGGATGAAGATCGGGCAGCTCTGCATGTTCCGGCTCACCTCGCCGGCCGACCATCCGTACGGCAGCGAGCGGTACGGGTCGCGGTACCAGGGGCAGCGGGGGCCGACCGCCTCCCGGTCCTTCATCAACTTCCATCGGACCCAGGTATGAGCAGGACGCGCGCATGAGTGAAGTACGGGAGAACCTGACCTACGAGCAGTTCGGCGTCGCCGTCCGCGAGCTCGCGCAGGCGGTCGCCGACGACGGGTACGAGCCGGACATAGTGCTCTCCATCGCCCGTGGCGGGGTCTTCGTGGCCGGCGGGCTGGCGTACGCGCTGGACTGCAAGAACATCCACCTGGTGAACGTCGAGTTCTACACCGGGGTCGGCACCACGCTCGAGATGCCGGTCATGCTCGCGCCCGTGCCCAACGTCATCGACTTCTCCCGCAAGAAGGTCCTCATCACCGACGACGTCGCCGACACCGGCAAGACGCTCAAGCTGGTGCGGGACTTCTGCCTCGACACGGTCGCCGAGGTGCGCAGTGCGGTGATCTATGAGAAGTCCCACTCGCTCGTCCAGTGCGAGTACGTGTGGAAGCGCACCGACGACTGGATCAACTTCCCGTGGAGCGTTCAGCCGCCCGTCGTGCGGCGGGACGGTCAGGTGCTCGACGCCTGAGCCGAGCCTCGGACGCACGGAAAAGGGGCCCCGCGCCGGGGGCCCCTTTTTCGTGCGCCGGATGTCAGAACGTGCCCAGCTTGACGATCGACAGCAGCGCGACCAGCTGGATCGCGGACGCGCCGAGCGCCTTCGGCCAGGGCAGGTCATGGGAGCGGCTGACCATCGAGGTCAGCAGGGCGCCGGCCGCGACCCATGTCACCCAGCCCAGGATCTGCACGAAGGGCGCGTCGCCGCCGGCGAACATGGCGACGACCAGCCGGGGCGCGTCCGTGACCGACATGATCAGCATGGACAGGCCGACGGTGGGCTGCCAGGCGCCGTCGCCGCCGAGCTGGCGGGCCAGGGTGTGGGTGACGACGCCCAGCACGAAGGCGCTCAGCACCATCGCGACGGCCGTGGTCAGGACGATCGGGACCGCGTTCGACAGGGTCGCGTTGATGGCGTCCTGGCGGGCGCCGTCGAAGCCGAAGACCGCCAGCAGACCGTAGAGGAAGGTCACGACGAGGGCGGGGCCCCACATCGTGTAGTCCCGCATCTGGAGGAAGGTCTGGTTGGGGGCCGTGACGATGCCCTTCAGCAGGGCCTTCCAGTGCAGGCGCGGGCCGACCGGTCCGGGGGGCGGTGCCGCCGAGCCGGCGCGGTAGGTCTCGCCCTGGGTGTAGGGGTCCTCGCCGATCGCGAACGCCTGGGTGTGGCCCGGGTTGTTGGCCGCGTACGGGTCGTACGGGGGCTGTCCGCCGTGCGGGTGGCCGCCGTCGCCGAAGTACTCCGGCTCCCCGTGGCCGCCGTCCGGCTGCGGCCACTGCCCGCCGCCGGGGCCGCCGGGCCCGTACGGCTGCTGCGGGTACGGCTGCCGAGGCGCCGCGGGAGCGCCGTACGACGGTCCCTGCGGCGTCTGCTGCCCGTACGGAGGGTGTTGCGGTCGCGCGTGAGGAGCGCCGTTGTCCCGGCCGCGTCCGATCCTGAATCCAGCCACGCCTTCGAACGTACCTGGTCCCGGAGAGTGACGTGCGGGGGCCGGGCTTTCGGGGGGCCCTTTGCGGCCGAGCTGTGACATCCCCTACGGGAGGCCCCCGAGGTGGCCCCGAGGGCTCCCCCCGCGTCACCTGGGCCGTCGCCGCACGGCCCCTACGGGCTCCTACGGGCTCAGGAACTGGGACGTCGAGAACGTGACCGCGGCCCGCTGCGTCACCAGCCCCTTCGCCGCCCCGCGGTGGACCTCGACGGAGTCCTCGGTGTCCCCTTCGTACGTCCGCACCACCAGGTCCGCGCGGCCGTCGCCGTCGAAGTCGCCGGCGGTCAGGACCCGTGCGGTGCCCCGGGCGGCGGGTGTCACGGTGACCGCGCCCCGGGTGGTGGGGCCCGTCTCGCGGCCCGGCAGGACGCGTACCCGGGTGCCGCCGGTGACCAGCTCGCTGAGGCCGTCGCCGTCGAAGTCGGCGGCGTCGAGCACCGAGCCGGGGGCGCCCAGGGTGCCGCGGGCGGCGGCGGGGAGGTCAAAGCGCAGGGCCGTGCCGGTCGGGGCACCCACGGCCGCGTCCAGGGACGCGCCCCGGCCGAAGGCGCCGAGGGCCACGTCGACGCCGGACGGGAGGGTGGCGCCGGTGCGGGCGGGGCCGGCCGGGCCGCCGAGGACGACGGCGGCGGTGCCGGTGCCCGCCGAGGCGCGGACGACCAGGTCGTCGTAGCCGTCGCGGTCCACGTCGGCGGAGGGGCCCGTGGGGGCCTCGCCCGGCGAGGCGAGCGGGGCGCCGGCCGCGTGCGGGACGCCCTCGCGGGTGAAGGGGCCGCGCAGATAGGTGAGGTGGCCGGCCGACGCGTGCAGGACCAGGTCCTCGGCGCCGTCGCCGTCGAAGTCGCCGCAGACCGGCCGGTCCGGCCAGTCGTTGCCGAGCCGGGCCCGGCCGGGCACGGTCAGGACCACCGCGCGGCCGGTGAATCCGTCCGGGGAGCCGAAGAGGAGCTGGAGGGGCACCGGGGGGCGGCCCTGGCCGTCGTAGGGCGGGTCGGTGGTGACGACGAGGTCGGTGAAGCCGTCGCCGTCGAGGTCGCAGCCGGCCTCCGCCTCGAAGACGGCCGGCAACTGGCCCTGCACACGGGCCGCGTGCGTGGCCGGGGAGAGCAGTTGCCGGGCGCCCGGCACGAGTCCGTGCGACGAGCCGTAGACGATGCCTATGCCGGCGTCGTCGGCGTGGCTCTCGGCCTTGACGAGGTCGTTCAGGACGAGGTCGCGGTGCCCGTCGCCGTTGAAGTCGTCGGGGGTCCTGCTGCCCTTGCCGTGCGGGACGGGCAGCGGGGCCGGGGCCTGGGCGGCGCGGACGGGGGCGTGTCCGGTGGCCGTGGCTCCGTCGGCGCCCGTGGTGTGCGAGGGGTCGTGGCCGCAGGCGACGAGCAGCAGCAGGGAGCCGAGGGCCACCGCGCCTCCGGCCGTCCGCCGCGCGCTTCTTCGCACGTGCACCGTTCACCCCGTCCGCATCACACATCACCGAACAACGCCCCGGTCATGATGCACGTGTTCGAGTGGCGGCGATAGCCCGGGAACGGCGACGCCCCCGATCCTGGCGGATCCGGGGGCGTCGGCAGGTCTGTCGTGGCCGTGGGGCTACTTCACCGGCTCGGGCGTCGGCTCGGTCTCCTGCTCGGCCTCGCCGGCCGGGTCGGCCGGGGTCTTGACGGAGTCCAGCAGGAGCTGGGCGACGTCGACGACCTGGATCGACTCCTTGGCCTTGCCGTCGTTCTTCTTGCCGTTGACCGAGTCGGTCAGCATGACCAGGCAGAACGGGCAGGCGGTGGAGACGATGTCCGGGTTGACGGAGAGGGCCTCGTCGACGCGCTCGTTGTTGATGCGCTTGCCGATCCGCTCCTCCATCCACATGCGCGCGCCGCCGGCGCCGCAGCAGAAGCCGCGCTCCTTGTGGCGGTGCATCTCCTCGTTGCGGACGCCCGGGACGGCGGCGATGATCTCGCGCGGCGGCGTGTAGATCTTGTTGTGCCGGCCCAGGTAGCACGGGTCGTGGTAGGTGATGATGCCCTCGACCGGGGTCACCGGGACCAGCTTGCCCTCGTCCACCAGGTGCTGGAGCAGCTGGGTGTGGTGGATGACCTCGTAGTCGCCGCCGAGCTGCGGGTACTCGTTGCCGAGGGTGTTGAGGCAGTGCGGGCAGGTCGCGACGATCTTCTTGGCCGACTTGGGCTTCGCCGACTCGGGCACGACCTTGCCGTCCTCGTCCATCTCCTCGCCGAAGGCGGCGTTGAGGGACATGACGTTCTCCATGCCGAGCTCCTGGAACAGGGGCTCGTTGCCGAGGCGGCGGGCGGAGTCACCGGTGCACTTCTCGTCGCCGCCCATGATCGCGAACTTCACGCCCGCCATGTGCAGCAGCTCGGCGAAGGCCTTGGTGGTCTTCTTGGCGCGGTCCTCGAGGGCGCCGGCGCAGCCGACCCAGTACAGGTACTCGACCTCGGTGAGGTCCTCGATGTCCTTGCCGACGACCGGGACCTCGAAGTCGACCTCCTTGGTCCACTCCAGGCGCTGCTTCTTGGCCAGACCCCAGGGGTTGCCCTTCTTCTCCAGGTTCTTGAGCATCGTGCCCGCCTCGGACGGGAACGCGGACTCGATCATCACCTGGTAGCGGCGCATGTCGACGATGTGGTCGACGTGCTCGATGTCGACCGGGCACTGCTCGACGCAGGCGCCGCAGGTGGTGCAGGACCACAGGACGTCCGGGTCGATGACGCCGTTCTCCTCGGCCGTGCCGATCAGCGGGCGCTCGGCCTCCGCCAGCGCCGCCGCGGGGACGTCCTTGAGCTGCTCCTCGGAGGCCTTCTCCTCGCCCTCCATCGTCTTGCCGCCGCCGGCCAGCAGGTAGGGGGCCTTGGCGTGCGCGTGGTCGCGCAGGGACATGATCAGGAGCTTGGGGGAGAGCGGCTTGCCGGTGTTCCAGGCGGGGCACTGCGACTGGCAGCGACCGCACTCGGTGCAGGTGGAGAAGTCCAGCAGGCCCTTCCACGAGAACTGCTCGACCTGGGAGACGCCGAAGACGTCGTCGTCGCCCGGGTCGGTGAAGTCGATCGGCTTGCCGCCCGAGGTCATCGGCAGCAGCGGACCGAGGGCGGTGCCTCCCTTGGCGTCGCGCTTGAACCAGATGTTCGGGAAGGCGAGGAAGCGGTGCCAGGCCACACCCATGTCGGTCTTCAGGGCGACCGTGATCATCCAGATGAAGGAGGTCGCGATCTTCAGGCCCGCGAAGAAGTAGGTGAGGTTCTGGAGCGTGGAGACGTCCAGGCCCTCCAGCCACGACACCACCGGGTACGAGATGAAGAACGAGGCATCGTAGCCGTCCACGTGGTGCTGGGCGCCCTCGAGTGCGTGCAGCATGAAGATGCAGACGCCGACGATGAGGATGACGGCCTCGACGAAGTACGCCTGGCCGAAGTTGGAGCCCGCGAAGCGGGACTTGCGGCCCGGCTTCCTCGGGTGGCTCAGCTGCCGGATGACGATCAGCGCCAGGATGCCGAGCACCGTCATCGTGCCGATGAACTCGACGAAGACGTTGTACGGCGCCCATTCACCGATGATCGGCAGCAGCCAGTCGGCCTGGAACAGCTGTCCGATGGCGTTGACGATCGTCAGCAGCAGGGAGAAGAAGCCCACCGCCACGAACCAGTGCGCGACGCCGACGACGCCCCAGCGGTTCATCCGGGTGTGGCCGAGGAACTCCCTGACCACGGTGAGGGTGCGCTGTCCGGGTGCGTCGGTGCGGGTGCCCGCGGGCACGCTCTGGCCGAGCCGCATGTAGTTGACGATCTGCAGGATGGCGCGGGCGAACAGGGCCACGCCGACCACAATCAGAACCAGCGACACGACGATCGCGGCGAGTTGCATTTGGGGGCTCCTCGGGCCTGCGAGGGGTGGGGCGGGGTTCTTCACCTACCCCGACATTACTAAGCGGTAACTTATGCAGTCCGTCTGAGACTACCCGTATCTCCAGCCGCACTGTAGTCAGGACCGCGGTGATCTGCGTCGCTGAGGCAACCCTGACCGCTCGGGAGCCGTCGCCCGTCCCCGCCACGCCGGACTGGACAGGACATTCGTCGCACATCGTGATATTCGGCTTAGTTTATGTCCGTGCTCTACGGGATCGCTGCCGCCACCGCGTCTTTTCTCCTCGCCGCCCTGCTCACCGCGCTGCTGAGGGCCCCGGCCCTGCGTCTGGCCCTGGTCGACCGGCGCCGCGCGCGACCGGTGCCCCTGCTCGGCGGCGTGGCCGTCGTCCTCGTCACCGGGCTGGCCGCGGGCGCCTGCCAGTGGGCGGGCGTCGTGCCGCTCGGTACGGGTGTGGGGCGCCTGCTCGTCGCCGGTTGCGCCGTCGGGGCGCTGGGCCTCGCCGCCGACCTCTGGCGGCTGCGGCGGCGGTGGCTGCTGGCCGGCACGGCCGTCGCGGCGGCGTGCGTGGTGCCGTACGACGGGACGGGGTCGCTGGCCGGGGCGCTGGCGGTGGCCTGGATCGCGCTGGTCGCCACGGCCTTCCGGGGGCTGGACCACGCCGACGGACTGGCCGGTGCCGTGGGGGTCGTGACCGCCTTCGGCATCGGTGTCTGCGCGGCGGCGGAGCTGATGGACGGGCTCGCGGTGCTGCTGAGCGTGCTGGCCGCCGCCTTGGCCGGGTTCCTGCTGCACAACTGGCATCCCGCCCGGATCGCGCTCGGCGCCTCCGGGTCGCTCTTCGCCGGCTTCCTGCTCGCCGGGTCGGCGGTGTTCACCCGGGCGGGCCAGGCGCCGGATGCGGGTGCGGGGGTGCTGTTCGCGCTGACCGCGCTGGTGAGCGCCGACGCCGTCCTCGTCCTGCTGTCGCGCCGGCTGGCCGGACGGCCCCCGTTGCGCGGCGGGCCCGACCACCTCGCCCACCGGCTGCGGCGGCTGGGGGTCACGCCCCAGGGCGTGGTCGTCCTGCTCGGTGCGGCCGCCTTCTGCGGGGTACTCGTGGGAGTGCTCGTGCACATCGGCCGGGTGGGGGAGACGGCCGCGCTGTGGGTGGCGGGCGCCTCGGTCGCCGTGGTGCTGGGACTGCTGCGGGTGCGGGTGTACGAGCCGCGGCGGACGGGCCCGGACACCGCCGTTCGCGGGAGTCGCCGGGTGCCGCCCTCGCGGCCCGCGACCGGGGTGCGCACCTCGCCACTGTCCCTCCGGTCCTCCCCTCGGCGAGCGAATTTCCCGGTTCGTCAGGCCACCGGTCCTGAAGAAGCGCAGGTCAGCGCGTCATTGCGTGTAAGGAACGGATAAGAGTTGAGTCTGCTCGACTCACGTCTGTTGACCCAGCGGTGGACGTCATGCACACTTGAGCCTGTTCCACTCAAGTCAGCTGGAGGAAATCACCATGGCACGTGCGGTCGGCATCGACCTGGGCACGACTAACTCCGTCGTCAGCGTTCTGGAGGGCGGCGAGCCCACCGTCATCACCAACGCCGAGGGCGCCAGGACCACGCCGTCCGTCGTCGCCTTCGCCAAGAACGGTGAGGTGCTGGTCGGCGAGGTGGCCAAGCGTCAGGCGGTCACGAACGTCGACAGGACCATCCGGTCGGTCAAGCGCCACATGGGCACCGACTGGAAGATCAACCTGGACGGCAAGGACTTCAACCCGCAGCAGATCAGCGCCTTCGTGCTGCAGAAGCTGAAGCGGGACGCCGAGTCCTACCTGGGCGAGAAGGTGACCGACGCGGTCATCACCGTCCCGGCGTACTTCAACGACGCCGAGCGCCAGGCCACCAAGGAGGCCGGTGAGATCGCGGGCCTCAACGTGCTGCGCATCGTCAACGAGCCGACGGCCGCCGCGCTGGCGTACGGCCTCGACAAGGACGAGCAGATCATCCTCGTCTTCGACCTCGGTGGCGGCACCTTCGACGTCTCGCTGCTGGAGATCGGTGACGGCGTCGTCGAGGTGAAGGCCACCAACGGTGACAACCACCTCGGTGGTGACGACTGGGACCAGCGCGTCGTCGACTACCTGGTCAAGCAGTTCCAGTCCGGCCACGGCGTGGACCTGTCCAAGGACAAGATGGCCCTCCAGCGCCTCCGCGAGGCCGCCGAGAAGGCCAAGATCGAGCTGTCCTCGTCCACCGAGACCTCGATCAACCTGCCCTACATCACGGCCTCCGCCGAGGGCCCGCTGCACCTGGACGAGAAGCTCACCCGCGCCCAGTTCCAGCAGCTGACCGCCGACCTGCTGGAGCGCTGCAAGACGCCGTTCCACAACGTCATCAAGGACGCCGGCATCCAGCTGTCCGAGATCGACCACGTCGTCCTCGTCGGTGGCTCCACCCGTATGCCCGCCGTCGCCGAGCTCGTCAAGGAGCTGACCGGCGGCAAGGACGCCAACAAGGGCGTCAACCCGGACGAGGTCGTCGCCATCGGCGCCGCGCTGCAGGCCGGTGTCCTCAAGGGCGAGGTCAAGGACGTCCTGCTCCTCGACGTCACCCCGCTGTCCCTCGGCATCGAGACCAAGGGCGGCATCATGACGAAGCTCATCGAGCGGAACACGACGATCCCGACGAAGCGCTCGGAGATCTTCACCACCGCCGAGGACAACCAGCCCTCCGTGCAGATCCAGGTCTACCAGGGCGAGCGCGAGATCGCGGCGTACAACAAGAAGCTCGGGATGTTCGAGCTGACCGGTCTGCCGCCGGCGCCCCGCGGCGTCCCGCAGATCGAGGTCGCCTTCGACATCGACGCCAACGGCATCATGCACGTGACCGCGAAGGACCTGGGCACGGGCAAGGAGCAGAAGATGACCGTCACCGGCGGCTCCTCGCTGCCGAAGGACGAGGTCGACCGCATGCGCCAGGAGGCCGAGCAGTACGCGGAGGAGGACCACCGCCGCCGCGAGGCCGCCGAGTCCCGCAACCAGGGCGAGCAGCTCGTCTACCAGACCGAGAAGTTCCTCAAGGACAACGAGGACAAGGTCCCGGGCGAGATCAAGACGGAGGTCGAGGAGG
This sequence comes from Streptomyces flaveolus, assembly GCF_014648815.1. Lineage (GTDB taxonomy): Bacteria > Actinomycetota > Actinomycetes > Streptomycetales > Streptomycetaceae > Streptomyces > Streptomyces flaveolus. The sequence goes on along the minus strand of NZ_BMRV01000004.1, from coordinate 224,314 downwards.
CCGTCGCCGAGCTGAAGGAGAAGCTCAAGGGCGAGGACTCCGCCGAGATCCGCACCGCCACGGAGAAGGTCGCCGCCGTCTCGCAGAAGCTGGGCCAGGCGATGTACGCCGACGCCCAGGGCGCGCAGGCCGCCGGCGGCGAGGCCCCGGGTGCCGGCTCCGCTGCCGGTGACAAGGGCGCCGACGACGACGTCGTCGACGCCGAGATCGTGGACGACGAGCGCAAGGACGGTGCGGCGTGACCGAGGAGACCCCGGGCTTCGACGAGAAGCCCGACGTCCCCTCTGGCGCCACGCCTGACGCCGCCGAACCGAAGGCCGCCTCCGAGGAGGAGGCGGCCCCGGCCGGGGACGCGAGTGAGAACGCGGGCCTGGTGGCCCAGCTGGATCAGGCACGCACGGCGCTCGGCGAGCGCACGGCGGACCTCCAGCGCCTCCAGGCCGAGTACCAGAACTACCGCCGTCGGGTCGAGCGGGACCGCGTCGCGGTCAAGGAGGTCGCCATCGCGAACCTCCTGTCCGAGCTGCTGCCCGTGCTCGACGACGTCGGCCGCGCCCGGGAGCACGGCGAACTCGTCGGCGGATTCAAGTCCGTCGCGGAGTCGCTGGAGACCACCGTGGCCAAGATGGGCCTCCAGCAGTTCGGCAAGGAGGGCGAGCCCTTCGACCCGACGATCCACGAGGCCCTGATGCACTCGTACGCGCCGGACGTCACCGAGACGACCTGCGTGGCGATTCTGCAGCCGGGGTACCGGATCGGCGAGCGCACCATCCGCCCCGCGCGGGTGGCGGTGGCCGAGCCGCAGCCGGGTGCGCAGACCGTCAAGGCCGAGGAGCCGGCCGAGGCGGCCGACGACAAGGAGAACGGTGGCCCGGAGGAGGGCTGACGTCACGACGTACGCGTACGCAGGAGAGGAGGGACGTCGGGGATGAGCACCAAGGACTTCATCGAGAAGGACTACTACAAGGTCCTCGGCGTCCCCAAGGACGCCACCGAGGCCGAGATCAAGAAGGCGTACCGGAAGCTCGCCCGCGAGTTCCACCCGGACGCCAACAAGGGCAACGCCAAGGCGGAGGAGCGCTTCAAGGAGATCTCCGAGGCGAACGACGTCCTCGGTGACGCCAAGAAGCGCAAGGAGTACGACGACGCCCGCGCGCTCTTCGGCAACGGCGGGTTCCGCCCGGGGCCGGGCGCGGGCGGCGGCGGCACCTTCAACTTCGACCTGGGCGACCTCTTCGGAGGCGGCGCCCAGGGCGGCGGGGCCGGCGGCTTCGGCGGCGGTCTCGGCGACGTCTTCGGGGGCCTGTTCAACCGCACCGGCGCCGGCGGTCCCGGCACCGGCACGCGGACCCAGCCGCGGCGCGGCCAGGACATCGAGTCCGAGGTCACCCTCAGCTTCACGGAGGCCATCGAGGGCGCGACGGTCCCGCTGCGCATGTCCAGCCAGCAGCCCTGCAAGGCCTGTTCGGGCACCGGCGACAAGAACGGCACGCCGCGCGTGTGCCCGACCTGCGTCGGCACCGGCCAGGTCGCCCGGGGCTCCGGCGGCGGCTTCTCGCTGACCGACCCGTGCCCGGACTGCAAGGGCCGCGGCCTGATCGCGGAGAACCCCTGCGATGTCTGCAAGGGCTCCGGACGCGCCAAGTCCTCGCGGACGATGCAGGTCCGCATCCCGGCCGGGGTGTCGGACGGGCAGCGCATCCGGCTGCGCGGCAAGGGCGCACCGGGCGAGCGGGGCGGCCCGGCGGGCGACCTGTACGTGGTGGTGCACGTCAAGGACCACCCCGTCTTCGGCCGCAAGGGCGACAACCTCACCGTCACCGTCCCGGTCACCTACGCCGAGGCGGCCCTCGGCGGCGAGGTCCGCGTCCCGACCCTGGGCGGACCCCCCGTCACGCTGAAGCTGCCGGCGGGCACGCCCAACGGCCGCACCATGCGCGCCCGCGGCAAGGGCGCGGTACGCAAGGACGGCACCCGCGGCGACCTCCTGGTCACCGTCGAGGTGAGTGTCCCGAAGGACCTGACGGGGAAGGCTCGTGACGCGCTCGAGGCGTATCGCGAGGCGACCGCGGACGAGGATCCGCGGGCGGAGCTGTTCCAGGCCGCGAAGGGAGCTTGACGGGAATGGACGGTCGTCGGCGCAATCCGTATGAACTGACCGAGGACACCCCGGTCTACGTCATCTCGGTGGCGGCCCAGCTCTCCGGTCTGCACCCGCAGACCCTGCGCCAGTACGACCGCCTCGGCCTGGTCTCCCCGGACCGCACGGCCGGGCGCGGCCGGCGCTACTCGGCCCGCGACATCGAACTGCTCCGCCAGGTGCAGCAGTTGTCGCAGGACGAGGGCATCAACCTGGCCGGAATCAAGCGCATCATCGAACTGGAGAACCAGGTCGCCGCGCTCCAGTCCCGCATAGCGGAGCTGTCGGACGCGCTGGAGGGCGCGGCCACGGCGATGCGTCAGCGGGAGGCGGCGGTGCACGCCTCGTACCGCCGGGACCTGGTGCCGTACCAGGAGGTCCAGCAGACCAGCGCGCTGGTGGTGTGGCGGCCCAAGCGGCAGCACCAGTCGCCGGACTGACGGCGCGTGGAGGTTTCCCCGACGGGGCCCGGAGGTTCGCCCGAACCTCCGGGCCCCTTCGTGTGCCCTTCGTGTGGGAGGCGTGTAAAGGGACCCGGGAGGCGATTCCGCTCCGTCTCCACGTCGGCTGCGGAGCGTGGTGTTGTCATCTCGTTAAGTGGTTCCGCTTGACGGTGGGGGGCGCTGACGCGTTGGCTTTTCAGTCACCTGGGTTGCAATGCGGCCCCCGCGTCCGGAAGGCACCAGAAGTGAGCTCCTGCATCCGTCGTATCGCCATATCCGTGGCCGCGTCCACGATGACCGTTTCGCTGGCCGGCTGCGGGGTGCTGGGCGCTTCGGAGAGCAGCGACGACGCGAGCCCGTCCAAGGGCAACGACATCACGGTGGGCCTGCTGCTCCCGGAGACGGAGAACACGCGCTACGAGCAGTTCGACCACCCGTACTTCGAGAAGAAGATCGCCTCCCTGACCCGCAACGAGGGCAAGGTCGAGTACGCGAACGCCGGGGCGGACGAGGCCAAGCAGGCCGAGCAGATGCAGAAGATGATCGACGACAAGGTCGACGCGATCGTCCTGGACGCCGTGAACGCGCAGTCCATCGCGTCGAGCGTGCAGAAGGCCAAGGACGCCGGCATCCCGGTCATCGCCTACGACCGGCTGGCCGAGGGGCCGATCGACGCCTACATCTCCTTCGACAACGAGCTGGTCGGCGAGGTCCAGGGACGCTCCCTCATCGAGGCGCTCGGTGACAGTGACAACTCGGCCAAGATCGTCATGATGAACGGCTCGCCCACCGACCCGAACGCCAAGCAGTTCAAGGCCGGTGCGATGTCCGAGCTGAACGGCAAGGTGACGATCGCCCAGTCCTTCGACACCAAGGACTGGAAGCCGGTGAACGCCGAGGCGAACATGGCCGAGGCGATCCAGTCGATCGGCAAGGACAACATCGCCGGTGTCTACTCCGCCAACGACGGCATGGCGGGCGGCGTCATCAAGGCCCTGGAGGCCGCGGGCGTCACCGACCTGCCGCCGATCACCGGCCAGGACGCGGAGCTGCCGGCGGTCCAGCGGATCGTCGCCGGCGAGCAGTACATGAGCGTCTACAAGTCCTACCCGCAGGAGGCGGAGAACGCCGCGGAGATGGTCGTGGCGCACATCCAGGGCCGGGACATCCAGTTCGACGCGCTCACCCGCGACAAGGTCGACAGCCCCAGCCACCGGGGCATTCCGGCGCAGCTGGTCCCGGTCGTCGCCCTGACGAAGGCCAACATCAAGGACACCGTCGTGGCGGACGGCTTCTACAAGGTGTCCGACATCTGCACGGCGAAGTTCGCGGCGGACTGCGCGGAGATCGGGCTGAAGTAGCCGTCGCCCACCGCCCGGGCATTCCGGCGCGAACCGGCGTCTTCCGGCCGTGGCCCGGCGAGGAGCCGTGTTGCGGACCCGCTCCCGGCCGCGCATAGTTGCGCTGCGGAAAGAGCCGGAACCGGGGGTGGGATGGGCGATGGCCGGGCACGGGGCTCAGGAGCACCCGCACGGTGCCGACCGGCTGTGCGCGGCCGGGGACCGCGTGTACTCCCGGGCCGTACGGCGCGGCCGGGTGCCGCGCCGGGACGCGGAGCCGGTGCCCTGCCTGCTGGAGCTGGCCCTGCTGCACCCGGACCCCGACGACATGGACTGGCTCGTGCCGACCTCCCCGCAGGAGGTCATGACCCGGCTGCTGCGCGGGGTGTACGACGAGGTGAGGGCCAGCCAGCGGCGGGTGGGTTCGGCGGTGGAGGCCTTCGAGCGGTACGCGGGTCTCGGCCGGCACATCGAGGCGTCGGCGGCCACGGAGGGCACGGCGATCCGGGTCCTGGACGGGCTGGCCCGCATCCAGGCCGCGATGGACGAGGCGACGGAGGCGTGCACGACGGAGGTGCTCACCGTCCAGCCGGGCGGCATCCGGCGTGAGCCCGAGCTGTCGGAGGGGCTGCACCGGGCGCTGGCGCTGCGCGGGCGCGGGGTGCGGATGCGGGACCTGTACACGCACGTGGCCCGGCACGGGCAGGGGCTGCTCAACTACCTGGAGCTGATGGGGGACGCGGTGGAGGCCCGCACCCTCGACGAGGTGGTCGACCGCCTCATCCTGTTCGACCGCACGGTGGCGTTCATCCCCGCCAACACCGACCGCACGATGGCCCTGGAACTGCGCCACCCCGCGCTGGTGGCCTACCTGGTGACGGTCTTCGAGCGGCTGTGGCGGCTGGCGATCCCCCTGACGGCGCCGCTTCCGGACACCGGCTTCGAGGGCGTCTCGCACCGCGAGCAGTCCATCGCCGCGCTGCTGGCGGAGGGCCACCAGGACGCGGTGATCGCGGAGCGGCTGGGGATCAGCGTGCGGACGTGCCGGGCGCACATCGCGCGTCTGTCGGAGACGCTGGGCGCGGCCAGCCGGACCCAGCTGGGGGTGCGCATCGCCCAGGCCGGCCTGGACGGCTCGCCCTCCGTCAGCGTTCCCGGTCGAGAATCCCCGACTGTCCGATGAGATAACCGAGCTGCGCCCGGCTCTCGCTGCCGAGGGTGGCGGCGAGCTTGGCGATGTGGACGCGGGCGGTACGCACGTTCATGCCGAGGCGGTCGGCGATCGAGGCGTCCGTGTGCCCTTCGACGAGCAGGGCGGCGATGGCGCGTTGGCGGGGGGTGATGCCGTCGAGGGTGGGCTGCTGGACCGCTCGGGGGTGCATGGGGGTGGCAAGGTGCCAGAGGCGGTCGAAGGTGGTGATGAAGTAGGCGACCAGAGCGGGGTGGCGGACTTCCAGGGCGAGGGAGCGGTCGGCGCTGGCGGGGATGAAGGCGACGGTGCGGTCCACGATGACGAGGCGTTCGGTGACCTCGTTCAGGCTGCGGGCCTCCACGTCACCCGTGAGGCGTTCGTAGCGCCCGATGATCAGGGGGGCGTGGCGGACGGTGTGCTGGTACAGCGCGCGCACACGTCCCCCGCGGTCGAGGAACGCCTGATCGCGTTCCATGGCGGCTTCGTGGTGGTGGAAGGGGCCGGTGACGATGCCGTCGTGCGGCTGGATGGCCAGGAGTTGCTCCCTGCCCTCGGCCATGGCCTCGGCGATGGCCCGGCCCGCTCTCTCCTTGCCGGTGAGGAGTCTGAGGGACGGGGTGTCCTCGGTCGCGGCCGCCGGCCTGTCGAGACGCAGGAGGGGTTCGAAGGCGTCGGCGAGTCGTTGACCGCGGCGGCGCTCACCGGCGATGCGCTCCTCCGAGGTGCGCAGCATCCGTTGCAGGGCGACGGCCGGTGCGACGGGCTCCAGCCGGTCCGGCTCGTCCACGGCCGGGTGCAGGAGACCGATGTCGATGAGGCAGGGCGCCGTTGCGGCCGCGACGCCGGGCACATGACCCTCGCGCAGGGCCCGGGAGTAGAGATCGAGACCCGCCTCGCACAGTTCCTCGTCCCCGTGCCGGTGCGGCGTGTCGGTCACGTGCGGGTCTCTCCGCCCAGGCCCGGGGACCCGTGCTCCAGGACACCCGACTGGGCTATGAGGTAGCCGAGTTGGGCACGGCTGCCGCTGCCGAGCACCGTCGCCAGTTTCGCGATGTGGGCACGGCAGGTGCGCACGTTCATGCCGAGACGCCGTGCTATCGCCTCGTCCACGTGGCCTTCCACCAGGAGCTTGGCGATCGAGTGCTGGATGTCGGTGATGCCGTCGGGGGCCGTTTCGTAGGGTGCGCCGGCGGTCAGCGGGACCGCCCGGCTCCAGATGAACTCGAACACCTTGATCAGGTAGCGGACGAGGCCCGGGTGACGGATCTCCAGGGCGACCTGACGGTCCTCACGGATGGGGATGAAGGCGACCGTCTCGTCGCAGATGATGAGGCGCTCGACGAGTTCGTCGATGGTGCGGTACTCGACCTTGCCGTTCGCGAACTGGTCCACGTAGGCCAGGCGTTCGGGGTTGTACCGTGCGGTGTGCTGGTAGAGGGTGCGGATGCGCACCCCCCGCTCGATCAGCGGCTTGTCGCGCTCCAGGGCTTCCAGGAGGCGGTTCTCGGCGCTGCGGGCGCTGCTGCTCGGCTGAACGGTGAGCATCTCGGTCCGGCACTGGGCCGTGGCCAGGTCGAGAGCCGCGTTGATGCGGTCCAGGCCTTCCAGCACACTGATGGAGTGGGTGGGGGCGGTGGCCTGGACGCCGAGGGCCATGAACGGCTCGAAGACTTCGGAGAGGGCGATCGACAGCCGTCGGTGCTCGGTGATCTCGCGCTCGATGGGGTTGAGCCGCTGGGCCAGGGCGATCGCCGGCGGCACGGGACGCAGCCATTTCGCGTCGTCAGGATCGGGATGAAGCAGTGCGAACTCCATCAGGCACGGAGCGGACTCGGCGTCCGTGCGCAGGATGCGTCCGGTTCGCAGCGCATCGGCGTAGAGGCGCCTTCCGTCCTCGCAGAGCTCGGTGACCGCGTGGGGATGTGTCGTATTGGTCCCATTTGCTATCAAATCTCCACCCCCCAGGGTCCTGAACGTGCAGGAACATGATGCACCGATTGTGTGGCCATGACGTGCCTGAATGAGCCATCGTCTTATCCGACGGGGGACAGAGGGGATCTTCAAGTGAGGACGAAGCCGACTATGCGTAAGAAAATGCTTCGCTCGGTGCTTGTTGTCGCCGTCTCCGCCGTTGTGGCCTCTGGAGCTCTGGCTGGCCTCTCCGGTGCGAAGAGCGACGCGCACGGTGCGGTTGTGGGAGCGGAGATTGCGCCCGCCGTCACGGTCGGCGGCGAGGCAGTCAGTCTCCCGGCGGACAGCAAGTGGGACTGATCGACATGACCACTCCACCCGACGACCGCTCCTTCCGCCGTGAGATGGCCACCGCCTACCGCTCCGGCTGGCACTTCATCGATCTGGTCACCGCGATCCCGCACGCCGGCGATTCGCTGATGGTGACCGTCTTCGGTGAGCCGGTCGTCGTCACGCTGGACGAGGACGGCGACGTGCGGGCGTACCGGTGTCTGCGGCGGCCTCGGGGGGCGCCGCAGCCGGTGCGGTGTGCCGTCCGATACGGAATGATCTTTGTGAACCTGGACCAGAGGGACCACCGGCTCGCGCAGCCGGAGGTCTCCGAAGTGAGGACCATCTCGGCCACCCCCCGCAGTGCCTGACGCGATTCCCCCGTCGTAACAAATCGCTCAGGTGCTTCCCCCCGGCAGCGGCGTCACCGTGACCTGAACACGGTGACGCCGCTGTCGTGTGCGGGGACATTTCCCGGTGTCGCCGGCTTCTTCGCCTGGCCGAAAAGACTCTCGCGGTACAGCCCGCCGCCGTTTCCTTCTTGAGTGGAATAGACTCAACTTTGTGCACGTTGCGCGAGTCAGCACCGCAAGGAGGGAAGCCAGAACGTGGACGCCGAGCTGACCAACCGGAGCCGGGACGCGATCAACGCGGCCAGCAACCGGGCCGTGACCGAGGGACACCCCGACCTCACCCCCGCCCACCTGCTCCTGGCTCTGCTCCAGGGGCAGGACAACGAGAACATCACCGACCTGCTCGCCGCCGTCGAGGCCGACCTCGCGGCCGTGCGCTCCGGCGCCGAGCGCATCCTCGCCGGACTGCCCAGCGTCACCGGATCCACGGTCGCGCCGCCGCAGCCCAACCGTGAGATGCTCGCCGTGGTCGCCGACGCCCAGGCCCGCGCCAAGGAACTCGGGGACGAGTACCTCTCCACCGAGCACCTGCTCCTCGGCATCGCCGCGAAGGGCGGCGCGGCCGGTGAGGTACTGGAGGGGCAGGGCGCGAGTGCGAAGAAACTGCAGGAGGCCTTCCGCAAGGCGAGGGGAGGGCGCCGCGTGACCACCGCCGACCCCGAGGGCCAGTACAAGGCGCTGGAGAAGTTCGGCACCGACCTGACCGCCGCCGCCCGCGAGGGCAGGCTCGACCCGGTCATCGGGCGGGACCAGGAGATCCGGCGGGTCGTGCAGGTGCTGTCCCGCCGCACCAAGAACAACCCCGTCCTCATCGGTGAGCCCGGTGTCGGCAAGACCGCCGTCGTCGAGGGGCTCGCCCAGCGGATCGTCAAGGGCGACGTGCCCGAGTCGCTGAAGGGCAAGCGGCTGGTCTCGCTGGACCTGGGCGCGATGGTCGCCGGAGCCAAGTACCGCGGCGAGTTCGAGGAGCGGCTGAAGACCGTCCTCGCCGAGATCAGGGACTCCGAGGGCCAGATCATCACCTTCATCGACGAGCTGCACACCGTCGTGGGGGCCGGTGCCGGCGGCGACTCCGCCATGGACGCCGGGAACATGCTCAAGCCGATGCTCGCGCGCGGTGAGCTGCGCATGGTCGGCGCGACCACGCTGGACGAGTACCGGGAGCGGATCGAGAAGGACCCCGCCCTGGAGCGGCGCTTCCAGCAGGTGCTGGTCGCCGAGCCGACCGTCGAGGACTCCATCGCGATCCTGCGCGGGCTCAAGGGCCGCTACGAGGCCCACCACAAGGTGCAGATCGCCGACAGCGCGCTGGTGGCGGCCGCCACCCTCTCGGACCGGTACATCACCTCCCGCTTCCTGCCCGACAAGGCCATCGACCTCGTCGACGAGGCCGCGTCCCGGCTGCGCATGGAGATCGACTCGTCCCCCGTCGAGATCGACGAACTCCAGCGTGCCGTGGACCGGCTGAAGATGGAGGAGCTGGCGATCGGCAAGGAGACCGACGCCGCCTCCCTGGAGCGCCTGGAGCGGCTGCGCCGCGACCTCGCCGACAAGGAGGAGGAGCTGCGCGGCCTCACCGCCCGCTGGGAGAAGGAGAAGCAGTCCCTCAACCGGGTCGGCGAGCTGAAGGAGAAGCTCGACGAACTGCGCGGACAGGCCGAACGGGCGCAGCGCGACGGTGACTTCGACACCGCCTCGAAGCTCCTGTACGGCGAGATCCCGACCCTGGAGCGCGACCTGGAGGCCGCCTCCGAGGCCGAGGAAGAGGTCGCCAGGGACACCATGGTCAAGGAGGAGGTCGGCGCCGACGACATCGCCGACGTCGTCGCCTCCTGGACCGGCATCCCCGCCGGGCGCCTGCTGGAGGGCGAGACGCAGAAGCTGCTGCGCATGGAGGACGAGCTCGGCAAGCGGCTGATCGGGCAGACCGAGGCCGTGCGGGCCGTGTCCGACGCCGTGCGGCGGAGCCGGGCCGGGATCTCCGACCCGGACCGTCCGACCGGCTCGTTCCTCTTCCTCGGCCCGACCGGTGTCGGCAAGACCGAGCTGGCCAAGGCGCTCGCCGACTTCCTCTTCGACGACGAGCGGGCCATGGTCCGCATCGACATGTCGGAGTACAGCGAGAAGCACAGCGTCGCCCGGCTGGTCGGCGCCCCGCCCGGATACGTCGGGTACGAGGAGGGCGGCCAGCTCACCGAGGCCGTGCGGCGGCGGCCGTACACCGTCGTGCTGCTGGACGAGGTGGAGAAGGCGCACCCCGAGGTCTTCGACATCCTGCTCCAGGTGCTGGACGACGGGCGTCTCACCGACGGGCAGGGCCGCACCGTCGACTTCCGCAACACCATCCTGGTGCTGACCTCCAACCTGGGCAGCCAGTACCTGGTCGACCCGTTGACCGGGGAGGCGGAGAAGAAGGAGCAGGTCCTGGAGGTGGTCCGGGCGTCGTTCAAGCCGGAGTTCCTCAACCGGCTCGACGACCTCGTGGTCTTCTCGGCCCTGAGCAAGGACGAGCTGAGCCGGATCGCGCGGCTCCAGATCGACGCGCTCGCCCGGCGCCTCGCCGAGCGCCGCCTCACCCTGGACGTCACCGACGACGCCCTGGCCTGGCTCGCCGACGAGGGCATGGACCCGGCCTACGGCGCCCGCCCGCTGCGCCGCCTCGTCCAGACCGCGATCGGCGACCGGCTCGCCCGGGAGATCCTCTCCGGCGAGATCAAGGACGGCGACACGGTCCGCGTGGACCGCTTCGGCGACGACCTGATCGTGGGCCCGGCGACCGGCAAGACGCTGTAGCCCCGGCGGTCCCGGCGCGGCCCGTCACTCCCCGTGGGGTGACGGGCCGCCCTGCGTCGTACGGTGCGCGCCCGGAACCGGGCCGGCGCCGGGCAGGTGTGCGCGAGCCGCTCGTGGACACCCGGACGGAGGAGCGGAGGGCGGCGCCGCGGCGGATGTCCGGCAAGCTCTCGCCCGTACGCGCCCCCGCCGCCGTCCGCCGGGGTCCACCCGACCGGCCGGATCGTGTCAGCCCAGGGCTGACAGGGCCACGGCGGGCTTGCCACGCCCCTCCCCGCATGGGGGAGGATGGTGTGATCCGTACGAAGGGAAAAACACGGTGAGCATCGACCCGTCCTCGATTCCGAACTTCGGGGGCCAGCCCGAGCCGCAGCCCCAAGGGCCGGCGGGCCCCGTCGTCCCGGATCAGGACCTCGTGAAGCAGCTCCTCGAACAGATGGAGCTCAAGTACGTCGTCGACGACGAGGGTGACCTCGCGGCGCCGTGGGAGCAGTTCCGTACGTACTTCATGTTCCGTGGCGAGGGCGACCAGCAGATCTTCTCGGTGCGGACGTTCTACGACCGTCCCCACCAGATCGACGTCAAGCCGCAGCTGCTGGAGTCGCTCGACGACTGGAACCGGCGCACCCTGTGGCCCAAGGTGTACTCCCACACCCACGACGACGGCACCGTCCGCCTGATCGGCGAGGCGCAGATGCTGATCGGCATGGGTGTCAGCCTGGAGCACTTCGTCTCCTCGACGGTCAGCTGGGTGCGCGCCGCCATCGAGTTCGACCGCTGGCTGGTGGAGCAGCTCGGCCTGGAGCAGGAGGTCAACGAGGCGGAGAAGCCCGAGGACGAGGGCGGCGAGTAGTCCGCCCCCGCGTACCGGGGAGCCCGGCCGGGCACCGACCACCACCTGGGGTCGTGTGCCGGGGCCGGGCTCTCGCCGTTCAGCCCCCCAGCGTCTTCAGCCGCCGTACGGCCTCCTCCAGCACCGACGTCCGCTTGCAGAACGCGAACCGGACGAAGGGGGCACCCGCCTCCCGGTGGTCGTAGAAGACGGCGTTGGGGATGGCGACGACACCCGCGCGTTCCGGCAGGCCGCGGCAGAAGGCGAAGCCGTCGCTCTCGCCGAGGGGGCGGATGTCGGTGGTGACGAAGTACGTCCCGGCGGGGCGGTAGACGCCGAAGCCCGCCTCCGCGAGGCCGGCCGCGAGGACGTCCCGCTTGGCCTGCATGTCCGCGCGGAAGGCGGCGAAGTGGGAGTCGGGCAGCGCGAGAGCCTCGGCGACGGCGTACTGGAAGGGGCCGGACGCCACATAGGTCAGGTACTGCTTGGCCGAGCGGACCGCGGTGACCAGGGCGGGCGGGGCGGTGATCCAGCCGACCTTCCAGCCGGTGAACGAGAACGTCTTGCCGGCCGACCCGATGGTCACCGTGCGCTCGCGCATCCCGGGGAAGGACGCCAGGGGGATGTGCTCGGCCGTGTCGAAGACCAGGTGCTCGTAGACCTCGTCCGTCACCACCAGCAGGTCCCGCTCCACGGCCAGCTCGGCGACCGCCGCGAGTTCCGCGCGGGTCAGGACGGTGCCCGTCGGGTTGTGCGGGGTGTTGAGCAGCAGCAGGCGGGTGCGGTCGGTGACCGCGTCGCGCAGCTCGTCCAGGTCGAGGCGGAACGTGCCCTCGTGCGGGCGCAGGGTCACCGGCACCCGCGTGCCGCCCGCCATGGCGATGCCGGCCGCGTACGAGTCGTAGTACGGCTCCAGCGCGATCACCTCGTCGCCGGGCTCCAGCAGGGCCAGTAGTGAGGCGGCGATGGCCTCGGTGGCGCCGGCGGTGACCAGGACCTCGGTGTCCGGGTCGTAGGACAGGCCGTACCGCCGCTGCTGGTGGGCGGCGACGGCGGTACGCAGCTCGGGGACGCCGGGCCCCGGCGGGTACTGGTTGCCGCGTCCGTCGCGCAGGGCCCGTACGGCCGCCTCCCGGATCTCCTCGGGGCCGTCGGTGTCGGGGAAGCCCTGTCCCAGGTTGATCGCGCCGGTCTTCACCGCCAGGGCGGACATCTCGGCGAAGACCGTGGTCCCGAACTCGGCGAGCCGGCGATTGAGGAAGGGGCGTGCGCTGGAGGTCATGGCGGTCATCCTGCGCCGAAGCTCTGGAGTTCCTCAACTCTGCTTTGGGGCGTGGCGGGTGAGGGCATCCCCCGTTCACGCAACGAGCTTCACGGAAAGCGGGGCGCCCGACGGGGGGTTGCTTCGGGGGAACTTCCGGGCGGGAGCCCGGGGGAATCGGAAGGAGGGTGACGCCATGGTCTTCGGCATCATCCTGATCGTGATCGTCGCTCTGGTCGTCGCCGGGATCGTCTCCGGCGTGCGCGGCCGCTCCACCGCCGGGCGGGTGCGCGGCCGGGGTTCGCGGTCGTCGGGCGGCAGCTACAGCAGCAACAGCAGCAACAACAGCTGGTGGGCCGGTGGGGGAGACGGCGGCTCGTCCTCGGGCGGGCACCACCACGGAGGCCACTCCTGCGGGAGCAGTTCGTCCTGCGGCGGCGGCTCGTCCTGCGGAGGCGGGTCGTCCTGCGGGGGAGGGGGCGGCGGATGCGGTGGAGGCAGCTGACACGGGGCAGCTGAGCTCCTGCCAGGGGGAACCGCATCCGCTTCGCGGGGGCCCGCACCTGGGTCCGGGCCCCACGTCCCCACCGAGAGCGCCCGCCGGGAAACACACCCGGCGGGCGCTCGCACACACCGGCGCGCGCCGAGCGGGCCGGGCGCGCGCCATGGTTGAACAGTTGAGCTGTGGACCCCCCGGGGGATGGAAACGCCACGAAGTTGGGTAAAAACGCTGTGGTGCCGCCACAGTTCATGATTCCCTCTCCCTCGTCAACGCAGCCCCCCGGACGACCTGTTGACCCCCCTCCTGACCGGCCGACAGGGCTGCCCGGGCCGCCTCCCCGACAGTGACCGGGGTGCGCAGGCCCACACCTTCCTCTCCATGTGTGCTTGCGGAGCCGATCCATGCTCACGACCCTGAACACCGCCTACACCGACACCCGCGCCGCCGACCTGGCCTGGGCCCTCGGGCGCGAACCGCTGCCCGCGCTGGCCAGTCTCGACATCGAGCTGACGGGGGCCAAGCTGCAGTTGAGACTCCTCGGCGCCTCCCACCAAGTCCTGCTGGAGGAGGAGCGGGGCAGTTGCTCGGAGACGGTCGCGTGCATCCCGGGCAGCAGCACGCCGCTTCCGCTGGGCGTGGCCAAGCGGGTGGGCGACTGGGAGTACGAGTTCGCCGCCCGCGTGGAGCTGCTCACGCCGGGCTCCTTCGCGGGCCGGGCCCAGGAACTGCTGGCCCTGGTCGCCGACCATCCGCACGGGCTGGCAGGCGTCTTCCCCGGCAGTCCGCACGCCTTCACCGCGCTGCTCGCGCACCGGCACGAGGGGCAGGTGCACTGGCGCACCTGGCACGCCTATCCGCAGGACGGCCAGCTGGTGGCGACCCGGACCCGGGTCGGCGCCCGGGTGCCGACGCGGCAGCTCAGCCCGTCCGGGGTGTGACACGGATAAACCTGTGCGGTCCCGCGGGGCGCAAGTTTCACACGTGTGGGTGACGAAGTGCAGCCGGGGAGTGACGTAACGTCACTGCGTGATCGAACCGCACGCTCCCGCCCCGCCCGGCTCACCGCCGTCCTGGGACGGCGCGGACGGGCGCGGTGGCCCGGGCGGGCCGGACAGCCGGCGCGGGCCCCGCGGGCCGGGCGGCCGGAACGGCCCGACGGGAACCGGCCCGAACGGCCCCGGACCGACGGAGCCCGGACCTGGCGACCCCGGACCGAACGGCCCCGGTGCGCCGGGACCCGGGCCGACGGTCCGGCTGCCCGTCCGGCCCGGCACCGGGCGGTTCCTGGTCCTCGCGGGCGTCTTCGTCTGTGCGGCCTGCGGACTCGTGTACGAACTCGAACTGGTCGCCCTCGCCTCGTACCTGATCGGCGACTCCGTCACCCAGGCGTCCGTCGTCCTGTCCGTCATGGTCTTCGCCATGGGCATCGGCTCGCTCGCCGCCAAGCGGCTGCGCCGGTTCGCGGCGGCCGGCTTCGGCGCGGTCGAGGCCGTCCTCGCCCTCGTCGGCGGCTCCAGCGCCATGGCGCTGTACGCCGTCTTCGCCTGGACCGGCGGCTGGGGCGGCCTGTGGTCCGACGGCCCGCGTTTCCTCCTGGTCGCCTTCTCGCTCGCCATCGGCCTGCTGATCGGCGCCGAGGTGCCGCTGCTGATGGAGCTGATCCAGCGCATCCGCCGCCAGGACGCGGGCGGCGCCGTCGCCGACCTGTTCGCCGCGGACTACGTCGGCGCCCTCGTCGGCGGCCTCGCCTTCCCCTTCGTCCTGCTGCCCTTCTTCGGCCAGCTGACCGGCGCACTGCTCACCGGCACGGTCAACGCGGCCGTCGGCGCCGCGCTGGTCCTCGGCCTGTTCCGGCGGGACCTGACCCGCCGGGCCCGCCGACTGCTGGTGACCGCCAACGTCGTCGTGCTCGCCCTCCTCACCTCGGCGACCGTCCTCGCCGACGACTTCGAACGCGCCGCCCGGCACGCGGTCTACGGCCAGGACGTCCGCGTGGCCGTACAGACCGGCGTGCAGGAGGTGGTCCTCACCGGCGGCACCGACGGCCGGAGCCTCCACCTCTTCCTGGACGGCCGCCTGCGCGTCAGCGGCAGCGACGAACGCCGGTACCACGAGGCCCTGGTGCAGCCGGCCATGACCGGACGGCACGCGCGCGTGCTGATCCTCGGCGGCGGCGACGGCCTCGCCGCGCGGGAGGTGCTGCGCCATCCGGACGTGCGCCGCGTCGACGTCGTGGAACTCGACCCGGGACTCGCCCGGCTGGCCCGGCACGACCCCGGCCTGTCCGCGCTGAACGAGCACGCCTACGGCGACCCGCGCGTCCACGTCACCGCCGCGGACGCCTTCCACCGGCTGCGCTCGGCGCCCACCGCGACGTACGACGTGGTGATCTCCGACTTGCCCGACCCGGGCATCACGGCCAGCACCAAGCTGTACTCGCAGGAGTTCTACGGCCTGCTGCGGCGGGTGCTCGCGCCGGGCGGGCGGCTGGTCGTGCACGCCGGTCCGGTCTCCTCGCGACCCCGGGCGTTCTGGACCGTCGACGCGACGCTGCGCGCGGCCGGCCTGCGGACCGTGGCCTACCGGGTCGGCGGTCGCGACACCGGCTTCACCGCGGGCCCCGACCGGGCGGCCGGCACCTCCCGCGCCCCGCGGGACCGGGGCTTCGTCCTCGCCGCCCGCACGCCCCCCGTCCTGCGCCTCGACCCGGCGGCCCCCCGCCCGCACACCCTCACCCGGCAGTCCCTCGCCGCGGCCGCCCGGTCGGCGGCCGGCACGTGCGTGCCCGGCCTGCCGCCGTCCACACTGGTGCATCCGCGGTACTGAGCCCGCCGGGGCGCCCCCCGCCCCCCGGCGCGGGCCCGCCCCCCCCGGACGACCCCCGCGCGGCGGCCCGCCCCTCCCCCGGGACGGGCCGCCGCGCCCCCTGTGGATCGTTCGCACCGAGAACCTACGGCCGCCCCGCCCGCCCCGGAATCCCGCGGCGGGTGGACACCGGAGCCCACCCGGCGCGGTAGACGCGCGGTTCCTGCAACTTCCGCGGTACGGCGGAAGGATGACGCCGCCGCCGGGCGGGCGGACTTACCCTGCGGCAATGCGCCTGCACCCCCTGGCGGCCGACGGCCTGATCGCCGCGGCGCTGACGACCGTGGCCGTTCTGCTCGGCACCGAGGCCGTCGCCCAGGGGTGGCCCGCGCTCGGCCCGCTCGCCTGGACGCTCGTCGCCCTGGTGAACCTGCCGCTCGCCCTGCGCACCCGCGCCCCCGTCACCGTCTGCCTCGTCTCGCACGGCTGCTGGGCGGTCTCCATCGCGCTGGGCCAGTGGCCCGTGGTCGGCTCCTTCGGCCCCATGCTCGCCGTCTACACCGTGGCCTCCCTGCGCTCCACCCGCGTCGCCGCCGCCTCGGCCGCCCTGCTCGCCGGTGTCTGGATCGGTGCGGGAATCGTCAGCGACGCCGACGCCATGGCGTCCGTCGTCGGCCAGGCCGTGGGCTTCCCGCTCGTCCTGTGGCGGTTCGGGTACGTCGCCCGCCGGACGGCCGAACTCACCCGGGAACTCCGTGCCGAACAGGCCGACCGGGCCCGGCGCGAGGTGGCCGAGGAGCGGGTGCGGATCGCCCGCGAGCTGCACGACGTGGTCGCGCACCACATCGCCGTCATCAACGTCCAGGCCGGCCTGGCCCGCTTCGTCTTCCACTCCGACGCCTCCACCGCACGCGACGCCCTCGACACCATCGAGGGCGCGAGCGGCGAGGCCCTCGCCGAACTGCGGCGCATGCTCGGCCTGTTGCGCGCCGACGGGGTGCAGGGCGCGGACGGTGCCCCGGCGCCGGGGCTCGACCAGCTGGGCGAGATGGTCACCCGGGTGCGCACCGGCGGCGTCGGCGTCGACCTGTGCGTCACCGGCGAACCGCGCGCCCTGCCGCCGGGCGTCCAGCTGTGCGTGTACCGGGTGGTCCAGGAGGCCCTGACCAACGTCCTCAAGCACGCGCCCGGCGCGCACGCCGCCGTCGAACTCGCCTACCGCGCGGGCGAGGTGACGGTGTCGGTGACCGACGACGGCTCCGGGGACGCCCGGCGGGAGGGGGTGGATTCGGACACAATCCCCGAGCGCGGCGGCCACGGCTTGATCGGTATGCGCGAGCGGGCCAAGCTCTACGGCGGGACGATCGCCGTCGGCCCGCGCAGCGAGGGGGGATTCGGCGTGCGCCTGACCCTGCCGACGCCGGTACAGACCGCACGCCGGGGAGACACCGTCCGGGAATGACCGACGCAGACCGTCCGACCCACCATCCGACCGACCGTGCGACGGACCGTCCGGACGACCGCGCGACGGACCGTCCGATCAGGCTGCTCGTCGTCGACGACCAGTTCCTCGTCCGCAGCGGACTGGCCGCGCTGCTGCGGGCCGCCCCCGGCATGGAGGTCGTCGGCGAGGCGTCCGACGGCGCGGAGGCGGTGGCGCTGGCCGCGGCGACCCGGCCGGACGTCGTCCTGATGGACATCCGCATGCCCGGCATGACCGGCATCCAGGCCACCGAGCGGATCCTCGCCGAGGCGGTGGACCCCGCGCCGCGCGTCCTCGTCCTCACCACCTTCGACCTCGACGAGTACGTGTACGGCGCCCTGCGCGCCGGCGCCTCGGGGTTCCTGCTCAAGGACGCCGGCCCCGAACGGCTGCTGGCCGCGGTCACCGCGGTGCACGGCGGTGACGCGCTGTTCGCCCCCGCGGTCACCCGGCGCCTGGTGGAGGCGTTCACGCGGATGTCGGAGCCCCAGGACTCCGGGCAGCCGCCCGAGCTGACGGCGCTGACCACCCGGGAGGCCGAGGTCCTGAGACTGGTCGCCCGCGGCCTGAGCAACGCCGAGGCCGCCGACCGCCTGTTCATCAGCGAGGCCACGGTGAAGACCCACCTCAACCGCACGATGACCAAGCTGGGCCTGACCAGCCGGGCCCAGGCGGTGGTGGTGGCGTACGAGACGGGACTCGTGACGCCCGGGGGTGCCGCGGGCGGCGGGTGAGTTTGTGCCGACGGGGGGTGCGCCGGGCGCCCGCTGGGTAGGCTGCGCTGACATGGAGCATGAGGTGTTCGTTCCGGTTCCGGCCGAGCGGCTCAGGGACGTGCTGGCCGATCCCGTGAGGGTCGCCCGGGCGATTCCGGGGCTCCAGCAGGACGCCGGCGCCGAGCCCGTCGCGGGACGGCTCAAGGTGCGCATCGGCAGCCACTCCATCACCTACCGGGGTTCGCTGCGCCTGTCCGCGCGCGACGACGGGGCGTACGTCGTCGAGGGCGACGCCACGGAGTCGCGCGGCACCGGCGCGGTCGCGCTCGCGCTCGTCCTGCACGTGCGGGACGCCGACGGCGGCACCACCCTCGCGTTCACCGGGACGGCCACCGCGGACGGGCGGGTCACGGAGCTGCCCGAGGAGTCGGTGACGTCGGCCACCATCCGCCTGGTGACCCGGTTCGCGGAGAATCTGGGCGCGGCGGCCGCGGAGACGGAGCCGCGGCACACGTCGGTCTTCGACACCGAGGTCCCCCCGTCCTCCCTCGACGGCGACGCCGACGCCGACGCGGAAGCGGACGCGGGCACGGCCGGACCCGAGGCCCACGACGGCGACAAGGCCGCCGAACCCCCCGCCGAGGCCGCGCACGCGCGCCGCACGATGATCGGCCGCAGCGCCGAGGAGGTGGACCACGCCCCGCCCCGCGGTCGCTACGCCCCCGTCCCGGCACCCCAGTCGAACGCGTCCGGCACCCCCCTGCGCTGGGCGGCCCCGGCGGCGGCACTGGCCGTGGCCTCGGCGATCGTGGTCGGCAGGGCGCTGCGCAACAAGCGCCACTGACCCGCGGGCGCCCACCGAGCAGCGGCGCGGGCCCGCGGGTCGCCGGCGGCCCGGCCCGGTGGGGCCCCCTTGATCGCCCCAGTAGGGTCGTGGCGTGAGTAACGAACCCATCACGCTGACCGCGGGTGACGCGGAGGCGACCGTGCTGCCGGGCAACGGCGGCCGGATCGGCGGGCTCCGGGTCGGCGGCACCGAGCTGCTGCGCCAGGGCGACCGCTACGGCTGCTTCCCGATGGTCCCCTGGTGCGGCCGGATCCGCGAGGGCCGCTTCCGGGACGGTGCCGCCGTCCACCAGATGCCGCTGAACTCCCCGCCGCACGCCATCCACGGCACCGCCCGCGACGGCGCCTGGCGCACCGCCCGCGTCACCGGGAACGAGGCCGTCATCACGTACGACCTCGTCGACCCCTGGCCGTACTCGGGCCGCGTCACGCAGGTGATCGCGCTCGCCGAGGACGCCCTGACGCTGACGATGTCCGTGGAGACGTACGAGTCGTCCTTCCCGGCGCAGATCGGCTGGCACCCGTGGTTCAACCGCACCCTCGACGGGACGGACGTGGCGATCGCCTTCGACCCCGCCTGGCAGGAGGAGCGCGGCGACGACCACCTGCCCACCGGCAACCGGACCGACCCGAAGCCGGGGCCCTGGGACGACTGCTTCGGCATGCCGGACGGCGTCGACGTGACGCTGACCTGGCCGGGCCGGCTGGAGCTGAGGGTGACCAGTCCGCAGCAGTGGGCCGTGGTCTACGACGAGCAGGAGGCCGCCGTCTGCGTGGAGCCGCAGACCGGGCCGCCCAACGGCCTGAACACCCTCCCGCGCCTGGTCACGCCGCTGGAGCCGCTGGAGGCCACGACGACCTGGAGCTGGACCCGGCTCTAAGCTGGTGCGCATGACGGACGTACGCGCGGCGCTGCTGCAGCAGATCAAGGACAAGGCCGTGGTGCACGGCAAGGTGACCCTCTCCTCGGGGCTGGAGGCCGACTACTACGTCGACCTGCGCCGCATCACCCTGGACGGCGAGGCCGCGCCGCTGGTCGGGCAGGTGCTGCTGGACCTGACCGACGACCTGGAGTTCGACGCGGTCGGCGGGCTGACCATGGGCGCCGACCCGGTCGCCGCGAGCATGCTGCACGCCGCCGCCGCGCGCGGCAAGCGCCTGGACGCGTTCGTCGTCCGCAAGGCCGCCAAGGCGCACGGGCTGCAGCGCCGCGTCGAGGGCCCGGACATCAAGGGCCGCCGCGTCCTCGTCGTCGAGGACACCTCCACCACCGGCGGCTCCCCGCTCACCGCCGTCGAGGCCGTGCGCGAGTCCGGCGCCGAGGTCGTGGCCGTGGCGACGATCGTCGACCGGGCGACGGGCGCCGCCGAGAAGATCCAGGAGGGCGCGGGGGTGCCGTACCGGTACGCCTACTCCAAGGACGAGCTGGGCCTCGACTGAGGTCCACTCGGAGTATCCCGCCCCGTCTGGAAAGATGGGGCCGACGATGACGTCGCCCCCAAGGTCTAGGTCAGGGCCGTAAGCACGTAGCACGCCCACCCGCACATACAAGGAGCGGACATGCCCATCGCAACTCCCGAGGTCTACAACGAGATGCTGGACCGGGCGAAGGCAGGAAAGTTCGCCTACCCGGCCATCAACGTGACCTCTTCCCAGACGCTGCACGCGGCCCTGCGCGGTTTCGCGGAGGCGGAGAGCGACGGCATCGTCCAGATCTCCACCGGCGGTGCCGAGTTCCTGGGCGGCCAGCACAACAAGGACATGGTGACCGGCGCCGTCGCCCTCGCCGAGTTCGCGCACATCGTCGCCGAGAAGTACGACGTCACCGTCGCGCTGCACACGGACCACTGCCCGAAGGACAAGCTGGACGCGTACGTGCGTCCGCTGCTCGCCGTGTCCGAGGAGCGCGTCAAGGCCGGCCGCAACCCGCTGTTCCAGTCGCACATGTGGGACGGCTCGGCCGAGACCCTGGCCGACAACCTCTCCATCGCCACCGAGCTGCTGGAGCGCGCCCGCGCCGCGAAGATCATCCTCGAGGTCGAGATCACCCCGACCGGCGGCGAGGAGGACGGCGTCTCCCACGAGATCAACGACTCCCTCTACACCACGGTCGACGACGCGATCCGCACCGTCGAGGCCCTCGGTCTCGGCGAGAAGGGCCGCTACCTGCTCGCCGCGTCCTTCGGCAACGTGCACGGCGTGTACAAGCCGGGCAACGTGGTGCTCCGTCCCGAGCTGCTGAAGGAGCTGAACGAGGGCGTCGCCGCCAAGTACGGCCAGCCCGCCGGCAGCAAGCCGTTCAACTTCGTCTTCCACGGCGGCTCCGGCTCCTCCGAGCAGGAGATCGCGACCGCGCTGGAGAACGGCGTGGTCAAGATGAACATCGACACGGACACCCAGTACGCCTTCACGCGTCCGGTCGCCGACCACATGTTCCGCAACTACGACGGCGTCCTGAAGGTCGACGGCGAGGTCGGCAACAAGAAGACCTACGACCCGCGCACCTGGGGCAAGCTGGCCGAGGCCGGCATGGCCGCGCGCGTCGTCGAGGCCTGCGGCCACCTGCGGTCCGCCGGCCAGAAGATCAAGTAGTCCCGCTCCGCACGACGGGCCCGGCACCTCGCGAGGTGCCGGGCCCGTCGTGCGCACGCTCGGGAAAGCGTCAGGACAGAGTCTGCGCCGCCGTCGGCGAGCTGTCCTTCAGGAACTGCGAGCAGCGCTCGTACTCCTCGGTCTCCCCGATCACCTGCGCCGCGCGGGCGAGGGCGTGCAGGGAGCGCAGGAAGCCGCGGTTCGGCTCGTGCTCCCACGGCACCGGGCCGTGGCCGCGCCAGCCGTTGCGGCGCAGGGAGTCCAGGCCGCGGTGGTAGCCGGTGCGCGCGTACGCGTACGACTCGACCGTCCGGCCGGCCCGGAAGGCGTCGTCCGCGAGCTGCGCCCAGGCCAGGGACGACGCGGGGAACTGGGCGGCGACCTCCGACGGGTCGGTGCCGTTCGCGAGGAGGTCACGCGGTCCGGGGTCGTCGGGGAGGTGGGTCGGCTCCGGTCCGCCGAGCAGGTTCTCGTGAGTTGCCATGGGTTCCAGTCTGCCATCCGGCGCGGAGTACGGGACGGGCCCGGGACGCGTCGCGCGCCCGGGCCCGTCCCATAACGGTGCAGGTCAGCGGACCCGGACGGAGGTCACCAGAGTGTTGAGGTCCGGCCAGAGCTTCTTGTTCGTCTCCGGCAGCACGACCCACAGCACCGACGGGCGGACCCGCCCGGTGTCGACCACGAGGACCGCGTTCAGGTCCATCGTGGACGGCACCCCGCGCTTGTGGAAGTGGATCTCGCTGACCAGCAGCCAGGCGTCGTGTCCGTCGACCTTCAGCGGCTGCGAGGCGACGTCGACCAGGATCGCCTGGTCCCGGGGGTACTCGTAGCGCCGCCGCTCGTCCATCACCGCGTCCGCCACGCCACGCAGCTCCCCGGTGCCGCCGGCCGCGGCCATGATGTCCTCGTCGACCTGCGTGGACTTGACGAGCGCGCGCTGGCGCCCCTCCTGCTTGCGGGTGAAGCCGTCGAAGACCGGATCCAGCGGCTTGCTCCGGTCCCACGTGCCGCCCAGCTCCGCGTACTCCAGGGAGGAGTCCGTGACGGTGCCGATGACCGGCGAGCCCTCGCCCGGGTAGTCCGGCACCTTGACGGTGCCGGTGAGCCGCCGCTCCTCGGGCAGCGGGGAGGCGCCGGGGGTGAGAGTGGGTACGGGGATGCCCCGCTGCGGGGCGTCCGCGGTGCTGCCCGCGCAGGTGGCGGACGAGGAGTCCGGTGTGCTGTGCGCCTGCTGGACCACCTTGCCGTCGACCAGCACGGTGCACGTGAGGGTGCCCCCTTCCTGGTCCTCGCGGCTCCTGACGTCCAGATAGAAGTCGGCGCCCGCTGCCAGTGTGACGGTCTTGCGGTACGGCAGGATGACGACCCCGTAGGGCACGTGGCTGTTCGCCTCCCCGACGGTGAGGTTCACCGAGGGGTGGTCGCCCGTCGCGATGTAGGTGACCGCGACCCGCTGGGGGCCCTTGTCCGCGGATGCCCCGTCGTCGCTCGGGCCGTCGACGGCCAGGGCCAGGCCCACCGCGCCGAGCAGGACCACCTCCAGCAGGATCACCAGGAAGCCGACCGGGTGGAACCCGCCCGGAATCCGGTCGAAGGTCTTCCTGGCGCGGCCGGAGTGGCGCTCGCCTCTCGGCCGGGATGTCTGCGTCATGTCGTCCTCCCCCTCACGCCCGGCCGCTGTCGCCGGACCGGCGGTCGGCCGGCTCGTCGACGGACCGCGTGGCCAGCAGCCCCGCCTCCCGCGCCTCGTCCAGCACCCGGTGCAGGTCCTGGAGCCGGGACCGGTCGGCGAGCCCCTCGATCTCGGCGACGGCCAGCTCGTCCCGCACCGTGTTCACCACCAGCTCGTGCATGTCCTCGCCGAGTTGCTCCAGCTCCCGTACGGCCTCCCACTCGCGGTACGCCGCGTCCGCCGCGCGGGTGTTCTCGGCGTACCGCTCCAGCGCCTCCACCCGCTCCTCCAGCGCGCTCGACGACAGCCGCAGCGCCTGCCGCTGCGTCCGCAGCACCTCCTCCACCCGCGAGCCGGAGGCGTTCCCGGCGGCGGTGCGCACCTTCCGCGCCAGCCGGGTCAGCTCGGCCAGGCGCTGGGCGATCTCGTACTGCTGGGCCGGCAGCGTCACGTCGTTGGCGATGTCGTCCAGCAGCCCGGCCCGGTCGACCTGCGACCGGAGCACCGTCGTCACGGCCACCTGGGCGCGCTCCATCCGGCGCAGCGGCGAGTGGCCCAGCAGCTCGCGCAGGGAGTCGTCGCCGAAGTCCTCGGCCAGGTAGTAGCGGCCGTGGCGCAGCCGGGCCACCCGCTGCCGCTCGTCGGTCCCGCAGCCGAGGACGACGATCAACAGCCAGGCCAGCAGGTGCACGCCCACAAGGGTCAGGACGAACGCCTCGAACCCGAACTGGACCCCGACCCAGATCAGCCCCGCCTGCGCCGCGAGCCCGACGGCCAGGCCGGCCCACACGCCGATCAGCGCCCACAGGATCGTCACCGGCAGCAGCGCACACACCGCGGACACCCCCAGGGCCACCCAGATGTCCGCCTTGGTACGGCCGCCCAGCCCCGGCTCCTCGGGCAGCGGCAGGGTGGCCGGGAAGAGTCCGTCGGCGGACTCCTCCAGCAGCGCGCGCTCCGCGTCATCGAGGGCCGGATCCACCACCGGCCGCAGCGCAACCTCCTGCGCCATACCGCAACACCCCCCACAGGTCGGGGGAGATCGTGACACACGCCGCAGGGGCCGCCCCACGCCGCCCCTGGTCCGCCGCCGCCCGGCCCCGGGCCCTTCCGCCCGACCTTGCCCTCTTCCGATTCACCGCGCATCATGCGAGGTGGGTCCGGTCGGTGCCGGGCCCGAGGGGACCGGGGCCCTGTTGCCGGAGAGGAAGGGGCGGACCGCTACCCGGCAGCACGTAGATACGGAGACAGCGATGTCCTCTGATCCCACGCCCACGCCCGCGCACGCGCCCTCGCAGGACAGCGAGCCGGACACGCCGAACCTCGACTTCGCGGGCACGACCCCCTACGAGGACTACGTCAAGGCCGACGTCCTCACCCACCTGCAGCACACCCTCTCCGACGATCCCGGAGAGATGGTCTTCCTGGTCACCACCCAGGTGATGGAGCTGTGGTTCACCGTCATCGTCCACGAGTGGGAGACCGCGGCCCGCGCCCTGCGCGAGGACCGGCTCCAGCCGGCGACCGACGCGCTCAAGCGCTCGGTGCGGGAGCTGGAGGCGCTGAACGCCTCCTGGACGCCGCTGGCGGGTCTCACGCCCGCCCAGTTCAACTCCTACCGCAGCGCCCTCGGCGAGGGCTCCGGCTTCCAGTCGGCGATGTACCGCCGCCTGGAGTTCCTGCTCGGCGACAAGTCCGCGTCCATGCTCGTCCCGCACCGCGGCGCCCCGCGCGTCCACGCCGAGCTGGAGAAGGCGCTGCACGAGCCGAGCCTGTACGACGAGGTCGTCCGGCTGCTCGCCCGGCGCGGCTACGACATCCCGGACGCCGTGCTCCAGCGGGACGTCACCCGGAAGTACGAGGCGGCGCCCGAGGTGGAGGCCGCCTGGACCGCCGTCTACTCCGGCGACCAGAACGGCGACCTGGCCCGCCTCGGCGAGGCGCTCACCGACGTCGCCGAGCTGGTGTGGCGATGGCGCAACGACCACCTGGTCGCCACCCGCCGCGCGATGGGCTCCAAGACCGGCACCGGCGGCTCCGCCGGGGTGGCCTGGCTGGAGAAGCGCGCCCGGGGCAATGTGTTCCCCGAGCTGTGGACGGCGCGGTCCTATGTCTGAGCTGATGAGCGAGGCGGAGCGGCTGGACGCCGCCGACGGGCTGGCCGCGGTGCGCGACCGGTTCGTCCTCGACGACGTGACGTACCTGGACGGCAACTCGCTGGGCGCCCTGCCCGCGCACGTCCCCGACCGCGTGGCGGACGTCGTACGGCGCCAGTGGGGCGAGCTGCGCATCCGGTCCTGGGACGAGAGCGGCTGGTGGACCGCCCCCGAGCGGATCGGCGACCGGATCGCCCCGCTGGTCGGGGCGGCGGCCGGGCAGATCGTGGTGGGCGACTCCACGAGCGTGAACGTCTTCAAGGCGGTCGTCGCGGCCGTACGGATGGCGGGGGAGGACGGTCCCGGCCGGGACGAGATCCTCGTCGACGCCACCACTTTCCCCACGGACGGGTACGTCGCCGAGTCCGCGGCCCGGATGACCGGCTGCACGCTGCGGCCCGTCGCCCCGGCCGAGGTGCCCTCGGCGCTGGGCGACCGCACCGCCGCGGTCCTCCTCAACCACGTCGACTACCGCACGGGCCGGCTGCACGACCTGCCCGGGCTCACGGCCGCCGTGCACGAGGCCGGGGCGTACGCCGTCTGGGACCTGTGCCACAGCGCGGGCGCCCTGCCGGTCGGGCTGGACGAGCACGGCGTCGACCTGGCGGTCGGCTGCACCTACAAGTACCTCAACGGCGGCCCCGGATCGCCCGCCTACCTGTACGTGCGCCACGACCTCCAGGACCGCTTCGACTCCCCGCTGCCCGGCTGGAACTCGCACGCCGAACCCTTCGGCATGCGGCCCGGGTACGCCCCGGCCTCCGGTGCGGTGCGCGGCCGGGTCGGCACGCCGGACATCCTCTCCATGCTCGCCCTGGAGGCGTCCCTCGACGTGTGGGAGGGGGTGTCCGTCGAGGCGGTGCGCGCCAAGTCCCTCGCCCTGACGGACTTCTTCCTGCGCTGCGTCGGGGAGTACGTCCCCGAGGGCCGGGTCGAGTCCGTGACGCCGGCCGCGCACGCCGAGCGGGGCAGCCAGGTGGCGCTGCGCTGTGACGACGCAGGCGACGTGATGCGGCGGCTGATCGAGCGCGGGGTGGTCGGGGACTTCCGCGCCCCCGACGTGCTGCGTTTCGGCTTCACCCCGCTGTACGTCGGGTTCGCGGACGTGGAGCGGGCGGCGCGCGTGCTCGCCGAGGTCCTGGCGGAGGGCCCGTCACCGGTGGCCTGAGGAACGGACCGCCGTGAGGGCGTCGCCAGGACGGCCGGGCCTGCCCGGGCGCCGCCCTCACCCAGCGTGACATCCCCGTGTCCGCGCACGTCACCGGCCTGATAGCGTCCCGCCGACGGCCGACTCCCTTCCCCCGGTCCGCCAACACCGTTTCGTCGCTGAGAGGTTGAGCATGCCGGACGCCGCCGCAGAACCGGGCACCGCTGCCGCGCGGAACGCCGCGGAGGAGAAGTCGGCCTTCTCGCACCCTGCGGTCGACCCCGACAGCACCGCCCCGTACGGCGACCACCCCGACCAGGTGATCGACTTCTACGTCCCGCGCGGCCCTGGCGGCCCGGGGCCCGCGCCCGTCGTGGTCGTCCTGCACGGAGGCGCGTGGCGGGCTCCGTACGACCGGCGCCATGTCAGCCCGTTCGCCGGGTTCCTGGCCGGCCGGGGCCTCGCCGTGGCCAGCGTGGAGTACCGGCGGGGCGGCGCGGGCGACCAGGCGGTCGCGGGGCGCTGGCCCGACACCTTCGACGACGTGGCCGCCGCGCTGGACGCCCTGCCCGCGCTGGCCGGGCAGCACCTGCCGGGGGCCGACGCGCGGCGCACGGTGCTCACCGGTCACTCGGCGGGCGGCCACCTCGCCCTGTGGGCGGCGGCCCGGCACGTGCTGCCCGCCGACGCGCCGTGGCGCCTCGACCGACCGCCGTCCCTGCGCGGTGTGGTCGCCCTCGCACCGATCGCCGACTTCGAGGTCGCCGGGAAGCTGAACGTGTGCGGGGGAGCGGCGCGGCAACTCGTGGGCGGTGAGGAGCACTACGCCGAGCGCCGGCCGTACGCCGACCCGGCCCTGCTGCTGCCCACCGGCATCGCGACCACCGTCGTCCAGGGCCGCGCCGACGTGGACGTCCCGCAGGCGGTCGCCGAGGCGTACGCCGACGCGGCGGCGAGGGCCGGTGAGATGGTGGGCGTGACGCTGCTGGAGGACGTCGGCCACTTCCCGCTGATCGACCCGGCGGCGGACGCCTGCGCGGTGGTGGCGGAGGAGATCGCCCAGCTGGCCTGGTGACGCGATGCGCCCTGGCGCCACCCCCGTCACCCCCGTAATACCTGAGAGCTACGCCGGGGATGAGCTCTCCGGCGGGACGCCGGTTACCCGCTCCGCCTCATAACTTCCCTTCCGGACGCGCCCGATGAGCGGGCGCGCGGGAGGGGAGCGGCCATGGGGCCCGGTACGGCGGTACGTCGGCGCAGGCGCGCGGGGAGAACACGCAGGGCCGCACTGGCGGCACTCGTCGCCGGTGCCGTGGCGTTCCCGCTCTCCGCCGCCGCGCGGCCCGGGATACCCGCCCCGCCTCCCGCGGTGCTCGCCGCCCCGACGGCGGACACGCTGGCGGACACGTACGCCGCCCACCGGGCCAACGCGGCCGAGGCGGCCCGGATGGCCGACGCCCACGGCGACCGTCACCGCGCGGCGGCGGACCGCGCGCTGGCCGAACCGTCCCGGCATCTGCTCTCCTTCGACGGCCGGGGCGCCGGGCTGGCCACGGAGGTCTTCGGCGACCTGGCCCACGCCGACCGCGTCGCCGTCCTGGTCCCCGGCTCCGACACCGGCCTCGACACCTACGGCCGGTTCCGCGCCGCCGCCCTCGCCCTGCACCGGCAGCTCCTCGCGCAGGCACCGGACGGCACCCGCACGGCGGTCGTGGCCTGGCTCGGCTACCGGACACCCGGCACCGTCAGCACCACCGTCGCCACCACCGGCCGTGCCGACGAAGCCGCACCGAAGCTGCGCGGCCTGGTCGACGACCTGCGCGGCGTCACCGGCCCCCACGCCCGGGTGGCCCTCCTCTGCCACTCCTACGGCTCGGTCGTCTGCGCCCGTGCCGCCGCCGGCCTGGACGTCGCCGACATCGCCCTGGTCGGCAGCCCCGGCACCGGCGCCGACTCCGCCGCGGACCTGCGCACGAGCGCCCGGATCTGGGCGGCGCGGGGCGCCGACGACTGGGTGGAGCATGTCCCGCACGTCAGCGCCGGACTGTTCGGCACGACCCTCGGCTTCGGCACCGACCCGGTCTCCCCGGCCTTCGGCGCCCGGGTCTTCGACGCCGGCGACGGCGGCCACAGCGACTACTTCGACGCCGGTTCCCGCTCCCTGACCAACCTGGCCCGCATCGCCCTGGGCGAGCCCACGGAGGTGACCCGTGACTGACGTGAGGCGGCCGGCCGGGACCGGTGCCCTGAACGCCCTGCGGCACACCGCCGCCCGGATCGACGCGGCGACGCCCGCCTCCAGGGACCGCGCGGTCGACGCGCTGCGCGCCTTCGCCATCCTCGGCGTCGTCCTCGGCCACTGGCTGGTGACGGCCCTGGTCTCCGACGGCGGCGGCCTGCACACCGCCAGTCCCCTGCAGCACATGCCCTGGCTGGCCCCGGTCTCCTGGACCTTCCAGACCCTCGCGGTGTTCTTCCTGGTCGGCGGGCACGTGGCCACCCGTGGCTGGGCCACGGCCCGTGACCGGGGCACACCGTACCGGCGGTGGCTGGCCGCCCGGCTGGGCCGGCTGTTCCGGCCGGTCGTGGCCGTCCTCGCCCTGTGGACGGTGACCGCGGTCCTGCTGTTCCTGACCGGCGCCGACCACGGGACCGTGCGCACGCTGGTCAAACTGGCCCTGTCCCCGCTGTGGTTCCTGCTGGTCTTCGCCGCGCTGACCGCGGCGACGCCCCTGCTGGCCCGGTTGCACCCGCTGTGGCCGCTGGCCGTCGTCCTCCACGTCGACCTGCTGCGCTTCGGCCTCGGCGGGCCCTCCTGGCTCGGCTGGATCAACCTCGCCGCGGGCTGGACGGTGCCGTACACCCTCGGCGCCGCCTGGAGCCGCGGGGAGCTGGAGCACCGCAGGGCGGGCTGGGTCCTGCTCACCGGCGGTACGGCGGCGACCGCGGCGCTCGTCGCCTGGGCGGGCTACCCGGCGTCCATGGTCGGCGTCCCCGGCGCCGCCGTCTCGAACCTCAACCCGCCGACGCTGGCCGCGGTGACCTTCGGCCTGGCCCAGTGCGGCCTCGCCCTGCTGCTGCGCGAGCGGCTGCGCCGCGCGCTGCGGCGGCCGGTGGCCTGGGCGGCGGTGGCGCTGGTCAACCTCTTCGCGATGACGATCTTCCTGTGGCACCAGACGGCCATGATGGCGACCACCGCCACCGGCCTCCTCGCGGGCCGCCTGCCCGGACTGCACACGCTCCCCGACGGACCGGACTGGGTCGCGGCCCGGCTCGTCTGGCTGCCGGTGTTCGCCCTGCTCCTGGGCCTGTGCTGGGCGGCGTTCCACCGCTTCGAGCGCGGCGACGACCGCCGCCGCTCACGGGTCGTCCGCACCCACCGCCCGCGGACAGGGGCGACGACGAAGGGTGTGCGGCATGTCTAGGCTGGGCGGTGTGATGCCAGGGGGGAGCATGCGGGCGATCGGCACGCGTTGGCTGGGGGTACTGCGCGACGACCTGTGGACCGCGCGGGTGGATCCCCTGCCGCCCTCGGTGTGGCTGCGCTGGTTCCCGCACGGGATCGTCTGGCTGGCCGCGTTCGGCGTGCTGCTCGGCGACGCGGCGCAGCTCGGTGACAACGGCGGACTCGGCGGAGGACTCGCCTTCCTGATCGCCCTCGGCCAGAGCGGCGCGATGGCCCTCGCTCTGTGGCGGCCGGTCCCGGCGTGGTGGCTGTCCATGGCCGCCATGCTGGTGGGGGCCTTCGCGGTGCGGGCCGAGATGATCGCGAACGGTGTCCAGTTCACCTGGCCCTGGTCGGCCGCCGGGATCATCGGGCACATGTTCGTCCTGCTGCTGCTCGCCCTGCGGGTGCGGACCCGGGTGACCATGGAGACGCTGGCCCTCAGCGCGCTGGCCACCTCGGTCGTGCAGGGCGCGGTGGGAGCGGTGAACTACCAGCCGACCGGCCGGCTCGCCGTCATCCTCTTCGCGGTCGTCGCGGTGCTCGGCGTCGCCCTGCGCGGCCGCCGCGAGGCCCGCACGCAACTCGCGGAGCAGACCACGCTCACCGCCGAGGAACGCGCCCGGCGCACCCTCTTGGAGGAGCGCAGCCGCATCGCGCGCGAGCTCCACGACGTCGTCGCCCACCACATGTCCGTCATCTCCATCCAGGCCCAGGTCGCCCCCCACCTCGTCGAGAACCCGCCGGACGAGCTGAAGGAGAACCTCGCGGGCATCCGGGAGAACGCACTGGAGGCGCTGACCGAACTGCGCCGCGTCCTCGGCGTGCTGCGCTCCGAGGACCCCGACGTCCCCGGGACGACGCCCGACCGCAGCGGCACCGCCCCGCACGCCCCGCAGCCCACCCTCGACCGGCTCGACGCGCTGGTGGAGAACACCCGGGCCGCCGGACTGACGGTGACCGTCGAGCAGGACGGCCGGCGCCGGCCGCTGCCGCCCGGCGTGGAGCTGTCGGCGTACCGGATCGTGCAGGAGGCGCTCAGCAACGTCCTGCGGCACGCGCCCGGCGCGACCGCCCGGGTCCGCCTCACGCATCTCCCGGCCGGGCTGCGCGTCGACGTCTCCAACACCCGGCCCACGCGGGCCCCGGCGCCGTCGCAGGGGGCGGGGCACGGGCTGCTCGGCATGCGGGAGCGGGTGGCGATGCTCGACGGCACCCTGAAGGCCGAGCGGCTGCCGGACGGCGGCTACCGGGTGGCCGCTTTCCTGCCGGCCGACGGTCCCGACCACGCGACCGACCTCTCCGCCCGCCACTCCACCGACCACTCCACCGAGGACGACACCCCATGACGACCGGCAGCGACGGCCGAGTGATCCGCGTACTGATCGCCGACGACCAGCAGATGGTCCGGCAGGGCTTCACCGTGCTGCTCAACACCCAGCCCGACATCGAGGTGGTCGGGCAGGCCGTCGACGGCCTGGACGCCGTGGCCAAGGTCGCCGAGCTCGCGCCCGACGTCGTCCTGATGGACATCCGCATGCCCGAGCTGGGCGGCATCGAGGCCACCCGCCGGATCACCGGGGCGACCCCGCAGATCAGGGTGCTCGTGCTGACCACCTTCGACCTGGACGAGTACGTGTACGAGGCGCTGCGGGCCGGCGCGTCCGGGTTCCTCCTGAAGGACGCGTCGGCCGACCAGCTCGCCGAGGCGGTCCGGGTGGTGGCGGCCGGGGACGCGCTGCTCGCGCCCGGCATCACCCGGCGGCTGCTCACCGAGTTCTCCCGGCTGCGCGAGGGACCCCGGGCCCCGCTGAAGGAAAGGGTCGGCGGCCTGACCGAGCGGGAGACGGAGGTGCTGGCCCTGATCGCGCAGGGCCTGTCGAACGCGGAGATCGCCACCCGGCTGGTCGTCGCCGAGCAGACGGTGAAGACGCACGTGGGCCGGATCCTGGTGAAGCTGGGGCTCAGGGACCGGACGCAGGCGGCGGTGTTCGCGTACGAGTCGGGGCTGGTGCGGCCCTCCGGGTACTGAGCGGGGCGGGTCCCGTAGTACTTGAGACGGACGCCGCAGGACCCTTCTCACTGCTGACGACCGCGCCCCCGGCTGCGCCTACCGTTGCCAGGGTGACCGAGACGACTCAGACGCGGACCGCCCCCTCCGGGAGCGGCGGCACGCGCAGCCCGGAGTACCGGCTGGCCATGGACGCCCTGGGCGGACTGCGCCAGGACCTGTTCCACGACGCGTTCGCCTGCCGTCCGCTGCCGCTCATGGCGACGGACGGCCCGCTGACCCGCCGGCTCTCCGGAAAGCCGCGGTCCTACGCCGCCCGCCTGCCGCACGCGGTGGTGGTGACCCTCGCCGTGATCGCGTTGTTCGGCGGTTCCGTCGCCGCGGGCACCATGGGCGGGCCGGTGGCCCTGGTGAGCGGGCTGGTGTGTGCGGCGCCGGTGCTGGCCACGCTGGTCCGGCCGGTCGGCGCCTTCTGGATGTCGATGGCGGCGACACCGGTGGTCGCGATCCTGAGCGGCAGCCTGGGCGAATGGCCGTGGCAGCCCGGCGCCTTCCTCTGCCATCTGACGGTGCTGGTGATCGTGGCGATACGCACCCGGCCCCGCACGGCCGCGTGGATGTGGGCTCTCACCGCCGCCTACGCCTTCCTCGTGGAGACCCTGATCGGTGACGGCGAGTTCAACACCTCCGCGCCCATGCTGGTCCTGTCCGCCCTGGCCCTGCTGATGGTCGCCGTCCGGCACGTCCGCCGCGAGGCCCGGCAGGAGGTGACCGCGCAGCGCACGGTCACCGCGCACGAGCGGTCCCGGCGCACCCTGCTGGAGGAGCGCACCACCATCGCCCGCGAGCTGCACGACGTGGTCGCCCACCACATGTCGGTGGTCGCCATCCAGGCCGAGGCCGCGCCCTACCGGGTGGAGAACCCGCCCCCGGAGCTGGAGCGGGCCTTCGCCACCATCCGGGAGAACGCCGTGGCGGCGCTCACCGAGCTGCGCCGGGTCCTCGGTGTCGTCCGCGCCGAGGACTACGAGGCGCCGGACGCCCCGCAGCCCACGCTCGCCGACCTGGACGCGCTGCTCGCCAACGTGCGCGACGCGGGCCTCACCGTGGACAAGGCGGTGACCGGCGCGGTGCGCGAACTGCCGCCCGGCGTGGAGCTGTCGGCGTACCGGATCGTGCAGGAGGCGCTCAGCAACACCCTGCGGCACGCGCCCGGCGCCGCCGCACGCGTCGAGGTCTCCTACGTCCTGGGCGGCCTGGGCCTCAGGATCGTCAACGGCCCGATGCCCGAACCGTCCCTGGTCAAGCCCTCGCCCGGCGCCGGGCACGGCATCACCGGCATGCGGGAGCGGGTGTCGATGCTGAACGGCGAGATGACGGCCGGCCAGGCCGACGACGGCGGGTACGAGGTGGCGGTGTTCCTGCCGGTCACCACCGTGAGCGAAGGGGACGCATGACCGGCCGCACGATCCGGGTCCTGATCGCCGACGACCAGATGATGGTGCGCGAGGGCTTCTCGGTCCTGCTGAACGCGATGCCGGACATCGAGGTCGCCGGCGAGGCGGTCAACGGCCGGGACGCGGTCGAGAAGGTCCGCGAACTCGCCCCGGACGTCGTCCTGATGGACATCCGCATGCCCGAGCTGAACGGCATCGAGGCGACCCGGCAGATCATCGCCGCGGACGGCGCGGCGAAGGTGCTCGTGCTGACCACCTTCGACCTGGACGAGTACGTGTACCAGGCGCTGCGCGCGGGCGCCTCCGGCTTCCTCCTCAAGGACGCCTCCGCCCGCCAACTCGCCGACGGCGTGAGGGTGGTGGCCGCCGGTGAGGCACTCCTCGCCCCCTCGGTCACCAAGCGCCTGATCACCGAGTTCTCCAAGCTGTCCGACGGCCCCCGCCCGATGCCGTCGGCGCACGCGGCGTACGGCGATCTGACCGAGCGGGAGACGGAGGTGCTGGTGCTGATCGCGCAGGGCCTGTCCAACGCGGAGATCGCCGGGAACCTGGTGGTCGCCGAGTCGACGATCAAGACCCACGTCAGCCGGATCCTGGTGAAACTGGGCCTCAGGGACCGCACCCAGGCGGCGGTCTTCGCCTACGAGGCCCGCCTGGTGACGCCGGGCTGACCGGCGGCCCTGGTCAGTGGCGGTCCGGCCGCGCTAGCGTCCGGCCATGGCAGCCTTCGACCCGTGGGACGCGGACTTCGTCGCCGACCCCTACCCCGCCTTCGCCGAGCTGCGGGCCCGGGGACGCGTGCACTACTACGAGCCCACCGACCAGTGGCTGGTCCCGCACCACGCGGACGTCTCGGCGCTGCTGCGCGACCGCCGGCTGGGCCGCACCTACCTGCACCGCTTCACCCACGAGGACTTCGGCCGCACGCCGCCCCCGCCGGAACACGAGCCCTTCCACACGCTCAACGACCACGGCATGCTCGACCTGGAGCCGCCGGACCACACCCGTATCCGGCGACTGGTGTCCAAGGCGTTCACCCCGCGCACGGTGGAGCGGCTGCGGCCCTACGTGCACGGGCTGGCCGACGACCTGGTGGCCCGGCTGGTGGCGGCGGGCGGCGGCGACCTGCTGACGGACGTGGCCGAACCCCTGCCGGTCGCCGTGATCGCCGAGATGCTGGGCATCCCCGAGTCCGATCGTGCGCCCCTGCGCCCCTGGTCGGCGGACATCTGCGGCATGTACGAGCTGAACCCGTCCGAGGAGACGGCGGCGAAGGCGGTCCGCGCGTCGCTCGACTTCTCCGACTACCTGCGGAGACTGATCGCCGCCCGCCGCGAGGAGCCGGGCGACGACCTGGTCTCGGGACTGATCGCGGCGCACGACGAGGACGACGACCGCCTCACCGAGCAGGAGATGATCTCGACCTGCGTCCTGCTCCTGAACGCGGGCCACGAGGCCACGGTCAACGCGACGACCAACGGCTGGCTGGCCCTGTTCCGCAACCCGGACCAGCTGGCCGCCCTGCGCGCGGACCACTCGCTGATCCCCTCCGCCGTGGAGGAGCTGATGCGCTACGACACCCCGCTCCAGCTCTTCGAACGCTGGGTGCTGGACGACATCGAGATCGACGGGACGACGATCCCGCGCGGCGCGGAGGTCGCGATGCTGTTCGGCTCCGCCAACCACGACCCGGCCGTCTTCACCGCCCCGGACCGCCTGGACCTGACCCGCCGCGACAACCCCCACATCTCCTTCAGCGCGGGCATCCACTACTGCATCGGCGCCCCCTTGGCCCGCATCGAACTGGCGGCCTCGATGAACGCCCTGCTGAAGCAGGCCCCGGCGCTCACCCTGCCCGAGGAACCGAAGCGCAAGCCGAACTTCGTCATGCGCGGCTTGGAATCCCTGCACGTAACCGCATAACCCACCCCAGCGCCCCGGCGCCCAGCCGCCTCAGCGCCCCGGTTGCCCAGCCGCCCCGGTCGCCCCCGCCGCCCCGGGGCTCTGGCGCCGCGGCCACTCCGGCCACTCAGCCGCCCCGGCGCCCTGGCCGCCCGGCCGCCCGCCGCCCGGCCGCCCGGGCCACCCCAGCCGCGGGCAATCGTGCCGCAGGGCGGCACGGGTGGGCGCGGCGGCACCCGGCGAGCGCCGGCCCGCAGCCCCCCGCCCAGCTCCGACGGGCGGTCACGCCACGACAGGGGCACGGGTGGGCGCGGCGGCACCCGGCACCCGGCGAGCGCCGGCCCGCGCACCCACCCCCCGCCCAGCCCCGGCGGACGGTCACCCCACGACGTCCCGGCGCCGCAGACCCGCGAGCCCCACCGCCACCAGCACGCCCGCGATCAGCACCAGCACCAGCACCGGCGGCCAGCTCATCGCCCCACCCGGCACCTTCGGCAGATGCCCGAACGGCGACACATCCAGCACTGTCTGGGGCACGTCCAGCGCGGGCCCGACCCACCCGAGCAGCAGCACCGCCCCGGCGACCCCCCACGCCGCGACCGCCCCCCGCGGCAGCACCCCGTGCAGCAGCACCGCCGCCCCGCCGATCACCCACACCGCGGGCACCTGCACGAGACACGCCCCCAGGATCGCCCCGGCGTCCTTGCCGTACCCCACGGCGAAACCCAGCCCCGCGAGCAGCATGATCACGACCGCGCCGCCGAAGGCGATCACCAGGTGCCCGGCGGCCCACCGCAGCCGGCCCACGGCCCCCGCGAGCACCGGCTCCGCCCTCCCGGACGTCTCCTCGCCGCTGAGCCGCAGTACCGACGCCACCACGTACAGCGCGGCGATCAGCCCGAGCATCCCGACCATCGCCGACACGAACGCGTCCGTCAGCCCGGCCTGCCCGCCCATCCGCTCGATGACCGCGCGGGCCTGATCGTTGTCGCCGACCAGATCGGCCGCGCCCTCCGTCATCCCGCCGTAGACGACCCCGGCGAGGAGGAAGCCGACGCTCCAGCCGAGCACGCTGCCCCGCTGCAATCGCCAGGCCAGCGCGCCGGCCGTGCCCAGCCGGCCGTGGGCCGGGCCCGGCCGGGTCGGCAGGAAGCTCATGCCGAGGTCCCGCCGCCCGGCCAGCCCGTAGGCCACCACGCCCTGCGCCACGGCCGCGCCGGCGAGCAGCAGCAGCACCCACCACCGCTCGGCGGCGAAGGCCCGCAGGTCGGTCTGCCAGCCCAGCGGCGACAGCCACGTCAGGACAGACGAGCCGTCGTCCCTCGCCGAGTCGCCCGCCGCGCGCAGGACGAACGCCGCCCCGAGGACCCCCGCCGTCAGGCCCCGCGCCGGCCGCGCGCTCTCCGTCAGCTGGGCGACGATGGCCGCCATCGTGGCGAAGACCATCCCGACGCCCGCGACACCGAGCCCGAAGGCCACCGCCCCGGCCGGCCCCTGCCCGGCCAGCCCGGCGACCAGCAGGACCGCCAGGGCCCCGTTCGCGACCGCCGCCGTCAGCAGGGCCGCGGTCAGCGGGGCGCGGCGGCCGACCATTCCGGACGCGACGAGTTCCTGCCGGCCGCTCTCCTCCTCGTCGCGGGTGTGGCGGACGACGACCAGGAGGCTCATGACTGCCGCGAGGGCAGCGGCGTAGACGCCGACGCGCCAGGCCGTGAGGGCGCCGAGCGAGTCGCCGAAGACGGGGCCGACCATCGCGCGCAGGGAGGAGTTGGTCTCCATCTGCCGCATCAGGTCGGCACGTTCGGCCGCGGTGCCGTACAGGCCCTCGAGGGTGCCCGGCATGGACAGCACCATGAGCGCGTTCACCGCGACCCAGACGGGGATCATCACCCGGTCGCGGCGCAGGGCGAAGCGCAGCAGCGTGCCGGTGCCGGCCAGGTGGCGGGAGCCGCCGGTGCGGGCCGCGAAGGCCGTCGTCGTGGCCGTGGCGGTCATCGCGTCGCCACCTCCTCGGCGGCCCCGGCCTGGTAGTGCCGCAGGAACAGCTCCTCCAGCGTCGGCGGCGTCGACGTCAGCGACCGGACTCCGGACGCGCTCAGGGCCCTGAGCACCGCGTCCAGCTTGTCGGTGTCGACCTGGAGCCGCACCCGGCGGCCCTGGACGTCGAGGTCGTGCACCCCCGGCAGACGGGCCAGCCCGTTCGGGGCGCCCGCGAGTTCGGCGGTCACGCTGGTCCGGGTCAGATGGCGCAGGTCGGCGAGCGAGCCGCTCTCCACGGTCCGCCCCTTGCGGATGATGCTGACCCGGTCGCACAGCTCCTCGACCTCGCTGAGGATGTGGGAGGAGAGCAGGACCGTCCGGCCGCGCTCCCGTTCCTCGGCCACGCAGCGCTGGAAGACCTCCTCCATCAGCGGGTCGAGACCGCTGGTCGGCTCGTCGAGGATCAGCAGGTCCACGTCCGAGGCGAAGGCGGCGACCAGCGCGACCTTCTGCCGGTTGCCCTTGGAGTACGTCCGGCCCTTCTTGGTCGGGTCCAGCTCGAACCGCTCGACCAGTTCCGCCCGGCGCCGGGTGTCCAGGCCGCCGCGCAGCCGTCCGTAGAGGTCGATGACCTCGCCGCCGGAGAGGTTGCGCCACAGCGTCACGTCGCCGGGCACGTAGGCGATCCGGCGGTGCGCCTCCACGGCGTCGGCCCACGGATCCCGGCCGAGCACCTGGGCGGCGCCCGAGTCGGCGCGCAGCAGGCCGAGCAGGACGCGGATGGTGGTCGACTTGCCGGCTCCGTTCGGGCCGAGGAAGCCGTGGACCTCGCCGGCCTCGACGTCCAGGTCGAGGCCGTCCAGCGCGTGCGTCCGGCCGAACGACTTGTGGAGTCCGGAGACGCTGATTGCCTTCGTCATGGTTCGGAACGTACGCTTCTTTCAGAAATTTGTGAAGTTAAGAAACCGTCAAGGTTGTGAGAGATGATCGAACGATGACGGAAGAAGCGGATGCGAGAGGGCCGGGGCGTGATCCCGAGGCGGTGTCGAGGTTCGTGGAGGGTTTCGCCGCCCAACTCGTCGAGGCCGGGATGCAGCGCATGCCGGCCCGGGTGTTCGCCGCGCTGCTCGCCTCCGACTCCGGCTCCCTGACCTCCGCCGAACTCGGCGAACAGCTCCGGGTCAGCCCGGCCGCCGTCTCCGGGGCCGTCCGGTACCTCGCCCAGCAGCACATGGTGTCGCGGGAGCGGGAACCCGGCTCCCGGCGGGAGCGGTACCGGGTGCACAGCAACCAGTGGTACGAGGCGCTGACCAACCGGGAGGCCGTGATCAAACGGTGGGAAGGCGCCCTGCGCGAGGGCGTGAGCAGCCTCGGCGCCGGGACCCCGGCCGGCCGCCGCATGGCCGAGACGCTGGCCTTCTTCGAGTTCGTCGACGGCGAGATCGCGGCCATGATGGACCGCTGGCGCGAGCACCGCGAGAAGCTCTTCGGAGGCTAGCGCCTGGCCGGCGGATCAGGGCGCAGGAACGTCTGGGCACCTTGTCGGCGCCGGTGAGCGGCGTCCGGTGGGCCCGGCTGCCGGGCGAGGACGGTGTCAAAGGCGACGGGGGCCACCGCGTGAGCGCAGCCGAGCGCGTGCGTCCGCGGCATGGTCCGCCGGAGGGGCCTTGGGGCGCCTGAGCCACTCCGGAGGGCGGCGTCAACGCGAGGGGCCCCCGCGCGAGCGCAGCCGAACGCGCGCGTCTCCGCCGCAGGGGCTTGGGGCGGGCCGCCCCGGAGGGCGGCGTCCCTGAGCGCGATCGGAGGATGCCGGCCCCGCCCGCGACCGCGGGGACCGACCGCCCCGGGCACGGTCCCCGCAGGGCCACCGCCCGGCCCTCACCCCGGCAGCGTCAGTCCCCACGCCCCCTCGCGGGCCACCCATGTCCGCGTCCGTACCGGCCCCGACACCACCGCGTCCGCCCGGTACCGGTAGTGCGCCCCCGACACGGTCACCGTCCGCCCCGTCGCCGTCAGCGGCGACGCCTCCGCGCCGACCGACACCGGACGCACCTCCACCTCCGCCAGCCCACCGGCGCCCGGCAGGACCGACACCGCGTCGACCGGCTGGTCCAGGTCCACCAGCGTCACCCCGTCGACCTCCACCCGCAGCCGGGCCGGACCGGACGTGCCGGGGCCGGCGGTGATCCGGGCCGGCCGCGCGGGGGCCAGCGTCCGGACCAGGGACTGGCAGGTCCGCAGCCAGGGCCGGCCCGCCGCATGCGCCCCGCCCTCGGCGTCCGCGTCCGCGTCCTCGCGCACCGTGGCCGGCGGGATGCCCACCTCGCCCAGCACCACCCCGTCGCTGTCGTCGACGAGCAGGTCCAGCCGCCGTACCGCCCCGTCCAGCACCGCCCGCGCCGCCGCCACCGCGCCCGTCGGCAGCCCGAGCGACCGGGTGAGGCCGAGCACCGGTCCCACCGGCACCACCGACAGCGCACATTCGGCCAGCTCCCGCTGCCGGTGCAGCAGCGCGACGGCCCGCAGCAGCGCACGGTCGTCGCCGATCACGACGGGGCGCCGTGAACCCCGCCTCCGCAGGGCCCGCGCGAACTCCTCGGGGTCCTCCGGCAGGCACACCTTCGTGTGCGCCGCACCCGCGCCGAGCACGTCCTTCGCGATCCGGACGGACTCGCCGTCCGTCCGCCGGGCGACCGGATCGACGACCACCAGAAGCTGATCGGGCGTCGCGGATGATCTCGCGGAAGTCGCCACCTCGGCCATGCCTCGCTTCCTCGGGTAGCATCTTTGTGCAAGAGCCCCTTGCGCTATTGCGCCAGGGGCTTCGTCTATTCCGGGGCATCCGGTCCGACGGTTGGCGGCCAACGACGGCCGCGGTGCACGCGGTGGATCCCCTCCGCGTACGCCCTCGACCATGGACATGCCCCGCCCGGAAGGGGTGTACGCGCGTGCCCGCACTTGTGCTGCTCGGTGCTCAGTGGGGTGACGAAGGCAAGGGAAAGGCGACGGACCTGCTCGGTGGTTCCGTCGACTATGTGGTGCGCTACCAGGGCGGCAACAACGCCGGCCACACGGTAGTCGTGGGCGACCAGAAGTACGCCCTCCACCTGCTCCCTTCCGGAATCCTGTCTCCCGGCTGCACGCCGGTCATCGGTAACGGCGTCGTCGTCGACCCGTCGGTCCTGTTCTCCGAGCTGAGCGGGCTGAACGAGCGAGGCGTCGACACGTCCAAGCTCCTGATCAGCGGTAACGCGCACATCATCACGCCGTACAACGTGACCGTCGACAAGGTGACGGAACGCTTCCTCGGCAAGCGCAAGATCGGCACCACCGGTCGCGGCATCGGCCCGACCTACGCCGACAAGATCAACCGTGTCGGTATCCGCGTCCAGGACCTGTACGACGAGTCGATCCTCACCCAGAAGGTCGAGGCGGCGCTCGACGTCAAGAACCAGATGCTCACCAAGCTCTACAACCGGCGCGCGATCGCCGTCGACCAGGTGGTCGGGGAGCTGCTGGGGTACGCGGAGAAGCTCCGTCCGTACGTCGCCGACACGGTTCTGGTCCTCAACCAGGCCCTGGAGCAGGACAAGGTGGTCCTCTTCGAGGGCGGCCAGGGCACGCTGCTCGACATCGACCACGGCACGTATCCGTTCGTGACCTCGTCGAACCCGACCGCGGGCGGCGCCTGCACCGGCGCCGGCGTGGGCCCGACGAAGATCAGCCGCGTCATCGGCATCCTCAAGGCGTACACGACCCGCGTCGGCGCCGGCCCGTTCCCGACCGAGCTGTTCGACGAGGACGGCGAGGCCCTGCGCCGCATCGGCGGGGAGCGCGGCGTCACCACCGGCCGTGACCGCCGCTGCGGCTGGTTCGACGCGGTCATCGCCCGCTACGCCACCCGCGTGAACGGCCTGACCGACTTCTTCCTCACCAAGCTCGACGTCCTCACCGGCTGGGAGCAGATCCCGGTCTGCGTGGCCTACGAGATCGACGGCAAGCGCGTCGAGGAGCTGCCGTACTCGCAGTCCGACTTCCACCACGCGAAGCCGGTCTACGAGATGCTGCCGGGCTGGAACGAGGACATCAGCAAGGCGAAGACCTTCGCCGAGCTGCCGAAGAACGCCCAGGCGTACGTCAAGGCGCTGGAGGAGATGTCCGGCGCGCCGATCTCCGCGATCGGCGTGGGCCCGGGCCGGGACGAGACGATCGAGATCAACTCGTTCCTCTAGGCCCGCCGGGTTCTCCTGGCTGCCGTTCGGCCCTCCCGGCCGGGCGGCAGCCCACGGCACGGTGTGGGATCGGAGGCATGACCGACCGCGACCGTGCCGCCACCTGCCAGGGCCCGTACGGCTCCGAGGGCGACCCCGGGGACTGCGGCGACCCGGCCCGCTTCGAGGCAGCCCGGTACCGCCGGACGCCGCTGACGGTGTGCCCCGTGCATCTGGGACCGGCGCTGCTGCTGGCCGAAGGAGTGCTCTGGCCGCCGGAGATCCGCCTGATCCGCTGACCCGGCCCCCGTCGCGCCCCCGTCACCCGAGGGGGCACACGTCCTTCACCGGGCATAGGCTGAAGCTGTACACGGCGCGTCGGCAGGAGAAGGTGAGTGCGATGCGCGTGATGCTCAAGGCGACGCTGGACACGGAGAAGTCGAACGAGGCGCTCCGCAGCGGGAAGCTGCCCGAGCTGATCAGCCGGACGATGGAGCACCTCAAGCCGGAGGCCGCCTACTTCGGCCCCCTCAGCGGCAAGCGGACGGCCATCATGGTCTTCGACATGCAGGACAGCTCCGAACTGCCGCCCACCGGTGAGCCGTTCTTCCGGGAGCTGAACGCCGAGGTCGAGATCTGTCCGGTGATGAACCCGGAGGACCTGCAGAAGGGGCTCTCCCGGCTCGGCTGACCGGACGGGCGCCGGTCAGCTGAAGACGATCATCGACCCCTGGGCCAGGCTCCGCGTGGCCGCCGCGTGCAGCCCCAGCCACACGTGGCGCTCACGGGCGAAGGGGCTGGGATCGTACGGCGCCGCCACGGCCGGCTCCTCCAGCTCCGTCGGGCCGAGCGGCGGCTGCGGCGGGGCCGGCGGATTGGCCGGGTCGATACCGAGGGCCGGGGCGACGGCCTCCAGCTCCCGCAGCAGCGTGTGCGAGGAGCCCAAGGGACCGCCGTTGGCCAGGAGTTCGTCACTGGACAGCGGATGCGGGAAGTCGACCGGTACGTAGGCGCCCGCGTGGTCGTAGTGCCAGACCAGATGCGACTGCTGGGCCGTCGCCTCGAACATCTCCAGCAACTGCTCGTAGTCCCCGCCGAGTTCGTCCACCGGCGTCACCGGCAGCCCGCACACCTGGAGCAGGTACGCCCGGCGCAGGAAGTGCAGCGCGTCGTAGTCGAAACCGGCGACCGGGGCCACCTCGCCGGACAGGCCCGGCATGTACTGGTACACCGGCACCGGCGGCAGTCCGGCCTCGGCGAGCACCTTGTCGTATTGCGCGAGTTCCTCGGCGAACGGGTTGTCCGGCGTGTGGCACAGGATGTCGACGAGCGGGACCAGCCACAGGTCACAGGCCAAAAGAGGGCTCCTCACACAGCACGGTGGTCAAGAAAGCGTAGTCGGTGCGTGGTGCGTGCAGGTCCCATACCCATCTGGGGCCGGGCCACGACACGTCGGGCGTTGGTCATCGGCCTGTGCTCGTGCGCCGTCCGTCCGCCGCTCATCCCCCGGTGAGCCGCTCGATGAGGGCGAGGGAGTGGGCGTTGTACGCGTCGACGAGCGCCCGGGCGGCCGGGGCGTCGCGCCGGGCGAGGGCGTCGACCAGTTCGGTGTGCCCGGACCACAGGGCGCCGCGCAGGTCGCTGAGCCGGCGCAGGTGCTGCACCGTGCACACCCAGCTCTGCACGCGCAGCCGGTGCAGGAAGTCGGAGAGGTAGGGGTTGCCGAACAGGACGGCCAGTTCCCGCCAGTACCGCAGGTCGTAGCCGATGAGGACGGTGAGGTCACCGGCCACGGCGGCGCGCTGGGCCTCCTCGCCGCGCCGGCGCACCCCCGAGAGGGCGGCGACGAGCCG
Organism: Streptomyces flaveolus; assembly: GCF_014648815.1. Classification (GTDB taxonomy): domain Bacteria; phylum Actinomycetota; class Actinomycetes; order Streptomycetales; family Streptomycetaceae; genus Streptomyces; species Streptomyces flaveolus. Next base: position 180,881 of record NZ_BMRV01000004.1, on the reverse strand, counting down.
CTGGCCGTCGGGGAACCGTTGGCCCCGGTGGTCGTCGGCGAGGGCGACGAACATCCCGTCGGTGACGAGGCTGCGGGCCTCGACCATGCCGCGGAAATCGGCGACGGAGTACTCGTGCACGCGGAAGCCGCGGTGGTGGTCGGTGTCCAGGAGCCCCTGCGCGGACAGGTCGACCAGGGCCTCGCGCACGGGCGTCGCGGACACCCCGTACTGCTCGGCGATCTCCTTGACGGTGAACTCCTGCCCGGGCCGGAGCCGTCCGGCCAGCACCTCGTCGCGGAGCGCGTCGGCGATCTGGCGCCGCAGGGTGCTGCGCGTCACGGCGCCGCTGGGGCCGGGCATGGTCGGGCGTTCTCCTCGTCGGGTGCGGGCGGCGTGCTCGTACACCTGGTCGGCGTGTACGAGCACGTCACCTTACGCGCCCGGGGCGCCCCCGGGGCCGGTCGGCCGACGGGGGTCTACTCCGTGTACTCGTCCGCCACGGACAGTGCCGTGTCCAGCGCCGCCAGGCCCTCCTTGAGCTCCGCCTCGCTGACGTTGCACGGCGGCACCACGTGGGTCCGGTTCATGTTCACGAACGGCCACACGCCGTGGGCCTTGGCGGAGGCGGCGAACGCGGCCATCGGGGTGTTGTCCTGCCCGGTCGCGTTGTACGGCACCAGCGGCTCCCGGGTCTCCCGGTTCATCACCAGCTCCAGCGCCCAGAACATGCCGGTGCCGCGCACGTCGCCGACGCTCGGGTGGCGCTCGGCCAGCTCCCGCAGCGCGGGCCCGACGACCTCGGCTCCGAGCCGGGCCGCGTGCTCGACGATGCCCTCCTCGGCCATCACGCCGATCGTGGCGACGGCGGCGGCGCAGGCCAGCGGGTGCCCGGAGTACGTCAGCCCGCCCGGGTAGGGCCGCTCGGCGAACGTCTCGGCGATCTTCGCGGAGATCGCGACACCGCCCAGCGGGACATAGCCCGAGTTCACGCCCTTGGCGAAGGTCAGCAGGTCCGGCACGACGTCGTACAGGTCCGCGGCGAACCACGAGCCGGTGCGCCCGAAGCCGGCCATGACCTCGTCCAGGACGAAGACGATCCCGTACTTGTCGCAGATCTCGCGGACCCCGGCCAGGTAACCGGCCGGCGGCATCATGATCCCCGCCGTGCCCGGGATCGTCTCCAGGATGACCGCGGCGACGGTCCCCGGCCCCTCGAAGACGATCGTCGACTCCAGGTGCTCCAGGGCCCGCGCGCACTCCTGCTCCTCGGTCTCGGCGTAGAAGCGCGAGCGGTACAGGAAGGGCGCCCAGAAGTGCACGACACCGGCCGTGCCGCTGTCCGAGGCCCAGCGGCGCGGGTCGCCGGTGAGGTTGATCGCCTGCTGGGTGCCGCCGTGGTACGAGCGGTACGCCGACAGCACCTTCGGCCGCCCGGTGTGCAGCCGCGCCATGCGCACGGCGTGCTCGACGGCGTCGGCACCGCCGTTGGTGAAGAAGATCTTGTCCAGGTCGCCGGGCGTCCGCTCGGCGATCAGCCGCGCCGCCTCCGAGCGCGCCTCGACGGCGAACGCGGGCGCGAACGTCGTCATCCGCGCGGCCTGCTCCTGGATCGCGGCGACGACCTTGGGGTGCTGGTAACCGATGTTGGTGTAGACGAGTCCGCTGGCGAGGTCGAGGTAGCGCTTGCCGTCGTAGTCCCAGAAGTACGACCCTTCGGCGCCCGCGACGGCGAGCGGGTCGATGAGCTCCTGCGCGGACCAGGAGTGGAAGACGTGCGCACGGTCCGCGGCCTTCACGGCGGCGCCGGCCTGGGGATGGGGCTGAGGGGTCATGCGGCCGAGGGTAGATGTCCGCGATGCGGAAACGGAATCGGCGTCCTGTATGGGGTCGGGGGCTTTCCACGACAGGTTGTCGACACCGCGGGGACCGGCCTCTATTGACAGCATGCTGTCGAAATGACAGCCTTCTGTCATAAGAGCCTGCTCCGAGGAGGAGTCATGAACGGCACCACGAACGGCACCCGCAAGCCCGTCCACCTCGCCGTGTACGACACCCTCGCCGACTGGGAGACCGGCCACACCACGGCGTACCTGGCCCGCGGCGGGTACGAGGTGCGCACCGTCGGCCCCACCACCTCCCCCGTCACGAGCATCGGCGGCCTGCGCGTCCAGCCCGACCTGGCGCTGGCCGGCCTGCGCCCCGAGGACAGCTCCCTGCTGATCCTCCCGGGCGCCGACCTGTGGGACACAGCGGATGATCTCGCCCCCTTCGCCCGCGCCGCCCGCGCCTTCCTGGACGCCGGCGTGCCCGTCGCCGCCATCTGCGGCGCCACCGCCGGACTCGCCCGCGAGGGCCTGCTCGACGACCGCGCCCACACCAGCGCCGTCTCCTTCTATCTGGCGGCCACCGGCTACGCGGGCGGCGCGCGGTACGTCGAGGCCGACGCGGTCACCGACGGCGGCCTGATCACCGCCGGTCCCACCGAGCCGGTCGCCTTCGCCCGCGAGGTCCTCGGCCTGCTCGGCGTGTACGAGGGCGAGGTGCTCGACGCCTGGTACCGGCTGTTCCACGACTCCGACCCGACCGCGTACGCCGTACTGGAGAAGGCGGGCGCCGCGTGAGCCGCCGGCGGCAGGACCTGCTCAGCCGCAGCGCCCTCGGCGTCTTCCGGCTCAACGGCCAGTTCCTCGCCGTCGCCGAGGAGCTGGCCGGCCCCGCCGGACTCACCGCCGCCCGGTGGCAGGTGCTCGGCGCGGTGCTGCGCGAGCCGCTGCCCGTCTCCGGTGTCGCGCGCGTCATGGGCATCACGCGGCAGAGCGTGCAGCGCATCGCCGACCTGCTGGTGGACGGCGGCCTCGCCGAGTACCGGCCCAACCCGGCCCACCGCCGCGCCAAACTCCTCGCGCCCACCGACGCGGGCCGCGCGGCCGTCTCCCGGATAGATCCCGGCCACGCGGCCCTCGCGGACCGGCTGGCCGAGGCGTACGGGGGAGAGGCGGAACTGGCGACGGCGGTCGAGGTCCTCGAACGCCTGTCGAAGGCACTGGAAGTGCTCGAGGGCCCTGCTGTTACGGAAACGTAGACAAGGCCGCCTCTCCCCGGGCCCACCCCGCACTATCCTCGGGATGTTGCTCACGTGCGGGGGGAAGGCGGCGCAACATGCACAAGCTCGGGGGCGGGGACCCGCAGCACATCGGGTCCTACCGGCTGCTGGGGCGGCTCGGCGCAGGCGGCATGGGGCAGGTCTACCTCGCCCGGTCGGACCGGGGACGCACCGTCGCCGTCAAGCTGGTGCGCGAGGAACTGGCCGCGCAGGAGGAGTTCCGCCAGCGGTTCCGCCAGGAGGTCGAGTCCGCGCGCCGGGTCGGCGGGTACTGGACGGCGCCCGTGCTGGACGCCGACACCGAGGCCGCCGTGCCGTGGGTCGCCACCGGGTACGTCGCCGGGCCCAGCCTCCAGCAGGTCGTCGGGCACGACCACGGTGCCCTCCCGGAACGCTCGGTACAGACCCTGGCGGCCGGGCTCGCGCACGCCCTGCAGGACATCCACGCCGCCGGGATCGTGCACCGCGACCTCAAGCCGTCCAACGTGCTCGTCACCATCGACGGCCCCCGCGTGATCGACTTCGGCATCGCGCGGGCCCTGGAGACGGTGACCGACGGCGGACTCACCCGCACCGGCGCGCTCGTGGGCTCGCCCGGCTTCATGGCGCCCGAGCAGGTGCGCGGCGACCGGATCACGCCCGCCTGCGACGTCTTCTGCCTCGGCTCGGTCCTCGCCTACGCCGCCACCGGCGACCTGCCCTTCGGCACCGCCAACAGCGGCGTGCACGCGCTGATGTTCCGCATCGCGCAGGAGGAACCCGACCTGGAGGGCGTGCCCGAGGGCATCGCCGACCTGGTCCGCGACTGCCTGAAGAAGGACCCGGCGGCGCGTCCCTCCCTCGCCGAGGTGCTGGAGCGCACGGGCGCGCAGGACACCGTCACGGAGGGCCGCTCCAGGGAACCCTGGCTGCCCAGCGCCCTGGTGGCCCAGCTCGGCCGCCACGCGGTACGGCTGCTGGACACGGAGAACCCGGAGGACGCGGGGGCATCGGTTCCGCCGGCCCCGGTCCCACCGGCGCCGGGGACGCCGCCACCGTTCCCTCCGGCGTCGGGGCTGCCTGCTGCCGGGGGTCCTGCCGCCGTGGGCTCCGCAGCGGCGGGATCCGCCGCCGCCGGGCCGGACTCCGGCCGCCCGGGGCGGACGCCCTCGCCGGACCCCGGCGACGCGGCTCCGGACCGGAACCCCGGCGACCCTGATCCGGGCGTGGCCGGGAATCCGGGGCCCCCGCCCCCGCGGCAGCCGGGCAGCGGTGCGCCGACGAACCACCTCCCCACGCTGGTCGCGGGCGGCCCGGGCGGCCCGGGCGCCCCTGCGCCCCCGCCCACCAGCCCCGCGCCCGCACACGGCCACCCGCAACAGCACCCCTCTCACCCGCCTGCGCACGGCTACGCCCCGGCACCGGCCTGGGTCCAGCCGCCCGGAGCGCAGGGGGCGCCGCCACCGCAGTACCACCCGTACGGCGGTCTCGGCTCGACCCCGCCCTACGGGCCGCCGCCCGGCGGCACCCCGCCGTACGGGCCGCCCCCGCCCTACGGGCCGGTCCGGGAACCGTCCCGAAGAGGCCGCTCCACCGCGCTGCTGGTCGCCGTCGCCCTGGTCGTCGCGCTCGGCGCGGGCGGCTCGGTCTACGCGCTGATGAGCGGCGGCAAGGAGGACGACGGGGCCGGCGGCGACCCGGCGACCTCGTCGGCCGCCCCCGAGACCCCGGGCACCGACACGTCCGGGCCGGCCCCGACGAACGGCACGTCGAGCGCGCCGGAGTCCCCGTCCTCCCCGGACGGCACGATCCCCGCCGCGTACCTGGGCACGTGGGCCACGACCATCGACAACGCCTCCGGTGTGCACAGTCGCCGGCTGACCATCCAGCAGGGGGAGGTCGGCGACACGGTCATGTCCCTCGTCGCCGACGGCCCCGCCGGCAACAGCACCTACCACTGCGTCTTCGAGGCCGACCTGACCACCGACCCGGGCACGGACGGCCCCCTGCGCCTGGGCCCCTCCACGGTGACGACGGGCCCGGCCTCCTCCTGCACCCCGGGGGAACCCACCGAGGTCACGCTCCTGCCCGACGGCACCCTCACCCGCACGAACACGACAACAGGAGAAACCCTGAACTACACCCGCCAGTAAGCCGCCGCAGCAACGCTCCCCAGCTGGGACCGCCCCACCGCCGCAGCCGCGGGCACCTCGCCCTCGCCGTCACGGCTGCGGGCAGCCGCCCCACACCCCCGCAGGCCGCGCCCGGCAACCCACCGCAGCTACGGGCAGTCGTGCCCCCGTAGCTGCGGGCCCCGCCCTCGCCGCCGTAGCGGTGGGCCGCTGCCCGTGCCGCCGCAGCTGCGGGCAGTCGTGCCGCCGTAGTGGTGGGCCGTCGCCGCCGTAGCTGCGGGCCCCGCCCTCGCCGCCGTAGCGGTGGGCCGCTGCCCATGCCACCGCAGCTGCGGGCAGTCGTGCCGCTGGGGCGGCACGGGTGGGCGCAGCGGCACCCCGCCGGCGCGGGCCCACGCGACCCACCTGCTCAGCCTCAGCGCCGGGCACCCCGTCGGCATGGGGTCACCGACCCACCACCCGGCCCGCACCAGCACGCGGGCACAGCCGAACGCCGGACCACGCGACCACCCTCACCCCCGCCGGCTCACCTCGGCTCCGGCGGCCGCTGCCGAGGCATGTTCGGCCGAGCCCCGTTCGACGCCACGGAGAACCTCCCCGGCACCCCCGCCCCCACGTCCGACCGCCCCCCGCCGCCCCCCACCGACTGAAGCCCCAACGGCGCCGACCCGGACCGGAAGTCCACCATCCAGTCCGCCGTCTCCGCCCGCACCAGCTCCGTCACGTCCTCGGAGAACCTCCGCAGCACCCCCAGACACCGCTCGGCCGCCTCGCTCGCCGTCCCGTCCGCAGGCCCCAGCACCTCCCGGACGCTCTCCGACGCCCAGTCGAACTGCAGCGCCTGCAACCGCCGCTGCACCGCCTGCGCCGTCGCCACGTCCCGCATCCACCCGGCGGTCATCCCGAAGTACCGGTCCCCGGCCACGCACGCCACCCCGAGCAGCAGCGCGAGATACCCCCAGGGCCCGACCCCGCCCGCGACCCCCGTCATGTCCAGCAACGGCAGCACCGCCCCGGCGAGCGCCCCCACCGCGGCCCCGCCCCGCAGCAGCCGTGCTCCCCGCCGCTTCCACACCCGGTCCGCGAGATACCAGGCCGCCGTCTCCAGCGCGCCCCGCTCCACCCACCGGTACAGCTCGTCCAGCCGCTCGGCGGGCAGCGCCCAGTCGCCGAGCGGGAGCGCCCGTCCGGTCAGGTCGCCCGGACACGGCCCGGCCGCCCCCTCGCCGTGCGGTCCGTCCTGCGGCGGCCCCTCGGGCTGCATCTCCGGCTGACCCACCCGGCACTCCCTACTGCTCACCGTCCGTGAAGACCTCGCGGCGCTCGTGTGACACGCGAGGCTGACGCGCCGGACCCTTCCTACCGCCCAATGGGTGGCGAAGACCCGGCTTTGCCCTCTTGTCCGCCCGGAAGAGGTCCTTGATCAGGTATAGGGCGCCCGCTCGACTCACTCGAAAGAGTGCTGGGGCGAGGGCCGCCCGGACCACGTAGGCTCGTGCCGAACGGGAAAAACCCGCCGCGACAGCGCGGCGACAGCGGTGACAGGAGCTGAACGTGATCCCCGGTGGTGGCCAGCCCAACATGCAGCAGCTGCTCCAGCAGGCGCAGAAGATGCAGCAGGACCTCGCGAGGGCGCAGGAGGAACTGGCGCAGACGGAGGTCGACGGACAGGCGGGCGGCGGCCTGGTGAGGGCCACCGTCACGGGTTCCGGCGAGCTGCGCGGCCTCAGGATCGACCCGAAGGCGGTGGACCCGGAGGACACCGAGACCCTCGCCGACCTGATCGTGGCCGCCGTGCAGGCGGCCAACGAGAACGCGAAGAGCCTCCAGGAGCAGAAGCTGGGCCCCCTCGCCCAGGGTCTGGGCGGCAGCGGCATCCCCGGTCTGCCTTTCTAAGACGGGCCGGGGCCCTCTACCGTACGTAGTGAAGGAACCTCAGGAAGGACGGCAGTCCGTTGTACGAAGGCGTGGTCCAGGACCTCATCGACGAACTGGGGCGGCTGCCCGGCGTCGGTCCCAAGAGCGCGCAGCGGATCGCCTTCCACATCCTCCAGGCGGAACCGACCGACGTACGGCGCCTCGCCCAGGCCCTCATGGAAGTGAAGGCCAAGGTCCGCTTCTGCGCGACCTGCGGCAACGTCGCGCAGGAGGAGCAGTGCGGCATCTGCCGCGACCCGCGCCGTGATCCTGCCGTCATCTGCGTGGTGGAGGAACCGAAGGACGTCGTCGCCATCGAGCGCACCCGCGAGTTCCGCGGCCGGTACCACGTGCTCGGCGGCGCGATCAGCCCCATCGACGGGGTGGGCCCCGACGACCTGCGCATCCGTGAACTGCTCGCCCGCCTCGCGGACGGCACGGTCACGGAGCTCATCCTGGCCACGGACCCGAATCTGGAGGGCGAGGCCACGGCCACGTATCTCGCCCGCATGATCAAGCCCATGGGCCTCAAGGTCACCCGCCTGGCCAGCGGCCTCCCGGTGGGCGGCGACCTGGAATACGCGGACGAGGTGACCCTCGGCCGCGCCTTCGAGGGGAGACGACTCCTAGATGTCTGACGCCACGCTGCACGCGACCAACCAGAACCCCGACGACTTCGCGGTCCAGATCGCCGACCAGATCGAGAGCTTCCTGGTCGCGGTCACGGAGGTGGCCAAGGGCGACGAACCGGACTCGGCCGTCCCCTTCCTTCTCCTCGAGGTCTCCCAGCTCATGCTGGCCGGCGGACGCCTGGGCGCCCACGAGGACATCGTCCCGGACGAGCGCTACGAGCCCGACCCGGGCCCGGAGCTGGACGTGGACGACCTCCGCGAGAACCTGGCCCGCCTCCTGGAGCCGATCGACGTCTACTCCGAGGTCTTCGACCCCTACGAGCCGCGCAAGGCCCCGGTCCCGGCCCGTATCTCGGACGACCTCACCGACGTCATCACCGACCTCCGCCACGGCATGGCCCACTACAAGGCGGGCCGCACCACGGAGGCGCTGTGGTGGTGGCAGTTCTCCTACTTCTCCAACTGGGGTTCCACGGCGTCGGCGACCCTGCGCGCCCTCCAGTCGGTCGTCGCCCACGTCCGGCTGAACCAGCCGCTCGAGGAACTGGACGGCCTCGACACCGACCAGGACCTCGGTGACGACGCCCTGGAGCGGGAGGCCGGCCGGGTCATGGTGCAGGAGATCGCGGGCCCGCTGGGCCTGCGCCCGGTCACGTAGCCCCCGCTTGTGAACGTGTGACTCACCGCACTTTTCCGAGTGACCCGCCTCCACCTGGGCATGAGCCTGCCTGGACGGACCGGAGGTCTCACCATGCGATACCGCAGGGGGGAATTTCGGACGCTCGATAGAATGAACCGACCGCAGTACATGTACGTACGTGCGGAAAGAGACGGATTGAGCGAGGAGCGCACGTGGGCCTTGTCGTGCAGAAGTACGGAGGCTCCTCCGTAGCCGATGCCGAGGGCATCAAGCGCGTCGCCAAGCGGATCGTGGAAGCGAAGAAGAACGGCAACCAGGTGGTCGCCGTCGTTTCCGCGATGGGCGACACGACGGACGAGCTGATCGATCTCGCCGAGCAGGTGTCCCCGATCCCTGCCGGGCGGGAACTCGACATGCTGCTGACCGCCGGAGAGCGCATCTCCATGGCGCTGCTGGCCATGGCGATCAAAAACCTGGGTCACGAGGCCCAGTCGTTCACCGGCAGCCAGGCCGGAGTCATCACCGACTCGGTCCACAACAAGGCCCGGATCATCGACGTGACGCCGGGTCGCATCCGCACCTCGGTGGACGAGGGCAACGTCGCCATCGTGGCCGGCTTCCAGGGTGTCAGCCAGGACAGCAAGGACATCACCACGCTGGGCCGCGGCGGTTCCGACACCACGGCCGTCGCTCTCGCCGCCGCGCTCGACGCGGACGTCTGTGAGATCTACACCGACGTCGACGGCGTGTTCACCGCCGACCCGCGCGTGGTGAAGAAGGCGAAGAAGATCGACTGGATCTCCTTCGAGGACATGCTGGAGCTCGCCGCCTCCGGTTCCAAGGTGCTCCTCCACCGCTGCGTGGAGTACGCCCGCCGGTACAACATCCCGATCCACGTGCGGTCCAGCTTCAGCGGGCTGCAGGGCACGTGGGTCAGCAGCGAGCCGATCAAGCAAGGGGAAAAGCAGGTGGAGCAGGCCCTCATCTCCGGAGTCGCGCACGACACGTCGGAGGCCAAGGTCACGGTCGTCGGCGTGCCGGACAAGCCGGGCGAGGCGGCCGCGATCTTCCGGGCGATCGCCGACGCCCAGGTCAACATCGACATGGTCGTGCAGAACGTGTCCGCCGCCTCCACGGGTCTGACGGACATCTCCTTCACCCTGCCGAAGTCCGAGGGCCGCAAGGCCATCGACGCGCTGGAGAAGAGCCGGGCCGGCATCGGCTTCGACTCGCTGCGCTACGACGACCAGATCGGCAAGATCTCGCTGGTCGGCGCCGGGATGAAGAGCAACCCGGGCGTCACCGCCGACTTCTTCACCGCCCTGTCCGACGCCGGCGTGAACATCGAGCTCATCTCGACCTCCGAGATCCGCATCTCGGTCGTCACCCGCAAGGACGACGTGAACGAGGCCGTGCGCGCCGTGCACACCGCCTTCGGGCTGGACTCCGACAGCGACGAGGCCGTGGTCTACGGAGGCACCGGGCGCTGATGTCCGACATCCAAGGCGCCGGGCGCACCGGACGGCCGACCCTGGCCGTCGTCGGAGCGACCGGCGCCGTCGGTTCGGTGATGCTCCAGATCCTGTCCCAGCATGCGGACATCTGGGGCGAGATCCGTCTGATCGCCTCGCCCCGCTCGGCCGGCCGCAAACTGGCCGTGCGCGGTGAGGAGGTCGAGGTCCTGGCCCTCACCGAGGAGGCCTTCGACGGGGTCGACGTCGCCATGTTCGACGTACCCGACGAGGTCGCCGCCCAGTGGGCGCCGGTCGCCGCCGCCAAGGGCGTGGTGGTGGTCGACAACTCGGGCGCGTTCCGGATGGACCCGGACGTGCCCCTCGTCGTGCCCGAGGTCAATCCGCACGCCCTGCGGATGCGGCCGCGCGGCATCGTCGCCAACCCCAACTGCACAACGCTGTCCATGATCGTGGCGCTGGGCGCGCTGCACGCCGAGTTCGGGCTGCGCGAGCTGGTCGTCTCCTCGTACCAGGCGGTGAGCGGGGCCGGGCGGGACGGCGTGGACACGCTGCGCCGGCAGCTGTCGCTGGTGGCCGGGACCGAGCTGGGGACCCACCCCGGCGACGTGCGGCGGGCCGTCGGCGACGACACCGGGCCGTTCCCGGAGCCGGTCGCGCTGAACGTCGTACCGTGGGCCGGTTCGCTGCGCGAGGACGGCTGGTCGTCGGAGGAGATGAAGGTGCGGGACGAGTCCCGCAAGATCCTCGGACTGCCGCAGCTGCCGGTGGCGGTGACGTGTGTACGGGTCCCCGTGGTCACCACGCACTCCCTGACCGTCCACGCCCGCTTCGAGGGCGAGGTCACCGTCGACAAGGCGCGGGAGATCCTGGCCACCGCGCCCGGCGTCGTCCTCTTCGACAACCCGGCCGCCGGTGAGTTCCCCACCCCCGCCGACGTGGTCGGCACCGACCCGACCTGGGTCGGCCGGGTGCGGCGGGCCCTGGACGACCCGACGGCCCTCGAACTCTTCGTGTGCGGCGACAACCTGCGCAAGGGCGCCGCGCTGAACACCGCGCAGATCGCGGAGCTGGTGGCGGCCGAGCTCGGCTGAACGGGCCGGCGGGGCCAAAAAGCCCTGGCAGCTGTGGGGTTCGTTTGTAGGATCCATGAACGAGATGTGATCCGGAAGTAGGTCCGGACTACTTGTAACCGGCACCTGTGGCATCAGAGGATTTCCTCCCCGCCCTCCGCAACCGTGCGGAGGGCGGGGAGCGTCTTTGCGGTCACCCATTCAGGGTGCGGGGCGCGTGGATCGGCGCGGGGACGCCGAGGGCGGGCGTGGGGACGCTCGTTCACATGGGACATAGGGGAAGAGCGGGACAATGAGGGCCTATGACGCACCGTCGGTCGGTTGGCTGCCCGGCAGACGCGGGAACGTGACGCCCGGCACGTACAACCCTCAGGGGGTCGGACGTGTCCAACTGGCGTGGCAGAGGTACTCGAATTCACCGCGACACCGCGTGGCCCCGCAGTGCGGGCTCCCGTCCGGCCCGTCCGTCCCCGGGTGGCCGGCGCGGCCGGTGGCATGCCGGTGATCGCGCCGATGCCCGCAGCGCGGCCGGCCCGCATATCGAATCAGCGTGACGGCGCCGATGACGTCGTGGCGGCGGGCACCACCGTCGACCACCTCACCGAGACCTACCGCGCCCACTACCGGTCGCTGCTCGGTCTCGCCGCCCTCCTCCTCGACGACACCGCCTCCTGCGAGGACGTCGTCCAGGAGGCCTTCATCCGCGTCCACTCGGCGCGCAAACGCGTGCGCGACCCGGAGAAGACGCTGGCCTACCTGCGGCAGACCGTCGTCAACCTCTCGCGTTCGGCACTGCGCCGCCGCATCCTCGGCCTCAAGCTGCTCTCGAAGCCCATGCCGGACATGGCGAGCGCGGAGGAGGGCGCCTACGACCTGCTGGAGCGCGACTCCCTGATCAAGGCGATGAAGGGACTGCAGCGCCGCCAGCGCGAGGTCCTGGTCCTGCGCTACTTCGCGGACATGACCGAGGCACAGGTCGCCGAGACGCTCGGAATATCGCTGGGCTCGGTGAAGGCGTACGGATCGCGCGGTATCGCGGCGCTCAGGGTGGCCATGGAGGCGCCGGCATGAGCGACGGCAACGAGGCACGGCGTGACGCCCACGAGGGTCACGAGCCGGCCGAGCCGACCGGGCAAGATCCGAAGCACACGCACGCTGGGAACGGAACTGTGAACCACGGCCCCGCCGACCAGGGCCCCGACACTCAGGGGCCCGCCGGGCTCGCCCCCGACGAGCTGGCGCTGCGCAGGATGCTGCACAGCGCCGTGCGGGACATGGAGCCGAGCGACGGCACCCTGGACCACCTCCGCCGGGCGGTACCGGCCCGGCGGGCCCGCAAACGCCAGGCCGTCGTCGGCATGGCGGCCGCCGCCCTGTTCATCGGCACGGCGGTCCCCGCCCTCGTCCACGTGTCCAACTCCACCGGCCCCGGCGCCGACCCGTCCGTGGCGGGCAACGCCTCGCAGGCGCAGGGCGGCACCAGCCAGGGCAAGGACCCGGCCGGCGGCCAGAGCGGCATCACCGGCTCCTCCGGGAAGCCCGAGGACGAGGAGAAGTCCGACCCGGAGGAGAAGCCGACGGACGAGGCGACCGGCTCCGCCACGGGGTCGGCCACCGGCGTCGGACCCTCCGCCAGCAGCCCCGCCGACCTCCCGCTGTGCATGACGCAGCAGCTCGGCCCGGCCGTCGCGAACAGCGCGGGCCCCGACTCGGCGGGCGCCGTCTACGGCTCCTTCCGCGTCACCAACGTCTCCTCGGACAGCTGTACCGTCGCCGGCCCCGGCAGCGTGGCCGCCACCCCGCAGGGCGCGGCGGACCCGGCCAAGATCGGCACGGCACGGCACGCCGCCGGTGACGCCGCGGCCGCGCTGCCCGACCCGTCGCTGGAGTCGGCCTCGCTGACGCTGGCGTCCGGCGCCTCCTACGAGGTGCAGTTCGCCTGGGTGCCCTCGGAGACCTGTCCGACCACCGGCGGCACCACGGGGGGCGGCACGGGCGAGCCCACGCCCGACCCGTCGCCCACCGAGGAGCCGACCGCCACCGCCGGCACCTCCACGGGCGGTGACACCGGCACCACGACGCAGCTGGTCACCGAGGAGGGTCCGGCCGACGGCAGCGTGACGGTCTCGTACACCCCGGAGGGGGGCTCGGGATCGGCCGCGGTCACGGTGCCCAACGCGTGCGCCGGGACCGTGTACTGGACGGGAGTGCTGGCCGGGACGTGACCGGGGGACCGGCCGGCGGCAGACGCTCGGGCGGTGCCGGGTGCGCCGTGCTCAGACGCCGGTCGGGCTGGGCCGGGACTCCTGCCCGGCCTCGGCGTCGGTGACGTCCTCGCCCTCGTTCCCCTCCGGGACCAGGCCCAGCTCCGCGTCCCGGGCGAGCTCCGCCTCCCGGCGCAGCAGCCGGAACCACATGAAGACGACGAAGCCGACGAAGGCGAACCACTCGGCCGTGTAACCGAGGTTCTGGAACGCCTTCAGGTCCAGGCCGGTGTCCTGCGGCGCGCTCACCGGCACGGCCCGCATCCCGGAGGCGCCCGTGTTGAGCGTGACCCACGCGTCGTACACGTCGTACGGCACGAGGTTCACCAGCGACGCCGCGCTGATCGCGCCGGTCTGGCCCTGCGGCCATCCGGAGCGGGAGCTGACGCCGTTGTCGCCGGGCGTCTCGGACGCCTGGAGCGCGCCGGTGACGGTGACCTCGCCGGCGGGCGGGGCCGGAACCTTCGCCGGGTCGGGGTCGCCGGGCAGCCAGCCCCGTACGACGGGCAGCGCCCGGCCGGTGTCGGTGCGCAGCAGCGTGAGGACGTAGTAGCCCTGCCGGTCGTCCAGCTTCCGCTCGGGCACGAGCAGCTGTTCGCCGTAGCGGCCGCTCACCGTGGTCTGCTTGCCGACCGTCGCCTTGTCGACGGGCAGCAGCTCGGCCAGCGGGCGGGCCGGCTCGTGCCGGGCCGACTCCGCCTGGGTGGTGGCGCTGTTGTGGTCCTGCACCCGGTCCTCGAACCGGCCCAGCTGCCACGACCCCATGAAGATGCAGAACGGGATGGCGAGCACGACGAAGACGTTGATTCCCCACCATCGGGGGGTCAGCAGAAACCGGTACACGCCCTCCACGGTACGGGGCGCGTGCCGGTGGACCGCCCGCGGGGCTGTGGATGAGCGAGGTTGTCCACAGGCTGGGGATCTGATCTGCGCGTTGTCGGCGCGGCGAGGCACTATGGGGCCATGACTGAGAGCAACGGGTCCGTCTCACCGGATCAGCAGGGCACGCGGGGCGTACGGGGACAGGGCGAGGGCATGCCGGACTGGGAGAAGAGGTTCCGCGCGCCGCGGGTCTCCCTGCCCGACTGGGCCGAGGACGCGCCGGACCGCTCCCTGTTCGTGTCGAACGCGACGGGGACGTACGAGCTGTACGCCTGGGACCGCGCGACCGGCGAGCAGCGACAGGTCACGAACCGGCCCAACGGCACGACGGACGGTGTGCTCTCCCCGGACGGTGCGTCGATCTGGTGGTTCGACGACAAGGACGGCGACGAGTTCGGCGTGTGGCGCCGCCAGCCCTTCGTGGGCGGCGAGGACGAGCTCGCGGTGCCGGGCCTCGACCCCTCCTACCCGGCGGGCCTCGCCCTCGGCCGGGACGGGCGGACGGCGGTGATCGGCCGCTCGACCGACGAGGACGGCACGACGATCCACCTCGCGCACGAGGGCGATGCCCCGGTGGAGATCTACCGCCACCGCGAGTCGGCGGGCGTCGGCGACCTCTCCCACGACCGCACGCTGATCGCCATCGAGCACACCGAGCACGGCGACGCCATGCACTCCGCGCTGCGCGTCCTGCGCCCCGACGGCACGACGGTCGCCGAGCTCGACGACACCGACGGCGGTGAGAAGGAGCTGGGCCTGGAGGTGCTGGGCTTCGCCCCCGTCGACGGCGACACCCGCCTGCTCATCGGGCACCAGCGCCGGGGCCGCTGGGAGCCCCTGGTGTGGGACGTGGCGACGGGCGAGCAGACGGACCTCGCGCTGGAGCTGCCCGGTGACGTGAGCGCCGAGTGGTACCCGGACGGCAGCGGCCTGCTGATCGTGCACGGCTTCGAGGCCCGCAGCGAACTGTTCCGGTACGACTTCGACGGGCGCGAGCTGGTGGAGATCGAGACCCCGGCGGGCACCGTCTCCGGTGCGACGGCCCGCCCCGACGGCAGCGTGGAGTACCTGTGGTCGTCGGCGGCCGAGCCGTCGGCGGTGCGCTCCACCACCGGCCGGGTGGTGCTCGACCCGCCCGGCATGAGGTCGCCCGGCTCGGTGCCGGTGGAGGACGTCTGGGTGGAGGGCCCCGGCGGCCGGGTCCACGCCCTGGTGCAGAAGCCGGCGGGCGCGACCGGACCGCTCCCGACGGTCTTCGACATCCACGGCGGACCGACCTGGCACGACAGCGACTCCTTCGCCGCGGGCCCGGCCGCCTGGGTCGACCACGGGTACGCGGTGGTCCGCGTCAACTACCGCGGCTCCACGGGGTACGGCCGGGCCTGGACCGACGCCCTCAAGCACCGGGTCGGTCTCATCGAGCTGGAGGACATCGCGGCGGTGCGCGAGTGGGCGGTCACCTCCGGGCTCGCCGACCCCGCCCGCCTGATCCTCACCGGCGGCTCCTGGGGCGGCTACCTCACCCTCCTCGGCCTCGGCACCCAGCCCGAGGCGTGGGCCCTGGGCATCGCCGCCGTCCCGGTCGCCGACTACGTCACCGCGTACCACGACGAGATGGAGGGCCTGAAGGCCCTGGACCGCACGCTCCTCGGCGGCACCCCCGAGGAGGTCCCCGACCGCTTCGAGGCGTCCTCGCCCCTGACCTACGTCGACCGGGTCAAGGCCCCGGTGTATATCTCCGCGGGGGTCAACGACCCGCGCTGCCCGATCCGCCAGATCGAGAACTACGTCGAGCGCCTGGAGGCGAGGGGCGCGGTCCACGAGGTCTACCGCTACGACGCGGGCCACGGCTCCCTGGTGGTCGACGAACGCATCAAGCAGGTAGCCCTGGAACTGGACTTCGCAGCACGCCACCTGCCGCAGGGCTGATCCCCCGACCCCTCGGCCGACCGAGCCGGCCCGGGGGTCAGGGGGCGGCGCCCCCTGGCGGGGTTGTGGGGGCGGCGCCCCTACAACCCCGCCTGCTGCCGCGCCCGCCGCCCGAGCAACTCGGCCAACCCCCGCCGCGTCGCCGCCAGCACCACCCGATCCTCACCCCGCAGGACATACGTCTCGGGCATCTGCCACACCAACCGCGACTCCCGACCCCCCTCCGCACCGGCACCGCCACCGGCACCCGCCCCGTCCCGCCCCCCGTCGGAGACCTCCCGCGCCAGCACCCGCCACGCCCCCGCCCGGAACGCCTCCCCGACCGTCTTCCCCTCCAGCTGCGGATGCCCCGCCACCCGCACCGCCGCGAACAGCAGCACCCGCCGCTCCACGGGGATCGCCCCCAGGATCTGGCGCCCCATCATCGCCCCGGCGAACGCCGGCGCGGCCAGATGGGTCACGCTGCGGCTGCGGGTCAGCGCCCCGGGATGCGCACCCCGCAGGGTGCGGTACACCGCGGTCGCGAAGTCGTCGTCGTACAGGCGCAGCACCACCCGCAGGTCGGGCCGCACGGACCGCCCGTAGAGCACCGCCTCCAGGTTCGTCGTGTCGACGCTGGTCAGCGCGAGCAGCGAGTGCGCCCGGTGGATCTTTGCCGCCTCCAGGACGCCCTCCTGCGTGACGTCCCCGAGCACCACCGGCACCCGCAGCCGCCGTGCGGTCGCCATGCCGCGCGCCTCGGGGTCGCCCTCGACGCACACCACGGGGATGTCCATCTCCCGCAGCCGGGTCAGCACCCGTGTGCCGATCTTGCCGAGACCGAGCAGAACGACGTGCCCGCCGAGCCCGCGCGGCGGCTTGCGCAGCGTGGAGGCGCTGCGGAAGGTCCCCAGGGCCTCCAGCACGGCCGCCAGGAGCACGGGCAGCAGCAGTAACCCGACGAAACCGGACAGCAGTTGCAGCACCTGCCGCCCGGAGTCCTCGTTGTGCGCGGGCTCGTTGATGGCGAAGAGGTCGAGCAGCGTCACGTACGTCGCGTGCAGGGGATGGTCGCCGGTGACCACCATGAGTGCCACGGCGAGCGCGACCACACAGGCCGCCAGACCGGCCAGCGACCACCGCAGCCGCCGCGAGAACAGCGAGGCGAACGGCGGCACACCGGCCCGCCCGGCGGGCAGCGACGGCCCCGAGTACGACACCTGCTCCAGGACGACGGTGCCGCGGCCGGTGGCCGCCTCCACCGCCGCCGCGTCGGGCAGCAGCTGCGGCCCCTGCTCGCCGCTGCCCTCCGAACCGTCCGCACCGGCCGGGTCGTTGCTCGTCGCGGACAGCAGGGCCAGCGTGCACAGTCCGGGGTCGGCGACCTCACCGGGGCGGGGCGGCTGCCGTTCCACCGCGCGCAGCAGCAGCCCGTCCGTCTGGACGACCTTGCTGGTGCCGACGAGCGCGGTCGCCGCGAGGGCGGGCGCCGCCGTGTCGGCGTCGGAGAGCACGGTCGTGGAGGCCTCGACGCCGTCCGGTCCGGCGGGGCGCCCGCCGCCGGCCGCGAGCGCGGCACTTTGGTCGAGGAGCGCCTCGATGTGCTGGCCGAGCCGCCGGTTGTACAGGCGCAGCACGAGTCGCAGCCGCGGGTTGAGCCGGCGGGCCGTGAGGGCGGCCCGGATGTTGGTCTCGTCGTCGTCGTAGACGAGGGCGAGTGCGGCGGCCCGGTCCACACCGGCCTCCGCGAGGACGTCCTCGGTCGGCTCGGCGGCCTCCAGTTCCCGCCCGGTGCCGCCCGCGTCGCCGTTGCCCGTCCGGTTGACGGCCGCGTTGAAGCGGTCCAGGAGTGCGGCCGAGGCCGCGCGGGCCCGGCCCACCACGGGCTGGCGTACCCGACGCCCTGAGGGCGGGACGACGAGCGTGACCTGCTCGCCGTAGACCCCGCGCAGTTCGGCCGCCAGCCGGTGCGCCAGCCCGTCGTCGCCGCACACCACCATGTGCGCGGACGCATCGCCGGGCGCACCGCCCGGCGGAACCTGGTTCGGAAGGCTCACCACACCGGAGGAGACTGCCCGAGCGGCCCCACCGGTTCCAGAGCGCGAGGGCGGCATGGAAGACGCGCGAAGATTGCCGGGGCCCGGCAGTGACGGGCCGTCACCGTCCGTGTGAGGATGCGTTCCACCGAAGCTCAGCGACGGGCGGGAGGGGGACGGCACGCAGCGCCCGGTCTCTCGGACCGGGTGTCACGGGGGTCGTGCTGCCCGCCCTGTCGCTGGTCTTCGGGCTGTCGCCGCCGGTCAGATCTCCTCGGCGGGCCAGCCCAGCAGCCGGGCCCCGATGACCGCGGTCTGCAGGGTGTAGCGGTGCACGGGGTCGGCGGGGTCGGCCCCGGTCAGCTGGTGGATGCGGTCCAGCCGGTAGGTCAGCGCCCGCACGCTGAGCGCGAGGCGCCGTGCGGCCTCGGCCGCGGTGCACCCGGCGTCGAAGTACACCTCCAGGGTCCGCAGCAGCGGCTCGGCACCGCCCCGGGCGTCGCGCAGCGGGCCCAGCACGCTCAGCACGAGGTCGGCCATGGCCTGCCGGTCGCGGGTGAGCACCGGGTAGACCAGCAGGTCGGCGGCGCGCACCACGGGCTCGTCGAGTTCCAGGCGTGCGGCGAGTTCGAGGGTGCTCAGCGCCTCCTCGTAGCTGTGCACCACGCCGCCCGCGCCGGTCCGGGGCCGGCCGATGGCCACCCGGCTGCCTTCCGTCGCGGCGTAGGCCTGCTTGGCGAAGAAGGCGAGGACGTCGTCCTGGTCGCCGGGCGCGATGCAGATGAGCTGGCCGTTCTTGGTGGCGATCAGGATCCGCCGGTCGCCGAAGCGGGAGATGAGCGCGGTCTCCACGAGCCGGGTGACGGGGGCGGTGTCGTCGTACGCCTCGGGCCCCTGCGCCACCGCCACGGCGTGGGCCCGGGACAGCACCAGACCGAAACGTTCCGCCCGCTCCGCGAGCCGCCCCAGGTCGCTGCGCCCGTAGAGCAGGTCGTCGATGAACTCCCGCCTGGCGGCCTCCTCCTGCCGTACGGCGAGACGCTGGGCGCGTTCGTACCCCTCGGCGAAGGCGTCGACGGCCTGGCCGACGGCGCCGAGCACGCTGTCGGTCGTGCCCGCGCTCCCCGCCTCGCCGGGCCAGCGGGCGCGCGTGGCCTCCAGATGTCCCCGGACGAGGGTGCGCAGGCTGTGGCCCTGTTCCGCGGCCTGTTCGCCGAGCCGCCGCCGCTCCTCCAGCTCGTCGCGGTTCAGCCGGCGTCCCGTGCCGGCGACCTGCGCGAGGATCTCGGCGTACCCGGTCAGGTACGCCTCCTGCTGTTCCCCCACTCCGCGCCTCCCCTGCCGGTCACGCCCGGTGCGCGGTGTCCGGCAACGAGAGGGTAGTCAGGGCTGCCGGAAACCGGCAACGCGGACGGGTGCCTAGGACTGGTACGGCTGCTGCTGCGGCTGCCCGTACGCCGGTCCGCCCTGGCCGCCCGAGGCCTGGGCCAGGAGCTGCTCGGCCTGTTCCCTGGTCACCTGCTGCTCGGCGCCGCAGAAGGTGCACTGGAGCGCGTACTTCGTGGAGAAGGGGAACAGCGGGATGAAGAACAGGGTGAACTTGACGACGCGCTTCCTGAGCGTGTGCGCGGAGGGGGTGTTGCAGGAGCGGCAGACCAGCGTCAGTATCGCGAGCTGGTAGAGGTATCCCTTGGTGCCGAAGATGATCACGGGGCGGGTCCTTCCCGGGTGGGTGCCTGTGGGCAAGGAGATCTTCTCCCAGGGTGCGCCCGGGCGGCTCCCTAGGGCCACTTGGGGCCGTGCCCGCCCCCTACGGCGTCACTCGCCCACGGCGCTCCGGACGCCTGCGGACCTCCCGGCGCCGCCCGCGCTTCCGGCGTCCCCGCCGCTCTCGCCGTCCCCGCCGCTCTCGCCGTCCCCGGCCTCCCAGCGCAGCAGGTCCCCGGGCTGGCACTCGAGCGCCTCGCAGAGCGCGGCGAGCGTCGCGAAGCGTACGGCCTTGGCGCGGCCGTTCTTGAGGACCGCCAGGTTGGCGGGGGTGATGCCGACGCGTTCCGCGAGCTCGCCCACGGACATCTTGCGTTTGGCCAGCATCACGTCGATGTCCACCGCGATCGGCATCAGATCACCTCGGCCAGCTCGGCCTGCATCCGCGACGCCTCGACGTCGCGGGCGACGGCCTGGGCGAGGAGCATCCGCAGCACGAGCACGATCAGCGCGACGCCCAGGACCGCGAGGGCGACCCCGCCCAGCAGCAGGACGACGCCCGGGGCGACGGCCTCGCCCGGTGCCAGGACGACCCCGAGCGCGAACACCAGAAGCGCGGCCGCCACGAAGGCACCGATCACGATGTGGACGTAGCGGAAGGCGCCGGGGGAGAACACCGTTCCCCGCCGCACCATCGTCACCAGCCGCCACACGCAGACCAGGACGATCTGTGCCGTCACGACCCCCAGAACGACGATCACGAGCACCGGGGTCCGCGCGGCCACCAGGTCCGGGTCGGCTCCCCGGAAGTCCTTGGCCAGCAGCGGCACCATCACCGCCTGGACGAACACCGAACCGGCGAGCAGCACCCCGATCACGGCTCGCAGCGCGAGCACGGTCAGCTTTCCCATCACCCCTCCATCGATCGAGCAGCGATTAAAAGCTATCGAAAGTCGATAGGTGAGGCAAGTGGTGACGACGACGAGGGGCCGGTCCGACGCCTCCGCGTCGGACCGGCCCCTCGGTCACAGGTCGGTGGTCCGTGTCAGTCCGTGCCCGACTCCATCGCGGCGCGGTCCAGCAGTTCGTCCTCGCCGGAGACCTCGCCACGGGAGGCGATGGCCTCGGCGCCGCCCTCGGGCATCGCGCCGATCAGTCCGGTCGCCGCCGCCTGCGCGGCGCCGATGGCCGGGTTGGCGGTGCCGATCAGGCCGAGGCCGGCGTACTGCTCCAGCTTGGCGCGCGAGTCGGCGATGTCGAGGTTGCGCATGGTGAGCTGGCCGATCCGGTCCACCGGGCCGAACGCGGAGTCCTCGGTGCGCTCCATCGACAGCTTGTCCGGGTGGTAGCTGAACGCCGGGCCCGTGGTGTCGAGGATCGAGTAGTCCTCACCGCGCCGCAGCCGCAGGGTGACCTCGCCGGTGACGGCCGAGCCGACCCAGCGCTGCAGCGACTCGCGGATCATCAGCGACTGCGGGTCCAGCCAGCGGCCCTCGTACATCAGCCGGCCGAGCCGCCGGCCCTCGGTGTGGTACTGGGCGAGGGTGTCCTCGTTGTGGATCGCGTTGACGAGCCGCTCGTACGCCGCGTGCAGCAGGGCCATGCCGGGCGCCTCGTAGATGCCGCGGCTCTTGGCCTCGATGATCCGGTTCTCGATCTGGTCGGACATGCCCATGCCGTGGCGGCCACCGATGGCGTTGGCCTCCATCACCAGGTCGACGGGGGAGGCGAACTCCTTGCCGTTGATCGTCACCGGGCGGCCCTGGTCGAAGCCGATGGTCACGTCCTCGGCGGCGATCTCGACCGACGGGTCCCAGAACCGCACGCCCATGATGGGCTCCACGGTCTCCACGCCGGTGTCGAGGTGCTCCAGCGTCTTGGCCTCGTGGGTGGCGCCCCAGATGTTGGCGTCGGTGGAGTACGCCTTCTCCGTGCTGTCCCGGTAGGGCAGGCCGTGGGCGAGCAGCCACTCCGACATTTCCTTGCGGCCGCCCAGCTCGGTCACGAAGTCCGCGTCCAGCCAGGGCTTGTAGATCCGCAGATGCGGGTTGGCGAGCAGGCCGTAGCGGTAGAACCGCTCGATGTCGTTGCCCTTGAACGTCGAGCCGTCGCCCCAGATCTGGACGTCGTCCTCGAGCATGGCCCGCACCAGCAGCGTGCCGGTGACCGCGCGGCCGAGCGGCGTGGTGTTGAAGTACGCCCGCCCGCCCGAGCGGATGTGGAACGCCCCGCAGGTCAGCGCGGCCAGTCCCTCCTCGACCAGTGCCGCACGGCAGTCGACCAGGCGCGCGATCTCGGCGCCGTAGGTCTTCGCACGGCCGGGCACCGAGGCGATGTCGGGCTCGTCGTACTGACCGATGTCAGCGGTGTAGGTGCACGGTACGGCGCCCTTGTCGCGCATCCACGCGACCGCGACGGAGGTGTCGAGGCCGCCGGAGAAGGCGATACCGACGCGCTCACCGGTGGGCAGGGAGGTGAGGACTTTGGACATGGAAAAAGTATGCATCACTTCGCATGGTCATGCAAGCGGTCCCGTGTCTCCCGTGCGCGGGCCGCGGCCGGCCGCCTGTACTACGGTGCGGGAAACGCGCGAGACCTGGGTGGGGGAGAAGCGGTGAGCGCTCGGATTCTGGTGGCGGAGGACGACGAGAAGCAGTCCCGGCTGATCCGCATCTACCTGGAGCGGGAGGGCAACGCGGTCCAGGTCGCGGCGGACGGCCGCGCCGCGCTGGAACGGGCCCGGTCGTCCGCGCCCGACCTCATCGTCCTCGACGTGATGCTGCCGCTGGTCGACGGACTGGACGTGTGCCGGATCCTGCGCGCCGAGTCGGACGTCCCGATCCTGCTGCTCACCGCCCGCACGACCGAGGAGGACATGCTCCTCGGCCTCGACCTGGGCGCCGACGACTACCTCACCAAGCCCTACAGCCCCCGCGAACTGACCGCACGGGTACGGGCGCTGCTGCGCCGGTCCAGGAAGACCGCCGGTGCCGCGGAGCCCGCGGTGCTGCGCGTCGGCGACGTGGAGGTGGACACCGCGCGCTTCGAGGTCCGGGTGGCGGGGCGGCCGGTGACGCTGACCGCGAAGGAGTTCTCCGTCCTGGAGGCGCTGGCCAGGGAACCCGGCCGCGTCTTCACCCGGGCGCAGATCATCGAGCGGGTCTTCGGCTTCGACCGCGACGTGCAGGAGCGGACCGTCGACGCGCACGTCATGAACCTGCGCCGGAAACTGGCGACGGTCCCCGGGCAGCCCCACCGCCTGGAGACGGTCTACGGACGCGGCTACCGCCTCGCGGACGGCACCGGCCCGGCGAACAGCTGACGGGCGGGGCGCCGGCTCGGCGGGCCTCCCCGATCCGCCGGGGCGGGGGCGCTCCTGCTCCGCCGGGATCGCGTCCCGCGCCGGTTCAGCGCGCCGCAGGCCCGCCCGGAGCGGTCGGCAGCAGCACCGTGAACACCGTCCCCGCCCCGACTTCGCTGCGCACCTCGACGGTCCCGCCGTGGTCGGTGACGATCTGCCGGGCGATGGACAGCCCCAGCCCGCTGCCCCCGGTCGCCCGCCCCCGGGACGGATCCGCCCGCCAGAAACGGTCGAAGAGGTGCGGCAGGTCCTCGGCCGGGATCCCCGTGCCGGTGTCCCGGACCTCCACCGCGGCCCGCCCGCCCCGCACGCCCAGGGCCAGGGTCACGGTGCCCCCGGGCCCCGTGGCCCGCAGCGCGTTGCCGAGGAGGTTTCCGACGGCCTGGCGCAGCCGGTCCGGGTCGGCGGTCACCCGCACCGGCTGCGGCGCCGCCAGCTCCAGCGCGACCTCCGCCGTCTCGGCCTGCGCGAGATGCGCGGTACGGCTGGTGTCGAGCAGCTCGCGCAGGTCGACCTCGCACGGGTGGTACGTGAGCGCACCGGCCTCCGCCAGGGCCAGGTCCTGGAGGTCGTCCACGATGCGCTGCTGCAGCAGGGCCTCCTCGTGCAGGGAGGCGAGCAGTTCCGGGGTCGGCTCGACGACACCGTCCCGCAGCGCCTCCAGGTAACCGCGCAGATTGGCCAGCGGGGTGCGCAGTTCGTGCGCGATGTCACCGGTGAGGCGGCGTTGCCCCTCCTCACCGGCCTGGAGCGAGTCGGCCATGCGGTTGAAGGCGCCGCCCAGCTGCGCGATCTCGTCCCGCCCGGAGACGGGGACGCGCCGGCTCAGATCGCCCGCGCCGAGCCCCCTCGCGGCCACCGTCATGGCCCGCACCGGACGCAGCACCGCACGGCTGAGCAGCAGCGCGCCGAGGACGGTGGCGAGTGCGACGCCGGCCGCGACGGCGACGGTGGGCGCCACGGCGAGGGTGGGCGGCGACTCGTTCCGGACGCCGATGCGGACCTCGAGGCGCGGCGGGGCGACGGGCCGGATCCGCTCGTTGAACACCCGCTGCACGCAGACGGCGAACCGCGGGTCCTTCTCGCACGGCCGGAGCGCGTCGAGGTCCCGCTGGGTCAGCGGGTCCGGCCCTTCCCCCGGCCCACGGCACTGGGCGGTCCTGCGGTCCGTACTCACACGCGGCACCCCGTTCCGGTCCGGGGAGGCCGTCACCTCGGCTCCGGACCGGGTCAGGCAGGCCGCGTACGCCGCCGTCGCCCGGTAGTCGGTCATCGCGGCGGCGGCCTGCTTCAGCGCCATCCGGGGCACCTGGCCGACCGGTACGCGCAGCGCCGGGCGCGGGTCCACGAGGACCGGGGGCTGGCCGGTCGGCGGGCGGGGAGCACGGCCCGCGAGGGCGTCCGAGTCGGCGAGCAGGACACCGGTCTCGGTGGCGACGCGGACGCGCTGCCCGGTGTCCCGCGCGAGCCTGCCCACGGTCGCGGAGAGCCCGTCCCAGGTGCCGTGCGCGAGTCCGTACGCGCGCAGCTCGCCGGTGATGCGGGCGATGTCCTGCCGTCCCGCGCTGACGGTCTCCTGGACCTGGCGGTTCGCCTGGCGGAGGGTCAGCCAGGCGGTGGCCGCGGTGGCGGTCAGGGCGACCAGCAGGAGCAGCCCCAGCACCCGGATACGGAAACTCACGACCGTCCTCCCCCTGCCCCACCTGCCGCGACGTGTGCGTGCCACGCACCCCACCCTCGATCGGACCCCGCACGGTACGGGACGTCCGGACGGCCCGGTTCAGCTCCCGGTCAGTGCCTCCGTCGGGGACAGCCTGCTCGCCCGGACCGCCGGATACAGGCCCGCGACCATGCCGATGGCCAGCGTCGAGGCGATGCCGGCCGCGCTCGCCCAGGCCGGCACGACCGTCGGCCAGTCGCGGCTGAGCGCGTAGCCCGCCGTGATCAGCGTCCCGATCACCGTCCCGCCCAGCCCGCCGATCAGCGACAGCAGCAGCGACTCCGCGACGAACTGGGTGCGGATCTGCCCCCGGGTCGCCCCGAGGGACCGTCGCAGGCCGATCTCGGGGCGGCGTTCCAGCACCGAGATGACCATCGTGTTGCCCACCCCCACCCCGCCGACCAGCAGCGCCACCCCGCCGAGACCGAGCAGCAGGCCGGTCAGCGCCGACTCCGTGGCCTCGCGCGCGGCGAGCGCGTCGGAGGGGCGGGAGATCTGCACCTCGCCGGGTTTCTCGGGGTGCGCCGTGGCCGGGAGCACCGCCCGTACGGCGGCGACCCGGCTGTCCCGGGCGCGGACGTAGACCGTCGAGGGGTGCCCGTCGAAGCCGAGGTACGTCCGGGCCGCCGACCAGCCGACCAGGGCGGCGCTGTCGATCTCCGGAGCGAGCGGCACCGGATCGAGCACGCCGACCAGCGAGAACCAGCGCCCCCCGAGCCAGACCCGGGTCCCGGGCGCGTACACGTCGAGCCGCTGGGCCGCGGTGGACCCCAGCACGACGGCCGGGTAGTCCTCCGTCGCGGAGTCCAGCCACCGCCCCCTGCGGACGTGCCCGCCGACGGCCGGCAGCAGCTCGGCGTCGGCGGCGAGGACCGCGAGCGAGCCGGTGCGGCCGACGGCGATGTGATCGTTGCGGTAGACGTTGACGCCGGTGGCACCGGTCGCCGCGGCCTTCTGCACGGGCGGGACGCGGCGGATCATCGCCACGGACTCCCTGGGCAGTTCGGCCCGGGTACCGGAGGGTGTCTCGCCCGGAGCGACCCGCAGCAGGTTGGTGCCGAGGGCGTCGAGCCGGCGGTCCACCTCCGCCTGGCCGGAGCCGGAGATGCCGACCACCGCCAGCATGGCGGCCACGCCGATGGCGATGCCGAGCGCGGACAGGAAGACCCGCAGGGGCCGGGTGCGCAGCCCGGTGCCGCCGAGCCGCACGACGTCCGCCGGACCGAGCCGGGCGGCGCGCAGCCGCGAGCGGGCCCGTCCCGGCCGGGCCGGGGGGACGGCCGCGGCCCCGGGCGGCGGGGGCGGGCGGAACCGCGGGGTGTCCGGTCCGGGATCCGGGACGTCCCGCCCCCGGCGCGGGAAACCGGTGCCCGTGCCGGTGTCCGTACCGTTGTCCATGCCGTTGCCCGTCACCGCGGCACCCCGATCGTCGTCCGCCGTGCCGTGTCGCCGGCCAGGCGGCCGTCGCGCAGCTCGATCCGGCGCGGCAACTCGGCGGCGATCTCACGGTCGTGGGTGATGACCACGACGGTCGTGCCGGCCGCGTTCAGCTCCCGCAGCAGGGCGAGGACGGTGGCGCCCGACGCCGAATCGAGGTTCCCGGTCGGCTCGTCCGCGAGCAGCACCGACGGCCCGCCGATCACCGCACGGGCGACCGCCACGCGCTGCCGCTCGCCGCCGGAGAGCTGGTGCGGGAGATGGTGGACCCGATGACCGAGCCCGACCCGGTCCAGCGCGGCCGACGCCTCGGCCCGCCGGCGCCGCAGCGGGACGCCCGCGTAGAGCAGGCCGTCCGCGACCGAGTCCAGCACGGGTACGCCGACCGCCAGATGGAACTGCTGGAAGACGAACCCGATCCGGGTGGCCCGCAGGGCGGACACCTCCCGGTCGGTGAGGCTCGCCACGTCGTGTCCGTCGACGAGCACGCGGCCCGCGGAGGGACGGTCGAGGCTGCCCATGAGATGCAGCATGCTCGACTTGCCGGAACCCGACGGGCCGACGATCGCGACGAGTTCACCGCGCTCGATGCGCAGGCTCACGTCCCGGACCGCCGCCACACCGCCGGGGTAGGTCTTGGAGACCGCCTCGAACTCCACGACCGCCGTCACTCGGGGATCCTCACCTTCATGCCCTCGCGGACCGCGGGACCGCTGACCTCCACCTCGCCGTCCGCGAAGAGCCCGGTCCGCACCGCGACGAACCGTCCGTCCCCGGTCTCCAGGCCGTGGCCGCCCTCGGCCAGGGCGACGAGTGCGGAGACCGGCACGGCCAGGACGTCCTTGGCCTCCCGGCCCACGTACTCGACGGTGACCGGCCCGCTCTCCAGCCGGCCGACGGCCTTCTGGTCCTCGATGGTGACGGTCACGGGGATCGTGGCGGGCTGCCCCGCCCCCGCCCCGGCCTCGCCGCCGTCGCCCTCGGCCGGGGACGCCTGCTTGCCGATCACCGCCACGGTGCCCGGCACGGACGTGCCGGTGGGCAGCCGGACGGTGACGGCCGCGCCGCGTACCGCCCAGGCGGCGTCGGCGGCGGAGGCGTCGACGACGACCTTCCGCGCCGTGTCGGTGTAGGTGAGGGCGTTCTCGCCGACCGCCGCGCCGGGCCGGACGCCGGCCCGGCCGATCCGCACCCTCCCCGCGGAGTAGATGACGTCACCCACCCCGACGGTGCCGGTCTCCTCCAGTCCGAGGGACCTCTGCCACCGCTCGACGGCGTCGGCGGTCTTGGCGGTGAACGTCTCGTCCACGGTGAACCCGGTGTAGCCGAGGGCGGCGAGGTTGGTCTCGAACTGCATGACGTCCATCCCCCGCATCTCACGCGGCGCCGTTCGCCCACCGCCGTTGCCCGGGACGTCCTGGCCGCGTGCGTCGCCTCGGGAGTCGCCTTGGGCGTCCGCCTCCGCGCCCAGCCCGAGGGACCGGTACATGGGCAGCGTTCCGTACAGGAGGATCACCGGCCGGTCGTCGACCCGGAGCAGCTCCTCACCACGCCCGACGGTCGCGCCCTGCTGGGGCAGCCGGGTGACGGTCCCGTCCGCCTTGACCGGCAGCGGCAGCTCCGTCCCGTACCCCAACTGCCCGTCCACCCGGGTGCGTTCGGTGAGCGTCGTACGGGCCACGGCCACGACGGAGCCGGACCGGGGCGGCGCACCCGGCCCCTCGTCCTCGCCGCCGCCCAGCCCGAGCGCGCCGACCACGGCGACCACCGCCACGACGACCACGGCGGAGGCGATCAGCGCCGTACGGCGGCCCCGCGGCGGACGCGGCCCGAGCCCCGCCTCGTGCGCGTCATCGGTCTGCGTCGTCATCATCAGCCCTTGGCCGGCGGCCGGCCGGTCGGATCGCCGCTGATCGGCGCGCAGACCCGCGCCGCACGCTGCGCGCCGGCCGAGCTCTGGTCCCACACGGAGATGCCGGAGTTGTTGTTCTCCGGATATCCGTCCGGGCCGGGGTCGGGGTAGTCGGGGGCGCCGTTCTTCTGCATGCACGCCGCGTAGTCGCGCGCGGCCTCGATCTGCTCGGCGGAGAGCCTGGGCCGGGGGTTGATGAGTTCCTCGAGGCCCTCGGGCAGGGGCGGATCGACCGACGCGCACTTCTCGGTCGCCGTCAAAAACCCGGGGTTCTTCTTCATGCTCCGTACGGCGTCACCGTCGCCGAAGTCGATCTGGCCCTTGTCGTCAGGATCGTCGAGGTCGACGCCGTTGCGGCGCATGCACGCCACCCACGCGCGCTTGCCCTCCACGTACTCGGCCAGCACGTCCTTGCCGGCACCGGACTTCCCGGCCGACGCCGAAGCCCCGCCGGCACCGGCCGACGGCACCTCGGCCCCACCGCCGTCGCCCCCGCAGCCGGCCAGCCCCAACGCCGCGACCGACGCGGCCGCGACCAGCAGCCCCCGCTTCACCCTCATCGGCTCTCCCGCCCTCTCGTCCCACCCGGCCGCGACCGCGACGGGCAGCCCGAAGGTAGGCGGGAACCGATGAAGAACCTTTGAAGAACCCGTCCGCCGGTGATGAGGGATCAGGAACGGCGCGGCCGTGGGTGCTGCGCTTCAGCTCCGGCCCGACGACGCCGCTCCGGGGGAGTCGCCTACTGCTGCCGCCGGCCGAGGACGCAGAACTCGTTGCCTTCGGGATCGGCGAGTACCACCCACGACTGATCCCCCTGGCCGATGTCGACGCGCCGGGCGCCAAGAGCCACGAGACGGGCCACCTCGGCGTCCTGGTCGTCCGGCACGAAGTCGAGATGCAGCCGGCTCTTGGCCTTCTTGGGCTCGTCGAGCAGAACGAACTCCAGCCCCGGCGCGCGATCCGGCTCCGGCCGGATCGCGAACTCCACGTCGGACGTGTGCACCACGACCCACCCAAGAGCCTCGGCCCACCACTGACCCAGACCCGCCGGATCCGCCGCGTGCACGATCACGTTCTGCCATCTCAAGGTCATGACCCCGAGCTTAGGCCGCTCACTTGAGCACGGACCGGTCTTTTTCGGGGCTCGGCTCCGGGCGAGCGGATCAGCGCAGGCCGGCGAAGAGATCGTTCTCGGGTACGGCCTCGCCGGTGGCGTCCTGGACCCGTACGAAGGTCTCCACGCCCATCAACTCGCCGAACCTCTCCTTGCCCATCCTGAGGAAGAAGATGTTCTCGCCCTGGCTGGCGTGCGCGGCCAGCGCGTCGAACTTCTGGCCGCTGAACGCGGTGGTGTCCACCCACGTGGTGATCTCGTCGTCGGGGAGGCCGATCTCGGCCATCGCGGCGGTCTCGGCAGGGTCCGGCTCCGGCATGTCCGGATGGAACTCGCGCATGACCTCGCCGAACCGCTGCATCATCGAGCGGGGCATCGTGGTCCAGTACACCTTCGGCGTCAGCGCGGTCATCCGCAGCGCCGCCATCGTGATGCGGTGGGCCTGGATGTGGTCGGGGTGGCCGTAGAAGCCGTTCTCGTCGTAGGTGACGACCACGTCGGGCCGGTAGTGCCGCATGAGTTCCGCGAGCCGGGCCGCGCCCTCCTCCACGGGGGTCTGCCAGAAGGACTCCGGGGCGTCGTTGGTCGGCCAGCCCATCATCCCGGAGTCGGCGTAGTCCAGCGTCTCCAGGTCGCTGATCTTCAGGACGTCACAGCTCGCCTTGAGTTCCTGACGGCGCATCAGTGCGACGGCCGCCGGATCGTGCCCGGGATCGCCCGGCTTCACACCGCCCGGTCCGTCGCCGCAACCGCCGTCGGTGCACGTCACGAGGACCGTGCGGATGCCTTCCGCCGCGTACCGCGCGAGAACCCCTCCGGTTCCGGTGGCCTCGTCGTCGGGGTGGGCGTGCACTGCCATGAGCGTCAAGGGCCGGTCAGTCATCAAGCAGTCCTCCCGAACGATCTCCAGAAACCATTCAGGGGCCCGACCCGCGCTGCGGATCAGGCCCCTGAATGGTTACTTCACTGTCGGGGTGGCGGGATTTGAACCCACGACCTCTTCGTCCCGAACGAAGCGCGCTACCAAGCTGCGCCACACCCCGATTGTCACTGCTCGTCGCGGCGACGTCGTTTACTTTAGCCCACCGGCGCCCGGACACGAAATCGGGTTTACCAGCGGCGGCGCAGCGGGTCCGGGCGGATGTGGTCCAGCGCGACGAGCAGGACGGCCAGGGCGTAGACGGCGAGTCCCAGGAGGAGCGCGTTGCCCAGGACGCCCTTGTAGCCGTGCTGGTCGACGTCGAGGAAGGGGTAGAGGTAGCGGCCCTCGGTGCCGGGGAGGAGGAGCTCGCCGCGGGCCAGGGAGAAGCCCAGGTAGGCCAGGGGGTAGAGGAGCCACGCGGCGGCCTGGCGCAGGTGCAGGCGGCCGGGGCCGGTGAGCAGGAGCCAGTCCAGGGCCGCGGCGGCCGGCGTGACCGTGCACGTGAGCTGGACGGCGACGGCGTGCCACCCCGTGCCGCCGGCGCCGGCCACGGCGAACGGGCTCGTCGCGTCGGCCAGGAGCAGGTGGTGCACCAGGCCGGCGACGACGGCGTAGAGCAGCGCCGCGCCCGTCAGGGCGCCGGACAGGGGGCGCCCGGCGGACCAGGCGCGGCGGGCCGAGGCGACCATGACCAGGGCCAGCAGGATGCCGCTCTGGACCATGAAGTAGCTCAGGGCCCGGAGGGCCGGGCCGCCGAGGGTCAGCTCGAGCGCCGCGCCGGTCAGTGCCAGCAACGCGGTGAGCAGGCGGAAGCCGGCGGCCAGCGGGCGCCGGACCGGGGTCAGGACCGCGCTCGCCGGGACCGGTGAGGGCAGGAGCCTGGGCGGGCGCGGCACCGCGGGCAGGTCCGGGATGTCCCTGGGTATCGGAGCTGTCATGGCCTCACGCTAGGGAGGCCGGACATATCGGACCATACGGGTGGGCCGAGTGGGTTACCTCCGCTGCTCGCGCCCCACCAGTGTCAGCAGCGTCGCCTCGGGCGGGCAGGCGAAACGGACGGGGGTGTAGCGGTTGGTGCCGCAGCCCGCCGACACGTGGAGGTAGGCCGTGCGGCCCTGGGCCGTGTGCGTGGACAGGCCCTTCACGCGGTCCGTGTCCAGGTCGCAGTTGGTGACCAGCGCGCCGTAGAAGGGGATGCACAGCTGGCCGCCGTGGGTGTGGCCGGCGAGGATCAGGGGATAGTCGTCCGCCGTGAAGGAGTCCAGGACGCGCAGGTAGGGCGCGTGGACCACGCCCATCGAGAAGTCCGCCGCGCCCGACGGACCGCCCGCCACCTCCGCGTACCGGTCCCGCTTGATGTGCGGGTCGTCGAGGCCGGTCAGCTCGACCGACACCCCCTCGACCTTCAGCGTGCCGCGCGTGTTGGTGAGGTTCTGCCAGCCCGCCGCGTCGAAACCGTCCCGCAGGTCCTCCCACGGGTTGTGGACGGCGCCGACGGCGGGCGCGTTGCCGTTGAGGCCGTGGCGGCCCTGGGCCTTCTCCAGCAGGTACCGGGCGGGGTTGCGGAGCTTGGGGCCGTAGTAGTCGTTGGAGCCGAAGACGTAGGCGCCCGGGAACTCCATCAGGGGGCCCAGCGCGTCCAGCGTCTCCGGGACGCCCTCCGGGTCGGACAGGTTGTCGCCGGTGTTGATCACGAAGTCGGGGCGCAGCCCGGCCAGCGAGCGCAGCCAGCGCTGCTTCTTGCGCTGGCCGCCGACCATGTGGATGTCGGAGACCTGGAGCACGCGCAGCGGGCGCATCCCGGAGGGCAGGACGGGGATCGTCACCCGTCGGAGGCGGAAGGAACGGGCCTCGAAGCCCGCCGCGTAGGCCAGACCGGCGGCGCCAACCGCCGTGATTCCCAGGGGTACTCCGTATCGCGCGCGCATACCTCCATCGTGTCAGAAGCGGTGGCCGGAGCCGACCGCGCGGGGACTCGTCGCGGGGCCTGGTAAATCAGCGGGCGTCCTTCCTGCCGCACCTGCGACAATCGCACCCATGACCACGCTCAAGTCGAAGCTGCACGACGACCTCAACGCCGCGATCAAGGAGCGTGACGAGCTCCGCTCCTCGACGCTCCGGCTGACGCTCGCCGCGATCACCAAGGAGGAGGTCGCGGGGAAGGAGAAGCGGGAGCTCTCCGACGACGAGGTGCAGAAGGTGATCACTCGCGAGGCGAAGAAGCGCCGCGAGGCCGCCGACGCCTTCGCCCAGGGCGGCCGCCCCGAGCAGGCCGAGCGGGAGAAGGCGGAGGGCGAGGTGCTCGCCGCGTACTTGCCCAAGCAGCTGTCCGACGACGAGCTGAACGCGATCGTCGCCCAGGCCGTCGAGGAGGCCAAGGCGGCCGGTGCCGAGGGGCCGCGGGCCATGGGCGCCGTCATGAAGATCGTGAACCCGAAGGTGGCCGGGCAGGCCGAGGGCGGCCGGGTCGCCGCCGCGGTCAAGAAGCTGCTGGCCGGCTGAGCCGAGTCCGCTCGCACCGACGGCCCCCTTCCCGGTGAGGAAGGGGGCCGTCGGTGCGAGCGGGGTGCGGGGCCTCAGTCGCGTCGGCCGCCGGGGCCGTTCCCGCCGTTGCCCTGGCCCTGGAAGAGGTCGCCCCAGGCGCCTCCCGGGAAGCCGCCGTCGCCGCCGCCGTCGTCTCCCCCGTCGCCGCCGCCCCCGTTGTTCCGGCCGCCGCCGCCGCCGTCGCCCTTGTCCTTCTCCTTGTCCTTGCCCTTGTCGGCGTCGGGGATGTCGACGAGGGTGAAGTCGGGAGCGGGCTTGCCCTCCAGCGCGCCGGACATCATGTCCCGCCAGATCGGGCCGGGGACCGCGCCGCCGAAGACCTTGTCGTACGGGACGCCGCCGATGGTGATGTCGACCATCTGCCGCTCGTGCTTCGGGTCACCGACCCACACGGCGCCGGCGAGGTTGGGCGTGTAGCCCACGAACCACGCCGCGTAGCGCTCGTCCGTCGTACCCGTCTTGCCCGCGCTCGGACGGCTGCCGAGGCCGGCCTGCGTACCCGTACCGTCCTCGACGACGCCCTTGAGGAGCGTGTTGACGGTGTCGGCCGTGGTCTCGGACATGGCCCGCGAGCACGTGGACTTCGGCACCTCCAGCGACTTGCTCTTGTTCCCGATCCGCTGGCTGATCGACTCGATGGCGATCGGCGTGCAGTACATGCCGCGCGAGGCGAAGGTCGCGTACGCGCTCGCCATGGTCAGCGGGGACACCTCGGTGACGCCGAGCGCGATGGACGGGGTCTGCTCGAGCTTCTTGCCGTTGGCGCGCGCGACGCCCATCTTCTCGGCCATCTGCGTGACCGGGCAGATGCCGATGTCGCTGATCATCTGCACGTAGTAGGTGTTGACCGACTTGGCGGTCGCTTCCTTCATGTCGTACGGGCCGACCTCGGTCTCGTTCTCGTTGGTCAGCTCGACGCCCTTGTCGCTCCACGTCCTGCCGTCGCAGGCCGCGACCGGGGTCGGGTAGTCCATCTTGTACGGCGAGGAGTACTGCTTCGTCGCCGGCATCCCGCCCTCGAGGGCCGCCGCGGCCACGATCGGCTTGAACGTCGAGCCCGGCTGGAAGCCCGCGCCGCCGCCCATGGCCTGGTTCACCGACAGGTTGAGCGTCGTCTCGTGCTGCTTGACGTCGACGCCGTACGGGCGGGACTGGCCCATCGCGACGATCTTGCCGGTGCCGGGCTGGACGATGGTCGCTGCGGTCGCCACGTCGTCGCCCGAGTTGACGTGGTCCTTGATCGACTGCCGTACCGACTTCTGGGCCTGCGGGTCGAGGGTCGTGCGGATGGTCAGACCGCCCTGGTTCCAGACCTTGGCCCGGTCCTCCTTGGTCTTGCCGAAGACCGGGTCGCTCAGGAACACGGAGCGCACGTAGTCGCAGAAGAAGCTCGCGCCCTTCACGGCCGTGATGCAGCCGTTCTTGGGACGGCTGACCTTCAGCTCCAGCGGCGCCTTCTGCGCCTTGTCCGCCTCCGCCCGCGAGATGTCGCCGACCTCGGCCATACGCGCCAGCACCACGTTGCGCCGCTTGACGGCCTCGGCCTCGTCGTTGACCGGGTCGTAGCGGGTGGGCGACTGGACGATGCCGGCCAGGAGGGCGGACTCCTGGAGGTTGAGGTCCTTGGCACTCTTGGAGAAGTACCGCTGGGCGGCCGCCTCGACGCCGTAGGCCTGCTGGCCGAAGAAGGTGATGTTGAGGTAGTTCTCGAGGATCCTCTTCTTGCCCAGCTCCTCCTCGACCTGGATCGCGAACTTCAGCTCGCGGATCTTGCGGCCGATGGTCTGCTGGGTGGCCTGGGCGACCTTCGTCGGGTCGTCACCGGCCTCCTCGACGAAGACGTTCTTGACGTACTGCTGCGTGAGCGTGGACGCGCCCTCGGAGACCCCGCCGCTGCGGGCGTTCTTGTTGAGCGCGCGCAGCACGCCCTTCAGGTCGACCGCGCCGTGCTGGTAGAAGCGCGAGTCCTCGATGGCGACGATCGCCTTCTGCATGTACGGCGAGATGTCCTTCAGGCCGACCACCGTGCGGTCGCGCGAGTAGACGGAGGCGATGGTACCGCCCTCGGAGTCGAGGATGGTGGTGCGCTGGCTCAGCGGAGGAGTCTTCAGGTTGGCCGGGAGTTCGTCGAAACTCTCCACCGAACCCTTGGCCGCCAGCCCCAGCGCGCCCACGGCCGGCAGCGCGATGCCGGCCAGGACGGCTCCCGCGAGCACACTGACACCGAGGAACTTGGCGGCCTGCTGCGTTGGCGACAGACCACCGCCCGAGCGCTTCTTTGGCATGGAGGCAGCCTACGTTCTCATTCGCCGGACACGCGTATATGCCTTGGCCTAAGCTGCACTCAACTGTCACAGCAGTGAGGCCACGTATCAATACGTCCGGCGACCCCGAATCGTTCCGGGCCCGCTCGACTTCTTCCGAGAGGCCCCGCTGGGGGGCGCGTTGGTGTGTACGAGCGCGTGCCACGGCGTGGGGGGTGCGTGTCCGTATCCACCTTGTGTGTCACTTGGTGTCCGTTGTGGCGCAACAGAGATGACCCGAATGCCGGGATCGTCACGCATGTCGCCAGCTCACTCCCCCGGGTGATCTGCCGCTTACGCATAGTCCGTTCGGGCCATTCAAGATTGGGCCCGAAGGGGGTGTTGCGCTGTGCCCACCTTCCGTAACGTCCTCAACTGGCGGCGGTGAATATGCCGCTGCCGCCGTGGGGGAGCCTCGATTCGGGAGAGGACGGCGCCGGTATGGGCTGGGTAACCGACTGGAGTGCGCAGGCCGCCTGCCGCACTACCGATCCGGACGAACTGTTCGTTCAGGGAGCAGCGCAGAACAGGGCCAAGGCGGTGTGCACCGGATGTCCGGTGCGGACCGAGTGCCTGGCCGACGCGCTCGACAACCGCGTCGAGTTCGGCGTGTGGGGAGGCATGACGGAGCGGGAGCGCCGCGCACTGCTGCGCCGGCGGCCCACCGTGACCTCCTGGCGCCGACTGCTGGAGACGGCGCGGACGGAGTACGAGCGAGGGGCCGGCATCGTGCCCCTCGACGACGACGAGGTCTACGAGAACTACGCGGCCGTGGGCTGAGGCGGCCGGGGGCGTTCCTCGGAAGCGGACGCCCCGGTCGGGTCGGCGGTGGATCAGGCACCGGGCTCGGGCAGCTCGGGCCGGCCCGTCGCGAGCCGGTCCCCGATGTCCCGCAGCCCCGCGAGGTCGTGCACATCACCGGGCAGCGCGGCCACTTCGGTGACCGCCACCTCGGGGTGACGCGCGGTGAAGCGGTCACGCGTGCGCTGCTCGCGGGCCAGCAGGTGCATGCGCTCCGCGTGGAGCCTCAGCAGACCCGCGGTGAGCTGGTCGACGGACCGCTCCGGCGTGTCCGGAGCCTCGGGGGAGGGATCGGCGTGGGCGTCGGTCTCGCTTCCGGCGTGGGCCCCGGCGTGGGTTCCGGCAGCGGCTTCCGGGTCGGGCGCATCTGAACTGCCATACGTGTCGGGAGAGTTACGAACTCCAGCTTTCCCGTCGTCCTGATCCACAATGCGAGGATCCTCAAGATTTTCCGCGGCGGCGACCGCCCGCTCGGCCGACAGCCCGTCGGCCCCGCTGCCGTGGACACGGTTGAGCACCAGACCGGCGAGCGGCATGTCCTCGGCCGCCAGCCGCTCCACGAAGTACGCGGCCTCGCGCAGTGCGTCCCGCTCCGGGGCCGCGACCACCAGGAACGCCGTCCCCGGAGCCTGGAGCAGCTTGTAGGTGGCGTCCGCGCGGGTGCGGAACCCGCCGAACATGGAGTCCATCGCGGCCACGAACGTCTGGACGTCCTTCAGGAACTGCCCGCCGAGCACCTTCCCGAGGACGCCGGTCATCATCGACATGCCGACGTTCAGGAACTTCATGCCGGCCCGGCCGCCGACCTTCGCGGGGGCCAGCAGGACGCGGATCAGCTTGCCGTCGAGGAAGGACCCGAGGCGCTTCGGGGCGTCCAGGAAGTCCAGCGCCGAGCGGGACGGCGGCGTGTCGACGACGATGAGGTCCCATTCGTCCCGCGCCCGCAGCTGCCCCAGCTTCTCCATCGCCATGTACTCCTGCGTGCCCGCGAAGCCCGCCGAGAGCGACTGGTAGAAGGGGTTGCCCAGGATCGCGGCCGCCCGTCCGGGGTCCGCGTGCGCCTCGACGATCTCGTCGAAGGTGCGCTTCATGTCGAGCATCATGGCGTGCAGCTCACCGCCCGCCGAGTCGTCGACGCCCTTCACCCGGCGCGGGGTGTTGTCCAGCGAGTCGATACCCATGGACTGGGCGAGCCGCCGGGCCGGGTCGATGGTGAGGACGACCACTTTGCGGCCCCGCTCGGCCGCGCGCAGGCCGAGGGCCGCCGCGGTGGTCGTCTTGCCGACGCCGCCCGAGCCGCAGCACACCACGATGCGCGTCCTCGGGTCCTCCAGCAGCGGATCGACGTCCAGCACACGCGCGGCGGAGAGACGGCGGCCGCTCTCCCCCCGCCGATCCGGTTCCGGACTCATGCGATCCCCTGCTTCCGCAGCTCGGTGGCCAGTTCGTACAGGCCCGCCAGGTCCATTCCCTCGGCGAGCAGCGGCAGTTCGTGCAGCGGCAGGTCCAGCGCGCCCAGGGCCGCTCGCTGCTCCCGCTCCAGCGCGTACCGTTCCGCGTACTCGTCGGCCTGTGCCAGCAGCGGGTCCACCAGCCGCTCGGCGTGCCCGCCCCGCCGCGCCCCGCCGAGCCCGGCGTCGGACAGGGACCGCGCGAGTGCCGCGCGCGGCGTGCTCCGTACGAGTTCCAGATCGGTCGCGTCCAGCAGCGCGGGCCGGACCATGTTGACGATGACCCGCCCCACCGGCAGCCGGGCCGCGCGCAGCTCGGCGATGCCGTCCGCGGTCTCCTGGACCGGCATCTCCTCGAGGAGCGTCACCAGGTGCACGGCCGTCTCCCGCGACTTCAGCACCCGCATCACGGCCTGTGCCTGATTGTGTATCGGACCGACCTTGGCGAGCCCGGCGACCTCGTCGTTCACGTTGAGGAAGCGGGTGATGCGTCCGGTGGGCGGCGCGTCCATGACGACGTAGTCGTACGCGAACCGCCCGCTCTTGTCCTTGCGCCGCACCGCCTCGCAGGCCTTGCCGGTCAGCAGGACGTCTCTGACCCCGGGCGCGATGGTGGTCGCGAAGTCGATCGCGCCGAGCTTCTTCAGGGCCCGTCCGGCGCTGCCCAGTTTGTAGAACATCTGGAGGTAGTCCAGAAGGGCCAGTTCGGGGTCGATGGCCAGGGCGTACACCTCCCCGCCCCCGGGAGCGACGGCGATCTTCCGCTCCTCATAAGGCAGCGCTTCGGTTTCGAAGAGCTGCGCGATGCCCTGGCGACCCTCGACCTCGACGAGAAGCGCGCGCTTCCCCTCGGTGGCCAGGGCCAGCGCGAGGGCCGCGGCCACCGTGGTCTTGCCGGTTCCGCCCTTGCCGCTGACGACCTGGAGCCTGCTCACGTATTCGAGCGTAACCAGTCCGCCCGCGGAGTACGCCGGTGGCTGTGGAGAACGTGGCCGCGGTCGGCCGTCTGCCGGGCCTCGGGCAGCGGCTAGAGTCGGCCGCATGACCAAGTGGGAATACGCAACCGTGCCGCTGCTCGTCCATGCCACGAAGCAGATTCTGGACACCTGGGGCGAGGACGGCTGGGAGCTCGTCCAGGTCGTGCCCGGGCCGAACAACCCCGAGCAGCTCGTGGCCTACCTGAAGCGGGAGAAGCAGGCGTGAGCGCCGTCGAGGAGAAGCTGGCCGAGCTCGGCCTGACGCTGCCCGAGGTCGTCCCGCCGCTGGCCGCCTACCAGCCGGCCGTGCAGTCCGGCCGGTACGTCTACACCTCCGGCCAGCTGCCGATGGTGGACGGCAAGCTTCCGGTCAGCGGCAAGGTGGGCGGCGAGGTCACGCCGGAGGAGGCCAAGGACCTGGCCCGCACGTGCGCGCTGAACGCCCTGGCCGCGGTGAAGTCCGTCGCCGGTGACCTCGACCGCATCGCGCGCGTGGTCAAGGTCGTCGGCTTCGTCGCCTCCGCGACCGACTTCACCGGCCAGCCGGGCGTGGTCAACGGCGCCAGCGAACTGCTCGGCGCGGTCCTCGGCGACAAGGGCGTGCACGCCCGCAGCGCGGTCGGCGTGGCGGTACTGCCGCTGGACGCGCCGGTGGAGGTCGAGATCCAGGTGGAGCTCACCGAGGCGTGATCCGCCGGGGCGGACGCCCGACTCGGAGGCGGGTCGCGGTTTCGTCGTGCGTGCGGGCCGTCGGTGGCCGCTCGCGCAGTTCCCCGCGCCCCTGGAGGCACGTGCAGTGATCGCGCCCCGAAGGGGCGCGGGGAACCGCGCGACCAGCCGGCGTCGGCCCGCAGCCGCCGATGGGAGAGAACCCGGCCCTGTGCCGTCCGCCTGGTCCGGGGGTCCCGCGTCGCGACC
The DNA here is from genome assembly GCF_014648815.1 of Streptomyces flaveolus. GTDB lineage: Bacteria > Actinomycetota > Actinomycetes > Streptomycetales > Streptomycetaceae > Streptomyces > Streptomyces flaveolus. The sequence goes on along the minus strand of NZ_BMRV01000004.1, from coordinate 141,694 downwards.
CGGTGCCCGCCTCGGTGGCCCTGCGCCGTCCGCGCGTACCGGCTCCCACTTCGTACCGCTCCTCGGCGGCTGCGGCCGTCGGCTCCCGCTGGAGTGCCTGAGGAGACGAACCGGCTGTTCACCGACCGGTCGGCCCTCAGAGGCTGACGCCCGTCCGGTCCCGGGAGCCACTCGAACATCCGCCCGTCACCGGATAGCCTCCGGCCATGGCGAATGGTCAGTGGTACCCCCCGGAGTGGCCGGACCGCATCCGCGCGCTGGCGGACGGCACCCTCACCCCGGTCACCCCGAGACGCGCGGCCACCGTCATGCTCCTCAAGGACACCGGCACCGGCACCGCCGTCCACATGCTGCGCCGCCGCGCCTCGATGGCGTTCGCCGGGGGCGCGTACGCCTACCCGGGCGGCGGGGTCGACCCGCGCGACGACGACCGTGACATCGGCTGGGCGGGCCCCACGCGCGCGTGGTGGGCGGACCGGCTCGGCGTCGACGAGGCGGGCGCCCAGGCGATCGTCTGCGCGGCCGTGAGGGAGACGTACGAGGAGGCGGGCGTCCTGCTCGCCGGCCCCACCCCCGACTCGGTGGTCGGCGACACCACGGGCGCGGACTGGGAGGCCGACCGCGCGGCCCTGGTCGCCCGGGACCTGTCGTTCGCGGAGTTCCTGGACCGCAGGGGCCTCGTCCTGCGCTCCGACCTGCTGGGCGCCTGGGCCCGCTGGATCACCCCGGAGTTCGAGTCCCGGCGCTACGACACGTGGTTCTTCGTGGCCGCCCTCCCCGAGGGCCAGCGCACGCGCAACGCCTCCACGGAGGCCGACCGGACGGTGTGGATCACCCCGGCCGACGCGGCGGAGGGGTACGACAAGGGCGAGCTGCTGATGATGCCGCCGACCGTCGCGACCCTGCGCGCGCTCGCGCAGTGCGGTACGGCGGCCGAGGCGCTCGCGTCGGCGCCGGACCGCGACATGACGCCCGTACTGGCCCGGGCACGGCTGGTCGAGGGCGAGATCGAGCTCTCCTGGCCGGGGCACGACGAGTTCACCAAGCACGTCCCGGCCACCACGCCGACGCCGGCCACACCTTCCGACCCGACCGGGGGAGCCCCCGCATGACGGACGCAGCAGCACTGCCCGGCCAGCCGCGCGGCGGGGTCCTCTCGGGGCCCGCCACCGCGCGCGCGGTGAACGTCCTCGCGCCCAACGCCTCCGCGATGACACTGGACGGCACGAACACCTGGATCCTCGCCGAGCCCGACTCCGACCTGGCCGTCGTGGTCGACCCGGGCCCGCTGGACGACACCCACCTGCGGAACGTCGTCGACACCGCCGAGCGGGCGGGCAAGCGCGTCGCCCTCACCCTGCTGACGCACGGTCACCCGGACCACGCGGAGGGCGCCGCGCGCTTCGCCGAGCTGACGCGCACGAACGTACGGGCACTGGACCCGGCGCTGCGCCTGGGCGACGAGGGGCTGGCCGCGGGCGACGTGGTCACGGTCGGCGGCCTGGAGCTGAGGGTCGTCTCCACCCCGGGGCACACCGCGGACTCCCTGTGCTTCCATCTCCCGGCCGACCGGGCGGTCCTGACGGGCGACACCGTCCTGGGCCGCGGCACGACGGTGGTGGCCCACCCCGACGGCCGTCTCGGCGACTACCTGGACTCCCTGCGCAGGCTCAGGTCGCTCACGGCCGACGACGGCGTGCACACGGTGCTGCCCGGCCACGGGCCGGTCCTGGACGACGCCCAGGGCGCCGTCGAGTTCTACCTCGCCCACCGCGCCCACCGCCTCGCCCAGGTCGAGACGGCGGTGGAGGACGGCTACCGGACGCCGGGCGAGGTCGTCGCCCACGTGTACGCGGACGTCGACCGCTCACTGTGGCCGGCGGCGGAGCTGTCGGTGCGGGCGCAGCTGGAGTACCTGGGCGAGCACGGGCTCATCCAGCTGCCCGACTGAGGTCCGTCAGCGGGAGCGCTTGGCGAGCCGCTCCACGTCCAGCAGGATCACCGCGCGGGCCTCCAGCCGGAGCCAGCCGCGCTGGGCGAAGTCCGCCAGGGCCTTGTTGACCGTCTCGCGGGACGCGCCGACCAGCTGGGCCAGCTCCTCCTGCGTCAGGTCGTGCACGACGTGGATGCCTTCCTCGGACTGCACGCCGAAGCGGCGGGAGAGGTCCAGCAGGGCGCGGGCGACGCGGCCGGGGACGTCCGAGAAGACCAGGTCCGACATGGCGTCGTTGGTCTTGCGCAGCCGGCGCGCAACGGCGCGCAGCAGAGCGGTGGCGACCTCCGGGCGGACGTTCAGCCAGGGCTGGAGGTCGCCGTGGCCGAGGGCGAGCAGCTTGACCTCGGTCAGCGCGGTGGCGGTCGCCGTGCGCGGGCCCGGGTCGAAGAGCGACAGCTCGCCGATGAGCTCGCTCGGTCCGACGACGGCCAGCATGTTCTCGCGGCCGTCGGGGGACGTGCGGTGGAGCTTGACCTTGCCCTCCGTGACCACGTAAAGGCGGTCTCCGGGGTCGCCTTCGTGGAACAGCGAGTCGCCGCGGGCGAGGGTCACCTCACTCATGGAGGCGCGGAGCTCCGCGGATTGCTCGTCGTCGAGCGCCGCGAAGAGCGGGTTGCGCCGCAGAACGTCGTCCACGAGTTCTCTCCTTGTCGACCGGCTCAGAGGATCTTGTTCCCCCGGTGTACCAGGGGTCCGTGGTGCCCATTTTGCCGGACAGTCCAAACAGTGTGATCTGTCACAAGGATGCCGCACACATGTCCTGGGGTACGCGGCAGGGGTCCAATTGGACGCCGATCTTCAGGGTCCGGGGCGGATGTCGGTGCCGGGTCGTAGGCTGGCCGGGTGTCCGAATCGCCGGTGAGAGCACAGGCCTAGGGGGCTGCGCGGGTGGTTGTACGTCGCGATTCCGCTGTGGGCGAACAGGGCCCCGATGGCGGCAGGAAAACGGCGAAAACGACAAAGAAGGCGGCGCCTGCCAAGCGAGTGACCGCGGAGAAGGGTGCCTTGAAGAAGAACGCCGAGAAGGCGCCGGCCGCGGCAGCGGAGCAGGCGCCGGCGAAGAAGCCGGCCCCTGCGAAAAAAGCGCCGGCGAAGAAGGCGGCCCCCGCCAAGAAGGCGGCGTCGGCCGAGAAGCAGGCGCACGCCGAGAAGTCGGCCCCCGCGAAGAAGGCGCCCCCCGCCAAGAAGCCGGCAGCCGCCAGGAAGCAGGCGCAGCTCAAGAGGCAGGCGCCCGCCAAGAAGCCCGCCGTCGTCCCGGCGAAGGCCGCCGCCGCGGTCAGGGGCGTGGCCCCTGCGAAGACCATCGCCCCGCACTCCCCGCGGAACGAGTCGCGAACCGCCCTGGTCCGCCGGGCCCGCCGTATCGACCGCGAACTCGCCGAGGTGTATCCGTACGCCCACCCGGAGCTGGACTTCGAGAACCCCTTCCAGCTCCTGGTGGCCACGGTGCTCTCCGCCCAGACCACCGACCTGCGCGTCAACCAGACGACGCCCGCCCTCTTCGCCAAGTACCCCACCCCCGAGGACCTGGCCGCCGCCAACCCCGAGGAGGTCGAGGAGATCCTGCGCCCGACCGGCTTCTTCCGGGCCAAGACCAGGTCGGTCATAGGGCTGTCCAAGGCCCTCACGGAGGACTTCGGCGGCGAGGTCCCCGGACGCCTGGAGGACCTGGTCAAGCTGCCCGGTGTCGGCCGCAAGACCGCCTTCGTCGTGCTGGGCAACGCCTTCGGCCGCCCCGGCATCACCGTGGACACGCACTTCCAGCGCCTGGTGCGCCGCTGGCAGTGGACCGAGGAGACCGACCCGGACAAGATCGAGGCGGCCGTCGGCGCGCTGTTCCCCAGGAGCGACTGGACGGACCTGTCCCACCACGTCATCTGGCACGGCCGCCGCATCTGCCACGCCCGCAAGCCCGCCTGCGGGGCCTGCCCCATCGCCCCGCTCTGCCCGGCGTACGGCGAGGGCGAGACGGACCCCGAGAAGGCGAAGAAGCTGCTGAAGTACGAGAAGGGCGGCCTCCCCGGCCAGCGGCTCAAGCCCCCGCAGGCCTACCTGGACGCGGGCGGCACCCCGGCGCCGCCGCTGGGGGCCGGATGACGGAACGATCTCGGGGGCGTCGGGCGTTGGACACGGCAGAACGGGGGTGGCGATGACGCGGGCGGGCAACACTCAGGGCGTGGCGCTCAGCGAGGTGGGCCTGCCCGGCTGGCTGGAGCCGGTGGCACGGGCCGTTCGGACGGTCCGGCCGAGACAGCTGAGCCGCTTCCTCCCCCCGGCCGACGGCGCCGGGCGGCAGTCCGCCGTGCTGATCCTTTTCGGCGAGGGCAGAGCCGAGAGCGAGGGCGGTCGCGGCCCGGAGCTGCTGCTCATGGAGCGGGCCAGCTCCCTGCGCTCGCACGCGGGCCAGCCCTCGTTCCCCGGCGGCGCCCTCGACCCGGAGGACGGTGATCCGCAGGGGGAGGGGCCGCTGCGGGCCGCCCTGCGCGAGGCCGAGGAGGAGACCGGCCTCGATCCGGCCGGTGTGCAGCTCTTCGGGGCCCTGCCCAAGCTGTACATCCCGGTCAGCAGCTTCGTCGTCACGCCGGTGCTCGGCTGGTGGCGCGAGCCCAGCCCGGTCGGTGTCGTCGATCCGAACGAGACGGCGCGGGTCTTCACGGTCCCCGTGGCCGATCTCACGGACCCGGCCAATCGTGTCACCGCCGTCCACCCCCGCGGCCACCGAGGCCCGGCATTCCTGGTCGAATCGACCCTGGTGTGGGGCTTCACCGCCGGGATCATCGACCGGCTGCTGCACTTCGCGGGCTGGGAGCGGCCCTGGGACAGGGACAAGCAGGTCCCGCTGGACTGGCGGTCATGACAGGGTGACCGGTGTGAGCGTAGGACGACGAGGCGAGGCCTGAATCAGTGAACGTGCTGGACATCCTGCTGCTGCTGGCCGCCGTCTGGTTCGCGATCGTCGGCTACCGCCAGGGTTTCGTGGTCGGCATCCTGTCCGTGATCGGCTTCCTCGGCGGCGGTCTCGTCGCCGTCTACCTGCTGCCGGTCGTCTGGGACGCCCTGACGGACAACGCGGAGGTGAGTACGACCGCCGCCGTCGTCGCGGTCGTCGTCGTCATCATCTGCGCCTCCGTCGGCCAGGCCCTGACCACGCACCTGGGCAACAAGCTGCGCCGGTACATCACTTGGTCCCCGGCCCGGGCCCTGGACGCCACCGGCGGCGCCCTGGTCAACGTCGTCGCCATGCTCCTCGTCGCCTGGCTCATCGGCTCCGCCCTCGCCGGCACCACGCTGCCCACGCTCGGCAAGGAGGTCCGCAGTTCCAAGGTGCTGCTGGGCGTCTCCCGGGCTCTGCCCGCGCAGGCCGACACCTGGTTCGCGGACTTCTCCTCCGTCCTCGCGCAGAACGGCTTCCCGCAGGTCTTCAGCCCGTTCTCCAACGAGCCGATCACCGACGTCCAGCCGCCCGACCCGGCCCTCGTCAACAGCCCGGTCGCGACCCGCGCCAAGCGTTCCATCGTCAAGGTCACGGGCACGGCCACCGGTTGCGGCAAGGTGCTGGAGGGCACCGGATTCGTCTTCGCCGAGCGCCGCGTGATGACCAACGCCCATGTGGTGGGCGGCGTCGACGAGCCCACCGTGCAGATAGGCGGTGAGGGCCGCAAGTACGACGCGACGGTCGTCCTCTACGACTGGCAGCGCGACATCGCCGTACTCGACGTGCCGGAACTGCGCGCCCCCGCACTGCGGTTCACGGACGACGACGCGAACAGGGACGACGACGCGATCGTCGCGGGCTTCCCGGAGAACGGGGCGTACGACGTGCGGGCCGCGCGCGTGCGCGGGCGCATCACGGCCAGCGGCCCGGACATCTACCACCGCGACACGGTCCGCCGCGACGTCTACTCGCTGTTCGCGACCGTCCGTCAGGGCAACTCGGGCGGCCCGCTGCTGACGCCCGAGGGCGAGGTCTACGGCGTGGTCTTCGCCAAGTCCCTCGACGACCCGGACACCGGCTACGCGCTCACCGCGGACGAGATCCGCGAGGACATCGCCGAGGGCCGCGCCGCCAACCAGCAGGTGGACAGCGACAGCTGTGCGCTCTGAGGGAGTCCGGCTCCGTGGGCGTGAACCGCGTGGCGGTCAGGTACGCGGATGACGCAGGCGTACGGAGACCCAGCGGGCCCGGCGGCGCAGAATGCGCGGAATGCCCACTCGTAGATCGGTCCCCGCCAGTTGCGGGGTGCCGCCGCGTCGGTGGGTGCTCGCGCCGCTCGTGGAGCGGCCGTCGCGTGCTACGTCACTGTAGTCGTGCGTCCAGCCCATACCGGGACGTGTGCCCCCGCCCCAAGGTCGATAACCGCTCCCGGGCCCCTCAATTGGCCTATGCGCCGGGCAAGTGGCCGTTCATAGGACAAGCGTTCCGGTACGGATACCGGGCGAGTCCGTTCGGTCACCGATCGGGTTCGGGATCCTTCAGCCAGTTGATCAGTTCTGTGGAGAAAGCGACCGGATCCTCTTCGTGCGGGAAGTGCCCGAGTCCGTCGAACAACCGCCAGCGGTAGGGCGCTTCGACGTACTGACCGGATCCCGCCGCGCTCCGCGTCCGCATCACGGGGTCCAGCGAACCGTGCAGATGCAGCGTCGGCACCCGCACCGGCCGCTTCATGCGGCGGTAGAACTGGACGCCGTCGGGGCGGGCCAGCGAGCGGACCAGCCAGCGGTACGGCTCGACGGAGCAGTGCGCCGTGGACGGGATGCACATGGCCCGGCGGTAGACCTCCACCGCCTTCTCGTCCGGCAGCCGCGGCCCCGACCAGTCCTGGATGAGCCGGCCGACCAGCGCGCCGTCGTCCGCGGTCAGCTGCCGCTCCGGGATCCAGGGACGCTGGAAGCCCCAGATGTACGATCCCGCCCGGGTCTGCCGGACGTCCCCGAGCATGGCCGAGCGCCAGCGCCGGGGGTGGGGCATCGACGACACCGCGAGCCGCCGCACGAGCTTGGGCCGCATCGCCGCGGCCGTCCAGGCCAGGTAGCCGCCCAGGTCGTGGCCGACCAGCGCGGCGTCCGGCTCGCCGAGCGAGCGGATCACGCCGGTGATGTCCAGGGCGAGGCCCGCGGGGTCGTAACCGCGCGGCGTGCGGTCGCTGCCGCCGACGCCGCGCAGGTCCATGGCGACCGCGCGGAAACCGGCGTCGGCCAGCGCCGTCAGCTGGTGCCGCCAGGTCCACCAGAACTGCGGGAAGCCGTGCAGCAGCAGCACCAGCGGTCCGTCGCCGAGCTCGGCGATGTGGAAGCGGGCGCCGTTGGCGGCGACGTCCCGGTGGGTCACTTCGCGCCCGCCGGGGATGTCGGGTCGTACGACCGAGGTGGGTTGCGCCGATGGAGTGGCGGGGTCCGTCATGAGGACGAGCGTGCCACAGCCTCGATGGCCTCGGGGGACCGGTCGGCCGGCAGCTCCGGGCGCGGGTGCGGCTTGGCGTTCTGCAGGACGCCCGCCGACTGCTTCACGGAGGCGGCGACCTTCTGCGGGCCGCGGCCCTTCTTGGCCTTCTTGGCGAAGGTGATGCCGATCAGCGCGAGGAGGCCGGCGATCAGGACGTTCGCCGCGAAGGACAGCAGGAAGCAGACCGCGAGGTTCCAGCCGCTCCAGGTCCGGATCCCGTAGGCCAGGGCGAAGTTCAGCATCGGCAGCGAGAACACCAGGAGCAGGCCCGCCAGCGAGAAGGCGCCGCCGCTGGTCGCCCCGCGCTTGACGTCCTGCCTCAGCTGCGCCTTGGCCAGTGCGATCTCGTCGTGCACCAGCGCCGACAATTCGGTGGTCGCCGAGGCGAACAGCTGGCCGATGCTGCGTTCGGTGCCGACCGGGCTGCCGTCGGGTGCGCTCATCGCGGTCTCCCTCTTCTGCTGGCTTGCTGCGTACGGTTCCGTGGCGGTCGTCGTCTTCCGTCCGACTGCGTACGGTCCCGTCTTTTGTACCGTCAGGTCAGATCATGCCGGACCGTCGCCCTCATCGCCTGCCCCGCCCGGCACTTCGGCAAGCCGCGCCGTCTCCTTCTCCTCGGCGATCCGCCGGTGTTCGGCGGCCTTCCGCTCGTAGATGGCCGCCATCCGCAGGTGGTACGCCGGGTCGTCCTCCTCGTAGATGTCCGGTACACCGCTGAGGTCGTCGTCGCGCTCCTCGGCCTCGATCATCCGGCGGTACTTGGCGTTCCGGATCTTCAGCAGCACGGTCGCCAGGGTCGCCGCGATGACCGATCCGGCCAGGACGGCCGCCTTGACCTCGTCGGTCATCGTCGCTTCGCCCTCGAAGGCCAGCTCGCCGATGAGCAGGGAGACGGTGAACCCGATGCCGGCCAGGGTCGCCACCGCGAACACGTCGGCCCAGGCGAGGTCGTCGCTGAGCGAGGCCCGGGTGAAGCGCGCGGTGAGCCAGGTGCCGCCGAAGATGCCGAGCGCCTTGCCGAGGACGAGACCGAGCACGACGCCGAGCGTCTCCGGCTTGGTGAACACGTCGGCCAGCGCGCCGCCCGAGAGGGCCACGCCCGCGCTGAACAGCGCGAACAGCGGGACCGCCAGGCCGGCCGACAGCGGGCGCACGAGGTGCTCGATGTGCTCACCGGGGGAGTGTTCCTCGCCCTCGCGGGTGTGGCAGCGCAGCATCAGGCCCATCGCGACGCCCGCGATGGTGGCGTGGACGCCGCTGTTGTACATCAGGCCCCAGATGACGAGACCGAGCGGGACGTACACGTACCAGCCGCGCACGCCTTTGCGGAGCAGCAGCCAGAAGACGGCGAGGCCGACGGCCGCACCGCCGAGCGCGGCGAAGTTCAGGCTGTCCGTGAAGAAGACGGCGATGATCAGGATCGCGAAGAGGTCGTCGACGACGGCGAGCGTCAACAGGAAGGCGCGCAGGGCGCTGGGCAGGGACGTGCCGATGACGGCGAGGACGGCGAGCGCGAAGGCGATGTCGGTCGCGGTGGGCACGGCCCAGCCGGCCAGTGATCCGCCGCCCGCGGCGTTGGTGAGCGTGTAGACGACCGCCGGTACGGCCATGCCGCACAGGGCCGCCACCACGGGCAGCGCGGCGGCCTTCGGGTCCTTGAGGTCGCCGGCGACCAGCTCGCGCTTGAGCTCGATCCCGGCGACGAAGAAGAAGACGGCCAGCAGTCCGTCCGCCGCCCAGTGCTCGACGGACAGATTCAGGCCGAGGGCCCCGGGGCCGAAGTGGAAGTGGCTGACGCTCTCGTAGCTGTCGTGGAGCGCCGGGATGTTCGCCCAGATCAGCGCGGCGACCGCGGCGACGAGCAGCAGGACCCCGCCGACGGTCTCGGTGCGCAGGGCGTCCGTGAGGTAGGTCCGCTCCGGCAGGGACAGCCGGCCGAAGGCCTTGCGGGGGGTGCGGGGCGACGTCACGGGGGACCTCCGGTCGATGGGCAGCACGGAACACGTGCCGACCAGACTTCCCGGCGCACCATGAGGATCTTGTTGTGACTCTTACGCGTTCCTTAGCTTACCTAACGGGTCGCTCCGGCGCGAACGGGCTGGACGGTGCTCGCGCCGCGGACGCCCCCGTGCGAAGGGGCACCCGGCGGATCTCCCGCCGAGTGCCCCTCGGTCCGCTGCTTCAGTCCTGCGGATCAGTCCTCGCTGGGTGCCGCCGGGAGCTTGTCCTGGATCAGCTGCATCACGCTGCTGTCGGTCAGGGTGGTGACGTCGCCCAGGGCCCGGTTCTCCGCCACGTCGCGCAGCAGGCGGCGCATGATCTTGCCCGAGCGGGTCTTGGGCAGCTCGGCCACCGGCAGGATCCGCTTGGGCTTGGCGATCGGGCCGAGGGTGGCGCCGACGTGGTTGCGCAGCTCGGCGACCAGGTCGTCGGTCTCCGAGGCCGTGCCGCGCAGGATCACGAAGGCCACGATGGCCTGGCCGGTCGTCTCGTCCGCCGCGCCGACCACGGCCGCCTCGGCGACCGACGGGTGGGAGACGAGGGCCGACTCGACCTCGGTGGTGGAGATGTTGTGCCCGGACACGAGCATCACGTCGTCCACGCGGCCGAGCAGCCAGATGTCGCCGTCGTCGTCCTTCTTGGCGCCGTCCCCGGCGAAGTACTTGCCCTCGAACCGCGACCAGTACGTGTCGATGAACCGCTGGTCGTCGCCCCAGATGGTGCGCAGCATCGACGGCCACGGCTCGGTGAGGACCAGGTAGCCGCCACCGCCGTTGGGCACCTCGTTCGCCTCGTCGTCGACGACGGTGGCGGAGATTCCGGGCAGCGGGCGCTGGGCGGAGCCGGGCTTGGCCTCGGTGACGCCGGGCAGCGGCGAGATCATCATCGCGCCGGTCTCGGTCTGCCACCAGGTGTCGACGACCGGCGTGGCGTCGGCGCCGATGGTCCTGCGGTACCAGATCCACGCCTCGGGGTTGATCGGCTCGCCCACCGAGCCGAGCACGCGCAGGGAGGACAGGTCGAACTTCGCGGGGATGTCGTCGCCCCACTTCATGAACGTCCGGATCGCGGTGGGCGCGGTGTAGAGGATCGTCACGCCGTACTTCTGCACGATCTCCCAGAAGCGGCCCTGGTGCGGGGTGTCCGGGGTGCCCTCGTACATCACCTGGGTCGCGCCGTTGGCGAGCGGGCCGTAGACGATGTACGAGTGCCCGGTGACCCAGCCGACGTCGGCGGTGCACCAGTAGACGTCGGTCTCCGGCTTGAGATCGAAGACCGCCCAGTGCGTGTACGCCGTCTGCGTGAGGTAGCCGCCGGAGGTGTGCAGGATGCCCTTGGGCTTGCCCGTCGTGCCGGACGTGTACAGGATGAACAGCGGGTTCTCGGCGTCGAACGCCTCCGGCGTGTGCTCCGGGGACTGCCGGTCGACGATCTCGTGCCACCACGTGTCGCGGGAGTCGTCCCACGCGACGTCCTGGCCGGTGCGGCGGACGACGAGGACGTGCTCGACGGTGCCGGCACGCTCGGCCGCCTCGTCGACGGCGGGCTTGAGCGCGGAGGGCTTGCCGCGCCGGTAGCCGCCGTCGGAGGTGATGACGACGCGGGCGTCGGCGTCCTGGATGCGGGTCGCGAGCGCGTCGGAGGAGAAGCCGCCGAAGACGACCGAGTGGGCGGCACCGATCCGGGCGCAGGCCAGCATCGCGATCGCCGTCTCCGGGATCATCGGCATGTAGACGGCGACCCGGTCGCCCTTGCGCACACCGAGCTCCAGCAGGGCGTTGGCGGCCTTGGAGACCTCGTCCTTGAGCTGGGCGTAGGTGATGGCGCGGCTGTCGCCGGGCTCGCCCTCGAAGTGGATGGCGACCCGGTCGCCGTGCCCGGCCTCCACATGCCGGTCGACGCAGTTGTAGGCGACGTTGAGCTTGCCGTCCTTGAACCACTTGGCGAACGGCGGGTTCGACCAGTCCAGGGTCTCGGTCGGCTCCTGCGCCCAGCTCAGTCGGCGGGCCTGCTCGGCCCAGAAGCCGAGCCTGTCAGCCTTGGCCTGTTCGTACGCCTCTGCCGTGACGTTGGCGTTCGCGGCCAGGTCGGCGGGGGGTGCGAACCTGCGTTCTTCCTTGAGCAGGTTGGCCAAGGAATCGTTGCTCACGACATCTCCCTTTCTCAGGGTTGTCCGTTGTGTCCCAGGCCACACCTCATCAGACCCGAGGGGCCGATGACAAGGGTCGACGGGCAATTGGTTTAGACCTGTCAGGGCTGTCCGCCGTCTCCGTGGCCAGTGGTCATCCGTACCCACGGGCGCCGACGGCGCGGGGTTCAGCGTGTGTAACGCCTCTCACACTCCGCGCCCGTCGGCTCTCGTACGGCTCAGGCGGTCAGGTCGGTCTCCCGCACCAGCTCGAACCGCCCGGCCCCGTCCCCCTCGGTGAGCAGGTACGCCTGGGCCTCGCCCACGTGGAAGTACATGCCGTGCAGCTCCAGCTCCCCGGCGGCCAGCGCCCGGGACACCGATCCGTGGGCGCGCAGATGCTCCAGTTGCTGGACCACGTTGGCCAGGCAGAGCTGCTCGGCGGCGTCGGCGGGGCGCCGTCCCGCCAGCCGGGTCCAGGACTCCTCGTCCTCGGTCAGACGCCGCAGGCTCGGAGCCCCGTGCCGCAGCCACCGCTTGAGCGGCGTCTGCGGGCCCCCGGGCTCGGTGCTGAGCAACGCCTGCATGGCACCGCACCCCGAGTGGCCGCACACCGTGATGGACCGCACCTTCAGCACGTCCACCGCGTACTCGATCGCGGCGGCGACCGAGTCGTCACCGCCCTCCTCGCCGGGCAGCGGCACGAGGTTGCCCACGTTGCGCACGACGAAGAGGTCGCCGGGGCCGCTGGAGGTGATCATCGACGTGACCAGCCGGGAGTCGGCGCAGGCCAGGAACAGCTGGGAGGGCTGCTGCCCTTCGCGCGCCAGCCGGGCCAGCTCGCCGCGCACCAGTGGGGCGGTGTTGCGGTGGAAGGCGCTGATGCCGCGCGCCAGTTCGCGTCCGCTGGACCCGCTACGACTCGCTCTGCCGAGCTGGTCGGGCCCGGGGGTGTCACCGGTACCGCCGGTGCCGTCCGTCCCGTCGGCCCCGGGCTGCCGGGCGCCGTCGGGCGAGGGCGCGGGTGCCGTCTGCGGGCGTTCGCACTGGTGGTTGCGCCAGGGCGTCCAGGGGCGGCAGCGGCAGCCGTCCGTGTCGGCCGGCTCGGAGATGCGGAGCCCGGGGCGACGCCCGGTGATCTCGACGGAGCCGCCCTGCGCGGTGTGCGTCTTCTGCCAGTCCTGCAGCGTCTCGTACGCCGCGTGGTCCATGAACGATCCGTCCAACTCCACGACGGCGTCGGCACCGTGAGGCACCTGGTGCAGGACTCTGCTGAGCCGAGGCACCGCCAGGAACGTCAACTGGCCCCGGACGTGTACGTGGTGGACTCCTTCCGTGTCGACGTGCCTGATGCGGGTGCGGGTCAGCCGGTGCAGGGCGACTCCGACGGCCACGGCGATGCCCAGTGCGACGCCCTCCAGGACGCCGAAGAACACCACGCCGCAGGTGGTGACGGCGTAGACCAGGACCTCTCGGTGGCGGGTCACCGTGCGGATGTGGTTCAGGGACACCATCTTGAGGCCGACGGCCATGACCAGGGCGGCGAGCGAGGCGAGCGGGATGAGCTCCAGGGCCGGGACCATCAGCAGCGCGGCGATCACCACGAGACCGCCGTGCAGGATCGTGGAGTTCCGGCTGACGGCGCCCGCCTGCACATTCGCCGAGCTGCGTACCGCCACGCCGGCGATGGGCAGACCCCCGAGGGTTCCGGAGACGACGTTGGCGGCGCCCTGGCCGAGCAGTTCGCGGTCCAGGTCGGAGCGTTCGACGCGGCCGGTCGGACCCGGCCGGGCGGCGACGAGCTTGTCCACGGCGACCGCGCCGAGCAGGGACTGCACGCTGCACACGAGCGTGGTGGTGAGGACGGCGGCGACGAGCCCGAGCACCGGACCGTCGGGCAGCGTGGCCAGGGCGTGGCTGCTCCAGGAGGGCAGGTCGACCTTGGGCAGCCGGAGTCCGGCGAGGGCGGCGACCGCGGTGGCACCGGCGACGGCGACCAGGGCGGCGGGCACCTTGCCCAGGAGCTGCCCGGCCCGGCCGGGGACGCGGGGCCAGAGCAGCAGCAGGGTCAGGGTCAGCACGCTCACCGCCAGGTCGGCGGGCTGCACGTCCGCCAACTGGGCGGGCAGTGCGCGCAGGTTGTCGGGAACCGCGCTCTGCGGCGTGCCGCCGAGGACGATGTGCAGCTGGGCGACGGCGATGGTGACGCCGATGCCGGCGAGCATGCCGTGCACGATGGCGGGGCTGACGGCGAGGGCGGTGCGTGCCACGCGCAGACAGCCCAGGCCCAGCTGGGCGAGCCCGGCGAAGACGGTGATGGCGCAGGTCGTACGCCAGCCGTAGCGGTGGATGAGGTCGGCGGTGACCACGGTGAGTCCGGCCGCGGGTCCGCTGACCTGGAGCGGGCAGCCACCGAGCCGCCCGGCGACGATCCCGCCCACCGCGGCGGCGACGAGGCCGGCCTGGAGGGGCGCGCCGGTGGCGAGGGCGATGCCCAGGGACAGGGGGAGGGCGATCAGGAAGACCGCGATCGAGGCCGAGACGTCGGCGCCCGCGATGCGGAATCGCCGGGGGCGCTCGGGCGGTGGGCTGTGGGGTGGGTGGACGTGCTTGGTCCGGGCCGAATCGGCGCGGGCGGGGACGCAGGCTGACATGTTTCCCGTCTCCTCCGGGGCTGCGCGGTCGCGGTCAGGGGTGGTCCCCCGCTCGGCGGGGGCGGTGTCGCGGCCGTGGGTCACGGCGTACAGCGGCGGGACGCCTGAGCACTCGGTGAATGCGCTCAGTAAACGGATCGTAATTCAGAGTAAAGAGGAGGCATAGACTTTTCGCGCATATGGAGTAATAGGCCGCTCTGGCGAGTGAATCAGTCTTTTCATCGGCTTGTCGTACTAATTCCTTCTCGGACTCGTGCCACCTTGACGGCGCTGACGGCACGTCCCGGTACAGCACCCGACATCGCCCTCGTCGGCGTTGGCCCGAGAGAAGGAAGAAGGTGGGCGGAACATGGCCGCCAACCACAGGACCGCCACGCGCGTCGTGATCGCCGCGATCTGCGCCGCGTCGTTCGCCGGCTGCGCGATCGGCACCAGCGGCAACCATTCCGAGGGAACGCACGGACCGCAGAAGGAGAAGGGAAAAGCGGCGCCGGCGCCCAAGAACGCGGTACGGCTGATCGGTGACGGCTCGACGGCGTACACCGGCGCGCAGCCACATCTGCCCCGGCCCGAGCGTCTCAAGCCCGGTCAGAAGCCTCCGCAGTTCGTGGTGTTCTCGTGGGACGGGGCGGGCGAGGACAGCCAGAAGCTGTTCTCCCACTTCCGTGAGGTGGCCAAGGAGAACAACGCCACCATGACGTACTTCCTGAGCGGCGTGTACATGCTGCCGAAGGACAAGGGGGACCTCTACCAGCCGCCGCAGCACTCCCCGGGCCGCTCCGACATCGGCTTCAACGACGAGGAGGGCATCACCGACACCGTCACACAGCTGCGTCAGGCGTGGCTGGAGGGCAACGAGGTCGGTACTCACTTCAACGGTCACTTCTGCGGTGCCGGTGGCGGCGTCGGCGAGTGGTCGGTCGACGAGTGGAAGAGCGAGATCAGCCAGGCCAAGCGGTTCGTGAAGACCTGGAAGACCAACACCGGGCTGAAGAACGCCTCACCGCTGCCCTTCGACTACGACAAGGAGCTGATCGGCGCCCGCACCCCGTGCCTGGAGGGCCAGGAGAACTTCATGCGGGCCGCGAGCCAGATGGGCTTCCGGTACGACAGCAGCGGCGTGAACAACCAGGTCTGGCCGAAGAAGAAGTACGGACTGTGGGACCTGTCGATGCAGCTCGTCCCGTTCCCCGGGCACTCCTACGAGCAGCTCACCATGGACTACAACTTCATGGTCAACCAGTCCGGCACCGCCACCCAGGGCGACCCCGCCAAGCACGAGTTCTGGGGCGACCAGATGCGCGACAGCCTGCTGCAGGGTTTCCAGCGGGCCTACGACGGCAACCGCGCGCCGCTGATCATCGGCAACCACTTCGAGTCGTGGAACGGCGGCACCTACATGCGGGCCGTCGAGGAGGTCGTCGAGAAGGTGTGCACCAAGGAGGAGGTGCGCTGCGTCTCCTTCCGGCAGCTCGTGGACTGGCTGGACGCCCAGGACCCGAAGACCCTGAAGAAGCTGCGCACCCTGGGCGTCGGCGAGGCACCCGAGAAGGGCTGGGCGTCCTTCCTGTCGGCCGCCCCCGCGCCGGCGCCGAAGGGCGTGCCCGGAGCGCCGGCGACCAAGCAGTAGGCGTCACACCGGGGCGACGACCTCCTCGCCGAGGACGAAACCGGGGTCGACCTGCGCGGCGAGGTCTGCCCCGGTCCGCTCGTTGCCCCAGCTCCGGGCGTTCTTCAGGTGGAAGTGCACCATCTGCCGCGTGTAGCGCTCCCAGTCCCGCAGCTCGTACGCCGCGTCCGCGGCCGTGTGCAACGTCCGCAGCGCCCGGCGGTTGACGTCCTCCAGGAGCTCGAACCGGGGCGGGCGGCCCTTCTCCATGGCGCGCACCCAGTCCGAGTGTCCGACGGTCGTCAGCAGGTCGTCCCCGACCTCGTCGCGCAGGAAGTCGAGGTCGTCCTGCCCCTGCACCTTGTTGCCGACGACCTGCAGGGCGACGCCGAAGTCGCGGGCGTACTCCTTGTACTGGCGGTAGACGGAGACCCCCTTCCGGGTCGGCTCGGCGACCAGGAACGTGACGTCGAAGCGGGTGAACATGCCGGAGGCGAACGAGTCCGAGCCCGCCGTCATGTCGACCACGACGTATTCGTCACGGCCGTCGACCAGGTGGTTCAGACACAGCTCCACCGCTCCTGTCTTGGAGTGGTAGCAGGCGACTCCCAGATCGGCCTCGGTGAAGGGTCCGGTGACCATCAGACGGACGGTGTCGCCGTCGAGTTCCACCGGGCGGGCGCAGGCCTCGTAGACCGGGTTGTCCTCGCGCACCCGCAGCAGCCGCGAGCCCTCGCCGGGCGGCGTCGTCTTGATCATCTTGTCGGCGGAGGCGATGCGCGGGTTGGTGCCGCGCAGGTGGTCCTTGATCAGCGGAAGGTGGTCGCCCATCGCGGGCAGCGCGGCCGCGTCCGCCTCGTCGAGGCCCAGTGCGGCGCCCAGGTGCTGGTTGATGTCGGCGTCGATCGCGACGACGGGCGCGCCGGTGGCGGCGAGCTGGCGGATGAACAGGGAGGACAGGGTGGTCTTGCCGCTGCCGCCCTTCCCGACGAAAGCAATTTTCATGTTCACCAAGCGTAGTGGAGCGATAGCTGTCCGTGGCAGGAGAGTCTGGAGGTGCGTGAAGAAGACCACTCATTCGTGGGGTGTGGCGTCGGGGTGCGTAGGGTCGTACCCATGAGTACGACAGGCGCGACCGCCGATCCGCTCGCGGCCCTGGGCTCGCTGCCCGGTGCGGCCGAGACCGTGGAGTCCGTACGCAAGGCCGTGGACCGGGTCTACGGTCACCGGATCATGCGGCGACGCAGCAACGAGATCACGTCCGAGGCGGCGCTGCGCGGCGCCCGGGGTTCGGCGGCGCTGTCCGGCGCGGACTGGGCGCTGGAGGAGGTGCGCCGGCGGACGGACTTCAGCGGCGACGACGAGGCGCGCACGGTGGGCGCGGCCCTGCGGCTGACCGCCGAGGCGGGACAGCTGCTGTCCATCTGGCGCCAGTCCCCGCTGCGGGTGCTGGCCCGGCTGCACCTGGTGGCGGCCGCGGACAAGGCCGATCAGGTGGGACGGCCGCGCCAGGAGGGCGAGCCGGTGGACGAGCCACTCGTCGCGCTCCCGCTGCCGGGTGCCGGGGAGGCCCACGGCCGTCTGGAGGGCCTGGCGGAGCTGGTCGTCGCGGGGGGTTCCGCCCCGGCGCTGGTGACCGCCGCCGTCGTGCACGGCGAGCTGATGGCCCTGCGTCCCTTCACCTCGCACAACGGCCTCGTCGCGCGTACGGCCGAGCGGATCGTCCTGGTCGGCAGCGGCCTGGATCCGAAGTCGGTCTGCGCCGCCGAGGTCGGACACGCCGAGCTGGGGCGCGCGGCCTACCTGGCGGCCCTCGACGGATACGTCTCCGGTACCCCCGAGGGCATGGCCGCCTGGATCGCGCACTGCGGCAGGGCGGTGGAGCTGGGCGCGCGCGAGTCGACGGCGGTGTGCGAGGCGCTCCAGCGCGGAGCGGCGTAAGCCGGGCGCCGGAGCCGCGCAACGCAATGCGGCGGTACGAGAATTCGTACCGCCGCTGGCATGCTCACCGCGTTACCAAGCGTCCTCGATATATGCCCATCAGGTCGGGACTTTGCCCGTCACCTGGTGCGGCTGGCCCGTAATCGACGGGTCGACGTCGCGTGGGTGCCCGGTGTTCATGCTCGGTCCGTGGGGCCAAATGCGTTCTTAAGGCGATCCTTTCGGATGTCCTTGGTCTCGCGGGCCGTTGACTCCTTTGTACTCCTGCCCGGGAACAAGCGGAAGCCTTCGCCGCACTTCTTTACTTCTGCGGTCAAACACGTGTGAAAGGGTGCGGATCAGGCCACTGCCGTCCGGCGTCGGCTCGCGTACCAGACGAGGCCCGCAGTGGCCGCCGCGGCACCTATCGCGGCGGCGGCGACAAGGGCAGGACGCGGCGGTACGGCGAAGCCCGGGATCCGCTGCTTGAGCCGTACGGGCCGGTGGAAATCGAGAATCGGCCATTCACGCGCGAGTGCCTCACGCCGCAGGGCGCGGTCCGGGTTGACGGCGTGCGGATGGCCGACGGCCTCCAGCATCGGCAGATCGGTCGCCGAGTCGCTGTACGCGTAGCAGCGGGCGAGGTCGTACCCCTCGGACGCGGCCAGTTCGCGGATCGCCTCGGCCTTGGTCGGGCCGTAGGCGTAGTACTCCACCTCCCCGGTGAAGCAGCCGTCGTCGCCCACGATCATGCGCGTGGCCACCACCCGGTCCGCCCCCAGCAGCTCGCCGATCGGTTCGACGACCTCGGCGCCCGACGTGGAGACGATGACGACGTCACGGCCGGCGGTGTGGTGCTCCTCGATCAGGGACGCGGCCTCGTCGTAGATGATCGGGTCGATCAGGTCGTGCAGAGTCTCGGCGACGATCTCTTTGACCAGCTGGACGTTCCAGCCGCGGCAGAGCGCGGACAGGTACTCGCGCATCCGCTCCATCTGGTCGTGGTCGGCGCCGCCCGCGAGGAAGACGAACTGGGTATAGGCGGTCCGCAGGGCGGCCCTGCGGTTGATCAGCCCGCCCTGGTAGAACGACTTGCTGAAGGTGAGTGTGCTCGACTTCGCAATGACCGTCTTGTCCAGGTCGAAGAAGGCCGCGGTACGGGGCGAGGAGTGGTTTTCCACGACCCCGAGCATAGGCGCAGCCCATTCGGCGTAAGGTGTGGCGTGTGGGTTTGCCTGAGAAGGCTCTCGGGTACACCATGGAAGTCACGGATCGTTCGCGACCGTGCTAACCCGGTCCGACTCCTCCCCCCCCGAGTCGGCCGTGGAGACGACCCCCGCTCTCCCCCCCGGCGGGGGTCGTCGCATGTCCGGGTGGGTTTTTCTTCTCGCAGGTGGCGCGGTCGGCGCGCCGGGTCCCTTTGGGGGAGCAGTTTGTCATGCGCATGATTATTAACTGTGTGTAGCCGTCGGGCTGCTCTGCGGGACTCGTGCGCTGGGTGGAGCGGGGCGACTCCGGACTCACCGGTATGGGTGACGGCGATATTCACGGCCCCCGAGTTGTCCACAGTTATCGACCAAGATCCACACGATTTCGCGGACCGCTGCACCGTGATTCCACGCGTTCGGGACGCGCCGCTCATGACCGGTTCGCTTTGCCGGGCGCATATGGCCGGTTTCCGGCGAAGTGACGCGCAGGACGCCAACGCAGCAGAACGCGACGAAGCGGAACACAGCGAAGCAGTGCACAACGAAGGGGGACGAAGGCATGACCGGGACCTTCACACACGATCCGCCGCCCGCCGCCGGTGGACGACAGGGCGGCCCACTGATCGTCACCGAGGACACCGAGCTCCTCGACGACCTGCTGCGCCTGTGCGCGGCGGCCGGCGCCACACCCGAGGTGCACCACTCGGTGCCCGGGAGGCCGTCGGAGTCCGGGCAGCGCGGCAGCTGGGAGGCGGCGCCGCTCGTCCTGGTGGGCGACGACGCCGCACGGCGCGTACGCGGGGCCGCGCGCAGACGAGGCGTGGTGCTGGTCGGCCGAGACCAGGACGATTCCGGGGTCTGGCAGAGGGCCGTCGAGATCGGCGCCGACCACGTCCTGATGCTGCCCGACGGTGAGCAGTGGCTGGTCGACCGCATCGCCGACGTCACGGAGGGCGTCGGCCGCCCCGCCCTCACCGTGGGTGTCATCGGCGGTCGCGGAGGTGCCGGAGCGTCCACCCTGGCCTGCGCGCTCGCCGTCACCTCGGCACGCCAGGGACTGCGCAGCCTGCTGGTGGACGCCGACCCATTGGGCGGCGGACTCGACGTCCTGCTCGGCGGCGAGACGGCCGAGGGACTCAGATGGCCCGCGTTCGCGGCCTCACGCGGGCGGGTCGGCGGGGGCGCATTGGAGGAGTCGCTGCCCGAGCTGCATTCGCTGCGCGTGCTCAGCTGGGACCGGGGGGACTGCGTCGCCGTGCCGGCCCCGGCCGTACGGGCGGTCCTCGCCGCGGCGCGGCGCAGGGGCGGCACGGTCGTCGTCGACCTGCCGCGCCGGATCGACGACGGGGTCGCCGAGGTCCTCGCCCAGATCGACGTCGGACTCCTCGTCGTCCCGGCCGAGCTGCGTGCCGTCGCGGCGGCCGGGCGGGTGGCCTCCGCGGTCGGCATGGTCCTGCGCGACCTGCGGGTCGCGGTGCGGGGTCCGTACGCGCCGGGGCTCGACGACCGCGAGGTGGCCCGGCTGCTCGGGCTGCCGCTGGTCGGTGAGGTGCCCGTCGAGTCCGGGGTGCTGCGGGCGGCCGAGGGCAAGCGCCCTCCGGGTGCCGCCGGACGCGGGCCACTGGCGCGCTTCTGCCGGGAGTTCTGGGAGCGCGCCCTGGCGGCGGAGACGGGCGGTGCGGCATGAGGACGCCGGTGGGCGCCGAAGACGTGGGGGGCGAGGGCGTGCCGGCCGGTGTGGTGGCTGCGCGGGCGGCCAGGGGGGTGGGTCCCGGGCAGCCTGCCGGGATGGGGCGCGAGGAGGTGCCCAGGCGGCCCGCGTGGGCGGGTCCCCTGGAGACCGTGGGGGCGGCCGTGGGGTCGTGCGCGAGGGCGCCGGCGGGGGCTGCCCCGAGGGTCCGGTCGGAGCCGTCTGCCGCGCAGGCCTCCCGCATGACCACCGTGCTTGCCCGGGGAGAGGAACCGCGGGGTCCGAGGACGTTTCCGGTCCCGGCTTCCGCCCTCACGCCGGGGCGGGTGCCCGCAGCTGCCCTCGAGGGCGGGCCCGGGACGGCCGCGGGGTCCGCCTCCGGGCTGCTCGACGGTGTGCGGCGGTGGCTCGCCGAGAGCGGGGCGGAGCCGACTCCGGCGCGCGTGGCACAGGCGCTGCGGGAGCAGGGGCGGGTGCTGGGGGACGCGGAGGTCCTCGGTGCCGCCGAGCAGTTGCGGTCGGAGCTCGTCGGCAGCGGACCGTTGGAACCGCTGCTCGCCGATCCGTCGGTGACCGACGTCCTGGTGTCCGCCCCGGACCGGGTCTGGGTGGACCGGGGCGGGGGCCTGGAGCTCACGTCGGTCGCCTTCGCGGACGCCGGGGCGGTGCGGCGGCTCGCACAGCGCCTCGCCGCTGTCGCCGGGCGCCGGCTCGACGACGCCCGGCCGTGGGTGGACGCCCGGCTGCCCGACGGCACCCGGCTGCACGCCGTGCTGCCTCCGGTCGCCGTCGGCTGCACGTGTCTGTCGCTGCGGGTGGTACGACCGCGCGCGTTCACGCTCGACGAGCTGGCGGCGGCGGGCACCGTGCCGCCCGGCGGGGACCGGGTGCTGCGGGCGCTCCTGCGGGCCCGGCTGTCCTTCCTCGTCAGCGGCGGCACCGGCAGCGGCAAGACGACGCTGCTGAGCGCGCTGCTCGGGCTCGTCGGACCCGGTGAACGGATCGTGCTCGCCGAGGACTCGGCGGAACTGCGGCCGGACCACCCGCACGTCGTCCGCCTGGAGACCAGACCCGCCAACCAGGAGGGCGCGGGCCTGGTCAGCCTGGAGGACCTCGTGCGGCAGGCCCTGCGGATGCGGCCGGACCGGCTGGTCGTCGGTGAGGTGCGCGGCCCCGAAGTGGTGCATCTGCTCGCCGCGTTGAACACCGGCCACGAAGGCGGTTGCGGGACCGTGCACGCCAACGCCGCCGCCGACGTACCCGCCCGGCTGGAGGCGCTCGGCACCGCCGCGGGGCTCGACCGGGCGGCCCTGCACAGCCAACTGGCGGCGGCCCTGTCGGTCGTCCTGCACCTGGCGCGGGACCGGGCGGGACGGCGGCGGATCGCCGAGGTGCACGTACTGGAACGGGACCCGTCGGGTCTGGTGCGGACGGTCCCGGCGCTGCGGTGGGGCGCGGAGGCGTTCGTGGCGGAGCGCGGGTGGGGGCGACTGCGGGAGCTGCTGCGCGGCGAAGGACTCGGAGCGCGGCCCGGGGAAGGGAGGCGAACAGGTGATGGGGACGAGTGAAGTGACGATGGCCGCCGCCCTGGCGTGTCTGGGAACGGGGACGTGGCTGACGGCCGGGTGGCACGCGGGGGCACGGCGCGCGCGGGTGCTGCTCGCGGGGGACGGAGCGGGCGGGACCGGGCCGTCCACGGCACGCCGGATGGCGGACGGGCTGCGGCAGCTTCGCGCTCGGCTGCGGGCCGAGTGGTGGTCCTTGGCGGCCGGGCTGGTGCTGGCGGTCCTGGGCGCCTCGGTGCTCCCGGTCGTCGCGGGGGCGGCCGGAGTGCCGGTGCTGCGGTGGGTGCGGGTGGCCGGCCGGGAGCGGCGGGACCGGGAGCACCGGCAGGACGCGGTGATCGCGCTGTGCGGCGTGCTCGCGGGCGAGGTCCGTGCGGGGCGCCAGCCGGGCGAGGCACTGTTGTGCGCCGCCCAGGACTCCGGAGGGCTCGGTGACGGGCAGGCGGCGGTCCTGGCGGCAGCCAGGTTCGGCGGGGACGTCCCGGCCGCGCTGGCGGCGGCGGCACGCCGACCGGGCGCCGACGGGCTGCGGGGCCTCGCGGCCTGCTGGCGAGTGGCCGTTGACCAGGGCGCCGGGCTCGCCGCGGGGCTCGAGAGGCTGGAGGGCGCGCTGCGCGCCGAACGGGACCAGCGGGCCGACCTGCGCGCCCAGTTGGCGGGCGCCCGCGCCACGGCGGTGATGCTCGCCGGCCTGCCGGTGCTGGGCCTTCTGCTCGGTGTCGCCCTCGGCTCCGACCCGCTGCATGTGCTGCTGCACACCGGAGGAGGGCTCGGCTGCCTGCTGGCCGGCGCGGTACTGGAGGGCCTCGGAGTGTGGTGGGTGACCCGGATCGTGCGGGGCGCGGAGGCGGCGGCGTGAACGGGGACGTCGTCCACAGGCTGGGGGCAGTGCTGGGGACGGCACTGGTCCTCGGATGGCTGGTGAGCCGGGCCGCGGCCGAACGGCGGAAGCGGACGGTGCGCAAGCGGCTCGCGGCACTGCTGATCCCGGCACCGGCCCGGGCCGGCCCACGGCGCGGCGAGGTGCTGGACACCGCGCGCAGATGGCTGCCCCTGGTGGGCACGGTGGGCGCCGGGTGGGCCCTGGTGGGCGGTGTCTTCGGCGCCGTGGTGGGGCTGGCCGCGGCGGCGGTGCTGTGGCGCTGGCACGCGAAGCGGTCGGCCACCGGGTCGGCCGAGCAGGAGACCCTCGCCGTGGAGGCCGCGCGTCAACTGCCCTTGGCCGCGGACCTGCTGGCGGCCTGCGTCGCGGCGGGCGCCGGCCCGGTGATCGCGGCCCAGGCCGTGGGCGACGCCCTCGGCGGGCCCGTCGGGGACGCGCTGACGCGCGGCGCCGCGGAAGTCCGGCTCGGCGGCGAACCGGGCGGTGCGTGGCGCGGGCTGGCCGCGCTGCCGGACGCCGGACCCCTGGCACGACTGCTGGAACGCGCCGACGTCTCCGGCATGCCCGCCGCCGGACCGGTCGCCCGGCTCGCCGCCCAGGCCCGCGCCGACCGGGCGCGCGCCACGACGGTCCGTGCCCGCCGGGCGGCCGTCATGGTCACCGCGCCGGTGGGGCTGTGCTTCCTGCCCGCGTTCGTCGCGGTGGGCGTACTGCCGGTGGTGATCGGCCTCGCGGGCGGGGTGTTGGGCGGCGGAGGAGGTGGTGGGTGACGGAGCGGAGCGGAACGGCGTGAAGCCGGCGAGCGGGTGACCGACGGACGAGCGAGTGAATGACGGAACCGAACCTCACGGGGGTTGTGATGAGTCGACTGGTACGGGCACGGCTGCGTGCCCTGGTGTGCGGGGCATGTGCGGCGTGGCGGCAGGCCGTGGCGCGGCGGGACGCGGGAATGGTCACGTCCGAGTACGCGATGGGCATCGTCGCGGCGGTGGCGTTCGCCGTGGTGCTCTACAAGGTGGTGACGAGCGGGGCGGTCAGCGCGGAGCTCCAGGGCATCGTGAAGAAGGCGCTCGATGCGCGGATGTGACCGGTCGGCGGGACGGGATGTCCGTGGGAGAGAGGTCCGTGGGGGAGCCGACGGGGGGTTCGTGACGGCGGAGACCGCCGTGGTGCTGCCGGTACTGGTGGTGTTCGCGATGGCGCTGGTGTGGGCTCTGCTGGTCGTGGCCGCCCAGATCCAGTGCGTGGACGCGGCCCGCACGGGCGCCCGTGCGGCGGCCCGTGAGGACCCGGCCGACGCGGTCGTCAAGGTCGCCCGGGAAGCGGCGCCCGACGGCGCGCGGGTCACCGTGGCCCGGGAGGCGGACCGCGTCCGCGTGGTGGTCGTGGCCGCATCGCCGATGCTGCACGGCCTGCCCTTCGAGGTGCGGGAGGAGGCCGTGGCCTCGGTCGAGCAGGCGGTGAGCCCGGCCGTGGATCGCGCGGCGGCTCCGACAGCGGATCCGGGGCCGGACCCGGCAGTGGGTCCGGCCCCGGGCCGGACGGCCGACGCGCCGGTGGACGAAGTGGCGGGGGCGGGGCCGTGAGGGGCGGTCCCTCGCTCCGCCGGGCGTCCGGCCGGGACGCCCCAGGGGGCTGCGACCGGGGGTCCGCCACCGTCTGGAGCGTCGGTGCGATCGCCGTCCTGTGCCTGGTGTTCGGCATCGTGCTGGCTCTGGGCCAGGCGGTCGTGGCCCGGCATCGCGCGGCCGGCGGGGCCGACCTCGCGGCGCTGGCGGCGGCCGACCACTGGTCGCTCGGCGGTACGGCGGCCTGCGCCCGCGCGGACCGGATCGCGCGGGCCCAGGGCACGCGGCTGGTGCGGTGCGTCCTCACCGGCCAGGTCTCGGACGTGACGGCGGCGTCGGGCCGGGGGCCGTTCAGGGCGGAGATCCGGTCCAGAGCCAGCCCGGCGGCGGACCCGGCGGCTGGGCCGGGAGCGGCCCCGGCGGGGGAGCGGGCGACGCCGTGACGAGGCGCGTCTACCGCCCCTCCGCCCCGGTCTCCGCCCCCCGCAGCAGCACCGTGAGCAAGTCGTACGGCCCCCCGCTTGTGCAGCGGCTCGTTGCCGTTGCCGCACTTGGGGGACTGGATGCAGGACGGGCAGCCGGCGTCGCACTCGCAGGAGGCGATGGCCTCCCGGGTGGCCGTGAGCCAGGCCCGGGCCGTGTGGAAGGCGCGCTCGGCGAAGCCCGCACCACCCGGATGGCCGTCGTACACGAAGACCGTCGGCAGCAGTGTGTCCGGGTGCAGCGGCACCGACACGCCCCCGATGTCCCAGCGGTCGCACGTGGCGAACAGGGGCAGCATGCCGATCGACGCGTGCTCGGCCGCGTGCAGGGCGCCGCCGAGGATCTCCGGGTTGATCCGGGCCTCGTCCAGCTGGTCCTCGGTGACCGTCCACCACACCGCCCGTGTGCGCAGGGTCCGGGGAGGGAGGTCGAGCTTCGTCTCGCCCAGGACTTCGCCGGTGATCAGGCGACGGCGCAGGAAGGAGACCACCTGGTTGGTGACCTCGACGGAGCCGAGGCAGAGGCGTCCGTCGCCCCACGGGACCTCGATGTCGGTCTCGAGGACGGAGATCGACGTCGTGTCGCGGGCCACCGTCGAGTACGACGGCGTGGCCTGCTCGACCAGGGCGACGGAGTCCTCCAGGTCCAGGGACCGCACGAGGTACGTGCGGCCCTGGTGGAGGTGGACGGCGCCCTCGTGGACGGTCGTGTGGGCGGCACCGGCGTCGACCGTGCCCAGCAGTCGGCCCGTCCCCGCCTCGACGACCTGGACCGGGCGTCCGCCCTCCCCGCGGATGTCGGTCAGGTCGGCGGCCCGCTCACGGCGCGTCCAGTGCCAGGCCCGGGTCCGCCGGCGCAGCAGCTTCGCGGCCTCCAGCTGGGGGAGCAGCTCCTCGCAGGCGGGGCCGAAGAGCTTCAGGTCGTCCTCCGTCAGGGGCAGCTCGGCCGCGGCGGCGCACAGGTGGGGGGCGAGGACGTACGGGTTGTCGGGGTCGAGGACCGTGGACTCCACCGGCTGGTCGAACAGGGCCTCCGGATGGTGGACGAGGAAGGTGTCCAGCGGGTCGTCCCGGGCGACCAGCACCGCCAGCGCCCCCTGCCCGGACCGGCCCGCCCGCCCGGCCTGCTGCCACAGCGACGCCCGGGTGCCCGGATAGCCGGCGATGACCACGGCGTCCAGGCCGGAGATGTCGACGCCGAGTTCGAGGGCGTTCGTCGCCGCGAGGCCGAGGAGTTCGCCCGAGTGCAGGGCGTGTTCCAGGGCACGGCGCTCCTCGGGGAGGTAGCCGCCGCGGTAGGCCGCCACCCGCCGGGTCAGCGACCGGTCGACCTCGGCCAGGCGCTCCTGGGCGATCACCGAGATCAGCTCGGCGCCGCGCCGGGAGCGTACGAAGGTGATCGAGCGCATGCCCTGCACGGTGAGGTCGGTGAGCAGGTCGGCGGCCTCGGCGGTGGCGGTGCGGCGGACCGGTGCGCCCTTCTCGCCCTCCAGTTCGGTCAGTGGCGGTTCCCAGAGGGCGAACACCAGTTCACCGCGCGGTGAGGCGTCGTCGGCGACCTCGGCCACCGGCAGCCCGGTGAGCCGGCGGGCCGCCACGGAAGGCTCGGCTGCGGTGGCGGAGGCCAGCAGGAAGACGGGCGACGCGCCGTAGCGGGCGCACAGTCGGCGCAATCTGCGCAGCACCTGGGCGACGTGCGAGCCGAAGACGCCGCGGTAGGTGTGGCACTCGTCGACGACGACGTACTTCAGCGACTTCAGGAAGGAGGACCAGCGGGAGTGGGACGGCAGGATCCCGCGGTGCAGCATGTCCGGATTGGTGAGGACGTAGGTGGCGTACTGGCGGATCCACTCGCGTTCCTCGACGGGCGTGTCGCCGTCGTACACGGCGGCCCGCACGGATGTGCCAAGCGGCCGCGCGAGTTCCTTCACGGACCGGCACTGATCGGCCGCCAGCGCCTTGGTGGGAGCCAGGTACAGGGCGGTGGCGCCACGCCCGTTCGGGGCCTCGGAGCCGTCCAGGAGCGTCGACAGGACCGGCACCAGATAGGCCAGGGACTTGCCGGAGGCGGTGCCGGTGGCGACGACCACCGACTCGCCGTCCAGGGCGTGTTCCGCCGCCCGTGCCTGGTGGGCCCAGGGGTGTTCGATGCCCGCGGCCTGCACCGCCGCGACGACCTCCGGGCGAATCCGGTCCGGCCAGACGGCATGACGGCCCGCACGCGGGGGCAAGTGCTCCGTATGAGTGATGCGCGCAGCCCGGCTCGGTCCCGCGGCGAGCCGGCCCAGGACCGTGCCCGGATCCGGCCGGGAGCCGTGCCCCGCCGGGGGTCGATCGGATCGGTGATTCTTGGCCATCGGCTCCGAGTGTGTCACTGGCGTGACGGACAATGGGACCAAGGCGTCGTGCACGCCTGCCGGTAAGTGATTGAATGCCATCGCGGCTGGCGAACCGTCCTGGGGGCTTCAAGCCGAGGTGTCCCGAGGGACGACCGCTCGATAGCAAGGTGCTGGAGGATCCGTGGACCTGTCCCTGTCGACCCGTACCGTCGGCGATCGTACGGTCGTCGAGGTCGGTGGCGAAATTGACGTATACACCGCGCCCAAGCTGCGCGAGCAGCTGGTCGAGCTGGTGAACGACGGGAGTTTCCACCTCGTCGTCGATATGGAGGGCGTGGACTTCCTCGACTCCACCGGGCTCGGCGTGCTGGTCGGCGGACTGAAGCGGGTGCGCGCCCATGAGGGCTCGCTGCGCCTGGTCTGCAACCAGGAGCGCATTCTCAAGATCTTCCGTATCACCGGCCTCACCAAGGTGTTCCCGATTCACACCTCGGTCGAGGAAGCGGTGGCGGCCACCGACTGACGACCGGTCCCGGGCCGTGGGCCCGGGACTACCGAACCAAGGAGGGGCCGGGCTGTCGGCGGCCCGGCCCCTCGTAGCACGCCCGTAGTCCGAGGGGGATGCATGGCCACCGTCGAACTCCGTTTCAGCGCGCTGCCCGAGCATGTCCGCACCGCCCGTCTCGTGGCGGCCGCGGTGGCACGCAGGGCCGGAGTGGACGAGGCCGTCCTCGACGAGGTCAGGCTCGCCGTCGGCGAGGCCTGCACCCGGGCCGTGGGCCTGCATCAGCACGGCGGCATCACGGCGCCGGTCAACGTGTCGCTGATCGAGGAGGAGAAGCAGTTCTCCATCGAGGTCGGCGACAAGGCGCCGCACGCGGTCTCCGGGGCCGGAGCTCCGGACGCCGCCGTCGACGACGCGGAGGCCGAGGAGGACGAGATGGGCCTCGCGGTCATCAGCGGTCTCGTCGACGACGTGGAGGTCTCGGCAGGCAAGGACGGCGGACTGATCCGCATGACCTGGCCGACCGCGACCGCGGTCCTGCCGCCCGCCTGACCCTCAGCATCACCCGAAGGGCCCTACCTCGTAGGGCCCTTTGTCGTGTGCGGAAGATGACGGCCACGCCTACAGTGGTCCCGTGCGGGCGACAAGTGAATTCCTTCACGATCAGTCGCGCGGAAAAGGATCAGGTAAACGGATCAGAAAAAAGGATCACGGCATTAATGCCGGAGGGGCATTACTACTTCCGGTGCCCTTCCGGTTGACAGGTCAATTCCCTTTGTCGTGCACTGTTTTGATCAGGTTCCGGTACCTACAATCCCGTCCACATCTTGAGCTCAGCCCAAGCGTCAAGGAGGACGAATGGCGGAGCTTTCCACCCCTCATCAGTTGGGCGATGCCTCGACCGTCGCCGCCGCCGTACTGACCGACGGGAACCGCGCCCTGGTCGCGGTCATCGCGGTCGTCGCGCTGGCAGCGCTGGTGCTCGCGGGATTCCTGGTGCGCCAGGTGCTCGCGGCGGGCGAGGGAACCGACAGCATGAAGAAGATCGCGGCGGCCGTCCAGGAAGGCGCGAACGCCTATCTGGCCCGGCAGCTGCGCACGCTCGGCGTATTCGCCGTCGTCGTGTTCTTCCTGCTCATGCTGCTGCCCGCGGACGACTGGAATCAGCGTGCCGGACGATCGGTGTTCTTCCTGATCGGCGCGGCGTTCTCGGCGGCCACCGGCTATATCGGCATGTGGCTCGCCGTACGCAGCAATGTGCGCGTCGCCGCGGCGGCGCGGGAAGCGACACCGGCCCCGGGTGAGCCGGAGAAAGATCTCACCCTCGTCTCGCACAAAGCGATGAAGATCGCCTTTCGCACGGGCGGCGTCGTCGGCATGTTCACGGTGGGACTCGGCCTCCTGGGCGCCTCCTGCGTGGTGCTGGTGTACGCGGCCGACGCGCCGAAGGTGCTGGAGGGCTTCGGCCTCGGCGCCGCACTGATCGCGATGTTCATGCGGGTCGGCGGCGGCATCTTCACCAAGGCCGCCGACGTCGGCGCCGACCTGGTCGGCAAGGTCGAGCAGGGCATTCCGGAGGACGATCCGCGCAATGCCGCGACCATCGCCGACAACGTGGGCGACAACGTCGGCGACTGCGCGGGCATGGCGGCCGACCTCTTCGAGTCGTACGCCGTGACGCTGGTCGCCGCGCTGATCCTCGGCAAGGTGGCCTTCGGCGACTCGGGACTGGCGTTCCCCCTGCTCGTGCCGGCGATCGGCGTGATCACCGCCATGATCGGCATCTTCGCGGTGGCGCCGCGCCGGGCCGACCGCAGCGGCATGAGCGCGATCAACCGGGGCTTCTTCATCTCCGCGGTGATCTCGCTGGTGCTGGTGGCGGTGGCCGTCTTCGTCTACCTCCCCGGCACGTACGCCGACCTCGACGGCGTCACCGACGCGGGCATCGCCGCGAAGGACGGCGACCCGCGGATCCTCGCGCTCGTGGCCGTGGCGATCGGCATCGTGCTGGCCGCCCTGATCCAGCAGCTCACCGGCTACTTCACCGAGACCACCCGGCGGCCCGTCAGGGACATCGGCAAGACCTCGCTCACCGGTCCCGCCACCGTCGTCCTCGCCGGTATCTCCATCGGCCTGGAATCCGCCGTCTACACCGCCCTGTTGATCGGCCTCGGCGTCTACGGGGCCTTCCTGCTCGGCGGCACGTCGATCATGCTGGCGCTGTTCGCGGTGGCGCTGGCCGGCACCGGCCTGCTCACCACGGTCGGCGTGATCGTCGCCATGGACACCTTCGGGCCGGTCTCCGACAACGCCCAGGGCATCGCCGAGATGTCCGGCGACGTCGAGGGAGCCGGCGCCCAGGTGCTCACCAACCTGGACGCCGTCGGCAACACCACCAAGGCCATCACCAAGGGCATCGCCATCGCCACGGCCGTCCTCGCGGCCTCGGCGCTGTTCGGCTCGTACCGCGACGCCATCACCACCGGTGCGCGGGACGTGGGCGAGAAACTCAGCGGCGACGGCGCGCCGATGAGTCTGATGATGGACATCTCGCAGCCCAACAACCTCGTCGGGCTGATCGCGGGCGCGGCGGTCGTCTTCCTCTTCTCGGGACTGGCGATCAACGCGGTGTCGCGGTCGGCGGGTTCGGTGGTCTTCGAGGTGCGCCGGCAGTTCCGGGAGAAACCCGGGATCATGGACCACACCGAGACACCGGAGTACGGCAAGGTCGTCGACATCTGCACCAGGGACGCCCTGCGCGAACTCGCCACGCCCGGACTGCTCGCGGTGATGGCGCCCATCTTCATCGGGTTCACGCTCGGCGTGGGCGCGCTCGGCGCGTTCCTGGCGGGCGCGATCGGCGCGGGCACGCTGATGGCGGTGTTCCTCGCCAACTCCGGCGGCGCCTGGGACAACGCCAAGAAACTCGTCGAGGACGGCCACCACGGCGGCAAGGGCAGCGCCGCCCACGAGGCCACCGTCATCGGCGACACGGTCGGCGACCCCTTCAAGGACACCGCGGGCCCCGCCATCAACCCGCTGCTGAAGGTCATGAACCTGGTGGCGCTGCTCATCGCGCCGGCGGTCATCAAGTTCTCCTACGGCGCCGACAAGAGCGTCGGCGTCCGGGTGCTGATCGCGGTCGTCGCGTTCGTCGTCATCGCCGCGGCGGTGTACGTGTCCAAGCGGCGCGGCATCGCGGTGGGTGACGAGGACAACACCGACCAGCAGCCCAAGTCGCCCGATCCGGCGGTCGTTTCGTAGACGCCGCTCCGGGCGGCGGCCGGGCAGCCCTGTTCAAAGCACGGGCGGACAGCGCGTACTGACGCGCTGTCCGCCCGTGCGGTGCGTCTGCGCGCCCTCACCGTGAGCCTTCTCTCTCATGGTGCAAATGGCTGCAATACGGTCTTAATGGATGTTCGTCCTGCGAGTGTCCCCCATCCGGCGTGTATGTTCCGGGGCCGAGAGCCATGGAAGGGACCAATCCGGTGAACAAGAAGCTCGCGGCCGCACTGTCCGGCGGTGCGGTACTGGTACTGGCGCTGACGGGATGCAGCAGCGACGACGGCAACGACAAGCTGGACTCCTGGGCCAAGCAGGTCTGCGACGGAGTGCAGCCGCAGGCGAAGAAGATCGAGGCCGCCAACGCCGCGATCCAGAAGGAGACCTCGGACAACAGCACGCCGGAGCAGGTCCAGAAGACCGACGCGAAGGCCTTCCAGGACATGTCCGACGCCTACAAGGCGATGGCGGGCACGGTCCAGAACGCCGGGGCGCCGGACGTCGACGACGGTGAGAAGAAGCAGCAGGACGCGGTCAAGGAGCTCAACGGCCTCTCGGCCTCCTACGCCTCCCTGAAGAAGCAGGTGGAGGCCCTCGACACCAAGGACCAGGCGAAGTTCGCCGACGGCCTCAAGGACGTCGCCACCGAGCTGAACAAGCTCAGCAAGTCCGGCAGCGACGCGCTGAAGACCCTCGAGGAGGGCGACGTCGGCAAGGCGATGGCCCAGCAGCCCAGCTGCACGTCGGCCACTCCGTCGGCACCGGCGGCCACGAGCTGACACCACGGCACGGCGGATGCGGAGGCCGGGGCGAACCGGCCTCCGCCCGGGGGGCGCGAGGCGGAGCGCGGGCCACAATGGGGGTGTGAGTAACGCCAGCCTCTCCCCCCTGCCCTCTGCCGACCGTCCCGACGTCACCGCGCGGCTGCGGGACGCCCTGCTCGGGGCGTCCTTCACCGCCGACGGGCTGCTGGAGCTGCTCGGCGCCCCCGCCTACGCGGCGCTGTCGCGCAGCGAGGTCGTGCCCGCGCTCCGGGCCACCCGCGGCGACACGCCGCTGGAACTGCTCGTCCGGCTGTTCCTCCTCCAGCAACCGGTGCCCCACGCGCGCGCGGCGGACGTCCTGCCCGTCGACGCGTGCCTGGAGAGCGGATGGCTCGTGTCCGTCGACGGCGAGCTGGCGGCCACCGTGGACGTACGGCCGTACGGCGGGCCCGACGGCGAGGACTGGTTCATCGTGTCCGACCTCGGCTGCGCGGTCGGCGGCGCCGGAGGCATCGGCAATCGCGCGGAGGGCGTCGTCCTCGGCGTCGGCGGCGCCTCCACGACCCTCGCCGGCCTCACCGTCCGTACCCCCGTCTCCGCCGCCCTCGACCTCGGCACCGGCTCCGGCATCCAGGCACTGCACGCGGCCCGGCACGCCACGCGCGTGACGGCGACGGACGTCAACCCGCGCGCGCTGCACATCACCGCGCTCACGCTCGCCCTGTCCGGGGCCCCGGCCGCCGACCTGCGCGAGGGCTCGCTCTACGACCCGATCGACGAGGGGGACACGTACGACCTGATCGTGTCGAACCCGCCCTTCGTGATCTCCCCGGGGGCCCGGCTGACCTACCGGGACGGCGGGATGGGCGGGGACGATCTGTGCCGCACGCTCGTTCAGCTGACGGGGGAGCGCCTGAACGAGGGCGGGTTCGCGCACTTCCTCGCCAACTGGCAGCACGTGGAGGGGGAGGACTGGACGGACCGGCTGCGCTCCTGGGTGCCGCGCGGCTGCGACGCGTGGATCGTGCAGCGCGAGGTGCAGGACATCACGCAGTACGCCGAGCTGTGGCTCAGGGACGCGGGTGACCACCGCGGCGACGAGACCGAGTACCAGGCGCGCTACGACGCGTGGCTGGACGAGTTCGAGGCGCGCAAGGTCAGGGCCGTCGGCTTCGGCTGGATCACGCTGCACAGGACGGCGGCCGCGGAGCCGTCGATCACGGCGGAGGAGTGGCCGCACCCGATCGAGCAGCCGCTCGGCGAGACGGTGCGGGCGCACTTCGCCCGCCTCGACTACCTGCGCGAACACGACGACGCGGCCCTGCTCGAAGCGCACTTCGCGCTGGCCGCCGAGGTCGTCCAGGAGCAGGTCGGTCTGCCCGGCGCCGAGGACCCGGAGCACGTCGTGCTGCGCCAGAACCGCGGTATGCGCCGGGCCACCCGGGTCGACACCGTCGGCGCCGGCTTCGCGGGCGTCTGCGACGGCACGATGAGCGCCGGCCGCATCCTGGACGCCATCGCCCAGCTGGTCGGCGAGGACCCGGTGGCGCTGCGCGACCGCACGCCCGCGCAGATCCGGCTGCTGGTGGAGCAGGGATTCCTGGAACCGGCGCAGTGATTTCTCGCCGCGGCGAGAAGCCGCGGCCGGGCGACCCGGTGCGCCTCGGCACCGGCGGCGGACCCCGGCGGAACGCGCCACGGGCAGGGCCCGTCGGCTCCCCGTTCACCTCGGGTTCGCCTGCCCGCCGCCCGCGCGTGACAGCCTCCCGGAGGCTGGGCACTCGCGGACGGAGAAAAGGGGCACGGGGACCATGGAAAGCGGGCCGGCGATCTTCGCGGGATTGGTGTTCGCCCTGTTCGGAGGCGGCCTGCTGGTGTGGACCGTGACACGGGTGCGGCACGGCCGGCCCGTCGCGCTCGGTGTGAGGCCCGTCGCATCGGCGACCGTCGCGAGCGCCGTCGCCGTGGCCGCGCTGGCCGCCGGGGCCTGGTGCCTGACGCGCGTGTGAGGGGCCGGATCCGGACGCCGGCCGCGGCCTCGCCCCGGTAATCGGGGGATCGCGCTCCGGATACGCGCATCATGGCTGGTGGACACTCCGGGCGGCAGGAACAGGGTTCGTCGGGTTACCGTTCGAGTGGCCGTTGCGGGCTTTTCCCGTTTGACACGGGGGCGGGAGGTACCGTCACACTCCGCAGCGTCACGACCGAAATGCAGCACGACCCGACCCCGGGAGCACTGCCTGGGTCAGGCCCCAGCGTCGACCGGAGAGAAGAGCGAAGTTGTCCCCGACCAGCGAGACCGCGAACGGCGGCCGCCGACTCGTCATCGTCGAGTCGCCTGCCAAGGCGAAGACGATCAAGGGCTATCTCGGCCCTGGCTACGTCGTCGAGGCGAGCGTCGGGCACATCCGCGACCTTCCCAGTGGCGCCGCGGAGGTGCCCGAGAAGTACACCGGTGAGGTCCGCCGCCTCGGTGTGGACGTCGAACACGACTTCCAGCCGATCTATGTGGTCAACGCTGACAAGAAGGCGCAGGTCAAGAAGCTCAAGGACCTGCTGAAGGACTCGGACGAGCTCTTCCTCGCCACCGATGAGGACCGCGAGGGCGAGGCCATCGCCTGGCACCTCCAGGAAGTCCTCAAGCCGAAGATCCCGGTCAAGCGCATGGTGTTCCACGAGATCACCAAGGACGCGATCCGGGCCGCCGTCGCCAACCCGCGCCAGCTCAACCAGAAGCTCGTCGACGCCCAGGAGACCCGCCGTATCCTCGACCGCCTCTACGGCTACGAGGTCTCGCCGGTCCTGTGGAAGAAGGTCATGCCGCGCCTGTCGGCCGGCCGTGTCCAGTCCGTCGCGACGCGGCTCGTGGTCGAGCGGGAACGCGAGCGCATCGCCTTCCGCACCGCCGAGTACTGGGACCTGACGGGCACCTTCGGCACCGGCCGGGCCGGCGACGCCTCCGACCCGTCGACGCTGGTCGCCCGGCTCCAGACCGTGGACGGCAGGCGGATCGCGCAGGGCCGCGACTTCGACTCCCTGGGACAGCTCAAGGGCGCGAACACCCTCCACCTCGACGAGGCGAACGCCCGCGCGCTCGCCGCCGCGCTGGAGAACACGCGCTTCGCCGTCCGCTCCGTCGAGTCCAAGCCGTACCGCCGCTCGCCGTACGCCCCGTTCCGTACGACGACGCTCCAGCAGGAGGCCTCGCGCAAGCTCGGCTTCGGTGCGAAGGCGACCATGCAGGTCGCCCAGAAGCTGTACGAGAACGGCTACATCACCTACATGCGTACGGACTCGACGACCCTGAGCGACACGGCGATCACCGCCGCGCGCGCCCAGGTCACGCAGCTGTACGGCGCCGACTACCTGCCGGCGCAGCCGCGGACGTACGCCGGCAAGGTCAAGAACGCGCAGGAGGCGCACGAGGCGATCCGTCCCTCCGGCGACCGCTTCCGCACGCCCGCCGAGACCGGACTGACCGGCGACCAGTTCAAGCTGTACGAACTGATCTGGAAGCGGACCGTCGCCTCCCAGATGAAGGACGCGACCGGCAACAGCGTCACCGTGAAGATCGGCGGCGCCGCCTCCGACGGCCGGGACGTCGAGTTCAGCGCGTCCGGCAAGACGATCACCTTCCACGGCTTCCTCAAGGCCTACGTCGAGGGCGCCGACGACCCGAACGCCGAGCTGGACGACCGCGAGCGCCGGCTGCCGCAGGTCGCCGAGGGCGACGCGCTGACCGCCGACGAGATCACGGTCGACGGCCACGCCACCAAGCCCCCGGCCCGCTACACCGAGGCGTCGCTGGTCAAGGAGCTGGAAGAGCGCGAGATCGGCCGCCCGTCGACGTACGCGTCGATCATCGGCACGATCCTGGACCGCGGCTACGTGTTCAAGAAGGGCACGGCCCTCGTCCCGTCCTTCCTGTCCTTCGCCGTGGTCAACCTGCTGGAGAAGCACTTCGGCCGGCTCGTCGACTACGACTTCACCGCCAAGATGGAGGACGACCTCGACGCCATCGCCCGCGGCGAGGCGCAGTCCGTGCCGTGGCTGAAGCGGTTCTACTTCGGCGAGGGCACGGGCGAGGGCGGCGCCGCCGACGCCGGCAACGGCGACGGGGACCACCTCGGCGGCCTCAAGGAACTGGTGACCGACCTCGGCGCGATCGACGCCCGCGAGGTCTCGTCCTTCCCCGTCGGCAACGGCATCGTGCTGCGCGTCGGGCGCTACGGCCCGTACGTCGAGCGCGGCGAGAAGGACACCGAGGAGCACCAGCGCGCCGACGTCCCCGACGACCTGGC
This sequence comes from Streptomyces flaveolus, assembly GCF_014648815.1. Classification (GTDB taxonomy): domain Bacteria; phylum Actinomycetota; class Actinomycetes; order Streptomycetales; family Streptomycetaceae; genus Streptomyces; species Streptomyces flaveolus. The sequence continues at coordinate 105,356 of NZ_BMRV01000004.1, read as the reverse complement.
GCCGGACGAGCTGAGCGTCGAGCTGGCGGAGGAACTGCTCGCCAAGCCGAGCGGCGACTTCGAGCTGGGCACCGACCCGGCCACCGGCCACACCATCGTCGCCAAGGACGGCCGCTACGGCCCCTACGTCACCGAGGTGCTCCCCGAGGGCACCCCGAAGACCGGCAAGAACGCCGTGAAGCCGCGGACGGCCTCGCTGTTCAAGTCGATGGCGCTGGACACGGTCACCCTGGACGACGCCCTGAAGCTGATGTCGCTGCCGCGGGTCGTCGGCGCCGACGCCGAGGGCGTCGAGATCACCGCGCAGAACGGCCGCTACGGTCCGTACCTGAAGAAGGGCACGGACTCGCGGTCGCTCACCTCCGAGGAGCAGCTCTTCACGATCACGCTCGAGGAGGCGCTGGCGATCTACGCCCAGCCCAAGCAGCGTGGCCGGGCGGCGGCCAAGCCGCCGCTGAAGGAACTGGGCACCGACCCGGTCAGCGAGAAGCCGGTCGTCGTCAAGGACGGCCGTTTCGGCCCGTACGTCACCGACGGCGAGACCAACGCGACCCTGCGCTCCGGCGACAGCGTCGAGGACATCACGCCGGAGCGCGGCTACGAGCTGCTCGCCGAGAAGCGCGCCAAGGGGCCCGCCAAGAAGACGGCGAAGAAGACCGCGGCCAAGAAGTCCACCGCCAAGAAGGCCCCGGCCAAGAAGGCGGCGGCGAAGAAGACCGCGGCCAAGACGACGGCCGCGAAGAGCACGGCCGCCAAGACGACGGCGAAGAAGACGACGAGGACGGCCACCAAGGCGGCCGCTTCCGAGTCTTCGGAGGACTGAGGGCCACAGAGAGGGGGACTGAGCCGGTCTCAGGCCCCCGCGGCACGCGCTGTCGTTCGCTGAGCGAACGCCCCGGCATCGATTCGGTGTCGGGGCGTGCGTACGTTCGGCCGGGTGCCACGGCCTGTCGGTGGCGCCCGATAGGCTGAACGCATGACGCGAGCCGAGCAGCCAACGGCCCCTCACCCCGCCTCGGACGACGCCCTGGTCGCGGACTCCCGCGAGCGCGCCGTCCGCGCCCTGCTGCGCCGACCGCAGTTGAGGCGGTTGTGGAGCGCACAGCTCGTGGGGGGTGTCGGCGACACCCTCGCCCTGCTGGTGCTCGTCCTCCTCGCCGTGCAGGCCGCCATAGGCGCGGGCTCGTTCGGCGGGGGCTACCGGGGCGTGGCGTTCGCAGTGGCGACCGTTTTCGGTGTCCGCGTCCTGGCGACGCTGCTCTTCGGCGCGGTCCTGCTCGGCCCGCTCACGTCGCTCACCTCGCAGGACGGTCCGCTCGACCGCCGCTGGACCATGGTGGGCGCGGACGGTCTGCGGGCGGTGCTGCTGATCGTGGCGCCGCTGTGGATCGACTGGACGCCGGACGACGCCCTCGCCGCCCTTCTGGTGACCGGCTTCGTCACCGGCGTCGCCGAGCGCTTCTGGACCGTGTGCCGGGAGAGCGCGGCCCCCGCGCTGCTGCCCGGCCCGCCCCCGGAAGGCGCGACGGTACGGCCGCTGCCGGACCACATGGACGCCCTGCGCCGCCTGTCGCTGCGCACCGGTTTCGTGGCGATCCCCCTCGCCGGCGTCGTGCTCGTCGTGGCGGGCCTGCTGAACAACCTGCTGGGCGCCGGCGTCGACTGGTTCGCCCAGCACCAGGCCGCACTCGGCTCGTACGTGGCGGCCGGGCTGTTCGCCGCCTCCCTGTCGCTGGTGACCTTCCTCGAGCTGCCCGGGGCCCGCACCCCGCGCGCCCGGTCGCCGCTGGAGGGCCTGCGCCGCCCGAAGACGGCCGCCGGCGTCGACAAGGGCCGCACCGGCGCCCTGCCGCTGCTGGTGTTCGCCTGCGCGGCCGTCGCCGCCGCCGTGTCCGCCGCGGTCGCCGTGGCGGTGCTGCACGCCAAGGACCTGGGCGGCGGCCCGGTGCTGTACGGGCTGATGGTGGGCGCGCTGACCGGCGGAGTGGTCGTCGGCATCCGCACGGCCCCCGCCCTGCTGCCCTCCCTGTCGCGCCGGCGGCTGCTGGCCCTGGCGATCGCCTTCGTCGGCGTCGTCCTGCTGGCCGCCGGTCTCGTCCCGGACGTCACCAGCGTGCTGCTGCTCCTCGCGCTGGCCGGCGTCGGCGCGGGCGTGGCCGCCAACACCGGGCACGCGCTGCTCGACCAGGAGACCGAGGACCAGCGCCGGACGCGGACGACCGAGCACCTGCACGCCGTCGTCCGGGTCTGCGTGGCGCTCGGCGCGGTGATCGCGCCCGTGGTGGCGGCGGCGATCGGGCCGCACCGGCTGGAGAACGGCAAGTTCGTCTTCGCGCACGGCGGTGCCGCGTTCGTGCTGATGCTGGTCGGCGCGCTGCTGCTGCCGGTGGCCGCGCTGGTGCTGGCGAAGGTCGACGACCGTTCCGGGGTGCCGCTGCGGCACGACCTGAAGGACGCGCTGCTCGGCGGCGACGACCCGGTGCCGACCCCCGCGGCGAACGGTTTCTTCATCGCCCTGGAGGGCGGCGACGGCGCCGGGAAGTCCACCCAGGCGGAGGCTCTCGCCGAGTGGATCCGGGGCAAGGGGCACGAGGTCGTGCTGACGCGCGAGCCGGGTGCGACGCCGGTGGGCAAGCGCCTGCGGTCGATCCTGCTGGACGTGTCGAGTGCCGGTCTGTCGCACCGCGCGGAGGCGCTGCTGTACGCCGCCGACCGCGCGGAGCACGTGGACACCGTGGTCCGGCCCGCGCTGGAGCGCGGCGCCGTGGTCATCTCCGACCGGTACATCGACTCCTCGGTCGCCTACCAGGGCGCCGGCCGCGACCTGTCGCCGACCGAGATCGCCCGGATCAACCGCTGGGCGACCAACGGTCTCGTCCCGCATCTGACGGTCCTGCTGGACGTGCCGCCGGAGACCGCGCGCGAGCGGTTCACCGAGGCACCGGACCGTCTGGAGTCGGAGCCCGCCGAATTCCACGCGCGCGTGCGGGCCGGTTTCCTGACGCTGGCCGCCGCCGACCCCGGCCGTTACCTCGTCGTGGACGCGGGCCAGGAGCCCGAGGCCGTCACCACCGTCGTACGGCACCGGCTCGACCAGGTGCTGCCGCTGTCCGAGGCCGAGATCAAGGCCCAGGAGGAGGCGCGCCGCAAGGCCGAGGAGGAGGCCCGGCGCAGGGCCGAGGAAGAGGCCGCGCGCAAGGCCGAGGAGGAGCGCCTGGAGCGTGAGCGCCTCGAGCAGCTGGAGCGGCTGCGCGCCGAGGAGGAGGAGCGCAAGCGGCGCGAGCTGGAGGAGGCGCAGCGGCGCGAGGCGGAGCGGCAGGCCGAGGAGGCCCGGCAGCGGGCCGAGGAAGCGCGCCGGAAGGCGGAGGAGGAGCGGGCCCGGCTCCTCGCGGAGGAGAAGGCCCGCGCCGAGGAGGAGGCCCGCCGCAGGGCCGAGGAGGAGCGGCGCCGCAAGCAGGCCGAGGAGGAGGAGCGGCTGCGCGCCGAGGCCGAGGCCCGGCGCCTGGAGAAGCAGCGCAAGGCCGAGGAGGCCCTGATGCGCGCCGAGGAGGCACGCCGGGCGGCGGAGCAGGCGGCGGCCGCGGCCGCGGCGGGCCCCGGGCCGGCGGCTCCGCCCGTGGCGGACGGTCCCCGGCGTACTGCGGCGGCCGCCGATCCCTCGGACGCGCTGACCGTTCCGACGCCCCTCGTGACGCCGACGAACGCCTCCGGCGGTCCGGTGGAGGACACGGCGGTACTGCGGCCGGTGCGGGACGCACGGGACGACGACCGGGGCGGCGAGCGCGGTGACGCCGAGGACCGGGCCCGGGACGGGCGCGGCGACGACGGCCGGGCGTCCGGCGTGTCCGAGTCCGAGGTGACGGCCGAGCTGCCCAAGCCGCCGGTGCCGTCCGGCGCGGCGGACGAGACGGCGGTGCTGCCGGCGGTGGAGCCCCGGGCCGCCGACGAGACGGCCGTCCTGCCGCCCGTGACACCGGGAGCCGCCGACGAGACCGCGGTGCTGCCCCCCGTGCGCGGGGACGACCCCGCCGACCGGGTCCCGCCGGGCTACTTCCGGGAGGAGGGACCGGCCGGTGCCGACCGGTCCCGGGAACCCCAGGACACCACGCGTGAGCTGCCCCGGATCGACCCCGACCAGGCGCCGCCCCGCAGGCGTCGCTCCGACTGGGCCGAGGAGACCCCGCTGGACGATCTGCCGACCCTGGCGGACGAACTGCTCGGCCCGCGGGACGACGACCGCGACGAGGGCCGCGACGGCGACGGGGGAGGCCGCGGGAAGGGCCGGGGGCGGCGCTGACCGGCGCCCGCCGAGCGGCCCGGCGCCCGTTGTCAGAGGCGGCCCCCACAATGGAGGGCGTGGCGCAGAGTGTGCGGCGGAGTGTGACGGAAGGACGGCGTGACCCATGACCGTGTGGGACGACCTCGTCGGGCAGGAGAAGGTGAGCGAGCAGCTCGCCGCCGCCGCCCGTGACGCCGACGCCTTCGTCACCGCGGCCGCGACCGACGGCCCCCTCCCCGAGGCGTCGAGCATGACGCACGCCTGGCTGTTCACCGGCCCGCCCGGTGCGGGGGTGACGCAGACGGCGCGGGCCTTCGCCGCCGCGTTGCAGTGCGTGAGCCCCGACCGCGCCCTCGGCGGCTCGCCGGGCTGCGGCTTCTGCGACGGGTGTCACACGGCGCTGATCGGCACCCACGCGGACGTCAGCACGGTGGTCGCCGTGGGCGCGGAGATCCGCGCCCAGGACATGCGGGACACCGTCCGCAAGTCGTTCACCTCACCCGCGAACGGCCGCTGGCAGGTCATTCTCGTCGAGGAGGCCGAGCGGCTGAACGAGAAGTCGGCCAACGCCGTCCTCAAGGCCGTCGAGGAGCCCGCCCCCCGCACGGTGTGGCTGCTGTGCGCCCCGTCCGTCGAGGACGTCCTGCCCACGATCCGCTCCCGCTGCCGCCACCTGAACCTGCGCACGCCCCCGGTCGAGGCCGTCGCCGACATGCTCGTACGCCGCGAGGGCATCGAGCCGGACGTCGCCGCCGCAGCCGCCCGGGCCACCCAGGGCCACGTCGACCGTGCCCGCCGCCTCGCGACGGATGCGACCGCCCGGGACCGCAGGGCGGCCGTGCTGAAGCTGCCGTTGCGGGTCGACGACGTCGGCAGCGCCCTGAAGGCGGCACAGGAACTGGTGGACGCGGCGGCGGCGGACGCCAAGGAACTCGCCGAGGAGATGGACGGCAAGGAGGCGGACGAGCTCAAGGCCGCCCTCGGTGCGGTCCAGGGCGGCCGGCTGCCGCGCGGCACGGCGGGGGTGATGAAGGATCTGGAGGAGAACCAGAAGCGCCGCAGAACGCGCACGCAGCGCAACAGCCTCGACCTCGCCCTGAGTGACCTCACCACCTTCTACCGGGACGTCCTGGCCCTCCAGCTCGGCTCCCGCGTGGCGATCGCCAACGCCGATGCCATGGACGTCCTGGAGCGCCTCGCCCGCGCCGGCTCGCCGGAGTCCACCCTCCGCCGTATCGAGGCGATCGCCGCCTGCGGGGAGGCCCTGGACCGCAATGTGCCGCCACTGCTCGCGGTCGAGGCCATGACGATGGCGCTCAGATCGGGCTGACGAAGTACACCGACGGTGGTTGACCGGGGACTCGTTCGGGGCACGGCGAGTACGTAGAGCATCCATGTCGTCGCGGAGAGTTACGCTCGCTGGATGGACACCAGGCGTACCCACCGCAGAACCCGTACCGGAATCACGCTGCTCGCCGCCGCGCTGCTCGCCACGGCCTGTTCGGCCGGGGGCGCGTCGACCTCGGCCGGTTCGCCGGCCGCGGATCGGGCGGCCGGAGCGACCGAGGCGGCGCAGCTGACCCTGGCCGCGCTGCCCGAGTCCACGCCGCCGTCCCTGGTCTCGTACTACGGGCAGAAGCTGAGCTGGCGCGACTGCGGCGTCCCCGGCTTCCAGTGCGCCACGATGAAGGCGCCGCTCGACTACGCGAAGCCGGCCGAGGGGGACGTACGCCTCGCCGTGGCGCGCAAGAAGGCCACCGGCCCCGGCAAGCGGCTCGGCTCCCTGCTGGTGAACCCGGGCGGGCCGGGCGGCTCCGCGATCGGCTACCTCCAGCAGTACGCGGGCATCGGCTACCCGGCACAGGTCCGCGCCCGGTACGACATGGTGGCGGTCGATCCCCGGGGCGTGGCCGGCAGCGAGCCCGTGAAGTGTCTCGACGGCCGGAAGATGGACGCGTACACGCAGACGGACGTCACCCCGGACGACGCGGGGGAGGCCGACCGGCTGGTCGACGCCTTCAAGGGGTTCGCCGAGGGCTGTGGAGCGGCCGCGCCGAAGCTGCTGCGCCACGTCTCGACCGTCGAGGCGGCCCGGGACATGGACATCCTGCGAGCGGTGCTGGGCGACGAGAAGCTGACGTACGTCGGAGCCTCGTACGGCACGTTCCTGGGGGCGACGTACGCCGGACTGTTCCCGAGCCGGACGGGACGCCTGGTCCTGGACGGCGCGATGGACCCGTCGCTGTCCGCGCGCCGCCTGAACCAGGAGCAGACGGAGGGCTTCGAGACGGCGTTCCGGTCCTTCGCGAAGGACTGCGTCCGGCAGTCGGACTGCCCGCTCGGCGGCAAGGGCGCCTCCCCCGACCAGGTCGGCAAGAACCTGAAGGCCTTCTTCGACGATCTGGACGCCAAGCCGATCCCCACCGGGGACGCCGACCGGCGCACGCTCACCGAGTCCCTGGCCACCACCGGGGTGATCGCGGCGATGTACGACGAGGGCGCCTGGCAGCACCTGCGCGAGGCGCTGGGCTCGGCGATGAAGCAGCGCGACGGCGCCGGCCTGCTGGTCCTGTCGGACAGCTACTACGAGCGCGGGACCGGCGGTGGGTACAGCAACCTGATGTCCGCGAACGCGGCGGTGAACTGCCTGGACCTCCCGGCGGCCTTCTCATCCCCGGACCAGGTGCGCGAGGCCCTCCCCGTCTTCGAGAAGGCGTCCCCCGTCTTCGGTGAGGGCCTGGCCTGGTCCTCGCTGAACTGTGCCTACTGGCCCGTGCACCCGACGGGCGAGCCGCACCGCATCGAGGCCGCGGGAGCGCCGCCGGTCGTCGTGGTCGGCACCACCCGCGACCCGGCGACCCCGTACCGCTGGGCCCGGGCCCTGGCCGGCCAGCTCTCCTCCGGCCACCTCCTCACCTACGAGGGCGACGGCCACACCGCCTACGGCCGCGGCAGCACCTGCATCGACTCGGCGATCAACACCTACCTCCTGCGGGGCACCCCGCCGGCGGACGGCACGCGCTGCTCGTGACCGCCCCGCCCGCCCCGGAACCCCACCTCCGGGGCGGGTGCGAAGCACCCCCGGAAACTGTGTAGACTTACCGACGTTGCTGATCGCACCATGGTGCGCACGGCGCGCCGCCTTAGCTCAGATGGCCAGAGCAACGCACTCGTAATGCGTAGGTCTCGGGTTCGAATCCCGAAGGCGGCTCCACTCGAAGCCCAGCCCAGACAGTGTCTGAGCTGGGTTTTTGCGTTCAGGGGACCGCGCGGCGGATTCACTCGTTCGGCGGATGCCGAGTAGCTCGAACGGCTCAGTGGCCCGATGCTTTATGCGTACGCCCGAGATTGGACGATCCGAGCGACCGACGAATTCTCCTCGGAGGTGCGTATGTCCACGCTCATCATGGAAGAGTCCCGGCCCATCGAAGCTTTCCACCCCGATGACGGCTCGTACACGGCGTATCCCACGACCACGGTGAACGTCATGATCAAGGGCCTTCAGATTCCGCCTCCGCCCGACGGCTGGGACGTGTGTGTCCACGTCGGCCTCGCCCGCCACGAGGCCGAGCACGCTGAGGTCGGCATCATTTCGGTGGCCAAGGTGGGCCTTGGGCCGAGTGTGACGTTCGACCCGTGGGAGACAGCGGCCTACGGACAGATCCTGGGGTTCACGGTGGGGGCCTACGCCCGCCACGGCGCCATGCGGGGCTGGTGGCTCTGGCAGCTGTGGAAGACCTGACACCTGCTCACTTGGCGTCCGCGTAGCACTCCACCACCGCCGTCGTGAACGGGAACCGCACCGGCGTCCGGCCGAAGGTGAGGCGGCCCGCCAGGTCGGCTGCCTCGCGGATCGCCGCGACGACGGCGTCGGCCTCCTGACGCGGACAGTGCACGATCACCTCGTCGTGCTGGAAGAACACCAGCTCGGCCGCCATGTCCGCGCAGGCCTGTCGCAGCGCGGCGAGCATCAGCAGGGCCCAGTCGGCGGCGCTGCCCTGGACGACGAAGTTGCGGGCGAAGCGGCCACGCGCGCGGGCGTTGGTGGAGGCGTAGCCCGGCACCCACTCCTCGGTGCCGGGGGCGTCCTGGGGGATGCCCGCCTCCTCGGCGGGGTCGTCGCCGCTCGTCCCGGCCGCCGGGGGGCAGGTGCGTCCCAGCCAGGTCCGCACGAGCCGGCCCTCCTCGCCCGCGCGGGCCGCGTCGTCGACGTACGCCACCGCCCTCGGGAAACGGCGTCTGAGCGCCGCGAGGTTCTTCAGGCCGTCGCCGGAGGTCTGGCCGTACACCGCGCCGAGCACGGCGATCTTGGCCTGGGCGCGGTCGCCGGAGAAGGCCCGGTCGGACACCGACTGGTAGAGGTCGGTCTCCCGGCCGGCCACCTCCATCAGCCCGGGGTCGCGGGAGATCGCGGCGAGGACGCGCGGCTCCATCTGGTCGGCGTCGGCGACGACGAGGCACCACCCCGGGTCGGCCACGGCGGCCCGCCGGATCACCTTGGGGATCTGCAGCGCGCCCCCGCCGTTGGTCACCCAGCGTCCGGTGACGGTGCCGCCGGCGAGGAACTCGGGGCGGAAGCGTCCGTCGCGCACCCAGTCCTGCAGCCAGGACCAGCCGTGGGCGACCCAGATCCGGTACAGCTTCTTGTACGCGAGCAGGGGCTTCACGGCCGGGTGGTCGACCGATTCCAGTTCCCAGCGGCGGGTCGAGCCGACCTTGATCCCGGCCCGGGCGAACGCCTTGACGACGTCGGCCGGCAGATCGGGCCGCACCCGGTGCCCGAACGCGGCGGACACCTCCTCCGCCAGCTCGGCCAGGCGGCGCGGCTCGCCCCCGCCCGCGTACCGCTCGCCGAGCAGGTCGTGGAGTACCTCGCGGTGCACGTCGGCCCGCCAGGGCAGTCCGGCGCGGTTCATCTCGGCGGCGACCAGCATCCCCGCCGACTCGGCCGCCGTCAGCAGCCGCAGCCGGTCGGGGTGCGCGGACCGGTCGTGGCGGCGCTGCTGCTCGGCGTAGACGGCGAGGAGGTCATCCAGGGGCAGGTGCACGCCCTGCGGTTCGAACAGCGGGGACTGCGCGCCCGGTTCGGCGGACCGCTGGGGCGGGTCGGGCGGCACGGGGCCGCCGCGCAGACGGGCGAGGGCGGCGGCTGCCGAGTGCGGCTGCCCGTACCTCCCCTCGTGGCCGAGCAGGAGGGTCTCGGCGGCCTCCATGTCGTAGCACCGCTCCACTCGCACCCCCGTGGCGAGCAGGCGCGGATAGATCTCCGCGGTCGAGCGCCACACCCACCGGGTGACGTCCGGCCGGCCGCGTACGGCTTCGGCGAGGTCGGGCTCCCACCGCACCGGTCCGGTGGGCAGCCCGTCGGGGCCGAGGGGGGCGACGTCCACGCCACCGTCCTCGGCCACGGCGAGCGCCCACCGGTCGGCCATGCCGCGAGTGTGACAGGAGGGTCTGACAACGGCCCGCGGACCGGGGGCGCGGACCGGGGGTGCGGACGGGGGCGTGGAGCGAAGGCGCGGTTCGGGCGTCGGCCCTGCTCAGGTGCCCCCGCCGTAGCTTCCCCTGCCCCAGACGCTCCCGCCTCGGACGCCTCCCGCCCCGGACGCCCCCGCCTCAGCGGTCCTCCGCCCCGGCAGCCCCCTGCCCCGACTCCTCGGCCGTCTTCAGGAACTGGGACAGCATCTCGGTGACGTACCGCTCGACCGCCTCCTTGCCGATGCCGAGGCCGCTCAGTACGCCCTTCCCGTGCTCGTGCTCCAGCAGGGCGAGCAGGATGTGCTCGGTGCCGATGTAGTTGTGGCCGAGGCGCAGGGCCTCGCGGAAGGTGAGTTCCAGGACCTTCTTGGCCGCCGGCCCGTAGGGCACCAGCTCCGGGACCTCGGCGGCGGCCGGCGGGAGCACCGCCACGGCTGCCTCGCGGACCGCGTCGAGGGGGACGCCCTGCTGGGTGATCGCCTTGGCGGCGAGGCCCTCGCGCTCGGTGAGCACGCCGAGGAGCAGGTGCTCGGGCAGGCCCTCGGCGGCGCCCGCGGCCACGGCCTCGTTGTGCGCGGCCATCACCGCGTTGCGCGCGCGGGGCGTGTAGCGGCTGAAGCCCTGGCTCGCGTCGAGGTCGGCCGACTCCTTGGGCACGAAGCGCTTCTGCGCCGCCTGCCGGGTGACGCCCATGCGCCGGCCGATGTCCGTCCAGGACGCGCCCGAACGCCGGGCCTGGTCCACGAAATGGCCGATGAGGTGGTCGGCCACCTCGCCGAGGTGCTCGCCCGCGATGACGGCGTCCTGGAGCTGTTCGAGCGGCTCCGCGTGCGCCTTCTTGATGGCGTTGATGAGTTCGTCGAGACGTACGGATGACGTGATGCTGCTCGGGTTCGTCGTCATGTGTCAACCGTAGGTTGCGCCCTCGGGACTGTCAACCGACGGTTGACAGTCCCGGGCCGTGGCGGAAAGCCCGGTGCCGGCCGCTTCGGCGAGGCCACCGCCCACCGCACCGCCGGCCCCGTGAACACGTCCCGGAGGCGACGCCGCCGCGTAGAGAGTCGTGTCCACCATGCGCGCCATGCTCGGCGCCTTGTGCCGCGGCAGCCGACCGCATTCCGCGGAGTGAGACACGCCGCGAGGCCGGATCCGGGGACCGTGGCACCATCACCGGGTGAGTACGTCCACCACCGTCGACCGCGCCTTCGAGGCCGCCCTGTACGACACCGCCGACACCGCCCTCGACACCGCGGCCTCGCTGCTCGCGGCCGATCCGTCGGCGGACGCCGAACTTGCCCGGCGCGGCGAGGAGTTCGTGACCACGGCCTGGCGGCGCGGCTGGCAGCCCGCCGACGTCGTACGGATCGTGCGGCGCGAGCTGGACGACGTGCACGTACGGCTGGTGGCCGGGCTGATCCGGGCCCAGGCGGCGCACGACCGCCCGCGCGGCCCCCGCTGGGCCGGGCAGCTCGAGGACCTGCCGGACCCGGCGGCGGCGCCCCGCACCGACCGCTTCTCGCACGCCACCGCCGTACTGGAGCTCTACCGCCTGCTGCTGCGCCTGCCCGTGCTGGAGCCGCTCGAGGCGGGGGCGCCGCGCCACGAGCCCCGGCCGGAGTCCCGCGCCCTCGCCCGCATCCGCGCGCTGCTCGCCAAGGCGGAGGCGACCGGCTATCCGCAGGAGGCGGAGGCGCTCAGCGCCAAGGCGCAGGAGCTGATGGCCCGGCACAGCGTCGACGAGGCGCTGCTGTCGGCGCACGCGCCCTCGCCCGACGCGCCGGGCGCCTGCCGGATCGGCGTGGAGCCGCCCTACGAGCAGGCCAAGGCGGTGCTGCTGGACGCGGTGGCCGACGCCAACCACTGCCGGGCCGTGTGGAACGAGGCGTTCGGTTTCTCCACCGTCGTCGGCTTCGAGACCGACCTGGAGGCGGTCGAACTCCTCTACACCTCCCTGCTGGTGCAGGCCGAGACGGCGATGACGAAGGCGGAGGCCGCCCAGCGCGCCGGCGGCCGCAAGCGGACCAAGACCTTCCGTCAGTCGTTCCTCGTGGCCTACGCCCATCGCGCGGGGACCCGCCTGCGGGCCGTCGCCGAGCGGACGGCCGCCGAGACCGGGGCGGCGGACGCCGACCTGCTCCCCGTGCTCGCCTCCCGCGAGGTCGCGGTCACCGACCGCCTGGAGCGAATGTTCCCGCAGACGACCACGACCCGGCTGCGGGGCGCCGACGACGCGGCGGGCTGGACGGAGGGCACCCGCGCGGCCGACCGGGCCCAGGTCGGCCGGCGGCGCCCGCTGCCCGGGCAGTAGACCCGGGCTCCCGCGCGGTCAGTCCCCGGCGCGCTGGAACGGGCTCACCGTGGTGTCCGGTGCACCGCCCTTCATCGCCACCTCGCCGTACGACCACGGGAAGCGGTGGGTGGCGGCGTCACCGGGCAGGGCGAACTCCGCGGACGACACGGCGAGGCCGTCGGTGCCGCCCCGTACATAGGTCAGCGTGAAGGTGGCCGTGCCGTCCGCGGCGAGGGTCAGTCGCTGCGCGGTGGCGGCCTCCTCCTCGGGGACCTCCGCCGAGGCGCCGTCGGCGGTGAGGGTGACGGCGGGGAAGCCGTCGAGCGTGCACGCCGGGCCGCGGTTGGCGAGGTTCACGGCGACGGTGCCCGTGTCCCCGGCGGCCGGAGCGGGGCTCGGCGCGATGTCCACGCCCATCTTCCCGATCCGGCAGGCGGCGGGGCCACGGTCGTCGGTACTGCTCTTGCCGGCGTCGCCGCCACCGCCGTCGCAGGCGGTGAGGAGGAGGGCCGCCGTGACGGCGGCCGTGGCGACGACGGTCGGCTTGGTGGTGCGCATGAGTGTCGTTCCTTCGTGCGTGCGGTTCAGGACCCCAGACCGGCCGTCGGCAGTCCGGGCGGCAGCGATCCGCCCTCGGACCTGGTGTACGTCTCCTCGCCCGGTGCGCCCTGCCACCTCACCTTCAGCGATGTCCCGTCGACCGACTCGACCGTCCCCTTCGTCCGGTCTTCGCTGCCGTCGGTGCACTTCAGGCGGATGGTGCGGGTGCCGGACTCCTCGCCCGCGGTGCCGCTGCACACGGACCCGCCCGTGGCGAAGAGGGCGGCCTTGTCACCGGTGACCATCAGGGCGACGGCGTGGCCGTCGGTGGTCGCCAGCCAGCTGCCCTCAAGTTCACCGGCGGCGGCGGACGGCGAGCCGCCGCCGGTACCGCCCGTGTCCGCGCTCGCCGAGGCGCCGGGCGCGGCCGAGGACGTGCCGTCCTCGGCCGGGTCGCCGTCGGAGTCACCGCCGTCGGTGCACGCGGTCAGGGCCAGCGCGCCCACCAGGGCGAGGGCCGCGGCGGTCGCCCGGACGGAGCGCCGCGCGCGCCCGCGGGCGCCAGCGGAGCCGTCCGTGCGGACCGCCGGGCACGCCACGTCCGCCGTAGTCGTCGCGTTCGCCGTACTCGCCGTGCTCTCCGCAGTCACCAGTGTCACCGCAAGCTCCAAGCTGTAGCCGGACGGCCGGGTGGGCCCCACGTCAGCCGCAAGCTACCAGGACGACTTGCGAACTCCCGGCAGATGTCCGGCGTGTGCCTGCTCACGCAGGTTCACCCGGGACAGGCCGAAGACGCGGAAGTAGCCGCGCGGGCGCCCGTCGACCTGGTCGCGGTTGCGCACCCGCGTGGGGCTCGCGTCCCGCGGCTGACCGCGCAACTCCTGCTGTGCGGCGAGCCGTTCGGCATCGGTGGACGACGGCCTGCGGATGATCTGCTTCAGTTCGGCCCGCCGTGCGGCGTACCGCGCGACGGTCTTCTGCCGTTGCTCGTTCTTCGCGATCTTGCTCTTCTTCGCCATCAGATCCGCACCCCTCGCGCGCGGATGCGCGCCACGGCCGCCTCGACGCCGATGGCGTCGATCGTCTTGATCGCCCTGGTGCTCAGTCGCAGCCGTACGTGCCGGCCCTCGCTCGGCAGCCAGTAGCGCCTGGTCTGGATGTTGAGGTCGAAGCGGCGCGAAGTCCGCCGGTGGGAGTGGGAGATGCGGTTGCCGAAACCGGGCTGTGCGCCGGTGAGCATGCAGTGCGCGGACATGGTGACGTACCTCTCGTCAGGTCCAGGTGTTAATGGAATTCATTTTCAGTAAGGTACCAGCATGGCACGCAACGAACTCCGCCCGGTCATCAAACTCCGGTCCACCGCCGGGACCGGCTTCACCTACGTGACCCGCAAGAACCGCCGCAACGACCCGGACCGCCTGACGCTGCGCAAGTACGACCCGGTCGCCGGCCGCCACGTCGACTTCCGAGAGGAGCGCTGACCGCCGCCATGCGCAAGGGAATCCACCCCGAGTACCGCCCGGTCGTCTTCCGCGACCGCGCCGCGAACCACGCCTTCCTCACCCGGTCCACGATGACCAGTGACCGGACGGTCGAGTGGGAGGACGGCCGCACCTACCCGGTCGTCGACGTCGAGACCTCGAACGTCAGCCATCCCTTCTACACCGGCACCGCCCGCGTCCTGGACACCGCCGGACGCGTGGAGCGCTTCGAGCGCCGGTACGGGAAGCGGGGCGGGGCATGAGCCCGTCGACGGCCCTGCCGGTGGTGATCGTCGGCGGGCTGCACGCCGACGCCCGCCGGGCGGCCGTGGCGCGGCTGCTGGCCGACGTGCCCGGCAGCGTGGTCCTCCACCACGACCTGGCGACGGCCGCCGCGGGCACGGTCGTCCGCACCGTCCGGGACGCCACCGGCGTCCTGTCCACCGGCGAGGCGCCCCTGGTCAACGACTGCGCCTGCTGCGCCCTGCGCGAGGACCTCGTCCCCGAGCTGGCACGGCTGGCGGACGCCGGCGGCACCCCGCTCGCCGTGGTCGAGCTGTGGGACTCGGTCGAGCCCCGGGCGATGGCCGAGGTGGTCACGGCCGGCGGCTTCACCGTCACCGGCGTCATCACGGCCGTCGACCCGGCACTGGTGCTGCCGTACCTCGGCAACGGCGACGACCTCGCGGAGGGCGGCCTCGCCGCCGCGGCCACCGATCAGCGCACCGTCGCCGACACCTTCGCACGCCAGCTGGAGTACGCCCCCGTCCTCGCCGTCGCCGACTCCCCGGAGGCCGACGACGAGGACCGGGAGCTGCTGTCCCAGCTGCACCCGACAGCCCGCCGGGTCCCGATCGGCCACGGTGACCCGGCGGGCGCGCCCTCCGCCCTGGCGCGGGCGGCGTTCGCCGGCTTCGACGTGGAGGCCGCGGCGGCCGCCCAGCACCCGGCCTGCGCGCTCCTGCCCGCGGAGGCCGACGCGCACGGTGTGGCCACCTTCGTCTGGCGCCGGCACCGCCCCTTCCACCCGGAACGGCTGTACCAGGCGCTGGAGGACCTGACCTGCGCCGCCGCCCGCAGCCGGGGCCGGTTCTGGCTGGCCGACAAGGCCGACGCGCTGCTGCACTGGGACGCCGCGGGCGGGGCCCTGTGCGTGGAGAGCGCGGGGCCGTGGCTGGCGTCGCTTCCCGACGCTGCCTGGGACCTGGTCCCGCCGGTGCGCCGCGCCGCCGCCGCGCTGGACTGGCACCCCGAGCACGGCGACCGCTGCCAGCACCTGGTCTTCACGTCGCCGGGGCTCGACCGCGACGGACTCGAACGGCTCCTGGAGTCCTGCCTGCTGACCGACGCCGAGTACGCCGCCGGGCGCGCCGCCTGGCAGCGGTTGCCGCCCGCCTTCGACACCCTCCTGGAGGTCTGACCGCCCATGCCCCGCACGAGTGACCGCAAGCCCGCCAAGCACCGGCCCAATCCGCTGGACCGGGACGGGGTGACGTACGTCGACTACAAGGACACCGAGCTGCTGCGGAAGTTCCTCTCCGACCGCGGCAAGATCCGCAGCCGCCGCGTCACCCGTGTGACGTCCCAGCAGCAGCGGCAGCTCGCCAGGGCGATCAAGAACGCGCGGGAGATGGCGCTGCTGCCGTACGCGGGCCGCTGACCGGCGGCGGCTTCGCCGAGGCACCGGCGTCGCCGGGGTCCGCTCCGCCGGGCGGGCCCCGGCGTCGCCGCATGTTCTCCTGATCCCCGGGCAGACGCGGGAACGACTTCCTCGGAGTGGGCGTCAAAGAGGGCAAGGGCTTTCGGCGGAGCGGTCGTCGACGCTGTAACCGGAGGAACACCGCGCGTGCACGTGCATTTGCTCATGCATCTGCACGTGGACGGGGTTATGATCCGGACCAGTTGACCGCTGCATCAATGGCCACACCAGCCAGTGCACCACCGGGGAGCGACCTGTGGACCACGACGTGTACGACGTTGACGACGCGTCCGGCGTGTACAACGGCATGGCCGCCACGCAGCTGCACGACGTGGCCTGGCAGAAGAGCCGGCACAGCAACTCGCAAGGGTCCTGCGTGGAGTTCGCGCGGCTGCCCGACGGCGGTGTCGCCGTGCGCAACTCCCGTTTCCCCGACGGTCCCGCGCTCGTCTATACGCGCGCCGAGATCGAGGCCATGCTGCTGGGCGTCAAGGACGGGGAGTTCGACCACCTGATCGCGAGCTGACCGCGAGCCGGCCGCCTGCTGAGCGCGAACGGTCAGTCGGTGGTCCGCTGAAGCCGGAACAGCGCCCACACGACCTTGCCCCCGAGCGTCCCGGCGAGCGGGTGCCAGCCCCAGCTGTCGCTGAAGGAGTCGACGAGGAACAGGCCGCGGCCCGACTCCGCCGAGAAGTCGTCGGTGTCCCGGGCGACCGGGCTGTCGTGGCTGGGATCGCGCACCGCGCACACCAGTCGCTCGGTCCAGCGCATCAGGTGCAGCCGTACCGGGCCGTTCTGGTCGGCCAGTCGCGGGGCGTCGGCCGGCAGCGCGTGCCGCAGGGCGTTGGTGACGAGCTCGGACACGACGAGGCAGACGTCGTCGAAACGGTCGCCCATCTCCCAGCCGTCGAGCGTTCTGCGGGTGAACCGGCGGGCTTCGCGCACCGCCTCGTAACGGGGCGGCAGGGCGCAGGAGGCGGCGTTGGAGACGGCTGCGGGGTCGAGTGGCGGAAGGCCCTGCCGTAACGGCTCGAGCATGGTCGATCCATTCGTCCCCATGCGAGGCACTCCCGGGAATTCGCGGTCGTAGCGATGCGGCGCGGTGGTGCGGGACCATGGTTTCGGATGCGTACCGCAGATGCAAGGGCAGATGCACGTGCACGTGACCGAAATGGACCTGCCCGTACCGCTTGTTGGGCAATTTTTCCGTCGTCTTCGCGCCGTCTTCACCTCACATCACGAACGGGCGGCGTCAACTCCCGGTCCGCTCCTGCGCGTTCTCTTTGGCTCGATTCCGTTTCCGTAACCGGGCGAGTACTGCTCGGAGTGTTTTAGTGGCAGACTTCGGCCCCTGAAGACGGTTGGGGAGGCTGGCGAACGTGAGCGCGGGAGAGCCCGGATCGGTGGTGCGGCGCATGCTGCTCGGATCACAACTCAGGCGACTGCGTGAGACGCGGGGGATCACGCGCGAGGCGGCGGGCTACTCGATCCGCGCCTCGGAATCGAAGATCAGCCGGATGGAGCTGGGCCGGGTGAGCTTCAAGACGAGGGACGTCGAGGACCTGCTGACGCTGTACGGCATCACGGACGAGCAGGAGCGCGCCTCCCTGCTCTCCCTGGCCAAGGAGGCCAACGTCGCGGGGTGGTGGCACAGTTACTCCGACGTGCTGCCCAGCTGGTTCCCCACCTATGTGGGCCTCGAGGGTGCCGCCTCGCTGATCCGCGTGTACGAGGTGCAGTTCGTCCACGGCCTGCTGCAGACCGAGGAGTACGCCCGCGCGGTCGTCCGGCGCGGCATGAAGGGCGCGAGCGAGGCGGACGTCGAGCGGCGGGTGGCACTGCGCCTGGAGCGGCAGAAACACCTCGTCGCCGAGAACGCCCCCGAGTTCCACATCGTCCTGGACGAGGCCGCGCTGCGCCGTCCGTACGGCGACCGCACGGTGATGCGCGGGCAGTTCCAGCACCTGATCGACATGTCGGAACGCCCCAATGTGCGGCTTCAGGTCATGCCGTTCGGCTTCGGCGGGCACTCGGGCGAAAGTGGCGCGTTCACGCTCCTCAGCTTCCCCGAGTCGGACCTCTCGGACGTCGTGTACCTGGAGCAGCTCACCAGCGCCCTGTACCTGGACAAGCGCGAGGACGTCACCCAGTACGAGACGGCGCTCAAGGAGCTCCAGCAGGACAGCCCCGGGCCGGACGAGAGCCGCGACCTTCTGCGGGGGCTTCTCCAACTCTCCTAGGACTTCTCCAACTCGCCTGAAACATAAGTACGATGACGCTCGATCAGGCGGCTCGCTCGCGGCAGCTGCGGCAGCTAGGGGATTGAGGGTTCACATGTCGTCGTACTTCACCGACCTCGCCCAGCAGTACATCGACGGCGAGTGGCGTCCGGGCACCGGGTCCTGGGACATCATCGACTTCAACCCGTACGACGACGAGAAGCTGGCCTCGATCACGATAGCCACCGTCGACGAGGTCGACACCGCCTACCGGGCGGCCGAGCGTGCGCAGAAGCAGTGGGCGGCGACGAACCCGTACGCGCGCCGCGCGGTGTTCGAGAAGGCGCTGCGCCTGGTGGAGGAGCGCGAGGCGGAGATCAGCGAGGCGATCATCGCCGAGCTGGGCGGTACACGCCTGAAGGCCGCCTTCGAGCTGCACCTCGCCAAGGAGTTCCTGCGCGAGGCCGTCCACCTGGCGCTGCGCCCCGAGGGCCGGATCATCCCCTCGCCGGTCGACGGCAAGGAGAACCGCGTCTACCGGGTGCCGGTCGGCGTCGTGGGCGTCATCAGCCCCTTCAACTTCCCCTTCCTGCTCTCCCTGAAGTCGGTCGCCCCGGCCCTCGCCCTCGGCAACGGCGTCGTCCTCAAGCCGCACCAGAACACGCCGATCGTCGGCGGCACCCTGGTCGCGAAGCTCTTCGAGGACGCCGGCCTGCCGGGTGGTCTGCTCAACGTCGTGGTCACCGACATCGCGGAGATCGGCGACGCCTTCCTGGAGCACCCGGTCCCGAAGGTCATCTCCTTCACCGGCTCGGACAAGGTGGGCCGCCACGTGGCCACCGTCTGCGCCGCGAACTTCAAGCGCTCGGTGCTCGAACTGGGCGGCAACAGCGCCCTGGTGGTCCTCGACGACGCCGACATCGACTACGCGGTCGACGCCGCCGTCTTCAGCCGCTTCGTCCACCAGGGCCAGGTCTGCATGGCCGCCAACCGGGTGCTGGTCGACCGCGCGGTCGCCGACGAGTTCACCGAGAAGTTCGTCGCCAAGGTCAAGACCCTCAAGGCCGGTGACCCGCGCGACCCGTCGACCGTCATCGGCCCGGTGATCAACTCCTCGCAGGCGGACGCCGTCTCCGGAGTCGTCGAGCAGGCACTCGCCGAGGGCGCGACCGCCCTGGTGCGCGGCACGGTCACCGACAACCTCGTCACGCCGTCGGTCCTGACCGACGTCCCGGCCGGCTCCGCGCTGCTCCGGCAGGAGGTCTTCGGCCCCGTCGCCTTCCTCGTGCCCTTCGACGGCGAGGAGGAGGCCGTACGCCTGGTCAACGACACCCCCTACGGCCTGAGCGGCGCCGTGCACACGGCGGACGTCGAGCGGGGCGTCGCGTTCGCCAAGCGGATCGACACCGGCATGTTCCACGTGAACGACGGCACCGTGCACGACGAGCCGATCGTGCCCTTCGGCGGCGAGAAGCACTCCGGCATCGGCCGGCTCAACGGCGACACGATGCTGGACGCCTTCACCACGCAGAAGTGGATCTCGGTACAGCACGGCCGGAGCGGCTTCCCGTTCTAGTTCCTTTCTCGCCACGGGCCCTTGCGGACAGAGGCTGACCGCAAGGGCCCGTAGCTTCGTCGGTACCGGGAAAGCCCCCGACAGCGACGAAAGGCGGCCGGTCATGGTCACGCACGTGCGAGCCGAAGCGCAGGGCGACGAGCGCGGGGCGCTGCTGTCCTTCCTCGCCGAGCAGCGCGGCGGCATCCGCCGCTCGGTGCTGGGCCTGACCGAGGAGCAGGCGAACAGCCGTCCCAGCGCCAGTGAGCTGTCTCTGGCGGGTCTGCTGAAGCACGTCGCCGAGACGGAGCAGGGCTGGATCGCCCGCGCGCGGCAGGAGCCGCCGGCCGTCAGACGGGACGAGTCGAACTGGCACGAGTGCTTCCGGCTGACCGGCGACGAGACCGTCGCCTCGCAGCTCGCGTACTACGGGAAGGTCGCCGCGGAGACCGAGGCGTTCCTCCGCGACGTGCCCAGCCTCGACGACACCTTTCCGCTGCCGGACGCTCCCTGGTTCCCGCCGGACGAGCGGGTCTCGATGCGCTGGCTGTGCCTGCACCTGATCCGTGAGACCGCCCGGCACGCGGGGCACGCCGACATCATCCGGGAGTCGCTGGACGGCGCCTCCGCCTGGGACCTGGTGGCGAAGGAACAGGGCGCTCCCGCCTAACCTGGACCGCATGTCAGTGATCCGTCTCCTCGTGCTCGGCGCGGTGCGTCAGCACGGGCGGGCCCATGGCTACCAGGTGCGCAACGACCTGGAGTACTGGGGCGCGCACGAGTGGTCCAACGCCAAGCCCGGATCGATCTACCACGCGCTCAAGCAGATGGCCAAGCAGGGACTGCTGCACGCCCACGAGGTCGCCCCGTCGACCGCGGGCGGCCCGCCGCGCACCGAGTACGAGATCACCGAGAAGGGCACCGAGGAGTACTTCGCCCTGCTGCGGGAGTCCCTCACCGCCTACGACCAGAAACCGGACGTGCTCTCCGCCGGACTCGGCTTCATGGTCGACCTCGGCCGCGAGGAGGTGCTGGCCCTCCTGGAGGAGCGGATCCGGGCCATCGGGGAGTGGCGCGAGTCCGTCACCACGTACTACACGCCCGAGGACGGCCCCGGACAGCTCGGTCACATCGGCGAGATCATGAACCTCTGGGTGCACTCCGCCGACACGGGCGCCGAGTGGACCCGCGCGCTGGTGGAGCGCATCCGCGAGGGCGCGTACACCTTCGCCGGGGAGGGCGAGCCGTTCGTCGGCATCCTGGCGGAGGGCGAGGAGAACCCGTACGCGACGGGGGAGCGGCACCCCCGGGATGCCCACTGATCAAGTTTGACCAAACGCCTGGGTGGGGATACCTTCGCGAGTCGGTAGTCAAGTTTGACTAATAGGGAGGCTCAGTGGCCGACGCGGCGATCACCGTCGAAGGGGCACGCAAGAGGTACGGCGGCAAGAACGCGCTGGACGGGCTCGACCTGTCGGTCACGCGCGGCACGGTGCACGGGGTCCTCGGGCCCAACGGCGCGGGCAAGACCACCCTGGTCCGCATCCTGTCCACCCTGCTGCGGCCGGACGCGGGCCGGATCGAGGTGGCCGGCCACGACGTCGTCACCGAGGCGTACGCCGTACGGCTGCGCATCGGCCTGCTCGGCCAGCACGCGGCGCTCGACGAGGAACTCGGCGGCCGGCAGAACCTGGAGATGTTCGGCCGCCTGCACCACCTCGGCGCCCGGCGGGCACGCGCGCGTGCCGGTGAACTGCTGGAGCGCTTCGGTCTCACCGACACCGGACGCAAGCCGGTCAGCGCCTACAGCGGCGGCATGCGGCGCCGCCTGGACCTCGCGGCGTCTCTGATCACCGAGCCGGAGGTGCTCTTCCTCGACGAACCGACCACCGGGCTCGACCCGCGGGGCCGCGCCGAGGTGTGGGACTCGGTCCGCTCCCTGGTCGGCGGCGGTACGACGGTCCTGCTCACCACCCAGTACCTGGAGGAGGCCGATCAGCTCGCCCACCGCATCTCCGTGGTGGACGCCGGCCGGGTCGTCGCCGACGGCACGGCGGACGAACTGAAGGCCGCCACCGGCGGCGACCGCATCGACGTCGTCCTGCGCGACGCCGGCCAACTGGCCGCCGCGGCCTGCCTGCTGCCGCTCACCGGCGTCCGCGTCGACCCCGACCGCCGGTTGCTCAGCGCGCCGGTCACCGACCGCATGGCAGCGCTCTCCGGCGTCGTACGGGCGCTGCGGGAGGCCGGGGTCGAGGCCGAGGACGTGGCCCTGCGGCGGCCGACCCTGGACGAGGTGTTCCTGCACCTGACCGACCGCACCGAGGAGGCCGTGTGACCACCGATGCCCTGACCGACTCCTGGACCATGACCCGCCGCGAGCTGGCCCGCTGGGCACGGCAGCCCGTCACGGTCGTCGTCAACCTGGTCTTCCCCGTCATGCTGCTGCTGATGTTCGGGTACCTGGTCGGCGGCGGCCGGGGCGTGAGCGGCGACTACGTCGACTACCTGGTCCCCGGGATGCTGGCGCTCACCATGGCCTTCGGCCTGGAGGGCACCATGATCGCCGTCACCAGGGACCTCGAGAAGGGCGTCATCGACCGCTTCCGCTCGCTGCCGATGGCCAACGGTGCGGTGCTGGTGGGACGTGCGGCCGCCGACATGCTGCAGTCGGCCGCGGGACTCGCGGTGATGATCGCGGTCGGGTACGCGCTCGGCTGGCGCTCCCACGGCGGCCCCGGCGCGTTCCTGGCCGCGGTGGGCCTGCTCCTGCTCTTCCGGTTCGCGATGCTGTGGACCGGCATCTTCCTGGCCCTGGTGGCGGGGAAGCCGGAATTCGTGCAGGCGGTGCAGATCCTGGTCTGGCCGGTCGGCTTCCTCTCCAACGCCTTCGCCACACCGGAGTCCATGCCCGGTTGGCTGGGCACGGTCGTCCAGTGGAACCCGATGTCCCAGACCGCCACGGCCGTACGCGACCTGTTCGGCAGCCCCGGCGGCGAGCCCGGACACCTCTGGGCGGCCGTCGTCTGGCCGCTGGTCCTGCTCGCCGTGTTCTTCTCGCTCGCGGTCCGCAGGTTCGCGCGCCTGAGCCGGTAGACCGGGCCTAGTGATGGAAGCCGGTCGCCGCGCCCTTGTCGTGCGTCAGGGGGTGCGGCTGCCGGCGCAGCTCAGGCAGCAGCCGCTCCAGGTCCTGAAGGAGCAGGTCCGCCATGTCGGCGGAGAAACCGTTGCGGCACACCACCCGCAGCACGGAGAGGTCCTCGCGGTGCGGCGGGAAGGTGTACGCGGGCACCAGCCAGCCGCCCTCGCGCAGCCGGCGGGACACGTCGAAGACGTCGTACGCGCTCACGTCGTCCGCCGTGGTGAACGCGAACACGGGCAGCTGGTCGCCCCGCGTCAGCAGCCGGAAGTCGCCGAGCGCCTCCACCCGCTCCGCCAGTCCCCGGGCCACGTCCCGCGCCGCCTGCTGCACGGCCCGGTAACCCTCGCGGCCCAGCCGCAGGAAGGTGTAGTACTGCGCGACCACCTGCGCCCCCGGGCGGGAGAAGTTCAGCGCGAAGGTCGGCATGTCGCCGCCCAGGTAGTTGACCCGGAACACCAGCTCCTCGGGCAGAGCGGCCGCGTCCCGCCACAGCGCCCAGCCGACGCCCGGGTACACGAGCCCGTACTTGTGCCCCGACGTGTTGATCGAGGCGACCCTCGGCAGCCGGAAGTCCCACACCAGGTCCTCGTCCAGGAAGGGCGCGACCATGGCCCCGGAGGCCCCGTCGACGTGCACGGGGATGTCGAGGCCGGTCCGCTCCTGGAGGGCGTCCAGGGCCGAGCACAGGTCGGCGACCGGCTCGTAGGACCCGTCGAAGGTGGAGCCGAGGATGCCGACGACGCCGATGGTGTTCTCGTCGCACAGCTCCGCGGCGGCCTGCGGGTCGAGGTGGAAGCGGTCGCCCTCCATGGGCACCTGCCGGGCCTCCACCTCCCAGAAGTTGCAGAACTTCTCCCAGCACACCTGGACGTTCACGCCCATCACCAGATTGGGCCGCGCCCCCGGATACCGGTCGGCGTTCCGCAGCGCCCACCGCCGCTTCAGCGCCATCCCGGCCAGCATGCACGCCTCGCTCGAACCCGTCGTCGAGCAGCCCACGACCGCCGACGGGTCGGGCGCGTGCCACAGGTCGGCGAGCATCGCCACGCAGCGCCGCTCCAGCTCGGCGGTGCGCGGATACTCGTCCTTGTCGATCATGTTCTTGTCCCGGCACTCGCTCATCAGCACCCCGGCCTGCGGCTCCATCCAGGTGGTGACGAAGGTGGCCAGGTTCAGCCGGGCGTTGCCGTCCAGCATCAGCTCGTCGTGGACCAGCTCGTAGGCGGTCGACGGCGGCAGGGGAGAGTCCGGCAGGCGGTGCGTGGGCGGTGCCTCGGTCATGCCACTGGCCGGATTCGCCGCACCGTGGAACGGGTTCGCGGAGAGTCGGCGGAGGTCGGCGTCCTCGCGGTGCGGGTGGTGCCCGTGGTGCAGTGGCATGCGTCCGACGGTAGGTCCGGTCCGTGCGCCACGCATCCGGGCTTGCACCTCACGTGACGTGAGGAGGCAGCGTGGACGGCGTCACAGAAGGGAGCGGAAGTGAGCTACTCCGTGGGACAGGTGGCCGGCTTCGCCGGAGTGACGGTGCGCACCCTGCACCACTACGACGACATCGGCCTGCTCGCCCCGAGCGAGCGCAGCCACGCGGGCCACCGGCGTTACAGCGACGCCGACCTCGACCGGCTGCAGCAGATCCTGTTCTACCGCGAGCTGGGCTTCCCGCTCGACGAGGTCGCCGCCCTGCTCGACGACCCGGAAGCGGACCCCCGTGCGCACCTGCGCCGCCAGCACGAGCTGCTGACCGCCCGGATCGAGAAGCTGCAGAAGATGGCGGCGGCCGTGGAGCACGCCATGGAGGCACGCAGCATGGGCATCAACCTCACGCCCGAGGAGAAGTTCGAGGTCTTCGGCGACTTCGATCCCGACCAGTACCAGGAGGAGGTCCAGGAACGCTGGGGCGACACCGACGCCTACCGCCAGTCGCAGCAGAAGGCCGCCTCGTACACCAAGGAGGACTGGCAGCGCATCCAGGACGAGGCCGACGAGCTCGCCCGGCGCTTCGTCGCCCTGATGGACGCCGGTGAGCCCGCCGACTCCGAGGCGGCCATGGACGCCGCCGAGGACCACCGGCAGGGGATCGCCCGCAACCATTACGACTGCGGGTACGAGATGCACACCTGCCTGGGCGAGATGTACGTATCGGACGAACGTTTCACGCGAAACATCGACGCGGCCAAGCCGGGCCTCGCCGCCTACATGCGCGACGCGATCCTCGCCAACGCCGTCCGGCACACCTCCTGAGCGTCGTGGCCCGGATCACTCCCGGGCCACGACCACCGCCGTCCCGTACGCACACACCTCGGTGCCCACGTCCGCCGCCTCGGTCACGTCGAAGCGAAACGACAGCACCGCGTTGGCACCCCGCGCGCGTGCCTGCTCCACGAGCCGCTCCATGGCCTGGTTGCGGGTCTCGACGAGGGTCTTGGTGAGTCCGCGCAGCTCACCGCCGACCAGCGATTTCAGCCCGGCGCCGATCTGGCTCCCCAGGTGCCGGGAGCGTACGGTCAGTCCGAAGACCTCCCCGAGCACCTCCTGCACACGGTGGCCGGGCAGGTCGTTCGTGGTCACGACGAGTACGTCGGGCTGAGGGCCCTGTCCGCCGCCGTATTCTTCAATGCCCATGGTTCACAGGGTTCCCCGGCCGGGCGCGCAGCGCACCCCTGGGACGTCCGTGGAACCTGGACCCCGACGGCCGCGTTGATACGTTGGGGCAGCCAAGCCCCCGCCCGCCCCCCAGTGCAGGAGCCACAATCCCGTGACCACGCTTGCGCTCGGCCCCGAGTGGCTGAGCCCGGACTACCTGATCGAGACCTTCAGCCTGGCCGGCATCCTGCTGATCGTCTTCGCCGAGTCCGGTCTCTTCGCGTTCCTGCCCGGCGACTCGCTGCTGTTCACGGCGGGCCTGTTCGTCGCCCAGGGGCAGTACATCAGCCAGCCGCTGTGGCTGGTGTGCACCCTGATCGTGGCCGCCGCCGTCCTCGGCGACCAAGTGGGCTACATGATCGGCAAGTTCTTCGGCCCCAAGCTCTTCAACCGGCCCAACTCCAAGCTCTTCAAACAGGAGAACCTGGAGAAGGCCCACGAGTTCATGGAGAAGTACGGCCCCAAGGCGATCGTCCTGGCCCGCTTCGTGCCGATCGTGCGCACCTTCGCCCCCATCGTGGCGGGCGCCGGCCGCATGAAGTACCGCACGTTCCTCACGTACAACGTCATCGGCGGTGTGGCCTGGGGCACGGGCGTCACCCTCGCGGGCTACTGGCTCGGCCAGATCGAGTTCATCCGCACCAACGTCGAGGCGATCCTCGTCCTGATCGTCCTGGTCTCGGTGGTCCCGATCGGCATCGAGTTCCTGCGCGAGCGCGGAAAGAAGAAGCGCGCCGCGGCGAGCGAGCCGGTGCCTCCGGCGGCCCAGCAGCAGCCCCAGCGGCCGCAGTACCCGGTCATGGACGACGCGACGACCCAGCTCCGCCGCGTGGACCAGTACGAGCAGCCGCAGCAGCCGCAGCAGCCGCAGCAGCCGCAGTACGACCAGGGCTACGGCAACCAGAACTACGGAAACCAGGGCTACGGCAACCAGCAGCAGCCGTACGCACAGCAGTACCCGCAGAACTACGGCCAGCAGCCCTACGGCGACCAGCAGGGCGGCCAGTACCCGTACAACCAGGGCCACTGAAGCGCCCGAAGGGGCGCGGGACTGTATCGATGTGCGGCTCCGCCGCGTGGGCGCGACCAGCGCACACGGGGCCGGGGCCGCCCACGAACCCGCAGCCCCCGGCCTGTAGGCGCCCGGCGTCAGAAACCGCGCGTCCGCTTGGCCGCCCGCCTGCCGGCGGCACTCGCCGCCCCCGGCACCTTCAGGAACAGCCGCGAGATCTCCCCACCGAGGTTCACCCCGATGGCGATGGCCATGGCGAGTGCCACCGCCTTCGACAGCGACAGCAGCCCCGCGTCCACCTCGCTCTGCGCGATCGCCAGCAGCCCGAAGTAGGTCGCCGAACCGGGCAGCAGCGGCCCGATCGCGGCGGTGGTGTACGGCAGCGCCGACGCGAACCGGTACCGGGACATCAGCTGCCCGAACAGGCCCACCAGCCCCGCCGCCGCGGCCGTGGAGGCCACCGGCGAGATGCCGCCGGTGTAGTGCATGGCGCCGTACACGCACCAGGCGACGCCGCCGTTCAGGGTCACCGCCAGCACGGTGGACCGTTCCTGCTGGAGCAGGATCGCGAAGGCCAGCGACAGCAGCATCGACGCGAAGATCTGCACGACCGGCTGGTCGCCCGTGCCCAGCGCGGCGTCCGGATTGAGCTCCGCGCCCAGCTGGACGCCGAAGTACAGCACCACCAGCACCCCGGCGACGATGCTGACGAAGAAGTACATGACCTCCAGCAGGCGCGCGGCGGCCGTGATGTAGAAGCCGGTCAGACCGTCCTGCACGCCCGCGACCAGTGCCCGTCCCGGCAGCAGGGCGAACAGACCACCGGTGATCACCGCGGACGCCTTCACGTCGACATGTGTCAGCGTCAGCGCGATGCCGATCGCGGCCGGCGGCATCGCGGCCACCGCGAACTGGTAGAACTCCGGCAGCCCGCGCCCCGCGCACAGCCAGGCCAGCCGGTCGCCGAGCATCGCGCCGAACAGCGCCGCGAAGAACACGATCACGTCACCGCCGACCAGCAGCGAGGCCGCGCCGGCCAGCGATCCGCTCGCCACGGTCAGGACCCAGGTCGGGTACGGGTGCCGGTTGCGGCGGATCTCCGCGAGACGCCGGTAGGCCTCCTCCAGGGAGGTCTGCGTGTCCGGGTCGCTGAGGTCGTCCACCAGATGGAACACGGCCGCGAGCCGCGTGTAGTCGGTGCCCCGGCGGCGCACCGTGCGGGACGCCGTCACCGGGTCCTCGACCAGCGACGGCTGGTGGGAGATCGACAGCAGCGTGAAGGTGACGTTCGGCTCGCAGCGGTCCAGGCCGTAGGAACGGCAGACCGCGAACATCGCCGCTTCCACGTCCTCGGCGCCCTCACCGCCCGCCAGCAACAGCTCCCCGATACGCAGCGTCAGGTCGAGCACGCGCGGCACGGCGGGGCCGGTGTCGTCGTCGTGCCGCTGCGGTGTCTCCGGCGCGGGGCGCTCGGCCACCGGCATGCGCAGCATCGCGCGCATCCGGTCCTGCCAGGGCACGTCCTTGGTCAGGCTCACCAGCGGGACGCCGCTCGCCGGGGTGAAGGCGGCCGGCGCGGTCCACGCGCTGTAGGTGCTCGGCGTGCTGAACGCCGACCCCTCCGATTCGGCAGGCGGTGCCGGGGGCACGTCCAGCCCTTCCGGCAGCGCGAACTCCGAGGTCGTCTCGGACTCCGAGCCGGCGGCCCGAGAGACGGCCAGCCCCTGCGGGATCTCGAACTCGGACGTCGTCGACGACTCGCCGTCGCCCGACGCCGCGACCCCTTGCGGCTGCCGGAAGGCGCTGTGCGCCTCGTCCGACTGCGGCTTGCGGTCCTCCGCCTCCGTCACTTGCGTTGTGCTCCCTGGGTACGACACACCCTCCTGTAACCCTCAGTATGCGCACCCAAACGTCGACGGGCCGCACGCGTCTCGCGTGCGGCCCGTTACGGGAGGGGCTCCTGCTCAGTGGCCGCCCTGGTCCTTGAAGCGCTTGTAGGACCGCTCGATCTCGGCCTCGGCGTCGGTGCGGCCCACCCAGTCGGCGCCCTCGACGGACTTGCCGGGCTCCAGGTCCTTGTAGACCTCGAAGAAGTGCTGGATCTCCAGGCGGTCGAACTCCGACACGTGGTGGATGTCACGCAGGTGCTCCACACGCGGGTCCGTCGACGGCACGCACAGCAGCTTGTCGTCGCCGCCGGCCTCGTCGGTCATGCGGAACATGCCGATCGCGCGGCAGCGGATGAGGCAGCCCGGGAAGGTCGGCTCGTCCAGGATGACCAGCGCGTCCAGCGGGTCGCCGTCCTCGCCGAGGGTGTTCTCGACGAAGCCGTAGTCGGTCGGGTAGGCGGTCGAGGTGAACAGGCGGCGGTCCAGGCGGATACGACCGGTCTCGTGGTCCACCTCGTACTTGTTCCGCGAACCCTTCGGGATCTCGATCGTGACGTCGAACTCCACCGGACGCTCCTCCATGATCAGCACATAGTTCTGGTGGTTAAGTGTCCCTCACGCAGGTGTGTGATCGCGAAAGGGGCTGGTGGTAGTGCCAGAGCTGAGGCCTTGGCGGGCCGCGAGACCGCACGTGGTGCGGGCCGCGGGTGCCGTACGACCGCGTCTCGCACGCGCCGCCCGGGCCGCCCGGCCGCGTCTGACGCTGCTCGCGCGGGCCACGACGCCGCAGCTCACCCGCGGGCCGAAGACCTGGCAGTACACCGCCGGTGCCGCCACCGCCGGGCTGGCACTGGCCGCCGGTGTGGTGACCGCCGCCGGCCCCTGGGACTCCACGGGTCAGCGTACGGCCGAGCGGGACCGGGCAGTCGCCCTGGAACGCACGGGTGGCGCAGATCACGGCTCCGCCGGGCCCGGCGCGGCCTCCGGGACGCCCCGGCCCGCACCCAGCGCCGCGTCCGTCCTGACCGCGCTCGCCGGCACCTCCGGCACCGCCCCCGGCGGCGTCAAGGCGGCACCGCGCGGTGAGGCCCTCGCCGACGCCCTCGGGCCCCTCCTCGACGACCCGGCACTCGGCACCCGGCGCGCGGCGGCGGTCGTCGACCTCACCACCGGCAAGCGGCTGTACGGCGTCGGCGCCGGCACCGCGCTGACGCCCGCCTCCACCACCAAGATCGCCACCGCGGTCGCCGCCCTCAGCGCCCTCGGCCCCGACCACCGCCTCACCACCCGCACCGCCCTGGAGTCCGACACGGGCGAACTCGTCCTGGTCGGCGGCGGCGACCCCACCCTCACCGCCCGCGCGCGGGCCGGCGGTCAGGCGAGCCTGCGCACCCTCGCCGAGCAGACCGCCGCCGCCCTGAAGAAGCGGGGCGTGCGCGAGGTGACGCTGTCGTACGACACGACGCTCTACGCCGGTACGGAAATGCACCCGATCGGGGTCAACGAGAACCTCGCCCCCGTCACCGCCCTGATGGCCGACGAGGCCCGCACGGACGACTCCACCAGCGGCCCGGCCCCCCGCGCGGCGGACCCGGCGGCGGACGCGGCCCGCGCCTTCGCGGGCTTCCTGGGCGGGCACGGCATCAAGACGTCGGCCCCGGGCCCGTCCAAGGCCACGGCCCGCGCCACCACCCTCGCCACCGTCTCCTCGCCTCCGCTGTCCGCCCTGGTCGAGCGGATGCTGACCAACAGCGACAACGACCTCGCCGAGGCGCTGGCCCGCCACACGGCCGTGGCGACCGGGCAGCGCGCCGACTTCGGCGGTGTCTCCGCCGCCGTCACCGCCCGGCTGAAGCAGCTCGGTCTGCCCGTGCGGGGCGCGGTGTTCCACGACGGCAGCGGTCTGGACCGCACCGACCGGCTCACCGCCGACCTCCTGACGGCCCTGCTCGCCGAGGCGGCCGATCCCGCCCGGCCCGAACTCCGCCCGGTCCTCACCGGTCTCCCCGTCGCCGGCTTCACCGGCACGCTCAGCGGCCGCTACACGGACGGCGCCGCCGGCCTCGTCCGCGCCAAGACCGGCACCCTGACCGGCGTGAACACCCTCGCGGGCACCGTGGCCACCCCCGACGGCCGCCTCCTGGCCTTCGCCTTCCTGGCTCAGGACACGACGAATCCGCAGGCAGCCCAGACGGCCCTGGACAGAGCGGCGACCGCCTTGGTGCCGTAGGGCGGCACCCCACCGCCCCACACAGCCTGCCCCCAGCGGCGGCGCTCACGTACCGTTGAGGAATGACGAGCATCGGCGCATCTTCCGGCATGGTCGACTGGAATCTCGCGGTGGCGACCGCGACCCGGCTCGTACGGCCGGGCCCCGAGGTGAGCCGCGACGAGGCCCGGGCCGTCGTCGCGGAGCTTCGCCGCCACGCCAAAGCCTCGGAGGAACACGTCCGGGGCTTCACTCGTATGGCCACCGACGAGGTCCACGACACCCCCGTCCTCGTCGTCGACCGCCCCGGCTGGGTCCGGGCGAACGTCGCCGGCTTCCGGGAGATCCTCAAGCCCCTGCTGGACAAGATGGAGGAACGCCGGGGCAGTTCACCCGGCAGCGCCGTCCTCGGTGCCGTCGGCGGCAAGGTCACCGGCGTGGAGCTGGGCATGCTGCTGTCGTTCCTGTCCTCCCGCGTCCTCGGCCAGTACGAGACCTTTGCCCCGGCCACCCGCGAGCTCCCCGCCGGTGCGAACGGCGGCGGCCGACTGCTGCTCGTCGCGCCGAACATCGTCCACGTCGAGCGCGAACTCGACGTGGAACCCCATGACTTCCGCCTGTGGGTGTGCCTGCACGAGGAGACGCACCGCACGCAGTTCACCGCCGTGCCCTGGCTGCGCGACCACCTCGAGGGCGAAATCCAGTCGTTCCTCGCGGAGACCGACGTCGACCCCATGACCGTGCTGGAGCGCGTCCGCGAGGCCGCCCAGACGCTCGCCGGGGGACGCCCCGAGGGCGAGGAGGACGACGGCGGCCGGTCGCTCGTCGAGCTGGTGCAGACCCCCGCCCAGCGGGAGGTCCTCGGCCGTCTCACCGCCGTGATGTCCCTGCTGGAGGGTCACGCCGACTTCGTGATGGACGGAGTCGGCCCCTCGGTCGTGCCGAGCGTCGGGGAGATCCGCGAGAAGTTCCAGCAGCGCCGCGCCAAGGGCGCCTCCCGCCTCGACCTGGCCCTGCGCAAGCTGCTCGGCCTGGACGCCAAGCTCCGCCAGTACCGCGACGGTGAACGCTTCGTGCGGGCCGTCGTCGACGAGTGCGGCGTCGACGGCTTCAACCGCGTGTGGACCTCGCCCAACACCCTCCCCACCAAGTCGGAGATCGCCAAACCGGCGGACTGGATCGCGCGGGTGCACCGCAAGCCGGAGTCGTGAGCCCCGCGGACGGGTCGTGAACGAATCCGGCCGACGGCAGGCAAACGCCCCTTCAATCACCCGTCCGAGGGACCGTGAGCCCTCGACTGGCGTGCGATGCTCGGGGAACGGCCCGTTTCTGTCACCATCTAGGCACTCTGCGTGACCGAACCTCGGGCTCACCCCCCGAAAAAACTTCATGAAGGGCACCGGACATGGGTCCCCATCCTGCGGTCGCGGCGATACGCCTGGCGGTCCGCCGCGTCCTCCACGACATCCTCACCGAACTGAACACCACCGCCGCCGTCCCCGCCGGGACGGCCGCCGAGCGCGCGCCCGAGCGTCCGCCGTCGCCGCTCGTGCTCGTGGCGTGCTCCGGCGGCGCCGACTCGATGGCGCTCGCCTCCGCCCTCGCCTTCGAGGCCCCCCGGCTCGGCATCCGCGCCGGCGGCGTCACCGTCGACCACGGTCTGCAGAACGGCTCCGACCTGCGCGCCGAAGAAGTCGTCCTGCGCCTGCGCGAACTCGGCCTCGACCCCGTCGAGGCGACCGCCGTGACCGTCGGCCGCGCCGGCGGCCCCGAGGCGGCCGCCCGCGACGCACGCTACGCCGCCCTGGACGCCGCCGCCGCCCGGCACGGGGCCGCCGCCGTCTTGCTCGGCCACACCCGCGACGACCAGGCCGAGACCGTCCTGCTGGGCCTCGCCCGCGGCTCCGGCATCCGCTCCCTGTCGGGCATGGCCGCGGTCTCGGGGGCCGGCGGCCGTTACCGGCGCCCCTTCCTCCAGGTCGACCGGCAGACCGCCCGCAAGGCCTGCATGGTCCAGTCCCTGCCCGTCTGGGACGACCCGCACAACGCCGACCCGGCGTACACCCGTTCCCGGCTGCGCCACGAAGGTCTGCCCGCCCTCGAGAAGGCCCTCGGCAAGGGTGTCGTCGAGGCCCTCGCCCGTACGGCCCAGCTCTCCCGGGACGACGCCGACGCCCTCGACACCTGGGCCCGCCAGGCCGAGGCCGGTGTCCGCGACGCCACCGGCGTATTGGAGTGCGCCAAGCTCTACGCCCTGCCGCCCGCCGTACGCCGCAGGATCCTGCGTCGCGCCGCCATCGACGCGGGCGCCCCGGCTGGTGCGCTGTTCGCCCGCCACATCGAGGAAGTCGACCGGCTGATCACCGGCTGGCGCGGTCAGGGAGCCATCAACCTCCCCGGCAAAGTCGTCGCCCAGCGGCAGGGTGGCAGACTGGTGATTCGGCAAGGCTGAATCCGGACCCTCCCACCGACCCGACCGCGGTCACCAGGGTGATCCGGAATGGCCGGTGGGACGACCGAAAGTGATGCGGGTGGACGCGAACGACATGGGTGCCGACCTCGAGAAGGTACTCATCACCAAGGAAGAGATCGACGCGAAGCTGGCCGAGCTGGCCGCGAAGATCGACGCGGAGTACGAGGGCGAGGACCTGCTCATCGTCGGGGTGCTCAAGGGCGCCGTGATGGTCATGGCCGACCTCGCCCGGTCGCTGTCCACCCCCGTCACCATGGACTGGATGGCGGTGTCCTCGTACGGCGCGGGCACCCAGTCCTCCGGGGTGGTGCGGATCCTCAAGGACCTCGACACCGACATCAAGGGCAAGCACGTCCTGATCGTCGAGGACATCATCGACTCCGGCCTGACCCTGTCCTGGCTGATCTCCAACCTCGGCTCGCGCGAGCCCGCCTCCCTCAAGGTGTGCACGCTGCTGCGCAAGCCCGACGCCGCCAAGGTGGCCATCGACGTGGAGTGGGTCGGTTTCGACATCCCCAACGAGTTCGTCGTCGGCTACGGGCTCGATTACGCCGAGAAGTACCGGAACCTGCCGTTCGTCGGTACGCTCGCGCCCCACGTCTACGGTGGCTAGCACAGCCCCGTAGCGCGGACCGGGAACCCCGGCGGCCCCCGCGCCGTTGGAGCATGCAGACGGGAACGTCGACCGTCCTGTGCGGCTTCGGGCCACCAGGCTGGGGTACCGTCAGAAGAACTGTCTTATCAAACTCACTATGGCAGGAGGGACGGGGCGGCACCGCTCCGTGTGGATGGACGTGAAGCGATACTTCCGTGGGCCGGTCATGTGGATCGTGCTGGCCGTCCTTGCCGTGGTCGTGTTGATGCAGGTCGTCGGCTCGTCCGGCGGCTACAAGACGGTGGACACCGGCCAGGTCGTCCAGGCGATCAACGACAACAAGGTCGAGTCGGCCAAGCTCACCACCGGTGACGAGCAGACCATCAAGGTCCAGCTCAAGGATGGCGAGAAGATCAAGGGCAGCTCGAAGATCCAGGCGAGCTACATCGGCGACCAGGGTGTGACCATCGCCGGCACCCTGCAGAACAAGTACCAGGACAAGCAGATCCCCGACGGCTACACCGTGTCGCCGTCCAAGCAGAACGCGTTCGTCGGCATCCTGCTGTCCCTGCTGCCGTTCGTCCTGATCGTGGTCGTCTTCCTGTTCCTGATGAATCAGATGCAGGGCGGCGGCTCCCGGGTCATGAACTTCGGCAAGTCCAAGGCGAAGCTCATCACCAAGGACACCCCGAAGACGACGTTCTCCGACGTCGCCGGGTCGGACGAGGCCGTCGAGGAGCTCCACGAGATCAAGGAGTTCCTCCAGGAGCCGGCGAAGTTCCAGGCCGTCGGCGCCAAGATTCCCAAGGGTGTGCTGCTGTACGGCCCGCCCGGTACCGGCAAGACCCTGCTCGCGCGTGCCGTCGCGGGCGAGGCGGGCGTGCCGTTCTACTCGATCTCCGGTTCCGACTTCGTCGAGATGTTCGTCGGTGTCGGTGCCTCCCGAGTGCGTGACCTGTTCGAGCAGGCCAAGGCGAACGCCCCGGCCATCGTCTTCGTCGACGAGATCGACGCGGTCGGCCGCCACCGCGGCGCCGGCCTGGGCGGCGGTCACGACGAGCGCGAGCAGACGCTGAACCAGCTGCTCGTCGAGATGGACGGCTTCGACGTCAAGGGCGGCGTGATCCTCATCGCCGCGACGAACCGGCCCGACATCCTCGACCCGGCGCTGCTTCGCCCGGGCCGCTTCGACCGGCAGATCGCGGTCGACCGGCCGGACATGCAGGGCCGTCTGGAGATCCTCAAGGTCCACCAGAAGGGCAAGCCGGTCGCCCCGGACGTCGACCTGTCGGCCGTCGCCCGCCGTACGCCCGGCATGACCGGTGCCGATCTGGCCAACGTGCTGAACGAGGCCGCCCTGCTGACGGCCCGCAGCGACCAGAAGCTGATCGACAACCACATGCTGGACGAGGCGATCGACCGTGTGGTCGCGGGCCCGCAGAAGCGGACCCGGATCATGTCGGACAAGGAGAAGAAGATCACCGCGTACCACGAGGGCGGTCACGCCCTGGTCGCGGCGGCCTCGCCGAACTCCGACCCGGTCCACAAGATCACGATCCTCTCCCGCGGCCGTGCCCTCGGTTACACGATGGTGCTCCCGGACGAGGACAAGTACTCGACCACGCGCAACGAGATGCTCGACCAGCTCGCCTACATGCTGGGCGGCCGCGCGGCCGAGGAACTGGTCTTCCACGACCCGACGACGGGTGCCGCCAACGACATCGAGAAGGCCACCAGCGTGGCCCGCGCGATGGTCACGCAGTACGGCATGACCGAGCGTCTCGGCGCGATCAAGTTCGGTGGCGACAACACCGAGCCCTTCCTCGGCCGTGAGATGGCGCACCAGCGCGACTACTCGGAAGAGGTCGCCGCGCTGGTCGACGAAGAGGTCAAGAAGCTGATCGAGACGGCGCACAACGAGGCCTGGGAGATCCTGGTCGAGAACCGCGACGTCCTCGACAACCTCGTCCTCGCCCTGCTGGAGAAGGAGACGCTCGGCAAGGAGGAGATCGCCGAGATCTTCGCCCCGATCGTCAGGCGTCCGCCCCGGCCCGCCTGGACCGGCTCCTCCCGCCGCACCCCCTCGACCCGTCCGCCGGTGCTCTCCCCCAAGGAGCTCGCGCTGACGAACGGAGCGAACGGTGCGACGGCGGCGATCTCCACCGCCAAGAGCACCACGGTGGAGCCCGCCCCGGCACCGGAACGAGCCCCGGAGGACCGCCCGGAGAGCTGATCCTGGCCCTCCCCGCGGGCCCACCAGGCCCGGAATGCATGCCGCGCCCCCCAGGTTCTAGCCTTGGGGGGCGCGGCATTTTCGTGTGCTGGCACGTGAGAAGACAGGAACGAGGCACCAGATGACCGACCCCGTGACGCTGGACGGCCAGGGCCCGATCGGCGAGTTCGACGAGAAGCGGGCCGAGAACGCCGTACGCGAACTGCTGATCGCGGTCGGCGAGGACCCGGACCGCGAGGGTCTGCGGGAGACGCCGGGGCGCGTGGCGCGGGCGTACAAGGAGATATTCGCGGGGCTGTGGCAGCGGCCGGAGGACGTGCTGACCACGACGTTCGACCTCGGCCACGACGAGATGGTCCTGGTGAAGGACATCGAGGTGTACTCGACCTGCGAGCACCACCTGGTCCCGTTCCGGGGTGTCGCTCACGTCGGGTACATCCCGTCCACCAGCGGGAAGATCACCGGCCTGTCCAAGCTCGCCCGCCTGGTGGACGTCTACGCCCGCCGACCGCAGGTGCAGGAACGTCTCACCACGCAGATCGCGGACTCCCTGATGGAGATGCTGGAACCGCGCGGCGTGATCGTCGTCATCGAGTGCGAGCACATGTGCATGTCGATGCGCGGCATCCGCAAGCCCGGCGCGAAGACCATCACCTCGGCCGTGCGCGGCCAGCTGCGCGACTCCGCCACCCGCAACGAGGCGATGAGCCTGATCATGGCGCGCTGAGTCCGCCCGGGGCCGTGCCGGGTCTCAGGTGGTGGGGGCCGCGCCCGAGTGGTCGTCGTCGTCCTCCGGGAGCTTGCAGACCCGCTCGAGGAACACGGCGGCCGCTATGACGCCGATGCCGCCGAGGACCGAGAAGCCGGCGTAGATGGCCTGGTCGCGGCGGGCGGGAATGTCGAGGTACTCCAGGAGGAAGACGCCCGTGCCGCCGTACATCCCGGCGACCAGGGCGGCCACCAGGGCACTGGCCTGGCCGAAGACGACCGCGCGGGCCGCCATCAGCGGGTCGACGCCCTTGGCGCCGGGGACACGGTCGCGCTGGGCCTTCAGGCGGGCGCGGATCGAGAGCGCCGTGGCCAGCAGGACCACGGCGATCAGCGCGAGCACGATGGGGGCCGCGAGGGGGACGCCCGGGAGGGTCCCGATCGAGTTCCACAGGCGGGCGCCCGCCCAGGACAGGACTCCGGCGACGACGAACACGCCGGCCAGCATCCTGATGCGCAGCTCTTTCACGGTGCCCCTTCGCTCCCCCGGACGTCCGGCTCAGGCGCCGGCTGCCGCACGCCCGGACGGTGGGCGTCCGGCGACGGACTTCGGTCGACTCGACCTTAACGACTACTCGGGCAGGTGAAGTTCCAGGTCGGCCCGGGGCGCGACACCCTCGCGCGTCACCGCGTCCAGCAGGCCGGCGACCGGGCCGTGGCCGGGCAGCTCGGCCTCGGGGTCCACGTCGTGCCACGGGGCGAGGACGAAGGCGCGCTGGTGGGCGCGCGGGTGGGGCAGAGTGAGGTGCGGGTCGTCGGAGACCACGTCGGCGTAGGCGACGATGTCGACGTCGAGGGTGCGCGGGCCCCAGCGCTCGTCCCGGACGCGGTGGAAGGCCTCCTCGACGGCGTGCGCCCGCTCCAGGAGCGAGGACGGCGGCAGCGTGGTCTTCAGGACCACGACCGCGTTGAAGTACGACGGCTGGGTGCCGGGCTCGACGCCCCAGGGCTCCGTCTCGTAGACCGGCGAGACGCCTTTGATCCGCACCCCCGGGGTCTCCTCCAGGGCGTCGATGGCGCCCTGGAGGGTCTCCAGGCGGTTTCCGAGGTTGGCGCCGAGGGCGATCACGGCGCGCTTGGGGTTGGACAGCGTGCTGTCGGCCGCGTCCACCCTCTCGACGACGGACGCGGGCACCGGCTGGACGGTCGGGTCGCTGGGACCGTTGGTGAACGGGACAGTCATACACGGCTCCGGATGATGGTGACGGTCACGTCGTCGAAGGGCACCGTGATCGGCGCGTCCGGCTTGTGGACGCAGACCTCGACCTCCTCGACCCCTTCGTGCTTCAGGCAGACCTGGGCGATGCGCTCGGCGAGCGTCTCGACCAGGTTGACGGGCTCGCCCTCGACGACGGCCACGACCTCCTCGGCCACGATGCCGTAGTGCACGGTCTTCGCCAGGTCGTCGTCGGCCGCGGCCGGTCGGGTGTCCAGGCCCAGGACGATGTCCACGAGGAAGGTCTGGCCCTCCTCGCGCTCCTTGGGGAACACACCGTGGTGCCCGCGGGCCTTCAGGCCGCGCAGCGCGACACGATCCACACGAATCACTCCTGCAGTCGTCGGTCACGGCCGGGCGCACCACGTGCGGGTGGCGCCCCGGCCTCAGTCGAATCTACCCGCGGGCACTGACAGGGCCGGGCCACGGGTGGTGCGGGTCCGGGCGGACGTCCGGAGGTTTCACCGTGCGTTTGCCCTGGCGGACCCGGTGGATCACGGGTTGGTAGCCGCCCATACCCGGCGGTCCGTGATTCCAACCACTTCTTGCTCCGGGCGGCTCAGGGGGGTGTGTCCCCGGCGTCCGCGCCGCCCTCGTCGTCGCTCTCCGCCAGGACGGGCGACGCGTGGTGCGACCAGAGTTTCCAGCCTGAGGAGGTGCGGCGGTAGGCGTTGGTGGCGACCACGAGCTGGCCGACGAGCGGTCCGAGCTCGTCGTCGCCCTCGGGGGCGGGGCCGCCGCTGAGGATGTTCTCCGTGCAGGTCACCAGGGCGGTGTCGCCGGTGACGGAGACGTGCACGTCGGTGAGGAAGAACTGGATGTAGTCGGTGTTCGCCATGATCAGCGCGTACGACCGCAGGACCTCGCCGCGGCCGGTGAGGACCGGCCAGCCGGGGTGCACGCAGGAGACCACGCCGGCGTCCGCCGGGTCGTGGTAGGTCTCGTCGATGCCCAGGTCGGACGGGGTGAGCCAGAGCTCGGACACCTTCTCGAAGTCGCCCTGTTCGAGGGCCTCGTAGAAGGCGGTGTTGGTGGCCTCGACCTCTTCGACGTCGACGTGAGGGGCGTTCACCGGGCTCCTTCCCGGCCGCCTCTGTCCGACGCCGTTGCCTCCGGCTGGGGCTGGGGCTGGGGCTGGGGGCGGGGCTGGGGCTCGGGCGTCCGTGCTCCTTCCACCGCGCGAGCGACCCGTACCGCGTCCGCCGTCGCGCGCACCTCGTGCACGCGCACCGCCCACGCGCCGGCGTGCGCCGCGAGCGCGGAGACGGCGGCGGTGGCGGCGTCGCGTTCGCGCGCGGGCGGCGGGGAGGCCTGCGGGCCGGCGAGGACGCGGCCGAGGAAGCGCTTGCGGGAGGCGGCGACGAGCAGCGGGTGGCCGAGGGCGAGCAGGCGGTCGAGGTGGGCGAGGAGGACGAGGTCGTGCTCGGCGTCCTTGGAGAAGCCGAGGCCGGGGTCGACGACGATGCGGTCCGCGGCGATGCCGCCCTCCAGGACGGCCTCCACGCGGGCCCGCAGCTCGTCGACGACCTCGGTGACGACGTCGGCGTAGGTACCGCGGACGTTGCCGCCCTCCAGGAAGCCGCGCCAGTGCATGACGACGAAGGGGGCGTCCGCGTCGGCCACGACCGGGATCATCCGGGGGTCGGCGAGGCCGCCGCTGACGTCGTTGACGAGGGCGGCGCCGGCGGCGAGGGCCTGCTCGGCGACCGAGGCGCGCATCGTGTCGACGGAGATCGTGACGCCCTCGGAGGCCAGGCCGCGGACGACCGGGACGACGCGGCGGAGTTCCTCGTCCTCGTCGACGCGGGTGGCGCCGGGGCGGGTGGACTCACCGCCGACGTCCACCAGGTCGGCGCCCTCGGCGACGAGGTCGAGGCCGTGCTTGATGGCGGCCGTGGTGTCGAAGAAGCGACCGCCGTCGGAGAAGGAGTCGGGGGTCACGTTGACGACCCCCATGACCGCACAGCGGTCCCATGCGGTCAGTCCCGCCAGGTGGCGGCGGCCGGTCTGCTTGCTCATGTGTTCAGCGTAGGCCCAGTGGGTGAGTGGCTTCGGTGGTGGTGCGGGGTGCCTGCGGGTGCCTGCGGTGGTGGTGTCGGGTGCCTGCGGCGGCCTGTGCGGGTTCGGTGGGGGTGCGGGTAGCGCGGTGCGTGGTCTTGTGGGTCGGGGCCGCGCCGGGGGGTGTCCGTCCTCGGAACGGCGCGGAATCGGTCGGCCACAGAAGTACTCGGCGCGGACGCGCCAACCGCTGCGGGCGGACACCCCCCGACACGTCCCCTTCGCGCCGTACGCGGCTGACCGCCGTCGCCCCATCCTGCCGCGCTGCGGACCGCCGTCCCGCTCAGCTGCGGGCAAGTCGTGCCTTCCCCGTGCCTGAACGGCCTGGGAGGCACCCCGGCAGCGCCGGGCCACCCGCCCCGCACCCGCGCCGGGTGCCCCCTGCGTCACGCCGCCCGCGCCTCCCCGTGCGCGCACGGGCGTCGTACGGCCGCCCTGCGGCGCAGAAAGCGGGGGAGCGGCGGCGTGAGCGTCACGAAGCCCTCCGCCTGCATCGCGGCGAAGCCGATGCGGGGCAGGTCGGCGGAGGCGCGGTAGACGACGAAGCGAGGCTCCCAGCGGGGCTGGAACTTGGCGTTGAACTTGTACAGGGACTCGATCTGGAACCAGCGCGAGAGGAACACCAGCAGACCGCGCCACGCCCGCAGCACCGGCCCCGCGCCGATCTTCTCGCCGCGCGCGAGCGCCGCGCGGAACATGGCGAAGTTCAGGGAGACCCGCGCGATGCCCAGCTTCGGGGCGGCCTGGAGTGCGGCCACGATCAGCAGTTCGTTCATGCCCGGGTCGGCCGAGCGGTCGCGGCGCATGAGGTCGAGGGAGACGCCGTCGGTGCCCCACGGCACGAAGTGGAGGATCGCCTTGAGGTCGCCGTACTCGCCGGGCTCCGCGTCCTGCTTGTGCGCCGTCGCGATCAGGCAGTCCCCGTCGGCGGGGTCGCCGATGCGGCCCAGGGCCATGGAGAAGCCGCGCTCGGTGTCGGTGCCGCGCCAGTCGTCGGCGGCGCGGCGGACGCGGTCCAGCTCGGCGTCGCCGAGGTCAGCCACGCGCCGTACCCGGGTCTCGTAACCGGCGCGCTCGATGCGCTTGACCATCTGACGCACGTTGCGCATCGCGCGGCCGGCGAGGGAGAAATCCGCTACGTCCACCACCGCCTCGTCGCCCAGTTCGAGGGCGTCGAGCCCGGTCTCGCGGGTCCACACCTCGCCGCCGGTCTCGGAGCAGCCCATCACGGCGGGCGTCCAGGAGTGGGCGCGCGCCTCGTCCATGAACCGTTCGATGGCGCCCGGCCAGGCCTCGACGTCGCCGATCGGGTCGCCGCTGGCGAGCATCACGCCGGAGACGACGCGGTAGGTGACGGCGGCCTTGCCGCTGGGGGAGAAGACGACGGCCTTGTCGCGGCGCAGCGCGAAGTGGCCGAGGGAGTCGCGGCTGCCGTGCTTGGCCAGCAGGGCGCGCAGGCGGGTCTCGTCGTCCTCCGTCAGGCGCGCGGCCGGGTGTTCGGGGCGGAAGGCCAGGTAGATCGTGGTGACGGCGGTGAGCAGGCCGAGGGCGCCGAGGGAGAAGGCGACCGTCCAGGAGGTGTTGCCCCGGTAGTCGACCGGTCCCTCGAAGCCGAACAGCCCGTACAGCACGTGGGCGATGCGGTCGGCCAGGCTCGGGTCGCCGATCATGCGGTCCGGGTGGACACTGACGATGACCAGCCCCAGGGCGAGTGAACCGGCGCCCATCAGGACGAAGTTGGCGAGCGCCTTCCAGCGGCTGCGCGGGTCGGGCAGCGCCGCGAACTGGTCGCGGTGGCGCAACAGCGGAGCGAGCAGCACGAGGGAGACGAGCACCCCGGCGAGGGAATGACGGTAGGTGAACTGCGCGGCGGCGCCCAGCGGCAGCAGGGCGACGGCGGCCCGCCAGGCCCGGCGCTTGCGGCGCTTGAGCCCGTGCGCGAGGAGCAGGAGCAGGACGCCCGCGCTGAGCGAGAGCGCCGCGGCGAACGGACCGAACGCTCCGGGCAGTACCTCGGCGAGGGCGTGCATACGGCTGTGCCGGAAGCGGGGGAAGACGCCCGCGGCGACGTTCAGCAGGCCGACCAGCGTGCAGGCTCTGCCGACGAGGACGGGCACGGACTCCGGGCGCGGACCGCGCAGCACCCGGCCTGCGCGCGTGGGGCCGACGGCCTTGGGGGCGGCCACCCCCGGAACCGCACCCGACATTTCCTCATCTGTCCTGACAGACATCGCACCCGTAGTTCTGCGAGAGACCGTGGATCCGGACCCGTTTCGGGCATCCGGCGACATTGCGCCCTCTAGGACGGTGTCTTGGGGAGAGAGGTTCACTCCCCTTCTCAAAGCCACGACAAAGGCCGAGGAAAGTTACGGGACAACCCCTCGCGAACCCGACGGGGGGCCGGACACCCCGTGGAAGCGTAGGCAGGAAGCAAGGCATGGGTCTGACAAGCAACAAGGTGCTGGCGCTGGCGGTTGTGTCCGGCGTGCTGCTGTTCGTCGGCACGGTGTGGCTGTGGCCACGCCTGGCCGGGCGGAACTGGCGTGCCGTCATAGGACGGACGGGCCTGCTGTTCGCCACCCAGCTGGCGGTCTTCGCCGCGGTCGGTCTCGCCGCCAACCAGTCCTTCGGGTTCTACGCGAGCTGGGCCGACCTGTTCGGGCGGGAGACCGGCCAGGGCGTGGTGGTCGACCACTCGGCGGGCGGCGGCGGTCCGCTCCAGGTGGTCGGCGCGGGGCGGGTGAAGCAGGCCGGCGGGGCCCGGCCGGCGGTCGGCGGCCAGATCCAGCACGTCAGGATCGTCGGCCGTACGACGCACATCGCGACGCCCGCCGAGGTGTACCTGCCTCCCGAGTACTTCCAGCCGCGGTACCGCACACGCACGTTCCCCGCGGCCGTCGTCCTGACCGGCTATCCGGGGACGACCGAGGCGCTGGTGAGCAAGCTCCACTATCCGCGCACGGCGCTGGAGCTGGCCAAGGACGGCCGCATGCAGCCGATGGTGCTGGTGATGCTGCGGCCCACGGTGGCGCCGCCGCGCGACACGGAGTGCGTGGACGTCCCGGGCGGCCCGCAGACGGAGTCGTTCTTCGCCAAGGACCTCCCCGAGGCCGTTCTCGCCCACTACCGGGTGGGCCGGAAACCGGGCAGCTGGGGCATCGTCGGCAATTCCACCGGGGGTTACTGCGCGCTGAAGCTCGCCCTGCACCACCCCGGCGTCTACGCCGCGGGCGCCGGTCTGTCCGCGTACTACGACGCCCCCAGCGACCCGACCACGGGCGACCTCTTCCAGGGCGACAAGGAACTGCGCAATCGCGCCGACCTCTGGTGGTACGTCAAGCACAAGCCCGCGCCCGCCACTTCGCTGCTCGTCACCAGCAGCAAGTCCGGCGAGACGAACTACAAGGACACGCTGAAGTTCATAGAGCTGGTGAAGGACAAGAAGCCGACCCGGATCTCGTCGATCATCCTCGAAAGAGGCGGGCACAACTTCAATACCTGGCGGCGCGAGATCCCGGCGACGCTGCAGTGGCTCAGCGGGCGGCTGAGCGGCCGCTGACGGGTGGTCGCTGATCAGCGGCCGGGGCTATCCCGGGAATGATCTTGATTGAATGATCTTGAGTTCATTTCGGCTGTCCCTGGGCAAGTGGAATCCTGATGCCGTGTGAACGCGTCGGAGACGGCCGTGTTTTTGCGGGGCGGGGCGCCAAGATTCGCCTACGCGCGGTAAGTTTCTGGCCATGCCACGTGGACGTCACCGTCATTCCCCGCCTCTGCACAGGCTGCTTCCTCCGTCGGCGATTGCAGGCGTATCGGTCGTCTGCGCGGCCGGCCCCTGGGTGTTCAGTGAGGCGGTGATCCTCCGCGCGCTGGCGGCGGCCGCCGCGGTGACGGCGGTCGTCGGCGCGGTCGTCATGCGTCACTGGGACGCGCAGGCGGGCAAGCGCGTCGCCGACCTCACGCGCGCGCGGGCGAGCGACGAGTGGCGTTACGAGGAACGGGTCGCCGAACTGGAGTCCGACCTGGAGGAGTCGCGCGAGCTGCGCATGAAGCTGGAGCAACGGCTGCGCACCAAGCGCACGGAGTTGGCGGGGCTGCGCAACGAGCACGCCTCCCTGCTGCGCCGGTACGCCACCGCGGAGACCGAGCGCGCCAGCGCGCTGGAGGGCCGCCGCCTGCTGGAGATCGAGGCCGCGCCGACGACACCCGCGCTGCCCGCGGCCCGGCCGGCTCCGGCGGAGGAGACGCGTGTGCCGGAGGCCGGCGCCTCCGAGGCCGCCGGGTCCACGGAGGCCGCCGAGGAGGCGCCCGAGCCGCCCGCCGTCTTCTCTCCGGCCGGCTCCCGGCTGTTCCTGCGGGCGAGCGCCGCATTGGCACGGTTCGACGACGAGACGCCCGCCGGTGAGGACCGTGAGCCCGTCGACGGTGACGACGGCAGCGGTGACGACGGC
The DNA here is from genome assembly GCF_014648815.1 of Streptomyces flaveolus. GTDB lineage: Bacteria > Actinomycetota > Actinomycetes > Streptomycetales > Streptomycetaceae > Streptomyces > Streptomyces flaveolus. Next base: position 61,126 of record NZ_BMRV01000004.1, on the reverse strand, counting down.
GGTGACGACGGTGACGGCGGTGGCAACGGCGGCGGCGAGAGCGCCGCGGCGGCCGAGCCCCCGCAGGAGGACGAGGCCCAGGGCCAGCCCGAGGCGGCCGACGGGCACGAGGCCGCGCCCACCACCGCGCCGGGCCGGACCGACGACCGGCCCGATCAGTCGGCGCAGCAGCCCGAGCAGCAGTCCGCCCGGCAGCCCGCCGGGCACTACACGGTGCCGACCGCGGTGGCCGTCGTGCCGGCCGCTCCCGCGCGGCGCCCGGTGGTCGAGGGCGGCTTCGACTTCTTCGGCACGAAGAACGCCAAGGACGCGACGGCGTCGCCCGCCGCCCTGGAGGCCGTCCAGAACGAGGATCTCGCCGACGTCGTCGGCCAGGAGGCGCTCGCCCTGCACAAGGCCGAGACGGAGGCCGCCTTCAAGCCGGCCGGCGAGGAGTCCCGGGGGGTGGGCCAGGTGATCGACCTGACCGCCCACGACGAGACCGAGCAGATCGACGTACAGGGGCTGCGCAGCGCGGTGTCCTGACCGGCGCGGATCCGGCGGGCCCCGTCACCGGCGCCCGTCGTCGTGCCGCGTCACCGGTTCGCGGTCACGCCATCCATCGGTCCGGCAGCGCGTCCCGGCGCCCCGTGCGGGAGCGTTCCGCCTGGCCGCGCAGCAGCTCCGCCGCTTCGTCCGCGTCCCGCAGCCGCGCGGTCACGGTCTTGTTCGCCCCCGTGTCCACCCGTACGTCGGCGACCCGCCGGGCCCGCTGCCACGGGCCCTGGGTCAGGCGGACGCTCTGGACCTTGGCGTGCGGCACCAGCGCCAGGCTCCGCCGCAGCAGTCCGCGGCGGGCGGCGAACACCGCGTCGGTGACGGCCAGCCCCTGGCCGCGCCACCACAGCGGCAGGCACCACCGGGACCGCCGCGGCGGACGCGACAGCGCCGTCGGCACCGGCACGGTCACCCCGGGCAGCACCCGCGCCACCACCGACTCGGCGATCTCGCGCGGGGCGACCGGCAGCAGCACGGAGTTCGACGACCCGGCCACGTCCAGCTCGACCCGGACCCAGCCCCGCCGGCGCCACAGCAGCGGCTCCACGATCCGCACCGTCTGCACCCGGCCCGGCGGCACCGTCTCGTGGGCCCGGTCCAGCAGCCCGTGGTCGATGCGCAGCCCGTCCGGCGACTCGGCCACCGTCCAGTCGTACTCCCCGACGAACCGTCCCACGCTGCTCGCGCCGGCCGCCCCCAGCAGCGGCAGGGCGGTCGCCAGAACTGTCCACAGGCTGTGGGTGGCCGACCACAGCAGCGTCGGTACGACCACGGCGGCGGCCAGCGTGCCCCAGGTCGCGCCGGTCAGCAGCAGCGAGACGGCGAGGACACCGGGCGGCACGCGCAGCAGGTGCCGGGACGGCGCCTCGCCGACCTCGTGCGCCGTCTCGGGCGCGAAGCCCGCCGCGCGCGCGAGCAGCTCGGCCCGCAGCGCACGCGCCTCGGCGGCGCCCAGGAAGGCCAGCTCGTCCTTCTTGGCGGTGCCGATGACGTCGAGTTTCAGCTTGGCGACCCCGGCGACCCGGGCCAGCAGCGGCTGGGTGACGTCGATGGCCTGGATGCGTTCGAGTCGGATGTGCGCCGTGCGCCGGAACAGCAGGCCGGTACGGATGCGCAGCTCGGCGTCCGTCACCGCGAAGTGGGTGAACCACCAGGTCAGAAAGCCGTACAGGGCGGCGGCGGGGATCAGTACGGCGAGACCGATCAGCAGCGTGGTCGTGGTCAGCCTCGTCAGCTGGCGCTGCGCCTGGTCGGGGTCGTGCACGGCCCACCCGACGATCACGGCGACCGGGGCCCAGGCCCGCCGCAGCGGGGTGACGGGATGCAGCCGGCGCTCGGTCACCGCGCCCTCGGCGTCCGTGCCGCTCACAGCCCCGCCGATCGGGCCTCGCCCAGCTCGGTGAGCCGGTCGCGCAGGCGTTCCGCCTCGGCCGGGTCCAGGCCCGGGATGGTCGCGTCGGTCGCGGCGGCGGCCGTGTGCAGCTGCACGCTGGCCAGCCCGAAGTACCGCTCGACGGGCCCGGAGGTCACCTCGACCAGCTGCATGCGGCCGTACGGCACGACGGTCTCCTCCCGCCACAGCACGCCCCGGCTGATCAGCAGGTCGTCGGCGCGCTCGGCGTACCGCCAGGAGCGCCAGTTGCGCTCCACCATCACCCAGCTCCAGACCAGCACGGCCAGGGGCGGCAGCGCGAAGAGTGCCCAGGCGGGGCCCGCGAACAGTCCGGGAAGGAGACCTGCGGCGAGAGCGAGCAGGCCCAGCCACACCACCAGCAGCAGCCGCCGCATCCGCAGCAGCCCCGGCGGCAGCCCGGTCCACACCGGTTCGCCCGCCGCCGCGCCGACCCCGGCCCCCGCCGCCCCTGCCGTGCCCGCCGTGCCCGTGTGGTCAGGGCTCCCCGTCTCCATGGACCCAGCGTACGTAGGGGAGACTGTGCGCATGACTCCCAAGACGGAGACCATGGTCGGTATCGGCGGCGCCGCGGAGAGCACCGACATGGTGCTCAACATCGGCCCCCAGCACCCGTCGACGCACGGTGTGCTGCGGCTGCGGCTCGTCCTGGACGGCGAGCGCATCACGAGCGCGGAGCCCGTGATCGGCTATATGCACCGCGGCGCGGAGAAGCTGTTCGAGGCGCGTGACTACCGTCAGATCATCGTGCTGGCCAACCGGCACGACTGGCTGTCCGCGTTCTCCAACGAACTGGGCGTCGTCCTCGCCGTGGAGCGCATGCTCGGCATGGAGGTCCCCCCGCGCGCGGTGTGGACCCGCACGCTGCTCGCGGAGCTGAACCGGGTGCTGAACCATCTGATGTTCCTGGGGTCGTATCCCCTGGAGCTGGGCGGCATCACCCCCGTCTTCTACGCCTTCCGGGAGCGGGAGGTCCTCCAGAACGTCATGGAGGAGGTCTCCGGCGGGCGCATGCACTACATGTTCAACCGCGTCGGCGGCCTCAAGGAGGACCTGCCGGCCGGCTGGGCCGCACGCGCGCGTGCCGCCGTCGCCGCCGTGCGCTCGCGCATGGACGTCTTCGACGACCTGGTGCTCGGCAACGAGATCTTCCGGGGGCGGACGCGCGGGGTGGGCGCCCTGAGCGCCGAGGCCGTGCACGCGTACGGCGTCAGCGGGCCGATCGCGCGCGCCTCCGGCGTCGACTTCGACCTGCGCCGCGACGAGCCGTACCTCGCCTACGGTGAGCTGCAGGACACCCTGAAGGTCGTCACCCGGACCGAGGGCGACTGCCTCGCCCGCTTCGAGTGCCTGCTGGAGCAGACGCACAACGCCCTCGACCTCGCCGACGCCTGCCTGGACCGGCTGGCCGAGCTGGAACCCGGGCCGATCAACCAGCGTCTCCCCAAGGTGCTGAAGGCGCCCGAGGGGCACACGTACGCGTGGACCGAGAACCCGCTCGGGATCAACGGCTACTACCTGGTCAGCAAGGGTGAGAAGACCCCGTACCGGCTGAAGCTGCGCTCGGCCTCGTTCAACAACATCCAGGCGCTAACGGAGCTGCTGCCCGGCACGCTGGTCGCGGACATGGTGGCGATCCTGGGGTCACTGTTCTTCGTCGTCGGCGACATCGACAAGTAGCCGCGCGGCGTCGGGCCCGACCGGCTGGAGCAGCCACACGAAGTCGCCGAGCCCGCCGGCCGCGGTGAGCTCGGCGGCCTCGGAGGCGCTCGCGAGGGCGCGCACGTACGCCGCCGGGTCGGTGGAGGCGAGCGCGAGCGAGGGACGGGTGCCGGCGACACCGAGGGCACGCAGGGCGTCGCGCTGGGGGAGCAACCGCGCGCCGGGGGGCGTGCACGCCGGCGCGCACCCCGCGCCGCCGGCATCGCGCCCCGGTTCGCCTGCGACGCGCCCGGTGGCGCCCGGGCCGGAGGCCGTGCCGCCCGAGGACGGCGTGGTGCCGTTCGTATCGCGCCCCGCGTGGGCCTCGCCGCGCCCGGCGGCGTCCGGGCCGGCGGCCGTGTCGCCCGGGTGGGCCGCGGTGCACGCGCGCTCCGCGTGGGCTGTGCGGGATCCGGTGGTGGCCGTTGCGCCCGGGTGGGGCGTGGTGCCGTCCGCATCGCGCCCGTGGGCCTCCCCGCGCCCGGCGTCACCCGGGCCGGAGGCCGTGCCGCCCGGGTGGGGCACGGTGTTCCCCGCCCCGGACCCGGTGTCGCCCGCGCCGCCCTCCGTACCCGCGCCGCCCTCCATACCCGCGCCGCCCCCGAGCCCCGCGCCGCCCGCCGTCGCGCACGCGTCCAGGGCCACGTGGGACGTGATGTCGCACGAGCCGTCCGGTACCGGGGCCGTCTCCCGGCCCTCCCGGAAGCCGGTGAGCGTTCCGAAGGGCGGGCGGGTGTCCCGCGTGTGGGCGTAGTCCGCGGCCACGGCCAGTCCCCGTTCGAGCGTGGAGACGGCGGACGCCCACGCCGCGTCCCGGGGGAGCCCGATCTCCGCCCGCAGCCCCTCCTCGCCCGGCAGCGGCCACCAGCGGGCCAGCCACTCGGCGTCCGCCCCGGTCACCGGCTCCCCGAGCCGCTCCGTCCCGTCGCCCCGGACGAGCACCCGCCGTGCCACTCCGTCGGCGTCCACCTCCGCCACGTCCACCGGCACGTTGTCCAGCCACTCGTTGGCGAACAGCAGCCCCGTCACCCCGCGCGGCGGCTCGGCCAGCCACTCGATCCGCCGGTCGAGCCCGTCGGGGCGGCCGGCGACCTCGACGGCGTACGCGCGCGTGCGGGCGGCCACGTCGGCGGGCAGCGCGGCCAGCACGCCCGTGACCAGCTCTCCCCGCCCCGCGGCCATGTCCACGAACGCGAGCGACGCGGGCCGGCCCAGCGCCTCGTCGACCCGGCACAGCAGCCGCGCCACGGCCCCGGCGAACAGCGGCGACGCGTGCACCGACGTACGGAAGTGCCCGGCGGGCCCCTCGGGCCCGCGGTAGAACCCCGTCGGCCCGTACAGGGCGTCCGCCGTGGCCTCCCGCCAGCCACGCCAGTCGTCGCCCGTCCCGCCGGCCTCTGCCGTCCCCGCTGTCCTCGTCGTCACGGGCCCAGGCTAGGCGCACAGGCGAACGGAGCCTCCACCTTGCGGAGTATGCGCGGGAGACGCGGATCGGCCCTCCGGTTGACCCCTGCACCTATTCCGCTTCCCTACGCTGGGTTACGTGCAGCGCCTCTACGATTTCCTCCGCAGACACCCGACCGGGGTCGACTGTTTCTGGGCCCTTGTTCTGCTCGGGATCTCCGCGATGTCCGTGACCACACAGCAGGAGGCCCACGGGAAGGACGCCACGGCGCTGGTCGTCCCGTTCGTGGTGCTGCTGTGCGCGGTGATCGCGCTGCGCCGGCGCATGCCGGAGAAGATGCTGCTGCTGGCCGTCGCCCTCGGGGTGGGCCAGCTGGCGCTGGACATCCCCACGATGTCCGCCGACTTCGCCCTGCTGGTGATCGTCTACACGGTCGCCGCGACCGGCACCCGCTGGGCCTCCCGGGTCGCGCTCACCACGGGCCTGTGCGCCGCGCCCTTCGCGCAGCTGCGCTGGCCCAGCGAGAACACCGGCATAGCGGGCAACGTCGCCATCACGGTCTTCCAGGCGGTGCCGTTCGCCCTCGCCTGGGTGCTCGGCGACTCCATCCGCACCCGCCGCGCCTACTTCGCGCAGCTGGAGGAGCGCAACGCCCGGCTGGAGAAGGAGCGCGAGGCGCAGGCCAAGGTCGCGGTCGCCGCCGAACGGGCCCGGATCGCCCGGGAGCTGCACGACGTCGTCGCGCACAACGTCTCGGTCATGGTGGTGCAGGCCGACGGCGCCGCCTACGTCCTGGACGCGGCCCCCGACCAGGCGAAGAAGGCCCTGGAGACCATCTCCTCCACCGGCCGGCAGGCCCTCGCCGAGATGCGCCGCCTGCTCGGCGTGCTGCGCACCGGCGAGCACCAGGAGGCCGGGGAGTACGTCCCGCAGCCGGACGTCCAGCAGATCGAGGACCTGGTCGAGCAGTGCCGCACCTCCGGGCTGCCCGTCGACTTCAAGGTGGAGGGCACTCCGCGCCCGCTGCCCAGCGGCGTCGAGCTGACCGCGTACCGGATCGTGCAGGAGGCGCTCACGAACACCCGCAAGCACGGCGGGCCCAACGCGGGCGCGAGCGTACGCCTCGTCTACTTCGACGACGGGCTCGGCCTGCTCGTCGAGGACGACGGCAAGGGCGCCCCCCACGAGCTGTACGAGGAGGGCGGCTTCGACGGCCAGGGCCACGGACTGATCGGCATGCGGGAACGGATCGGCATGGTCGGTGGCACCCTGGACGCGGGCCCGCGGCCCGGCGGAGGATTCCGCATCAGTGCGCTGCTGCCGCTGAAACCCGCACACTGACCTCCGCGCCCGTACGCACGTACGGCGTTGACACCTGTCACAGCCCCCAGCCGGATCGCCGGCCGGAGAACGGAAGAGGCCCCGATGACGATCCGCGTGATGCTCGTCGACGACCAGGTGCTGCTGCGCACCGGGTTCCGGATGGTGCTCGCGGCCCAGCCGGACATGGAGGTCGTCGCGGAGGCGGGCGACGGCGTCGAGGCCCTCCAGGTGCTGCGCTCGACCGCCGTGGACGTCGTGCTGATGGACGTCCGCATGCCCAAGCTCGACGGGGTGGAGACCACCAGCCGGATCTGCGTGGACCCGAACGCGCCGAAGGTGCTGATCCTGACCACCTTCGACCTGGACGAGTACGCGTTCTCGGCCCTGAAGGCGGGCGCCTCCGGTTTCATGCTCAAGGACGTGCCGCCCGGTGAGCTGCTCGCGGCGATCCGCTCCGTGCACAGCGGGGACGCGGTGGTGGCCCCCTCGACCACGCGCCGCCTCCTCGACCGGTTCGCGCCGATGCTGCCGGCCACCGGCCAGGAGCCCCGGCACGCGGAGCTCCAGCGGCTCACCGAGCGCGAGCGCGAGGTGATGGTGCTGGTCGCGCAGGGCCTGTCCAACGGGGAGATCGCGGCCCGGCTCGTGCTGTCCGAGGCGACCGTGAAGACGCACGTCGGCCGCATCCTGACCAAGCTCGGTCTGCGCGACCGGGTGCAGGTCGTGGTCCTGGCCTACGAGACCGGGCTGGTGCGAGCCGGCGGCGGACACGGCTGAGCGGGCCCCGGCAGGGGTGCGGCATCGGTAGGGTGCCGCGCATGCTCCTGTGGATCAACGGCCCTTTCGGGGGCGGCAAGACACAGACCGCACACGAGATACACCGCCGGCTGTCCGGCAGTGTGATCTGCGACCCCGAGCACGCCGGCTTCGGCCTGCGGCGCATGCTGCCGCCGGAACTGCGGGGAGACTTCCAGGACCTGGTGTCCTGGCGGCAGGGCGTGGTGGAGGTCCTCAACCTGGCCCTCGCCCGGCACGACGGCGTCGTCATCGCCCCCATGACGGTCACCGACCCGGGGTACTTCGCCGAGACCGTCGGCCGGCTGCGCGAACTCGGTCACGACGTCCATCACTTCACGCTCCTCGCCGAACGGGAGACCGTGCTGCGGCGGCTGCGCGAGCGGGGCTTCGGGCGCCTCCTGGCGTACGCCACCGGCAGGAACCCGGGTCCGCGCCGGGAGAGCTGGGCCGTGGGGCGGCTCGACCACTGCCTGGAGCGGCTGCGCGAGCCGGAGTTCGCCGAGCACCTGTGGACGGACCACACGACCGTCCCGAAGACCGCCGACCGGATCGCCGTCCTGGCCGGGCTCACCCTGGAGCCCAACAACGAGGGCGCGCTGCGCACCCGCCTGCGGCAGGCGGGGGTGGGGCTGCGGCACATCCGCCTCGACTGACCGCCGGCCACTCCCACCCGGGCGGCGGCGGGCTACCGGAGGAGGCCCTCAAGGAAGTCGCTGCCCAGCCGGGCCACCACCGTCACGTCCAGCTGGTGCAGGACGTACCGCCCGCGGCGGCGCGTGGTGATCAGGCCCGCCTTCTTCAGCACCCCGAGATGCCGGGATATCTCCGGGGCCGTCATGCCGTGCGCCTGCGCCAGCTCGCTCGTGGTGTACGCGCTGCGGGCCAGGTGGCGGCAGATCCGCATCCGCACCGGGTGGGACAGCGCGGACATCCGCAGCGTGAGCTGCTCAACGGACGGCGGGGAGACCGGCTCGGCGGCGCCGACCGGGTAGTGCAGGACGGGCTGCCAGCCGTACCGGTGCAGGACCGACAGGTGCGGCCAGCCGAAGCTGGTGGGCAGGAGCAGCAGGCCGCCGTCCGCGGTGGCCGTACGGCCGTCGCCCAGCTTGTCGATCGTGATCACGCCGGCCGCCTCGTCCAGCGCCACCGCCGGGGACACCGCGGCCAGCGCCTCGGCCAGGCCCCGGCGCCGCAGCAGGTCCGTCTTGTGACGGGCGTCGGCCGCGAGCTGGTGGCGCAGCCGGGACCAGGCGTCCGCGAAGAACGCCTCGTCGCAGTCGTGCAGGAACTGGCGCAGCCAGGCCCGGATCCGGGGCGGGTCGGCCAGCAGCCGCTCACTGAACCGCAGTTGCTGCGGCCCCCGCGCGGCCGCCAGGTCCAGGGCGCGCCGGCGCACCACCGCGTCCGAGAGCACGGAGGCGCCCTGGACGCCGTAGGGCAGGGCGCAGGTGAACTCCAGCGCCGCGTCCACGAACTGCTCGTCCGAGAGCTTGTCCAGCAGGTCCAGGTCCTCGGCGAGGGTGGCGCCGGGCAGCGCGCTGCGGCCGGGGATGCCGGCGAACGGCAGGAACAGGTCGGAGAACGTCGTCCGCCACAGGAAGTCGGCCTCGCACATCCGGTCGGCCAGGTGCGAGTCGAGCCGGGCGGCGACACCGGTCACCCAGCCCTGGAGCCCCGGGTGGTGCCCCGGCTCGGACAGCGCGTGCAGCGCCATGCACAGCTCGGCCAGGGGTGAGGGCACGACGGCGACCCTCTCCGGCCGCAGCCCCGCGATGTCGATGCGCACGCTCATGCCCCCATGGTGCACGCCGCCACCGACAACGCCGTCGTCGATTGACCGCCACCGTCAATCGGCACGACGCCGCCGGGCCGGCCGGAGCAGTCTGGGACGACCGGGGCAGCCGCGGAGCCCGCTCACCGACCCGTCAGCCTTCGTGCCCTGAAAGGCGATCCGCCATGAGCATCACGCAGCAGTACCTCCTCGACACCTACCGCGCCCAGCGGCTCGGCGAGCCCGCGCCGCCCGCGCCCGGCACCCACGACCGGCAGGCCGTGCGCGCATGGCGCGACCGCCGCCGGTTCCGCCGGGTCCTGGCCGGCCGCCCGGCGCACGGCCGCGTACGGCGGACCCTGCGCCGGTGGTGGGCCCCGCGACCGCGCCCCCTCGGCTGACCACCCGGACCGTTCGCCCGGGCGACTGACCGGTGAGGCAGCGGGTCAGCCGGTCAGCGGGGCAGCCGTGCGGCGAAGTCCGCGACCGCCGCCTTCACGTCGTCGGCCGTCCACTCCAGGCCGTCCGCCTCCACCCCGACCTCGGTGACGGCGATGCCCGGACCGGTCTCGTCCCAGGGCCGGCCGAAGAGCAGGGTCCCCGTCTCCTCGCCCTGCCGGATCGCGATCTCCCCGACGACATCGGCGTCGTACGGCAGCCAGACCTGGAACTCGTGGGTGTGCGGCACCCCGGGGTGCACCCGCGCCCACGGCAGCCCGGCCGCCGCGAAGCCCTCGCGCAGCGCGGCGGCCACCACGCGCGCGTGCTCCACGTACTCCGGCAGCCGGGGCAGCTCCCGTTCCAGGCCGGCCAGCGCCGACAGGGCCGTCGGGAACTGCTGGAACACGTTGCCGCCGTACCGGTGCCGCCAGGCCCTGGCCTCCTCCACCAGCGTCCGGGGGCCGGCCAGGACGGCGCCGCCGTACCCCTTGAGGGACTTGTAGAACGAGACGTACACGCTGTCCGCGAGGCCCGCTATCTCGTCCAGCGGGCGGCCGAAGTGCACGGTGGACTCCCACAGGCGGGCCCCGTCGAAGTGCACCACCGCGTCGCGCTCCCGAGCCGCCCCGACCAGCTCGTTGAGCTCCTCCCACGTGGGCAGCAGGTACCCGGCGTCCCTGAGCGGCAGCTCCAGCATCAGCGCCCCGAACGGCTCCTCGAAGTCGCGCACCTCGGCGGCGGTCGGCTGCCGGGGCTCGCCGGTCAGCCGGACCGGGCGCAGGCCGCCGACCCGGCTGAAGGCGTTCCGTTCGTGCACCTCGGGATGGCCGAGCCCGTGCAGGGCGACGACCGGGTTGCCGGTGCGGCCCGCCCAGCAGCGCAGCGCCACCTGCTGCGCCATGGTGCCGGTCGGGAAGAAGGCGGCGGCCTCGTGGCCCAGCAGGGCGGCCGTCCGCTCCTCCAGCGCCGTCACGATGCCGTTGCCGTACAGGTCCGACGGCTCGTCGAGGTCGTAGAGCTCCCCGGCCCCGTCCAGCAGGCCGATCCGCTCCCGGAGGGTGGCGCCGTAGCCGGGGCGGGCGAGCAGGCGCTTCGCGCTGCGATGGACGGCCACGCGCCGCTCACGCAGGCGCCTGTACTGCTCCTCCCGCTGCTCCGGTGGCTCCGTCGGCTCCGCCTGTTCCGCGTTTTCCCCTGCGTCAGTCATGCCGGGATCATGCCGTGCGGGAACCGGCGGGGGCACCGGGGTTTCCGTCAGCGCCGCGTACGCACCCGGACTGGGCGGGCGCCGGGTGCCGGACGGTGCGAAAACCCACAGCCTGTGGACAACCGGACGCCCGCGGAACCGATCGCGTTAACATGACGAGAAATCGTCCGGTACCCCGAGCGGACTGGAACGGGAAGGCCGCCGTCGCGTGAACACAACCCCACAGCCAGACCCCAAGGACCGCCCCGCGCGGCTCACCGTAGGCGTCGTCGGCGCCGGGCGGGTGGGCCCCGCACTGGCCGCGGCCCTCCAGCTCGCCGGGCACCGCCCGGTGGCCGTCTCCGGGGTGTCCGACGCCTCCAGACGGCGTGCCGCCGCCCTGCTCCCCGACGTGCCGCTCATGACGCCCGCCGAGGTCCTCCAGCACGCCGAACTGGTGCTGCTGACCGTCCCCGACGACGCGCTGCCCGGCCTGGTGACCGGGCTCGCCGAGACCGGCGCGGTGCGCCCGGGCCAGCTGCTCGCGCACACCTCCGGGCGCTACGGCGCCAAGGTCCTGGACCCCGCCCTGCGCGCCGGCGCCCTGCCGCTCGCCCTGCACCCGGCGATGACCTTCACCGGCACCCCCGTCGACGTCGAACGCCTGGCCGGCTGCTCCTTCGGCGTGACCGCGCCCGAGGAACTGCGGCTGGCCGCCGAGGCCCTGGTCATCGAGATGGGCGGCGAGCCGGAGTGGATCGCCGAGGACAAGCGCCCGCTGTACCACGCGGCGCTCGCGCTCGGCGCCAACCACCTGGTCACCCTGGTCGCCCAGTCCTTGGAGCTGCTGCGCACCGCCGGCGTCGAGGCCCCCGCCCGGATGCTCGGCCCGCTGCTGGGCGCCGCCCTGGACAACGCCCTGCGCTCCGGCGACGCGGCGCTGACCGGCCCCGTCGCGCGCGGGGACGCGGGCACGGTCGCCGCGCACATCGAGGAACTGCGCGCACACGCCCCGCAGACCGTCGCCGGTTACGTGGCGATGGCCCGCGCGACGGCCGACCGCGCCCTGGACCACGGCCTGCTCAAGCCCGAACTCGCCGAGGACCTGCTCGGAGTACTCGCCGACGGAAGCGGCCGGGCCGCCGGGACCGACGGCACCGACGGCACCGAGGGAGACGCCCGATGACCACCACCCTGCTGCGCACCGCGGACGAGCTGCACGCGCGCGTACGGCACGGGCGCCGGGCCGTCGTGATGACCATGGGCGCCCTGCACGAGGGCCACGCCACCCTGATCCGCACGGCGCGGCGCATCGCCGGCCCGGACGGCGAGGTGGTCGTCACCGTCTTCGTCAACCCGCTCCAGTTCGGCGCCGGCGAGGACCTGGACCGCTACCCGCGCACCCTGGACGCCGACCTGAAGATCGCCGAGCAGGCGGGCGCGGACGCCGTCTTCGCCCCGTCCGTCGAGGAGGTCTACCCGGGCGGCGAGCCCCAGGTCCGCGTCACGGCGGGCCCCATGGGAGAACGCCTGGAGGGCGCCTCCCGCCCCGGCCACTTCGACGGCATGCTGACCGTCGTCGCGAAGCTGCTCCACCTCACCCGCCCCGACCTGGCCCTGTACGGGCAGAAGGACGCCCAGCAGCTCGCCCTGATCCGCCGCATGGTCCGCGACCTGAACTTCGGCGTGGAGATCGTCGGCGTGCCCACCGTGCGCGAGGACGACGGCCTGGCCCTCTCCAGCCGCAACCGCTACCTCTCGCCCCGGGAGCGCCGCACCGCCCTCGCGCTCTCCCAGGCCCTGTTCGCCGGCCTCGACCGGCACGCCGCCCAGGAGGCGCTGCGCGCGCGGGCCCGCGAAGTGCCCGCCACGCGCGCGCGTGCCGAGGCGCTCAGCGCCCTCGGCGAGTCCCGCGCGGCGGCCGACGCGCACGCCGTCGCCACCTCCGCGCCGGGCGGCGCCACGGCCGTCCGCGCCGCCGCCCGTCTGATCCTGGACGACGCGGCCCGTCTCGACCCGCCGCTGGAGCTGGACTACCTCGCCCTGGTCGACCCGTCCGACTTCACCGAGATCGGCGACGACCACACCGGCGAGGCCGTCCTCGCCGTCGCCGCCCGGGTCGGCGCGACCCGGCTGATCGACAACGTCCCCCTCATCTTCGGAGCCGCCTCGTGACCAGCACAGGCATACGACTGCACGCACCCGCGCCCGGCTGGGCCCTCACGGCGGACGTGGTGGTCGTCGGCTCCGGCGTCGCCGGTCTCACCGCCGCGCTGCGCTGCGAGGCCGCCGGCCTGAACACGGTCGTCGTCACCAAGGCCCGCCTCGACGACGGCTCCACCCGCTGGGCGCAGGGCGGCATCGCCGCCGCCCTCGGCGAGGGCGACACCCCCGAGCAGCACCTCGACGACACCCTGGTGGCGGGCGCGGGCCTGTGCGACCCGGAGGCCGTCCGCATCCTGGTCACCGAGGGCCCCGACGCCGTACGCCGGCTCATCGAGACCGGCGCGCACTTCGACGAGTCGTCCGAGGGCGGCCTCGCCCTCACCCGCGAGGGCGGCCACCACCGCCGCCGCATCGCCCACGCGGGCGGCGACGCCACGGGCGCGGAGATCTCCCGCGCCCTGGTCGAGGCGGTCCGCGCACGCGGGATCCGGACGGTCGAGAACGCTCTCGTCCTGGACCTCCTCACGGACGCCGACGGCCGCACCGCCGGCGTCACCCTGCACGTCATGGGCGAGGGCCAGCACGACGGCGTCGGCGCGGTCCACGCGCCCGCCGTGGTCCTGGCGACCGGCGGCATGGGCCAGGTCTTCTCGGCGACGACGAACCCGTCCGTCTCCACGGGCGACGGCGTCGCGCTCGCCCTGCGCGCCGGCGCCGAGGTCAGCGACCTCGAATTCGTCCAGTTCCACCCCACGGTCCTCTTCCTCGGGCCGGACGCGGAGGGCCAGCAGCCCCTGGTCTCCGAGGCGGTACGCGGCGAGGGCGCCCACCTGGTGGACGCCGACGGCGTGCGCTTCATGCAGGGGCAGCACGAACTGGCCGAACTGGCACCCCGGGACATCGTCGCCAAGGGCATCACGCGCCGCATGCAGGAGCGGGGCGCCGAGCACATGTACCTCGACGCACGCCACTTCGGCGCCGAGATGTGGGAGCACCGCTTCCCGACGATCCTCGCCGCGTGCCGCGCCCACGGCATCGACCCGGTCACCGAGCCGATCCCGGTCGCGCCGGCCGCCCACTACGCCTCCGGCGGCGTCCGCACCGACGCCTCGGGCCGCACCACGGTCCCCGGGCTGTACGCCTGCGGCGAGGTCGCCTGCACGGGCGTGCACGGCGCCAACCGCCTGGCGTCGAACTCCCTGTTGGAGGGCCTGGTCTACGCCGAGCGCATCGCCGCCTACGTCGCGGCGCGCCACGCCGACGGCACGCTCCACGCGCGCGTGCCGGCACCGCTGCCGCACGCGGCCCAGCCCACGCACCCCCTCCTCCCGCCGGAGGCCCGCTTCGCCGTCCAGCGGATCATGACCGAGGGCGCCGGCGTCCTGCGCTCCGCCGACTCCCTCACCCGTGCCGCCGACCAGCTCCACCACCTGCACACCGAGGCCCGCGACGCCCTCCAGGAGAACGGCAAGACGGCCGAGCCGGGCGTCGACACGTGGGAGGCGACGAACCTCCTGTGCGTGGCCCGCGTCCTGGTGGCCGCGGCGGCGCGGCGCGAGGAGACGCGGGGCTGCCACTGGCGCGAGGACCACGCGGACCGCGACGACGCGACGTGGGGCCGCCACATCGTCGTACGCCTGAACCCGGACCGAACGCTCGCCGTGCACACCACGGAGACGCCAGAATTCCCCCCGACCACCCCAAGCCCTCAGCCGGCGCAGCGCCCCCAGGAGCAGTGACCACAGTGAACACCCCCGACCTTCCCCTCGCCTCCGGCGGAGGCTGCGGCGACGGCTGCGCCTGCGGCGCGGACACCGACGCAGAGGCGTATCTGGAGTGCGGCCTCGACCCCGCGCTCGCCGCCCTGCTGCTCGACTCCGGCCTCGACCCCGTGGAGGTCGAGGACATCGCGAACGTCGCCCTCCAGGAGGACCTGGCCCACGGCGTGGACGTGACGACGGTCGCGACCATCCCCGAGGACGCGGTGGCCACCGCCGACTTCACCGCGCGCGAGGCGGGCGTCGTGGCGGGCCTCAGGGTCGCCGAGGCGGTCCTGTCGATCGTCGCGACGGACGAGTTCGAAGTGGAACGCCACGTGGCGGACGGCGACCGGGTGGAGCCCGGCCAGAAGCTCCTCACGGTCACCACCCGCACCCGCGACCTCCTCACCGCCGAACGCAGCGCGCTCAACCTCCTGTGCCGCCTGTCGGGCATCGCGACCGCCACGCGCGCGTGGGAGGACGCCCTCGAGGGCACCAAGACCCGGGTGCGGGACACCCGCAAGACGACCCCGGGCCTGCGTTCCCTGGAAAAGTTCGCGGTCCGCTGCGGCGGCGGCGTCAACCACCGCATGTCCCTGTCGGACGCGGCCCTGGTCAAGGACAACCACGTGGTCGCCGCGGGCGGCGTGGCGGCGGCCTTCCAGGCGGTCCGCGAGCGCTTCCCGGACGTCCCCATCGAGGTCGAGGTCGACACGCTGCACCAGCTCCGCGAGGTCCTGGACGCCGGCGCCGACCTGATCCTGCTGGACAACTTCACGCCGGGCGAGTGCGAGGAGGCGGTGGCCCTCGTCGACGGCCGTGCCGCCCTGGAGGCCTCCGGCCGCCTCACCCTCACCAACGCCAAGGCGTACGCCGACACGGGCGTCGACTACCTCGCCGTGGGCGCCCTCACCCACAGCTCTCCCATCCTGGACATCGGCCTCGACCTGCGGGAAGCGGAGTAGAGGCATGCTGCTGACGATCGACGTAGGCAACACGCACACCGTCCTCGGCCTCTTCGACGGCGAGGACATCGTCGAGCACTGGCGCATCTCCACGGACTCGCGCCGCACGGCCGACGAGCTGGCGGTCCTCCTCCAGGGCCTGATGGGCATGCACCCGCTCCTCGGCGACGAGCTGGGCGACGGCATCGACGGCATCGCCATCTGCGCGACCGTCCCCTCGGTCCTGCACGAACTGCGCGAGGTCACCCGCCGCTACTACGGCGACGTCCCCGCGGTCCTGGTCGAACCGGGCGTCAAGACCGGCGTCCCGATCCTCACCGACCACCCCAAGGAGGTCGGCGCCGACCGCATCATCAACGCGGTCGCCGCGGTCGAGCTCTACGGCGGCCCGGCGATCGTCGTGGACTTCGGCACGGCGACGACGTTCGACGCGGTGAGCGCGCGCGGGGAGTACATCGGCGGGGTCATCGCCCCCGGCATCGAGATCTCCGTGGAGGCACTCGGCGTCAAGGGAGCCCAGCTCCGCAAGATCGAGGTGGCGCGTCCGCGCAGCGTGATCGGCAAGAACACGGTCGAGGCGATGCAGTCCGGGATCATCTACGGCTTCGCGGGCCAGGTCGACGGGGTCGTCAACCGCATGGCCCGCGAGCTGGCCACGGACCCCGACGACGTGACGGTCATCGCGACGGGTGGTCTGGCGCCGATGGTCCTGGGCGAGTCGTCGGTCATCGACGAACACGAACCGTGGCTGACGCTGATGGGCCTCCGGCTGGTCTACGAACGCAACGTGTCCCGCATGTAGGGGGCGCGGACCGGGCCACATGACGGCGTTCTCCGCCCACCCGGCGCTGGGGCGGGGCGGGGGGCGGGTGGCCCGGCGCAGCCGGGGTGCCCACCGCCCACCCGTGCCGCCCCTGGGGGCACCTCCCAGTCCGTTCAGGCACTGTGGGAGGCACGACTGCCCGCAGCTGAGCGGGACGGCGGTCCGCAGCGCGGCGGGACGGCGAGACGGCGGTCAGCCGCGTACGGCGCGAAGGGGACGTGTCGGGGGGTGTCCGCCCGCAGCGGTTGGCGCGTCAACGCCCCGCCTGCCTTTTGAGGGACCGATTCCGCGCCGTTCCGAGGACGGACACCCCCCGGCACGGCCCCGACCCACAGCACCACGCACCGCGCTACCCGCACCCCCACCGAACCCGCACAGGCCGCCGCAGGCACCCCGCCCCACCACCGGAGGCACCCGCACAGGCCGCCGCAGGCCCCCCGCCCCACCGCCGGAGGCACCCGCAGGCACCCGCCACCACCGCCGGAGGCCAACGCATACGAGTGGCCCCCCACGCCACACCCACCCGTTATGCCAAGTTTGTCTGATTAGCGCGTATCGTCGCCGCATGCCCACGCCATACGGATCCCGAGGCGGCATGGCGTTCGGCGCTCAGGAGCTGCGTGTGCTCCGGCGCGCCCTCGCCCTCGCCCTGAACCCCAGCCCCGCCTCGGCCGAGGACGTCCAGGACTGTCTCCGCCTCGCGGAGTCGCTCGACGAGGCGATGGAGGAGAGCGCCCGGCTGCGCGACTTCCTGCTGGCCGACCTAGCCCGGTACCGCGCCGCCCTCCCCGGCAGCATCGCCGGCTACCTCACCCTCCTCGACGAGGCCCTGAGCGCCGGCCACCGCCCGACCGCGGACGACCTCGCCGCCCTCCGGGCCCTGCGCGGCAACCGCGCCGCCGCAGCCCTCCTGTCCCGCTGCGCACCCCCGGCGGCCACCGTCACCGCCACCGTCCCGGCCGCACGCACCCGCCTCCTCGCCCTCCCCGGCGGCCGCTGCGCGGGCGGCGGCGGCCAGGACCCGGCCGCCCGTCCCGGTGCGAAGCCCCCGCAGAAGCCGGCCCCCAGCCCCGCCCCGGCCGACCCGGCCAACCCGAAACGCCCCGTCCCCACCCCCGGCGAGGTCTTCCCCCGCCGCAAGCCGACCCCGCCCCCCGCCGGCTCCCGGCACCACCTCGCCGCCGGCTGACACGGCCTGGCTACCCTGGATCCATGGACTACGTCTCCGCGCTCCTCCCCCCGGCCGTCATGGCGGCCTTCTTCATCGGCGTCGTCAGGGTGATCGTGAAGACCCAGGGCGGGGCCAGCAAGGCCAAGGAGGACGCGGCCGTCGACGCCGCCCTCGCACGGGCGGAGGGTGCCGGCCAGGCGGCCGCGCGCCCGAAGGCCTGACCCCGCCACCAGCACCGCGCGCCGCGCACCGCACCGCCCCGCCGGCGCCGCCGCACCCGCCCCACCGCCCGCACCCCGCGTACGGCTCCTCCGCGCACCCGCGCCGACGAGCCGTACGCCCCTTTTTGCCCCCTCTCGCCCACGAAAACAGGCGAAAGCGCACGTCCGGCACGCGATCGCCCTGATTCCCCACTATTGTCGTGAGGGTGCCTCGCCCATTGGGAGAACTCGAAGACGCGGTCATGACGCGGGTGTGGAAGTGGAACCGCCCGGTGACCGTTCGAGAAGTCCTGGAAGATCTCCAACAGGAACGGTCGATCGCGTACACCACCGTCATGACCGTCCTGGACAATCTCCATCAGAAGGGCTGGGTCCGCCGCGAGTCGGAAGGCCGGGCCTATCGATATGAGGCGGTCTCCACCCGCGCCGCCTACGCCGCCGCGCTGATGAACGACGCATGGTCGCAGAGCGACAACCCCGCCGCCGCTCTCATCGCCTTCTTCGGCATGATGAGCGAGGAACAGCGCCAGGCTCTCAGGGACGCCATCCGCATCGCGCAGGGCCCGGAAACACCCGCGCCGGGCCCCGGCTCCGTGACGGACACCGGCGAGCGATAGCGTCCCCACATGTCAATTGCCATCACCGTCCGGCGGGCCCGCACCAGCGATGTCCCGGCCGTACGCCGGCTCCTCGACGAGTACGTCCACGACCGCATCCTGCTCGACAAAGCGATGGTGACGCTTTACGAGAGCATCCAGGAGTTCTGGGTCGCGGAACGGGACGACAACGCCGAGGTGGTCGGCTGTGGCGCCCTGCACGTGATGTGGGAAGACCTGGCGGAAGTCCGGACTCTCGCGGTGAAGCCGGGCCTGAAGGGCGCCGGTGTCGGACATCAGTTGCTGGAGAAGTTGCTGGAGACCGCACGCCGGCTGGGTGTTCGCCGCGTTTTCTGTCTCACCTTCGAAGTGGACTTCTTCGCCAAGCACGGCTTCGTGGAGATCGGAGAGACGCCCGTGGACACGGATGTCTACGCCGAGCTGCTGCGTTCCTATGACGAGGGTGTAGCGGAGTTCCTGGGTCTCGAACGGGTGAAACCGAACACCCTGGGCAACAGCCGGATGCTTCTGCATCTGTGATCCACCGCCGACAGTCGCCAAGAGACGACCCGTCGGGAACCACAACCGCATCCGCGACCCGTCGCCAGGTTTATTCCACCCGCGGACCGCGCGCGGGTTCCCTATGTCCGAAACGCGTATCTTTCCGGGCGGAGGCGGGCTGCGGGTTCCCACCGGGGGTTTGTGTTTTTCCGGCAAAAGCGGTTTGCTTTCCGGCGTACTGCAGTACTGCATATAACAAGGGGCGGCGATACGGCGGACGCCGGCGGACCTCCGGCCCTCACGTTATCTATGAAAGGAAATCCGGTGGCACAGAAGGTTCAGGTCCTTCTTGTCGATGACCTCGACGGCGGCGAGGCGGACGAGACGGTGACGTTCGCGCTGGACGGCAAGACGTACGAGATCGATCTCACCACCGCCAATGCGGACAAGCTCCGTGGTCTTCTCGAGCCTTACGTGAAGGGCGGCCGTCGGACCGGGGGCCGCGCTTCGGGCGGCCGCGGCAAGACGCGCGCTTCTTCGGGCGGCAGCCAGGACACCGCGGCGATCCGCGCCTGGGCGAAGGCGAACGGCCACGACGTCAACGACCGCGGCCGGGTCCCCGCTGCGATCCGGCAGGCGTACGAAGAGGCCAACGGCTGATCAGGGGCCACGTCACCGACCCGGCCCCCCGCACACTCCCGGTCAGCGCGCTGCCGGCCCGCATGCCCTCAGCGCGGCGCCCGGGAGAGCCGGAGCCGGTGGCACTGCGTCGCGAGCGTGTGCACCAGCCGTGCGAGATCGGGGGCGGTCCCGGCGCCCCCCAGGGCCGACAGCGTCGGCAGCGAGGCCGGGACCTCGCTGCCCGTCCCGGGGGGCCGCAGCCACACGGCGGCCCCCTGCGAAGCGTCATGGCCCGACGGCGGCGACGAGGGACCGGCCGGCCCGGGCTCCGGGGGCAGGGGCGCGTCCAGGAGGCCGCCCGCGCCGACCGCCCGCAGGTCGAGCGCCAGGGAACCCCACTCCAGCCAGTCCAGCAGCCCGGGCAACTCGTCCGCGCCGCCCGCGGCGACGAGCAGCAGCATCCGCTCGCCCCGGAGCGCCACCGGAAAGCCGCCTGCATGGCGCCGCAACGCCTCGTGACCGGCCACGGCCGGGACGTCGAGGACGTCGAAGCGAACACCCACCCGAAGCCGTACGGGGGTGCCGGGCGCCGTCGGCCAGCCGAGCCCGCTCTCGTACCACCGTCGCACCCGCTCCCACGCCCCGCTCTCTTCGAGCGGCCGACGGGGGAACGGCACCGTGGAGGTCGTGGGCGGGACGCCAGCCATGCCAAGCGCAACCGTCGAAAAGGTGCTCGGGTTACGCTGGGTCGCCAAACGATCGCGGTGGGTGCCGGAAATGGGGGCGCGCGGGAGTGTGGGGAGGCGCAAGGTTGTTCGCCCGTAGCGGAGGGAACCGGTGCGCGCGGCATGGAGTGTCAGTCCCAGCGGGTAAGACATCCCTAGTGGGAGGGGGCGACACGCAGAATGGGCCGTCTCACGTTCGCCATCGGCGTACTGGCGAGCGGGGTAAGTGCCTGGCCTGCGGGAACATCGTCTCGCACCATCGGGTTGTGGCAGATGTCGGCGTCAGGGGTCAGGAGGCCATCGACGGTGTCGGCAGTTGGAATGAGCGGTCCCCGCTTGCGGGACTAAGCTGCGGAAGGACAGGGAGGGGAAGTTCCCCCCACTGCCTGACCGCTCTGAGGAGCGATTAACGATGTTCGAGAGGTTCACCGACCGCGCGCGGCGGGTTGTCGTCCTGGCTCAGGAAGAAGCCCGGATGCTCAACCACAACTACATCGGCACCGAGCACATCCTCCTGGGCCTGATCCACGAGGGTGAGGGTGTCGCCGCCAAGGCCCTTGAGAGCCTCGGGATTTCGCTCGAGGCGGTCCGCCAGCAGGTGGAGGAGATCATCGGGCAGGGCCAGCAGGCCCCGTCGGGTCACATTCCCTTCACCCCCCGTGCCAAGAAGGTCCTGGAGCTGTCGCTCCGCGAGGCCCTTCAGCTGGGCCACAACTACATCGGCACGGAGCACATCCTGCTCGGCCTGATCCGCGAGGGCGAGGGCGTCGCCGCCCAGGTCCTGGTCAAGCTGGGCGCAGATCTGAACCGGGTGCGGCAGCAGGTCATCCAGCTGCTCTCCGGTTACCAGGGCAAGGAGACCGCCACCGCCGGCGGGCCTGCCGAGGGCACCCCCTCGACGTCCCTGGTCCTCGACCAGTTCGGCCGGAACCTCACCCAGGCCGCTCGTGAGTCCAAGCTCGACCCGGTCATCGGGCGCGAGAAGGAGATCGAGCGGGTCATGCAGGTGCTGTCCCGCCGTACCAAGAACAACCCGGTCCTCATCGGTGAGCCCGGTGTCGGCAAGACGGCCGTCGTCGAGGGCCTCGCGCAGGCCATCGTCAAGGGCGAGGTGCCCGAGACCCTCAAGGACAAGCACCTCTACACCCTGGACCTCGGCGCGCTGGTCGCCGGCTCCCGCTACCGCGGTGACTTCGAGGAGCGCCTGAAGAAGGTGCTCAAGGAGATCCGCACCCGCGGCGACATCATCCTGTTCATCGACGAGCTGCACACGCTGGTCGGTGCGGGTGCCGCCGAGGGCGCCATCGACGCCGCTTCGATCCTGAAGCCGATGCTGGCCCGCGGTGAGCTGCAGACCATCGGTGCGACCACGCTGGACGAGTACCGCAAGCACCTGGAGAAGGACGCGGCCCTCGAGCGCCGCTTCCAGCCGATCCAGGTCGCGGAGCCGTCGCTGCCGCACACGATCGAGATCCTCAAGGGTCTGCGCGACCGCTACGAGGCGCACCACCGGGTCTCCATCACGGACGAGGCGCTGGTCCAGGCCGCCACCCTGGCCGACCGGTACATCTCCGACCGCTTCCTGCCGGACAAGGCGATCGACCTGATCGACGAGGCCGGTTCCCGGATGCGCATCCGCCGGATGACCGCGCCGCCGGACCTCCGCGAGTTCGACGAGAAGATCGCCGGCGTCCGCCGCGACAAGGAGTCCGCGATCGACTCGCAGGACTTCGAGAAGGCCGCCTCCCTGCGCGACAAGGAGAAGCAGCTCCTGGCCGCCAAGGCCAAGCGGGAGAAGGAGTGGAAGGCCGGCGACATGGACGTCGTCGCCGAGGTCGACGGCGAGCTGATCGCCGAGGTCCTCGCGACCGCCACCGGCATCCCGGTCTTCAAGCTGACGGAGGAGGAGTCGTCCCGCCTGCTGCGCATGGAGGACGAGCTCCACAAGCGGGTCATCGGCCAGAAGGACGCCGTCAAGGCGCTCTCGAAGGCGATCCGCCGTACGCGTGCCGGTCTGAAGGACCCGAAGCGTCCGGGTGGCTCGTTCATCTTCGCCGGCCCGTCCGGTGTCGGTAAGACCGAGCTGTCCAAGGCGCTCGCCGAGTTCCTCTTCGGTGACGAGGACGCGCTGATCTCCCTCGACATGTCGGAGTTCAGCGAGAAGCACACCGTTTCCCGTCTCTTCGGTTCGCCCCCCGGTTACGTGGGCTACGAGGAGGGCGGTCAGCTGACGGAGAAGGTGCGCCGCAAGCCGTTCTCGGTCGTCCTCTTCGACGAGGTCGAGAAGGCCCACCCGGACATCTTCAACTCGCTGCTGCAGATCCTGGAGGACGGTCGCCTGACCGACTCCCAGGGCCGGGTCGTGGACTTCAAGAACACGGTCATCATCATGACGACCAACCTCGGCACCCGGGACATCTCCAAGGGCTTCAACCTGGGCTTCGCCGCCGCGGGCGACACGAAGACCAACTACGAGCGCATGAAGAACAAGGTGTCGGACGAGCTCAAGCAGCACTTCCGCCCCGAGTTCCTCAACCGCGTCGACGACGTGGTCGTCTTCCCGCAGCTGACCCAGGACGACATCCTCGCGATCGTCGACCTGATGATCGGCAAGGTGGACGAGCGCCTGAAGGACCGGGACATGGGCATCGAGCTCTCCCAGTCCGCCAAGGAGCTGCTGTCCAGGAAGGGCTACGACCCCGTGCTGGGCGCCCGGCCGCTGCGCCGGACCATCCAGCGCGAGATCGAGGACTCGCTGTCGGAGAAGATCCTCTTCGGCGAGCTGCGTCCCGGTCACATCGTGGTCGTGGACACCGAGGGCGAGGGCGAGGCCAAGACCTTCACCTTCCGGGGTGAGGAGAAGTCGGCCCTCCCCGACGTCCCGCCGATCGAGCAGGCGGCCGGTGGCGCCGGTCCGAACCTGAGCAAGGAGGCGTAGCCCTCCGGGGTGAGCCTGTGCAGGGGCCGCTCCGGGACTTCGGTCCCGGGGCGGCCCCTTCGCCGTGTCAGCGGTCGCCCACGGTCACCTCGGCGCCGGGGAACAGGGCTGTGAAGGCGGCGACGTCCGGACGGGGCCCGGGGACGCCCCGGACGTCGACGACGCGGACGCCGGGCAGACGCGAGGGCAGCGCGGAGAGGTCCTCGCCGCCCCGGAGCTCCGCCAGGCGCAGCTCGGTGATCCCGGGAAGGACCGGCATGGGCCCCAGGCCGTCCGGGAAGAGCCGGGCGTTCAGCTGGAGCCGGGTCAGCAGCGGCAGGCGGGCGATCTCGGACCAGTCGTCCGCGGTGAGCGGCGCCGTGGGGGACAGGCTGAGCACCTTCAGGCCGGCCCAGTGGGACAGCCCGCGCAGCCCGGCCCCCTCCGTGGTGCCGCGGCCCAGGAAGAGGAACTCCAGGGGAGCGGCGGCGGGCAGGACGTCCGTCAGACACGTGCCGGTCAGTGTGTGCGTCAGCGACAGCAGACGGAGCGAGTCCAGCCGCCGCAGGCCGTCGACGTCGGCGACCCGGCCGACGACGAGCTGCTGGAGCGGCAGCTCCGCGAGCCGCCCGAACCCGTGCGCGGACTCGCAGTCGATCACCACCAGGCGCCGCAGCGAGGGGAAGGCCGTGAGCGGACCCAGGTCGCCCGCTTCCGGGTTGTAGAGCAGGCGCAGCGTCTCGACGCCGTCCGGGCCCGCTACCGCGGCGGTGACGTCCGCGAGGCTGTGCCGGCCCCGGAACTCCCAGCGGTGCCACGGGCGCAGGTCCGCGGCGGCCGCGCGCTGGGCGTCGGTGGCGCAGGTCAGCGTGAGATCCGTCCGGACCAGGTGGTCCAGTACCTCGACCGCGTACTCCCGCGCGTCGAACCGCTCCCAGGTGCCCACCAACTGCCGCCGCACATCGAGCGAGGGATGCTCCCGGAACCGGCGCAGCACCGCCAGGGCCCCGGCCGGCTCGTGCGTGGCGAGCAGCGAGGCCGCGACCGCGACCCCGTGCGCCTCCGCGTCCGTCAGGCCCTCCGGTCCCGGCAGCAGCTCCAGCACCAGCGGCCCCGCGTCCGCCAGCGCCTTCGCCTCCTCCTTCGTCCCCGGAGGGATCAGCGCCCCCGCCCGCGTCTCCACCTCCGCCCGTACCGCCGGGTCCAGCGCGGTGGCGTGTTCCAGGCAGGCCAGGGCGAGCAGCGTCAGCCGCGGGGTGTCCTCCGCCAGCAGCCGCCGCAGCAGGACCGCCCGCTCGCCGGGCCGGGCGTGGGCCACCGACATGCGGATGACGTCCTCCCACTGCGTGTCGTGGGCGTGGCCGGCCAGGACGTCGAGGTGGCCCTCCTCCACCGCGTACCGGGCTCCCAGGTAGTCCTGGAAGGTGCGGTGGACGAAGTCCAGCACCCCTTCTCCGGGCCGGCGCAGCAGCCCGCTGCGCAGCAGCAGGGTCCGCAGGACCGTCGCCGCGTCGCCCTGTCCCGCCGCCGAGGCGACCGACGGCAGGCAGCGCTCCACGATGCCCTCGGCCGTCTCCACCTCCATCTCCGTGCGCCCGCTCAACACGAGGGCGTACGCCAGCCGTTGCAGCAGTTCCAACTGGGCCTCCTCGCCCAGCTCCAGCGCGTCCATGCCCCGCTCCCGGTCCCGGCGGGCGAGCAGCATGGTCAGGGCGGCGTCGTACAACTCCTTGCGGCCGGTGGGCAGATAGCCGCGCCGCTCGCGGTGCAGGGCGCAGATCAGGCCGCACAACAGCGGATTGGTGGCGAGGCGGGCCAGATCGCGCTTCGTGCGCAGGGCGTCGAGCAGCTTCGTCTCGTACTCGGGCGCCTGCGCCGCGGCGTGCCAGCGCCGGACGAAGGTGGCCACGTCGGCCTGCCGCATCGGGGTCAGCGCCAGTTCCCGGAAGCCCTCCGCGGTCAGCCAGTCGGGGCGTACGGCGGTGGGGCGGGAGGTGAGCAGCCAGCGGTTGCCGGGGAAGGCGCGGACCAGGGCCAGCAGCCAGTCGCGGGCGCGGTGCCGGTCGGGGGCGGGGATCTCGTCCAGGCCGTCGACGAGGAGAAGGCCCCTTCCGGCCGTGAGGACGCGCTCCGCCCACCCCTCGGGCGGGGTGAGCGGGCAGCCCACGGCGGTGAGGAAGGCGGCGGGGGAGGGCAGGGCACCCGCGCGGATCAGGGTGCGCAGGGGGAGGACGTACGGCACCCGGTCGCCGGCGTGCGCGGCGGTCACCGCAAGCCACTGCACCAGCGTCGTCTTGCCGGAACCCGCGTCGCCGCGCAGCAGCACACGGTCGTGGCCCGTGAGGGCGTCCTCGGCGGGGAGGCGCACGGCCACGGGGCTGCCGAGGTGTTCCTCGGGCAGGGCGGTGGGCCGTTCCCGGTCCGCCGTCGCCTCCAGGCTCAGATAGGCGACTTCGAGGGGCCAGCGGTCGGGGGAGTCGCGCAGGTCGAGGCCGTAGATGGTGAGGTGGTTGTGCCGTTCGGCGACGTACGGCAGGTAGCGGCGCTCGAACGCGGTGTCCCGGGTGTCCGGGCGCGGAGTGCGGGCGATCAGCTCGTCGACCTTCGCGATCAGTTCCGTCTGCGACCGCGTCTGCTCCACCAGCGTCCGTGCGACGAACGTCGAGCGCCGGGTGAAGAACTCCAGGACGTGCAGGCAGGCCCACTCCGTGGCGGAGTCGAGGAAGTGGCGGGCGTCGGCGGACAGGCCGTCACCGGCCCCGGGAGCGTTCCGCCGCAGCCGGGCGGCCAGCTCCCGGTGCCCCAGCCGGACCGCCTGGACGTCGTCCATGTCCAGGTCGCCGAGGGCGAGCAGCCGGGCGGCCAGGGCGAGGACGACGGCCGTCTCCTCGTCGCGCGGAAAGGGCGGCTCGCCGGGGGAGTCCAGGGACGCCCCGACCAGCCGCCCGGCGAGCTTGCCCACCTCCGTCTCACCGAGGTGGCGCTGCTCGCCCCGGAAGGACACCAGACGGGTCAGCCGGACGGGCCTGTCGACCATCCCGGCGCCCGGTCCGTCCGTCACGAACAGTTTCCTCACCAGCGGGGCGACCAGACTGGACGCCAACTTCCCGCCGAGCACCGCCGGTTCCATGCGCCACCCCCGTGGTCGGTCGTCGGGGGGAGCCTATCGGGGGTCAGGACAACTGGCCGTCGTAGTCCGGCAGCTTGAACGCCTTCTCGGCGTGGCCGCCCGACAGGTCGGTGGGGGTGTTGCCGATGTTGGCGATGATCGTGTAGCCCTTCGACTCGATGTGGGCGCGCTGCGCGGTCTTGTACTCGGCGACGTTGCGGAACAGGTCGAGGAAGCCGCGCACGTAGAGGCCGGAGGACTCGTAGCCGGCGTGGTCGAGGTTCCACTCGGTGGGCGCCGCGATGATGCCCGGCCGGGCGGTCACGAAGAAGAGGGCGACGCCGTGCTCCTGGGCGTACCGGGCGGCCTCCAGGACCGGACGGTTGGCGGGCTGCGGGTAGCTGAAGCCGAAGTCGGTCTCCAGGGAGGTGTTGTCGATGTCGAGGACGATCGCCTGCTTCTCGCCGGGGACGGCGTCGGCGATCCGCTCCTTCAGATACGGCAGGGCCTGGTCCATCACGGCCCGGCAGTCCCGCTGCCAGGTGGCGTAGTCGACGTCGGCGGCGGCCGCCGCGGCCGTACCGGTGGGCGCGGCGGGGGTCGCGTCGGCCGGTGTGACGGCCACGGTGAGCGCGGCAGCGGTGACGGCAGCGGTGCCGAGGGCGCGCTTCCAGGTGTGCCCGGGCCGTCTCGCCCGGCCGGTTCGCCCTGCCTGTCCGGTCTGTCCGTTCTGTTCGGTCATGGGGGGCGGGGTCCTCTCATGCCTGCGCGGATGCCTGACGGCACCAAAATTGACGCGTGCATGTTCGCCCGGACAAGTGGCGGGACGGCAACGATTGGGTTACTGGCGAGTAGTAGCACGTGGCGGGCTCGATCGATGTGGCCTCGGCCACGATTCGGGGCGGTTGAACGGCCTTGCGCGAGGGGTTCGTCAGTCGTGAGCGGAGTAGCCCGGGTCACATCCACCGGCCCTTGGATCATGGTCGCCGGTGATGTGCCGCACAGGCGATTTGCCCGGTACTACGAGGAATAGTGGGAGCCGCAAGAACTACGAAAACGGACAGATCGCCCTGAAGTGTTGGCCTGATTGCGGGTCTCTGAGCTGGTTCTGTCTGAAATGGGGGGTCTGTCAAGGGTCGGGAAGTTTCGCGCTGAAGTACTACATAGGGTCGTAGATCACACCTTTGTGCGGTTACGGCCCGGCGGGTTACCAATGTGGAGCCCGCCCGGTGAGTGCCTGTGCATCCGCCGAGGGGCGTTCCTGTGTTCCCGTCCCCATGAGGTTCGAATGTTCTCGCGTGTCACGTCCCGCTCTTCCCGTACGACCACCGTCCGCACCCGCGCCGCCGTGATGGCTGCCGGCCTCGGAGCCTCGGTCGCGCTGGGAGCAGGGGTCGCGGCCGCCAGCGGCACCACGGCGGCCTCCGGTACCTCCACCGTCGCGAACGCCGTCGAGGCCCAGGCCGCGGCGCAGGCCAAGGCGGCGAAGGCCGAGAAGGCCGCCGTCGGCGCCAAGAAGGTCGCCGCCAAGAAGAAGGCGGCCTCCTGGGTGGACCCGGTCAAGAAGTACGCGCTCAGCGCCAAGTTCGCCCAGAACGGTGGCATGTGGGCGCACAAGCACAGCGGCCAGGACTTCGCCGTGCCGATCGGCACCAACGTCATGGCCACCCACGGCGGCACCGTCGTCAAGGCCGGCGGCAACGGCGCCGGTGACGGCCCCGCCTACGGCAACGCCATCGTCATCAAGCACGGCAACGGCACGTACTCCCAGTACGCCCACCTGTCGCGGATCGACGTGAAGATCGGCCAGGTCGTCAAGACCGGCCAGCACATCGCCAAGTCCGGCAACACCGGCAACTCCAGCGGTCCCCACCTGCACTTCGAGATCCGCACGACCCCGAACTACGGCTCCGCCGTCGACCCGGTCGCCTTCCTGCGTGCGCACGGCGTGACTGTCTGAGCATGACGCGACGCGACCGGCCGGTCGGAGCCGTCCGGTCCTGACCGGCCGCACCTGGCCGGTCAGGAGCCCCCGGCTCCCCGGTGCGCCTGGGTTATCAGGTCGGTGGCGACCTCGAGCACGGCCTCGCGCCTCTTCTCGGGGTCGCCCTCCATGTCCTGGAGAACGAACATCCCGGCGTGCAACGTGAACATCGCACTGACACAGCGGACCTGGTCGACCAGGTCCGCTTCCGGGTCTATGAGGATGTCCCGCAGGCCCAGCATGCGGGTCTTGAACATCTCCCCGATGCGCAGTTCCCGGATCGCCGCCTGGTTCTCCTGCATGAAGCGAAAGAGCGGCGCAGCACCCGCCAGCGCGTCGCTGTAGCGGCGGACGATCTCCTGCTTGGTCTCCAGGGTGTGCGGCTGGAGCCGGCCCCACTCGATCAGGTCCTCGATCGGCCGCGAGAGATCCTCGAAGATGCTGACGAGGATCTCTTCCTTGGTCTTGAAGTGGTAGTACAGCGCCGCCTTGGTGACGTCGAGGCGTTCGGCGATCTCGCGGAGCGAGGTCTTCTCGTACCCCTGCTCGGCGAAGAGTTCGAGCGCCACGTCCTGGATGCGCTGGCGGGTGTCCCCGCGGCGCCGCTGCTGCTTGGTGCTGTCCATCGTGCCGCCCATCCTCCTACGCACCTCCTGCTCCGCGCACGTTCCGGAAAACTTACTTGACGCCCGGCTAGTTACGCGTCTACCTTCCCGAGTGTAGTCAACTTGCCGGTCGGCAAGTAAGTAGCGGATGCACAGCGGGTAGCTGGGGGAGTGGCAGCGATGGCGGACACACCGACGGACAAGGCCGTCGACACCGACGGCGGGAAACAGCCGAAGAGCGTGCGGGTGGTCCTGCTCGCGCTCATGATCGCGATGATGCTCGCGATGCTCGACAACATGATCATCGGCACGGCGATGCCGACGATCGTCGGCGAGCTGGGCGGTCTGGAACACCTGTCGTGGGTGGTCACCGGCTATACCCTCGCCACCGCCGCGTCCACCCCGCTGTGGGGCAAGATCGGCGACATGTACGGGCGCAAGGGCTCGTTCATGACCTCCATCGTGATCTTCCTGGCTGGCTCGGCGCTCAGCGGCATGGCCCAGGACATGGGCCAGCTCATCGGCTTCCGCGCCGTCCAGGGGCTCGGCGCCGGCGGTCTGATGGTCGGCGTCATGGCGATCATCGGCGACCTGATCCCGCCGCGGGAGCGCGGCAAGTACCAGGGCATGATGGCCGGCGTCATGGCGCTGGCGATGATCGGCGGACCGCTGGTCGGCGGCACCATCACCGACCACTGGGGCTGGCGCTGGGCCTTCTACATCAACCTGCCGCTCGGCGCGGTCGCGCTGGTCGCGATCAGCGTCGTCCTGCACCTGCCGAAGAAGCGCAGCGACGCGCGCATCGACTATCTGGGCGCCGCACTGCTGACCATCGGCATCACCGCCATCGTGCTGGTGACCACCTGGGGCGGCACGGAGTACGCCTGGACGTCCGCGCGCATCATGGAGCTGATCGGCATCGGGGTCGCCGCGCTGGTCGGGTTCGTGTTCTGGCAGACCAGGGCCGCCGAGCCGGTCGTGCCGCTGCACATCTTCCGCAGCCGCAACTTCACGCTGATGTCCCTCATCGGCTTCATCACCGGCTTCGTGATGTTCGGCGCCACCCTCTTCCTGCCGCTGTACCAGCAGGCGGTGCAGGGCGCCTCCGCCACCAACTCGGGGCTGCTCCTGCTGCCGATGCTGGGCGCGATGCTCGTCACCTCGATGGTCGCCGGGCGGGTGACCACCAACACCGGCCGCTACAAGATCTTCCCCGTGGTCGGCGGCGCGCTGATGACCGTCGGGCTGTTCCTGCTGTCGCTGATGGACACCGACACCAGCCGCTTCACCTCGGGCCTGTACATGGCCGTCGTCGGTCTCGGCATGGGCTGCCTGATGCAGATCACCATGCTGGTGGCGCAGAACAGCGTGGAGATGAAGGACATGGGCGTCGCGTCCTCGTCCACCACCCTCTTCCGCACCCTCGGCTCGTCCTTCGGCGTCGCGATCATGGGTGCCCTGTTCAACCACCGCGTCCAGGACGTCATGGCGGAGCGGGCCGGGGCGACGGCCTCCCAGGCGACGGAGCAGTCCGCGACCCTGACCGCGGACGCGCTGGAGCAGCTGCCGGCGGCGGTCCGCGATGCCTACCAGCACGCGGTGACCGCCGGTACGCACGGAGCGTTCCTGCTGGGCGCGGCGGTGGCCGTGCTCGCGCTGGTCGCGGCCGTGTTCGTCAAGGAGGTCCCGCTGAAGGGGACGGGACCGAAGGCGGCGGACGGCCCGGGCGGCGGCGACGCCGGTGCCGCGACGGCGAAGACGCCGGTGACCGAGTCGGTCTGAACCGACTGATCCTGCTGCCGAAGGCCCCCGGGGTGTCCGCCCGGGGGCCTTCGGCATGTCCGCGCCCGGGAGGGGGCCGGCCGATGTCAGTGCCGCGTGCCACCATCGGCCGCATGGACAAGTTGCGGCAGTTGCGGCTGGCCAAGGACGCCATGGACCGCGACTGGGCCGACCCGGAGCTCGACCTGGACGCGGTCGCCGCACACGCCGGTTACTCCCGCTACCACTTCCTGCGCGCCTTCAAGGAGGCGTACGGCGAGACGCCCGGCCAGTACCTCACCCACCGCCGCATCGAGCGGGCCGAGGACCTGCTGCGCACCGCGGACCTGTCCGTCACCGAGATCTGCCACCTGGTCGGCTTCACCGGCCTGGGCACCTTCTGCACCCGCTTCAAGGCGTGGACCGGCCTGACCCCCAGCGAGTACCGGACGAAGCACGTCGGCCGCGGAGCCGCCCTGATCCCGGGCTGCTACGCCATGCTCTGGGCGGGCGGTTTCCGCAGCGGGCCGGGCGCCGGGGCACGGCGCAATTCCGGAGAAGCGGGCTGAGCGGCACGCTGCCTACCGTGACAGGGCAAGCACGAAACGGCCCCGCCACGAAGACTGGAGCACGCCATGATCAAGGGTCTCGCCATCTCGACCGTCTGGGTCCTCGACCAGGAACGCGCCAAGCGGTTCTACACCGAGAAGCTGGGCCTGGAGGTCCGCACGGACATCACCATGGGCGAGGGCGGCATGCGCTGGCTCACGGTCGGCTCCCCGAGCCAGCCCGACGTCGAACTGACGCTGATGGTCCCGGGCACCGGCTCCTCGGACCCCGAATCCGCCGAGATGATCAGGAAGCTGGTGGCCAAGGGCGCGCTCGGTCCCGGCGTCCTGACCACCGACGACATCCACGGCGACTACCGGAAGCTCAAGGACCGCGGGGTCGAGTTCCTCCAGGAGCCGCAGGAGCGTCCGTACGGCACGGAGGCGCTCTTCCGCGACGACTCCGGCAACTGGTTCTCCTTCACCCAGCGCCGCGAGGGCGGTCTCGACATGGACAAGGACTTCTCCTGCTAGCCCCCGGCCGGTGAGCGGGTGAGCCGCCGCCGGTCGTCCCGTCCGTCAGGACACGCCCTGCGACGACCGGTCCGGCAGCATCGGAAAGCTCCCGGTGTTCGTCGGCGCGTGTTCCGGCAGCCACAGCACCGCCACCGCACCCTCGGCCGGTATGTGCGCGGGCGCCCCGGCGGGCCGGACGTTGCGGAAGGTGAGCCGGGCGCCGAGCACCCGGGCCTGCCCGGCCGCGATGGTCAGCCCCAGCCCGTGCCCGCGGCCGGCCCGGTCCGCGCTGCCGGTGCGGAAGCGGCTCGGGCCGTCGGCGAGCAGGTCCTCGGGGAAGCCGGGGCCGTGGTCGCGGACCCGGATCACCCGGCCCTCGACGCTGACCTCGATGGGCGGCCTGCCGTGCCGGGCGGCGTTGGCGAGCAGGTTGAACAGGACGCGCTCCAGGCGGCGCGGGTCGGTGGTGACCTCCGACTCGTGCACCACGAGCACCCGCACTGCCGGGTCCTTGGCCGCCACCCGCCGGCTGACGAAGTCGCCCAGCATGATGTCCTGCAGCTCGGCCCGCTCCGAGGCGCCGTCCAGCCGGGCCACCTCCAGGACGTCCTCCACCAGCGTCCGCATGGCCTTCGCCCGGTCCAGTACCAGCTCCGTGGGCCGGCCCGGCGGCAGCAGCTCGGCGGCGGTCAGCAGCCCGGTCACCGGGGTGCGCAGCTCGTGCGCGATGTCCGCGGTGACCCGGCGCTCGGCCTCCAGCCGCTGCTGGAGGGCGTCCGCCATCGCGTCCACCGCGCTCGCGAGGTCGTCGGTCTCGTCCCGGACGACGCCGCCGATGGCGTCCCGGACGCGGACGTCCGGCTCGCCCTTGGCGACCTGGTTCGCGGCACTCGCGGCCTTGCGCAGCCGGCGCGACAGCTGCCCGCCGATGAGCACGCCGAGCGCGCTGCCGCCGAGGACGACCGCGATGGAGCCGATGACCAGGGCCTGGTCGAGGTCCTTGAGGATGTCGGCGCTGCGGTCGGTGAACCCGGAGTGCAGGGACATCACGTGCCCGTCCTTGAGCGGCACGGCGGCCCAGATGTCCGTCACCCCGTTCTCACGCTCGGAGACGTAGGTCGCCCGGCGCCCGTCCTCGACCTTCTTCCGCAGCCCGGCCGGCAGCTCGGGGTCGTCGATCTGGGCGTTCGGGAAGTTCAGGCGGCCGGAGAGCTCGTAGTTTCGCTGGGCGATCAGGACGCGGTCGTCCGCGAGGTCGCGCGCGTTGTCCAGCATCGACACCCGGGCCGCGTTGTGCACGACCAGGCTCAGCGCGACCGCCACCAGCGCGCCGACCAGGGCGATGGCCGCGCTGAGCTTCCACCGCAGCCCCGTACGGATGCCCGTGCGCCTCAGGGGCGAGGCGGCCAGGCGTCGGATCAACCCCCGCATGTCCCCGCTCAGGCCTTCAACTTGTAGCCGAAGCCGCGGACCGTCTCGATGCGGTCCTGGCCGATCTTCGTGCGCAGCCGCTGCACATGGACGTCGACGACGCGGGTGTCACCGCCCCAGCCGTAGTCCCAGACGCGCTCCAGGAGCTTGTCGCGCGAGAGCACCGTGCCCGGCGCGGAGGAGAACTCGAGCAGCAGCCGCATCTCGGTGGGGGTGAGCGCCACCGGGTGCCCGGCCCGCCGCACCTCCATGCCGTCGGTGTCGACCACCAGCTCGCCGAAGGTGAGCACGCCGCCCGTGTCCGCGCCGGCCCCCGCGTCGGTCCGGTCGCCGCCGGCGGCGTGACCGAAGCGGCGCAGCACCGCACGGATGCGGGCCACCAGGACGGCCCCGTCGAACGGCTTGGTGACGTAGTCGTCGGCGCCCGCCTCCAGACCCAGCACGACGTCGATGGAGTCCGCCCGCGCCGACAGCATGATCACGGGCACGGTGGACGCGTCCCGGATCCGGCGGCACAGGCTGACGCCGTCGAGGCCGGGGAGCATGACGTCGAGCAGCGCGATGTCCGGGCGGTCGGCGCGGAACGCCTCCAGGCCGGACAGCCCGTCGGGCATCGCGGTGACCGCGAAGCCGTCCCGCTCCAGGGCGAGCTGCGTGGCCTCGCGGATGACGTCGTCGTCCTCGACGAACAGGACGTGGGTCTGGTCTGCCATCCCGGTGCTCTCAGTCCTCGTGGTCATGGTCGGTTCGGGCGCGGTCACGGTCGCCGGACGCATGTGCGGTCACTAGGCAGACGCGGAGATCGCGCACCGCGTTCATTTCTCCATCGGTCCGAGCGGCCCGATCGGTTCACCCGCCGCGCGCGTCAGCTGTCCGGGGCGGGAGTCGGCGCGGCCCCGACGGCATTGCTGTAGTCGGTGTGCGTGCGGTAGGCCTCGGTGAAGCGGCCCGCGGACCAGCGGTACGTGATCACGTTCTCGCTGGACGGGCTCGACACCGGGTCGCCCTTCCCGTACACCTGCTTGCTCACCACCAGGTCGCCCCGGTCGATCTCCGCGTAGACCGGAGGCTCCTCGGCCTGGAACACATTCTGGTACCCGCCGTCCTTCTCCCGGTACACGTAACTCCCCACGCCCACCCCGTCACCGCAGGTCAGCACGTTGACGACGACGTCCTCGGCCGTGCCCGCGGTCAGCTCCCCGTACGACACGTCGACGGGGTACTCGTCGGCGACGCACGGCTTCAGCTCGCGCTTGACCTCCGCGGAGACCTTGGGGTCGGCCTTGACGAGCCGGACCGCGTCCACCCGGTCGGGGATCTTGGACGGGGAGACCACGGGCGTAGGGGAGGCGGAGGCGGCGCCGGCGGCCGCGTCCGCGTGGGCCGGCCCCTCGTCGCGCGCGCCGGTGCCGCCGGCGGCACAGCCGGAGAGGGAAACGCCGACGGCGACGAACACGGCCACCGCCGCACTCGTCGCCTGCACGCTCTTCCGGGTCTCCCCGGGTGTCCGACCGTCGGTCAGGCCGCGCAACGCTCCCGCTCCTCACGCTCCAGCGCCCGTGCGTCCAGATCGCGGGCGACCAGCTCCTCGCGGAGCCGGGCGAGCGCCCGGTGCAGCGTGCTCTTGACCGTTCCGGCCGACATGCCGAGGGCGGCGGCCGTCTCCTCCGTTGACATCTGCTCCCAGTGTCGCAGCACCACGACGCTGCGCTGCTTCGGGGCGAGCACCTTCATGACGTCCATCAGCAGGGCGCGGTCCGCGTGCTGCTCGGTGGAGTCGTCCACGCAGGACTCCGGGAGCTGCTCGGTCGGCACCTCCTCCAGCTTCCGCGCCCGCCACCACTCGGTGCGGGTGTTGATCATCACCCGGCGCAGATAGGCGTCCGCCAGCCGCTTGTCCTCGATGGTCTCCCAGCGGCCGTACGTCCGGGCCAGCGCGGTCTGGAGCAGGTCCTGGGCGTCGACGGGGTCGGGGACCAGGCGTCGGGCGCTGCGCAGCAGCGCGTCCTGCCGGGTGCGGACGTACTCCTCGAACTCGAGCACCTCGCCCTGCGCCATGGTCAACCGCCTTCCGATCCCCGTTTACCGGCGGCTGGTCACCCGCCGGTCCACTGCCTGTGGTTCCTCGTCGTCCCGTGTCCCCCGGGCACGGA
The DNA here is from genome assembly GCF_014648815.1 of Streptomyces flaveolus. Lineage (GTDB taxonomy): Bacteria > Actinomycetota > Actinomycetes > Streptomycetales > Streptomycetaceae > Streptomyces > Streptomyces flaveolus. Next base: position 25,980 of record NZ_BMRV01000004.1, on the reverse strand, counting down.
TACGAAGGTAGGGAAGCGTTGTCACGGCGCTGTGCGAAGCAGCCTGCGGCTAACCCTCGGCTGTCCGTCGGTTGTGTAACGAACCGCGGAACGGGGCGACGCAGTAGGCGACTTGAGTGCCTTAAAGGGTGATTTGTCCGGCGATGCCGCTGTGACGGAAGCCCGTGCGGACGGCGACCGCGGTGACCTGCCCGCTGTGACCCCGCTGTGCGTCAGCTCAGCGGCAGCCGGTACATCCCGTCCGCCAGCGGCTCCACCAGGCCGTCGGCGACCAGGCCGTCCAGGGCGCGGGCGCGCTGGACCGGCTCGTGCCACACCCGGTCCAGCGCCGCCTGCGGCACCGGCCCGTGCGCCTCGCGCAGCACCGCGAGCAGCCGGCCGCGCACCTGCCGGTCGGTGCCCGCGTACGTCTGCCCGCGGCGCGGCGGCCCGTCGTGCTCGGGCTTGCCGGCGAGCCGCCAGGCACACTGCGCGGCGATGGGGCAGCGGTGGCACGACTCGTTGCGCGCCGTGCACACCAGCGCGCCCAGTTCCATGGACGCGGCGGCCCAGCGAGCGGCCCTCGCCTCGTCCTCCGGCAGCAGCGCGCGCGCCAGCCTGCGCTCGGCGGCGGTGGTGGCGTTCGGCGGGTACTGCACGCCGGTGACCGCCCGGGCGAAGACCCTGCGGACGTTGGTGTCCAGCACGGCGTGCCGCTGGCCGTAGGCGAAGGAGGCGACCGCCGCGGCCGTGTACTCGCCGATGCCGGGCAGCGCCAGCAGCTGCGCGTGGTCCGCCGGTACGTCCCCGCCGTGCCGTTCCGTTATGGCGGCGGCGGCGCCGTGCAGGCGCAGGGCGCGGCGCGGGTAGCCGAGCCGGCCCCAGGCGCGGACGGCCTCGCCGGGGGCCTCCGCGGCGAGGTCCGCGGGGCGCGGCCAGCGGGCCATCCACTGCTCGTACACGGGCAGGACCCGGCTGACCGGCGTCTGCTGGAGCATGAACTCACTGACCATCACGCCCCACGCGCCGGCCTCCGGGCGCCGCCACGGCAGGTCGCGGGCGTGCTCGTCGAACCAGCCGATGACGGGGGAGTGCAGCGGTTCGCCGGACACGGCCGGGGCGGCGAGGGCCGGGGGGACGGCGGCGGGGTCGGTGGGGCCGTTGTGCGAGGGCTTCGTGGGCGCAGTCATGACCCTCCGATCCTGCCACGGGAGGAGGGCCCGACGGGCGCACCGCCACCGACGGCGGCCGCGGCACCTGACGATCGGCAGGGGCGCCGTCCCGACCGCCGCTTGTAGCGTCGGACGCATGGAACGCCCTCGCCGGTCCCCGCACCCCGAGCCCGACAGCCGCGCGACGGGCCCGGACAGCCGTACCGACACCGGCGACCGACCGCGCGACGGCGGCCGCTCACCGTCCGTGCGTGCGATCGGCAGAGGTGCCCTGCTCTGGGCGGTCCTCGCCGCCCCGGCGGTCACGGCGGACCGGCTCGGGCTGAACGAGCCGCGTCCCCTGTGGCAGCAGGTGGCCGGACTGGTCGTGCTCGCCGCGGCCGCCGTGGCCGCCCGCCGCCGTCCCCTCGCCGCGTTCGCCCTGGCCGCGGGCCTGGGCCTGACCGCCGCGCCCGCCCTCTTCAGCGTCTCCTACGGCCCCGCGCTCGGCGTCTTCGCCCTGCTCCTCGGTCTGCGCGCGGCCCGGGCACGCCCCGCGGTGGCCGCCTTCGCCGCGGTGGGCGCCGCCGGGACGGCGCGGATCGCGCTGACCGGCGCGGACCCGGCCCCGGAGTGGCTGGTCATGACCGGCACGCTGCTCTTCGGCTGCGTCTTCCCCTGGCTCGGCGGACGCTACTGGCGGCAGAGCCGCGCGCTCGCCGAGGCCGGATGGCTCAGGGCGGCCCGGCTGGAGGACGAGCAGCGGCACGCCGAGGAGCGGGCCCGGCTGCGGGAGCGGGCCAGGATCGCCCAGGACATGCACGACTCCCTCGGCCACGAACTGAGCCTGATCGCCCTGCGCGCCGGCGCCCTCCAGGTCGCCCCCGGGCTCGCCGCCGACCACCGTGCCGCCGCGGCCGACCTGCGGCTGGCCGCCGCCGACGCCACGGACCGGCTGCACCGGATCATCGGCGTACTGCGCGAGGCCGACGAGCCGGCCCCGCTGGCCCCGGCGGGCGAGAGCGTCGAGGACCTCGTCGCCCGGGCCGCCGAGTCGGGGCTCGCGGTCCGCTGGGAGCCGTCGGACGCCGTACCGGTCCCGGACCCCGCCGGGATGGCCGGGCGGCTGCTGCACCGCGTGGTGCGCGAGGCGCTGACCAACGCGGCCCGGCACGCCCCGGGCGCCCCCGTCGTCGTCGCGGTCACCGGGCAGGCCCGCGGTACGACGGTCACCGTCACCAACGGCCCGGCCACCGAGGCGGCCTCGCCCTCGACGGGCGGTTCCGGCCTGCTCGGGCTGCGCGCCGCCGTGACCTCGGTCGGCGGCGACCTCGACGCGGGCCCGCACGGGGAGGGGTTCCGGGTCCGGGCGTACGTCCCCGCGCAGGACACCGCCGCCCCGCCCGTCCCCCGCGTGCCCGCCACGCCCGCCTTCGCCCGGGCCCGCCGCCGCGTCGCCCTCGGTCTGGGCGCCGCCGCCGGTGCCGGGGTCGTCCTAGTCGGCGCGGCCTTCGGCTGGTACGCGTACACGGAGACGCACTCGGTGCTCAGCCCCGGCGCGTACGCCGGGTTGTCCCTGGGGACGCCGCTCGCGGAGGTCGCGGACGTACTGCCGGACCGCGCGGTGCACGACCCGCCGTCCGACCGGGCGCCCGCGCCGCCCGAGGACGCCGACTGCCGCTACTACCGGGCGAGCGGCGAACTTCTGGTGTCCGTCGACCACTTCCGGCTCTGCTTCGACGACGAGGGCCTCCTCGTCGCCAAGGACGTCGTCCCCCGCGTCGGGCTGTCCGGCGAGGGACGTGAGGAATACGAGGAGTTCGTACGGTGATCCGGGTCCTGCTGGCCGACGACGAGGCGATGGTGCGGGCCGGGGTGCGCGCGATCCTGGCGAGCGGCGGCGAGAGCGAGGTCGTCGCGGAAGCCGGTGACGGCCGGGAAGCGGTCGAACTGGCCCGGGCCCACCGCCCCGACGTCGCCCTGCTGGACATCCGCATGCCCCGCCTGGACGGCCTCGCGGCGGCCGAGGAGATCGTGCGCACCGTCCCGGGTACCGCGGTCGCCATGCTGACCACCTTCTCCGAACAGGCCTACGTGGCCCGCGCGCTGGCCGCCGGCGCCACCGGCTTCCTGCTCAAGTCCGGTGACCCGTACGAACTGATGGCGGGCGTGCGGGCCGTGGCGGAAGGCGCCGCCTTCCTGTCGCCGAAGGTGGCCCGGTACGTCATCGAGGACCTCGGCAGGGGCGGCGGCCGGCTCGCCCGGGAGGAACACGCACGCGCGCGCGTGGCGCGGCTGAGCCCGCGCGAACGCGAGGTGCTCGGTCTCGTGGGCGCCGGCCTGTCCAACCCGGAGATCGCCGCCCGGCTGCACCTCGTCGAGGGCACGGTGAAGGCGTACGTGAGCGCGGTCCTGGACCGGCTGGAGGTGCGCAACCGGGTGCGGGCGGCGATCGTGGCGTACGAGGCGGGACTCGTCGCACCGGACGCGTGAGGTGAGATCTCACCGCCGCCGGTGCGTGGCGACGTACGCCGCCGCGGGCGCGGTGTCCGTCCCCGGCCCGGCGAGCCACCGGGCCGCGGGCGCCGACGAGGCGCGCAGGGCGTCGGCCAGCCGGGTCGCCGGGCGCCTGCCCAGCCGTACGGCGACGACGGCGACGACGGCGCCCAACAGCAGCCCGGCGGCGACGTCGTGCGGATAGTGGACGCCGACGAAGACCCGGGAGAAGGCCATCAGGAGGGCGAGGGGCGCCGTCAGCAGGACGAGCACGCGCCGGACGAGGGCCAGGGCGACGGCCGCGGCGCCCGCGATGGTGGCGTGATTGCTGGGGAAGGACCAGTCGCCGCTCGCCGGGCACTCGGCCAGCGACGCGACGGCCCCGGTGACCGCCCGGCACGGACGCTCCTCGGTGATGCCGGACTTGAGCAGCTCACTGCACACGTACGCCACAGCCGTGGCCACGGGTGCAAGGACCGCGATCGCGAACGCCCGCGAGCTGCCGCCGCGCGCCCTCCACCAGGCGGTGACGAACAGCACGGCGAACAGCAGGAGTCCGGCTTCCGTCCACACCTCCGCCGTGTGCTGGACCCACGGCGGGGTGTCGTGGGCGAAGCCGGTGATGTCACGGTAGAGCGCGTCGTCCTCGAAGGTCATACTCACGGACCGTAGGCGATCGAGCAGAACGGTCACACCCTGCGATCGACACGGGGGGCACCTGACGATCGGCAGGGGTGCCGGGGACGTCTCCGGAATGATGATCCGGAAAAGTTGCGGGCTCAAGCGGCGGGTGGGACAAGGGAACGCGCCGATCTCTCGTACAGTTTGCGCCGTGGGATCTCTGCGCAATCCGGTCGGGCCGCTTCCCTCCTCCATCTACTGGCGACGGAGGGCCGTACTGCTGTCCGTGTTCGCCCTGTTGGCGCTGCTGATCACGTGGATCGTGGTCGCCGGTGGCGGGGGCGGCGGAAACGGCCACGAGGACGGCGCCGACGGCAAGCATCCCGCGCCGTCGATCACCCCCGGCCCCTCGGGTTCCGGGCCGGCGATCAGTCAGGCGCCGGGCGGCCGGGACGAGTCCGGTGGCGGTGACTCCAGCGGCTCCGGATCGGGTTCCGGCGAGGACGACGGTTCCGGTGACGGGTCCGACGACGGGTCCGGGGGCGGTTCCGGTGAGGCCGGCGGGGACGGTTCCGGCGGGTCGGGCGGTTCGGGTTCCGGTGGTCCGGCGACCGGGGTCGGTGCGGGCGACGCGCTGCCGGCGGGGTCGAGCCTGCCCGACTGCACGGCGAACGCGGTCAAGCTGAGCGTGCGCAGCGTCCGCAACTCCTACTCGCCCGGGCAGACGCCCACCTTCGAAGTGACCGCCCGGAACACCTCCGGCAGCGACTGCAAGATCGACCTCGGCCCGAAGCATGCCGTGCTGACGATCACTCCGGCGAGCGGTGACGACGCGTACTGGTCCTCCGACGACTGCCCCAAGGGCTCGGGGAGCCTCACGTTCCGGGTGGCCGCCGACAGCGGCATCACCTCCACCGTGAAGTGGGACCGCAAGCCGAGCGCCCCCGAGTGCGGGACGCCCCCGGCGGGTTCGGCCGGGGCGGGGACGTACCTGGTGGAGGCGAAGGCCGCCGGGTTCGGCAAGGTGCAGACGTCGTTCGTGCTGGAGAACGACTGACGCGGACGGTCAGACGTACCGCTCCAGGATCGACGACTCGGCCAGGCGCGACAGGCCCTCCCGCACACTGCGTGCCCGGGCCTCGCCGACACCGTCGACGGTCTGCAGGTCGTCCACGCTGGCGGCGAGCAGCTTCTGCAGTCCGCCGAAGTGCTCCACCAGCCGGTCGATGATCGCGCCGGGCAGCCGCGGCACCTTCGCCAGCAGCCGGAAGCCGCGCGGCGACACCGCCGAGTCCAGCGTCTCCGGAGACCCGGTGTAGCCCAACGCACGGGCCACCGTGGACAGTTCGAGCAGCTCGGCGTGGCTCAGCTTGTCCAGCTCGATGAGCGCCTCGTCGACCGTGCGGGAGCGCTTGGCGGTCGGCTCGGGCACGTAGTCGCGCACGACCAGTTCACGCTCGGGCTCCACTCCGGCGATCAACTCGTCCAGCTGGAGCGCCAGCAGACGCCCGTCCGTGCCCAGCTCCACCACGTACTCGGCGATCTCGGTCGCGATGCGGCGCACCATCTCCAGCCGCTGGGACACCGCCGAGACGTCCCGGACGGTGACCAGGTCCTCGATCTCCAGCGCCGACAGCGTGCCCGCGACCTCGTCGAGGCGCAGCTTGTACCGCTCCAGCGTGGCCAGTGCCTGATTGGCCCGCGACAGGATCGCGGCGGAATCCTCCAGAACCCGCCGCTGCCCGTCCACGTACAAGGCGATCAGCCGCATGGACTGCGAGACGGAGACGACGGGGAAGCCGACCTGCTTGCTGACCCGGTCCGCCGTACGGTGCCGGGTGCCCGTCTCCTCCGTGGGGATCGTCGGATCCGGAAGGAGCTGCACGCCCGCCCGCAGGATCTTCGACAGATCCGAGGACAGCACGATGCCGCCGTCGAGCTTGCACAGCTCGCGCAGCCGGGTCGCGGTGAACTCGACGTCCAGCACGAAGCCGCCGGTGCACATCGACTCGACGGTCTTGTCGGAGCCGAGCACGATCAGGCCGCCGGTGTTGCCGCGAAGGACCCGCTCGAGGCCGTCACGCAGAGGCGTGCCGGGCGCCACGGCGCTCAGTGAGGCGCGCATCAGGCCATCGGCACCGGCACTCCCACCGGACTTTCCGGGAGCTGCTGCCCGGTCGTTGGCTGCCACTGCACTCCTCCGGTCGCAGGTTCTTCTGGCGCTGCCGTGTCGCACACTCGGACGTACGGACGGGCGAGACCAGGGCAAAGTCTACCGGCGGTCCTCCTCCTCCCGTGGGGCCTCTCGCCGACGGGAGCGCGGAAGGACCCGCAGGGCGTCCCCCATGTCCGCGACTTCCAGGACCTTCATGCCGTCAGGGACCCTGCCTGGATCGGTCGGTACCAGGGCATGCGTGAATCCCAGCCGGTGCGCCTCGGCGAGCCTGCGCTGCACGCCCGTGACCCGTCTCACCTCGCCGGCGAGGCCCACTTCGCCGATCGCGACGAGGTTCTTGGGGAGCGGGGTGTCGCTGGCGGCCGACGCGAGGGCGAGCGCGATGGCGAGGTCGGCGGCCGGCTCGGAGAGCTTCACCCCGCCGACCGTCGCACTGTAGATGTCCCTTTTGCCCAGCGCGCTGATCCGGCCCCGCTGTTCCAGCACGGCCAGCATCATCGACACCCGGGACGTCTCCAGACCGGACGTGGTGCGCCGCGGCGAGGGGATCTGCGAGTCGACGGTGAGCGCCTGCACCTCGGCCACCAGTGGCCGGCGCCCCTCCAGGGTGACGGTCAGACAGGTACCCGGCACCGGCTCGGCCCGCCGCGTGAGGAACAGCCCGCTGGGATCGGCAAGCCCCGTGATCCCTTCGTCGTGCAGCTCGAAGCAGCCGACCTCGTCCGTCGTCCCGTACCGGTTCTTGACGCCCCGCACCAGCCTCAGCCGCGCGTGCCGGTCGCCCTCGAAGTGCAGAACGACGTCCACGAGGTGTTCCAGCAGCCGGGGTCCGGCGATGGCGCCGTCCTTGGTGACGTGGCCCACCAGCAGCGTGGACATGCCGCGCTCCTTGGAGGCGCGGATGAGCGCGCCCGCCACCTCCCGCACCTGCGCCATGCCACCGGGGGCGCCGTCGATCTCGGGGGAGGCAACCGTCTGCACGGAGTCGAGGATCAACAGCGACGGCTTGACCGCGTCCAGGTGCCCCAGCACCGCCGCGAGGTCGGTCTCGGCGGTGAGGTACAGATGGTCGTCGATGGCCTTGATGCGGTCGGCACGCAGCCGCACCTGGCTCGCCGACTCCTCACCCGTGACGTACAGGGTCTTGTGCTCCTCGCTGGCCGACTTGGCCGCGACGTCGAGCAGCAGCGTGGACTTGCCGACGCCGGGCTCGCCCGCGACGAGCACCACGGCCCCGGGCACCAGTCCGCCGCCGAGCACCCGGTCCAGCTCGGGCACGCCGGTCGGGCGGGCGGTCGCCTGACGGCCGTCGACCTGGCCGATGGGCAGCGCGGAGGTGGTGACGCGCCCCGGCGTCGTCGTACGGACCGCGGGCGCGCCGTACTCCTCGACCGTCCCCCAGGCCTGGCACTCGGGGCAGCGGCCGAGCCACTTGGCCGTCTGCCAGCCGCACTCGGTGCAGCGGTAGGACGGCCGGTCCTTGGTGGTCTTCGTACGGGCAGCCATGCACGAACGGTAACCGCCCCCACTGACAATGCGGCGCGGCCCGGTGTTCCCAGTACAGCGGCCGGGTGTGACGGGGGTCGCACCCGGCGTGGGTGCGGGCGCGGCGGGATGGGGCGACGGCGGTCAGTCGCGTACGGCGAGAAGGGGACGTGTCGGGGGGTGTCCGCCCGCAGCGGTTGGCGCGTCCGCGCCGAGTACTTCTGTGGCCGACCGATTCCGCGCCGTTCCGAGGACGGACACCCCCCGGCGCGGCCCCGACCCACAAGACCACGCACCGCGCTACCCGCACCCCCACCGAACCCGCACAGGCCGCCGCAGGCACCCCGCCCCACCGCCGGAGGCACCCGCAGGCACCCGGCCCCACCGCCGGAGGCACCCGCAGGCCCCCCCGAACGGGCCACCCCCACCCTGCCCCGGCCACCGAACAACAGGCTCCTGTCCCCTTATGAGGGATCGTTTCACCCGTACGGATTAAAAGTGTCCAACGCGCCAGTTCGCGCCACCCATGGCCGCCTACGGTCGCCGGGTGATGAGGAGCAGTCCGGAGACCACGACCCGCACGACCGGCACCCACCGGGCACACCGGGAGCACCGGGAAGCGCGTGACCGCGCGGCGGCGCGCACGCTGGCGCAGCGGCCGCCCACGCGCTACGAGGCGTACCTGGACGGCCTGTTCACCTACTGCCTGTCCGTCCTGTGCGACCACGACACCGCGACCGCCGCCCTCGGCGACGTCCTCGCGCTCGCCGAGCGCCGCGACCGCCGCGACCACCGCGGCAACCGCGGCCCCGAGCAGGCGGACCGCAGGGCCTGGCTGTACGCGCTGGCCCGCTGGGCCTGCCTGCGCAAGCTGGCCGAGGCCAAGCAGAAACGTCCGGGCAGCCACGCGGCGGGCCGCCCCGCGGCGGACCGCACGGCCCCCGACCGCCGGCGCCCGGCGCAGCCGCCCGCGCCCCCGCAGCCGTCCGGCGAGGAGCAGGAGCGCCGCCGCCGCGAACTGTCCCTGCTGGCCTGGCCGGAGGCCGCCGGCACCACCCCGGAGCAGCGCGAGGCACTCGAACTCGCCGTGCGCCACCACCTCGCCGCCCCCGAGGTCGCCGCCGTGCTCGGCCTGGACCTCGCCGCCACCCGGGAACTGCTCGCCGCGGCCGCCTGCGAGGTCGAACGCACCCGCGCGGCCCTCGCGGTCGTCGAGACCGGTGCCTGTCAGGGCGTGTCCCGCCTCACCGGCGAGAACCGTTTCGTGCTCAGCGCCGCCCTGCGCCGCGAACTGGTCCGGCACGTCGACGACTGCCCGCGCTGCCGCCGCGCGGCCGAGCGCGCGATTCCCGGCCGCTGGCCCGGCACCACCGTCACCCCCGCCGAACTCCCGGTCCTGGAGGCCCCGCGCGCGGCGCTGCACGTCGCCATGGCGCACGGCCCGCGCCCGCGGGGGGCGGCACCCCGTTTCGACCGGCGCGGCTTCCCGATGGACCCCAAGGACCGCGCGGCCCGCCGGGACCGCCTGCGCGCCCGTGCCGTCACGACCACGGTCGTCGCCACGGTCGTCGCGGCTCCCGTGCTGGCCCTGTGGGCGGCCTACCGCGGCACGCCGGTCGGCGAGGGCGAGGACGGCCGCTCGTCCAGCGCCAGCGAGGCGCAGGGCCCGGACGCCCCGAACGGCGAGTCCGCGGACGGCTACGGCTACGAGAACGCCGGCAACGCGAGCAGCACACCCGGCACCCGCTTCGGCAAGGACGGCCAGGCCGACGTCTCCGTCGAGGTCGTCAGCGTCTCCGGCGCGGGCGCGCGGGGCGCCGGCCGCCTCGACGTGATGGCGGGGAACCACGGCGACACCACGCTGGTCACACTGGCCGCGACCGGCGACGCACCGGTGCGCTGGTCCGCCTCCACCAGCGCCCCCTGGCTCTACCTGAGTCAGTCGTCGGGAACGCTCCGCCCCGGCGAGGTGCTGACGATCAAGGTGTACGTCGACCATCTGCGCGAGCCGTCCGGCCCCTGGAGCGCCAAGGTGGCCGTCTCGCCCGCGGGCGCCGTCGTCTCCATCCACGGCTACGGCACCGCGCCCAGCCCGCCCCGCCCGGACCCGCGCCCCAGCACGCCCGACGACCGACCGTCCCCGTCCGACCCGGACCCGTCGCCGTCGACCCCGGCACCGCCCGACCCCACGCCGACCGTCGACCCGACGCCCACGTCACCCGGCCCGGACCCGACGCCCACCGAACCGGCCCCGACCGGCGGCACGGGCGGCTCGACACCCCCGCCCGACGGCGGCGCAAGCCCGGCCGCGTCCTGACAGCCGCCTCAGCGAGGCGCGGGATCCGCCGGATGCGGCGCCAGCAACGGCAGCTGCGAGGCCAGCCGTGCCTCGCACAGCTCGACCAGCCGGTCGTAGCCCGCCTTGCCCATCAACTCGATCAGCTCCGGCCGGTAGCTGACGTACACCGGGTCGCCCGCGCCGTGCGCCGAGGTCGCCGACGTGCACCACCAGTGCAGGTCGTGCCCGCCCGGCCCCCAGCCGCGCCGGTCGTACTCACCGATCGACACCTGCAGGACGCGGGTGTCGTCGGGCCGGTCGATCCACTCGTACGTCCGCCGCACCGGCAGCTGCCAGCACACGTCCGGCTTGGTCTCCAGCGGCTCCCTGCCCTCGCGCAGCGCCAGGATGTGCAGCGAGCAGCCCGCGCCGCCGGCGAAGCCGGGCCGGTTCTGGAAGATGCACGAGCCCTGGAAGGGACGGGTCTGCCGGGAGCCCTCGTCGTCCTCGGAGACCCATCCGTTCCGGGTGCCCTCGGCGTGGTGCTGCCAGATGTCCGGCGTGAGCCTCGCCACGTGCTCGGCGACCCGCTGCTCGTCGTCCTCGTCGGAGAAGTGGGCGCCCAGCGAGCAGCACCCGTCGTCCGCGCGGCCCGCCTGGATGCCCTGGCAGCCACTGCCGAAGATGCAGTTCCAGCGGGAGGTCAGCCAGGTCAGATCGCAGCGGAAGACCTGCTCGTCGTCCGCCGGATCCGGGAACTCCACCCACGCGCGCGCGAAGTCGAGCCCCTTCTCGTCGTCGGACGCAGGACCCGGCACCGGACCCGTCGGAGAGACCCCGATGACCCCGGCCGGCTCGCTCAGCCCGACCTTCTTGTCCTGCTTGTCCTTCTTGGGCGACTTTCCGTCCTTCGCCTTTTTCGTCTTTGGCACGGCTCCAGGGTAAGTCGCCCGGACCGGACGACGGCACCGCTGTCCGCCCCGCCGGCAGTAGCGTTCCCTTCATGAGACTCGGTGTCCTCGACGTGGGTTCGAACACGGTGCATTTGCTGGTGGTGGACGCGCACCCCGGCGCACGCCCGCTGCCCGCGCACTCGCACAAGGCGGAGCTGCGCCTCGCCCAACTCCTCGACGGCGACGGCGCCATCGGTCCCGAGGGCGTGGACCGGCTGATCACGGTCGTCCACGAGGCGCTCCAGGCCGCCGAGGACAAGGGCGTCGAGAACCTCCTGCCGTTCGCCACCTCCGCCGTGCGCGAGGCCCGCAACGCCGACGACGTCCTCGCGCGCGTCCGCGAGGAGACCGGCGTCGAGCTCACCGTGCTCAGCGGCGCCGAGGAGGCCCGGCTCACCTTCCTCGCCGTCCGCCGCTGGTTCGGCTGGTCGGCGGGCAAGCTGCTGGTCCTGGACATCGGCGGCGGCTCCCTGGAGATCGCCTACGGCATCGACGAGGAGCCGGACGCCGCGGTGTCGCTGCCGCTCGGCGCGGGCCGGCTGACCGCCGCCCGGCTGCCCGGCGACCCGCCCGACCCGGACGACGTCCGGGCGCTGCGCCGCCACGTCCGTACGGAGATCGCCCGCACGGTCGGCGAGTTCAGCCGCTTCGGCGCCCCGGACCACGTGGTCGCCACCTCCAAGACCTTCCGGCAGCTCGCCCGCATCGCGGGCGCCGCCCGCTCGGCGGAGGGCCTCTACGTCCAGCGGGAGCTGAAAAGGGCCTCGCTGGAGGCCTGGGTGCCCCGCCTGGGCGCCATGACCGCCGCCGAGCGCGCCGAGCTCCCCGGCGTCTCCGAGGGCCGCGCGAACCAGCTCCTGGCCGGCGCCCTGGTCGCCGAGGCCGCGATGGACCTCTTCCGCGTGGAGAGCCTGGAGATCTGCCCGTGGGCCCTCAGGGAGGGCGTGATCCTCCGCCGCCTGGACCACATGGGCCAGGACTGACGCGCCCGGAGGCGGCACGGGCCCGTATCGACGCACGGCGCCGCCACGGGACGCGACGAACGAAGCCGCCCCGCCCTGAAACCGCCCCCGCACCTATGGCACTCGCCACAACGGCGACCACGCCCCCCGCACCCTCCGACCGCCACCCCGTAACCTGGCCACCGTGGCAGAACCAAGGGACGTAGTCCGCATCCCGGATGCGAAGGTCGCCCTGTCGACGGCTTCCGTCTACCCGGAGTCGACGGCGACGGCCTTCGAGATCGCCGCGCGCCTCGGCTACGACGGCGTCGAGGTCATGGTGTGGACCGATCCGGTCAGCCAGGACATCGAGGCCCTGCGCCGGCTCAGCGACTACCACCGGATGCCGATCCTGGCCGTGCACGCGCCCTGCCTGCTCATCACCCAGCGGGTCTGGTCCACGGACCCCTGGACCAAGCTCCAGCGCGCCCAGGCCGCCGCCGAGAAGCTGGGCGCGAGCACCGTGGTCGTGCACCCGCCGTTCCGCTGGCAGCGCCAGTACGCCCGGGACTTCGTCAGCGGCATCTGGCGGATGGCGAACGAGACAGACGTGCGGTTCGCGGTCGAGAACATGTACCCCTGGCGCTACCGGGACCGCGAGATGCTCGCGTACGCGCCCGACTGGGACGTGACGAAGGAGGACTACCGTCACTTCACGATCGATCTCAGCCACGCCGCCACGGCCCGCACCGACACCCTCGGCATGATCGAGCGCATGGGCGACCGTCTCGGTCACGTCCACCTCGCCGACGGCAAGGGCTCCGCCAAGGACGAGCACCTCGTCCCCGGCCGCGGCGACCAGCCCTGCGCCGAGGTGCTGGAGAACCTCGCGCACACAGGTTTCGACGGCCATGTCGTCATCGAGGTCAACACCCGTCGCGCCATGTCCAGCGCCGAACGTGAGGCCGACCTCGCGGAGGCGCTGGCCTTCACGCGCCTGCACCTGGCGTCGGCCTCCTCGGCGGCGAGGTCGCCCCGGCCGTGAGCGACGCCACCGAGGGAACCCCGGGCGCCTCCGGCACCCCCGCCCGCCGCCGCGGCCGCCCGCCGCGCACCGAGTCGGCCGGGACCCGCGACCGCATCCTCGCCGCGGCCCGCGAGGAGTTCTCCGAGCGGGGCTACGAGAAGACCTCCGTACGCGGCATCGCCAAGGCGGCGGGCGTGGACTCCGCCCTCGTGCACCACTACTTCGGCACCAAGGAACAGGTCTTCGAAGCGGCGATCGAGGTCGCCTTCGCGCCCGCCCTCAAAGCCCCCGAGGCGATCGGCGACGGCCCGCTCGAAGGGGTCGGCGAGCGCCTGACCCGCTTCATCCTGGGCCTCTGGGAGAACCCCGGCACCCGTGCGCCGCTGCTGGCGATCGTCCGCTCGGCCGTGAACAACGAGACCGCCGCCGCCGTCTTCCGCCGGCTGATCGCCGCCCAGCTGCTGCGCCGCATCGCCGACCAGCTGGACCTGCCGGACGCGGAGCTGCGCGCCGAGCTGGCGGCGGCGCAGCTGGTGGGGTGCGCGATGCTCCGGTACGTGATCAAGGTGGAGCCGCTGGCGTCGGCGGACCCCGAGCGGATCATCGCGCGGCTGGCACCGGTCGTACAGGGCCATCTCACCGGCCCCTGAAGCCCCGACGGCGAGACGGCCGTCCCGTATTCCGGACACCTTGTCCCGGTCCCTGGATGACCGGCGTACGCTCGTCGACAGTCAGAAAACTGTCAGCGTTTCCTGGCAGAACTCTCCGAAGGAGCGAGCGACGATGCCCGAGCTGAGGTCCCGCACAGTCACCCACGGCCGCAACATGGCGGGCGCCCGCGCCCTTATGCGCGCCTCCGGTGTACCCGGTGCGGACATCGGGCGGAAGCCGATCGTCGCGATCGCCAACAGCTTCACGGAGTTCGTGCCGGGCCACACGCACCTCGCCCCGGTCGGCCGGATCGTCAGCGAGGCGGTCGTCGCGGCCGGCGGCATCCCGCGCGAGTTCAACACGATCGCCGTCGACGACGGCATCGCCATGGGCCACGGCGGCATGCTCTACTCCCTGCCCTCCCGCGACCTGATCGCGGACAGCGTGGAGTACATGGTCGAGGCCCACTGCGCCGACGCCCTGATCTGCATCTCCAACTGCGACAAGATCACCCCGGGCATGCTCAACGCCGCCCTGCGGCTGAACATCCCGACGGTCTTCGTCTCCGGCGGTCCGATGGAGTCCGGCCGCGCCACCCTGGTCGACGGCACGGTCCGCACGCTCGACCTGGTCGACGCGATGTCCGACGCGGTGAACGACAAGATCTCCGACGAGGACATGCTCCGCATCGAGGAGAACGCCTGTCCGACCTGCGGCTCCTGTTCCGGCATGTTCACCGCCAACTCGATGAACTGCCTGACCGAGGCCATCGGCCTGTCCCTGCCCGGCAACGGCTCGGTCCTCGCCACCCACACCGCGCGCAAGCAGCTCTACGTCGACGCCGCGCGCACCGTGATGGACCTGGTCCACCGCTACTACGAGCAGGACGACGAGTCCGCCCTGCCGCGCAACATCGCCACCTTCCAGGCGTTCGAGAACGCCATGGCCCTCGACATCGCGATGGGCGGCTCCACCAACACGATCCTGCACCTGCTGGCCGCCGCCCAGGAGGCCGGCGTCCCCTTCGGCCTGGAGCAGATCGACGCCGTCTCCCGCCGGGTGCCGTGCCTGGCGAAGGTCGCGCCGAACGTCGCCAAGGACCGCACGTACTACATGGAGGACGTGCACCGCGCCGGCGGCATCCCCGCCCTCCTCGGCGAGCTGCACCGCGCCGGCCTGCTGAACGAGGACGTGCACTCCGTCCACAGCCCCTCCCTGGCCGACTGGCTCAAGACCTGGGACGTGCGCGGCGGCTCCCCGTCGCCCGAGGCCCTCGAGCTGTGGCACGCGGCGCCCGGCTGCGTCCGCTCCGCCGAGGCCTTCTCCCAGTCCGAGCGCTGGGAGGCGCTGGACACCGACGCCGAGGGCGGCTGCATCCGCTCGTCCGAGCACGCCTACTCCAAGGACGGCGGCCTCGCGGTCCTCAAGGGCAACCTCGCCGTCGACGGCTGCGTCGTGAAGACCGCCGGCGTCGACGAGTCCATCTGGACCTTCGAGGGCCCCGCGGTGGTCTGCGAGTCGCAGGAGGACGCCGTCCAGAAGATCCTCACCCAGCAGGTCAAGGAGGGCGACGTCGTCGTCATCCGCTACGAGGGCCCCAAGGGCGGCCCCGGCATGCAGGAGATGCTCTACCCGACCTCGTACCTGAAGGGCCGCGGCCTCGGCAAGGCGTGCGCGCTCGTCACCGACGGCCGCTTCTCCGGCGGCACGTCGGGCCTGTCCATCGGCCACGCCTCCCCGGAGGCGGCTTCGGGCGGCACCATCGCCCTCGTCGAGGACGGCGACCGCATCCGCATCGACATCCCGAACCGTTCCATCGAGCTGCTGGTCGACGACGCCGAGCTGGCCCGCCGCGAGCAGGCCCTGAACGGCGTGTACGCCCCGAAGAACCGCGAGCGCAAGGTCTCCGCGGCCCTGAGGGCGTACGCCGCGATGGCGACGAGCGCCGACAAGGGCGCCGTGCGTGACGTGAGCAAGCTGGGCTGACCGGCCCAGCGGGGGCCCGGCTACCAGGCGGCCGGGTCCCGCCCGTCCACGCCGAACACGGTCCCGTCCGGCGCACCGGCGTAGACGTGCCCGCCCGCGAGCACCGGTACGTGCAGTGTGGCGGGCACACGGTCGGAGTCGGCGGCGAGCCGCGGCCGGGTCTGCCCGAGGAGCTTGCCCGTGCGGGCGTCGACCCCGAGGAGCCGTCCGTCGGGCACGGTGACGTACACGTGCCGTCCGTCGGAGGCGGGCGCCGAGCCCCGGCTCACGCCGGTCTCCAGCCGCCACCGCTGCTTCCCGGCCGCCATGTCCACGGCCACCAGCGAGCCGCCCGCGCCCATGAGGTGCACGGTGTTCCCGCGCACCCCGGCCTGCGCCTCGGCGACCGGGACGTCCAGCGTCACCCGGCGGGTCGCCCCGCTGCCGGGCGTGTAGCGCACGACGGCGGCCGCGTCCCCGTACGTCGCGCCGCCGACCAGGAAGTACACGAATCCGTTCGCCGCACCCACCGGCGTCAGCGCCCCGTCGAGGCCGGCGTCCCACCGCACGTCGCCGGTCGTCGGATCCACCGCGGTCACCCGGGTCCTGGACCCGTCGTCCGACACGGTCGTCGCGTAGGCCGACCGGTCCCCGGCGAACGACGTGAAGTACGGCACGTCCTGCCCGGGGATCCGGCGGGACCAGGCGGTCTCGCCCGAGGCGCCGTCCACGCCGGTGACCCGACCGTCGGCGGCGGTGAGCAGGAGCATGCCGCCCGCGCACCGCAGCCCGTTGTACTCGGGCATCCCCTGGTGCCACGCCACCTTGCCGGTGGCGGGGTCGAGCGCCTCGAGGTCGCCGATCAGGCCGACCTCGGGCTGCACGAGACCACCCGCCATGACCGGCGGTTCGCTCCGCGTCGCCTCCGTGACGTCGTGGCGCCACAGGGTGCGGCCGTCGGCCGGATCGAGGGCGAAGACCAGCCCGGGCCGCCCGCACATCAGCTTGCCCGCGCCGTACGAGCACTGCG
Source organism: Streptomyces flaveolus (assembly GCF_014648815.1). Classification (GTDB taxonomy): domain Bacteria; phylum Actinomycetota; class Actinomycetes; order Streptomycetales; family Streptomycetaceae; genus Streptomyces; species Streptomyces flaveolus. Next base: position 9,227 of record NZ_BMRV01000004.1, on the reverse strand, counting down.
GCACACCGCTGCGCGGGACCGCCTCCGTCTCCCACGCGCCGAAACCCGACGCGTCCTGCGCGACGGCGGTCTGCCGCGCCGGCTCGGAGCCGCCGGACCACGGGAGCGAGGCGAGCCCGCCGAGCACGCCGAGGCAGAGCACCCCGGCGACCAGCACCGTCCGCCGGCCGAGACGGCGTGCGGGCCGCGGCGGGGGCTCGGCCGCCAGGGCCTCCGGCGTGTCCGCCTCCGGCCCGTCCGCCTCCTCGGTCCGCGGCGCCCGCAGGAAGGTCTGCGTGTCGTACGACGCCGCCACCGACCGCAGCTCCCGCATCAGCTCGTCCGGCGTGGGCCGCTCCTCCGGCTCCTTGGCCAGGCACCGCAGCACCAGCGGCGCGAGCGTCTCCGGTACGCCCGTCAGGTCGGGCTCGTCGTGCACGACCTGGTAGGCGACGACGTACGGGCTGTCCGAGTCGAAGGGCCCGCGCCCGGTCGCCGCGTGCACCATCAGGGAGCCGAGGGCGAAGACGTCGGCCGCGGGGCCCACCTCCCGGGGCCGGCGGAACTGCTCGGGCGCCATGAACGGCGGCGTGCCGATCAACTTCCCGGTCTCGGTCCGCAGTTCGCTGTCCTTCGGCCGGGAGATGCCGAAGTCGATGACCTTCGGCCCGTCCTCGGCGAGCAGCACGTTGCTCGGTTTCAGGTCCCGGTGCACGACCCCGACCCGGTGGATGTCCCGCAGCGCCTCGGCGAGCCCGGCCATCAGCCGGCGCAACTGCGCGGGGTCCATCGGCCCGTTCCGCTTCACCTGTTCCGAGAGGGTCGGCCCGGGGATGAACAGGGTGGCCATCCAGGGCCGCCCGGCCTCCGGGTCGGCGTCGACGACCGGAGCGGTGAAGGCACCGCTCACCCGCCGCGCCGCGGCCACCTCCTGCCGGAACCTCCCCCGGAACTCGGGGTCTTCGGCATAGCGGGCGTGGACGACCTTCACCGCCAGCTTCATCCCGGAGGTGCTGCGGGCCACGTGCACGACGCCCATACCGCCCGATCCCAGACAGGACTCCAGACGGTAGTGACCGGCATATTCCGGACGTTCCGCTTCCGCGCCCGCCCCGTCGTACTCCCGTGGCGCCATGGGACCACCCCCGTGCTGTTCCTGTGCGCGCGCGACGCTCGGAGCCTAGTCGATGACTCGTACGGGACCGAGGCGGCTTGCTAGCCTCCGCGTGCGAGTCGCGAACTCGTGTGTGACGGCCTGTTCCGGACAGTCCGTCACAGCGGAATCGACAGGGCCCCACGGCACACGCGGGGCCCCACGGGGGAGAACACATGACTGTCGACCATGTCGGCCGGCTGGAAGAAACCGACGGCGGCGCGGAAGCCGTCACGATGACGGCGACCGCGGCGGCCGTCTCGTCCTACCCGGTCGCTCCGGGCGTCCGTCTCAACGTCCGCAGCGGTCCCGGCACCGGCTACGGCATCGTGCGGGTCCTGTCGGAGGGAGCCCGCGTCCCGATCTACTGCCAGACGCCGGGGACGACGGTGACGGGCCCGTACGGCACCAACAACATCTGGGACAACATCGGCAACGGATACGTCTCCGACACGTACGTACGCACCGGCAGCGACGGCTACGTCGCGTCCCGCTGCTCCTGAGCCCACCCGGGGTCCGCGGCACGTCCGGCGCCATAATCGTTCCGTGAGCGCAGAGAACGGCACGAACGGCATCCCGGACACCCCCGCGGGCCCCCGCCCCGAACCCCTCCGGTTCTTCGGCACGACCTGGGTGAACCACGACCACGGCTACGTCGCCCGCCGGGCCGGCCTGGCCGTCGGCTCGCTCGCCGCGGCGGCCGCCGCCTGCTTCGTGCTCCGCATCGCCTACGAGGGCCTCCAGATCGCCGACATCGGCGGCTTCGTGTCGCTGCTGATGGTCGTGATGTTCGCGGTCTGCAGCGCCCTGGCCTTCCGGCACACCTGGTCCGGTTTCAGCAGCCGCCCCGACCCCGACCGCCAGTCCTCCCTGCGCGGCCTGCTCACCATCGGCTTCGTCGGTACGCTCCTCGCCTACTTCCTCCGCACCTTCACCGAGGCCCCGGGCGAGGCGCTGCACCGCACCGAGTACGACACGGCCCGCGAGGAGTACGAGAAGCGCACCACCCGCCGCTCCCGCAACCCGTCGAAGAAGCGCCGCCGCTCCTAGCCCGTGCCGTGATGCCCTCCGGGTGCGACAGGCCGACCGCGGGTGGCCCCGGTCGCCGGGTCGTCCCCGGGCGTCGGCGCGGCCGTCGCACGCCGCCCGGCCGCCGACGGCGTCCGGATCGTCGCCGGCTCCGCGCACTCCGCGGCGGCGGGCGAGGCCCGTGCCGCCGGACTGCCGGGCGCCCGCGGCAGCCGGTCGAACGCCGCCGGGGACGGTGAGGCGGCCGCCTCACCGAGGCCGTCGTCGACGCGTGCGGGCGTCCGGACATCCTGGTAGACGGCGAAAGCCCCTGCGCCCCGCGGCCACCCGGCCACCATGGCCGTATGACGACACCGAGGCCCGACTCGCCGGCCGGCCACTCCGCCCGCGCCCACTCCTTCAACGCGGCCGCGGCCCAATACGCCGCCAACCGCCCCTCCTACCCGTCCGCCCTCTTCGAGGCGATCGAGGAGCTGTCCGGCCGCCCCCTGGCCGGCTCCCGCGTCGCGGACGTCGGCGCCGGTACGGGCATCGCCACCGCCCGCCTGCGCGAACGCGGCGCCGACGTCATCGCCGTCGAGCCCGGCGCGGGCATGGCGGCCGAGTTCCGCCGGGGCCTTCCCGACGTGCCGGTGATCCGCGGCAACGGCAACGCCCTCCCCCTCGCCGACCACCGCCTCGACCTCCTCACCTACGCCCAGGCCTGGCACTGGACCGACCCCGCCCGGGCGGTCCCGGAGGCGCTGCGCGTGCTGTGTCCGGGCGGGGCGCTGGCGCTGTGGTGGAACACCGACGCCCTCGACGTGCCGTGGACGGCCGAGGCGGCCGAGCGCACGGAGCGGCAGTTCGGCCTGAACGTCTCCGCCGAGAAACGGGACGTCAACGCTCGCGTCGCCGACCCCTCCGGCCGCCTGGCCTTCACCCGCCGCACGATCCGCTGGAGCCGCCGCGTCCCGCTGGACACACACCTGGCCAACCTCGCCAGCCACTCCGTCTTCCTCACCCACGGCGAGGAACGCAGCGCGGCCTTCCTGGCCGAGGAGCGGGAGCACCTCCTGGCCGTCTTCCCGGACGGGATCGTCGAGGAGACGTACGACGTGATCCTGCTGCTCGCCAGGACCCCCACGACTGCTTGACGCGACGGGAGCGCGGGAGCACTATTCATCACATGATGAATTACTCGCCCCGCCCTCCCGGCGACCGGACGACAGCCGTCGCCGCCGCCCCCGACGGGGGAACCACCCCCGCCGTCCACGCCGAGAACCTCACCGTCGCCCGCGGCTCCCGCACCGTCCTGCGCGGCCTCGGCTTCACCGTCCCGCGCGGCCAGATCACCGGCCTCCTCGGCCCCTCCGGCTGCGGCAAGTCCACCCTCATGCGGGCGATCGCCGGCACCCAGGCCAAGGTCACCGGCACCCTGGACGTCCTCGGCCGCCCCGCGGGCCACCCCGACCTGCGCACCCGCATCGGCTACGTCACCCAGGCCCCGTCCGTCTTCGACGACCTCACCGTCCGCCAGAACCTCGACTACTTCGCCGCGATCCTCGACCCCGGCCGCGCCTCCTCCGACCGCCGCCGCGAGACCGTCACCCGGGCCATCGCCGACGTCGACCTCACCACCCGCGCCGACGCCCTGGCCGGCAACCTCTCCGGCGGCCAGCGCAGCCGCGTCTCCCTCGCCGTCGCGCTTCTCGGCGCCCCGGAACTCCTGGTCCTCGACGAACCGACGGTCGGCCTCGACCCCGTACTCCGCCGCGACCTGTGGACCCTGTTCCACTCCCTCGCCGCCGACCGCGGCGCCACCCTCCTCGTCTCCTCGCACGTCATGGACGAGGCCGAGCGCTGCCACCGCCTCCTCCTGATGCGCGAGGGCACGCTCCTCGCCGACGACACCCCCGACGCCCTGCGCACCCGCACGGACGCCGAGACGGTCGAGGAGGCCTTCCTGCACCTGGTGGACGAGGCCACGGCGGCAGCCCGCACGAAGGAGACCACGCGATGACCACCACGACTCCCACCACAGGGGCCACACTCCGCCCGGTCCCCACCCGCCCCCTCAACCTCTCCCGCACCACCGCCACCGCGGCCCGCGTCCTGCGTCAGCTCGCCCACGACCCCCGCACGATCGCGCTGCTGCTCCTCATCCCCTGCGTGATGCTGTTCCTGCTGCGCTACGTCTTCGACGGCAGCCCGCGCACCTTCGACAACATCGGCGCGTCCCTGCTCGGGATCTTCCCGCTGATCACGATGTTCCTGGTCACGTCCATCGCGACCCTGCGCGAGCGCACCTCGGGCACCCTCGAACGGCTCCTCGCCATGCCCCTGGGCAAGGGCGACCTCATCGCCGGCTACGCCCTGGCCTTCGGCGCCCTCGCGATCGTCCAGTCGGCCCTGGCGACGGGCCTGGCCGTCTGGTTCCTCGGCCTCGACGTCACCGGCAGCCCCTGGCTCCTGCTCCTGGTCGCCCTGCTCGACGCCCTCCTGGGCACCGCGCTCGGCCTCTTCGTCTCGGCCTTCGCGGCCTCGGAATTCCAGGCGGTCCAGTTCATGCCGGCAGTGATCTTCCCCCAGCTCCTCCTCTGCGGCCTCTTCACCCCGCGCGACCGCATGCACCCCGCCCTGGAGGCCGTCTCCGACGTCCTGCCGATGTCCTACGCGGTCGACGGCATGAACGAGGTCCTGCGCCACACCGACATGACGGCCACCTTCGTACGGGACGCCCTGATCGTGGCGGGCTGCGCCCTCCTGGTCCTGGCCCTGGGCGCGGCGACGTTGAAGCGCCGCACGGCGTAGTCAGCCCGCCCGGCGTACGAGGACCAGGCCCGCAGCCCCCGCGTCCCGCGGACTGGACTCCACACCCCACCCGCCCCCGCGAATGCGAGGATGACGACGACGGACGACACACCCCAGACCCACCCCAGACAGGGCACCGGAGGGCACCGAACCCATGACCCAGAAAGTCGCAGTCCTCGGGACCGGCAAGATCGGCGAAGCCCTGCTCAGCGGAATGATCGGAGCCGGCTGGGCACCCGCCGACCTCCTGGTCACCGCCCGCCGCCAGGAACGGGCCGACGAACTCCGCACCCGCTACGGAGTCACCCCGGTCACCAACGCCGAGGCCGCCAAGACCGCCGACACCCTGATCCTCACGGTCAAGCCGCAGGACATGGGCACCCTCCTCGACGAACTCGCCCCGCACATCCCCGCCGACCGCCTGGTCATCAGCGGCGCCGCGGGCATCCCGACCTCCTTCTTCGAGGACCGCCTCGCCGCCGGCACCCCGGTGGTCCGCGTCATGACGAACACGCCCGCCCTCGTGGACGAGGCCATGTCCGTCATCTCCGCCGGCACCCACGCCACCGCCGCCCACCTCGCCCACGCCGAGGAGATCTTCGGCGCCGTCGGCAAGACCCTCCGCGTCCCCGAGAACCAGCAGGACGCCTGCACCGCCCTCTCCGGCTCGGGCCCCGCGTACTTCTTCTACCTGGTCGAGGCCATGACCGACGCCGGCATCCTCCTGGGTCTGCCCCGCGACAAGGCCCACGACCTGATCGTCCAGTCCGCGATCGGCGCCGCGAAGATGCTCCGCGACAGCGGCGAACACCCGGTCAAGCTCCGCGAGAACGTCACGTCCCCCGCCGGCACCACCATCAACGCCATCCGCGAACTCGAGAACCACGGCGTCCGCGCCGCCCTCATCGCCGCCCTGGAAGCCGCCCGCGACCGCAGCCGCGAACTGGCCTCCGGCACCAAGGACTGACGACCCGGTGAGCCCCCGCGGGGGCTCACTCCGCCGCGGCCACCACATCCCCCGTCGTCACCACCCGCGCGAACCCGCCCCCGTGCAGCGACACCGCCGACGCGCTGGCCAGCTCGTCCGCGCTCTGCCGCCAGCCGAAGGGCCCCTCCAGGCCGAAGGTGTACGTCGCGTCGAACGCGACCAGCACGTCGTACCCGAGGTTCCCGCCCATCCGGGCCGTCGTCTCGACGCACATGTTCGTCTGGATCCCGGCCAGCACCACCTGGTCGATCCCCTGCTCCCCGAGCCACGCTCCCAGGTCCGGCGTCCCGAGGAACGCCGAGTTCACGGTCTTCGTGATCAGCAGCTCGGCCCCGTTCCCCTTCCCGCGCCGCTGCTCGACGTACTCCTTGAAGTCGTTGCCCTCGTACCCCGTCCGCAACGGCGACCCCGGCTTGGCCGAGTCGTGCCGCACGAAGACGACCGGCCGCCCGGTCGACTGCCATACGTCGATGAGGGCGGCGATGTTGTCGTCCGCCGCCGGGTTGTTGCGCGTCCCCCAGAAGCCGAGCTCCTCGAAGCCCTTCTGCACGTCCACGACCACCAGCGCTGCGTTCTCCGCGATGTCCATGCCCACGATCGTGCCGCCGGACGGCCGCGCTCCCCAGCGGTACAGAAGTCAGCGATCGATGGTTTACTGCCACCCATGGCAGTGCAGGCCACCGTCCAGGCCCCTTACCGCGTCGCCCTCGTCGCCTTCCCCGGCATCCGGGCCTTCGACGTCTCCGTCATCACCGAGGTCTGGGGCGCCGACCGCACCGACCGCGGCGCCCCCGCCTTCGACCTGCGCCGCGTCGCCGCCGACGGCACCACCGCGGTCCCGATGCGCGGCGGGCTCGCCCTCCACCCCGACAGGCCCCTCGACTGGCTGGACGACGCCGACCTCGTCGTGGTCCCCGGCCTCGACGACCACCTCACCCCGGCCCCGGCGCCGGTCCTCGACGCCCTCCGCCGCACCCACGCCCGCGGCACCACCGTCGCCGCCCTCTGCGGCGGCGCGTTCACCCTCGCTCAAGCGGGCCTGCTCGACGGCCGCCGCGCCATCACCCACTGGCGGCTGATCGACCTCCTGCGCGCCCACCACCCCCGCGTCACCGTCGTCCCCGACGCCCTCTTCATCGAGGACGACAACCTCTGGACCGCGGCCGGCACCGCGGCCGGCATAGACCTCTGTCTCCACTTGGTCCGCCTGGCCCATGGTGCCGAGGCCGCCGCCACCATCGCCCGCTCGATGGTCACCGCACCCTTCCGCACGGGCACCCAGGCCCAGTTCATCGAGCACCCCACGCCCCGCACCGACCGGGACGCCGACGCCCTCGCCGCCGTCCGCGAGCACGCGCTGCGCCACCTCCACGAGCCCCTGACCGTCGCCGACCTGGCCGCCCGCGCGGGCATGTCACCCCGCTCCTTCGCCCGCCACTTCACGGCGGCCACCGGCACCACGCCGCTGCGCTGGCTCCTCGACCAGCGCATCGCCGCCGCCCAGAAACTCCTGGAGCGCACCGACCTCCCCATGCCCGAGATCGCCCGCCGGGCCGGCTTCGGCAGCGAGGTCACGATGCGTCAGCACTTCGCATCGCGCCTCGCCACCAGTCCCCGCGCCTATCGGGCCGCGTTCACCACGGTGTCCGCCACCGGTGGCAACAGTCCGATCGCGCGATAGGCGGCATCCACGGTCGGCCGAGCCATCGCCCGCGCCTTCTCCGCGCCGTCCCGCAGCACGCCCTCCACGTAGCCGGGATCCGCGCACAGCTCCTGGTGCCGCTCACGCAACGGCCGCAACACCTCCACCACGGCCTCCGCGACGTCCTTCTTCAGCGCGCCGTACGCGTCGTACGCCCCCGCCAGCTCCGCCGGGTCCCCGCCCGTGCACGCGGCGAGGATCTCCAGCAGGTTCGCGAGCCCCGGCCGCGTCTCCCGGTCGTACACGACCTCGCGCCCGCTGTCGGTCACGGCCCGCATGACCTTCTTCCGCACCACGTCCGGCTCGTCCAGCACATAGACGATCCCCGGCCCGACGTCGTCGCTCTTCCCCATCTTCGACGCCGGCTCCTGCAGATTCATCACCCGGGCCGCCACCGCCGGATTCGTGGCTTTGGGCACCACGAACGTGTGCCCGTACCGCTGGTTGAACCGCACGGCGAGATCCCGGGCCAGTTCCACGTGCTGCGTCTGGTCCTCCCCGACCGGCACCTCGTCCGTCCCGTACGCCAGGATGTCGGCCGCCATCAGTACGGGATACGTCAGCAGCGACAGCCGCACACTCCCGCCCCGCTCCCGCTCCCGCGCGGCCTTCTCCTTGTACTGGATCATCCGGCGCATCTCACCGTCCGTGGCCACGCACTCCAGTACGTACGACAGCCGCGCGTGTTCGTCCACATGGCTCTGGACGAACACGGTGCACAACTCCGGATCCAGCCCCGCCGCCAGCAGCAGCGACGCCGCCTGCCTGCTCAGCCGGCGCACCCGTGCCGGATCGTGGTCGACGGTCAGCGCGTGCAGATCGACCACGCAGAACAGCGCGTCGGACCGATGCTGGTCCTCCGCGGCCCACTGCCGCATGGCTCCCAGGTAGTTCCCCAGCGTCAGATGCCCGGTCGGCTTGACCCCACTGAAGACCCGTGTCATCTCTCCACCTCTGGTCAGGGCCGCCGCCACCCGCCGGCCGCCCCTCCTGGAGGGAGATACGAGAACGGCCGCCGAAGCGGCGGCCGTCGAGTGCGTACGTGAGCGCGGCCGCCGTCAGGCGGCCCACCAGAACTGGTTGCACGTACGCGTCATCACGTCGGTCACGCTACGCCTCGAACAGCCGCTTCGCCATGAAGTTGACACGGCATGCCCCCATCCGTACTGTTCTCCGAGTTGTCCGACGTGAGCGCCGACCTCGGTCGGTCCCCGGACAGCGATTCCGCAAGTACCAACCACTCTCGACGAACAGTCGCGCTGTCGGCGTCGTCGTGTCATTGGCACGCGTATTCGCGGAATGAGGAATCCACGTTCGAAAGAACGCGGCCCCGATTAGCTCGGGAGTCGGGAATCCGCTAGAGTCTCACTCGTCGGAACGGCCCAACAGCCGGGAAGACAACCCCCTCTGACGGGGAATCAGGGCCCGAAAGGATCTGATAGAGTCGGAACCGCCGGAAAGGGAAACGCGAAAGCGGAAACCTGGAAAGCACCGAGGAAATCGGATCGGAAAAGGATCTGATAGAGTCGGAAACGCAAGACCGAAGGGAAGCGCCCGGAGGAAAGCCCGAGAGGGTGAGTACA
>NZ_BMRV01000003.1 GCF_014648815.1 Streptomyces flaveolus | reverse complement strand
ATCCGCCCGCACCCCGTGCGGTGCACGCACCGGCGCCATGCTGATGGGCCCGCACGACGGTGGAATCGGCCGCCATGTCCCAGCAGACCTCAACACCGCATCAGCTCCGCGTCGACCTGCTGAAGCAGCCGCTCGCAAGTTCCCTCAGCCGAGGGCAGGCTGTGTCGTTCATAGACGGTTTTCCACGGGCCGACCTGTTCAGGTGAATCACGCCGCCGCACGCCGGTCGTACCCCACGAAAACACCCGCCGATCACCTGCCGATGATCCCGCCCCGCCCGCAACAACCGTTACTGACCATCAAAAACGGCCGAAACCGCTCCCGTTGGGCCTCCGTCCGGTCACCCACCCTGTGGTCAGGTGAACGATGCGGCAAGAAGTCAGCCACATGATCCGACGGACGGCGACAATCTTGCCGGCCCCTTCGCCGGGGGCTGCGCGGTCATTGATCGTAACGACCGGCAGTCCCCGGTGCGCGGCCCGCGAGCCAGACGGCGATCCGCCTCTGCAACTCCCTGTCGGCGCGGGAATAGTCCCAATGTGCGTACCATTGCAGGTACCGCAGGATGTTCTCAGAGCGGGCCGGGTGAGCCACCGCACTCACGTCAACACCGCTCTCCCCGGTCGAGCAGCCGATGTACACGCTGCTGTCGAGCGCCATCATGCCGAAGCCCGGGTGGCCCGCACGTATGCCGAGGAACGCCGATGCCGCACCCCGGCCCATGATGTCCCAGCGGTCCAGGAGCCGGACCCGGGCCCAGACCGCCGGTGCGGCACGGCGGCCATAGGGCTGGTTCTGCTGATGCAGGACGGCCTGGTGCGTGTGAGTGCCGTGGGGAAGCAGGACCAGGAACTCGCGCCGCCGATCGAGGAGACCCGAGGAAACCGCCAGGTCGTACCAGTCCTCGTTGAGACGCTCGACGAGCCGTGCAGTCTCGTACCGGTGCGAGAACCCGCCGACGATGTCCTCGCGGCCGTAGCCGAAGACGAACGGCATCGTGCCGTCCGGCACTGCGTCCGGGACCACCTCGAGGCCGGCCCGCCGCAGCGGCCGGTACACCTTGCGTTCGCGCTCTTGGACACCCACAGGTCAGTTTTCTACCAGGCCCAACACACCACAATCGCCCCGGCCACCGCCGCAGGGCCCATGCAGTGCCCTGCCAGGCACCTCAACCGCAGGCCCGCCCGGCGGCCAACCGGCTCAGCCGTTCAGAACGCCGCCGACCTCGGTGACGGGGACCGTGTCCAAGGCCCGTGGAACCGTTACGCGGACCGGCTCACCGATGTCCGACAGGGCCATGGTCAGCGTCACCCCCGCCCCGGACACGTTCACGCTCATACGGATCTGCACCAACCGCCCACCGCCGTCGATCCACGCGTCGGCGAAGACCGCGACGTCGCCGCCGAAGACGTCACTATGACCGCCCGCTACTGGATCCCCATGTTCGCCCCCACCTCCACGACAGCTCTCTATCCCGCAGGGCTTAACGCACCGACGAGACCACCGGCGAACACAAGCAGCTCCCCTCGGCGATCCCGCCGCCTCGATACTGCAAACCGTCGAAGATCACCGAGATGCCGCCACTGTCCGACCCGAACGACCTGCCCCGCAGGGAACTCCCTGCCCGCACCGGAACCGATGGCAAAGGCGCCCTTGTCGGACGTAGGTTGTGCCCCCTTGGATGAAGGCGGAAGTGCTCTATCAGATCGGTGGACCCCCTCGAAGACTTCACTCCTCCGAAGCCGCCTGGTACGTCTGGGTGTTCGCGCCGGAAGCCCATCAAGGCAGGGAGAGATCGTGGCGATGCTCACAGGCAAGGCAGCCGTCGTCACCGGTGGCTCGCGGGGGATCGGCCGGACCATCGTGCTGCGGCTCGCGCGAGTCGGAGCGACGGTGGTCTTCAACTACGCGCAGAACCTGGATGCTGCGGACGAGGTCGTGCAGCGGGCCGAGAAGGCGGGCGGGAAGGTCATCGTGGCCCAGCTGGATCTGGCCGAGCCCAGCCGAGGAGCTGTTAGCTACTGCCGAACGCCAGCTCAGCGGTCTGGACATTCTGGTCAACGACGCGGCCACGCATACCAGCAGGCCAGCGGTGAAGTCCCGACGTGCACTGAGGCCGGCGGTCTGAGCCTGAGTTTGGGTGCGGGCCTCATGGTGGGCAGCGGGGGCCGTGGATGCGGGCGCGGCCTGAGCGGGTACGGACCGAGGGGCGGGGCCTGCCATGCCGGCCCCGGACCGCTGGACGGCGCCCGTAACCACCCGAGGGCGATCGTCACCTCAACAGCACAGCCAGGGCAGGCCATCTGATAGAAGTCGTCCCAGAAACCCGCGCTTCGCCATCGCAGTCGTCCCTCTCGAACCGCGCCGGGGCCGCGCCACCTCCGCCGCTGTGCGGATGCCCCCCGACACCGCCGACGCCCAGGCAGGGAGCCAGCCGTGACACCGACCCGCCGTCTCCTCTCACCCCGCCTCTGGACCCCTCCCCCGGCCCCGGCCAACCAGGGCCGAACACCCACCACGAGCCGCTTCACCGTCACCCGCCGCATCTCAACCGGCGGCCACGGCCCCGAAGACGCAACCTTCGACCCGCACGGCCGCTTGTACACCGGCCTCGCCGACGGCACCATCGTCCGCATCGACCCGGCGACCGGCGACCGCACCGTCATCGGCAACACCGGGGGCCGCCCGCTGGGGCTTGCGCCCTCCACCAACGGCACGCTCCTAATCTGCGACCACGACCGCGGCCTGCTGCGCATGTCCCACAACGGAGCGGTCGAGGTCCTCGTCGACACCGTCGCGGGTCTGCCCCTGACCTTCGCCAGCAACGTGGCCGAAGGCCCGGACGGCACCATCTGGTTCACCGTCTCCACCCGCCGCTGGCACCTCGACCACTACCTCGGCGACGTCTTCGAGCACTCCTGCACCGGTCTCCTGGTCCGCCGCACCCCCGACGGCGCCGTCACCGTGCTGCGCGACGACCTGAAGTTCGCCAACGGCCTGGTCCTCGCGCCCGACGCCTCCCACCTCCTCGTAGCCGAAACCACCGGATACCGCATCAGCCGCTACTGGCTCACCGGCCCCAAAACCGGAACCACCGAACCCTTCACCGACAACCTCGCCGGCCTGCCCGACAACATCAGCCTCGGCAGCGACCAACTCTTGTGGGTGGCGATCGCCGCACCCCGCAACACCCTCCTCGACAGGCTCCTGCCCCTGCCCGGGCTCCTGCGCACCCTGCTGTGGAACCTCCCCGAAACCCTCCGCCCCAAGCCCACCCCCCTCGCCTGGGCCATGGCCTACAACCTCGACGGACACCTCATCCACGACCTGCGAACAGACGACGGCACCTACAGCTTCGTCACCAGCATCACCGAACACCACGGAACAGCCATCGCCGCAAGCCTCCACGAAGACGACCTCGTCGTCCTCGCCACACCCACCAGGCCCACCGGACGCGAGTGAGCACCAGCCGCGGACGACCGCGGCCCGGTGCTGCCGCCCTCGAGGACGACCATCGCGTCCACGACGCCCGAAGCAGGACCGTCAGGGACCCGGGCTCGGCCCCCACCGAGACCGGACCACCACGATCCCCAGCGCGCGTCACCACAGCCACCGCACAGCACCAACCCCGCCCCTCTCCCCCACCGGTGGGCGAGCACCGGTCCACTCCAGGTGAGCCTCGCCGGCACGCCGAGGGCTGGGGCGAGTACCTGAAGGGCGACGACGAGTTCCAGGCGTACGCGGGCGCGCTACGCGACGAGGAGGTCATCGGCCTGGGCATCAGAGGGCTGAGGAAGCCTTCCCGAAAGGGCAGCGGCGACAACTTGCCGACGCCGTCGGGCACAGCGGCAGATGCCCGCCGCGTGATCACCCGGGCGGCCATCGCGTCCGGCCGCAGGCCCAGCAGATCGAGACCGAAATGAGCCTCCGGCTCGCTGCGCAGCCCCCACCGATCTCCGCCTGGTCGCGCCACCACGAAGACGCTGGAGCAAGGGGGCGAGCATGCAGTCCTCGTCGCACGCCTGAAGGCCCCCCTCTACGTGAGTCAGCCGATCTCGTATCCGGCCGAACGCAGAGCAGCCAGCGCCTGGTCACGGCGCTGTTCGGGGAAAAGTACCAGGTCGGCATGGTAGGTCGACGCGGTGAACACCGGAATCGCGGCGCAGGCCAACGGCGTGAGGACGGCGGCCAGCAGACCCGGCTCGTCGAGTCCGTGGCTCGGATCGGCGTCATACAGCGCGATCCAGCGATCGGCCGCGGGCACCGAGCTGTCCGCACAACGGATCACCGTCAGGCCTTCCGGCGCTCGTACCAGGGTGAGCCAGTCGTCGCCGCCCGGCTCACCTAACTCTGGGCGGTGTTCAAGGGCCAAGACCGCGTCCAGCACCCGGAGCCGACGCGGAGGGCTGGACGCACGTCGCGCCAGGTCGACCCTGAAGGCCACGCGGTCGAATCCGGGACCGTCGTAGTCCGGCTGGGCGGGTGCGGCCGTGAACCCGAGTTGGGCGTGGAAGGCCTGGGAGGCGGTGTTCTCCGGGCTGGTGATGCAGTGGACATACCGGCGGCCGTGGGCCCGTACGAGAGCGAAGAAGGCACGGTAGAGGGCGCGCCCGACTCCCTGCCCGTGCCGCGCCGGGTCGACGCCGACGAAGTGCACATAGGCAACGTCCGGTTCGGTCTGCGAGAAGAAGCCGACAAGGAACGCCGCGAGTTCTCCGTCGGGGCGCTCGATGAGAAAGCTGGTGGTGGTGAAGTGCTGGAAGTACAGGCGCGGAAGCAGCAGCGAGCGTTCGATTGACCCGGCCTCGCCCTTGAGTCCGCCCCACCACCTGTCCAGCACGGCCAGCACCCGCAGGTGATCTGCGGCCGTTGGATGTCGGGCGGTCAGTCCAGCAGGCAGATCGTTGATCACCCGGGCAGTGTAGAGGCGCGTGAAAGCGACTACGCCAGGATCCCGTCGGTTTTGACCGTCCGCACGGTCCGCCGGGCAAGGGCCCAGGTCGTGAAGAGCGTGTCGCCGTCCATGCCTGCACCTTCGTGCCTCCCCCCACGGGAGACTCAAGCCCGGTCGCCCCGCTGGTGCTTTCACCCCACTGGGTCGCCAGTGGACAGGTCTTGACCATTACTCCAGCGTCGGGGCGGACAGGTCGTGACACTGCAGCCCCGGTGACAGCGCTAACGGAGGCGTGCATCACATCCCGGACCAAGCCTTATCGGCTTGCGGCAGCTGAGCTGTCACACAGACATCACTCCCTGAAGATCTCACCGAAGCAGGTGATGCCAGCTTTCGCGACCATCCAGATGCCGAGATACTCCAGGGCTTCCTCCGGCCTCGGCGTCCAGCTCGCGGTACGTGTTCTCGCCGAGACCGGCGACAACCGCAACCGCTTCGCCGACGCCCGCGGCCTCAAGGCCTATGCCGGATTCGCACCGATCACCCGCGCCTCCGGCACGAAACGCTACGTCGGACGCCGCATGGTCAAGCGCAACCGGCTCCGCCACGTCGGTTGCCTCTGGGCTTTCTCCTCCCTGCGCCCATCGTCCCGGGGCGCAGGCCCACTACCGCCACCGGGGCGATGTCGGTGACTGGCCGCACAAGCTCAGCGGCGCCTGTTCGATCGCCCGCTCGGACAGCTGTTCCACTGCCTGCAGAAGCGAGTCCTCTTCGAGGAACTACGTGCCTTCACTCCGTCCGCAACCTCACCAAAGGCAGCTGCTGACGGGGTTTCTAAGAACGGTTCTGGCCGGTGATGGCGACGCCGGGGGGATGCGGGCTCTGACCTAGGCGAACGAGGCTCGGCCATACATCTGGCGCTCGAGGTCCTGATTCCGCCTTTGCGGAGTCGGGGACCGGCGCTGCTGAGCGCGGTTGCGGCAGCGTCACCGGGTCAGCCGGCGCCTCCGGGGCCGGGCAGCGGTGCCTGACAGGGGTGGGAGCGGAGCCCGTCGAGCACGATCGCCAGATAGCGTCGCCACATCTCGGAAGGGTCTTCGCCGGACAGGGCCATGACGGCGTCGATCATCGCCGCGATCGGTGCGATATCGGCCTCGGTGACTCCGTCCCGCAGCGCACCCTGGGCGCAGGCTTGGGCCACGAGATGTTCGCAGTGCGCGGCGATCTCCTGCCGCGCTCGGGCCAGGCCGGCGCCCTCGACGGTGCCGTGGCGCATCAACTCACGCAGCCCCCGGTTGCGCGCGGCCCGCGCCAGGGCCCTCTCGAGGAAGCCGGCCAAGGCGGCGAAGGCGTCTTCCTCGGCCCGGGCCTGTTGCGCCATCGCTGCGATCTCGGCGAGTTCTTCACCGAAGACGGCCTCTGCGAGTGCCTGCTTGTCGGGGTACTTCCGGTAGACCGTGCCGACCCCGACGCCGGCGTGGTGGGCGACATCGTTGAGCGTGGCCTGAAACCCTCGTGAGGCGAAGACCTCGCGTCCGGCCTCGAGAATGCGTCGACGATTGAGCTCGGCGTCCCGCCGCAGCGGACGTGCCCCTGCCACAGCGGGCTCCTCGCCTCCCGTCTGCCTGCCCATGGACGACTCCTTTTCCGCTGATGCCACGACCGAACCGGATACATCATATCCGGTTCGTGGTACGGTCCAACACAAGCGGATAGGAGGTATCCGCATAGCGGTCCCATGGAACCCGGGCTGCTCGGTTGCACAGCCCGGAGGAGGAGAGCCAGCGATGCAGACGGTGGTCATCACCGGAGGAACCGACGGACTCGGCAAGGGGCTCGCTCTGCACTACCTGCGCCAGGGAGCACGGGTGCTCGCCGTGGGCAGTACGCCCGCCAAGGGCGAGGCGTTTCTGGCGGAGGCGTCGGCCCTGTCAGCCGATGAGCGTGCCGCCTTCCTACAGACGGATCTGACCTCGATCGTGGCGGCGCAGGAGCTCGTCGCCACCATCGAGAGCACCTGTTCCTCGGTGGACAAGCTCATTCTGTGCGCCCAGCGTTACCGGCTCTTCGGCCCTCGAACGGTCACCCGCGACGGGTTCGAGCACAGCTTCGCCCTCGCCTACCTGAGCCGGTACATCCTCAGTCACGGCCTGCGCAAGGTGCTGGAACCCGCAGCGCGACCGGTCGTCATGAACGTCGGCACTCCCGGCATCCCGCTGGGCCGGATCCACTGGGACGACCTGCAACTGACGCGCCGCTACAGCGGCACCAAGGCCACTCTGCAGTCCTTCCGCGCCAACGACCTGCTTGGCGTGGCCTTCGCCACGGTGCACGCCGACACTCCGATCCACTACATCGGCTACAACCCCGGCGTCGTGGCAACGGGCATGCCCGACCACCTGCCACACCCGCTACGCGCCCTCACCCAAGCGTCCTTCACCCTGCTCGCCACCCCCGTGGCGAAGGCCGTCGTCCCGATGACCCGCCTCCTGGACGATCCGCCGAGCGAACGCTTTACCGCCTACCGCACCACACGCCGGCTACTGCTGAAAGGCTCATCCTTCGAAGAGGACGCCGCACTGCGCCTGCACCGCCTCACACAGGACATGGTGCTCCGTCATGGCGCCTAGTACTGCCACGCAAGGACTCCGGAGTGATCAAGGGTTATGGCGTCCACCTCCATCTCGGCCGGCTGGGGCTGGGCCTACGAGCCCACGTCGCTGCGCCCCCGGCTCCGTTCCGTCCGGAACGCGCAGAGCCTGCGCGACCGGCTGCTCGCCATGGGCCACGTCCTGTCGTGTGTCCACGTCACCGGGGAGAACTGCTACGAGCTGACGGTCGCGGTCCGGGCGCGCAACACCTCGAGCAGGTCATCGAGGACCTCGCGGAGATGGGTGACACCACCACCGGCGTGGTGCTCTCCGAGCCCGTGCATCCGCGTGACGTGGACATCGCCGCGTGGCTCCTGCCGGAGGACTGAGAGCGACGCGCCGGGCAGGACGTGGCCGTGATTCGGGGAACCGGGTGCCCGTCACTGCGGACGGCGGGCCGGTTCGTCGTCCCAGGCCATGGAGGACATCCTCCAGCCGTCTCGGGTCCGGAGGAACTGGGTGGTCTTGTGACCGCGTCCCTCGATGGGTGCTCCGTCCCGGACGCCGGACTTGCGGTACTCGCTGAACCGGTGCGCGACCGATCCGAAGATCTCGGTGCGCTGGGAGACCTCCCACTCAGAGAACTCCGTCAGCGTGCCGTCGGTGAGCATCTTTCGACGCGGTTCGACGAACGCGTCCACGTCCATGATCACGGGGTCGTTCCCGATGTTGGAGATGATCCGTCCCTCCGGGACGAAGAGTTCGCGGATGTTCTCCAGATCGGGGCGCCTTCCGCCGGTGTTGGTGAAGGAGTCCATGAACAGGCCCATCAGCCGGTCGATGTCCGCCTGGTCGCCGGACGCGGACACGAACTCGGGCTCGGGCTCGGGCTCGGGCATGGACCGAACCTCTGCCAGCGGCCACTCCTGCGCCAGGACGGACCACACCTCGCTGTCGTGGCGCACTCCGCGGTACGGGTAACGCTGCCGGAGCACGCCGTCCCGGGTCATGCCCAGACGGCGGGCGGACGCGATGCTGCGGGTGTTGCCCGAGGCGACCCACCACTCGACCCTGCTCATTCCGCGCTCGGTGAAGGCCCAGTCGATCAGTGCCCGGCACGCGCGGGTCACCAGTCCTCGGCCCTGCCCAGCCTCCTCCAGCCAGCAGCCGATCTCGCACACGCCCGAGGAGGCGTCGAATCGGGTGAACATGACGCCGCCGACGAGCACTCCGTCCAGCCAGATCCCGTATATCCGGCCGCTGTCGGAGGACGAGAGGTCGGCATAGCGCTGGAGGGTCGACCTGGCCGAGGCCAGGTCGGTGGTGAGCGACGCCCAGGGGATCCACGGGTCGACCAGGGGGCGGGCCCGGTCGATGTGTGCCAGGAACTCCGGGGCCTGCCAGGGCTCCAGGGGGCGCAGTTGTGCGCGGTCGTCGAGCGGGTTGGTGAACATGGGCGTTCCGCCTTCCGGGTCGGGTCGGCCGATGACGCAGGCGGAGGAGCTGCCCGCGGTCACATGGCAAGGAGGGTGCGTAACAAGCGTTTGGTATGTACGCTAGCGGCATGGCGCCCCCCGCACCCGGAGATCACGAAGCCCGCCGCAAGGACGTGTCCGAGGCGGTGTGGCGCGTCCTTGCCGCCAAGGGATTCGATGGGCTGACGCTGCGCGCCGTCGCCGCCGAGATGGGCGTCTCGACCGGCATGCTGACGCACTACTTCCCGAGCAAGCGGGCCCTTGTCACGCACGCGCTAGACCTGCTGGAACAGGACACGGCCGGACGCCCGCGCCGGACTCCCCCCGCCGATGGCCTGCCCACCGTTCGGGCCATGCTGCTCGACATCCTGCCGCTCACGCCGGCCGACACCGCCCGCAACCGCGTCTGGGTCGGCTCCTGGGACCTGTCCCTCGCCGACGATGCGCTGGCCGCCCAACAGGGCGACCGATACGCGAGGTTGCGCGACGGCTTTCGCCCTCATCTGGAGACGGCACGTGACCTCGGGGAGATCCCCGCGACGGCCGACACGGGTCAACTGGCCGCCGCTGCCGTCGCCTTCGTCCACGGACTCGTCGTACAGGCCCTCTTCGACCCCGGACGGTTTCCCGAGGACGTGCAGATCGCCATGGTCGACGACTTCGTCACCCGGCTCGCCGGGCCGGGGCCCATCGCTTAAAGAGCGTTTGTCCAAGTGATGGCGTTTAGTGAGGGTGCTACCTCATATTTCGGTAGTAGTGTCAGGAGCAGCGCTGCCCCGGGGCGCAAACGGTCGCAACCGGCGGCGCGTTGGGATCAGACAGGGGCGAACACCCCGAAACGGACCGAGGTGCGCCCCTCCTGCAGTCACAGAGCCCTCACAACAAGCCCAAGGCAATGCGCTATAGAACCGGCACCGCGGGCAGGATCGAGAACGCTCAGGTCGCCGTCTACCTGATCTACACCGGCCGGCGCGGGCACGCGGCAGTGGACCGGGAACTGTACGTCCCGCGCTCCTGGAACTCCGACCCCGACCGCTGCCGCACCGCCGGGCTTGGCGGGGAGGCTCCCTTCGTCACCGAACCGGAGCTGGCTGCCCGCATGGGCGCCCGGTTCCTGGACGCCGGCCATCAGGCCGCACGGGTCGCGGGCGACGAGGTGCGGCGGCAACTCCAAGCTGCGAAACACGCTAACGAGGTGAAGATCAGCCGTAGAGGACTGGCCACCGCACAGGTGTTCCTTTGGTCGATGCGGATTACAGCGGCTGGCGGATCGACGAGGACGGAGGCAACACTCCACCCAGGTTCTTCTGGAACTGTTGCGGACGCCTTCATGGCGGGAGTGAAATGCTTCTCATGTCGTACCGACGCACCCAACAACTTCATCGGATCGGCAACCGCGCCTTACATGGCCGCCCGATGGCCACGGCTCGAAGCGTGACAACCGTGCCGCAGCCTCGAGGGCCACTGGCGGTGGCCAGCCTGGCCACGCCGAGGCAAACCACGGCCGAGCCGGCTACGTCAGACGCCACACCAAGGCAGGGGCTTGACTGGGCGCGTCGCATCGAACTGGTAGCGGTCCTGATTGCCGCCTTCGTCAGCGTAGCCGGCTTGGTGTACTCCAACGCTCAGGTCGGCGACCAACTGAGGATTAGTCGCCAGGAGTTGGGGATCACCCAGGAAGGGCAGATCACCGACCGGTACACCGCAGCCGTGGAAAATCTCGGCGACGACGCCACAGATGTCCGTCTAGGCGGCGTATATGCCCTGCAGCGCATCATGCAGGACTCCCCCCGCGACCACCCAACCATCGGCAACGTCCTGGCCACCTACATCCGCACCCACGCCGACAAGCCCCGCAAGAAGAGCGAGGCCCTATCAGCCGATGTGCTGGCCGCCCTGGCTGTCCTCGCTTTTCGCGATTCCGCCCGTGATGACTACTTCACCCTCGACCTACGAGACACGCATCTGGCCGGTATTGACCTCTCGCCTCGCCGGAGCAAGGAACTGGATCCTGCGGATCGCTCTGGCGCCTTCCTGCCTCACACGGATCGGCCCCGTGCGAACCTCTCCGGCGCGAACCTGTCCGGAGCAGATTTGACCGATGCGAATCTGACCGGCGCCAACCTGTCCAGAGCCGACCTGTTCCACACGAATCTGGCGCGCGCGAATTTGCGTGGCGCGAACCTGTCCGGTACGAAACTGTCCGGTGCAGACCTGACCACTCAGTACCTGTTCGGTGTAAACCTGAGCGGTGCCGACCTAGCGGGCGCCAACCTGTCCGGCGCGTATCTGAGGGACGCGGACCTGTCTGGCGCAGATCTTTCCTACGCAAATCTGACCGGTGCACAACTGACCAGCGCAGACCTGGCAGGCGCAGACCTGACCGGCACGGTCGGTATAGATCGAAGCTGATCCCGATACCTGAAAGCTTGGTAACGGCAACGGCAGCCTCTGTAGCACCGCCCGCCGGGTCGCAGGAACCTGTTAGGCGCAGATCTGACCAGCGTTGGCCTGGCCTTCCTCGTCGTGCGGATACGCTCGCCGTACGGGACCGACCAGCGCCTCGGCGTCTATTAGCGGCGCACTTGGCTCTCGAGCCTGCGACAGCAGATGAGGGCGCAGGCGATGCTGAGGAAGGCCAGAAAGCGGTCCGCCTTACGTCCGCAGCGTCGGTGGTGGCGTCGACAGCCGGCCAGCCAGGCCATGGCGCGTTCGATGACCCAGCGGTGGCGGCCCAGTCGCTGCGAGGTCTCGATCCCCATGCGGGCGATGCGGTGGTTGATGCCGCATCCCCGTAACCATCGCCGCAGGTGGGAGTAGTCGTAGCCCTTGTCGGCATGCAGCTTGTCCGGCCTGCCTCGTCGGTGCCCTCGGCGGGACCTGATCAGCGGTATGCCTTTCACCAGGCAAATCAGAGCCTGGCCGTCGTGCAGGTTCGCCCCCGAGATTCCGACAGACAGAGACAGACCGGTCCGCTCGGTGATCAAGTGGATCTTCGAGCCGTACTTGCCCCGGGTCGGGCGGGCCGTCAGGCCCGCCGCTCACCTCCACCCTGCTCAGCTGTCAGGCCACACAGCTGCGTACGGGCCAGCTGCCTCCCCTGACGCGCGCCTGCTTACCTCTCAGCCCCGGGTCGTGCTGAAGGGTGACGCGGAATGCCACGGCATCACCGAGGACCGGCCCATCATCCTGAAGAAGGGCAGGGGGACGGTCCTGCCCACCACGGTGCCTTCGGAGTGACGTGGGGGCCTTACTGGTTCGGTAAGGCGAAGCGCCCTCTGGCGGGCAGCTTCGGTCGGCGGCCGGCACCAGCCGACCGGTCCGCAGTGCAGTCATGGGAAAGACGCCTGGCGGACCGGCCGGGTGGCTCGACGTCAGCGCACTGCGTAGGCGTCGGTCACCGTCTGGACGACGGAGTTGCCGTGGGCATCCGTCAGTTCGGTGCGCAGCGTGACCGGCTTGCCGGCCGCGTCCGCGTGGTTCACGGTCGCGGTCCAACGGCCGTCCTGCTGTGCCGTGGCGGCCGCGGTCCAGGTCTCACCGCCGTCGTACGAGTACGAGACCTTGGCCGCCGTGAGCTTGCCGGGGGTGTAGCCGGCGTGGCCCGAGGCACTCAGGCCGATCCTCTGGCCGTCCTTCGCCGGCAGGGTTTTCATGCCGTCCGAGGGCAGGTCGTAGCGCGGGAAGAGCAGCGGGATGCCCTGGGAGTAGGCGTTCTCGTCCCGGTGTGAACGGAACTTCCAGGTGGTCTGGGTCATGGTCGACCGCTTCCACACGGCGGCGGGCTGACCCAGCTTCATCGTCGTCATGCTGAGCTCGTACGCGGCATCCTCGGCCGGAACGGTGAACACCCCGGACGGCCAGCCGGATTCGCCCAGCACCGTGCCACCGCTGCTGAGCCGCATGCTGCCCGTGTCTCCGAAGGAGCCCTGGAGACCGCTGTGTTCACTGTCGCTCCAGAATCCAGGCGCGACACCGATCAGGTTGTCCTGGCGTTCGGCAGCGAGCAGTTCCTTGCCCTGGCTGTCGCGGGGCGCGGACGGAACGAGGATGCCCCCGTACCACTTCTCGGTGCGGTGCGAACCGGCCTGGTAGGTGCGCGCCCGGTCGACCATGGACTCTCCCCAGGGGAAGCTGGAGGAGAGGTAGCGCTGCCAGGAGCTGTCGCCCGCCGAGTAGTACTCGGTGCGCGTGCTTGGGGCGGCAACGCTGTCGAAGGCGCCGACGCCGAACGTGGCGCCGTAGGGACGGGCGGCGAGCAGCGTGTCGCCGAAGTCCGCCTTGACGCCCATGGACTCGTACGCGGACTCGACCTTGCCGAGCGTCCTGTCCTTGACCTTGTAGGTGCGGTCCGCGGTGACAGTGCCCGTCTCCGCGAAGGCCAGGTTGTAGACGAACGGACTGGCCGCGGTGGCCTTCCAGCTCAGCTTCACGGGTCCGGCTGCCAGCGAGGCGGCCAGAGCGGCCGCCTCGTCCGTCTCGATCCCGAGCGAGGGCAGGGGCGCCGCGCCGTATCCGACGGACGGCTTCCACGGACCCGCGGACGGGCGGTGCGCGATGATCGCGACGGCGCCGGCGGCCTTGGCGTTGCGAGCCTGAGTGACCACGAGGCCGTCGTCCGCCACACGGACCAGGGCGATCTTGCCGGAGACCCCGGCGGCCTTCAGTTCGTCGGGCGTACCGGTGCCGACGTCGACGAGTGCGGCCTGCCCTGTTCCGTCGAGGTTGACGGACCCGCTGGAGGCGGGGGTGGGGTGCAGTGTGGCGCCTCCGACGACCTTGAGTTGCTCGATCTGCGGGGCGTAGGCACGCCAGAAGCTGTCGAACTCGAAGTCACCGTCCCGGGCCCGGCCCTGGATGTCGACCAGATAGTCCTTGATGACGCTGCCGCCGGCGATGGACCCGGAGTGCAGCCAGACGTCGTCCCAGCTGCGGCCGAAGGCGAGGGTGGCGCTGCGGGTCTCGGTGACCCTGTCCTCGGTGCTCAGCTTCATCCGGTGCGCCTTGCGGGCGTCGAGCACCAAGGTGGTGTCCTTGGTGACGTTCAGCTGCGGCCTGGCGAGGTAGCCGACGGAGCTGACGAGTCTTCCCGTGGCGTCCTCGGCGTCGGCCGAGACGATGAAGCTGGAGACGAAGTAGGCACCGGGGCGCACCTCGTAGACCTGGTCGGTCGAGCCGTCGTTGAAGCGGCGCTCGCCGGTGGCGGTGTCGGTGCCGATGACATCGAGTG
Source organism: Streptomyces flaveolus (assembly GCF_014648815.1). GTDB lineage: Bacteria > Actinomycetota > Actinomycetes > Streptomycetales > Streptomycetaceae > Streptomyces > Streptomyces flaveolus. The sequence continues at coordinate 667,198 of NZ_BMRV01000003.1, read as the reverse complement.
AGGACGAGCCGGCGGCGGGCTGGCCGTTGCGGTCGATCAACTTGACGCGCAGGGTGACGGTCTGGGCCCCGATGTACATCGAGAAGGGGGTAGAGACCTTGACGCCCCCGGTGGCAGTCGCCAGCACCCGGCCGGTGACGTCGCCGTACTGGCTGTCCTGGAGGCGGGCGGTCGGGTCGAGCTTCAGCGGGACCTCGGCCGTCGCTCCGGCGGGCACGGTGACGCTCTTCGCTCCGAGTGCGGCGACGGAGGACCGGACGGCCGAACCGTCGTTGCCCGTGACACTCTGGAGGGTGAGCGACAGCTTCACCGGCTTGTCGCCCGTGTTGGTGTACGGGATCCGGACAGTGGTGCGGTCTGTCTTGTCCTGCGGCCAGTTGAAGGTGCCGCCCTGGACGGCGGGTGCGCCGATGAGCGTAGCGTCGATGGCGGCCTTGACATCGAGCCTGCCACCGCCGGTCTCGCGTACGTCACCGGGGATGTCGCTCTTGGCGGACGACACGAGAGCCGCCTTGACCTGTTGGGCCGTCCAGTCGGGGTGGCGTTCCTTGACGATGGCTGCGGCGCCCGCGACGTGCGGGGCGGCCATCGAGGTACCGGACATCGACCGGTAGGCGTAGATGCCACGGCCGCCTGCCGCGGCGGCGGAGATGTCGACGCCGGGGGCGGCGATCTCGGGCTTGAGGGTGTGCGCGCCGATCGCGGGCCCGCGGCTGGAGAACTGGGCGGTGGAGTCGTCGCGGTCGACGGCGCCGACGGTCAGCACGCTGGGTGCGCAGCCCGGGGAGGAGACGGTGTTCGGAGTTGGGCCCGAGTTGCCGGCCGCGATGACGAACAGGGTGTCCTTGCTTCTGCCGAGTTCCTCGGCAGCCAGGCTCATCGGGTCGGTGCAGTCGGTGGGGGTCTGGCTGCCCAGGCTCATGGAGACGACGTCGGCGTGCTGGTCGACGGCCCACTGCATGCCGGCGATGATCCAGGAGGAGTCGCCGGAGCCACTGTCGTTGAGTACCTTGCCGACGAGCAGGTCGGCGCCGGGAGCGACGCCCTTGTTCTTCCCGTCACTGGCCGCGCCGGTGCCGCCGACGGTGGACAGCGTGTGGGTGCCGTGGCCCTGGCGGTCGTCGGTGGTGTCGGAGTCGGTGAAGTTCCTCGACGCGGCGATTCGGCCCTTGAGGTCCGGGTGTTCGGCGTCCGCGCCGGTGTCCAGGACGGCGACCTTGGTGCCCTTGCCGTCGTACCCGGCGGCCCAGGCGAGGTCGGCGCCGATCTGCTTGGTGGAGCGGTCGAGGCTGGCCTCGACCTTGCGGTCCAGCCAGAGCTTCTTCAGTGCAGCGGCGGAGCGGGACCGGGCACCGGTGACATCCGACCAGAATCCGGCGGTCTGCTTCTTGTCGGCCTTGAGCGCCACGCCGTCGATGGACGGGAGCGCGAGGCCGCGCTCGGCGCCGCGCGGGGTGGCGGGCGCGTTGCGTGCGGTGTTCTCGGAGTAGGTCGCGATCAGCGGTACGGCGTCCGCGTGTGCGTCGTCGTACCCCTGGCGGATGAGCCCGGTAACGTTGAAGAGTTCCTCGTCGACGGTGTCCTCGGCGAGCGCCTTCACCGCGGTGTCCGGGTAGACGTACAAATCCTTCCCCGAGCGGCGGGTCTGGACGAGGGGGACGGTGCCGTCCTCACGGGCCAGGGCGGTCGCCGAGGCGTTTCCCGAACCGTCGGTGGTCACCAGCACCTTGTCGCCGGTGACCAGCGTGACGGTGACCGGCTTGTTCCCATCGGTGGCGGCAGCCGCGCTGCCGGTCAGCGGTCTCTTCGTGATCACGTCGTCCTGTGGCGCTGCCACGGACGGTGCGATCACCGAGACGGCGAGGACTGCGGCTGTGGCCGCCCCCAGTGCCGTACGCGATATCGGACGCATCGATCTCCCCAAGTAGACCCGACCGGTAGGGCGCAAGAGCCCGCGTTCCGGACGTTGTTGATGCTGCGGTGACGCCAGATTGACAGCGCGACGGGCGGTGGAGGGATGATGAGCCACGGCGGGTTTACGCCGTGGCCGCTATCCGCCACGGTCGGCCGGGCAACTCCGCACGACAGGGAAGCATGGCGGCCGCAAAACACACGGCGACAAACGGCCCGCCCACACGGGCAGAAACTCCCGCATCGCTCCCACCAGCCCGGCACGCAGCGTCTCACCGCCCACCCGCACCAGCAGACCCTGTCGATCACGGCGCTCGCCGGGGAACATCGGCGCCTCGGAGCCGGCGCCAGCACCGAACCTGGGGACGGACCTCCGCCAGCCACCCGCGCAGCAGCACATCCACCCCGCCGACACCCGACACCAGCCGGATCCGCGGCCACCCCCCTCTGCCCTTCCCTTACCGGACATACAGCTTCCCGAGCTGCCTCTCCCCCTACACGCGGGCGTTGCGCCCCACATGCACCCTGTGATCCCGGTTCACTCCATCAGGGCCGACCTGCCCTTTTTAGAGCCATTGGGTTCTGTCCTGTCCCAGGATCGGTCTGCGGCAGGTACGGCGGGTGGCATCTTCGTTCGTCGTCGTGGTGCCTGCCGCCCGGGCGAAGCGACGAACAGGAGAAGGGGGATCTGTATGCATCTGACTCCGCATGAGCAGGAACGTCTGTTGATCCACGTGGCGGCCGATGTCGCCCAGCGGCGGCGTGAGCGCGGCCTGCTGCTGAACTACCCCGAGGTCATGGCGCTGCTGAGCGTGCATGTCTACGAGGAGGCGCGGGCCGGGGCGACGGTCGACGCGGTGATGGAGTCGGGGCGCCATGTGCTGCAGCGCAGCGAGGTCATGGACGGTGTACCGGAGATGGTCGACAACGTCCAGGTCGAGGCGACGTTCCCGGACGGGACGAAGCTGGTGACCATCAGCGATCCGTTCGACGAGGCGTCCACCGAGGCGGACGTCCATCCCGGCAAGCCGGAACTGCTGCCGGACGAGGACGAATACCGGGTGGTCTTCAACGACGGCGCGACGCCCGTGCCCCTGGAGGTGCGCAACCCCAAGGACCGTCCGATCCAGGTGGGATCCCATTTCCATTTCGCCGAGGCCAACGGGGGGCTCAAGTTCCGCCGGGAGGCTGCCCACGGAATGCGGCTGCACATTCCCTCCGGCACCTCCGAACGGTTCGAGCCCGGCGACAAGCGCACCGTGATGCTGGTGCCGATCGCCGGCGAGCGGATCGTCCACGGGCTCCGGGCCGACAAGAGCGAAGAGGAGAAGCACCTCGATGCCGGACAGGACTGACAGGGACAAGCCCTGGGACCCGCTGCTGCGTTCCCGTTACGCCGACCTGTACGGGCCGACCGTCGGCGACCGGGTCCGGCTCGCCGACACCAATCTCGTCCTGCGCATCGACGAGGACTGGTGCGGTGGCCCGGGGCGCAGTGGCGACGAGATGGTCTTCGGCGGCGGCAAGGTGATTCGTGAGTCGATGGGCCAGTCGCACACCCCCCGCGACGATCCCCGCGAGCCGGTGGATACCGTGATCACCGGTGCGCTGATCCTGGACCACTGGGGGGTGGTCAAGGCCGATGTCGGGCTGCGCGACGGCCGCATCCGGGCCATCGGCAAGGCGTACAACCCGGAGACCATGACGCCCCGCCCCAACGATGATCCGCGGGCTTCGGACTTCGTCGTGGGGCCTGAGACGGAGGTGATCTCCGGCAAGGGCCGCATCCTGACCGCGGGCGGGGTCGACACCCACGTGCACTTCCTGTGCCCGGAGCAGATCCATGAGGCGGTGGCGTCGGGAGTGACCACGCTGATCGGCGGCGGTACCGGACCGGCCGAGGGCAGCACGGCCACCACCGTGACGCCGGGCAAGTGGCACATCCAGCGGACTTTCGAGGCACTGGACGGCTTCGCGGTGAACATCGGCCTGTTGGCCAAGGGCAGCACCGTCTCGAAGAAGGCGCTGCACGACCAGGTCGCGGCCGGCGCCCTCGGTCTGAAGATCCACGAGGACTGGGGTGCCACCCCGGCGGTGATCGACGCGGCGCTGACCGTGTGCGAGGAGACCGGTGTCCAGGTCGCGCTGCACGCCGACTCGCTGAACGAGGCCGGCTTCGTGCAGAGCACCTTCGCCGCGACGAAGAAGGACCGCAAGGACAAGAAGGCCAAATACCGCAGCCTGCACATCTTCCACATCGAGGGCGCCGGCGGCGGCCACGCCCCCGACATGATCAGCCTCGCGAGCAAACCCAACGTGCTGCCCGCGTCGACGAACCCGACGCGTCCCTTCACGGTCAACACCGTCAAGGAGCACGTCGACATGATGATCGTGTGCCACCACCTCAATCCGGAGGTCGACGCGGACATGGCGTTCGCCGACTCACGGATCCGGCCCTCCACCATGGCCGCCGAGGACCTGCTGCACGACATGGGCGCCATCTCGATGATGTCCTCCGATGCCCAGGCCATGGGCCGCATCGGCGAGATGATCATGCGAACGTGGCAGACGGCGCACGTCATGAAGTCCCGCTACGGCCACCTGCGCGAGGACGACGCGCAGGCCGACAACTTCCGTGCCCGCCGCTACGTCGCCAAGTACACGATCAACCCTGCCATCACCCACGGCATCGACCACGAAGTCGGCTCGGTCGAGACCGGGAAACTCGCCGATCTCGTGCTGTGGGAGCCGAAGTTCTTCGGCGTCAAGCCGCACATGGTCATCAAGGGCGGCCAGATCTCCTACGCCCAGATCGGCGACGCCAACGCCTCCATCCCCACCCCGCAGCCCTACCTCCCGCGTCCCGTCTGGGGCTTCACGGGCCGCGCTCCGGCGGCGAACTCCTTCAACTTCGTGGCCGAGGACGCCCTCGACGGTGAACTCTCCCGCACGGGGCTGCTCAAGCCCCTGCGCGCGATCCGCTCCACCCGGAAGGTCACCAAGGCCGACATGATCCACAACAACGCCCTTCCGGAGATCGACATCGACCCCGACACCTTCGACGTCACCATCGGCGGCGCCACCACCTCCGACGTCCGCACCACGGTCGACGGGCAGGAAGTCGGACGGAACTACGCCACCGAGCTGCCCCTGGCGCAGCGGTACTTCCTCTTCTGACCACCACGGCCGGGGCTGGTCACGCCGCACGAGACCAGCCCCGGCCGCCCCCCTCGAAAGGCGGTCCCGCCACCCATGAGCCGCACTGCCCTGCTCGTCCTGGCCGACGGCCGCTTCCCCGCCGGCGGGCACGCCCATTCCGGCGGGATGGAGGCCGCCGTCGCCTCCGGCCGAGTCCACGACACCGCGAGCCTGGAGGCGTTCTGCCGCGGGCGGCTGCACACCGCAGGACTGGTGTCGGCCGGCCTCGCCGCAGCGGCCGCCGCAGGGTACGACACCCTCGCCCTGGACGAGGCCGCCGACACCCGCACCCCCGCACCGGCGTTGCGCAAGGTCGCACGCCGCCTGGGCCGGCAACTGCTGCGCGCGGCCCGGGCCACCTGGCCCAGCGCCGACCTCGACCACCTCGCCCACCACCGACCCCAGGGCGCCCACCAGCCGGTCGTACTCGGCGTCACCGCACGCGCCGCCGGACTCACTCCGCTCGACGCAGCCCAGGCCGCCGCCTACGAGAGCGTAGGCGGCCCGGCGACCGCCGCGGTACGCCTGCTGAGCCTCGACCCGTTCTACGCCACCGGCGTACTGGCGCGTCTCGCCGACGAACTCGACACCGTCGCCGACACCGCGGCCCACGCGGCCGGCAGGACGGCGACGGAGGGAGTCGCCGCCCTGCCCGCCGCCTCCGCCCCCCTGCTGGACATCACCGGTGAGCAGCACGCCACCTGGGCCGTCCGGCTCTTCGCATCCTGACCAGCCCTGACCGTTGCCTGGAGCATCCCTGTGCATCTCGACCACCCCGTGACCATGCCGCACCGCCACACACACAGCGCCGAGCCGCTGCTCGCCGACGGCAGCCGCCGCGCCCTGCGCATCGGCTTCGGCGGGCCCGTCGGCTCGGGCAAGACCGCGACCGTGGCCGCACTGTGCCGCACCCTGCGCGACCGGCTCTCCATCGCCGTGGTCACCAACGACATCTACACCCAGGAAGATGCCGCCTTCCTGCGCCGCGAGGCCGTCCTGCCACCGGAGCGGATCACCGCCGTGGAGACCGGAGCCTGCCCGCACACCGCCATCCGCGACGACATCTCCGCCAACCTCGAAGCCGTCGAGCACCTCGAACAGACCCTGCGCCCGCTGGACCTGGTGTTCATCGAGTCCGGCGGAGACAACCTCACCGCGACCTTCTCCCGCGGCCTCGTCGACACCCAGGTCTTCGTCATCGACGTGGCCAGCGGCGACGACATTCCCCGTAAGGGCGGTCCCGGCATCACCACCGCCGACCTCCTCGTCGTCAACAAGACCGACCTGGCCCCCTACGTCGGCGTCGACCTGGACACCATGAGGGCCGACACCCGCAAGCAGCGCAAGGACCTGCCGTACGCCTTCACCAGCCTCACCGCCCCCAACGGCGTCCAACCAGTCGCCGACTGGGTCACCGGCTGCCTCGCCGCCTGGCGCGCCGACTCCGCCCGGTGAACGTCACCGACGCGCAGACACCGCCCGCAAGACCGCTGACCGACAATCCGCTGCGAGCCGGCCGTGGCCTGTACGGCCCGCGCCCGGCCGGGCACCCCCCGGCTCACCCTTCCGGAGTCGCCGCGACCGCCCGAATCCGTGCCACCCACAACGGCCGGACCACGACCGTCCCCCTCCTGCACAACGACGGCCCCTTCCACCTGCGCCGGCTACGGGCCCGCGGTGAGCAGGCGCGCGTCTGCATCCTCGGCGCGATGAGCGCGCCGCTCGGCGGAGACCGACTCGCCCTCGAGATCACCGCCGAGACACACGCCCGACTGGAGGTGACCAGCGCAGCCGCCACCATCGCCCTGCGCGGCTCCACCACCGAACCGGCCACATACGACGTACGGATCCGAGTGGGCGACCACGCGTTGCTGCACTGGCTGCCCGAACTCCTGATCAGCACCCGGGGCAGCACCCTGCACCAGACGTTCACCGTGGACCTCTCCCCCACCTCCCGCCTGCTGATGCGGGAGGAACAGCTTCTGGGCCGCTCGTGCGAGCCGCCGGGCCACCTCACCACCCGCCTGGCCGTACGTCGCGACGGGCGTCCCCTGTTCGACCAGCACACCGCCTACGGCGACCCGGCACCGGCATGGGACGGCCCCGCTGTCCTCGACACCCATCGCGCCACCGGACAGCTTCTCCTGGTGGACCCGTACATGGACGCACCACCGGAGCCGCGGATCATCGGCGACGACCCGACAGAGGGGCAAGCGGTCCTGACCCCCCTCGCGGCCCCCCAGGCCCTCCTCGCCACCGCCGTCGCCCCGACCCCGGCGCAACTGCGCCACCTCCTGGACACCGCCCTCGAGTACGTTCAAGAGACCCGGAGACCGAAGACCGAGGGTGAGCAGCAGAACCGTGAGCGAACTGAACACCGAACCGAAGGACAGGCACATGGGACGAGCGCTGATCGTGGTGGACGTGCAGAACGACTTCTGTGAGGGCGGCAGTGTCGCTGTGAGGGGCGGGGCCGAGATCGCCGTGAAGATCTGCGACCTCGTCGGACGTGCGGCACAGGCCGGATACCAGCGCGTCGTAGCGACCCGCGACCACCACATCGACCCCGGTGAGCACTTCTCCGACACCCCCGACTTCAAGACCTCCTGGCCGGTGCACTGCGTGGCCGGCACGCAAGGCTCCGACTTCCACCCGGGATTTCGCCCCGCGGTGGACGCCGGAGCAATCGACAACATCTTCTACAAGGGAGCGTACGAGGCCGCCTACAGCGGTTTCGAAGGCGCCGACGAAAACGGAACCGGCATGACCGCATGGCTGCGGGCGCAGGGCGTCACCGCCGTGGACGTCGTCGGTATCGCCACCGACCACTGCGTGAAGGCCACCGCCCTGGACGCCGCCGCGGCAGAATTCTCCACACGAGTCCTGCTGGACCTGACGGCCGGCGTGAACCGTGGCACGATCCAACAGGCCCGTGACGAACTCCGGCAAGCCGGCGTGGAACTCGTCGGCACGCCAGTAGTCGCAGAAGGTTAGGACCTGGCCTCAACGAACAGACTGGGGTGAGAGTAGCTCGGCTTCCGCTTCGCCCTGCGCTTCCGCGACCTGTCGGACCAGAGATTCGCCGAGTAACGGCCGCATCGACAAGACCATGCACCTGCTGCCTCGGTCGACCCGGTCGATGACACCTAGCGGCACCTGATGAACCGGCAGCTGACCCTGCAGCCGTCCCCCCACCGCCTGGCCCGGCGATCTGGCACGGCGGACGGGGCCAGTTCCGTCAGGGGTACCGCGAGGACCAGGAGGACCAGTTGGCCAGTCTGGGTCTCGTGCTCAACGCCGTGGTGCTGTGGATCACGCACTACCTGGACACTGCCGTCGCGGCGCTCCGGGCCGATGGCCACGGCATCAAGGACGAGGGCGTCGTGCGTCTGTCCCTGCTCAAGGACCGGCGCATCAACTCCCTGGGCTGCTACCTGTTCAACATCACCGCCAGCGGCCCCGGCCAGAAGATGAGGATTCCGGCGAGGCGGAGTGGGGCCTGGTAGGCGATGGCGAGCTTGTCGGTTCGTATGGCCTGGCCGCACCGCCGCTTGAGTCGGTTGATGCATCGCTCGACGGTGTTGCGCTGTTTGTAGGCCTCGCGGTCGACGCCGGGTGGATGGCCGCCTCGGCTGCCTCGCCGCCGGCGGTGGCCGATCTGGTCGGAGGGTTGCGGGATGACCGCGCGGATTCGGCGGCGCTGCGGGTGAGCGCGGACGGGGCGGGGTGAGTAGACGCGGTCGGCCAGCACGGCGACGGGCCGGGGTCCGCGGCCTGCCTGGGCCCGTGGGAGCATGGATACGCGACTTCATCGTCTCGACAAGTCGGGTCACGCATCTCCGCTGGTGGCGGGTGGCGACCTTCAGCTGGCAGAGAGCTGGAGACCGTCTTCCTGGACGACCTCGAGTCGCGTGGGGGCCGCGCATCCGCCTCAGCCAGTGAGCAGCCGGAAACGAGCAGCGGGGCCGGGCAGGGTGCCGCTGCCCGGCCCCGCTGTCGTCGGGTCAGTCGAAGTCGAGCGTCTCCTGCGCGAAGTCGGGCGGCGTTCCCGGCCCCATGTCGGGGGCACGGTGCGAGGGGGCCTCCGCCCTGGCTCGGGGGGATTGGCTTTGTAGGTGAGTTTCGAGAACGTGGCTTTGTTCACGAGAACCGACAGCATCTGTACACGAGATCGGGCGGCACTCGAAGCGCCGCAGAAATCGAACGGTCCACGGCTTCGGGCAGCGCAGGTTCCGGCCGAGTCGGCCCGCCGAACGAGTTCCTGCGCGGGCTCCGTGGCCGGATGCCGCGGAGCCGGAACGCTGTGGGGAGTTACGCGAGCGCTGCCCTCGCCATATCTTCGTTGGTCAGATGCGTGGACCGAGAAACAGGCCACCGCTCGCGTCGAGGATCTGTCCAGTGACCCAGCGGGCGGCATCGGAGGCGAGGAAGGCGACCACGTCGGCTACGTCGTCGGGTGCGCCCAGCCTGCTGAGTGCCGTCATGCCGGAGATCTGTTCGGTGAGGCCCGGCACGTCGAAGACAGCTCCGTTGCTCGCTGTCCTGGTGGCCCCAGGAGCGACTGCGTTCACCGTTATCCCCCGAGGACCGAGTTGGCTTGCGAGGGTCTTGGTCATCGTCTCGATCGCGCCCTTCGTCATGGCGAAGGATGTCTGGGACGAGTTGGCCATCCGGGTCGCCACCGAGGAGATCGAGATGATCCGGGCGCCCTCGCGCAACAGAGGCAGTGCACGCTCGATGATGAAGTACGGTGCCCGCACGTTCACCGCGAACAAGTGGTCGAACTCCGCCCGCGTCGTGACGCCGAGCGCGCCGGCTGGTGCGGCCGCCGCGTTGTTGACGACGATGTCGAGCGGCCGACCGTCCAAGCCGGCCTCTACGCCGGCGAAGAGTGTCTCGACGTCGTCGTCGACGCCCAGTTCGGCTCGGACGGCAAAGCCGGTCCCGCCGACGTGTTCCATCGCGTCGAGCGTTGCCGCTGCCCCGTCCTCGTCCGTGCCGAAGTGCACGATGACCGTGGCCCCTTCGGCCGCCAGCCGAGTCGCGATTGCCTGCCCGATGCCGCGCGACGCGCCCGTCACCAGAGCCGTTCTGCCCATCAGCTCGCCCATGCCTTCACCCCATCTTATTGTTAGTTACTAACATGATGGTAGTGTCTAGCACATGAGTGAGCGGCAACCAACCCTGCGGGAACGACGGCGTTCCGAGACGCGGCGCCTGGTCCAGGCGCACGCGGTGCGCCTGTTCACCGACCACGGCTACGACGCGGTAACGGTGGCCGACGTCGCCGAGGCCGCCGGCGTCTCCGCAATGACCGTGTATCGGCACTTCCCTACCAAGGAGGACCTCGTCCTCATCGACCAGCCCGCCCAGCTCATCGCCGAGTACGTCGCAGCGTCGTCCGCAACGCAGCCCCTGGTGCGCCGCGTCGGCAGCGCGCTCATCGACGCGGCCACGATTTCGACCGGCGGCAACGGAGACGAACAGGCAGCGAACGAACGGTTCCTGCTGGACTGTCTCCGGCTCATGGTGTCGACGCCTGCGCTGCGGGCCCGGCACCTGGACAGCCAGTACGCGCTGCAACAGGCCATCGTCGACGCCCTCGGGGATAACGCGACCGATCCCGACGCCGCGTTCCGCGCCCAGGCGGCGACCAGTGCCTGCCTCGCCGCGATGCACACGGCGCTGACGCGCTGGGTCGAAGACGACGGACACACCAAACTGCCCGACCTGATCGCACGGGCACTCACCGCGTCCTTCGGTGATGACGCCGTCGCCACCCGCCGGAAGGACTGAAGCGCCACGGACCGGGCTGTCATCCCTCTTGACCAACGAACACAGCGCGGTGTCGGTGCCTCCCGAAGTGCTGAACAATCGCTGTCGACACTCGTGAACACAGCCAGTCGGGTAGTGCCTCTGATGGCACCCCCTGATACCGCCTACAGGTTCCTGCCCGTGGCACGCCCGCGGCCAGAACGGTTTCAGAGCAGGCAGCCAGCCGGATGCCCGCCGGGGTCGTCGGCCAGCACGACGGTCGCTCTGACACGCTTGCCCACCGGCTCGCGGCGCACCTCGAAGCTGCGGCACACGCCCATGACGATCTCCAGCCCGTGCTGGCCGATCCGGCCCGGGTCCGTGGCACGGGCCGCCGGGAGCATCGGGTCGCTGTCCCACACGCTGATCTCCACGGCGCCGCCGCTGACCTCCAGGTCCAGCAGGCACGGGCCGGGCGCGCACTTGTAGGCGTTGGTCACCAGCTCGCTGACGACCAGTTGGACGGCCCCTATCGCACGGCCTGAGACCGGGATGCCGTGGACGGCCTGGACCTCGGTCATGAACCGGCGGGCAGCGTGGCGGGATCATTTACGAGACAGCCCTTAGGCATCGTTTCTTTTGGCGTGATCGTTCGTTGAACCGTGCATGACGGATCTGATTGAGCGGCTGGTGCCGGACGAGTTGTGGGAGCTGTTTCGGCGGGTGGTGCCGCCAACGGAGTTGATACGTCCGCAGGGCGGGGGCCGGCGGCGGGCCGGTGACCGCGAGGCCCTGGCCGCGATCGTCTTCGTGGCCACCTCGGGCTGCACCTGGCGGCAACTCCCCCCGGTGTTCGGTCCGAGCTGGCAGACGGTCTACCGGCGGTTCGCTCAGTGGAGCCGGGCCCGCGTCTGGGCAAGGCTCCACCGCGTCGTCCTCGACGAACTCGGCGCCCGCGGCGAGCTCGACTGGTCGCGGTGCGCGATCGACTCCGTCAGCCTCCGGGCAGCAAAGGGGGGCCACTGACCGGACCGAATCCGACCGACCGCGGCAAGCTGGGATCGAAAATCCACCTGATCACGGACCGGAACGGACTCCCACTGTCGCTGGGCATCTCGGCTGCCAACATGCACGACAGCCAGGGCCTTCAGCCGCTCGTGCGCGGCATCCCGCCCATTCGATCTCCCCACGGACCCCGTCGCCGCCGCCCGGCGAAGCTGCACGCCGACAAGGGCGACGACTATGACCACCTGCGCCGATGGCTCCGCAAGCGCGGCATCCGCCACCGCATAGCCCGCAAAGGGATCGGGTCCTCACAGCGGCTCGGCCGCCACCGATGGGTTGTTGAAAGGACCGTTTCCTGGCTCGCCGGCTGCCGCCGACTCCACCGCCGCTACGAACGCAAGGCAGAACATTTCCTTGCCTTCGTCGGCATAGCCGCAACCCTCCTCTGTCACCGCCGACTCGTCCGTGTAGAGGGGCAGGACCAGTCAGTATGAGGCTTCGACACTGCTGACCCAGACACCGAAGGGCCTGATCTCCGGCTCGGTCTTGGTCTGCTCCGAGAGGTTCTGCACGTTGTCCAGCTCCGACCAGGCGATGAAGCCTGGCTCGCTGTCGGCCAGAAATCCCTCGACGATCGGACCGAGGTCGTCGGAAGCCACATAGGTACCGCTGAATGGCAACGCATCCGGGGGCACAGATCCGGTCGAGCACCGGAGCTGACCTGCCTGTTTGTCGTGCCACACGTAGAACGTCGCCACCCCAGAGAAGCCCAGATCGCGAATGCGTTCCCGGATGGCAGCAGCAGTCCGCTCGAAGGCAGCCACCACCTCAGCGACGGACAACGAACTCCTGTCCTCGTCAGCCGCACTCAGCGACCAGGTGTTGGTCTCCAACTCCACCCGCCGGTCAGCCGGCTCCAGCACCAGAGGCTCGTCCGCCACCTCAGCAATCCACGTCAACAGCACCACAGCAGTATCCCTGCACACCGCGAACCGCCAAAAGAAACGACGTCTTAGCCGCCTTCCAGCACCACCGCGAGGGGATCAGCAGCAGCGTCGCCCGCACCGTGCTGGCTGCGGCCCCACCCCCGAGCAGGCAGCCAAGCTCACCCGCACCCAGCTGCGCTCACTTCTGAAAAAGGCTGGCCGCCAGCGCGGCATCGAGACGGAAGCCGAACGGCTTCGAGACGCACTGCGCGCCCCTCATATGCGCCAATTGCCGCAGGTCGAGCAGGCCGTGGGCCGTCAGGCCATCGCCCTTCTCAAACAGCTCGATGCCGCCTGCACCAGCGTCGATGACCTCACCCAAGCGACGGAGGAGTCTTTTGATGCGCACCCGGACGCCGAGATCATCTCCAGTTTTCCAGGACTCGGGTCTATTGCCGGCGCCCGGGTACTCGCCGAGATCGGCAATGACCCATCCCGCTTCACCGACACGAAAGTCCTCAAAGCCTTCGCTGGGGCCGCACCGGTCACCCGGGCGTCCGGCAAACACCTCGCGGTCATGGCCCGCAGGGTCAAGAACCAGCGTCTGGCCTCGGTCGGCTACGTCTGGGCCTTCGCCAGCCTGATCGCCTCACCGGGAGCCCGGGCCCACTACGACAGGCGACGAGCCGACGGAGACCGCCATACCGCCGCCCAGCGCAACCTTTTCCACCGCATGCTCGGATGCCTCCACCACTCCCTCACCAAGCGCACTGTCTATGACGAGGGCACGGACTTCCCGCCCTCTGGAACTCCTGCGCTGGGGGCCGCCGCTTGAGGCTTTCAGTCCCGCAGGGGAAGCAGCCTGCCGCTCCAACGCTCGTCGTCTACGTCGTCTGGCTGCCTCAGCCGGATGTCAAAAGCGTTCTCTACCAGTGCCAGGACGCTGTGCAGGGGCGCGACCTGGCCACGGATGAGCCCGAGGGGCCTCATGACGTCATCAAGTCTTGCCGGGTCCTGCCCCGCCGGTTCGATGGCCTGGAGGGTGTGGAAGTCGACGATGATCTCGCCACCTACCGCGTACTTGAACCAGTGCATCGGCTTCTCGTTGTAGTGGAGCACGACGGCCTCAGTCCCCACGGAGACGTGACTCAGGATCCTCTCATCGAGTCCGTGCACGCCGCCCTGTTCCCATGCCCACGTCCACGAGCCGTCGATGCCGCTGGTGACGACGGGTTCCTCATCGTCGAAAAGGTCGTCGCCCAAGTCGTCCGACAGATCCATGGCGGCGCGAAGCGCCAGAGTCTCCGGATCTACCCCCATGCGGGTAAGCAGCTCCGCAGGGGGCAGATCCCGCACGAAGGTCAGCGTATAGATGGGGAAATCGCCCTCTCGGAACAAGTCCAGTCCGCGGCCTCTCTCTGTACTCGTCATGCTGCGGATGCTGCCACACGCCACCGACAGACTTCCCAAGCTGTCAGCGTTGACAGATCGTGCGCGCCGAGCGCGAGGTGCTCCTGTCCGCTGGCGCCTACGAGTCCCCGAAGCTGCTGATGCTGTCCGGCATCGGTCCTGCGGCCGCCCTGTCCGCCTTCGGCATCGAGGTCGTACGCGATCTGGCGGTCGGACAGGGCCTCCAGGACCACTACATGACGCTGCTCAACTTCCTCACCGACGCCGAGTCGCTCATCTGCGCGGCGAGCCCCGAGAACGCGGCCCTCCTGCAGAGCGAGGGGCGCGGCCCCCTGACCTCCAACGTCGGCGAGGACGGTGGCTTCTTCCGCAGCCGTCCCGAACTCGACGCTCCCGACGTGCAGTTCCACGCCGCTCCCGTGCTCTTCCACCAGGAAGGGCTCGGCGCGCCGACCGGGCACGGCCTCACCCGCCTCACCCACCGCCGGCCCACACCCGTCGAGCACATCCTGCACTGGTCAACCTGGCGCCGACGACGACAACACCAGGCCCGAACCAGTCACTACAAACGACGCGGACACATCCCCTGACCTGGCCACCAGTCACGGCAAGCACCGTTGCAGTACTAGGAACGCAAGGCCCAACACTTCTCGGCCTGATCCACCATCGCCTGCGCCCCCAACTGGCACCACAAACTAGCCAAATGAGACGAGGTGGTGTTGGCCTCGCCTGCACGGTACGGGGCTCAGGCGGGCCGGCGGGTCGATGAACCGGGTGGCGCTTCAGACCGCGGGGCCCGGGTCCAGCCATGAGGACCCCACAACTCGGCGACTTTCACGTAGAGTTCGGTGATGAGGGCGTTCCGCGTTCTCGTTCGTCACATAACGAAAACGACGCCCTCTCCGCGTCCGTGAAGAGGCGGACCCGCATGACAGACCGTGACGTCCTGGTGTTCTCGAGGGAACGGGACCGCGTCAGCAGCCTGCCCGCCGATCACACGAGCGGCCTCCTGCTGCACGCCGACGGCCTCGGCGAGCAGCGGGAGTTCACCCACGACCTGCACAACGACCCCCGGTCGACCGGTCAGCCAGGGGGACGCTGCTCCACCGCTTCGCGGTGGCGCCCACTGCGGACTACACGATGACCCAGGAGATTGACCTGGCCGTCACCGTCGCCGGATGCGCGGTCGGCGCCGCCGTCGACGCGCACCTCGACCATCCCATAGCCCACCCCGGGGGCCCGTCGGTCCTTTGGGGGCGCCGGGTCGATGACGTCGGCCCGGCTCGGGTTATGCGCTTCCTCGGCCCCGCCGTGGAGGAGCTGAGCGACCCGGAGAACCCCTTCGGGCCGCTGTTCACCCTTTCCGACAGAACAGATAGGAACCTCTGTGACCGGAAGATCCCCTCGTTCCGCCTGGATGACGGGAATAGTCGCCGCCGGTGTCGCCGCCGGTCTGCTCGGCACCGCGATCCCCGCGAACGCGGTGGTCGGCGCCGCCGTCACCGACGCCTCGTACGCGTTCACCGCGAACCTGCACATCGGTGAGGGCGACCAGACACGAGCCTGCTCGGGCGCGCTCATCGACGCGCAGTGGGTCCTCACGGCCGCCGCGTGCTTCGCTGCCGACCCGGTTGCGGGCGGCACGGTCGCCGCGGGCAAGCCCGCCCTGAAGACGGTGGCGACCGTCGGCCGCAACGACCTCCTGGGCACCGGCGGCCATGGCAGCGAGGTCGTCGAGCTGGTGCCACGCGAGGGCACCGACCTCGTACTGGCCCGCCTCACCACCCCGGCGACCGGCGTCACCCCGGTCCCGCTGGCCGCCACGCCCGTGGCCCAGGGGGAGGTCCTGAAGGCGGCGGGCTTCGGCCGTACGAAGACCGAGTGGCGCCCCGACAAGCTGCACGCCGCCACCTTCGGTGTGGACGCCGTCACGAGCGGAGACCTGTCCCTCTCGGGTGCCACCGCCGACGACGCGATCTGCGCGGGCGACACCGGCGGCCCGCTCCTGCGCCAGAAGTCCGGCGGCGGCTTGGAGCTGGTCGGCATCAACACCCGTTCCTGGCAGGGTGGCTGCTTCGGCTCGTCCGAGACGCGTACGGGCGCGCTGGCGACCCGCACGGACGGCATGCGCTTCGGCGCAGCCCTAGCGGCCGGCCAGACGCTCCGGGCGGGGGACGTACTGGTGTCGGCCTCCACCCGGGTGGCGATGCGCGACGACGGCGACCTGGTCGTCTCGTCCGTCGCGGGCAAGAGCCTGTGGTCCACGGGCACGGCCGGCAACGCGGGCGCGACGGCCCACTTCGGCGCGGACGGTAATCTCGTGGTCCGCGACGCTGGAGGCACCACGACTCTNCAGTCCGGCACCAGCGCGACCGGCGGCAGAGCGGCCCTCCTGGACACCGGCGACTTCGTCATCCGCGACGCGTCCGGTGCCGCTGTGTGGTCCAGCAACACCGCCGTCCGCGGCGACCTCGACCACGACGGCCGCAGCGACATGTCGGCCTGGTACGTCTTCCCGCAGGGCACGGACGCCACGTACAGCTTCTCCGGCAAGCCGGACGGCAGCCTCAGCGGCTACAAGAAGACGTACACCTCGGCCGTGGGCCAGTGGGGCAACGAGCACATGAAGCGCGCCACCGGCGACTTCAACGGTGACGGCCGCGCCGACTTCATGGCGATCCAGGGCTACGGCGACAGCAGCGTCAAGCTGTTCATCGCGCTCGGCAAGGCGGACGGCACCTACAGCGAGCCGAGCAAGGCGTGGGAGGTTGTCCCGAACCACGTCACCTTTCACGAGACCTACATGACCCCGCTGGCCGGCGACTTCAACGGCGACGGCTACGACGACGTGGCGATCTGGAACGTGGACAGGACCACGGGCGTCACCAAGCTGTGGACGCTGACGTCGAACGGCAACGGTGGTGTCGTACGGCTGATCCCGTCCGAGTGGTCCGGCCCCAAGGGTACCTGGCTGGCCTCCCGCTCCAAGTTCGTGACCGGCGACTTCAACGGCGACGGCCGCGACGAAGTGGGCCTCCTCTACGGCCAGGGTGACAACAGCATCAAGACGTACGTCTTCCCCACCACGCCGACCGGTGTCTTCACCACCCCGGCGACGTGGTGGACGGGCCCGGCGGCCACCACGTTCGACTGGAACCGCGCCCGCCCGCGCACCGGTGACTTCGACGGCGACAGCCGCGACGACCTGATGTTCTGGTACGACCACACTGACGGCACGGACACGGTCCAAACCCTTCTCTCCACGGGCACCGCCTTCGGCCCCATGCCGAAGCTCACCCTGAGCGGCCGCCTCGACGTCTCGTTGATGCAGCTGGTGGTCGGCGACTACAACGGCGACGGCCGCGACGACCTCGGCGCCATGTACGGCGACTCGTCCACCGGCGTCGTCCGCCTGTGGACCTGGACAACCAAGCCCGACGCCATGTTCAACGGCGCCCTCCTGGGCTGGGAGTCCTCACCGAACAGCTTCGTATACGGCCAGACGCACTTCATGCACCCGTACTACGTCTGACTTCTCCTCACACACCCGCAGGCACGGCGCGCATCCCACGGCCGGGCCTGCGGCCACCCCGGAATCGCCAGCCATGTCGACGCCCTGGTACACCAGCCGGATTTCGTGTCCTGAGCTGGCGGTTTTCCGGTATGGAGGTGATAGCTGAAGGCGTCGATCGACAAGCCGAGTTCGAGTCTGTGTTCGCTCGGGTGGCAGGCCAGTTCACCCAGGCGGTCTACGACGGCTACCCGCCCAAGGCGGCCGTCGCCCTGGTACGCGACGCGGCCCTCCGGAGCACTCGGCGTCGCCCGGATCGCCCCGGCAACTACGCGACTGGACCACCACCTGATCCTTTGCCGGACTGCTCACACTCTCACTCCGGCACAGCCCGCAGCCAAGCCTAGATCGATCGTGGGACCATTCGACCGATCTGTCCAGCGTTCCTCCCCCTAACGAGGCGAATAGCGTGGTCACGCGGGCGGCGGTGCCAGTGTCGATGCCGTCGGCTGCTGCGGCGGGGTCCGGGGGCCATGAGGCGATGAGCAGGTCGCTTTAGGCATCGTGGCCATGGGCGGCCCGGTGCCTGCTGATCGCCGGGTCGCTAACGCTCACCGTGAGAGTGGAGGAGCCCTCCCCCGGCGCTGCGCTGTTCGGCACGACGTCCTCGACGTCGGGTCCTGAGCACCCCGCCGCGGCAGAAGGACGAGTTCGATGTCCAGGGGCCGGGCGCCGGCCGTGAGCTCACCACCCGTGAGCACGACAGTGACCTTGAGCGTATGCCGTGGGTGGCCAGCACCACCCCCTCAGGTCCTTCGACTTCCACGCTCAGTCCCCGCTTCCGAGCGGCCTATCCAAGGTCAGCGGCTGTCCGCTTCCGGCAGCGCTGGACAGCCCGATCGACAGCCGCCCCGGGTCCATGGCGCCCGCGCTGGTGTTGCCGTAGCTGAGGATCACCATCTGCGGGGTGGCCGATTCCTTGGGGGCGCGGGCCCGGCAGGAGGCTGTGGCCGTGCTTGCCGCATGCGCTGAGCGCGGCGAAGCCGCCCCCGTCGAGGGGCCTGTTCCCGCTCGTCTCGGACTGCGAAGGTCTCCTGTGCCGGTCCGGGCACATCCTGCCGTGACGAACAGGGCCACCGCCGGCTCCTTCGGGCCACACGATCCGCGCGGGAATGCCCTGCCGTGTCGCGTAGGCGACAACGGCGGCGGTGCCGCCATACCCCCGGGCCGGCTTGCCGTCCCACACGGCGAGCAACTCGTCGATGAGGCTGACGAGGATCTCGCTGCCCCCTTCCGCACCGCACCGCGCGCATCCGCTCGCCCCACCCGGGGTGGGATCGGCCGGCCAGAAGTCGAAACCGTTCGACGGTCCAATCCCTGTACGCGATCGACGCACCGGTGTACGTTCTCGCGCCGACGCACTTTTGGGAGCGCTCCCATAATGCTCCGTCGTGGCATCTCCCGTTCGCTTCGCTTCGTACGAGCACAAGGAGGAACGTTGAAACGCACTTTGGCCCTCTTGGCCACCTGCGCGACGACCCTGGGCCTGATGACCCTGGCCGGCCCCCAGGCGGTGGCCGCCACCGGCTGCAAGGTCGACTACACGATCACCAGCCAGTGGCAGGGCGGCTTCCAGGCCGGGGTGAAGGTCACCAACCTGGGCGACCCGGTCAACGGCTGGACACTCAAGTGGACCTGGCCGGACGCCGGTCAGAAGGTCACCCAGGGATGGAACAGCACCTGGTCGCAGTCGGGTTCCGCTGTCAGTGCCACCAACCTGGACTGGAACCGCACGCTGGCCACTGGCGGCAGTGCCGACCTCGGCTTCACCGGCAGCTTCACAGGCAGCAACCCCAAGCCCGCCACCTTCACGCTCAACGGCGTGGCCTGCACGGGCTCCGTCGGCGGCGGCGACGAGCCCCCGCCCGACCCGGGCACCGGCGCCCCCGTGGACGTCAACGGGCAGCTCAAGGTCTGCGGTGTGAACCTGTGCAACCAGTACAACCGTCCCATCCAGCTGCGCGGCATGAGCACGCACGGCATCCAGTGGTTCAGCAAGTGCTACAACAGCGCCTCCCTGGACGCCCTGGCGACCAACTGGAAGGCCGACCTGCTGCGCATCGCCATGTACGTGCAGGAGCAGGGCTATGAGACCGACCCGGCCGGCTTCACCAGTCGCGTGAACAGCTACGTCGACATGGCCGAGGCCCGCGGCATGTACGCGCTGATCGACTTCCACACCCTCACCCCAGGCGACCCGAACTTCAACATCGACCGGGCCAAGACGTTCTTCGCGTCCGTCGCCGCCCGCAACGCCGCCAAGAAGAACGTGATCTACGAGATCGCCAACGAACCCAACGGCGTGAGCTGGACCACCATCAAGAACTACGCCGAGCAGGTCATCCCGGTCATCCGGGCCGCCGACCCCGACGCCGTCGTCATCGTCGGCACGCGCGGCTGGTCCTCGCTGGGCGTCTCGGACGGCTCCAACGAGACCGAGGTCGTCAACAACCCGGTCAACGCCTCCAACATCATGTACGCGTTCCACTTCTACGCCGCGAGCCACAAGGAAAACTACCGCGCCACGGTGAGCCGGGCGGCCGCCAAACTGCCGCTGTTCGTCACCGAGTTCGGCACGGTGAGCGCCACCGGTGGCGGAGCGCTGGACCGGACGAGCACCACGGCCTGGCTGGACCTCCTTGACCAGCTGAAGATCAGCTACGCCAACTGGACGTACTCGGACGCCGACGAGAGCAGCGCGGCGTTCAAGCCGGGCACCTGCGACGGCGGCGACTACAGCGGCAGTGGCGTGCTGACCGAGTCCGGTGCGCTGGTCAAGAACCGGATCAGCACCACCGACAACTTCCCGACCAACTGACCCCACCCGCGTACCGGGAGACCGGTACGCGGCGCTCACACACCAAGACAGCGAGGCACCGACATACGGAGAGCGCTCCCGATAAAGAGGGGGCGCTCCCCCCTTCGCCCCTTCGCCCCACCGGAGGTACCCATGCCCACCCTTCTCCGTCGCTTACTGCGCCGCCCGCGCCGTCCCTGGACCGCCGCGGTGTTCCTCACGACCGTGGCGCTCCTCGCGTCCGGCTTCACCGTCCTGTCCGCGAGCGGCGCGGAGTCCGGCTGGTCTGTGGTGTCGGGTCGAGGCCGGAGAGGGCGTTCTCGTCGGTGAGGCGGCGGGCCATGAGGCCGGTCATGGCGAGGTGGATCATGCATTCGGAGCACGCAGGCCGATGGCTCACGGCGGCACGGGTGACGGGAGATCAGGTCATCCTCGTCCGCACCATTGACGTGGTCATGCCTCCTCCGCATCATTCATGGGAGCGCTCCCATCAACGTTCCGCCGAAGGCACCCCACCGACCAGTCACACCGGGCGTCCTGCCGACCGACGCGGCGCTCGACCGAGGAGGACACGTCATGCCGCTCGCACACCTGCCCGCCGCCGGCCGGTTGGGCCGATCGCCTCGCAGAG
The DNA here is from genome assembly GCF_014648815.1 of Streptomyces flaveolus. GTDB lineage: Bacteria > Actinomycetota > Actinomycetes > Streptomycetales > Streptomycetaceae > Streptomyces > Streptomyces flaveolus. The sequence continues at coordinate 645,995 of NZ_BMRV01000003.1, read as the reverse complement.
CCGGAAGAACCGCGGGCAGACGCCCCGCCGCCGCGCTCGTCTGCGCCCTGGCCGCGGCCGCCGCCCTCGCCGCCGCTCCCCCGGCGCCCGCCGAGACCGGCCGGACCTCCGCGGACCCGGCCGCCACGGCAACGGCCGCCGACGAGGCGTCGACCGTCAAGGTCTCCGTCAACGCCGGAGTGGGGCTCGGCACCATCGACAAGGCGGCGTTCGGAGTCAACCACGCGCTCTGGGACTCGCACATGAACGACCCCGAGGTGACCGGCCTGCTGGGCCAGGCCGGCGTCGGCATGATGCGCTACCCGGGCGGATCCTACGGCGACATCTACCACTGGAAGGACCACACGGCCCCCGGCGGTTACGTGGCGCCCGGCACCACCTTCGACGAGTTCATGGGCAGCGTCCGCGCCTCCGGCTCCCAGCCGATGATCATCGCCAACTACGGCACCGGCACCCCGCAGGAGGCCGCCGACTGGGTCCGGTACGCCAACGTCACCCGCGGCTACGGGGCGAAGTACTGGGAGATCGGCAACGAGATCTACGGCAATGGCCACTACGGCAGCGGCTGGGAGGCCGACGACCACCCGGACAAGAGCCCGCGCGAGTACGCCCGCAACGTCCTCGCCTACGCCGAGGCGATGAAGGCGGTCGACCCGACGATCAAGATCGGCGCCGTGCTGACCACGCCGGGCGACTGGCCGGACGGCATCGTCGGCCCGGGTGACTCGGCCGACTGGAACCACACCGTACTGTCCGCGGTCGCCGGGACGATCGACTTCGCCATCGTGCACTCCTACCCGGGCGGCGCCACCGCCGACGAGGCCCTGGACCGGACCGCCCGGCTGCCCGGGCAGCTCCGCGAGGTCCGGCGGCAGATCGACCGGTACGCCGGCGACCGCTCGTCGAAGATCGGTATCGCGCTCACCGAGGTCAACTCCAACGTCCAGATGAACAGTCGACCCAACGGCCTGTTCGCCGCGGACACCTACATGACGGCGCTGGAGAACGGTGTCTTCAACGTCGACTGGTGGAACGTCCACAACGGGCCCACCAAGGTGGAGACGGTGGACGGCGACACCGACTTCAACGACTTCGGCCTGCTCTCCAGCGGCGGCTGCGTCGGCGACGTCTGCCAGCCGGCCGTGAACACGCCGTTCCACCCGTACTTCGGCATCAGGTCGCTGACGAAGCTGGGTCGTCCCGGTGACACGATGGTCGCCTCCTCCACCGACAGCGACCAGGTCTCCGCGCACGCCGTGCACCGGGCCGACGGCACCCTGAGCGTCATGCTGATCAACAAGGACCCGCTGAACTCCCGCACTGCCGACATCAGTTACAGCGGATACACGCCCACTGCCCAGGCACCGGTCGTGCACCGTTACGGCCGCGGCGATACCGATGTCACCCGGGTGGCCGCCACCGCCGGGGGCGACCAGGTGCTGCCGCCGTACTCGATCACCACGGTCACCGTCGCCCCGCACGCCGCCACGGCCTCGGTCGGCGCACCCGGCACACCGAAGACCACCGCTGTGGGCAGCTCAACCGCCACGGTGAGCTGGACGGCTCCCGCGAACGGCAAGGCGGTGCGCTACGAGGTGTACGAACGCCTGGGCACCAACGCCCAATTGCTGGCCACCTCGACCTCCACCTCGGCGGCGCTGCACAACCTGCCGCCGGGCTCCGAGCACACGGTCAACGTCCTCGCCCGGGACGCCGACGGCCGTCTCTCGCGCCCCTCCGAGCCTCTGACCTTCGCCACCACGGCTCCGCACGACAGCAGCTGCCTGGTCAACTACCGGGTGGACAGCGGCTGGGGCAGCGGATTCGTCGCCACCGTCACGGTCTCCAACGTCGGTGACGCCCCGATCAACGGCTGGACCCTGGACTTCACCTGGCCCTCCACCGGCCAGTCCGTGCAGAGCTCCTGGAACGCGAACGTCACCAGCTCGGGCACGCGCGTCCATGTGACCGACAACGGCGCCAACGCCCAGCTGGCTCCGCGCGGCGGCTCCACCGCCACCTTCGGCTTCGTCGGCGCCAACGACGGTGCCAACCCCGCGCCGACGACGTTCACCCTCAACGGCACGGTCTGCCGCACCCCCTGACCATCGCCCGCGGCCCGGCCCGCCTTCCGGTCCTGGAGCAGGCCAGGCGTCTGATCACCTGCGCCTGACCGGCGCCTGCGCGGGAAGCACCGGGTCCGGCCGCAGCCAGTGGTCGCCGGTGCTCCAGCCCAGCAGCATCCGCCCCTCGCCCTCGCGCGCCGAGCCGCCCTCCGCGACCTGGCCCAGGCCGGTGAGCGCGGGGGCGAGCCGGGCCGCGACATGCCACGGGTGGCGGGCCGCCTCCTCCGGCAGGCGTGCCAGGACGCGGGACCGCCCACCCGGGGTGCACAGCGACAGATGAAACAGCATCTGCCGCCAGGCGTAGGCGACGTCCTTGATCCCGCCCAGCGGCCGCGGGTTGTGGTGCAGGCGCGCGGTCAGCCGACACACGGTCGTGAAGGACCGCCGGGCCAGGTCGTCCCAGCCCGTCTCGGGGGCGATGCCCACCCCGTGCACCAAGGTGGCCAGGTTGTGCGTGGTGAGGATCTGTGCCTGCTCGATCACCGTGCCGTTCGCTGCGACCCAGGAGCCGCCACCCGAGCGGTTCCGCGCACCGCTGTCCACGCCTGGCTGGAGCTGCGCCGCCCGCCGCTTGCACAGCTCGGCGAACCCCGGTGTCATACGCGCCCCGGACGAGCTCCGGGCCGCCTCACCGGCCTCGACGATCGCGAGGTTGCGCAGGGCGCGATAGTCGATGGCGTAGTAGCGCTCGTACAGGGACCCACCGCCCAGCAGCTCGGCGGCGACGCGCGCGGCGGTGAGAAACTTGGGCGCGAAGGTGCCCATGAAGATGTCCGAGGCCAGCTCCTCCACGAGGGGCGCGCCGAGGTCCGCCTGCCGGGCCAGCACGGACAGCTCCCTGACCATCGGGTTCGGCAGGACCGTGGCCGGGAACGCCTGCACGGCGAGGCCGCCGAGTTGCCGCAGCGCGGCGGCGGCGACGTCCTCGGCCTTCCCGGAGACGCGGTGTGCGGCGACGGCCCGCACCCACGGCAGTTCCTCGGCCCGCACCTGCCGCTCCAGGTTGAGCAGCAGCAGCGAGCGACGGTTGCGGAAGGCCCGATAGTGTGCGGCGGCCAGGGTGCGCAGCGCCGGGTCCGGGTAGGCCTGTGCGGTGGTGGTGGCCACGAGCTGCGGCACGAATGTGGCGAGCACCTCCGCCGACGACACGACGCCGCGCTCGACGAGCGTGCCGAGCGGCGCGCTCAGGGCGGCCTCCACAGGACGCCGTACCGCGGCAGGGACAGTCGTGCCGGCGGGCAGCCCGGTGCGGGACGCCTCCGGGCTGCTCACCTCCGCGAGGAACGGCTCGATGCACTCGATGCCGCCGTGCGCGGGCAGCCCGGCCAGCCGGTCGTGCACCAGCCGGGCCAGCGCGTGGTGCGGGGGCAGCGCCGCCTGGACGGCCTGCTCCCGGCGCAGGGCGCGGTGCGGCGGGGAACCGGGCAGCCCGCGCCGCCGCACCATCGAGGTGAGCGCGGTGCGCAACAGTCCGAGCCGCCCCGCGGCCGGCTCCCGCCCGGCGACGACCTCCTCCAGCGCGCCGCGCAGGACGCCGAGGTTTTCCTTCGCGCTGAGGTGCTTGGTGCACAGGGTGTGGTCCCGGGCCAGCTCGCGATATCGAGCGAGGAGTGCGGCGGAGCGGGCGTGCCAGGCGTGGTCGGGCGGCGGGACGTGGATCCAGCCGTCGTCGCCGGTCACCTCCAGCCAGTGCGCGAGCAGTTCGTCCCCGAAGGGCTGCCAGACGGCGAGGGCCTCCCGCTGGGTCTCCACGGCCGTGCTGGGCCGCCGTCGGGCCAGTGCCGCGCGGGCCTCGGCAACGGTGAAGCGGTGGACGGCATCGGGCGCGGGCGCGGGCCGGTCCGTGGGCCGCGGCGCGAACCGCAGCCGCCCGGCGAACGGCGCCAGTTCCTGTACGAGGTCCAGCGCGGCATCCGTCTCGCCGGCGCGGACCAGCCACGCAACGGTGAGCAGGGCCGCCTCCTCGGGCACGGCGATCTCGTAGTGCCCGCTGTCGAGCAGCCTGTGCAGCTCGGTCAGACCGTGCTCGGAGAGGAAGTACGAGAACAGCGCGTGCCGTTCCTCGGGCACGCCTGACCGCCGAGCGGCGGCGATCTCATGAGGGAGCAGTGGGCCGCCCGCGCTCGGCTCACCGGTTGCGAAGCCGCCCCGGACGACCTCGGGCGTCACCCACGCGGGCAGCCCGGCGACCGGGGTGCGGGAGCCGACGGTCAGCAGACCGTCCGCCATGCCCGCCAGCACGGCGCGCCACTTGCGGCCTCGTTCCTCGGCGCGGCGCCGGGTGTCATGGTTGTCGTGGACGGCCGCGGTCCGCAGCGCGGCGGCCAGCTGGCCGGCCGCGTAGCCGGGGTTCGCCTGGGCGGAAAGCTGCTGCTCAGCGTCGTGGTTCATAGCCGACGTGGCGGGTGCTGCCCCCGCGCCCTCCGGGTAGGAAGCCCGGCGCTCTGCTGCTGAGCTACACGTCGATGGGGCCGAGCGTAGGCGCCTGTCGCCGGTCGGACAAACGGATTTCGCAACGGACAGGGAGCGTCGTGCGAACACGACGTGCCCTGCGAGAGGTGCGGCGACACCCGTCAGGCTTGCTTGACGAAGCCGTAGTTGAGCAGCGTCACCGCGTCCGACCTTGCGGGTCGTGGCGATGGTGGGGGGCGAGGGTGACGCCGTAGACCGTCTTGCCGCTGCGGGTGGCGGAGAAGGCGAGGCAGTACCCGGCCTCCAGGCCGGAGCCGGTCTTCACACCCGTGCATCGGTGAAGAAGCCGAGCAGCGGATTGGTGTTGGTCCACGGGGCCATCGTACGGACGGCGCCCGTGCTGGTGATCGTCCGAGCCGTTGACGACCTGGTCTTGCCGATCGTGCAGAACGTGTGCTCCGTCATCGCGCTGCGGGCGGGTTGTCGCCGCAGGAGTGGCGTTCCCATGCCTTCGGGTGCATCGGCGACTGCCTGGTCGATACGGCTGAATGGACCGTGAAGGTGCTGGGACTTCGGCACGGCCAGGACGTAGCCGATGCCGGCTTCTTCCATGGCGCGACGCATGCGCCATTCCTTTCCGTAGGCACAGTCACCCGGGTGTAGAGGTCGGCCAGGCATTTGCAGGCGTCGGCCAGGTTCGTACAGAAGCCGCGGGCGGGCGAGGGTGCCGGGGGTGAGGGGTGCTCCGCCGCGGGTGTGGTGGCCTGGAGTGGGCGGTCCGCTGGGTCGGGGTGCGGAGTTGGTGGGCAAGACGCTGTCGGCTTTGCGTTTGTGGTGGGCGTGCTTCCACGCCTTCTGGGCGGCTGTGCAGTCGGGGACGGGCAGGAGACCGCCGGGTGGGCGGCCAGGAGGGCTAGGGCATGTTGCGGAAGTGCACCGCTGGGCAGCTGAATCCTGTGGGTCGGTACAGTCGCGTGCATGCTTAAGCCAGTGCTGCGTGTAGTTGAAGCGGGCGGTCGTACCGTGGACGATCCGACCGAGGAGGCTGTCCATGACCTGCTGTCTGAGATGAATCTGTCGCACCGGTTTGTGATCCTGAAAAGACTCGATCTGGAGCCTGTGGATCAGCACTACATTCAGGTGTACCTGAACGACGACTTCAGCTACCAGGTCGAGTACCGTGAAGGCAGTGCAGACAAGCACTACCAGGCCCACGTTCCAAGGCTCCATGAAGTGTTCGGCCCGGAAGAGTCGACCGCCAAGGTGATGATGGACTGGGCTCACGATCGACAGGGATGGCGGGAGGCGTTGCCGTGGACCCCCATGCCTTTTCAGTGAAGGATTACAGCCACTCGTTGATCGCCGCGACCAGGACTGTCGCCTCGTAGCGGACGGCGAGCTTGTCGTACCGCTTGGCGACAGCGCGGTGCCTCTTGAGTCGGTTGATCCCGCACTCGACCGCGTGACGCTGGCGGTAGTCGGCCGGGTCAAAGTGCGGCGGCCGACCGCCGCGGGAGCCGCGTTTCTGGCGGTTGCGTGCCTGGTCGACCTTGTCCGGGATGGTGCAGCGGATCCCGCGGCGACGCAGATAGGCACGGTTCCTGCGGGAGGCGTACGCCTTGTCAGCACTCACTCGATCGGGACGCACACGTGGCCGGCCTGGCCCGAGGCGGGGTACTCGGACCTTGTCCAGCACTGGTTCGAACTGCGGCGAGTCCCCGCGCTGCCCGGCCGTGATCACGATCGACAGGGGCTTCTGGCCCTGCTCGACGGCCAAGTGCAGCTTGGTAGTGAACCCGCCACGCGAGCGTCCCAGCCCGTGATCACAGGGCTCGATGAAGACGCCACCGGGGGGTCCTTTTGCAGGTCGCCCTGCCTGCGGGCCCCGGCCGCGTGCTGGTGGGCGCGGCAGACTGTGGAGTCGACGCTCAGGTCCCACGTGATCGCCCCTTTGCATCGGCCAGGGACTGGAGCCGGGTGAGGACCCTGTGCCAGGTTCCGTCTCGCTGCCACCGGCGGAACAGGTCATAGACCCGGCTCCACGGTCCGTACTCGACAGGAACGTCCCGCCACGGAACACCGGTCCGGACCCGGAACCGTACGCCGTCGATCAGTCGCCGCCGGGGCCAGACGGGCGGCCGCCCTGCCCTGGCTCCCTTCGGCAACAACGGCTCAAGCACCGCCCACTGCTCGTCCGTGAGATCTCCCCGACCCATGAACGTGATCATTCACAGCCCGAGATCCACTTTCGATACACGGCCTAGAGCGTGTCTCTTTGATCGGTTGATCCGTTGATCGGACGTGTCTGTCCGGCTAGTGATCACCGATGCGATGTGGGACCGGATGGAGCCGCTGATGCCGGCCGATCCGGTCCGTGGTCGGCGGTGGGCCGATCACCGCCGAACCGTGGAGGCCATCGCGTGGAAGTACCGAACCTGCTAGCCCTGGCGGGACCTGCCCGGTGAACTCGGCTCGTTTCAGACCGCCCACAAACGGCTGATCAGATGGGCCATAGACGGCACCTGGGAACGCATCCTTACCGCGGTCCTGGCAGAGGCCGAGGGTGCTGACGACATCAGCTGGACCGTGTCGGTGGACTCCACCGTCTGCCGGGCTCACCAGCATGCCGCCGGAGCGAGGAAAAGGGGGCTCCAGGCCGGGCCGAACCCGACGATCACGCGCTCGGCCGCTCCCGCGGCGGCCTGAGTACGAAGGTCCACCTCGCCAGCGACGGCCAAGCACGACCCCTGGCCCTCCGCATCACCGCAGGCCAGGCGGGCGACGCCCCAGCCTTCGAGACCGTCATGGCCGGCATCCGGGTTCTGCGAAGCGGCCCCGGAAGACCGAGGACCCGTCCCGACGCCGGGCTGGCGGACCGCGCGTATTCATCCCGCGCGATCCGAAATCACCTCCGTCGACGCGGAATCCGCGCTGTCATTCCCCAGCCGTCCGACCAGATCGGCCACCGTCTGCGGCGAGGCCGCGCTGGTGGTCGCCCACCGGCTTTCGACGCCGAGGCGTATAGGCAACGCAACGCGGTCGAGCGATGCATCAATCGGCTGAAGCAGTGGCGCGGCCTGGCCATGCGAACGGACAAGCTTGCCATCGCCTACCAGGCCGCACTCCACCTTGCCGCCATCCTCATCTGGGCACGGCGGTGACGATGAAGGGACGGCCTTTCAGTCGTAGAAGAACAGCTCAAGGTCCTCGATCGACCCCGGCCCGGTGAGGAAGCCCTCAGCCTTCGCGATCTGGTCCTCTGACGGCAGTTCGCCCTTCAGGAGCCGCTGCATCCAGATTTCTCCCTGCTCGCCGACCGCGTAGATGCCAGACAGCAGCTCGGTCATGCCAGCAGGGTTCGACGGGATGCGTCCGGCGACCGGTTGGAGCACCCAGCCGCCTGATCTGGCCGCGAGCCGCATCACCCCGGCCCAGTTCGCGATCCTCCCGATGCGTACGTGCCACGAGTCCTCGGTGAACGGGGCCATCCGCCCACCATGAAGAGGGTTGGTGGCGGCAGCGATGTCCTTGATGACTTGGCGTTCCACGGCGTCACGGACCCAGCGCCCTTCCTGCGCTTCTTCGATGGCGGCCTCCCACCACTTCCACCCGCCGTCGAGTCGGTCCTCGAATGTGTCCATGTGGACAGGCTTCCATGCGCGATGCCGCAAGCATTCAGGGGGCGCAGATCAGTGGATCGACTCATCAAGGAGACAGGCTCTAGGGCATGTCGATTCTCTTCGGGTGCCGAACGCACTGCCGGTCGTGGTCATCGGGTGGGCCGGTAATAGGCCGCTACGGGGTCGCGCGCCTCTTCGTGGAGGGCCGGACCGTCGTGCGGCACCGTCGGCCAGGCGCCCGATGGCGGGTTGAGCGCGACGAGTTGCTCGGTCGACAGCGCGTAGACGACCCGGCCGATGCCGGAGCGCACGATGCCGCCGTCGCACATGCCGCACGGCTGGCAGCTGGTGTACAGGGTGCAGTGGGCAGCCGTGTCCGGGTCGAGTTCGCGGGCCGCCCAGCGGGCGAGCTTCAGTTCCGGGTGGGCGGTGATGTCGTTGTCCCGCTGGACCGTGTTGTGGGCTTCCGCGAGCACGGTGGCGTCCGGTCCGGCCACAAGAGAACCGTACGGGGCGTCGCCCAGGGTGAGTGCGTGGGCGGCGATGCCGATGGCACGCCGCAGAAGGGCCTCGTCGGCCGAGGTGATCATGTTCGAGTGCTCCAGTGGGTGGCCACGGTGGTCAGTGCCCGCCATGCCGCGTCGGGCCGGCGGGTCTCTTCCGGGTCTGCCTGGTAGGGGTCGAGTACGACGGTGTCCGCGCCCAGCAGGCGCAACTGGTCGAGGTCGTCGAGGATCTGTTCGACGGTGCCCACGCCGGCGGGCCGGTCGCAGGCGTCGACCGGTGCGCTGGTGACGCGCAGGGCGATGCGGGGCGCGAACCCCGGCAGCGTGTGCCGTCGCAGGATCGCGCGCATCTGGGGGAGGGAGAGCCGCAGCGGGTGCCAGGCGTCACCGAACCTCGCGGCGCGCCGCAGGGCCGCCTCGCTGTGGCCGCCGATCCAGACAGGAACGTGGCCCTCCTGGTGGCCCGCGTCCCAGGCTTACCGGAGGATGCCGAGACACTCGTCGGTCAGTCGGCCACGCGCGGTGAAAGGCACGCCCAGCGCCTCGAATTCCTGCCGGGCCCAGCCGACGCCCGCCCCGAGGACGAAGCGACCACCGCTGAGTTGGTGGAGGTTGGCGGTCATGCGGGCCACCAGCAGGGGATGCCGGTACGGCAGGACGAGCACGGTCGTGCCCAGCCGCACCGTGGTGGTGAGAGCGGCCAGCCACGACAGGGTGGTGAACGGCTCGTAGAACGGCTCCGGGTATCGCTCGGCCACGTCCGGGGTGATGGCCACATGATCCGACACCATGAGGGCGCCGAAGCCGAGGCCCTCCGCGAGCCGCGCCCATTCACGCAGGATGCCGGGATCGGTCCCGGGGCCGAAATTCGTTACATTGACGCCGAGTTGCATGGCCCGAGGCTATTGCGGTGATCACGGCTCGCGGAACCGAAAGCTCCCTGGATAGCTGCTGCTTCTCCGTGATTTTGTTGGTACTTTCGCTGCATGGCCGGGAATCTTGACAACGTCGACTGGGCGATCCTTGAACAGTTGCAGCGGGAGGCCCGCATCTCCCTCAGCGAACTGGGCCGCCGCGTGAACCTCAGCCCATCGGCCACCACCGAACGCGTCCGCAATCTGGAGGCGTTGGGCATCATCACGGGCTACCGTGCCGAGATCGACCTGGCCAAGGTCGGCTACCCCGTCCTCGCGGTTGTCCGCCTCAAATATCCGGGCAACCGCCACGAACCGCTGCGCCGTCTCCTCGCTGAACGCCGCGAGATCCTGGAGTGCCTGCGCACCACCGGAGACGACTGCTACACCCTGAAGGTGGCCGCGACCTCCATGGAACACCTGGAGACCCTCATGGACGAACTCGCCGGCTTCGGCAGCACCACCACGAGTGTCGTCTACAGCCAGACTCTCCCCTACCGCGGCCCCATCGCCCCGAACTGACAACCGGCCCGCCATCCGTCCGTGGCCGCATCAGCAGTCGTCCGGAACCCTGTCTCTGTGCTCTGCGTCTGCCCCGGCCCCACAACTCGTCCGGCACCAGCAGGCGCCGGGCGCACGGGGGGCTGCAGTGCGGTGGTAGAGGTGCGGCGCCGCGGGGGCGGGGCCATGGCCGGGGACGGGGTCGGTCCAGGAAGCCAGTGAGGATGGTGTAGCCGCGTCGGCGGGTGAAGCCGGCAGTGGGGGTGAGGCGCTTGATGGCGTACTCCAGGCGGGGTCGTGGTCGGTGAACAATCCGGTGGGCGGGAAGTCGACGGCCGGGCGGGGCAGGCTGGTATAGCCGCGGGCGGTGAAGAAGCGTCTGTTGCCGTACTCATGGCGCAGCGTCAGCGTCTCGCCGACCGCCTCACGTCCTACGCCCGCCAAGCCGACAGCGAGGAAGCCATGTCGTGAGACAGCACATCTCGTCCTGGAGATCGGCGCCGGTTTCCACACCCCCGGTGTCATTCGCCTGTCCGCCGAGCGCGTCGCACAGAGCCGCCCCCACACGCGTCTGATAGGGATCAACGACGGGTATCCGGAGGTCCCTCAGCAGCTCGCCGGCCGTGCCCTGTCCATCGCTCTCTCCGCGGACCGGGTGATCTCCCCGCTCGCCCGCCCGCAGTCGCCCAACCAGTAGCAAGGAGAACCACGATGGCTCCCACCGAGGCCACCTTCGCCGTTACCGGTGCCTCCGGCCGCCTGGGCGGACGCATCGCCCGCCGACTGGCTGACGCGGGGATCGCGCAGACCCTCCTGGCCCGCACCCCTGCCCGTGCGCCCCAGCTGCCGGGCGCCACCGCGGTACCCGGCGACTACGCCGATCACGACGCCGTCCTGCGGGGTCTGCGCAGCACGGACCGCGTCCTGATGGTCTCCGCCTCGGAGACCCCCGACCGCCTTCAGCAGCACCGGACCTTCATCGACGCCGCGGCCCGGGCCGGCGTCGCGCACCTGGTGTACATCTCCTTCTACGGAGCAGCACCGGACGCAACCTTCACCCTGGCGCGTGACCATTGGCACACCGAACAGCACATCCGCGCCAGCGGGCTGCCCTTCACCTTCCTGCGCGACAATCTCTACGCCGACTTCATGCCCGCCCTCGTGGGCGAAGACGGCGTCATTCGCGGCCCCGCCGATGACGGGCGGGCCGCCGTGGTCGCCCAGGACGACATCGCCGACGCCGCCGTCGCGGTACTGCGCGAGCCGACCCCGCATGCGGGTCATGTCTACGAGCTGACAGGGCCCGAGGCGCTCACCATGACTGAAGTGGCCTCCACGATCAGCACGGTCACCGGGCGGCCCGTCTCCTATGTGCCGGAGACGGTCGAGGACGCGTACGCCTCCCGGGCTGGCCACGGTGTCCCCCGCTGGCAGCTCGACGCGTGGGTCTCCACCTACACCGCGATCGCCGACGGCTCCCTCGCCACCGTGACCACTGCCATCGACGACCTGACCGGTCACCCCGCCACACCACTGGAGCGCGTTCTGCGTACCGGTTGAAGCAGGCTGTCCCCTCGCCATGCCGTCCAGCTCGGAGCGGATGGAGGCCCGGGCCGGAGTTCGGTCAGACGGTGACCGGGGGTTCCCGGTCAGTGCGTCCAGCGCCTTCCTGGGTGCGGCGCAGGCGCCGGGGCCCGATGGTCTCGCTCAGCTCGCCTGCAGGCGCTGAGGGCGAAAGCGGGGCGAGGGTGACGAAGTCGAGGTGGTCCGTGATGGGGCTCCGGACGGTGAACGGCCCGGAGACGAAGACGCCCTGCTTGACGACGGTGGTACAGGAGTCCGCGGCGGCGGCCATAACGCTCGGCCGGGCACCCGCATCCCGAGGCGGGGAGGCGGGGGTTCCGCAATGAGGACCGTGACGGGCCGGAGGCTTAGCCGGCAATCAGCCCGTACGCGGCGGCCCCGGAGGCGGCAGGCAGCGCGAGCGTGCCCGCCCCGGGGGCCGGGCGCTGGCAGCGGGGCTTATCTCTCCCGCCGGTCCGGGTCGCGGGCGAAAGGGTTCTGATGGTGGGCGACCGCGGTCAGTAGCGGCGGTGTGTGGAGCGTGCCCGTCAGTCGTCGCCGTCGGGGTGGGCACGGCGGGGGCCGGCCGCCGGAACGACTCTTTCGACCCGGCCCCCTACCTCTCCGCCGAAAGCGCGCGCCACCACGGCGTAGGCGCACAGGGTCGCAGAAGGTGTCCCGCCGGTCCGGTGTCGCTGGAGCCGGCGGGAGCGAGGAGGAGCTCAGCCGAGGATCTTGGCGATGCCCTCCTCGTAGGAGGTGACGCTGAAGTCGGGGAAACGCGTCGTGAACTTCGAGACGTCGAAGATGTTGTCACCGCGGTAGCGAGGCAGCAGCTCCTTGACCTCTCCGAGCGGCCCGACGAAGCGCCCGCCGACGGTGAACACGGCCAGCGGCAGCACGGTGTACCGGATCCGGCGACCGGTGATCTGCGCTGCGACTTGGATCATCTCGGCGTAGGTCAGGCGGTGCGGGTCGATGGGCAGGTGCCAGGTCTGGCCGTAGGCGTCCGGGGTGTTGCCGATCAGGGCCATGGCCCGGCTGGCGTCCGGCGTCCAGATGAGGGACCGGACGGTCTTCGCACTGACGGGGACGAAAGGCCGCTTGCCCGCCTTGATCCGGTCGAAGACGAGCGAGTTGGTCAGACTCTTGGTCTTGCCGGGGCCGTAGAACTCCGGCGCGCGGCAGATGACCGCGTCGACGGATCCGGCGCTCATCGCGTCCAACAGCATCGTCGCGATCTGCGCGCGCACCCGGCCCTTGCGGCCGTTCGGTACGAAACCGGTCGACTCGGTCTGCGGGGTGGTCGTCCCCGGGTACATGTACGTGTTGTCGAAGAACACGAGCTTGGTGCCGTACTTCGCGCAGGCGTCGATGACGTTGCGCATCATGGCGGGGAACTGCTGCTCCCACAGCTGCGAGTCCATGGGCAGGCCCACGGTGAGGTAAGCGACCTCGCTGCCCTCGACGGCCCGGTCCGTGGCCTCGGGGTCGGTCAGGTCCGCCTTGACGAGCTGATCGGCGTCGTGGATCTTCTTGGGGTTGCGACTGACCAGCCGGATGTCGTGCGTGAAGTTGCGGTACAGCTCACGAGTGAGCTCTTCGCCGATCGGCCCGTTGGCGCCCAGGACGGTATGCATGGAATTCATCACTCTTTCGTGTCTTACTTGATGCCCGGAAGACGCTTGAGGATCTTCAGGCCCGCGGAAACGACGCGGGCGTAGACGGGGTCCACCCCATCGGGTGCTCCGACGGGAATCACGCGCTCGACGGCGACGGTCTGGGAGTCGGTGTACTTCAAGATGCCGTGCTCGCCGTGACGACGGCCAAGGCCAGAGGCCTTCATGCCTCCCATGGGTGCGTCGACCGAGCCCCACGCCGCGGCGTAGGCGTCGTTGACGTTGATGGTTCCGGCCTGCAGTCGCGCCGCGACCCGCCGTCCGCGGCGCTCGTCGGAGGTCCACACGCTGAAGTTCGGGCCGTACTCGCTGTCGTTGGCCCTGGCGACGGCCTCGTTCTCGTCGGCGACGCGGTACACGGAGGCGACGGGCCCGAAGGTCTCGTGCGCGTACACCTCCATGATGTCGTCGCCTTCTGGTCGCTGCGGGCCCGCTTGGCCGCGGCCACGATGTCCTCCGGCGTGCCGTGGGGGACGGTTCCGAGCACGTCACCCGTCATGGCGTTGGTGACGCCCTGGGTGGACGTGGGATCGGCGACCTGCACGCGTCGGGCCAGGGCCTCCAGGCGGCGGGAGTCGATGCGCGGTGTGCTGCGGTGGATGGAGGAGGTCGTAGTCATGCCCTTGCCCTTCCGATGAGTCAGGGAGTCGGGGAGTCGGCGAGAGGAACCGGACGCAGCCGTCCGCCGACGGCGATCCGGCCCGGACGGGTGACCCTGCGACTATCGGCTGTCGGCTGTCGACTCGATGCGGCGGACAAGGTCAGCCGATGGAGATGACGGTGGGCATGTGCAGGGCGAGCTGTCCGGTCGTCATGACGTCCAGGCGCAGGTTGCGCACCGGGCTCAGGGAACGGAGGTCGTCCGACAGGCGCCCCTCGCCGAGCGTGAGGTCGATGTCGCGGGGAAACATCTGCGTCCCGGAGGACAGGGCGTTTGTCTGGCTGAACGTCGTGTGCCAGCCACCGCCGAACTCGGTGTAGGAGTTCAGGGAGGACACCGCGGTCCCGCTGCGGTGCTTCGTCTGCCGAGGCGTCGGCGCCCTCAGCTCGAGGTCGGTCCCGCCCGCATCGTTGGTGATCCGCCCGAAGGTCGTGCGGTCGTCGATGTCGATGGCGATCTCGGTCACCCACTTCGGGAAGCCGTACCCGTCGTGGCCACGCACCTGGGCGATGTCGGTGTTCACCGGCAGTGAGAGGACGTACGAGTCGAGGTGGTCGTTCTTCAGTGCCGCCAGGAGGTCGACGGCGCCGAGACGGCCGTACCGGGCGGGCTTGACGGCGATGCCGACGGCGGCCTCGGTGGAGAAGTCGATGTCGGCCACGTCGTAGCGGAAGAGCATGACGGAGACCAGGCCGAAGCCGGGTGCGATCTGCAGCGGCTCCAGCTCTCGCGGGAGCCGGCGCCGTATGGCGCGGGTGCGGGCGATCATCGTCAGCCGGGCGTTCGACATCGCGTAGGAGAAGTTCGGGGTGAAGGTCGACCCGATGTTCGACTGCACCTGCACCTTGGGCTGGTTCCTGAAGAACTCGACCCCGGCCACGCGAGGATCCCTCGCCACCTGATCGAGGTCGGCCTGCATCCGGTACCGGTCGAACAGACCACCCGCCGGAACGCGCACGGTGCGCTCACCCAGAGTGACCTCGACCGTGTCCTGGGCCTTCGACGCCTGCCTGTCGTCCATGGCGGCTGCTCACATCCTTGTCCCGGTCTCAGCGACTGCCAACAACCGTACACCCAAATGTTTGCGGTGCTCACTTCGGTGGTGGCGTCCGCTGCCGCGGTCGGGGGCGCAACTGACCTCGCACTCCCATCTTCGGCGCGACCGTCACCGCCTGCATGCGGGACCGGAAGGCGGGTTTTGCAGCAGGGATAGGGGAGGCGAAGCATGGAACCCGGCACGAAGGCGCTGGGCAGGCGCGAGCACAGTCTGCCTCGACCACGCGAGCAGGGCACGTGTGTGTCCGTGAATGGAGTGGACATGACCGATCTTCCCCCTCCGATCACCCCGTACCTCGAACCGGCCGCGAAGGAGCTGTGCGAGGCCACAGACCCTCACCCCCGGATCTACGAGGTCCCTCCGGAGAAGGGCCGCGACATCCTGCTCGGTCTCCAGAGCGACCAGAGCGTGCCCCGGCCCGACGTCGACGAGGAGTGGGTCGACGTGGACGCCGGCGAGTGGGGCACGGTCCGCACCCGAATCATCCGCCCCAAGGGTGCCACCGGGCCGCTGCCGGTCGTGGTCTACATCCACGGCGCCGGCTGGGTCCTCGGCGACGAGAAGACCCACGACCGGATCTTCCGCGAACTCGTCGTGGGCGCCGGGGCGGCGGGCGTCTTCCCCGTCTACGACCGTGCGCCGGAAGCGAAGTACCCCACCCAGGTGGAACAGAACTACGCCGTGGGCCAGTGGGTCCATCAGCACGGCGCGGAGCACGGCCTGGACACCTCCCGCATCGCCGTCACCGGCGAGTCGGTCGGTGGCTGCATGTCCGCGGTGTTCGCGCTGATGAACAAGGAACGCGGCGGCATCGACCTCAAGGCGCAGGTTCTCCTCTACCCGGTGACCAACGCCGACTTCGACACACCGTCCTATCTCCAGTTCGCCGAGGGCTACTACCTCACCCGCGACGGCATGAAGTGGTTCTGGGACGCCTACACCAGCGACGACTCCCAGCGCGCCGAGGTGTACGCCTCCCCGCTCCAGGCCTCCCTCGACCAGCTCCGCGGGCTGCCCACCACCCTGGTCATCACCGACGAGGCCGACGTACTGCGCGACGAGGGTGAGCAGTACGCCAACAAGCTCCGCGAGGCCGGCGTCGACGTCACGTCCGTCCGGGTCGCGGGCATGGTCCACGACTTCCTCCTCCTGGACAGCCTGCGCGACACCCGCGCCGCCAACGTCGCCCGCAAACTCGCCGTCGACGCACTCAGGACGGCTCTCCACGACGACTGAGGGCTCCTCCCGTCAGCCGCCTGGCCTGGCACGCGTGCCGCGCCGGGCGGTCCTGCGCTCGGCGCGGCCCGGGAGGGGTGACGCGGTCGAGCTCGACCGGCGGGTTGCCGCAGGGAACGTCGTTCGCATGAACGTGTGCCGAGACCGCATCGAGAGGAACACCCCATGATCCGCGTGCTGTTCGTCGTTTCCGCCGCCGACGGGTGGACCCTGGCAGACGGGACCGTTCACCCCACCGGCTACTGGGCGGAGGAGGTCGCCGAGCCCCACCGCGTCTTCCGCGAGGCCGGATGGGACATCACCGTCGCGACCCCCGGCGGCGTCGCGCCCACCCTCGACGAACTGAGCCTCGGTCCGGCCGGCGGCCTGCCGGGCACCCGCAAGAAGGTCCGCGCCTACCTGGACTCGATCGCCGACGAACTGAACCACCCGGTCGGCCTCGACAGCGTCGACGAGTCCCAGTACGACCTCGTCTTCTATCCCGGCGGACACGCCCCGATGGAGGATCTCGCGGCCGACCCGGTCTCCGGGGAGCTGCTCACCCGACGTCTGGCCTCCGGCCGGCCCCTCGCCCTGCTGTGCCACGCCCCTGCGGCCATTCTCGCCGCGCGCGATCCCGACGGCTCGAATCCCTTCGCCGGCCGACGCATGACGGGCCTGTCGAACACCGAGGAACGCCTCAACCGCTTCTCCCGCAAGGCCAAGTGGCTTCTCGAGGATCGCATGATCGAGGCCGGCGTCCAGTACGACAAGGGCCGCGTGCCGCTGCGCCCGTACGTCGTCGTCGACGGGAACCTGTACACGGGCCAGAACCCCCAGTCCGCCACCGCCCTCGCCACCAGGCTCGTCGAGGCGCTCCGGACACCGTCCACGACCACCGGACGACGGCCGCTGTCCTACCGGGGGACGACCGTACTCGTCACCGGAGCCAGCTCCGGTCTGGGCGCCGAGCTCGCCCGCCGGCTGGCCGCGCGGGGCGCGAACCTGGTCCTGGTCGCCCGTCGTCGTGAGCGGCTCGACGGACTAGCCGCCGAGCTGGCCAGGATCCACGCCGTCCGGGCCGAGGCCGTCACCTCCGATCTGGCGGCCCCCGGAGCGTCGGGACGGCTCGTCGCGGACCTGGACGCGGCCCGGATCACCGTGGACTCCCTGGCGAACTGTGCGGGTTTCGGCCTCGGCGACGACTTCGTCGACGAGGACCCGGAGCGGATCTCCTCGCTGATCTCGGTGAACGTGACGGCGTTGACGGAGCTGACCCGTCTGCTCCTGCCGCGTCTGCTCGCGTCGGGGCGCGGGTTCCTGTTGAACGTGGCGAGCACCGCGGCCTACCAGCCGACGCCGGGCATGGCGGTCTACGGCGCGTCCAAGGCGTACGTCCTGTCCCTCACGGAAGCCATCGCTTCCGAGACGCGCGGCAGCGGCCTGCGTGTGCTGGCCATCAGTCCCGGCCCCACCCGCACGGAGTTCTTCGACGTCGCGGGCGGGGAGGGCCTCGCCGTCGGCCGCTTCCAGACCCCCTCGCAGGTCATCGACCTCGTGCTCGACGTCCTGGAGCGACGCAACGGCCCGGCGAGCATCGTCTCCGGATGGGCGAACCGCCTCTCGGCACGTGCCGCCGCTCTCGCTCCGCGCCGGCTGACCCTCGCTGTCGCCCGGCGCACGATCGGCTGACCACGCGGAGACGACAGCCCCTGCCCGGCCACCTCCCGTCCGTCTCGGTGTGCCACCCGGGCCCGCGGCCCCTCGTACCGTGAGCCGTCAGGTGATTCCGTCCGCGGGCGAGCCCGGCAGGAGTTGTTCCGCCCAGATCACCTTTCCGTCGCGGGTGTAGCGGGTGCCCCAGTTGGTGGCGAGCTGGGCGACGAGGAACAGGCCTCGTCCGCCCTCGTCGAAGGTCCTGGCCCTGCGCAGCCGAGGAGCGGTACTGGCGGCGTCCGCGACTTCGCAGGTCAGCGTGGACTGGAGAATCATGCGCATGCTGATGGGCTCTCGTCCGTAGCGGATCGCGTTCGTGACGAGTTCGCTGACGATGAGCTCCGTGGTGAACGCCAGAGCGTCCAGCTTCCACACGGCCAGCTGGTCGGTCACGTACGTGCGTGCTCGGGCGACCGCCGAGGGGTCACACGACAGCTCCAGGGTGCTGACGTGGTCGGCGTGGAGTGCGCGTGTACGGGCCACGAGGAGGGCCACGTCGTCTTTCGGCCGGGACGGCAGCAGAGCACGCAGGAGGCGGTCACATACGTCCTCCAGCGACGGACCGGACCCGCCCAGGACCTGGAGAAGTGTGGACAGGCCGGCGTCCAGGTCGTGAGACGTGCTCTCGACGAGGCCGTCGGTGAACAGGGCGACGAGGCTGCCTTCCGGCAACTCGAACCGGTGGGTTTCGAAGGGCAGTCCGCCCAGGCCGAGCGGCGGGCCGATCGGCGCGTCCACGAAGTGTGCTCGCGCGAGCCGTGCCTCGGCCGTCGGCGACGCCACAGCGGGCAGCGGGTGTCCTGCGCTGGCCAGCGAACACATCCGCGTCACGGGATCGTGGACCAGGTACAGGCAGGTGGCGCTGATCTCGTCGAGGTCCCGGCCCTCCTCGCGCTGGAGCCGGATGACCACGTCGTCCAGGTGGGTGAGGAGTTCGTCCGGCATCAGATCGATGTCCGCGAGGGTCCGCACCGCCGTGCGCAGCCGCCCCATGGTGGCCGCGGCGTACAGGCCACGGCCGACCACGTCACCGATGACCAGGGCCATCCGCGCCCCGGAGAGCGGGATCACGTCGTACCAGTCCCCGCCCACACCGGCGCTCGCGCCGGACGGCAGGTACCGCGCGGCGGTCTCGACGGCTTCGCGCCGCAGGGCGCGGTCCGGGAGCAGGCTCTGCTGGAGGGCCAGGGCGGTGGCGCGCTCGTGGGTGTACATGCGGGCGTTGTCGATGTACACGGCCGCCCTTGAGGCGACCTCCTGGGCCAGAAGCAGATCGTCGTCGTCGAAGGGCGCGGCGTCACGGTGCCGGAAGAACTGCGCGACGCCCAGGGGGCTGCCCCGGGCCCACAGCGGCGCCAGCAGCACCCTGTGGGTGCCGAGGTCGACGAGCGAACTCCTGAAGGCCTCGGAGCCGGCGATCCACGCCGGGATGTCGTCGGACGTGATGCCCTGGCGCACGGGCTGCCCGGCGGCCAGGGCCTTCGCCGGGCCCGACCCCGTCGCGAAGCTGTGCGTGTGGCCGGTGGGAACTCCCTGTGAGTGGCCGTCCAGCGGGTGTTGCGCCACGCGGCGCACGAGCAGGGCGCCGTCCTGTGCGGGAGGCGCGTCTTCTCCTCGCAGTGCGGCTTCGAGGAGGTCGACGGTGACGAAGTCGGCCAGGTGCGCGGTCCCCACTTCGGCCAGTTCCTGAGCGGTGCGGCCGGTGTCCAGGCTGGTGCCGATCCGCCGGCTCGCCTCGTTGACCACCATGAGCCGCCTTTGCAGCCGGTCGTCACGCGCGCGCTGGAACGCGATCACCGCCTGTTCGGAAGTGCGGTCGATGTAGTCGAACGACGCCGCGACCAGCCTCGCGACGACGGCGTCACGCAGCTTCGGGTCGGTGACGAGGCGGGCCGCCTCCCCCTGGACCATGGACAGGGCGGTGGCGTGCCCGACCCGGTAGGCGCGCAGGAGCTCGGTGATCTGTCCGCCGCACTCGGCGAGACGTCTGGCGAATTCGATCGCGGCAGGCGGAGCCTGAACGCCGGCGAGGTCGGCATCTCGCTCCAGCGAGTGAAGCACGGTGTCGATGTGCTGGTGGGCACCCTCTGTGGCGAGTTCGGTGAGGTCGTCGTGTGCCCAGACCGACGGCACCTGCTCGCGCATGCTCGCCACCAGCGGGCCGACCATCTCCCCCACGCGCGGCCTGAGCCGTAGTGCGATGTCCCGCAGCAGGGCATCGACATCAGTCCTCATGGGTCGAATGTAATGGATCGTCCTCACTCCGTGGTGTTGTGGCGATCTGTCCGGGGTCCGGTCACGCCCTCAGGCGAGCGAGGAGGATCGCTACGTCGTCGCGCGAACCGGGGTGTCGCATCCGGTCCAGGAGCAGGTCGCAGGTGTCCTCCAAGCCCGGCGCGGGACCGGTGAGCAGGTCCAGGACGCATTGGATCCGGTCGTCGATGTGGTCGGTCCGGGTCTCCACGAGGCCGTCGGTGTACAGCAGCAGCCTGCTGCCGGCGTCCAGCGTGAGCCGATGGTCGGTGAAGGTGCTGTCGCCGATGCCGAGTGGGGGACCGGGCGGCGGGTCGAGGAGTCCGGCGGTGCCGTCGGGGCCGACCACCACGGGCGGCAGGTGGCCGGCGCTGGCGAACTCGCAGGTACGGGTGGCCGGTTGGCAGGTGAGGTAGGTGCAGGTGGCGAAGGGGGATTCGAGGTCTTCGGCCAGTTGGTCCAGCCCGCGCAGGACTTCGGCCGGCGGGAGACCGAGACGGGACAGCGTGCGGGTGGCGGTGCGCAGCTGCCCCATGGCGGCGGCCGCCGGCACGCCGCTTCCCATGACGTCGCCGATGACGAGCGCGGTCGTGCCGTCCGCCAGGGGCAGCACGTCGTACCAGTCGCCACCGATCTCGGAGGTGTCGTCGGCCGGCCTGTAGCGGGTGGCGATGTCGAGCCCGGGGCGGTCCGGGGCCCGGTGTGGTAGGAGACTTCGCTGCAGGGCGAGGGCGGTGTCGCGTTCGTGCCGGTACCAGCGTGCGTTGTCGATGCTGATGGCCGCCCGGTCCGCGAGTTCGGTGGCGAAGTCGCGGTCCTCCTCGTCGAAGGGGCGTGGATTGTGGACGCGCAGGAGAGACAGGGCCCCCAGGACGCAGCCGTGCGCTCTGAGGGGGACGGCCAGGTAGGAGTGGGCGCCGGCCCGGCCGAGGGTGCCGGAATCGGGCTGGGGGCCGAGGCGCCTGAGCGTCTCGGCCGTCAGGTGCGGCACGAGGACCGGCTTGCCGGTCCTGACGCACTCGGCGACCAGGCGGTCCGCGGCGTAGACGGCTGTCTCGCCTACGGGATCGGCGGCACGGACGGCGTCGGTCGGTGGACGGGCGGCAACGGCCAACGGGCGGAAGGCCGTACCTTGCCCGGTGTCCGGCAGAGCGGGGTCGGCGGCCGTGAAGATGACGTCGAGAACGTCCACCGCGGCCACGTCGGCGAGGTCGTCCACCGCTATGTCGGCGAGTTCGTGCGCGGTGCGCGTGAGATCGAGGGAGGAGCCGATGCGCATTCCGGCATCGGCCAGCGTGGCCAGGCGTCCGCGGACCTGGGCCGCCTCGGCGGCGGCGCGGTGCCGTTCGGTGTCGTCGGTCACGGTGACGGCTACGCCGAGAGTCCGGCCGCGCTGGTCCTGAAGACGGTAGTAGGACGTGGACCAGGCGTGTTCCCGACGGGGGTCGGGGTCGGCCGGGGTGGTGCTGAAGGTGAGCTGGTTCAGCACGGGGACGCCGGTGGACAGGACGCGGCGCATGGCCGCTTCGATGTGGCTGGTGTCCGGGAGGGGAATGACCTCGGCCGGGCGGCGGCCCACGATGTCACGCGCCGTCCTGCCGTGGATCTTCTCCAGCACCGGGTTGACGAGCATGTAACGCAGGTCGGGGTCGAGTACGGCCAGGCCGAAGGGTGCGCTGTGGAACAGGCGCGAGGTCAGCGCCAGACCGGTTTCCAGGTCGCGCAGCTGCGTCTGGTCGGTGGCGACGCCGAGAGCGTAGCTGTGGTGCTGATCGTCCTGGAGCGGCAGGTTGCGGAACTCCGTCTGGCGTACCGTGCCGTCCTTGCACCGGATCGGGAAGCCGCCCGCCCACGACTCCCCGGCCAGGACACGGCTGAACAGGTCGAGCACGCGGGGTTTGTGCACCGGATCCACCAGGAGGTCTGCCGCGTACTGTCCGAGGACTTCGGCAGGGCTGTAGCCGAAGAGGCCCTCGGCCTGCGGGCTCCACAGAACGATCCGGCCCATATCGTCGAGCACCACCGCCGCGACTCCGAGCACGTCCAGCAGCCCGCCGGGCGCGGAGCCGGCGTCGTCATTCCCGGGTTCGGCCGGGCCGGCCACGGGATTGGAGTCCACGTCGACCCTCCTCTGCCCATCCTCCGGGAGTGGGGTGCCACGGCCGGCACACCGCCATCCTCCTCCTTCGTCCCTCCCACCGCATGTCTGCGGGACGGGCATCGAGGGATGCGGCTTCACACCGCCGGCAAGGCGATCTCCCTCTTGAGGATCTTCCCGCTCGGGCCCAGCGGCAGCCTGTCCACCAGCCATACCCGGCGCGGGTACTTGTACGCCGCCACCTGGTCCTTCACGTACGCCCGCAGCTCCTCCGCTGTGGCCCGCTCGCCTGGGCGGAGCACCACCACTGCCGCGATCTCCTCGCCCAGTTCGGCGTGCGGGACTCCCACCACGGCGGCCAGGGCGACGGCGGGATGCTCGTGGAGGACCTCTTCGATCTCGCGCGGGTAGACGTTGTAGCCGCCGCGAATGATCAGGTCCTTCTTGCGGTCGACGATGTACAGGTAGCCGTCCTCGTCCGCCCGGGCGAGGTCGCCGGTGCGCAGCCAGCCGTCGGGGATGGCCGCCTGCGTCTCCGCGGGCCGGTTCCAGTAGCCCTTCATCACGTTCGGGCCCCGGACGGCCAGCTCGCCGATCTCGCCGGGGGCCACGTCCTGGCCCGCGTCGTTCACGAGCCGCACCTCCACGTCCCGGATGGGGGTGCCGATGGAGCCGGCCTTGCGTGGGCGGTCGGGGTGGTTGAACGTGACCACCGGGCTGGTCTCGGACATGCCGAAGCCTTCGAGGACCGGACATCCGAACCGCCGCTCGAAGCCGTGCAGGATCTCCACCGGCAGCGACGCCCCGCCGGAGATGCACATCCGCAGCGTCGAGACGTCGGCCTCCGACGGATGCTGGAGCAGCGCCGCGTACATGGTCGGTACGCCCTCGAAGACGGTCGCCCGTTCGCGGGCGACGGCGTCCAGGACGGCTCCCGGTTCGAAGCGGGGAATGAGGACGAGGGAGGCGCCGCTGCGGACGGCCGCGCTCATGGTGCAGATCTGTCCGAAGATGTGGAACAGGGGAAGGCAGCCCACCACCACGTCGTCCGGGGTCATGCGCTGCACTTCGATGCTGTTGACCTCGGTGTTGTGCCGCAGGCCCGCATGGGTGAGGACGGCCCCTTTGGGGCGGCCGGTGGTGCCGGAGGTGTACAGCAAGACGGCCATGTCCTCGCCGCCCGCGTCGGCGACGCCGGGGAGCGGTTCGTGCCCGGCCAACGCCTCGGCGAACGTGGCGGGTTCGACGGCGGTGTGCCGCACGCCCGCCGCGGCTGCTCCCTTGGCTCCTTCGCCCGGCGCTTGGTGCCATTCGAAAAGCCGTGCCGCGCCGGAGTCGGTGAGGTGGAACTCGGTCTCCCTGGTCTTCAGGAGCGGGTTCATCGGCACGACGACCGCTCCGGCGCGCAGGATTCCGTAGTAGAGGACGACGAACTCGGGCACGTTGGGCAGCATCAGGGCGACGCGGTCTCCGGGCCGCACGCCTTCGGCCCGCAGGACCGCGGCGGCGCGGGCGGTGCGGTCGTCCAGCTCCGCGTAGGTGATGACCTGCTCCCCCAGGCGCAGCGCGGGACGTCCGGGCTGCCGTTGCGCCGTCTCCACGAGGAACCCTGCCAGATTGGCCATGACCCGCCTCCGTAACACGAGAACACTGCATGTTTACATCGCCGACATATTGTCGCCGTCCGTCGGCACGGCATATGGCCGGTACGACAGCGCTCACGCCCCCGAGTTGTTCTCAGCGACAAAACGAGCCCGGTAAGCTGTGGTGATGGATATTTCGGGCGTCGCCGCGGCACTTCATTCGCGGCTCCCCGGGCTGGCCGAGAGAATGGCGCTCCGCATCCGCTCGGAGGTCGACGCGTACAAGGACGAGTCGCTGGTCTCCTTCGAGTCGCTGCGACGCTCCTGTCACGCCAACGCGGACTTCGTTCTGACGCACCTCGGCCGCAAGGACGACTTCGACTCCGGGGCCGCCCATGAGACCGGGCGGCTCAGGGCGGAACAGGGGGTCCCGTTGGCCGACACCCTGCGCGCGTACCGCATCGGCACGGAGCTCGCGTGGACGGAGATCGTCGCGGAGGCGCGCACCCGTCCTGAGGTCTCGGACGATCTGCTGGTCTCGGAGTCCGCTCAGTTCTGGGCGCTGTTCGGCCTGTACGGGGAGGCGATGGCGGGCGCCTACCGGGAGAAGGCCGCCGAGCTGTCCTCATGGGGGCAGGCACGACGTGCCGCCCTGGTGGAGGCGCTGTTCACCGGCGTGGTCACCGACCACACCCTGTGGGAGGCGGCCCGGGAGCTGGGGCTGCCCGAGCAGGGGCCCTATGCCGTCGCCGTCGCGGAGGTCGGCACTCCTGGCGAGGACCCCCTCTCCGGGGCGGAGGCGGCGCTGCGACAGGCGGAGCTTCCTTCCGCCTGGATGCTGCTGCCGGACCAGCAGCTCGCGCTGATCGCGCTGCCCACCACCGCGGCGGAGGACGTCTGCCTGCGCATTCTGCGGCGAGGTCGCGCCCGTGTGGGGTTCAGTCCGTCTTTTCCGTCGCTGCGGAGCACTCCGCAGAACCTGCGCTTCGCCCGGCTGGCCCTGTCCGTGCTGCCGGATGCCGGTCCCGGCGTGGCACGGTTCGACGACAACCCGCTGGCGATGGTCGTCGCGGGGGCTCCCGACGAGGCGGCCCGCCTGGTGCGGGTGACGCTCGGTCCGGTCCTCGACCTGCCGGCCGCGGAACGCTCCCGCCTGCTGCGCACCCTGGAGCACTGGTTCGCCTCCGGCGGCTCGGCCAACGCCACGGCGCAGAGCCTCTTCGTCCACCCCAACACCGTCCGCTACCGCGTCCGGCGTGTCGAGGAACTGACGGGCCGGTCCCTCTCCGACCCGCGCACGACGGCGGACTTCGGTGCGGCGCTCCTGGCGGTCCGCCTCCAGGGGAAGGGGCCCGCCGACCGTCGTGCAAACGCCGGTTGACGCCTCGCAGGACGCTCGGGCCCCTCGGTCAGGCGTTGTCGTCGTTGAGGAGGAGGATCTTGCCGAGGTGACCGCCGGCCTCCAGCAGACGATGACCCTCGGCGGCGTCCGCCATCGGCAGGGTCCGGTCGACGACCAGCTGCACCGTGCCGTTCTCGATCATGGGCCACACGTTCTTCTGCACCTCGGACACGACCTCGGCCTTGTACTCCTTCGAACGCGTCCGCAGCGTCGTGCCGTGCACCGACGCCCGCTTGAAGACGATGTCGGCGAGGTTGAGCCGGCCCTCCAGCCCCTTTTGCAGCCCGATCACCACCAGCCGGCCGTCGGCGGCCAGCGATGCGACGTTGCGCTCCAGGTAGTCGCCGCCCACGACATCGAGGATCACGTCGTAAGGACCGTGCTCGGTGAAGTCCTCGGTGCGGTAGTCGATCGCCAGATCCGCACCCAGCTCCCGGGCCCGGGCGACCTTGTCCGCGCCGCCCACCGTCGTCACCACACGGGCGCCCAGGGCCTTGGCGATCTGGATCGCCATCGTCCCCACACCGCCGGCCCCGCCGTGGACCAGCAGGGTTTCCCCCGCCTTCAGGCCCGCGGTCATGACGACGTTGGACCACACGGTGGCGGTGACCTCCGGCAGACCCGCCGCCTCCGCCAGCCCGACACCCTTCGGGATCGTGAGCAGCTGTCCCGCGGGAACGGCGACCTTCTGCGCATACCCTCCGCCCGTCAGCAGGGCGCACACCTCGTCGCCCACCTGCCAGCCGGTCACGCCCTCACCGATCGCGCTGATGCGGCCGGAGACCTCCAGTCCCGGGTACGGCGACCAGCCCGGCTGCAGCGGATACAGCCCCCACCGCTGCATCACGTCCGCCCGGTTCAGAGCACTGGCCACCACATCGACGACCACCTCACCCGCAGCGGGCGTCGGGTCCTCGGCCTCCACCCACTGCAGAACCTCGGGACCACCGTGCTCCGTGATCGACACAGCCTTCATGACAACTCCGTTCCGACGAACGAGGGGAATGTTTACATCCCATACATTAATCCCCCGAGTGTGCAGTGTCAACATTCTGGGTCAATCACGCCAAAACACCACCCTGCGCCTCCGGGTCGTACGGGAGGCGCAGGGTGGTGCGGTGCGGGCGGTCCGATCAGACCCGGGCCGCCGTCTCGCGTCGCCGGTCCTTCTTCTCGCTTTCCGGCCGCTCGGCCGGTGCCGCGGCGGGCAGACGCGCACCTTCGATGTCGACGTCCGGGAGCAGCCGGTCCAGCCAGCGGGGCATGCTCCACGCACGCCGTCCGAGCAGGGCCATGGCGGCGGGCACGAGCGTCATGCGCACGACGAAGGCGTCGATGAACACTCCGAAGGCGAGTGAGAAGCCGATGGCCTTGACGATCGGGTCGTCGTTGAAGACGAAGCCACCGAAGACCGCAACCATGATCAGTGCGGCGGCCACGACGACCCGTGCGCTGCTGGAAACGCCCTGGGCGATCGCTTCGGCCGCGTTCTTGTGGTGCTCGTAGTGCTCGCGCATCCGGCTGACGAGGAACACCTCGTAGTCCATGGCGAGACCGAAGAGCACACCGGTCAGCAGGATCGGCAGGAAGCTGGTGACCGGTCCGACAGCCGACACGTCGAGCAGACCGTTCAGGTGACCCTGCTGGAAGACCCAGACCGAGGCGCCCAGGCTCGCGCCCACCGACAGCAGGAATCCGAGCGCCGCCTTGAGGGGAACGAGGACCGACCGGAAGGCGATGGCCAGCAGGAGCAGAGCGAGGAGGACGATGACGCCGATGAACAGCGGCAGTGCGTCGCCGAGCTTGTCGGCGACGTCGATCGCCATGGCCGTCTGTCCGGTGACGTAGAGGGCCCCGCCCGCACCGGCGACCTCGGGCGCCTGGTCGCGCATGCGGTGGACCAGGTCGGTGGTGGCCTCCGCGTCGGGACTCGACTTCGGCACCACCGCCATGACCACGACGTCACCGGAAGGGCTGGACACGGGGGGCGAGACGGCGGCCACGTTCTTGTCGGCGACGAGTGTGCCGCGCAGGTGGGTCACGGCGCCCTGCCGCTGGTCCTGCGGGATGTTGTCGGTGTCGACGACGGTGATGAGGGTGGCGTTGAAACCGGGCCCGAAGCCCTCGCTGAGCAGGTCGTAGCTCTGGTGCTGAGTACTGGCCTCGGGCTGGGCGGCGTAGCTGGGCAGGCCGAGGCGCAGGTCGCGGGCAGGCAGGGCCAGTGTCAGCAGGCCCAGTATGCCGGCGACAAGGACGACGGCCGGGGTGCGGGTGACGCCGCGGGCCCAGGCCAGGCCCCAGGAGCCGGGGGCGCGGTTCTTCCCCTTGCTCTTCCGCTTGGGCCGGCGCGGGCGCATCCGCTCGCCGAACACTCCGAGTACGGCCGGGAGCAAGCTGATGGCGACCAGAACGGCGATCAGGACGGTCCCGGCACCGGCGAGGCCCATGATCGTGAGGAAGGGAATGCCGGTGACGGCCAGGGCGGCGAGTGCGATGACGACCGTCGCGCCGGCGAAGACGACGGCGCTACCGGCCGTGGCGGTGGCGCGTGCGATCGACTCCTCCCAGCTGGTGTCGGGGTCGGCGAGCTGTTCGCGGTGCCGGGAGATGACGAACAGGGCGTAGTCGATGCCGACCGCGAGGCCGATCATCAGGGCGAGCACGGTCGCGGTGCCCGTCATCTCCACGAAGCCGGAGACGAACATGGTGCCGAGCAGGCCGACGGCGACTCCGAGGAGCGCGGTCAGCAGGGGCAGTCCGGCCGCGACGACGGAGCCGAGGGCGACGGCGAGAACCACGAAGGCGATGACGACACCGACGAGTTCGGCCGGGCCTCCCGCTTCGGTCTGCGGAAGCATGGCGGAGCCGCCCAGCTCAACCTGCATCCCCGCGTCGCGGAGAGGCTCGACGGCGGTGGCGAGCTCTTCCTTGGCTTCTTCCGTCACCTCGGGGGCTTCGTCCTTGAACCGGACGTCGGAATAGGCGATGGTCCGGTCGGCCGACACGGCGCCGCTCTTGGCCGGCCGGGAGACGTCGACGACGCCGTCCACCGTCGCCGCCTCGCGCAGAACGCCCTCGAGGACCTTCTGCTGCGCCGGGTCCGTGACGGTCTTCCCCTCGGGGGCGGCGACCACGATGCGTACGACGCCACCGGCGGCGGGCGGGAACTTCGCCTTCAGGAGGTCCTGCGCCTCCTGCGCTTCGACGCCGGGGACGGTGAACTCCGTGGACGTCTTTCCGTGGAGTGTCGCCCCCAGACCGCCGACGACGGCGAGAAGGAGTATCCAGGTCGCGATCACCCAACGGCGGCGGCGAACCATCCAGCGCGCCCAGGCGTACAGGCGTGAGGCCATCGAAGCATTCCTAACCGGTCGAGACCCTGACCAAGAGGGCGTCAGGGGACACAGGCGTGACGGGAGGGGCAGACATGGCGGGAGGGACGGAGTGGTACACCCTCACCGCTCATTACACACTAAGGCATTTTTACAGTCGACGGTAATTTAGCTACCGGTGGTAATCTTCCCCCATGACGGGTGACAGCCTCAGAGAACGCAGCAAGGCGCGGCGCAGGGACGCGATCCTCACCGCCGCCTACGAGCTGTTCGCCGAACGCGGCTTCGACGCCACGAGCATCGCCGACATCGCCGAGGCGGCCGAGGTCTCGCCCCGCACGGTCACGCTGTACTTCCCGACCAAACTGGAACTGGCGATGGCGCACTTCAACACGTTCGTCGACCAGTTGTCGACAGCGCTGCGTGCCAGGCCGGCAGGACAGGGCATCATCGACACCGTGGAGCAGTGGCTGCGCGAACAGGCCGACCATCAGGGGAAGTTGGACGGGCTCCATGACCGGATGCTCCAGGCCAATCCGCAGCTCAAGGGACTCTGCCGGGGCCGGTTGACCGATGTCGTACAGGACGGCGCCCGGCTGCTCGCCGAGGAGCAGGGCTGGCGCGCCGACGCCTTCGCCCCGCGTATCCTGGCGGCCACCGTGGCGAGCGTGATCGGCGAACTGACCCACCAGTCCGAGCCCGGGGACCTGGAGACCGCCATGGCCTTCATACGAGCCGCGGCCGCCACCCTCCAGCCGGGCTGAGCCGGCGCGCGTCCCCTACGGTCGCCCCTTCACCCCTGGATCGTCCGGAGGATTCCCGGCTCGCGGTCACGGACCGTCGTCGCGGCGTCCACGAACGCGGCGACGAGCGGGTTCACCTCGTGGGAGCGGTGGGCCACTTGGGCTGGTACGCCATCTCGACCTGCGCCGTTCCCAGGAGCCCCGGATCGGAGAGCCGGGACTCCGGCGTCATCCACTCTTCGAGGTGTTGGGCGGCGAAGGCGGCCCGCCCGCCTCGCCGACATGCTCGCCGCCGGGAACCGGGTCGTCATCAAACCGTCGGAGTACACCCCGGCGTGCTCGGCTCTGCTGCGCGAGATGATGGCCGAAGCCTTCGATCCGGCCCAGGTCACCGTCGTCACGGGCGGTCTGGAGCTGGCGCGCGCGTTCCCGACCCTGCCGTGGGACCACCTGCTGTACACGGGTAACCCCGAGGTCGGGCGGACGCCGCCGGCGCGCTCGCCGACCTCGCCCGGCGGTCCGGACTGACGGTGCGCGGAGTCATGGGCTACGAGGGCCACCTCATGCTCGTGGAAAAGGAAGCGGAACGCCGGGAACAGACAGAGCAGGCGATGGAGCTACTGCTCGCCGCGAGCGCCGACGTCGGCGGCGAGTTGATCAGCTCGGGAGGGACCGGCACGTACGCCGTCAACAGCTGGGCCCATGAGATCCAGGCCGGCTCCTACGCGCTCATGGACACCGCCTACCAGCAACTCGGCCAGCCTTTCCGACAAGCCCTCTTCGTCCTCGGCCGGGTCATCTCGGTCTCGTCCGGCTGGGCGGTCGTCGACGTCGGGCTGAAGGCGCTGAGCCTGGACCACGGGCTTCCTCGCATCGACGGCGCCGAGGTGTGGTTCTGCTCCGACGAACACACCACGTTCTGCACCGACGGCATGCCGCCGCCCGCCGTGGGAGACCTCGTCCGGGTACAACCCGCGCATGTCGATCCCACCGTGGCGCTGCACGACAGCATCCATCTGATCGACGGTGTGAAGGTACTCGATCAATGGCCGGTCGACATGCGAGGCTGGCGATGACTGCCGGAACGAGCCCGTCGGCCGCCGTGACGGCCGCCTGAAGAGCCGTGCGCCCCACCGATCGCGAAGCCCGCGGTCGTGCGAACCAAGCCCCGAGTGATGCCCCCACCCATGTGAAGGCAGGAACCGTGGACACACCAGCACTCTCGCGCAGACGAGGACTTCAGCTCATGGCCGCAGCCGCCGGCGGTCTGGCGCTCGGCGCCGGCAAGGCCGCGGCGGCGGACACGCCCGGTCCGTCGGCCTACCTGGTCGGCCGCGGGATCGCCGACATCACCGGCGCCGCCGCCGAGAGCGGCATGATGGGCTACTCGAAGTTCGACCAGCAGACCAGCGGCATCCACCAACGGCTGCGTGCACGGGCGTTCGTCATCGTCGATCCCGCGAGCGGCAACCGCATCGCCTGGTGCAACACCGACCAGGGCATCCTCCCGTTCGCCGTCTTCCGTGCAGTGCTGACCCGACTGACCGGCGCGTTCGGCAGCCTCTACAGCGAACAGAACGTCTCGCTCAGCGCCACCCACACCCACGCGGGGCCGGGCGGCTGCAGCCACGACCTCGCCTACAACCTGGCGACCCTCGGCTTCCAACGGCAGAACTTCGACGCCGTGGTCGACGGCATCGTCGAGGCGATCAGCACAGCCCACGCCGACCTCAGACCCGGCACCATCACCCTCGGCCGCGGCGAGCTCACCGACGCGAGCGTCAACCGTTCCCGCCCGGCCTTCGAGCGCAACCCCCAGGCGGACAAGGACGTCTACCCCCTCGGCATCGACCCCGCGATGACCGTGCTGCGCTTCCGCCAGGGCGGCACCGACGTCGGCGCGATCAGCTGGTTCCCCACCCACGGCACCTCGATGACCAACGGCAACACCTTGATCAGCGGGGACAACAAGGGGTACGCCGCCTATGCGTGGGAGCACGACACCGCCGGGGTGCGCTACCTCGACGAGCGGCCCGGTTTCGTGGCCGCGTTCCCCCAGACCAACGCCGGCGACATGTCGCCCAACCTCAACCTCCGTCCCGGATCCGGGCCGACCGAGGACGAGTTCGAGAACACCCGGATCATCGGCCTGCGCCAGTCCAACGCAGCCCAGCGCATCCATTCCTCCGCCACCACCCCGATCAGGGGCGGCATCGACTCCCGCCTGCGCTACGTCGACATGTCCCAGGTCCAGGTCGACGGCCGCTATACCCCCGACGGCCGGACGCACCACACCAGTTCGGGCGTCATCGGCCTGTCCACGCTGGCAGGCAGCGTCGAGGACGGGCCGGGCATCCCGGGTCTGATCGAGGGCACGCCCAGCCCGCTCGCGCCACTGATCGAGCACATCAACTCCGCGGTCCCGCAGTGGCTCGCCGACGAGCAGTCCCCCAAGACCTCGGTCGTTCCCGGCGGGCTGCTCCGGGCGACACCGGACGTCCTCCCCCTGCAACTGCTCAAGATCGGCCAGCTGTATCTCATCGGCGGCCCCGCCGAGTACACCATCGTCGCCGGACTCCGCATCCGCCGCGCCGTGGCCGAAGAACTCGGCGTCCCGCTGGAGAACGTGCTGATGCAGGGCTACACCAACGGGTACAGCCAGTACGTCGCCACGCCCGAGGAGTACGACAGCCAACAGTACGAAGGCGCCTCCACGCTCTTCGGCCGGTACACCACACCCGCGTACCAGCAGGAGTTCGCCAAGCTGGCCTCCGCGATGCGCGAGGACACCAGGCTTCCTCTCGGGACGCCACCGCCCTCCCCCGCCATCGGCACGCTGAACGTGCAGCCCGGCGTCGTCCTGGACAGCCCCGGCCTGTGGCGTTCCTACGGTCAGGTGCTCACCGACGCGGCACCCGGCTACCGGACGGGCCGGCGGGTGACCGTGGTCTTCGTCACCGGCCACCCCAAGAACGACCTGCACCGCGGCGGTACGTTCCTGGAGGTCCAGCGGCTCAAGGACGGCGGCTGGGCACGGTACCTCGATGACGGCGACTGGCGGACGACGTACCGCTGGCAGCGCACCAACACCCTGACCGGTGAGTCCACCGCGACCATCACCTGGGACATCGCGCCGGACACCCCGCCGGGCACGTACCGGATCGCCCACTTCGGCGACGCCAAGAACGGACTGACAGGAGCGATCAGCGCGTTCACCGGCACCTCGCGCACCTTCACCGTCTCCTGAACGCCGTCCCCCGGCCGCACGCCGGACTCCTGAACCGCCCCTCAGGACCGGGAAGATGACAGCGCGCCCACAGTCATGCGGGTCATGTCGCAGTACCGCTCCGCGAGTTCCTGGGGGGTGTGTTCGCCTTCCGCGCGGTACCACTGGGAGACGCCCGTGCACATGGTGACGATCGCACGGCTGACCTCACGCGGGTACGCGGTGGAGAAGACGCCCTGCTCGACGCCCTCCTCGATCACGTGGTCCATCAGTCGCTGCTGGCGGTCACGGGCGGCGATGTAGGTGGTACGGGCCTCTCCGGTGAGGCTGCGGATCTCGCTGTAGGCGATGAACGCGAGGCCGCGCCGGTGGGCATGGAAGAGCACGAGGCACTCCACGAGCAGTTCCAGCCGCCGCTGAACGTCGTCGCCCGCCTCCTCCAGGGCGGCGGTGCTGCGTGCCCAGAGGTCGTCCATGGCGTAGGAGACGATCGCGACGAGCAGGGCCTGTTTCGACGCGTAGTGGTAGTACAGCCCCGGCACGGACAGCTCCGCCCGGGCGGCCACCGTGCGGATCGTCGTCCCGTGGTAGCCGTGCTCCATGAAGCAGGCCAGTGCGGTCTCGAGGATGGGCGCCAGTCCGCTGCCCGAGTACGTTCTCCAGTCCGCCCCGGCGTCCGTCTTGGTCACAGCGCTCCCCTTGCCCCGGCTCTTCATCGCGTTGGCACGCCAGTATGCAGCGTCACCCGGCCCCGCACCGCGGGCAGACCCCTTGACATGGCGCTCCCGCCGCATCAATCCTTCACCGAGCGATCGCTCGGTAGCCCTATCGTCGCACATCGCGCACCGAGCGAGCGCTCGGTAGCCATTGGCAGCCTGCGCATGCCGTGGGCAGGAGGGACGAGTAGTGACAGTTCCTGAAGAGCCCCCGTGGGGTTCGTCGATCCCCACCGATACCGAATCGGGGACGCCGGACGCCCACGACTCGCTCGTGGCCGCGTGGGCCGCTCGCGTGGCGAAGAACCCCGACGCCCCCGCGCTGCGCTACTTCGACGGCGTGATGTCGGCCGGGGAGGCGGACATGGCGTCGGACGCCCTCGCCGCCGCGTTCGAGTCCCGGGGAGCCGGCCGCGGTGACCGCGTCGGCGTCTATCTGCAGAACGTCCCGCAGTACGCCCTCGTGCTGCTGGCCCTGTGGAAGCTGGGAGCCACGGCGCTGGGGCTCAACCCGATGTACCGGCGGCAGGAGCTGCGCCGGATCATCGACGACGCCGGCGCGATCGGGATGGTCTGCGCGGACACCGACACCGAGGAGACGCTGGAGACCCTCACCGGAAGCACGGTCCGGTGGTTGATCAGCACGTCCGCGCTGGACTACCAGACCCGGAACGATCCGCGGGTCTTCGCGACGACGGAGCGCTCCGCCCCGGCACCGGACGGCGATCTCGTCGGGCTGATCGAGGAGTTCGCCGGTGCCCGGCCCGCGCCGGTCGGGCTGAGCCGGGACGACGTGGCGTTCCTGACGTACACCTCCGGGACGACCGGGCCGCCGAAGGGTGCGATGAACACCCACGGCAACGTGCTCAGCGTGGTCACGACGTGCGCGGCGTGGACCGGTGTGAGCGACGGGGACGTCGTCCTCGCCGTCGCCCCGCTGTTCCACATCACCGGCGCCGTGGTCAACGCGACGATCTCGCTGCTCACCGACACCACGCTCGTCCTCACCGGCCGCTTCCACCCCGAAGTCGCCCTGGAGGCCTTCGCCGAGCACGGCGTGACCTTCACCATCGGCTCCATCACGGCGTACAACGCGATCTACGAGCTGCCGTGGGCCGAAGCGCGGCACTTCTCCTCGGTGAAGACCCTGTACTCCGGGGGTGCGCCGATCCCGCCGGCGACCGTCGAGCGGTTCCAGGAGCGGTTCGGCGTCTACATCCACAACGGCTACGGGATGACCGAGACGACATCGGCCGTCATCGCCGTGCCGCCCGGACGCCAGGCGCCGGTCCATCGGCCGAGCGGGACATTGTCCATCGGAATGCCGCTGCCGCACCTCACAGCGCGCGTCGTCGATCTCCACGGCAAGCCGGCGCCCGCCGGGGTACAGGGCGAGCTCGAACTCAGCGGGCCACAGGTGGTGCCCGGGTACTGGGAGAAGCCCGACGCCACCGAGCGGACGATGGGCGGCGGGCGCCTGCGTACCGGTGATGTCGCCCTCATCGACGAGGAGGGCTGGGTCTACCTGGTGGACCGGCTGAAGGACCAGATCAACGTGTCCGGGTACAAGGTCTGGCCGCGCGAGGTCGAGGACGCGCTGTACGAGCACCCGGCGGTGCACGAGGCCGCCGTCGTCGGTGAGCCGGACGAGTACCGCGGCGAGACGGTCGTCGCCTACGTCTCGCTCAAGTCGGGTGCGAGTCTCACGCAGGAGGAGCTGATCGCCTTCTCCCGCGACCGGCTGGCCGCCTACAAGTGTCCCCGGCGGATCCGCTTCATCGCCGACCTCCCCAAGACCCAGAGCGGCAAGATCCGGCGCGCCGAACTCCGCAAGGCGGACACCACGGGGCCGTCCTCCGCCGCGAAGGGCTGATCCGTTGGACCAGAACCACGCCGTGCCGGGCCGGTTCTCCGGCCGCACCGCCGTCGTGACCGGCGCGAGCCGGGGCATCGGCCTCGCGATCGCCGAACGACTCGTGTCCGAAGGGGCGCGGGTGTGCATCACCGCCCGCAACGCCGGACCGCTCGAAGAGGCCGCGGCCGCTCTCCCCCCGGGACAGCGTCATCACCGTCGCCGGCAAGGCGGACGATCCCGAGCACCGTCGCGAGGTATTCGACGCCGTCGTGCGCGAGTTCGGCGGGCTCGACGTCCTCGTGAACAACGCGGGCATCAATCCGGCCTACGGCCCCCTCACCGAGCTGGACTTCGACGTCGCCCGCAAGGTGCTGGAGGCCAACGTCCTCGCCACCCTCGCCTGGGTCCAGGGCGCGGTGGCGCACAGGGCTCTCCGCTTCGCCGAGCGCCACGGAACCGTCGTCAAGCTCTCCTCGGTGACCGGTGAGACCCGGCGCCGGGGATCGGGCTCTACGGGGTGAGCAAGGCGGCGGTGTCCCACCTGACCAGGACCCTCGCCGTCGAGCTCGGCCCGGACGTCCGCGTCAACGCCGTGGCACCGGCCGTGGTGAAGACGCGGTTCGCCAGGGCCCTCTACGAGGGCAAGGAGGACCAGGTGGCCGAGGACTACCCCATGAAACGCCTGGGTGCGCCGTACGACATCGCCGCCGCAGTGGCCTATCTGGCCTCCGACGACTCCTCCTGGGTCACCGGCCAGGTCCTCACCGTCGACGGCGGTCTCACGGTCGCCGGCGGCACCGCATGAACACCGCGTCCCATCTCGAAAGGACAGTCATGACTCTGCCTCACCTCCCTCCCGAGGTGGCGGACCTGCGCGAGCGCACGCGCCGGTTCGTACGCGACGTCGTCATCGACGCAGAACCCGCGCCCGGCGAACGCCTCGACCAGGCCACACGTGACCGGCTCCAGGCGGCCGCGAAGGACGCGGGAGTCTTCGCGCCGCACGTGCCGAAGGAGTACGGCGGTCAGGGGGTGCCCATCGAACACTGGTCGCCGATCCTCCAGGAGGCCGGCTACTCGCCGATCGGCCCCAGTGCGCTCAACTGCATGGCACCCGACGAGGGGAACATGCACATGCTCAACCTGATCGCTACCGAGGAGCAGAAGAAGCGGTACCTCGTGCCGCTGGCCTCGGGAGACATCAGGTCCTGCTTCGGCATGACCGAGCCCCATCCGGGCGCCGGGTCCGACCCGGCGGCCCTGCGGACGAGTGCCGTGCGAGCCTCGGGCGGCTGGGTCATCGACGGCCACAAGCGGTTCATCAGCGGCGCCGTCGGCGCCGGCTTCTGCATCGTGATGGCACGCACCCCGGCCGTGGACGGCTTCCCGGAAGGGGCCACCATGTTCCTCGTCGACATGACGAACCCGGGCGTCAGGGTCGGCGAGGCGATCCACACCGTCGACCGCTCCATCGACGGCGGCCACCCGCACCTCCACCTCCAGGACTGCTTCGTCCCCGACGACCGTGTGCTGGGCGAGGTGGGGCTCGGTTTCCGGTACGCGCAGGTACGGCTGGGCCCGGCGCGGCTCACCCACTGCATGCGGTGGCTGGGACTGGCACGGCGGGCACTCGACATCTCCCTGGACCGGGCCGGGAGGCGGGAGCTGTTCGGCGGTCCGCTCGACTCGCTCGGTCTGGCGCAGCACCTCATCGCCGAGTCGGTGATCGACATCGAGACGTCCGACGCGATCATCACCAAGACCGCGGCTCTCCTGCAGACCGACCCGAAGGCGGGCTCGGCGATGTCCTCCATCGCCAAGGTGCACTGCTCGGAGGCGATCTTCCGTGTCATCGACCGCGCGGTCCAGATCTGTGGCGGCGACGGTGTCTCCGACGGGCTTCCGCTGGCGCAGTACCTGAACGAGGTCCGCCCGTTCCGTATCTACGACGGCTCCAACGAGACCCACCGGTGGGCGATCGCCCGCCGTGCCTCGGCCGCCAGGAGCGCGGCGGTCCGGGCCGGTGAGCGCTACCGGGGCGACGCCGTCGTCGGTCGGGGCGGAGACGCGTGATGCACACGGTCCCCGACGGGCTGGAGGTGGTCGCCGCTTGGGACGTGGCCCGGCATCTCGAAAGTCCTCCCCTTCTGGTCGTCGACACGGTCACCGCGTTCCTGGACGCGCACGGTGTCGGCCACGGCCCGATCGCGTGGCAGCGCATCGGCGACGGCCAGTCCAACGTCACCTACCTGATCGAGCGCGGCGGCGACCACGTCGTCCTGCGCCGCGGCCCGCGCCCGCCGCTGCCGAGGTCGACGCACGACATGGTGCGCGAGGCACGCATCCAGAAGCTGCTGCGCGGGCACGGGGTGCCGGTGCCCGAAATCGTCGCGGTCTGCGAGGACGAGTCGCTCCTGGGCGTGCCGTTCTACCTCATGTCCCGCATCGAGGGGACGGTCGTGACCGACACGATCCCGCCCCACCTCTCCTCACTCGAACAGCGCCGCGCCACCAGCCTGGCGGTCGTCGACACCCTGGTCGCCCTGCACCACATCGATGTGACCGGAGGGGAACTCGCCTCCCTGGGCTCCCCCGACGGATACCTCCGCCGCCAGGTCGACCGCTTCAGCGAACTGTGGGAGGTCAACGCCTCGCGCGGTCTCCCGGCCGTGGAACGGATCGCGGACTGGCTCGGACGCAACCTGCCGGCGAGCCAGTCCGCCGCGGTGGTCCACGGTGACTACCGCATGGGCAACCTCATGTTCGCTCCGCAGGCACCCGCC
The DNA here is from genome assembly GCF_014648815.1 of Streptomyces flaveolus. Classification (GTDB taxonomy): domain Bacteria; phylum Actinomycetota; class Actinomycetes; order Streptomycetales; family Streptomycetaceae; genus Streptomyces; species Streptomyces flaveolus. The sequence continues at coordinate 608,034 of NZ_BMRV01000003.1, read as the reverse complement.
GGGGTCCTCGCGGTCCTGGACTGGGAGATGGCCACGCTCGGTGATCCGCTGGCGGACCTGGGCTACCTGACCGCCACCTACTCCGAGGCCGGTGCGCCCTCGACTCCGCTGGAACTGACCCCGGTGACCCGGGCGCCCGGCTACCTCACCAGGCTCCAACTGGCAGAACGCTACCGGTCCCGCACGGGCCTCGACCTCACCCCGCTCCCCTGGTACCAGACCCTCGCCCTGTGGAAGGCGGCCATCTTCTGCGAGGCGATCTACACCCGCTGGCGCCGCGGCGAACGTCCGCACGACACGGACTTCGGTCCGTCGCTGGAGACCGGCGTCCCCCGTCTGCTGGAGGCGGCCGCGCAGTACGCCGGCCTGACCACGGCCACCCGCACCTGACGCCTGACAGCCTCTCCGCATCACCTCACCTCTGGGCACCGGACGTCGCTCCGCCCTGCCCGAAAACAGTGAAGGAGCAGTCATGAGGAACGCGAAGACAGGGCCCGAGCCGGTGACCGGGGAGGAAGCCGCCCCATCGCCCACCCTGCGGTCGAGACGCAGGTCCCTGTTCGCCAGCACGGTCGGCAACGTCCTCGAATGGTACGAGTGGAGCGCCTACGCGGTGTTCGCGCCCTTCATCGCGGGCGTGATGTTCAGCTCGTCCGATCAGGTGTCGGCACTGCTGTCGACTCTCGCCGTGTTCGCGGTCGGCTTCCTGATGCGCCCGCTGGGCGGCATCGTCTTCGGCCGGATCGCCGACCGGCGGGGGCGCAAGTTCGTCCTGGTCACCACCATGCTGATGATGGCCGGCGGAAGTCTCGTCATCGGCCTCATGCCCACCTACGCCTCCATCGGCGCCTGGGCCTCGCTGATTCTCCTGCTCGCCCGCATGGCGCAGGGCTTCGCCCACGGCGGCGAGTCCGCGACGGCCAACACCTACGTCGCGGAGATCGCACCGAGCGAGAGCCGCGGACTGTGGGGAAGCATCGTCTTCGTCGCGATCTTCGGGGGCTCGGCCCTCGCCTATTCGGTGGGCGGGGCGGTGACATCACTGCTGTCCGACAGCGCGGTCGGCCAGTGGGGCTGGCGCATCCCCTTCGTCTTCGGAGCCCTTCTCGCCCTCGCCGCTCTCTACCTGCGCCGCAGCATGGACGAGAGCGAAGTGTTCTCGGACGAGAAGTCGAGTGACGAGATCCAGCCGTTGCCGCGCCGGCAGCTGGTCCGTGCGGTCCTGCTCGTCATCACGATGACTTCGGGCATCACCGCGGCCCATTACACCTGGACCTCGTACGTGTCCACCTACGCCATCACCCGGATGGGCATGGATGCCGGCGTCGCCTACTGGTGTTCTGTCGCCGCTCAGTGCATCGCTCTGACCACCCTCCCTGTGTGGGGCCGCCTCTCCGACAGGGTCGGCCGCCGTCCCATGATGATCACGTTCGCGGCCCTGATGATCGCGTTGCAGATTCCTCTCACCAGCCTGATCGGCTCGGCGGGTTGGACGCTCCTGGTGGCTTCCTCGGTCGCGCTTGCCGTCGTGGCCATCCCTGGAGCGCTTCTGTCCGCCACGATGTCGGAGACCTTCCCGACACGGGTTCGCACTCAGGGCATCGGCTTCGCGTACTCCGTCTCCGTCGCCGTCTTCGGCGGCACTGCACCGTATCTGAACCAGCTCTTCAACGAGTACGGCGTGGGCCGGCTCTCCAGCCTCTACATCATGCTGTTGTGCTCGTTGACGGGTGTCGCGTGCTATCTCATGCGGGAGACCAGGGGCATTCACCTGAAGGACGCCTGACGGAAGGGCCCGGGACGGGACGGTTTTCGTCGGCCACGGCGGGCCTCCGGCCCGGAGGTCACGCCATCGCGGCTCATGGTCCGGTGGGGGGAAGGGTGAAGCGGAAGGCGCCTGCTCCGCTGCCCAACTGGAGCCAGAGGTGGCGGGGCTGGGCGACGACGCGCAGGGCGATGGCGGCGCAGCCGGGGCAGCGGGCGGTCAGGCCGGGCTCGGGGCCGTAGACGTGCAACTGGGCCATGGTCGCGGGCAGACGGCAGGAGGGGCACAGGCGCCAGGCCGTGGTCGGGTCGACGGCGAACACCTCTCCGAGCGGGCCGGCCAGGGCGTTCCCGTCGACGTACAAGGGGTGCTGGTTCATCGCAGGGTTCCTCCCCGTGCGGCGCGTTGGTGGGTCAGCCGAAGCGTTCGGTACGGATCCGGTCGGGTGTGTGTCCGGCCTCCAGGAGCAGGGCGCCGGCGTGCTCCACGAATCCGGTCGGTCCGCAGACGTAGCAGCGGGCTGGGGACGGCAGGGCCGCCAGGTCGAGTTCCGTCATGCGCCCCGCGGGGCGTTGGGAGCCGTCGGGCGCGGCGCGGGTGTAGAGGCGCCGGACGCCGACGACATCAGCGGCGGCGTCGAGCTCCGTGGCGTACCAGACCTCGTCCGGGGAGCGCACGGAGTAGAGGAGTACGCAGGGGTCGTCCGACACCGACGCGAGGCGTGCGCGCAGCATCGCCATCAGAGGCACGATGCCGGAGCCTCCGGCGATCAGCAGGAGCGGGCCGCGGTCCCGCGGCGTCCACACGAACCAGCCTCCGAGCGGTCCCTTGATCTCGACCTCGGCGCCCACAGGAAGATCGTCGGCCAGGTACGGGGAGACCTCTCCTCCGAGCGCGGCCTGAACTCCCAGCTCGATGCTGTCGGTGTCGGCGGGAGCGGCGAGCGAGTAACTCCGCACGGCCTGGTACCCGTTGTCGGCGGTCAGCCGTACGTCGACATGCTGACCGGGCAGGTGTCCCGGCCACAGCGAGACCTCGAACTCCAGCGTGCGGCCGGTCGTGGTCTGCCGCGTCCGCTCCGTGAGGCGGGCCCGTCGCCACCCGTGCATCAGTCACTCCAGTAACGCTGCTCGCGCCAGGGGTCGCCGTAGTCGTGGTAGCCGGCGGACTCCCAGAAGCCCGGTTCGTTGTCCAGCGTGAGGATGAGGCCCTTGACCCACTTGACCGACTTCCAGAAGTACAGGTGGGGAATCACGAGCCGGGCGGGTCCGCCGTGGTCCGGGGAGAGCGCGTAGCCGTCGAAGGAGTGCGCCAGCCATGCCTTGCCATCGGTGACGTCCTCCAGCGGCAGATTGGTGGTGTAGCCGTCGAAGGACTCGGCGACGACGAAGTCGGCGGCGGTCTCCACCTCGTCGAGGAGGGCGTCGAGGGGGACTCCGCGCCAGTGGGTGTCGAATTTCGACCAGCGGGTCACGCAGTGGATGTCGACGGTGGGCTCCTCCTGCGGGAGCGCCATCACCTCCTCCCACGTCCACGCACGGCTGTCGCCGGCCTCGCTGGTCACGGTGAACGACCACCGGTCGGTCGGGATGTGGGGCGTGGGCCCGGCGGACAGGACGGGAAAGGACTCCGTCGGGTACTGCCCCGGTGGGAGCCGGGACATGAGGTCGCCGGGCTTCCCATGGAACCCCGGTGACAGGTTTCCCATGGGTCATTCCTCTCGCTCGAAGTCGGCTTCCGCCCGTTCTTCGTCGCGGTCGGCCTGGGCCCGGACGTACAGGTCGTGCACGAACCCGCGGGCGTCCTGCGGGGAGATGCCGGGGTCGAGCCGGACCAGACGGTCCGTCCACGGGCCGAGAGGGTCGCCGGGTTCTTTCATGAGGGCCTCCCGGTGAGCTGGGGCGCCCGCCCGCCGGTGGCGGGCCGACGGAGTGCATCACCGTGCGCACCGCTTCTGGTTCTCCGTCCCATGGTCCCCGCCTGCCGCACACGCGCAACCCGGCAGGCTGGAGTCCCGTCGCATGGAAGTTCCGCCGGCAGTCCGGCCACACCCGCAGGTCAGACCGTGACGAGTCCGAGCTCGGCGCAGCCCTGGCGGAGCGTGTCGAGCCCGAAGGCGGCCGTGGGTCCCACGACGCCGGGTGTGGCGCCGGGGTGAGTGGTGAGGCGATCGGCGGCCCAGGCGATGAGTTCGCCGGTGAGAGTGTAGGGGTTGGGACCCTCCAAGTGGACCTCCGCCGGCGGCGCACCGCCGACGTGGGGGGACGCGACGGCGACGACGTGGGAGGGGATCCGTTCGCGCAGGGCCGCGTCGGGGCCGCCCGGCGGGCCGATGAGGAGCGGCCGGGTCAGCGCGTCGGTCAGTCTGCGGCCCGCGGGGAGCCGTGTGGTGGCGTTGACCAGAGCCGAGTAGAGGGACAGGGGGCGGCTGAGCTCGGGGAACCAGCCGTTGTAGACGGTGACGTCGTCGAGGAACGGGAACTCTTCCGGCAGGAACAGCACTTCGGTGCCGGAGACGAGGAACGCGGACTTGCGGCGGCCCCGCACGGTGAAGCGGTGGACGCGGGAGGCGGTGCGTTCGTCGACGAGCCGGTGCCGGTGCCGGCGGGTCGAGGGCAGGGTCATGCCGTCGCGCATGGTCGTGCGTGTCCCTTGGCTGATCCCGCGCCAGATGGGCCCGGTGGCGAAGTAGCCGATGTCGACGGCGCGTGCGGTCGGTCCTGCCTTCCGGACGGCCAGGGCCGCGGCGAGGATGCCGGGCACATAGTCGTACCCGAAGGCCGGCAGCATTACCGCGCCGGTCTCGCGGGCGCGTTGGTGGTGCCGGGCGTGCAGGGCGCGGACGAATCCGACTTCACCGGTGGAGTCGAGGTAATGGGCGCCCGCGTCGGCGGCGGCCTGTGCGACGGGGAAGCCGAAGCGTTCGAAGGGCCCGACGGTGGTGATCAGAACATCGCCGCGCCGCAGGTGCTTTCTCAGGCCGTCGGGGGTGCCGGCGTCGACCACCAGGCGGTCCAGTCCGCCGGAGCGTTCGGCCAGCGCGCCCAGTGCGGCGGGGTTGCGTCCGGCCACCGTGGGCCTCACGCCTCTGCGCAACAGTGCGCTGAGGACGAGGTCACCGGTGTAGCCGGTGGCGCCGAGCAGGACGATGCGGCTGGTCATCGCTTCCTTCCGAGGAGCGGGTGGGTCCGGGAGACGGCCCTGGCGATGAGGGCGAAGGACCGGGAGGTGTGCGGTGCGTAGACGAGGCGCAGGGTGTCGGGTCTGGTGGGCTTGGAGAGGACCGGCTTGCGGTGGCTGAAGGTGTCGAAGGACGTCTTGCCGTGATAGGCGCCCATGCCGGATTCTCCGACGCCGCCGAACGGCAGGTTCGGTACGCCGAGGTGGATCATCGGCGCGTTGTACACGAGTCCTCCGGAAGAGGTCCTCTCCAACAGGGCTTGCCGGGCCGCCTTGTCGCGGGTGAACGCGTACAGGGAGAGCGGCTTGTCGCGGGCGTTGATGAAGTCGATGGCCTCGTGGACGTCTCGTACGGTCAGGACCGGGAGGATCGGGCCGAAGATCTCCTCGGTCATGACGGGGGCCTCGGGCGGCACGTCGGTCAGCACGGTGGGGGCGATGTAGCGTTCGTCCGCGTCGAAGGCGCCTCCAGTGAGGAGGTCGCCCGCTCGCGTGAGGCCGGTCAGTCGATGGAAGTGGCGGTCGTTGACGATGCGCCCGTAATCGGAGCTGGTACGAGGGTCGATGCCGAACATCTGTTGGACCGCTCCGGGCAGTGCATCCAGCAGGGAGTCACGGGCGGCGTGGGTGACGAGGGCGTAGTCGGGTGCGACACAGGTCTGGCCGGCGTTGGTGAACTTGCCCCAGGCCAGCCGGCGCGCGGTGACGGCCATGTCGGCGGTCTCGTCGATGAACACGGGTGACTTGCCGCCGAGTTCCAGGGTGACGGGGGTCAGGTTCTTCGCCGCCGCAGCGGCCACGATGCGGCCGACGGTGCCGTTGCCCGTATAGAAGATGTGGTCGAAGCGCTGGTCGAGCAGCAGCGTCGTCTCCTCGACGGCTCCTTCGACGACGGCGACGGCCTCCAGGTGGCGGGGCAGGAGGTCGGCGAGCAACGCGCTGGTGGCGGGAGCGAGTTCGCTCGGCTTGACGACAGCCGCGTTGCCGGCTGACAGAGCGCCCACCAGGGGGTTCAGCGTGAGTGTCAGCGGATAGTTCCAGGGCGCGATGATCAGGCAGACGCCGAGGGGTTCGGGGTGGATGCGGGCCGTGGCTGGCTTCAGGTTCAGGGGCACGGAGACCCGTCGGGGCCTCATCCAGCGGTCGAGGTGGCGCAGGGCGTGCTCGATCTCGGCCAGGACTCCGCCGATCTCGGTGAGGTGTGACTCGGTGCGCCCTTTGCGCAGGTCGTCGTAGAGGGCTTCCTCGATGGCCGGCGTGTGGTCCCGGAGCAGGCGTCGCAGGGCGTGAAGCTGGCGTCGGCGCCAGGCTGCCGACCGGGTGACGCCCGTGTCGAAGGTGCCCCGGAGTCGTACGACGGTCTCCGGGATGTCCTGGTGCTGCTGTGCCACGGGGGCGGCTGTGCCGGTCATGGGTGCCGGGCCTTCCATCCGAGCGGTGGGGACTGTGTGGTGCCGGGTCGCGGCTAACGGGCCTTTGCCGCCGCGTCGACATCGGCGACGAGGCGTTCGGCGAGGCGTTCGGAGGATGGTGGGTTCTGCCCCGTGTAGAGGTTGCGGTCGACCACCACGTACGGCCGCAGCGGCAGGCGGGCCTTGGAGTACTCCGCGCCGCTCTCCCGCAGTCGGTCCTCCAGCAGCCAGATGGCCTTACGGCCGAAACTGTTGAACTTCTCCTCCAGGTTCGACAGCCCCGTCATCCGATAGCCGGTGAACGGCCAGGACCCGTCCTCGTTCTTCGCCGCGAACGCGGCCGCCGGCGCATGGCACAGCAACGCCAGTGGCTTGCCCGAAGCAAGCACCCGCGTCAGCAGGGCGCCGGAGACCGGGTCGACCGACAGGTCCTCCATCGGACCGTGCCCGCCTGGGTAGAACACGACGTCGAAGTCGTCCGGATCGATGTCGTCGAGTGACCGCGGACTGTTCAGTTCGCCTTGGATCGAATCCAGATACGAGGCGACCTCACGTAGTTTCGACGGCCACCCCGCGGTCCTCGACATGCTCAACCGGTCGAGCGTCGGGATCCGTCCGCCCGGCGTCGCGATGGTGATCTCCCACCCCGCGCGGCTGAAGATCTTGTGCGGCATCGCGAGTTCCTCACCCCAGAACCCCGACGGATGCACCTCCCCGTCCCGCAACGTCCACCGATCAGCTGCAGACACAACGAACAACACCCTGGTCACAACAGACCCTCCTCTTGCCGAAACGGATTCACCGGCGATGGCCGCATCAACGAGATGCACCACAAAGGGCTCAAACCATCATCTGCCCCGCAAGAAGTGCAGGCGACCGGCCAAGGCCACGCCCCCGCACCTTCCATGACTGACACAGTACGCCACTACTGACACAGGCTGCCATGTTTGGCACTGGTAGGCTGCCCGCATGAGGGAGACGACAGCGCCCGGCCTGCGCATGAAGACTCGCCAGGCCGTCACCGAAGCCCTGGCCGACACAGCCCTCGAACTCTTCGACACCGCCGGTTTCGACCAGGTCACCGTGGCCGACATCGTCGCGGCGGCGGGCATCTCCCAGCGCAGCTTCTTCCGCTACTTCAGCAGCAAGGAGGACGTCGTCTTCGGCGACCGCATCCCGACCGCCGAAGAGGTCCGGGACGAACTGCTCGGGCACCTCGAGGGAAAGCCTGCGTGGGACGCCCTGCGGGACACCTTCCGCACGGCCGCCGATCAGATGGACGCCGATCCGGGACGCTGGAAGCGGGCGACCCGCGTCATCTGCCACACGCCCGGTCTGCGCGCGCGCTACCTCGAGAAGCATCTGGCCTGGACCGACGCGCTCCTGCCCGAGATCGCGTCCCGGATCGGCCCCGCGAGCCCGGACGTGGACCTCAAAGCCCACACGATGATCAACACCGCGCTGGGCTGCTTCGACGTGGCCCTGATGCGCTGGGCCGACGGCGGCGCGGACTTCTCCCTCGCCGCACTCGTCGACGACGTGTTCGGGTTCGTGCAGATCCCCCACGCCTGACCGACCGGCTCGCCCGCCTCTACGCCGTTGCCCCCGGCCGCCCCGCGGCACCACCCGCTTCGGCTCCGTAAGGGCCTGCCTCTGCGGCCCGGCGTTGCCTGAGTACCGCCACGAGCGTGGTGATCAGGACGCCGGCGACCGCCCAGGCCGACAGCACCAGCAGGGCGGACGTCATGCCATTGCCGTGGAAATAGGAGATCGAGCGGGCTGCCCAGGTACCCGCCCCCGGCGGCAGGGCCGGACCGATCGCCTGCCAGAACGGCGGCAGCATCGGGGCGGGAAAGGCACCGCCCGCGCTCGGGTTGCCCGCGATGACGATCAGCAGGATCGCCAGGCCGATGCCGATGACGCCGAAGAGGCCCTGGAGAGCGAGCGTGGCGGCGCCGACAGCGAAGATGAGCAGCGCACCGAGCCCCCACAACGCCCACACGCTGCCCGGAAGTGCGCCCAGCACCGGCCCGACGATGACCGCGCCGCCCAGTCCCCCGAGGAGTGCGACCAGCGTCATGGTGCCCAGACGGGTCGCCGCGCGGGCCGGATTGGCCAGCCGCGCGCCGGCACTGATCGCCAGGATCGACGCACACAGATACGCACCGACGCACCAGCCGATGACCAGGTAGAACGAGGACAGGCCGTTGAAGTCGTGCGGGGAGGCCGCAGCCACGTCCACCGTCCGGACGTCACGCCCCTGCCTCTCGTCCAGCCCGGCGGTGAGCGCGCCGAGCGCCAGGGACAGGGCCCTGCCGCCGCCCGAGGCGACCAGCAGCGCGTCGGTGGTCCCGGCCGAGTCCACCACCAGGGCCGCGTAGATGTCCCGGTTCACGATCTGGTCTCGCGCCGTCTTCTCGTCGGGCAGCACACGCGGGTCCAGCGGCGAACCGGGCAGCCCTTCCAGACGACTCACCGTCTGCTCCGCCACCGGCGCCACCACGCCGAAGGACACGTCCTTGAGCCTGGGCTCGTGCAGGGCTCCCACATAGGAGGCGACGAAAAGCAACTGCAGGGCGATCACTCCGATCACCAGCAGTGTGGCCCGCGGAGTGACGGCGCCTCTCATCTCGGACAGCGTGCTCTGTCTCATGCGGCCAAGCGGCTGCCCGTGCAGGCGGGATGCTGCCGAATGGCCCTCGACGCCCACCGGGACGGGCCGACGGCCGGACACGTGCCGACCGCCTGCGACGCAGCCCACACCCCAAGATGTTTACACCGATTACATCGGCCCGCTAATGTGAGTAGTGCAAACATTCTCGTACTCTCACTGGAAGAGGGACCCATATGACCAGCGAACTGTTCTCACCCCTGCCCCTGCGCTCCGGACAGGTGCTGAAGAACCGGATCGCGAAGGCGGCCATGGAGGAGAACATGGCCGGTGACGGCCAGCTTCCCGACGAGCAGCTGCTCACGCTGTACCGGCGCTGGGCCGAAGGCGGCACCGGGCTGCTGATCACCGGCAACGTCATGGTTCATGCCGAGGCGCTGACCGGCCCGGCCGGTGTCGTGCTCGACGAGAACGCTCCCCTGGCACCGTTCGTCGAATGGGCGAAGGCCGGGAAGGCCGGCGGCGGTGCGATATGGATGCAGATCAACCACCCCGGCCGCCAGGTGGCCTCCGACATGCCCGGCGTGGTCTGGGGGCCGACCGACATCGGCGTCAGCCTGGGCAAGCACAGCAGCCGGTTCGGCCGCCCGACCGCCATGACCCCGCAGCAGATCGAGGAGACCGTGGCACGGTACGCGGTGACCGCGCGCCGCGCCGAGCAGGCCGGCTTCGACGGCGTCGAAGTCCATGCTGCGCACGGATACCTGCTCTCCCAGTTCCTCTCCCCCCTGGTCAACAAGCGCACCGACCAGTGGGGCGGATCCCTGGAGAACCGCGCTCGGATGCTGATCGACATCGTCCGCGCCGTCCGGGCCGCCGTCGCCCGCACCCAGGCCCGCGAGGCCTACTTCCTGGACCTCGCCAAGGATCTGGTCAAGACCAGCCCGCTCCCCCTGATGCTCACCGGAGGCATCACCAAGCGCGCGACCGGCGAGAAGGTCCTCGACAGCGGCGTGGCGGTCATCGGCATGGGCACCGCCCTGGCCATCACCCCCGACCTGCCCGACCGCTGGAGCCGGGGCCGCGAGGCCGACCGACAGATGCGGCCGGTGAACTGGTCCGACAAGGCCCTCGCGTCCGCCGCGAGCATGGCTCAGGTACGCCACCAGATGCGCCGCCTCGCCCGCGGCAGCAGCCCCAGGCCCGGCACTCACCCGGCGGTCGCGCTGATCTCCGAACAGCGCAGGCAGCGCAAGGCCCTGCGCAGTTACCGCGCCTGGCTGTCGAAGCGCCACAGCGCGGCCTGAGCGGTGTCGGCTGACACCACCCAGGCACAGGGAGTACGGGAATGGCGAAGCCGGCCCAGAACGCCGCGGACCTGAGCGGGGAACAGTCGGGCGACAGCGACTCCCCGACGTCTCCTGCTTCGGCAGAGGCGCCGTCCACCGGGCCCCCCGAAGCGCACGCGCACGAACCCGCAGTGCTGCCCGGAGCGGTGGCCATGGTGTGGTCCAGCATCCTCTCCACCGCGTATCGGCGGCTAGGAAAGAGGCAATGAGGGCCGCACAGAGGCCGTCCGAAGTGTTGACGCTGCAAACATAACACCCTACAGTCAATGTATACGTCGCTTACATCGAAGTGAGGAAAACCGCCATGTCGTCGAATCAGAAGGACATCGTCAAGGTCGACCTGGGGGGCCGCGAGGTCTCGGTTCCCAAGGGCGGCATGTACGACCGCTACCGCATGCACCCCGACCTCGACGCGATCAACCGGGACCCACGTGTCAGCAGCGTGGACTTCTTCCGGAAGCTCCCCAAGAACAAGGTCGACTCCCCGATCGGTCCCACGCTCACCCCGAACTTCTACTACAGCATCTCGACCGCCCGGCTCACGATGCTCGCGCCGTCCCGCGCGATCCGCGCCCGGCTGCCCGAGGAGCTCTCGCCGCTGGAGATCGTGCCCGGCCTCGGCCTGGTCTCGGTCATGTTCTTCTCCTACGACGTGTGCGACATCGACTTCTACACCGAAGCGGCCGTCGGTATCGCGGTCAAGCCCGCGCGGCACGGCAAGCTCGGCTTCTTCGACCTCGTCACCGGCCTGAAGAACGAGCACCTCGACTCCTACGTCCTGTCGCTGCCGGTCAGCACGGAGATCGCGCAGGTCCGCGGCCACGACGGCTACGGCTTCCCCAAGTGGGTCACCGACCTCGACGTCGACATCAACAACCACCGGACGACCGCACGCGTGGGCAACGACTCCGGCGGAGTGGACCTGTCGCTCCTGGCGAACACCCCCGCCCAGCGGGCCTACCTGAGCGGGGAGCGCGTCGGCTCGCTGACCTCGTACACGAAGATCGACGGCGCGTGGCACTCCACCCTGAACCAGACCAACGTGCTGAACGCCGGCACGACGCGCAGCACCAGCGGCATCGCTCTCCAGCTCGGTGAGGGCCGTATGTCCGACGACCTGCGGTCGCTCAAGCCGAAGCGGACCATCCAGTTCGACGTCATGACCGAGGGCCAGGCCGCCCTGCACATGCCGGTCCCCACCTCGGTCCAGAGCCGAAGCAAGTAACGAAGGAGTCCCGCCATGGCCACCGCATCCGCCGGCCCGACGACCGCCCGCGGTCTGGGTCTTCCCGCATCCGTCACTCCGTCCTTCCTCCAGCGGCTGACCACTCAGGTCTCGGCGGCACCGGACGCCCCACGGGTCACCACCAGCGCCCCCTACACCGGCGTCCCCCTGGCCGACTTCCCGGTCTCCACCCCCGACGACGTCGAGGCCGCGTTCGTCCGCGCCCGCACCGCGCAGAAGACCTGGGCCGCCACGCCGATCGCGGAGCGCAAGAAGATCCTGCTGCGTTACCACGACCTCATCCTGGCCCGCCAGGACGAGGCGCTCGACCTGATGCAGGCCGAGAACGGCAAGACCCGCCGCGACGCGTTCCTCGAGGTCGTCGACATCGGCATCATCTCCCGCTACTACGCCCGCAACGCCGCCAAGTACCTCGCCCCCAAGCGCCGCCGCGGCGCGATCCCGCTGCTCACCCACACCACCGAGCTGCGCCACCCCAAGGGCGTCGTCACCGTCATCTCTCCGTGGAACTACCCGCTGAGCATGGCCGCCAGCGACACCATCGCCGCCCTCATGGCCGGCAACGCGGTCGTGCAGAAGCCCGACACCCAGACCGCCCTCACCGCCCTGTGGTCGATGGACCTCATGTACGAGGCCGGCCTGCCCAAGGACGTGTGGCAGATGATGGTCGGCCGGGGCAGCTCCATCGGTGACGCACTGATGAACAATGCCGACTACATGATGTTCACCGGCTCCACCGCCACCGGACGTCGGATCGCGAGCGACGCGGGCCGGCGCCTGATCGGCGCCTCCCTCGAACTCGGCGGCAAGAACCCCATGATCGTCCTCGACGACGCCGACATCGAGAAGGCCGCCGACGGCGCCGTCGCCGCCTGCTTCCCCTCCGCCGGGCAGCTGTGCGTCTCCGTCGAGCGCCTGTACGTGGCCGAGTCCATCCGTGACGAGTTCGTCGCCGCGTTCACCGCCCGCACCAAGAAGCTCAAGATCGGCGCGGCGTACGACTACAGCGTGGACGTCGGCAGCCTCACCACCCCCGCCCAGCTCAAGACCGTCACCGAGCACGTCGACGACGCGGTCGCCAAGGGTGCCACCGTCCTCGCCGGCGGGAAGGCGCGGCCCGACCTCGGGCCCCTGTTCTACGAACCGACGATCCTCACCGACGTCACTCCCGAGATGACCCTGTACGGCCACGAGACCTTCGGCCCCGTCGTCTCCGTCTACACCTACCGCGACGTCGACGAGGCCGTCTCCCTGGCCAACGCCACCTCCTACGGCCTCAACGCCAGCGTCTGGAGCCGCAACGGAGCCCGCGGACGGGCCGTCGCCGCCCGCGTCCACGCCGGCACCGTCAACGTCAACGAGGCCTTCGCCGCCGCCTGGGGCAGCGTTGACGCCCCGATGGGCGGCATGGGCGACTCCGGGCTCGGCCGCCGCCACGGCGCCGACGGCATCCTCAAGTACACCGAGCCCCAGACCATCGCCCACCAGCGCATCCAGGGCTTCTACCCACCGTCGGGCATCAGCCCCGAGTCCTGGGCCGGCCTCCTGACCGGAGCGCTCAAGGTGCTCAAGGCAGCCGGAGTCCGCTGAACAGCGTGTCGTACGGCAGCGGCCCCCACCGGGGCCGCGCCGCGAAAAGCCGAGAAGTGCGCGCTGGCCATCCCAGTTCCCCCTTCCCTTTTCGATCACTTACGATGTATACGGCGTTCACATATGAGACAGAATGTGAACATCGTAAACATTAAGGATGTGTCCCATGCCTCCGACCGGCACCTACCACCATGGCGACCTGCGCGCCGCCTGCCTGCAAGCCGCGCGCGAGCTCCTCGAGGAGGACGGCAGCGCGGGTCTCTCGCTGCGCGCGGTCGCCCGGCGCGCCGGGGTGTCGGCCACGGCCCCCTACCGCCACTACGCCGACCGCGAAGCGCTCGTCTCCGCCGTCGCCGCCGAGGGCTACCGCGAACTGGCCGGACATCTGGCCGCCGCCCATCCCGCGCCCTCGACCCCCGACGAACTCGCCTCGGTCGCCGTCGCCTACGTCCAGTTCGCCCTGGAGCACCCGGCACTGTTTCGGGCCATGTTCGCCGAGCCCTGCGATCCGACCAGCGAGGAACGGGTCGCCGCGACCGCCGCCATCTCGGAGTACGTCCGCGGCATCGTCCGGGCCACCTTCCCCGGCGTGGACGCGGACGCCCTGTCCACCACCGTGTGGGCGCTGGTCCACGGCCTGGCGTTCCTCCACCTCGACGGCAAGCTCGACGCCTCCAGCCCCGAGGTGGTCGCCGCCCAGGTCACCGCCGCCGTCCGTGCGCTTTTCGACGCCTCCCCGGCGATGTCCGGGACCGCGGCAGCCACGCGGACAGAGGTCTGAGCCGTCGGCACGGCCCGGTCGTCGAGGGCGCACTCAGCGGTAGGTGAGCATGGCACGCCTGTCGCCGGCGAAGTGGGCGTGCTCGTTGAAGGGCAGCAACGTGGTCCCGGTGGCGCCCGCCAAGAGGGTGGTGACGGAGGCGTTGACCGTCACGCGGTTGAGGGCGACGACGCCCTCGTGGGGCAGGGAGAGCAGCACGCCGCACAGAGTGGCGTCGACCGCCACCTCGGTGAAGGTCGCGTTGTAGGCGTGCAGGGAGTGCCGCTCGGTACCCGGGGCTCCGGCGTAGGGAGCCGTTGGCCTCAAGGTGTGTGCGGTCGTTGCGGGCCAGCAGCTGCCGGTAGGTCTCGCCACGCGTCGGGTTGCCGTGTACGTGCAGGCGGCCGCTGCGCACCACGACATCGTCGACGTTCACCCCGTACAGCGGTACGAGGAGGTCTCGTGGTCCATTTCGTGGGCCATGGCGGTCAGCCGTCGGTGGCGTGGTGGGCGACGATCCGCGAGGGGGCGGCGGTGCCGCGCAGCGCGAGGGCGATCAGGGGCAGCAGGGTGAGCGCGGCGAAGACCGCGCCGACCAGGGCCGGTCCGCTCAGGCCGAGTGAGGAGTCCAGGGCCCGGCCCGCGACAAGGGAGCCAGCGGCGATGCCGGTGTTGTAGCCGGAGGTAGTCAGCGCCGACGTGAGCGTGGGGGCGTCCCCGGCGAAGCGGACGGCCAGGGAGGTGACGACCGGGTTGACGGTGAACCCGGCCGCGGCCATGCCGAAGACCAGGACCACGGCGGCCACCGGGCTGCTGGAGGCCGGGATCAAGGCCAGCAGGACGAGGGCGGTGGCCGCCGACGCGGTGATCGTCGTGACCAACGGGCGACGGTCCCCCAGACGCCCGCCGATCGCGGTACCGCCCAGCGCACCGACACCGAAGGCGATCAGCACCAGCGGAACCGCGCCGGCCGGGATGCCCGCCCGGTCGGTCAGCAGCGGCGTGATGTAGGTGTACGTCGCCAGGACTCCGCCCATGATCAGCACGGCCGCGCCGAGCGCCAGCCACAGCCGCCCCTGCTTGAGGGCGCGGACCTCGGCCCGCACCGACACCTCCGCCCGCTGCTCGGTGCGGGGGACGGACCGGCCGACGAACGCGGTGGCCAGCGCGGCGAGGACGGCCAGCGCCCAGAACGGGCCGCGCCAGCCGGTGTACTGGCCGACGAACGAGCCGATCGGCACGCCGACGACGTTGGCCAGCGTGAGGCCGCCCATCATGACGCCGACCGCCCGCGTGGCGCTCGCGGGCCCGGCGGCGGTGGTGGCGATGACGAAACCGACCGCCCAGAAGGCACCGGTGGCCAGGGCGGTCACCACCCGGGCGATCAGCACGACAGTGAAGGAGGTGCTGAGCGCGGCGACGGCGTGCCCTAGGGCGAAGACAGCGAGAGCGCCGATGAGGGTGTGGCGCTGGGGCAGGCGCAGGGTGGCCATGGCCATCGTGGGCCCGCCGACGATCATGCCGACGGCGAACGCGGTGATCAACAGGCCGGCGTGCGACACGCTCACGTTCAGGTCGGCGGCCATCTCGGGCAGCAGTCCGGCGATGACGAACTCGGTGGTGCCCATCAGGAACGTGCCAGCGGCGAGCACCCAGACGACGAAGGGCAGCTTGCCGGGGGCGGACCCGGTGGCGGAGGACATGCGAAGACTTCTTTCCGTACGAGGAGGTGGGGTGGGCGAGGTCAGGAGGCGGCCTCGATGGTGATCCGATCAGCCTCGGACAACTGTTCGGCTTCGGTGTCGATGTGACCGAGGATCAGCAGGTCGGGGGAGGCGGCGGGGCCGTTCTTGTAGAAGAGGGCGAGGTTGCCCCATGGTGCGAAGTAAGCGATGTCTCCGACCTTTGCTGCGGCCGGTTCGGGACCGCCTTCGGTGGTCAGCTTCCTGGGCGGGTCGGCGATCCGCTCGGTTCCGTGGAAGTCCTCCAGGTTCAGGGTGAGCGGGAGCAGGGAGGCGAGGTCACGGGCAGCGGGGCTGTCGTTCAAAGTCGCGTCGACGGGCCGCCCGTCGATGGTGACGCGGATGTCCATCGGAGATCTCCTGTCTGAGCCGGACGCGCTTGCTGGCACCGAGGTCTGCGGCTGCCCGGACGTGGACGATGACGCGGAGTCGGTGGCCGGCGTCTGCTCGGCGGGTGAGTCGTCGGAGCAGGCGGTCGCGGTCACCAACAGGACGCCGGTGACGGCGGTGGCGGTCAGGGCACAGCGAAGGGTGTAGGTCACGGGGCGCTGTTCTGCGGGTCGGGCATGGGCTCGGCGTAGTGGCGGAAGCCCTTGCGGTCGGTGTGCAGGCCGTACAGCCGCTCGGCCAGCGTCGTGGGGCTGGAGGTCGCGGAGTCGGGGCTGATCGCGCCGGGGACGATGAGCTGCGCGGCGTGGATGTTCTCCGGGGCGAGTGCGGTGTGTGGAGCATCGCCGCGTAGGCGCTCTCGGCGGCGAACGCGATCGATGTGCCGGCCCGGTGGGTGCGGGCGTACCTCGCTGCCGCCGTTGACGAACAGCAGCGTGCCCCGGCCCAGCTCCCGCATACCGGGCAAGACCGTCTTCACGCAGGTGAGCGGCCCTTTGACGGAGAAGGCCAGCGGGTCATCCAGATCGGCCTCGGTGGTCCAGGACCGGCTTCATGAAGTCGCCTCGGGGCACCGGGCTGAACTGGAGGATCTCGACGGGGCCCAGCGTGTCCGCAGCCTTACGCAGGGCTGCGGTGAGGGAGGCGGGGTCGAGGACGTCGGCGGTGAAGCCGCAGGCGTGGATGTTCTCCCTCGCCAGTCCGGCGGCCAGGTTGTCCTGGTGCTGGGCGCTCCGCGAGAGGAGGGCGACGCGGTGGCCCGCCGTGCCGAAGCGACGGGCGGCTGCGAGCCCCAGGCCGGGGCCGGCGCCGACGAGGGCGAAGGTGGTCACGGTGGTTCTCCTCGACAAGGTGGGTGCGGGCGAGCCCCGCCGGGGCAGCCCGAGGAAGGAGCGGTGTGGTCACGGATCGGCTTCACGACGAGGCATTCGTTCGCGGTGCTCTGTGCAGCGCGCCGGACCGGGGGGCCGGGGTCAGCTGGTGGCCGGGGCCGCGGCGTACTCCTCGTCGGTGACGGGGTTCAGCCAGTGCACGACGTCGTGGTCATCGTCGCCCTCGTTGATGGCGACGTGGACCATCAGCCGGTTCGGCGCGGCACCATGCCAGTGTTCCTCGTCGGCCTCGAACAGGACGCGATCGCCGGGCCGGATGACTTCCACGGGTCCGCCGCGGCGCTGGCACAGACCGATCCCTTCGGTGACGAAGACGGTCTGGCCCAGCGGGTGGCGGTGCCAGTGGGTGCGGGCGCCGGGCATGAAATGCACCAGAGCGGCGGTGACCCGGGAGGGGGCGGGTGCCGCGGCGACGGCGTCGATGTAGACGTCGCCGGTGAACCAGTCCGCGGGCCCCTTGACGGTGGCGATCGAGCTGCGGGTGATCTGCACGAAAAGCTCCTTGTACGGGTGGGGGTACGGCGGCACGGTGATCAGGGCTTGAGGAGCGTCTTGATGGCGCGGCGCTCGTCCATGGCCTTGTAGCCTTCGGCGACCTGGTCCAGGGGCAGGGTGAGGTCGAAGACCTTGCCCGGGTCGATCCGACCAGACAGGACGCGGTCGATCAGGTCGGGCAGGTAGCGGCGTACCGGGGCGGGGCCGCCGCGCAGGCCCACGTGGGAGAAGAACAGCTCCTGGCCGTCGACGGCGACCTCGTGCGGGACACCGACGAAGCCGACGTTGCCACCGGGGCGGGCGGAGTGGAGGGCCTGCTGCATGGACTGGGCGGTGCCGACGCACTCCAGGACGCTGTCGGCGCCGATCCCGCCGGTCATCTCCTTGATCCGGGCGACACCTTCCTCGCCGCGCTCGGTGACGATGTCGGTCGCTCCGAACTCCCGGGCGAGCTTCTGCCGGGTCTCGTGGCGGGACATGGCGATGATGCGCTCCGCGCCCAGGTCCTTGGCGGCGATCACGGCGCACAGGCCGACCGCGCCGTCGCCGACGACGACGGCGGTTGAGCCGGGCTTGACCTCGGCGGCGTCGGCGGCCCACCAGCCGGTGCCCATCACGTCCGAGACGGCCAGAAGCCCCGGCCAGAACCGCTCGTCCGGCACACCGTCGGTGGCCACGAGGGTGCCCTGCGCGTTGGGGATACGGACGTAGTCGGCCTGGCAGGTGGACATGAACTCGCGGTTCAGGCAGTTCGACTGGAACCCGTTGCGGCAGTTCGCGCAGGTGTTGTCGGAGGTCGCGAACGAGCCGACGACGAACTGGCCCGGCTTGACCGAGGTGACGTCGGAGCCGACCTCCTGCACGAAGCCGACGTACTCATGGCCCATCGGATGGGCGTGCTCGGTCGGCTCCGCACCCCGGTACGGCCACAGATCCGACCCGCACACACAGGTCACCGCCGTGCGGATGATCGCGTCGGTCGGGTGCTCGATCTTCGGGTCTTCCAGAGCCTCGAAGCGGATGTCGCCAGGGGAGTGGATCACTGCGCCGCGCATGAGAGTCTCCTTTGCCTACGGGTTGCAGGTGCGGGCCCCTGAGCCTCGGGCGGCGGATCGCCCGAGGGGGGCGTGAAGCTGCTCCTTCGCCGCCTTGGTGGCTGAAGGAGCAGCAGCACGCCTTCCAGGTAACGCCCTCTTCACGCGCGCAGCGAGTCACTGACAAGGGGTGTACTGGCAGTACATCCCTATGGCCGTGTACGGGACGTACCGTCGAAGGCATGGACAACCGTGAGGAGGTCCGCGAGTTCCTCACCTCGCGGCGCGCGAAGATCACCCCTGACCGGGCCGGACTGCCCGGAGGTTCCCGGCGCCGTGTGCCGGGGCTGCGCCGCAGCGAGGTCGCGGCCCTGGCCGACATGAGCGTCGAGTACTACGCGAAACTGGAGCGTGGCAACCTTGCCGGGGTCTCCCCGTCCGTCCTCGAAGCTCTCGCCCGAGCTCTCCAGCTCGACGACGCGGAGCGCGCTCACCTGGTGAACCTGGCCCAGGCCGCCGACGGCTCCGACGCCCTCTCCCGCCCTCGCCGCCGGCGGACCAAGGAGCAGTGGAAGCCGCACCCCAGCCTCCAATGGACCCTGGACGCCATCACCGCCGGACCGGCCTTCGTCCGCAACGGGCGCATGGACGTCCTCGCCGCCAACCAGCTCTTCCGCGCCTTCTACACCGACCTCTACGCCACCCCGGGCAACCAGCAGAACCTGGCCCGCTTCACCTTCCTCGACCCCGCCGCCCGCCGCTTCTACCCGAACTGGGACGCCTTCGCCGACATCACCGTCGCCATCGTGCGTGCGGAAGCTGGCCGCAACCCGCACGACAAGGACCTGCACGACCTCGTCGGTGAGCTGTGCACCCGCAGTGACGACTTCCGTACCCGGTGGGGTGCACACAACGTCCGCCACCACGGCACCGGCACCAAGCATTTCCACCACCAGGCCGTCGGCGCCCTCTCCCTCTCCTTCGAGGGTCTGGAAATGGCCGCTGCCCCCGGCCTCACCCTCACCATCTACACCGCCGAGCCCGGCTCCCCTTCCGAAGAAGGGCTGCGCCTCCTCACCACCTGGGCCGCCACCCAGGAAGCCCACCCGGACCCGGAACGGTCGGCGCTCGGCTGATCATCGAGGGCCGGCGCTGGGTCTTCTGTGAGCATCCTCCGATCACGGTCGGCGTCGAAAGCTTCCTGGTGGGCGGATCGGGACATCGTTCTCGAGGAAGGCGGGACGCACGGTGGCCAGACTCGTCCCTTCGCGGTCGGCGATGTCCTGAAGGGACAAGTGGTCGTGTTCGTACCACGTACGCCATCGCCTGATGCGGGTGGCGGTGTGCTGGGTACGCCGGAACCGGGGCGGGCTCCAGTCGACCGGGGGTCGGGACAGCAGATGGATGACGTGTGCTGTGGTGGTGTTGAGCCTCTTGGTGACCTGGGCGATGGAGAAGTCGCCGACGCGGACGGCCTCGTGGAGCCCGGCCACGGTGATGCTGTCCGGGTCGGGCCCGGCAGGGTCAGTGGGCGAAGGGCGGTAGGGGCAAGGCGTAGGGCCCACTGGAGGGGTTCGTCGATGCCGTGCTCATCGAGGATCGTGCGCGCGGCGTGGGTGAGGAGTTCGGCCTCGGCCGGCAGGATGCGCCAGCGGAATCGCATACTGCTGGCGCTGTGAGGGTGTCGTCGGCGCGATGGCAGGGTGTGCCAGGCGCGGGGGTGTGCCGGTCAGGGTGTGGAAGATCCAGCGGTGGGCGTGGGGGATGTCGGGGAGGTGGTTCGCACGCGTGCGGCGCTGCAGGTCGTACCAGCGCTCGGTAGATGAGGAACTGCTGCACGATCGGGTCCGTTGGGTCCGCGATGGAGCCGTCGCGCGGATCGAGCCTCCAGTCCGTCCGGCCCCACCCGCAGGTGCAGCGGGTCCAGGCCGCCGATCCTGGCGAGGGCCAGGCGCAGCGGTGTCTTGATGTCGACGTTGGTGGTGCCGTGACCGACGTCGTCACCGTCGAGGCCAGAGGCGAGAACGTCGAGCGCGCGTGGACGCCGCAGCATGCGGAGAAGGACTCCCTCCGCAGCCGGTCGCCGCCGGTTGACCGCTTGACGCCGGGCCGATCCGGGGTGCGGCCCGGGATCCAGGAGGCATCTATCCCGCGCTCGGCGGGGTTGACTGGATGTGGCGCCGGCGCGCGCGGAGGAAGGGCACCGTGCTGCTGAGCAGGACCAGGAGCAGGACGACCACGCCCGCGGGGGTGAGCTGGACCGTCACCTGCAGCGTGGTGGGCAGCACGGCCACCGCCGCCCCCGCGACGGTCAACCGGTTACGCGCGCCGAAGAGCAGGGCGATCGCGAGGACCCCGGCCCACAGGACCCCGGCCCACAGCGGGCCGATGGCGCCGAGAACGCCCAGCATAGAGGGGTAGTACATGTCAACGAACTGCACACCCGACGCCAGGACGGCCGCCAGGGCGGTGGTTCCCGTGATCGTGCGGCGTTGAGACGGGGAGGGGCCGAGCAGATCCCTGGGTGCGGCGAGGACGACGGTGACGGTGAGCAGCGGCACGGCCAGTCGGACCACTGCGATCGAGGGGGTGCCGTGGAAGCCGGAGGAGGAGAACGCGGCCGGCAGGACGTCGGCCAAGGACAGCACCATCGCGGACACGACCAGTGCACGGGCCACGGTCCAGCGCCCGGTCCAGACAGCCGCGAGCGCCGCCAGCCAGAGCAGCGGCGTGAGGCCCGTGTTGGCCAGGCTCAGCACATTCGGGAGCGAGGCCGCGGGCGAGGTCCGGGGACCGGGGGTGAAGAGCCACAACAGGCCCGCCAGGAAGCTGCCCGTCGCCACGGCGACAGCCAGCGGGGCCGCCTGCGCCAGTACCTGACCCGTCATCCGGTCGGAGCCCAGGCCGGTGCGCCGCCGCAGGCCATGGCCGGCGACATCGAGCGCCTCGCGCAGCCGGCCGAGCGGGCCGGCGTCCTGCGTCGCCTCGGCATAGATCGCGGTCAACTCGGCTTCGTGCTCGGCGCGGTAGGCGGCCGGATGGAGGCGCAGCGCCCAGCGGAACGCGAGTGAGCTGTGCTGCTGCGTCATGCCAGGGCCCCCTTCGGGCGGATGGCGTGGGCGCGACGGGCGGCCAGTCGACGCTCCGCCTCGGCGACGACAGCACGCAGCCGCTCCGTCTCGGCGGCCAGCACGTCTCGGCCGGCCTCGGCGAGGGCGTAGACCTTGCGTGCCCGACCGTCCACGACCTCCTCGCGCTCGATCCGGATCAGGCCCTGCTGGACCAGCCGGTCCAGTGCGCCGTAGAGAGTGCCGGTGCGCATCCGCACACGGCCCTGGGAGATCGCGTCGATCTCCTGAATCAGTCCGTAGCCGTGCCTGGGCTCGTCGGCCAGGGCGGTGAGCAGGAGCAGCGTCGGCTCCTGAAGCGGTCGCTCAGTCATGCCGCCTATATATATCAGCGACCGACATATACTGTCGATCGATTCATCGTTCTGCCGCCCGGAATCCCGATCCGCTGCCTGGGGGCGCCTGCCGTGGTGGCGGCACGTCAGCAGGCCGAGATCGCCCAGTGCTCGATCGCACACAGAGCCGCGGGTCGCCTACACCTCGACGGGGCAGGCGCTGCTCGCCGGTGCTGCCGGGTGCCCGGGACGCAGGCGCGGGTAACGGCGTTCGGCGGCATGCCGGCCGCCGACACCGGGGGGCTGGGCGAGGGCGGCCAAGAACGGGCCCGGCCGGGCTGACGAACGTCCGTACAAAAAATGAAGGGGCGGGGGCAACCCTGCACCCGCCTCACGGGTCACACAGACATCACTATGTTCTACGTGTTCCATGTCGGTCCGGAAAGGGCCCCTCTCTCTGTGATGACTCGTACCCGCGTGGGAGCGCTGGCCCTGACGGCCGCTCTCGCCACGGCCGGCGGTCTGCTCACCGCCACCCCGGCCTCCGCCGCCTGCGCCTCCCCCGTCTGGACGGCGCAGTACTTCGGCAATGCCACCTTCAGTGGCACGCCCAAGCTGACCGCCTGCGACTCGGCCATCGCCGAGAACTACGGCTACGGCGACCCGGCCGGCGTCACGCTGCCCAACGACAACTTCTCCGTCCGCTGGTCCCTCACCAGGGACTTCGGATCCGGCGGCCCCTTCCGGCTCTCTGCGGCCACCCAGGACGGCATGCGCGTCTACGTCGACGGCGTGCGGAAGATCGACCTGTGGAAGAACGTTTCCGCCACTGTCCGCAAGACCGTCGACCTGACCATCCCGTCCGGCAAGCACACGATCCGCGTGGACTACGTCGCCTGGACCGGCTACGCCTCCGCCGCCTTCACGTACGCCCCGCGCACCGAGGCGACCGTCGACACCGTCAAGCCGCTCGCGCCGACCGTCGTCACCACCGCGTACGACAAGACCACCGCCAGGACCACCCTGCGCTGGGCCGCCAACAAGGAGATGGATCTCGCCGGGTACCGCGTGTACCGCCGGCTGAGCGCCACGAGCTGGGCCAAGGTCAGCGGCAGCTCCCTGCTCACCTCTCCGTCCTTCGTCGACGCGCCGCCCGCGACCGGCCAGACCTTCCTCTACGAGGTCCGGGCCGTCGACAAGGCCGGCCGCGAGTCCACCGGCAGCCTCGACGTGACAGCCACCACCGTCGACCGCACCGGCCCGGCCGCCCCGACCGGTCTCAAGGTCGTCAGCGACGCCTGGTGGGCCACCCTGAACTGGCAGGCCGTCGGCGACGCCGCGAAGTACCAGGTGTACGCGGCCTCCGCGGCCACCGGCCCGTTCGAGCTGCTGGACACGACGACCATGACGTCGTACCGGACCGACGCCCCCGTGAACGCGAACCAGTACTACCGCGTCCGCGGCGTCGACGCGCTCGGCAACCCGGGGGCGTATGCCGCAGTCACCGGTGACGGCGTCGACCGTACGCCGCCGGCGTCCCCGACCCGCCTCAACTCCGTGGCCCGTCCCGGCTACACCGCGGTGTACTGGACGGCGCCCGGCGGCCGCTGGTCCGAGGACTACGACAACGGCGGGCACTACCGCGTGTACCGCTCGCCCGGCAAGACCTTCGACCCGGCCGCCCGCACCGAGGTGACCTGCGCCGACGAGGGGAGCAACGAGGCGGGCAACGGGGGCGCGTGCGTCGACCTGGACATGCCCGTGAACACGTACGTCACGTACGCCGTCACGGCGGTGGACCCGGACGGCAACGAGTCGGCTTACTCCGTCCCGCTCGTCGTCCGCACCGGCGACAGCGTGGCGCCCGGCCCGGTCACCGGCGTGAAGGTCACTCCGCGCGGCGACGGCATGCTGGTGAGCTGGGCCGCCTCGCCCGAGGACGACATCGACGAGTACGTGGTCCGGACGGGCGTCCGGCAGGCCGACGGCACGGTCAAGTGGCTCGACACCTCCCGTTGCTCGGAGGGCACGAGCAACCCGCTCGCGATCCTCTGCGGCGACCTGCCGGACGGCGAGACGCACGTGTACGCGGTGACGGCCAGGGACCACTGGAACAACACGCTGCTTCCGAGCGACCCGAAGGTCACCGTGGTCCAGGCCACCGAGCTCGACGTCCGGCCGTCCGTGACCGTCACCCGGGACTGGAACCTCGGCAGCGTGGGCCACAACGCGACGGCCACCCGTCCGTCCGTCGACTGGCAGTGCACGGACACGGCCCGCTGCGCCACGGTCACCGGCTACCGCGTGAGCCGGTGGAACCCGGTGACCAAGGCGTACGAGCCCCAGCACCGCGACCTGCTCCCGGCGAACGCCCGGACGTGGGAGGACGCCACGGCGGCGAAGGGGAACACATACTTCTACACGCTGGAGGCCGTGACGGCCGACAACGCAGTGGTGGGTACGTACCCCTGGTACACCGTCTTCCAGGACCGGGTCTAGGGACGGCCCAGGACTGGGTCCAGGACCCGCTCCGACTCAGTACCCAGACGGCCGCCTCCTCCGGGGAGGCGGCCGTCTGTGCGACTTCGGCCTCGGGCACCGCACCGTGCGTTCATCGCGCGCGTACAGGCGACGCTTCACGCTCAGGGGCCGCTCGGCCCGCGCCGCCGCTTGTGGCCGGAAGCTTGAGCTCGGGCTCCGGGTTGGTGGTGTCGCCGTCCTTCTTCAGTCCCGCAGCGAGCACGTTCATCGTCGGCATCGGACGATGGCCAACCTGCCCTACCTTCCGGCCGCCTTCATGGCCGAGCACCTCAGCACAGAACTCCAGCACTTCCCGAGAAAGATCACTGAGCGTCACATCCGCAACTGGCCGTACGTGGGGAGATCCACGTGGCCGCTGTCAAGCGTCCACGTCATGGCGGATGCCTTCCACCGTCTCTTGTGCTCGCCACGGGCTGGCCACGGCTGCCGGACGCGGACCGGTTGCGTACATTCCTGGACCTGACCCGCTCCCTCGGCCATAGGCTCTTCCCCCATGTACTCCGCGTTCATGGACGACAAGTCTCGACAGCACTCGGTGCCCCAGAACGGCTGCGCACTGCACGGTCAGCGAAGGCTCTGGACTGCGTAGAACGTGCCGATTCCGGCGGCGAGGGCGCCGAGCAGGAGCCGGAGGGCCGTCTCGGGCAGGTGCGGTTGAAGGCGTGCGCCGAGGTATCCGCCGAGGAGGCCACCAGCACCGCAGGAAAGGCCCAGCAGCCAGTCGGGGGCGACGTCGCCAGTGACGGCGAGGGAGAGCAGCGCGTAGGCGGCCGCGCCAACGATGGAGGTCACGAAGGTGGAGGCCAAGGCGGCGGGTGCGACGGTGGCGACCGGTGCGCCGCGGCCGACGAGGATCGGGCCGAGCAGTGAGCCGCCCCCGATTCCGTAGATCCCGCCGGCCACGCCGACGGCCAGGGCCATCGACGTCGTCGCGCGAGGCGAAGGCTGATCGCGGGTGCGGTGTGAGGCCGGGCGTACGGTCCGCAGCCACAGCCACAGCCCGAGCGGCAGGAGCAGCGCGGCTGTGAGGAGGCGGAAGACGCGCGGGCCGGGAACGGCGAAGACACGGATCACGGCGCCGGCGACGACGCCGGGAACTGTGCCCGAGATCAAGAGCCGGGGCAGCGGTCCGCCGAGCCGTCCGGCCCGCCAGTAGCGCAGGAGGGCACCAGGGCCGGCCACGACGTTGTAGAGCAGGTTGGTGGGTGTCACGGCCGGGCTGGGCACTCCCAGCACACTGACCTGGACGGGCAGCAGGAAGACCGCTCCGGAGACACCCACGGGGGCGGTGATGACGGATATCAGGAGCCCGGCAGCGAACCCCAGCAACGCCATCGGCCACTCCACGACGTCCCCCTCGGCACTCTCACACCGTCACCCGGAACAGGCTCCGGATCAGGTGCCTCCCGTTCTCGCGAACATCGGCCCCGCCCCGATCCAACCGCCTCCTGAGACGGTGAACAACTGCCGTCCACACTCGTGAACAAGGCCGGTCCGGGGCGGGGCCGGCTCTGGTCCGGTCAGCAGCTTTCGACCTGCGGCAGCGCAGCGCCTGGATCCAGTTCGCATGCCCTGGTCCCGTGAACAGGCTCAGCAGCGCGCTCGCCACGACGACGATGCCCAGTCCGCCGTGTGCGACGGGCAGATCGGCCCTGACCGCCTCTCGCAGGGCATTGCGCGATGCCCGCGAATCACCGGGCCGCCTTGGTGTCAGCGACGGGTTCTTCAGGCCACTGCTGCATCGTCCTCCCCCGTTTTGCCTCCTCACGGAGCCTAACTGCTGGGACGCACGTCTGGCGGTGGCCGGTCGCCCCGGCCGTGGCACGCCACGGGTCGGGGCGGGCCCGGGTGGCGTGGTACGCCGCCATGAACTCTCCGATGAGGAGTGGGAGTTACTCGCTCCGCTCATTCCAGGGGCCCGCGACGGGTCGACCGCGGATGGAGGACCGCCGGGTGATCAACGCCATGGTCTACGAGATACGAACCGGGATCTCCTGGCGTGGCCGCTATGTTGAACGGCGTGAGCGATATCGAACTTCGGCATGTGCGTTCTTTTCTCGCCGTGGCCCAGGAACGCTCGGTCACCGGCGCCGCGGCCGTGCTGCACCTGACTCAGCAGGCGGTTTCGAAGCACATCCGGCATCTGGAACGTGCCCTCGACGTGGTCCTGCTGGTGCGCACCTCGCGTGGTGTGCTGCTCACGGCCGCGGGAGAGGAGCTTGCCGCCGGTGGCGCGGCTGTCGTCGACGACATGGACCGCCTGGCCCGACGGGTCCGCGCCGTGGCCGACGCGGAGGCGGGGATTCTGCGGCTGGCCTGCTGTCCTGCCGCCACGGCTTTGTTCGCCATCGATGTGGCCGAGGCACTGGAGGCGACCGTCCCCGGTCTGCGCGTGACCCTGAGCGGCGCGCAGCATCCCCGACAGGAGGTGGAACTCCTCGGCGGAGGGCAGGCGGACGCCGCGTTCATGTGGCTGCCGGTGGGTGACGTCGGTGTGCACCACTCGGTCGTGCGCACCGACCCGCGAGCCGCGGTGGTGTCCGCCCGGCATCCCCTGGCCGACCGCTCGGCAGTGTCGCTTGCCGAGCTCGCCGGCGAGCCGGTCATCCGGCCCGATGTCCTCGCGTCCCCGGAGGCCGAACGGTTCTGGGTGGCGGACCCGCGGCCCGACGGCAGCCCGGCACGGTGCGGCCCCGTCGTCCCGTCGGTGGAGGACTGCCTCCTGGAGGTGGGCCGCGGACGCGGCATCTGGCTTCCCCCGTACCCGCTGGCCGCCGTGATGCCCGCCGGCAACGTGCGCTGGATCCGGGTCACCGACGCGGAACCCTTCCAGCTCGCCGTCGTGTGGACCGATCACGCTCCCCAACCCCTGATCACCCGCCTGGTCGCGGAGGTCGGGACCGTCATCGGCCGCGACCGTGAACGCCGCGTCGTCTAAGGTCTCCTGGTCAAGCGGGGCGCGGCCGCGGGCCTGGGCCGACCGCGAATCCGGCCGAACGCAGCGCGGTCAGAGCCTGTTCCTCGCGCTGCTCGGGGACCAGTACGAGATCGGCGTGGTATGTCGACACCGTGAACACCGGCACCCCTCGGCGCGCCAAGGGCACGAGGACCGCTGCCAGCAGCCCCGGCTCGTCGAGACCGTGATCCGGCGTCGCTTCGTACAGTGCGATCCAGCGGGCGGCGACGGGTGTCGCGGGACCGACGGGTCGGACCACCGTCAGCCCGTCGGGGGCGCGTACCAGGGCCAGCCAGTCGTCGTTGTCGGGCGCGGACCCGTCCGGGCGGTGTTCGAGGGTGAGGACGGTGTCCAGCACGCGCATCCGCCGCGCCCGGCGGCTCGGGTCTGCGCCTACGTCGATGGTGAAGGCCACGCGCGCAAGTCCCGGACCGTCGTACTCGGGGAGGGGATCGGAGGAGTTGAAGCCGAGCCGGGTGTGGAAGCTCCGGGAGGCGGTGTTCCCCGGGCTCGTGACGCAGTGCACGAAGCTGCGGTCGTGCGTCCGGGCGAGCGCGAAGAACGCCCGGTACAAGGCCTGTCCGACGCCTTGGCCGTGGAGCGCCGGATCGACGCCCGCGAAGTGGATGTACGCGGTGTCCGGCTCGGTCTGTGACAGGAAACCGACCAGGAAGGCCGCGAGTTCGCCGCCCGGGCGTTCGACGACGAAGCTGGTCGTGGCGAAGTGCTGGAAGTACAGCCGGGGCAGCAGCAACGCTCGCTCGACCGCCCCGGCCTCACCTTTGAATCCGCCCCACCAGGCGTCCAGCACGGCGAGGACCCGGTGATGGTCCTCGGCCGTGGGATGCCGGGAGACAAGCCCGGCGGGAAGACCCGTGATCACCGCAGAGCCCTCACCTCCGTGCGCACTTGTCGGGATCACGACAGCCCCGCACTCGCCAGAGCGGTCATACGGTCGGCGAAGCCGTGCGCGTCGCCGAACCACACCGCGAGGTGGTCCGCCCCCGCATCCGCCCAGGCACGGACCTCGTCGACGATGTCCTCGACCGGGCGGGCCGAGTCGGACCATTCGGTCCGCGCGCCTGCCGCCACCGCGCGTCCCGCCTGCGCGCGCAGGGCCGCCACGCGTTCCGCGAACACCGCTGGGGTGTCGGGCGGGCTCTGCCAGAGGTCGGCCCATCGCGCGGCACGGCGGAGCGCGGCCGGCGAGGTGCCACCGACCATGATCTTCAGGCCCGGTCCGGGACGCGGCGCGAAATTCCCGGTGGCGAACCCGAACCTCAAGCCTTCGAACGGCCCGACGCCATGGTCGAACAGATGTCGCAGCAGGCGTAGTGACTCGTCGGTCCGCCCGGCCCGGTCCGTGAAGTCCGCTCCGGTGCTCGCGAATTCGGCCTGGTCCCAACCGAGTCCGATACCGAGGGTGAACCGGCCGCCGGAGAGCCGGTCGAGCGTCGCGGCCTGCTTGGCCACCACGAACGGATTCCGCAGTGCCAGCAGCAGGACGGAAGTGCCCAGCCGGATCCGGGTAGTGGCGGCGGCGATGTGGGAGAGCGTCACCAGCGGTTCGTACACCCCACCGTACGGACCGCCGTACTCCTGGGGCGGCAGGAGGTGATCCGGCAGCCACACGCCGGCGTAGCCCGACTCCTCGGCCCGCCGCGACAGATCGACGAGCAGCCGCGGATCGAGGTCTACGGACTCATTGGGCAGGACGACATGCAGTTCCACGGGATCCTTCCGGTGCCCGACCGGGCGATGGTCCGGTCGGGCGGTCGCGGGTGTCAGGCGTAGGTGAGTTCGGCACGCGTGATGGCGTCGCCGTTGACGGTGAAGGCGTAGTGCGCGGCGAACCCTCCCTTGCCTCTGGGGGTGAAGCGGACGAGCAGGCGCTGGTAGCCGTCGCGGTTCTCGGTGACCGCGCTCACTGTGAGCGTGCCGCCGATCACTTCGGCCTCGGCCCAGCGGCTGATGGCGGCTTGTCCGCGGATGCTGCGCCCGACGTCGACGATCTCGGCATCGGAGGTGAACGCGCGGACCAGGCCGTCGAGATCCCGGTTGCCGACGGCATCGACGTAGGCCTGCACCGGTGGCAGCAATCCGGTGGCCCGCGTCTCCGTCCGGTCGTCCGGCGCAGGTGCCGTGGGCCTGACCGCGACGGGGACGCCGGGGGAAGCGGTGTCGTCGCCGGACCGGCTGTTGGAACAGGCCGCCAGCACGGCCGCGGACAGGACCGCGGCGCACACGGCAGCCGAAAACCGTCCGCCGGTGGGCGACCGTGGGCCGTGGCCGGTCACCGCGCGCTCCCGGCGGCCAGGGCGGCCAGGTCCTTGTTGCCGTCGGCCCAGGTGGCGGTCATCACCACGCCGGTGATGCGCCAGCCGCCGGGAGTGCGGGCCAGATCGAAGCGGTAGGTGCCTCCGAGGGTCCACAAGGGGGCGCCGAAGGGGTGGGCGAGCCGATGGGTGGCCTGGAACGCGGCGGTGCACACGGCGGTGTCGCCATCGACGTCCACAAGGTGGTTGGTGATCAGATGCTGGGTCGAGTCGTAGCCTCCGAGCACATGAGACCAGCCGGCCACGATGTCGGAGACGGGCAGCTCGGCGGGTTCGCCGCCGTTGAGGCTGGTGTAGTCCAGCCGGACCGTGGGCGCGAAAACGTGCTGGAGAAGGTCCCATTCGCGCTGGTCGGCGTGCCAGGCCAGACGAGTGCAGGTCTCGATGACGGCGAGGCGGTCTTCGACGGTGGTCATGTGCTCTCCGTTCATGGTGTCGGGGTTCCGGTCCGGCCGCCGGGGGCGGCGGCCGGACCAGAGGAATCCGGGCCCGGACACACCTGGGCCGCCGTTGCGGGACTCAGCCGCGCAGGGTGCGGTCGAAGTGCGCCGCGGCACTGTCCGCAGCGAGCGTGACCTGTGGCTCTTGGTCGTAGAAGTCGAACTGCGTGCCGGACGTCCACACGATGTCCTTGGGCCCGGGGAGTCCTGCGTGGAAGCGGCGAGCGCCGTCGGGGACGGCCGCGTCGTCGCTGTGCACGATCAGCGTCGGCCGGGTCACCCGGGGTGCGAGGGCGATGGCGTCGTACGTCAGCCAGTCGCGCCACGCCATCAGCGCGAAGCGGTTGGGCCAGGCGGGAATCCCGCCGCGGTCCGGGTTGAGGTAGAAGTCGATCTCCATCGGCATCGCGGCACGCGGGTCGGTCGCGCTGACCACCGGGACATACTCGACTTCGCCGGTCGCCTCGTACTTCTCCCGGGCGGCATCCGCCGAGCCGATCAGCTCGGCCACCTTCCCCGCGCCGCCGTACGCCGCTTCGCAGATGTCCGCGTCGTGCAGCCATGGGGCCGCCAGCGCCAGGGACCTCAGACGGTCGTCCTCGACGGTGGCTGCCGACATGTACATTGCCGCCGCGCAGATTCCCAGCGCACCGAGCCGGTCACCGTCGATCTCGGGCCGGGCGGCGAGGAAGGTGAGGGCGCTCCTGATGTCGGCCACCTTCCGTTCCGGCGTCTCGACATCCCGCGGTTCGCCCTGCGACTCACCGAACCCGGTGAAGTCGAAGGACAGCGCGGCGAAACCACGGTCGGCGAGCCGCTCGGCGTAGCGGTCGGCCATCATTTCCTTCACGCTGGTCCAAGTCCCCGCCACGATCGCCGCCGGCACAGGCGCGGAAGCGTCCGTCGCGTCGGGCAGGTACAGGTTGCCGATCAGCGTCACACCGCCGGCATCGAACGTGACCTTCTCCAAGGTCGGCATGGTTCTTCCTCTCGGGTTCAGATCGAGTGGGTCGCGGACGCGGCCACGCCGCGGCTCTACGGGGCGCAGGCCACGGGCAGCGTCGCGGGGTTCTCCGCCGACAGCTCGGCGGAGACCGCCTTGATGTTCTCCTCGACGATCGTGGGCAGCGACGCCACACGGGGATAACGGGGGTACTGCCGCTCCAGGGCCGCGACGATCGACGCACGATCCGCCTCGCCGACCGCCGTGCCGTCGGCCGACGTCGGGGCCATGGCTTCGCGCACGAGCCGGCGGAAGTCCCGGAGGTAGACACGCTGTTCCTCGAACATGCCGGCTGCGGCGGCCGGCGCACCGTGGCCCGGATAGACGGTCCGCACGCTCGGAAAGCGCTCACGCAGCCGGTCGAGGTTGACCAGCCACCCACATGAGTGGCCTTCCAACAGGGCCGGAGTGACTCGGTTGCCCACCAGGTCGCCTGCATAGAGTGCTTGGAAAGCGCGGTCGTAGTAAACGGTCGCGGTGTCCGACTCGCCCTCGGAGAATTCGGCGGTCTCCAAGCGCAGCCCTCCCGCGTCGATGGTGCCGCCGGGCCGGAAGGTCTTTGTGGCGTAGGTCAGTTGCTCGGGAAAGTCGTGGTCGGGAACCGTGCGGGTGAGCGGGTAGAACCCGCGCGGGTCTTCCCGCATGACCTTGTCGGTCGCGGCCGATGCGTAGACCGGTGCCTGCGGGAACGCTTCGTGGAAGACCCCGCCGCCGCCCACATGGTCGGGATGGGAGTGGGTGAGCAGGATCGCGGCCACCGGCCGCCCGGTCCGCTTGACCTGCTCGACCGCCTTGCGCGCATCAGTCAAGGTGCGCAAGGTGTCGACCACGACGAGGCCCTGCGGCGCGGATATCCAGTACGCGTTCACCGAACCTGGGTTGGGGGACGCGAAACGACCCACGAGGTCCGCGGCGCCCACCGCTGCAGGCGCACGCGGCGCGCGCGCCGACGCCGTGCCGGCCGGGTCGAGAGGGGCCCCTCCCCGCGTGGCGTCGCGGGCGGCGCCGCCGCTTCCGGGATCTGCACAACCAGCGGCCGCCACCGCGACCGCCAGCGCGGCCACCGTGGTCGCGACGCGTCGGGCGAGTCGGTCGCCGAGCACAACCCTTCCGGACGAGGTCATGCTGTTCCTCCTTCTTTCCTGTGGGCGCGCCGAAGACACGCAGCACATCGGCCGGCAGGGCTGATCGGTGACAGGGAGGCTTGCTGTGACGGGGGCGTTGTGGGCCCTCCCTCGTGAGTCGATGCGTCCTACCGGACGGTGACCGCCTCTGACGGCGCCCCCCGCGACAAGATCTTCACAGCAGCAGGCACCGTCGAGGAAACAACGATGCGCTGTCGCCTCCACAACAAGCTGGTGTAGCGGGTCCGGATCCCCTGTCGCAGTGGCTTCGTCCCGAGCGGCCACGAGAAGGTGCACCCGCTGAACGACAGCCGGCGGGAGCCGCAGTCGGAGGGGGTGAGCCTCCGGCCACGGGGCGAATCCGGCGTTCCGCCGCGCGAGTTTCCTCGGCGGAGCAGCCGTCCGGTGAGCGGTCGCGGAACACGCAGCGGCGCGTCGTCCGGGGTGGGCGAACCGGTCGCCGGACGCGAGTCCGCTGTCGCTATGTGAATCCGCTGGGCGAGTCGTCGAAGGTCAGGTGGGCGAGTTCGAGGGCCAGGAGTACCCACTGACCTTCCACACGGCGTCGGTCGTCGACCGCACCGGCGAGAGCGTTGTCCTGTGTCACGCCCACCACCCTGGGTCGCTTTCACCCGCGAACGCCGGCATGGGTACGGAGAGGAGTTCCTCCCGCCTCCATCGTGGGCCTTCACCTTCACCGAAGCGGCGGGCTTCGTGGTTCTCAGCGACGCACCACTCACCACACCCCTCTCCGCCCTGGACACTTCCGTTCTCGGACCGGAGGAATGGCGTCAGGTTCGCTCCCACCGCATCACCACGTTCGGTCCACCTCCTGGGACCGATCACCCCGTCGGCCGTGAGGCCCGGCTGATCTGGAAGTTGCGGACCGCGGTGGGCTGTGCCGGAGCCGTAGATCCCTCCGCACACCGGGGTCGTATCCGGTGGCGGTTACCTCACCCGCGTACTGGTGGATACGCTGCTGGTCCGCCCCCGTTGTTGACGCGGCTGACGGGCGGAGTCCGTCCAGTGCCGTGTGGTAACGGGGCGGTCGTAGGCGTGGAGGAAGTCTGCCAGGGCTTCAGGCCGCTCGGTGTTCGAGGTGTGGGGCCGCAGGTAGGCCCGCGTCAAAGGCGCAACCCTCCACTCGGTGACATCCGACCTGCCGGGAGGTTCCCGCGGGACGGTTGCGGGCGGAGGGAGGGCAGGGTCAGGTGCCACCAGTCGGTCAGGCGGTCGTCGAGGACGGTCGTGCCCTCGATGGCCTCGGTGATGGTGCACAGGCCGAAGAACGCGCGCACCAAGGTACGGGCCGTGCGGGCGGGGCGGACGCGCTCGTTGACATGCCCTGCCAGCCGGGCCTGCGCGAGCAGTCGCGTGGCGGCGGCGGTCCACAGCGCGAAGGGGTCGGGAACGGGAGCCTTGATGACGGCGCGTTCGGCCCACAGACGGGCTCCGGCACGCGTCACGGGATCCCGGGTGAGGGCATGGGCGATTTCATAGCTGAGGGCAACGAGCCGTTCGAGCGGGGGGACCGTCTCGTCTCCGTAGCGTGCAGCGAGCTGAGACCAGGTGGCGAACCGGTCCTCGACGACGGCGACGGCGATGCCCTCCTTGCCGGTGTAGTGGAAGTAGACCGCACCGCTGGTCCGGCCCGACCTTGCGCTTATGTCGTTGACGCTGGTGGCCGCGTATCCCTGTTCAGCGAACAGCTGGGCAGCCGCTTCCAGCAGTGATCTGCGGGTTACCTTCGCCCGTTCCTGCAACGTTCCGTCCGCTCTCGCTCTGTTCTCATGCCGGTCACGAACTTAGTGCGCCAGCGTACGCCCGGAGTGCAAAACGGGCACTTTCGTGCGGTAATTACGCAGTTCTTTCGAATGCGAACGCGTGCGAGTGGTAACGGACACAAGGCGCTCCTGGACCCCGCGCAGCCGAACAAGCGTGACAACTGGCGTGCGGATACGTGAGATTGACGGTTTCGACGGCTGCGCCTCGGCTGTCGCCGCACGGCCATACGCCTGTTTCCGGCGCCCATCGAGTCACCGAAAAGGGTTATTGCCCGATTTGCCTGGACGGAAATAACGTAGCGGAAACTATCTTTCCGTTTCCTGCGGATACGGAAATGCCGCATGCGTACCTGCGAAGGCATGGGAGGCCCCGTGACCACCTCGGACCACGATCTGCTCGACTGGTCGCCCGAAGCCGTCGTCTTCGACTGCGACGGCACCCTGATGGACAGCGAACGCCACTGGCAGGAGGCTCGCATCCGGGCCTTCCGGGAGCACGGACTCCCGCCACCGCCCGGGTTCGCGGAGCAGGCCCTCGGTCTGCACTACGAGGACTGCGGCCGGCTCATGGCGCAGTCCGTGCACAAACCCGAACTGACCGAGGACCTGACAGCCGCGCTTCTCGACCACTTCCTGGCGCTCGTCACCGACGAACCGGTGACGATGCCAGGTGCGGTCCGGCTCGTACGGCTGCTCTCCGGCCGGTTGCCGCTGGCGGTGGCCAGCAACTGCCCGAGGGTCGTGGTCGAAGGCAGCCTGGAACGAGCCGGGCTGCTCGCGCACTTCCAGCACCTCGTCGTTCCCGACACCGGGGACCGCGTGCGCCCCAAGCCGCACCCCGACGTGTACGCCGTGGCGGCCCGGCTCTGCGGTGTCCCCCCGGACCGGGCTCTGGCGGTGGAGGACTCCCTGACCGGCGTGGAAGCGGCCCGCCGGGCCGGCCTGCGGATCCTGGGCGTCGGCCCCCGGCCGCAGGGCGACGGCGCCACCCGGGCCGACCTGTGGTTACCGGCGCTGGACGCCCCTGAACTGCTGGCCTGGGCCCACGCCCTTGACGGCCCGCGGGGGACGCAAGGGCCTTGACAGCCCGCCGAGGTCCGGCACTCCAAGCGCTCGCACTCCCCGGTGGACACGGACGGCGGCACGCTGGTGCGGCAGGAGTATGCTCCGCTGCCCCACAGAGTGCGGCAGCAAGGGAACCAGCGGGGCTCCGGTGCTTATGATTCGAGGCGTCGGACACCTTCCTCAGCGGCGCGGGAGCCCTATCCGTCGTGCCTCTCACCCCACGGAGATCCCGGCCACGCCGCAGAAGCTCGGCCGACGTGAACCCGGCGGACGAGCGCGATCAGGGAAGGTCCTCCGCGGAAGCACCACAGGGCGATGACCGGATCACAGATGGCGCATGCCAGGGACGAGTCGTGGTAGAACGGCAGGATCGGATTGCCCTTGAGGTGGTGGGCCATGTCCCAGGCCGTGTGGAGCAGCCAGCCGACGCCGATGAAGGCCCAGGAGTCCAGGCCGCGGTAGGCGACGTAAGCCAAGAGTGCGACAAATGCGAACTCCCACGGGCCGAATCCGCCCCCGCTCAGATAGGCAGCGCCGGCTCCGCCCACCATGATCGCGTTGAAGTGGCGTCGGTGCGGTTCCTTGATCAGGGACATCAGCAGGCAGTAGATGATGCCGACGATCACCGGTGACACAAGATTCATGAGGGGATGACTCCTTTCTCCTGGGTGCGGGCCGAATCGCCGCGGTCGAGCTGTCGCAGCGCGAGCAGCCCGCCGGCGCCCGGAACGAGGGCCAGGACCTTGACGGCGGCCCGGGCCTGCTTGATGCGCCAGGTCGTGATGACGACGAACAGGTAGGCGCAGCCGTGGGTGGGGCCCATCAAGGATGAGACGGGCTTGAGGTGGATGGTGAACACGTTGGTCAGCATCACGACGAGGGAGATCAGCTCGGCGTGAGCCGCGATGCGCAGATGGAATGGAGGCCGGAGGTGCACGGTCATGCCCCCGTGGTGGAGCCGGGACGGATGATCATCAGTACGGTGACGGTGGCCCAGAGCAGGTTGAAGATGCCGGTGATCATGGCGAGGCGGCCCGGCGTCAGGGGGTTCGGTGCCGGCGACTGCAAGGCGGAACCCGTTGTCTCGGCCAGAGCGCGGTCCTGGGCGGGCAGGATCAGGAGTGTCAGTACGCCGGCGGCCGTCGCGGTCAGCAGGATCGAGGCGATCAGCCAGGCGTCGCCGAGGACACCGAGACTGCTGGCTGTGGCGAAGCCGAAGAGGGGAACCGCGATGCCGATGCCCGCGTAGATGCGGCAGATGCGGTGCAGCGTCTGCAGAGTGGTGCGGGCGCTACTGTCGTCGGCGTCGCCGAGGGCGCGGCGCAGCGTTGCGGGAAACATGCTCGCGGCGACGGTGACCGGGCCGACGGCGATGATGGCGGCCAGGACGTGCAAGGACAGAAGAAGCTTGGTCACGCCTGGTGCTCCGGGGTGATCTGGCGTTCGCCTGTGACCTTGGAAGACGGAAGGCGGCCGGCCTTGGCGGTGCCCTGGAGGGTGTCGTCGTTCGCTGTCACGTCGAATGTCAAGTTCAGCCGCATGGGCTTGGTGATGGCCTGCTTCCACGTGAGCCGGTCGCCGGCAAGAGTGACGTCGGCGAGTACTGCTTCCTCGCCGGCTCCGTGGGCGACGCCGGTCAGGATGCCGTCCTGCTCGCAGAGTGCCACCACGGCATTGATCTTGCCGATGGGAGTGAAGATGGACAGGTTCCAGGTGCCTTCGACGGACATGCTGAAAGTTCTTCCTGACTGTGCAAGGGGAATGGTGAGCGACTGATCTGCGAAGTGCCAGGCGCTCAGAGGGCGGTGGGCGTCGGGCCCTGCGCGCGCCATACGGTGCCGCGCCGTTCGTGGGAGAAGAGCACTTCGACGGCGTGCGCGACGCGGGGGCCTACCTCGCGCTCCAGTAGGTACAGGCCCAGATCAAGCCCGGAGGTGACGCCGGCGCCGCTGATCAGGTTGCCGTCGTCCACGATGCGGGCGCGGACCGCGTGGGCGCCGGTGGCGTCGAGCAGGTCGAGACCCATCCGGTGGGTGGTGGCGTGCCGTCCCTCCAGCAGGCCGGCCATGGCCAGGACGAGCGAGCCGCCGCAGACGGTGGCGACGGTGACGTCCGGGTCGTCCATTGCCTGCTTGAGGAGCACGGGGAGCTCGGTGGTCAGCGTCCGGCCCAGCAGCACCGGGATGAACTCGTCCTGCTTCCACTCGCCGGCGCCCACCTCTTCTTCCGGGACCTCGCCGGGTTCGCCCACGCGGCCGGAGGCGCCGGGCACCAGAAGGACGTCCGCCCGCTCCAGGTCAAGGGCGCCGACGGCGCGCAGCGCCAGTCCCCCGGTGCCGCTGATCACCTCGCGGGGGCCCTCGGCGGAGACCAGATCGACAGTCACTGCGCCGCCCGATGCCGTACCACCGGCGTACAGCACCTCATAGGGGGCGACGACATCGAGCGGGTCGAAACCGTCGAACAGGACGATCTGGACGTGCACTGGGCGCTCCTTCGGGGGCGATCTCTCTCCGACGCGTTGAAGTCAACCGTCCGCCGACCCGGTCGCCCAGTGTCACAAGTGACAGCTTTCAACGAGAAATTGCCATGCGCCTCCGAGGGCTTCCGAAGTGCGGTGACATGGGCTTTTCCGGATATCGGTCCGTAT
This sequence comes from Streptomyces flaveolus, assembly GCF_014648815.1. Classification (GTDB taxonomy): domain Bacteria; phylum Actinomycetota; class Actinomycetes; order Streptomycetales; family Streptomycetaceae; genus Streptomyces; species Streptomyces flaveolus. The sequence goes on along the minus strand of NZ_BMRV01000003.1, from coordinate 570,268 downwards.
CCGTCGTGCGGTGATGGGGTAGGTTCTGGCCATGCACACAGTCGCCGTGCTCGCGCTGGACCAGGTGATCCCGTTCGACCTGTCCACCCCGATCGAGGTCTTCTCTCGGACCCGTCTGCCCGACGGGCGGCCCGGCTACCAGGTCCGGGTGTGCGCCGAGCGCGACGAGGTCGACGCCGGCGCCTTCGCCCTGCGTGCCCCCTGGGGCCTGGAGGGCCTCCGGGAAGCGGACACGATCATCGTGCCGGGCATCACCGATCCCACGGTCCCGCCCTCCACCGCCGTACGCGACGCGCTGAGGTCGGCCGCCACCGACGGCACCCGGATCGCCTCCATCTGCGTGGGCACCTTCCCCCTGGCCGCCACCGGGCTCCTCGACGGGCTGCGCGTCACGACCCACTGGCGGGCGGCCGGATTGCTGTCCACCCTCCACCCGGACGTGGACGTCGACCCGGACGTCCTCTACGTCGACAACGGCCAGTTCCTCACCTCGGCCGGCGCGGCCGCGGGCATGGACCTGTGCCTGCACATGATCCGCCGGGACTACGGATCGGCGGTCGCCGCCCACGCCGCCCGCCTGTCGGTGATGCCACTCGAACGCGACGGCGGCCAGGCGCAGTTCATCGTCCACGACCACGCCCCCGCACCGAAGGGCTCCGAACTGGAGGCGCTGCTCACCTGGCTGCGGGAGAACCTGGCCCGCGATCTCACCCTGGCCGACATCGCCGCGCAGTCCGGGACCAGCACCCGGACCCTGATCCGGCGGTTCCGTGACCAGACCGGCACTACCCCGCTCCAGTGGCTCCACCGGGCCCGCATCCGCCAGGCACAGCACCTGCTGGAAACCACGGAGCACTCCGTGGAGCGCATCGGCGGCCAGGTCGGCTTCGGCTCGCCCACAACGTTTCGTGACCGCTTCAAACGCACCACCGGCGTCAGCCCGCAGACCTACCGACGCACCTTCACCTGAACCAGTGTGACTGCCCTGCCCAAGAGATCCCGAGCAATGATCCACTGGGCGATGGCTGACAAATGTCCCGCGAACTGACCGCAGAATCCACACCAACGTGGCGAATCGAAACGGGCAATCCCACTCACATCCGCGTGAAGGTTGATCAGTTGCTCTCTTGAGAGCCAGTTAGGTCTTGACCTATCCACCACAGGGTGGCGGTGAGGTGCTCTGTCGGGGCGGGGCCGGCCGGGCAAGGTGCACATGACCCGGGCCCGACCGGTCACGGGATGTAGGGGCGGAGACCGGCGCCTGTGCATGCCTGTCGGCGGGGACAGGACCGAGGCGGGCCGGTCGGCGGCAGCGCGGCACGCCACCGGCACCATCCAGCGCTGTGCGTTTCGATGGTTACGGCAGTTGCACGAACGGCGACAGGAAAGCGCGCGCTCCCGGAGTGTCCAGCCGGTATGTGACATTGGTGGCGTAGCACGGGCTGTCGCCGGTGACGGTCGTCGCCGCGAGGATGCGCTTACCACCGATGACGGCGAAGTTGGGTCCGCCCGAATCGCCGTAGCAGGCACCTCCGTTGCCCTGCGGCGCCGTCATGGCGAGGCGCACCCAGGCATCGTTGAGGGCGTTGAAGCTCACTGGCGCCTTCATCCTGACACCGCCGCCCGGGTGAGTGTGGCCGCCCGGTCCGTTCACTGCCTCCTGGGTGCCGTATCCGGCGACGACCCAGTCGGTGGAGTTGAGCTTCTTCGACCCGAGCGCTGCGAGCTGGTTGGCAGTCGGCAACGCGGCCGGGGTGAAGGACCAGCGTGACTTCATTTGCGCGGCGGGGAGTTCGACGACCGAGATGTCGTGCGTGTCGGAGGCGGGTCCCGGGTAGTCGGAGTGGCTGTGGGCCGTGCCCTGAACGGCGACGGCTCTCGCCTGGGCGGCGGGGTCACCGGGGTACGTCTTCGCGGCGGCGTCCAGGTCGGCCTGGACGTCCTGGCTGAGAGAGACGTGGAATCGTACGTTGTCCGGCCAATCGGTTGTGCAGTGAGCAGCCGTCAGAAATGTGTCCGCGTCGATCATCGTGCCCGAACAGACCCAGTCGACGCGGTCCGGGGTGGCCGGGTTGCCGTCGTCGTCCCAGGTGGCCACGAGGGCGCCGACCTCGGTGCGCTCGGGGGCGGGGGTCGCATTGTAGGAATTGATCGCGGACGAGGGCGACGCAATGGCGAGCACGGTGGCGCAGGCGGCCGCGGTGACGGCGGTGGCGCGTATGGCGGTCAAGGAGAAACCCTTCGCTGGGTATGAATCGGGTGTTCCTTCTGTGGACGGTGGGTGCATTGAAGCGCTTGTGTTCGTCTACGGCAAGACAGTCTGCGGGTGCACCCGGATCAGCAGGCCGATCGGACCCGTCCGGCCGCACACTGCGCAGGAGATGGCGTGAACGCCACTCCGACCGGCCGTCGAAGGCGCTGTCCACCAGATCAGCAACGTGAGCATGCGCTGGACGTGGCACGCAGGCTCAGCGGTGAGTGGGCCAGAGAAAGGTCGACCACCGGCCCGCGGCCGCAGCGCGCTTGACCGCGTGTCGAAAAACCTGGGCCACCGCCCAGGCCTCCTGGGTGGCGGGCCGGCGTCCCCGGTGCGGCGGCACGCCCAGTAGCCGCGTGAGCTCCTCAAGCCCTGCATCCACACCGGGACGGCCGTACGAACGAGCTCCACCGCGTCCCAGCGGGCAACGGAGGCCAGACGCGGGCACGCGGCCCGCTCGGTGTGCGGCAGTGAGGCCTCGATGAAGCCCAGCACCGCGACGATCCGGTGCGGCCGCTCCCCCCCCCGTTGGGGCACCGAGCACTGGCAGAAGCCCTTCAACAGCAAGCACTGCAAGACCACCCGCCACGACGCCGTTGGCGTCGCGATCGGACGACGCGCTCTCGGGCACCGCGTCCGACGACGGACGGAACCGCCCTCACACGACCAGAGCGATCGTGTGGGGCATGGGACCGCCCAGGCCGGACACGGAGCCCGTGGGCGTGAGGAAACCCGCCTCCGCATCCCCGGACCACGGACAAGATCCCTGTCGCCGGACGCGGCGCGAGCAGGAACGCTTTGAAGTCGCCGTTGCGGAGCCTGAGGTCCAGCAGTCGGCCATGGGCAGGAGCTCGCGGTCAGCGGTGCGCTCGACGAGGCTGTACTCGTGTTGGATGCCCACGATCGGGGCCCAGTCCTTCAGGTCCGCGAAGGTTACCGCGCGCGAGACGCGCCAGGCGGGGAAGTTGGACAGCGCGGCGTGGTGGGTCTTGCCGGCGCTCACCAGGTCGTTGAGCCCGCGCAGGAGTTCCTCCATCGGAGTGAGCTCGTCGGGGAAGTGCACTCACAACAGGTCGATGTAGTCGGTGCCCAGGCGCTTCAGGCCGGCTTCCACCGAGGCGACCATGTTCTTGCGGCTGTTGCCGGTCTTGGAGATGTCCGGCTGCGGGGCGGCGCCGGGGGGGGAACTTCGGGGCCAGGACGAAGTGGTCGCGGTCGGCGGAGATCAGCTTTCCGGTCAGTTCCTCCGACTCGCCGAACTGGTAGCCGTCCGCGCGGTCCAGGAAGGTGCCGCCGGCCTCGGCGAACCGGTCGAAGATCCGGCGTGCGTCGTCCGGCTCGGCGCCCGCGCCCCAGCCGGTGCCGATGTTCGCGGCGCCGAGCGCGTACTCGGACACGCGCAGTCCGGTCCGGTGACCGAAGGGCGCGTAACGCATGGGATGTCCTTGCACGAGGGGTGAGCGTCAGCCCGCGGTCGGCTGGGGTGCCGCGGACAGGCTCTGCTTGACGTACCGGCTGGTCTCGTCGGCGAGGATCTCGGGCAGGCCGGTCTCGATGCCGTCCAGGGCCTGGGCCGCGACGTCGGCGGCGGCGACCTTCTGATCGGCGGGCACGCCGGAGGCCATGTCGGTGTCCATGTAGCCGACGTGCAGCGCCGAGACGGTGATCCCGCGAGGTGCCAACTCCTCACGGGTCGCGTCGCTCAGCGCCCAAGCGGCGGCCTTGGACGCGGAGTAGGAGCCGAGTCCTGCCGGGTGGAACCAGGACAGGGCGGACAGGACGTTGAGTACAGCGCCACCGCCGTTGCCCTCGATGACGGGGGCGAACGCCCGGGTCGCGGCGAGCGGGCCGAAAAAGTTGGTCTCCATCTCCCGGCGCACCTCAGCCACGTCGCCTCCCATCAGCGTCGCGCCGGTGGAGATGCCCGCGTTGTTGATCAGCAGTGTCGCGTCGGACGCCACGCGCGCGGCCTCCTGTATCGACGCCTCGTCCGTGACGTCCAGCCGCAGCGGGATGACGCCCGGCACGTCAACCGCCTCAGGGCGTCGGGCCGCCGCATAGACCTTCGCGCCGCGCTCGACGAGCTGGGCTGCCAGGTGTCGCCCGAGCCCCCGGTTGGCGCCGGTGACGACCGCGACCGCGTTCTTCAGTTCCATGCTCACTCCTGATCCTGGCGGGGGCCGACGGCCACCCGCACAAATTAGATTACGCAATCAATCTAAACATGGAGCTACGATAGATGCCAGTCGACATCCATCGGGAGGTGGTCATGGGCCGCGTATCGCAGGCACAGGCACAGGAAAATCGCAGGCGGGTGGTGGACACCGCGTCCCGGCTGTTCCGGGAGCAGGGCATGCAGGTCAGCGTCGCCGACCTGATGAAGGCGGCCGGTCTGACCCACGGCGCCTTCTACAAGCAGTTCGCCTCCAAGGAGGCGCTCGTCGACGAGGCCACCGCCCAAGCCTTCTCGGAGCTCACCCAGCGCTACAGCGCCGGGCTCGAGCGGCACGACGGGCAGCGCGAAGCCGCCCAACAGGCGCTGATCGACACCTACCTCTCCGTCGAGCACCGCGACGCCCCGGCGGACGGTTGCCCGGTCGCCGCGCTCGCCACCGACATCGCGCGCGAGGGCGCAGGGCGCGAGGCCCGTCGCGTCTACACCGAAGGGGTGGCCGACTTCGCCGGCTTCCTCGCCACCGACGACCAGGACGGCATCGTCCGCCTGTGCACCCTGTTCGGTGCGCTGGTCCTGTCCCGGGCCACCAACGGCTCCCCACTCTCCGAAGAGATCCTCGCCGCCGCGCACGCAGCCTTGACGGAAGCAGGCTGATCAAGGGCGCGGTGTGGGTGGACGTCGACCGCAATCGCGAGCGACGAGGCGTCCGCAGCCAGACGGAGGTGGCGGTAGAAGGCCGCCGGCGCCTGGCGCACCGACTTCACCAGGCGCCCGTCGGTCCCGGGCCGCGTCCCCGTGAAGTGTCGGTTACGGAGCCGACGTCAACGTGTCAGCAGGACTGCGATCTGTTCCCGGATGTCGCGCACGATCTCGTCGACGACACTCGGGCCCCCGGCCTGCACAGACTCAGCCCATGGCGCGGAAACGGGCCACCGACTCCGTCGGCGGCCGTCACGAAACTTCGAGGCTAGGTGCCCTTCGGCGGGATCACGGCGTTGGAACGCCTCGGCACCGCAGAGGCCGACCTGGTCCTCATCAGTCCCTGCAACGGTCTCGGCGAGACCCGTGCGGCCACTACATCAGTGTCGCCTGTACCAGCCCCGCCGACACTGTCCCCCGGACGGAGACGACGCGGTCGAGGTGCGGCGCGGTGCCGCCATCATCCGACTGCCTCCCCTCCGTCCTTGCGCTCCGCTGCACGCCTGTGCGCCTCTTCGAACGCGGCCTGCCATCGCCTGTTGACCTCTTCGGGCCTCTGGTGCCCGCACTCGATGAGGTTGCCCGCCCTGTCGGTGACTTCCGCGTAGCAGTCACCGTTCTCGATCCAGACGGCGACGTTCTCGACCCCCGCTCGCCGGTCGTCTTCGTCCACCCAGAAAGTCATGGAGAAGGCCAGCTCATCGCCGTCGTAGTCGGATCGGACCCGGAACGTCTCGTCCGGCCTGAGCCATCGATCCTCGCCAAGTGGCTCCAGCCACATGACGAGCCATCCTTTGGAACCGTTGCGGACATCCATGACAGCCATGTCCGCACCCTAGCCTCGACGGTGAGCAGGTAGCGGTGCGTATTCAGCGACTCGTTCGCGGCACCCGCCACCGCGGTGAGGGGCGAGCCGTGTGGGCCGTCTTCCTTGAGCAGGTGACCCACGTCAGCTCCGGTCTCATCACGATCTGCCTACTCATCTACGGTGCGGTCGGCATCGTCGGCAACTTCCTCGGCGGATCCAGGGTGGGTCGCTATCCCCTGTCCACCTTCGCCGCGGTGGCGGCCCTGATCGCCGCCACGACCCTGCTCCTGCCCCGTCCTGGGACAGTCGGACACCGGCGCGGTGGCGCTGCTGGTCTTCCGGGGCGTCGCCTACGGTGCACCACTGGACGGGGAGGTTCACAGGGCCGCTGTCGAGTCCTATGCACTGTCGTCGCACTCTTTGACCTCGCGGTAGGTCAACTTCCCGAAGACCCGACCAGGGACTCCATGGCCGACGGTCGAAAGCTTCTCGTGTGGACGCTTCAGACGTCCGCCGCCCTCCCTCACCCAATCGACACCGTTGCGATCGGTGAACGCGACATCACCCAACTCCCAGTACACGTTCTCCCGGTCCACCGAGCGCCAGCCCTTCCCCTCCGGGGGCGATGACAGGTCGGGAAAGCTGTACGCCTCGTTGTTCAAACGGCGCAGCGGATCGTCGAGGTTGTACTTCAGCTGATGCTGGTTGATCGTCATGTCAGTACAGGGCGGGACACTCATTACCATGACAGCCCATACGGGTGCGTTCTCCTCGTCAGGGAGCCATGGCGCGAACGACACGAAAACCCGTGCGATGGGATCGGGACTCCGGTTCATGACGTGGAACAACCACTTGCCGCGCGAGTCCTGGCTCGCCCAGGCGGACACCCGGGAGGCCTGAGCACGCTCCTCTTTCGACGCCGCCTCATGCGCCTGATCCAGTTGGTTCTGGGCAACAAGGACAGCCCACACAGTTCCCGGAACGGTGAGGAGGACGGCCAAAAGGCTCGCGATCACCGTAAGGTCCCGCCATTGGCGAGGCTTTCCCTCCACGCCCCCTGGGTCTCGTTCCCGCTGCCTCACTCTGCCTGGCCTCTGACGGCTCAACCGCAGCGTCACCCGCTGCCCACTACGAACGCGGCGCATGGCCCCTCCCCACTTCACTGCTGCTAGTGACGCACAGGCGCCTCAGTTGGCTCCCAGGCTCACGTCCCGACCCTCCGTCCGTACGCGGCTGCTGCGCCGCCCGGCAGCGGCGCGTGGACGGTTGCACCCGTGTTCGCCTCGGGGATCAGGCCATGCACGAGGATGCACAAGGCGACGCAACACAGTCCACGGCTGCGGACTGGGCGAGGTGCGCCGGGCGGTCGAGTCCACCTTCGCCTGGCTGCAGGCCAGTTCAAGCGGTTCCGCATGCACTGCGAACGACGCGCCGACCTCCACCAGGGCCTACTCGAACTGGCCTGCAGCGTGATCTGCATCCGACCTCTGCCCCGCCGCCCTGGCTGAGTAACCGGGACCAGCCCAGCCCATCCTCGGAAATCGCCGACGCGTTCACGGGGCAGTCGTTGATGCCCGTCAAACGGCTGGAGCGAGGGTCCACGGAGAAACCGAACGGCAGGGCCGTATCCTGAGGCCGGCGACGCAGGCACTGCCGATGCGTCGCAGCCGTCCGTCGCCGGGCTGCCGCCCACGCCGGGTACCGGGTGCCCGGCAAACAATCGGGAGTTCACAGTGATCAGCCTGGCCGCAGCGGGGGGAGTGGCCCTGGTCGAACTGGGCATGGCCCTGACCCCGGGACCGAACATGATCCACCTTGCCTCACGCGCGATTACCCAAGGCCGCAGGGCGGGCCTCGTCGGCCTGAGCGGGACCGCCGTGGGATTCCTGTGCTATCTGCTGGCTGCGGCCGCCGGCCTGTCCGCGTTGTTCGCCGCCGTGCCGCTCGCGTACACGATGGTCAAGCTCGCCGGGGCCGCCTACCTGGCCTACCTGGCCTGGGGCATGCTCAAGCCCGGCGGCCGCTCCCCCTTCGCTCCGGCCCAGGACCTGCCTCCCGTCTCCGATGCCCGCCTCTTCTCCATGGGGCTTTTGACCAACCTGCTCAACCCCAAGATCGCTCTCCTGTACACCGCTCTTCTGCCCCAGTTCATGGAACCGCAGGCGGGTCCGGCCTGGGCACAACTGCTGCAGCTCGGCAGTGTGCAGATCTTCGTGGGAATCTCCGTGAATGCTCTGGTCATGCTGGGCGCAGCACGGATGTCAGGGTTTCTCGCTACCCGCCCCCGTGTGATGACCGCTCAGCGGTTCGCGGCAGGCGGCTTGCTGGGCGTCTTCGCGCTGCGCACAGCCCTGTCCCGTACTCCTGTCTCAGCCTGAGCCATGTACGGGCTTCTGTGAGCCCGGGGACGGCAGCCCGTGCTCCCGTGCGTTCCAGCGCCGCCCGCATCCGATGCACCCTGCTCGTGACGCGGGCGGGCTCGGGGGGCGCGCAGGGGGCCTGCTCGGCCTCAGCCGACCGGCTTCCCCGCGCGCCCGGATCCGAGGACGTCCCGAAGCCCGGTCGCAGCCCGGCCTGTCGGGTCAGGAAGCCGTAGGTGTCCACTCCCCCAGCCAGTCGGCGACCTCCTGGTCGGCTGCCTGGGCGTCGGTCAGGAAGGGGCGGTTCGTGCTCGCGGAGCCCGCTCCCGCGCCCGTGTTCCTGTACTCGGCGAACCGGTCGTCCTTCCATGGGAAGCCACTCATGTCGGTCCACGGCGTGGACTTGATCGCCGCGCTGAGGTTGGTGTTGCGGACCGTCGTCTGCGGGTCCAGGGTCGTGTCGCCGCCGGCGTGCCAGGGACGCCCCAGGTAGAAGGAGCTGCTGGACACATCGCCGTTGACCGTGGAGTTGGCGATGAGAAGGCCCTTACGACCGGCGGGCGTGCTGGGAGCGGTGATGTAACCGGCGGAGGAGCCGTCCCAGCGCTTGCGCAGGGTGATGACGGAGCGGTCGATCACGGCTGTGGCGCGGCCGAAGATGAAGTCGACGTTGCCGACGACGTAGGAGTTGGAGACGTAGACGCGGCCGAGCTTGTCCTTCGCGGCCGTGTCGAGGAGCAGGGTGTCCTGGTCGCCGGTGACGATGACGCTGTCGAGGAGGACCTTGTCGGCGGCGGTGCGCAGCGCGACGGCCTGATGGCCGGAGAGGGACTGGTTGGCGCCCTCGTCGAAGTCGTTGGCGATGGAGAGGTTGCGGGCCTGGAAGTCGTCGGCCTCGACGGCGACCGTGGCGCTGCCGCTGGTGCCGTAGGTGCCCGAGCCGTCGGGCTTCTGCGTGCCGGCCGCATTGTTGTAGACGATCACCGTGTCCCTGCGGCTGCCACCGGTGCCCTGAATCGTGACGTGGGGCTTGTTGGACGGGATCTTGACCGTCTCACGGTACGTGCCCGGCTTGACGGCGATGACGACACGGGCGGGGTTGTTCGCGGGGACGGCGTTCACGGCGGCCTGAATTGTCGTGTACTGGCCGGTGCCGTCCTTGGCGACCGTCAGAGTCGTCGTCGCAGCGCCGTTCGCCGCGGCCATGGTGCCGATCGAGGAGCTGGGGCCCGCGCCCGATTTGACGACCGACGGGACGTTCGCAGCGGCGTCCAGGGAGTAGGAGTAGAACGCCTTCGGATCGAAGGCCGTACCGCCGGATTCGTTGCGCCCCGAGGTGCCGGCGAAGACGTTGCCCTTCTGCACGAGCGAGGCCGTGCTGTCCTTGATGACCGGGTTCTTGAAACCCTGGAAGTAGCTGTTCTCCAGGACCATAGCCGTGCCGCCGCGCGCGTAGTTCCCGTACGACGACGAGATGTCCGTGCCGGTCGTGTCCTCCAGGTAGTTGTTGTAGAGGTGCGCGTGGGCGCAGTTGTCGGCGGACGGGTTGCGCTGTTCGGTTTCGCGGATCCAGTTGTGGTGGATCGTGATGTCGGTGGTGACGTTCTCGGTCCAGCCGATACCGAACGCCTTGTTGTTGTTGCTCAGTTCGTTCCAGGAGACGGTGACGTTCGTGGAGTCCTTGCGGACGTCGATCAGGCCGTCGGCCATGTTCCGGAAGTCGTTGTGGTCGATCCAGACGTGGTGGGCGCCGTCCATCTGGATCGCGTCGTAGTCGTGGTCCTTGTCGTTCCAGGTGCCCTGGTACGTGTCCCGGATGGTGAGGTTCCGGATGATCACGTTGTGGACACCGGTGCCGAGGAAGAAGCCGCCGCCGACGATCTGCCCGGCCGTCCCGGATCCGACGATCGTCTTGTCCGAGGCGACCTTGATCTCCTTGCCGACCGGGGACATGTTGATGGCCGCGGCGACGACGATGACATACGGCTCGGCGGCGCTGGCGTACTTCTCCAGCTCCGCCTGGGTGCGCACGGTGACCGTCGCGCCGTTTCGGCCGCCGTACGTGCCGTTCTGTCCGAGGGTGTTGACGGAGGCGAAACCGTCGGCAGTCGCGGTGGCCCAGGCGGGAGCGGCCGTGGCACTGCCCACGGCCTCCGCGCGGCCGGCGCCGGCGCCCGTACCGTGAGCGAAGGCCACGGCGGCGGTCAACGCCAGGGGGAGGCTCGACGCCAGAGCACTTCTGGCGCGATGGTGAGGTGCCTTGCTGCGGGGGTGGCTCATGAGCTGCTTCCGATCAATGCGGGTGCGTACATGACACCTCCTGGTCGCACCCGGGCGGCGAGAGGTTGCCGCCCTCGGCTCCCGGCGCGGGCGGAGTGGAGTGCGTCGGGTGGGGCAGAGCGCAGTCATCGCGCCTGGGGCAGCGAGGTGCGTTCGTCCAGCAGGCCTCCTTACGCGGGTCGGTCCGGATACCCGGAGGGACGGGTACGGCGATCGCCGCGATGTTGCGTTGTACCTCCAGCTCGGTGCGCATGCCGGCTGCGGTGCCAGCGACAGCGGGGTTGGTGTGCGCGTCGCCAGCATCCTGACGAAGCCGGGCGCGACAACGTACACCGAGGCCGCGGCCATCGGCCTCCGTGAAGGACTGGCCGGCCGCTGGTCTTGTGGGCTGGTCGTGCGCCTCGGCTCCGTCCTTCCGTGCCCTCGGCCTGACCACCCTGCGGCGTGATCACCGAACCGCGGCGCCACGGCCCGTCCAGGACGACGTCCACCCCGAGCTGGACGTGCGGGGGCCAGGGCAGTCAGGCGGCTGGCTGGCCGGTGAGGGCCGGCAGAGGCGTCGTCCTGATGCGGCGGTAGGTCGCGAAGCCGTTCACGGCCAGACCTGCCCCGATGACGGTGCTCACCAGGGGCCACCGCAGATCCCCCTTCTCCGGACCGCACCGCCTCCCCGCTCGGTCAGCCCTTCAGCCGGTGCGGATGGGCGGGGTAGACGCCCAGGACGCGCACCTCGGAGGAGAAGAACCGCAGTTCCTCCAGGGCGAGGGCGACGCGGCGCTCGTCGGGGTGGCCCTCGGCCTCGACGTAGAAGCGGCTGGCGTTGAGCCCCGCGCCGATCTGGTAGCTCTCGATCTTGGTGAGGTTCACCCCGCCGGTGGCGAAGCCGCCGAGCGCCTTGTACAACGCGCTCGGAATGTTGCGCACGCTGAAGAACAGGCTCGTCATCGTCGGCTGCCCCGGGTCAGGGGCGGGGGCGGGCTTCCGGGACAGGACGACGAACCGTGTGGTGTTGTCCGGGTCGTCCTCGACCTCTGCACGCAGGACGTCGAGACCGTGCAGCCCGGCCGCGGCGGGCGGCGCGAGGGCCGCGTGCCGCGCGTCGCCCAGCTCGGCCACCTCCCGGGCCGCCCCGGCGGTGTCGTCACTGACCAGGGTCCGCCAGCCGCCCTCCCGCAGCAGCTTGCGGCACTGGCCCAGGGCGTGCACGTGGCTGCGCACGTACTCCACCTGGTCCAGCGTGGTGCCGGGGACGCCCATCAGGTCGAAGCGGATGGGAAGGAAGTACTCACCGACGATGAACAGCCCCGACTCCGGCAGCAGGTGGTGGACGTCGGCGACGCGTCCGGCGGCGGAGTTGTCCACCGGGATCACGGCCAGGTGGGCGTCCCCGAGGGTCACGGCGTCCAGGGCCTGCTCGAAGCCGGTGCAGGGCAGTTCGGCGGCGTCCGGATACAGGGCACGCGCGACGGTCGCCGAGTTGGATCCGGGTTCACCCTGGTATGCGACGGTCGTCACCGCGTTGGGCCTTTCTGAGGGAGGTCTGTATATCAGACGGCGGACGCTCGGTTGCGTGCCGCGCCTTCTGAAGTATCGGGGAAGTTGTCTTCCCAGTGGCCAACGGGGTTCCCTCCCGTCGCCGCACCTCTGCGTCGGCACAAGGTCGAGGGCCGTCGCGAGGACGTGGCGGACGGGGCCGGCGAGCCGGTAGCTGGACCCAGGGCAGTCCTCAAGGGGCGCGGTCAGGCGCGGCGCCCGGCCCCAGGCGCCGGTGGAGGCCTGCCAGGCCCCGGCCGGGCCCACGTGGGCAGCGCGGTTTGTCGACCGCGAGCAGTCGCTTGAGGCCGGTGGCGGGTCCGGCGACCTCAACGGGGCCCTCTGTGCGGAGGCCGGTGTGTCCAGGCGACCTGTCCACCGTCGGCGCTCGGAGCCGCCGCGAGGACGACGTTCTGTGACTCCTCGCAACGCCGGTCAAGTCCGAGCGCGCCAATCTGGTCCTCCATGCCGCCCTGGTAGCGCTGGCAGGGCTGCCCGGCGCGGCCGTGGAAGATCTTCCGGGCGAGTGCGTGCCGGCCTTCGTGGAGGTGGGCCTGAACCTTGATCTGCCGCCGGCAGCCGGGCTCGTCGGCCAGGTGCAGGATGTGCAGGGTCTTCGCGATCCGCCCGCAGTGCGCGATCGCGTCGCCGAGCGGGGTCGGGCGCCCGTCGCGGGAGAGCATCCGGATCACGTCGTACGCGCGGACGGCGCCGGTGATCCGCAGGATGTCCTCCCAGTGCCGCGCGATCCTGGCGAGGTCGACCCGGCTGCGGGCCGCGTCCTGGAAGGCGCCGTAGTCGGCCGTGCGGTCGATGCGCCACATCTTCTGGTCCGGCAGGTCGGCGAGCTGCGGGGCGTACGGAAGCCGACGAGCGTGAGCAGGCCGAAGACGATGTCGGAGTAGCTCGCGGTGTCGCCTCGTACGGGTCCGAGCCCGGCTACGGCACCGAGGAAGAGCTGCCTCCGGCGCCCGAGACGCCTCCGACCACCAGCACGCCCACCACTCCGCCGGTGCGCACGGTCGACACGTCGCCGTCGGTGGGTGTCGAGGAGGCCGCAGAGTCTGCCGAGCATGGTCGGGACCACCCTGTCGCGCAGTCCGCACTTCGCTCAGGTGCCGCACCATGACGCCCGAGCGTGCTCAGGCAAGAGGCGTGTCGTCCGGCCGGGCATCCGAGAACTCCCACCACGCGAGCGGCAACCAGTCACCGTCCACGAAGCCGTCGACGGAGGCCCCGGTTCCCCGGATGGCCACCCGCGTCCCCACCGGATAGCTGGTGCCGGACAGCCCGGAGACCGGGACGAGCAGTACGCCGAGACGTCGCGTCACGATTCCTGATCCTTTCCGTGCCACATAAGCGGGAATTTGCTTTCCCTAGGTGCAAAGCATTGCATCCTGGACCAGTCTGGACAGTGAGGGAACCCACAAAGAACTGAACTAGCTGCATGGATCAAGGTTTCTCAGCAAAGCAAGGAGACGCTCCCGAGAAGCCACTGTTCCCGAACGTGATCGAGCGAGTGCACTGAGTGGAGGTGCTCGACGATGCAGGCCGTCGTGTACAAGGGACCGTTCGAAGTAGCGGTCGAGCAGGTGGAGGATCCCCGGATTCAGCACCCGAACGACGTGATCGTACGCGTCACGTCCACCGCCATCTGCGGTTCGGACCTGCACATGTACGAAGGTCGGACCGCCGCCGAGCCGGGGATCGTCTTCGGCCACGAGAACCTCGGCGTCATCGAGGAGGTCGGTGAGGGGGTGACGTCGCTCAGCCGCGGCGACCGGGTCGTCATGCCCTTCAACGTGGCGTGCGGCTTCTGCAAGAACTGTACGGCCGGCTTCACGGGCTTCTGCCTGACGGTGAACCCGGGCTTCGCCGGAGGTGCGTACGGCTACGTGGCCATGGGGCCTTACGTGGGAGGCCAGGCCGAGTACGTGAAGGTGCCCTACGCGGACTTCAACTGCCTGAAGCTCCCCGAGGGCACCGAAAAGGAGACCGACTTCATCCTGCTCGCCGACATCTTCCCCACCGGCTACCACGGCAACGAACTGGCCGACGTACGCCCTGGTGACACCGTCGCCGTCTACGGCGGTGGTCCCGTCGGGCTGATGGCCGCCTACTCCGCGCTGCTGCGCGGGGCGAGCAAGGTTTTCGTGGTCGACCGGGTGACCGAGCGGTTGCAGAAGGCCGAGGAGATCGGGGCCGTCCCGGTCAACTTCGCCGAGGGCAACCCGGTGGAGCAGATCAAGGAGCACACCGACGGGCAGGGCACGGACAAGGGCATCGACGCGGTCGGCTACCAGGCCCAGGCCGGCGGTGAGGGTCGCGAGGAACCGGCGATCGTTCTGAACTCGCTGGTCGAGACGGTACGGCCGACGGGCGCTCTGGGTGTGCCGGGTCTGTACGTCCCGAGCGATCCGGGCGGGCCGGACGAGCAGGCCAAGCAGGGCATGCTGATGGTTTCCATCGGCCGCATGTTCGAGAAGGGGCTGCGTATGGGCACCGGTCAGTGCAACGTCAAGCGCTACAACCGGCACCTGCGTGATCTGATCATCGCCGGGCGCGCGCAGCCCAGCTTCGTCGTCTCCCACGAGCTGCCCCTCGACCAGGCGCCGTCGGCGTACGAGAGGTTCGACAAGCGCGTCGAGGGCTACACCAAGGTCGTCCTTCACCCGCACGGGTAGGGGCGCCAGGACGGACCCGCCCAGGACTTCCGAAACCGATGCGCGAGTGAGCCCGGTGGCTCGAGCCACCGGGCTCACCGCAGCCCTCGACGGCGGTGGGCGCCAAGAACAGCCCGGCAGGCAGGTCAGCAGAGCCAGCACGGCGGCCGCCGTCGGCAGACGTACTCGGGACACCGACTCGTATGGCCTTCGCCGGAACGCGCGCTGGCACCGAGGCCGGCCAGAGCCTCGCACCTACTCCACGGCCTCCGTCAGCAGCCCCACAGTCGGCGGCCCGACGACAAACGCCACCGCACGCCCGGCGGCCCCTCGTCGGCCGCCGGGCGGAGGTGGCTCAGACCAGCGCCTTCTTGTAGAAGATGCTGGAGCGTCGGTCGCCCTCTTCGCCGGTGGCGAAGCCGATGAAGAGGCGGACCTCGCCGGCGTCGGTGCGGTAGATCGCCAGACCCTCGGGCTCGCGGTGGTGGAGGGTGGATCCGGCCTTGCTGAGGACCGGGCCCTGCTTCACGGAGCCGGTGTTGATGTCGACGCTGGTGACGTAGGTATTGCCGTCGCCGGAGGGGGAGCCGTCGCCGGGGTACGCGTCGCCCGTCAGGTAGTACATGTACGAACCGTAGAGCGTGTATCCCTGAGGGGTGCCCGGGATCGTCGGCTGCTTGAAGTCGACCAGCGGCGTGCCGAAATCGCGCGTCTCGAACGCGGAGAGGGGATACACGGCGATGCGCTTACCGGCGCTGGTGTTGTACCGCACGATCATGCGGCGGTAGACCGGGTCGACGGAGCAGGTGTATTCGTTGGCCCCGGAGATCGGCTGGAACGCTGCCGAGGCGGCCGGCGAGTTCCAGCTGGCATTGGCGGTGTAGCGGATCGGGGCGAGCGCGGTCCCGTATCCCTTGGTGTTCGCGGCACACTCGATCCACAGCTCGGTCCCCGAACCGTCCGGCAGCGCGGCGAAGGCGACGCCGTGGCCGAAGCCGTTGAGGTGCATGTACGAGATGTAATTGCCGTCGAAGTCCATCTTGTTGATGCAGAGGTCACCGGCGGAATCAGGGCTTCCGCTGCGCTTGGTGGCCACGAACAGGAACTTGTTCACCCAGTCGAAAGCGAAGCTCTGCTGGACCCGTGCACCGTGCGTGTTCTTGGACCGGAACAGGTCGTACGAGGGCTGCGTCAGGTCGAATCGCTCGGTGGTGGCCACCGCGGCGGAAGCGGTCTGCGCAGCCGCGCCGAGGCCCACCGCGGCAAGTGAGGCGCCGGCGCCGGCGCGTATGAGGCCGCGGCGGGAGAGGGGGAAGCCAGGGGTGTGATTCATGGGGGGCTCCAGGCCATGGGTGACGAGCAGGAACAGGTGATCATATCCGTGGTGGCACCGAGGTGTACCTTCCGCGGCGCAGTCCACTGAGACATGCTGCACGGGTCGCCGTCACGTCAGTTCCGCCACCGCGACGAACTGCTGGACGGCGACTGTCCCGGCCACGGGAGACCCCAACCTCGAACGACAAGCTCCACGTACGGATTGCCGACGCCTGTTCAGGACGACGCGGCCGGCGGTGCGTCCGGGCGGGGGCGCAGCCCGGCAGGCCTGAGCGGCGTCAGTCGCCGCCGGTCATGAAGTCGGCTATCGCGGCAGCGACGGCTTCGGGCTGCTCATCCGGGATGAAGTGCCCGGCGCCGGGCACGACGACCCCGGTGGTGTTGTCGGCCCACGGGCTGATGGAGGCGGCCATGTCCGGGATGGAGCCGTGGCTGCTGGATATTCCGAGGATGGGCACGGTCAGGTGCCGCCGGTCGAGCGCCTGGTGGTTCTTGCGCGCCGACTCAGCGGCGTCTCGGTAGTAGGCGAGGGAGGCCCGGAGACCGCCGTCGGCGGCGAGGGACGCTGCGTAGTGGTCGAGATCGGCGTCGTCGAATGGGCCGGGATCGAGGGCCTTCGCCTTCAGGAACCAGCCGACGTACTCCCGTTCCCGGCCCGCGAGCAGGGTCTCGGGCAGGTCGGGCACGAGGTGGAACGCGAAATGCCAGGTCTTCCACGCCCGGGCGGGGTCCGTGGGAATCGTTTCCGGGAGGGTGATGCCGGGGATTCCGGCGTCGAGCAGGGCGAGTCCGCGCAGTTGGTTCTCGTGGTTGAGGGCCAGGGAGAATGCCACCCAGGCCCCGATGTCGTGAGCGGCCAGCCAGTAGGCCGGCACTCCGAGCGCGTGGACTGTGGCGTGGACGTGGGCGGCGACCGTGTGGGTGTCGTAGCTCCCCTCCGGGCGGTCGGAGTGACCCTGGCCCGGCAGGTCGATCGCGATGACACGGAACCGGCCGGCGAGGCTGGGCATGACCTTCCGCCAGGCCCACCAGGTCTGCGGGAACCCGGCGAGCAGGACGACAGCCGGGCCGGCCGACCGGCCGCCTTCGACGGCATGAAGGCGAAGGCCGTCTGCGTCGACCCAGCGGTGGGTGAATCCGTCCAGGTCGTGCAGGGGCAGGTGGCGGACGGGGCTACTTTCGGACACGGTCACGGGATCCTCCATCGGTGGTGGTGGGTGTACTGGTCCGCGGCTCGCCCGAGGGCCGGGCCCGCGCGGGCGATGTCCGCGATTGAGGAGGTCACTGCAGCGTCGACGAGACCGGCAGGACGGCCGGGCCGCTCTGAATCGGTGTGCGGGGACGCCTGGCCGTGATCACGCCGGAAGGCTAGCACATCTTGAACCGATCAGTTCAAGATAGAATGACGGGCAGCATCCGGAACACCGACACACCGGCAAGGAAGTGCCACGTGGCAGGCAAGAAGCAGTTCGACATGGACACGGCGCTGGACGCCGCGATGATCCAGTTCTGGCGCGCCGGCTACGCCGACACCTCAGTCCACGACTTGTCCCGGGCAACCGGCCTCAACCGCAGCTCGATCTACTCCTCGCTCGGCGACAAGGACACGCTTTTCCTGCGCTGCCTGGATCGCTACGCCGCGCGCTACGGCGACAAGTACGACGCCGCCCTGTCGTGCGCGGCCTCCGAACCCCTTGCGGCTGTCCGCGCGTTCTTCGACGTCACCCTCGAGCGCATCGCCGATCCCGAAGTGCCCGATGGATGTTTGATTGCCCAGTCGGCCATGGCGATCCCCGTGTTGAGTCCGGCCGTCGCGGCGCACGCCAGGCAGGCGCTCGGCCTCCAGCGCCTGCGCCTGCGAGCGGCGCTGACGGCGGGCCGAATGACCGACCAGGACGCCGAGGCTTTCGCTGTACACGCGGCGGCCGTGAACCAGTCTCTCGCCGTCATGAGCAGAGCCGGGGCGAGCCCGGCACAGCTCCTGGCCGTGGTGAACGTGACCGTTGACGCGCTCTCGCACGCTTTGCGCGCGCGCAACTAGGCACCGCTCCAACAAGGGACCTGCGGGGCCTGTGTTGCCGCGACGAGGCCTGTGTCGGCTTCCCTCCGCAGCCTGGCGGCGTGATCTTGCCGATGAGGAGTGACTCCTGGCTGGTGGTGCTGACACCAGGCTCATCACGCTCTCCCTGTGTCACCGGCCCCCCGGCCAGAGTGATCGACATGAGCCGACGCACCGTTCTGATCACCGGTACGAGCCAGGGCCTGGGCCGTGGTATCGCCTTCGAACTCGCCGAGCGGGGCCACACCGTCCTGCTGCACGGTCGTGACCGCCAGCGCCTCGAGGCGGTGGCCTCCGAGGTGAGGGACACCGTCTCCGGCGCCTCCGTACGCACCTACCTCGCGGACCTGGCCGACCTCGACCAGGTGCACGACATGGCCGCCCGGATCCGCGCCGCCGAACCCCGCCTCGACGTACTGGTCAACAACGCCGTCGCCGGCGGCGGCGCGGAACCCCTCCGCCGGGAAGTGAGCCGACAAGGGCACGAGTTGCGGTTCGCCGTGAACCACCTCGCCCCGTATGCCCTCACCCGCGACCTGCTGCCCCTGCTGACGGCCTCCGCGCCCGCCCGCGTGGTCAACGTCGCCTCCATAGGGCAGGAAGCCGTCGACTTCGACGATGTGATGCTGGAGCGGGGCTACGAGGGCCTGCGCGCGTACTGCCGCAGCAAGCTCGCGATGATCATGGCGACATTCGAGCTGGCCGCCGAGCTGAAAGGGACCTCCGTCACGGTCAACACCCTTCACCCCGCGCATCTGATGGACACCGCGGGAGTGCGCGCGTACGGCCTGACCCCGGTCACCGGCATCGATGAGGGCGTGCGACCCACCGTGCGACTCGTGCTCGACCCGGACCTGGAAGACACCACCGGGCGCTACTTCGACCGGTTCACCGACATGCGCGCCCACGAGCAGGCGTACGACACAGAGGCCCGCAAGCGCCTGATGGAACTGACCCACCGACTCCTGGACCTGCGCCCGCTCCACGCGTAACGGCCACCGCCCCGTGACCGGTGGTCGCGGCACAGCATGCCAGGATCGGCGATCAGGCGGACGGGCGACAGCAGGTAGAGAAAGGAGACCGATGCGAGGTCAGTCGGCGTACATGAAGACCAGGCACAGAGCCGCGAACGGCACGACGGACGCGCCGAGCAAGGTCAGTGCCGCCGGGACGGCCGCCGCCAATCGCTCCTTGTTCTTACGCCGACCCGAGCGGAACACCGCGCGGGCCGAGATGAGCGGCAGCGCCACCAG
The DNA here is from genome assembly GCF_014648815.1 of Streptomyces flaveolus. Classification (GTDB taxonomy): domain Bacteria; phylum Actinomycetota; class Actinomycetes; order Streptomycetales; family Streptomycetaceae; genus Streptomyces; species Streptomyces flaveolus. Next base: position 550,845 of record NZ_BMRV01000003.1, on the reverse strand, counting down.
GGCAAGGAAGACCGCCGGAACCAGAAATCGGCTGTACACGGTGGTGCCGGCGTCGGTGACCAGGTGCCAGGTGGTCGTACCGAAGACCACTGCCGGGCCGGCCAGCAGGCCGAACGAGAGAGCCGACGCCACGGCGATGGTCAGCCCTTCGGTCAGCCGTTCGGCACGAGCATGCTCCCGACGCGCATCCATCGCCCTGCTGTCCACCACGCCCGATCCCCCCACCTGCCGCAGTTCGGTGCCGCCGGACCCCGAGCGGCCGCTCAGCCTGTGGTCAGCAGGAACGGCAACCTAGGCCCGAGCCTCAGGACATGATGATCTCACGGGTCCAGCGGCCCGACGGGGCCTCCATCCCGGCTGTCGGTGCATCAGTGGCTGCGCCGTCGTCCTCAGTCTGTCGGTGTCGGCACGGCGCAGGCATCGGCGACAGCCCGCGTGTCCCAGTAGAACGGACGGACCTCGGCATCCGTCCGTTCTTGACCGTGATCGCTTGCGGAATCTACATGCCGGTCAGGACCTCTGCCGACTCCGTAGTGAATGACATTGCCATGCCGCCAGCATGAGCACCACGGAGGAGCCTCGCTGGCGGCAATCAGACATCGTTGTGCGGCGCGTCCGGACTGAGCTCGGACAGGGATCGTCGCATTCGCGAGCTCAGGCAAGGTCCCCTCAGCCCGGCTGGCCGTAGGAGTTCTCCTCGAGGTTCGCGCGGAGGGCGGCCAGGGCGGAGGCGATACGGGACATGTCTTCAGGAGGGACCACCGCGGTCAGCAAGACGAGTTCGCTCTCGACAATGGGGCGGGAGGCGGCCAGCTCCTTCTCGCCCTGGGGTGTCAGGCGGATGACGGAGGAGCGGCGGTCCTGGGGGTGTGCGTCCCGCAGGCACCAGCCCGCAGCCACCAGCCGGTCGACCGCCTTGCTGACGGCCCCCACGGTGATCGCCAGCTCGCCGGCGATGTCGAGTACGCGGCATCCCGGTACCCGGTCGATGATCTCCAGGAACTCGAACTGTCCCAGCCCGATGCCTCGTTCCTCGCGCAGTCGAGCGCTCACCGCGTTGTAGAGCCGGGTCTCGACGCGGACGAGGTCGGTGAAGATCGGGGTGACTCGGCTCACAACAACAACCTCCAGTGGATTCCGGGGAATCATCTTCCATGGAATCCGGTTGGGTTCAGACAGATGGATTCCCTGGAATCCATCCTCGCACCCCGACCCATGGAGGCCCCGCATGTCACGTCAACAGCGCGACGCCCTGGACGCCCTGCTCCGCTCCGCCCCTCGCAACGAGACGCGACCCACTGTCGAGGAGCAGCGCAACGGTTTCACCGCGGCCATCACCCGCCCCGTGCCGGAGGGCGTGGTCACCCGCTGGACCGTCCTGGGCGGGCGGCCGGCCCTAGAGCTGGAGCCGGCCGAAGTCCGCGGCCGCGGCCGACTGCTCTACCTGCACGGCGGTGGCTACGTGATCGGCTCGCCGGACACCCATGCCGGCCTGGTCGGCGAACTGGCCCGCCGTGCCGGGCTGCGAGCGATATCGGTGGACTACCGCCTGGCGCCGGAACACCCCTTCCCCGCAGCCGTCGACGACGGACTCGCGGCCTACCGCGAGCTGCTGGCAGCGGGTACCGACCCAGGGGACCTCGTCGTGGCCGGCGACTCCGCCGGCGGCGGCCTGAGCATCGCCACCCTGCTCGCAGCCCGGGCAGCCGGGCTGCCGCAACCAGCCGCCGTAGCCGTGTTCTCCCCCTGGGCCGATCTCACCCTCGCCGGAAGAAGCATCCGATCCAAGGAGGACGCCGACCCCATCTTCACCGAGTCCGACATCCGCGCCTACGCCGATCTCTACATCGGCGCAGGCGACCGGGCTCGCCCCCTGGCCAGCCCGGTGTTCGCCGACCTCACCGGGCTGCCCCCACTCCTCGTGCAGGTAGGGGCGAACGAGGTGCTGCTCGACGACGCGGTGCGGCTGGCCGGGCGCGCGGGCGCCGACGATGTCGAGGTCACTCTCGAAGTCGGACCCGGACTCCCCCATGTCTTCCAGCACCACTACGGACGTCTCGACGAGGCGGACGCCGCACTGGACCGCGCCGCCCGTTTCCTCACCGCCCACTTGAACGGTGACGAAACGGACGGCGACCGTATCGACCCGGTGCGTCCACAGTGGCGGACCACCTGACGGCGCCGGCGCCGAGGGTACCGGGCCGGGCCGGACGGACCGGACCCCACGTTGAGGCGGACACCGCTACAGCACTCCGGCCGGCCACCCTGCCGAAGCTTCAGGCGGCCGGAGTGATGGGTCCGCACATCACGTTGCCGGGCTCGGCCGGATCGTCGCTGATCCAGAACTGGGTCCACAGCAGTGCGAATTCCGCACGACTGAGGTACCCGTCGCCGTCCTGGTCGAGACGGTCGAAGACCTCCCCCGTGACCGTGCTGCGGCCGTACCACGTATCGATCAGCCGCTGGTGTTCGACGCGGGAGATTCGGCCGTCCCCGTTCTCGTCCACCGCATCGAAGATGGTGTCTGCCGTCGCCGCGACGGCTTCCCGCATCAACGGCAGACGATCGACCACGGTCATCAACTCGTCCATGCCGACCCGTCCGCCCAGGTCCGCGTCAGCGGCCTCCGCGAGATGCGGCCACCACCCCAACGTCACGCTGCGCACACGCCCGGCGAGCTCCGGACTGGCGGCGACCCGCGGCAGACGACCCCAGCGCGCCGCGAGCGCTTCGAAGTCCCCTTCCTCCAGATAACCGTTGCCGTCCGCGTCGAACGCGTCGAACATCGCCTGAATCTTCGCCCTCTGGAACCCACTGGCCACCACAAGCCCCCTTGACACATCGTGTTGGGAACAGCCTGTCCCGTCCGGCCCCTCACCCAACAGCGCCCCGGATCACTCCCGTCCCGGCGTGTCACACAACGCCCCGCCCGAGCACCACCGAGCGCCGGTTTGACCCGGGGGCGACGCGTCCTGCCTGCCGTCGCACCCGCCGCTCCCCCCTCTCTCTCTCAGTCGCGGCCCCGACCGGTGTAGAGCTCCAGTTCTCCGTCGAGTTCGACGGCGAGGACGGTGCCGTGCGGGGCGATGTCGGGCTGCGGGGGCGCGTCTATCCACAGCACGCCGGGGACGTCGTGCAGGCCGCCGGTGACCCGGTGGGCGAGTTCGGTCCCGGTCCCCAGCACACTGACCCGGCGTACCGCGTTGCGCAGTCCACGCACGGAGACCGTCTCGCTCGGCGGATCGAAGCAGACCAGGTACAGCGTGCGGCGGTCCGGGGACAAGGTACTCGGACCGTAGTGGTGCCCCGGCGGCAGTCCGGCGACGCTGCCGTGGACGGCCTCGGAATGGCGCCGTGTCCAGTCGCCGAGCCCTTCAAGCCGCCGGGCCTGCTCCTCCGGGATGGTGCCGTCCGCCCGCGGGCCGACGCCGAGCAGCAGGTTGCCTCCCATGCCGATCGTCTCCGCGAAGTACCGCACCAGCTGTCCCACCGTCTTGTGGTTGCCGTCCTGCGGCCGGTAGCCCCAGGAGTCGTTGACCGTCAGGCACAGCTCCCAGGCGGTGGCCGGGGCGGACATGGGCAGTCCTTGCTCGGGGGTGGCGTAGTCTCCGTGGCCGAGCAGGCGGGCGTTGCACATCGTGTCCGGCGACAGGTCACGGATCGTCCGGGCCAGTTCGGACATCCGCCACTGTTCAGCGGAGCGTTCCCACTCCCCGTCGAACCAGAGCAGGTCCGGCCTGAACCGGGTGAGCAGCTCGCGTACCTGACCGTCCCGGTAGTCGAGGTAGCGGTTCCAGGCGCGCGGGTCCTCGGCCCCCGGGGCCGGGGAGACGTACGGGCTGTCGACCAGCTCGGGGTGCGGCGGCCGGGGGTGCCGCACGGTGGCGTAGTCGGGATGGTTCCAGTCGGAGTGCGAGTAGTAGAGGCCGGCCTTCAGACCCTCTTCGCGCATCGCTTTCACGTATTCGGCGACCAGGTCGCGGCCCGCGGGTGTGCGGCGGACCACGCTGAGATCGCCGAAGCCTGTGTCCCACAGGGCCACTCCGTCGTGGTGGCGAGCCGTCAGAACGGCGTAGCCTGCGCCGGCGCGGGCGAAGAGCCGTGCCCAGGCGCCGGCGTCGAAGGCGGAGGCGGTGAAGCCGTCGAGCTGGCGCATGTACTGGTCGTGCGGCATGACGGAGTCGAAGAAGGCCCAGGATTCAGGCACTCCCTCGACCGCGTAGATGCCGTAGTGCACGAAGACGCCCAATTTGGCCTCGGTGAACCAGGGCTGCATGGTCATGGAACCGTTCCTCGCAGATCTTGGGGAAGACATCGTGCCGACGAGCCCGGGTTGCGGCCGCGCGGGGTGTGGGGAGAAGTCGTCGCGACTACAGGATCGTGGATCTCCTGGGAAGGTAGACCAGGCTCACCGGCGGAACCAGGTGTGTCACCGGCCCATGTGTTCTCCCGGATCTGTGGTGAGAGTGCGGACGCCCTCAGCTGCGAGTACGGGTTCGGCGCCGGGGAGGTGGACCTCGGCTTCGGAGCCGTGCGGGGTGTCGTGTCCGGCGGAAGCAGAGGTGAGACCACCGCCGACGTCCTGGCATCACTCAGGTACCAGGCGTACCAGTTTCAGTGGCTCCGTCGTGGCTCCCCGGAAACCACGTGTTCCATGCGCCGGATCTCCCGCTCTGCCGCCACCAAGTGCCCGAGGTCGAGGGCCATCGCAGCACGCCCGGCAAGGTAGAAGACGTCCTGTCGGATCCGGCAGGACAACTCCGCTTGGCGGCACAGGGCCAGGAACCGTACCTCCAGCCTGAGTTCGATGCGGCCCATCTCGTCCCGGACGGGGACCGGGAGCGCGGCGCGCCAGAGATCCTTGGCGTAGTCACGCGTCTGCCGGTCGGACTCGTCAGGCCGGCCTTCCACCGGACGATAGGGGTGGTCGGCCCACTCCGTGTCAGCCCACCGGAGGAGTTCGGCCAGGCACTCCGAGGCGACATCCACCTCCGGGGGCGAAGCGGACAGGGACGCGTTCGCATCGGCGACCAGCCGGGCGAGACGGCTGCGCGCGTCGTCGTCCCCCGCCACGCACACCGCGATGAAGCCCGACAACACGTCGAGCCGGCGAGAGACCTCCGCCCGCTGCCAGATCTCGTACAGTTCCGCCATTCACCGTTCCCTCTTCGCCGGCCGCGTCTCCGCGCTCGAACCCTACGACGCGCCCCCGTCACCGGGTCCAACGGTTTTCCCGGGCTCGGCGGACAGACGTCATCCCGCCGGACGATGGCGAGTTCGAGAACGCGCCGCCCGACGCAGCGGACGTGGACACGTCGGCAGTTGATCGACGGGATACAGTGGCGGACCCGGGCGAGCGCGCCCTGGCGGGACGTCCCCGAGCGGTACGGCCCGTGGGGCCGGGTCTATAGGGTGTTGCAGAAGGCCGTGAACTGGGCATCTCCCTTATATGGCTGGAGTATTGAAGGCCGAGCGGGTGTGGGTGGAGACGTTCACGGGGCTGCGGGCGGACCAGTTCGGTCGGCTGCTGAAAGCGGTCCGGGAACGCGGTGGCGAGGGATGTGGCTGGGGTCGTCCGTGGCGGCTTCCGCTGGCCGAGCGGGTGCTGCTGGTGACCGTGTACTACCGCACGAACCTCACCATGCGGCAGCTCGCCCCTCTGTTCGGTATCTCGCCCGCGACCGTGTGCCGGGTGATCCAGAGGCTCGGCCCGCTGCTTGCACTCGAGCCGGCCCGGGCCTGCGCCGATGCCACCGACCGGCTGTGGATTGTCGACGGCACCCTCGTCCCGGTCCGCGACCGCAAGGTCGGAGCGTCCTCCCGAAACTACCGGTTCTCGGCGAACGTGCAGGTCATCGTGGACGCCGAGACACGTCTGGTGGTGGCGACCGCCCGTCCGGTGCCCGGCAACACCGCGGACGCGAAAGCCTGGCGGGACTCCGGCCTGGCCCAGCACTGCGAAGGCGTGACGGTCCTCGGCGACGGCGCCTACATCAACACCGGCCTGATTGTCCCGCACCGCAAACGCCCCGGGCGGCCCCTGCTGAAGGGTGAGGAAGAAGACAACGCGCAGCATCGCAAGGTCCGCGCCCGCGTCGAGCACACCTTCTCCCGCATGAAGAACTACAAGATCCTTCGCGACTGCCGGCAACGCGGCGACGGCCTCCACCACGCCGTCCAGGCCGTCGCCCGCATGCACAACCTCGCCCTCGCCGCGTGACAGCACAGCCCCGGACACCCGCTCCGACCTGCCTGATCCCGGCCTTCTGCAACACCCTTTAGTAGCTGTCGTAGCTCGGCTTGCCGTTCGGCCGGTACACGCCGACGATGGTGCCGCCCTTCGTCGTCGAGACGCTGACCGGCTCCAGCGCAGTGGGGATCGCACCGTCGGCGAACAGCCGCTTGCCGGTGCCGATGATCACCGGATGGATGGTCAGCCGGTACTCGTCGACGAGGCCGTGTTGCATGAGGGTCTGGGCGAGGTCGCCGCTGCCGACGACGTTGATGTTGCCGCCGTCGGACGCCTTCAGCTTGCGCACGGCATCGACGGTGTCACCCTCGAGCAGCGTGGAGTTCTGCCAGTCGACGGACGTCAAGGTCCGAGACGCCACGTACTTGTGCATGGTGTTCATCCGGCTGGTGAACGGATTGTCCGGATCGGCGGTCGGCCAGTACGACGCGAAGATCTCGTACGTCCTGCGACCGAGCAGCATGGCGTCGGATGCCTCGTACCAGCCGGAAATGGCTGCGCCGACCTCGTCGTCGTCCACCGGCTTCTGCCAGCCTCCGTGCTCGAATCCGCTCTGAACGTCCTCGTCCGGGCCGCCTGGCGCCTGCATGACGCCGTCCAGCGTCAGGAACGTGCAAACGATGACCTCGCGCATGGTGCGCTCCTTTCGTCGACGGGTAGACCGCACGACCGCCGAAAATTCATCGGCGGGGACCGCTGCCACGGAGCGCAGGGCCGTCGTCCGCACCATCCCGGTGGTGAGGCGCGCTGCCTCCTGGCCGACCTGAGCGGGACCTGGTGCGTGCCTGCGGGCAGGCCCGCCTGCCCCTGCACACCCGTCCCGCGTCGCCGGGCCGGTGCCCGGGAGAGGAGCCCGCTGCACGGTCCTCCTCGCTCAGCAGGTCGCCGCCCTCGTCGTGACCCGGTGGTCACAGACAAATCACCCGCCACCAGTCAGCCGCCGAGTCGGTCAAGGATCTCTCTGCGGCCGGCCTGGTCCGCGGCGAGCAGCTTCCCGACGCCGGCCTCTCCCGCCTCCAGCGGGAACGCACTCGCCAGCGGGCGCCCTCGGCGCCGCCATCCGCGAGACCTTCGCCCCCGAGGAACGCAAGAATGCGAGCGCATCACAGCGTCCTGTGGCACAGGGAGAGCTGCTTGCCGGTGTGGATCGGCGTGGAAGTGGCGGTCGTGAGGGCCCGGTGGGTGGACGGGTCGGCCCACGGCGTGTACTCCGCGCTGAGCAGGCCCTCCAGCCTTACGGGGTGAACTGTTCCAGCCGTCGCGTGAAGCGGATGGCGCGGGTGACCGGCCAGCCAGGCCCGCGGTCGAGAGCCAGGCCGATCTCCATGAGGTGGGATCGCGGGCCGCGCCGTCGGGAGAGCCGGTCAGGTCGCCGCAGTCACGGGGTAGGAGAGACCAATGACCTACGACGAGACTCGTTCGCCGACCGTACTACTGCCCTTGCTGAGTACGTCCGTGGAACGGTTGCTCGCTTCCGCCGCCGGACTCGACGATGACGACGTGCAGGCCCCTTCACGGTTACCTGGCTGGAGCCGTGCCCACGTACTCACCCACATCGCGCGCAGCGCCGATTCCCGCACCCGGCTGCTCACTGCCGCCCGCACGGGCGCCGATCTGCCGCAGTACAGGGACGAGGCCCAACGGGAACGGGAGATCGAACAGGGAGCCGGCCGCCCGGCCGCCGAGCTGGTCGACGATCTGGAGGCCGCGCTGCACGGATTCCTGAAGGCCGCCGACAGCCAGCCGGAGCACACCTGGGACGTGCCGGTGCGCTGGCTCGGCGGAGGCCTGCGCCCGGTACGCGGCACCATCCGCAGCATGCTGCGCGAGGTGGAGGTGCACCACACCGATTTGGCCACGGGCCACAGGCCGACGGACTGGCCGCCCTGTCTCGTGGAGCGGGAACTGGCCCGTACGGCGGAGACGCTCAACGACCGGGCCGACGCCCCTGCCATGGTGTTGCTCGCCGACGAGGGCCGGGTTCTGCGCAGGGTCGGTGACGGCGGGGGGCCACGGGTTTCGGGACCTGCGGCAGAACTGTTGGGCTGGCTGACCGGCCGCACGGACGGGACCGTGCTGACGGTCGATCCGCCCGGCCCGCTGCCCACCGTGCCCGCCTGGCGAAGCTGACCAGGCCGTCACGACCGCCGGACGCGCCCCGCCGGCTACACCACCCTCAGAGTGCCCAGGGGCAGAAGGACTTCGGAGGAAGACCTGCCCCTCTCCTTGCGTCGGCGTCCCCTGCGGCTCTGACTCAACCCGGCACACGGACAGGCGCTGCTCCAGCTCGACTACGAGCTGTGCTGGGCCACCACATGGATGGCGGATGCCAACCGGTGGATCGCGCCGGTACTCGGCCTTCCCGACCTCCCCTTCGTCGACTTCGGCGACGTCTTGCTCCAGGACCGCCCTGACGGCGTCCACTGGAAGACCGCCCCCTTGGTGGACTACGCCGACGGCCGCGCCTTTGCGTGGGTGGACGACGAGCAGAGCGACCTGGACCATGCGTACGTGAGCACCCACCACCGCGCACGTGGACACCACGTCAACCCACGGATAGGCCTGCGCGATCACGACTTCCGGGTCCTTGCCGATTTCAGCTTTCTCTGAGCTCTTCACGAAGCACGGGCTGAGCCCGCGTCGGCCAGATCAGCGCCTGGGCGACGATGACGCTCTCACCGTTGAAGGTGATGGCCGGGCCTTCATGCAGTTCGTAGCCAAGACCAATCATTTCGCTCACACGCTGGCAGAACGTGGCATCGTCCTGTCCTGTCAGGACTCGGTAGACGGGCAATCCGTCTGGTGGTGTGCTCATGAGGAGAAGAATCTCAGACGCAGCCGCCCACCGGGCCTGCCGGCCAACATGTACTCCTGGACAGCTGGCTGACCGGACGGGTGGGCAGTGCGCGCCCCGCGGATTGTCCCGCAGCGCTGACCGAGGCCCGGGCGGCCGGGGACAGCCGTAGGCGTCCTGGACTGACTTGTTCTGAGAGGGCACCTCCGTCCTTCGTTCTGGGACTGACATCGACGGAGTGGAGCCGGCGTCGTCCCGGCTCCACTCCGTGGTGCGGGCATGTGTCACTGGAACTGGGCGAAGAACTTCCAGATCTCTGCCTTGGTCCAGGTCTCGACGCCGCTCTCGGCGGGGGAGCCGTCGACCGGACCGGGTATGTGATCTCCGTCGAACGCGGCCCATTGGACCGGGTATCCGGCACGGCAGCCCGAGTAGGCGGTGGTGACGTGCGTTCGGCTACCCGGTGCGGGCTCGCGCGGGCTCTGGGGAGTACAGCCGTTGTTGCTGACGAATCTGTCGCGCAGGGACCGTCCTTGCGCGATGTTGAGGACGGAGTCGCTGATGCCGTGGATCCCGAAGTAGGCGATGGGCTGGGAGCCGCCGCTGCACCCGCTGATCTCGGCGCCGGAGATGACCGCGACGGCCCTGAAGACGTTCGCCCGGCTGCATGCGAGCGCGTAGCTCATGCCGCCGCCCCAGCTGAACCCCGTGGCGAAACGCTGTGCCGGATTGACACAGAGGCCGCCTTCGATGCGCCGGATCATGTCGTCGACGAAGGTGACGTCCTCACCGCCGGAATTGGCCCAGCCGTTGCCGAGGCCCTGGGGGGCGACGAGGATCGCGCTGTTGTTCGACTGTTCCTGTTGACCGTAGTAGGACCAGGCGGTCCCGCTCGTACCGCCCGAGGCGACGTCGCCGGCGGTTCCGCCCCGCCAGTGGAACGCAAAGATCAGCCGGTAGCGGTGGCTGTTGTCGTAGTTGGCGGGGACCCTCAGGATGAAGCTGCGGTTCTTGCCACCACTCTGCATCGTGTACGTACCACTCGTCAGAGTCGGCGTGCTGCCGCATCCGCCGCCGCCGGACGACAGCTTGATCATCTGCCATTGCTGGTTGGCGCCGCCCCAGTCGGCGTACTGGACGACGTTGCCGCCGTCGGCGGTGGAGGCGCCCTGCACCTCCACCGCCTTTCCGCTGGTGCGGCTAATCAGGCGGACGTGGCCCGCCTCGGAGTCGGCCAGGCGGAACTGCTGGTTGGCCCCGTTGTGGTCGGCCCACTGCTGGATCGCGGCACCGTCTGCGGTCGAGGCGCCGGCCACGTCGAGAACCTTGTCCGAATGCCGTGCCTTGAGGCGATAGAAGCCGCCGCCGGAGTCCACGAACTGCCACTGCTGGTTGGCTCCGTCGTGGCGCGTCCACTGGTTGACCCGCGCGCCGTCGGTGGTGGACGAGCCGGAGACGTCCAGAGCCTTGCCGCTGTTGCGATTGACCAGGACGTACCAGGCATTGGTGTCCACCGTCGCCGCCTCGGCGGGCGCCGGATCCACCGCGGCGAGCATGCCGATCGTGAGGGTCGCCGCCACCACGGCGGCCACCCGGGACCACCAGCGGTGTTTTCGTGGAGGGGCCGGGGAAGCCGCACCGTAGGCCGTCATCGACTCTCCCTTTCGTTCGTGGCAGGTCCCATCAGGTGCGGGTCCAGCGCTGGTTGCTGCCGTTCGAGCAGGAGTAGAGCTGGATCAGGGTGCCGTTGGCGGTGCCGGCCCCGACGGCGTCGAGGCAGAGGCCGGACTGGACGCCGACGATGGATCCGTCGGAGTTGAGGCGCCACTTCTGGTTGTCGCCGCCCCAGCAGCTGTAGATCTGCACCTTGGTGCCGTTGCCGGTGCCGGCGGCGTCCAGGCATTTGTTGCCGTAGACCCTGAGCTCGCCGGCGGAGGTGTACGTCCACTGCTGATTGGTGCCGTTGTTGCAGTCCCACAGCTGGAGCTGGGTGCCGTCGGTGGTGCCGGCGCTGGGCACGTCCAGGCAGCGGCCCGAAGCGACACCCTTGATCTGTCCGCCGTCAGCGGGCGGTATGGTGGAGCCGCCGTTGAGTGCGTTGAGGACGGCGCTGTAGGCGGGCTTCTTGCTGCCGTCGTTGTTGAACAGCAGCGGCGTGTCACCGGACCGCCAGGAGTCGCTGTCGCGCACGCCCCAGACGGTGATGCCGAGGCAGCGCGGGACAGCCAGACAGTCGTTGGTCACGTTGGCGTAGGTCGTGGACGAGGCGCCCTGGATGTCGAGTTCGGTGATGGCCACGTCGACGCCGAGGGCGGCGAAGTTCTGCAGGGTGGTGCGGAAGTTGCTGTTGTAGGGGCTGCCGCTGTTGAAGTGCGACTGGAAGCCGACGCAGTCGATCGGCACGCCGCGCTGCTTGAAGTCCCGGACCATGGCGTACATGGCCTGGGTCTTGGCCCAGGTCCAGTTCTCGACGTTGTAGTCGTTGTAGCAGAGCTTGGCGGACGGGTCGGCGGCGCGGGCGGTGCGGAAGGCGACCTCGATCCAGTCGTTGCCGGTGCGCTGCAGGTTGGAGTCGCGCCGGGCTCCCGAACTGCCGTCGGCGAAGGCCTCGTTCACGACGTCCCACTGGGCGATCTTGCCCTTGTAGTGCGCCATCACGCCGTTGATGTGGTCGATCATCGCCTGGCGCAGTGTGCTGCCGCTGAGGCTCTGCATCCAGCCGGGCTGCTGGGAGTGCCAGGCCAGGGTGTGGCCGCGCACCTGCTTGCCGTTCTGCACCGCCCAGTTGTAGACGCGGTCGGCGGCGGTGAAGTTGAACTGGCCCCGCTGCGGTTCGGTGGCGTCGATCTTCATCTCGTTCTCGGCCGTCACCGAGTTGAACTCACGGGCGGCGATCGTCGTGTACGTCGAGTCGCTCAGCCTGCCCGAGGCGATGGCGGTGCCGAAGTAGCGGCCGCTCTGCGCCGCTGCGGCGCCGAGCGTACTCTCGGCGGCGTGCGCGGTCGGCGGGGTGGCCAGTGCGGTGACCGCACCGAGGACGCCGACGACCAGCGCCAGCAGCAGGCCGCGGATCTTCCGGCGGACAGTGGGTCTGGGAAGGGCGTACGAGCCCATGGCTTGCCTCCAAGGGAGAAATCATGGAAGTGACGGAAACTCGGGGAAACGCGTCGTCCGCTCCCACGTGGCCGACGGACGGGGGCCAGAACCCGGGCAGCACGGAATCACCGGACACCGCGGGTCATGGGACCGGGACGATCTCAACCGGCACGGATGGGCACCCTCTCGGCCGCGGGTGACGTCCTGCCCTGCTCCTCGCTCTGCCCCGAGCTCACCTGCGCGGGATCACCGGCGAGGCGGCACTGCGGGCTGACCGGCGGGCGGCAGGAGGCCCGGATCAGTAGCCGTAGACCATCTTGTAGGCGACCTCGGGAAGGAACTGTCCGGCCGTCGAGCCGGCTCCGACGCCGCAGTTGCCGTCCGACTCACCCGGGGTCTTGATCCACAAGAGCATCTCGGCGCCTCCGCCCGTCCGGGTGGGCGTTCCGATGCGGCGGCCCGAGGGGTTGCACCACTGCCCGTCGGAGCCGTTGCCGTTGCGGCTGGTGTCCACGACGAACGGCTTGGTGTAACCGTAACGGGCGCTGAGCTCGCTGTTGACGGCGTTGCCATAGGCGGTGTTCTCAGCGGTGGTGAAGTAGTTGGAGACGTTGAGCGAGAAGCCGTGGGCCTGACGGAGGCCGGCTTCGTGGAGGCGCCGGGCCATGGTCGCCGCGTCGGCCCAGCGCGGGTTGCCGGCGTCCATGTAGACCCAGGTGTTGGGGGCTTGGCGGTTGAACTGGGCGAGGGCGCCGCTGAGCATGGCCTCGCGTTCGTCGATCTGCGCCTGGGTCATGCAGCCGTAGTCCCCGAGGGAGTCCGGTTCGAGGATGACGACGGCGGGGCGGCCTGCGATCCCGCCGGCGAACTGGGCGATCCAGCTGGCGTAGGCGGACGGCGAAGCGGCTCCGCCGGCGGAGTGGCCGCCACAGTAGTCGCGGTTGTAGATGTTGTAGGCGACGAGGAGGGGCAGCTTGTCAAGGTGGTCCGCCGCCCCCACGTAGGCGCCCGTGGCGGTGCCGATGGCGCCGCTCCAGGAGCCGAACCAGCGGGCCATCGGCGTGTTGGCGATCGAGGCGTTGATGCCGGCGGCCCGGCCGTCGCCGGGGTTGGCGGCCACCCACCTCTTCGCGCTGGAGTCGGGGTCCACGTAGAACCCACTGGTCATGGTGGTCGGGTCGGCCGCGTGGGCGGTCGGTGCGGCGGCGAACGCCAGCGGCAGAGCGGAGAGCGCTGCGGCTAAGGCGTGGAGTCTGCGGCGCATGACTGAACCTCGTTCTCCTGGTCGGGGATGCGTCGCACGCTCTCGTCCCGAGCGTGCGACGCACTGAGGGAATGCGGTGCTGCCACCACCCCTGGGAGCGCTCCCAGAAGAAGCGCCGGCCACGGGTGCCGTTCGGATCGCGCTTGCTCCCGCGCGGGGCGCGCCCGGCGAGTGGTGCGTCGTCGGCCGAGGCGTATCAGATGTCACCGACGCGAAGTCCTGCCTGATCACCGGGACCGCGCACTCCGCGGCGGCCACACGCGTCAGGCGACGAGTGACCGATTGATGAAGTCATGACAATTCCACGTGGAGATCCTCTCGGCTTCGCGCGGTACGGACCGGCGTCCGACCGTTCGAGATATCGAATACGCAACGACTTGTCGAGCAATCTGGATGATAGGAGGCCCACGCGCACCGTCAACCCCTCTCGCAAAGTTCGTCGCGTTTATCGAAACATTCGAGGACTCCGGAGTCGATTCAGCGCGATTCAGCGCCCAGGTGGCGACCAGGCGCACCTCCACGGCATCGCTGATCACCCAGCAGTTCCCATTTGCGGGCAGTGTTGACATGTTCAGCCCCATCTCTAGGATCCATTGGGCCGCCAAGTTTCCGAATGGTGCCCGAAATTTCGAACCACTCTTCATCAGCGTGCCGAAGGAGCCTCTGTGCCCAGACGATCAGGCGGACGACTGTTCCGCCTCCTCACGGCCGCCGCGCTGACCGTAGTCGCGTCCGTGACGGCCTCAGCGCAGTCAACCGCCTCGGCCGCACCGGGCAGTCCGGCGCTCAGCCCACCGCTGGGGTGGAACAGTTGGAACAGCTTCGGCTGCGGGGTCACCGAGACCCAGGTGCGCCAGGCCGCCGACGCGATGGTGTCCTCGGGCATGCGGGACGCCGGCTACCGGTACGTCGTCGTCGACGACTGCTGGTTCGACCCGCAGCGTGACGCGGCAGGCAACCTCCGGGCCAGCCCGTCCAAGTTCCCCAGCGGGATGAAGGCGCTCGGGGACTACATCCACAGCAAGGGCCTGAAGTTCGGCATCTACCAGGTGCCCGGCGAGCGCACCTGCGCGCAGGCCACGGGCGCCTACCCGGGGTCCACGGGCAGCAGGGGGCACGAAACCCAGGACGCCGCGGCGTTCGCGTCGTGGGGCGTCGACTACCTGAAGTACGACTGGTGCTCCCCGACCGGCACCCGTGACGAGCAGGTCAGGCGGTTCACGCTCATGCGCGACGGCCTTCGCGCCACCGGGCGGCCGATCGTCTACAGCATCAACCCCAACAGCCTGCACGCCATCACCGGTGCCACGTACAACTGGGGTGAGGTCGCCGATCTGTGGCGGACGACCGAGGACCTGCTCGACATCTGGCAGAACGGCAACACCAACAGCTATCCGATGGGCGTCGGCAACGTCCTGGACGTCACCGCGCCGCTGGCGGCGCAGTCCGGTCCCGGCCACTGGAACGACCCCGACATGCTGGTCGTCGGTCGCCCCGGCCTGTCGCTGACCGAGTCCCGCTCCCATTTCGCCCTGTGGGCCCTGCTGGGCGCCCCGCTCATGGCCGGCAACGACATCCGGACCATGTCCGCCGACGTCAGCGCGATCCTTCGCAACCCGCGTCTGCTGGCGGTGAACCAGGATCCGCTGGGTGCGGGCGGGCGCCGGGTGCGCGACGACGGCGCCACTGAGGTTTTCGCCAAGCCGCTGTCGGACGGTTCGGTCGCGGTCGGCCTGTTCAACCGCGGCGACGGAACCGCGACGGTCACCACGTCGGCGGCGCAGGTCGGTCTCTCCGGCGGGCAGTTCGGCCTCACCGATCTGTGGACCGGCGGCACGTCGAGCACGTCCGGCCCGATCTCGGCGAGCGTCCCCGCACACGGTGTCGCCGTGTTCCGGATGACCGGCGGCAGCCCGCTGACCGCCACCACATCGCGCCTGCGGGGCAGCGCGTCCGGCCGCTGCGCGGACGTGGACGACGCCTCCACCACCGCAGGCGCCACCGTGCTGATCTGGGACTGCCACACGGCCGCCAACCAGCTGTGGACCACATGGGCCGGAGGCGAGATCCGCGTCTTCGGCGACATGTGCCTGGACGGCTACGCCCAAGGCACCACGAACGGCACACGAGTCATCACCTGGCCCTGCAACGGGCAGAGCAACCAGCAGTGGACCGTCGGCGCCGACGGATCGATCCGTAATGTCCACGCGGGACTGTGCCTCGACGCCAACGGCGCGGCGACCGCCAACGGGACTCCGCTGGTCCTGTGGACCTGCAACGGCCAGGCCGGCCAGAAGTGGTCCCGCGTGTGAGCGACCACGGGGTGAGAAGCGGAGCCGCATGGGGACGAGGACCGCTCCCCCGCGCGGCTGCGCTCCCACGGGTGAGGACTCC
This sequence comes from Streptomyces flaveolus, assembly GCF_014648815.1. GTDB lineage: Bacteria > Actinomycetota > Actinomycetes > Streptomycetales > Streptomycetaceae > Streptomyces > Streptomyces flaveolus. The sequence goes on along the minus strand of NZ_BMRV01000003.1, from coordinate 535,047 downwards.
ACCACCGCTACGCGCTCGATGGAGCCCGCACCCGTACCCTGCGGCAGAGAACGGCCGGGGCCGTTGAGTCAGCCGCCGATACCCGAGTCCTGCGCGGCGGCGACGATCGCCTTCGCGTCCTCCGGCAGCAGGTATCCGGCGTCGACGGACCTCTGCGCGGCCGTGCGCACCTTGCCGACATAGTCGGCGTGGGTCGGGTAGAGCAGGCTGAGCACCGGTTCCGCGGTGGCCGGGAAGGACGGGTCGGACGGGTCGCCGTCGTCGTGCCGGTCCCAGGCGTCGGCATCGCCGTTCCACGGGTCACGGGCGCCGTACAGGCCGCAGAAGACACCGCTGCCGGTGGTGTCGCGCGAACCGGTGAGCGTACGGGTGGGCACCGTGACGTCCGGCAGGCGGACACCGCCGGTGGCCAGGCCGGTGACCGGGTCACGCAGGACGGTGCTCAAGGGCCGACCGCTCGGCGGCCGCGCACCGCCCCGCGCCCAGTTGGCCAGATGGCGCAGCGCCGCATTCATCGCCCAGTGGCCGGGGCCGTCGTTGAAGGGGGCCGAGCCGGCGGCACAGTCGGCCGACGGCGCGGCCGAGCCCGCCGACTTCCGCACAGTCGGCTCGCCGAGGTCGTAGGCCCACTGGTCGCCGTGCGCGGTGCCGGCCAGCTCCCAGTGCACGACGCTGTCGGTGTCCGGCTGCCGTGCGGCCGCGGCGCCCGGCACGTCGGTCTCGGTGAGCACGACGAACGTCGGCACCGACAGGTCGGTCCTGATCCGGGACGGGTTCGGCATCAGCAGGGTGTCGGCGAGCACGCCGCTGACCGGCGCGGCGACCGCGCTGTTGCTGTGCACCATGAACCCGTCGTAGACCTTGGACACCGGCTGGACGGCGTTGACGTACGTGGTCATGAAGCCCGCCGACTGCGACTCCCCGTCGGCGAGCAGTGTCCGGACCGGGAGCCCGTCGAGCGGGTCGGGCCCGTTCGGTGCACGCAGCGCCTGGCCCGCCTGGGAGAAGATGTCGTAGGCGAAGGCGTCACCGGGGTGGACCAGGCTGCCGTACCGTGCCGGGTCCCAGCCCTTCAGGCCCTTGATCTCGCCCCGCCCACCGTTGACCCCGACGGCCTGCGCCGAGACGCCGACCCAGGCGTAGCCCTGGCGCAGCAGTTCGTCCCGCTCGAACCAGTAGTCCGGGGAGAGGTCGAGCTGGCCGCTGACGTTGAGCCACTCCACGACCACCGTGCCGTTGAACCGCGCCGGATCGGCGGGGCGGCGCACCAGCATGCGGCTCTTGTATGCGGCGGTGCCGGACGCGTGGACGTTCCACCGGCCGTCCGACGTCCACAGGTTGGACTTGGCGTACGACGTGGCGGTGCCCGAGATGAAGTACTCGCTCTCGGTGTAGCCGAACGAGCCGAGGTCCTCGGCCGCGGCGAGGAACGGGAAGCCGTGACTGCCGGCGGGCGGGAGCGTGATCGTGGGGCTCGCGGCCGTGGCGGGGGAAGCGGCGACCGGGGCGGCCAGCGGAGTGCCGAGAAGGGCGCCGCAGAGCAGCGCCCCCAGCGTGGTGGCGGTGACGGACCGCCGGGTCAACCTAGCGAGCATGCGCACGGGTTGCCTCCGTGAATGGGTGTGCCAATGGGTCGGGACCGCAGTCTCGACGAACCGTGGCGTGCTGCCATCGGCGAATCCACCGGTGTCCCACTCGAGGCGCTGCGGCCGTACGGGGGCTTCGGCCCGCCCGGGCCCCCGCTGAGCTGGCTGGGCCACCGCATCGGCCCTCGCCGAACAGCTTCGGGGCCCGAACGCTCGTCTGGCCCGCCCGGTGCGTGGAACGCCACGCCCCACAGCTCGTTGCCTGAAGGCGGGGCGCCTCTCCCCCAGCGCTGGTCCCGAGCCGCAAGACGTACGGCTCGTCGTCGGCCGGGGGACGGTGCGCTGCTTCGCCCGCACGGCGGCGACGCGAGCGACGGCCGGCATCACCTCCGCCGTGACACTTCCGAGAAACTCGGTGGACATGGCACGGCCTCAGCGGTGAGCGTTGCCGGTATGCAGCAGGAGAAGATCTGGGACGCCGATGCCGCCCAGCGCTATGACACGCCCGGTTCCGGAATGTTCGCGCCCGAGGTCCTGGAACCGGCAGTGGATCGTCTCGCCCAGCTCTCAGGTGGCGGAAGGGCGCTGGAGTTCGCCATCGGGACCGGCCGGGTAGCCGTCCCGCTCGCGGAGCGAGGAGTCTCCGTCACCGGCATCGAGCTGTCGCTCCCGATGGTGGAGCAACTGCGAACGAAGGCCGATGAAGCAACGGTCCCCGTGATCCTTGGTGACATGGCGACCACCGTCGCTCCCGGGAAGTACGCCCTCGTCTACCTCGTGTACAACACGATCTCCAACCTGCTCACCCAGGATGAGCAGGTGCAGTGCTTCCGCAACGCGGCCCGCCACCTCACCCCTGGTGGCCGGTTCGTCATCGAGCTCTGGGTACCCGAGTTGCGCAAGCTCCCGCCGGGCCAGACGGCCACCGTATGGCAGTCCGAACCCGGCTATATCGGGTTGGACACCTACGACGTGCTCCACCAGCACGTCGTATCGCACCACTTCCGCTTCGACGAGACCCAGCAGGCGCGGTTGTTCCGCAGCCCTCATCGCTACGTCTGGCCGGCCGAACTCGACCTCATGGCCCAGCTCGCCGGATTCGAACTGGAGACAAGGCATGCGGACTGGGCCGGTGCCGAATTCACCGCCGAGGCGCGTTCTCACGTCTCCGTCTACCGGATTCCACCCGCGGGCGGCTGAGGGGGGCTCCTCGTGGTGCAGCATCCCGGCCCGGGCCGCCGAGGGCCCGACCGCTGGGTGCTGCGGCGGGCAGTCACGCAGTGATTCCTCAACGGCGGTCGCACGGATCGGCGCCCGCAGGTAGCGCCTCGGTATCGGCCGCCAGGCAGGAGGAGTACACCCTCGGGGGTGTGGGCCGCGACTCCGGTTCCGGCGCAACGGCCACTGCGGTGATCACCACGGCACCTACGCACATCAGCCCCGCTATCGCGGTGAGCCCAGTACGGCGGCTCACCGGTCACCACCGAAGTGGTCGCGGATCTCGTCGCCGCAGTCGTCCGCGCCGACCCGGGTGCGTGAAAAGGCCAGCACGCCGTCGTCGTTGCCTGCCTGCCTGGCTTTGGCCAGCTGCGTCTCGATGTCCGCGATGTACTCGGCGCACTCGGCGCTGACGGGCTTCTCATGCTTCTCGGGCTGCGGATCGGGCGCCGGGGAGGCGTTCAGTGCGGCGGTGGCAGCAATACCGGCCGCGCACAGCACGACCCACGCGGCGACCCATGTGCGGCGGCGCGTCCGTAAGGGCTTGGGCATCCAGGCATCCTACGAGCGCCCGCAGCGGGCTGTCGCCGCATGGACCGCTGTGTCAGTGGTCGGCCGCCCCGCGCGCGCTGGGTGTTCGTCACGAAGGCCGGTACTCGATCACGAGCGTGACGGCCTCACAGGGCGCGAGGCTCGTGCCCTGTCAGCGGCCTTGACCGGAACGCCGGGGCCGGGAGCGTTGAGTGCTGCGCCGCAAGGGGCGCGCCGGCGCCGGGTCGCCGGCGCCGGGGACGGCGGGTGAGGAGAAGCCGCCCGCGACGACCGGCCGCGCGGGAGCCGCCGCCTGAGTGGTGGGGCGGTCGGGAGTGTGGCGCGGTCGTTCGGCGCGGGCCAGGACGGTGGCGTTCGGGATCAGCGGAGCACAGGCTTCGCAGACCTCTTCGACGCTCCAGACGCGGCGCATGACCGGGTCGTGGCGCAGGATCATGAGGACGGCGCCGGCGCAGTGCGTCTTGGTGTCGGGGTGGGCGCCGCAGTGCTGGGAGCCGCAGTGGCACCAGGCGTTGGGGCGGACGGTGGCCGCCTTGGCATGGGCGGCGGCGTGCCGGGCGGCGAACGCCCGCAGCGCCGTGAGGTCCTCGGAGCGGGCCGGCATCCGGCAGGCCGGGGTGCTGCAGGTGACCGAGGCGGAGGACCGGCCGTGGCCGACGATGCGGACGGTCCAGGCCCGCCCGGGGGTCCGCTCGGTGGAGGGTTCGGTGTACACGGTCGTCACGGCCGCTTGCTCCAGGTTGTTCGGTGATGTGTGGCTCCACTATGTGCTACCCGCTATGACGTTGGGCAGCAGGATTCACCCGGGGTTTCGCGGATTCAGGCGGTGAGTCGGGCTGCCGCGACGGTGGCCCGACAGGCGGCCGACTTCGATCGAGGTGGGGCCGGGCGGTGGTGCCCCGTGTCCGGTTGAGGGTCGACATGCGGCCGGCACGGCCCCGGCGTTGCCGCGGCGTCGTGCTCATCGCCGTCGCGGTGTGCGTCACAGCGGCCGGCCCCGGCCTGGGTGCTACGGCTCCCGTCGCGCCGTGACCAGGCCCGTCTCGTACGCGGCGATGACCGCTTGGGCCCGGTCACGGACCCGCAGCTTGGCGAAGAGGCCGGTGATGTGGTTCTTCACGGTGGAGGCGCTCACCCCGAGCCGGTCGGCGATCTCCGTGTTGTCCAGACCGTCGGCGATCAGCCGCCACACCTCCCGCTCACGCGGGGTGATTCCCTCGGCGCCGACGAGAACCGGGGGCGGCAACCGGTGGGTCGGGGTCTTGACGTGCGTGGAGATGAGCCGGGTCAGGAGGCGTGGGGCGAGGATCGCCTCGCCGTCGTGGACCACACGCAGGGCGGCGACGAGGTCCTCGGGCGAGATGTCCTTGGGCAGGAAGCCGCATGCCCCCGCCCTCAGGGCATCCACAACGTACTCGTCCATGTCGAAGGTGCTCAGGGCCAGGACCCGGCAGCCGGGCAGTTCGGTGGTCAACCGTTCGGTGGCGGCGATACCGTCCAGGACCGGCATACGAATGTCCATGATGACCACGTCAGGCCGGCATGCGTGGGCGAGACGGACGGCCTCGGCGCCGTCCTCGGCCTCGGCCACGACCTGGAAGCCGGGTTCGGGGGCCAGCATCAGGGCGAGGCCGCGTCGAACGAGGGGCTGGTCGTCGGCGATGAGAACTTTCACGATCGCGCTCACGCGTATGCCTCCTGACGGTCGGCGGGCAGGGGAAGGCGGGCACGGACGGCGAACCCCCCACTCTCCGGTCCGGCCCGCAGCGTGCCACCGTGGAGGGCGACGCGCTCCCGCATCCCCACGAGTCCGTAGCCCGTTCCGCGTGCGGTGGAACGGCCGGAACGCGGACCGTCGTCGGTGACGGCGACCCGCACCTCGCGGACCGAGCAGGTGAGCCGTACGTCGACGTGCGCGCCGTCGCCCGCGTGCTTGCGGGCGTTGGTGAGGGCTTCCTGGACGATGCGGAAGACGGTGAGCGCGACACCGGGCGGGAGCGAGCGGGAGTCGCCCTCGGTGGTGAGCGTGGTGGGAAGGCCGGCGCGGCGGCTGTCCCCGACGATGCGGTCCAGGTCGCCGATGCCGGGCTGCGGTGCGGTCGCTCTTCCTTCGTCGCCGTCCTCGCTCTCGTCGCCGGCCCGCAGCACGTCGAGCAGGTGACGCATCTCGCGCAGGGCGGAGCGGCCGGAGCCCTCCAGGGAGACGAGTGCCTCGCGGGCGGCCTCCGGGGACCGGTCCAGGTTGGCCCGAGCGCCTCCGGCGAGCAGCTGCATCGTGGTCAGATGGTGGGCGACGATGTCGTGCAGCTCCCGGGCGATGCGACGCCGTTCGTCGGAGACGGCCCGCTCGGCGAGCTGCCGCCGCTGGGTCTCGGCGTTGCGCTGCCAGCGGCCGACGGCGACGGCGGCGCCGGCCACGAACAGCGCGGACGCGGCGTTGGGGGCGAGCTCGATCAGGGACGGCGCCGGCATCCCTGGGTGGACGAACTGGAGCACCGCGACGCAGCCGGCGACGGCCGCCGCGCCGACCGCGGCCCTGTGGTGACGTACGACGGTGTAGAGGGCGACGATCATGGCCGCCCCGTAGTGCTGGCCCACGGCACTGAACCAGTTGACCGACAGGTTCGCCGCGAGGATGCACGCGAGAACCGTCAGAGGTGTACGGCGGCGCGCCAGTAGGAACAGCGACGCGAAGACCACGACCAGGCACCCGGCCACCGGGACATGGCCCTGGTCCATCTGGCTGGTGACGGTGAAGCCCACGAGATCGATGGCCGCGGCGCCGACAGCGACGAGTCCGTCGTGCTGCGTCCACAGTCCCGGCCCTCCGATTCGATTTTCCGTCGTGGCCCCGTCGGGACGCGTCCCGGTCTCGCGGCCCGGCAGCCCGGCGGCGGCCCCACCCCGTGCCCGGCCGGGGCGCCCTTCGATCACGGCTCGTCCCATCTCCGTCCCCCTGTGCACATCCGACCTTCCCTGCGGCCGCCGAATCGGCCCGATGACCTGCGGTTCGTCCGCCGAGTGTCCCATGGTGCCGGTGCGCCGGGCCCATGGCGTCCGGACCGGGAGGGAACAGGGACCAGGAGCAGGCTCCCAGCACCGCGAGGGTTCGGGGCCGTGCTCCCAGAGGGTTTCTCGTCCCTGGCTCCGAGGTTCGGGCCGCACGTCGCTGATGTGCTGGACGAGTGCCGGGACGACCCGGCAGGGGGGCGAGGCCTCGGACGTCCACGGTGCCCCTGGCACCCGTTCCCCGTACTTCCGTAACCTTCCCGGAGGCTTTCCGTGATCCGTTCCCTGACCGGATACTCGACGCGCAGACCTTGGCGGGTCATCATCGTTTGGGCAGTGGTCGGCATCTTCGTGGCGCTGATGGGTCAGACGCTCGTCTTCCGCGTGACGAACACCGACAGCGCCGGCTTCCTGCCACCGGAGTACGACGCGGCCGCGGCGCTGCGGATCGCCCAGGAGGAGTTCGGCGCGGCACCGGACGCCAGTGCAGTGACGGTGCTGGTGGCGCGGCGCGACGGCAAGCCGCTGCGGGAAGCGGACGAGCAGCGCGTACAGGACGTGGCGCGTGAACTGAGTGCCACGCGCCTGCAGATGCCGTGGACGGACGAGCACATACGGGGGCTTTCCGAGGACTACTCCCAGGTTCCCCGCGTGGCACTCATGACGACGGCGCCGGACAAGTCGTTCGCCCTGCTCGGCGCGCGGTTGCGGGGCAACTCCACCGACCCCGGCATGCACTCCCTGTACCGGGTCTTCCACGACCGCGCACAGCAGGAGTTCGGCGAGGCCGGGCTGCGCACGGGGTTCACCGGCGGGCTGGCGGACGTGGTGGACCGCGCCGACGCGGAGGAGACCACGCAGACGATAGTCGGTCTGGTGGTGGTCGGGCTGATCGTTCTGATCAACGTGCTCGTGTTCCGCAGCGTCCTGGCCGCGTTCGTCCCGCTGGTCGCGGTGTCCGTGGTGGGGGGCGCCGCCGCCGGCACGGTCGTCGGCGCTGCCCTCCTGGCAGGTTTCGAACTGGACCCGGGCACCCCGAGCATGATCGGCACCGTGCTGATCGGTATCGGCGTCGACTACTTCCTCTTCCTGTTGTTCCGCTTCCGCGAGGAGCTGCGCCGGCGCCCTGAGGAGCACCACCGCCTGGTGGCCGCGGACGTGTCCGGGCGGGTGGGCACAGCGGTGACCTCGGCGGCGCTGACGATCGTGGCGGCCTTCGCGACGCTCGGTGTGGCGACGTTCGGACAGTTCCGGGTGCTCGGCCCGTCGGTGGCGGTGTCGGTGCTGGTGATGCTGGTGGCGAGTCTGACCCTGATGCCGGCACTGCTGGCGGTGACCGGGCGGAAGATGTTCTGGCCGTCGCGGATCCTCTCTCAGAAGGCCGGGCGGCCCGGCGTGGCGGGCCGTACCGGCGAGTTGGTGGCGCGCCGCCCGGTGCTGGTGCTCGTGGCGTCGGTGGCCCTCCTCGGCGCGCTGGCGGTGGGTGTGGCGGGCGTCCGCATGGACTTCGGCACCGGCGGCAGCCCGCGCGACACGGCGGCCGCCGCGACGGCGCGGGAAATCGCCGGGGCCCTGCCGCCGGGAGTGTCCGACCCGACGACGGTGTACGTCACCGCCGACGACGGCCGGGTCCTGAAGCCCGCAGAGGTGGACGTCGTGCACCGGGCGCTGTCGGAAGTGGCCCAAGTGGGCACGGTGGCCGCCCCCGTGTTCGACGCCGACCGCACCGCCGCCCGGTTGGACGCCTACTTGACGGTGGACGCCCAGTCCCAGCGCGCGCGTGATCTCGTGGCGGGCCCGGTGCGCCAGGCCGTGCGGGAAGCGTCGCCGGCCGGGCTCACCACGCACGTGGGTGGCACGGCGGCCGTGTTCGCCGATGTGGCGACGGCGGTCGACCGGGACCTGCGCACGGTGTTCCCGGTCGCCGCGGCACTGATCGCGCTGATCCTGGTGGTGCTTTTGCGCAGCCTGGCAGCGCCGGTGGTGCTGATGCTCTCGGTCGGGTTGTGCTTCGCGGCGACGTTCGGCGCCTCTGCGCTGGTCTTCCAGCACATCGGCGGCGCGGCGGGCGTGACCTTCGTGCTGCCGCTGGTGCTGTTCCTGTTCGTGGTGGCGTTGGGCACCGACTACAACATCCTGATCAGCGACCGTCTGCGCGAGGAGATGGCTCACGGGGGCCCGGTCCGCGCCGCCGTGGCCCGCGCGGTACGGCACACGGCGCCGGCTGTCGCCACGGCCGGTGTGGTCCTCGCGGCTTCCTTCGGCAGTCTCGCGGTGAACGCGGACCCCTCCACCCGTCAGCTGGGCTTCGCCACGGCCCTGGGCATCCTCCTGTCCGCCTTCGTCGTGTCGCTCCTGCTGGTCCCGGCGGCCGCAGCGCTGCTGGGCCGGGGAATGTGGTGGCCACTGCGTGGAGGACGAGGCCGACGGGACGGGATGGGCCGCAACGACACCTCACACTCGCAGTCACCCCGGACGGAGGCCCAGCCGGTATCCGGACCGTCCTGACGGCATCCACCTCGCCGGCGTTGATCAGCGCACCGCGCAGCCGCACGGCGGCGACGGACACCCGTTCCTCCGCCCCGCACTCCGGGCACGGCAGCACGCGCTGCTCCGCCAGCGCTGTGGTTACCAGCGCATCCCCCTTCGGGCGGCCCTCCCGGAGCTGCTGTTCCGTCGGTGCGTACTTCACCACAGCGGGCATGTCCTTGCCAACCGATCGAGGGAGGCGACGGCGGCCCCGGTCACAGGCCGATCCGCGCGCCCCACCGCACTACGGCCGGGGCGAGCCTGCTGGTGACGCGGGCCAGTCTGGCCTCCACGGTCACCGGGACCACGGGACGCCGGCGCCGTACCGCCCGCAGGATCTGCGCGGCGACCTTCTCCGGCGGGAAGCCGCGGCGGGCGTAGAGGCCCGTGAACTTCTCCTGCCGGGCGGCCTGGTCGTCCGCGCCGAGGCCGGAGAAGGTCGTGGTCCGGGTGATGTTGGTCTGCACGATGCCGGGGCAGATCGTGCTGACGCCGATCCGCTCGGCGGCCAGCTCGGCGCGCAGGCAGTCGGAGAGCATGAACACGGCGGCCTTGCTGGTGGCGTAGGCGGCCAGCATCTTGGACGGCAGGTAGGCGGCGGCCGAGGAGAGGTTGACGATGTGTCCGCCCTGACCGCGCTCCTTCATCAGCGCGCCGAACACCCGGCAGCCGTGGATGACGCCCCACAGGTTGACGTCGAGGACGCGCTGCCACTCCTTCTCGGTGGTCTCCAGGAAGGTGCCGGAGTGGCCGATGCCCGCGTTGTTCACCACGATGTCCGGCACGCCCTGCTCGGCCGCGACCTTCTCGGCGAAGGCGGCCATCGCCGGCCCGTCCGAGACGTCGACCCGGTGGGCCATGACCTCGGCGCCGAGCAGGCGCGCGAGTTCGGCGGTGCGGTCGAGGCCGTCCGGGGTGACGTCGCACAGCGCCAGCGAGGCGCCCCGGTCGGCGAAGGCGAGGGCGGTGGTCCGGCCGATGCCGCTGCCGGCACCGGTGACGACGACCAGCTTGTCCGCGAACTCGCCCCTCCGGGCGCCGGGTCGCCCGTGCCGGGACTTGGCGAGCGCGGGGGTGGCGGGCACGCCCTCCTGGTGGGCGGCGAACTCACGGATCATGGCGGCCACGACGGGTCCCTTCTCGAGCAGCGCCGACCAGTGCGTGGCGGGCAGTTCCCGGCGCCACAGGTACGGGGCCCATTGTTCGAGCCCTTCGCCGAGGGCCGGACTGACGAAACTGTCCTTGGTGAGGGTGATGACCTGCACCGGCACCGCGGTCGGACGCTGCCGGGGCTTCGTCAGCCGGGGCAGCATGTTGGCGCGGTAGAGCTGGATGCCGCGCACCGCGTCGGCGGCGAGCGTGCTGTGCGGGCGGCCGGGCCGCGGCGGGACGCCGTCCAGGACCCGCAGCACGGTGCCCCAGCGGCGGGCCAGCCCGAACCGCCAGGCGGCGGGCGCGAGCACCGGCAGGTGGAAGAGGTAGATGTACCAGGAGTGCAGCGCCTGCGAGGAGAGTTGCCACAGGTGGCGGGGAGTGGGCCGGCGCAGCCGGTGGCGCAGCCAGTGGCCCATGTGGTCCAGGCAGGGCCCGGAGAGCGTGGTGTAGGAGATGATCCGCTCGGCGGCTTTCGGGTCGGTGACCGCCTCCCAGGACTGGATGGAGCCCCAGTCGTGGGCCACGAGGTGCACGGGCCGGTCCGGGCTGACCGCGTCGGCCACCGCGAACAGATCCTGGGCGAGCAGCTCGAGGCGGTACCCGTCCTTGCCGGCGGGCGCGTCGGAGTCGCCGGCGCCGCGGACGTCGTAGCGCACCACGTGGTGGTCGGCGGCGAGTTCGGCGGCCACGTCGTCCCACACCCGGTGGGTGTCCGGGTAGCCGTGGACGAGCAGCACCGTCGGCGCGGCGGGGTCGCCCTGCCGGCGGACCGCGAGGGAGAGGTCACCGGACCGGACGCGGGTGACGCGCGTCTCGTGGACGGAGCTCATCGGACCACCGCCCCGGCCTCGCCACCGGCGGTGACGGCCTCGGCCCTCGCCCGCTCCCTGGCCCGCAACTCCAGACCGCGGTGCACATGGGGCAGGTCGTCATCCAGCCAGTACGCGTCGTCCTCGGTGACGACCAGCAGTTCCTCGAACTTCAGCCCCACGTCCCGGAAGCCGACGTGCGGCTCGACGGCCCACAGCCCCGGCGTCGGCGCGTGCCGGGAGGAACGGCCGTCGGCCCACAGCGGGGAGCGGCCCGCCATCCGCTCGTGGATGAGCTCACGGCCGAGGGTCTGGAGGGTGCGGACGCCGAAACCGAAGAGGTTCACCCCGGCGGGCAGCCGCTGCGGACGCATCCGGGTCACCTGGTGGCCGATGACCCGGCCCGGATAGACCCGGTGCCGGTTGTCGTAGCCGTGCTCGGCGATCTTCGCGTCGACGGCCGCGTACACCTCGTCCAGGGAGCGGCGCTCGCGGACCAGCTCGACGATCAACTCGCGGTAGTCCAGCAGGTCGGTGGCGATGCGGTCCCACACGGGGTTGCGGCCGAGCACGCCGCCGTAGCCGATGTCGGCGGTGTAGCCGTCCACGATCGGCGCGCAGTCGAGCACGTAGGACATGCCCTCCCTCAGCTCCCGCCCGGTGGCGAAGAACTGCAGCGGGGTGCGGAAGTGCCGGAACGCTGTGCGGTCGCCGAACCAGGCGAACGGTACGTGGAAGAAGTCCTGCACGCCCTCGGCGACCAGTTCCCTACGCAGTCGGGCCGCCGCCTGACGTTCGGTGACGCCGGGCCCGAGCCAGTCGGCGACGCTTTGCGCGCAGCGGTAGGCGAGTCGCTGGAGCTCGCGGAAGCGGTCCAGGTCCTGTTCGTCGAAGGGGAACGCGGGGAGCGCCGCGCGGGGCCGTGCTTCGGTCCTGCTCATGGGAGGGGTCTCGCCTTCGTCACGGGAACGGCGGGGGCATCTGGGGCGGCTGGGGAACGAGGAGGCTCACACGTCGAGTTCGAGACAGGCGCCCTCGTCGGCGCGGGAGACGCAGACGAGCATCTCGCCGGCCGCCCGCTGTGCCTCGGTGAGCCGGCGGTCGCGGTGGTCGACGGGGCCGGAGAGCACCCGGAGCTTGCAGACCCCGCAGAATCCCTGCCGGCAGGAGTAGGGGGTGGTCGGATCGGCGGCCCGCAGCACCTCCAGTGCGCTGCGGTCGGCGGGCACAGTCAGTTCCCTGCCGTCCCTCAGCCGGAGCGTGAACGGCTTGCCGTCCACGACGGGCGGTGCGGTGAAGCGCTCGAAGTGCAGGGCGGCCGCGGGGCTGTCGGGGAACGCCCGCTGCACGGCGTCGAGCATCGGCGCGGGTCCGCAGCAGTAGACGGCGGCCCCCTCCGGCGCGCGGGCGAGCAGCCGGGCGGCGTCCAGGGCACCGCCCTCGTCGTCGGCGAGGAGCACGACCCGGCCCGGGTGCCGGCGGGCGAGGACGTCGATCTCGTCGGCGAACGGCAGCGACGCGCGGGAGCGGCCGGTGTGAACCAGCGTCCAGTCGAGCCCGCGCGAGGCGGCTTCGCGGGCCATGGGCAGGATCGGGGTGATGCCGATGCCGCCCGCCAGGAGCAGCACCCGATCCTCGCGGGCGAACGGGAAGGCGTTGCGCGGCCCGGCGACCGCGACCCGGCCGCCCACCGCGAGCTCGCGGTGCACCTCGGCCGACCCGCCCCCGCCGTCCGGTATCAGCCGGACCGCGATCCGGTACGCGTACCGGTCGGCGGGGTCGCCGCACAGCGAGTACTGGCGGCAGCGGCCCGACGGCAGGCCGAGGTCGAGGTGGGCGCCCGGCTGCCACCGCGGCAACATCCCGCCGTCCGGTGCGACCAGCCGCAGCGCGACGACGTCCGGAGCGACGAACCGGCGTCCGGCGACGGCGAGTTCAGCGGGTCGCTCGGCCACCGGGGAGCGCCGGAGGCGGTCCTTGCGGGTGGTCAGCGGGAGGTACCAGGAGGCGAAGCGCTCCAGTCCCGTCATGAACCGGTCCGGGCGAGGCCTGCCGAACAGGTCGGGCGGCGTGGTGGGGCGTGTGGTCGAAGTCATGCGGCTCTCCTGCGCCGGCGCCGGCTTCGACGCCTGGTGCGGCGTCAGGGTCGGCGGTGTCGTCGGCGTTCGTCGGCATCAGTGGGCGGCGCGGGCGGCGGGCGAGACGGCCAGGTAGGCGACGGCCTGCTGCGTCGAGCCCTCCTGGCTGGGGTGGTAGCGCGGGCTGAAGTACCGCAACACGGAGACGACGAGCTTGACCGGGTTCGGCAGCAGCCCCCTGCGGGCGGCCTTCGACGCGCCCCGCCAGGTGGCCTTCGCTCCCGGGGCGCGCTCGGGGTCGACGGACGTCAGGTACCGGGTCCCGCGCACCCACAGCTGGGCCAGGGTGGTGGTGGCGACGACCATGGTGCGGACGCGGCGCGCATAGCCCCGGTCGAGATGCCGCAGCAGGTCGTAGGCGACGGCGCGGTGCTCGACCTCCTCCGCGCCGTGCCAGCGCAGCAGGTCGAGCATGGTCGGGTCGGCGCCCGCCCGGTCCAGCGCCTCGGCGTTGAGGATCCAGTCGCCGAGGAATGCGGTGAAGTGCTCGATGCCGGCGATGATCGCGACCCGTTCGATCAGGTACTGGCGCTCCCGCCGGGCGTTCAGTCCCGGCTTGTCACCGAGCACCTGACGGAAGAGATGCTCGACCTGGTCGACGTAGGGGGTGATGGGCACGCCCTTGGCGATCAGATGGTCCAGCACGCCCTGGTGGGCCTCGGCGTGCACGGCCTCCTGGCCGGTGAAGCCGAGGACCCTGGAGCGCAGCTCCTCGTCGGTGATCAGCGGCATCGTCTGCCGGAAGACCTCCACGAACCAGCGCTCGCCCTCGGGGAGCAGGAGGTGCAGCACGTTGATCACATGGGTGGTCAGGGGCTCGCCCGGGACCCAGTGCAGGGGCAGGCTCTCCCAGTCGAACTGAACGTCTCGGGGGGTCAGGACCAGGTCCTCGTGCTCATCGGACTTTTTCAAGACAGCTCCTGGAGGAGGCAGGAAGCCGGCGGCTCGGCTTATTGAGGGTTACTCAACAGTAGGCGTTGTTGACTTCCTGTCAATAGACTGGGCGCATGGCCCGTTCGAACTCCCGCGCCCGCATGCTCCCCACCGAGCGCCGGGCGCAGATCCTTTCCGCTGCCCGGCGTCTGCTGGAGGGCAGACCGATCGATGAGGTCTCGGTGGAGGCCGTCGCCTCGGAGGCGGGGGTGTCACCCGGGCTGCTGTTCCACTACTTCGGTTCGCAGCGGAAGTTCCGCCAGGCGGTGCTGGAGATGGCGGCCGGCGAGCTGCTGGCCCAGGTGCGGCCCCACCCAGGACTCAGCCCCGCCGAGCAACTGCGGGCCGGGATCGAGACGTTCATCGACTACGTGTCGCGCTTCCCGGCGATCTACCAGGCGGTGACCCGCCTGAACCGCGGCGCGGACGTCCGTGCCCTGCACACGACCTCACGGGCCACGATCGGCGGCTGGACCCTCGAGGCGTTCCGGGACGCGGGCGTCGACCCGACGCCCGCGATCCGCCTGACGGTGACCGCGTGGCTGGCGTACATGGAGGAGGCGGTCCTCGGCTGGCTGGCCTCCCCGGAACTCGGCAAGGACGAACTGGCGGGGATGTGCGAGCGGAGCTTCTACCTGCTGATCCGCGGGGCGGTGGACAACGAGAGCCGGTGGGAGGACATCGAGAGGGCACTGAACCGCCGCCCCGAGCCACCGCTTCGGCATGAGCCGCCCGCCGCCGCGAACCCACCGGGCTGAGCCACTCATCCCTTCTCCGGAGCGTTTCCGTACCGAGCCGTCCACCACCCCGGGCCGCCCTCCCCGGCGGGGAACCGTCAGCCCGAGCCGCCCGACGGTCGGCTTTCCCCGAGTGCACTTCGCCACGCGACAGGGACGGCAGGCACCGGGGACCCGTGGCGCGGTGGGCACGGCAGGCGCACGTGTGGCGGCGAAGGCGCGGCGCCCCGCGAACCGGGTACACGGCCGGGTTGTGCCGGGGCCGGGGCGATGGGGCATGTCCGGGCCCGGGAGGGGCCGATCACGATCGGGCCGCGACGGGTGGGGCGTGGCGGGGCACCGGACGTGCGGGCGCGGGACGGTGGGGTGGGGCGCCGCGAGGCGGAGGGAACAACGGCGGCGCGGCGAGCAGGTCGGGGGTGCGGGGCGTGCAGAACTGGGTGACGGCGGGACGCGCGGCTGCGTCAAGCCGGAGCACCCTGGCGGCACGCCGCGCATCTCATGGCCGGATCCTGACGATGTGCCGGCCAGCCATGACCGCAGACTTTTGAATTACAGAGTCCAGTATCTGCTAGGGTGCTGCGCATGGGTAGGCCACGGACGTTCGATGAGCTCGCGGTACTCGATGCCGCGGCCGCCGAGTTCAGGGTGCGGGGATACGCCGACACCTCGACCGAGCAACTCTGCGAGGCGGCCGGTGTGCGGCGCAGCAGCCTCTACAACGCCTTCGTCTCCAAGGACGAGCTGTTCGTGCGCGCACTGGAGCACTACATCGGCGCGATCCGCGAACGGCAGTCCGCGCTCCTCGCCGACGGCGGACTCCGTGGCGCGGACCGGCTGCGGGCACTGGTCGATCTCGTCATCGCCGAAGAGCGGGAAGCGGCCCGCCGAGGGCGCGCCGCCGGCTGCATGGTGGTGCAGAGCTTCATGACCCCCGGTCTGCGGCAGCGGGACGAGCGCATCGCCCGCCTCCTCGACCGCGATCTGCGTGAACGGACTTCACTCCTGGCCGAGGCCATCCGGGCCGGCCAGATCGACGGGAGCATTCCGCCGGACGTCGATCCGGAGGACGGCGCGCTGATGGTCAGTACCGTCATCTCCGGCATCCGGGTCACCGCCCAGGCCGGCGTCGACGCGGAGACTCTGCGGCGGATCGCACTCGCCGGCCTGCACGCCCTCGTGGGCTGACCCCCTCTCCACCTCTCGCCCCATCCGCACCTCGGGTGCCCGAGAGGTTTCGCATGCTCTCGTTTTGGATTCTCAATCACAGAAAGCGGTGGATATGACCACGCCGACACGGCACACTCCGCCCGGGAGTGTCCCCCTGTCCGTCTACGTCCTCGCTGCGGGCATCTTCGCGATGGTGACCAGCGAGTTCGCCGTCGCCGGGCTCATGCCCCAGCTCGCCGAGGGCCTGGACACGGGAATCGAGCAGGTCGGTTACCTCGTCACGGTCTTCGCCGTCGCGATGACCGTGGGCGGCCCGATCCTCACCGTGCTCCTCCTGCGCGTCCCGCCGAAGAACGCGCTTCTGGCGATCATGGCCGTCTTCCTCGTCGGCAACGTCGTCGCCGCCCTGGCGACGTCGTACGCGGTCATGGTGGTCGCCCGGATCATCAGCGGTATCGCCTCGCAGGCGTTCTTCGGCATCGGGGTGTCACTGAGCGCACGGCTCGTGGACGAGCGCATGCGCGGTCGGGCCAACGGCGTCGCGATGAACGGCCTGATGCTCGGCACCCTTCTCGGCCTGCCGCTGGCGACGTTCGTCGGCGGACGGCTGGGCTGGCAGGCCGCCTTCTGGACGGTCTCCCTGCTCACCGTGATCGCCGCCCTCCTCACCCTCGCCCTCGTCCAGAACCCCGCCGGAACCGGCACCCCCGAGCAAGCGTCACCCTCCATGCGGGACGAGCTCGCGGTCCTGCGACGGCCGCAGTTCCTCCTGGCACTCGTCTCCAGCACCCTGATCATCGGGGCGACCTTCTCCGTGTTCAGTTTCCTCACGCCGATCCTCACCGAGATCGCCGGGTTCTCCGAGAGCCTGGTTCCGCTGCTCCTGCTCGCCTACGGCGCCGCGACCCTCGTCGGCAACATGGTCGTCGCCCGGTTGGCCGACCGCCACACCGTCACGACCCTGCTGGCCGGCACCGGCCTCAACGTCGTCTTCCTGACCGGACTGGGACTGTTCACCGAAGTGGCGCCACTGACACTGGCGTTCATGCTCGGCATCGGTCTGGTCGGCGTGACGATGAACCCGGCCATGGCCGTCCGCGCGCAGCGAGCCGGCGGCACGACACCCCTGGTCAACACCGTCCACGCGTCGTTCATCACCCTCGGCGTCATCACCGGCTCCGCGACCGGATCCGCCCTGATCCCAGGCCACGGGCTCCGTGCCCCCATCGTCTTGGGCGTCGCCCTGGCCGCCCTCGCCGTCCTGGGGATCCTGCCCGCCCTCGCGAGCCCGTACCTGCGCAACGGGCGGCGTGAGCAAGTCAGCGTCAGGCAGGCGGTGCGCCGGCGATCTCCTCGCCCTGCATCTGGCGGTACTCGACGGCCGCGGAGGACGGCGGAGAACGTGGCGCGTTGTCGTGGTTGACCGGGTCGTTCCAGCCGATGGTGGTGAGAGCGTCGGCTCCAGGGGGCGCTGCGACGCGTCCTAGGCGGGCGCGCGGATGCTGGGCCAGGAAGCGCCGCGCGTACTGATCGGTCGTCGCATCGGCACCTGTGCGGGGCCGGGCCAGGTCTGGCCGAGCGAGGCAGTGCCGGCCAGGCCTTCATCGGTATCCAGTTGGTCGTCGTCCTCGTCGGTGGCGGTGTGGCTCTGCCACCAGCGGGCGAGGACGGTCTCGGGATCATGGTCTGCCGGGACGACATGCGTGCGGGGGACAGTTCACCGCAGGCCCAGGGGGCGGAAGCCGGTGTCGTGCGAATGCAAAGGATGGGCAGCAGAGGGCGGGCTGTCGCTCAGCCACAGCGGCTGCACCGTGCCGTGTGGCCCTCCTCGGCCCGGCGGCAGTATCAGGCCCTGAGGCAGACGGAATTCGGGTTGCCGAGCGGATGCTGCCCCCGCCCGACAACAGGTCTTGTGCCGACGCGAGCGCACCGTGGCTCACGGAGCTACGGCGCGGTGGGCGGGGCCGTCGACCTGTGATCGCAGGACCTGCCGCTCACCAAGCGCCGCAGGCGCTGCGGGGCGGGACCGACCACCCCGCGCTGTGCGGGCGCGCAGCGAGCCGGGCGCTCGCTGGGCCCGTCCCGCCACCGGCGTCTGCGACTTACTCGCTTACGCGTGGCCGACGCCAGTCAGACGGGGCCCGTGGCTGTCGGGCTCCCGTGCGCGGTCGCTCTCATCCTGCACGAGGAGAGAGAGCAGCGCGGCTACGGTCAGGCCCGCTTCCGCCGGGTGACGCAGCACCTTGTCCGGCTGGATGCGATACGTGTTGGTGCGGCCGTCGCGGATGTGGGAGAGGTATCCGTCCCGCTCCAGGTCGGCGATGATCCGCTGGACGGCGCGCTCAGTAAGGCGGCAATGGGCGGCGATGTCGCGGATCCGGATGTTCGGATTGTCGGCGATGGCTGCAAGCACACGCGCATGGTTGGCGACGAACGTCCATCCGGTGTGAGATCCAGGCACTTCAACCATGGACAACATTCTAGGGACCACCTTTGCGTGACACCGAATACATGACATACTTTTCGCGCAATGGATGACGTGATCCGGTCGGGGCAGCCAGAGGAGGGACCCGAGGTGTCAGTGGACGAAGCGGTAGCGAGTCGCCCGGAGGGCGCCGACGGGCGGCGGCTGCAGGTCCTGGACGAGGCTACGGTGGTGCAGTACGAACGGTGCGGCACCTGGGTGGTCAGCGCGCGGGGCTCCTACGACGTGTGCACAGTCACGGCGCTGGCGGACGCGCTGGACACGGCGGCCAAGCAGCATCCAAAGGTGGTCCTGGACGCCTCCGGCATCACCTTCGCAGACTCGGCGCTGCTGAATCTGCTGATCCTCACCCACCAGGCAGCCGACTTCCGCGTGGCCGCACCCACGCAGCAAGTACGGCGGCTTCTGCAGCTCACCGCAGTCGACACCATCCTGAACGTGAAGGAAACGGTGGAAGAGGCCGCTGCTTGCTAGGTCATGAGCGCTCGACGACGTTGCAGCGGCGGCTCGGGGTGGCAGGACGTGTCCCCGAGGCGGGCGAGCCCGGCACATGGCGGAGACCCCGGTGCCGGCGCGGCGGTCTCGTTCGTCACGGCAGAGTTGGCTGAGACGTTGATGCTCTCCCCATCGATCCAGCCCCCACCACTTGATCCAAACGAAATGGCCTAGGTCTCCAGCCCTCAGCCCGGGCCGAACCCGAGATCATCCGCAAGTCCGATGCCCCCTTCTGGAGGCGGGAGCCACCATGCTGGTGGAATCTGCCAAGAGGAGCGCACATGTCGTACCCGGAATACCTCGAGTACCCGGAAGCCCGCTACCACGGCACCCAGGGCGAAGTGAACGCGGTCTTCCGCCCGGCCGACAGCCCACCTGACATCACCTCACCCGGCGCCTCTACCCACTACCTCGCCACCCACGAGTCGACCGGCGGCGAATTCGGCCTGTACAAGGTGGAGCTGGGTGCACGGTCAGCCGGAGCCAAGACCCACTTCCACAAGGCGATGTCGGAGTCCTTCTACGTCCTCTCCGGCGAACTGGAGCTGTACAACGGCGAGAAGTGGGTCACGGGCCGCGCGGGCGACTTCCTGTACGTACCGGTCGGCGGCCTGCACGCCTTCAAAAACGTGACCGACGATCCCATGTCCATGCTCATGCTCTTCTCCCCAGGCGCCCCACGCGAGGAGTACTTCGAGCAGGTCGCGGAGGTGGCGCAGCGCGGTGGCGAAGAGCTCAAGCAGTTTCGCATCCGACA
Source organism: Streptomyces flaveolus (assembly GCF_014648815.1). Classification (GTDB taxonomy): domain Bacteria; phylum Actinomycetota; class Actinomycetes; order Streptomycetales; family Streptomycetaceae; genus Streptomyces; species Streptomyces flaveolus. The sequence goes on along the minus strand of NZ_BMRV01000003.1, from coordinate 515,474 downwards.
CGACAGTTACTTCCTGGAAGACTTCGAGCCCGGGGAGGAGTAGCTCGGGGCCCGACGACCGCTCCCCCACCGCGGTGGCCACTCCAGGGCCTGCCCCGGCCTGTACGAGTTTGCCAACGGTGTCCCATGGGGTGGGGCTGGGGAGGTACATGGCGCAGGTCAGCGTCGGTGAGGTTGGGCACCACGATGCGGCAGTCCGCGGCGCGGCCGTCGGCCACGAATTCGTTGCCGTCCGGGTCGCCGACGACATCCCCACCCTCGCCGAACTGCTGCACGAGACGGACGCCGGACCCCTGATGACGGCCCACACCGCGTCCTGCTGAGCGCCACCGCCGAGGAGGGCCTGCGCCGGCGGTTCACCCTGTCCGTCGACGCGGCCAGAACGGGCCGTGTCCGGCAGCGTGCATCAGTTGATCGGCATGGCGCCCCTCCAGGGCATCAGCGTCGGCGTCGACCGCACGTCGCCCGTTTCCTGGCCCCCGTACGAGCGCCACCGCGGCTTCCGGCTCACCGGACGGCTGAGGTCGGTGACGTACCGGCCCGGCGAGGCGGCGTCCGCGTTCGAGTGACGCTCGGGCCTGGGCATCGCCGCCGTAGATCAGGAGGTGCGGGGGCGTTGCCTCAGCCGCTCAGGACCGACCACGGGGAACCGCCGTGCACGAGCATCAGGACGGCGAGTACGGCGAGGTCTGCGACGCCCAGGCCCAGGCCGAGGTAGGCGCGGAAGCGGCGTGGGGTGCCGCGGCGCAGGGCGACGGTGGCCAGCACGATGGCGATCGGGCCGAGGACGATATTGAGGACGAGGAGTCCCACCAGCCCGAGGACGAAGGAGGCCACCGCCATGCCCTCGGTGTCCCGTAGTCCTGTCCGCCGGGAGCTCTCCGCGGTCAGTCGCATGCCCTAGGCCCTCCTCGCGTTGCGGCGCTTGCGTTCACGGGTCGTGAAGACGAGGAGCCACAGGAGAATCCCGGCCCCGAGTACCACGGCGGCCGGCCACGGCAGGTACGCGACCGCGCCGACGAGGATGCCCAGCAGGAGCAGGGCGACAACCAGGAAGAGCATGCTCAACCTCTCCTCGCTCAACGGTTCATGACACACCGGTGTACCCGCGAGTAGCCCTCTCACGCCTGCCGCCCGACACGATGCGACACGACGCTGTTATGTCGTGCACATGGCAACCTTATTGACACCTCCTCAACTCCCTTGAAAACAACCCCTGTTGTCGGCAACTCTTGATCGCAGTCCGGAGCGGAATGCCACGCCCCGCTCCGGAAGGGGTGCGCGATCACGCACACCCGCCCCCACAGAAGCGCGCGCCCCACCCGTGCGCGCGCCGCCAAGGAGGAACCCCTCGTAATGGCACAACTGCGGAGCAAGAGAATACGGTTCGCCGCGATCGCCGCTGTCGCGGCGACCACCTTGGCCGGTGGTCTCGCCGCCGGCCCCGCCCAGGCCGCTCCCGCCGAGGGCAAGGTCATCGGTGCCGGCTCGCCCACGGCGGTCCGGGACAGCTACATCGTGACGCTGCGGAAAGACGCCGGCTTCAATGCCTCCTCGACCACGGGCAGGAACCTGGTCGAGGAGTACGGCGGCAGCGTGAACAAGACGTTCGGCAGCGCGCTGAACGGCTACACCGCCACCCTCTCCGCGTCGGAGGCCAAGCACCTGGCCGCCGACCCGGCGGTGGCCGCCGTCGAGCAGAACCAGCGGATCGGCGTCGCCGACACCACGCAGTCCAACGCGCCCTGGGGCCTGGACCGCATCGACCAGCTCTCCCTGCCACTGTCCGGCACCTACACCTACCCGGACAGTGCCGGCAGCGGTGTGACGGCCTACGTCATCGACACCGGCGTACGCATCACCCACCAGCAGATCAGTGGTCGTGCCACCTACGGTTACGACGCCGTCGACGGCGACACCAGCGCCGCGGACGGCAACGGCCACGGGACCCATGTGGCCACCACCATCGCCGGCTCCACCTACGGCGTGGCCAAGAAGGCGAAGATCGTCGCCGTGCGGGTACTGGACGACAACGGCTCCGGGACAACCGCCGGGGTCATCGCCGGTATCGACTGGGTGACCCGCAACCACTCCGGCCCCTCGGTAGCCAACCTGTCACTCGGCGGCGGCGCCTCCGCCACGCTGGACGCGGCCGTGCGCACCTCCATCGCGAGCGGCGTGACCTACGCGGTGGCCGCCGGCAACAGCAACGCCAATGCCTCGTCGTACTCCCCTGCCCGGGTCACCGAGGCCCTGACCGTCGGCGCCACGACCAGCACCGACGCCCGGGCCGGCTACTCCAACTACGGCTCCGTGCTGGACGTCTTCGCCCCAGGATCCTCCATCACGGCCGGCTGGAACACCAGCGACACCGCGACCAGCACGATCTCCGGCACCTCGATGGCGACCCCGCACGTCGCCGGAGCCGCCGCGGTCTACCTGGCCGGCCACACCTCCGCCACACCGGCGCAGGTCGCCACGGCCCTCGTGAACGGGGCGCCGACCGGAAAGGTCACCAGCCCCGGCTCGGGCTCGCCCAACCGGCTGCTGAAGCTCGTACCGTAACCGCTTCGCCGACGGTCCGACCGTCGTGAGTACTGTGCCCGGGAGGCCACCCCGCCTCCGGGGCACAGTGCTGCTGCCCTCGTTCGAACGTTGCTCGGTGCGACACCCGCCCGCGGAGTGGCCCCTCGGCGAGACGGGCTCGTTGGGTTCCTGCGGGCCGCTGAGGGCTGTCGAAGGTGATCCTCACCGCGCTGTCTTCGCGCAGGTTCGCCCTGACGAGCTGAAGTCAGTAACGGCCCTACCTCGACGTGAACGGCCCTACCTCGACGTGGTCCTCAGCCGGCCACCGGCTCCGCCGCAAGAAACCCCTCCACAGCCTTCCTCGCGCGGCGGTCGAACTCGGCGTACTGCGCCTCGCGTTCGGCTCCCGCGACCGCGTCGCCGACCAGCAGGTTCCCCTCGGCGTCGAGCCGCTGCGGGCGCTCCTCGGCGTCGGGGAGGAGCGCGACGGAGGAGTGCGAGAACCCGCAGTAGTAGGCGATGCCTTCGCTCAGGTTGGTCTCCAGCACGGCACGCATCCCCTCCGTGATGGGATCGTCGGAGGTGGCACCGGCCAGGCCCAGCCACAGCATGCGCTTGCCGGCCAGGCGGGGCTTGCTGCGGCCGTAGGCGAATCCGTAGTTCCATACCCGGTCGATCCAGCCCTTGAGGAGGGCAGGCACACTCTGCCAGTACACGGGGAACACGGCGACAACGAGATCGGCGTCGAGGATGCGCCGCATGTGGGCCCGGACCTCGTCCGAGTACGGCTTGTCCCGATCACCCCAGTCGGGCTGGTCCGCTGCGTTCATCCGCGGGTCGAACCCTTCAGCGTGCAGGTCGAGCAGGTCGACGCCGTACCCGGCGTCCTCCAGTTGCGCGACGGTACGACGGGCCGTGTGCGCCGTGAGGGAATCGGCGCGGTGGTGAGCCATGACCACGAGGGCGGTCCCGGCTGTGTTCTCGAGGTGCGACATCGTTTCTCCTGACTGGTCTCCGTCGGTGCTGCCCGTCCAGTACACGGGTCATCGACTGGATGATCCATGGGAGAAACGCTCCATGACATAGGAGTTCGTCTACGATGGCCCGCGTGGATCCCTTGAGTTCTCTGCTCAGCGGCATCCGGGCCGAGGGCTCGGTGGTCAGCCACGCCGTGCTGGAAGCGCCCTGGACCATCCGCTTCGCCGACGGTGCCCCGCTCACCATGGTCAGCGTGCTGCGCGGCGGCGGCACCCTGCGCCTGCCCGACGGCACCGAACGGGCGGTCCGCGCCGGCGACACGGCCGTCGTGCGCGGCCCGGACACGTTCCACCTCGCGGACGGGCCCGCCTCCTTCGACCGCCCCCATGCCGAGTACGAGATCGCCTGCTTCACGGAATCCGCCGAGTGCACCGTCCAGGACCTAGGCGGCATCCGCTGGGGCAACGATCCGGAGGGAGCGACCGCACTGATCGTGGGCGCCTACCGCGCGTCGGGCCGTCGCCACGAGCGACTGCTGCGCGGCCTGCCGCCGGTGCTGGTGGTCAGCGAGGACGCCGAGGTCTGCGACTGGCTGGAGCGGGCCGCCGCCGACGCCGCCCTGCGCTCGGCCGGCTCCCAGGCGCTGATGGACCGGCTCCTGGACTGGGCCCTGGTGTGCACGCTGCGCGCCTGGTTCGAGCAGGCGAGTTCGGACGCCCCGCACTGGTACCGCGGCCTGGCCGACCCGATGCTCGCCTCCGCGCTCCAAGCCTTCCACGCCCGGCCCGCCCTGAGGTGGACGGTGGCCGCGCTCGCCGCCGAGTCCGGTGTCTCCCGGGCTCTGTTCGCCAAGCGCTTCACCGAGGTGATGGGCCGCCCTCCGCTCACCTACGTGACCGAATGCCGCATGGACGAGGCCGAGGCGCTGCTGGCCGACACCGACCTCGCCATCGCCCAGATCGCCAAGTCCGTCGGCTACGCCGATGCCTTCGGCTTCAGCGCCGCATTCAAACGCCACCGGGGCCTGAGCCCCAGCGTCTTCCGCGCCGCGGCGGCCTGACTGTTCTTGGCGGACGGACACCGGGCCATGGGCATGGTCGAGCTGGATGCGGTAGATCATCTGCTCGCTCCAGGTCCGCGATGGGAGGATCAGGAGGTTTCGGTCCTACGCCCGCGACGGCAACGTGAGGATTTCGGCTCCGTCCTCGGTGATGGCGATCGTGTGCTCACTGTGTGCAGTCCGGCAGCCCGTCGCACTGCGGAGTGTCCATCCGTCGGCGTCGGTGACGAGTTCGGCGGTGTTCGCCATGACCCACGGCTCCAGCGCCAGCAGCAGCCCGGGGCGCAGCTTGTATCCCCGGCCGGGCCGTCCGGTGTTCGCAACGTGCGGGTCCTGGTGCATGGTTGATCCGATGCCATGCCCTCCGAACTCCGTGTTGATTGCGTATCCGGCCTGGCTGAGGACCGTACCGATCGCATGGGAGATGTCGCCGATGCGGGCTCCGGGGCCGGCGGCGGCGATCCCTGCGGCCAGTGCGCGTTCGGTTGCGCTGATCATCGCAACACTCTCTGCGGGGAGCGCGTCGCCGACGATGAAACTGATGGCAGCGTCTGCGGCGACTCCGCCTTGGGAGACGGCAAGGTCGAGTGTGAGCAGATCACCGTCCGCAAGCGTGTAGTCATAGGGCCGTCCGTGGAGCACGGCGTCGTTGACGGCCGTGCAGATGTAGTGGCCAAACGGCCCGCGTCCGAAGGACGGCGCGTAGTCGACGTAACAGGATTGCGCTCCCGCCTCGACGATCATGGCCTTGGCCCACCGGTCGATGTCGAGAAGGTTCGTACCGACCGCGATACGCCCCTTCAGCGCCTGCAGGATGTCTGCAACCAGGGCGCCTGTGCCCTTGGCTCGGTTCAGCAGGGTGGGGTTCAGGATTTCGATCATGTGCTGCCTCCCTCAGTGAAGCAATAACTATACCGGCTTACTATACCGGTACGAGAATCGGTGAAGGGGCCGACGGCCGCCCCGTCAGAAGGGCGCGAGTTCGGGTTGGTGGAGGAGGGTGGCACGTCGCTAGCCATTGGCGCCAGTCCGGGGAGGACGCGAAGACGGCGCTGCCCGGCTTCGGATTGGAGCCGCGGCAGGGGTGGGCGGTCAGGCACAAGCGGACCGTGGATGAACGTCTCCGTATCGGGTGCATCTGCGGAATTTCTTCGGCTCCTTGGGCACTTCCTCGCCGGAGGTGGTGAGGGCGAGCAGGCCGAGGCAGTCGGCGTGGTCGGGCCGCTGAAGCGGCCTCAAGTCGATCCGGGCGGTGCGGGCTGTGGACACAGCGGCCCTGCTGGTCAGGGTTGGGCCCCTTCACGGAGCGAGGTAGGAGTGAGCCGCCGGAGCGCTCTCGTTCGAGGAGACACGGCGGGCACCGTGACCATGGCCACCGTCCGAGCAAGCACCGCAAGCACCAGATCTGGGCCAAGGGCAGAGCCCCTCGCCGAGGGGGCGACGGAGGCTCTGCGGACCACCTTCGAATGTGAGGGGCCGGGCGCCTGTATCTTCGGCACAGCAGGATGGCCCGGCCCCGGATCAGCACCGGGGACGGGCCACTTGTCTGCGAGTCAGGTGCGGCCGGCGGGCCGGTCTGCGGCGGCGCTGCGCGCAGGCCGCGCCCCCGCTCCGGCGGGCTAGGTCCTGCCTCACAGTCCAATTCATTTGATCTTATGGAAGGATCGCCGGATGCTACGACTGACCGACTTCATCATCGATTGCCCGGACACGATGAAGCTGGCAGCCTTCTACTCCGAGGTGGTGGGGCTTCCGATCAAGGAGGGCAGTGACGAGAACTGGGCCGGTATCCGGTTCGGCGAGATCGAACTGGCCTTCATCCAGGTGGATGACTACCGCGCCCCGCAGTGGCCCGACAGCGAGCACCCCAAACAGTTCCACCTCGACTTCGAAGTCGACGACATCGAGGTCGAACAGCGCCGCGTCCTGGCCCTCGGCGCGACCCTCCGACGGGACTGCATCGACCCCGACGGCTACGGCTTCCGCGTCTACGTCGACCCCATCGGCCACCCCTTCTGCCTCTGCCGCAACAAGGGTGTCATCTGGACCGATCAGGGCCCCGTCTGGCCCAAGCGCGACCAGTAGCGCGCGGCAGCCGGGCGCGACGGGCTTGGTGTGGATCGGAAGGAGGGCGGACCCTGCGACCACCTACCTGGCCGGACTTCACGTCGCAGGCGTCTTCCTATAATCCGCGCGCTGAACCATCTGAACCGCACGAGACCGCCTGGTCGTGAACCCGCCGCGCGAACGGCCCAGGCCCTCACCTCCAGCACCACCTACGCAAGGCGGGCAACGAGACTCTGCCGCGGCGTCTCGTTCTGGTGCTCTGCCGGCACCTCCCCTCTTGCGTCGGCCGACCACAGGCGGTGGTCTTCATAGACCGTCTTCCAGGGGCCGAATCGTTCCGGCAGGTCAGCCGCTGAACGCCGATCCGCACCCGGTGCAGCATCCCGTCGATCACCTGCGAGTGATCTCGGCACCTGACACAACGCCTGTTGCTGACCGGCGGGAACGGCCGCAGCCGTTCCCACTCGGCATCCTTCAGATCGCCCCGCCCATGTCCACATCAGCGACACGACTACGGGGTAGTCACATGGACGGCCGGACAAGTCCTAGGCGCGCGGCGTCCGCCGGCCCGCGGCCAACTCGCTGAGCGGCGCGGTGAGGTCGGAATCGGACAGGTGGTCACCGAAGGCCACAGTCGCGTGCGGGGCGGGGGAAAAAGCGGGCCGTCCGTGGTCCACCTCGGTCGCCTGGCCGGTGGCCGCGGCGACGGTCGTGATGACGACGCCACCGGCCATGGCCATGGCACCGGCAAGCGAAGTGATCTTCTGCTTCATGTTGACTCTTACCTTTCGCTCTGCTCGACAATTCCCGCACTTCATTCCTGGACCGGGGGCCAGGCCGGGGCGCTGTGCGTCGGCGGTGGGGTTGTCCGCCAGTGCGGGGCAGCACCCCTGCGGCAGGCACAGTCGACCACGGTGGACGGGTACGGTCCCAGGCAGTTCCACCTGCAGAAATACGGTCGTCGTTTTTCTGCTGGGCCTCGGCTCAGCCGCGCCTGCGTACAGCCTCGCTGACCGAGCCGCGCCGCGCCGGTCGCCGGACGTATGCGACAGCTGCGTGGGTCACGTCCGGGCCGTCGGCGGTGGCCGGGTGCGGAACGTTGGGCCGGACGGAACTCGTGAGGGACCCGCGGCCATGGGGGTGGGTGGGAAGGCGCCCAGGTCCGGGACGCTGCTGCCGTGAGCTCCCTCGCCCCCGTCCTCTCCGTGCGGTGGGTGCGCAGCGGAGCCACGTTGTGGCCGCCGCCGTCCTGACATGGTGAGCAGCGGGTCGTAGCAGGCCCGCATGATCAGCTGAAGGTTGCTGGTGCGCTGTCCCCGGCGGGCGCTCTTGCGCAGATCCGCGTCCATGAGAGCGGCCAGAGTGGGCAGGGCCTTGACGACAGGGCCGATCACGCCACGGCGTCCGCGACGGGTCCGTCGCTCGCACAACCGACGTTCACGCAACTCCGCTCAGGCGGCGGGTGAGAGGCAGGGCGCGGCAGCGATGCTCCTACAGGGGCGCGGCGCCGTCGGCTAGGGATGCAGCGCGCGGCAGACGCATCCTGGAAAGTTGCGAGCGGCAATGAAGCGTTATCCGGCCTCGTCCGTCTGCTCCGAGGTCTCCCCCTCCACGTCCGCCATCGCGGGGTCCAGGAGGCGGGACAGGAAGTGGCGGGTGCGTTCGTGTCGGGGGTGGGAGATGACCTGCTCGGGGGCGCCGTCTTCGACGATCACCCCACCGTCCATAAAGACGACCCGGTCGGCGACCTCGCGGGCGAAGGTCATCTCGTGGGTCACGACCATCATCGTCATGCCGTCCCGGGCGAGCATGCGCATCACCGCGAGCACGTCGCCCACCAGTTCTGGGTCGAGCGCGGACGTCGGCTCGTCGAACAGCATCACCTCGGGGCCCATCGCCAGTGCGCGGGCAATGGCGACGCGCTGCTGCTGGCCGCCGGAGAGGGAGGAGGGGTAGGCGTCGGCCTTTTCGGCGAGACCCACCCGCGCCAGGTTCTCCGCGGCCACCCTCGCGGCCGTCACCTTGTCCCGCCGCAGCACGCGGCGCTGCGGCAGCGTCAGGTTCTCGGTCACCGTCAGATGGGGAAAGAGGTTGAACTGCTGGAACACCATGCCGATCCGGCGGCGTACGGCGTCTATGTCGACGTCAGGATCGGTGATCTCCGTACCTCCGACGAAGACCTGTCCCTTCGTCGGCTCCTCGAGCAGATTCACGCAACGCAGCAGCGTGGACTTGCCGGAGCCGGACGGGCCGATGACGCAGACGACCTCGCCCTGTCGGATCTCCAGGTCGATGCCGCGCAGCACCTCGTTGGTCCCGAAGGACTTGTGCAGGGCGCTGATCGAGATTTCCGGTCGGCTCATTTCACGGCCTCCTGGGCCTTGGCCTCCATACGGCGGACGACGAAGCCGAGCGGGACGGTAACCAGCAGGTAGCACAGGCCGGCGACGAGGATGGGTGTGGAGTTGGCGGTCTGGCTGGCCAGATCACGCCCGAACTTGGACAGTTCCCGCTCTTCCAGGGTGACGCCGAGGAACAGCACCAGCGAGGAGTCCTTGAACAGGAGCACCAGTTCGTTCGTGAGCGGCGGGAGGATGACACGGAAGGACTGCGGGAGGATGATCGAGACCATCGCGCGGCCGTGTGAGAAACCCAGCGAACGGGCGGCCTCCATCTGCCCCTTGGGCACGGCCTGGATGCCCGCGCGGAAGGTTTCCGCCATGTACGCGGCGGCCACCAGACCGAGCGCGAGCGCCACCTTGCCGTAGGTGCCGCCGATGATCTCCGTACCAGGAAAGGCCAGCGGGACGGCCACGCCGATGAAGATGAAGATCAGCAGGGCGGGCAGGCCACGGAAGATCTCGATGTAGATGCCGGCGAGCCAGCGATAGGGGCCCACGGACGACAGCCGCATCAGCGCGATGATCATGCCGAGCACCAGGCCGACGGCGAAGCCCGACACGGTGTACAACACGGTGTTCTTCAACGCCAGCGTGATGACTTCCGGGAACATCTGCTCGGCGATGGCGCGCTGAGCGAACTGGTTGCGCAGCCGGTCCCAGTCGGCCGCGGCCGCGAAGGCGACCACGGCCGCGATGAAGACGACGTACTGGACGACGCGCGAGAGACTGCGCCGCTGGCGTCGGGTCAGGCCCTTCTTCTTCGGCCGGAGCGCCGTGTCCGGGTGCGTCATGAGGCGGACGGGGAGGCCGCGGACTCGTCGTAGGGACCGATCCACTGCTCGTACAGCTTCTTGTACGTGCCGTCGGCCTTGGCGTCCGCCAAGGCCTTGTTGATGGCCTCGCGCAGCTTGTCGTTGCCCTTCTTCACGGTGAAGCCGTACTGCTCGCCGGTGTCGATCTGCTCGGCGACCTTGAAGGCGCCGGCGTTGGCCTTGTCCTTCAGCCAGCCCTGGACGACCGGGTAGTCGATGAGGACGGCGTCGACCTGGCCGGTGCGCAGGCCGTTGAGGACGGCGTCGGAGGACTCGAAGGAGACCGGGTCCAGGCCCTGCTCCTTGGCGTAGTCCTCGCCAGTGGTCTGCGCCTGGGCGCCTGCCTTCTTGCCCTTCAGGTCGGCGAAGGAGGAAATGCCGCTGTCCTTGTCGGCCAGGACGGCCTGGGTCGCCTGGAAGTAGGGGTCCGAGAAGTCGACGTTCTTCTTGCGCTCTTCGGTGATGGTCATGCCAGCGGCAGCCAGGTCACACTGGCCTGCGTTGAGAGATCCACCGGTCTTGAAGTTCTCGAAGGGCTGGTCGACGATGTCCTGTTCGACGCCCAAGTCCTCGGCGACCAAGTCGACCAGGGCCACGTCGAAGCCTTGCACTCTGCCGTCGATCTCCGACTGGAAGGGCGGGTACGGCAGGTGGGTGCAGGTGGTGAGCCGCCCGGCCTTGACGAGTTCTACGCCACCGGTGGCGGTCTTCTTACCGCCGTCGTCGTCACTGGAGGTGCAGCCGGCCACCAGGACCAGCCCGGCCGCCGCAGTGGTTGCGACCAGAAGACGGGCCCGGAACCTGAGGACGGTGTTCAAGGGGACCTCCTGTGAGGAAACTGAGAGGTCAGATTATAAGAAGAAGTTTGAGGTGATCAAAACAAAATGAGGGTCACGGGGCTGATCTGCCTCAGAAGCTTCCCGGCCGGCCGTGGGTCACCCCGCTGAGCGCCGCACGGTTCACCTTCGTTGAGGCCCTGGTGGCCCACCGTCGGCTGCAACGGACAGGCCGTCGTGATCACGCAGGGCGAGGTGCTGCTGCCACTGGAGGGCACAGTCGTCCCGCCCCCGCGGACCAGACACCGTCATCCTGCAATCATCGCGGGTCCGGTCCGGCGCGGGACGGCGAGCGTTTTTGCCGGGGCGCGGTCGGTGAACCGCACGGACGGCGGGGCACGGCGGCCGCCCGAGCGGGGCGCGGCAGAACCGGGCACGGCAGGCTGCCCCCGGGCTGGACGCAGCGTCCCGGCACGCGGGGCCGCATGGACGCCAGGACCGGGAGCCGTCGGCTGCGCACCAGGCCGCTCGGGCGGAGGACGGTCGGCTGCCAGGCTCTATGGAGTGACCGTCCCGTAGGCGACGCGGCCGGCCGTAGGCGGCCACCCCTTGCACCCGCACAACGCGGACGCAGTACGCCGGGTCCCTTCCACGGATTACCGGAGCGCGACGCCTACGACGGCCCCCTGGGCCTGGGAGGAAGCCCGTCGGGGTGCCACCCGTCAGTCTTCTTCTCAGTGCGCCGGGTAGAAGGCGTTGATCTCGGCCACCACGCGATCCGGCTGTTCCTCGATGAGCCAGTGCCCGGCTCCGTCCACATCGGTACCCGTCGCCGCCGGGGCGGCGTCCCGTACCGGGGGCAGCATCAGGCCGGTGAGTCCGTCCTGGGTGAGCAGCCGGACCGGGACGGAGAGAGGTACCCGCTGCAGGCGCTTGTTCTCCTCTTCGTCTTGTGACCAGGTGCGGTAGAGCTCGAACCCCGCGTGCAGCACCTGGGGGCGGGAGAAGACCCTGGTGTACTCGGCCAGCGCTCGCGGCGGGACCGGGCTCGGCGCCCCGGCACCCGGCTGCGAAGGGCCGGAGATCTGGCTGTGCCGGAAGAAGTAGTCGAGGAACGTCCCGACGCGTCCCGTGACCAACCGCTCCGCCAGCGGGTCCTGCACGTTGAACGAGAAGTGCCAGGAGAGGGGGCGGACATCGGTGGCGAAGGAGAGGCTCTTCCCGACCAGCGGGAAGTCCATCAGGAACAGCCCGGCCACCTGCCGGCGGTGCTGGGCTGCCAGCGCATAGGCCACACCGACCCCGAAGTCGTGGGCGACGAACCGTACATCCCGCTGTGCGCCGATCTTGACGAGCAGGTCGTGAACGTAGCCGGCGAGCGTCGTCTTGTTGTACTGCGCGGGGCGGCCCGTGGAATCTCCCATCCCCGGCAGGTCGATCGCGATGACTGTGCGCCCGGCGAGGAGCTGGGGCATCACCTTGCGGTACTCGAACCAGCTTTCCGGCCATCCGTGCAGCAGCACTGTCGCCTGTGGCCCGTTGCCTCCGATGACGTAGTGCATCTGCACTCCGCGAACGGTGGTGAAGCAGTGCCGGAAGGCGCGATTGAACGCTGTGTCGTGTCGCGTCGCCGCGTCATAGCCATTGCTCTTGGGTGTTTCCGGGGCGACGCACGAAGGCGCCGACGAAGTGACAGAGGACCCTGAAGCCGTTCCGGACAGGGTGGTCGTGCTCACCAGTAGCGCGAGGAGCAGCACACGCAGCGTCCGGAGGAGGGGGATGAGGTGTGGTGTTAACCGACACACCATGGAGGATCGACTCCTTGCATGGAGAGTCCGCGGCGCGGGCCGCGACTATTTAAGTACCGACCGGTACAGATTAAGCCGACGCCACCACTCGACGTCAACACCCCTCGTCTACACGGAACTTGATCGGCCGACCTGCTAAGCCGAGACGGCTCGTATGATGTGAACCGACCGGTGTGAAAATCCTCGGAGGGAGCCATGGCAAGAGGCCGTCCCCGCTCCTTCGACGCCGACCAGGCGCTGGAGAGGGCCTTGGACGTGTTCTGGCGCCAGGGGTACGAAGGCGCGGCGCTGTCCGACCTGACCGAAGCCATGGGCATTACCAAGACCAGCCTGTACGCCGCCTACGGCAACAAGGAGGAACTGTTCCGCAAGGTCCTCGACCGCTACGGGGACGGGCCGGCCGGGTACCTGCTCGAAGCCGTGCGAAAGCCGACCGCCAGGGCCGTTGCCGAGCACGTGCTTCACGGTGCCGTCGTCGCTGGGACACTCCCGGGCCGCCCTACCGGGTGTCTCGCCGTGCAGGGCGCCCTGGCACCCGGCATGCCCGACGCGGCAGCTCACAAACTGCTCACCGAATGGCGGAAGCAGGGTGAGAGGCGGATCTGTGAACGGTTCCTGGCCGCCCGCGCCGAGGGCGACCTGCCGTCCGACAGCGACCCCTCGACCCTGGCACGCTACGTCTTCACCGTTGCCTACGGAGTGGCCGTACAGGCAGCGAGCGGCGTGCCTCGCGGACAGCTCCTGGAAACGGTGCAGATGGCCCTGCGGGCATGGCCCTCCTGAACGCATCAATCGCGAAGATGCGCGGGGTGTCAAGAGTTCGGCAGAGGTGGCGATGCGCGACGGGTTGCTGGCGCTGGTAGCTGATATGTCGCCCAGCGCCTGGGTGGCGCGGTCGAGGGTGCCGATGGCCTCGGGGCCGCGACGTTCGGTCTGCGCGGGCGCGACGGACACGACGTCTGCGGGCAGGGCGCGCCCGTTCAGCGAGGATGCGAGGCGGCCGAGTGCCTCATGCAGCACGTGCAGTTGGCCGCCACGTGCGGCCAAGTAGGCGATCCGGGCGTGCCGGTGTCGTCATCGAGGCCGGCGGCACGCTCCTCGACCAGGTTCATTGACGGCCCTCTGGGCGGTGGCCGAGACGCTGCGCCAGGCCGCGGCCGGACCGGAGGCGGTCGGGGCCCCGGACTGGAACGGGGGAGCTCGCCCGCCACACATTCGTGCCGCAGTGGCCGTCCGAAACAGTGCCGCAGACGATCCTCGAAGGGCCGCTGACGGCCTGATCGCGTCAGCGCACACTCCTCTCGGCCCACTGCTCCTGATCGGCCTTCAGGAGCCTGCCCGCGGCTTCGCCGTATTGGCTCTGAACTGGTGTTTTCCTGGAAATCTCCTAGGTTGGGAGAGCTCTGTCGGACACCCTCGGAGGGGGCATCATGAGCGAAGATTCCCATGCGTACGACGCCAGCACGATCGTGGTTCTGGAGGGCGTGGAGGCCGTTCGGAAACGGCCCGGCATGTACATCGGATCGGTCGGTGAACGCGGCCTGCGCCACCTGGTGCTTGCGGCCGCCGAGCGGGCGCTGAACGAGATCCTCGACGGCACCGCCAGCCGTGTCGAGATCACCCTCACCACCGACGGCGGCGTCCGCGTCGCCGACGACGGCACGGGTCTTGCGGTCGGGCACGCCGGCCACGGTGACGGCCCTCCGGTGGAGAGCCAGTTGACCAAGCTCTGGTGCGGGACACCACCCGCCGACCGGCGCATGCTGTTCGGTGGCCACTTCGGCGTGGGACTGGCCGTCGTCAACGCCTTGTCGAGCCGCCTGACGGCAGAGGTACGGCGCGAAGGCGCGCGCTGGCTGCTGGAGTACGAGCAAGGCGTGCCGGTCGGGGGGCCCGTTCACGCCGGGCCGGCCGACGGCAGCGGAACCGTGATCATCTTCCGGCCCGATGCCGAGATCTTCGAGAGGCGGGAGTTCTCGTTCGACGCACTGGCCGAGCGCTTCAAGGAAGTGGCCTTCCTGAACCGCGAGTTGGACATCACCTTGACTGATGACCGCGACCCCGCGGCGCCCCGGGCCGTTCGCTTCCGCTTCCCGGGCGGCCCCCGGGACTACATCGCGGAACAGAGTGCCCCGCTCCACCCGGACGTGATCGGCTTCGAGCGCGAGTACTCCGGGATGGTGGGAACCGTGGAGGTGGCCTTCCGCTGGTGTGACTGCCGCGGCGAACGGATCGCAAGCTACGCCAACAGCCTGCCGACCCTCAACGGTGGCACGCACGAACTCGGCTTCCGCGACGGCCTGACGGCCGCGCTCACCCTCTATGCCCGGGAACAACAGCTGCTCAGCTCGTCCGACCCCGAGTTCACCCCCACCCAGCTGGGCGCGGGCCTGACGGCGGTCGTGTCGGTGAAGCTCGATCGGCCCGAGTTCGAGGGGGCAACCCGCGACCGACTGAGCAACGGGTCCGTCCGCGCCTGCGTCACCGAGGCCGTGCGGGAGCACTTGACCGCCTGGCTCCGGGCCAATCCGGCGCAGGCGACGGCCATCCTCACCCGGATCTCGACGGCTGCCCGCCACTGACAGCGGCACACCAAGGACACCGCAGCCCAGGTCGGGGTACGGACCCGGGCATGGGCTTCACAGCGGTCCGCGCACCCTCTCGCTCGTCACCGAGGTGGCCACCCGCGCTCTGACAGGGGCCCGGTTTCGAAGGGCGTCCTTGGCCGGACTTCGCGGGGCGGGGCCGTGCCGCATGCGGTTCTCGTCCCCGGCCGTAGCGCGCGAACAGGTGCGGCACCCGTCTCCGTCGCCGCCGGCGCACCGTTGTGGCCGTTGGTCGTCCCGATGGGCGTGACAGCACCGTAAGGGTTCCGTCATCTCCTGCGGGCTACGGGACAGCAGTCCACCGCGTTGAATGGGTAGCGCCAGGCGGGCTATGAAGGGGCGAGGCAAGGATGAGGCGCGAGCGGAAGGCACTGACCAGGCCGTGGGTCATCGGGGTGCTGGTGGTGGCGGTTGCCGGGGTCGGTTTCGGGCTGTACTGGTTCCAGCCGTGGAAGCTGTGGCAGGACGAGACCGTCCAAGAGGCTCTGCCCGAGGTCGTGGCCACATCCGCCCCACCCACGACGGAGGCCGAGGCGCCTTCCTCACCGGTAGGCCCGCAGACGCTGGCGAGCGGTGAGCTGATCAGCCACGAACACACGACATCGGGCACGGTGAAACTCGTACAGCTGGCCGACGGATCCCACGTCGTCCGGCTGGAGAACCTCGACACCAGCAATGGCCCGGACCTGCGCGTGTGGCTGACCGACGCACCTGTGAAGGAGGGAGAGTCCGGCTGGCACGTCTTCGACGACGGCAAGTACGTCAGCCTGGGCATGCTCAAGGGCAACAAGGGAAGCCAGAACTACGTCCTGCCCGACGACGTCGACCCCGCTCGCTACAGCAGCGTCAGCATCTGGTGTGACCGCTTCGACGTCTCCTTCGGCGCGGCCGAACTCGCCCGCGCCTGACGTCTGTGCGGGGTCTCACGGGACCGGCATGAACGACACGTCAAGTGACGTCGAGGCGGGCCGCACGGGCCCGGAGGTAGCGCTGTTCGGGGAGGCTCAGGGTCTTGGCCGCGGCTGACTCATAGGCGGCCCGTGCGGCCTCGGTGTCGCCGGTGCGTTCCAGGAGGTGGGCGCGGACCGAGTCCAGGCGGTGGCCTGTGGTGAACTCCGGTGCGAGCGCGTCCAGTTCGGCCAGACCAGCCTTCGGTCCGTGGACCATAGCGAGGGCCACGGCACGGTTGAGGCGTTCGACAGGGCTGGGGACAAGGCGGACGAGGACGTCGTAGAGGCCGAGGATCTCGGGCCAGTCGGTGCTGTCGGGCGAGTCCGCCTCGTCGTGGACGGCGGCGATCGCGGCCCTCAACTGGTAGGGGCCGGGGCGGCGTTGGGACAGAGCCCAGGTCCCCAGGGCCACGCCCTCCTCGATCGCCGCCTTGTCCCACAGCCCGCGGTCCTGCTCGTCGAGGGGGATCAGTTCGCCGTCCGCTCCGGTCCGCGCGGCGCGGCGGGCGTCGGTCAGAAGCATCAGGGCGAGCAGGCCGGTGACCTCACAGTCGCCGGGCAGCAGGCGGTGCACGGTACGGGCCAGCCGGATGGCCTCGCCCGCGAGCTCGGTCCGTTGGAGGGAGGCTCCGGAGGTGGCCGTGTAGCCTTCGTTGAAGATCAGGTAGAGCGTGTGGAGGACCGCGGGCAGCCGCTCCTCCCAGTGATCGGGGCGACCGAATCGCGTGCCCTTCACCCGCTGCTTGGCCCGGCTGATCCGCTGGGCCATCGTCGCCTCCGGCACCAGATAGGCGCGGGCGATCTCGGCCGTCGTCAGACCGCCGACAGCCCGCAGCGTCAGCGCGATCTGGGCGGGCGGGGGCAGGTCCGGGTGACAGCAGAGGAAGAGCAGGGTCAGCGCGTCGTCCTCGGCGGGCGCACGATCGGGCCCGGGCGGCGGCGCGGTGAAGGCGTCGCGCGGTGTCAGCGCCGCCGCCCTCTCTTCACGCAGCCGCCGCGCCTGGTCACTGCGCAGCGCGTCCGTGAGCCGCCGCGAGGCGACCCTGATCAGCCAGCCCCGCGGATTGTCCGGAACCCCCGACTCGGGCCACTGCCCGGCCGCTGCCAGCAGCGCCTCCTGTACGGCGTCCTCGGCGGTGTCGAAGTGCCCGTACCGGCGTACGAGCGCGCCGAGGACCTGCGGCGCGTGCAGGCGCAGCAGGTCCTCTACCTCGCTCGTACGTCTCAAACGTCTCCCCTGCTCACACTTCGCCGAGCGGCCGGATGACGACGGGGTAGGTGTTCGCGCCCTCGGGAACGGGGCACTGGGTCACCCGCGCGGCGATCTCCGTGACCCGCTCCAGGCTCTCGCACTCCAGGAGCCAGTAACCGGCGATCACTTCCTTGGTCTCGCCGTAGGGCCCGTCGGTGATCACGGGCTTGCCGTCCGCGCCGACGCTGACGAGGCGGGTCCTGGCAGGCTCGGCCAGCCCCTGGGCATCGATGAACTCGCCAGTCTCGGCGAGGTCGTTGTTGATCGCCCCCATGTGCTGGAACATCGCCTGCATGTCCTTGTCGCTCCAGGCCGGGAGACCGGCGGCGGGCTTGCCCGCCTGGGCCTCGTAGTCCGCCTGCGTGCCCTGCACCATCACCAGGTACTTCATGAGTCCGCTCCTTCGGCTCGGGCCGCCCGTGGTGGGAGGCTCTCACAGGGGACGTCGAAGCCGGCCCGCGCTTCTCTACACGCTCGCGGAAGTTTTTTCAGGCCGGCAGGAAGAGCCCCACGAGGCCCGCTGCTCGTCCCCATCGACCGCCGGTCCGTTCTCCGTCCACGATCGTTACCGGCGGAGGGTCGCCGCGGGCGCGCGACCGCGCGGCTACTGGTTCACCGACCGCATCCCCGCCTCGTCGTACCGCTCCCCCGCCGCCTCCGGCAGCTCCGCGGCGAGGCGCGCCAGGTCGTCCTCGGTCAGCTCGACGTCGACCGCTCCGGCGTTCTGCTCCAGGTAGGTGCGGCGCTTGGTGCCCGGGATCGGCACCAGGTGCTCACCCTGGGCCAGTACCCAGGCGATGGCCAGCTGGGCGGGGGTCACCTCCTTCTCGGCGGCGATCTCCTTCACCTTGGCCGCCAGACGCAGGTTCGCCTCCAGGTTGGCGTCCTGGAAGCGCGGGTTCTGACGGCGCCAGTCGTTCGCGTCCAGCTCGTCCGGCCTGGTGAACCGCCCGGCGAGGAAGCCCCGCCCGAGCGGCGAGTACGGCACGAAACCGATCCCCAGTTCCCGGCAGGCGGGCAGCACCTCGGCCTCCACGTCCCGCGACCACAGCGAGTACTCGCTCTGCACGGCGGTGACCGGGTGCACCGCGTGAGCCCGCCGGATGGTCTCCGCGCTCGCCTCGCTCAGCCCGATGTACCGCACCTTGCCCTCGGCCACCAGCTCGCCCAGCGCGCCGGCGGTCTCCTCAATGGGCACCTTGGGGTCGACCCGGTGCTGGTAGTACAGGTCGATGTGGTCGGTGCCCAGGCGCTGCAAGGAGCCGTGGACCGAGCTGCGCACGTGTTCGGCCGAGCCGTCCTGCGGGCCGACGGTGCCGATGTCGCCGGGCACGGCGTTGTCCATCCGGTAGTTGAACTTGGTCGCGATCACGTACTCGTCGCGGTGGCCCCGGATCGCCTCGCCGACCAGTGACTCGTTGGTGAGGGGGCCGTACATCTGGGCCGTGTCGAGGAAGGTGATGCCGAGGTCGAGGGCACGCCGGACAGTGGCGATGCCCTCGTCCTCGTCGGCGGATCCGTAGAACGCGGACATGCCCATGCATCCCAGGCCGATGGCTGACACCTCGAGGTCCCTCAGACTGCGCTTCTGCATGATGTGTGCCAGTCCTTCCCTGCGTGCTCGTTCGTCGTCCCAGCGGCGCGAGAGCCACCTCGTCCATCTAGCGACAGATGGCGCTGACCGGCATCCCGAGCCGGTGCCGTGTGACCGGCGCGTCGTACAGCCGCTGCCCACTGCGCTGCCGCGGCCGTACCGGCGTCCAGCCCGTGCCTGTCGCCGTCTCCGTCGCCACGACGCTACGTCCTGGAGTGCGCTCCAGCGCAAGCGCTCGGCGGGCGGGACGGGACGCGCGTGATCCTGGAGTCTCCGGACTCCTCCTTTCCGTTCCGGGCTCCGCCGACGGACGAGGCCGGGGCTGCGCAGTGGCGCAGGCGGGAAGCCGAGGAAGATCACCACGTTCAGCGCGATCTTCAACAGGGAGACGGTCACCGGCGACCCGTCCCGTGTACTGCCGTCGCCGTCGTCGCGCTGCGCCAGACCCTCGCACAGGCCCGTCGGGGCGCCGACGAGCGGCCGTGCGGCGACCTGGTGCCACGGTGTGCTCGATCAACTTGGACGCCTGAGCCGTACCCGGTCACGTGGTCCTGCCCCCGAAGCGCGTGGCCCGCCGGAATCGGGTTCCGCCTCTGGCTTTCTCCACGAGATCGAGCAGCAGTTGTTCACCTGGACGGGAGGCACCTGATCTGCCGCGAAGCCGATGTTCACGAGAACCGACAGCACCGGTTGTCTCGCCTCGCTGAAGCTCGTTCACGTCGCACGCGAAGGTGAGCGCGTACTCCTGCCCACTTGAGTACGCGTACTCAAGTGGGGGCGGTGGCTTGCTCGGAGACTTGGCGCATGAGACGAACCCCTGCCCCGGTCAGCACGGCTACCCGCTCCTCGCGCCGCCTGCGGCCCATGCTCGCGATGACAGCTCTCGCAGCACTGGCGCTCACTGCCTGCGGCACCGAGAAGACCGCTGTCGGCGGACCGCAGAGCAATCCCGCCGGCACCGCCGGGGTCCGGCCCAACGCGGCCTTTGCGGAAATGCTGAGCAAGGTCGCGCAGCAGTGTCCCCCGAGCGCCCCACCAGAGGCGCCTCCGACCGGTCCGACGAAGACGTTGCCGTCCGGGGTGACACCGCCGAGCGACGCGATCGAGCCGATCGCCCCCACGGCGGGGCCGGAGGTGGAGTTGAACGCTCGCGACTGGTGCGCGGGCAACCTCCATGAAGAGCGCATCACCCAGGCGCTCTGGGATCTGACGAATCCCACCCCCACCAAGGTCAGGACGATCCTGCACGACCTCGGCTACGTAGACGAGCGCATCCACGGCCTCGAGCAGTCCGGTAGGACCACGCGGTTCCTTCTCGACCTGCGCGACCAGGGCGGGCGGCTCTGCCTGGACGGCACGGCGGCCGGCGAGCAGACCGTCGTCGACAAGTGTGTGACCCCCGCGACCGGCCCGTTCAAGGCTGGAGAACGGACAGCATGACGGCCGGCTCCAAGTCCCTCGGGCGAGGATGACAGGAGGCGTCGGTCCTCTCGCTCCGCGAAGCGGCGCTTGGCCCGCGTCGCGGCGTCGAATGCCTACCAGCGATGCCTGCTCGACTGCGGCACGACGAGCCCTTTGTTGAACTTTCACGCGGTTGCTATGGTCGTACTCATAGCTTGAACTTTCAATATCCTGTTCAGGAAGGCTCGTCTCCCTATGACCGTCACCACCCGCCCTGCCGGTACACCTGCCGTTGGTGGCCCTGAGGTCTCCTCTCCCCACGCCTACGACGTGGGCCTGCTGGTCCTGCGCATAGCGCTGGGCCTGACCATCGCCGCCCACGGCGCACAGAAGCTGTTCGGTTGGTTCGGCGGAGGCGGCCTTGAGGGCACCGGTCAGTTCTTCACCATGAGCGGGTATCCGTCAGGCAAGGCGATGGCGATGGTCGCGGGCCTCACCGAGACCCTTGGAGGGCTCGGTCTGCTCTTCGGCCTCCTCACGCCGCTCGCGGGTGCCGCCGTCCTCGGCACCATGATCAACGCGCTGGCGGTCAAGTGGGGCGGAGGATTCTTCGCACCCGAGGGGGTCGAGTACGAGGTTCTCCTGGCGGCAGGTGCGGCGGGACTGGCTCTCACCGGTCCCGGCAGGCTCGCCATCGACCGCCACCTCCCCGGCCTGAAGGGGCATCGGCTGATGTACGGCATCATCGCCGTGGTGCTTGCCGCGGTGCTCGCCGGCCTGGTTCTCCTTATCCGCAACTGACCACTGTCGCGGGGGACGGGGAGCGGCCATGTGCGCCCCGACGGGACACGGCTCCATAGGCCTTCCTGGTGGGCTGCGGACGCGGTGCCCCGGCGGCAGCCGCCGGTGCGGCGGCGTACGAGGAAGGCCGGCCGGGGGCGGCGGCAGCGGGACGCGCAGCTGCCGCCTTGGCCGTGGTAGCGGTCGCCGTAGGCGTGGTGGTGAGTGGTCAGCTGCTGCCACCGCAAGAACGGCCCGACCAGAGCATCGCGAGACACAGCCCACCGGACGGGGCTCGTCCGGCAGCCCACGTCCGTTCTCCTGCCTGGCCTCCCGGAAACGGCGGCATCAGCGGCGCACCTGCCTCGGCGATGTGGCGGGCTCGCTCATGATGCGGCGCCGGTCAGGGCGAGGAATTCGCTGCGGGAGCGGGCGTCGGAGCGCAGCAGGCCGAGCAGGGTGGAGGTCATGGTGGTGGAGCCTGTGGCCTGCACGCCGCGCAGGGTCATGCAGGCGTGCTCGGCTTCGATGACCACACCGACCCCTTTGGGTTCCAGTTGGATTTGCAGCCAGTCGGCGACCTGCTTGGTCAGACGTTCCTGAACCTGCGGACGGCAGGCGAAGTGCTCGACGACACGGGCCAGCTTGGACAGGCCCAGGATGCGGGCGCCGGGCAGGTAGCCGACGTGGGCAGTGCCGACGAAGGGCAGCAGATGGTGCTCGCACACCGACCGGACGGGTATGTGACGGGCCAGGACGAGTTCGTCGTAGCCCTCGTCGTTGGGGAAGGTGGTCAGGTCGAAAGGACGGGGACTGAGCAGTTCGGCGTAGGCGCGGGCCATGCGGCCGGGCGTCGCGCACAGGCTCTCGGAGGCGGTGGAGATACCGAGAGCGTTGAGGAACCGGCCGGCTGCTTCCTCGGCGGCGGCCAGGTCGATGCCGCCGGGCTCGTGGACGACCCGTAGGGCGGGCCGTGCCGGTACCGCGGCCTCGTCGTCGTGCGGGCCTATTCGGGTGGTGGCGCGGTGCGGGTGCTCGTTCATCTCAGCTGTCTCCGAGACCGAGGGCGGTGAGCAGGACGAGGACGAGCGTGACCACGGCGAACAGGCCGTGGGCCAGGACGACCACCAGGGGGAAGTGACGTTCGGCGGGGACGGTCCCACCGGTCCCCCGGGCCGGTGAGGGGGCCGGCGCTCCGACGGCGGAGCGGTCGCGGTAGACGGGGATCCAGCGGGCCAGCATCACGAATCCCAGCAGGGCGACCGGCAGCAGCAGGACGAAGGAGGTCCAGGCCAGGGCTCTCTTGTCGGCGACGACGTAGATGATCCACGCCACGAGTCCGATCGCTGCCAGAGCGAAGTGGCCGAAGACGACGGGTGCGGGCAGGCGGCTGGTGCCGGACTGCTGCTGGCGGATTCCGCCGCGTTGGATCCACGTGCCGAGCATGTAGAAGCCGCCGAGGGCGGTGACCACCCAGGTGATCAATGCGGCGATGTCCATGGGGAACTCCCGAAGCGATGTGATGTCGAACGGCGGCCGCAGCACGTCGTCCTGGGTGCGGGTCGGGCGGATTCAGGCAGTGGGGCGGGCGTTTCGCTCGCCGGTGCCGGGCGTATATCCCTCGGCCTGGGTGTTCTCGTCGGCGACGCGGACGCCGTAGCGATAGGCGAGCTTGCCGCCGAGGACCCCCGAGACTCCGAGGAGGGCGAGGCTGACCGCGGACAGGACGAGCATGCCCGCACCGACGCTCCCGCCGTCGGCGTAGGTGCTGTGACGCCACATGAAGTTGACCGCGTAGGCGGCGGTCACCAGCAGGTTCAGCGTCATATGGACCAGGGCGGTGCGAAAGGCCGGGGTCCGGGTGGGGATCGCGAACAGGTCGAGGAATCCGACCATGGCCGCCAGCAGGGCGCCGATCACACCGACCGCGACCAGCCACTCCGAGCCCTGGGTCAGGAAGCCCGGCCGGCTGACCACCTGGGAAGCGATGTCGAACACCAGGCTGGTCACCCAGGCGCCGATCGGCACCGTGACCAGGATCGGGTGGAACGGGTGGCCGTACGGACCGGCGAGTGCGGCGCTGACCGGTTGCTTCGCCTGAAGCTGTGGCTCCACGGGCATCGCAGGCTCCTCCCTCTCGTTTCACCAACAAATCTTGGTCTTATTAGGGAAGGGAGTCAAGGTGCGCTGGTAGCCACGGGGTGAAGAACATTTGTGCCTACACAAATGGGGGTTGCGGTGGTCTCGTGGCTTCCGATCAGACGGCGCAGCCCGACGAGGTAGGCAGCGCCATCGACTCCGTCAGCGCTCCGAGCGAGGAACTCACGGCGGCGCATGTTCACCGTCATCCGCCGTGCCGGACGTGCGGTCACCCGCGAAGAGCTGCCGCCGGTGTCGGGATATCCCGCAAGCTCGTCGCCTTCCACCTCGACAAGCTCGTCGACGCCGGTCTGCTGCCCGCTACGAGGCGCCCGGTAACAACCGCAAGGCCGGCAGGCGACCGAAGGGCTACGAGCCCACCGGCGCTCAGTCAGTGCGGGCCAACGCGCCCCACCGGGCGCCCGCGAACACCATCCTCGGCGATTCGGCCAACCACCCACATTCGCCCGCGTGTTGCGGGAGCTGGGTCCGTGCATCCTCCACGCGCCGCGAACTGCTCCGTCTCGGGATTCCAGGACCGACCGAAACATATGTGTTCGATATCCCCGGCCGGATCGTTGAGTCTCACGATCGCGCTGGACGACCGTCAAGGGGGACCACGTTGACCGCGGCCGATACGAACGCACAGCAGGCCACCGCGCCTCCTCCGCCACCGCCGGCGGAGATCACCTACAGTGGGCAGTACTCCGTCAATCCGCTCGCCGAGGTCTCCTTCCGGCGGATGTGCGCGCAGATCCCGGCCGTCCTGGGACGGATCGCGCGGCTGTCGTGGCGGACCGACCGGCGTGCCGTGCAGCTCCTTCTCGGCTGCCAGATGGTCACGGGTGTATCGGCCGCCGTGGTGCTGGCCGCCACCGCCCGGGCCATGGCACCAGTCCTCGGGGACGGCACTGCCGGTGAGCGGCTGCGCGGCGCCCTTCCGGCGCTGCTGGTGGTGGCGCTCGCTGCCGCGCTAGGACGTGCGGCAGGGGCGGTGGCCACGTACGCCGAGCGGCGGATCACCCCGCGGCTGACGACGGAGACGGACTCCGCGCTGGTCGAGGCGGTGTGCCGGGTGGAGGCCTCGGCGTACGCGGAGGACGGCTTCTCGGACCGGCACGAGGCGGCCGAGATGGGCGTGATCCGCACGCACGTCATGGTCACCGACGCTCAGCGGTTCCTGTCCGCGCTGATTCGCATGGTCACCGCCGGTGGCGTGCTGTCGGTACTGAACCCGCTGATGCTGCCGCCGCTCCTGCTCGCGGTGCTGCCGGCCGGCGTCGGCGCCGTGCTGAGCGCCCGAGTCGACTACGAGATCCACTACGCCAACATCGCCGACCGCAATGTGCGCGGCATGATGCGCTGGTGGGCGACCGAGTCGAAGTACGGCGACGAGGTCCGCGCCAACTCGATGACGGATTACCTCATCTACTGGTACCGGGCGCTCTCCGACCGGTGCGACCGGCGCACCCTGGCCGCCGCACCGCGGACCCTGCGGATCTCCCTGCTTTCCGCGCTGGCCGGCGGCGTTTTCCTCGTCGCGACCTGGGGCGCGCTGGCGTGGCTTGCGGTATCGGGCCGAATCGAACTCGCGGTCGCGGCGACGGCGGTCATCGCCGTGCAGACCACGCTTGCTGCGCTGTCCCAGGTGGTCATCAACGGCGCCGCGGTCTTCCACACCAGTTTGTACCTGAGCGACATGCAGGCCTTCCTCGACGACGCCGCCGCCCGGGCCCCGAAGCGCGGCCCCCGCAGGCATTCCGCGCCGACCGAGGAGATCCGGCTCGAGGAGGTCGTCTACCAGTACCCGGGCAAGGACAAGCCCGCCGTGGACGGTGTCTCCCTCGCACTGCGGCGCGGCCAGATCCTCGCGATCGTCGGCGCGAACGGCTCGGGAAAGTCCACACTCACCCGGCTGCTGACCGGGATCTACCTCCCGGACAAGGGACGGGTCACGTGGAACGGCACCGACCTCGCCGAGGTGGACCCTGCCACGGTGTGGGCGAACACCGGCCTGGTTCCGCAGATCTTCGCGCAGTGGCCCCTGCGGGTCCGCGAGAACGTCACCCTCGGCCAACCCCGCACCCACGACGACACCCCCGTGTGGGAGGCCATCGACGCGACCGGCCTGCGTGAGGCCGTCGAGGACCTCCCCGCAGGGTTGGACACCCTCCTGGCCCGCGACGTCTTCGGCGGCTCGGAGCTCTCCGGCGGGCAGTGGCAGCGTGTCGCCTGCTCCCGGGCCCTGTACAGGCGCCCGGGGTTGCTGATCCTGGATGAGCCCACCTCCCAGATGGACCCGCGCGGCGAGCACCAGATCTTCGAGCAGATCAAGGCCATCGCCGCGGACCGCATCACGATCGTGGTCACGCACCGCCTGGAAGATACCAAGATCGCCGATCACATCGTCGTGATGGAGCGCGGCCGGATTACCGAACAGGGACGGTACGACGACCTCGTCCACGCCGGCGGGACCTTCGCCGAACTTCTGGCCCTCTCGCAGGACCGCTGATCCGCCTCGACCCCGTCCCGCCTTCCATGGTGGGACGGTCGCCATCAAGGAGGACCGTGCCCCTGCTCCTCGCCGCTGCCGACGGTTTCGTTCCCCGTTCCTCGCACGCGTCACCCCCGCGCGCGAGGTGCCCAGCTCTACAGGAGCCGAGCCGTCACGCGTGATGACCACCCGTTCCCTCAGCCCGAGGTTCTGATGCCGCCCTCCCTTCCTCATATCCGCACCGTGGTCACCTCCTACCTGGACCGGAATCCGTGCGAGCGAGACACCCTGGCCGGCCTGCTGGTGGCCCTGGACTCCGACGCCGAGCCGACCAGCCGCGTCACCCTCCCTGCGCACCTCACGTGCAGCGCCGTGGTGATCGACCGGCACCGGCGGGTTCTGCACATCCGCCACAAGGTGAGCGGAGGGCTGCTGCTCACCCCGGGCGGGCATGTCGAAGCCGACGACCACACGCTGCTGGCCACGGCACTGCGGAAGGTCGAGGAGGAGGCCGGGACCCCGGCCTCGGCCCTCACCCTGACGCCCGAGTTCCGGGACGATCCGATCGACATCGAGCTGCACGCCATCGCCCCCAACCCTGCCCGGGGCGAACCGGCCCACTGGCACTACGACGTGCGCTTCGCCTTCTACCTCGCCGACGATGCGCCCGGGCTCGCACCGCGAGCCGAGGAGGTGACGGGTTCGGCTTGGCTGCCGTTCGACGAGGCATCCTCCCCGACGCTGCGCGGGAAGCTTGTCGCCTCCGCTCTGGACGGAGTGATCGTTCCCATGAACGCCTCCGCGATCATCCACGACGGGGCCGGCCGGTACTTACTGCACCTGCGGGACGCCAACAAGCCGTGGATCTGGGAGCCAGGGTGCTGGTCGCTGCTCGGCGGCGGCCGGGAGCCCCAGGACCGTACCCCGCTCGACACGGTCAGCAGGGAACTTCGAGAGGAGGCCGGCCTGACCGTCGCGGGCCTGGAGCCGTATGCCGTTGAGCACGTCACCGGAAGCGACGGCACCCGCGTGCCGATCCAGCTGTTCACCGGCCGCTGGAACGGCGACCCGGCCCGTCTGCCCCTCACAGAGGGCGTGATGCTCGCCTGGGTGCGGCCCGAGAAGTTCCCCTACATGACGATGCTGCCGTCGACCAGGGCATTGTTGGAGCGGCACGCCGCCGAGCACCCCGCGCCCACCGACGTTCCAGCGGACGCCGCGACCACCGCTCCGGCAGACCCTCTGTCCAGGACCGTGCTGAACGTGCTCGGCGTCCATCTCTACCTGGAACGCGACGGCCAGGTACTTCTGGGACTGCGGCACCCGGACTCGGCGTACGCGGGCGGGTCCTGGCATGTCCTGGCGGGCCATTGCGAGGACGAGCCGGCGACGGCGTGCCTCGTGCGGGAGGCATACGAGGAAGCCGGGCTGGTGATCGACCCGGCGCACGTCGAGTTCGTCCACTTCGTACACATGAAGGACCGGGTCACCAGCCCGCCCCGCGTCCAGCTCTTCTTCCGTGCTCAACAGTGGGAGGGCACACCGCAGTTGCGGGAGCCGGACAAGTGTGCCCGGTGGCAGTGGTGGAGTGCCGAGGACCTGCCCGAGCCGATCGTCCCCTACACCCGCGCCGCGATCGAAGGCATTCGGGCCGGTCGCGTCTACACGGAGCTGGGGTGGTGACGGCGACCGGGTTCGACACGGTGGGGACCGCGTACGTCGCCCACTCCGACAGCGCGAGCCGGCGGCTCCGCCACTACCTGGTCCGGACCGGTCCGCTCAACTGTGTGTCGAGCCGCAGCAGACAGTTCATGAGCGAGGGCTCGCCGCCGCCCGCCGGACGCGTCGTTTCCGCGCGCCTGAGTCGGGCGTGCCCGGGTACAGCAGCCCCTAGGCGAAGCGGCCGGCCAAGTGGAGGGGCGGCGACGGCTCATCGGCATCCCACGTCTCCGGCTCGCCCAGGAGCCGCTCGGTCACCGACGCGGGCGCCTGACCGGCCGGGCGGGCTTCCTCGGCGTTTCACACGCCGCCGTGCCCTAGCGCATCGCCCGCCGCCCTGATGACCGCGCGCTCCCCGACGGGCCCAGCACCACGGTCGCAGCACCGACGGTGCAGCGTGGTGCGTCGCCCGAGTGCCTCGATCTCCGCTTCTTCGACGAGCGCCCACCGTGCGGTGAGGCCGAAGGTTCGACGGTGAGGTGGAGGATCCAGTGGACCCGTGCCTCAGCCGGTACTCGTGGACAGCAGGAGGCGGGCAATCCGGTCGGGATCGTCGGACATGGGTGAGTGCCCGCAGCCACGCAACCGGACATGGCGGGCCGTGGGCAGGAGCCGAGCCGCGCGATTGGCTTGATGCACGGGTGTCAGGAGGTCTCGGGTACCCCAGGCGACCGTGACCGGGACGCTGGGGGTGAATCCGGAAAGCCGGTAGGTGCGGGCGGCCCGGCGTGTGGCTGCGAAGCCGGGCGAGCCGGCCAGGTCACGCATGGCACCGTCGGCGGTCTCTGCCCTCATGTGCCACGGACGAGCGACGAGTTGCCAGAACGTGAGCGTGCGGCCAATCGGACTCCTGGTCACCCGTGCGGTGTGGTCGCCGAGGGCCGTCGCCATGGTGCGCGCGATGCGGAGCGAACCGAGGGCGTAGGCGGCCCCGGGGCCGTTCCACAGGCCGATGGGAGACAGCGCGGCGGCGCTCGAGACTGCGCCGGCCCGGGCGAGTTCGAGTGCGACGGCTCCGCCGAGGGAGTTGCCCACGACGGGCGGCCGAGTCAGACCGGCCGTGGGAAACCACCGAGCGACCTCGGTGGCCAGTGCCTGGACGGTGGGCCTGGTGCCCGGCAGCGGTGGGCTGTCACCGAATCCCGGTAGGTCGACGGTCACGACCTCGCGTTCACGGGCCAGCAGGTCGATGACGGGGGTCCAGCCCTCCCGGTCCAGCTGCCGGATCACAACCAGGGGCGCGCCTGTGCCACGGCGGCTGCTGGCGAGCTGAAGATCAGACATATGGGAACAGTACGTCTATATCGCACTCAAAGTGCTGCTCTAGACCGTGTCTCTTTGATTGGTTGGCCAGTCGATCGGATGTGTCCGTTCGGTCAGTGACCACTGATGCGATGCGGGACCGGATCGAGCCGCTGAGGCCGGCCGATCCGGTCCGCGGGCGGCGGTGGGCCGATCACCGCCGAACCCTCGGGGCCCTCGCATGGAAGTACCGCACCCGCTCGCCCTGGTGGGATCTGCCGGGCGAGTTCGGTCCGTTCCGGACCGCCCATAAGGCCGAGGTTGCTGACGACATCGACTGGACCGTGTCGGTGGCTTCCACCGTCTGTCGAGCTCACCAGCACTCCGCCGGCGCCAGGAAAAGGGGGCTCCAGGCCGGGCCGAACGTGATGACCATGCGCTCGGACGTTCCCGCGGCGGCCAGAGCACGAAGGTGCACCTCGCGCCGGCGACGGACCCGCGCGGCCGTTGGTCCCGCATGTCACCGCCGGTCAGGGTGATGCCCCTGCCTTCGAGACTGTCACGGCTGCCATTCGCGTTCCGCGAAGCGGACCCGGAGGACCGAGGACCCCCCGCCTTCGACACCGAGACGTACCAGCAGCGCAACGCGGTTGAACGCTCGCCATCGCCACCCGGCCGTACTCCATCTCGCCGCCGCCCTCGTCTGAGCCGGGCAGGTGACCGACGCGAGAAGTTCTAGGACTGATCGCCGACGACGGCGTGTTCTTTGAGGAACGCGCCCGCGTGGGCCGCTGCTTCCTCTGCGGTGGCATACGGCGCCCGATCGGCGGCCGTGCCCGACGCTCCATCAGCGCCTCGACCCGTCCAGCCCCAGCCACCGGAAGGCGACCGCACCAGCTCAGCAGTACCTCCGAAGAGCGCAAGCGTGCTCTTGCCCGCTGTCGCGGGTGCTGGACGGCTGACGGCATCGGGCCATTTCTTGCGAGCCCCCTGCCGGGTGATGCCCCAGACGGCTCCCAACTGCTCATAGCTCGCACCGTAGGAGCCGGCGGTCACCGCCGCCCGCTCCGTGAGCCGCTTGACCTCGCCGTCCAGCGCCTTCCACGCGGCCAGGACGGACAGCGCCACTTCGACCGGACTCGCGTCCCACATACGGTCGGTGGGCAACCCGGTCTCCCGGGAGCGGATGGCCGAGGCCAGGGGGTTCAAGGCGTCGTACAGGGCCCTGTCGAGCTCTGCCTGCTCTTCCGGGGTGATCTCATAGACCGTCATGCGACAACTATAGTTTACGAAAACGTCCACGTAAACCAAAGTTTCCGCATGCCTCGGTTGTCACCGCATCGAAGTGACAGGCTCTGGCCCCACCGGGGCCGGGCGGGCCGGGGCCGGCGGGGCACGACAACGGCGGGCGGCACCGGCCCCGGTCGGGGCGTGGTGTCCCGGGGGCGCGGGGGAGGTGGTCGCGGTGGAGCTGCGAGCGGCCAGTCGCACCAGGTGGCCTGGGTGGGCCGTAGCTGTCGCGGGGCTGACCGGCCTGCGGGTCGCCGTCGTGGCCGAAGACGCGGTGCCCGCTGACCGGGTAGCGGCCGGCCCGGTCCGGGCGGCACGGCTCTTCCACATGAGGACGTTGCTGCCGCAGACACAGGCTCGGATCATGCGGTGACGACGGACTCGCCCGGTGGGGGCGTTCCGCGGCGGCCAGGCTGCACAGGATCCGGCCGACGGGTCCGGCCGGGTGTGCGGGGAAGCGATGCTGGCAGGGATGGGGTTCTCCCGAAGCGTGCGGGCGTCGCGGGCAAGCACGACAAGGCTCCAGCCGGGCACAGCGAGGGCGGCGCGTGACTTGCTCGTGCCCGACATCTTCGACGGCACGGACGTAGACCAGGTACGTCGTCCTCACCGCCCGGACCTCGGCAGCCAGCAGAGCGCTCAGGAAGGCCGGCCGGCCCCGAGAAACTGCTCACTCCCGGGACTCCGGGCGTTGACGTCTTTCACGTGTCTCACCGGCCCTTGGTGTTCGTGCCTTGGTGGTGACGCGCTCGTTGAGCATGTCGAGTCGATTGGCGAAAGCGGAAGTTGGGGGGGGCGGCGTGGAAGTGGTGGGCGTGCACCACGCGTACCGTCGGCGGGCGGTGTTGCGCGGGGTGGACCTGCGGTTGCGGCCGGGTGTCATCGCCGGGGTCGTCGGGGAGAACGGGGCGGGGAAGTCGACGCTGTTAAAAATCCTGGCCGGTGAGCTGCGGCCGAGCCGTGGGACGGTGCGTCACGGGGGCCGGTTCGGATACTGCCCGCAGCAGGTGGTGCTCAACGACGCGTTGACGGTCGCGCAGCATCTGGAGTTCTTCCGGGCCGCGTTCCGGCTCGTTGATCTGAAGTACGCCGAGGAGCTGGTGGACGTTCTGGGTTTCGCCGACTACTTCGACGAGCGTGCGGGTGTGCTCAGCGGCGGGACGCGGCAGAAGCTGAACCTGACGCTGGCGTTGATGCACGATCCGCAGGTGGTTCTGCTGGACGAGCCGTACCAGGGCTTCGACTGGGAGACCTATCTGCGCTTTTGGGACCTCGCCGCCCGGTTGCGGGCTGCGGGCCGGTCGGTGCTGGTGGTCTCGCATCTGGCGTGGGACACCGAGCGGCTGGACGAGCTGTGGCGGCTGGGCGCCGGCAGGCTGCACTTCCAGGGGGAGGCGAGCACCGCGTGAAGAGGCATGCGAGGCTGTTCGCCACCGCCGCACGTTTCGTGTTGATCGAACACGCGCGTAACCGGTTCGCCATGGTGCTGGTGGTGCTGTTCCTTCCCGCGTGGACGACGCTGGCCTACCTGGCCATGCCGGACGACCGGGCGAGGATGCAATTGCAGGCCACCGGGCAGTGGCTCACCCCGCACGGCAATGAACTGACCGCGGTCAGTGGCGCCCTGAACGCGGTAACGCTGATCACCGGATTCCTGATGTTCGCCGCCACCTTCCATTCCGGCGGCTTCGACAAGCGCCTGGCGCTGGCCGGCTTCCCCCGTCCGCACCTGGTCGCCGCGAAGATTGCCGGGCTCGCCGTGGCCTCCGCGCTGGTCGCCGCCTACGCGACCGCCGTCACCTGGCTGACCTGGTCACCGCGCCAGCCGGCCTTTCTCGCAGCTGCCCTGTTCTGTGCCGGTCTGACCTACGGCATCCTCGGCATCGGCTTCGGCTGCCTGCTGCGCCGTGAGGTGGAGGGCATGTTCGCCATCGTCATGACCAGCATCATCGATCTGGCCCTGCAGAACCCGGTGACGAGCTCCGGCGCCGACAGTGCCGGACTGCGCCTGCTGCCCTCCTACGGCGCGATGCAGGCCGCCACCGCCGCCGGGTTCTCCACCAGAGCCGTCCCCGGCTGCCTGGTCATCCAGCTGGCCTGGTTCGCCGCAGCCGCCGTTGTCGGCCTGTTCGCCTTCCGCTACCGCACCCGCACCGCACTGCCCACGCACGCCCGCGCCCTGCCCGCACCACGCCAGGACACCGGCCGGGAGAGCCGCCCCGCACCGTCCGCCGACACCCCGCGCTGAGCTGCGCCGAACTAGATCGAACACGCAACCTCGGCCCCGCCGCGTCGTTGACCCGAACGTGCCGACACCGAACATCTCTTCCGATCACCGCCCGCTCCTCCGGCGCAGCACCACGGACGACGACCCCGTCCTGCGGGCCGCGTACGAGATCTGCCGTCGGCAGACCCGGCGCGACCCGGCCGAGTACGCGCTGATCCAGCTGATGCCGTCCCTGCTGCGCCCAGCCTGCTGGGCCCTGTGGGCGGCGGCGAACGCCGTCGACGACCTGGCCGACGCCCCTGACGCCACGGCTCCGGAGCGCACTGCCCGGGTCGAGGCATGGATCACTGCCCTCGACCGGGACCTGGCTGCGGGAACGAGCACGGACCCGGTGCGTCATGCCCTGGTCGACACAGCGGTGCGCTGGCGCCTTGACCTGGCCGGGCTGCGCGGTGCACTGGAAGTGGTGCGGGACGATGCGACCGGGCGCCGCTTCACGGACTGGGCCGGCTGGCGGGCCTGGGGCCGCGGGAATCTGCTGCCGTGGTTCGAACAGATGCGGGACCTTCTCGGCCGGGCCGGGATCCCGGTGTCCCTGCGCCTGGACTGTCAGGACGCTTACGAGCAGTTCCTCGACGGTGTCCGGCTCACCGACATCCTCACCGACCTCGCCGCCGACCTCGCCCAGGGAGACCTCCTACTGCCCCTGGAAGCCCTCGTGGACCACCCCGGCGCCGAGCAGGACTTGCTGGAGCGCCGCTGGAGCGAGCAGGTCGCAGCGCTGATCCCCTACCTGACAGCAACGGCGCGCCGCTGGACCACCCGGCCCGAACTGACGCGCGGCATGCACCCCGGGCCGGCCACCGTCATCGACACCATGGCCGCCCTCCTGCACGCCCAACTCGACGCCGTCGACCGGGCCGGCCCCGAACTCCTGCGCACAGCGCCGCGCCCCCGCCTCGTCACCAGCGTCCGCATCCTCACCCCCGCCCGGCTGCGTGCCGCGCTGGCCTGGACACTCACTCCCTTGATCACTCCCGGTCCGCGCCGGGCGATCCCTCCACACGCCACCACCGCGCCACGCCCCCTCCCGGCTGCCCGCACCGGCTACCGCCAGCCGCCGCCCCACCCCGGGGGCCACACGCCACCCCGCATCCCCGCCGACCGGATGCCCCGCCACGTCGCGGTCATCATGGACGGCAACGGACGCTGGGCCCAAGAGCGCGGACTGCCCCGCCACGAAGGCCACCTCGCCGGAATCCAGGCCATGCACGACACCGTCTACGGCGCCCTGGAAATCGGACTGCCCCACCTGACCCTCTACGCGTTCTCCACCGAGAACTGGCGCCGTGACACCGACGAAGTCGGCCGCATCCTGTCGGCGATGCGAGACGAACTCGACGCAGACCTCTACCGCGACCTGGATGTCCGCCTGCGCTGGTCCGGCCGGCCCGAACGTCTGCCCGCCGACCTCACCGAAGCCCTGCGCCGACAAGAGCACACCACCCGCACCCGCAGCGGCCTGACCCTGACCTTCTGCATCAACTACGGAGGCCGCGACGAGATCACCCGGGCCGCCGCCGCCCTCATCCGCGCCGCCCAGGCAGGCCACGTCAACCCCGAGCTGCTCAGCGAACGTGACATCGCCGCGCACCTGCCCCACCCCGACCTGCCCGACGTCGACCTGCTGTGGCGCACGGGAGGCGAACAACGCACCTCCAACTTCCTTCCCTGGCAAGCCACCTACGCCGAACTGCACTTCGACGACCTGCACTGGCCCGACGCCGACCGACGCCACCTGTGGCAGGCCATCACCGCCTACACCAAACGCCAACGCCGCCACGGCGCCACCCTGCCCACACCACGGAACACGCCGCCACCAGCTGACAGCTCACCCGCAATCCCCACCCAGCAGAACGGACGACCGACAGTGCCAACCGCAGCCCCCGCCGACACGGACGACAGCACCCAGAGGTGACGCTCGCTCGCCCGACGGCAAGAACGGGCGCGCGAGGCGACCCCCGACAAACTCTGGGCGACCGTGCTGCCCACGCACGTCAGGCCGCGCACGGCCGGAGGAGCCCGAGCGGGTGCTGCTCTCGATGCGCTTCTTGATGCCGGAGCACCGGGCGGCATGGAAGACCGGGGCCCTTGGCGCAGAAGTTCGCCCCGTGGACGCTGACCTGACGCGTAGAGCTGGACGGGTGCTTCGGTCAGCCCCAGTCGCAGCCGGTGCCGTCGTTGTCGCGGTCGAGGTGGCTGCCGTAGCCGGGATCGCCGCGGTGGACGGGTGCGGCGCCGGCAGCTCGCGCGGCAGCGCAGTTCTCGTAGTAGACGCTGCCGCCGCCGCTGCTGTCGTTGTTGCTGCTGCCTGTGCCGGTGTCGTAGGCGGGCTCGGCGGTGACCGTCTCTGTGACCTCGACTTCCACGGTCTCTGTCACCGTCGGCGCCGGCTCGGGCTCTGCGGCGGGGCTCACGGTCGCTGTGGTGGTGACGGTGACGGTCGGCTGGGGCGTGGCCGCGGTCGGCTTGGTGTCGTTCTTGGGCTGGCTGTCGCCTGCGCCGGCACCGATGCCGAGGAAGAAGGCGAGACCGAGCGCGGGCAGGACATAGCGTTTACGTGCCCACCTCGGTGCGGGCTGTCCTGCCGGCGGCGGTGTGTACGGGTTGGTCATGTCGCCCCCCTGATTGGTCGTTGAAGCGTTGACGATAGCCGCTACGTGAAGAAAACGTGAAGTTCTGGGGGAGATT
This sequence comes from Streptomyces flaveolus, assembly GCF_014648815.1. GTDB lineage: Bacteria > Actinomycetota > Actinomycetes > Streptomycetales > Streptomycetaceae > Streptomyces > Streptomyces flaveolus. Next base: position 480,600 of record NZ_BMRV01000003.1, on the reverse strand, counting down.
GCCGGTCGTGGCAGCGGTTCGTCCGGCTCGACGCACCGCGGGCACCGTGACCGGGCTCCGTCAGGCTGATGTCCGGTGACTGCGGGCCGCGCGCCGTGAGTGCGCGCTGGGGCTCGTCCGGCGGATCATGGGCCGGCAAGGGCCGGACCGAGGCGAGGGCCGGCCGGTGCCCCAATCGTGTTGACTGCCCCGGCAGGCAGTGCTGGAGTCGGCACGTGGACAGCATCCCCGCCAACCGGCGGCTCTGGAACCGGATCAGCAGCGCCTACCAGCACGAGCACGACCCGCAAATCGGCGCCGCACCCCGGCTGTGGGGCATGTACTCCATTCCCGACGCGCACCTGCACGCCCTGGGTGACGTCACCGGCAAGCGCGTCCTCGAACTCGGCTGCGGCGCCGGCCAGTGGTCCAGAGCGCTCGCCGCCGAGGGCGCCACCGTGGTCGGGCTCGATCTGTCCGAATCCCAACTCGGCGCAGCGGCGCGCGCGATGGGAACGGCCCACTACCCGCTGGTGCAAGGCGCCGCCGAACAACTCCCCTTCGCCGCCGACAGCTTCGACCTGGTGTTCTGCGACTTCGGTGGGCTCAGCTGGGCGCACCCGCACCTGGCCGTCCCGCAGGCCGCACGCGTCTTGGGCCCCGGCGGGCGCCTGGTGTTCAACGTCGCCAGCCCATGGTTCGAGGCTTGCTACGACGAAGCCGCCGGCCGCGTGACCACGACACTGCAGCAGGACTACTTCGGGCTGAACGCCATCGACGAAGGCGACGGCGCGACCAGCTATCAGCTCACCTACGGCGACTGGGTCAAGATCCTGCGCGGCGCGGGTCTCATCATCGACGACCTCATCGAGCCGCGGCCCGAACTCGGAACACCCAACGGCTACAACGAAACCGACCCACCCGACTGGGCGCACCGCTGGCCGGCGGAGCTCCTCTGGGTAACCCACAAGCCGTGAGCACGGCTGATGCAAGGAGCCCGCGGCTACGCGAGGCACTGGCCGCGACCCAATGCCCCAACGTCGACCGCCTCCGCACAGTCCTTGCCCCGCCTCTACTGTCCATGCCCTGGATGTCGAGCAGGAGCAGAGAGACGCGCCACCACAGAACCTGAGCCAGAACCTGTTGATGTTGGCTGCTGAAACCGCTTGACTCCCTCTTGGCGTGCGCATTCGCACGCCCTATCGGACGACGAAGGAGTGGACCGTGGATCGACGAAGGCTGCTGGGCACGGCGGCGGCCGCGGCCGGAGTGGCACTGTTACCCGGCAAGGTCATGGCGGCTGGAGGGGGCTTGGCCGCGCGGGTGCGGCCCTACCTCGACCGCGCGCTGGCTTCTGGTGCCCCGAGCGCGGTATTCGGTGTCATCCACGGTGGCCGGCGGTATGTGGCTGGTGCCGGCCAGGAGGGCCCCGCCCCTGACGGCAGGACCGTGTTCCAGCTCGGCTCGATCGGCAAGACGCTCACCGCCACCGCACTGGCGCGCGCGGTGGGCGCAGGTACGATGCGGCTGGACTCGCCGCTCGTCCTGCCGCCCGGGTTCACCGTCCCGCGCGGGAAGACCCGGCGGATCACCCTGCGCGACGTGGCGACCCACTCCTCCGGTCTGCCCACCCTTCCCGCCAACCTCCTGGCCGAGGCGGACCCGTACAACCCCTATGCGCACTACACGTTGGCGGACTTGGCCGCCGGCCTGCGCCTGACCCCTTTGGACAACGAGCCGGGCAGCGCCTACGCATACTCCAACCTGGGCTTCGGGCTGCTCGGCCAGGCGCTGGCCTTCGACGGCGTGGACGCGATGCTGCAGCGCCGGGTGGCCGCGCCACTGGGCCTGCGGGACACGACCACGGCCCTGCGACCGGACATGGCTTCCCGCAAGGCCGTCGGCCATATGGCCGGGGAGGCCGTTCCCGACTGGCGCGACCGTGTCCTCAGCGGTGCGGGCACCTCCATGTACAGCACCGTCGATGACATGCTCCGCTACCTGGATGCCCAACTGCGCCCGGATCGCTCGCCGCTGCGGAACGCGATCGAGCTGACGCAGCGTCACCACTTCACCGACCCCGCCACGGGCCTGCGGCTGGGGCTCGGCTGGCACTTCGGCGCGCTGTCCGAGGGCCGCACGATGACGTGGCACAACGGTGGGACCTACGGCTTCAGCACCTGCGCGGCGTTCGACCGGGAGAACGGAACGGCAGTGATGATGATGGTGAACACTTACAGCGATACCGCACGCCCCTTCGACATGCTGGTCTTTTCACTGCTCGACGAACTCGTCGGCTCCTGAGCCCACCGCCGGTCCGGCGGGAGGACGCATCGGTTGCGGCGAGGTGGATGCGGGTAGTTGACGGCGTGCTGGTGGTGAAGCCTGCCGAGGCGCTGCGCCTCAGGTCGCAGACGGAGCGAGCGCGGTCTCACATGTACTCGAAGTACCGGTCGTGCCAGACCGCCATTTCCGCCTCCTCCTCGCCCTCCTCTTCGGCCGTTTCACCCGCGGCCACGAGCACCGCAACCAGCTCCTCGTCCCGGTGCGCCTCCAGGACCGACGGTCCCTCGTACGGCTCACGCAGGAGATCGACCGGGACGAAGGTGCAGCCCATGGCCGTACAGACACCGTCGAGCCACGTCACGACCTCCTCGGGCGGGCGTGCCTCTGGCGTCCTGGCCCAGGCCACTTGAGCAGGACGGCCCGAAGCGTTCCTCAAGGGCGCTCACCAAGCGGGTGTAACAGTCCGGCGCAGTCTCCTTGGTGAAGTCTGCGGGGCGTTCCAGGTGGCGTGGATCGTCGTGCTCCAGTAGGAGCGCCCGGATCTGGTCCATCGGGAGCATGTCGTGCCCTTCCGTCAATTCTGGTGCGGGTTGTGCTGGCCTCGGTCACCGTTGCCGGATGGCCTCAGGGTCAGCGCCCGGCGGAGCGGCTGGCCCGGTCCCCTGATCGAGGCGCGCGAAAAGGCAGTGCGTGACTCCCTGGTCGCTGGTGAGCGTAGCGACCGGTCCGCCCCCGGGATGCTCCGCGACTCCCGTGTCCCACGGGGGCCCGGCACCGATGGTTCCGGAGGCACGTAGGAGGCCGTGGCCGGAGCGCCTTCCGGTTCACAGACCCCAGCAGGAGTCCACTGCCGCAGTCCGTCTCCCCCTGCCACTACGAGCAGTGGCAGGTCCGGATGCCACGCCACAGCGGACGTACGCTCTGCCCGCTCCCAGCCGACGGCGTCTTCATCGGCGTTCGACCCGTCGTTCCGTTCAGACGCTCAACACATACCGTATTACGGAAAGCTAATATCGCTACACGGAATATCAGCTGAGGGGGGCGGAAACGTGCGACGGTCGGTGCGGGCCCGATGGTGGTGGTGTCCGGCACACGTGCCGGGCTTCTGCGCGCAGGTGCTGCGGGGCCTGGGCCAAGTGGTGTTCCAGGTGAGTCCCTGGACGGGGGCCGTCTTCGCTGTGGCCCTGTGCATGGCCGACTGGCGGTACGCCGCGTACGCGGTGGGGGGCGCAGCCCTGGGTACCTGGACCGCCCGCTGGCTCGGCGTGCCACGCGACCGGCAGGAGGCAGGTCTGGAGGGCTTCAACGCCGCGTTGCTCGCCCTCTGCCTCGCCGTCTTCCTCGGCCGGGACCGGCCGGCCACGGCACTGCTCGCCGCCGCGGCCTGCATCGTGGTCACCGTCGGCACGGCGGCGGCGGTGCGTGTGCTGAGCGTCTGGAACCTGCCGGCGCTGACCCTGCCCTACTGCCTCCTGGCGGTCGCGGTGACCGTCGCCGCGCCCGCCTTCCGGCGGACCTGGCCGCACGGCGACAGCCTCGCCGCGCTGCCGGGCGCGGCCTCCGGGCCGACCGCCCTGCACCCGGACGACCTGGCGCGGGCGTTCCTCCACAACGTGTCCCAGCTCTTCTTCCTGGAGGGGTGGCACGTGGGGGCGCTGTTGCTCGCGGGTGTCTTCCTGGCGAGCTGGACGGCTGGGCTGATCGCCTGCGCCGGCAGCGTGACGGGCATCGTGACCGCGTGGGCGCTCGGGGCGCCGGCCGAGCGGATCGCCGACGGCACCATGGGCTACAACGCGGTGCTGGTCGCACTTGCGCTGTGCGGCGTGTTCCTGCCGGCGGCGCCCGCCACGCTGCTGTACGCCCTGCTCGGCGCGGCGACCGCGACGGCTGTGACCCCGGCCGTCGCCGCGCTGCTCGCTCCGTCCGGCGGGCACGCCTTCACCTGGCCGTTCGTGCTGACGACGCTCGCTTTCCTGGCCGCCGCCCGCTCCTTCCCGCGGCTGACCGGCCCGGACCGTGCCCAGGGCCCCGGCCCGGCCGTGGGTCTCCTGCGATAGCTGGATGAGCTCTCAAGGAGGGCCTGCGACTCGCCCCGGGGCGGGTGTGCTGCGCTTATGGCCGGGTGCTGTCGATGTGCTCGAGCAGCGTTCGGGCTTCGACGGTGCGCCTGTGGTCCGGGCCGAAGGAGGCCAGGCAGGCGTCGTGAGCGGCTGCCGCCCGGCGCCGGGCGTCGGGAGCGCGGCGCAGAGCCCACAGGGCGTTGGCCAAGGCCAGTTCGACGGCGCCCGCATCTGGGTGGCGCTGGTGTTCGGGCAGAGCGCGGTACAGCCTGTCGGCGCCCTGCGCCTCGGTGAGGGCGTCTTCGTAGCGGGCTTGGCCGTTGAGGCTGCGGGCCAGTCCGAGGCGCAGGACGAGGGACGCCCGGTCACGTTCGGGACGGGCGGCCAGGGCTTCCCGGGCGAGTGCCTCGGCCTCCTGGTGACGTCCCTGCGCATTGAGGGCGAAGACCAGCCCATTGCGGGCGGCCGCAGCAAGGAGTGACATCTCCGGGCCGGTACCGCGGCCTGCGGCCTCGGCGACGGCCGCACATTCCGCCTCGCACTCGGCGTGCCGGCCGAGCGAAGTCAACTGCTGGGCGCGGTCCGAGCGCAGCTTCAGGGTCAGCCAGTGATCGGCTCCGAATATCCTGCTGAAGACGGGCAGCGCTTCGTCGTAGGTGGCGAGTGCCTCGGCGTGGCGCCCTTGGGCGCCCGTCGCGAGCGCGGCGATGTTCAGCGCCACCGCTGCGTATTCGTCGTCGCGTGGCCGCGATCGGGCCAAGGCGCGGGCTTCGGCCTCCGCCTCGGCGTAGCGCCCGCCCTCGTAGAGGGCCTTGGCCGCAGCCACCGGCGTTCCCGTCATTCGCTGGGCGTCGCTTCGGCCGCGCGGCCGGAAGAATCTCATGACGGGAGCATACGGACGCTGCGCAGCATGCTCGGCGAAGAGGCAAGGAACGGCAACCGGCGCAGCAGGCGAGCCGAGACGGACACGGCGGCCCGGGAGGCCGGGCGGCAACGGGCCCGGCCGGCCCAGCTCGAGGCACGCCCAGCATCCTCCCCTCCGGGGCCGGGCAGGCACGCGCTTGGCGGATCTTTGACGTAACCGCAGGACTGGAGAGCGATCGCACGGCAAGGAGCTAGTGGTGACACGCATGGCAATCGTCGTTCTGATCCTTGTCGCAGGTGTACTGGCGGCACTGGCCGCGGCCCTGGCGTCCCCTTGGTGGTTGCTCGCCGCCGTGCCGCTGCTCCTGCTGGGCCTGTTGGCCGTGTGGGATCTGGTGCAGCGCCGGCATTCGGTGCTGCGCAACTATCCCGTGCTCGGCCATGCCCGCTTCCTTCTGGAGCGCATACGTCCGGAGCTGCAGCAGTACTTCGTCGAGCGGAACTTCGACGGGCGCCCCTTCGACCGGGATGTGCGCAGCATCGTCTACGAGCGGGCCAAGGGCACCGACGCCGAGGAGCCGTTCGGTACCGAACGGGATGTGTATCAGCCCGGCTACGAGTTCCTGGTCCCGTCGATGGCGCCGTGCCCGGTGCGCGAGTCCCCGCCACGCGTTCGGATCGGAGGCCCGGACTGCGTCCGGCCGTACGACATGGCACTGCTCAACGTGTCGGCGATGAGCTTCGGCTCACTGTCGGCCAACGCGGTGCTCGCTCTCAACGGCGGTGCCGCGGCGGGCGGCTTCGCCCAGGACACCGGCGAGGGCGGGCTGTCGGAGTACCACCTGCGTCCAGGGGGCGACCTCGTGTGGGAGATCGGCACCGGGTACTTCGGCTGCCGGACCTCCGACGGCGGCTTCGACGCCGCCATGTTCGCCGACAAGGCCGCGCACGACCACGTCAAGTGCGTGTCCCTAAAGCTGTCGCAGGGCGCCAAGCCCGGCATCGGCGGTGTGCTGCCGGGCCCCAAGGTGAACTCCGAGATAGCCCGGGTCCGGGGCGTGCCCGAGGGACGTACGGTCGTCTCCCCGCCGTACCACCGGGTGTTCTCCACACCGCGTGAACTCGTGCGCTTCGTCGCCCGCATGCGTGAGCTGTCGGGTGGCAAGCCGGCCGGGTTCAAGCTGTGTGTGGGCTCACGCCGGCAGTTCCTGGCCGTGTGCAAGGCCATGCTGGAGGAGGGCACGGCGCCCGACTTCATCGTGGTGGACGGCGCCGAGGGAGGAACCGGAGCGGCGCCGCTGGAGTTCGCCGACCACGTGGGCACACCGCTCACCGAGGGCCTGCTCACGGTGCACAACGCCCTCGTGGGGGCGGGCCTGCGCGACCGGGTCAGGATCGGGGCGAGCGGCAAGATCGCCACCGGTACCGACCTCGTCAAGCGCATGGTGCAGGGCGCCGACTACGGCAACGCGGCACGGGCGATGATGTTCGCCGTCGGCTGCATCCAGGCGCAAAGGTGCCATACCAACACCTGCCCCACCGGCGTCACGACCCAGGACCCCCGCCGAGCCCGTGCCCTGGACGTGCGGGACAAGACGCCGCGCGTCCAGCGCTTCCAGGAGGCGACCGTGGCGAGCGCCCTGCAGATCATGGCGTCCATGGGTGTCACCGACCCCGCGGAGCTGCGCCCGCACATGCTCCGTCGGCGGGTCGACCCCCTCACCGAACGCTCCTACGAGGAGCTGTACGAGTGGCTCGAGCCGGGGCAGTTGCTCGTCGAGCCACCGGCTTCATGGGCGGCCGACTGGAAGGCCGCCGACCCTGATCGTTTCACCGTCTGACCTGGAGGACTCACGTGGCCCGTACCGTTGCCCAAGTGATCGTGGACGCGCTGAGCGAACTCGGCGTGCGCCAGGTGTTCGGCGTTGTGGGAGACGCTCTCAACCCCCTGACGGACGCCATCCGCACCACCGACGGCCTGGAGTGGGTGGGATGCCGGCACGAGGAAGCGGCCGCCTTCGCCGCGAGCGCCAGTCGCAGCTCACCGACACCCTCGGCGTGTGCATGGGCACCGTGGGCCCCGGCTCCGTACATCTCCTCAACGGGCTGTACGACGCGGCCAAGAGCCATGCCCCGGTGCTGGCCATCGCCGGCCAGGTGCCGCTCGCCGAGATCGGCAGCGACTACTTCCAGGAGGTCGACAACGACGCCCTCTTCAGCGACGTGGCCGTCTTCCGCGCGACCGTCACCTCACCCGACCAGCTGCCGCAGATGCTGGAGACGGCCGTACGCCACGCACTGGGCCGCAAGGGCGTCGCCGTCCTCACCGTGCCCGGCGACCTGGGCGAGCGCGAGCTGACCGCGGACCGGCCGGCCCGGTTCTCCCTGAATGCCCCGTTGAGCCGGCCGGACGAGTCCGCCGTCCGCCGCGCCGCGGAACTCCTCGACGGGTCGGAGCGCGTCACCCTGCTCGTCGGCCAGGGAGCCCGGGCCGCCCGCCAGGACGTTCTCGCCCTCGCCGACCGCCTGGCCGCCCCCATGGTGCTCACCCTGAAGGCCAAGGCCGGATTCGAGGGCGACGCCAATCCCTTCCAGGTCGGCCAGACGGGCCTGATCGGCAACCCCGCCGCGGCGGCGGCCCTCCAGGACGCGGACACCCTCCTGCTGCTCGGCACGGACTTCCCCTACCGGGACTGGTATCCCGAGGGCCGGACCGTCATCCAGGTGGACACCGAGGCGACCCACATCGGACGCCGCGTCGCAGTGGACGTGGGGCTGGTGGGCGACACCGGCGCCACCGTACGCGACCTCCTGGACCACCTCGCCGCCGCACCCGCCGGGTCCGAGGGAGCGCGTGACCGCTCGCACCTGGAGAAGGCGCGTGAGCGCTTCGACCAGTGGCGTACGGGCCAGGCCCGGCTCGCCGACCCCTCGCACGACAAGGGCGTCGTGGGGCGCATCCGCTCCGCACTGGACAACCGTGACCACGACATCCGGCCGGAGGCCCTGGCCGCGGTCGTGGACCGCCTCGCGGCCGACGACGCGGTCTTCACCTCCGACACGGGCATGGCCACGGTGTGGCTGTCGCGTTTCGTCGAGATGCGGGGTGAGCGGCGCCTTGTCGGCTCCTACAACCTGGGCTCGATGGCCAACGCCATGCCGCAGGCTCTGGGGGCCCAGTTCCTGGACCGCGAGCGGCAGGTCGTCGCCTTCTGCGGTGACGGCGGACTGGGCATGCTCCTCGGTGACCTCATGACGCTGAAGACGTACCGGCTCCCCGTCAAGCTGGTCGTCTTCGACAACCGCCGGCTGGGCATGGTGAAACTCGAACAGGAGCAGGCCGGTCTGCCCGAGTTCGGCACGGTACTCGACAATCCCGACTTCGCCGCGGTGGCCGAGGCCATGGGCATCACGGGTATCCGCGTGACGGACCCCGCCGACGTGGAGAGCGCCGTGGAACGCGCCTTCCGCACCCCGGGACCGGTGCTGCTCGATGTCCTCACCAATCCCGACGAGATCGCCGTTCCCGCCAAGCCGACGGTCGAGCAGGGATGGGGTTTCGCGCTGGCCAAGGTGAAGGAGGTCGTACGCAGCCACGGAGAGCCGGACGGACACTGATCGGCCCTTCGCGGGCACGCGGATCGTCGCCCGGGTGAGCGTGTGCCACCGCTGCGTCGACACCGCCCTCACCCGGCACGGGGACGCGGCCCGCTCGAAGCCCCCGAAGATCCTCGGCTCCGTCGCCTTCGCCACCGCCCTCGCCCAGGCCGGCCGTCGGCGAGCCGGGGTGCCCACCGCCGAGGCGCACCGGCACCGCCCGGGCCTTCGTTGTCACGCCAGTCCGCCGTCTTGTGCTGCGGCGGCGCCGGCCCGGGGCAGCCCACGCCTCGGGCGACGAGGGCCCGGCAGGGATGCGTTCGTTCCCGCCCCGGACGCAGTCAGGGGGCCGTGCGCAGCGGGGGGACGGCCGGTACCTCGGTGGCGTTCTCGATGTCCGCCGGGGTGAGCCGGAACGCCTCCGGGTAGGCGTCGCGGCGTGTGCGCCGGGGCGGTTCGCTGGTTCGCCAGGTGTAGAGGCAGCGGTCGCACCGCAGGACGTCCCAGACGCCGGGGACGGGTGAGGAGTAGAGGGTCCTGATGCTCTCGTGGGCGCAGCGGGCGCAGCAGTCGTCGGTCATGGGAGTGCCTTCCTGATGGGAGCCGGTAGGACGGTGCCGGAGGCGGGCGTCAGCCGCGGGCTTCGGACAGCAGGCGCTGGAGCCTGGCCGTCCAGTCCTTCGCCTCGGGGAGGTCCTTGGTCGGCGTGGAGAAGTTGCCTCGCGTGTCGGGATGCACGGGCGTGGTGGCGTCGATGATCATCTTGCTGGTCAGGCCCGCGGGCTGGGCGGCAGGGGCCAGTTCGACCACCGAGAGGTTGGGCAGGATCATGACGTCGCCGGCCGGGTTCACCTTCGACGACATCGCCCACATGACCTGCGGCAGGTCGAACGGGTCGACGTCCTCGTCGACGACGATGACCGTGGTGATGTAACCCAGTCCGTGCGGGGTCGTCATGGCGCGCATGGCCACGGCCTTGGCGAAACCGCCGTACCGCTTCCTGGTGGAGATCACGGCCAGCAGGCCGTGCGTGTACATGGCGTTGACGGCCTGGACCTCGGGGAACTCGGCACGCAGCTGCTTCAGCAGCGGCACACAGGTGTTGGGGCCGACGAGGTGGTCGCACTCGGTCCACGGCATGCCCAGGTAGAGGGACTCGAAGACCGGGTTCGTGCGGTAGGAGATGCGGTCGATGCGGACGACGGGCATGCGGCGGCCGCCGGAGTAGTGCCCGGTGAACTCTCCGAAGGGGCCCTCGATCTGGCGCTTGCGGCTCTCGATGACGCCCTCGATGACGACCTCGGAGCCCCAGGGCACGTCGAAGCCGGTGAGGGGGGCGGTGGCGATGGGGGCGGGGGCGCCGCGCAGGGCGCCGGCCATCTCGTACTCGCTCTGGTCGTATCCCATGGGCATCCCGGCCACGATCGCCATCACCGGGTCGTTGCCGAGGGTGATGGCGATGGGCAGGTCCTCGCCCTTCTCCTCCGCCTTGCGCAGGTGGATCGCGACGTCGTGCACGGGGACGGGCTGTATCGCGAGCCGGTTCCTGTCGATGACCTGGAGACGGTAGGTCCCGACGTTCTGCTTGCCGAAGTGGCCGGGGTCCTCCGGGTCCCGGGAGACCACGGCGGCCTTGTCGAGGTAGAAGCCGCCGTCGCCGTCGTTGAGGCGGAACAGGGGAAGCACCGAGAAGAGGTCGACGTCGTCGCCCTCCTGCGTGTTCTCCCGCCACGGGGCGTCCTCGCGCCGCTCGGGGGCGACCGGGAAGGCGTCCCAGCGCCGGGCGAACTCCTCCACCTGCTCCTTGACCGGGGTGTGCTTGGGCAGGCCGAGGGCCAGTGCGTGGTTGGCCCAGGAGCCGTGGACGTTCAGGGCGATGCGCGCGTCGGTGAAGCCCGCGACGTTGTCGAAGTACAGGGCGGGCGCGCCGTCGCCGATCCGTCCGGCGGCGTTGGCCGCCGCCGCCAGGTCGGGTTCGGGAAGGACTTCCTCGGTGATGTGCAGCAGCTGGCCCTCCTTCTCCAAGGTGGAGAGGAAACCGCGCAGGTCGTCATAAGGCATGGGTACTCCGTGAAGGGCTGGAAGTGAGGGGGTGCGCCGGGGTCAGGAGGCCGGTCGCAGCCGGCGGGCGGCGCGCATGCCCTCCCACCTCTTGGCGGCGGGGGCGGGCAGGTCGAACTGGTCGAGGATCCGGGCCACGACGTGGTCGACGATGTCGTCCACCGACTGCGGGTGGTTGTAGAAGGCGGGCATGGGCGGCACCAACTGCACGCCCATCCGGGACAGCGCGAGCATGTTCTCCAGGTGGATCTCGTTGAGCGGTGTCTCGCGCGGAACCAGGACGAGCCTGCGGCGCTCCTTGAGCACCACGTCCGCGGCACGCCCGACCAGACCGTCGGCGTATCCGGCGCGGATTCCGGCGAGGGTCTTCATCGAGCACGGCACGATCACCATGCCGTCGGTGCGGAACGACCCGGAAGAGATGGTGGCGCCCTGATCCTCCGGCCGGTGCACGACGTCGGCCAGGTCGCCGACCTCGTCCGCGGACTTGCCCGTCTCCAGCTCGATGGTCGTCCGCGCCCACCGGCTGAGGACCAGATGGGTCTCGACGTCCGGCAGCTGGGCCAGCACCTGGAGGAACCGGACACCGAACACGGCGCCGGTGGCTCCCGTCATCCCCACGACCAGTCTCATACCGGGTTTCCTTCCGCGTGCACCGCGCTGGTCTGCGCCTATGTCCTCACGCTAGGAGCCCGGCTGAGGGTCGTGGCGGTACACTCGGGACTCGCCATGGGGAAAAGCGGACAGATTGAGAAGCGGCCCGGCATCCGGGACCTGGCGCTGCGGCGCACGGCCGGCTCCCCGCCGGGTCTGGAGCTGGTCGAGCTGGCGGGTCTGGCCGAGCGTGCCCGCCGGCACGGCAACGATCCGTACACCTCGCTGCGCCCCGCCTTCCACCAGCTCGTCGCCGTCCGGCCGGGCAGCCGCCTGACGGTGTCGGTGGACTTCACCCGGCACGAACTGTCCGGCGGTGCCTGGCTGTGGATCCGCCCCGGGCAGGTGCAGCGCTGGGGCGAGGACCTGGTGACGGCCGAGGGCCTGGTGATCGCCTTCCCCGCCGGCTTTCCGGACGCGGAGACAGCCGCCGCCCCGGTCGCCGACGTGGCACCGGCCCGAGGACCGCTCAGCCCCGGCGGCGCCGAAGCGGAGGGGTTGCGCCGGGCACTGGACCACCTGCGGTACGAGTACGAGGCCATGGCGGAGCTGCCGCTGGAGGCCCACCTGCGGGTACTGCGGCACCTGCTGGCGGTGCTGCTGGTGCGCCTGGCGGGGGCGTACGGCTCGGAGCCGGGCGGTCCGACACCGAACGAGACGTTCCGCCGGTTCCACGCGGCCGTGGAGCGTGACTTCGCGGTCACGCGCCGGGTGGAGGACTACGCGGTGGCGCTCGGGTACAGCCGTCGCACGCTCACCCGGGCCACGGAAGCCGTCACCGGCATGCCGGCCAAGCGCTACATCGACGAACGCGTGGTGCTGGAGGCCAAACGGGAGCTGGCCCACGGTCCGGCGGGCGTCGCTGCGGTGGCCGCACGGCTCGGGTTCGCCGACGCCAGCGACTTCACCAAGTTCTTCCGGCAGCGGACGGGGACGACGCCCACGGCTTTCCGCCGCTCGGCTCGCGGCGCCTGAGCGGCACCTGACCGGATCGCCGACGGCCACCGCAGCCTTATGCGACCGCGAGAGGGGCGGGGTCTGCGGGCGGGGCCTGGGGTGTTCCGGCTGCCCTCCTGCCGGGGGTCGGCGGACGGGTCGTGGAGTGCTGGGCAGTCATCCGTCGGTGTCGGTGGTTGTGTTGCGGTGGCCTTACGGACTGCAAGGGGGCGCGCAGTTGGGATGCGGCCCCCGCTTCGGGACGGTCCGTCACGGCCGGTGGTCCGTCAGGATCAGCAGGACGGCAGAATGGTCAGCCGTCCAACACGGAGAGAGGACGGACACCATCGCTCGACAGCGAATGAGACGCTCGGCCCTGGCGTGCATCGTCATAGTGACCCTGATGACTGCGGTGGCCTGTGTCCCTCGGGATCTCGGCCCACTCCCCCCGCGCTTTTCCGGCCCGGCTCTGCCCGCGGACACAGCGGTGTCGGAGATCAGGTCGGTGCTGGCGGCGGAGGGCATCGAGGTGGAGAGAGAACCATCGAACTCTCTGGGCAGGTGCTCCGAGCGGCTCTCGGGACGGCACGCGCCCGAGACGATGAAGGCCGCGCTGAAGGCGGCCTTCGCGCGGGCCCGTTCCGAGCACGGATGGCAGCCGGGTCCCGATGCCGGGGCCGAGGTGCTGTCTCTCACGAAGGGCAATTGCACGGTTCTCGCCGTGCTCCCCGTCCAGCCACCCCAGGGCGCTCGGGCATTCGTCCTCGTATCGCTGACATGCCTGGACGGCGGCGACGCTTCGCCTGCCCCCGGAGCTCCGGGGGAATCTGCCACGGGACGACCCACACCCTCGGACGTTGCCTGAACCGACGATCACAGGTCGTGGCTCCGGAGACTGGCGACTGGCTCCGGCGCTACCTGGCGGGATGTAGGCCAGCGACAGTCCGATGGGCATGAGGCCCAACACGCCTGCCATCACGCGCAACCCGCCGGCGCGCCGAGCCGCATGTGTGCGGAGCTACGGTCGGCAGGCACGCGGGTCCGGGCAGGGAAGAAACGTGCGCGGGTCGTCAACCGGACGCGGGTGATGTGGTCGGTGCACAACGGCGCCGTGCGTCCGGTCAACTGGCGCGCTGTTGGGGTTCGATGCGAGCACTGTTCAGGACGCGCCGCCAGGAGACGACGCCCGGTCGGCGGCGCAGCAGCGAGCGGCGCTCCCGTTCGGTCATGCCTCCCCACACGCCCCATTCGATGCGGTTGTCCAGTGCTTCCACCAGGCAGTCGATGCGTACGGGGCAGCCGTCGCACACCTGCTTGGCCCGCTTCTGGCGGGTGCTCTCCGCGAACAGTTCGTCCGAGTCGGCGCCGCGGCATGCGGCGTCCTCCTGCCAGTGCGTCGTAGTCGTCATGTCTTTCCTCCCCCGTCGCGCTCAGCGACAGCACCGAGCCTATGCCCAGGTCACGGCCGATCAGTCCTCACGTTTCCGCAAGGGTGACGATCGGCCGGGGACAGGGAGAGTTCTGTCATGACCGACGAGCCCCGGACGACCTCCGGGCAAGAACGTGTACGCGACGATGCGCCGACGAGCTCACGGCCAACCGAACAGAACAGGAAGAGCCCGCAGCTCAGCCACCTGCACAACAGCCACGCTCGTGCCTCCGGATGTCATAACGCTCTGCGGCGGTATGCGTCCGCCTCGCACAATGGGCGGCATGGCCGCAGACGAGGACGCGTTCACACTGCCGCAGGGCGCCACCGGTTTCTTCCGGCCGGAGGACGGGCCGCTGCCGCTGACCGGCCTGCGGACGTTCCGCACAGCGCTGTACGCAGCCGCCCGGGCGGCCGGAGGCCGTCTGGGCGAGGTGGAGGAACAGAGGTACCCGCGTACGTTCCACACGGCAACGATCATCGCGGGCACAGACGAGTACGTCGTGCTGTGTCACGTCCACCACCCCTGGATCGCGTTCGCTGCGGAGCGCCGGGACTGGTACACCGAGGAGTTCCTCGCCCCGCCGCCGTGGGCCCGTACGTTCGCCGACCTGGGCTTCGTCGTGCTCGGTCATGCCGAGCTCACGCTGCCGCTGTCGGACGTCGACACCTCGGGCCTCGACCAGGGCCAGTGGCGCCAGATCCGCCTCTACGGCATCACCACGTTGGGCGGAGTGCTCTTCAACGCCTGGGGCTGACGCGCGGGCGAGCCCCGGGCCCTGGAACGCATCGCCGCCAGGTCCCACGCACACGGAAGCCCACACACGGCACTCACGCGCCCGAGGGCCGCTTTGTGCCGGGTGATGAATCGGTCGGGGGCCCTCGTGCAGGACGTGGGCCGGCGTCACCGCAACACCACCGGTCGGCGCACGCCCACCGCCCCGGCGGGCCACAGGGCACCGCCCGATGACTGACACAGATCTTCACCACTGACACCGAGGGCCTGCCGTCGACCGGGTGGGCTGAAAGTGCGCATGGCCGCGGCCCGGCCGGCAACCGCCCGCGCGGTCGCCGGGGCCTGCGCCACGTCATGGGCATCCGGTCAAGCCTGGGCAGCTCCCTGCAGCTCCTCGACGCTGCCCTGTGCCCGAGCCCACGGGACAGACGCGGCGGCGTGGACTACCCGCGCCGCCACCGATCGTTCGCATCGGCGTCCACCCCCGGCGCCTGCCGCACCGTGGCTCAGGCGTCGATGATGACGGGGATGATGAGCGGCTTGCGGCGGTGGGTGCGGAACGCCCAGTTCGCCACGGACCGGGCGAGGAGCTGTTCGAGTTGGCGCGCATCCCCCACGCCTTCCTCAGCCGCGGTGGCCAGGGTCTTCTCGATGACGGGGATGACCGGCTCGAAGGTGGCGTCGTCGTGGACGAAGCCGCGGGCCAGGAAGTCGGGGGGCTCGGCGAGGGCACCCGTGTCCGCGTCGACGATCGCCACCACGGTGACCACGCCTTCGGCGGCGAGGGTGAGGCGGTCCTTGAGGGACGCTTCGGTGGCACCGCCGACCTCCATGCCGTCCACGTACACGTTGCCGGCGGGGACCTTGCCGGTGATGGACGCGCGTCCGTCGACCAGGTCGACGACGACGCCGTCCTCGGCGATGACGACCCGGTCCGGGTCGACGCCGGTGCGGACGGCGAGGTCGCCGTTGGCCTGCAGGTGACGCCATTCGCCGTGCACGGGCATGACGTTGCGGGGTTTGACGATGTTGTAGCAGTAGACGAGTTCGCCGGCGCTGGCGTGCCCGGAGACGTGCACCTTGGCGTTGCCCTTGTGGACCACGTGGGCGCCCCACCGGGTGAGTCCGTTGATCACCCGATAGATGGCGTTCTCGTTGCCGGGGATGAGGGAGCTGGCGAGCAGGACGGTGTCGCCCTTGCCGATGCGGATCATGTGGTCACGGTTGGCCATCCGCGACAGCGCGGCCATCGGCTCGCCCTGGGAGCCGGTGCACACCAGAGTGACCTTGTGGTCCGGGAGCTTCTCCAGCTCCTTCGTGCTCACGACCAGACCGGACGGGACCTTCAGATAGCCCAGGTCACGGGCGATGCCCATGTTGCGGACCATCGACCGGCCGACGAAGGCGACCTTGCGGCCGTGCTGGTGGGCGGCGTCCAGGACCTGCTGGATGCGGTGCACATGGCTGGCGAAGCTGGAGACGATGACCCGGCGCGGCGCGGTGCGCATCACCTGCTCGATCGCCGGGTTCAGCTCACGCTCGGACGTGGTGAAGCCGGGTACCTCGGCGTTGGTGGAGTCGGTGAGGAACAGGTCCACGCCCTCCTCGCCGAGGCGGGCGAAGGCGCGCAGGTCGGTGATGCGGTCGTCGAGAGGGAACTGGTCCATCTTGAAGTCACCGGTGTGCAGCACCATCCCGGCGCCGGTGCGGATCGCGACCGCTAGGCTGTCCGGGATGGAGTGGTTGACCGCCACGAACTCGCAGTCGAAGGGCCCGAAGCCGCGCCGGTCGCCCTCCCGCACCCGCACCGTGCGCGGCCGGATGCCGTGTTCCTTGAGCTTGGCCTCCAGGAACGCCAGGGTCAGCTTGGAGCCGACGACCGGAATGTCGGACCGCTCGCGCAGCAGGTACGGCACGCCGCCGATGTGGTCCTCGTGGCCGTGGGTGAGCACGACCGCTACGACGTCGTCCAGCCGGTCCCGGATCGAGGTGAAGTCCGGCAGGATCACGTCCACGCCGGGCTGGGTCTCCTCGGGGAACAGCACGCCGCAGTCGACGATGAGCAGTTTGCCGGCGTACTCGAAGACGGTCATGTTGCGGCCGATTTCCCCCAGGCCGCCCAGGGCGACGACCCGCAGCCCTCCTTCGGGGAGAGGAGGGGCGGCTTTCAGTTCGGGGTGTGGATGACTCATACCTTGACGCTACCGGAGATGGGGACATGGTGATCCATTGCTCCCCGCCCGGCACAGCGCAGGACCGTCACCGTCCTCTGGGGGTCCCCTTGCGAGCGGCACCCGAACCTGTTGCGTGGGTGTGTCCTGCGACGTGGCGGGCAGGGTAGCCCTCTTGCAGTTGACCTGGGCGGACGATGATCACCTCATGACGACCAGAAAGACACACCGCCCACTACAGCTGAGCCACAGCAGGTCACAACCAATTCGTATGTGATGCAACTGAATTGCCATACAAATGATCGGGGTTAGGGTTGAGGTGTGGCAGGTATCAGCGAGGGCCCGTATCCCGTAGCGGCCGAGTGTGATCTGGGCTGGTCGATCGGGATGCTCATGCGTCACTACACGACGCAGGTGGGGCCGTGTGTCACCGATCTTCCGCG
Organism: Streptomyces flaveolus; assembly: GCF_014648815.1. Classification (GTDB taxonomy): domain Bacteria; phylum Actinomycetota; class Actinomycetes; order Streptomycetales; family Streptomycetaceae; genus Streptomyces; species Streptomyces flaveolus. Next base: position 463,384 of record NZ_BMRV01000003.1, on the reverse strand, counting down.
CGGCGGCCGTGGGTATCAGCTGTTGTACACGGTGGTGTGCAAGGAGATCCCCAACCAGTCTCAGCTGGCCGACTACCTGGGAATCGACCGCTCGGTGCTGCCGTACGTGATCGACGACCTGGTCGAGGCCGGGCTGGTCGAGCGGCAGCCGGATCCGGCCGACCGGCGGGCACGCAAGGTCGTGGCCACCTCGCTGGGCGTCGACACTTTCCGAACGCTGCAGAACAAGGTCACCGCAGCTGAAGAGGCGGTCCTGACCGCTCTGGAGCCTGCCGAACAGAAGCAGTTCCGGTCGCTGCTGTCCCGCCTGGCCCGCCAGGCCAGGGACGAAGCCAGCCGCAGTGGACGGACTGCGTCCGCCGAAGAGCTCTGAACAGGGAGGCCGTCATGGCCGCCAAGACCAACCGCATCCTGATCATCGTCACCAGCGCCGGCGAATACGAGAAGGTCGGTTATCGCACCGGCCTGTGGCTGGGCGAGCTGACGCACTTCTACGATGTCGCCGAGCAGGCCGGCTTCGACCTCACGGTCGCCAGCATCGAGGGCGGGCATGTTCCGATCGACCCGGAGAGCCTGGCCCACGACGTCCTCGGCGAGTTGGGCACCGACAAGCGCTACGCCGACCGGGAGTTCATGAACAAGCTGGAGAACACCGTCTCGGTGGCCGAGGTCAAGGCGGAGGACTACGACGCCATCTACCTCACCGGTGGGCACGGCGTGATGTTCGACTTCCATCAGAGCCAGGCCCTGGAAACCCTCATCGCCCGGTTCTACGAGACCGACCGCATCGTCTCGGCGGTCTGCCACGGGCCCTGCGGCCTCCTCGATGTCACTCTCAGTAATGGGGAGCCCTTGGTGAAGGGCAAGGACGTCACCGGCTTTTCCTGGCCCGAGGAGGAACTCGCCCAGCGCGCGGACGCCGTCCCCTACAGTCTCCAGGACAGGCTGAAGGAGCTCGGGGCGTCGTACAGCATCGCGGAGAAGCCCTTCGACACCTACGTCGTCGAAGACGGCAGGCTGATCACCGGGCAGAACCCCGGCAGTGCCAAGGCGGTCGCCGACGCGGTCGTCAAGCACCTCAGCTGACGACCCGGGTGGCTGTCCGCGGCCTGCGACCGGCACACCTCTCACCGCTTGTCATGGACAACGGGTCCGCCGTCTGTGAGGGCGGCGGGCTGTCGGGGCGGGTAGCGCGAGGTCAGCCGGCCTCGACGGGCTCCTTGGCGCGGCAGTCGCCTCGCAGGACAGTGGGCCAACGCCTTGCGACTCCAGTTCGGCAATGATCGCCCCGGCACCCAGCAAGTCCTCCAGCGCAGGCCGCAGGCTTCCGTCAGGCCATCGCTCACCAGCAGCGATCACCACGACGGGACGTTCCGCGGTCCCGTAGCCGTGCCGGGCAAGCCATCGTCCGACAGCGCTGGCGTTTCGCAGACAGCCCGCCACCACCGTCGAATCACCTGCCGCGGCGGCGATGGCGGATCCGTTGGGTGAGGGAAGCACGAGTCGGGGGGTGAACGGGGCTTGCCGGAGTGCAGCCGGTGACAACGACCACGGTGAGGTCGAGGTGGCGGCTCGACGCCCCACGGCCAGCGCCGCCGTCTTCTTCTGAGCGAAGGCGGACGCCGTCTCGTCGCGCCAGGCATAGGGAAAGACCTGGGTTCCTGCCTCGACGGCGACGGTCACCGATGTTGTGAACGACAGCACGTCGACTACCACCAGGCAGGCAGCGCCCGACGCCAACCGGTGGGCGCCCGTGGGCCCCCACTCGAACCGGACACCGTGCTCTTGCTGCAGGAACCAGTCGCTCATGGTGGCCAAGTCTGGCACCCGTTGGATGAACGGCGAGGGCGATCTGGTGTTCACGGGCCGGTCAGGCGTCCAGTATGGACGTCGAAGTCGTAGGGCCCGGCGAAGACGACCGCCTCCGGATGCAGCGGAACCACCTCACCCGGTGCTCTGACCGCGAAAGCTCGCCGGGGCGGTAGCTTCGCCTCGATAATCTGCACGGCGTGATCAACTCATACGCGGGTTCCGATGATGCTGCCGTCGCGATAGCCGGGGCGCGGGCTGGTGCGGACGTGGTCCGCGACATGTACGGCCAGCGGCTCCACCGCATCGACAAGGGTGCTGGAGACTTTGCCACTGCCGCCGATGTGGAGGCCGAGAAGGCGATCCTTGGCGTCATCCGTGCCGCACGGCCCGATGACGCGGTGCTCGGCGAGGAAGGCGGGCAGCAGGGCTCCGTGGAAGCTGTGCGCCAGTGGTTGGTGGATCCTCTGTGTGGCACGCTGAACTTCGCCGTCGGCAACATGCTGGTGGCCGTCAATGTGGCCCTGTGTGACGGGGCGGCGGCGGTGGCCGATCCGTTCAGCGGCGAGGTCTTCTTCACCGACGGGGAGACCGCCTGGGTGCGGCATGACGGGGCCGACGACGCGCTACTGACGCCGTCACCCGCTACCCGATTGGTGGACGTCAATCTGGATCCGCCGTTCCCGAGTGCGCCCGGATTCCGGGCCGTGAATCTGCTGGCTCACCCTGTCTTCGTCGAACGTTTCCGGCCTCGGGTCGTGTCCACGACACTGGCGTTGGCCTGGGTCGCTGCCGGCAAGCGAGCCGCGTATGTCACCGATGGCGGCGACCTTTCCAGGAGCGTGCATTTCGCGGCCGGTATTGCTTTGTGCCGGGCTGCTGGCTGCGTTGTCACCGGGATCGACGGCGCCCCGATCGATGAGGCAGGTCATGGGCTTGTGGTCGCCGCCGACGACGAGACCCACGGGCTGCTGATGTCGATGATGCGCAGCCGACGCTAGTGCCGCGTCAGGCAGTCGATGATGCGCAGCCGACGCTAGTGCCGCGTCAGGCAAGGGATGCACTGCCGGTATCCATGGCCCCCGCACTGGCACTGGCCCTGGCTGCGTCCGCGTGCACCACGCGGCCCGCGCCGCCGTCCGGTCCCTCCACTCCGCCCACCTCCGCCGCGCGCCACTCGGCAGCGGCCAACGACGCGACGCCCGAACCGTCCGACAGGAGTCGGTGCGGACGATCGAAGCCACCTACGACGGCCCGGAGCCCATGCCTGCCGTGCATCACTGCCTGCTGGTCGAGACCGACGCCGACGGCCTGGTCCTGATCGAGACCGGACTGCGCCTCGGCGACGTCCGGGACCCGGCCGGCACGCTCGGTGCCGAGTGGGTCGACATGACACAACCCGCGCTCGACGAGGAGGAAACAGCTGTCCGGCAGGTCGCCAGGCTCGGCTATGCCCCGTCCGACGTCCGCCATGTCGTCGTGACCCACTTGGACGTGGACCACAGCGGCGGCCTGCCCGACTTCCCCGGCGCCGACGTCCACGTGATGGCAGCCGAGCTCGCTTCGGCGCGCGCCCAAGCGCCCAGCTTCCGCTACCGTCCGGCCCACTGGGCACACGAACCCCACTGGATCATCTACGCACACGAATCCGGCGAACGGTGGTTCGGCTTCACCGTGTTGGAGCCGAAGGAGCTGCCGCCGGCGATCGAACTCATCCCGTTCGGCGGTCACACCGCCGGCCACCTCGGGGTCGCCGTGCGGAACGGCGACCGCTGGCTGCTCCACTGCGGCGACGCCTACTACTACCACCGCGAAGTCGGGGAGCTGAAGGAACCCCACCCTCTGCTGGACGTCGTCCAGACGCACTCGGAGGTGCACCGCGACCTGCGGCTCGGAACTCAGGCCAGGCTGCGCGAACTGGTCCGCGACCACGGTGACCAGGTCGAGATCTTCTCCGCGCACGACCCGTGGGAGCTGGCCCGCTACTGCCCCTGAGCCGGCCCGCTTCCGCTCGAGGGCGAGGCACAGCCGTGTTCAGACGACCAGGACCCGGCGCCCGCGCGTGTGACCGGCCTGGCTGTCGATGTGTGCCGCCGCGGCCTCGGCGAGCGTGTACGACTTCTCGACCGGGATGTGCAGCTTTCCCCGCGAGATGAGGTCGCCGGCCACGGCGAGCGCTTCCGGTACGCTCCCGGCCACGCCGGAGAACCGGACACCGAACCCCGGCGCACCGAGATCGGCGATGGAGATCACCTTCTGCGCATCTCCGGTCAGTTCGACGAGCTCGCGGATCACGCCCGAGCCGGCCAGGTCGAGAGCGGCGTCGACCTGGCCGAGCTCCCGCACCCGCTCGACCCAGCCCTCGCCGTACGTCGTGGCGAGGGCGCCCAGGCTGCGCAGGTAGGCCTGGTTAGCGGCCCCAGCCGTGCCGATCACCGTGATGCCGCGATCGCGGGCGATCTGCAGCACGGCCGATCCGACTCCCCCGGACGCACCGCTGACCAGCAGCGTCTGCCCGGACTGCACACCGACTTCGCGGATGACGCGCAGCGCGGTCTCCACCACGGAGGGATAGCCGGCCGCCTCCTCGAACGTCAGACCCTCGGGTATACCGGCCCAGGCCGACAGCACGGCGAACTCGGCGTAGGTGCTCGAACCTCCGCCGAACACGCGGTCGCCGACCGCGACCCCTTCGACGCCGTCACCGACCTCGTCCACCACCCCGGCGGCGTCCAGTCCGACTCCGGAGGGCAACTCGATCGGATGGGCGCCCAGTTTCTGGCCTTCACGGATCCGCCAGTCGACGGGGTTCACGCCCGCCGCCCGCACGGCGATGCGTATCTGGCCGGGGCCCGCATGGGGCTCCTCGGCGTCTATGAGGTGCAGGACGTCCGGACCACCGAACTCGGCGAAGATCACCTTTTTCATGCGGCGACCGTAACACTAACGGGTAGCGTTTTGTATCTGTTATGGATTTGCAGCTGATAGCGTGAGTGCATGACCGTGCCGACCGGACGCCGTGAGCGCAAGAAGGCCGCGACCCGCCAGAAGATCGCCGACGCCGCCCTCAGACTCTTCCTGGAACGTGGGTACGAGGCGGTAGGGATCCGCGACGTGGCCACTGAGGCCGACGTGGCCGTCACCACGCTCTTCTCCCACTTCGCCTCGAAAGAGGCCCTGGTGTTCGAGCAGGACGAAGACTTCGAGCAACGCCTCACGCGGGCGGTCACCGACAGGGCGCCGCACGAGCCGCTCATCCCCGCCCTGCGCCGAGAGATCCACGCCCTGGTGCGCCACTGCACCGCGGACAGCGCCGCCCCGATCTGGCACATGATCGACGCGTCACCCGCCCTGCGGAAGTACGAGGAGTCGATGAGGCTGCGCCACGCGGAATCGCTGGCAACGGCCATCGCCGCCGATCCCGACCTGTCACCGAACACAACGGCCTGCCGGGCGATCGCGAGGTTCGTGATCGACGCCTATTCGCTGGCCCGTGAGGCGGCCGATCCCGAGGCCGCGGTGGACGAGATCTTCCGGATGATCGAGGCCGCGTGGGCGGTCACCTCCACCGGAGCGAACCGCCCTTGATCGTTCCGTACCGACCGTCCGCGGCAGCGTCCCGCGAGACGCGACGGGTACAACCCGGAGCGAACGGCTGGCCGGGCCCTGGCGTCGGTGCGGGCCCTGATGTGTTCCCGGCGGCGTCGGACGCGGGCGTGCAGAGGTCGATGGCGGTGGTCAGTTGGTCCCATTCGTCGGCGTCGAGGCCTCCGGGGCGGGGCCCGGCCGGTCGAGCCGGCAGCGCGGAGGGGGTGCCCCGGCGCGGCGTGGTTCTTGCTTCCGGCCTCAGCCGGAGGTGTCCACGGGCGCCCGGTTGAAGCTTGCGCGATAGGCCGTGGGAGTGAGGCCGACCCGGCCGGTCATGTGCTTGCGGAGGGAGTCCGCGCTCCCCAGGCCGCTCTTCCGGGCTACCTGGTCCATGGGCAGTCCGGTGGTCTCCAGCAGCTCTTTGGCCCGGTCGATGCGCTGGTGGAGCAACCATTGGAGCGGGCTCAGCCCGGTCTCTGCGTGGAAGCGGCGCGTGAGCGTGCGCACGCTCGTCCTGGCGTGACCGGCCAGGTCGGTCAGCGTGAGCGGCCGATCGAGGTGTTCGAGTACCCAGGCGCGCGTGGGAGCGAGTGAGGTGCCGCGTTCCGGCGGGAGCGGTGTCTGGATGAACTGGGACTGTCCGCCCGGCCGTACGGGAGGGACGACCGCGAGTCGCGCGGCCGTGTTGGCGACCGCTGCGCCGAAGTCGGCCCTGACCAGATGCAGGCACAGATCGATGGCGGCGGCTGCGCCCGCCGAAGTGAAGATGCCACCGTCCTCGACGAAGAGGAGGTCGGGCTGCACATCGACCGACGGGAAGCGCGTGGCAAGGTCGCCGGCCAGCCCCCAGTGGGTCGTGGCGCGGAGCCCGTCGAGCAGGCCGGCCTGGGCCAGTACGAAAGCACCCGTGCACAGGGAAGCGACCCGCGCGCCGGCGGCCGCGGCTTTCCGCAGGGCGTCGAGTACCTCCGTGGGAGCCTGCTCGCCGCCGCTGCCGACGGCGATCACCGTGTCTGCGCCCTCGACGGCGTCCAGGCCGTCCGGCACCACGATGTCGGGGCCCCCGACGGTAGGCGTCGGACCGGGCAGCGCCGTGCAGATACGCACGTCGTAGTGCGGGACGCTGTTGAACACCATGAGTGGGATCGAGACGTCGAAGCTCAGCACGGGCGGCACGATGACTGAGGTGACGCGGTGCATGGCCAGAACCTCCGGAAGGACGGCATTCGGGCCACTATCCCATGAGGCCTCGCGGCGGCACCGTTGTCGGCATGACATCTCATGTGATCGTGGGTCGCGGGGCCGCCGCGTCGAAGACCGCTCTGCTGCTCGCCGAGGACGGCGAGCGGGTGCGGATGATCAGTCGGACGGGCGGCGGGCCGGATCACCCGCTCATCGACAAGGTCGCCGCGGACGCGACAGACACCGATCGGCTCACCGAGTTGACGGAGGGGGCGGACACGCTGTTCACCACCGCCGCGCCGCCGTACCACTTGTGGCCCGAGCAGTTCCCCGCCCTGTCGGAATCGCTTCTCAGCACGGTGAAGCGGACCGGGGTCGCGTACGTCATGCTCGGCAACCTCTACGCGTACGGGCCGGTGAGCGGGCCGATCACGCCGGACTTCCCCCTGGCCGCGACCGGCCCCAAGGGGCGAGCCCGGGCGCGGGTGTGGGACGAAGCCGCCGCCTCGGGGGTGAAGGTCACCGAGGTGCGGGCCGCCCAGTTCTACGGCGCCGGGGCGTTCTCGGTGTTCAGCCTCATGGTGCAACGGCAGGTCATGGAAGGCAGGCTGGTCCTGGTACCGCAAGAACTCGACGTGCCGCACAGTTACTCGGCGATCGGCGACACCGCGCGCACGCTGGTCGCCGCGAGCCGCAACGAGCAGGCTTACGGCCGGGCCTGGCACGTGCCGATCTCGACCCTGTCGGTGCGGGGACTGGCCGTGCGACTCGCCGAACTCGCGGGGGCACCGGAACCGCGGATGGAGGCGATGACCGAACGCGATCTGACCCTGCTGGCGTTCACGGAGCCGTTCTGGGCGGAAATGCATGAAGTGCTCACCAAGCCCGGTCACCCGTTCGTCATCGACTACTCCGAGACCGAGAAGATCCTCGGCGTGAGCGCCACTCCGGTGGACGACGTGCTCCGGGACGTGATCTAGGCGGCTCGACGTGCGGCCTCGGCCGGGGACCGGTCGGCGAACGGAGGGAACGGTGGGCGGCCCCGGGACGTGGTGTCCCGGGGCCGGGTCGAGCGGTGCGTCAGCGGGGTGCACCGACGTTGCCCTGGGGGTCCGGCCGCACATCGCCGTCCCCTTCCGGTGAAACGACACGATCGACCACGACCGTCAACGCCGGGCGAGAACGGCGCAGTCCGTGCCCGCGCCGCATCCGTCAACACCCTCCTCCGCCTTGCAACTGCACTCCCCCAGCACCGCTCGCCGGTGCCAGCACCCCGCCACGGAGTCGGGCCGATCCGGTGGACACGCCTAACCCAGCGCGGCGATCACCTCGCGCGCGGTCCGCTCCCCCTCGGTGGCGCCGCCCTCCATGAACCCCTGGAAGTCGTAGGAGCAGTGCTCCCCGCCGATGTGGACGTTGCCCTGAGCGGTCCCCTCGTACCCCGCGTACCGGTGCAGATAGCCCACGGGCCAGTAGGAGTAGGCGCCCAGGGAGTACGGGTTGAGGTGCCAGGCGGACAGCTGGGCGCGGCCCGTCCAGGCGGCCGAGGTGCCGGGGAAGAAGGCGTCGACGCCCTTGAGCCGGGCCCCGGCGAGACTCTTCACGTAAGGGTCGCTCTCGTACGAGAACGGCCCCGCCGGTGTCAGCGAACGTGCCAGGCCCCCGCCGCCGTACTGGATGAGGATGCCGCCCGAGCCTGGCTGCACCTTGGTCGTGTCCCAGGTCTGCTGCACCGGGCTGTCGGTGAAGCACTCGCCGGCCGAGACGCCCGGCCAGGGCCCGGTGCCGCGCCAAGGACGGGTGGAGAACTGCATGTTGAGCTTGGTGCAGTGGCCCATGCGGGCGTCCCGCAGCAGGGCCCGCATCCGGGGGTCGAAGCCCGCTCTGCCGAGGTCGAGCCGCTGGAGGACCGGCAGGGGCACGCACAGGATCGTGTGGTCGGCGGTGACGGTCCTGGTGCTGCCCGCCTCGGTGAAGGTGAGGGTTTGAGTGCCGTCGGATTCGGCGCGGACCGCGTTCAGCGCCCACCCGTGTCGGATCGTCCCTTCGGGCAGGAAGTCGGCAATGGCGTGCGGGAGTTGATCGTTGCCGCCGATGATGTGGTACCGCTCGTTGGACAACCCCCAGATGTTGAAGTTGCCGGGGTTGGTCTGGTAGCCCATCAGCAGCACCAGGGCGAGCGAGGACTGCTCCGTGGTGTCGGCGCCGTACTCGACGTTGTAGGCCACGTCGAAGAGGCGGCCCAGGGGTGTGGAGTGGCCGCCGGGAACGCGGCTTTCGATCCAGTCGTACAGGGACATGTCGTCCAGCGCGGTGCCGGCGGGCGTGGTCCGGTTCCACTTGACCTCGCCGGCGGCCTGGAGGTCGGTGTGCAGGGCCTGGTAGACGGCCTTGAAGTCCTCGTCGGCCTGCTCGCGCGGGTAGTACGCGCCGTTGAACCACAGGACCTCCTCCGCCCCGTTGGGACCGCCGCCGAGGAAGTCCTCGACGGGCAGGGAGAAGCGGCGGCACAGCTCCAGCATCTTCTTGTGGCTGGTGTCGATCAGCTCGCCGCCGATCTCCGAGGTCTGGCCCCAGGCCCAGTGGTCGCGCTGGGAGTACATGCGGCCGCCGACACGGTCGGGGTGGGCCTCGTAGAGGGTGCAGGCGTACCCGGCGTCGTGCAGGGTGAGCGCCGCGGTCAGCCCGGCGATGCCGGCGCCGACGACGGCGATGCGGGGCGCGGACGCGGACGCGGCGGCGGCTCTGGAGGGGATGGCCGCCGCGGTGACCGCGGCGGTGGCGACGGCTCCCTTGAGGACGCTGCGGCGCCGGATCGCGCGGGCCTCGGCCACGGGCAGGCCGAGCCGCTCGGCGGCGGCGTGGTCGGCGGTGAGGGTGCGCAGGGCGTGCATCAGCTGGGTTCGGGACACGGATGGCTCCTCAGGCGTTGGCGGGGGCTTCCTCGATGTCGCTGTCCGTGCGCTCGGCCGCGTCCTCCAGGACGATCCGGCCGATGATCTCGTAGCGTTCCGGCTGCCGGGCCCGCAGGTAGAGGCCGAGTCCGAGGCCGCCGACGAAGACCAGCCCGACGATCCACGGGATGGCCTTGACGAAAAGTGAGTCGGCCGCCGTACCGGCCGCGGTGTCCATGTTGATGACCAGGAGCACCACCACGGCGATCATGCCGATGCCCCCGAGCAGCGGGGCGGTGAAGGTGCGGAACCAGTGCCGGTCCTCGGGGTGGTGCTTGCGGAAGTAGCCGATGACGGCGAAGGAGCACAGAGTCTGCACGATGAGGATCGCCATGGTGCCGAGGATCGCCAGCAGTGTGTACAGGTGGATGTAGGGGTCCTGCCCGGTCGCCCAGAACGCGCCGACCAGCGCGACCGCGATGACCGACTGCACGAAGGAGGCGATGTACGGCGAGCCGTGGTCCTTGTGCGTACGGCCCAGGGCCGGGTGCAGGAAGCCCTCGCGGCCGATGGCGTACAGATAGCGGGCCGCGCACTGGTGGAAGGCCATGCCGCAGGCGAACGAGCCGGTGATCAGCAGCCACTGGAAGGCGTCGACGGCCCACGCGCCGATGAAGGCGTGCGCCGGGTCGAAGAACAGGCCGAGCGGGCTGGCTCCGGAGGAGACCTTCACCGAGCCGTCGAGGCCGTTGCCGGCGATGGTCATCCAGGAGACGTAGACGTAGAACAGGCCCACCCCGACGACGGAGATGAGGGTGGCGCGCGGGATGACCCGCTTGGGGTCGCGGGACTCCTCGCCGTACATCGCCGTCGACTCGAAGCCGACCCACGACCAGAAGGCGAAGAACAACCCGAGCCCGGCGGAGGCGCCGGTGAAGGCGTTCTTGGGGTTGACCGGCTCGACCGGGATGCCGTCCGGGCCGCCGCCCTGGAGCAGTACGGCGGTGGCGACCGCGAAGAGGACGGCGATCTCCGCGATGAGCATCACGCCGAGCGCCTTGGCGGTGAGGTTGATGTCGAAGTAGGCCAGCACGGCTGTGACCAGCAGCATCGCCGCCGCGTAGACGATCCACGGCAGGTCGACACCGAGCTGGTCGTGGACGGTGGTGCGGGCGAAGTAGGAGAAGACGCCGACGATCGAGGCCTCGAAGACGATGTACGCCAGCACCGCGAGCATCCCCGAGGCCATGCCGGCGATCCGGCCCAAGCCGTGCGAGATGTAGCCGTAGAAGGCGCCCGCGGCGGTGATACGGCGCGCCATCGCGACGTACCCGACGGCGAAGACCGTCAGGACGAGCGTGGCGAAGAGGTAGCCCGCGGGGGCGCCCGTGCCGTTGCCGTAGCCGACCGCGATGGGCAGGTTGCCGGTCATCGCGGTGATGGGCGCGGCGGTGGCCACCGCCATGAAGACCACGCCGACCAGTCCGACGGAATTCGCCTTCAGCCGATGTACCTCTCGCGTGGGTGTTTCTGCCATTCCCGCCCCTCTCACCGTGATTGGACAACGAAATCCGTAGATCGCGTAGGGGTTTCCCTGCGGATGCGTCAGTGTGGCGGTGGAGTGACGCACGCCACAACAGACGGGACGTCGTGCAATGGGGCGCGGGGGGCGACGTATTGTCGCGCGCGGCGGGGCGATGAGCGCACCCGTAACCGTCCGGAGATGTCGCCGGAACGTGGGCGCGGACGGCGAGCGGGGCGCCGCGGCCCTGGTGGTCGAGTTGGGCCTGCTTCACCCGGCTGCCGGCCACCCTCGCCGACGCGGGGAGGGCGGCGGGGTGCACCAAGTCCTCGCCATTCTGGCCGACTTCAGGGACGACCCGGTCTTCCTTGAATGTCCGACGGTCAGTTGCTGTACGCCACCGGGGGACGTGCCGGGGGCGCGGGTTCGCTCCAGGTGCGGGACGGGCCGCGCGGCCGGCACAAACAGGCGCCTCCGCCGTCGGGTTCGGCGCTGGTGGACGTATCCGGCGGCGGTGCTGCTGATGCAGGCCCGGCAGGAGGAGCCGGCGGCACGCGGGCGCGGCGACGTCTCACCGGCCTGGCCGAGGGCCGGGCCACCGCTGAGGACGCCCCGGTGCCGGCCCCGGCTGTGGTCGGCGTGCCGGTGCTGCTGGGCGTACGGCCGGTGGAGGCCGGGTCTTACCGCACCCCCCTGCTCCACAGCGCGCCGAGCAGGGAAGTGCCGACCCGTGCCGCTGCCTCGGGCCCGCGGGGGCCCGTCGTACGGACCGTCAGCGGCAGCAGCAGCGCGGCCCCGGGCCGCAGCCCGACCGTGCCGCGGGCGATCGGCCGGCCGGGCCCGTCGGGGCCACCTTGCCCGACGGGCCCGTGGGGGCTGCCACCCGTGCCGGGGTCGTCGGACCCTCCGGCTCCAGGCTCGGTGATGTCGAAGACCAGATGCCCCGGCCGCAGCACGGCTCCCGGGAGCCGCTGGCGGCCGATCAGGCGGAGGCCGCGGCCGCCGGGGGTGGTGAAGTCCAGCCGGTAGTGGGCTGTGCCCTCGCGGGCGGTGACCCGCACCTCGCCCCGGACGGCGAGGCCGCTCCCCAACGGGGCCCAGTCGAGGCGCCCCTCGGCCCTGGCCCGGGGATCCGGGTCGTCCAGGAACGCCTCGGCGTCGTCCACCGTGACGGCGAGCGCCAGCCGGGCCCGCCCCCGCTCCCCGCCTGGCCCGGTGGACAGGGAACAGACCCCGTGCAGGGTCTGCGCGAACGTCAGCGAGGTCGCCCGGCGGTGGCCGGGGACCGGGCGCACGGCGGGCACCGGCGGGGGCTGCTCCTGCATCCGGCGGGCGGCGCGGTCGGCGAACGCGGCGATGGTGAGCGACGGGTTGGCGCCCACCGGCCCGGGCATGGCGGCCCCGTCGACGACGTACAGCCCGGGGTGGCCGAACACTTCGCCGAACGGGTCGCAGACCGCCTCCCGGGGGTCGGTCCCGATCGGCGCACCGCCCACCGGGTGCACCGTGATCACGCGCCCGCCGCGGCCCAGCGGATTGTCGGCGAAACCGGCCTCCAGCGCCCCGGCCAGGTCCCGCATCGCCGCCCGCATGCCGTCGAAGTAGGCCCGGCTGGAACGCGGGGTCCAGTCCGCGGTGAGCCGGCCGCCGCGCAGCGCGAGACGCCCGTCGGGGACGTCCCGCCCCATACCCAGCAGCGGCAGCGACGTCTCCGTCCACAGCCCGTCGCCCAGCAGGCCGGCTAGCGAGGCGCCGATCCTGGTCTCGCCGGAGCCGCGCGCGGCCATCCGGTCGGCGAGGAAGCGGGCGGCCCGCCCGGCGCCGCGGTGCAGTCGCCCGTTCTCCACCAGCCACTGGAGGAAGGCCGGGTAGCCGCCGTCCTGTACATAGCCGCCCCCGGCACCGTCCGCCTCCCCCCGACCGCCGCCACCCCCGCCCGGGCCCGGATCGGCGGCGTCGGGCAGCCGGACCGCGCCGGTGATGACGGGACCGGAGCTGGGCGCCAGGGGACGCGGACGCCCCTTGGAGCGGGCGCTCAGCAGGAACGCGAGGACGTCGCCGTTGGTGGAGAACCGGGAGCCCAGCGCCGGGCTCAGCCCGGGGAGGTGGTCGCGGGAACGCAAGAGCAGCCGGACCGTGCCCAGCGCGCCGGCGGCCAGCACCAGCCGCCGGCAGTGCAGGGTGCCCCGGCCGCCGTCACCGGTGTCCGACGCGGGGGTGCCTCCGGGGCGGACGTGCCGCGTGTAGTCGACGGCGTAACCGCCTCCCGGCAAGGCGCGGACCTCCCGCACCTCGTGCAGCGTCCGCAGGTCCGCACCGTGGTGCCGGGCCGCGGACAGATAGGTGTGGTCCAGGCTGTTCTTGGCGCCGTCGTTGCAGCCCACGTTGCACTCGCCGCACAGCCGGCAGGTGCGCCGGGCCGCTCCGTGCAGGTTGCCGTAGGGGGCGTCCGCCAGCGGGCGGCCCGGTGCGGGCGCGGCACCCGGCCGGGGAGCGAAGGAGACACCGAGGGGCGGGAGGGCGAAGTGGTGGCCGGTCGCGGCGGCGGCCTCCCGGAGTGCGACCGTGCGGGGGGCCGCAGCCAGGTAGGCGGGGTCGTCGAGCGGGTACGGGGTGGCGCCGAGCATCCGCTCCACCTCGTCGTAGTGCGGGTCGAGGTCGGCGCGGTCCAGCGGCCAGTGCTCCCGCCCGCCGCCCGGGAGTTCCCGGTTCCGCACGAACCAGTGCTCGTCCTTGCGCAGCAGCACATTGGCGTAGATCAGCGAGCCGCCGCCGAGGCCACTGGCGACCACGGCGTCGAACCCACCGAACCGCCACGCGTCGTACAGGCCGAACACGCCGTCCCGGGGTGCCCAGAGGGCGCCCGCGAACTGTGCCGGGGTGCGCGGGAACGAGCCCGGCGGATGGGCGGCACCGCGCTCCAGCACCACCACGTCGAGCCCGGCCGAAGCGAGCCGGAACGCGGCGACCGCGCCGCCGAAACCGGACCCCACCACGATCGCGTCCACCGGCTCCGCGCCCCCGGGGCCCGCCACGGGCCCGCGCGCGCCCGGCATCTCAGCCCGCCTTCCGCTTGAGGAAGTCGATCAGGACCGGGAACACGTCGGTGGCGGCGTCGCGGCCGATGAAGGTGTCGAGATGGCCGTAGCCGGGGATCACCGCCGCCTCCCAGTCGCGGGCCCGGTGGGGACGGCGGCGCAGCAGTTCGCGGTGGCAGCGGAGCGCGGAGTCACCGAAGACGTGGTTGCGGTCGCCGGTGAGGAACAGGATCGCGGTGTCCGGGTCGCCGGCCTCCTCCAGGTAGTCGTCGGGCAGCTCGGCATGGCGTGGGTCGCCGGGACGGCACTTGACGGCGTGCCCGGCGCGCACCATCCGGGCCACGTGCTCGTAGTAGCCGACGTCGCAGGGGCCGAGCAGGTCGGCGATGCGGTCGTGGGTGACCGGGTCCAGCTTGTCGTGGCCGTACAGGGCCGGCCAGCCGCTGCCCCACATGAAGCTGATCATGTGACAGGCGGGGTTGTCGCACTCCGGGTGCGCCAGCGACACCAGCCGGGACAGCAGCCACGGCGGGGTCCACGCCGGGTTCCGGGAGGCGCGCGGGTCCAGGACCGTCGTGCCGAGCGCCCGCCGGGCCAGCAGCGGGCCCCAGGACAGCTTCCGCCGCGACCAGTCGGGCACGTCGACGGCCAGCGACACGCTGTTGCACACCAGGCTGGTCACCCCGTCCACCAGCCCGCCGAACAGGGCCATGCTGAACGAGACGGAGCCCAGGCAGTGCGCGACGACATGGATCCGCCGGCCGCCCACGTGCCGCCGCAGCTCTGCCAGCGCGGCCGGCATGTCGAACAGGGCCACGTCGTCCAGGCTGTGCGGGCCCGGCTCCGTGTTGTACGGCAGCCGGTTGCTCATCCGGAAGTCGAGAGTCCACACGTCGGTGAAGCCGACGTCGAGCAGGACGCCGGCCAGGTTGCGGTGCTCGGGCATCACGAAGATGTCCGACGACGAGGTCAGCCCGTGCACCAGCAGCACAACGTCCTCGCAGTCGGCGCGGCGCAGCCGGGTCAGGTCCAGGGTCAGGCCGTCGGCAGTGCCGAACCGGTGCCGGGTGACGGTCGCGTCGGCGACCCCGGTCGTCGTACCGCGGGTGGGGGGCTGTTGCATCGGATTCCTCCGTGCGGGGAAGAGGGCGGGCGTGGGCCAGGACACGGGCGGGGAGATCGGGCGGTAAGGGGAGGCCGTGCGGAACGGGGAGTTCAGGCGGAACGGGAAGGCCGGGTGGAACAGCCGCGGGACGGCGGCCGGGGATCGGCGTACAGGCGGGCGAGATGCGCGGCGAAGTCGAGCAGGAAGGCGCCCGCGGCCCGCCCGGCGCCCGGACCCGTTCCGCGGAAGGTGGTGAGCTGCCGCAGGAACGCGGCCGGACCGATGCGCAGTTCGCCCTCGGCGACGACACCGCCCGGACGCGTGACCGGGCCGTCCATGACCTGCTCGTCGGGGGCGCGTTCGTCCGGCGTGCTCGCCGTCGCCGCCGCCCGCCGCGTGGCGGCGACGACCCGTACGTCCAGCGCGGTGGTCTCGGGCCAGAGCCGGCACGGCGAACCCCCGGTGAGCCTCTTGACCCCGTGCAGGACGTACGGCGTCCCGCACACCGAGGTGAACGGGAGGGTGTACACCAGCGCGAGCCGCAGGGTGCGTCCGGCGGGCGCGGCGGGCGGACCAGGCGCGAAGAAGTCGACGGTCCCGGCCGTCACCGGGTGGCGTCCACCGAGCGGGGGCAGCTGCACCCAGCCCTCGGCACGGGCCCGGCGGGCTCCCCGCAGGAACGTCTCGACGTCGTCCAGGGTCACCGTCAGCCGGGCCGCGGCCGGCCACCGGGCCGCCCCGCCGTCCCCCTCCGCAACCGTCCAGCCCCGCAGCACCTCGGTGAACTGCACCGCCGCAGCCGTCACGCCGTCACCCCCGTCGCTCCCGGCCGAACTCCACGACCGCGCCCGACGCTACGGCGGGCCCGGGCCCTCAGGCGTCAACCACCGGCGGTAATCCGGTGTCGTACCGCCGCGGTAACAACCCGGCCCGTACAACCGGCGCGGTAGTTGGGACCGTCCCGCACAGTGCCCCGCTGCACGGTTCTCCTCCGGTGCCGGGCGCCGCCGACAGGCACCCGACGACGCCGGAAACGCACTGTCCAGCCCCGGCCCGCAGGGCTTTGCCGTTCGGGCCTGGGAGCACTCCTGGAAGCATCTGTTCGTTACCCGCTTGCCGGTGGCGGGGCTGATCAGCATCTCCCTCCGCGAACCGGCTCTGGCCCGCTCCGCCGCACCGGCTGACCGCGGCCGCAGGGGGCGGTGCCCAGGCTGTCGAGCCCAGCCAGGCGCCGGTGACCGGCTCGTCATGGGCGAAGGCACCGTGACGCAGGCTCAGGCAGAGGATGCGGCTGGTGTGGTGGTCGATCGACCCGGCCGCACCTGCGGGTGCGGGCAGGACACGTCGTCCCCTCACGCAAGGGCGCCACCGGTCGGCCCGTGCCCGGGTGAAGCAGTCGGCGACGGCGACGCGGGGGCCGTGGAGGCGAAGGGTCCGTCCGGCTGACGGCGTAGGCGCCGTGGGTGCCCGTTGGCCTGGTGCTGTCCCAGGCGGTCGACGGACGATGTGCCGGGCGCTCACCACACGCCGTCGTGCCCCGCCGCTCCCTCGGTGCTCTCGCGCAGGACGAGCCGGTGCGGCACGACGTGGTCCTGCGGGTTCGCCGATCCGGGGCGGCCCGCGTCGGCCGGTCGGGATTCCGTGCGCGTCGCCTCGTCGATGCGGCGCAGCAGCAGGTCGATCGCGACCCGGGCCACCGCCTCCTTGTCCGGAGCGACCGTGCTCAGTGACGGCACGCTGAACCGGCCGCCCTCCACGTCGTCGAAGCCGATGACGGCCACGTCTTCGGGCACCCGTGCCCCGTAGGCGTGCAGCGTCCGCAACGCTCCCAGTGCCAGCTGGTCGTTGAGGCACAGCAGGGCGTCCGGCCGGGCTCCGCCGGCCAGTACCCGGCGCACGGCGTCGGCCCCGTCGCGCATGTGGAACGCCTCCACCGGCAGCAGGGATGCCGGGTCGTGTGCGATGCCCGCCTCGGCGAGCGCCGCGCGGAAACCGCGGGTGCGCGCCTGCGCGGTGCCGACGCCCTCGTCGTCCCGTCCGCCGACGGCGAGGATGTGCCGGCGTCCCAGAGCGAGCAGGTGCTCGGTCGCCTCGCGGGCCGCGTACTCGTTGTCGATCGCCACGTGGTCGGCGCCGTCGGTCAGCAGCTCGCCCAGCAGGACGGTCGGCGGGAGGCCGGCGTGTGCGCGCAGGTCCTCCGGTGCGAGGGCCAGCGGGCTGAGGATGACACCGTCCACGAAGTCCGAACCGAAGCCGGCCAGCGCCGCCTTCTCCCGCTCCCGGTCCGCGCCGGACTGGTGGATCAGCACCGTCAGGGAGCGGTTCTCGGCCTCCCGGACGACATGCCGGGCCAGTTCGGCGAAGTACGGGACGTCGAGTTCCGGCACCACGAGCGCGATGATGCCCGTGCGTCCGCTGCGCAGGTGCCGTCCGGCGAGGTTGACGCGGTAGCCGAGCTGGTCGATCGCTTCCTGCACCACCCGCCGGGTCCGGTCGGACACGTGGACGTAGTCGTTGAGCACGTTGGACACCGTCTTCTCCGACACCCCCGCGTGCCGTGCGACGTCTTTGATCCTCGGCCGTGCCACCTGCAACCTCCCTGCCCCTGGTACGCCCCGAGTCTATGGGGGCTTTGCGGTGGCCGGGACGGCTCGGGAGTACCGGGCGAGGGGCGGGTCCGACGCTCAGGTGACGGCCCAGCTCTTTACAGCCAATGTACATCGATGTAAAAACGGGTCACCGCGCCGGGAGATCCGGCGCGGATCACCCCGATGTGCACGGGCGGCCGGCGGCTGTCGTGCCGATGGCCCCTGCCGTCGGCCGGGCACGTCGTCCGGCCGTCGAAAGGTCAGTGATGAGCTCTGCACCCCCTGCCCGTGGGCCGCTCGGCGCCTGGGACCCGAACCCGGCGACCGGCGTCGGCCGCCGTCGGCTGCTGCGTTACGGGACGGCCGCGGCGGCGGCACTGCTGACCGCGGGTCCGCTGACCGGCTGCGCCTCGCCGGCCCGCGCCGGTGCGGCCTCCTCACTGAAGGTGTGGGACCTGTTCCAGGGCGGCGACGGCATGCTGATGGACGAGATGATCGCGGCCGTCTCCCGGGGCGGTGACGGTTTCGAGGTGGACCGGACGATCCTGGACTGGGGCCCGTCGTACTACACGAAACTCGCCATGTCGGCGGCCGGCGGCCGGGCCTCGGACGTGGCCGTGCTGCACCTGTCACGGCTGGCCGGCTACGCCCCCGGTGGCCTGCTCGACCCCTTCGACCTGGACGTCCTCACCGAATTCGGCGTGACCGAGAGGGACTTCGCCCCCGCCGTCTGGAAGCGCGCCCAGCACCAGGGCACGCTCTACGCGGTCCCGCTGGACGTCCACCCCTTCATCGTCTTCTACGACAAGGACGTCGCCGGCAAGGCCGGTCTGCTCGACCCGTCCGGCCACCTGGCACCCACGGGGTCGCCCGAGGCGTTCCTGGAGGCCGGCAAGAAGCTCGCCGAGGCGACCGGGAAGTCCGGGGTCCTTTTCGGGCACGTCACCGACACCGCCCAGAGCTGGCGCCAGTTCGCGGCGCTGTACGCCCAGACCGGCGCCTCTTTCACCCTGCCCGACGGCGGTCCGCCGAAGATCGACGTCGATGCCGCGGTGAAGGTCGTGACCTTCATGAAGCAGCTCTTCGACGGCCGGACGAACCCCAACAACCTCGACTACAACGGCGCGATGGCCGCGTTCATGGACGGCCGCGGCGGCATGATCATGGCCGGGGAGTGGGAACTGCCGACGTTCCGGAAGTCCGGCATCAAGCACCTGGGGGCGGCCCCCTTCCCGCAGGTCTTCGGCCGGCCGGCCGTCTACGCCGACTCCCACAGCTTCGTACTGCCGCACCAGGACGACCCCGACCCGGCCCGGCGCCGCGAGGCCCACCGGTATGTCGCCGAGATCATCAAACAGAGCCTGACCTGGGCCGGCGCCGGACACATCCCGGCCTACCAGCCGGTGCGGGCCCTCCCCGCGTACGCCAAGCTCGACCCCCAGTCCTCCTACGCGGCCGCGGGCGAGATCGCCGTGCTCGATCCGCCGAACTGGTTCGCCGGAGCCGGCGGCAACTTCCAGAACCGCATGTGCCAGCCGCTCCAGTCGGCGCTGCTGGGCAACACCTCCGCCGAGAAGGCGGTGCGGCAGATGGTCCGGGAAGCGGACACCTTGCTGCGCCGGCCCAACCCGGTCGCCTGACGACAGCCGAAGGAGCCGCACCGTGACCACCACCGCGCCCGACGGAGCCACGGCACCCCCGCAGCCGCACCCCTCCGCACCCCCGCCCGTCCCCCGTCGCCGCCGGTCCCTCTCCGGCAACGGAGGGTTGTTCGTCCTGCCGTTCCTCGTGTTCTTCGGGCTCTTCCTGGTCTGGCCCGTCGTCCAGGGCCTCTGGATGAGCCTCACCGACGCCTCCCTCTCCCTGCGCGGCACCGAGTTCGTCGGCTTCGCCAACTATGCCGAGGCGTTCGGGGACCCCGACGTCTGGAGCAGCCTCGGCAACACCGTCTTCTTCACCGTGATCTCCTGCGTACCGCTCGTCCTGGTGGCCCTGGCCATGGCCCTGCTGGTGCACAGCGGGCTCGCCGGCCAGTGGGTGTGGCGGCTGGCCTACTTCGCCCCCTACCTGCTGCCCGTCACGGTGGTCACGCTCATCTGGACGTGGCTCTACCAGCCCGACATCGGCCTGGGCAACCAGTTGCTGACGTCGCTGGGCCTGGAACCCGTCGGCTGGCTCTCGGACGAGTCGGTGGCGATGTGGTCCGTCGCGGCCCTCACCGTCTGGTGGACGGTCGGCTTCAACTTCCTGCTCTACCTCGCGGCCCTGCAGTCCCTGCCCGTCACCTACGACGAGGCCGCCGCGCTCGACGGGGCGGGCGCCTGGCGCCGGCTGTGGTCCGTCACCCTGCCGCAGCTTCGGCACACCACCGTCCTGGTCGCCGTACTCCAGATGCTCGCCTCGCTGAAGGTGTTCGACCAGATCTACATCCTCACCAAGGGCGGACCCAACGGCTCCACCCGCCCGATCCTCGAGTACGTCTACGACGTCGGATTCACCGGATACCGGCTGGGCTACGCCTCGGCGGTCAGCTACGTCTTCTTCGCGATCGTCATCGTCATCTCCGTCGTACAGCTCCGCTTCTTCCGTCAGGAGGGCTGACCGTGTCCGCCGTCTCCACCCCCGTCCGCCGGCCGCGCCGACCCCGTCGCGAGGAGTCCGGGTCCCCCCTGCTGCTCGGCCACGGCCCGCTGCCACGCCTGCTCGCCGGGACCGCGCTGACCGTCCTCGCCGCCGTCTGGCTGCTGCCGCTTCTCTGGGCGGTCGCCACCTCGGTGCAGCGCGAGCAGGACGTGATGCAGTCGGGCCTGTCGCCGTTCAAGGGTGCCTTCACGCTCTCCGCCTACCGGCAGATCCTGGAGCGCGGGAACGTTCCGACCTGGGCGTTCAACAGTGTGTTGATAGCTGCCCTGGTCACCGTGCTCACCGTGGCGATCTCGACGCTCGCCGCCTACGGGTTCTCCCGCGGCACCTTCCGCGGACGGCGTGCCCTCCTGGCCGTCACGGTCGCCGCGATCATGGTCCCGCCGCAGCTGCTCATCGTCCCGCTCTTCGAACAGATGACGATGTTCCACCTGGTCGACACCTACGCGGCGGTCGTCCTGCCGCAGGTCGTGGCCCCCATGATGGTCTTCATCCTCAAGCGCTTCTTCGACGGTATCCCCCGCGAGCTGGAGGACGCGGCCCGGATCGACGGCGCCTCCGAACTGCGGGTCTTCCGGTCGATCGTGCTGCCGCTGTCCCGTCCGATCGTCTCCGCCGTGGCGATCTTCGTCTTCATCGGGGCGTGGAACAACTTCATGTGGCCCTTCGTCGTCACCAACGACCCGGACCTCATGACGCTCCCGGTGGGCCTCGCCACCGTCAAGGACGCCTACGGCATCCAGTACGCCCAGGCCATGGCGTCCGCCCTGCTGGCGGCGCTCCCGCTGATCGTGATGTTCCTGCTCTTCCAGCGGCGCATCGTCAACTCCGTGGCCACCACCGGCCTCGGGGGCACCTGACCCCACCGCTTCGCCTGTCCGCGCCGGCCCGCCGGCCGCCACCACCTGACTGGAGTCCCTGTGCACACCCCCTCCGTCCCCCGTCCGGAGTACCCGCGACCGCAGTTCGTCCGTCGCGACTGGCTCAACCTCAACGGGACCTGGCAGTTCGAGACCGACCAAGGGGACAGCGGCCTCGAGCGGGGTCTCCTCGACCGCGCTCTCACCGGCGAGATCCTCGTGCCCTTCGCCCCCGAGTCCGAGCTGTCGGGCGTCGGTGACACCGACTTCCTGGAAGCCGTCTGGTACCGGCGGCGGTTCACCCCGCCCGCCGAGTGGGCCGGCCGCCGGGTGCTGCTGCACTTCGGTGCCGTCGACCACGACACGACCGTATGGGTGGACGGCACCGAAGTGGTGCGCCACCGGGGCGGCTTCACCCCCTTCACCGCCGACCTCGGCGATCTCGCCCCGGGCCGGGAGGTGGAGATCACCGTCCGCGCCCGCGACCCGAAGTCCGGACCCCAGGCCCGTGGCAAGCAGGCGGTCCAGTACGCCAACCACGACTGCAACTACACGCGCACGACCGGCATCTGGCAGACCGTCTGGGCCGAGCCGGTACCCGAGACGCATCTGCGCCGCCCCCGCATCACCCCCGACCTGGCCGGCGCGGCCTTCTTGCTCGAACTGCCCCTGTCGTCCAACCGCCCCGGCCACCGCGTACGCGCCGTCCTCAGCGACGACGCGGGCGAGGTCTGCCGCGCCGAAGTGCGCGCCGACCTCGATCTGGCGCCCCGCCTGCACCTGGCCCTCCCGGAGGACCGGCGTCGCGAATGGAGCCCGGAGGACCCCTTCCTGTACGGCCTGCGGCTCGAACTCCTCGACGCGGACGGCGAAGTGGCCGACACCGTCGAGAGCTACGCGGGCCTGCGCGCCGTCGGCATCCGTGGCAGGACCGTACTCCTCAACGGCCGCCCGCGCTTCCAGCGCCTCGTGCTCGACCAGGGCTGGTATCCCGACGGCCTGATGACCGCCCCCTCCGACGAGGCCCTGGTCCGTGACATCGAACTGGCCATGGAAGCCGGCTTCAACGGGGCCCGGCTGCACCAGAAGGTCTTCGAGGAGCGCTTCCTCTACCACGCCGACCGGCTCGGATACCTGGTCTGGGGCGAGTTCGGCGACTGGGGCTGCGAGGTCGGCGGGTCCTCGGGCGACAACCAGCGGCCCGACGCCTCCTTCGTCGCCCAGTGGCTCGAAGCCGTGGAACGCGACTACTCGCACCCCTCGATCGTCGGCTGGTGCCCGCTGAACGAGACCTACCAGAAGCTCCACGACCGCATCACCCAGCTCGACGACGTCACCCGGGCGATGTTCCTCGCCACCAAGGCCATGGACACGTCCCGCCCGGTGATCGACGCCTCCGGATACTCCCACCGGGTCCTGGAGACCGACGTCTACGACTCCCACAACTACGAGCAGGACCCCGCCGCCTTCCGGCAGCTCATGTCCGGCCTGGCCAAGGGCGAGCCCTTCGTCAACGCCTACGAGAACGGCGCCGCCTACTCCCAGCCGTACCGCGGCCAGCCGTACTTCGTCAGCGAGTTCGGCGGGATCTGGTGGGACCCGGAGGCCGCTGCCGAGCAGTCCGGCAGCGACCGGACGGTGTCCTGGGGCTACGGGGACCGGGTGCGCACCGAGGACGAGTTCCACGAGCGCTTCGCCGGCCTCACCGGCGTCCTGCTGGAGGACCCGGAGATGTTCGGCTACTGCTACACCCAGCTGACCGACGTCTTCCAGGAGCAGAACGGCGTCTACCGCTTCGACCGGGGCGCCAAGCTGGACATCGCCCGCATCCGGGAGGCTCAGCTGAGGCCGGCCGCGATCGAGGGCACGGACGTCGGCTGACGGGCGGGGACGAAGGGTGCCCTCCCCTCGAGGGCGGGCACCCGGGTGTCTCAGAGCCGCTGGAGCAGCCAGAGCTGCGGCTGAAGTCCGTTGCACGTCCACTGCTGGACGTTCGCGCCCGCCGAGCGGGAGCCTTGGACGACGTCCAGGCAGTGTCCGCCGGACTTCACCACGAGGCGGTAATAGCCCCGCCCGGCGTTCTCCAGCCGCCAGTCCTGGGCCGGCTGGGCGTTGCAGTACCACTGGCGGACGTTCGCGCCGGGGGCGGTGGAGCCGTTCTCCACGTCCAGGCAGTGACCGCTGTTGCGGCCGGCGAGCGTGAAGTAGCCGGCGCCGCGCGCCCGCAGGGTCCACTCCTGCGGGCCCTGGCCGTTGCAGGTCCACTGCTGGACGTTGCCGCCCGCGGCACGGGAGTCACCGGCCACGTCCAGGCAGTGACCGCTGTTGGCGTTCACCAGCCGGTACCGCGCCCCGTCCACGACTCCGGCCGCGTCACCGCTGCCGGTGAGCGGACCGGCCGCCACGTACGGGCGGCAGACGTCGCCGTCCCAGTCCGTCGCGATCTCCAGCACCGTACGTCCGTCCGCGGAGGGCAGGAGCGGGGAGCTGTAGTTGGGGCAGTAGGTCGCGGTCGGGGCCGTGACCCGCACCGGGGCCTCGATCTCGTACCACGGGCCCGTGCCGTTCTCCGTGTTGGCCAGGATCGTGCGGCCGCTGTCCGCGGCAGGCGTGCCGTCGCGGTTGAGGAGCTGCTGGCCGATCAGCAGGATCCGGCCGTTCGGTCCACCACCCGGTACCGGGGCCCAGGCGATGGTGGGCGCCGCGCGGAAGTACTTGCCGTCCACGGTCTCCGGGCGGAAGCCCAGGAATGCGGGGTCGCCCCAGTTCCACCCGTCCGGAGAGGTTCGGTAGTGCACGACGCACTGGTACTGGCCGCCGGGATTGCAGATCTCGAAGCTCATGAAGTACGTGCCGTCCGGCAGCTTGCGCACCACGGGCATCCCCGGCCGGTCCGCTTCCCAGCCGCCGGCCACGGTATCGCGCCGGTCCTGCCAGTGGATCCCGTCATAGCTGCGGGTGGCGGCCAGCTTCTGGCTGTGGGCCGGATCCGTCTCGTCGGCGTAGTGGCAGACGAGCGCTCCGTCGGCGGCCACGGAGAACTCCGGCTCCCACAGTCCGCCCGTCCCGGTCGCGGTGGCACAGGAGGACAGGTAGGACCAGGTGCGGCCCACGTCGCCGCTCCGCCAGACACGCAGCGCCATGCGCCGGTCCTGCTCGTCCTGCCCGGCCGAGGAGGCCCACAGGAGCGTACCGGCGGGCAGGGCGCCGACCTGCCGGGGAAGCTCGAACAGGGTGGCGCAGCACAGGCCCTGCCCGGCCGCCGACTCCGGATCGGTGACCCTGCCCACCTGCCGGAAGGTCGCTCCGCCGTCGGTGCTCTCGTGGACGGCGCCGATACCGTTGTTGCCGTCGAAGGTCACGACGCTCGCGAGCACCCGGCCGTTGGCGGCGCCGCTGTGCTCCAGCCGGACGACCCGTGGGTAGAGGCCGGTTCCGGTGCCCAGAGGCGTACCGGTGGCCGAGACAGAGGCACCGGACGCCCCGGTGTCCGCGGGGCGCGACGTGACGGGCGGCGCGGCCACGGCGGTCGGCGCCGCTCCGGCCGGGGTGAGCGACAGGCCCAGCAGGGCGGCAAGGACCGTCACCACGGCACGCGCCGCCCACCGGGCACGGTGACCGGCGGTCGTGAGCCCGGGGCGCGGTGGCCGGCCGGTGGAGGAAGGGCGGTTTCCGGGGCGGGGCGGTCGGAGTGAGCGGATCACGGGATTCCTTCCCTGGGGCACTAAGGCGTGACAGGGCGACCGCGGTGCGGACCGCGGCTGTCGTCTCTTCGGGTGTGCGTAGGGGCCGGGGCGCGGTGGGCGGCAGAGGCCTCCGGGGTGTCGGCGCCTTCTGACGGCGTCACAGTAGAGCGGCATGTACATCGATGTAAATGGGCGTGCGCGGATCCCCGCCGCTCCGCGTCTGCGGTACGCGACAGGGCCCGGTCCGCCGGAACCGGGCCCTGCGTGGCCGGTGTCGAGGACACCGCGAGGACGAAGTCCCGGGCGCGGCGGCCGGCTGCACGGGGCTGACGGTGGTTCGTCGTTGTGCGTGGACGAGGCAGCGATCAGTTGGCGGGGTCAGCCGATACCGGGTGCCGAGCGACGGAACTCAGTGGCTGGGCTGCCACTCCCGCCTGAGCAGCCCGTAGACCCACGAGTCGGAGACGTCGCCGTTGACGACGCAGTCCTCCCGCAACGTCCCCTCGCGCACGAAGCCGAGCTTCTCCAGCACGCGGGCGGAGGCCACGTTGCGCGTATCGGCCTCGGCTTGGACGCGGTTCAGGTCCAGCGTGTCGAACGCCCACCCCAGCAGAGCGCGCGCGGCCTCGGTCGCGTAGCCCTGGCCCCACACCGCATCGTCGTAGCAGTAGCCGAGCGAGGCGCTGCGGAAGTCCGGATTCCAACTGTTCAGGGTGCACCAGCCGATGAACGCCCCGTCGGAGACACGGTCCACGGCCAACCGTGCCCCGGTGCCCTCCTGTTCCATCCGCCGGCAAGCAGTGATGAAATCCCCGGCGCGCGAGCGTTCGGTCCACGGTGGCGAGTCCCAGTAACGCAGGATGTCCGCGCGGCTCTGCAGTGCGAAGAGGTCGTTCGCGTCCGCGTCTTCGAAGGCACGCAGCCGAAGACGAGCGGTGTGCAACGAGGGGGTGGGCAGCGACGCCCTCATCTTGTCTCCCTGGTCGGTGGCCGACCCATCAGACATCCGATGCGGGCCACTCGCAACGGGTTTTCCCGGCTCCTCCGGTGTCCTGCCGGGGCCGGCGCCGCCCCGCGCTCCTGGCCACCGTTCTGAGCTCCGTCCGTCGTACGCCTGAGGTCACAGCATCAGGCGCCCAGTGCGGGTCACCGCGGGCGGGGGTCGGTGTTGCTTGCGAAGACCGTGCTGACGTGACGGTAGAGCTTTCCGGTGCCGCCGAGTTCCTTGAGTACCGGCTCCCACACGGCCGCGATGTGCGCCGCCGCCTGTTCCTCGGAGAGCCACTCGGAGAAGCTGAGCACCTTGGTCCCGTCGAGGCTGATGGACAGATGGGCCGCGACCGCGCCGGGGTACGCGCGGTCCTCGCCCTCCGTGCGTTCCTCGGACGCCAGCAGCCCGTCGAGCCAGGCGCGGGCCGCGTCCTCGTCGGCGGTGTCGAAGAAGGCGACCGGGAAGGACTCGGGCAGCGGCGCCGGTTCGGGCACGGCGGTGCCGCGCACCGTGCGGTAGTGCCGGAACGGGATCGCCTGTCCCTGAAGGGCACCCTCGACCGCGTCGACGTCGCCACGCCATACCGCGCTCGTGGGACCCTCCAAGGCTTCGGCCAGTCGCCGCCGCGTCGCCCACTGGGTGTAGACGAGGACCGTTTCCTCCTGACCGTCCGCGAAGACGGACAGGGACAGCAGTCCGTCGGGCCAGTTGTCGCGCTCCTGCGTTTCGCGGGTCAGGGCCTCGGCCACCGCCCGTTGCCACCGCGGCCCGTCGCAGCGCACCGTGGTCACCAGGACGACCGCGCTGTCCGCGGCGTCGAGGACGGGTCGGGCGGGAGCGGAGGACGGATGCGACACGGGATCTCCTCGGGACAGCTCGGAACGGGTCGGTTCTGGTGCGCGGGCGCGGTGGCCCGCGGGACGGATCCAGTCTCGACCGGCCCTGCGACCGTCCCCAAGGCCCGACGTCTCAGAATTGCGCAAGTTCTTCCGCGAGAACGTCAACTCCGTGTCAGGAGTTGCTCGGTGAGGGCTTCCAGGCGGCCGGCCGCGGCGCGGTCGAAGCCGTGGGTGTCGACCCTGATCCGCTGCCCCTCGATGAAGGCGGTCAACGGGTCAGCGGGTGGATCGTCGAGGGCGGCGGCGATCGGCGGCAGCGCGGCGGAGACGGGTTTCGCGTGCCGCTGCATCGACCGGATGTGGTCGAGAGTCTCCGCGTCGTAGACACCGGAGAAGCCGGTCGCGGTCACCCCGGGGTGGATGAGCACGTACCGGATGCCGGTGGTGGCGCCGTACCGTTCGGCGAACGCCACGCCCAGCAGGTCGTTGAGTTTTCCGCCCTGGCCGAGGGCGGCGCCCCCGTGGTACCCGTGCCGCAGCTGCAGGTCGTCCCAGCGCACGACGCCGAGGCCGGCGCCGGGGCCCGCGACGTTCACGACGACGGGCCGCTCCGCCTTGCGCAGCGACTCCACCAGCCCGTGGCCGAGGAGGTAGCGGCTCAGGTAGAAGAGGGCGAAGTTCTCCTCGTAGCCCTCAGCGGTGACGGTGCGGCGGTACTGGTAGTGCCGGGCGCAGAGGACCAGCGCGTCCACGGACGACGCCTCGCGCGTGATCTCGTCGACGGCCGCGGAGGTCTGGGCCAGCAGGCTCAGGTCGGCGGTCACGAACCGCGCCCGGTCGGCGGCGCCGTGCCGCTCGGCCCGCTCCAGGTAGGCGCGGCCCTTGGCAGGGTTCCGCCCGATGACGAACACCGAGTCGCCCCGGGCCAGATGCCGCTCGGCCAGGGCTCTGCCGATGCCGTCCGTACCTCCGGCGATGACGAGGGTCTTCACTTCGGGTCTCCTTGCGTCGTCACGACGGACCGCGCACCGGCCTCGTCCTCGCGGCCGGGCTCTTCCGGTGCCGCCCTGTCCGGAGCACCGGGGTCGCTTTGGTCGTCCTTCGCCTCTGGGCGGCCCGGCAGCTGGGTGGAGGCGGCCAGGGTCGCCAGGAGCGCGATCGTCACCGTCCAGGCGGCGGCGTGGAATCCTCGTACGGCGTCGCCGTCGCCCACGGTCTGCACGACGAGCGCGACGGTCGCGATGCCGATCGAGGCGCCGAGCTGGTTGAGCATGTAGAGAACCGAACTCCCCTGCGGCACCAGGGCCGGTGGCAGCGTCCGGTACAGGGAGGCGATCGTCGGGGCGCCCACCGAGCCGAGCCCGAGCCCGAGCGTGAACGCGATCACCGCCGTGAGGGCCTCGGGGGTGTGTGCGCCGACCTGCGTGAAGGCGAGCGCACTGAGCCCGGCGACGACGCCACCCGCGAGGACGGGACGGCGGGAGCCCAGCCGGTCGGACAGCCGTCCGGTGAGGGGCATGGAGAGAGCGGATCCGACCCCCAGCGGGGCGAGGAGCAGGGCCGAGGCGAACGTGCCGTGCCCGCGGGCCTGTTGGTAGTAGAGCGGCAGCGCGAAGAGGCTCGCGAAGGTGGCGAGCCCGACCAGCGAGCCGACCGTCACGCTGGCGGAGAAGCTGCGCCGGGCGAACAGCCGAAGGTCGATGAGAGGAGGTGTGCGCCGGGCGCCGAGTGCGTGCGCCGCGTACCCGGTGAGCAGGAGGATCGCGGCGGCGAGCGGGACGAGCACCTGCCAGGTGACGAAGGCGGCGCGCTCGGCGGCCTGCGACAGTGCGAGCACCCCCGCCGCGACGCCCGGACCGATCAGGGCGAGGCCGACGACATCGAGGCGGGAGACCTCTCGCGCGGAGTCGGGTGCATCCTTCGGGACGACGACGCGGGCGAGCAGCAGGGCGACGATCCCGATCGGGATGTTGACCAGGAACATCCAGCGCCAGGGCAGTCCTTGCAGGATGATGCCGCCGATCACCGGTCCGAGGACGGGGCCGCTGGACCCGACCACCCCCATGAGCCCCATGACACGTCCGGCACGTCCCGGGCCCGCGGCGCGGGCGAGCAAGGTGAGCATCAGCGGGTCGATCAGGCCCGCTCCCAGGCCCTGGACCACGCGGAAGACGATGAGGCTCGCGGCGTCCCAGGCGAGCCCCGAGCCGATGGAGCCGGCGAGGAAGACGACGAGGCCGAGCAGCCACAGGCGTCGGCCGCCGAACCGGTCGACGGCCCAGGTGGTGACGGGAATGGAGAGGGTGACGGCCAGCAGGTAGCTGGTGGAGACCCAGCTGATGGTGGCCAGTGAGGTGTCCAGGTCGTGGGCCAGGGTGTCGGCAGCGACGGCGATCATCGAGCCGTCGAGGATCCCCATGATCCCGCCCAGCAGGACGACTCCGATCAGCCGCCGCAGAGCGGGGTCGAGTCGTCCGTCCGGTAGTTGCGCCATGACTGTCTCCGAGATTCGAGCGGAACAGGGCGAGCGGAAAAGCCGTGTGCGGGCAGGGGCGAACGATCACGGGCCACCCGTCGCCGACTGCACCGGCTAGTGCACTTTATGGGTCTGGGAAGTCTGATTGCAATGACACCCCCAGTTGATTGCACCGACCAGTGCAGTTTCTCGCACGTGTGGGTACGATGGCCCGGTGACCGGAGCAAGCGCAGCGAGGAAGACGGGCAAGGCGGCCCCGCGGGCGGCGTCCCGCGGACGTATCGACAAGCGGGAGGCGATCCTGAGTGCCGCGTTCACGGTGTTCTCCCAACGCGGCTACGCTCGCGCGTGCATGGAGGAGATCGCGGAGGTGGCGGGCGTGGCGAAACACACCGTGTACAACCATCTCGGTGACAAGGAGAACGTGTTCCGCAGCGCGCTCGAAGCGGCCGCCGACACCGTGATGGCCGAGAACCTGGCCGTGGTCGAGCTGCTGACCCTCGACGGACACGGACCCGAGGCCGGCGACGAGGACCTGCAGTCGACGTTCGAGGACGTGGCACACCGCCTGCTGCTCCGATGTTGCGACGACCGTTCGTGGGCACTGCGGCGGCTGTTGTACGCGGAAATCGCCCGGTTCCCCGAGCTGCTGGAGATCGTCTGGGGTCGGGGCGCGAGCCGCCTGCAGCAGTCCCTCGCCGACCGTCTCGCCCGCCTGTCGCTGGCCGGGCGGCTGGGCCCGTGTGATCCGGCGGAGGCCGCCGAGCAGTTCCTCGCACTGCTCACCGGCCCGATGGAGCGGCGCTCCCGCCTCGGCACCCACGCGGTGGACGAGGAGGAGCTGCGCGCCGTCGCGGGGTCGGCCGTACGCACCTTCCTGCTGGCCTACCAGCGGCCCGCCTGAACTCACCGCGCTCCGCCCTGCTCCCCCTCCACCCGGCGGCGTCCTCGTGAACGACGATGAACTCCTGTGAACGCCCCTTTAAAGCCGCAGTCGCTCCCTCCCCGCTCCGCCGATGCGGGTGAACCATCGAGCATGTGCGGCTTGTCGAACGACTACGGCAACGAGGGAGGCACCATGCAGATAGTGATGGCGGGCACCGCCACGGACGGATCCGGCTCGCCCGTGATGCGTCTGGAACGACTCGGCCACGACGTCACTTGCGTCACCACCGGCGCCGCGGCGCTGGAGGCGCACCAGGACGCGGAACTGGTTCTGCTCGATCTGGATCTGCCGGACATCGACGGTCTGGAGGTGTGCCGCCGCATCCGGGCGCTCACGAGGACACCGGTCATCGCATTCACCGACAGCGGTACCGAACTCGACCGTGTCCTCGGACTGCGGGCCGGTGCCGACGACTGCCTCGACAAGCCGTACGAATTCCGCGAACTGGTCGCCCGTATCGACGCGGTGACCCGTCGGACGCGGTCACGGGAGACGGGCCGGGAATCGCTGACGGTGGTGTCCATCGGCGGTCTGTCCATCGATGCGGCCTCCCGCGAGGTCATGGTGCGCGGGCGCCATGTCGATCTGACTCGGAAGGAATTCGACCTCCTCTACTATCTCGCCCGGCACTCCGAGAAGGTCGTCAGCCGGCAGCGCCTGATGACGGAGATATGGGAGGATTCGAGGCCGCAAGAGCTCGGGCCGCGCGCCAGCCGCACCGTCGACACCCATGTCAGCTCCCTGCGCAGCAAGTTGGGCGACAGCGGATGGATCCGCACGGTGCGCGGGGTCGGTTTCCGGGTGGGGCACGGCTGCTCTTGACGGCGAATTGTGAATAAGTGGTTGTTGCCCTGACGATCGCATCCTGAATTCCGGCCTAGAGTCGAACGGACGGCATCCGCCCGATTCAGCGACGGAGATTCCCGTATGACATCCACCGATTCTCGTTCACCTGAGAAATCCTGCCCCTTCCTCGCCTCGGACTTCACCTCGGAACGCCTCGAAGTCGACCCGAGGTACGCGCAGTTGCGTCGGACCCAGCCGGTGAGCCGTGTGACCATGCCCCATGGTGGTGACGCCTGGCTGATCACCCGCTACGACGACGTCCGCGCGGCGCTCGCCGACCCCCGGCTCAGCCGGGCCGCGGGCATCGGCAAGGACGTGCCCCGCTCCAGTCCGCTCATCCAGCAGGCCGAGTCGCTTCTCAGCATGGATCCGCCGGAACACACCCGGTTGCGCCGGCTGGCCGCCAAGGCGTTCACCGTGCGGCAGGTGGAAGCCGTCCGGCCGCGGGTGCAGGCCATCGTCGACGGACTCGTCGACCGGCTGGAGGAGTCCGGCTCCCCCGCCGACCTGGCGAGCGGGCTCGCCTGGCCGATGGGCATCACGGTGATCTGCGAGACGTTCGGTGTCCCGGAGGAGGACCGGGCCCGGTTCCGGGCCTGGACCGACGAGATGATGGCGCTCACGGTCGCGGACCCCGCGGCGATCCAGGCGGCGCGGGACGGCCTCGACGCCTATCTGCGCGGCCTCATCGCACGCCGGATCGCCGAGCCTGGCGACGACCTGCTCAGTCGGCTCGTCACGGCTCGAGAGGGCGCCGATCAGCTCACCGAGGCCGAACTGGGCATCTTCGCCGTGGACCTGCTGACCGCCGGCCACGAGACCACCGCGAACCAGACGGGCAACTTCCTGTTCACGCTGCTGTCCCGGCCCCGCCTGTGGGACTCCCTGGTCGAGAACCCCGGCCTCGTGCCGTCGGCCGTGGAGGAACTGCTGCGCTACACGCCGCTCGCCACCAGCGTCGCGCCGTTCTCCCGGATCGCCGTCGAGGACTTCGAGTTCGGTGGTGAGCTGATCCGTGCCGGTGACGCCGTCGTCGCGCAGAACGACTCGGCCAACCGGGACGAGAGCGTCTTCGAACGCCCGGAGGAGATCGACTTCACCCGCCTTCCCAACCCGCATCTCGCCTTCGGACACGGTGCCCACCACTGCCCCGCCGCACCGTTGGCACGGCTGGAACTGAACATCGCCATCGGCACGCTGGTCCGCCGGCTGCCCGGGCTGCGCCTGGCGGTGCCGGTCGACGAGGTCGTGTGGCAGAGCAACCGGGTGATGCGTGGCGTCAAGGAACTCCCTGTGAAGTGGTGACACCCGCGCGGACGCCGACGGCGCGGCGCCTCCCCTCGATGGGGTGGCGCCGCGCCGTCGAGGTACGGCCACTGTTGGCTCAGCGGAAGGATGCCGCGTGCTCCCGCGCCCACGCGGCGAAGGACACGGTGCTGCGCCCCAGTACCCGCTCCGCGTCGGGCAGCGGCGTCCCGGGCCGGCCGTCGCGCTGCTCCTGGTGGGTGAGCATGGTGTCCGCGAACGCCTCGGGCAGCACGGCGATCAACTGCGCGCGCTGCTCCTCGCGGCCGATCCGCTCCACGGCGACCCGGAGGCCGGCGGCCTGCCCGATCAGCTCCGCCTGCCGGCGCGCCGACAGTGATTCGGGGCCGGTGATCCGCAGCACGGCACCCCGGTGGGCGTCGTCGAGGAGGGCGCGGAACGCCACCTCCGCGAGATCCCCTTCGTGCACGGGCTCGCTGTACGTGTCGGGGTAGGCCAGGCGCAGGCCCTGGCCCGCGCGGATCGGTGCCGCCCACTGCAGCGCGTTGGCGGCGAACGCGCCGGGGCGCACGAAGGTCCAGCCCAGGGGCGAGGAACGCAGTGCTTCCTCCACTTCGCGGTGCAGTCGGGCGATGGCGCTCTCCTGCGCGCCGTCCGCGTCGATGGCCAGCGACGACAGGAGGACCACGTGCTCCACCCCGGCATCCACGGCCTCCCGGACGAACTGCTGGGCGGTGCCGGGACGTGCGTACAGGAAGACCCGGCGGATCCCCTTGAGCGCCGCGGGGAACGTGCCCGGGTCACCCAGGTCCAGGTGGACGGGCGGTTCCCCGCCGGCCGGGTTCCCCTCCCCGTTGGCGCTCGCGGCCCGGACCGGGACGCCGGCGTCGCGGAGGTGACGGAGCACCCCGCGCCCGACGCGTCCGCGGACTCCGGTGACGAGGACGGTCATGGCGTACTCCTGCCGCTCGGGGTGACGTGCTGTCGCGGGTCGATGCTGTGGTGCAGGTGGTACCGCTTGAAACCGATGGGACGGACGCCCGGGGTGGCGCCGGTGGCGCGCAGGGTGGCCTGCCGGGTGGTGCCGCGCAGGAAGGCCTCGTGTGCCTCGTCGCTCGTCCACTCCGCGTAGTTGAGCACGCGGCTGCCGTCGGTGCTGGTGTGGAAGTGCGCCGTCAGCATGCCGCGATGCTGCTCTTCAGGGGCGCCGTCGAGCGCCGCGACGACGGCCTCGATGAGGCGTTCCTGCCGTTCGGCGCCGTCCACGTCGAAGGCGGCCACGACCACGCATCCGGGCGCCGTGGACGAGGTGCCGCGGACGATGCTGCGGCGCAGCCGGTACTCGACGGGTTCGGCGCGGGCGGAGCCGGTCAGGGTCCGGACGAACGGCCGGTAGGAGTCCGCGTGTCGGGCCTGGACGTAGGTGAGGACGGTGTCGTCGTCGGTGCCGAGGTAGGCGTGGAAGGCGATGACGCCGTCGGGCCGGGCGCCGTGCCACTGGCCGGCCACCTCGTCGAGCAGGGCGATGCCGGCAGCCCGGCCGGGCACGTACCACTGGGTGACGAAGACCGCGTGGGCGTCGGGGCGCCGGATGTCCGGGTACGCGGGCGCGGGCAGGGTGTCACGAGCCATAGGGATGCTCCTGCCGTGCGGTGCGCAGTGCCCGTGCCCACCAGTGCAGTTGGTCCAGCAGCGCCTTGGCCGCCGCCTCCGCGGCGGGGTCCAGGGCCGCTCCGTGCGGGTCGAAACGGTCCCAGGCGCTGTGGAAGCTGACGGTCTCGCGCACCGTCACGGCGTGCAGTTCGGCGAAGACCTGGCGCAGGTGCTCCACGGCCCGCAGGCCCCCGGCCAGTCCCCCGTACGAGACGAGGCCGACGGGCTTCGCGGCCCACTCGGTGAGGAACCAGTCGAGGACGTTCTTCAGCGAGGCGGGGAAGCTGTGGTTGTACTCGGGGGTGACGACGGCGTACGCGTCGGCCCGGGCGAGTTCGTCGTGCAGCTCGTCGCGGACGGCGGCGGTCTCGGGCGGCGGCTCGTGGCCCGGCTCGGGCAGGGTCACGGGCAGCGGGAAGTCCCGCAGGTCCACGGTTCGGACGACGAGTTCCGGGCGGGCGCGGGCGCGGTCGGTGAACCAGTCGGCGACCGTGGGGCCGAGGCGTCCGTCACGGACGCTGGCCGTGACGACGACGAGGGTGAGCGGGTCGTGCGGGGCGGTCATGCGAGGGCCTTTCCGGCGGAGGTGGACGGGGTGGACAGCGCCGCCGTGAGGCCCACGGCGGCGACAACGGTGATCAGGGCGAGGGCAGGCCGTTGTCCGTGTCCCGCGCCGAGCAGCCAGGCGGTGAGCGGCAGCATGGGAACGGCGCCGAGCTGTACGGCCGCCTGGTAGGCGCGGACGGCAGCAGGCCGGTCCACGTCGGCTGCCGACGAGGCGGCGCGCAGGTTGAGCGCGGCGAAGGACAGTACGAAACCGGCGCCGACGAGCAGCAGTGTGGGCAGGATCCCGCTGGCGTACGAGGTGGGGGCGGGCCGTGCGAGCAACAGGGCGTAGCCCGCGAGCGGTGCCGCGGCGCCGAGGGTGATCAGCCGTGCCGTGCCGTAGCGGGCCGTCAGACGGCCGGCGAAGGGCACGGTCACGGCGAGCGGGACGCAGGCGGGCAGCAGGGCGAGCGCGTTCTGCCAGGGCGACCAGCCGAGCCCCTCTTGCAGGTGGAAGGTGAGCAGGAACAGCAGGCTGTGGTAGGTGCCGTTCAGTGTGGCGGCGGCGACCGCCGTGCGCAGCAGGGTGCCCTCGCGCAGCAGTCGCAGCACGGGCCGTGAGGTCCCGGGCGCCCGGGGGACGTCCGGCAGCAGCCGCAGGGCGAGGAGGAGCAGGATCAGGGCGAGCGGCCCGGGGAACCACAGGGTCCAACGCCAGCTCGCCCCGAGCAGTGCCCCGGACAGCAGGAGGCCCGCCGTGAAACCGGCGGCGCCGCACAGGGAGTAGACGGAGACCGCGCGGCGCCTGCGCGGTCCGTCGGGGTACGCGGTGGCGATGAGGGCGAGGCCGGCCGGGGCGGTCAGGGCCGCGCACGCGCCCTTGAGGACGCGCGTGGCGACGAGGAGCGCGGGGTCGTCGGCGAAGCCGCCGGCGAGGGAGGCCGCGGCGAAGCCCAGCATCGCCGCCAGGTAGAGGCGGCGGGTGCCGAGCCGGGCGACGAGCCGCGTCCCGAGGATCAGCAGCAGGGCGAAGCCGAGGGCGAACCCGCTCATCAGCCACTGCACGGCCTCGGCCGACAGGCCGAACTGCGCGCGGACGGTGGGCAGGGCCACCAGGACCACGGACACCTCGATCGCGTCGAGAAGCATGTTGGCCGACAGGATCAGCAGGACGACCCGGTTCCTGACGTCCCGGTCCCCGCCGCTGGGCGCGGCCGTGCCGGCCGGGCCGGCCGAGGTGCCGGTCATGGCGCGGCGCGGGCGAGGAGCGGCGGGAGCTGCTCGGTGATCAGCTCCACGTTCTCCGTCACCAGGTCGTCCGGCATCCCGGCGATGCTCGCCCAGAAGATGAGGTGGCGTACGGGCAGTCCCGCGGTGAGGTCCTTGATGCGGGCGGCCGCGTCCTCGGGAGTGAGGATGTCGAGCAGTCCGCGGGTGTCCTCGGCATCCGGGTCCCGCAGGTCCTCGAGGGTCAGCGGCGGCGGGCCGTCCTGGCCGGTGCCCTGCAGGGCACCCCGCCGGTAGGAGTTGACCTGGTGCAGCAGGTGGGGCCCGATCCGCTGCCAGGCCGCCTCGGGGTCGCTGGAGAGGATGATCGGCAGCAGGTCGCCGACCCGGGCGGTCCCGGGTGGATGGCCGCCTTCGGCGAGGCCCTTGAGGTAGTGCTCGTAGCTCGGCCGGGAGATGTGCAGCAGGCCGAGGCCCAGGCGCCCGGCGATGCGTGCGCCGCGCGGCCCGTAGAAGCCGCCCCACACCGGCGGCGGGTCCTGGAGCGGTGCGGGGGTGATCTCCTGGTTGCGCCACAGCCGGAGGATCTCGGCGATGTTCCGCTCGGTGTGCTGGAAGCGGCGCCCGAACTCGGCGCCGAACAGGTCGTACTCGGGCCGCCGGTAGCCGGCACCGAGGCCGAGTTCGAGGCGGCCGCCGCTGATCAGGTCGACGAGGGCGGCCTGTTCGGCGAGGTCGACGGGGTGGTGCAGCGCGGGCAGGACGACGGAGGTGCCGATGCGGGCGTTGCGGGTGCGGGCCGCGACGGCGGCGGCGAACGTCAGGGGCTGCGGCAGGTAGCCGTCCTCGAAGAGGTGGTGTTCGGTGAACCAGAGGCCGCCGACGCCGCGCCGGTCGGCCTCCTCGCACAGCTCCAGCGTCTGTGCGTAGTGGGCGGCCCGCGGGCGGTGCCACTGGTCGGGATTGCGCAGGTCGAAGAGGAGTCCGACGTCCACGGTGTGCTGGTCCTCCGGTACGGGGGCGGGCGGCAGGCTCATCCGAGGAGGGTCCCGCCGGTGGCGTCGATGAAGGCCCCGGTGATCCAGCGGGCCTCGTCGGTGGCGAGGAACGTCACGACGTCGGCCACGTCACCGGCCTCGCCGACGCGGTGGAAGGCGGAGAGCGCCGCCATCTGCTCGACTGCCTCGGGGATGTCGAAGACGTCGCTGCCGTTGTTCGTGATGCCGGGTGCGACGCTGTTGATGGTGATGCCGCGCGGGGCGAGCTGCCGGGCCAGGTGCAGGGTCAGCTGTT
Source organism: Streptomyces flaveolus (assembly GCF_014648815.1). Lineage (GTDB taxonomy): Bacteria > Actinomycetota > Actinomycetes > Streptomycetales > Streptomycetaceae > Streptomyces > Streptomyces flaveolus. The sequence goes on along the minus strand of NZ_BMRV01000003.1, from coordinate 426,386 downwards.
CGATGGCGCCCTTCGTCATCGCGTAGGCCGTCTGGTCGGGGTTGGCGACGCGGGTCAGGCCGGAAGAGATGTTGATGACGCGGCCACCCTCGGGTATCTGCGGCAGGGCCCGTTGCAGCAGGAAGTAGGGGGCCTTGGCGTTGACGGCGAAGAACCGGTCGAACTGCTCCGGCGTGAGGTCCTCGGGGGCGATGCCGCTCTGGGTGGTCTCACCGGCGTTGTTGACGACGATGTCGAGGGTGGTGCCGCCGGTGCGTTCCTTCAGGCCCCTCTCCAGACCGAGGAAGAGCTCGTGCACGTCGCCGGGGACGCCGAGTTCGGCCCGGACGGTGAAGCCGCGCCCGCCGTCCTTCTCGATGAGGTCCAGGGTCTCCTTGGCGGCCGTTTCGTTGCCGGCGTAGTGCACGGCGACGAGCGCACCCTCCCGGGCGAGGCGGACGGCGATCGCCCGGCCGATGCCGCGGCTGGAGCCGGTGACGAGAGCGGTCTTTCCGGTGAGTCGGGTCATGCGGCAACTCCTGGTGAATCGTGGGGTGTCGGGGATACATCGACGCCGCTGATGACGCGGGCGAGGTGGCCGCACGCCTCGTCGAGGCCGAGCAGTTCGGCGAGTACCGCGCGCAGTCCCTCGACCTCGGGGCCGCCGAGCAGCAGCCGGGACTGGGCCCGGATGCCGGTGAGGGTGCGGGCGCCGGCGCGGTGGCGCAGCCGGTCGTAATCGTCCAGCCCGGGTTCGCTGGACCGGCCGGTGGCGAGGCCGGCGAGCCGGTGTCCGAGGGCCGCAGCGTCCTGAAGGCCGAGGTTGAGGGCTTGTCCGCCGACCGGCATCTGCACGTGGGCGGCGTCTCCGGCGAGCACGACGCGGCCCTTGACGTACCGGTCGGCCTGGCGGGCGGTGTCGTCGAAGGCGTTCAGCCACACGGGGGTGCCGTGTCCGATGTCCTCGCCGGTGACCTTCGCCCAGGCCGCCACGACTTCGTCGAAGGTTGGAGGGCCGGTGCGCGGCCCGGTTGCGGCGCCGTGCAGGTGCACCATGATCCGGGTCGTGCCGTCGGGCCAGCGGTGGGCGGTGGCCAGGCCATGGGGGTGGCGTTCGAAGCGCCGGTTGGGTACGCCGATGCCCGCGACGTCGGCGCGCAGCATCTCGAGGGTCGCGTCGTCGCCGGGGAAGTCGAACCCGGCGAGCTGCCGCACCGTGCTGCGCTCGCCGTCGCAGCCGACGACGTACGAGGCCGCGAACCGGCGGGGTCCACCGCCGAGTTCGATCCCGGAGACGACGACCCGGTCCGGGTACTGGTGCAGCCCGGTGACGGCGTGGCCGCGGCGCACGGTTGCCCCGAGGCCGGTGGCCCAGGTGTACAGGGTGGCTTCGAGCCGGGTCTGCGGGCATTTCCACTGCCCGGCGTAGGGGTGACCGGGGACGGCGGCCCGCAGGTCGAGCGGGAGCCCGCCGAAGTGTCCGGGCCCGCCGTCGGGCAGCGGGCCGAGCCGGTCGAGGATGCCCCGCTCGGCGAGGATCTCCATGGTGCGCGTGTGGAGGGTGGAGGCCCGTGACTCGGTCACCGGCGCGGTGAGCTGTTCGAGGACGGTGACGCGGGCGCCGGCCCGGCGCAGGTCGCCGGCGAGCAGCAGGCCCACCGGGCCGGCGCCGACCACGATGACGTCGGTGTGGTCGGGCGCGCCTGTCTCTGGGACGGAGTTCATGGTCAGCGCCGCGCTTCCGCGTACCGCTTGGCGTGGCCGAGGGTCGCGCGGCTGTTCCCGCCGAGGGCTTCCCGGATGAAGGCCCGGGCCTCTGGGACGCCTGCGCCGTCGCCGAGCACCTGGGTGATGGCGTCGGGGTTCAGGACGACCGTGTGCTGGGACGTGGCGGTGGTGACGCCGTCGGGCCCCTCGTCGAGCTGCCAGTAGCCGGTGTGCAGGGTGAGCAGCGCGGGCAGCGTGGTCTGCTTGTAGGCGATCCTGTGATGGGGGAAGGACACCCGCACGGATTCGGTGGTGTGGGTCGAGCCGTCCTTGGTGCGGGTGTCCATGCGCAGGGTCTGCAGCCCCGGGGTGTCCTCGGTGAATTCGACGGAGGCGACGTGGGGCAGCCGCTCGGTCCACCGGTCGGCCTCGTTGAGGAAGTCGAACACGTCCTTGGCGGAACCCGCGACGCGAACGCTGTCCTCGAAGGAGAGGGTGAGCTCGCCGGCCTGCGCGGTGAGTTCCAGGTTGCCCTTCAGCGCGGGCAGTTCGGCCCGGCTGTTGCGGTCGACGGCCGCGTCGATCCAGGCGAGGGACTCGGGGTCGTCGTCGATGGCACGGTAGGTGTGCAGCAGGCGTACGCGAGTCTCCTCGGCGGCTACGGGTTCGATGATCCAGGTGCCGGTCATCTCGGCGACCGGTGGTGCGGAGACCTCCTGCCAGAAGCGGATGCGCAGGGCCTCGGGGTCGAGGACGCGACGGGAGGTCCAGTTCTTGGCCTCGCCGTTGGCGGTGGCCCAGATACGGATCCGCTCCTCGTCCCCGTCGCGTTCCAGGTAGTCGACGTAGACGGACGGCGGAAAGAGGCGGGGCCAGTTCTCCACCTCGGCCAGCAGCCGGTACACGTCGGCTGCGGCCGCCCGCACCGTGATGTCGTGCTCGACCTCTCGTACGGTCATGGCTGAGCTCCTTTCGGGTGTGCGGGGTCTAGAAGTTGCCGAGGCCGCCGCAGACGTTGAGTGCCTGCGCGGTGATGGAGGCCGCGGTGTCCGAGGCGAGGTAGCCGACGAGGCCGGCCACCTCCTCGGGGGTCGAGTAGCGGCCGAGCGGGATCTTGGCCTGGAACTTGGTCAGGATGGCGTCCTCGGTCGTCTCGTAGGCGGTGGCGTAGCCCTGGCGCACGCGCTGGGCCATCGGTGTCTCGACGTAGCCGGGGCATACGGCGTTGACGGTGATGCCGGTGGGGGCCAGTTCGTTGCCGAGTGCCTTGGTGAAGCCGACGACGCCGTGCTTGGAGGCCGAGTACGGGGCTCCGAGGACGACGCCCTGTTTCCCGGCGGTGGAGGCGATATTGATGATGCGGCCGCGGTCCTTGGTGCGCAGACCGCCGGCGTTGAGCACTTCGCGGGTGACGCGGAAGACACTGGTGAGGTTGGTGTCGATGACGTCGTCCCACAGTTCGTCGGCGAGGTCGGCGGTGACCCCTCCCCCGCTGCGGCCCGCGTTGTTGACGAGGACGTCGACGGGCCCGTAGCGGTCGACCGCGGCACGGACGAAGTCCCGTACGTCGTCGGGCGAGCGTACGTCGAGGACGGAGCCGCCGACGTCGAGTCCCTCTTCGCGCAGTTCCTTGACGGTGGCGGTCACGTTGTCGGCATTGCGTGCGCCGATGAACACCCGGTGGCCCTGGGTGCCGAGCAGCCGTGCGACGGCGAGGCCGATGCCGCTGGTCGCCCCGGTCACCAGCGCGACGCGCGGTGTGGTCGTCCCTTCGGTCATGCTGGTCTCCCTCAGGCGGCCTGGGCGGCGGCGATCAGGCGGGCGTTGACCGCGTCGACCAGTTCGCCGGGGGTGCGGGCCTCGGCGAGCGTGTCGTCGTCGAGGGTGATGCCGTACTCGCGCTCGATGCGGCCGCCGGTCTCCAGGAGGGCCAGCGACTCGTAGCCGAGCGCCTCGAACTCGGTGCCGAGGATGTCGCCGTCGAGGTCGACCGCCTCGTCGGCGCCGGCCGCCTCGCGCAGGATGCGCCGCAGGTCGTCGAGGGTGAACGGGGTGGGCGGGGAGAAGGACATGGCTGAGCCTTTCCGGGGTGGGGTGTGGGTGGAGCCACGGGTGTCAGCGGGTGGCCGCGCGGACGACCAGCGCGGAGTTGAAGCCCCCCTGGCCGCGGGCCAGGACGAGGGCGGTGCGCAGTGGCGCGGGGCGCGGGGCGCCGGTCACGAGGTCGAGGGCGTAGTCGTCGGCGGGACGGCTGGCGACAGTGGGCGGGATGACGCCGTCGCGCAGGGCGAGCAGCGCGGCGGCCAGGTCGAGCGGCGCGGCACCCGAGTAGAGCCGGCCGGTCATCGTCTTGGGCGCGGTGACCGGGACGCCGCGCGGACCGAACACGTCGGCCAGGGCCTGTGCCTCGACGCGGTCGAGTTCGGGTACGGCGGCCGCGTCGGCGAAGACGACGTCGATCTCGCCCGGTTCCGCGTCCGCGTCCTCCAGGGCCAGTTCGACGGCGCGGCGCAGACCTGAGGGGCGGTCGCTGCCCGGCCTCGGGTCCATCGTCGCGGCGTGTCCGGCGATCTCGCCGTAGATCCGTGGGGCGCCGCGGCGGCGGGCGTGCTCGGCGTCCTCCACGACGAGCAGTGCCCCGCCCTCGCCGGGCACGTGTCCGCTCGCTTCCGCGTCGAAGGGCACGTAGGCGCGCTCGGCGTCGTGGCGGGTGGTGAGCCGGCCGCCGGCCTGCTGCGCCACCCAGCCCCAGGAGCAGATGGATGCGTCGACGGCCCCGGAGACCACCAGTGAGGTGCCCTTGCGGATCTGGCGGCGTGCCTGGGCCACGGCGTCGAGGCCGCCCGCCTGGTCGCTGACGACGACGCTGCTGGGGCCGCGCAGGCCGTTGCGGATGGAGATCTGGCCGCTGTTGACGGCGTAGAACCAGGCGAAGGACTGGTATGCGGAGACGTACTGGCCGCCCTTGCTCCAGAGTGCCTGCAGCTCGTGCTGGCCGAACTCGAAGCCGCCCGAGTGGCTCGCCGTGATGACTCCGGCGGCGTAGTCGGGGAGGTCTGCGGGGTTCACTTCGGCGTCGGCGAGGGCCCAGTCGGCGCTCACCAGCGCGATGCGGGTCATGCGGTCGGTCTGGGGCAGCAGCCGGCTCGGCAGGTGGTCGGCCGCCTGGAAGCCGCTGATCTCGCCGGCGAGCCGGGAAGGGTAGGACGAGGCGTCGAAGCGGGTGACCTGTCCGATGGCGCTGTGTCCGGCCAGCGTGTTGCGCCAGTACTCGTCGAGGCCGAGGCCGTTGGGTGCCGCGACGCCGAGGCCGGTCACCACGGTGCGTACGCTCATCGAGCGCTCCGTTCGGGCCGGGCGAGCACGACGGCGCTCTGGAAGCCGCCGAAGCCGCTGCCCACGGACAGGACCGCGTCGGTCAGCTGGTCGCGGGCGGTCAGGGGGACGTAGTCCAGATCGCACTCCGGGTCGGGGGTGTGCAGGTTGGCGGTCGGCGGCACGACGTGGTGTTCCATGGCGAGAGCGGACGCGGCGATCTCGATCGAGCCGATGGCGCCGAGCGAGTGTCCGACCATCGACTTGATGGAGCTGATGGGGGTGCGGTAGGCGTGCTCGCCGAGGCTCGCCTTGAAGGCCGCGGTCTCGTGCCGGTCGTTCTGCTTGGTGCCGGAGCCGTGGGCGTTGATGTAGTCGATGTCCTGCGGGTTGAGGCGGGCCTCGTCGAGGGCGACGCGGATGGCCTCGGCCATCTCCCGGCCGTCGGGCCGCAGTCCGGTCATGTGGAAGGCGTTGGAGCGAGTCGCGTAGCCGGCGATCTCGGCGTAGACGTGGGCGCCCCGGGCGCGGGCGTGGTCGAGCCGTTCCAGGACGAAGACGGCGCAGCCCTCGCCGAGCACGAAGCCGTTGCGGCTGGCGTCGAAGGGGCGTGAGGCGTGTTCGGGGTCGTCGTTGCGGGCGGTCGTCGCTTTGATGGCGTCGAAGCAGGCGACGGTGATCGGCGAGACGGGGGCGTCGGTGGCGCCGGCCACCATGACGTCGGCGAGTCCGTCGCGGATGACCTCGGTGGCGTAGCCGATGGCGTCGAGGCCGGAGGTGCAGCCGGTGGAGACGACGGTGCTGGGTCCTTCGGCGCCCACCGCCCAGGCGACCTCGGTGGCGAAGGAGCTGGGGACGAGGAAGTTGTACAGATGAGGTACCGCATAGGCGTCGTCCACCACGTCGAGGCGTCCGCCGTCGCTGACCGTGCGGTACTCCTGATCGAGTCCGGTGGTCGCGCCGACGGCGCTGCCGATGGTGACCCCGGTCCTGGCCGGGTCGAGGGCGTCGAGGTCGAGTCCGCTGTCCTGGACGGCCTCGCGGGCGGTGACGATCGCGAACTGGGCGGCGCGGTCGGTGCGGCGGATCTCGTGCGGGGTCAGCCCGGCGAGTTCCGCGTCGAAGTCGACCTCGGCGGCGATCTGGGAGCGGAACGGGGAGGGGTCGAAGAAGGAGATGCGGCGCGTCGCGGTGCGACCGTCGGTGAGGAGTTGCCAGAAGTTCTTGGTGCCGAGCGAGCCGGGGGCGGTCACACCGATGCCGGTGATCACGACCCTGTGGCCGGCGGAGCGGGTCACCGGGCGTTCCAGTGGTAGAAGCGGCGGGCCATGGCGTCGGCGGGCGAGCGCCAGGTGGCGGGGTCGTAGGCCTCGATGTGCGGCTTGAGGTCGTCGCTGATGGCGACGAAGCGCGGGTCGGTCTTGGCGTCCTCGATGCGCTCGCCTCCGTCGGCGTCGTCGAAGTCCTGCAGATGGAAGTAGAGGCCGCGGTAGGCGAAGAGCTGGCGCCTTCGGGTGCCCATGAGGTGGGGCATCTCCGTGGTGTCGAACGCGCCGAAGAGGCGGGCGACTTCGTCGTCGGAGCCGGGCTGGAGCCGGGCGACGATCAGGGTGCTGTGCATCGTTACCTCTCTTGGGAACCGGTGCGGTGCGGCCCGAACCAGCGGGCCAGGGCGGTGGGCAGGTCGTCGTGGCTGCCGGGCGCGGCCCACGCCACGTAGCCGTCCGGGCGCAGCAGCACCGCGGAGCTGTCGTGCGGGACGTCGCCCGTGGGGCGGGCCGTGACGATGTCGACGCGGTCGCGCCAGGGGGCGGCACGGCGGCGCAGCCACGGGTTGTCGTCGAGGTCGAGCAGCACGCCGCGGCCGTGGCGCAGCAGTGCGGCGCTGGTGGAGGGGCGTTCCCGGACGGTCACGGGTACGGCGGGCAGCCGGGCGCCGAGCAGCGGGTGCTGTCCGGCGCCGACGTCGTAGCGGATCTCGATGCCGCTCACCTTGGCGGCGAGATGGCGGGCCACCTGTTCGTAGGAGACCAGTTCGGTGAGTACGTCGCGCAGTGGCTGGACCTCGGCGCCACCGAGGATCAGCAGGCTCTGCGCCTGTGTGTTGGCGAGCAGGTTCCGCCCCACGGGGTGCCGTTCGCCGTGGTAGGTGTCGAGCAGCTGCGCCGGGGCGCGGCCGTGCAGGACGGCGGCCAGTTTCCAGCCGAGGTTCACGGAGTCCTGGATGCCGGTGTTCATGCCCTGGCCGCCGGCCGGCAGGTGGATGTGTGCGGCGTCCCCGGTGAGCAGCACCCGGCCGCGCCGGTACTCGGTCACCTGCCGGGCTGCGTCGGTGAAGGCGCTGACCCAGACGGGCTCGGCGTGGGCGATGTCGTCGCCGGTGAGGCGTTTGTAGGTGTCGGCGACCTCCTCGAAGCGGGGTGGCCCGTCGCGGCGGCGCGGCGGGGTGCCGCGTTCCCCGACGATCACGCGGTGGACTCCGTCGCCGAGCGGAGCGGACATGATCATGCCGTCGGAGAGCAGCTCCCCGGTCGCCCGGGATGCCACGTCGACGCCTCGGATGTCGGCGAGGAGCAGTTCCGTGGTCGCCGCCGTCCCCGGGAAGTCGAAGCCGGCCGCCTTGCGTACGCGGCTGCGTCCGCCGTCGGCGCCGACGAGGTACCGGGCCCGCAGCGCGTGCCGGCCGGCCGGGCCGTCGACGTGCACTGTCACCCCATCCGCGTCCTCCTCCACGTCGCGGAAGGTGTGTCCGCGCCGGATGTCGGCGCCCAACCCGCGTGCCCAGGCCTCCAGTACGGTCTCGGTGCGGGACTGCGGGACGGTTCTGGCGGCCTTGTGCGCGCCGTCCAGGACGCTGAAGTCGAGCGGGATGCCGCCGAAGTGCCCCTGCGTGCTGGTGACCGGACGGCCGAAGCGGGGCAACAGCCCTCGCTGGTCGAACGTCTCCATCGTGCGGATCGTGAGGCCGAGTCCGCGGGACTCACCGGTGCGTCGCGTCAGCCGCTCGATGACGACGACGGCTGTTCCGGCCAGGCGCAGTTCTCCGGCGAGCATCAGGCCGGCCGGGCCTGCTCCCACAATGACGACCGAAGCGTCCATTCAGCTCTCCCGGTGATGTGGCGGTGATTGCCGGTCCGACGGGCCCTCGCCGCGTTTTCGTTCGGCGGCCTGGAGCAACCGCAAATATCGTCGGCGGCGGCCGTGTGCGATTTCAACCCGGGAAGGTGCAGGACCCACAAAAGGACCTGTCAGGCAATCGTCAACGAGACGCATTCTGCAAGGAATTCGACAAGCGAATGTCAGAGGAAGTACAAATCTGCGGATCCGGGCGCAGTCGGCGGCCGGGACCGGCGCGCCGTGTGACTCAGGTCACTGCCGGATCACGCTCCGCCTCCCTAACCTCGCCGCACGTACCCACATGGGTGACGGAGCGCCGCCGATGTCGCTCCCCAACGCCTTTTACAGGCTTGTGAATTATCCAGGTCCGGGGTTGTAGCGACTCTGCAGATTCGGTCAGGCTGCATCGGTCGCACGGCTGCGACATGGAACCGGGGGATCTGATGCGTGCATTGGTGGTCGATTCCGATGCGGCCGAAAGCTCTTTTCTCAGCGCCGAACTGCAGCGCCATGGTTTTGATGCTCAGGAATGCGTGACGGGAGCCGAGGCCCTGGAAATACACGACAAGTTCGATCTGCTTCTGCTCGATCTGCGGTTACCGGACATCGACGGGCTGGAGGTGTGCCGTGCCGTTCGCGCCACGAGCGACGTTCCGCTGATCGCGTTCGCCTCGGGCGACCACGGACTCGACCGTGTCCTGTGCCTTCAGGCCGGGGCCGACGACTGCCTGGCGAAGCCGTTCGGGCTGCGGGAACTCGTCGCCCGCATCGAGGCGGTGCTGCGCCGTTCGCACCCCGCGCAGGCCGCACCGCGTCCGTCGACGGACCCGCTGGCCCGGGGTTCGCTCTGCATCGACCCGCTGACCCGGGAGGTCCGGCTCAACGGCCGGCTCGTCAACCTCACCCGCAAGGAGTTCGACCTGCTGCACCGCCTGGCCGCCGACCCGCACACCGTGCACTCGCGAACCCGTTTGATGACGGACCTGTGGGGCTACCCCAGCGGCTCCACCCCGGACGCGCGGGCGAGCCGCACCATCGACACCCATGTCAGCGCCCTCCGAGCCAAGTTGGGCGCTCCGGACTGGATCCTGACCGTACGCGGCGTCGGCTTCCGGTTCGGCCGTGCCTGATCCGCCTCGCGCCCGGGCCATCACCTGTCGACCCGCCTCACCCCTCTCTCCCCGTTCGTTCTTCCTTTTCCACGACTGGAGTTGACGTCCCATGCCCCGCCAGCCCGGATCCGCCGGCCGCAGAGCCGCCACCGCGATCGCCGTGATCGTCTCCCTCACCCTGCCGCTGACGGCCTGCTCGGCCGACGGATCCGCCGGCGGCTCGGCGAAGGCGCGCTCCGGCGGGGAGCTCACCTTCGCGTTGTCCTCCGATCCGACCTGCGTCGATCCGCACCAGGCGGTCACCAACGACGCCATGTACGCGATCCGCGGCGTGGTCGACTCGCTCACCGACCAGGACCCGAGGACCGGGAAGATCGTGCCCTGGCTCGCCACCTCCTGGGAGGTCGCCGAGGACGCCTCGCGGTTCACGTTCCACCTGCGTTCGGGCGCCACCTTCAGCGACGGGACGCCCGTGGACGCGGAAGCGGTCAGAAAGAACCTGGACGCCGTCGCCGCTCTCGGCGCCCGCTCGATGCTCGGGTCCGGCTACCTCCAGGGCTACCGGCACACCGAGGTCGTCGACGCGCACACCGTCCGGGTGGTCTTCAACAGGCCCAACGCCCAGTTCCTCCAGGCCACGTCGACGCCTACCCTGGGGCTGCTGAGCCCGGCCACGCTGCGGCGCGCAGCGGAGCAGCGGTGCGCCGGGCCGGTGATCGGCTCGGGCCCGTTCACGCTCAAGAGCTATACACCGGACAAGTCCGTCGAGCTGGACCGGCGCGACGACTACCAGTGGGGTTCCACGCTGTGGCGCAGCCGCGGCGCGGCCCGCCTCGACAGGATCACCTTCCAGGTCGTGCCCGAGTCCGGCGTGCGTTCCGGCAGTCTGACGTCGGGGCAGGTCGACGCGATCGCCGGGGTGGCTCCGCAGGACGAGGCGGGTCTGAAGGCGCAGCGGGTGTCCGTCGTCAGCCGCGCCAATCCGGGGGTGCCCGTGGCGCTGAGCGCCAACACGGCGAGTCCGCTCGGCGCGGACGTGGCCGTGCGGCGTGCGCTGCAGGCGGCCGTCGACCGCGAGGAGGTCGTCGCCACGGTCCTCAGCCCCAGCTACCGGACCGCGACCAGTTCGCTGTCGAGCACGACCGACGACTACCGGGACAACGTGGCACTGCTGCGCCACGACACCGGCCGCGCCGCGTCCCTGCTGGACGCGGCGGGGTGGCGAACAGACGCGGACGGCATCCGCGTCAAGGACGGCCGGAAGCTGAACCTCGAGGTCATCCTCGGTACCAACTTCGGCCCCAACCAGTCCGCGCTGGAACTGATCCAGCAGCAGGTGAGGAAGGCCGGCATCGGGCTGACCCTCAGAGTGCTGTCGATCGCCGACTACCAGAAGGCCAGGGCGGCCGGCGACTACGACCTCGCCTGGGGCAACGGCACCCGAAGCGACCCGGACATCCTGCGGACGGCCTTCTCCTCGAAGCTGCTGAACCTCTCCCGCATCGACGACACGACGCTGGAGCGGGAACTCGACGCCCAGGCGTCGGCCTCCGACCCCGGGCGGCGTGCCGCGCACGTGGCCACCGCGCAGCGCCGTGTCCTCGAACAGGCCTACCAGATACCGGTCTTCGAGATGACCAGCGTCTTCGGGCTGTCCCAGCGGGTGCACGGCGTCGTGTTCGACTCCGCCTCCGGCCTCCAGTTCCACGACGCGTGGCTGTCGTGAGGACGCGCGAGAAGCGGCGGGGCTCCACGGTGAAGACCTACCTCCTGCGCAGACTGATCCAGGCCCTGTTCGTCCTGTGGGCCGCCTACACGGTCTCGTTCGCGGTGCTGTATCTGCTGCCGGGCGACCCGGTGACCATCATGGCCGCGGGCGGCGGCGACGCCGGCTCCGCCACCCCCCAGCAGGTGGCCGAGCTGCGGACCCGCTACGGTCTGGACCGGCCGCTGCCCGAGCAGTACGCCACGCGCCTGTGGCACGCCGCGCACGGCGACTTCGGGACGTCGGTGCACGGGGGGCAGCCGGTCACCCGGCTGATCGCCGACGCCCTCCCGTCGACGTTGCAGCTCACGGCGGGCGCCCTGGTTCTGGCGCTGCCGCTGGGCGCCGCGATCGCCCTCCTCGGCACATACACACGGCGCCGCTGGCTGCGCCAGCTCGTCCTGTCCCTGCCGGCGGCCGGGGTGTCGGCGCCGACGTTCTGGGTGGGACTGCTCCTGGTCCAGCTGGTGTCGTTCCGCTGGGGCCTCGTCCCGGCGTACGGCAACGAGGGCGTGCGTTCGCTGGTCCTGCCCTCCGTGACCCTGGCGCTGCCCGCCGCCGGGCTGATCGCGCAGGTCTTCGCGCGCAGCCTGCGCAGCACGCTGGCCGAGCCCTATGTCGACACGGCGCGGGCCAAGGGCGCGGGCCGCGCCCGCGTGCACTTCGGGCACGCCGTGCGCGGCGCGCTGGCCCCGCCGCTGGCCGTGACCGGTGTGCTGGTGGGCGGGGTACTGGCGGGTTCGGTGGTGGTGGAGACCGTGTTCTCCCGTACCGGTGTCGGGCGGTTGACGGCGACGTCCGTGACCGCGCAGGACATCCCTGTCGTCCAGGGCCTCGTGGTACTGGGGGCCTGCGTGTACGTGGCGGTGAACCTCGTCGTGGATCTGCTCCATCCGCTGCTGGACCCGCGCGTCGCGTCCAGGATCCGGCCGGCGGCGGCCTCATGACCGGTCTCGTTACCGGCCCGGGAACGTCCGGCGGGGCCACCGAATCGCCGCCCCCGGCCCGGCGCCCCGCGACGCGCGGACGGCGCACCGCCCGCTTCTGGCCGGCGCGGCCGGGGCTCGCCCTGTCCGCGGTGCTGCTCGCCCTGGTGTTCGCGGCCGCGCTGTTCCCCGGGCTGCTGACCTCCGCCGACCCGCTGGCCGGCGTTCCCGCGCAGCGGTTGCGGCCGCCGAGCGGCGCCCACCTGTTCGGCACCGACCAGCTGGGGCGGGACCTGTTCGCGCGGGTGGTGCACGGCTGCTCCCTGACCCTTCGCGCCACCGGTCTCGCGGTGGCCGTGGGCTTGGTGGCGGGCTCGGTCCTGGGGCTGCTCGCCGGATATCTGGGCGGCCTCGTGGACGACACCCTGATGCGGCTGACCGACGTCCTGCTCGCCGTGCCGGGACTGCTGCTGTCCCTGGCGCTGGTGACCGCTCTCGGCTTCGGCACCGTCGAGGTCGCGATCGCTGTGGGCGTCACCAGTGTCGGCATGTTCGCCCGAGTCATGCGCGCCGAGGTCCTGCGCGTCGCCGGAACACCCTACGTGGAGGCCGCGCGGGCGGGTGGCGTGCGCTGGTACACGGTCCTGCTGCGCCACGTGGTGCCCAACGCGGCGGCGCCCGTCCTCGTGTACGCCGCCGTGGACTTCGGCGCGGTGGTGCTCCAGGTGTCCTCGCTGTCGTTCCTCGGCTACGGCGCCCGCCCGCCAGAGCCGGAGTGGGGGGCACTGGTCGCCGGGGGCCGCGACTATCTCGCCACGGCCTGGTGGCTGACCACTCTGCCCGGCCTCACCATCGCGGCCACCGTCCTGGCCGCCAACCGCATCGCCCGCGCCCTCGACGGCGAGGCACAGGAGGCACCATGACCACCCGCGACGACACGGACGCCGCCGGACCGGCCTGCCCCGCTCCCCTGCTGGACATCCGGGACCTGACCATCGCGTACGACACCCGGGCAGGCCCGGTGCCGGCGGTGCGCGGCATCGACCTCAGCGTGGGGCCGGGCGAGGTGCTGGCGCTGGTCGGCGAGTCCGGCTCCGGCAAGAGCACGACGGCGCAGGCAGTACTGGGGCTGCTGCCGCCCGGCGCACGGATCGAGCGGGGCACGGTTCGCTACGCCGGGACCGATCTCGTGGGCGCGCCCGAGCCCGTGCTGCGCGCCCTGCGGGGCGGCGCCATCGGCCTGGTCCCGCAGGATCCGATGGTGTCCCTCAACCCGGTGCAGCGGGTGGGCCGCCAGGTCGCGGAGGTGCTGCGCCTGCACGGACCGGCCCAGGACCGGAGTACGGCCCTGGAGCGGGCGGTCGAACTGCTCGAGGAGGCCGGCCTGGACCGGCCGTCGCACCGAGCCCGCCAGTACCCGCACGAACTGTCCGGCGGCATGCGACAGCGGGTCCTCATCGCGATCGCGCTGGCTGCGCGCCCACGCCTGATCGTGGCGGACGAGCCGACCAGCGCACTCGACGTCACCGTGCAGCGCACCGTCCTGGACCGCCTCGACGCCTTGACACGCCGCACGGGCACGGCCGTCCTGCTCATCACCCATGATCTCGGGGTCGCCGCGGACCGGGCCCGACGGATCGCGGTCATGTCGCAGGGATGCATCGTGGAGACCGGCGCCACGCAGGACGTCCTGGCGAACCCGCATCACCCTTACACACAGGAACTGTTGGCGTCGGCGCCCGCCTTCGCCAGGCGCCGGGCGACGATCGCTCTCCCACGCAGCCCCGTGCCGACGCGGCGGCCCGCCGAGCGGACGCCCGATCTCGTGGTCGCCGAGAACCTGGTCAAGGTGTTCGCCACGCGCCGGGCACGCACCGACGGCCCGCCGCAGCGTGCCGTCGACGGAGTGAGTCTGCGCATCGGGCGGGCCCGGACGCTGGCGCTGGTCGGTGAGTCCGGCTCGGGCAAGTCGACGACGGCCCGGATGCTGATGCGGCTGACCACCGCGACGGAGGGGCGGATCAGCTTCGACGGCACGGACGTCACACGGCTGCGCGGCCCGGCGCTGCGCGCCCTGCGCCGGCGGATGCAGATCGTCTACCAGAGCCCGTACACCTCGCTCGATCCGCGCATGGCGGTCGCCGACATCGTCGCGGAGCCGCTGCGCGCCTACCGCGTGGCGGACCGTCCCGAACGCGTGCGCCGGGTGGCGGCCCTGCTCGACCGGGTGCAGCTGCCGGCGTCGGTACTGCGTCGCCGTCCCTCGGAGCTGTCGGGCGGGCAGCGGCAGCGGGTGGCCATCGCGCGCGCCCTGGCTCTGCGGCCCGACCTCGTGGTGTGCGACGAGCCGGTCTCCGCGCTGGACGTGTCGGCGCAGTCCCGCATCCTCGACCTCCTCGCCGAACTGCAGCGTGAGGAGGGGCTCAGCTATCTGTTCATCTCGCACGACCTGGCCGTGGTGCGGCAGATCGCCCACCAGGTCGGCGTGATGCGGCACGGCCGGCTGATCGAGACAGGGCCCGTGGAGTCCGTCCTCACCTCCCCCACGCACCCGTGGACGCGGGAACTGCTCGCCGCCGTCCCGGGCAACGGCCTCTCAGTCGGGCGTCGCTGACAGTCCGGTGACGGCTTCGACGTGCCGCACCGTCACACGGTGCGGCACGTCCCCGCGCAGGGCGGTCGCCGCCGCGTAGCCGTCGGGGGCGGTCACGTCGCGCACGCTCCAGCCAGTCGGCCGGGCGGCGCGGTCGCCGTCGCCGAGGTAGTCGGCGCGCGGCGGGCGGGACAGGCCGGTTCCGAGCGCCTTGAGATACGCCTCCTTGCGTGCCCAGAGACGGCAGAACGCGGCGACGCGACTGTCTCCCGAGAGCCGCCCCACCTCCTCCCGCTCCGCCGGGTGCAGGCGCGGCAGGCAGGCCTCCACCGTGCCCGGTGGGCACCACCGCTGAACGTCGACACCCACGGCCCGTACGGCGACGGCGACGGCGACGAGACCGTGGCTGTGGGAGAGCGAGAACCGCGGCAGCGAAGCGTCACGCAGCACCGGGCGGCCGTGGGTCCCCTCGCGGGTGAAGCGGACGTCGGCCGGCTCCTGTCCGGTGTAGCGGGCCAGGACGGTGCGCAGCGCCACGTGCGCCTGTACGTACCTCCGCCGGCCGCCGGGGGTCGGAAAGCTCCGCGCGCGGCTCCGCTCGGCGTCGTCGAGGATCCCGTACCCGACAACGGGTTCCCGGACTGGACTGGACGACGCCTCGGACAGCAGCCAGAGCTCCACGACGCCCTTCCCCGGCAGGTCGTCCACGTCCTTCACCCCTTCCGGGTCGGTCACGGCCGCGCCCGCTGCTCCTCGGCCGGGACGGCCGGCCGCGCGCCGGCCTCCCGCGGCTCGCCGCGGCGGCCGACGGCCAGGGCCAGGGCACCCGCGGTAAAGGTGACCAGCCCGCCGGCCACGAACCCCACCCTCACTCCCCCGTACTCGATGACGCGGCCGAGCAGCAGGGCGCCCAACGGCGTCGATCCCTGGAGGATCAGGGTGTACAGGGCCAGGACCCGGCCACGGAACTCGGGCGCGCTGCCCAGCTGGACGCGGTGGTTGGCGGCCTGCACGAAGTAGATCGACGCGCCGCCGGTCAGGAACAGCACGACGACGGCGACCGGAAACGAGGAGGCCCGGCCCACGCCCGTCTCCAGGACGCCGAAGACCACGGCCGCACCGGCCACGAGCCGCGCCGACGGGCGTGCGCGGCGTCCGGTCGCCACCAGCGCCGCTACCAGTGACCCCGCCGCGAACACCGTGGTCAGCAGCCCGAAGGACGCCGCGTCGGCGTGGTACACCGACTTCGCCAGCAGGGGCAGCGTCAGCTGGAAATTGAGCCCGAACAGCGCCACGGCCGCGAGCAGGGCCAACGGGACGAGGAGATCGGTACGTCCCCCTACGTACCGCAGACCGTCCACGATCCGGGCCCGGTCGCCTCCGCCCGGTTCGCGCCACAGCTCGGCGGGACGCATCAGGCGCAGCCCGAGGACCGTCGCGACGTAGCTGACGGCATTCACGAGCATCACCCAGCCGATGCCCACGGCCGTGATGAGCAGCCCGGACAGGGCGGGCCCGGCAATGCGGGCCACATTGAAGTAGGCGGCGCTCAAGGCCGAGGCGTTGGGCAGCAGCTGTGGTCCGACGAGTTCGCCGACGAAGGCCATGCGCGTCGGCACCTCGACCGCATTGACCACTCCCAGGCCGCAGGCGAAAAGGTAGACGTGCCACAGCCGGGCCCCGCCCGACAGCGTCAGCAGCGCCAGCGGCAGGGCGAGGGCCCCGGAGACGAGGTTGGTGAGGGTCAGCAGCGCGCGCTTGTCGTGGCGGTCCGCGAGCCGTCCGCCGTACAGCGTGAAGAGCAGAAGCGGCGTGAACTGCAGGGCGGTCACCGTGGCCAGCGCGCTCGCGGAGTCGTCGGTCAGGGCGAGGACGAGCCAGTCCTGAGCGACGACCATCATCCAGGTGCCGGCCACCGACACGACCTGGCCGAGGGCGAAGAGCCGGAAGTTGCGCACGCGCAGCGCACGGAAGGGGTCGCTCACGGGGGCCCGTCCCGGACGGCACGGGAGGCTTCCCGGCACTCCTCCAGGAAGGCAAGGACCCGCAGGTGGTAGGCGCGCGCCGCCCAGCCGAGGCTGATGTTGTGCCCTGCCCGCGGCAGCCGGTCGACGACGACCCGCGGCGCTTGTGTCAGCGTGTCGACGAGGTCGGCGACGTCCTCGGGGGCGTGCCGCCACCACGCCTCGTGCTCGGCGAAGGTGAACCGGACCGGAACGCGCACGCGCGGCAGCACGTCCGCGGACACGTCCGCCCAGTCGGCCACGGAGTCCGCCTCCCGCCGTGGCATGGGGGACACGACGGAGGCACTGGCGCGGAACGTGTCCGGTGGATAGAGGTGCAGCGGCCCCCAGTTCAGCCGCGGCGACCCGGTCCCGGAGCGCTGCCCGGCCCGTTCGGGCGGCACGGCGAGACGATGCCCCACTCCCGAGACCTCCACGCCGAGCAGGGCGCGGGGCGGCCGGTACGCGGCCACGGCGAGCGCCAGTTTGCCGCCGAAGGAGTGACCCAGCAGCAGGGTCCCGGCGTGCCCGGCGTGCCGGTCGGCGAGTTCCTCCACGGCGGCGGCCACGGGGCCGACCTGTTCGGTCACGGTCAGGCCGTCGCGCCTGCGCCGGGCATGCGGTCCGTATCCCGGCCGGTCCAGGGCGAGCACGGTGTAACCGAGCCGGGCCCCCAAGGCCAGGAGGGACACGTCCGGGTGAGCCTGCCCGTCGAAGTAGCCGGCACTCATGCCTCCGCCGTGCAGCGCGACGACGAGGGCACGCGACGGCCCGTCCGACGGCTCGCCGAGCAGTCCCGTCACGGGTTCGCACTCGGCGTTGAGGGTGATGCGCCGTACTCCCGGCGACATGCCGGCCGGTGGGGAGACCGCGGCGGCGGGGGGCTCGGGCGACGTGCCCGTCGCCCCGGGCGTCGTGGTGTGCGGATGCGCCATGATCAGGCCTTGTTCCTTCGGACAGCGACTTCGCCAGGGTCGGCGATGAGCACCTTGCGCACGAGAGCTTCCGCCCGTGTCGGCGACATGCCGATCGTCGCTCGTCCATCGTCCGTTCGGCGCGCTGAACGCGGCAAGGCCGGCCGTTGCAGGACTTGGACAAGTCCGCAAGGTCGGCTTCAAGACAGCGCAAAGACTGCAACACCCGGGCGAAAAGCAGGTGCGAGGAGCCCCGGGGGCCGCTCCCGCGCCTCCTTGTCCCACCATACGGAACGGCTGTTGGTGCCGCGCCGCGGCTGCTGTAGAAATAGCCCCATGAATCACGAGCCCTTGGTGCGACGCCTGGTCATCGACCTGTGCCGACGCCCGGCTTCGTGTTGTCGCTGAACCCGCGTCCCTGACGCTTTCCGCCGGCCGTCGGTCTCGCCCACGCCGGTGACGTACCGCCCCGCGTTTCGTGACGGGGCTGTTCTCTCCACCCTGACCTGATCTCGTTCAGGGCTGTTCACCTACGTCGGCTCCTGCATCGGCAGCTTGTTCCGACGTCCGTTGGAGGCCGCCCCATGCCCCCTGCCCTGCCCCTGCAAGAAGCCGGTACCGGCAAGGTGCCGGTACCGCGTCGTCCCCGCGCCCGGGCCCGGGTGCCTCGTGTCGCCTTGCCGTTCGGTTCGTTCCTGCTGTTCCTCGTCCTGTGGCAGGTGCTGGCTGCGAGCGGTACGTGGAGCCGGACGCTGGTCCCACCCCCTGCCGATGTGTGGGACGCCTTCCTCGAGGTGTCCACCACGCACGACGGCGTACGGGGCTACAACGGCACCTATCTCGTCGAGCACCTGGGCATCAGCCTGCGACGCATCGCGTTCGGGGCCGGTCTGGGCATCGCCACCGGAGTGGTGTTCGGGCTGCTCATGGGCACCGTCGGCTGGGTGCGCTCGCTCTTCGAGCCCTGGATCACCTTCCTGCGCACCCTGCCGCCGCTGGCGTACTTCTCGCTCCTCATCATCTGGCTGGGTATCAACGAGGAGCCGAAGGTCACCCTGTTGGCCGTGGCCGCCTTCCCGCCGGTGGCGGTGTCCACCACCACGGCCGTGGCCGCCGTGCCGAGGGCCCTGGTCGAGGCGGCCCGCGCCCTCGGGGCCTCCCGATGGGACGTGGTCAAGGACGTCCTCGTCCCCTCCGCCCTTCCGGAGACGCTCACCGGCATCCGGCTGGCCGTCGGCGTGGCCTACTCCTCGCTCGTCGCCGCCGAGTTGGTCAACGGGCTGCCCGGCATCGGCGG
Source organism: Streptomyces flaveolus (assembly GCF_014648815.1). Lineage (GTDB taxonomy): Bacteria > Actinomycetota > Actinomycetes > Streptomycetales > Streptomycetaceae > Streptomyces > Streptomyces flaveolus. Next base: position 407,658 of record NZ_BMRV01000003.1, on the reverse strand, counting down.
CATGGTCAAGGACGCCGCCAACTACAACAACACCCCGGTCGTGCTCGTCGGCATCATCGCCATCGGCGTCTCCGGCCTGGTCATCGACGGTCTGCTGCTGCGGCTGGAACGCGCCGTCGTTCCCTGGCGCGGCCGCGTGTGACCGGACCGCCCCCTCACCTCCCCTTCTTCGCCCCTTGCACAGAAACGGCCCCCGTCATGCCCCGTGTCCCCCAAGGCCCCTCCCGTCGGCTGCTGCTCGCCGGCGCCCTTGCCGTCGCCTCCGCGGCCGTCACCGGCTGCTCGTCGGACGACGATGACTCGGCCGGCGGTGCCAAGAGACTGCGCATCGGCTACTTCGCCTTCCCCAGCGGCGACCTGATCGTCAAGAACAGAAAGCTGCTCGAGAAGGCGCTGCCCGGCTACAAGATCACCTGGATCAAGTTCGACTCCGGGGCCAGTGTCAACCAGGCCTTCCTCGGCAAGTCCCTCGACATAGCCGCCCTCGGGTCGAGCCCCTTCGCCCGGGGAGTGTCCGGAGCCTCGCCGATCCCGTACAAGGTCGCGTGGATCCTCGACGTGGCCGGTGAGAACGAGGCACTCGTCGCCCGCAAGGAAACCGGCGTCTCGGACGTCGCCGGCCTCAAGGGCAGAACCGTCGCCACGCCCTTCGCCTCGACCTCGCACTACAGCCTGCTCGCGGCGCTGGAGACGGCCGGCCTGAAGACCTCGGACGTCAAGCTCATCGACCTGCAGCCGCAGGCGATCCTCGCCGCATGGCAGCGCGGCGACATCGACGCCGCCTACGTCTGGCTGCCGACCCTGGACGAACTGCGCAAGACCGGTACCCAGCTCACCAGCAGCAAGGTGATCGGCACCGCGGGCAAGCCGACCCTGGACCTGGCCGTGGTGTCGGATGACCTGATCACCAGGGACCCGAAGGCGATCGACGCCTGGCGGAAGGCCGAGGCCGAGGCGCTGCGGCTGCTCAAGTCCGACCCCGACGGATCCGTGAAGGCCGTCTCGGCCGAACTCGGCATCAGCACGGCGGACGCCGAGGCGCAGCTCGCCCAGGGCGTGTTCCTCTCCCCGGAACAGGTGACCTCCGCCGACTGGCTGGGCACCGACGGCAGCCCGGGCAAGCTGCTGTCCTACGTCACCGACACCGCGGCGTTCCTGGCCGGTCAGAAGCAGATCGACGCCACGCCGTCCGCGGAGGCCGTGCGCAAGGCCTTCTACCTCGAAGGGCTGCCCGATGTCCTCAAGTGAGACCACGACGGCCACCGAGAGCGCCACGACCGCACTCGACGGCACCGTCCGGCTCGACCACGTCGTCCACCGGTACGGCCGGGGCGGCGAGGACGTCACCGCCGTGGGGCCCGTGGACCTGACCGTCCCCGCCGGCGAGTTCCTCGTCCTGGTGGGTCCTTCGGGGTGCGGCAAGAGCACGCTGCTCCGCCTGATCGCCGGATTCGAGCGGCCGACCAGCGGCACCGTACGGGTGTCGCGCGCCGAACCTCGGCCCGGTGCGGCGGCCGGCGTGGTCTTCCAGACACCACGGCTGTTTCCGTGGCGGACCGTCGGGGGCAACATCGATCTCGCCCTGCGGTACGCCGGTGTCGACCGTGCCCTCCGGCCCGCGCGACGGGCCCGGTTGCTGACCCGGGTCGGTCTGGACGGCACGGAGAACCGGCGCACCTGGGAGATCTCCGGCGGCCAGCAGCAGCGCGTCGCGATCGCCCGTGCTCTGGCCGCCGAGAACCCCCTCCTCCTGCTCGACGAGCCGTTCGCGGCGCTGGACGCGCTGACCCGGGAACGGCTCCAGGAGGACGTCCGCCGGGTGGCCACGCAGACCGGGCGGACCACGGTGTTCGTGACGCACTCGGCCGACGAGGCGGTGTTCCTCGGCTCACGCATCGTCGTGCTGACCAAGGGACCGGGGACCGTGGCCCTGGACCTGCCGATCGACCTGCCGCGCGGCGACATCGACGCCGAGGAGCTGCGCGAGTCACGGGAGTTCGCCGAGCTGCGGACACGGGTCTCGCACGCCGTGAAGACCGCCGCGGCGGGCTGACCGCCGTATCCACGCCAGGAATCGAAGAAAGGACACACACGTGAGCATCCTCAGCGTCCGCCCTGAGACCGACCAGGTGCCGATCACCCCGCTCGGCCCGAGCTTCGGCGCCGAGATCCGCGGCATCGACCTCGGCAGCCTCGACGACGACCAGGTCCTCGCGCTCCGCGCAGCACTCGTACGGCACAAAGTACTGTTCGTCCGCGGCCAGGACGGCCTGGACGACGCCGCGCAGATCGAGTTCGGCAGGCGCCTGGGCGAGGTCACCGTCGGCCACCCGGTCCACGACTCCGGCGACGTGGCACCGGAGGTGTACAGCCTGGACAGTCAGGACAACGGGTTCGCCGACGTGTGGCACACGGACGTGACGTTCGTGCGCCGGCCACCCGCGATCTCCGTGCTCCGGGCCGTGGTGCTGCCGCCCTCCGGCGGTGACACCAACTGGGCCGACAGCCAGCTCGCCTACGAGTCGCTGTCACCGGGTCTGCGGGCGTACGTCGACACGCTGACCGCCGTCCACGACGGCAGCCGCGAGTTCGGCTACTACCTGGCCCAGCGCCGGCAGGGCCGGGGAAACCTCTGGGAGGGCGAGGTGTTCAGCGAACTGGTGCCGGTCGAACACCCGGTGGTACGGGTGCACCCCGAGAGCGGGCGCAAGGGTCTGTTCGTGAACCCCGGCTTCACCTCGCACATCGTCGGCGTCTCCGAGCACGAGAGCCGGGGCATCCTCGACATCCTCTACGCCCACCTCACCAAGCCGGAGCACGTCGTACGCCACCGCTGGCAGCCGGGTGACGTCGCCTTGTGGGACAACCGCAGCACCGCCCACTACGCCAACCGCGACTACGGAGACCAGCACCGCGTCATGCACCGCATCACCCTGCGCGGGGACACCCCCGTCGGCCCCGCCGCCGCTGCCCGCTGACCCGCGCCGCGGCCCGGCGTGCGAGCTCCGCGTCTCACACCTGCGCGAGCGCCGTTCGCAGGGCCGACGGGGTGGCGGCCGCCCACGCCTGCGGTGAGCAGGAGTGGGGGTACGGGACCGGTCCGGCGGTGGCCGAGCGGTCGTAGCCCGCGAGGACCTCGGGCAAGCGGTAGGAATCAGGTCAGCGCGGGCGAGCTGCTCCAGCTCATCCGCAGCGGCCGCGCGAACACCCGCGCCGACCTCCAGCGTGCCACCGGACTCTCCCGTTCCACCGTCGGGCAACGCCTCGACCTGCTCAACCGGGCCGGCTGGCTGCGCCACACCACCGGCACCTCCACCGGCGGCCGGCCGAGCGACCGGATCGAGTTCGACCCCGGCCACGCATCTGTCGTCGCGGTGGACCTGGAGACCCGGCACGCCCGCGTTGCGGTACTGGACCTCGCGGGTACCGTCCTGGCCGAGCGCACCGGGGACCTCGACATCGCCCAAGACATCGGGCACATCCGCCTGCATGATCACCCCGACGCCCTGTGCATGTGCGGCTCGTACGGCTGTCTGGCGGCCGTGGCCAGCGGCGGCGCGTTGGCGCGGGCGTTGTCCGAACAGGGCCTGCCGACGGCCTCCGGATCCGACGTGAGGCGCCTGCTCGCTGAGGGGAACCCCGAGGTGATCCGACTCGCCCAGCAGGCCGGACACCTGGTCGGCGCCGTGCTGGCGACCGTCGTCACCCTCCTGAACCCGGGCGTCCTCATGATCGCCGGAGACCTCGCCGGCGTTCCGTTCACGACCGGCGTGCGCGAGCTGCTCTACCAGCGGGCCATGCCGCGCACCACCGCCAACCTCAGCATCGTCTCCTCGCAACTCGGCGACCGGGCCGGCCTCATGGGCGCCGCCGCCATGGTCGTGAGGTTGCTCTACTCCCCCGAGCACGCCGACGACCGCCTCCGCCGGCTGTCCCCGTGACTGCCGCGCCACCGAGAGAAGGAAGGAAGCACCCGTGACGACCGATCCTCCGCCCTGGCCCCACCGACCCGTCGAGGTCGGGCTCGTGGGCGCCGGCCCGTGGGCGCGGGCCATGCACGCCCGCGTCCTCGCCGCCGGCCCCGAGACGCGGCTGGCCGCCGTCTGGGCCCGCCGCGTCGACGCGGCGCGGCAGACCGCGGCACCCCACGCGGCGCAGGTCGCGGCCGACTTCGGCGAGTTGCTGGACCACTGCGAGGCCGTGGCCTTCGCGGTGCCACCCGCCGTCCAGGCCGAGTTGGCGCCCTTGGCGGCGAAGGCGGGCAAGGCAGTACTCCTGGAAAAGCCGCTCGGGCCCGACCTGGAATCCGCCCGGCGCGTGGCGGACGCCGTCGCCGAGGCAGGCGTGGTCTCCCAGTTCGTCCTCACCAAGCGATACCACCCCACCACCCGCGCTTTTCTCGACGCCGCACGCACCGTAGACGTCTCGGGTGCTCGCTCCTGCTACCTCCACGGAGCCCTCCTCGGCGGCGAGATGGCCACCGGCTGGCGTCTCGAACACGGCGCCCTGCTCGACCTCGGCCCGCATCTGATCGACCTCCTCGACACGGCGGTCGGCCCCATCACCGGCATCCGCGCCACCGGCGACCCGCGCCGGTGGATCGAGCTGACGTGCGAACACGCCAACGGTGCCGTGAGCCAGGCGTCGCTCTCCGGGTCCGTCAACGTGGAACGAACCATGACTCGCGTCGAACTGTTCGGCCCCGGGCAGCCCTTGGTCTACGACACGGCCGAGATCGACCACGAGGACTGCTGGCCCGTCCTGCGCCGCGAGTTCGCGACCGCCGTCCGCACCCGGACGTCCGCCGAACTCGACGCCCAGTACGGACTGCGTCTGCAGGAACTCCTGGACGGCATCCGCTTCGATGTCAGCGGCTTTCGATGACGACCTTCTCGATCACGACGTCCTGCACGGGGCGGTCGTTGCGGGGGTTGGTCTCCGTGGTGCCGATGGCGTCGACGACCTTCTGGGCGGCGGCGTCGGTGACCTCGCCGAAGATGGTGTGCTTGCCGGTGAGCCAGGTGGTCGGACCGAGAGTGATGAAGAACTGGGAGCCGTTGGTCCCGGGGCCGGCATTGGCCATGGCCAGCAGATAGGGCTTGGTGAAGGCCAGGTCCGGGTGGAACTCGTCGGCGAACTTGTAGCCGGGCCCGCCCGTCCCGTTACCCAGCGGATCCCCGCCCTGGATCATGAAGCCCTCGATGACCCGGTGGAAGACGGTGCCGTCGTACAGCGGTTCGTTGCTGGGCTGTCCGGTGTTCGGGTCGATCCACTGGCGTTCGCCCGTGGCGAGTTCCACGAAGTTCTTGACGGTCTTGGGGGCGTGGTCCGGCAACAGCCGGATCGAGATGTCGCCCTTGTTGGTCTTCAAGGTCGCATGCAGCTCTTCCGCCATGGTGGGATCCTTCGGTGCATGGGGTACTGGCCCGTCCAGTCTCCCGGCCGGTTGGACGCATCCAGGGGCGGCGACACGGCGTCTCACCCGCACGAGTGGGCCGCGGCGCGACCTCCTCGAGCCCGACGGCCGGGCTTCGCTGAGGCAGCCAGTGGAGCCAGGTGCTCGATGTCCGCGTACGACCGATGCCGGGACTCGCGCAGGAGGCTCGCCGCCCGCCTGCTCAGCGCAGCAGCGCGTCGAGGAACGGGCCGGAGACCACGTGATAGGGGTCGAGCCGGTCGAGGATCGCGACCGCCTCGTCCCAGCCCGGGCCGCCCCCGGCGCGCAGGGAGGCGGGGACGGCGCGCGTGAGGACGTCCGGGTCGGACCACGCGGCGGTGTCGGTGTAGGCCCAGCCCTTGGACCACTCCGCACGGACCGTCGCCCGGTCCCCGTCCATGGCCAGGAGAAACTGCTCGATCTCCCGGTAGAAGCGGTGCAGCGCGGGTGTCGTCGGCAGGGAGAGGATGTCGATCCACACGGCGGTGTCGACGTCCGGCCGGTCCGGACGCGGCCGCAGGGCGGACAGCAGGGGTGGCCGGGCGCCGGCGACGCCGCACACCGACGGGTCCTCCAGTCCGGTCACCCGGATCTCCACCTGCCCGTTGACCGGGAACTCACCGCGTGCCGCGTACTGAGCGAGCAACGTGCGGTAGAAGTCGGCGAACTGGCTGACCACCCATTGCAGATCGGCACGGCGGGTGAGGACGGCATAGCCGTTGGCCGTCTCGCGCAGCGTGGTGGGCCGCACGTACTCCAGCAGGTTGCGGGAGGCTCCCCACAGGTCCGAGCGCAGCCCGCCCGCCAGCAGGTGGGTGAGCACGTCGCCGGTGAGCACGTCCCGCACGAGGGTTCCCGAGAGCAGGACGTCGGTGATGTCGCCGGTCAACGCGACCTTGGCCAGGAGGTACTGGACCTGCCCGAAGAGCGGGGCGCTCGCCCAGGCTCCCGAGACCAGGGTTCCGGCGAGCCGGGCCACCGGCTCGGGAAGCGAGTCGGAGAACGGGTAGTTGTACGGCCCGTCGACCGCACGGGCGGCGAACGGCCGGTCGGGGGTGACGCTCCAGACCTTCAGCCAGGGCTTGTCCGTGAACGCGAACCAGATCGCCTCCGCCCGGCCCGTCCTGTCCACGAAACCGGCCAGCGTCCGCGTGCCGGCCGGGGCACCGGGGGCGGCGAACAGTTCGGTGGCGGGGATGTCCAGGAAGGACCGGCAGCGCAGGTTGTGGTCGGTGCCCATCCTCAGCACGGCCTCGGTGACGAGCGACCGGCCGAGGTGGGTCAGGAGCGCGTCGCAGTCGGGCTCGGCCCGGCCGACCGTGCGCAGGACGTACCGGTCGGCGTCGCCGTCCCAGACGACCGCGGTCAGCTCGGTGACCAGATTGCTCAACGAGCCGTAACCGTGGCCGGGCGACGGGTTCTCGCCGGTGGCGGGGACGGCCGTACCGTGCGCGCCGATGGCCAGCGCGCCGCCGACCGACAGTTCCCCGGGCGCCGGCGCGGAGACGACCCCGTAGCCGTGCGCGCCGGCGAACGCGAGGAGTCTCTCCAGCAGGGCCCCGGCCTGGACCCGGACCAGGGCCGACCCGTCGGCGTTCTGCCGCTCGATCGACATCCCGGTGAGGTGGGCGGTGGTGTCCACCAGGACGACCCTGGCCGCTGCGGGTGTGCCGTCGGCCACCGTGAGCGGAGCCCAGCCGTGCCGCTTCCCCTGGGCGCGTACCGTCCAGCCGGCACCGTAGGCCCAGTTGACGACGGCGAGCACGTCCTGCGGGGTCCGCGGCGCGCACGTCCACAACTGGTCGGCGCGGATTTCACCGGCCCAGTTCTCGTAGACGCGCCGGTACACGTCGAGCCCGGCCGGGAAGCCGGGCGGCGACGGCACGTCGGCGTAGGCGCTGCCCGGCCGGACCACCCCGCGCAGCAGCCAGGCCGCGCCGCCCGCGGCGGCTGACGACGCGAGCAACCTGCGCCGTGACAGCCCGCCACCCTGAACCGAAGAGTCGTCCGTCATCCCCGAGTACCTCCTCCAGCTCCGTCCCGCCCCGAACGGCCCTGCGGGGCCGGCCGAGCACGCACGCTAACCAGCGATCAGGAGCCGGGTAGTCATATGGTCGTTCGATCTACGCGATCGAGTGAAAGACTCGCGAATCGCCCCCATCCGGAACCCCATCCGGCATGCGGCTTCCGGTGGCCGTGGACGCAAGGTGCGTCGACGTCCCGGGACCGCTTAACCTCTGCTGGTCCGTCCCAGCCCGGGCCGGTTCGAGGGAGGGGCGTTCATGCGGCAGCGGACAGTGGGCGGCCGGCTGAGAGTCGCGGCCTGGGTACTGGTGCCACTCGGGCTGGTCCTGGCACTGGGAAGCATCGGCTACTTCTTCACGAACTACCGAGGCGTCACCGTCATGAGCCAGGCGATGGAGCCCACTTACCGGCAGGGCGAGCGGCTGGTCGTCGAGCACATCGACACGGGCGAGATTCGCAGAGGTGATGTCGTACTCGTCCGCGTGCCCGGGCGCTATCAGGGCGCACCGGTCCTGCAGCGCGTCATCGGGCTGGGTGGCGACCACGTGGTGTCCGACGGGGCTCGGATCACGGTGGACGGCGAGCCGATCGACGAGCCGTATGTGATGCCCGGCGAAGTGAACCCGGGAACCGGTCCGTACGACGTGCGGGTGCCGGACGGACGGTTGTTCCTGCTGGGCGACCACCGGGGGAACTCCAACGACTCGCGGTACTTCCTCGACGAGCAGTCGGGCAGCGTCGCGGCGTCCGGGGTACTCGGGCGAGTGCGGACCGGTTTCGCTGTGCCGGCGACTCTGGGGGCGCTCGGGGTACTCGGGTTCGTGCTTGCCCTGGTCGGGGTCGGTCTGGGCATCAGGGGACACACGGCCGGGCGCAATGCCCGGCGGCCGCTCCCGGCTGTGCCGCCGTGGCCCGTGGCGTAGGAGAACGCAGACAGTACGCGTCCGCCGAGTCGCTGAGCATCCGCGAGGTCGCCGAGCGGACCGGACTGAGCGTGCATGCCCTGCGCTGCTACGAGCGCGAGGGCCTGCTCGTCGGTCCGGTCCGGCGCACGTCGGGCGGAGGCGGCGCCACACCTCCTCCGAGGCAGAACGACTGCATCCGCTCGACGCCCATCGTGGCGCGTCGGCGCACGGATTCAGGCGCTCGGGCACTGGGACCCGACCGCCTGGAGCAGGATCAGCGACAGGGAGTCAGCCGCACCGGATCTCCCCGGTGCTGAGGCGGTAGGTCACCCCGCCCCGGACCAGCGAGCCGCTCAGGTGGATGCACTGACCGGTCGCGTCGAACCAGGTGTAGAGCGGCCCCGCGTAGTAGTGGTAGTTCTGCGGGTGCTCCGGGGGCGGGTCGGCGGCGTAGTCGCCGCTCTCGTCGTGGATGTACAGCGTGATGTGCGATGCCAGGCCGTCGTAGGGGCTGGACCAGAACTTCGCGCAGTTGCGCTTGGTCGAGGCGTTCCAGTAGGTGCGCGCGTAGCCGCCCCCGTTGCGCCCCGAGGGGCTCTTGGCCCAGTACGTCTTGCCGTCCCAGCTGCCACTGCACTCGACGGCCGCGGCGGCGGCCTGCGCCCCGGCCGGTGCCGCCTGCGCGGTGGGCGCGGCCACCGAGCCGAGCAGCAGCGCCATGACACCGAGGCCCAGCAGCTGTGTTCTCCGTAGACGCTTCATCCGCAACTCCTGTGGTGAGATGTCGCCGATCCGGCACATGCCGGGATGCACACGAAATGCTCCGCTTGCCGCGGGGCCGGCACCCGGCCTTTCACGAAATCTCCGCCGGATCACGTCGGCGGGGCCGTGCCAGGGCCGCAGCAGGCGAACTGCTGGTCCGACGGATGTCCGGTGGTCGAACCCAGTCACGACCGTCGAGCCACCCGGCCGGACACTCCTCAGCCTCGGGGGCTCGTCCGGCCTAACTGCGATAGCGGCAGGGACAGGTCGCGGCGAGGGTGGGAAAGGCTCGGCGTTCCGCCGGCCGTGACCCTCTGGGCGAAGGAGCACTCTCAATGTCCGGACGCAACACCGTCATCCGCAGCCTGCACGACGTGGGCCTCGCGGCATGGTTCGGGGGCTCCCTGATGGGCGCGATCGGCCTGAACGGGGCGGCAGAGAACGAGGGCGCCACGGTCGCCGCCCGAGCTCGGATCGCCTCGGTGGGATGGTCGAAGTGGGTTCCGGTCAATGCCGCGGCGATCGGCGCGCACCTGTTCGGCGGGGGCGGACTGCTCGTCACCAACGCCCACCGGGTCACCTCGCAGAAGGGCGTGGCCGCCTCCACCACGGCCAAGACGGCCGTCACCGCGGCAGCCCTGGCCGCGACGGCCTACGCCCGTGTCCTCGGCAAGAAGCTCGAGCTGGCCTCCTCCCCCGCCCCCGAGGACAGCGAGAAGGCCGCGCGCCACCCAATCGACATCGACAAGGCCCGGCGGCACCTGGCCTGCGCGCAGTGGACCGTCCCGGCTCTGACCGGATGCCTGGTCGTACTCAACGCCCTCCACGGCGAGCAGCAGCGTCCCTTGGCACAACTGCACGGGATGTGGGAGCACGCCCGCTCCGTCACACGACTCTCGTGATCGTCCTCGCCCACGGCAGTGCGTACGAACGACCGGGCCCAGGTCACCAGGGCGCGGTCGCACCCACCGCACGGCGAACCGAGGACCGGCGCCGCCGCTGAACCGGTCGGCCCGCGCGAGGTGTGGGTTCCGCCGATGCAGGAAACCTGCTGCTCATGAGATGGCTGGCTGCGGTGCGCGACGGTGATCGCCGTGTGACGAGGAGGGTGGCGGCCGGTGCTTCGCCCGGCGTCCACCGGATGCTGTCGGTGGTGGAGGAGGCCGCGGAGGGCACCAAACTGTGGTGCGGCGCCGCCGTGGCGATGGCGTGGCTGGGCGGTGCCCGAGGCCGCACGGCCGCCGCCGCGGGCCTGGCGGCTGTCGCGGTGGCGCAATTGGTGTCCAACGGCCTGTGCAAGCAGTTGGCCGACCGTTCCCGGCCGCCGAAGGAGTGGATCCCCCACGACGAGGTCGAGGACCGCCCCGATTCGTCGTCCTTCCCGTCCGGACACACGGCTGCCGCAGTGGGTTTCACCGCCGCGGTGGCGCCGTCATGGCCACTCGCCGGCGCTCTGTGCGCGGTGCCGGCCGCGCTGGTGGCGGTGGAACGGGTGCAGTCCGGTGCTCATTACCCCAGCGACGTCGCCGCGGGCGCCGCGATCGGCCTGGCGGGCGCCTGGCTGACCCGGCGGTCCCCGCGGCTGCTGCTCCGGCTCTGGCCGTAGCCGCCCGCGACCCTGTCCCCGGCGCAGCAAACGGGCCCTATGGGTTTTCGTATGCGAGCCGACCGGCGATTGCGATCACGGCCACCCCACCACTGGCCTTCAGCAACCGGATACCGCGTCTTCTCCCCAGGAACGAGGTCCGCATGGATCCGGCGGCACAGACCCAGGTGGTCGACTGCTGCCCGCGTGCCGCTTCGCGGCCTTCTGTGCCGGGGTCTCCTGGTCTCGTCCGGCCGGCCGCGTTCGCGGGAGCGTGCCCTTTCACGGTTGACGCTCACCTCTGCGCTCCTCAAGCTGGTGGGAGGGGCTGCTGGAAGGGGCCGCGGCCGTGGCTGGCAAAAACAGTGGACTTCCCCGACTGCTGACCGCAGCGGAGACCGCGGCGCCGGCGGACGCCGTAGACGTGATCGCGGAAGACCTCCGCCGCCGCTTCCACGCCACGAAAGTCTCCTTCCTCATCGTGGACCTGACAGGAAGAGCGGTGGCACGGCTGTCCACCACCGCGGCGGAGAACGAGCGGGAGGCGGAGCGGATGCCCCTGCTCGGCAGCGTCTACGAGAAGGTGATCCGCACCCAGCGGCTGTATCAGGAGACGACCGGCCGGCAGCAGCGGGTGATCGTGCCGGTCACCAACCGGGGGGATGCGATCGGGCTGCTGGAACTGCTCCTGCCCACACACCCGGGCGAGGACGTCCTCGACGTGATCGGGGAGGCCGCCCACATCCTGGCTTACGTCGTGATCGCCAATGGGCGCTTCACCGATCTCTACACCTGGGGCAAACGCTCCAAGCCTCCCACGCTGGCGGCTGAGATCCAGTACCAGCTGCTGCCCCCGTCCCTGTCGTGCGAGGCCGCACAGTTCACCGTGTGCGGGAACCTGGAGCCCGCCGAGGACCTCAGCGGTGACTCCTTCGACTACATCGTCGACCGCGACACGCTGCACATGTCGGTGACCGACCCCATGGGCCACGACCTCGATGCCGCCCTGGCCGCCACGGTCCTCGTGGGCGCCCTCCGCGGCGCCCGACGGGCGGGCGCCGACCTGGCCGAACAGGCCCACCGGGCCGACCAGGCACTGATCGCCCACGGCCACGGCCACGCCACCGGGCAGCTGCTACGCATCAATCTCCACACCGGGCGAGCCCGGCTCGTCAACGCCGGTCACCCCTGGCCGCTGCGCATGCGCGAGGGGGCCGTGGAGGCGATCACCTGCAAGGTGGACCATCCCTTCGGGCTGTCCGAGCTGACGCTCCACCCGTACCGCGTGCAGGCCCTCGATGTGCGGCCCGGTGACCGTCTGCTCCTGTTCACCGACGGCATGCTCGAACGCCACGGCGAGAAGGTCGACCTGCCGGCCCTGCTGAAGTCCACCCGCGGCCTGCACCCGCGGGAGACCACGCTGGCGCTGACGTCCGCCGTCCGGGACGCCGCCGATGGCCGGCTCGAAGACGATGCCACCGTGGTGTGTCTGGACTGGCACGGCCCGCAGGAGACCCAGCGGCACGTCAGCTCCGGCGCGGACACCCGTCAAGCCTCAGCCGAGCGTACGCAGCAGCAGCGGTGACGAGTGTGCTGTGACGGCGTCGACGATGGCGTCGGCAGTACGGGCGAGCGGCACCTCGACGGACTTCAGGCGCTGCTCGTCAGCGACAACCCCTCAGGCCCGCGCTGTCGGCGCTCCCGTCCGGTGTGCCGCAAGCGGCTGGACCGGGCCCCTCGGCGTGGTCGGTGTCCGGGTCGGCAACACCGCCCAGGCGGCACGCGCGGCCGTCCCGGGGGCGCGGACGAGGTCGAGTGACGCGGGACAGCCCCCAGCTCCGCATCATCGACTCAAGCGGCCAGTGTCTCGTCCGCCTGGGAGACGTTCGTCCGGCCGGCGTACTGCTCAAGCAGTGTGTCCGCCGTGAGCAAAGCCTGCTCGACGGTACGGGCCCCGGTCATCACACACAGCGTGTATGTGGTGTCTTCGAGAGCCCTGCTGGTGGAACCGGTGGGACGCACGTCGTGTTCGATGCGTGCCTGAGCGAACCGGGCCAGCACCGCGCGCAGCTCCTTCTCCGCCGGAAGGATCATGGTGATACCTCTCCCCTCACAAACCCCTCCCCCTGGCCGGCCGCCGCGAGGAAGTGACTGTCTCCTTGGCATCCGAAGCCCCCGGTTCACGCCCGGGCAGCGTCAAGCAGAACGTCGAATGCCCGCCATCGGAAGGTTCACGCCCCCGTGCTCAGGGCGGTGAGCACAAGGCGTCTTAACAAGCAGCGGCCTCTTCCACTGTCTCTCGCACCTTCAGGACCGTGTCCACTCCGGTGAGTTCCAGGAGCCGGATCAGCTGCTGCGTCGGCGCGGCCACACGGAAGTCGGTCGCCTGACGGGTGAGGATCAGCAGATTCAGCAGCGTCGAGTCCGCGAAGGTGATGCCGGAGGCGTCCAGAACCACCTTCGGATGCTCCTTGGCGGCGGTGTCCAGCGCGTCCGCCAGGGGCGTGATCGAGTTCATGTCGTAGGCGCCTCGTGCGCCGACGACCCAGGCACCGCACCACTCGTACTGCACCACCATGGTCTGGTCCATGGCCTGCAGCCGACTCCCGTGGGTGTCGCTCGAGCGACCTGTGACCGCTTCATCCGTAGACACCTGCGGGACCCTCCTGCGTCTCCCCCGCCAAATACTGTCATCTGTTGCGCGAAAAGTATGTCATGCATTAGACGTCAGGCAAAGACGGTCCCTAAAATGCTGAGCATGGTTGAAGTGCCTGGATCTCACACCGGATGGACGTTCGTCACGAACCACGCGCGCGTGCTGGCGGCCATCGCCGACAACCCGAACATCCGGATCCGCGACATCGCCGCCCACTGCCGGCTCACCGAGCGCGCCGTCCAGCGGATCATCGCCGACCTCGAGCAGGACGGCTACCTCTCCCACACCCGCGACGGGCGCACGAACACCTACCGCATCGATCCGGAGAAGGTGCTGCGTCACCCGGCGGAGGCAGGTCTGACGGTGGCCGCACTGCTCTCCCTGCTCGTGCAGGACGAGACCGACCGCGCAAGAAGGCCCGGCAGCCCCTTCTCCCGCCTTGCCGGTACCAACGGCCGACCGTAGAAGCAGATCAGGCGCCGATCACGGCGTCCGCCTTCAACCAGCGCAACCAGCCGTGGCAGCGGAAGGGGAGGAGTCGTTACGACCTCCCCAGGTGTCGCGGCCCCTTCCGGCCTGCACGCGACCATTCCCCTGGACGGCCCCCGCTCCTCCCCTCCTGCCACCGCCGTAACGCGATCCTCCGGCCCCACGGCCACGGACCGCGAAGGCCGCTCAGCCCGACTACGAAGCCCGGAAGACGGTTGTGCCGACCGCGTCGGTGACCTGCCGCGGCGCCAGAAGCAGAGTGCGGCGCTCAGTCCCCCCGTGGCTCAAAATGCGACGACGGCTTCCCCCGGCTCATCACGGACACCCTTCCTCCGACGGAACGACCCTCCGCGTTGTACCGGCCTTCCCGCACCCGCCGCGGCCCGGGACGGACGGACCTCCCCCGCGCGGATGAGGACAGTCACCGAAGGAACGATCAACACCGCACGGAAAACCGTGCCGCGGGCCGGGACGGCGTCCCGGATCCCGGGAGACACGGAGCATGCTTGCCAGGTGTCCCGCTCACGAGCATTCACCGCCGGCCCGGGCCGGGTTTCTGTCCGGCTCGCAGGAAAACGCCATGCTGAGCGGATTCACCGAAGGGTGTGGCTCAACCCCTGTTCAGTCGTCTCGCCGTGGCGGGCAGACGCCGCGCCCGGGGGCTGCGTCTCAACTATCCCGAAACCATGGCCCTGCTGACCGTTCACGTCTTCGAGGCAGCACACGACGGCAAAACGGTCAGCGATATCCCAGCACACGGCGTACGGGAACCCGGTGCCGGGCTGGGACGGCCCGGCCGGCCTGAACGGACACCGTGCTGTCGGCCAATTGCTGTTCGCAGAACCGGCGATGGCTGCCCGGAGGGCCCCGGTCCTCCTCGACAAGGGCAAGGACGGACGCGCCGTCCTCTCCCCGCCGGCCGGCGGACCGGCCCGGCTCGCCAACGCCGTGGCATCGAATTCGTCCGTGCTGCGCGAACTCCTCGACGAGGCGCACGCACACGGCCTCGGGACGCATCGCGGGCGGGCCGGCGCATGACCGCTGCCGCGCAGGCCACCGCCCCGCCGGCACCGAGGCAGAGATCCCTCCGTGGACCAGGGGGATGAACCTACGTCACACCAGACCGGCGTCGATGACCTCAGCGATGAGGGTGGCGCCGCGGCTGTTCTGGTGGATGTGGTCCGTCGTGAGCACGAGACCTCGCCGCCGCGAGATCGTGTCGAGGCTACGGCGCAGCACTGCGTGCTGGAGGAGGACGCCGACGGCCGCTGCGGGTGTCACCTCCTGGTAGGAAATCGGCGGCGGGTCCGCTTGGCGCAGTTCCTCGATCTGGCGTTCGTGGAGCGGAAGGTAGGCCACCTCGTTGGCGGCGGCGACCTCGGCGATCATCCGGCTGTACGCCTGCGATGCCTGTGCCGCTGCTCCGTCGAGTTGTTGGCCGAGTACCGGTAGCGACAGCAGACCGATCGTCGCGTCGGTCTCCGCTCGCAGGCGTGCGACGACGGCTCCCAGGCACTGTTGGAACCAGCCTGCCGACGGGCGATCGGGGAGCTGTTTGCGCTTCATGGCCTGCTCGACGGGGTAGCCGGCGAGGCTCGCTCGGGCGTCGTTGGTCCCGATCAACACGGTGATCACATCGGGTGGGTTCGTGACGACGGCATCGAGGCGCTGCAAGAGGTTGTAGGCGAAGTCGCCGTTGGCGCCGAAACGGGCCAGCTGCACGTCACCGGGAGGGTGGCGTCCTCCGAGAAGAGCCAGGTAGTCGACGCTGAACTGCGCGCGGGTGAGGCTGTCGCCGAGGCACGCGATGCGTGTCGTCACGGCGCTTCCTCCGGGCTGGGCGTGCCGACGCGTTCGGTCGGGCGGGTGTCGGTCCGAGGACGGTGGTCGGTGCCGAGGGTCGCAGTGATGGCCAGGATGGACGCCGGCCCCTCCATGTCGACCACGTGCCATACTCCGGCCGGGTTGATGGTGGCCTCACCCGGCCCGAGCAGAACGCGGTCGAACACCCCGTCCACGTCGCGGGTGACCGTCACGGACCCGCTGAGGCACACGACCAGTTCGTCGCCCGCAGGGTGGCTCTCCCAATGGTCGCCGAGCCCGTCGCCGTCGAAGATCATCACCATCCGGCCCTCGGCGCCGTCTGCCGCGACCGCGGCGCCGTAGGCCTGGAGCACCTCTGGGTTCCAGGTGAAACCTTCGACGGGGGTCGCTCTCGATCCCAGTCCGAGGTGCACGGGGGTGTTCCGCAGGTCCACGGCATTGCGTTCGTTGTTCACGAGTCTCATGCCGACGATCGTCCACGACAGCGATCGGGCGGTCTTGAAGAAAAGGGAAGAGAAGCCGACGCGACGGGCAGGTGGTGGGCGGCTATCCGGCTCCGAGGAGGACTTCGCTGCGACGCCAGGCCGTCGGCGATCGGCCCGTGAACTCGCGCCAGTCCCGAACGAGATGGGCCTGGTCGGCATAGCCGGAAACGGCTGCCACATCGCCCCACGGGAGCGGGTCCGGCGCCGCCGCCAGTTCGTGCGCGTGCTCGAAGCGCAGGACTCGGGCCAAGGTCTTCGGCGACAGGCCCACCTCACCGCGAAACCGCTCGGTGAGGTACCGACGACTCCAGCCGAGTTCCGCGGCGACCGCACCCACCTGGACGCAACCCCGCGCGGCCACGAGGCGGCGCCACGCCTCGGCCACCTCGGGGCGCACCGAGCGCACATGGTCTCCGCAGGCGCCACGGCCGACAGCGCGGAGGAGCAATTCGTCCAGCGCGGTGAACCGCGCCGCCCAGGTTGTCGCCGATCGGAGCCGGTCGACCAGCTCGACGGCAAGTCCTCCGAGGAGCTCGTCGAGTGGGACCAGTCGGTGGGCGAGCTCGGCGGCGGGCATGCCGTAGACGGCCCGGGCCCCGAGCGGTGTCAGCGCTACCTGAACACCTTGCTGGCGTCCGTCGTGGTGAATGGCGACCGACCGACTCATCAGACCGCCGGCCACGCTGCCGAATCGGGTGACCGGTGACCCGTCGTCAACGCCCGCCGCCACCTCCAAAGGATCTGACAGGCTGATCACCGCAGTGAGCGCGCGGCTCGGCGGGCCGCAGTGCACCCCCGCCGGGAGCCCGCGGAGGTCGAAGCCGACATACGAGTCGACGTACTGCCGCAAGGCGGGCGCCGGACGTGCACCGATCCCGATGACCGTGTGGTCCTCCATCTTCGTCAGTGTACGAGCCGCCCAGCCCAGGAAGTTCTCCATTCAAGGACTGCTCACCGCCGTTTTTTGCGGCTGGTGACGCGGTTACCGGCACTCCATTACGCGCCGGACGGGATCCAACAGGTCCTCGGAATGGTCGTGGACCACCTGGCGCAAGGACCGGCCGTGCCAAGGGGCCGGCGGCAACCTCCCTTGCCGAGGCAGCGGGCGAAGGCGCGTCCGCCGGACACCAGTGGCCTTGCCGTGCCGTCAGCCCGTTCTCCTTCCCCCAACACACAGCCGTCGTCCGCCTACACCGTGGGTATGAGGCGTCGCGGCCCTGCCACGCCCGTTGCAGAACGCCGTACACCCTCCGGTTGACGACGCCGGCGTCTCGGACTCCTACGCTCGGCTGGCCGGATGCGAGGCCATGGTCTGCTCGCCACCACGCCGGCGGAAGGGGGGATCGCTCATGGACCTGGTTCTGATCATGGTGTGGATCGGTCTGCCGTTCGTCGGCTTCCTCGGCATCGTCGTGCTGGTGGGCGTGTTGCTGTGGAAGTTCGGCGGCGGCGACGGTGGGCGCGGCCCGGGCGGCGGTTTCACCGGCGGTGGCTCGGCGGGCTTGTGACGCATGAGGTCCGAGAGGTGACGAAGGATGGGAGCAAGGTGAGCAGCCGGAGTCGGCATGAAGAGCCTACGAGTTACGGACTTCAGCCGCCGGCGGCGGCACCCGCGGCCGGTGACGAGGACGCTGCGGGGGGTGGGCACGAAGCGACGGCCGTCCGGCCGCCGCACGTACGCACCGGGACCGGAGCGGACCGGCAGGCGGGCGCGGGCCGGCTGGTCGGGGGCCGCTACCGGCTGCTGGAACGGCTCGGCGCCGGCGGGATGGGCACGGTGTGGCGGGCCCGGGACGAGGTCGTCGAACGCGACGTCGCCATCAAGGAACCGCAGGTTCCGGAGAACCTGGGGGCAGCCGAGCGCCGTACGGCCTTTCTGCGGATCGAGCGTGAGGCACGGGCGGCTGCCCGTATCGACCACCCGTCGGTCGTGACCATCCACGACGTGGTCAGTGAAGCGGGCCGGCCCTGGATCGTGATGGAGCTGCTGCGCGGAAAGTCCCTGGCCGAGCTTCTGGACGAGGGCACCCTGGCCCCGGCGGAGGCCGCCCGGATCGGGCTGGCGGTCCTCGGCGCCCTCGCCGCGGCCCATGAGGCGGGAGTGCTGCACCGCGACGTGAAGCCGGGCAACGTGATGGTCGGCCGCCACGACCGGGTGGTCCTCACCGACTTCGGGATCGCGCAGGTCGAGGGTGAGCAGAAACTCACCGAGACCGGCGCCTTCATCGGCTCGCCCGAGTACATCGCTCCCGAGCGGGTCCTGGGCCGCCGTCCCGGTCCGGAGTCCGACCTCTGGTCGCTCGGCGTCATGCTGTACCTGGCCGTGGAGGGGGTTTCTCCGTTCCGCCGCCAGACCACTGCCTCCACGCTGCAGGCCGTTCTCCTGGCCGAGCTTCCGCCCCCGCAGAACGCGGGAGAACTCACCGGACTGATCACCGGGCTGCTGCGCAAGGAACCGGAAGGCCGCCTGACCGCCCAGGCCGCCCAGCCGCTGCTGCACACGCTCACCCTCCCCGTCCCGCCCCCACCCCCGAGGCACCCGCCCGTCGCAGCGCCCGGACGTGCCGCCGCCGCCCAGCGCCCGGTCTGGCGCAGGCACCCCCGGATGTCCGTCGCGGTGGCCGCGGTGGCGGCCCTCGCGGTCACGGCTGCCACCGTGGTGCTGACGGACCAGGACGACGTGCCGGCCGGGTGGAAGCGGTACGACGAGTACCGGATGAATCTGTCCGTGGCCGCACCTGCCGACTGGACCATCACCACCGAGGACAGCCTGGGCACGGAGGACGGGCCCTACCGCGGTACGCGTTACACCTCCCCCAAGGGGGACATGTCCTTGCTGGTCGACCGCAAGGAAAAGGTCACCGAGACCCCGCGGGCCGTCGCCGAGCGCTGGAAGAGCGAGCACGAGGCCGCTGTCCCGCCCAACGGCGGCTCACCGAGCGTCGCCACCATCGAGTCGACCACCCACCAGGGCCGGGACGCGGCCGTCATCACCGAGTCCTACAGCGAGAACAGCGACGGGACCCCCCGCCGTCTCAGCAAGGTCCTCATCGTCACCACCTCGGGGCAGGAACGCCTGACCCTCGGGTTCAACCTGCCCGACGGCAAGACGGCACGCAAGACCGCCGACGACCTGCTCACCAAGGCTCGGGCGACCTTCCGGATCCGCAACCTCTGAGTCGCCTCACGGCGTCGTCGCGCCGAACGCCCCTGACGCCCGTGTCACCGGCCGAGGCGGGTCAGCGCGGTCAGTACGGGAGCCGCTCCGTCCTCGGTGGCCAGGTGGTCGGCGATGCGGGCGGTACGAGCCCGGAAGGAGGGGTCGTCGACGGCGCGGCGCAGAGCGTCGGCCAGAAGGCGCGCGGTCAGCCGCCGGTGCGGGAGATAGGTGGGCGCACTTCCCAGGGCGACGAGCCGGGCGGCCCAGAAGTACTGGTCGAGTTGGCCGGGCACGGGTACGGCCGGCACTCCCGCCCGCAGGCCGGCTGCCGTGGTGCCCGCACCGGCGTGGTGAACCACGGCGGCCGAGCGGGGGAGGATCCAGTCGTGCGGCACCTCGGAGACGGTGAGGACGTTGTCGCCCTCGACGCGCAGCCCGCTCCAGCCCGATTGCACGATGCCCCGCAGATCCGCTGTCCGCAGGGCCTCGGCGACGAGCGCGCTCAGTGCTGTCGCGTCCGTACCGGCGAAGCTGCCGAAGCTGACGAAGACGGGTGCGGGGCCCGCACGCAGGAAGTCGACGATCCGGCTGTCGGGACGCCATCCGGTGGGTCTCGGTGGCCACCAGTAGCCGCTTACTCGCAGGTCTGCGGGCCAGTCAGACGGTGGCGGCACCACCGCGGGACTGAAGCCGTGGTAGATCACCTTGCTGCGGGGGGCACGTCCGGTGGCGCCTCGGTGCCGTCGCGGCAGGTGCAGCTGCCGGCGCAGCCGGGTCACAGCGGGTGCGAAGGCATGACTGGTGAGCGAGCGCAGCGCGTGGGCGGCGAGCAGGTTGCCCTGTGGTCCGAGCGAGCGGAAGCCGCTCAGTGCGAGAGGTGCGAACGCCGCGGTGGGTGCCGTCGGCTGAAGGTACGCACCCATACAGGGCACGCGCAGGGCCTCGGCGACGGGCGTGCACAGGGGGTCTGCGAGGGACGAGGCCAGCAGGACGTCCGCGTCCTGACGCGCCGCCTCCAGCATCCCGTCCGTCAGGCGGGGCAGGAACGACCGGAAGTGCCGCACTGCCCTGCCCAGCTTCAACGGCGCGGTCGCGGCGCGGGCGAGGCGTCTGCCGTCGGGTGACCGCATCTCCTGCCAGGGATCGGCCGGGAGGGGACGGTGGTGCAGCCCGTGTGTCAGGACGGCCTGCGCGAAGCGCTGATGGGTGGACAGAGCCACTTCGTGACCGGCCGCCTTCAGCCGTAGCCCCAGTCCGAGGTAGGGAGCCACGTCGCCCCAGGTCCCCACCGTGACAATCAGTACGCGCATGCAACGGAGTATGACCACGCGACGGATGTTGCCGGTGGTGCCACGTCGACACGTACTCCCGGAAGGGCACCCGGTGTCCCGGCGCGTGCCCTGGGTGCCGGGCGGGCCGCTCCGGACGGGCGGGCCGACCGGAGCGGCGGCACGGCCCTCACTCGGCCGATGTGGCCCGCGCGAGGGCCACGCCCGCGATGATGAGGGTCAGGGCGGCGATGCGGCCGACACCGACCGGGTCCTTGTGGACGACGATGCCCAGCACGATCGCGCCGACCGCGCCGATCCCCGTGAACACCGCGTACGCCGTGCCTACCGGCAGGTCCCGCATCGCCAGGGACAGCAAGTAGACCGCCAGGGCGGCGAGAAGGAAACAAACCAGGGTCGGCAGCGGCCGGGTGAAGCCCATGGTGGGCTTGATGCTCTGCGACCAGGCCACCTCCACCCCGCCGGCGGCCAGCAGCAGGAGCCAGCTCACAGCTCTCCCCCGAGCTTCCGGGCGGCGGCGAGGGCGGCGGTGCGGGACTCGTCGTGCTGGGCGCGCCGGCCGGCCAGGGCCGGATCGACACGGGAGTTGACCAGCTCGGTGCCGACGAAGGTGACGTTTTCGACGGCGTAGTGCCCGAGGAAGAAGTCCCGCAGATAGCGCTCCTGGTGGTCGTACGGGTGGCGCGGCGTGCCGGGGCCGTACGCGCCGCCGCGGGCCTGGGCGACGACGAAGCGCCGCGGGGCCAGGTTCATCTTCGGGAAGGTCACCTGGTCGATCCACGCCTTGAGGGACGCGGGTATCGAGAAGTTGTACATGGGCGCGGCGATCAGGACGACGTCCGCGGCGAGGAGCTCGGACAGCAGGGGTTCGATCACGTCCCAGGCCGCGGACTGGGCCGGGGTGCGCACGGCCTCCCGGTAGCGGTGGGGGTCGGTGATCCCGTGCTCCAGCACGTGGTCGCACAGCTCGGTCCACGCCTGGTCGATGAAGGGGACGGGGTCGAGCGCGAGGTCGCGGTGGAGGTAGGTGCCGTCCGGGTGCGCCTCCCGCCAGGCGCCGGCGACGGTGTCGCCGAGCTCGCGGCTGAAGGAGGTGCGGCGGGCGCTGGCGTCGAGGTGGAGCAGGGTCGTGCGCATGGATGTGCCTCCCGGCTGGTAAGTGGACGCGGTGTCCATTTATAGCATCCGAGGACGGTCACCGGACGTGGCGTCCACTTATTCCGTGGACGGCTTAGAGTGGGTTCCGTGACCAAGGAACGTGCCGATGCCGCCCGGAACCGGCAGAAGGTGCTCGCCGCCGCAGCCGAGCTGTTCGCCGGGAAGGACCCGCGGGGCGTCACCATGGAGGACATCGCCCGAGCCGCCGGCGTCGGTCGCGGAACGCTGTACCGGCGCTACCCGGACGTCTCCTCCATCGCCACCGCGCTGCTGGACGAACACGAGAAGTCCCTCCAGCACGAGTTGCTCCAGGGTGCCGCGCCGCTGGGGCCGGGGGCGCCGCCCCGCGAGCGGCTGGCCGCCTTCTTCGCCGCCATGATCGAGCTGCTGGAACGGCACGCCCATCTGGCACTCGCCGCCGAGACCGGCGCCGGGCGGTACGCCACGGGCGCCTACGGCTTCTGGCGCGCTCACGTCCTGGTGCTCCTGCGCCAGGCAGGCGCGGCCGACCCCGACGCCATGGCGGACATCCTGCTGGCCCCGCTGGCCCCCGACGTCTTCACGCACCAGCGCCGGCAGGGCATTTCGACGGCCCGGATGACGGCGGCCCTCACCGACCTCGCCCGCGTCGTCGCTTGACCCCGCGTTCTCGTCGCGGGTGTTGCGTTCTCGTGAACACCCGGGCGAAAGACGTTCCCCAGGGCCCGCCCCGCGGGGAAGAGGGAGCATGATCCGTCTGTTGAGAGGTGTCAGGCCCGTCGCGGGCGCCGGTCGGGGGAAGTCGGGTGGAGATGAGTGGCAGGGCGCTGAAGAGGCTCGGGTTCCTCACGATCGGGCTGTTCGACGAGGACGATCCGGGGCGCGGGCACGAGGACACGCTGCGCATGCTGGAGCTGGGCGAACGGCTCGGCTACGACAGCGCGTGGGTGCGCCACCGCCACCTCCAGTACGGGATCGCCTCACCGGTCGCGGTGCTCGCGGCCGCGACCCAGCGCACGAGCCGCATCGAACTGGGGACCGCGGTCACGCCGTTGGGGTGGGAGAACCCCCTGCGCCTCGCCGAGGACTGGGCGACCGTGGACATCCTGTCCGGAGGACGCCTCAACCCCGGGGTGAGCACCGGACCGCCGACGCACTACGAGCGGGTGAGGGACGCCCTGTACCCCGACACCGCCGAGGCCGAGGAGTTCGGCTACGCGCGGGTGCGGCGCCTGCTCGACCACGTCGCGGGTGAGCCGGTCACGGACTTCCGCGGCACGGAGGGCATCGAGACCTGGTCCGACCGCGTACAGCCCCACTCCCCCGGCCTGCGGCGGCGGATGTGGTACGGGGGCGGCAGCCTGCGGTCGGCCCGCTGGGCCGGGGAGAACGCGATGAACCTCCTCACCAGCAGTGTGGTCAAGGCCGAGGGACCCGAAGTGGATGCCGGAGCCGAGGACTTCGCCGCGATCCAGCTCTCCCACATCCGGGCCTTCCGAGCGGCGCACCCCGAAGGGGAGGCCGCACGGGTCTCCCAAGGGCTCGTGGTGATCCCCACCGACTCCGCCGACGCCGCGCAGCGCGCCAGGTACGAGGAGTACGCCGCGCGGCGGCTGCCCCGCACCAGGCGCCCGCAGGGCCCGGCCCGCCTGCTGTTCGCCCCGGACCTCGTGGGCCCGTCCGAGTGGATCGCGGAGCGTCTGCGGGCCCACGCGGCGTTCCGTGAGGTGGAGGAGGTGGCCTTCGCGCTGCCGTTCACCTTCGGCCCGGAGGACTACGAGCAGATCCTGACCGACATCGCCGGCCGGCTCGGTCCCGCGCTGGGCTGGAAGCCAACGGTCTGACGGCCCCGGTGCCGGACGTGCGGCGGAGCCGGCCCCGGCCGTGTCCGGGCCACGCGTCTCAGTCGGTGGTGAAGGCGGCGACCACCAGGTCGGTCAGGAGGGTGCCGGCGCTGCCGTCGGGGTCGAGGTCGGGGTCGTAGATGGTGATGTTGATCCCCACGCAGTGCGGGGACCGGACGAGCGGGCGCAGCAGGGCGGTGAGTTCGCCGGGCAGCAGGCCGTCCGGGTCGGGGCTGTCGACGGCGGGCATGACCGACGGGTCGAGGACGTCGGCGTCCAGGTGCACCCAGAAGCCGTCGAGGACGTCCGCGGCGAGGTCGGCGGCTGTTGCGGCGCCGAGGTCGGCCGGGTCGGTGCGGCGCAGGTCGGACACGGTGGTGACGGGGACGCCCAGCCCGCGCAGTTCGGCGACGTCCACGTCGTCCACGAAGGCGTCCCGGGTGCCGAAGAGCCGGACGTCCTCGTCCCGGAGGTAGGGCCGGAGCCCTTCGAGGTCGGTGAGGTCGTCCTGCCCGCGTCCGGTCGCGAGGGCGAGTTCCTCGCCGCCGGCCGCGCCGATCCGGTCGGAGGTGCCCGGATGGCGAAAGTCGGGAGAGGCGTCGATCGAGGCGAGTCCGTACCGGCCGAGGCGGCGCAGGGCCAGCGCGGCACCGAGTTGGATGGAGCAGTCCCCGCCGAGGACGAGGGTGAAGTGCCCGGCGGACACCTGCGCCTCGATGCGGTCGGCGAGGGTGCGCGTGTAGGCGGCTATCGCCCGCGCGTTGAAGACGCCGTCGCCCTGCTGCCAGTCACCCCGGTCGTAGCGGGGCGGCACGACGACGCCCCCTTCGAGGGCGCCGAGCCTGCTGACGATGCCGTTGTCCCGCAGTGCGCCGGCCAGCTTGTAGCAGCCGGGCACGGTGCCGGGTGCCGGAGGACGCAGACCGAGGTTGGAGGGGGCGTCCATGACCATGATGTTCCGCATGGGGCCATCGTCGCCGCCGGGTGCGTGTCCTTCAATGGATCGTGGTCCTCACCGGGGCGCGACCCCCGTTCATGGGGCGGGGTCCGACCCGGGAGGAGCGGCCTTCCCGGTTGCCGGGGCGGTGACTGCCTCGACGAGTTGCGGGCCGTCGTTGCGGACGTTGTTGACGGCCGTGGAGACGGGGCGGGCGTCGAGCCGTCCGCCGGCGGGCTGTTCGAGGAGGTCGCGCAGTGCGCCGGTGTCCTGGCGGGCGGGGTCGAGCCAGGCGTCGTAGTGGTCCTCGGCGACGGCCAGGGGCATGCGGGGATGGACGCGTCCGGCGGCGTCGGTGGCCTCGGTGGTGATGATGGTGCAGGTCATCAGCCAGGCCGACGGGTCGTCGTCGTGCCCGGTGTCCGGGTCGCGCCAGTACTCGTACAGCCCGGCCAGGGCCATCACCCGGTCGTCCTCGGAGTGGATGAAGTAGGGCTGCTTGCGGATCTTCCCCGTCCCCGGGTCCTCGATCCGCTGCCACTCGTAGAAGCCGTCGGCGGGCAGGAGGCAGCGGCGCCGGGCGAACGCGGTGCGGAACGCCGGTTTCTCGTGGACGGTCTCCACCCGGGCGTTGATGAGCCGGGCGCCGATCTTCGTGTCACGGGCCCACGACGGCACCAGGCCCCAGCGCAGCGTCCGCAGTTGCCGTGTCGCCGACGCGCCGGCGGACGCCTCCCGCGGGGCGCGTTCGAGAACGGCCCACACCTCGTCGGTCGGCGCGACGTTCCAGCTCGGCGCCAGGGGGTCGCCGAGGTCCCGGTCGGTGATCCGGAACCGCCGGGCGAGGTCTTCGGGGCTGCGAGTGGATACGTACCGGCCACACATGGGGCCACTGTCGCACCCTCGGTGCCTTCCGCGACCGCACGGACCGTCGTGTCGGAGGCCGGGTGTCGCCCCGTCCCGGGGCGCGCACGGCTTCCGCGGGGTCCGCCGCCGGGCCGGGGCGGCTCCCGTCCGCGCCCGGCGCCACGCTAACCGAGCAAGCACCCGATCCCCCGCCGACGCGACGCTCCCGGCACGCGTCCGGGCAACGCCCGCCGCCGGTCTTACCGCGAGCACGATCCCCAGCCGTTGACATGCACGCGGCGTGGCGGCACGCTGAGAGCGCTCTCACACACTGGTACGGACCATCCCCCCACACCCGCACGGAGGTGGAGAGTGCTGTCATCCCTCAAGCACGGACTTCTCGCCGTGGCCGGCGCCATCGGTTTGACCGGCGCCCTGCTCACGGCCGCCCCCGCACCGTCCGCAAGCGCCGCGGTGCCCGACACCATCCCCCTGACGATCACCAACGACTCCGGTCGCGGCGACGCCGTCTACGTCTACACCCTCGGCACGTCCCTGACATCGGGTCAGCAGGGCTGGGCGGACGCCGCAGGCACTTTCCACGCCTGGCCCGCCGGCGGCAATCCCCCGACTCCCGCCCCTGACGCGTCCATCCCCGGACCGGCCGCCGGGCAGACCAAGACCATCCGCATCCCCAAACTGTCGGGACGCATCTACTTCTCCTACGGCCGCAAGCTCGACTTCGGGCTGACCACGGGCGGCCTGGTGCAGCCGGCCGTGCAGAACCCGAGCGACCCGAACCGCGACACCCTGTTCAACTGGTCCGAGTACACACTCAACGACTCCGGTCTGTGGCTCAACAGCACACAGGTCGACATGTTCTCGGCGCCGTACTCCGTCGGCGTGCAGCGTTCCGACGGCGGCGTGATCACCACCGGCAGACTCAAGCCGGGCGGCTACCGCGGGGTATTCGACGCACTGCGCGCGCAGCCGGGTTGGTCGGGCCTGATCCAGACGCGGTCCGACGGCACCGTCCTGCGGGCGCTGTCGCCGCTGTACGGCCTGGAGGCCGGGGCCCTGCC
Source organism: Streptomyces flaveolus (assembly GCF_014648815.1). GTDB lineage: Bacteria > Actinomycetota > Actinomycetes > Streptomycetales > Streptomycetaceae > Streptomyces > Streptomyces flaveolus. The sequence continues at coordinate 381,195 of NZ_BMRV01000003.1, read as the reverse complement.
CGCCTCCGTCCTGAACGACTACATCGACCGCGTCTGGCGGAAGTACACCACGAACACGCTGACGGTCAGCCCGTTCGCCGACCAGCCGGGCACCAGGTACTTCGGGCGCGTCGTGGGCGGCGTCATGAACTTCACGAACAGCGCCGGGGCGGTCGTGACGAGCTTCCAGAAGCCCGACGCGTCCAGCGTCTTCGGCTGCCACCGGCTCCTGGACGCTCCCAACGACGCGGTGCGCGGCCCGATCTCGCGGACGCTGTGCGCCGCGTTCAACCGCTCGACGCTGCTGAGCAACCCGAACCAGCCGGACACTTCGGCGGCCGGCTTCTACCGGGACTCGGTGACCAACCACTACGCGCGGATCATCCACGAACGGACCAGCGACGGGAAGGCGTACGCGTTCGCCTTCGACGACGTGGGCAACCACGAGTCGCTGGTGCACGACGGCAGCCCCGCGCAGGCGCGGCTGACCCTCGCCCCGTTCGACTGACCACACCGGCCTTCGGGTGGACGGCCCGTGCTCTTGTACCAGGGCACGGGCCGTTGCGCGCCGCGTGACCGTTCCGTGGGGCCCCGCGGGAAATTCACGTGCCGGAAGGGATGGGGGGTCGTACGCTGGTCGGTATGAACGTCACCGGCCGAAGCATCTTCGCGACCGCGCGAGCGACCAGCTCGCCGGTTGCCGCCGCCTGACCTTCTCCCCTCCCCACCGGCGACCGGAAACGGCCCGTCGGTGGTCACGTGGCGTTCCGCCGCCCTCGTCTCGGTACGACGACCCCCGGTCCCGTTCTCCGGTGCCTTCCCGCAGCCACGCGAAGGAGTCACCCCCATGGACACCGAGCAGATCGTCCGCACGTTCGTCGAGTACTACGAGGAGCGGGATCACCGCCGGATCGGCGGCTCGACGCTGCTGCCCCCGCCCGGTGACCCGGTGCTGTTCACCACCTCGGGCATGCATCCGCTCACCCCGTACCTGGAGGGCCGCGCCCATCCGCTGGGCCGGCGGCTGGTCAACGTGCAGCGCTGTCTGCGCACCACGGACCTGGAGGAGGTGGGCGACAGCACGCACCTGACGGTCTTCGAGATGCTCGGCACCTGGTCACTGGGCGACTACGAGGGCACGCGCAGCCTCGACTGGGGCCACCGGCTGCTCACCGAGGGCTTCGGCGTCGACCCCGGCCTGCTGCACGCCACCGTGTTCGGCGGTGACGAACGGGTCGGCCCGGACACCGCCTCCCTGGAGCTGTGGCAGGAGCGCGGCGTCCCCGTGGAACTCACGGTGGAGGACAACTGGTGGTCCAACGGGCCCGTCGGCCCGTGCGGACCCGACTCGGAGATCTTCCTGTGGACCGGTGACACCCCGCCCCACTCGACGCCCACCCGCGATCCCCGCTGGGTGGAGGTGTGGAACCACGTCATGATGCGCCACCGCCGGCTCGACGACGGCCGTATCGTGCCGCTCCCCCAGCGCAACGTCGACACCGGGCTCGGCCTGGAGCGGCTGGCCTCGCTGCTGCAGGGCAAGTCATCGGTGTTCGACTGCGATGTGTTCGACCCCTGGCGGCGTCTGGTGCCCGGCCTGTGGTCACTGGACGAGCCGTCGTTCCGCCTGGTCTGCGACCATCTGCGGTCGGCCGTCGTGGTCATCGGCGACGGGGTCCGCCCGGCCGCCACCGGACAGGGCTATGTGCTGCGGCGCCTGGTGCGGCGGGTGCTCACCGTGCTGTGGCGGGACGATCCGTCGCGCCGGCTGGAAGACCTGCCCGACGAGCTGGTCTCGCACACCCTGGGCCACTTCCGGCAGACCGGCGACCCCGCCGCCGTACGCCGGATGCTGGTCGAGGAGGAGCGGCGGTTCGCCCGGCTGCTGGAGCGGGGCCGGCAGGTCCTGGCCCGTCCCCGCTTCCGGGGTCCGCTGGACGACGAGGACTTCCACTACCTCCACGACACCCACGGCCTGCCGCGGGACCTGGTGATCGGCCTGCGGCAGGGGTGACGGAGGCAGCGGCCCGCGCGGACCCCTCGGTTCACCGGGCCGCTCCGTCACTGGTGCGGAGGTCCGCGACCGGCGGGACCGTCCAGCGGGTGCGGTCGGGGATGCGGGCGTTGGCACGGGAGGCGGCGAAGGGGGCGTCGACGAGGGCCACGGCGGCAATGAGGCCGAGCCAGGCGCTCGTCGCGCCGGAGACCATGTCGAGGAGCAGCGGGGTCAGGGCCGCCACCGCCACCGCGAGGCGCAGATACATGCGGCCGTGGACAGCCGCCCGGAAGGCGGGGCGGGGAGGGAGCGTGCGGGCCGCCAGACCGGGCACGGTGGGGCGCAGGTTCGCCGGATCGGTGAGGTAGCGGTCGGTGAAGTCGATCGCCGCGTAGCCCCAGATCATCTCGCCGGTCTCGGCGACGATGGCCACGGGGTACGCCGGAGGGCCCTGTCGGCGTGCCACCGCGAGGACCGACTCCCAGCGTTCCGGCCACATGATCCAGACGTGCTCGCCCTTGAACCTGGCCCCGAAGTGGGAGAGTTCGCCGACGGTGCTCCGGCCGAAGAGTCCCGGGAGCAGGCCCTGGACGCCGTACCACTTGCCGTGCTCGTCGCGGACCTTCAGCATCCGGGCGATCTCCGGCGTCGGGTCGATGAGCTTGGGGTTGTCCTCGTCCACGATCCGCGCCCATTCCGCGCCTGCCGACGTGAAGCGGACGGCGAAGACCCGGCCGGACTTCGCGTCCTGGGCGAGGAGCCGGTGGCGCTCGGGCAGCGTGCGGGCCAGCAGCTTCCACAGCACCGGGACGAAGAGCAGGACCCAGACGACCAGCGGGAAGGCCCCGAGGCCCAGGAAGGCGTCGTTCACCTCGCCGTCGGCGGCGAAGCGGTATGCGGCGAACGGGGCGACCGCCGCGAGCAGCATGCCCACGACCGCGTACCAGTCCACCGGGTTCCGGGGCAGCACGGACGGCAGGCCGTTCCCCTGCCGCGGGCCGGGGGCGGGTACGGGCTCCCCGCGGGTCGCGACGGCCCACCCTCCGGCGCACACCGCACCGGCGGCGAGCGCGGCCAGCACGTCCCAACGGGCCCCGTCGGCCCGGTCGTACACCAGGCAGAGGGCGACGGCGACGGCGGCGCAGCCGAACGCGGCGGCGCGCAGGGCTTCGGTGGCGGTACGGCTCACAGGGCGGGATCTCCCGGTCGGTCCGGCGGGGACGGAAACGGCGAACGGGGTCGTACTGCCGTTCGCCGTTTCCAGACCCGCGCGGTGACCGGAAGGTTGTACGGACTCGGCCGAGGCCGTCGGGCAGGTTGCTGCGAAGGTCCTCAAGGCGGGCGGCGCCCGCGCTACGGCGCTGCGACGGCCTTGAGCCAGTCCTCGACGCCGACGACGTCCGCCCATTGCGGGAACAGCTTCTCGACGAGCATCCGGTGCACCTCGGGGTCGGTGTCGAGGCAGGCGTCCGCCAGGACCGTGAGGCCGTAGTCCAGGTCGATGGCGCTCCACAGGGTGGACAGCACCACGGCGCTGGTGGCGATGCCGGTGAGAACGAGGCTGTCGATGTCGCGGGCCCTGAGGACCAGGTCGAGGTCGCTGCCCGAGAACGCGCTCCCCCGTCTCTTGGTGACCACGACGTCGCCCTGCCGGGGTGCGATGTCGTCATGGATCTCGGTGCCTGGGGCACCTTCGGTGAACAGGCCGGCCCGCAGGACGTTCGCCATCACCTTGTTGCGCGGGCTGACTTCCGGATCTCCCGGCCGTAACGACATCGCCACGTAGATCACGGTGATGCCGGCGGCTCGGGCCCCGTCGATCGCCCTGCGCAGGCGGGGCAGGTATCCGGAACCGTCGTCGGCGATGGCCACGACGTCCCGTTGGACGTCCATCACCAGAAGTGCGCTCTTCGTCATGCTCGCCGTCCCTCTCTCGGTCGGAGGTCGGGAGCAGTCTGCTGGAAAGCCGTCAGGTCCGCAGCCACACCGCCGTGTCGCGCGGCAGCATGCCGTCGGGTTCGAGCGGGCCGCTGGCCAGCAGGACCTGCTCGTGCGCCGGCAGGCCGGCCGGTGCGTCGGACAGGTTGACCACGCAGACCAGACCGTCCGTCCGGCCGAAGGCCAGAACGCCCTCCGCGGCGGGCAGCCAGGTCATGGGGCCGTCGCCGAAGCCGTTGCCCGCCCGGCGCAGCACCAGGGCCTCCCGGTACAGCGTGAGCATCGACTCCGGGTCGGCGAGCTGCCGGTCGACCGCGTAGCGGGCCCAGTCACCGGGTTGCGGCAGCCACGGCTCCGTAGCCGAACCGAAGCCCCACCAGGGGGCCGTGGCCGTCCACGGCAGCGGCACTCGGCAGCCGTCGCGTCCCGGATCGGTGCCGCCGGAGCGGAAGTGCATCGGGTCCTGGATGCGGTCCAGGGGGATGTCGGCTTCCGGCAGCCCCAGTTCCTCGCCCTGGTAGAGGTAGACCGAGCCGGGCAGGGCCAGGGTCAGCAGGGCGGCGGCGCGTGCCCTGCGCGTGCCGAGCGCCAGGTCGGTCGGGGTGCCGAACGCCTTGGTCGCGAAGTCGAAGCCGGTGTCGGTGCGGCCGTAGCGGGTGACGGTCCGGGTGACGTCGTGGTTGGCGAGGACCCAGGTGGCGGGGGCGCCCACGGGAGCGTGCTCGGCGAGCGTCGAGTCGATGGTGGCGCGCAGGCGGTCGGGGTCCCAGGGGCAGGTGAGGAAGGTGAAGTTGAAGGCGGTGTGCAGTTCGTCGGGGCGCAGGTAGCGGGCGAAGCGTTCCGCGTCGGGCAGCCAGACCTCGCCGACGAAGACGCCGCCGTACTCGTCGGCGATCGACCGCCAGGCGCGGTAGATGTCGTGGATCTCGTCCTGGTCGATGTACGGGTGGGGGTCGACGCCCTCCTCGAAGTCGGCGAGCGCCGGGTCCTTGACGAGCAGGGCCGCGGAGTCGATGCGCACGCCGGCGACACCTCGGTCGAACCAGAAGCGGAGGATGTCCTCGTGCTCGCGGCGGACGTCGGGGTTGGCCCAGTTCAGGTCGGGCTGCTCGGGGGTGAACAGGTGCAGGTACCACTCGCCGTCCGGCACCCGTGTCCAGGTGGCCCCGGAGAACTGCGAGGGCCAGTCGTTGGGCGGGAGTTCGCCGTTCTCGCCCCGGCCGGGCCGGAAGTGGAAGCGTTCCCGTTCCGGGCTGCCGGGGCCGGCGGCGAGGGCGGCGCGGAACCAGGCGTGCTGGTCGGAGACGTGGTTGGGGACGATGTCGATGATGACCCGGATGCCGAGTTCGGCGGCGTCGGCGATCAGCTTCTCGGCGTCGTCCAGGGTGCCGAACGCGGGGTCGATGGTGCGGTAGTCGGCCACGTCGTAGCCGCCGTCGATCAGGGGGGAGGCGTACCAGGGGGTGAACCAGACGGCGTCGATGCCGAGAGCGGCGAGGTAGGGCAGTCTCGCCCGGACGCCCGCGAGGTCCCCGGTGCCGTCGCCGTCGCCGTCGGCGAAGCTGCGTGGGTACACCTGGTAGATGACGGCGTCCCGCCACCAGTCGTCGGTGCGGGGCGGAAGAGGGGCTGCCACGGGTGCGGTCCTTTCGGGCAGGGTGGGTCTTCGCCGCCGGCCCGGAAGCGGGGCGTCGGACGGACCGGCGGCGAAGGCTTGGGAGGGGGCGTGCTGCGGGGCCGGGGAAGGATCAGCCCTTGAGTCCGCCGGCGGTGAGCCCGCTCATGATGTTGCGCTGGAAGATCAGGAAGATCAGCAGCGTCGGCAGTGAGGCGATGGTGAGCGCGGCGATCAGCACGTTCGTCGGTACGCCGTTGGAGAGCGAGTAGATGCCAACGTTCAGGGTCTGCATGGCCGGGTCGGGCAGGGTGAGCATCGGCCAGAGGAAGTCCTTCCAGACCCCGACGATCGCGAAGATGGAAACGACGCCGAGGATCGGGCGGGAGATCGGCAGGACGATCGACCGGAGGGTGCGCAGCGGACTCGCGCCGTCCATGGCGGCCGCGTCCAGCAGTTCCTTGGGGATGGAGTCGAAGAACCGCTTCAGCAGGAAGATGTTGAACGCGTTCGTCACGGACGGCAGCCAGATGGCCCACGGGGTGTTGAGCAGGTTGCGTTCGACGACGGGCACGTCGAGCACGGTGAGGTACTGGGGGACGACGAGGACGGTCGCGGGGATCATCAGCGTCGCCAGCATCGCCCCGAGGACGGCCTTGCCGAAGACGGGGCGGAGTTTGGAGAGGGAGTACGCCGCGGCGACGTCGAGGACGAGTTGGAAGGCCAGGGCGCCGAACGCGTAGTACAGGGTGTTGAACAGCAGCCTGGCCAGGTCCATGACCTCCCAGGCCCTGGAGTAGTTGTCCGGTGCGAACGAGCCGGGGACGAGCGTCGGCGGGGTCTGGACGACCTCCTGCGTGTCCTTGAAGCCACTGGAGACCATCCAGTACAGCGGGCCGAGGAAGACGAGGGTGAAGCCCGCGACGACGACGGCGAACGTCACCCAGTAGACGGCCTTGCCGCGGGGCCTGGCGAGCTGGGCCGGTGAGATGAGCGTGCGTGTGGACATGCTGGGACTCCGGTTCCTACTCGTTCTCGGCGCGGTTGAGCTTGACGTACGCTGCCGAGAACCCGGCGAGTATGACGAGCAGGAGCAGCCCCAGGGCTGCCGCGGCACCGTAGTTGTTGAAGTTGAAGGCGTACTGGTAGATGAGGTAGACGACCGTGGTGGTGGAGCCCTCGGGGCCGGCTCCGCCGGTGAGCAGGAAGGGCTCGACGAAGACCTGCATGGTGGAGATGATCTGCATCAGCAGCATCAGGGACAGGATGAGGCGCGTCTGCGGGATGGTCACGTGCCAGATCTTGCGGAGCACCCCGGCCCCGTCCAGCTCCGCCGCCTCGTAGAGCTCGCCGGGGATCCCCTGGAGGGCGGCGAGGTAGATGAGGGCGGCGCCTCCCATGTTCATCCAGGTGGAGGCGATGACGATCGAGAGCATGGAGGTGTCCGGGTCCTGGAGCCACTGCTGCTCGGGCAGGCCGAAGAAGCCGAACAGTTCGTTGAGCAGTCCGTACCCCGGGTCGTACAGGTACTTGAACAGCAACACCGACGCGACGGGCGGGAGCATCACCGGCAGGTAGACGAGCAGCCGCAGGTATCCCTTGCCGTGCCGGAACTCGTTGATGACGAGGGCGACGACGAACGGCACGGCGAAGCCGAGGACCAGGGCGAGGACGGTGAACAGCAGGGTGTTGCGCCACGCCTGCCAGAACGCCGGGTCGTTGAAGACGGTGGTGAGGTTGTCCAGCCCCACCCAGCTGACCTCGCCGCTGTCCGTCTTCTGGAAGGCGAGGAAGAACTCGCGGACCATCGGGTACCACGAGAACACGGCGAAGCAGAGCACCGCGCCGATCAGGAATCCGTGGGCCGTGAGGTTGCGCCGCAGGCTCTTGGCGAAGCGGCCGCCCGGGGGCACGGGGTCCGCCGCGCGCGGCGGGGTGCGGCGGTGGCTGGCCGCCTTGTTCGGGGTCACGCTGGGGGCCGACATCGTCGCTCCTTGACGCTGGTCTGCCGGGGCGTCGCCCCGGATGCCACAGGTGGTCCGGTCCGCGCCGCCCGGGGGGCGGCGGTGTCCGGCGGGGCGGCGCCGCCGCCCCGCCGGGATGCGCTCACTGGTTGGCGAGGACCTGGTCGACCTGGCTCGCGGCCGTGTCCAGCAGCTTGTCGATGTCGGCGTCCTCGTTGGTGAGGATTCCGGACATCACGTTGTCGAGGACCTTGTAGATCTCCTGGGCCTTCGGCGGCTCGGCCTTGCCGGCGACCGGGTTGTCCATGAACGCCTTGAAGTTCTCGACCGGCATCGTGGCGTGCTCGACCCGGGCCGCGTCGTCCTTCGTCTTCGACTCGTTCAGCCAGAAGTTGGGCTGCGGCAGACCGACCGGCAGCTTGTCGGTCTTCTTGCGGGCCCAGTCGAACTGCCCCTTGCCGACGGTCAGGTTCTCGAAGTTCAGCCAGGCGATGGCCGCCTTGATCTTGTCGGCGGAGATCCCCTTCTTGATCATGTAGTTGTTGCCGCCGGCGAGGGTGTTCTTCTCGCCGGGGATCGGGCCCATGCCGAAGTTCTCGTAGTCCGCTCCGAGTTGCTGGACCATGTACGTGATGTCGTCGGGGGCGGCGAGGAACATGCCGAGCTTGTCGGTGGCTATCTGCTTCTGGAGGTCACCCCACTTGAGCAGCTGGGTCTTGCCCATGCTGTCGTCCTCCCAGCGCATGGCGTGGAGGTTCTCTGCGACCTGCCTGCCCAGCTCGTTGTCGAACGCCGCCTTCTTGCCGCTCGCGTCGACGATGTCGCCGCCGAGGCTGTACATCTGGGCGGTGAAGTGCCAGCCGCCGGTGTTGCCGGCGCTGTACTCGCCGAAGCCGGCGATGCCGTCGCCCAGGCCGGCGATCTTCTTGGCTGCGGAGCGGACCTCGTCCCAGGTGCGCGGCGGGGCGTCCGGGTCGAGGCCGGCCTTCTCGAACAGCTTGCGGTTGATCAACAGGCCCATCGTGTAGTTGCTGGTGGGCAGGCCGTAGAGCTTGTTCTCGTGCGTGAGCGAGCCGAGGACGTTCGGGTCGATGTCCTTGAGGGCCGGGACGCTCTTGTCGTTGACGTACGCGGTGATGTCCTCGGCGCCGTCGTTGTCGAGCACTTGGGGCAGGTCGGTGAAGTACGTGTAGAAGACGTCGGGCTGCGACTTCGCCTTCAGCATCGCCGTGAAGCGCGGCGGCTCCAGGCACTGGCCGGGGGTGGAACGGCCCTCGACGGTGACGTTCGGGTAGGTCTTGTTGAACTCCTTGACGTCCTCCTTCCACTCCTTCAGCTCGGCCGCCTTCGCCGCCGGCGGCATGCAGTCGATGGTGATCGTCACCTTGGTCTTCGGGTCCAGCGGCGCAGCCGGGTCGGAGGACCCGCTGCCGCTGCCGTCGGAACCGCCGTCGCCGCTGCTGCTCGTGCCGCAGGCGGCCAGAGCGGTCAGCGTGAGAGCGGAGACGAGCGTGATGACGCCGGCACGACGCGTACGGCGGAACCGAGCACTTCTCATGGGTGGTCCCCTTCGGGCATGAACGAGGAAGGCGCCCCATCGCCGATGCGTTGTGGGGCGCCGCTCACTCAACCACCACGCACAAGTGAACGCAAGATCTCACGCTGATTTCGTAATTGTTTGACAACTGATCGGGAGACGCGGACGGAGGCGGCCCGCAACCGGACAAAACACCGTCAGGCGTCGACAACGAGGTCCGCGACGACCGGGGCGGTCGCGGCCCGCAAGCCGGCCGCCTGCGCGGTCGACGCCCGAACGACGAGTTCCGGTTCGAACAGCAGCTCACTGTGGGGCACGTCGCTGCCCTGGATCTGATGGGCCAGCAACTCGACCGCGGCGCGCCCCATCGCCTCGATCGGCTGGCGCACCGTGGTCAGCGGCGGCTCGGTGCACGTCATGAAGGCGGAGTCGTCGTACCCCACCACGGACACGTCCTCCGGCACCCTCAGGCCCCGCCTGCGGGCCGCGCGGACCGCTCCGAGGGCCAGGGGGTCACTGGCGCACACGATGCCCGTCACCCCGGCGTCCAACAGTCGCGAGGCCGCCGCCTGGCCGCCCTCCAGGGAGAACATCGACCGCTGCACGAACTCGTCGGGCAGGAAGCCGCCGGCGGCCTCGGCGGCCGCCCGGAGCCTGCGACGGGAGGGGATGTGGTCGGAGGGCCCGAGCACCAGCCCGATCCGCTCGTGGCCGAGCGAGACGAGATGGCGCCAGGACTGCTCGGTCGCCACCGCGTCGTCGCACGCGACGCTCGGGAAGTCGAGCCCCTCGATCGCCGCGTTCATCAGGACGACGGGGATGCGGCGCTGGGCCAGCAGCCGGTAGTGCTCGTGCGGCGCGTCCGCCTGCGCGAACAGCCCGCCCGCGAAGATCACGCCGGAGACCTGCTGCTGGAGCAGCAGCTCGACGTAGTCGGCCTCCGAGACGCCCCCCTTCGTCTGCGTGCACAGCACCGGCGTCAGCCCCTGCTGGGCCAGCGCGCTGCCGATCACCTCGGCGAACGCAGGGAAGATCGGGTTCTGCAGCTCGGGCAGCACCAGGCCCACCAGGCGGGCCCGTTCCCCGCGCAATTGCGTCGGACGTTCGTATCCCAGGACGTCCAGCGCCGTCAGCACCGACTGCCGTGTCGCCTCCGACACCCCCGGCTTGCCGTTGAGGACCCGGCTGACCGTGGCCTCGCTGACCCCAACCTTCTTCGCCACTTGAGCAAGTCGTCGCGTCATAAACGCAAGCGTAGCGCAAACCCCCGCAAGGGCTTGCGCTACGCTGCGTCGATTCACGACGGGAACGGAACCGGCTACGGGTTGATGTCGATCTTGAAGGTGGAGGTCGTGTTGCGGACGTCCACGGCGTTGCCCTCGAGCTTCAGCCCGTTGAAGGTGACCTCGCCGACCGCCGGCCCCTGCCCGGGCTCCGGCATCTCGTTGGCCCACACGCCGAAGCCGGACTTGGCATCGAAGGCGTCACCGCTCTTGTGCGCCCCCGTGATGGTGACGTCCGTGAAGACGGTGTCCTTGACGGGGTACTGCGGCTGTCCTCCCACGTAGTTGGTCTGGAACATGATGCCGCTGTAGGTGGGGTCGACGATGTCCACGTGGTTGACGCGGATGCCCTGGAAGACCTTCGAGGCGGAGAAGACCCAGATGCCCGGGAAGGTCTGCGCACCCCAGAAGTGTCCGCCGGCCCGTTCGATCGAGATGTTCTCGAAGGTCGTCGGGTCGGTCCCGAAGCCGTTCATCGGGTAGCCGAAGTCCAGCGACGAGATGGTGATGCCGGAGTACACCAGGGTGTCGGCGACGCGGATGTTACGGAAGGTGTTGCTGTAGCCGCCGTACACGGCGACACCCGCGGCACGCCAGGTCAGCGTGGAAGTCAGGTTCTCGTAGACGTTGTTCTTCATGTCCGCGCCGCCGGCGTCGATCGCCGAGAACAGGGCGAAGCTGTCGTCACCGGTGGCCCGGGCGTCGTTGTTGGAGACCAGGTTGTCCGTCGACCCGTTGGTCATGTTGATGCCGTCGGCGAACATGTTGCGGATGCGGGAGTTCTTGATCGTCACGCGGTCGGTGTTGGCGCCCCAGTACAGGCACACCATGTGCTCGTTCCAGATGTTGTCGATGACGATGTCCGACACGTTCTGGAAGTCGAAGACCTTGCCCGGCCCGTCGATGCGCGAGGTGTAGTTGCCGAAGTAGGCGAAGTTCGCGAACGTCGAGCCCTTGGCGGTGGCATCCGCCCGGAAGCCGATGTCGGTGTTCGACTGTCCGGCGGGCGCCTGGAACCGGGTGTACCAGGGCCCGGCGCCGACGACCTCGACCGCCTTGCCGTACACCTGGAACTTGCTGGACGTCTGGTAGTCGCCGGGCGGCAGGTACACGCCGACCAGCTTGCCCGAGGTGTCCATCCGCACCCGGTCCAGGGCGTTCTGCACGTCCTGGTGGGTGAACCCGGCGGGTACGGCGTACGCGGCCGGGTCCGGGTTGGCGACCTGTGCCACCTGCTCGAGGTTCACGAAGTCGAAGGCGTACGTGGAGGAGTCCGAGGCGTCCTTCTGCAGCCGGATCTTCGACCCCGCGGGCGCGGTCTGGTCGAGCATGAGGTGCGCCTCGTCGTAGATGTGGCGCGGTGCCCCGGAGCCGGGTGAGTTCCCGGGCGCGGACTCCGCCCCGTACAGCCAGACGTAGCGCGACGTCAGCGGCAGCGTCTTCTTCTTGACGCCGTCGACGTAGACGCTGATCGTCGAGTCGATTCCGCCGCCGCCCGGCGCGTCCGGGATCGAGAAGCGGGTGACCAGGGTGTTGGTGGCGGCCCGGGTCGTGAACTCGACGTACTGTCCGGTGCCGGTCAGGGTGACCGCCTCGCGGCCCGAGGCCTCGCCGGCGAGGTCGCCGACGGTCCGGTTGGGCCCGACGACCTTGGCGCCGCCGCCGAGCGAGCCGTCCTCGGCCTCGTACATGTCGTACGGCATGTCGGCGCCGCGCCCGACGAACAGGGGCTTGGTGGAGGTGTTGTTGTCCCGCTTGGCCGGTATCTCCTCGGCGTCGGGATCGACCACGACCTTGGCGCTGTAGGACCCGTCGACCGCCTTCCACGAGCCGAGGGTGAGGGCGGCGGTGGTGGCGCCGGGGGCGATGACACCGGTGTGGGTGCCCGTCAGGGTCTTGACGGTCGCGCCCCTGCTGTCGGTCAGGGTGAGGGTGATCCGGTGGTCGCCTCCCGCGGAGGCCACCGTGCCCTGGTTCCTGAGGCTGACACGGAAGGTGACGTCGTCCCCGGCGGCCGGGGAGGACGGGGACGTGCTCACGGTCGCGGCGACCAGGTCGGAACTGGCGACCGGCTTGACGACCAGGGCGTCCGGACTGGTGTAGGTGTTGTTGGTCTCGTTCTGCTCGATCACCGCGTCACCGTCGTCGGCCACGGCGCTCAGCGGGTAGGTGCCCGCCTCGCGGTTGCCGAGGGACGCGGTGACCGTGGTCTGCTCCCCCGCTCCGAGCGCCCCGGCCTGGGCGGTGGCCACGGCGGAGCCGCCGAGCCGCACGGCGACCTTGCTGGCGGGCGCGTCGGCCGCTCCGCTGTTGCGGACGGTCGCAAGGACGGTGATGTCGTCCGACTCGACGGGCGCCGCCGGTGACGTGGTCAGCTTCGTCACCTCCAGGTCCGGGTTGGGCGCGGCGACGCCCATGACCTGGAACTCGGCGAGCTGCCCGGCCGTCGCCCCGCTGTTGGCCGTGAAGCGCAGCCGCACGTCGGCGGTGCGCTTGCCGACCGGGACGGTGACGGTGTTCCGCCCGGCCGGCGTGAACGCGTACTCCTTGGCGGCGACCAGCGAGGTGAAACCGCTCGCGCTCTGCTCCCGGCCCTGGACCTCGATGGTCTGGGTGCGGCTGCCCCAGTCGGGGTTCAGGCGCAGAACCAGCCGGTCGACGTCCGCGTCGGCGCCCAGCTTGACGGTGAGGGTGTTCGGGTAGCTCCCCGCGCCGCCCTCCCAGTACGTCGCCGTGTTGTTGTCGTTGGCGTTGGCCGCGACGTACGTGTGGATCACGGAGGAGGCCTCGATGGGCTTGCCCACGGCCAGGTCGGAGCCGGCTCCGCTGCCGTTGCGGGTCACCTGGTTGCTGGGCGGCGACTGGTTGCCCGCCGCGTCCTTGGCGCGCACGGTGTACGTGACGGTCGCGGAGGCCGGCTGGGTGTCCGTCCAGGTGGTGACGTCACCGGCGACGGATGCGCGCCGGGTGTTGTTGGCGTAGATGTCGTAGCCGGTCACGGCCTTGTTGTCGGCGGAGGCGCCCCAGGTGAGGCGGATCCGGCCCGCCTCGGGCTCGGAGAGGGACAGGTTCACCGGGGCGGTGGGGGCCTCGGTGTCTCCTTCGTCGGCCGCGCGGGTCACGGTGTTGCTGTTCGGGGACTGGTTGCCGGCGGCGTCCCTGGCCCGGACGAAGTAGCTGACGCGGGTGCCGGCGGGCCGGGTGTCGGTGTACGTGGTGACGTCGCCGCCGACCGAGGTCAGCAGGTCGCCGTCGGCGTAGACGTCGTAGGCGGCGACGCCGGTGTCGTCCGTGGCCGCGTCCCAGGTCAGACGGACCTGGCCGGCGCTGGGTTCGGTGAGCGCCAGGTGCGGCGGGGCGGAGGGTGCCTGGGTGTCCCCGGTCGTGGGTCCGTAGACCTCCAGCTCGGACACCTGAGCGGCGGGCTGGACGCTGTTGGCGGTGACCAGGACGCGGACGTAGCGGGTGGTGGCGGCGTCGAAGGAGACGGTCGCCGAGTTGCCGCCCGACGGCGCGAACGTGTACGTGCCGCTCGCGGTCAGGTCGCCGAAGTCGGATCCGTCGGTGCTGCCCTGGATCTTCAGAGTCTGGGTGCGCCCGCCCCAGCCGTCGGGAAGGCGCAGGACGACGCGGTCGACACGCACCGCGGAGCCCAGGTCGGTCTGCAGCCACTGGGGAAGGTCGTTGTTGCGGCTCTCCCAGTAGGTGGCCTTGTTGCCGTCGCCGGCGTTGGCCGGGCTGTAGACCTCGGTCTGGCTGCTGGCGGTGAAGGTGCGTCCGCGGGCCAGATTGACGGAGGACTCGCCCGCCGCGTGCACCTCCAGCTCGGACAACTGGGCCGCCTGCCAGCCGGTGTTGGCGGTGACGGCCACCCGGACGAAACGGGTCTGGGTGGCGGGGAAGCTCACCGTGACGGTGTTGCCCGAACCGGGTTCGAAGGAGTAGGCGGCGGACGCCTTGAGGGTGGTGAAGCTGGTGCCGTCGGCGCTGCCCTGCACCGCCAGGGTCTGGCTGCGCCGCTCCCAGGAGGCGGGCAGCTTGAGGACCACCTCGTCGATACGGGTGGTGGTGCCGAGGTCCGTCTGCACCCACTGGGGCAGGTCGCTGCCGGCGCTCTGCCAGTAGGTGCCCTGGTTGCCGTCGGTGATGTTCGCGGCGCCGTACTCGCCGTGCGAGCTGCTCGCGGCGGTGGGGTCGCCGGCGGCGACATTGGGACCGCCGGCCGCAGAGGCGGCGGTCACCAGAGGGCCGCCCAGGAGCAGGAGGCTGGTGGTCACCACGGCGCACAGGCTCCGTGATGGTCGTCTGCGGGTTCTCATGCGTCCCCGATCTCGGCCCCGCCACGAGCGGCGGGGCGCAGCAGTGGGATGGGTGGGTGCGGTGCGCCGGCCGTTGCCGGCGCACCGCGGCGGAGCCGTGGTCAGCCGCGCAAGGCGGCGGATCCGCCTGCCGAGCCGTTGAACGTGAACTGCGAGCCGGGCTCCTTCACGACGTCGCCCTGGGCCGAGTTGGTGATCGTCACGTTGTTCAGGGTGGCGCTGCCGCGCGCCCCGCCCATCGCGAGGATCCCGGACCCGTTGTTGGACTTGTCGATGGTGACGTTCTTGATCTGGACGTCGGGCATCGCGCCGCCGCCCGTCTTGAACTGGATGCCGTCGTAGGTGGAGTCGTGGATCTCGGTGTCACGGATCGTGACGCCCGGGATGTCCTGGCCCTGGGCGAACAGGGTGATCGCGCCGAACTCCTGGGCCTCGCCCCAGAACGCCCCGCCCGTGCGGTACAGGCCGTTGTTGGCGAGGAGCGTCTGCCCGGAGAAGGGCAGCGGGTCGTGGTCGGTGGCCAGCATGATCCCCGGGTAGTTCATGGTGTCGGAGATCAGGTTGTTCTCGATCGAGTTGCCGTGACCGCCGTAGATCGCGACGCCGTTGGCCCGCCAGGGCAGCTGGACGGTGTTGTTGCGGAAGTGGTTGTCGTGGCCGACGTCGACGGAGGTGTCCTTCACGTACTTGTTGGCCCACACGGCGAGCGCGTCGTCGCCGGTGTTGCGGAAGGAGGAGTTGTAGACGGTCGAGTTGCGGGTGCCGTTGGAGAAGTTGACGCCGTCGGCGTAGGTGTTGCGGATGCGTACGCCGTTGAACTCCAGGCCGTCGGCGGGGCCCCACAGCTCGGGGATGTTGGAGTAGTCCCGGCCGACCCAGGCGCCGACGTTGGAGTGCTCGATCCACACGTTGGAGATCTTGGTGTTCTTGCCGAAGCGGCCGTTGAGCGCGACGCCGCCCTCGGCACCGCCGTCGCCGCCGCGGATGGTGCCGGAGCCGAAGACGGCGATGTCGGAGATCTTGGTGTTGTCGTCGATGTCGAAGCCGAAGTTGCCCTCGTGCGGATGGTTGATGCCGCCCGCGTCCTGCGGCTGGATCAGCGAGTACAGCTGGGAGTGCCACATGCCGGCGCCTCGAATGGTGACGTCCCGGATGCCGACCTGGTTGTACTGGCCCCGGTTCTGCGGGTCGTCGGTGAGGATCTTCTTCTCCTGGCGCCACTGGCCCGCCGGGATCCAGACGCAGGGGATCTCGCCCTTCTGGTCCGCCGTGACGGCACGCTGGATGGCGTCCGCGTCGTCGAGGCCGTCGTTGGGCACGGCTCCGTACTCGGTGATGGAGACGCACTCCGCGGGCTTGGCGGCGGCGGGCGCGACCTGCTCCAGGTCGACGAGGTCGATGACGTAGAAGGCCGCGTTGTCGCCGGCGTCGCGCTGGAGGCGGAACTTGGTGCCCGCCGGGTAGGTCTCGGTGAGCAGGGCGTGGGACTCGTCGAACAGGCGCCGGGCGTCGCCGCCGGGCCGGTTGGTGAGGCCCTCGGGGTCGTCGGTCGTGCCGTAGAGCCAGCTGTGCTTGGACGACAGACTGAGCTTGCGGACGAACTTCCCGTCCGCGTAGAGGCTGATCGTCGCCTCCTGCCCGCCGCCGCCGGCGGCGTCCGGGATCGAGTTGCGCACGACGACCGAGTTGGACGGCGTGGTGGAGGTGAACTCCACGTACTGCCCGGTCGAGTCGAGCCGGACCGACTGGCGGCCGGAGGACTCGGTGGCGAAGTTGGTGTGCCCGAAGGTGCGCTTGGCGTCCGTCCTCAGCAGCGTGCCGTCGTAACGGGCGTCCTCCGCCTCGTACTCGACGTAGGGCACGGCGGCGCCGCGTCCGACGACGAGGGAGCGGGCGAAGGTGTTGTTGTCCTCGTTGGTCTCCTTGACGACGGAGGTGGCGTCCGCCGTGGCGGTGAGCGTCGCTCCGCCGCTGGTGGCGGTCCAGTCGCCGCTGATGACCACGTTCGCCGTGTCACCGGCCGCGATGGCGCCGGTGGCGCCGTTCAGGGTGGTGCCGCCGACGGTGAGCCGGGTGACCGACCCGGCGGGCACGGCGCTCGTGCCCCGGTTGTGCACGGCGACGGTGAAGCCGACCTTGGCTCCGACGGCGGGGCTGGACGGGTTGGTGGTGATGCCGGTGACCTCGAGGTCCGGGCCGGGGGCCTGGCCGACGACCAGAGGCGAGCCGGCGTTGCGGCTGTTGTTGCTGTTGTCGAGTTCGGCGACGGAGTCGGAGGGGTCGACGACGGCGGAGACGGTGTAGCTGCCCATGGGCCGCTTGCCGGCCTGCACCGGCACCTTCACCGACGCTCCCGGGGCGAGGGCGCCGACGGCGGCGCTGCCGGCGACGGTGCCTTCGAGGCTGACGTCCACCGTGGTCGCGGGCGAGGCGGCGCTGCCGTCGTTGCGGACGGTGGCCTCGACGGTGACCGCGTCCGACTCGGAGGGCGAGGCGGGTGACCAGGTGAGCGAGGTGACGGTCAGGTCGGGTGCGGGTGCGGCCGCGCCGATGACCTCGAACTCCGCGACCTGTCCTCCGCCGGCGCCGGTGTTGCCGGAGAACTCCAGGCGCACGTCCGCGTACCGGCCCGAGACGGGGATGGTCACCGAGTTCTTGTTCTGTGCCGGGCTGAAGGTGTAGTCGGCGCGGTTCTTCAGGGTGGTGAAGCCGGAGGCGCCGGCCGGGCGGCCCAGCACCTGGATGCTCTGTGTGCGGGGGCCCCAGACCGGGTCGGGGTTGAGCTTGACGACGACGCCGCTCAGGTCTGCGTCCGCACCGAGCCGGGTGGTCAGTGTCGAAGGCTGGCCGCTCGCCTCCCAGTAGGTGGAGGTGCTGCCGTCGTTGGCGTTGGCGGCGACGTAGTTCTGGGTCGTGGAGGAGGCCTCCATCGGTTTGCGCAGGGCGAGGTTGGTGCCGGCCGGCGGGGTCCCGGGGCCTTCGCCCCCGGCGTCGCCGTGGACCTCCACCTCGGACAACTGGGCCGCGTTCCAACCCGTGTTGCCGGTCACCTGGACCCGGACGTAGCGGGCCTCCCCCGCGACGCCGACGGCCACGGTGCCCGCGGCGTTCGGGGAGAAGGTCCGCGCCGCGCCCGCGGAGAGGGTGGCGAAGTCCTGTCCGTCGGTGCTGCCCTGGACGCTGATGGTCTCGGTGCGGGCCTCCCAGGAGGCGGGGAGTTTCAGCACCACGTCCTCGATCTCGGTTCGGGTCCCGAGGTCGATCTGCACCCACTGGGGGAACGAGCCCGCGGGGCCCTCCCAGTACGATGCCTGACTGCCGTCGGTGACGTTGCTCGCCGGGTAGCCGCCGTGGGCCCCGCCCGCCGTCACCGGTCGGCCCAGTGCCAGGTTCGGTCCCTCCGCGGCGGCCGCGTGGGCCGTCACGGGGAGCACGCCCGCGGTGAGCAGACCCGCCGTCACAAGGCCGACGGAGATCCGCCGGCCCGGATGTCTTCCTCTCATGAGGCTCTCTCGTTCCCTTTCCGTGAGTGCCCGCCGCACCGGCCCCCGTCCGTCGCCCGCCAGGGCGCGGCAGCGCCGTGCGGCGGTGAGTGCGGCGGGGCACGAGGGACCGGTGCGCCTGGTGGGCGGTGGGGTGGTCAGCAGGCCCAGAAGAAGCCGAGGTGAAGCCGAGCCCGCTCAAATCCAAAAGTTGAGTGTTTTCGTCAATCTTTTGCAGCGCTGAGGTGACAGGTTTCTACCGTGTATCGACTTTGTCAACGGCTCGGGGTGGGACGACACTTGGACGCCGGGGCTCTGCTCGCGTCCGCTCGGCGCCTGACGTTGGCGGCAGCGCGCGCTCCGGGAGGCGGCGACCGGTGGTGAAGATTCCGTGGAGAGGCGTCGCGCCGGCTCTGTCCGGGGCCACCGTGCCGTGTCCGGCCGACGGCGGCGCCTTGGCATCCGCGAATCTCTCGTGCCCCACGGGTGCATCGGTCGCTGGGAGTAGGTCCTGCGCCTCAGGCGCGCCTCGCACCCGCTTGACTAGGGTCGGTCGCCATGAAGACCACGGGAAGCGTTCGTCGCCCGACGGCGGAGCGTAAGCGCGACACACTGGAGCGGCTCGTCACCGAGCGGGATGTATGGGTGTCGACGGCTCACCCTGACCACGGACCCCATCAGGTGCCGCTGTGGTTCCTCTGGGACGGGCGAGCCCTGTGGATGTGCACCAGCGCCGCTTCCGTGACCGCGCGGAACGTCCGCGCGGAGCCGCGCGTGCGCCTGGCGCTCCCGGACACCTTCGACGTGGTGCTGCTCCAGGGCGAAGCGGAGTGCTTCCCGGACCGGGAGGTGCCCGCAGGCGCAGCGGAGGCGTTCGCCGACAAGTTCGGGTGGGATCCACGCGGGGAAGACGGCGCCTTCCTGTATGTCCGCGTGGTCCCGGGGACCGTGCGTGCTTGGCGCGGCGAGGCGGAACTAAGCGGGAGAGTCGTCATGCGCGACGGGGTGTGGCTGGACTAGCAGCCGCATCCCGCCCGCGCCGCCGCGGCCTCAGCCCAGCGTCCCGGCGCTCTTCTCCGCCCGCCGCTGCGCCGGCGTCGTGACACCCCCGGGCCCTTCCTGTCCGTCCGGACGGAGACACTCGATCAGGTAGTCGCCGGTGTCGGGGTCGCGGGTCACCCCGTGGGTCTCGCTGCCGAAGCCGGGGAAGTGGCGGTCGAAGGACTCAAGGGCGCCCAGGTAGCGCAGAAGAGGACCGTCCTCCTCCCCGACGCTCTCGCCCGGCATGAGGACCGGGATGCCGGGCGGTGTCACCGTGACCATCGCCGCGGCGACCCGGCCCGGTGCGTCCGTCAAGCGGACGCGTTCCGTGCCGCCCCGGATCAGACGCTGGTAGCACTGCTGCGGCGGAGCGACCGGCTCAGGGAGTTGCTGGAAGGCCCGGTCGAGGAGCTCGACCAGGCGGGCCCGGCGCAGGTGGTCGTGCATCTCCTGGCACAGGTCGCGCAGACTCCGCCCGGCGTAGCGCCGCGGGTGCTCGGCGACCAGCGCGGGCAGCACACGGTCCAGCGGGGCATCACCGTCGTAGAGGTCCTTGAAGTCCATCAGGGCGTCCAGCAGCGTGCCCCACTTGCCCTTGGTGATGCCCATGGAGAACAGCACCAGCGTGGTGTAGCTGTCGGTCTTCTCCACGACGATGCCGCGGGTGGTCAGGTACGCGGTGAGCACCCGCGCCGGAATGCCCCGGTCGCACATCGCACCGGTCGCGTCGAGCCCGGGGCAGGTCAGCGTGACCTTGATCGGGTCGAGCATGCAGTAGCCGTCGGTCAGGCCCGGGAAGCCGTGCCAGTCCGCGTCGGGCGCGAGGTGCCAGCAGGACGGCTCGGTCCGCAGCAGGTCCGCCGGAGCCTCGTCGAACGGCAGCCGCGCCCCGCTCGCGGGATCGGTCACCTCGTCCGGCTGCCACACCCCGAAGAACCAGGGCGGCCGGTCCCCGGCGGCCTGGATCCGCCGCCGGATCCGCACCATCTCCTGGCGGAACAGGACCGCCTCCGACACCGCCTCGTCGACGAGCCACTGTCCCTGTGGGCCGTCCATCATCGCCGTGGCCACGTCCAGCGAGGCGATCATCGGATACAGCGGCGACGTCGTGCCGTGCATCATCAGCGCCTCGTTGAACCGGTCGTGCTCCACCGGCGCCCGCGGCGCGGGCCGGACGTGCACCATGGCGCCCTGCGACAGCGCCGCCAACAGCTTGTGGGTGGACTGGGTCGCGAAGACCGTCGGCCGGTCGGGGCCGGGGAAGGTCTCCTCGTCCACCGACATGCCGTAGCGCCCCGCGTAGAGCGGATGAAAGCGGGCGTAGGCGAACCACGCCTCGTCGAAGTGCAGCCGGGGCGTACCGGCCGAGAAGGCCCGGGCCGCCGCCACGGCGTCGTAACACAGCCCGTCGTACGTGGAGTTGGTGAACACCGCGTACTGGGCACGCGCCGACACCGCGTCCCGGGTGAGGGGGCTCTCCGCGATCCGCGCCGCCACCGAGTCCGCCGCGATCTCGGCCGGCGGCAGCGGCCCGGCGAGGCCGTAGCCGTTGCGGGTCGGGATCAGGTACACCGGCCGGGCGCCGGAGACGACCATGCCGTGCAGGACCGACTTGTGGCAGTTGCGGTCCACCAGGGCGATCTCGTCGCGGGTCACGCTGAAGTGGCCGACCAGACGGTTGCAGGTGGAATCGCCGTGCAGCACGAAGTACGTGTGCTCGGATCCGAAGACACGCGCCGCGTTGCGCTCGGCCTCGCCGATCGGACCCGTGTGCTCGAACAGCGAACCGAGCTCCTCCACCGAGATCGACAGGTCGCTGCGCAGCAGCCGCTCCCCGAAGTAGTCGTGGAACGCCCGTCCCACCGGTGACTTGAGGAAGGCGACACCGCCGGAGTGCGCCGGGGTGTGCCATGAGTACTCGTGCGCGTCGTCGAAGCGCCGCAGCGCCTTGAAGAACGGCGGAAGCAGGGCGTCCTGGTAGACGCGTGCGGCCTTGGTGATCCGTCCCGCGATGAACGCCGGTGTGTCCTCCAGCGGCCACACATAGCCCACCACGGACTGCGACACCCACAGCGGCAGCTCCCGCAGTCCCTCGTCCGCCATGACCAGGAACACCGGCAGGTTCTGGAACCGGCGTCCGATCCGGCGCAGCACCGTCGCGCCGCCCGGCCCGTCCTCGGCTCCGGGCGGGAGGTCCCAGGCGACCACCGCGGCGGCCAGACCGGCCTCGGTCCTGAGGACGGCCTCGGCGTCGGAGACGCTCACCACCCATCGGACCTGGAGGCCGCGCGCCCCGATCCCCTCGGCGATGCGCGCCAACTGCCCAGCGATGGCGCCCCCGTCCTCCGGGCGCTCCGCCACCGCGACCAGAACCGTGCCGTCTGCCATGCCGTCCCCCTCCCCGGTGGCCCGCGCCACCCCCACCAGTGTTCGCGGGCTCCGCACGCACGATCACCGGGGATCCGGTCAAACCACCCCATCGAGGCACGGGACGAACCGTTCCTTGACGTGCCGGCACTCGCGCGCCGATCCCCCGGAAGGCGCCGGGTCCGTCCCCGGAGCCGGAGGGGGCGTGGCACGGGACGGCCGCGCCGTACCGTCGCCGGTCGGCGACTGACGGAATGCTGTCGGGCATATGAGCACGCATGGCCCGGGCAGCGACGGTGACCCGGCGTCCTTGGACGAGGCACTCAGCGCCACGGTGCGTCGGACGGGCGCTCTGGCCGGTGGCGTGTACTTGTTGTCGGCGCGGGAACCGATGCACGTCCTGACCGCGGTCTGCGGCATGCCGGTGACGACCGTGGCGCCGTGGGCACGGTGGCGGTTTCGGCCGCCGGGCCCCTGTCGGAGGCGCTGCGGGAAGACCACCTGGTCTGCGTGGGCCGCCAGGAGGACATGGCCCTGCCGTATCCGAACGCCGCGGCCGGGATGCCCTACCAGTTCGCGGTGGCTTTCGCACCCCTGCACGGTGTCCGCCGCTACGGAGTCATGGCGCTGGTGTGGTCGAAGAGTCACCCGCCCTGCCTGACGCTGCGCGAACGCGGCTCCCGACCACGACATCACGGAGTCGATCACCGCCCTCGTCCAGCACCTCACCAGGGTGGGCGACCAGCCGGTCGGTGAGCTGGCCGGCGACCTGGTGCACTACGCCGTCCCCCGGCACACGTACACCGACGACATCGCCTTGCTGCTGCTGCGCAGCCCGTGAACCCTCAGGGGCGACGGGGCGGCCGAGCCGTTTCAGCTCAGGTCGATCTCCGGCTGGTAGAGGTCCAGCCAGAGGGCGAGGTCGAGGGCCCGTTCCAGGCCGCGCCGGTCCGCCTGGCCGCTCATCGGCGCCTCCCGCTCGGCGGCCCGCCGCAGCCGCTCGGGGTCGACGAGGTCGAAGACCGGGTGGCCGGTGCGGGCGAGCAGATCCTTGGCCTGGTCCTGGAGGGCCACGGCGTACTTGGGGTCCTGCGTGGACGGGTAGGGGCTCTTGACCCGGTCGTACACGGACTTCGGCAGCACGTCCGCGGTCGCCTCGCGCAGCAGGCTCTTCTCCCGCCCGTCGAAGGACTTCAGCGCCCAGGGGGTGTTGTAGACGTACTCGACGAGCCGGTGGTCGCAGAAGGGGACGCGCACCTCCAGTCCGACGGCCATACTGGCGCGGTCCTTGCGGTCGAGCAGGATGCGCACGAAGCGGGTCAGGTGCAGGTGGCAGATCCTGCGCATCCGGTACTCGAAGTCGCTCTCACCGTCCAGGCGCCGGATGCCGGCCACGGCGTCGCGGTAGCCGTCGGCCACGTACGCGGACAGGTCCAGGTTCTTCGTCAGGTCCGGGCGCAGCACGTCGGTGTCCTCCCCCATGTGGCGGCCCATCGACACCAGCCACGGGAAGGTGTCGGCGCGGCGTGCCTCCTCGTCGAAGAACTGCAGGTAGCCACCGAAGACCTCGTCGGCGGACTCGCCGGACAGGGCCACGGTGGAGTGTTCGCGGATGGCCCGGAAGAGGAGGTACAGGGAGGCGTCCATGTCGCCGAGGCCGGCCGGCAGGTCGCGGGCCCGGATGACCTTGGCGCGGATCTCGGGGTCGGCGAGGGCGTGGGCGTCCAGCACGATGTCCTGGTGGTCGGTGCCGGCGGCCTGGGCGACGTCGTGGACGAAGGGGGTGTCGGGGGTACCCCGGAGTTCGTCGGCGATGAAGTTCTCCGCCTGGCCCGCGAAGTCCACGGCGAAGCTGCGCACCTTCTCGCCGTGTTCGCCCAGTTGCCGGGCCGCCAGCGCGGTCATCGCGGAGGAGTCCAGTCCCCCGGAGAGCAGGGTGCAGCGCGGTACGTCGGCGACGAGCTGACGACGCACGATGTCGTCCAGGAGCGAGCGGACGCGCGCGATCGTGGCGTCCTGGTCGTCGGTGTGCGGACGGGTCTCCAGGTCCCAGTAGCGGCGCTGGTGCACGCCCGTGCGGTCGACCGTGACGACGGTGCCGGGCTCGATCTCGCGCATGCCGTCCCAGACGGCGTGACCGGGTGTCTTGATCATGGTGAACAGCTCGCGCAGCCCGTCGAGCCCGACGCGGCGGCGGGCCAGCGGGTTGGCGAGGATCGCCTTGGGCTCGGAGCCGAAGAGCACACCGTCCGCGGTCGGGTGGTAGTAGAACGGCTTGATGCCCATGCGGTCGCGGACCATGACGAGCTTGTTCGCGCGGCCGTCCCACAGGGCGAAGGCGTACATGCCGTTGAGACGCTCGGGGAGCGCGTCACCCCACTCGAGGTAGCCGCGCAGGACGGCCTCGGTGTCGGAGTCGGTGGTGAAGCGGTGCCCGCGGTCCGCGAGTTCACGGCGGAGTTCGGTGAAGTTGTAGGTCTCTCCCGAGTAGACGAGCGCGACCGTGCCGTGCGGGGTGTCGACGGTCATCGGCTGCCGCCCGCCGGGCAGGTCGATGATGGCGAGCCTGCGGTGGCCGAGCGCGGCGGGTCCCTGCGCCCACACGCCACGGTCGTCCGGTCCGCGGCAGGCCATCGTCTCGGTCATCGCATCCAACGCCGTCGTCTCGGCGCCGAGATCGCGGTCGAAGGAGACCCAGCCGGTGATGCCGCACATACGCTACCTCCTGCGTCCGGCCCGCCCGACGACCCGCTGCCAGCATGCGTTTTGCGATTGCGAGCGGATCGTCCGGCAAACCAGTTGTAGTTGCCATCTACATTCCGAGCGTGCGTCATGAGAGCGAGCGCGGTCAACGCGACCGAAACGAGAAGGACACACAACATCCCTCGTTTTCGGCCAAACTTTGCGAACGCGATACCCTCTGCCGCCGTCAGGTCCGGCGCCCGCCGCGTGGAATCGGCCACGGGCAAAGTCTTCTTCAACCGGCCGTGCCCGCTCGGTCCGAGCGGGCACGGCGGGTTCCGGGGTGCGGCCGCCCGCTCACGCAGGGGTACGGAGCGCCAGGAGGGCGACGTCGTCCAGGCCGGGCGGCTGGACACGGCGCAGGAGTTGGTCGGCGAAGGACGGCAGGGGCCGGTGGGCGAGGGCCGCGGCGTGCTGGCGCAGCCGGTCCAGGCCCTCGTCGAGCGTACGGCCCGGCACCTCGATGAGTCCGTCGGTGTACAGCAGGAGGGTGCAACCCGGCGGAAGCACGACCGTCGCGTCGGGACGGGACGTACGGAGACCGGTGCCGAGCAGGAGACTGTGTCCGTCGGTGAGGTAGTCGGTCAGGCCGTCGCGGGTGACGAGCAGGGGTGGGGGGTGACCCGCGTTGGTCCAGGACAGCTGCCAGGCTCCGCTGTCCGTCCTGGTGACGCGGGCGAAGACGAGCGTGGCCATGGTGACGTCCGTGATGGGCATGATCGCCTCGTCGAGGCGCTCCACGATGCGGCTGGGGGGTGCCTGCTGGGACCAGGCGTAGGCACGGAGCATGTTGCGCAACTGGGCCATGCCGGCCGCGGCCTCCAGGTCGTGGCCGACGACGTCCCCGACGGCCAGCGCGGTGGCGCCGTCGGACAGGGCGAAGGCGTCGTACCAGTCCCCGCCGACCTGAGACGCGTCGGGGGCGGGCAGGTAGCGGACGGCCATCTGCAGTCCGGGCACGCGCGGCATCTGGGGCAGCAGGTGGTTCTGCATGGTCTCGGCGACCGCGCGCTGGCGCTGGTAGAGGCGCGCGTTGTCCAGCGCCAGGCCGGCACGGCGGGCGATGTCCTCGATCAGGGGCAGGTCGGAGGTGGAGAAGTCACCGGGTTTGCCGGCCCGGCCCAGGGTGAGGGCGCCCAGGACCTCCCGGGTCCCACGGAGGGGGACGATGGCGGCGGAGCGGATGCCGGTGGCCTCGAACAATCGACGCTGTTCGACGGCGATGCCGGAGTCCGGGGTGCGCTGGTAGGTGTCGGGTCCGGCCAGGGCGGAGGCGACGCCGCGCAGGGCGCGGGACAGGGGCATCGGTGATTCCTCGGGCACGGGCGGCATAGGCCCTTCGAGATCCTCACGGTGCACCAGGCGGTCCCGGTCGACGTGGACCACGGCGGTCCGCCACACTTCCTCGTGCTCGGTGATCAGGTCGATGACGGCCCAG
This sequence comes from Streptomyces flaveolus, assembly GCF_014648815.1. Classification (GTDB taxonomy): domain Bacteria; phylum Actinomycetota; class Actinomycetes; order Streptomycetales; family Streptomycetaceae; genus Streptomyces; species Streptomyces flaveolus. The sequence goes on along the minus strand of NZ_BMRV01000003.1, from coordinate 355,494 downwards.
TCCGCGAGCCGGGGCAGGACCAGGGCCACCAGTCGGCGCAGCGTCTCGTCGACGTTGAGGGTGGAGGTCACCTGGGTGGTGGTCTCGGCCAGCAGTGCCAGTCGTTCGAGTTCGCTCATCGGCTCGGCGGGCAGCTCCGAGTGCGGCCCGGCGGACTGCGCCTGCTCACGCGGGTGGAAGATGACGAGCGTGTGGGTGTCGGGGCCGTCCACGGCGTAGGGGGCGAGGAACCAGGAGATGGGCAGGACGGAGCCGTCGGCGCGGGAGAAGTAGTCGTTCTCGCCCTGTGCCGGGTGTCCGGCGTGGAAGGCCAGCCGCATGGCGCACCGCGTGGCTGGCAACTGCTCACCGTGCGGTCCCCGGTGCAGCAGTTCGTGGGCGTCCTGACCTGCCATGTCTTCTGCCCGGCGGCCCAGCAGTTCCTCGGCGTGGGTGTTCACGGCGACGACACGGCCCTGCCCGTCGACGACGTAAGCTCCGGTCCTGATGACCTCCAGGGCGTCGAGGCGCTGGGGATGAGGCGCTTCCCGGCTTTGCTCGTGGCCGGTCTCCTTGTCCTTCGCGCCTGCCATGTCCGGGCCTCCTCGTGGCCGCGCCGCCTCGGTCCCGCTACCGCTGCGCGGCTGTCCGGCGGTGTTTCCTGTCCGCTCTTCTCTATGCCCCGTCGTGACGGAGAACTCTCCGGCGTCCCTCGGTCCGCAGGTCCGTCGGTGCGCGGGCCCGGCAGGAATTGCAGCGGCCCACCGATGGGGCGACGCTGGGAGTCGCGGAGCCTGAAGTGGAGCAGCCGCTGATGAGCAACCTGGTCGTGGTCGGGGTGGACGGCTCGGCGACGAGTCTCACCGCCGTGGAAGCAGCCGCCGCGGCGGCGGTACGGCGCGGGGCGAAGCTGCGTGTGGTGCATGCCGAGATCCCGGTCAAGCCCAGGTACCTGGTGCCGGACCCCGCCTCCGGGACGCTGGTCCACGAGGCGGCGGCCCACGCCTGTGGCGTGGCACCCGGGGTCGCGGTGACCCACGCCGTGGTGACGGGTGACGCGGCGTACGTGCTGGAAGTCGAGTCACGGACCGCGGACCTGATCGTCGTCGGCTCCCGCGGCAAGGGGCGTGTCGTGGGCCTGCTGCTGGGTTCTACCCCGGTTGCCCTGGCAGCCCTCAGCCATTGTCCGGTGATGACGGTCAGCGAAGAGCACCGCCCGTCCGCCGACACAGGGCCGGTCGTGCTGGGCGTCGACGGTTCCCCGGACAGCGACAAGGCCGTCGAGGTCGCGTTCGCCGAAGCCGCGCAGCGCCGGGCCGAGCTCGTGGCGGTGCATGCGTGGCAGTCGGACGGGGCGGCCGAAGCAGACCCCGAGTCCGCCGCGCAGAGGCTGGCCCGGGCACTCGCCGGTCGCGCGGCCGGCTGTCCGGACATCACGGTCCGGCACGACCTGGTGCGCGGCAAGGCGCGTGACGCCCTCCTCGAGGCGAGCAAGGCGGCTCAACTGCTGGTGGTCGGCGCCCGCGGACGCGGAGGCGTCGCCGGACTGCTCCTGGGCTCGGTGAGCCAGGCCGTGATGACGTACGCCCGCTGCCCCGTCGTCACGGTACGCAGGACGACATGAAAGCGGCCACCGTCGTCCGGCTCTCCGGTCACACCGGGCGTCGGGGCCGCGGCGCCCGCGCCGTCCGGTCGTGCCGGTTCCGCGGCCCCGTCGCCGTCACCTGGTCCCGGCCGGGACCAGGTGATCGCCGGGGATACCGGACTTCTCGGGGCGGTAGTAGTCCCTGATTCCGTCCGCCCAGGTGGACACGGGGATGCGGTCCTCCCCGTCCGGCCCGAAGGCCCGGAAGAGCTCCTCGATGTTGGGCCGCGCGAAGCCGATCGCGAGCATCAGCGCGACGAACTCGGGGCGGGCCACGAAGCCGTCTCCGTCCGGATCGCCCATCTCGGCGAGCGCTTCGGCGAACTCGTCCACGGTGGCGTCGAACCGCTGCGGATTCAGGACGACGGAGGTGAACTCCTCGGGGCTGACCCGGCCGTCGCCGTTGGCGTCCAGCTCGGTCAGGAGCGTTTCACCGTAGCGGCGGAAGGCACCGGACAGCCGGTTCCTCGTGGCCTCGTCGGCAGCCGGTACGGCGGCCACGACGCGCTCGCTCATCAGATCGAAGTCGGAAAGCTCCAGGTATCCGTTCCCATCGGCGTCGAAGAGGGAGAAGACCAGCTCGATGCGGTCGGTCGCCTCGGTGGTGGGCGTCATGGTGCAACCCTGCCTTCCCTGGTGGAACGTGGCCGTCGGAATCCGCCGCGGACGTTGCCCCGGCGGCTGACTCACTATCCAGACCTTCCGGCCGCCGCGAGGGGGAAGCGCCGCGCTTCCCACACGATCGGAGGGAATCAGCCCGTCCGTGCATGAAGCAGGGGGTGACGGGACAGCACCGTGCTCCGGGCCTCCGGGCAGCGTGTCCGCCGCGCGCTCATCCGGTGATCGGTACGGCATGGCCGGTGACGTGGACGCGGGTGCCGTGCGGGTCCGCGTGCACGGTGAGTTCGCTCGGCCGGCCCATGTCCTCCCCCTGCCGGACGGTGACCACGCCGGACTCCGGCAGCGCGCCGATCGTGCCCAGGTAGCCGCCGAACGCGGCCGCGGCCGCTCCGGTGGCCGGGTCCTCCACCACGCCGCCCACCGGGAACGGGTCCCTGGCGTGGTAGTGCTGCTCGTCCTCGCGCCAGACCAGGTGCACCGTCGTCCAGCCGCTCTTCCGCATGAGGGCGGCGAGCGCGTCGAAGTCGTAGTCGAGGTCGGCCAGCCGGGCCCGGGAACGGGCGGCGAGCACCAGGTGGTCGTTGCCGCCGAAGGCGACGTGCGGCGGCAGCTCGGGGTCGAGGTCGGCGCTGTCCCAGCCCAGGGCCGACAGGGCCGGGTCCACCTCGTCGGCCCGCGCCGGCCGCGACCGGGTGGGCACGCTGGTGAGCGTCGCCCGGACCGCGCCTCGGGCATCCGCCGACGTGGTCACCAGGATCTCTCCGGCGGGGGTGTCGAAGACCAGGTCGCCGGCGCCCAGACGCTCGGCGAGCGCCACCGCCGTCGCCACGGTGGCGTGTCCGCAGAAGGCGACCTCGGCGAGCGGGCTGAAGTACCGGAGCGTGAACCGGCGCCGCTCCTCGTCGCGGGAGGTGACGAACGCCGTCTCCGAGTACCCGACCTCGGCGGCGATCGCCGCCATGCGGTCCGGCCCGAGCCGCGCGGCGTCGAGGACGACACCGGCCGGGTTGCCACCGTCGGGGCGGGAGGTGAAGGCCGTGTAGCGCAGGACGTCGACGTCAGGCGAAGAAGTGGTCATGGCCCTCATGATTCCGCGTCGGGCTCATGAAATCCAACGATCGTTTCTCATCGTTCCCATCGAGATTTCCGATGGCAGGACTTAGGGTGCCGTGATGGACACCCGGCTGCTCCAGACCTTCGCCACGCTCGCCCGGACGGGCAGCTTCACCGGCGCCGCCACCGAACTGCGGCTCTCACAGTCCACGGTCACCGTGCAGATCAAGTCGCTGGAGAAGGCACTCGGCGCCCGGCTCTTCGACCGCATGCCACGGGGCGCGCTGCTCACCGACGCGGGACGGCGCCTCGTCCCCCTGGCCGAGGACGTCCTGGACGCCGAGTCGCGCCTGCTCACCGCGGCCGACGGCGAGGGACCGGTCAAGGGCACCGTGACGGTGGGCGCGGGCGAAACCCTGTGCTCGGCCCACCTCCCCCAGGTGATCGCCGCACTGCGCCGCTTGCATCCGCAGGTCGAGGTGCACCTGCGGGCCTGCGGCACGGACGGCGCGGTGGACGGGCTGCGGGCGGGGGTGCTCGACTGCGCGCTCCTGCTCGAGGACGGGGTCGACCACCCGGACGTCCTCGCGGAACGTCTCGCGGGGCAGCCCCTGGTACTGCTGGCCGCTCCCCACCACCCCCTCGCCGGTCGTGAGGCACCGGTGACCTGGCCGGAGCTCGCCGAGGCGGACTTCTTCCTGCACGAGCAGGGCTGCTCCTACAGCGACCGGCTCGCCGACCGGCTCCGGGCCGTCGCCGGAGCCAGGCCCCGCCTGACCCGGTTCGGCAGCATCGAGGCCGTCCGCTCCTGTGTCGCGGCCGGGCTCGGACTGACCGTCCTGCCCTTGGCCAACGCGGCTCCCTCGCTCCGCGACGGCACGCTCGCCGCCGTGCCGGGCCCGGCCCTTCCGGACGTCTCCGTCCTCCTCGCCCGCCATCGGCGCCGTGCCCCCACCGCCGCGACCGACACCGTCACCTCGCAGCTGCGGCAGCACTTCCGCACCGTCTGACGGGCCGGACGGGTGCCCGTCCCGACGCGGACGGCCCGGCACCGCGAGCGTGCGGTGCCGGGCCGTGCGGCGCTACCCCGTCAGCCCTGCCGGGCCTTGAAACGCGGGTCCTTCTTGTTGATCACGTACGTCACTCCGCGTCGGCGCACCACCTGGGCGCCGGGCTTGGCCTTCATCGAGCGCAGCGACTTGCGTACCTTCATCGCGGTGTCCCTCCGGAGGATCGGGCGGGGCCCACCGTCAGCGGCGGGCCGGGGCTGCGGTGCCGTAGCGCCGCTCGAAGCGCTCCACACGTCCCGCGGTGTCGACGACGCGCGAGGTGCCGGTGTAGAACGGGTGGCTCGCCGACGAGATCTCGACGTCGACGACCGGGTACGTCACGCCGTCCTCCCACTCGACCGTCCGGCGGGCGTCGAGTGTGGAGCGGGTGAGCATCTGGAAGCCCGCCGCGCGGTCGCGGAAGACGACCGGACGGGAGACAGGGTGTACTCCGTGCCTCATGAGGTGCTGTCCTTCCTGGAGGGCTTCGCCGCGAGAACGGCGGGGAGCGGTGGGGCGAGGAGCGGCGATCCGCTGCGGGTCAGCGCGTCTCGCGGAAGAGAACGTGCCCGCCGACGACCGGGTCGTACTTGCGCAGGACCAGCCGGTCGGGGTCGTTCAGACGGTTCTTGCGGGTCACGTAGGTGACGCCGGTGCCGGCCGTGGAGGTGAGCCTGACGACCGGACGCGAGGTGCTGCGTGCCATGGGGTGCTCCTTTCGCCACCACCCGAGTCGATTGACTCGGACATGTCATACGTGCCGTGCAACGCCCGCGACGGGTACCGCATTCCCGACGAGGGTGACGTGGAGGGCGGTCGCCTGCGCGGCGAACGGCTCTGCGGGGCTTCAGCCGGACGATCGTCCCCGCAGGCGAGAGGTGAGGCCCGGGGACACTGTCCCCTCCACGGTCACGGTTGCCACAACGCGGCCGTACGCACCGGCATTCCCGGCCCGCGGAAGGGACGCGGCCCGTGCGGACGTCAGCGCGCCGCCTGCTCCGCCGGCTCGTGCGGCCGGGTCTCGGTGAACGAGTACGGCGGCCAGGGACCGAGGAAGCGGATCCGCAGGGCGGGCTGACCGGTCTGCGCGTCGCTCAGGACGGCACCGACGGCGTCGATGTCCTCGTGCCGGACGAGCAGAGCCGCGGACAGGACGTCCGACTCGCCGGGCACGCGGTGGGCCGGTCCTCGGTCGCGAAGGTCCTCGGCGACCGAGAGCAGGCGGCGCCGGATGCCGGCGTGCAGTGTGTCCGCGAGCTGCCCGGCCACGTTCTTCTCACGCTGCTCGCGCTGCTTGGCGAGCAGCCTGCGCATGCCGGGCGACCGGGCGTCGCCCCCCGTCTCCCCCGGACTCGTGGCCGGGTCGCCGGTCGTGGCGGCCGCACGGTCCAGGGTGATCTCCACGCGCAGTTCGCACCGCCCGGAGAGCGCCGTCAGCTGACCGGTGATGTCGTCCTCCTGTTCCCTGATCCAGTCCCCCAGCCGCTGCTCGGCGCTCCGTCCGGACGCGGTGTCGTCGGCGACCAGGACGTTGAAGGTCATCGGCAGCAGGCTGCCGACGCGCTCCCAGACCGTGGTGACCGCCTCGCTCTGTTCCGCCACCCAGCGCCGCACCTGGTCGTCGTCCCCCTGGAAGGGGGCCGGCGTCGCGTCGTGCACCAGCGCGGCGACGCCGGTGCCCGGAACTCCCGCCAGGCGCAGCGGACGCCCGTCGAGCCCGGTGACGCCGTCGGCTGCGCCCTGCCGGTCGGGAAGCAGGGCGTACACGTACAGAGCGGTGTTCTCCGTCATCGCCCGGCCTCCTCCGCCCAGCGCTGCGGGTTGATCAGCTTGTCCACGACGTCGTCGACCACGTCGTCCAGCCCGCGGTGCAGGTCGGCGACCGAGGTGACGATGCCGTGGTCCTCCTTGATCTGTTCCATCGCCTCGTCCAGGTCCAGCAGGGCGTCGGCGAGGCGTTCGGCCTCCTCCGGGTCGAGGTCACCGCCTTCGATGCGGCGCATGGCCTGGCGGTCCAGAGCCTCCTGGATCACCTCGACCAGCGTCACGACGAGGGACAGCACCCCGTGCTTGAGGCTCTTCTCGTCGACGGTCAACGGCATGTCGTCTTCTCCTCCGTCCGCTGCACTGCTCGATCCCTTCTCGTCCCGCTCATGCGGTGGCCGCCACGGGGCCGGCGGACGCGAGCCGTCCGGCCCAGCGGTCCGGGTCGTCGGCGGCGAGCCGGATCTCCTCGCCCGCGGTGGTGCGCAGCACGAGGACGCTTCCCTCACCGCCTGGCCCGTACCCGGGCGCCCGCCGCACCCCGGCCAGGTCCGTCGTGGGCAGCACCAGGGCGGGCCTGGCGTCCACGGGTGACTTCCAGGTCAGCCGGCCGGCCGTGAGCCGTGCCCGTCCGCCGCGCCACAACGGGCCGGACCTGCGCGGCTCCTCGTACCAGAGGTGCCCCTCCGCGAGGGGAGGTTCCTCCTCGGCGGCGGCCCCCGACGGGAGCGCGGGCGCGAGGTGCCCGGCGCGGGAACGGGTGAGCAGGTCGTGCAGTGTCTGGGGCTCCCTGGCGGAGAGCAGTTCCCGCCGTCCGTCGGCCAGCGACACCTCCAGGCGCAGGCGTTCCTCGCCGCCGACCGTCCGCTCCGGCTTCAGCCGCACGTCGCGTACGGCGTCGAGACCGGTCTGCCAGAGCACCTCCCGGGGCTCCTCACGCAGGACGACGAGGCGCTGATCGGTGAGGTAGACGGTGCCGGGCCGCCAGCCGTGGTACACGCCCTCGGTCAGCAGGTGACCCCCGCTCATCCGGCGGACGACGCTCTCGCCCTCACGCAGGCCGAGGGCGCGCCGGGCGACGGAGCGCTCGGCCCACGCGCGGGTGGCCTCGTCCCAGTGGCGCATCATGCCGTACTCCAGCATCGTCTCCATCCCGGCGACGGCGGCCCGCACCGAGACGCCGATCAGCGGGATGTCCGCGACGGCGACGATGAGATCCAGATGCAGGACCGCGCCCTTGTTGAGCAGGACCTCCACCAGGTCGTCCAGGGTCACCCTCGGTTCCCGGGTGGGCCTCATCGGGGACCGGTCAGTCGCCACGCCGCTCGGCCTTTCGCTCGGCCGGGTCCTGATCGCGGTCCTCGTCGCGCTCGTCGTTCTCCTGAGCGTCGGCGTCCTGGTGACCCGTCAGGGCGGCCTGCCCGGAGTCTCCCCGCAACCGGGCCTGGGCACTGCGCCAGCCACACCAGGGGCACCACTGGTTCAGCAGTTGCTCGACGGGCGCGCGCTTGCCGCACGCCGGGCAGGTCTCCTTCTCCTCCCGGGTGTCGCGCCACGCGGCGGTCTCCGTGTCCGTGCCGGAGGGGAATTCCAGTCCGTAGCGGGCGGCCGTCTCGAAGGAGGCCAGGGCCGCGCGCAGCCGGATGCCCAGCAGCTCGACCCCGGCGACCGAGACCATGATGTCGGCGTTCAGCACCAGGCCCTTGTCCAGCAGGGTTTCCACCACGTGCGCGAGGCTTCCCTCGCCGTCCCGCCGGGGCTGCATGGGGGCCGCGCTCACCGCGGGCACCGTGCGGGCCGACGGCTCGCGTCCAGGGGCGGCCGCGGGGAACCCGCCCTCGCCCGGAGTGGTCCTTCCGGTAAAGCTGCTCATCCCAGCCGCCTTGCCGGTCTTCCGCCATTCATACACCGCGAGGTGCCGCGCCGAGTCCGCTCTCGTGCGGCACGGACCCGCCGCCCGTGCGAGAGCGGGAGCGGTCCTGCCGGGCGGCACGGCAGCCGGTGGCCGCGCTACTCGATCAGTGCGTCCGCGGCGATGACCACGAGCCCGATCAACATGTCCACGAACCCCGCCCGGCAGGAGGACAGCCAGCCGAGTCCCGCGGTGCGGGCCGCCGAGGCTCCCAGGCCGAACAGGGCGACGGTGTTGAACAGCAGAGCCACGTCGACCGCCGTGTCCTCCGTCCACCACTCGGCGACCGCGCCGAGCAAGAGCAACAGGGTGGGCAGCACGGCGGCGACCAACGGCCACTCGGCGACAACCGCACGCACTCTGCCGGGCCTGGCCGCCCCCTCGGCGGCCGCACGCTGGGCGATGACGTGCGCGTACCCGTGGGCGGCAGCCGACGCCAGCGCGGTGAGGAGTACCCACAGCGCGTCCTGACCGGGATCGGCCTTCTCCCCCGGCACATCCAGCGCGGCCACCATGGCACTGGCCAGCACCAGGCCGTAGATCCCCCGGAACAGCCAGCGTTCCGCCAGCTCGGGCCGCAGGCTTCCCCTCGGTGCGGCGCCCTCGGACGGGACGTGGTGGGCGTGGTCGGGCATCGCATCGCCTCGGTGCGGGAGGAGAACTGGGTCACCTCATGCTCACCCGCACACCGTCGGCGGACACGACGCCACGCGGGTCGAGCCGCGCACCGCCAAGGGAGCGCGATGACTTTCCGGCTCGGCGTCGGTCATCACCGGTACGCACGTACACAGGAGGAACAGCCCGATGTCAAGCCTCATGGTGGACTTCATCATCTCTCTCGACGGCTACGCGTCCGCGGACGGCTGGCCCGGTCTCTGGGGCATGGGGGGACCCGAGTATCTCGCCTGGCTCGACAGTGACACCGAGAAGCGGCACACCACCCTCATGGGCGCCAGGACGTACCGGCTGATGTCCGGGTTCGCCGCCGAGATGCCCGACGATCCCGGCTGCGCCGGGCTGACCGCGATGCCCAAGGTGGTGTTCTCCTCGACTCTGGAGGCGCCGCTGTCCTGGAGCAACACCGAACTGGTCCGGGAGGACCCCGTCCAGGCGGTACGGGACATGAAGCAGCGTGACGCGGGCCCCCTGCGCACCCTCGGCAGCCTGACCCTTTGCCGTTCGCTGCTCGCCGCCGGCCTGGTCGACCGTTTCCGCGTGGTCGTCTTCCCGGTCATCACCGGCGCCACCGGGAAGGAGCGGATCTTCGACGAGTATCCCGACATCGCTCTAGGCCTGGTCGAGAGCCGCACCTTCGACGGTCGGCTCCAGCTGCTGGAATACGTTCCCACCGTCCTCGACGGCCCGCCCGGGGCCGACGCCTAGAACCCACGGACCGGGATCACGAGCGGTTCGCTACCAGGCCGGCAGCGGTTTGTCCGCGAACACCCACCGGTTGCCCGCGAGCGCGTCGTTCTCCTCGGGCAGGGGACCGCGTCCGTGCCGATGGGTGAACTCGAAGGGGGTGTGGACCGAGGTGGACCAGCCGCTGTTCGCCAGATGAGCCGCGGAGTCGGGCCGTTGCTCCCTGCTGAACAGGCCGAGCAGATCGATGCCGAGCTGTTCACGCGTCGACGTGTAGAGGCGGCTGTCGCGGTACTCCCACAGGTCCTTCTCGAGCTTGACCTCGTACGCCAGCGCGCTGCCCGCCGCGCTCAACCGGTCCACCGTGCGGATCAGGTTGGTCTCGGCGGCGCGGGGCAGGTAGAACAGCAGCCCCTCGGCCAGCCACGCGGTGGGGGCCGCCGGGTCGAAGCCGGCCGCCCTCAGCGCACCGCCCCAGTCGGCGCGCAGGTCGACCGCGATCGGCACCCGCGTCGCCCTCGGCGCGACCGGCAACGCGCCGAGCACCTCGTGCTTGAACGCGAGGACCCCGTCCCGGTCGATCTCGAAGACCACGCAGTCGGAAGGCCAGTCGAGTCGGAAGGCCCGTGTGTCGAGCCCCGCACCGAGCAGCACCACCTGGCGGGCGCCGCCGGTCCGGACCGACCGGAGCAGGAAGTCGTCGAGAACGCGGGTCCTCAGTCCGAAGTAGCGGGCGAAGCGCCCCCACAGCGGGTTCGCGTCCCCGTCAGGAGCCTGGTCCAGGCGGACCGGCCAGTGCGCGGACGCCGGGGCGGAGCGCACGAAGAGCTCCGCGTAGACGTCCTGGGCGAGACTGTCGGGGCGGTAGGTCTCGATCGCCCGTGCCGCGGCGACCAGAAGGGCGGTCAGGCCGACCCCTCCCTCCACGCCGGTGCTGCGCGGTGCCGTATCGACCATGCGTACTCCTTGATGCGGGTATGGCCGGCGTCCCTCAGGACGGCAGCTCGGGTGGGTGGTGTCACGGAACGCCTCGGTCACCGCTGCCGCCCGTCCGGGATCAGGACGGGTTTGACGACGCGGCCCGTGTCGCAGTCGTGTTCGGCCTCGTTGATGTCGGCGAGCGGATAGAGACGGATCAGCTGGTCGAAGGGGAACAGTCCGGCCTGCCAGAGCGCGGTCAGGCGCGGGATCAACAGCCCGGGGACCGCGTCGCCCTCGCAGATGTGGGAGATCCGGCGTCCGCGGTCCAGTGTTCCCGGCTCCAGCGGCAACGCGGTGTGCAGACGTGACACGAGGCCGAGGTGGCCGGTCGGGCTCAGTGACCGGAGCGCGTCGTTGATCAGTCCGGCGGACCCTGTGGTGTCCAGCGCGTACGTCACTCCGCCGCCGGTCAGCCGCTGGATCCGCTCGGGCAGGGCGGCCGACGCGGCGGGGAGCGGAAGGGCGTGCAGCCGCTCGGCCAGGCCGAGCCGCCCGGGATGCCGGTCGACGGCGACGGTCACCGCCCCGGCGGCGTGGGCCGCCATCACCGCGGCCAGACCCACCGATCCCGCGCCGAAGACCGCGAGGGTGTCACCGGGACCGACACCGAAGGAGTTGAAGACCGCCCCGGCACCGGTGAGGAAGCCGCAGCCGAGCGGTCCGAGCAGTTCCAGCGGCAGCGAGGGATCGACCCGGACGGCGTTGCGTGCCGGGACCATCGCGTACTCGGCGAACGAGGACTGGCCGAACCAACGGGGCGCCAGTGCGAGGCCGGCCGCGTCGGTGAACCGTGCGGCGTTCTCCCTGCGCCCGCCGAAGAGGTTCAGCGAGGCGAAGGAGTCGCAGTAGGCGGGGGCCGCGCTCCTGCAACTGCGGCAGTGACCGCAGGAGTCGAAGCTCAGTACGACATGGTCGCCGACGTCGAAGCCGGTGCCCGCGCCCCCCGTCTCCGCCACGACTCCCGCCCCCTCGTGGCCGAGGACGGCCGGCAGGGGCGAGCGGCCCGCCGATCGCCGGACCGCGAGATCGGTCCGGCACAAACCGCAGCCCGCGATCCGGACCAGGATCTCGCCCTCGTCCGGCCCCTCGGCCAGCATCACCTCTTCGATTGTGAACGGCTCCTCGTAAGCACGCAGTACCGCCGCGCCGAACTTCACGTCGTCACGCCTCCTCGGGTCGGTGCACGACGAACGGTCTGAGGTTCCCGTAGAGCCCCCACGGTCCGCCCGCGACGCCGACCCCGCTGTCCTTGGCACCCGCGAAGGGCTGAGCGAGGGACAGTTCGGCGTGATGGTTGATCCAGGCGGTACCGCACTCCAGACGGTCGGCCACGGCAGCGGCCAGGTCGACGTCGGTTCCCCACACCGATCCGCCCAGGCCGAAACCGGTGCCGTTGGCTGCCCCGACGGCTTCGTCGAGGGTGTTGTAGGGCAACACCGGCAGGACGGGACCGAACTGTTCCTCCGTCACCACCGGACTGTGGGCCGGCACGTCGGCCAGGACCGTCGGCGCGAAGAAGTACCCCGGCCGGTCCAGTCGGTGCCCGCCGGCAGCGACTCGGGCGCCGTCTGCCAGGGCCCGGGCCGTGTACCGCTCGACGCGGGCCAGTTGAGGGGCGTTGTTGACCGGTCCGAGCCGTGTGTCCGGGTCGAGACCGGGTCCGACGACGGTCGTCCTCGCCCGGTCCGCGAGCGCCTCCACCACCTGTGCGTAGTGACGGGCAGGGGCGTAGACGCGCTTGACCGCCATGCAGACCTGCCCGCAGTTGCGGAACGCCGCCCAGAACAACCGGTCCGCCATCTCCTCCACGTCGACGTCGTCCAGCAGGACGGCGGCGTCGTTGCCGCCCAGTTCGAGGGTGACCCGCGCGAGCGAGGCCGCCGCGCCCGCGGCGACGCCCCGGCCCGTGGCCGCCGAACCGGTGAAGGTCACATGGCGGATTCCCGGATGCGCGGCGAGACGGGCGCCGAGGGGCTCCCGCCCGGTGACGATCGTCAGGACGCCCTCGGGCAGAGCCCCGGAGAGGACGGACCCCAGCAACCGGGTGGCGAGAGGAGTGAACGGAGAGGGCTTGAGCACCATCGTGTTGCCCGCGGCGAGGGCCGGAGCGAACTTCGCCGACGCGAGCTGCAGGGGGAAGTTCCACGGGACGATCGCGGCGACGGGCCCCAGCGGTCGCCAGCGGAGCTCGCTGTGTACGGGGCGGCCGTCCGTGATCGGCTCCGTCCCGGCATCCAGCCCGGCGAAGTAGCGTAGCCGCGCGGCCGTACGGGCCACCTCCGCGTACGACTCGGTCAGCGGCTTGCCCTGTTCTCGGGTGAGCAGCGGGGCGAGCTCCGCCGCTGCCGCCTCGACGGCGTCCGCCGCAGCGCGCAGCGCGGTCCTGCGGGCGTCCGGGTCGGTCCGCCAGTCGCGCCAGGCCGCGTGGGCCCGGTCGACGACCGCGTCCAGCTCGTCCGGCCGCTGTTCGGGAGCCTCCGCGAAGACCTCGCCCGTCGCCGGATCGACGACGGTGACGTGGCTGCCCAGGCGCCCCGGGGCGTGACGGCGACGTCCGGTCGGCACGGCCACCGTCAGCTCGCCGCGGCGGCGACCGTGTGCTCCCGGACGAGCCGGTCCATCTCCGCCCGGAATGCGGCCACCAGGTCGGGCCGGATGCGGCCCGCGTTGCGGTCGCCTCCCTCACAGACCGCCCCGCGCACTCCGACGATGTCCGTTTTGATGCGGGCCAGCTCACCCAGGTCGCCGGTCTTCACGCTGCCCGCCAGCGCGGCGAGGAGACCCGCCGCGTGGGCACGCCGCACGAACTCGGCGCAGACGTCGGGCGGAACGTGGTCGAACAGCCGTGTTCCGTCCTTGACCGCGGTGTCGAGCATGGCGGCGTCGGCGCCGGAGCGGGCGGCGATGTCGGGCAGCGCGAGCGGGTTGACGCAGCCGATGCGGTGGGCGTCGGCGTAGCCCGAGGCGACGACGAACGCGTCCGCCCGGTAGTCCTTCACCGCCCGGACGACCCCGCGCATGACCTCGACGGCCTGTTCGGGTGTCGTGCAGCCGTAGAGGCCGACCTTGATGTACGTGGCTCCGGAGACGACCGCCCCTAGCGCCGCCTGGGCCACCGTACCGGGCTTGTACGGGACGTCCCCCACGGTGGCGGAGACGGGCTTGTCCGCCGGAACCGCGTCGCGGATCTCCCTGATGACCCAGGGGAAGTTCGCGCCGAGCGAGCCCTCGTCGGGCTTCTTGACGTCGACGATGTCGAGGTGCTCGGCCGCCTTCGCGCAGTCGAGGGCTTCGTCGACCCCGTCCGGTGAGATGAGAAGTAACACAGTGGAATCCTTTCCCAGCAGGCCCACCTGCTGACAGCAGATGCGCGGATTCGCCTGGCTCACGTGCGGTGTGCACATCATTTCCGCGGCCGTCCGGCGTCGGCAGGGCGCGCGGAGCGACATACGGGTCGTTGCCGCGCGGTGCCCACGCCCCGCGCAACGCGCCGTCCGCGCTGATCCCACCGCGCGCGGGCGCACCGGCATGTCGTTTGCGTCCACGCCCGAATCGACGGCACGTCCCTGAGTTGCCGGGCCTCCCGGCCCGTCAGACACTGGTCCTATCACCCACGGGCATGCCCGTGGACCGGGGCCGGCCGCCCGGACGGGCCGAGGTCTCGCTGCCCCTGTTGCGGGTACGCCCTCCACCGTTGGTTCCGGCGATGCCGGGGCCGTTGTTCCGGTCAGGGAGGGAACTGTCCACCACCTTTCCCGGAGCCCTGCGCCCCTGCGTGAGGCCCTTTCCTGACACTCCGGCGGCCACGGGGCGTGCCGGTCTCCAGGGCGGCGCGCGGGCTGCGTGCTCAACGGCCGGCCGCTCGACGTGTTGGGGTCCGCCAGGTCGCCCCGGGGACACGTCCTGGCAGGGAAGGGCAGAAATGGGCAACGGGCACCGAGATGGTCGCGGCGCGGTCGGCCGGCGAGCGCCGCGGCAGGCCGTCCCGGTTCCGCTCTCCCGCGCTCCCGCCTCCGCGGACTTCGGGCGGGTCGGGGTCGGGGTGTGCATCGGTGTCCTGGGAGGCTTCGGACTGTGGGTGGACGGGGAGCCGGCCGCCGTCCCCGTGGGGTCGGAGCGCGTCCTGGCGTTCGTCGCGCTGTGTGCCCGGGCGGGAGTCCCCCGCCCCCTGATCGCGGGCACTTTGTGGCCGGCGTCGTCCGAGCACAGTGCACACGCCAATCTCCGCTCGGCCCTGGCCCGCCTGCACCACGCCGGCCGGCAGGCCCTGGAGATCGGCCCGGCCGAGGTACGCCTGGCCGCCGACACCACCGTCGACCTCCACGACGCCCGCAGGACCGCCCACCGCATCCTCGACCCCGCCGAGGCCGGCCGGCTCACGGACTCTTGCGTCCTGGACGCGGTCGATGCCCTCTCCGCCGATCTGCTGCCCGGCTGGTACGACGACTGGGCGCTGCTGGAAGCCGAGGACTGGCGGCAGCTGCGCATGCACGCCCTGGAGACGCTGGCCGAGCGGCTGATCACGGCCCAACGCCATGCCGAGGCCGTCACCGCCGCGCGCGCGGCCGTACACGCCGACCCGCTGCGCGAGAGCGGCCAGGTGTGTCTGATCCGGGCCCACCTGGCGGAGGGCAACCCCTCCGAGGCCCTGCACGCGTTCGCCCGCTACGGCCGGCGCCTGCACGACGAGCTGGGGCTGGAGCCGACCGAGCGGCTGCACCGGCTGGTCGCCGGCCTTGCCCGGTCACGGCACCGTGACGGCCCGCCCGGACCGTGAGGGGCATGACCGCATCGAGCACCGGCGTGATGATCATCCGGGTCTGGGCGGAGGAAGGCTCCGCTCAGCCCCTGCGGGCGCACGTCCGCGTGACCGCCGACATCGCGGCGGGCGTCGAGCGCAGCATGACGCTCACCCGGACCGATGCCGTGTGCCGGGTGGTCCGGGAATGGCTGGAGGAGATGACCGCCGACCCCGACGGAGGGTGACGGTCCGGGGCCACGCGACCGTCACACGACGGTGACGCACCGGCCGGAAGAGTCGCTCCTGGGAGTTCCCCACGGATCGTCTCCCGTCGAGGAGATCTCCTGTGCACTGCACCCACGAGGAGGAAGCCATGGCCACCCCCATGTCAGCAGACCGGTTCCTCGACTCGCTGCGCGCCGAAGGGCTCACCGTCGTCGAGCACCGGTCGTGGCGCACCCACAACCGCAACCACAAGGGCCCCTGGGGTCCCGTGAACGGGGTGATGATCCATCACACGGTCACCTCTGGCACGTCGAGCAGCGTCCAACTGTGTTACGACGGCCACTCCGCCCTGCCCGGGCCGCTGTGCCACGGAGTCATCGCCAAGGACGGCACCGTGCACCTGGTCGGCAACGGCCGCGCCAATCACGCCGGGCTCGGTGACGGCGACGTCCTGCGCGCAGTGATCGACGAGGGTGCCCTGCCACCCGACAACGAGGCCAACACGGACGGCAACCAGCGCTTCTACGGCTTCGAGGCGATCAACCTCGGCGACGGCGCCGACCCCTGGCCCGAGGTACAGCTGGAGGCGATCGCGAAGGCGGCCGCCGCTGTCTGCCGGGCACACGGCTGGACCGAGCGCAGTGTGATCGGCCACCTGGAGTGGCAGCCCGGCAAGATCGACCCCAAGGGCTTCACCATGGCCTCGATGCGTGGCCGGATCAAGAACCGCCTGAGCGCCGTCCTGGCCGGAACCCACGCCGGTCCCTAGGGCTCTGGTGACCCGTACAGGGTGTGCGAACCGTTCTGAGGATTTCCCAAGGAGGGATGGTCATGGCCACGCGTCTGGTTGTCTGTTGCGACGGGACATGGAATGTCGCGGACCAGCCGAGCAAGACCAACGTCGCCAAGGTCGCCCTGTCCGTGCGCGCCGGGTCCGCCGCCGGTAGGGAGCAACGCGTCTACTACCACAGCGGTGTCGGCAGCCGGCGGGGGGAGCGCCTGCGGGGCGGCGCGTTCGGTGTGGGGTTGTCCCGGAACGTCGTGGACGCCTACCGGTTCCTCGTCGAAGCGTACGAGCCCGACGACGAGTTGTTCCTGTTCGGCTTCAGCCGCGGTGCGTTCACCGCTCGCAGTCTGGCGGGGCTGGTACGCAACAGCGGCATCCTGCGCCGGGACCACGCCGACCGGATCCCTGAGGCCTGGGCTCTGTACCGTGACCGGATGGAGCGACCGAACGGCGCTGCCGCCACGCTGTTCCGCCGATCGTACGCGTACGAGACGGAGATCAGATTCGTCGGCGTGTGGGACACGGTCGGCGCGCTGGGTATCCCCGTTCCGGACACGACGTGGCTGCAGTCGACGGCGACCCGGTTCAACCACCGCTGGGCGTTCCACGACACCGAGCTGAGCAGCTGGGTCAAGGCGGCCTTCCACGCACTGGCCACCGACGAACAGCGGTCGGCGTTCCGGCCGACGCTGTGGCACCAGAAGGCTGGTTCAGCGGCGTCGGGCCAGGAGCTGAAGCAGGTGTGGTTCGCCGGGGTCCACTGCGATGTCGGTGGCGGGTACAAGGAAACGGGGTTGTCCGACATCACGCTCCTGTGGATGGCCGACCAAGCCCGCAGACACGGGCTGGAGTTCGACGCCGATGTGCTGAGCACGGCCGGACCACCGGTCATGCAGCCTCGGGAGAGCGTCGACTTCCGCGTACGGCCGGACGCTTCGGGCTCGCTCCACGACTCACGTACGGGCATGTACCGACTGGCCGAGCCGCTGCACCGGCCGCTCGGGGAGGCGGTGAACGACGCCGGCGAGCCCGACGGCAACGAGTTCCTCTCGGTGCCCGCGAAGGAGCGCTACGACCGGAACCCGGACTATCGTCCGCCGGAGCTGGTGCGCTGTCTGAGCCGACAGGAACGGATCCGGCTGGAGCCCGTCCTGTTGCCGGGCCTCTCCGCGGGCCTGCCGCCCATGCCACCGGCGCCGACCGGTCCGGGAGCGGCGGTCGACACGCACGACGGACTCGACCGCTCCACGTGACAGGGCTCTGAGCGGCTCCTCCTCTCCTGCGGTCACCAGGTGGGCGTCACGTCGGATCCGAAGCCGCCACCGGCCGGGCGTTTCTCGAAGTGGAGATGAGGGCCGGTGGCGTTGCCGGTGGAGCCGACCTCCCCGATCTTCTGGCCGGCCTTGACCGGACCTGCTTTCACGGTCTGCACGGAGAGGTGGCAGTACCAATAGTCGAACTTGCCGGCACGCAGGACGAGGAAGTCGCCGAAACTGCCGTCGTGGCCCTTGCGGACGATGGAACCGCCGAGCACCGCGACACAGGGTGTGCCCTTCGCAGCGGCGTAGTCCGCGCCGGTGTGGTAGCCCAGACTCCAGTGAGGTCCCTCCACCCGGTAGGCGGTCGTGACGCGGTGTTCCGATACCGGAGATGCGACGCGGCTGCCAGGACCCGGTGACGACGCCGGGACGCGGAGCCGGTCCCAGGAGGTCTTGCCCGGAATGCCGTCGGCTTCGGCCCCTTCGAATCCGATCTTGCGCTGCCAAGCGGCGTACGACTGTTTGTCGGCGTCCGTCCACTCGGGACCGGGACCCGTCCGGTACTTGCCGCATCCTTCCGTCACCAGGCGTTTGCCCATCGAGGCGATCACAGGACTGCGTTGTCCCTTGTGGAAGAAAGTCGCTCCTGGGAATGGCGCCAGCGCAGGCATGGCCCTCTCCTTTCAACGGCGCCAGATGTACTGTCGCGGTCCGCGATCCGGTGTTTTCCGAACGACGTGCGGGACTGACCAACCGCCGTGCCTCCTCGGTTACATGGAGGCTGCCGGACGACGAGGACGCCGGTCGATCGCTGTCACAGTCGCCCTACTTCCACCATGCGCTTGACGCAAGACGCCCGCAAACCCCGACCTCATCGCCGGGATGGCCCGCTGCGGCCTGTTACTCCCGTTGCGAGATGCGCCGGACGGGTGAAGGGTGGATTCCGTATCGGCTCTGCATCCTTCCAGCTCCCGAAGCGCCCAGCGCATCTGGAACCATCATGGCCAAAATCTCTCCGCGACACGTCGCTCACGCGGCCAGCGCATGCATTCTGTCTGCGGCGTTCGTGTTGCCGACCGGTCTGACGATCTCCGCGGCAGAAGCGCAGAGTGTGAACGGTGGTCATGCCGAACGTGCGGCACGGACGACCGACCCCCCTTCTCCCACTCCCACACCGAGTGATCCGACCGACGAGAAAACGTCCCCCTCCTCGCCTGCGGACACCGGACCGAGCGAACCGACGGACCCCACGACGTCTCCCTCGTCCACGCCGAGCGGGACCACCGACACGTCCGAGCCGTCGGACCACGGCGACACGGACGAACAGACCACCGAACCCCCGCCGGAGCAGAAGGCGGACATCGACGAGGCGACGACGACCCTGAACGAGGAAAAGGAAAAAGTTCCACAAGAACTCGCGTCGACCGTGGACAAACTGATCTCGATCGTCAGCGCGGTCGAGGATCCGAGGACGTTGCCCCAGGACAGGGAGGCAGTCGTCGAGAGCGCGAAGAATCTGTCCACCGCGCTGGCGGCCATCATGGACCCGCGAACGCCTCCCGAATTGCGGAAAGAGTTGACATCGATCGTCAAGCAGGTGACGTCGACGCTCGAGACGGTCAGCGATCCCCGGATGCCGGCCGAAGAGCGGTCCATGCTCATCCTGGTGGTCAAACGCACCACATCCACCCTGGACATGATCTGTGACCCCAAGACTCCGCAAGGCGTGCGGGGACAGATGATCACGTCAGTGAAGGACACGACCTCCGCGGTGGAGACGAGCCACGGGTCACAGGCCGGCTCGACAGCCGCGAGCCAGGATTCGCCTGAGGCGACTCTGGTTGCGGTGGGCGCCTCTCATGACATCATGCGCGACCGCAGGACACCGCCGAAGGAACGGGCACAACTAGCGGCCATCACCCGGCAGGTAAGTGCACTGTTGAAGAAGATCAACGATTCTGAGACGTCGAAGGATGAGCGGTCGGAGGCCGAAAAAGAACTGAAGGACACATCCGCTCGCATGAAGGACCAGCAGGAAGAATCCGCCTCCGCCCAGGAGCGCCCGGAGGAGTCGCTCGGCAAGGCCGCCGCCTTCTGCACCAGTGCCATATTCGAGTCCACCCCTGAGTCGGCCCTCATGCGAGGGCTGAAGAAGCTGGTTCCCCCGCAGTGGGAGGACGAAGGGGTCAAGGACTTCTGGAAGGCGAAGGAAAAGAGCGACGACGCGCTCGACGTCCTCGCCCAGCTGCGGAACAACGAGCACACCCATGGTTCGTTCGAAGTCGTACCGCTCATCACCGAGCTGGCCGAGATCGTACCGAAGGACAAACTGTTCGGAACCCTCGGAGGATCTGCCCTGGCCTGCAAGCAGACTGCCACCTATGTCGAGGAGGAATACGGGGTCACGGTGGGAAGCTGGCTCACGAAGACCGGCGAGTGATCGCTCAGACACCGGCAGAACGCAGCAGTTCGGCCACGGATATCTCTGAGTCGGCCCGGGCCCGCGCAGCTCCGTATCTCTCGAGTTCTCTCCGTTCTTCACCGTAGTCACCCACTCCGGAGAAGTCGAAGGGGAAGGACGAAATAGAAGAGATGAACAGACCTCCGGGAGACCAGACAGCCGTCACATAGCGTGGTTTGCGCGTCACATTGATGAGATTGTTGTTGTGCCGCACTCTTCCACGGTATACGAGCTGACTTCCGCAGATCGCCGGTTCACAGTAGTAGCGCCGGTCACGCGCGTTCCACGAAGGATGAGGGGATCTGAACTCCTCCACATCGATCCTTCCCCGATCCCTTCTCATGTACGAGATCTGCAATTCGACACTCACCGTGTCATAACCGACGTCCTTGGGAAGCTGGAATACACGCTTCAATGCGTACTCCTGCCCCACGTCGAGCGAATTGCCGGAGTCGTAGAACCTTCCGCTGCTTATTGTGGTGTATTCGAGCTGGTCGACGTAGAGATCGGCCTCCCCCTCGCGCGTCCCCTGCTTCCCTACGCTCTCCCTCCATTCGGTCATCATGTCCTGCCCCTCTTCGGAATACAGGGCAACCCTTCCACGGACCGTGTAGATGTCATTGATGATGTACACCGGAATCCCTCCGGTGTTTTTCATGTACAGCGTCAGCGGGACATGCACGAAGGGAAGGTTGTTGTCCTCCCACGCCTTGCCGAATTCTGCCTTCAGAGCGAAATGCATCGGGGCGGCCGCAGGCTGGTACATCGTGGAATACGCAAGACTGACAGCCGTCAGGAGTGCCGTGGCGACCACCCCGGCCGCGAACCTCTTGGGCTGGGGTATCCCTTTCCACGACTTTTTGCGCACGAGAAGATAAAGCGCCCATATGGCCCAGCACAGAGCGGGGAGGTAGATCAGCAGGTAACGCGTGTACTCCCGCTCTTCGAACCAGAGGAGAAGGAGGAGGCTGTCAGTGGCCATTACCGTGATCACCCCGAGCAGGACAATCGCTCCGGACGCCTTGAACTGTCGCCTTCCCCAGTAGTCGAATGTCGCGATCGCCGCAATGCCCAGTGCCACACCCGAGAGGACGAACAGGACTCCGGTGATGCGCTGCGCGAAGGTGAGGGCCCCCGACGCGTCCGGCCACCCGATGACCGCGTTGAAAACCATGGAAGCGAGCAGCCCGGCCATCATGAGTGACATGGCCGAGCGCCTTCTCCAAGGCCGGTCGGGCCATGTCCTGCTGTCGCCCCCGCGCCAGCATATGGATGCCGGATCGTCCCAATCCACGTTCTCGGCGCAACCGTGACGGGCGAGTATCCTGCGCAGCCCGGCCGGTGACCACGCAACTCCGACCGTCTCGCCGCCAATGGTGACGCGACGAAGACCACGACTGTCCGGCGGCTCCACGATGACCCATGGACGGATGCTCATGACCACAGACTCGGACCGGTGCAGGCATCATGCACGCGGAGCCACCCCGTTTGCCTCCAGGCGGGTCGCCCCGACGGGCGCACGAACCGGCCCGAAGCGCTCGGTGCCCTAGCGGGCCACTGTCCGCCGGGCGTCTCCCGGGTGGGCCAGGTCGTAGGGGCGGGGGTACGGGCCCGGGTGGTACGGGAGGTACCGGGGCTCGGACGCCGGATCCGCCGCGTCGGCGAGGGCGTTGAGGGTGGTGGGCGAGGTGTCCCAGCGCCCGGTGTCCAGGCGGTGTTCCAGCGCGTGCAGGGCGCCGGCCATCTCGCCCGGGGTGAAGGTGCAGTGGCCGGGGCCGTCGACGTACGCCTGCCGCAGCAGCGGACCGGAGCCCGCGGCGCCGGCGGCCCGCCGGTAGGCACTCTCGGCCTGTACGGGGATCAGCGCATCGCCGGTGGTGTGGATCATCAGCTGGGGATCGGACAGCCGGCCGGTGAGCGCGCTGGTGCGGCTCATCCACCGCACGGCATCGGGGTCGGCGGCGATCCGTGGCGCGCGGTTCAGGGCGGCGAGGTCGGCCCGCAGGGACGCTCCCGCCTCCTTGTACAGCTCGCTCACCTCCTTGAACAGCGGCGACCGGCGCAGCATGGCGGTGTAGTCGACGCCGGTGTTCCAGGACGGGTTGCCGCCGGCACGGCTCTCCGCCTCCTGCCGCCAGCCGAAGGCGGGCTGCTGGAGGAGTCCGCGGACGGCCGCGTACTGGCCTGCCTGCCGGCCGGCCCAGTCCGTCGGGCCGGGTTCGGTCTGGGTGGCGGTGTTGTAGCCGGGGATGTTGTGCAGGGCGGCGGCCAGGGCGATGCGGGCGCGGCCCTCGGGGGTGCGCTGCGCGGCGTCGGTCACCGCCGTCAGTGCGTCGGAGGCGGCGCGGGCGTCGCCCTGGCCGGTGAATCCGGTGAGCCGGACGCCGGAGCCGGGGGCGAGCAGGGTGCGCAGCGCGAACACGGGGTCCAGCGTGCTGTTCCAGTTGGCGACGCCGCCCTGCACCAGGCCGCACATCGACAGCGAGCCGTCGAAGCGGTCGCCGTGCCGCTCGGCGAGTGCCGTGGTGACGAGGCCGCCGTACGAGGTGCCCCAGGCGAGCGTCCGCGCGGCCGTGCCGTACCGCTCGGTGAACAGGTCCAGCGTGGCGAGCTGGTCCGGAACCGCTTCCGTCAGGGCCCACCCGGTCGTCGCGTAGGACGAGCCGATGAGCGCGTACCCTGCCGCCAGCAGCTTGCCGCGGGTGTCGGCGTCGGGCGCGTTGCGGGCCGGGTTCGGGGAGCCGGACGGTGTGTAGCCGTGGCTGTAGAGCAGGACGGTGCCGTTCCAGCCGACGGGCACGTCCATCACGTAGGCGGCCCCGGAGGGGAGCCGTCCCTCGACGTGGGCGTCGGCGGGAGCGGCGGCCTGCGCGGGCAGGGCGGTCACCGCGAGCAGGGCGGCGGTCGACAGGGCCAGACGGGTTCTCAACGGGGGGTTCCTTCCGGTGCGGGGGACGGTGCGGCGGCCCGCGGCGCGGAGGTGTCGAGGCGGGCGGTGTGCGTCTCGCGCATCCGCCACACGGTGACGCCGGTGACCGCGGCGCCGGCGCACAGCAGCAGGGCGACGGGTGTGCTGCCGCCGCCGGACGAGGCGACGAGGCTGCTCGCGATCAGCGGTGAGAATCCGGCGCCGATCAGGGTTGCCGCCTGGTAGCCGAGCGAGGCGCCGGTGTAGCGGACCTCGGTGCCGAACAGCTCGGTGAGCAACGCGCCGAGCGGCCCGTACATCGTGGACTGGGCGATGCCGTGGCCGAGGACCAGGGCGAGGATCAGCAGGCCGGGCGAACCGGAGTCCACCAGGGCGAGCACCGGGAAGGCGAGGGCGGCGCAGGCGACGGCGCCGGCGAGGACGACGGGGCGGCGGCCGATCCGGTCGGAGAGCGCGGAGGCGGCCGGCAGGACGGCGAGGGCCGTGCAGGAAGCGACGGTCACCGCGGTGAGGACCTGCGGGCGGCTGTAGCCCTGGTCGACGGCGTACGAGATCATGAAGCCGGTCAGCAGCGACTGCGCGGTGAACGCGCCGATGCCTACGCAGGCGGCCAGCAGCACGGTCTTCGGCCGGCGCAGCACCTCCAGGACCGGCGGCCGGGTCGCCGGTTCCCGCCTGCCCTGCGCGAACAGCGGACTCTCCGCGACCTTCAGCCGTACGAACAGGCCGACGGCCAGCAGGACGACGCTGAGCAGGAACGGCACCCGCCAGCCCCAGGAGCGGAAGTCGTCGTCGGGCAGGGCCGAGACGAGGGCGACGACGCCGGCGGAGAGCACGGAGCCGAGCGGGGCGCCGAGCTGGGTGAAGCTGGACCACAGGCCGCGCCGGTCACGCTGAGTGCTTTCGGCGTGTTCGACGACCATCAGGGTCGCGCCGCCCCATTCGCCACCGATCGCGATCCCCTGTACGACGCGCAGGGCGACCAGCAGCACCGGTGCCCACACGCCGATCGCGCCGTACGTCGGCAGCAGCCCGATGAGGAAGCTGCCGCCGCCCATCAGGGCCATGGTCAGCAGCATCATCGACTTGCGGCCGATGCGGTCGCCGAAGTGGCCGAAGACGATGCCGCCCAGGGGGCGGGCCGCATAGCCCGCGGCGAAGGTGCCGAAGGCGGCGATGGTGCCGACCGCGGGGTCGGCACCGGGGAAGAACAGCTCGCCGAAGACGAGCGCGGCGACGGTGCCGTAGACGAGGAAGTCGTAGAACTCAACGGTGGTGCCGAGCAGGCCGGACAGCGCGACGCGGCGCAACTGCCGGTGTTCCGGTGATGGTTGGCGGGGGGAGGGGGACGGCTGCACGGTGAGCTCCCTGGGGGACGGGACGGTGCCGGTACGGTGAAGTTAGGCAGTAAATCTTCAGCCGTCAATAATTTGCACAACATCAGGGGAGACGTCGGCGCCGGATCAGCGGCGCGTGCGGGTTTCATGCTTCGCCGCGTCGAGTGGGCCGTGGGGCGGGCGCAGCCCCGACTCGTGAGCGGGGCGCTGAACTTCGGCTCCGAGGGCGGCGGTACTCGGAGCCTGTCGCGCTCCTACGCGTGAGCCTCGCGCACGGGCACCAGGTCGAGGAGCCGCCGCGCGGCGTCCCGGGCGGGCGGGGTCAGCCGGTCGTGCACCGTCCGGAACGTCTTCTCGGCCCGCTCGGCCGGCCAGTCGTCCGGGAGGTGCTCGACCGGCAGCCGGGGGTCGCGGCGGATGAGCCCGAGCCACTCGGTCTGCATCCGCAGCCGCAGCACAAGCGCCTCGTCGCCGTCCGGCGTCCGCTCCGCACAGGGCTGCCAGTGCCGGACGAAGGCCTCGTACGACGCCGAGAGGTCGGGCAGCTCCCAGGTCTCCTCGATCATCGCGCCGATGTCCATGCCGGCGTCGGCGCGCGCACGGAACACCTTGACGTGGGCGGACAGGCCCAGCTCCGCCACCAGCGACGACACGTCGACCTCGCCGGGCGCGATCCACAGCCCGTTGAACAGCGGCCCGAATCCGGCCCAGGTCAGCTGGGAACGCAGGTCGTGCCGCTGGCGCTGCCAGGACTCCGGCAGCGAGAAGCCGAGCATCGTCCAGGTACCGTCCCACTGCCGGTTGACGGCGCCGGTGTGCCAGACGCGCCGCTCGCCGTCGCGCAGCACGGCTTCCGCGCGCTCGGTCACCCCGAAGTACATACGGCGGCCCTCGCGTTGGCGGCGCAGCAGTCCCCGGCCCACCATGCGGGTCAGCGTCGAACGGGTCGCCTGCTCACCGATCCCGGCCCGCGCGAAGACGTCGATCAGGCTGCCGGAGTACACGCAGACGTCCCGGCCCAGCATCTCGTCGCCCAGGAAGGTCAGCATCAGGGACTGCGGCCGCAGCGAGTCGTCACGCATCACGCGGCCACGGTACCTCCGGCCGAGGCGCGCCCTGCACGACGGTCGGGAGGCCGAAAGGCCGAGGGTCGTGTGCCCAGACGTCGTTTCTCACGGCTCGTCTTCGTCGCCCTGAGCGGTGCTCGCCCGGTCGGCCCTCCGGATTCTCTGATGGCGGGGTGCTCCACGGGGCCTGGCAGGCTGCTGACATCGCCCACGTCGTCGACATCCTCGCAGCCCGCGGCGTGCCGGCCGTTCCATCCTGCCGGGCCTGGCCCCACTGGAAGAACAACTGCGCGATTTTCCCCGCACCCGCCGTCCTCTCGACGCCGGACGCACCGCGCTCACCGCCCGCCCCTGACCTACGACAACGGTGACGCGGTGCTCCACGCCGCTCAGCGGGCCCTGCACGAGCACCCGGACGCGCGGGAACTTCGGCTGGACTGCCGGGAACTGGGCGCGGTCGACTCCACGGGGCTGTCCGTCCTGCTGCTGATACACCGTCTGGCGTGCCGGGACCGCATCAGCTTCCACCCGGACAACATCGGCCCCGCACTGCAGCGCCTGCTCGACCTCACCGGTACCTACGAGCATCTGACGACTTCGCACCCGGAGGCGTCGGCGGCAGAGTCGCCTGCGGAGGCGACGTCCGAGTCATGGCGGTCGTCTCCTGCCGGCGGCGACGCTGCGATCACTGCCCGCGGGTCAGGATCCGGGGACAGGACCGCCCGGCCGGAATCGCTCCACCCCGACGATGTGCCGCACCTTGACCGGTCGTACGATCACCGCGACGCGCCGCTCCCCCGGCATGATCCATTCGAAGCGCTCACTGCCCAGGTACTTCCGGGCCAACCGGTCCATCCGGTCGTGTGCCTCCTCGCCCTCGACGAAGCGGGACACCACACCACTGATCTGCACACGGTCGAAGGGATCGGTGGCGTCGGCATGCGACAGGTACACACGGGGGTCACGGCGCAGGTTCTCCTCCTTCACCCGGCCCACCGACGTGTTGAAGGACAGCTCTCCCTCCCCCTCCAAGTCCACCCACATCGGGCTGACTTGCGGCGCCCCGTCGGCGAACACGGTGCCGACGTACCAGATGTTGGGGGCTTGCAGGCGGGCACGGACGGCTTCATCGAACATCGCGGTCATTCCGCGAGGCTACCAACCATGATCGGCAAGGCTGGGGCGACCGGTGAGCACGGAGAGCCATTCGCGGCCCACAGGCCCTATCTTCGCCCGCCACCGAGACGCGGTCGGGCGGGTGAACGAGGCGTTCGACGCGTACCCCAGCCTCGCCTCACCGGTCCCCCGACGGCGGCCCGACCGCCCCGCTCCCAGCCTCCGCTGGGCGCTCGCCCACATGATCGAGCAGACAGGCCGCCACGCGGGCCGCGCGGACATCCTCCGGGAGCTCGCCGACGGCACGACCGGCCGCTGATCCCCCAGCAGCCCGCCGCGGGTCCCGGCAGTCGCTCAGCCCTCGGCCCGCAGGTCTGAGACCTGGGCGAGCGACTGCTCGGTCCAGATGACTTTGCCGTGTTCGGTGTACCGCACGCCCCACCGATCGGCGAGCTGAGCCACGAGGAACAGGCCCCGCCCGCCCTCGTCGAATTCGGCTGCCTGGACCACGCGCGGCGCGGTGCTGCTCGCGTCGCACACCTCGCAGATCAGGACGTGGTGCCGAAGGAGTCGGACGGTGACGGGCGGTGCGCCGTACCGTACGGCGTTCGTGATCAGTTCACTGAGGACGAGTTCGGTGGTGAAACCCGTGTCGTCGAGTCCCCAGCTCTCCAGTTGCCGCATGCACTGGGCGCGGACGGCACCGACGGCTGCGAAGTCGGAGGGAACCTCCCACTGAGCCATGTCCTCGGCCGGGAACCGACGGGTGGCCGCCACGAGCAGGGCGACATCGTCGCGCGACCTGTCCGGCACCATGGCGTCGATGACGGTACCGCACGTGCTCTCGCAGCTCGGCCCCGTGTGGGCGAGGACCGACCGCAGCAGCTCCAGTCCGGTGTCGATGTTCCTGCTCCGGCTCGCCACCAGCCCGTCGGTGTAGAGAACCAGGCGGCTTCCTGCCGGAAGGGCGATCTCGGCGGTCTGGAAAGGAACGCTCCCCAGCCCGAGTGGCAGATTCGCCGGCACGTCGACGAACTCGACCGAGCCGTCGGGCAGGACGAGTGCGGGCGGTGGGTGCCCGGCAGCGGCCAGGGCGCACCGGCCGTTGGTCGGATCGTAGACGGCGTACAGCAGGGTCGCGCCGGTGACGGCCTGCTCCTCGCCACCTGACTGATCTGCGGCGTCCAGGCGTTTGACGAGTTGGTCGAGATGGAAGAGGAGGTCTTCCGGGGGCAGATCGAGAGCCGAGAAGTTGAGGACCGCGGTTCTCAGTCTGCCCATGGTGGCCGCGGCCTGCAGACCGTGCCCGACCACGTCGCCCACCACCAGGGCCACCCGGGCCCCGGACAGGGGGATGGCGTCGAACCAGTCACCCCCGACACCTGACCGGGCCGGGAGGTAGCGGTGGGCCACCTCCACGGCATCTTGTCGGGGCAGGTCCCGCGGCAGCAGGCTGCGCTGAAGCGACACGGCGGTGGCGTGCTCCCGTGTGTAGCGGCGCGCGTTGTCGATGCACACCGCCGCGCGGGCCGTCAGTTCCTCCGCGGGGGATACGTCGTCCGGCTGGAACGGAGGGAGACGACCGCGCCAGAACATGACGAAGCCCAGCACGACTCCCCGCGCACGCAGCGGCACCGTGATGAGTGAGTGGAAGCCCAGTTCGAGAACGCGCCGCGCGCCCTCCGGATCCGGTACCCGCCAGTCCTGTGACCGTGCCAGATCAGGCACCACAACAGCGTCCTCACCCACGGTCGCCTGCCGCTGCTGGGCGAGCGGCCCGTACTCCCGGCTGCTGCCCGCCTCGGGCCAGGGCCAGGCCTCGACCGCACCGCGCAGCGCCGCGCGCCGTACCGAGGACGCGACGCCCGGTGCGGGTTCGTCCCCGCGCAGCACCGGGTCGAAGAGGTCGACGGTGACCACGTCCGCGAACTGCGGGACGACGAGATCCGCCAGCTCTTCGGCGGTGCGCACCACGTCCAGGGTGCTGCCGATCTCCGCGCTCGCCCGGTACAGCAGTTCCAGTCGCTCGCGTGCCACGTCCACTCGCCCGGCGAGGGCACGGAGCTCGGTGGTGTCACGCAGTGTGGCGACGCCACTGGTCAAACCGCCCCCGTCGCGGCTGGTCCGGCGCACATTGACCGCGAGCAAGCGGCCGCCCACCAGCTGAACGGCATCGTCCACACTCCGCCCGGACGCCAGGAGCCGCGCCATCGAGGCAGGCAGGCCGAGGTCGCGCAGCGGCCGCTGTTCCGCATCCGCGGGCAGGTGCAGCAGCCGCCGTGCCTCGTCGTTGACCAGCAGCAACCGGCCGTCCTCCCCGATCACCAGGACTCCCTCGCGCGCCGCGTGCAGCACCGCGTCATGGTGCTCGTACATGCGCGTCACCTCGGTCGGCCCGAGCCCGTGCGTCTGCCGGCGCAGCCGCCGGCTCACCAGCCACGCCGCGCCCGTGGCCAACGCCAGTGAACCTGCGGCACCGGCTGCCAGCAGCGGAAGTTGCCGGTAGAAGGTGCTGCTCACCGTGCTGATCTCCAGGCCGGCCGTGACGATGCCCACGACCCTCCGGTCCGCGTCGGTGACCGGCACGGCCGCGCGCACGGCGTCCGTCGGCGCTCCTCTGAACAGTTCGGTGTAGGACTCGCCGGCGAGTGCCCGGCTGAAATCGCCACTCGCTCGCTTGCCGATCAGGTCGGGCCGGGCGTCGGTGTAGCGGACACCGTCCCGGCTCAGGACGGCGACGAAGTCCACGCCTGCGGTCCGACGTGCCCTTTCGGCCATCGGCTGCAGTGCCGCTGTCGGATCCGGGCCCTGCAGAGCCGCCGCGACACCGGGAGAACTCGCGAAGCCCGCCGCCACGGCGAGCACTTCGTGGCGCGCACCGCGCACCGCCTGGCTCCGTGTCTCGTACACCAGGGTGATGACGCTCAGCGCGGCCAGCAGCAGCACCACCAGCAACTGCAGCACGAAGACCTGCGCAGCAACGCTGTGCAGCCCCAGTTTCCGTGGTCTCGGTGACGCGCCGCTCGTCCCCTCACGCATTCACCAGTTTTAGCACCTATTGGTCAGGTATCGCCCGACAAGAGAGGGGCGCGGCATCCCGGCCGGGGCGGCGGCGAGGCCTTGGCGGTGTCAGCGGGCGATCGCCTTGACGGTGGCCAGGTCCTCGCCGGTCAGTTCCGCGATGCGGTGCGCCGGCACGCCCGCCGCCAGCGCGCGGGTGAGCAGGGCTTCGCGGCCGTCCGCGCAGGATCGGTACGCCAGCAGTTCCTCCTCCAGCCGTGCGACGTCCTCCGGCGCGGCATGGTGGCGCAGACGGCTCAGTTCGTCCTCGCCGAGGGGGACGGGCAGCCGCTCGGCGCCCTCCGGAATGGACCGCGTCTCCTCCGGCGGCAGCAGGCGCAGCTCAGGGGACGAGGCGGTGACACCCTGCGCGTCGAGCCAGGCGCGCACGGCGGGGGTCTGCATGCAGGTCAGCTCCCCGAGAGCCGCGGGGGGCGTTCCGAGTGTCAGGTCCGGGCCGTCCAGCAGAACGAGGTAGGCGTCGTCGGTCATCTTCTCTTTCCTCAGAGGGGCAGGCGGGTCTGGTCCGCAGGCCTTCCCTATACCCACCCCGGGCCGCCTCATCGGGGTGATCTTCTTCGACCCCCGCGAATAGTAGCCATGGACATAGTAGCCATGTACTCTATTTCCATGAGCAAGGGTTCACCCGGCCACACGCCCGGCTTCCTGGTTTGGCGGCTCGCCAACAAGTGGCGCGTCGCGGTCGATCGCGCCGTGGCTCCGCTCGGCCTCACACACGCGCAGTACTCACTGGTGGCATCGCTGTACGGCATGCAGCGCACCGGTGAGCGGCCCAGTCAGCGCCGGCTCGCCGACCACACCGGCCTGGAGGCGCTGTACGTCTCCAAGCTGGCGCGCGCCCTGGAGTCGGCCGGCCTGATCGAGCGCACCCGCGATCCCCGCGACCCGCGCGCCGTGCAGCTCGCCCTCACCGAGCAAGGCCGGACCGTCACGCGGCAGGCCATCGCGGTGGTCCACGAACTGCTTGACCAGTTGCTGGAGCCGCTCGACGGCCTCGAGTCCGCACGGACGCGCGCGTTCACGGACGAACTGAGGGCCCTGCTCGACGCACCTCTCGCACCTTCCGTACCGAACGACGAAAGCACTGAGGGGACCACACCATGACCACCACCGCACCCGTCGCCGACTCGCGCGCCCTCGGCCTGGCCCACTACGCCGCCCGCGGCATCCTGGAGCACGTCCTGGCCCGGCACGGCGTCACGTTCCAGCAGCAGATCGCCCTGCGCGCCGCCGTCACCGCCGGCACCCCGCAGACGGTGGACGATCTCGTCACCCAGGTCCGAGGCTCCCTCAAGGCCGATCCGGTCGCCGTCCGTGCCACTCTCGACGAACTGCTGGCCGAGCAGCTTCTCGTCGCGGACGGTGCGCACCTGCGCCCCTCGGAAGCGGGGCGCGAGCTGCTCGCCGCCGTCGGCGCGGAGACCGCCCCCATCACCGCCCGCATCTGGGGCGGAATCCCCGCCGAAGACCTCGCGGCCGCCGGCCGCGTGCTTGCCCTGGTCACCGAGCGTGCCGACGCGGAGCTCACCGCGCTGACCACCTGACCGCCTGACCGCCTGACCACCGGGCGAGCCGGTCACGGCCCTGCGGCGACCCGCAGGGCATTCCCCGGGCTCGGTTCACCGGGGTGGTTGTGAAGGGCGGTCGCCTCCGCGGCGGAAAGCACTGCGGGGCTTCAGCCGAACGATCGTCCCCGCAGGTATGAGATGAGGCCCGGGGTCACAGTCCCCTTCACAACCACACCCCTCACAACGCCCACGGCCGCGCCGGCATTCCGCGCGGCCCCCGGCCGGGTGTGAGGGGTGGATGTGGAGGGGAGGGTCAGCCGATGTTCCAGGTGAAGCTGCCGCCGTTGTTGGCCGCGACGGCGAACATCACGATCATGAGGACGATGTCGACCACTCCGAGGCCGATGTCCCACTTCGCCATCGCGGAGCCGGTCTGACGCAGCGCCACGGCACCGAAGATGATGGCCAGCGGTCCGAGGATGATCGGCAGGAAGAACAGGCCGACGATGCCGCAGACCAGACCCGCGATCGCCAGCCCGCTCGTCCGGCTCGTCTTGTGCGCGCTCGTTCGGCTGTAGGACGACATCGGTATCTCCCAAACTGTCGCAGTTGGCTTCTTTTACTCCTTCGGTTCCTTTCTGATTGCCCCTCCCGGCCGTTGCATGCCTGTGCCGCGTAGGGCAAGTACTTCTGGCCGCTGGGAAGTTGCCGTGTACTACGCGGTCGGCGCATCCTCGGCGGACATGACGACGGCCGCCAGATCAGTGCCCGCACGCAGGAGCGCCACGGTCCTCGCCGCGATCTGGTCGAGACGCTGCCGCAGGATGCGTTGGGTCTCTTCCACGCCGTCGATCCGGTGCAGGGACCCCATGATGTCGCGCACTGCGGGGATGCCGTAGCCGCTGCCGCGCAGGGCCGCGACGATCCGGGCCGCCCTGATCGCCGAGAGATCATAGCGACGTGCCCGCAGTGAGGTCACCCGCTCGGGAACGACCAGCCCCTCCTGTTCCCAGAACCGCAGGGCCGAGGGACGCACCCCGAGTGCGCCGGCGAGCTCGGTGATCGTCATGGCGTCACCCTCGCGCTCGAATTCGCCGGGCTCCGCTTCGGTTCGGATCGCGCGCAGCGCCTGTTGCGCGCGCAGAGCCTCATCCCGTTCCCGTGCGAGACGGACGTGTACCGCGGTGATCGCCGAGGCTGCCGTCGCGATGGTCGCTGTTCGCAGCTCCGCGAGCATCTGCCGGGCCGCGACCGGCCCGACAGCACAGGCAAGTCCCCGGTAGGCGCGTAGAGCCTGCACGTGAAGCGGCGTATAGGAGCGGTAGCCGTTCTTCGATCGTGCGGCCGGCGGGATGACGCCAAGCCGCTCCAGGTCGCGAACCTGTTGCACCGAGTACCCCGAGTCTCTGGCGACATCGACCGTCCGGAGCGGCACTCGCTGCGAACCGTTCGTGGTCTCGCGCACCGGTCAACCCCACATAAGCACTTGAAGGTCATGCTTGAACCATGAGTATGGAACAGATCATCGCGACCGTGCGAGCCTTCGACGGCGCACTCGTCCTCGCCCCGGAGCCGGGAGGCGACGCGCCCGAGATCGCGTGGGGGGACGCGTTCTTCTACTACTCCCCCGACGGCCAGGTGCCTCACAACGTCCAGCCGTACGGGACGATCATCACCAAGGACTACCCCGACGACACCGCCTCCGACCTCGACCCTCCGGGCCGCTGGCGTGTGAACATCCACGTCGACCGTGCGACGTTCCAGGAGCTCACAGGTGAGGCGCCACGCAGCCTCAGCCGCTCTCGCGACCACGCGGCCGCCGACACGGTGATGCCCCACCCGGTGTACGGCGAGCTCGGCTGGATCTGCGTCGTCACACCCGGCGAGCGGACGACGGACACCGTTCTGCGGCTTCTGCGCAGCGCGCACGACGCCGCTCGTGCCCGGTTCGCGCGACGACACGAACAGACAGCCACTGGAGACTGACCCTCACGGTCCGGCGTTCCGCTCCCGCCCCTGCCGCGAAGGGCCGGGCCGGCCGGCCCGGCCGCTGTCAGCTCTGCTTGATCGCGGAGACGTCCAGCTCCAGGACGATCTTGTCCCCGACCAGCACGCCGCCGCCTTCCAGGGGCGCGTTCCAGGTCACGCCGAAGTCCTTGCGGGAGATGGTCACCGATCCCTCCAGACCGACCCGCTGGTTGCCGAAGGGGTCGACGGCACGGCCCGTGTACTCGACGTCGATGCTGACCGGACGGGTGGTGTCCTTGATGGTGAGGTCGCCGGTGACACGGAACTCGGTGTCGGAGCGCGGCTCGACCGAGGTGCTCCGGAAGGTGATGTCGGGGTAAGTGGGGGCGTCGAGGAAGTCGTTGGTCCGCAGGTGCTGGTCACGCTGTTCGACGCCGGTGTCGATGCTCTCGGTCTTGATCACGACCTGGGCAGTGGAGCGGGCCGGCTCGGCGCCGTCCAGGTGGGCGGAGCCCTCGAACTGGTGGAACGCACCGCGGACCTTGGTCACCATGGCGTGGCGGGCCACGAAGCCGATGCGGCTGTGGGCGGGATCGAGGACGTAGTCGCCGGTGAGGTCGGCGAGGTCGGTGGTCGTCAAGATTCCTCCGTGGGGCTTGGATGCCGGCGGCCGGCCTGGATCATTGCCGCTCCACGCTAGGGCTTGGCCGCTCCACGGCAGACCGGACACGCGGGCCTGTCGTCCCTGGGGTGGACGTGCAGAACCCAGGTGCCGTCGGGCCTCCGGCGGATCGCGCTCGGCACCCGGGGGCCGTCCGGTCGGCCCGTGGCCGCACTCTTGACCTCAAGTCGACTCGAGGTACCAGAGTGATCCGCATGACCACCGAAAACGCGGACATCCACTCCATCGAGCAGGTCGTGGCCACCGTCGAGCGCACGCAGCGCGCCAAGGACACGGAGGGATTCCTCGCGCTGTTCCATCCGGATGCCGTCTGGACGACCGCCCACGGCAAGGTCCTCATCGGCTTCGATGCCATCGCCGAGTTCACGCGCGCCGTGCTGCCCACCGCGAGCTGGGACGGTGAGGTCACCTACGAGGCCGTGCACATGCAGTTCCTGCGGCCCGATGTGGCGGCCGTCAAGGTCCGGCAGATCTACCACTCGGCGACGGGCGACACGGAAGGCGCTCCGCTCTACGTCATGACCAAGCAGGATGACGGGAGGTGGCTGCTGCACGCGTGCCAGAACACCGAGGTGAAGGTCGGCTGAGCCGGGGGAACACCGCCTTCAGCCGTTCCAGGGCTACGGCGTGATGTCGTAGAGGACGTTGAACGGGTCTTCCGCCGTGGACCGGGCCACGGCGCTGAAGCCCGCCTCGGTGCACAGGCTCCGTACGACGGCCTCGGGCATACCGCGCGCCCCGAGGCCGGCTCCGCCGCTCGCGAGGGACGTCGTCATGCAGTAGAACACGCTGAATCCGTAGAACATCGCCGCCACGGGGCCCACGTTGTCCTCGCAGTTGATCTCCAGCATCAAGTAGTCGCCGTCGTCCTTGACCGCGGCCCTGAGGGCGGAGAGGAGCCGCTTCGGTTCCGCCGCGTCGTGAATGACGTCGAAGGTGGTGACGAGGTCGTAGCGCCTGGGAAGCCCTCGGGCGGCATCGACCGTCTCGAAGGTCACTCGATCGGCGACACCGGCCTCCTCCGCGTTGGTCCGGGCGCGTTCCACCTGGGCCGGGAAGATGTCGAAGCCCGTGAAGCGGGAGCGGGGAAACCTCTGGGCCAGCACGATCAGGGCACGGCCCGCGCCGCATCCCACGTCCGCGACGTCGATGCCACGGTCCAGCTTCTCGACGACGTGCGGAAAGGTGCTCAGCCAGTCGTCGACCATCACGTTCTCGAACCAGCTGCCGGTGAAACGGCTCATGCCGTCCCACAGGATGTCCGGGTAGTCGCTCTGCCGTACCCCTCCCCCGCTCCGGAACGCCTCGATCAGTCGTTCGTACGGCGCCAGGGCGGCGGGCATCATCTGATACACGCCGCCCAGGAACATGGGCCCGGACTCGTCGGCCAGAGCGGGGACGTGCTCGGCGGGAAGGGTGAAGCGCCCGGACTCCGGTTCCTCCAGATAACCCGCGGCGGTCAGGCCGCGCAGCCATTCACGGACGTACCGCTCGTTCAGGTCCAAGCGGTCCGCGAGCTCCTGGCTGTCGGCCGGGCCGTTGGCTGCGAGGTCTTTGAACAGGCCGAGCCGGTCGCCCACGTGGCACAGACCGAGGGTCATCGTCCCGCTGATGTCCCCGAGCGCCTTCTCCATGAAGGCTTCGGCCTTCGCTTCGTCCCATGCGCGCTGCGCTGCCACGGTGTCCCTCCTGGCCGAGCACGACCGCGGAGTGCGACCGGCCCGGAAAGCAAAGCACTGGGCTGCTCCCCTGGATCGCCGCCACGACGGGCGGTGACGGCTCCGGCCGGCCGGCTCACCCGATCCGCGTAGCCCCCGGCAAGCGTGCCCGTCGCCCGGCACGAGCCGGTCAGGGCGCCGTCGGCGCGCCGCCACCGGTCGATACGAGCGCGCTCAAACGTCGCTGGGTCTCGCGGAGTTCGGCTTGTCTGGCGTCAAGGCGCCTGGCCAGGGAGTCCAGTTCAGCCCGCAGATCCGGGCACATCTCCAGTGCGATGCCGTGATCGCCGGTACGGACGCAGTCGAAGTACCGCTGGATGGTCGAGGTTCCCAGGCCGGCGGAGATCATCGTCCTGATCTGCGCCACGCGGGTGACATCGGATTCGGAGTAGTCCCGGTACCCGCTGCTGTTGCGGGCCGGGACCAGGAGCCCCCGGTCCTCGTAGTGACGCAGCGCTCGCGCGCTCACCCCGGTCCGCACGGCGAGTTCGCTGATCAGCACCGTCGGTTCCTCCTCCTCGACTTGACCTTCACGCTGACGTGAAGCCGTACCGTCCTGCGGCATGACACCTGGAACAACCCGGCAGCGTGCCTCGATCATCCACGGCTACGGCGCGACCCCCGAGGACCACTGGTTCGGCTGGCTCGCCGAGCGACTGCGAGCGGACGGCATCCCGACCACGGTCCCGGCCCTTCCGAACCCGCATGACCCGGATCCCGAGCAGTGGGCGGAAGCCGTGGGCACCGAACTGGGCACGCTCGACGAGCACTCGATCGTCGTCGCGCACAGCCTGGGCTGCCTGACCGTGCTGCGCCATCTGCGCTCCCTGCCGAGCCCCTGGCGCGTCGGCACGCTCGTGCTGGTCTCCGGCTTCGTCGATCGACTGCCCGCACTGCCGGAGCTGGACGCCTACATCGGACACGGCTGTGACGTGGCAGGAATCAGCGACCGCATCGACCGGCTCACGATCATCCGGTCGGACGCGGACCCGTACGTACCGCCCGGTCACACCGACCGCCTTGCCGGCCTGCTCGGAGTCCCCGCACACATAGTCCCCGGAGGCGGTCACTTCCTCGCTTCCGACGGTGTCACCTCGCTGCGCGAGGCCCGGGAAGCCATCGCGTCGTGATGGCCCGGCGGGCGCGGGGCCCCGGCATCCACCTCATGGATCGGCGGCATCAGCACTTTCCATGAGCCAGGGGATTCCGCCGGGCCCGAGTCCACCGCACAGTGGCGCGTACGTCACCGACACCGAGCCGATCCAGGTCTTCGGTCCGGGCGATCGCGGCGTGCTGCCCGTCATGTTCCCTCCGGGCCGGCCCCGCGCCCGCGGTATTCAACCGGAGCGGCCCGCCCCGGTCATCTCCGCCATGACCGGCTACCTGGGACAGGCCTTCGCCGCCGACTTCAACGGACGTGCCCGGGAGAGCGGTTTCGGCAGCCCCGACGACCTGTTCTCGGTGCACGACATCGATCTCGACGGCGTGTGGACCGTCGATCCGGCCGGCAAGCCCCCGCGCCTGCGGGCGCCCCTGTCCGTCTGGGAGGACGAGGACGTCCGGGGCACCGCCACGCTCGTCGACCGCAGTCCGACCGCTCCGGCCTTCGCCTTCCGCTTCCACACCCCCGACGGCTCGATCGTCTTCTCCGGCGACACGTGTGTCAGCGACAATTTGATCGACTTGGCCCGGGGCACCGACGTCCTGGTCCACGAGGTGATCGACCCGCGGTTCGTGGAGCAGCTCGTGACGGCCCTCCCCGAGGCCCAGCGCGAGGCGATGCGCGAGCACCTCCTCACGAGCCACACCACGATCGAGCACGTCGGCCGGGACGTCGCGGAGCCGGCGGGCGCCAAGCACCTGGTCCTGAACCACCTGGTCCCCGCGACGACCCCTACCCGCCGCTGGAAGGCCGCGCAGCGCGGCTACTCCGGAAAGCTCGTCGGGGGCGAGGATCTCCTCGTCCTCGTCCTCGGCGTCGGACAGAGGTGAGGGTGCACACCCGGGCTGCGGGCAGGACGTCACCGGCGCACCCTGGAGACAGGGCGAGCCGCGCCGCGCCGGTCCACCGCTCGCCCCGGGGTTTCCCACTCTCGAGGTGATCGACCATGAGCTCAGAAGAAACGCGCGAGCGGCTGCGGCACATGCGGGAGAAGGCCAAGGACCTGGCTGACGCCGCGGAGCGGACCAGTGATCCGCAGCAGCGTGCCCGACTCAGGGAGGAGTCGCGCTCGCTGGAGTCCCGGTGCGAGCAGGAGAGCGGCATGCGCAGCGGGGACATCTACCCCTGGGAGTAGAAGGAGCAGCCCGGCCCGGGCAGAGCACCCCGGTGGGGCCGCCGCTCTCGCCGCTCGACATCGGCCCGGGCCCGCCGACCCGGCATCACGCGTCGCCGCGCTCCTCGCTGCGCAGCAGGGTCAGGTGTCGGTGAACGGCGGCGGTGACCCTTTCCTCGTCCTTGGTGGCGAGGAGGTCGAGGAGCGCGCCTCGCAGGACCGCCAGCGTCATGGTGCGGCGGACGGCACCGTCCCCGCTGTCCCGCTCTGACGGCGACTGACAGGCCGCCAGGACGTCCAGCCAGTCGTCCACGGTGGACCTGGCGAACCCGGCCCAGGGGCCGTCGGGCTCGACGAGGGAGCGGGCGTAGGCCTCGGCCCACAGACGCAGCAGCGGCTGGTGTTCGTCGGCGGCGAGCCAGGCCCACACCCGCTCGGCCGCCGGTACCAGGCCGACCGGTCGGCCGGTCCGGCGGAGGTCTGCCAGGAGGGCCAGCTCATCGCTGCGGGCCCGCTCCAGCAGGGCCCGCACGAGTCCGTCCTTGTTCCCGAACAGGAACATCAGCACCCGGGTACTGGAGCCGATGGCCTCGGCCAGCGGGCGCAACGACAGATCCGCCAAGCCGTGGGTGAGCGCGTAGGCGTAGGCGGCCTCGAGCAGTTGGGTCTGGCGTGCGGACGGGGTTGCGGTCCTCGGAGGCATGGACCTAGCCTAAGGGTACTGACACAGTCGTGTCAGTAACGTACGGCGACATGACCTTGCGGAGCGCAGACATGCCGGAGGAAGCCAAGCAGCGGCAGGTCGTGGTCCGCCCTGCCGACCGTCCCGGTGACCTGGGCTGGGTGGTGATGACCCACGGCGAGCTGTACGCCCGTGAGTTCGGCTTCACCACCGGCTTCGAGGCACTGGTGGCGAAGATCGTCGGCGACTACGCCGCCGAGCGCTCCCCGGACAAGGAGGCGGCCTGGATCGCCGAGGTGGACGGTGAACGCGCCGGTTGCGTGTTCGTGGTCGCCGCCGACCAGCCGGGTGTGGCCAAGTTGCGCGTCCTGCTCGTCACCCCGGCCGCCCGGGGCCTGGGTCTCGGCACCCGGCTCGTCGAGCGGTCCCTCGCCTTCGCCCGTGAGGCCGGCTACCGGAGCGTGACCCTGTGGACCACCGACAACCTGGTGTCCGCCCGCAGAATCTACGAACACTGCGGGTTCGTCCTCGTGAACGAGGAGCCCCAGCACAGCTTGGGACACGCCCTCGTCGGCCAGAACTGGGCCCTCGACCTCTGACGCGGGACCTGGCCGCAGCACGCGGTGGCGCGGGGGGACCCC
Organism: Streptomyces flaveolus; assembly: GCF_014648815.1. GTDB lineage: Bacteria > Actinomycetota > Actinomycetes > Streptomycetales > Streptomycetaceae > Streptomyces > Streptomyces flaveolus. Next base: position 316,650 of record NZ_BMRV01000003.1, on the reverse strand, counting down.
GTCACCTTCGGCGTCCTCCGGTCTGCCTCTCGGCCCGGGCCTGCTGGAAGGCGTCGGAGATCGTCTCCGCGGCCCCCGACAGGAGTCCCTTGGTCGCACCGCGGGCCCCCGACTCCTTCATGCGTCCCGGAAGCTCGGCCAGCCCGGCCGGCTTGCGCGGTCCGGCCTCCAGGTCGAGGCGGTTGCAGGCCTCGGCGAAGCGCAGATAGGTGTCGACGCTGGCCACCACGATACGCACGTCGATCTTCAATATCTCGATGCCGACGAGGGAGACGCGTACGAACGCGTCGATCACCAGCCCTCGGTCGAGAATCAGTTCCAGCACGTCGTAGAGGCCGCTGGAGCCTCCCCCGCCGCCCTGCCGCGCCACTACGGTCACCGCGACCAGTCCCTTCCCCCAGCATGGTGGGTCCGCCTCGCCGACCCGCCGCGGCCCCGGCCCGCCGGGACTCTGCCCGGCGGGCAGCCTCCCTGATGCGGATACCCTCGACCCGCTCGTCAAACAGACGTCCGGGTACGGGCGGTGCCCGCACCACACCGACCTCGGTTCAGAGCTGCGGGGGATGCAGTCCCGGGCCGTCGCCGTGACCGGTCAGCGGGGTCGGGGACAGGGCCGTCTGCTCCTCGCCGGGCTCCAGCAGGGTGTCCGCGGCACCGACGATCAGCGGGTCTGGCTTGCCGACGACGTCCACGTCCTTGGCCGGGTAGTCGCAGCGGTAGAGCAGGCTCCGCATGGCCTCGAGCCGGCCGCGGCGCTTGTCGTTGTTCTTCACCACCGTCCACGGCGCGTGCGCGGTGTCCGTGGCGCGGAACATGTCGACCTTGGCGGTCGTGTAGTCGTCCCAGCGGTCGAGGGAGGCCAGGTCGGTCGGTGAGAGCTTCCAGCGGCGCACCGGGTCGACCTGCCGAATGGCGAACCGCGTGCGCTGTTCCGCGCGGGAGACGGAGAACCAGAACTTGACCAGCAGGATGCCGTCGTCGGTCAGCAGCTGTTCGAACATCGGGGCCTGTCCGAGGAAGTGCCGGTACTCGGCCTCCGTGCAGAAGTTCATGACGCGTTCGACGCCGGCCCGGTTGTACCAGGAGCGGTCGAAGAACACGATCTCTCCCCGGGCCGGCAGATGGGAGATGTACCGCTGGAAGTACCACTGCCCGGCCTCGCGCTCGGTGGGCTTCTCCAGGGCGACCACCCGGGCGCCGCGGGGATTGAGGCGTTCGGTGAAGCGCTGGATGGTGCCGCCCTTGCCGGCCGCGTCCCGGCCCTCGCACACGACGACGACGCGGCGGCCGGTCTCCTTGACCCAGCGCTGCATCTTCAGCAGCTCGATCTGGAGAACGCGCTTGGTCTGCTCGTACTCGCGCCTGCGCATCTTGCGGTCGTAGGGATGGTTCTCCCGCCACGTCTCCAGCGGGCTGCCGTCGGCGTTCAGCAGGACCGGTCGTTCCGGACGCTGATCGTCTACGGACAGCCCCTCCAGCAGTTCCGACTCGACCGTGGTCTCGGAACCGCCGGTGCCGGCTCCCGCTTCACTGTCGTTCGCCACCCCACTCCCCTCTCTTGTCCGCTCACAGCCCCGGTGCCCAGCGGAGCGTCGATGAACCCCGTTGCCCCGGCCGTCATCCCCTGTCCGGCTGCTCGCCTCGATCGAGGCGGGGGACGTGGACTGCCAGGACCGCGGTGTCGTCGTCCACCCCGCTGCCGAGGGTGTCGAGAAGATCCTGGATGGCCGAGACGGTCTGCTGGGCGGTGGTGGGGGCGAGGGCCCGGCCGAATTCGAGGAGGGCTTCGTCGCCGTAGCGGTCGCCGCGGACGGCGGTGTGCGCCTCGGTGAGACCGTCGGTGTGCAGGAGCAGGGTGTCGCCCGCGTCGAGGCGGAGGCTGGTGGTGGCGATGTCGGCGTCGGGCAGGACGCCGATGAGCTGGCCGCCGGGGGTGGGCAGGTAGTCGGCACTTCCGTCGGCGCGCATCAGCAGAGCGGGCGGGTGGCCCCCGCTGGCCAGGGTGATGTGGAAGCCGCCCTGCTCGCGGTCGGGGGTGAGCAGTCCGAAGATGACGGTGCAGAACCGTGGGTCCGTGCCGTTGTACTCGTGATTCAGCACGGTGTTGAGATTGCTCAGGACCGTCGCGGGGTCGGGGTCGTACACGGCAGCGGCACGCAGGGTGTAGCGGGCCAGCGAGGTGACGGCCGCCGCGGCGGCACCCTTGCCGCACACGTCGCCCAGGAACAGTCCCCACGTGCCGGCGGCAAGGGGGAACAGGTCGTAGAAGTCGCCGCCGACCTCGTCGATCGAGGCGACGTGGTAGTGCGCGGCCACGTCCAGGCCCGGTACGTTCGCCAGGGTGGGCGGCAGCAGCGTCGCCTGCAGGGTGGTGGCGAGCTGCCGGAGGCGTGCGCGTTCACGCTCGGACTCCTGGCGGGCGCGCAGCAGCTCCTGCTCGTAGGCACGGCGGTCGCGGGCGTCGAAGACGGTGGTGCGGATCAGCAGGGGCTGCCCGTCGCTGCCCGTCTTGACCGTCGAGGTGACCAGGACGGGCAGGCGGATGCCGTCGGCCGCCTGCATCTCCAGGGCGATGCCGCTGATCTCCCCCTTCATACGCAGCAGGGGCGCGAAGTGCGTCTCGTGGTAGAGCCGCCCACCGACGGTGAGGAGGTCGGAGAACGTCCTGCGGCCGACCAGGTCACCGCGCTCGTAGCCCAGCCAGCCCAGCAGAGTGGCGTTGACCTTGGCTATCTTCCCGTCCAGCAGAGTGGACACGTACCCGCACGGGGCGTTGTCGTACAGGTCGTCGGAGCTGTCCTCCAGCATCGAGGGGAACATGCGGGTGTCGTCGGAGCGCTCTCCGTCATCCGGGTCGCTGCCCTGGCCACCGTCGGACTCGCACATCACCGTAGACTCCCGGCGAAGTCGATGATCGCCTCAGCTGTCTCCTCGGGGGCGCTGAGCTGGGGGCAGTGTCCGGTGGCCTGCAGAGTGACCAGCCGGCTGCCTTTGATCCGGTCATGGACGAAGGCGCCGACCTCCGGTGGGGCAATGGCGTCGCTGGAGCACTGAGCGACCAGGGTGGGCACCGTGACATGCGCCAGGTCGCCGCGGTTGTCGGACAGGAATGTCACGCGTGCGAACACCCGGGCGATCTCCGGGTCAGTGGCGCAGAAGCTGCTGGTCAGTTCCTCGCCCAGTTCCGGCCGCTCGGGATTGCCCATGATGACCGGGGCCATCGCGCCCGACCAGCCGAGGTAATTCGCGTCCAGGGACTCCAGCAGTTCCTCGATGTCCTCGGCACTGAACCCGCCGCGGTAGCCGGCCGCCGGATCGTCGACGAAGCAGGGCGAGGGAGCGAGCAGCACCAGGCCCGCGAAACGCTCCGGGTGCCGGGCAGCGGCCAGCACGCCCATCATCGCGCTGACCGAGTGTCCGACGAACGTCACCGGCCCCAGATCCAGCTCCCCGCAGATCTCCAGCACGTCCTCCACGTAACCGTCGAGGCTGGAGTACCGCTCCCGGCTCCACGCCGAGAGGTCGGAGCGGCCGGCTCCCACGTGATCGAAGAGGACCACCGTGAACTCGGGCTCCAGTGCCGGCACCACCAGGCGCCAGAGGTTCTGGTCGCACCCGAAGCCGTGGGCCAGCATGACCACCGGCCCGCCCGGTCGGCCGGACACCCGTACCCGGTTTCTGCTGAGCACGTCCATACAGCCCATCGTCGCAGACGCGGGAAATACCGCGAGAACACCGAGACCGCCCAGGACCTCCACCTGGGGGCGGAGGACTGAGCGGGCCGATTCCCCTCCAGGGGGGAGCGGTGACGGGCGGGGCGCCGGGCGGCTGCTCCTCGCAGGTCCCCGCGAACTCGGGCCGGGTCACCACGTCCGTGGCCGCGGCCGAGGTGTCCAGCCAGGCGATGCGCTGTCCGTCTCCGAGTGACGGTGCCAGCTGGGCGCCCGCCGAGCAGGAGGCCCTGCCGGAAGGTGCTCTGCCCCGCCACCACGTCTCCCGTGGCGGCCACCCGCACCTTGCCCGGGCCGGTCCAGGAGCCGAGCGCGCCCCAGAGGTCGTACGCCGAGTAGGCGAAGTAGTCGTCCGTCACGGAGAACTGGGCCGGTCGTCCCCCGCCGGGTGCTCCTGCGGCGCCGGCAGGGGCCGTGGAGCCGGTGGTGCCTGCCCGGCTCAGGGCACCAGCACCACCCTGCCGAACACCTCCCCCGCGTCCATCTCGCGGTGGGCCGACACCGCCTGGTCCAGCGGCAACACGTCGTGCACGACCGTGCGCAGGTCCCCCTGCGCGGCATCGGCGAACTGGGACGACCGCACGGCCTGCCGGTCGGGGCCCGGCACGGTGTCGGAGCTGAACGTGGCGAACGACAGCGACTTGCGGAAGGCGTCCATCAGCCGCTGCCCGAAGTCCGCCGGCGGCTGCCCACCGACCACACCGACGGCCACATACCGCCCGTTGGAGTTCAGCTTGTCCAGGAAAAGGGGAAGCTGGGGACCTCCCACGACATCGATCACCACGTCGAAGCCCGCCGGTGCGTCCGGGCCGCCCTCGCCGGAACGGTCCAGGACATGGGTCGCGCCCAGGTCCCGCAGGCGGGCACCGCGCTTTTCCGACGAGGTGGTGACCGCCACGGCACTCGCGCCGTCCCTGGCTGCGAGCTGGACCGCCGTGATCCCGATGCTGCCCGCCGCCCCGCGCACGAGCACCGTCTCGCCGGGCGTGAAACGGGCCCGCTCCAGGGCGAAGTGGGCGACCACGCCGGAGCCGCCGAGGGTCACCGCGTCGGCACCGGTCAGGCCGTCGGGGAGCGCGAGGACGTCCTCGACCGCGGCGACGGCCTGCTCGGCATACCCGCCGGACAGGCCGGTGAACGCCCACACCCGCTGCCCCGTCCACGAGGGGTCCACGCCCTCTCCCACCGCTGTGACCCTTCCCGCGACCTCGCTGCCGAGGAGGTGGCCCTCCCGGAAGCCGTAGGCGGCGAGCGTCCCCCGGCGGATCACGGCGTCCACGCCGCCGACCCCGATCGCCTCCGTGGCGATCCGCACCTGCCCAGGAGCGGGAACGGGTACGGACACATCGACGACCTCCAGGCCATCGGGGTCTCCGAACGTCCTGATCACAACGGCTTTCAACTCTGCTCCTCGGGTCGGTGGCGGGACGGATCGTGGCGGCGGCACCGCCATCGGAACGTAACGGACGCCCCCGTCCGTTTGGCTAAAGTGAGAGACCATGACCAGCCATTTGCCTCGGACCGTGCGCTCCGACGCCCGCGAGAACCGGGCCCACATCCTGGACGCGGCCCGCGCGGTGTTCGGCGAAGAGGGTTTGAGTGCACCGATGCGCGAGGTCGCCCGGCATGCGGGCGTCGGCCCCGCCACGCTGTACCGCCACTTCCCGACCAAGCAGGAACTGATCGCGGAGACCTTCGCCGAGCAGCGGCGAGCCTGCCATGCCGCCGTCCGCGACGCACTGAGGGACCCGGACCCGTGGCACGGGCTGCGAAGCCTGATCGAGCGGATCTGCGAACTCCACGCACACAGCCGGGGATTCGCCGACGCCTTCATGACGGCCTTCCCCGAGGCCATGGACTTCGCCGCCGACCGGGAGCGGACTCTGCGCGCGGTCGGTGAACTGGCCCGCCGCGCCCAGGGGACCGGCCGGTTGCGCCCCGGCTTCGTCGTCGACGACCTGATCCTCATGCTCATGGCCCACCGGGGCCTTCACGACACGCCCCGTGCCGCCCAGATCGCGGCCTCCCGCCGCTTCGCCGCCTACGTGATCGAGGCGTTCCGTGCCACGCCGGAGACGGGAGCGCCTACGCCGCTGCCGCCGGCACCACCCCTCCGGCTCACGCACGCGCCCGGCACGCCATAAGCGCCCGGCGCGTCCTGTTGCGGAAGTCGCTGGTCACTGGTCTGCGGGCTGTGTTTCCATGCCACGGTGAAGAGCGAGAGCGTGTCCGGCGCGGACGCATCACCGAGTGTCCGACAGCGGTCTGATCGCGACCTCGGTGACTGCGTGCGGGTACTGGCAGAGGTCCATGAGCACGACGGCTATCCGGTGAACTGGCCCGACTTCCCGGACGCGTGGCTCACACCGCCCTCGCTCATCGCCTCATGGGTGGCGGAACTGGACGGCCGCGTCGCCGGCCATGTCGGCCTGTCCCGGAGCGACGCGGGAGACGCGGCACCCGGGCTGTGGAGCGCCCGCGCGGGGATGAGTATCGACGCAACCGCCGTGGTCAACCGGTTGTTCGTCGCCCCGTGGGCCCGCGGCCACGGGATCGGTGCGCTGCTGATGGCGCAGGCCGTCGCCGAAGCCCAGGGTCGTGGTGTGCATCCGGTGCTCGACGTGGTGGCTTCGGACACTGCGGCGGCAGCCCTGTACGAGCGTCTCGGCTGGCAACTGCTGGCCACGGTCGAACAGCAGTGGAGCCCGGAGCAGAAGGTGGCCGTCCGGTGTTACGCGGCGGCAATCTGACGGTGCTGGGCGCCCGGACCGTCGGCTGCGGGGCTTCCGGGCGGGGCTGCGGCTCAGACCGTCGTCCAATGACGGAGTTTTCGAACCGGTCAGGGCCGAGCAGGTACTCACCGGCCTGATGGCCCTGGAGGGGTACACGTCGCACGCCGTATGCGCGGTGGGCGAGGAGGACGTGGCCGGGCGCATCGCGCCGGGCTTCCGGGCGGACCTCACGGCCTTCGCCGTCGACCCCGTCACCGCGCCCGCGGACGAACTGGGCGAGGCGCCGGTCGCGTTGACGATGACCGGCGGGACGGTCGTGCACCGTGCCTGAGCGGGACAGGGCGGCGCAGGCGCCTGCGCCGCCGTCCGTGTCAGCCCCCCGTGGCGGAGCTCGCAGGAGAAGACGCGGGGTTCAGGACACCTGTCGACCGCAGCGCCGTGAACTCGCGCCCGGTGCCGCAGCTGCCGTCGGAACCCTGTCATCGGTACCCGCGGCCGGCCCACAGGCCTTCTCCAGGAGGGTGAACGACTTCGGCGCACCGCCCGGCTGCGGCTTGCCGGCCCTGTGGCCGACGACCCGGTAACCGGCTCGCAGATAGTAGGCGTTCAGTCGCGCGTTGACGGCCAGACAGTCGAGCCGCACGAACTCCCGCCCCACTTCGGCGACGCGGCGCTCCGCGGCGTCCAGCAGGGCACGCCCCGTTCCCGGCGGGGCGCTCGCCCGGTCCACCATCAGGCGGTGCACATAGCCGGCCACCGGCGGCCGCGGTCCCCAGGCGTCCTCGTCCTGCCACCACAACTCCCACGCCCCGGCCACCCGTCCGTCGGCCTCGGCGAGCCAGACCTCTCCGCTCGCCATGACCCCGCGGAAGTGGTCCTGGCCCAACTCGCCGGGCCGCCACTGGCCGGTGATGCCCTGGGCCAGCATCCAGCGGGCCGCGTCGTCCCGCAGGCGGACCAGGGTGGCGAGGTCGTTCTCCTCGGCGAGGCGAAGGCGCAGATCGTTCACCCCGCGATCCTCGCACGTGCCCGCGCGGGCGGCTTCACCGTCAGGAGCCTTCGGCCTCAGGGCGCACAGGTGCGGCAAGTTGACCACGATCACCTCCTGTGTGTGCTGCCGGCGATGACGACCACGGCTTCCTCGGCGGGGTCCGGGTCCCCTCGCGGTGCGGAACGTACGGGGGAACGAAGATGTAGTCGCCCGGGGAGGTGCGCAGACGTACCTCTTCCGGCTGTGGGTCCGAGTGTCCGACTCGTGCCCGCCGGGAACGCGGCGAGCGGGCCGGCTCACGGCAGGAGTTCCGCCACGAGCGCGGCGACCTGCGCCACCTCGATGAGGAAGCCGTCGTGGCCACAGGGGGACTCGATGATCCGGAGGCCGTCGGCCGTGTCGATGCCCGCCGCCAACTCCGCCTGTTGCGCAAGGGGGTAGAGCCGGTCGGAATCGACCCCGGCCACCAGGGTCCTGGCGGTCACCCGGCCCAGTGCGGCGCGTACCCCGCCACGGCCGCGGCCGATGTCGTGGCTGTTCATCGCCTCGCACAGCACGACGTAGCTGCCCGCGTCGAAGCGGCGTACCAGCTTGGCGGCGTGATGGTCGAGGTACGACCCGACCCGGTACCGGCCGCCCGACCACGGATCCTCCTGGCCCTGCGGGGAGCGGCCGAAGCGGACCTGGAGTTCCGGCTCGCTGCGATAGGTGACGTGGGCGAGCCGCCGGGCGAGACCGAGTCCTGCGTGCGGCCCTCGCGCAGTGCCGTGGTAGTGCCCTCCGCACCAGTGCGGGTCGGAGCGGACGGCACGCAGCTGGATGTCGGCCCACGCGATCTGCTCGGCGCTCGCGGCGGCCGTCGTGGCGAGCAGCAGCAGCGCGCCCGTCCGTCCGGGATGCGCCACGGCCCACTCCAGCGCCCGCATGCCGCCCATCGATCCGCCCACCACCAGGACCCAGCGGTCGATGCCCAGCGCGTCCGCCAGAGCGGCCTCGGCGGCGACCTGGTCGCGCTGGGTCAGGAACGGGAAGTCGCCGCCCCAGTGCCGTCCGTCGGGACGGCGGGTGGCCGGTCCCGTGCTGCCCTGGCAGCCGCCGAGGACATTGGGGGCGACGACGAACCAGCGGTCCGTGTCCAGTGCCCGTCCGGGACCGACGAGCCCGTCCCACCACCCGGGAGTCGGGTGTCCGGGCCCGGCGGGGCCGGTCACGTGGCTGTCACCGGTGAGGGCGTGCAGGACCAGTACGGCGTTGGAGCGGTCCGGCGCGAGCCGTCCCCAGGTCTCGAAGGCCAGCCGCACGGCGGGCAGTTCGCCGCCTGCCTCCAGGCGGAGCGGCGTCTCGTGCTCGTACCACTGGCGACGCCCGGGCGGGTCCCCCTCCCGCCAGGCCCCGGAGGCCGGCGGGAGGGGGACCTGCGAAGGCGTCAGCACGGTGTTCAGGACGCGCCCTTCGCCGCCCGGAACCCGGCCTCCAGATCGGCCTTCAGGTCGGCGAGGTTCTCGATGCCCACCGAGAGCCGCACCAGGCCGGGCGAGGCACCGGTGGCCTCCAACTGCCGTTCGTCCAGCTGGCTGTGGGTGGTGGACGCCGGATGGATGATGAGGCTGCGGACGTCCCCGATGTTCGCGAGGTGGCTGAACAGTTCGACGGCGTCCACGAATCGCTTGCCGGCCTCGACACCGTCACGCAGTTCGAAGGCGAGAACGGCGCCCCCGCCGCGCGGCAGATAGCGCCGGCCGGCTTCGTACCAGCGGTTGGACGGCAGGCCCGGGTAGTGGACGGCGGCGACCTCGTCGCGCTGCTCCAGCCACTCCGCCAGGGCCTGGGCGTTCGCGGAGTGCCGCTCGATGCGCAGGCTGAGCGTCTCCACGCCCTGGAGCAGCAGGAACGCGGAGTGCGGAGAGAGGGCGGGGCCGAGGTCGCGCAGCAACTGGACCCGCAGCTTGACGGCGAAGGCGCCGGGGCCCAGCGCGGGCCAGTACCGCAGGCCGTGGTAGCTGGGGTCGGGCTCCGTGAAGTCGGGGAAGCGCTCGGCGTGGGCACCGAAGTCGAAGGTCCCGCCGTCGACGACGACGCCCCCGATGGTGGTCCCGTGGCCGCCGAGGAACTTGGTCGCCGAGTGGACGACGATGTCGGCGCCGTGCTCGATGGGCCGCAGCAGATACGGCGTGGGCACGGTGTTGTCCACGATCAGCGGGACGCCGGCTTCGTGCGCGACGTCCGCCACGGCCCGGACGTCGAGCACGTTGCCGCGCGGGTTGCCCAGCGTCTCGGCGAACAGTGCCTTGGTGCCGGGCCGGATCGCCGCCCGCCAGGCCTCCACGTCGTCCGGGTCGTCGACGAAGGTCACCTCGATGCCGAACTTGGGCAGCGTGTGGCGGAACAGGTTGTACGTGCCCCCGTACAGGGAGGCGCTGGAGACGATGTGGTCGCCGGAGCCGGCCAGCGTGAGGAGCGCCAGGGTCTGCGCCGCCTGTCCGGACGCCAGCGCCACGGCCGCGACGCCGCCTTCCAGCGCGGCGATGCGCTGCTCGAAGACGTCCTGGGTGGGGTTGTGGATGCGGGTGTAGATGTTGCCGGGCTCGGCGAGCGAGAACAGGTCGGCGGCGTGCTGCGTGTCCTGGAACACGAACGACGACGTCTGGTAGATCGGCGTCGCCCGGGCGCCGGTCGCCGGGTCCGGTGCGGCACCGGCGTGGATCTGCTTGGTCTCGAAGGACCAGGCGGAGGTGTCGGGCCCGGTGGGCTCCTCGTCGGGCGTGTGACCGGCGGTGACGGAGTCGATCGGCTGGCTCATGGGGCTGCTCCCTTGCACGGAGGGCGGGGTACGTGACGCACGGGTGCGCACCGCGAGAGGGCATCGCGGCGCGCCGACGGCGCGGGGGAAGAGGCGCGTGACCGAACACCGTGCCCGGACGAGGGCAGCGGTCGGTGCGGCACGGAGGAGAGGCGGGCCGGAGGCTCGAGCGAGGCGTCAGCTCTGAGCGCTACAACCCGTGGTGGTGACACGCACGTAGTCGACGTGGCGGCGGGTCACGAGCACGGTCATGAGGCCAGGGAAGCACACGCGGGCGCCGAAGCACCAGCACAGCGGGCAGCGACGCGGATCCTGACACACGGCCGCAATACAACGGCCGTCGTCTCCGTCGCCCGCCGGCGGAGACATCGCTCCGGACCGCCCGTTCCGGGCCGTCAGTCCGGGGTGTCGTAGGTGACGCGGGCGGCGCGTACCTCGTCCATGTGCTCCTCGGCCCAGTCCTTGATCGCGCGCATGACCGGCAGCAGCGAGCACCCGAGCGGGGTGAGCGCGTACTCGACGCGGACCGGGACGGAGGGGGTCACGGTCCGCGACACGAGCCCGTCGCGTTCCAGGTGGCGCAGCGTCTGCGTGAGCATCTTCTGGCTCACGCTCGCCAGCCGGCGCTGCAGTTCGCTGTACCGCTGCGGCCCGTCCGCGAGGGCGTTGACGGCGAGGCTCACCCACTTGTCGGCGATGCGGTCGAGCAGTTGCCGGGCGGGACAGTCGGCAAGGTAGGCGTCGTAGGCGATGCTCGCCTCGGCCCGTCGCCGGGCGGCCGTGCGGGTGGGCATGACGCACTCCTCTCGGTGCCGTACGCACCGTGAAGTGCGTACTTCCCAATGGAGAGTAGCGCTTCCTACGGTGGGCGGCATGAGCGCTGAAGAGACGATGCGGGCGGTGGTGGCCCGCGGTTACGGCGGGCCCCAGGTACTCGAGACGGTGAGGGTTCCTCTGCCGGAGCCTGGCCCCGGGCAGGTACGGATCCGCGTGGAGGCGGCGACCGTCAATCCCGTGGATCTGGTCACCCGTTCCGGCGCGCTCGTCGAGGCCGGGCTGATGGCCGCGCGCGAGCGGACAGGCATCGGATGGGACGTGGCGGGTGTGGTCGACCGACTCGGCGCGGGCGTGGCGGCGTTGGTGCCCGGGCAGCGGGTGATCGGGCTGCGCGACCTGCTCGACGTGTCCCTGGGGGCCTACGCCGAGTACCTCGTCCTGGACGCCACAGCGGTCGCCCCGGCACCCCGCGATGCCAGTGCCACGGCCGCGGCGACGCTGCCGCTGAACGGACTCACCGCACTCCAGGCGCTCGACCTGCTCGGTCTCGACGCGGGCGACACCGTGCTGGTGACCGGAGCCACCGGGGCGGTCGGCGGCTTCGCGGTCGAACTGGCGGTACGGCGCGGTCTGCGCGTCGTCGCCCAGGCGGGTTCCGCGGACGAGGAGTTCGTCCGCGGCCTCGGCGCCGAGTGGGTCGTCGGCCGTGACGCGTCCGACCTCGCGTCCGATGTCCGCCGCCTGGTACCGGGCGGCACCGACGGCGCGCTCGACACCGCGGGGCAGGGCGTCCGTGCCCTGGCCGCCGTCCGCACCAGAGGAGCCTTCGCCACGGTCGTCGGCGGCTCGGTCCCGCCCCCCTTGCGCGGAATCCGGGTCCACCAGCAGTGGATCAGCGCCGACGGGGCCGCGCTGGCCGAGCTCGCCGTCATGGGTCTGACGCTGCGGGTCGCCCAGATCCTGCCTCTGGAGCGCGCCGCCGAGGCGCACGACCGGCTCGCGGCGGGCGGAGTGCGAGGGCGCCTGGTTCTGGTTCCCTGAGGCACCCCGGCATCGTGGGCTCACCCGTCTGCCGGGCGGTCCGTTCGGTCCGGCATGCTGTCCCGGGTGAACGCCCACAGGACGAGTCCGAGGCAGCTGAACGTGGCCCCCAGTGCGCATACGGCGTCCCAGCCGGCCACGGTGTACAGGGAGGTCGCGGCGATGGCACCGGTGGCACTGCCGATCGAGTAGAAGACCATGTATCCGCCGATCAGCCGGCTGCCCGCGTCCGGGTGCAGCGTGTAGATCAGGGTCTGGTTGGTGACATGGACCGCCTGCACGGCGAGGTCGAGGAGGATCACCCCCACGATCAGGGCCCAGAGCGAGCTGCGGGTGAAGGACAAGGGCAGCCACGAGGCGACGAGCAGCGCCAGGGCGATGCCGGTGGTCCTCCGGGAGAGTCCACGGTCGTTCAGACGGCCCGCCACGGTTGCGGCCAGGGCGCCGGCGACACCGATCAGCCCCAGCATGCCGATCGCGCCGTGGGACAGGAAGTACGGGGCCGCGCTGAGCGGCAGCGCGATGCTGCTCCACAGAGTGCTGAAGGCGGCGAAGATCAGCAGACCGAACAGGGCTCGGAGCCGCAGTAGTCGTTCCCGCGCGAACAGGGTGATCGTGGAGCGCAGGAGCTGCCCGTAGCGCGGAGTCGTCGGCCGAGCGTCACTGTGGCGCGGCAGCACTCGGTGCAGGACGAGGGCGAGCAGAGCGGTGAGCGACGCAGACGCGAGGTAGACGGAGCGCCAGCCCGCCATGTCGGCCAGGAACCCGGATGCGGTGCGGGCGAGCAGGATGCCGATGACCACGCCGCCGGTCACCAGACCGACGACCCGTCCGCGCTCGGCGGGCGGGGCCAGTGATGCCGCGAAGGCCACGAGCGTCTGCGTGACGACCGCGAGGAGCCCCACCGCTGCCATGCCCACGAGCAGGATCGCCGCCGTGCGGGCCGCGGCCACCACCGCCAGTGCCCCCACCAGGAGCAGCAGTTGGGCCACCACGAGCCGTCTGCGGTCGGCCACGTCGCCGAGCGGCACGAGGAGGAAGAGTCCCCACCCGTATCCGACATGCGTGAGGGTGACCACGCTGCCGACCAGCGCCGGGCTCATGGCCAGGTCATGCCCCATGGTGACCAGGAGCGGCTGAGAGAAGTAGACGTTGGCCACTGCGGCACCACAGGCGACGGCGAACAGGAGCACCACGCCACGGGACAGGACGAAGGCGGAGCCTTTCTCGCTTCCGGCTGCGGTCCTTGATGTCACAGCTTCACCGCTGTCGGGCATGAGCATCCACCTCTCCACTCACCGGTTGCATCTTGCTACCAGCAGGGACGCTAACCGAGCTGGTAGCATGTTGCAACCATCGTGAGAAGGAGGGACGCCATGGTGAGCAGAACGCGCTTCGACGACAGCGAATGTCCCGTCGCCCGGTCGGTGGACGCGATCGGCGACTGGTGGTCCCTGCTGATCGTGCGGGACGCCTTCGACGGAAGCCGGCGCTTCGGGGAGTTCCAGCGCAGCCTCGGCGTGGCGAAGAACATCCTCGCCGCGCGTCTGCGCACCCTGGTCGCCGGCGGGGTCCTCGAATCCGTCCCGGCCTCGGACGGCAGCGCCTACCGCGAGTACGCACTGACCCCGAAGGGCAAGGCGCTCTTCCCCGTCATCGTGGCACTGCGGCAATGGGGCGAACAGAACTTCTTCGAACCCGGCGAACCGCACTCACAGTTGGTCGACCGCCGCCAGGAACAGCGCCTGCGCCCACTGGAGGTACTGTCCGCCGACGGGCGCCGGTTGAGCCCCGATGACACCATCGTCCAGAAGATCACCAACGGGTGATCCGAGCCGGGGACTCGGCGCAGCCACGCCTGCTCCTCCTTCCTGGTGGGGGTATCCCCCACCAGCCGGCGGGGCTGCCACCTGTACGAAAGCGGTGGCGTACCCCAGCGCGCCGCGCGCCACAGCACACGAAGATCACTTCATCGGCTCGAGAAGCCGTCGCACACGAGGAGTGATCAGCAATGCTCGAGTACCGGAAGACGACCGGCCGTCGCGAGTTGCTCGCACGCGCGGGAGCGCTCGCCGCGACGGTGCTGGCCGCACCGGCGGCTTCCGCGGCATCGGCCGCCTCTGCCGGGGCAGACCGGGAAGCGGTCGTCGTACGCTCCCTGGAACGGGACGCGCACCCGCTGCGCCGCACGGACCCCGGCGGCAGGACTACGGACCTCCGGGCGCTGAGCACCATGCTCGGAGACGCGAAGGTGGTGGGGCTGGGCGAGGCCACGCACGGCTCGCACGAGTTCTTCGCCATGAAGGAACGCGTCTTCCGACACCTCGTCGAGGAGCGCGGCTTCACCACGTTCGCCCTCGAGATGAGCTGGTCAGCGGGGCTGAGAATCGACGCATACCTACAGGGTGGACCCGGTGACCCGCGGAGGATCGCGCAGGAGACACTGGCCGGATCTCCGTGGGAGCGCGAGGAGTTCGTCAGCCTGATCGACTGGATGCGCGAGCACAACCGCCGCCGCCCCGGCCACCGGGTCCGCTTCATGGGGGCGACATCGGAGCACCCGGGCTCGGAGACCACATCTTCGAGCGCGTGCTGTCGTCCGTCCGCGGGACCCGGCCGGAAGCGCTGCCTAGGCTCACCGAGCTGTACACGACGCTGCGGCCCTTCGACGACATCTTCGCCTACCTGCGCATGCCGGTCGCAGAACGAAGGGAGAACGCCGCACGTGCCCAGGAGGCGCTCGACCTGGTCTCCGAGTACGAGGAAGCCGGCGACGACGCGTACGCGTGGACGGTGCGGCACGCCCGGAACATCGCGCAGACCTTCGCCTTCGCCACCGTCGACCTCGCCGATCCGGCCTCGATCACGGCCGCCGAGCGCCTGCGTGACCAGGCCATGGCCGACAACGTCCTGTGGTGGCAGCGCCACACCGGCCACAGAATGCTGCTGTCGGCCCACAACGGCCACATCGGATACCTCTCCACCCATCCGGACATGTACCCGCGGACCCAGGGTGCCGTGCTGCGCGAACGCCTGGGGCGCGACTACGCCGCGATCGGCTTCAGCTTCGCCGGCGGCTCCTTCCTCACCAAGGACGCCTCCCTCGACGAGGACTGGAAACCGGTGACCGTCCCGGCGGCACCCCCGGGCACGAACGAGTACACCCTGGACCGGGTCAGGTACCGGGACTTCTACCTCGACCTGCGAACCGCGCCCGCCGCGGCGCGCACCTGGCTCGGCCGCGCCCGGCCGACGTACGACGCCGGATCCACCTTCACCCCCGACCCCCCGCCCACCCTCTCCCTCGGGCGGGCCTACGACATCCTGATCCACCTCCACCGGGTCCGGGCTGCGGACATGCTCAGCGCGCGTACACCCGCGCCGTGACGAAGGCGGCTGTCCCTGCCACGCAGGAGAAGCCCGGGTCGAGTCGGAGCCGGCCACAGGGCGCCGGGTCCGCCGCGGGTTGGACCTCCAGCTGGCTCAGCGGGGTGGCGTGAAGACGTAGAGGTCGAGGATGTCGGGGCAGGCGGCGATGCCGGGACCGCCGGCCCGGACCCACGCGGCGATGTCCTCTGTGGCGTCGGGGTCGTTGACGAGGCCGAGCCAGACGGGGCGGGCCCCTGCGGCGCGGGCCGCGGCGGAGGGCTGGACGACGATCACGTTGGCGTGTTCGCACACGTCGAGGCAGTCGGAGACGCGGACGGGTACCTCCTCGGCAAGGCGCGCGAGTTGCCGGTCGTGATCCACACCGGTGACTTTCGAAGTACCGCAGCAGCAGTCCCGGCAGACGACGACGCGGCACGGTGCCGGTTCGGCGGGACGGGCAGGAGTGCGGTGAAGGGCGGGGCTGCGGAGCACGGGCATGCCTTTGGGGTCGGGGCTCGTACGCGGAGCCTGGCCTACGGACGTTCCTCCACGCCGGGGTGCGGAGGTGCCAGCAGGTCTTCGGACTCGGGTTCGTCCGGTCGGGGCGCCTTCCCGGTCTCCCAGTGGCGTCGTGCCCCGCCCGTCCCCCTCACCGCTGCGCGTCAGTTCCGGATTCGCACCGGATTCCCTGGCCTCGGGTGTGGCTCGACTGGCCCGATGAGGCTATCAAGTCCGCGGCCGGGCCGCCCGGGCGGCGACGGATCGTGTACAGCACCGGGGACTGCTGACGAAACCGCGGCTGGCCGCCGGCGGTTTCGGCCTGACAACCGTCCCGGAACACGACGGCGCCCCCGCCGGGGGCGCCGTACGGTGCAGTGGGCTCGGCCGGTCGATGTCAGGCGTGGCACGGCGATCGAACTGGCGCTGCGCGGCTGCCGCGACATCTCAGGCGCAGGTCGGAACGGGAACTCCCGCTGCGCCGCGTGACCGTCCGGCCGAGGGACGGCGCTCTTGGGTCCAGCCTCACGGCGTTCGTACGGGCGGGCTCCCGGCCTTCCGCGGTTCCGGCTCCCGGTGGTCGTCGGCACCGGCCCCCGAGGCCTTCACCAGCACCTCCCCGGCCGCCGTACGGACGTACAGCACCGACCGCCCGGACCGCCGCCGCTGCACCAGTCCCGCGTCCAGCAGCACCCGCAGATGCCCGCCCACCGATCCCAGGCCCTTCCCGGTGACGGCGACCAGCTGTGTCGTACTCATGGGAGTCCCGAGCAGCACCAGCAGACCGGCCCGCGCGGTACCGACGAGCGTCCCGAGGGCGGCCGGGACCGGCCGCCGGCCGTGGTCGTCGGCGAGCACGCCGAGACACGGGTAGACGACGGCGTACCGTTCCTGCCCTTCCCACGACACCCAACTGGTCCTGGGTGTGACCGGCATGAACAGCAGGTCGGCCCCGGCGGCGATGTCCCGTGGCGGGTAGGCGTTCGGGTTGACCTGGAGGCGGCTCTCCCCGATCCAGCGCGCCCCCGGCTTCAGCGAGTCCAGCACGGCCGCCCAGCCGCCCCGGCTCACCTGCGCCATGCGGGCGACCGTGTCGGCCTCCAGGATGCGCCGCCGGCGTTCCCAGTACGGCCGTACCGTCTCGTCCCAGACGTACGTCAGGAGCGCGGTCGCCCGCTCGGGCAGGTCGTCCCGCTCCAGCGCGGCGGGGAGCGGGCCGCCGAGAGACACACGGAGGTCGGCCCGAGCCTGCCCGGCCGGGGTCGCCCGCACCCGGGTCACGGTCTCCTCGAAGCGCTCGCCGATGCCCGAGGTGGGGCAGATGAAGTCGGCGATCCAGGAGGTGCCGAGTGCCGCCCGCACGAGCGGGGCGGCCACCGGGTCGGCCGCGAGGCGCGCGCGGTAGCCGGGCAGGTGCGTGCGCAGCCAGGCCTCCTCGCCCTGGTGGGCACCGGTCCCCGCGTGCAGCAGTTTCAGGCTCGCGAACGTCTCGGCGAACGGCGAGAGGACGAACCGGCTGCGGGCGAGGGTGTCGGTGCCGATCTGCCACAAGCCCATGTGTACGACCTTTCGCGTGTCGGCGAAACAGTACCCACGTCGCCCCGGCCGATCCGAGACTGCGACGCATGCGCAGCTACCGCTCCCTGTTCCGCACCCCGGAGTTCACCCCGTTCCTGCTTTCCTTCGCCGCCTTCGCCGCCGCCCAGACGATCGGCGGCCTGGCCCTCGGCACGATGGTGTTCCGGGCCACCGGCTCCCCGTTCCTGTCGGCGGTGAGCATGTTCGGCCCGCAACTCGCGCAGTTGCTGGGGGGCGTGTTCCTGCTCTCGGGTGCCGACCGCCTGCCTCCGCGGGCGGTCCTGTCCGGTCTCGGTCTCGCCTTCGCGGCCGGTACGGCGGTGCTGGCGCTGCCGGGTCTGCCCGTCTGGGCGGTCTTCGCCGTCGTACTGCTGCAGGGCCTGGTCGCGTCGCTGGGCGGTGGGGTGCGTGGCGGGCTGATGAACGAGATCCTGTCCAAGGACGGCTATGTCCTCGGCCGTTCGGTGTACAACATGCTCTGGGGCCTGATGCAGATGGCCGGTTTCGCGACGGGCGGCGCGCTGCTGGTGCTCCTGTCCCCCCGTGCCTGCCTGCTCCTCGCGGCGGCGGTGTACGCCGTGTCGGCGCTCGTCACCCGCCTGGGTCTCTCGGCCCGGCCGCCGCGCTCCTCGGGCCGCCCGTCCGTCTCGGCGACCTGGCGCACCAACGCCTTCCTGTGGTCCTCACGCTCCCGTCGACTGACGTACCTCGGTCTGTGGGTTCCCAACGGCCTGATCGTCGGCGGCGATTCGCTCTACGTCTCCTACGCCCCCGGAGCCGCCGGCACGCTGTACGCGTTCGGGGCGCTCGGCATGTTCGTGGGCGACATGGCGGTGGGCCGCCTGGTTCCGGCCGCGGTGCGTCGCCGTCTCGCGACCCCGCTGCGCCTGCTGCTGGCCGTTCCGTACGTGTTCTTCGTCCTGCGGCCGGGAGTGGCACTGTCGGCCGTGGCGGTCACCGTCGCCTCCGTCGGCTTCGCCGCGAGCCTGGTACTGCAGGAACGTTTGATGAAGCTCACCCCCGACGACCTGACGGGCCAGGCTCTCGGCCTGCACGCCACCGGCATGACGGCCCTGCAGGGCGTCGGCGCCGTCCTCGCGGGCACTCTGGCCCAACTCACCTCACCGGCCGCGGCGATGACGCTGATGGCGGCCGCGTCCGTCACCGTGACCCTGACCCTCGCGGCGCTGGGCCGGCACGAGGAACGACGGCCGGCCGTCGCCGACACGCGTCCGGGCGTCCCGGCGGAGACCCCGACGGAGTAGGTTCCGCCTTCACACGGTCTCGCGGTGGCCCGCCTGGTTCCCGGCCCAGACCGTGGGTATGCGGCCCGACCACGGGCTCGCCTGTTCGAGTTGCCCGGCGAGGCGGTAGAGACGGCCTTCGTGGCCGTATCCGGCGGCGAACTGCATACCGATCGGGAGCCCCGTCCCGACGTCGGCCGTCACGGGCACGGACATGGCGGGCGTGCCCGCCGTGTTGAACGGCATGGTGAACGGCGAGCGGTCGAGGACGCGACGCATCCAGCCGAGCCCGTCCAGCGCCTCCGCGCCCTCGGCATACGTGCCCAAGGGCACGGGGAGCTCCGGCAAGGTCGGCGTGAGCAGGATGTCGTGGGCATCGAAGTACCGTGCCAGGCTCCGGGCGACCCGGTTGCGGACCGTGAGAGCGGTGACGAACTCGGCGCCACCGACCCGCTGCCCGTAGTGGTAGCCGGCGAGGGTCACCGGTTCGAGGGTCGAGGAGTCGACGGGCCGGTCCAAGGCGTCGGCCAGCTCGTCGATCGAGGCCGCGAGGTTGGCCGTGAACAGACGGGCGTTGGCGAGCACGAACTCCTCCCAGCCGACCCCGAGGTCGACCGTGGCCTCCTCCACCCGGTGGCCGAGCGATTCGAGCAGCCGCACGGTACGAGAGAGCGCGTCGGACACCGGTGCGGTGGTGCGGCGGCCGCCCCATGCCTGGGTGAGGACACCGATCCGCAGGGAGCCCGGATGGCGGGCGACTTCCTCCGCGTACGGCCGGGACGGCTGCTGGGCGAAGTAGGGGTCACCCGGTTCGGGGCCGCGGACCCGGTCGAGCAGCGCCGCGCTGTCGCGTACCGTGCGGCTGACGCTGCCGTGCACGGCCAGGCCGTTGAAGAGCTCGTCGAAGTCGGGCCCCATGGAGACCCGGCCGCGGGTGGGCTTCAACCCGAAGAGGCCGTTACAGGCGGCGGGGATACGGAGCGAGCCGGCGGCGTCGGTGCCGTGCGCAAGGGGAACGACCCCGGCGGCGACGGCCGCGGCCGCGCCCCCGCTGGATCCGCCCGCACTCCGCTTCAGGTCCCACGGGTTGCGGGTCGCGCCGTACAGGACTGGTTCCGTCGTGATGCTGTAGGCCATCTCCGGTGTCGCGGTACGCCCGAACGTCACGAGGCCGGCGCTACGGAAGCGCAGCATGAGGGAAGAGTCTGCGCGCGCGACATTGCCGGCCGCGAGGCGGCTGCCCAGCTCGCTACGCCGCCCGGCCATGGAGACTCCGATGTCCTTGATCAGGAAAGGGACTCCCGCCAGCGGTGTACTGCCGGGGCGGGGCTCGTCGTCGGTCGGCCAGGTCTCCACGATGGCGTTGATCCGCGGGTTGACCGCCTGCGCCGCCTCGTGCGCGGCCGCTTGCAGTTCTGCGGGCGTCACCTCGCCCTTGGCCACCAGCTCCGCGAGCCCGACGGCGTCGAAGTCCACGTACTCGGTAACTCTCACTCTCACTCCCAGCGCAACGAGCGATACTGATCAGTACCGGATGATACTCAACGGTATCGCACGGGACGAGCTGGTACCGTGTCAGTAGTGGAGGCAGGGGCCCCACCCCCCGACCGGACGTCACGGAGCAGTCATGGCATCGACCGCCGGAAGGCCGAGCAGGGTGGCGAAACTGCCGCCTCGTGAGCGCATCCTCGACGCGGCGGAAGAGCTCTTCCAGAGCGAGGGGATCCGGCGCGTGAGCGTCCAGGCGATCGCGGAGCGGGCCGAGACGACCAAGATGGCGGTCTACCGGCACTTCGAAACCAAGGACGCACTGGTCGCGGAGTGGATGCGGATCGTCTCCGCCGACTACCAGGCGGCGTTCGACCGGGTCCAGACCGAACACCCCGGTCAGCCCAGGGAGCAGATCCTGGGCCTGGCCCGCTTCATCGCCGACGGACTGCCGGCCGTCTCGCACCGAGGCTGCCCGTTCATCACCACGCTCGCCGAACTGCCCGACCGCTCCCATCCCGCACGGCAAGTGATCGAGAAGCACAAGGCCCACCAGACCCGCAGGCTGGTCGGCATGTGCGCCGAGGCCGGGCTGCCCGACCCCGAGCAGGCCGCGGCCGAGATCACCTTCGTGCTCGAAGGCGCGCAGGTCAGCACGCAGAACGGAAGCATCGATCAGGCGGGGGACCGCCTGATGAGAATCGTCGAGGGGATCGTGGATCGCTGCGGTTCCCCCCGCGGCGCATCCGGGGCGGCCACCGACTGACAGTCTCGGACCGGTTCCTGACCCGGCACGCTTGGCCCTGCGCTGTTCTCGATCCCCGCTCTCATTCGGGTCCCGTCCAGTCGAACGGGAAGTACTTGCTCGACTTTCCCGAGCGTTCCCAGGAGAAGCCGAACGCGTCGGCGCGGTCGGTGGTGGCCCGGCCCCAGGTGGCGACCTGGCCCGGTCCGACCTCGGCGCCCGGGGCGTTGTGGACCTGGACGCGGGCGCCTTCCGGGGTCGTCGGGCCGGTGAGCGCCTCGGCGATGGCCGTGACCCGCCCCGGAATCTCGGCGCGCCAGGTGGCCAGGTCCTCGTCGATCTCCACCCGGATCGGCGCGATGTCCATGCCGCGCATCTCGGGCCCGAGCATCTCCCCGAACCGCGCCGGCCAGCCGCCCGCCTCACCTCCGAAGACGGTCCCGAGCGCGGCGCGCTGCCGCTCGTCGGCGCGTTCGTCGAGGAAGACCGCGGCGTACGCGTCACTGTGCTCGCCGGCCCACACGTTGCCCGTGAAGGCGCCCAGCATCAGGACGTTGAGATCGTCGAGCCGTACGTCGCCGTAGTTGCCCTCGCGGATGTGCCAGACCAGCACGCCTTCGCAGTCACCGTAGGTCGGGGGCTGAGCGAACGTGCAGGGGCACGGTATGGCGCATTTGCACACGTCGAACCAGTCGCCGGCCAGATGCCAGCGGGTCCCGGTGGTGACTTGTTCCGTCATCTCGCTTGCCTCCCGTCGAGCCCGAGGGAGCTCCTTCGGAGTGGCGAGACCGCAC
Organism: Streptomyces flaveolus; assembly: GCF_014648815.1. Lineage (GTDB taxonomy): Bacteria > Actinomycetota > Actinomycetes > Streptomycetales > Streptomycetaceae > Streptomyces > Streptomyces flaveolus. The sequence continues at coordinate 294,862 of NZ_BMRV01000003.1, read as the reverse complement.
GTCCCGAGCCCGCACGCGGATCGCGAGGCGGCCTCTCTCCTCCAGCTTGCCGCACATGTTCACATGCCGTCCATCGAAGGAGCCGGTTCCTGCAGCCCCGGCAGCAGCCAGTCCTGGAACGGCGCCAGTACGGCGAGGACGAGGAGGGCGACGCCGACTGCTCCGGCGAGCAGCGGCCCCCGTGACCAGAGCTTCTCCACGAAGACCAGCACCGCCAGGCCGGCCATCGCCGCCACGTTCATCACCCCGAGCGGCACGAGGACGACCATCAGCCCGGCGCAGCAGCCCACGCAGTAACCGCCGTGGTGAAGGCCCACCCGTAGATCGCGGGCCGGCTGCCGGAACCCGGCGTAGCGCACCAGCTGGCTCATGGGGTCGCGGCAGTGCCGCAGACAGACGTTCTTGAGGGGCCCCAGCTGGTAGAGGCCCGCCAGCAGGAAGGCCACCGAGCCGATCCAGCGCCCCGCGGCCGGATGATCGTCCACCAGGTCCCCGGTGAAGGCCAGTGCCGCGTAGGCGAGCAGCCCGAACGCCGTCCACACCAGCAGATACCCGCCCGTGAACTCCAGCGTGCGCCCCGCCCGGCTCCACCCGGACGAGCGCCGCCCGATCCCCCGCGCCCAGGTGAGGGCCACCGGCGCCATGGACGGCAGCATCATGGCCGCCATCATCGTCACCCAGAGCAACAGGAACAGCGGGAGTGCCATCCCCATCGTGCCGGGCTCGACCCCCATGTCCCGGGCCTGCCCGACGGTGAGTATCCAGGCTGGTACGGCGATCAGGACGACCAGCAACCACGCGACCGCGAGATCCCGCGTCGGCAGCAGCCCCCCTCGCGCTCCGGTCGGTGCGGGTGACCGGGCGGAGACGAGAACGGAAGCCCGGAGACGACCCATCGGTGAACTCCCCTGCGTACCCCTCCCAGCACAGCACGCTTCCCGCCGCACCGCGACTCCGCTGCGGGTGAGCTCCGTCAGTGAAGGGTGGGCCGGTAGGTGAGCTCCTGGATGTGGCCGTCCAGCGTCCGGTGCTCGATCAGCTCCAGGTCGAAGTCGGCCGCATCCTGGAAGATCGGGTCCAGCCCGGTCTGACCGGTGATGACGGGGTAGAGCGTCACCTGCAAGCGGTCGACCAGGCCGGCGGCCATCAGCGCGCGGTTCATCGACAGGCTGCCGTGCGAGCGCAAGGGTACGTCGGACTCCTTCTTGAGCCGGGCGACGACGTCGACGGCGTCTCCGCTCACGACGGTCGCGTCCGGCCAGTCGAGGGGGCCTTCCAGCGTCGTCGAGATCACGGTGGCCGGCAGGCTCCTCATCCGGGTGACCCAGGGGTCACGGACGTCGGACTCTTCGGTGCTCTCGGCCAGCATCCGTGCAAACAGCCGGTAGGTGTTGGCCCCGAACACCATCCGCTGATCCGTGTCGTACAGGGCGAGGCGGTGGTCGAGCAGTTCGGGGCCCTGTTTGCCCCAGTAGCCGGTCCAGTTGGCACTGGCGGCGCCGTAGCCGTCGAGGCTGGAGAAGACGTCGAAGGTGTAGGTCGCGGTCATGTCGTGCTCCTTGGATGCGAAAGATCGGTGAGGGACGGGCGATCGTCTTCGGGCGGGCTTCGGCGACCGTCACACCCATAGACCCGGCGCTCTGCCGGAACTCATCGCTCCTGCCACGGCAGTCAGCCACGATCACCCGCACAGCACGTGGTCAGTGGTCGCCGCTGTCAGGGCGACCGGACGCCCGGAAGACCGGTGACTACGCCGCGGCGCCGTGGCCTGCCTCGCCGGGGTCACCGATGGGCCGGGTCAGTGCGTCGTCCTCCCCCGCCCGCCGGTCCGGCTCCGTCTCGTCCAGCTCCCAGTGGTGCCGGCAGTCGTCGCAGCGGTACTCCACACCCGTGTCGACTGTCAGTACTGCCCCGTACGGGCATCCGCTGCCGTCCCCGCGGCCCACGCACTCCCCTTGCCCGGTAGCCCCCATGCGTACGACCGTGCGGCGCGCGGCCCGTGTTCGGCAGTGGGCTTGCGGGGCGCACAGGCGCTCGCGGGCGGCACAACGCCCCACCAGCTGACGGGAGCCTCGGCCGAGCCGTGCCCTGGGGTGGGTCCGTCGGGATGTGCCAGGATACGGTGAACTGACGTTCGGGGGCAGGCTTCAGCGGGGGAATGCATGAAGCAGGGGGAGCGGGAGGGGCGCCGGGCGGTGCCCGGGGCGGTGGTCGCCGCCGGGGTCGTCGGGGCGCTGACCGTCGCCGCGCTCGTGCTGCGGCCCGCCGAGGGTCTGCTGCACTCCGGCAAGGGGCCGCTCGGCCACTGGGGCATCGTCGCGATCGGGCTGTCCGTCGCCTGGACGGTGGGGGTCATGCGCGTCGCCGAGCGCCTTCGCCCCCGGATCGGCGCCGACCGCACCGCGCTGCCGCCGGGCGAGGAGCGCCTGCGCGAGGTCGCCGTGCCGCTGCTGCTCGCCGGGCCGGTCGTCATCGGCGTCCTTGCCCTCGTACTGCACCGGTTCGCGCACGACAGCACACCGCCCACCCCGGTGGACGTCCAGCCCTCCCCCGTGTCGCCCCCCTCCCTGCCGCCGGCCCGCGACAGGTCGACACCCGACACGGGTTCGGGGGACGCCTTGACCCTGCCGCTGTACCTCGTGCTCGGTCTGCTGGCCGTACTCATCGTCGTGGTCGTCACGGTGGCCGTCGTGCGGCGGCTGCGACGGTTCGGGCTGACGGTGCCGCCGCGCCCCAGCCCGTCGGGTGGTCCCACCCAGGACGACGACGCGCGTCTGCTCCTGTCCGCCGTGCGCTCGGGCCGGCGCGCTCTGGCCGACGCCGGTGACGCCCGGGCGGCCGTCATCGCCTGCTATGCCGCGATGGAGGACGCCCTCGTCGCGTCCGGCGTGCAGCGGCACGCCTCCGACAGCCCCGCCGACCTGCTCACCCGCGCCGCCGCCGCGGGCCTCGCCCCGAGCCCGGCCGCGCCGCGTCTCACCGCGCTGTTCCGAGAGGCCCGCTACTCCTCCCACCCGATGGGCACCCCGCACCGCGAGGCCGCCGCCGAGGCCCTGGAAGACATCGCCTCGCTGCTCCAGGACCGGGAGACCGCGCGGTGAACCGGGCCGCCGACCGGACTCCGGGGCCGGAGCTGCTCCCGCTGCGCCGGCTCGGGCTGCTCGGCGGGGCGGTCGCCGGATCGGGTGTCCTGCTCGTCCTGCTGCTCGACGGACCCGAGGCGGCCGGCGCCGTCGTGGCCGTGCTCGTCGTCGCGGCGCTGGTGGTCGCCCGTTACGTCGCCGGGGCGGGCGCCTTCGATCCCGGACGGCGGGACGAGGTACGACTGTTGCGGACACGGGCGCCGGGGATGGGCGAGTGGCGACGGAACATCCACACCGCCACGGGGCCCGACGGCGCTCTCTACTACCGCGCGGTGCTCCGGCCCGACCTGCGCCGCCTGTACGCCGCCGCGCTCGCCGAGCACCACCATGTCTCGCTCGAGCTGCAGCCGGAGCGCGCCGCCGAGCTGATCGGGCCCGAACTGTGGCCGTGGCTGGGGCCCGAGCCGCCCCGGACCGGACCCGACGGTGACGTTCCCGTCGACGTGCTGCGCCGCCTCGTCGACCGGCTCGAAGCACTCGGCGCACCCCGCACCCGTACCCCCCGTATGCGTAAGGAAGATGCGACGTGACGAGTCCCTCCACGCCTCGGACCCGCACCGCCGGGCAGGTCGGCGAGCAGGCCGGTGCCGTACTGCGCGAGATCGGCCGCGCCGTCGTCGGCAAGGCGGACGCGCTCGAACACGTGATGCTCGCCGTGCTGGCCGGCGGGCACGTACTCGTCGAGGATCTGCCGGGGCTCGGCAAGACCCTCCTGGCACGGTCCTTCGCCACCACGCTCGGCCTGGACTTCCGCCGCATCCAGTTCACGCCCGACCTGCTGCCGTCGGACGTCACCGGGACGCCGCTGTACGACCAGCGCACCGGAGAGATGGTGTTCCACCCCGGTCCCGTCTTCACGCACCTCCTGCTCGCCGACGAGATCAACCGGACGCCGCCCAAGACACAGGCCGCGCTGCTCGAGGCGATGGCCGAGTCGCAGGTGACCGTGGACGGCGAAACCCGGCCGCTCGCCGATCCGTTCCTGGTGATCGCGACCGCCAACCCGGTCGAGTACGAGGGCACTTACTCCCTGCCCGAGGCCCAGCTCGACCGGTTCCAGCTGCGCGTGCGGATGGGCTACCTGGCCGCCCGGGAGGAGCTGGCGATGCTGCGGGCCCGGATCGACCGGGCCGCGCCGGAGGCCGTGCTCGACACGCTCGCGGGGCCGGCCGACGTCCTGGCGTGGCGGGCCGTCGTGGAGCGGGTGGAGATCGACGACGACCTGCTGGAGTACGCCGTCGCGCTGGTCGGCGCGACCCGCGACCACCCGCAGATCAGCATCGGCGCCTCGCCGCGCGGCGGCCTGGCCCTGGTCCAACTGGCGCGCGCCCGCGCCGTGCTGGACGGCCGGGACTACGTCGTCCCTGAGGACATCAAGAACCTTGCGGTGCCCGCGCTGGCCCACCGGGTGTCACTGCGGCCCGAGTTGTGGGTGCGCGAGGTGTCCACGGACGACGTGCTGCGCGAGATCGTCGACAGCGTCGGCACGCCGTCCACGCGGCGTACGGCCGCCGTGACGTCGTGACCGTGCCGGCGCCGCGGCCGAGTCCCGCGGTGGTCCGCGCCTTGGAGGGGCGCACCTCGCCGACGCGGCCGCCGCACACGCCGCCCGGCGGGCCGCGCCCGGGCGAGCGGACGCTGCGCCTGCTGACCGTCGCCGTCGTCGCGATGTCCGCCGCTCTGCTCACGGGCCGGGCGTGGCTGCTCGCGCTCGCGGCGGCGCCGCTGGTACTGCTCGCGCTCGCGCTGCCGCGCGCGTACGCCCGTCGGATCGAGACGTCGCTGACCGTCGAGCCGAGGCGCTGCTTCGAGGGCGACACCGTCACCGTCCGCGTCTCGGTGGCCCACGACGGCGGTGCCGTCCGTCTCGACCCCGGTGTCACGCTCGGTCCCGGTCTGCGGCTGGACGAGGTCGTGATCGGCCCGTCCTCGGTGACGCTGCGCCACACCGCGCTGCGCTGGGGGCGCTGGTCGCTCGGTCCGGTGGACCTCGACGTGTACGACGCCGGGGGCACCGTGCGCCGTACCGTGCGGGTCGAGGCGGCCGAGGTGTCCGTGTTCCCGCTCGCCACGCACGCCCGGTTCACGCCGATCCCGGTGCGGCTGCCGCAGCGTCTCGGTGAGCATGCTTCGTTGCAGGCCGGAGAGGGTGTCGAGGTCGTCGGGGTGGGGCCGTGGGTGCCCGGTGAGCGGCAGCGGCGGATCCACTGGCCGTCGACGACGCGGCGCGGGGCCGTGCAGCTGCACCGGTTCGCGGCCGAGCGGGCCGCCGACACGGTGATGCTGCTCGACGCGTTCGGGGATGTCGTCGACCCGGTGACCGGGGTGTCGTCCCTGGACGAGACGGTGCGCGCCGCGGCCGGACTCGCCCGGGCCTATCTGCGCACCCACGACCGGGTGGGGGTCGTCTCGACCGGGGGCACCACGCGGTGGCTGACGCCGGGCACCGGGGACGCGGCGTTCTACCGCCTCGTCGAGAGCGTCCTCGACGTCCGCAAGGACCGGCGTTTCGACGGACCCGGCTTGAAGCGGGTGCCGCCGCCCGCGCTGCCGGAGGGGGCGCTCGTCTACGTGTTCACTCCGTTGAGCGACGCACGGGTGCTGAAGGTGCTGCGGGACCTCCAGGGGCGGGGACGCCGGCCGGTCGTCGTGGAGATCCCGAGCGGAGACCCGCTGGTCGAACCCGGCGACGCGGCGGGCGAGTTGGGGCTGCGCTTGTGGCACGCGGACCGGGACGCGATGCGGTTCGCGCTGCGGGACAGCGGGGTGCCGGTACTGCGGCACGTCGTGGGCGAGTCGCTGGATCTGGCGTTGGCGCCGTTGCTGTCGGGGCGGATCGAGAGTCGGGGGCGGGGCCGGTGACGGTGCTCGATGCGCGGGTGGGCCTTCGGGAGTACGTGGGGTACTGGCTCGGGACCGTCCCGGTGCGGGTGCTCGGGGTGGCGGCCGTCGTGATGGCGTGGCGGCCGTGGGCGACGGTGGACGGGCTGCGGGAGTCAGTGCTGTTCGGCTGCGCGGTCGCCTGCGCGGTGTGGGCGGCGCCGGCGGTGGACCGGCGGCCGTCGCTGGAGTCGCTGCGCCTCCCGCACGCTCTGGTGCGGCACCGGACGACGGTGCTGGCGTGTGGCGTGGTGGTGGTCGCGGCGAATGGGGATCCGGCCTGGTCGGAGAGGGCCGGGGTGGCGGGGCTGCTGGTCGCGTACCTGGTGGCGAGCGAGACCTGGCCGTGGAGGTGGGGGCGCGGGGCTGCCCGGGTGTGGGGAGAGGCCCTCGGGGCCTGTGTCGGGGCCGGGGTGGTGTTGACTGCCGCGGCGGCTCCCGTGGCCGGGGCGGGGTTCGGCGTGGGGCGGGTGATTGCGGCCGGGGTCGTCGCGGGTGTGGCGCTGGTCGGTGCCGGAGTGATGGGCGCCCGATGGCGGGGACGACGGACGGGCTGACAGCGGTCGAGCGCGAGTGGACCGAGGAGACCCGCGATTTCTGGCGCCACCGCGCGGCGTACGCGAAGCAGCAGGCGAGCCGGCCGCAGACCATCGGCTACTCGCTCGTCGACTCACCGGTCGGGCTTCTTGCCTGGATCCTCGACAAGTTCGCCGAGTGGTCGGACACCGAGGACAGTCCGTTCGAGACGATTTCCCGGGATCGCGTTCTCGACGACGTCACCCTGTACTGGCTGACGCGGACCGGGGCGTCAGCGGCCCGTATCTACTACGAGAGCCACAACTCACTGGACCCCGGCCTGCGGGTCGACGTTCCATCAGCGATCAGCATGTATCCCCGCGACATCGAGAAGACCCCGCGGCCCTGGGCGCAGGAGCGCTACCGGCAGATCGTCCGATGGAACTCCCCCGTGACCGGAGGCCATTTCCCGTCACTGGAGGTCCCCGCCTACTTCGTGAAGGATCTGCGAGAAGGCCTCGCGGCAGTGCTGACCGCCGATCGGTGAACCCGACCGTTCCCCCGAGAGGCCGCTTCCGCAGGCCTGCGATCCAGTGGCCGATGGCCGTACCGAGGTCGAACGCGGAGACGGCACGGCTAGCCGCCGGCAGGAAGATCGCCGGCAGCAGGAGGGTGGCCTCGACGGCGGCCACGATCGTGACCGTGTGCCGGCGGCGGTCGCCGAGGCGGCCTCCGACCAGCGAGCCGGCCAGGGCGCCCTCAGCCGCGACGTCCGCATCCGCCACGACGGCGTCAAACGGCTCCAGCACCCCGAGGTCGGCGAGCTGGAGCTGACCTACCGGTCCGTGAACCTGCCCGTGTCCCAGCGGGCACTCAGCGCCCGTTCCTGACACCCGCACGGCTGCGGATGGAGCCTCCGTCAGGACGGTCGCCGGATCGCGGTGACCTCGAGCTCCAGTACGACCTTCGGGCTGACCAGGGCAGTGGTCCCGGCGTTCCAGTTCACGCCCCAGTCGTTGCGGTTGATCGTGACGCTGCCCCGGAAGCAGGCCCGAGCGTTGCCCCGGGGGTCGCTCGCGCCGCTGGTCAGCTCGACGTCCAGAGTGACCGGTTTGGCCACCCCGCGAATGGCCAGGGACCCGGTGACCCTGTAGTGGGTCCCGTCGACCTGGGTCACCTCGGTCGAGGTGAAGGCGATGGCAGGGTGGTCGGCCGCGTCCAGGAACTTGCCGCGCAGCAGGTCGTCGCGCTGCGGGTTGCCGGTCCGGATGCTCTGCGCCCGCATCGTGATCCGTACGCTGGATTTGGACGGGTGGTCGCCGTCCAGGTACGCCTCGCCCTCGAACTCCTCGAACTGCCCGCGCACCCTGGTGGCCATCGTGTGCCGGGCGACGAACCCGATGCGGCTGTGGGCGCTGTCGAGGTCGTAGTCGCCGGTCAGCTCGCTGAGCCTGATGGAGGTCGTCATGCTTGCTCTCCTGAAGGTGTGTGCCTCGGCGGACAGAACGGCGGCGCTGGTCGCCGGGCCGTTGCGCCACCTCGGCGGAACAGTCGTGCGTGGGAGCGGGTTCGTCCCAGCAGTACGACGAGGCAGCCCCGCGGAATGTGAGGCGACGTGCGCACCTCACATTCCGGAGGGCTGTCTCGTCGTAGGGGAGAAAGCAGCAACGGACGAGGGAGCGACGCCACCATGGAAAACCAGTCCGAGCCGGGAGACGGTCCGCTCGACCCGGGCCTGAGCGTGGTCATGAGCGAGCGGCGTCAGCTGATCAATCTCGCCTACCGGCTCCTCGGGTCCCTCGCCGACGCCGAGGACGTCGTGCAGGAGACGTACGCCCGCTGGTACGCCCTGTCCCCGCAGGCGCGGGAGGCCGTCGACTCCCCCGGCGGCTGGCTGACGAAGGTCGCCGGCCGTATCTGTCTCGACCAGCTCGGCTCGGCACGGGCGCGGCGAGAGCGCTATGTGGGCGAATGGATCCCGGAACCGCTGCCCGATTCCACGGTGTGGGCCGACGGGCGTACGGCCGGGCGTACGGCGGACCCGGCCGACCGTGTCACGCTCGACGAGTCGATCACCATGGCCTTCCTCGTCGTGCTCGAATCGATGACCCCGGCCGAACGCGTCGCGTTCGTCCTCCATGACGTCTTCCGCTACTCCTTCGTCGAAGTCGCCGAGATCGTCGGCCGTACTCCCGCGGCGTGCCGCCAGTTGGCTTCGTCGGCCCGCCGCCGCCTCCGCGCGTCACAGGCACCCGCGACTCCGGCCGCCCAGCGGGCCGAGGTCGTCCGGCACTTCAAGCAGGCATGGGCCGCCAAGGACATCGAAGCCCTCGTCGGGCTCCTCGACCCCGGCGTCACGGCGATCGCCGACAGCGGTGGCCTCGTCAACGCCGCGCTCCAGCCGGTGGAAGGCGGCGAACAGGTCGCGCGCTACCTCGTCGATCTCGCCGACAGGGCACCCGGCCTGGCGCTTCTGGAGCGTACGGTCAACGGCCAGCCCGGTGTGGTGCTTCAACTGGACGACGTCACCGTGGCGGTGATGGCGTTCGACGTCAGCGGCGACCGGATCACCCGCATCTGGGGGGTGCGGAACCCGGAGAAGCTCCGCCCCTGGAGGGAAGCGGCTACCTGATGTCGCGCTGCCGATCGGGACCGGTGCCGTGAAGGCCGCCCTCCCCGTCGCCGCGCCCGGCTCGTCGTGCGGCGGCGAGGGCGGCGAGCACCGCTCCGACGGCGACGACCACCAGTCCGCGCAGCCACACCTCGGCCTCGATCTGCGTGGCCAGCACGACACAGGAGGCGGCACCCAGTACGGGCAGCACCGTCGGGGTGCGGAAGTGATCGGCGCCGCCCTGATCGCGGCGCAGGACGAGCACGGCCGTGTTCACCATGAAGAAGACCACGAGCAGCAGCAGGACCAGAGTGGACGCCAGGGTGGCGACACTGCCGGTGAGCGCCAGGAGCATCGCCGGCAGGGTCGTCACCGCGATCGCGGCCCACGGCGTACGGCGGCCGGGCAGCACCTTGGTCAGCGCGGCGGGCAGGAGGCCGTCCCGGGCCATGCCGTAGGCCAGCCGGGAAGACATGATGCCGGTGAGCAGCGCACCGTTCGCGACGGCGACCAGCGCGACGGCGCCGAACAGGCGCGTCGGCACTCCTCCGGCCTCCTTGACGACTTCGAGCAGCGGCCCGCTCGACTCGGCGAGGCGGGAGGTCGGTACGGCCGCGGACGCGGCCAGGCCCACCAGGACGTACACGGCCCCCGCGGTGGCCAGGGCGCCGAACAGGGCACGGGGGTAGGAACGCCGTGGGTCGCGGGTCTCCTCGGCGACGTTCACGGACGTCTCGAACCCGACGAAGGAGTAGTACGCCAGCACGGAGCCGCTCAGAACGGCCGCCGCGGCTCCTTTCTCCGGGGTGCCCAGCCGGCCGAGCCGCCCCACGTCGCCGTCGCCGCGCAGCAGCAGCCACGCACCGAGGACGACGATGACGGCCAGACCGCCCACCTCGATGACGGTGGCGACGACGTTGGCGCGGGTCGACTCCTTGATGCCGCGGGCATTGACCAGGGCGAGCGCGGCGAGGAACACGACGGCGACGGCGCCCACCGGCAGCGTCACGAAGGCGGACAGGTAGTCGCCCCCGAAGCCCCGGGCGAGTGCGGCCACGGAGACGATGCCGGCGGCGAGCATGCAGAACCCCGCGACGAACCCGGCGAACGGCCCGAAGGCGCGGGTGGCGTAGTGGGAGGCTCCGCCCGCCCGTGGGTACTTCGTCGCCAGCTCCGCGTAGGACGCGGCGGTCAGCAGCGCCAGCAGCAGGGCGACGACGAGCGGCACCCACACCGCTCCCCCGGCGTCGGCGGCCACCTGTCCCACCAGGACGTAGACGCCGGCGCCGAGAACGTCGCCCAGGATGAAGAAGTACAGGAGCGGGGTGGTCAGGGCGCGCTTGAGCGCGGGGCCCGGCACGTCCGCCGACAGGTGTTTTCCGACATTCGCCATGCCGCCTCAGGTCCCCCGAACCCGGGGGACCACGCTCATGGGGTGCGACGCGTCGAACAGGACCGGCTCCTCACTCCGTGTTCTTCGCCACAGCACCACTGCAAACCGTCGAGCCCCATGTGTGGCGATCTACCTCATTGATGTGCTGATGTGCGCCACATAATCAGCCAGGAGATGGTTTCTCCAGCTCAACACCCTGAGTGAGTTCCCATTCGGCTACGGCTTTATGATCGTTAACGAACCGGCGCCCCACCGCCTCTGAACCCGTTCCGGGAGGTTCTTGACGACCGCGAACGTGCGAGGTCGAGCGGGCCGCGACGGTGACACATGTGACGAAAGGTGAACTCCATGGCCCTCGGGCTGCTCCGACGCCGGCGTTCCCGCGGCGCGTCCGGTGCCCCATCGAGCCTCTCGGTCCCCCTGCCGCCCGGGGCAGGGGGATTCGGCTTCGAGGTCGTCGACCCCATGGGCCAGCCCATGGGCGGAGCCGAGGTCACGGTGACCGCCCTGGACAGCCACCGCGTCGCGACCCACGGGACCACGGACCCGAACGGCTGGTTCATGGCCACGCTGCCGGCCGGCTCCTACAGCGTGATGACGGTGGCCGAGGGCCTGTCGCCGGCCCGCGAGAGCATCGACATCACCGCCGGAGTGGCGCTGCCTCCCGTGCGTGTCGCGCTGGAGTCCGCCCGTCAGCTGGAACTGCCGACTGCCGGGACCTGGCTGTTCGATCCTCCGCACACCGCGATCCGCTTCATCGCCAAGCACGTGGGCATGGCGCACGTCCACGGCCGCTTCACCCGCTTCGAAGGCGGTATCCGCGTCGCACCGAACATGGCCGACTCCCATGTCTCGGTGCGCATCGACGCCGCCAGTCTGACCACGGGCAACAACACCCGTGACAACCACCTGCGTTCCGCTGACTTCCTGGACGTCGAGCGCTACCCGTACATCGACTTCACCAGCAGCCGGTTCGCCTACCGCGGCGGCTCCAAGTGGACGCTGCACGGCACGCTCACCATGCACGGCACCAGCCGTTCCGTCGGCCTCGACACGACCTACCTCGGGACGGTGAACGGCGGCTACGACCAGGAACTGCGCTGCGCGGCGCTCGCCAAGGCGGAACTGCACCGGGAGGACTTCACCCTCAACTGGCGTTCCATGCTGGCCCGTGGCATCGCGGTCGTCGGGCCGACCGTCCAACTGGAACTGGACGTACAGGCGATGTACCGCACCCACGACACCCCCACGCCCCCGGAGTAGGCGACCGGCCGCCTCGGTGACCTCGCTCGGCGAGGCCACGGCGCAGGGCGGCGCCCATTCGACGGGCGGCATGGATCCCGGACTCGAAGCATTCGTCTCGCTGCTCCCCCGTACCGACCTGGACGACTCACCGCCGGCCGCCTCGGGGGTCATCCGCCGGTTGTCGGGTGTTCCGGACGCCGTGCCCACCTCTCGGCGCCCCTCGGGTGCCACGTGCGGCGGGCGCCGGCCCCCTTCCCCGGCGCGCTCGGGGAAGGGGGCCGGCGCCTGTCCGGCGCTGGGCTCAGTCGGTGACCTTGACGACGCCCGAGGCCGTCGCGTCCGCGCCCGTGCCGTCCGCCGGCGTGGCGGTCAGCCGCCAGGAGTAGCCGCCGGCCGCCACCGGGGTGCCCGACTCGGACGTGCCGTCCCAGGTGACCCGGACCGCGCTGAGGGTGCCTTCGCCCGTCCAGGTGCGGACGACCTCGCCGGTGGCGCGGCGGGTGAGCGTCACCTGCCAGGAGGCCGCGGGCTTGGAGAGCCACCATGCGGCGGCCCACTCGCCGGCCGACGTCCGCGGAGCGGCGGTGCGGGCGACGCGCAGCGCGGAGACCTCGTGCTGCGGCGCGGTGACGTGCACGGTGTCGTCCGCGTCGACCCAGACCAGCTTGCCGGCGCCCGCGTCGACGGTCCAGGTGGAGCCGCGTCCGTCGCCTTCCGCGGGCTGCTTCAGCCCGGTGACGGTGCCCAGGTCGGCTGTACCGCCGTCCGTCCGCAGGGCCGTCAGACGCAGCTCGCCGGACGTGTCGCGGTGGGCCGTGAAGCGGTCGCCCAGCAGGACGCTGGTCGCCGGGGCGGGGTAGGTGTGCCCGGTCGCCAGGTCGCGTACGCCCGCCGCGTCCTTCGAGGCGCAGCTCCAGTACAACAGGGAGCCGCTGTACTGGAGTTCGTCGGGCACGCAGGCGGTGCCGAGGTCGACGGTTCGGATCAGGTCGCCGGAGCGTACGTTGATCTCCTTGACCTTGCCGGGCTGGTTGAGCGCCGCCTTGAACAGCCTCTTCTGGTCGAGTGCGGCGGCCTGCGCCGGCTGTTCGCGGACGACGAGGTCGCGGGCCGTGTCGACGACGTACTGCCGTGCACCCGCTTCGTAGAGCACGAACTCCGGTGCCGTGTCCAGGATGCGGCCGCCCGTCCCCGGCAGCGGGAAGCTGTCCGTCGGGTGCTCCGGGTCGTCGCCGGTCACCAGCACGTCGGTGCCCGTGGCCGGATCGGCGGTCAGTCGGGCCAGGCCCTCGTCGGTACCGTCCGCGAAGCGGCCGGCCTCCAGGCCCGGGAAGTCGGCGAGTGCCGCGCCGTCCGCCGGATCGAGACCGGTGCCGATGTTCTTGCCGTGCAGCGTCCGGGTGCCGGCCAGTGAGTTGACGTACCGCAGTCTCCCCCGGTCGAGGCCCAGCGCCGTGATCGCGCCGTCCGCCGTCTTGCCCCCGGGTACCTCTCGCAGGGTCAGGCCGGAGACGAGTGCCAGGCCGTTCACGCCGAAGTGGTGCACGGCGCGCTTGCCGTCGGCGTCCTTGCCGAGCACGACCAGCGAGCCGGTGCCCTCGGCGCGCAGGAACGCCTGCTCCACGTCGCTGAGCAGGGTCCGCTCGGTCTCCGCTCCGGCGAACGGGGTGAGGTGCAGGGGGCCGCCGGCGCCCTCGTACCAGAGGACGTTGTCGCCCACCACGAAGGAGGTGACCCGGCTGTCGGGAGTCTGCGTGGCGAGTGGCACGATCCGCGGGGCGGCGGTGCTGCCCCGGGGCATGACCCGCACGCCCGGGGTTCCTTCGCGGGAGAACCAGCTGACGGTCGTCTGCGTGATCCGGAAACTGCTCGCCTCGCCGGTCACGGGCAGCGGGACGACCCTGCCGTTGTACGCGGTGAGCGTGCCGTAGCCCTGGGTGCCGTCGGCGGTGCGGTAGCCGATGAGCAGCTGGTTGTCGTAGGCGCCGAGGAGCATCGGCTCGGCGCCGGTGGTGGCTCCGGCGGGCAGCTGCACCACGGGGTCGCTCGCCGGGTCGCCGCCGCGCGCGACGCGCAACTGGTACGTGCCGTCTCCCCGGTCGACGGTGGCCAGCACCCAACCGTTGCCGATGCGCGGGTTGAGGTATCCGGCGGGCACCTTGACGGTGCTGGTGTTGGCCGGGTCCTCGATGCCGATCCGTACGACGTCCGTGCCGCCGTCCTCGCGTGGCCTGGTGTGGACGACGCGGTTGAACCCGTCGTGGCCGCGCACGATGGCGTCCTGCGGGACGCCGTCGAGCTCCGGGACGGGCTTGGTGGTCCCGTTGTACGTCGTCGTCCAGAGGTAACTGCCGCCCTCTCGGTGGAGCACGCCCTGGGCGCCGGTCGCCAGGACCGTCTCCGTCCCCTCGCCGTAGGCGTCGGGCGCGGGTACGAGGACCTCGTTCGCCTCCGCGGCGTGAGCCGTGGCCGGCAGTACGGTCGTCAGCCCCGCGGCGAGAACGGCCGCGACGGCCGCCGCGGTGGTGGTACGGCGGACGCGCCGGGTGTGACTGTTCGTGCGCAGGTGATGGGACACCTGAACCCCCTCGTGTGAAACCGTCAACACTCGTTCTGGGTGTGAACTCGGTCAACAGTACGCCACTGCGCGGGAGTTGTGTGGGTAATGTGTGCCGCTCGTGTCGCAGGACTGTCACAGCGGCGGGGGGGGTGACGGGCGCGCGGACCGGCACACCGCGGTCCAGGTGAGCCGGAGCAGCGCATCCACCACAGCCGCGTCGCCCGCCTACGGGCGAAGCGGCTCCTCGGCGACTGAGATACCGCGCCGGTGCGCCGCGGCCCATGTGATCAACTGTGCCTGTAGGCGGTCGAGCGCCTCACCGGTTCACCTGGTCGTGGGGTGCCGGCACGGACCGGGAGGGAGAAGCGATGGCATCCGGACCGCACAGCGTGGGCATCCTGGTGTTCGACGGCATGAAGATGCTCGATCTGTCCGGGCCGGCGGAGGTGTTCAGCGAGGCCAATCGGTTCGGCGCGAGCTACCGGCTGGAGGTCGTCTCGGCCGGGGGGACGCCGGTGCGTTCGTCCATCGGCATGCGCGTCCCGGTGGACGCGGACGCCGGCGCCGTCGCCGCCTACGACACGCTGCTCGTGGTGGGTGGTGACCTGCTGCCCGGCCCGCCCGTGGATCCCGGCCTCAGTGCCGCGGCGAAGGCGCTCGCGGGCAGGGCCGGGCGGGTCGCCTCGGTCTGCACCGGTGCCTTCGTCCTGGGGGCCGCGGGCCTGCTGGACGGCAAGCGGGCGACGACGCACTGGCAGCACACCACCGTGCTGGCACGCCGTTGCCCCTCGACGCGCGTGGAGCCCGACGCGATCTTCGTCAAGGACGGCACCACCTACACCTCGGCCGGCGTCACCGCGGGCATCGACCTCGCCCTCGCCCTGGTGGAGGAGGACCACGGACCGGACCTGCCGAGGACAGTGGCCCGCTCACTGGTGGTGTACATGCAGCGGGCCGGCGGCCAGTCCCAGTTCTCGGCCTCGCTCCAGGGCCCGGCTCCCCGCGCACCCGTGCTGCGGCTGGTGCAGGAGGCCGTCCAGGCCGATCCGACGGCCGACCACAGCCTGCCGGCACTCGCCGCGCGCGTGCGGGTCAGCCCACGGCACCTGACCCGCATGTTCCGCGCCGAGCTGGACACCACGCCCATGAAGTACGTGGAACTGATCCGTTTCGACCTGGCCAAGGCTCTGCTCGACGCCGGGCACAACGCCACGGAGGCCGCCTCGCTGTCGGGCTTTCCCAGCTACGAGAGCCTGCGCCGGGCGTTCGCCCGCCATCTGGGCTTGTCCCCCACCCGGTACCGGCGGCGCTTCGCCACCACCACACCGGCCCCCGGCACCCGCACCCGCACCCGCACCCGCACCACCGGAGGGTGAGCCGACAGCGTGGACCATGGCCGTTTCCGAGGGGTTCTCGGCCGTCCCCCAGCGGACGGGACGGCCCGGTCCGGCGCAAGCTGAGGTCAGGTCCTGCACCGCAGGTCCCACACCAGCGTCCCCCAGGGAAGGCAGCCATGACCGAGAAGATCGCCGGGATCGAGATCCCCGACAGCAAGCTCGTGCAGGACGCGACGGAACTCATCCGCGACACCACACCGCCCCTGATTTTCCACCACTCCCGCCGGGTGTACCTCTTCGGCAGCCTCCAGGCCGCGGCACTCGGCCTGCGGCCCGACCCGGAGCTGCTGTACGTGGCGGCACTGTTCCACGACACCGGCCTCGTGCCGCCCTACCGCAGCGACGACCAGCGCTTCGAGATGGACGGCGCCGACCAGGCCAGGGCCTTCCTGCTGACCCACGGCCTCTCCGAGGGCGACGCGGACACGGTCTGGACGGCCATCGCCCTGCACACCACGCCCGAGGTGCCGTACAAGATGGCACCGGAGATCGCGGCGACCACCGCGGGCGTCGAGACCGATGTGCTCGGCCTCAACCTGGCCAACGTCACGCAGGCACAGATCGACGAGGTCACCGCCGCCCATCCCCGGCCGGACTTCAAGCGGCAGATCCTCCAGGCGTTCACCGAGGGTTTCCGGCACCGCCCCGACACCACCTTCGGCACGGTGAACGCGGACGTCCTGGCACACTTCGTCCCCGGATTCCGGCGGACCGACTTCGTCGACGTCATCGAGAACTCCGCCTGGCCCGAGTGACCGCAGGTCGGCACGGCGACCGGCCCCGGCCTCCCGTACGAGCGTTGTTACGCTCCCCCGGTGAGGATTCCGGGAACCCAAGAGATCCGTGCGCTGCACGAGAAGTACGCGCCGACCGCCGAGGCGTTCGACCTCGTGCACACCCACTGCGAGATCGTCTGGAGCATCGCCGAACAACTGCTCGCCGCGCCGCGCCTCGGCCATCTCGACGCCGATCTGGTCCGCGCGGGCTGCCTGCTGCACGACATCGGCGTCTACCGCCTCTACGGGGACGACGGACGGCTGGACCACGGCAACTACATCCGGCACGGGCTGCTCGGCCACGAGATTTTGGAAGACGAGGGCTTCCCGGAGACGCTGCGCCGCTTCTGCTCCCACCACACCGGAGTGGGGGTCACGAAGGAGGACGTCCTGAAGCAGGGCCTTCCCCTGCCCGTCGCCGACTACGTGGCGGTGACGGACGAGGAGCGGCTGGTCATGTACGCGGACAAGTTCCACAGCAAGTCCCGGCCCACGGCGTTCCTGACCGCCGGCGAGTACGCCTCCCAGGTGCGCCGCTTCGGTGAGGAGAAGGTCACGGCCTTCCAGGCCCTGCGTGCGGAGTTCGGCGACCCCGACCTGGCCGTGCCGGTGCCGCGCGGTGACATGTCCGCCCGGCCGTGACCGCCGTCCACCGCCCCGGCGCCCCGGGCGGTCTTTCGCGGCGCGCCGCCCACGGCTAGGGTTCGGGCACGGAGACACCCAGGAGGAGTCGAGACATGGTCGGTCTTCCGAGCGCGCGTTGACGTCGTAGGCCGTGACCGGCCTGTCATCGCGTGCTGCCCTTGATGCTGCGGCACAGCGAGCCTTTCCCCGTCCGAACCGCCGGTGCGCCCCTCGTGTGCTCGGCGGCGGGCCTTGTTGCCGGCAACACAAGGGATTCCCGTGCCGTCCGCTTCCTCCTTCGCATCCGATTCCGGTCGGCCTGTTCCCTCCAGCCTGTGGCGGGACGCCGACTTCCGCAGGCTCTGGATCGGCCAGACGGCCTCCCAACTCGGTGAACACGCAAGTCTGGTGGTCCTGCCGCTCTTCGCGGTCCTGGCGTTCGACGCCAGTGCCGGTCAGCTGGGCGTCCTTCGCGCGGTGGGGCAGGCGCCGGTCCTGCTGCTCTCGCTCTTCGCCGGCGCCTGCGTGGACAGGTGGCGGACCCGCACGACGATGGTGCTCACGGACGCCGGCCGGACCCTGGCCCTGGGCGCGGCCGCATCGGCCGGCCTCCTCGGCCTGCTGGGCCTTCCCGGTCTGCTCGCGCTCGCCTTCACCGTCGGGGCCCTGTCCGTGTTCTTCGACGTGGCGTACCAGACGTCCCTCGTACGCCTGGTGGCACACGACCGGCTCGTGCAGGGCAACAGTGCGCTGGAGGGCAGCCGTTCCGCGGCGCAGATCGGCGGTCCCGCTCTCGGCGGTGCGTCGGTGTCGCTGCTGTCGGCGCCGATCGCCGCCGCCTTCAGCGCGCTGTTCTTCGCGCTGTCCTTCCTGTCGGTCCGGCGGATCCGCCGAGCCGAATCGGTCCCGGAGCGTCCGGAACACCCGCCCCGGGTCTGGCGGCGGATCCACGAGGGCCTGCGGTTCGTGGCCCGTGACTCCGCGCTGCGCAGCGTGTGCCTGGCCTCGGCCGCCTTCCAGTTCTCCTTCGCGGCCGTGATGACCGTCTATCTCCTCTTCCTGCCGCGGGAACTGCACCTGTCGGGCACCGTCGTGGGGCTGGCGCTCGCGGTGGCGGGACCGGGTGCGCTCCTGGGCTCGGTGCTGGCCGCGCGCCTGCCGGGGCGGTTCGGCCATGGCGTGGTGCTCGTGTGTGCGGCGGCGCTCGGTGACGGCGCGTTCCTGTGTGTTCCCGCGTTGCACGGCTCGTCGGCGGTGACGGTCACCTCGCTCCTTGCGGTCGGCTTCGTGTTCGGGTGCGGCGGTCAGTTGGTGAACGTCACGGTCATGGCCGTCCGGCAGGCCGTCACTCCGGACGGGATGCAGGGCCGCGCGACCGCCACCATCACGTTCGTCGGCATGGGGGCGGCCCCGCTGGGTTCACTGCTCGGCGGATTTCTCGCCGAGGGGTGGGGGCTGCGCACCAGTCTCCTGGTGACGGCCGCGGGCATGTTGCTGTCCCCGGTGGTGATGGCTCTCTCCCCGCTCGTACGCCTGGGGCGGGAGCTTCCGACCGCGCATCATGCGCTCGGAGCATCTGGGTAGGCTGGTTACGGCAGCACACCGCGAACCAGATCAGGAGCAGACGTGAGCGAGCCGGCGTCCATCGCCCAGCAGCAGGAAATCGCCCGGGAACTCCAGGTGGCAGAGAACTTCGACGCCGAGCAGGAGATCGAACGCCGGGTGGCCTTCCTCGCCGAGCGGCTGACCTCCAC
Source organism: Streptomyces flaveolus (assembly GCF_014648815.1). Lineage (GTDB taxonomy): Bacteria > Actinomycetota > Actinomycetes > Streptomycetales > Streptomycetaceae > Streptomyces > Streptomyces flaveolus. The sequence goes on along the minus strand of NZ_BMRV01000003.1, from coordinate 275,963 downwards.
CGGCCTGCGGTCCCTCGTGCTCGGTATCAGCGGCGGCGTCGACTCCACGGCCGCCGGCCGCCTGTGCCAGCTCGCCGTCGAGCGGGCCCGTGCCGCGGGTCACGAAGCGCGTTTCTACGCGATGCGGCTGCCCTACGGGGCCCAGGCCGACGAGCACGACGCCCAGCTCGCGCTCTCCTTCATCCAGCCCGACCACGTGCTGACCGTCGACATCAAGCCCGCGAGCGACGCCGCGCTGGCGGCCGCGGTCGCCGCCGACGTCGCCTTCCGCGACGACCACCACCAGGACTTCGTCCTCGGCAACATCAAGGCCCGGCAGCGCATGATCGCCCAGTACGCGGTGGCGGGGGCGCACGACGGCCTGGTCGTCGGCACCGACCACGCCGCCGAGGCCGTCTCCGGGTTCTTCACGAAGTTCGGCGACGGCGCCGCCGACCTGGTCCCGCTGACCGGCCTGACCAAGCGCCGGGTGCGCGCCGTCGCCGACGCGCTCGGCGCCCCCGCCGAGCTGGTGTGGAAGACGCCCACGGCCGACCTGGAGACCCTCGACCCGGGCAAGGCCGACGAGGACGCCCTCGGAGTCACCTACGACGACATCGACGACTTCCTGGAGGGCAAGCCGGTGGACGAGGCGGTCTTCGAGAAGATCGTCGGGCGCTACCACCTCACCGAGCACAAGCGCCAACTGCCCATCGCGCCCTGACGGAAGCGGTGTCGACGCCCGCCGGGATGCCCGCCCGGCGGGCTTCGGGCTCCCAGGGGCACCGGATGTCAGTGCCGCTTGGCACTATGGCGATCATGAGTCACAACATCACGTACTCCACCGCGGACAAGGCCGACGTCCTGGCCTTCCTGGGCAGCAACGGTGACCTGACGGCGGATCGGCAGCGACGTCTCGACGGGATACGCGAGGACGCCCGGGCGCACCAGGACGACCTCGACCGCCAGGGCGTCGACTGGGGTCTGTCCATCCCCGACGCCCTCGACCACCTCATCGCCGGGCGCACCGACTCGGACGCGGAGTGCGCGGGCAACGCCTACCACTGCGCTCTGCAGCACATCATCGACCACAACGCGTCCGACCCCGCCCAGCTGGGCACCTACTCGAAGCCCTCGACGTTCTTCGCTCTGGTGGACGACGCGATGCGGTCCCTCGGCGTGCCCGCCGACCTGCTTCCGCACGGCTACCTCTTCGGCGGGCCGCCCGACGACTTCCCCTTCGTCCCGGGCTCGGTGGACGGCTACCCGTGCATCGGCCATCTGCCGCTGGCGAGGACCAAGTCCGCGGCGGACTCCTACCGTGCCGTCCTGGACCGGCTGCCCGCGGACTTCCGGTACGACGTCCAGGGGCTGGCGGAGAAGCTGGAGTTCGAGCACGAGGAGTGGGAGTACGCCACGAAGAAGATCGACTGGTACACCCAGGACACGCTCTTCTTCAGCCTCACCTGAAAAACGATCGTTTCGTTCAAGACGATCGCGGGGAGGCGCAGGACGCGCGCACCGTGAGCCGGGGCACGAGCGAGACGTGCCGGCTCGGGGCCGACGCGTCCGGACCCGCGCCGAGCCGGGAGAGCATCATCTCCACGGCGGTCTCCCCCACGGCCTGCCGCGGGGGCGCCACCGCGGTCAGCGGCACGTCGGCCAGTGCCGCCATCTCGTCCTCGTACGCCACCAGCGACACGTCGGCCGGGATGGACAGACCGCGCTCACGCAGTCGTTGCACGACACCGATCGCGGTCTGGTCGTTGTGCACGATCGCGGCAGTGACCCCGTCGTCCGTCACCGACCGGTACAGCGCCCGAGCGGCGGCCTCCAGGGCGGCCGGATCGTCCGGGTCGACGGTCACCGGCGGCAGCACGGACAGACCGCGTGCCGCGACGGCGGCTTCGTATCCCTCCCTGACCTGCGGTGCTGTCGGGTTGTCCTGGGCGAGCAGGGCGATCCGCTCATGCCCGAGCCCGGCGAGGTGGTGGACGGCGGCGGCTCCGCCGAGCACATGGTCGGAACGCGCGCTGTCCAGCCCGGCCAGCCGCCCCCCGAGGGGGACACGCCGGTCCACCAGGACGGCGGGGATCCTCAGCGCCAGCAACTGTTCCTCCTGCTCGCAGCTGGGTACTCCGCGCCCCCAACTGGGCTGGATCAGCAGGCCGTCGACACCGCCGTCGAGCATCCGCCCGATCTGTGCGGTGTCCTCCTCGGGACGCCAGTGCGCGATCCCGAGCACCAGCCGGCCGCCCCGGGCCGCCACGGCGTCCTGGGCGCCCCGCACCAGCTCGGCGAAGTAGTGCTCCATGCTGGGCACGACCATGCCGAGGACCAGTCCGGTGATCTCCGGCGGTTCGGTGTCCTCGGTGCGGGCCGCCGCGGCGTGCATCCGGGACGGCGCGGCCGACGGGCCGGGTCCTGACGCTCCGGGCCACGAGACCGAACCGTGCAGCCTGGTCAGCCGCCCCTGCTCGGCCAGCGCCTCGACGTCGCGGCGCACGGTGACGGCGGAGACGCCCAACTCCTGCGCCAGCTCCGTGACGCGCAGACCGCCCCGCCTGCGCACGATCTCCAGCACCCGTTCATGGCGCTGATTGACATGCGACCGCATCCGTCGTCCTCCTGATGATCCCCCGGCTGGTGCGCGTCCCACCGTACTCCAACGATTGATTCTTTCGAGTCTTACGTATTGAGCGTCTTGCTCGCATCATGCTAGAAACCCCTCACTCGCCCTCCACGCCCCACGCCCCTCCCCTGCGTCCCTGGAGACACCATGCCGACACCCTGGTCCCGCCGCGGATTCGTCAAGGCGACGGGGGGTGCCGCCGCCGCGCTGGGCCTGGCCGGAGCCACCTCCCTGGCGGTCCCGACCGGCGCCGCCCACGCCGCCTCCGCCGAGTTCGAGAAGCTCAGGGCGACCTGGCGGGGACTGATCCTGGGCTCGGGCTTCAGCCCCACCGCGGAGCCGTTCGCCTCCAAACTCGCCCAGTTGGGCGCGAGCGCAGCCGCCTGGCGGACCGCGATGCGGCCCGCGCCGGGCTCCCTGTGGCCGGGCATGGTGTGGCTGGACCCGGAGCCCGACACGGACACCGAGTCGTACGCCTACTCCGCGCAGATCCAGCTGACCCTCCAGCGGCTGCGTTCCATGGCCGAGGCCTACGCCCAGCCCGGCACCGGTCTGACCGGCGACGACGCTCTCGCGCGGGACGTCGTGGCCGGCATCCGGCACGTGGTCACCGAGGTGTACCACACCGGCCAGGCCCGCTACGGGAACTGGTACAACTGGCAGATCGGCGGCCCGCAGGCCCTTCTGGACGCGGCGATCATCCTCTACGACCATCTGGACGCCGACCTGATCGCCGCGATCACCGAGGCCGTCCGCGGCTTCGTGCCGGACAGCGCGGTCGCGTCCTACACGGGCACCTCCACCGGCGCCAACCGCGTGGACCTGTGCCGCACCATCGCGCTGAGCGGTCTGGTCGGCGAGGACGCGGACCGGCTCACCGTCGCGGCCGACGCCCTCTCCCCGGTCTTCCCCTACGTGACGACCGGGGACGGTCTCTACCGGGACGGCTCCTTCGTCCAGCACACCTGGGTGCCCTACGCCGGCTCGTACGGCGCCGACCTGTTCACGGGCCTCAGCCTGCTGTTCGCGCTGCTCGCGGGTTCTCCGTGGGAGATCACCGACCCGGCCCGGGAGAACTACTTCGACACCGTGGAACGGGCGTGGGCTCCCTTCCTCTACAACGGCCTGTGCATGGACGCCGTCTCCGGACGCGCCATCTCCCGGGGGCTGCCGCCCGGCGACGCGGCCGGCGCCAACGACGACCATCTGCGCGGCCACTCGGTCATCGCCTCGATCATCGCCCTTGGCCGGGCCGCGAGCAGCGAGCAGAACGCCCGCTGGCGCGCCCTGGCCAAGGGCTGGATCCAGCGGGCCTACTTCAGCCCGCCGCACACCGACCCGATGCTCGGCGTCCACAAACTCGCCCAGCTCCAGAGCGTCGTGGCCGACTCCACCGTCAAGCCCCTGCCCGAGCCGGTCGAGCACCGCCTCTTCCCGTCCCAGGACCGGGCGGTGCACCGCCGCCGGGGGTGGGCCGCCTGTCTGTCCATGGCGTCCGACCGCATCGCACACTACGAGTGGGGCAACGGAGAGAACCTGCGCGGATTCCACACGGGAGCCGGCTGGCTGTCCTGGTGGGGTGACGACTACGCCAACGAGCAGTACTCGCAGACCTTCTGGGCCACCGTCGACCCCTACCGCCTGCCCGGCATCACCGCCTCGCAGAAGAGGCTCGCCGACGGTCAGGGCGGCCAGTGGGGCGCCGAACGGCCCGCGGTGAAGTGGGTCGGCGGCACGACCGACGGCACGTACGCGGCGGTGGGCCAGCATCTGAAGGGCATCGCCTCGACGCTGGTGGCCCGCAAGTCCTGGTTCTTCCTGGACGAGGGCATCGTCTGTCTGGGCGCCGGCGTCACCGCGTCGGACGGCGAGGCGGTCAACACCGTGATCGACAACCGTCGTCTCGGTGCCACCGGCACCCACGCCCTGACCGTGGACGGCCGCCGCAAGCCCGCGACAACGGGCTGGAGCGAGACGCTGACCGACCCGGGGTGGGCTCACATCGCCGGCCACGGCGGCTACGTCTTCCCGGCCGGCGGTCGCGTCACGGCCCTGCGCGAGGAGCGCACCGGCCGGTGGAGCGACATCAGGACCGGTTCCTCCACGGCCCCCTGCACCGACCGCTACCTCACCCTGTATGTCGACCACGGCACCGATCCGGTGGACGGCACCTACGCCTACGTCATGCTGCCCGGTGCCGGTGCCGCCCGTACCGCGGCACGGGCCGCCGGCGCGCGGGGCCTGCTCAGCACGCTCGCGAACTCGCCTCGGGCCCAGGGCGTCCGCGTCCCCTCCCTCGGTGTCACCGCCGTCAACTTCTGGGCCGCCGGGACGGTCGGCGACCTGACCGCCGACGCCCCCTGCTCGGTGCTGGTCCGGAAGCGGCGCGACGGCACCGCCGTCGTCTGCGTCTCCGACCCGACCCGCACCCTGACCACGCTCACCGTGACCTGGCGGCACCGGGTGACCTCCGTCCTCTCGCGGTCCGGCACGGTCGAGCGGGCCGTGCCCGGCCGCGACCTCACCCTCACCTTCGGCGACCTCACCGCTGAGGCGGGCGCCACCCAGAAGGTCACCGTGCGGACCGGGTGACGACGGTGTGGCGCCCCTCGGCGCCGCCGGGGGCCGTGTCCGGGAAGGTGGCGTATCGCGGGCGTATCGAAAAGCGCATACGCCACCGCGACAGCCCCCCGGCTGCAATAGGCGCGTGAACCACAAAGCATCGCTGTCGGCATCGTTGCGTCGCACGCGCAGGATCGTGCTCCCCGGCCTGGCGGTCCTCGGCCTGGCGAGCGCCGCGTTCGTCATGCGGGGGCCGCTCATGATGTCCGCTCCGAGGTGCATGGCCGGGCGGTGGCACGGCTGCTTCGACACGTTCAACGGTGTCGTTCTCATGACGCTGGTCGCGCTGCCGTTGGCCGTGCTGGTGGCGTGGGCTCTGGCGCGCCGTCGGCGTGCCGCGGGCGTCGCGCCGGCGTGGCGGATGTCGCTGGCCGAGGTGGGCATGGTCCACGGCACGGTGCCGTTCCTGTGGCTGACCATGATGCCGGGCGGCGGGGCGGGCGTCGTCCCGGCCCGGGTGAGCCTGGTACCGCTGCGGGACCTGGTCACGATGGGAACCCTCGGGATCGTCGGCAACCTGCTGGTCTTCGCGTCGCTGGGGTTCTTCGCCCCGATGCGGTGGGCGGCCCTGGCGTCCGTGCCGCGGGTCCTGGCGCTCGGGGCGGGTTGCTCGGTCCTGGTGGAGACCGCGCAGTACGTCCTGAGCCTCGACCGGGTGTCCTCCGTGGACGACGTCCTGGTCAACGCCGCGGGCTGCGTGCTGGCCGGGCTGGCGTCGCGCCGCTGGTGGCGCACCACGGCCCAGGCGTCGACGGACCGGCCTCGTCCCGCGCCGGCTCCGGCGGGCTGAGTCGCGTGCCCGGCGTGGACACGTCTTTGCGTACGTCTGTGCATCCGTCTTCGCATACGTCCGCGATATGTGTGGTGCTTAGGCTTCGGACATGCGTGTACTGATCGTGGAGGACGAGCCCTATCTGGCGGAAGCCGTCCGTGACGGTCTCCGGCTGGAGGCGATCGCCGCCGACATCGCCGGCGACGGCGACTCCGCCCTGGAGCTGCTCAGTGTCCACTCCTACGACCTCGCGGTCCTCGACCGCGACATCCCCGGCCCCTCCGGTGACGAGGTCGCCCGGCGCATCGTGGCCTCCGGCAGCGGCATCCCGATCCTCATGCTGACCGCCGCCGACCGGATCGACGACAAGGCGTCCGGGTTCGAACTCGGCGCGGACGACTACCTGACCAAGCCGTTCGAACTGCGGGAGCTCGTCCTGCGGCTGCGGGCGCTCGACCGCAGACGCGCGTACGCCCGGCCCCCGGTCCGCGAGATCGCGGGCCTGCGCGTGGACCCCTTCCGCCGGGAGGTCTTCCGCGACGGACGCTACGTCGCGCTCACCCGCAAGCAGTTCGCCGTGCTCGAGGTACTCGTCGCCGCCGAGGGCGGGGTCGTCAGCGCCGAAGAGCTGCTGGAGCGGGCGTGGGACGAGAACGCCGACCCCTTCACCAACGCCGTCCGTATCACCGTCTCCGCCTTGCGCAAACGGCTCGGCGAACCGTGGATCATCGCCACGGTGCCGGGTGTCGGCTACCGCATCGACACCGGACCCGGCACCACCCGCCCCGGCCGTGCGCATGCCTAGACGTCCAGGGTTCAGCGTCCGGCTGAAACTCGCCCTCAGCTACGCCGGCTTCCTCGCCGTCGCCGGTGCTCTCCTGCTGGCCGTGGTGTGGATGTTCCTGCTGCGGTACGTACCCGACAATTCGCAGGGTCTTCTCGGCATCTCGCCCAACCGCTACCTCCTCGTGCACACCTTCGCCCCCGCAGCGGCCGTGGCGATGGCCTTCCTGCTCGTGTTCGGCCTCGTCGGGGGATGGATCCTCGCCGGCCGGATGCTCGCCCCGCTCACGCAGATCACGGACGCGGCGCGGATGGCCGGGAGCGGGTCGCTGTCGCACCGGATCCGCATGACGGGCCGCCAGGACGAGTTCCGGGAACTCTCCGACGCGTTCGACTCGATGCTCGAACAGCTCGAGTCCCATGTCGCCGAACAGCAGAGGTTCGCCGCGAACGCCTCCCACGAACTGCGCACCCCGCTGGCCGTCTCGCGGGCGCTGCTCGACGTCGCCCGCAAGGACCCCGCGCGCGACCGGGGCGAACTCGTCGAACGCCTGCACGCGGTCAACACCCGGGCGATCGACCTCACCGAGGCCCTCCTGCTGCTCAGCCGCAGCGACCGCGGGAACTTCACCCGCGAGAGCGTCGACCTGTCCCTGGTCGCCGAAGAGGCCGCCGAAACCCTGCTGCCCCTCGCCGAGCAGCGCGGGATCACGCTCGACGTCACCGGCGGGGCCACCCGGACCCGCGGCTCCGCGGAACTCCTGCTGCGGATGGTGACGAACCTCGTCCAGAACGCCGTCGTGCACAACCTCCCCGCCGGCGGCACCGTGACGGTCGACACCGCGGCGGAGGGCGACGTGAGCGTGGTGCGGGTCGAGAACACGGGTCCTCCGCTCCCGCCGGATCTGGTGCCGACCCTCGTCGAACCCTTCCGGCGTGGAACGGACCGCGTACGCGCCGACGAGCACGCCGGCGCCGGCCTCGGGCTCGCCCTCGTGCACAGCATCGTCCGCGCGCACGGCGGGACTCTCGCCCTCGTCCCCCGCCCCGCCGGCGGGCTCCTCGTCACGGTGCGGATTCCCGGCCTGCCGTAGACGGGACCTCCGGCGAGGACTCCAGCTTCACGGTCGGCCAGGGCCGTCGCCGTCACCGGCGGTCTGACGGACACGCGTCGGGCCCGGCCGTCGCCACCGGCCGCAGATCCTAGGGGGTGTCGTCCGGGCTCCATGCCGGCCGGCGTCGCGGTGGTCCGGCGAGGATGCGCTGCTCGACGGCCGCGTACCGGTCACGTTCGCGCTGTGCGCCGCGGTGTCCGCCCAGGACGGTACCCAGCCAGCCGAACGCGAAGCCCAGCGGCACCGACACCAGGGCGGTCGTCGTGAACGGGAACCAGTCGAAGTCGCCCTCCGGGAAAGCCGAGGTCGGCGAACCGGAGACCAGCCGGGTGCCCGACATGAGCACCAGGACGGTGACCGAACCGCCGATCAGGGTGCACAACAGGCCGGTGCGGCTGAAACGGCGCCAGAACAGCGAGTAGACCAGGGCCGGGGCGATGGCCGAGGCGCCCATGCAGAAGGACAGCGTCGCGAGGGGCTGCAGGCTGCGGTGCTGGGCGAGCGCCGCCAGCAGCACCACCGGCACGCCGACGATCAGCGCCGAGACGCGTGCCAGGGTCATCTCGCGCGGCGGCGTCATGCCCTTGCGGCGGGAGGCCGCGACGTCGTGCGCCAGCGAGTTGGCGCAGGCGAGCGTCATGCCGGCCACCGACGCGAGGAGGGTCAGGAAGATCGCCGTCGTGACCGTGCTGAACAGCAGGCTCTCCGCCCGGGACACCTCGGGGCCGAACGCGGCCCGGGCGCCCAGCAGATAGGCGGTGCTGCCGCGCGGGTCGGCCGCGGTGATCTGCTCCCGGCCGACGAGCGCCGTGGCGCCGATGCCGATGACGGTGATCACGAGCATGAACAGGGCCACCGCCGACACCGCCCAGGACATGGTGCGCCGCACCTGACGGGCGCTGCCCGCGGTGTACATGCGCATGGTGACGTGCGGCAGACAGGCGCCGCCCAGCACGATGGCGACCTGGGTGCTGATCATGTCGGGTCCCGGGTGCGGCCCGTCCGCGAACTGCAGCCCGTACCGCAGGAACGCCTCACCGGCCCCGCTGCGCCGCGCGGCCGTGTCGACCATCGCCCCGGGGTGCCAGCCGAAGGCGTGCAGCATGAGCACGGCGACCACGAGCCCGGAGCCCAGGAGGATCACCGTCTTGAGGATCTGGATCAGGGCGGTGCCCTTCATCCCGCCCAGGGCCGCATAACTGATCATCAGCGTGCCGGCCCCGACGATGCATCCCGTCTTCAGGAAGCTGCCGGAGAAGCCCAGGGTGAACGCCAGCAGCTGTCCCACACCCGCCAGTTGCACGATCATCATGGGCACCAGCGAGAGCACGGTCACCGCGCAGGCGGTGACGCGTACGGCCCGCCCCGCCATGCGCCGGCCCAGGGCGTCGCCCATGGTGAAGCGGCCCGTGTTGTGCAGGGGCTCGGCGAGCAGGACCATCAGCAGCAGCAAGGACAACAGGGTGCTGAGGGCCAGCACGACACCGTCGTAACCGCACAGCGCGATGACACCGCCGATGGTGAGCACCGTCGCCGCGGAGATGTAGTCGCCGGCGACGGCCAGGCCGTTGCGCATCGGGGACAGCGAACGGTAGCCGGTGTAGAACTCCTCCAGGTCGTCACGGTCGGGGCCGGTCACCACGCACAGCAGCAGCGTGACGGTGACGACACTGCAGAAGGCGACGAGGGACCAGGACTGCGCGGAGCCGCCGAGGTCCGTCATCCCCGCGGCTTCCCGTCGCCGCCGTCCGGGCCTCCGTACCGGCTGACTCTCCGGGCCAGGGGGTCGACGTACCGTCGCGCCGTGTACTCGAACAGGACCACGGCCAGCCAGGTGACCGGAACCTGCACCAGGGCGAGCAGCAGGCCCGTGGGCAGACCGCCGAGGACGGGGCGCGCCATCAGGGAGGGGGCCTCGACGGTGAGTGTCAGGAAGACGGCGAAGTACCCGAGGGCGGCGAACGTGGCCACCCTGCGCTGCCAGCGGCAGGCGCGGCGCAGGATCCGCAGCGCGCGGTGGTAGCCGGCGGGCGCGGGCAGGTGCGGGGCGGCTGAGGGGGCCCGTCCGTTCTGCTGTCGTAAGAGGTGTAACTCGGAGCTGTCGTAGGACATCTCGAACTCCTGGGGCGGCCGGGGCCCGACGTTCACGGACCGCACGAGGGTGGGGGTCGGTTCGGGTCCCCGCACGCTATGCGGGGTATCGGCACGCGGGGAGGGATTTCCGTCGAACCCTGCCGTGGCGGCCCGTGCCGCCGCCGTCCTCGGTCGTCACCCGTGGTGCCGCTGTGCCGGGGGTGCCGTGGGGTGCCGGGAGAGATCTCTTCCGGGCACTGTCGCTCCCCAGTTCGTCGTACAGGTGCTCGGGCGTACGTCTACGGCTCATCGGAGGTCGATCAGCCGGTGCAAGGGGGTTCCGTACGCCCATCGTCTCAGGAGGGTGCCGTCCATCAGGCGGGTGTCCTCGCTCGCCCGCGCCCACCTGACGTCGCGGAGGGTGAACGAGCCGCGGTGCACGACCAGCCGAAGCCGTGGCGGGCGGTCGCCGCGGGGTGCCGGGGCGAGCGGCGGGTCCTCGTCCGGGAGCGGCTCGGCGACGGGACGGAACGCCACCTCCAGCCGGTGCCCGCGGTCGTGGCGGGCCTGCACGCGCGGTCGGACACCGTCATCGGCCGCCCGCCGTACGGTCCAGCCGTCCCGGCGGAGCATCCGGCACACGGCCACCGCGAGACCGTCGACGTCCAACTCCGCGATCTCCTCCGGCGTGTAGTACCCGCGGCGGCGCCGGGACAGGGGCCGACGGCGCCCGACGACCACCGGCACGACGACCGCCGCGACGCCGAGCGCGGCCACGGGCGCTGCCGGGCCGGTCAGGCGGTAGGCCACCACGAGGCCGGCGAACGCGCCGCACGCCGCCAGCACCGCTCCGGTCAGGGCGGGCAGCACCTCCCGCAGCTCGGGTCCGTACTTCCCCTGGGCCCTCAGCAGGCGCACCGCCTGCCGCCGCCGGGCCCTCCTCGACTCCTGTCCACCGGTTCCCGGACGGCACCATGTCACCGGGCCAGCTCCCCCCAACCCTCCGCACATGCGCGTGGACGAGACATACCCGTGGCGGCAGGGAGCATCCCCGTGGGGGGTGAGTTTCGGACATGCCTACCGGCGAGCAGGGCCGGGTGCGGCTCGGGAGGCGCAACACCCGGGCGTTCCAGCGAGCGCCCCGTCTGCGGGCAGGAGACGGTGAAGACTATGAACCGTCACCGACGCCCGCCCCGACGGGCCCCGTGGATCGCGGGCGGCGCCGCCGTCCTCGTCCTCGGCGGCGCCGGCGTGTGGGCGTGGGTGGCGCAGGACGACGGTACGCCGCGTCCGTCGCCGTCGGCCTCGTCCGACCTCTCCCTGCCGACGCTGGCGCCGCTGCCGTCCCTGACATCGACGCCCGAGACGTCGAGCACGGCGCGGCCGAGGCCGTCCCGCACCTCGAAACCTGCCCCGACGACGCCGGCCGGTCCCCGGCCACCGGCGCCGGACGACCGGACGTCCCGCCCCCGGAGCACCGCCGCCCCGACGACCAGGCGGACGGCCGGGGCGGTGTCCCCCTCCTCCGCGGCGCCCTCGCGGCCCGGGACGACGCCGCGGCGGGAGCCGACGCCGTCGGGTCCCCGGGCCAGTGCCGTCGCCCCCACGGCCGCGCGGACGCCCCGGGCGACACCCGACCGCTCCGCACCGCCCTCGCGGGCCGGCGCCACCCCGCGGCCGAAACCGACGACGTCGCTTCCCCGGACCACCGCCGCGACCCCGACGGCCGGGCGGACGCCGAAGACCACCCGCCGTCCCTCCGCTCCGCCGCCCGCCCGGCCGAAGCCGACACCCGGTCGCACCGCGCCGGCACCCACCCGGACCGAGGCGGCACCCCGTCCCTCCGCACCCGCGAAGACGCCCAGGTCCTCCGCGCCGGCACCCACCCGGAATACGACGGCACCGCGGCCGGAGCCGAGACCGCCCGGAGCGTCGGTCACCCGCACACCGGCGCCCACCCCCACAGCGTCCCCCGCACCGACACCGGGCGACGGCCGAGCGGTGACCACGACGTGGTACACGTCCCCGGCCGCGGTGGCCGCCGCCCGGCGGATGGCCGCCGCGGCAGTGGTGGGCGACCCCGCCTGCTCCCTGGCCGCCGTCGGACGACCGGACCCGGCCCTGCTCCCGCCGACCGGCCGTATCGGCATCGGGCAGAGCGGCGGCTACACCTGCCTCATCGCGTGAGGCGGGCAGGCGAGCGGGGTCATCGACCGCCGAGTTCCTCGGCCAGTTCCCGCGCCTCGTCCCGCGGGAAGTCCACGGTGTACGGCCCGATCCGGCCGCCGGACGGCATCGCGGCCACCCTCCCGGTCCACTCACCCTGCACCTGCGCCTCCGAGGTGGACGTCAACCCGGGTCGGGCCAGAACTCGTCGGCATGACGGCCGGCCGGCGTGCGCCCGCTGGTGGGGCGGACTCGTCCGCCCCACCAGCGCCCCCCATCCCCCTGTTCATGCGGTCGGCGGCCGGTACGGCCCGCTCCCACGGGCCCCGGGCGTCACAAAGACTGCCGTCCGCCCGCCGGCCGGGGCAACGGCCGACGGCTGTCCCGGACAGGGGAGAACTGTCCGGGCTGGTCAGGGGCATGTCCGCATCACGTCCCGGACAGCCCTGCGTGGCCGAACAGACCATTGCCCCTCCTGCCGCCGTCACAGCAAGATGACCTTCATGGGGAACCTGGGGGAGTTGTCGCCGCACGAAGCGAAGGACGCCGCGGAGTTCGTCGCGTCGATGCGGCGGCTCAAGGCGCTTTCCGGACGGACGTTTCGCGAACTGGAGGAGCAGGCCGCCCGGAACGGCGACGTGCTGGCGCGCAGCACGCTGGCCGACATCCTCAGACGGACGAACCTGCCGCGGCCCGATCTGCTGGCCGCGTTCGTCCGCGCCTGCGGGGACGGCCGGCGGGTCGGCGCGTGGCTGGACGCGAGGGACCGGATCGCCGCCGGCGTCGTCACCGGCCCCGCGACCGCGCCGGGCCCCGGGCCGGACGCCGGCAACGGCGACAGCAACAGCACCGACACCGGCACCGACACCGACGAGGCCCCACCGCAGGCCGCGGAACCCACGGCTCCGCGGCCTCGCCGGAGCAGGGGTCGCACGGCCGCGCTCGTCGCCGCGCTCACGCTCCCGCTGCTCGCCGTGGCCGCCTGGGGGCTGCTCCCCCACGGCTCCGACGGGTCGGACACCGCTGCGACCGCCACCGACGGCTGGGTCACCGTCCGGCCCGCCCGCACGCCCGACCTCTGCCTCACCGACGGACGGGACCGGAAGGGGGCCTACGCCAGCGCCCTCGCCGTCCAGCTCCCCTGTGCGCGGAGCACTGTGCCGCGCACGTATCTCGAGCCGGTCGGCGAGGGTCTTTACCGCATCCAGTGGCACCATCCGGAGGAAGGGAAGGGGTGCCTGACGGTGATGAGTTCCGGTCCGGTGAAGGGCATGCTCGAACCCCGGAACGACTGCACCCACTCGACCCTCTTCCGCCTGGAGGCCGACCCCGCCGAAGACGCCGAGGGTGTCCGGATCCGTCCGGTCACGGGCAGCCGGTGCATCGGCATCGCCGACGACCTCACCACCGAGGGCGCGGAGGCGGTCGAGGAACGCTGCACCGGCGAGGCCGATCAGCGGTTCCTGGTCCAGGCGGACTGACACCTGCCGAACCGTCCAGGGCCACCGTCCTCGCCGACGGCGCCGCCGACCGCACGGGGCCGCCTCCCGCCCCGCGGCGTTCCCTCACGGCACAGTGGGACCATGGACACGGACGACAGGAAACCTCTGGCCCGGGCCCGCGTGGCGACCAGGCTTCCCGCGCAGGACCTGGACCGGGCGCGGCGTTTCTATGCCGAGCGGCTCGGACTGCGGCCCGTCGACGAGCGGCCCGGTGGGTTGCTGTACCGGTGCGCGGGCGCGGATTTCGTGCTGTTCCGCTCGACGGGCTCCTCGCCCGGCACGTTCACCCAGATGGCCTTCGAGGTCGACGACATCGAGACCGTCGTGTCGGAACTCCGGCAGCGCGGCGTGGTGTTCGAGGAGGTCGACGCACCCGGGTTCCGGACCCGGGACGGGATCGCCGAGGTCGAGGGGAACTACCCGAGCAAGGGCGCCCGGGGCGAGCGGGGCGCCTGGTTCCGTGACAGTGAGGGGAACCTGCTCGGCATCGGCGAGCCGGTCGCCTGAGCCCGGGGCACCTCGCTACGGCGACACGTCCTCCAGTCGCCGCCCGGCCGTCTCCTCCGCGCAGGCGCCCGCGACGACCGCGCCCGTCAGGGACACGGCGGCCAGGGTCAGGAAGACCGTGCCGATGCTCCCGCCGGCGTAGACCGCACCGACGACGATCGGGCCGAGGATCACGCCGAGGCGGTTGAGCGCCCCGCCCACGCTGCTCCCCAGGGCCCGCATGCGGGTCGGGAAGAGTTCCGGCGTGTAGAGGTAGAGGCAGATGTTGGAGCCGAAGAAGAACACGGCGGCCAACGACGTCCACACCAGGACCTGCACCGCGGTGTCCGCGCCGAGCCAGGCGAGGACGAGCAGGACCGCGGCCGAGCCGCCCAGACAGCCGGTGATCACCCGGCGGCGGCCGGCCCGGTCGACGGTGAGGGCCGCCAGGAGGCAGCCCAGCAGTCCCGCGCAGGACGTGACCGTGGAGTACAGCAGGGCGTCGGACAGGGCGAGGTCGTAGCGGTTCTGGTAGATGGTCGGCAGCCAGGACGTGATGCCGTAGTTGACGAAGTACCCGGTGAACCACAGGACGCCGACGACCAGGGTGCGGCGCCGGTAGCGGCCGGTGAACAGGCCGCGCAGTCCGCCGGCGGAACCCGCCTTGCCGGCGGCACCGGCGACGGGCGGCGGCGAGGCGATGGGAGGCAGCGGGGCGCCAGTCGCCCGCTCCACGGCCGTCTCGATCCGCGTCATGACCGCGGCGGCCTCCTCGGTCCTGCCGCGGTCGGCGAGCCAGCGCGGGGATTCGGGCACCACGCGGTGCACCACGTAGGCGAGGACTCCGGGCAGCGCCGCGAGCCCGTACATCCACCGCCAGCCGAGGACCGGCACCAGCCAGGCCGCCGCCAGGGCGCCCACGGTCAGGCCGGCCGGGAAGACCAGCTCGTA
This sequence comes from Streptomyces flaveolus, assembly GCF_014648815.1. GTDB lineage: Bacteria > Actinomycetota > Actinomycetes > Streptomycetales > Streptomycetaceae > Streptomyces > Streptomyces flaveolus. The sequence continues at coordinate 260,882 of NZ_BMRV01000003.1, read as the reverse complement.
CAGGAGGACGAAGCGGCCGCGTTTGTGGCTGCGGGTGATCTCGGCGATGAAGGTGGCGGCGACCGGCACCTCCCCGCCGATCGCCAGGCCCTGCACGAACCGCAGCGCCATGAACGCCTCCGGCGAGGGGGCGAAGGCGAGCGCCAGGTTGGCGACGCTGGACAGGGCCACGCACAGGGCGATCACCCGGACGCGGCCGATCCGGTCGGCGATGCGTCCCGAGAGCAGGGCGCCGACCAGCATGCCGATCGAGCCGACGGTGAGCAGCAGCGTGGCGGCGGAGGTGGACAGGTGCCACTCGCCGCGCAGCTCGGGCAGGGCGTAGGCGATCAGGAGCTGGTCGAACGCCTCGAAGAAGGTGACGGCACCGACCACGAGCCGCACGGTGACGTGCCAGCGGCACAGGGGGAGCCGCTCGAAGCGGGCGGCTATGGAGGCTCGGAGCGTGCTGTCGGGTACTGCTTCGGTCGTCATGCGTGGACTCCGCTGGTCGCAGGGGCAGGGGACGGCAGGCGCGGGAGCAGCGGCGCAGAAGTGCGGGGCAGCGGCCGACGGAACGTCAGGTAAGCGCCAAGCTTCTAAGCGCTTAAGTTGTATCCCTGGCGAGCGGGACCGCGTCAAGGCCTGAAGCAGCGAATTAACGAGCGATCTGTTCCGCGACACCTCTTGCGGCCGAGATATTTAAGCCCTTAGATTTCTAGCACTTACCCAAGTGCTCGCTCAGACAGCTCCCCTTGACCCTCGTGCAGGAGGCCCCGGTATGCTCCGAACTCCCCCGGACGAAGCGCTCGTTGCGGGCCGGTGGCGGCGCGGCTCGGGTGCCGCGACGCAGACGTCCGACCCGGCCACGGGCCTCCCCCTCGCCACGGTGCACGCCGTGACCGCCGAGGAGGTCGCCGAAGCGGCACGGGCCGGGGCGCTGGCCGCCGCCGACCCCCGCTGGCGCGATCTGCTGCCCCACCGGCGGGCCCGTCTGCTGCACCGCGTCGCCGCCCTGATCGAGGAGGACTCCGAGCACCTGGCCGCCCTCCAGACCGCGGACACCGGCAAGGCACTGACCGAGACCCGCGCGCTGGTGGCGAGCGCCGCGGCCACCTTCCGGTACACGGCCGCCGCCCTGGAGACCGCCGAGGACGCGCTCACCCCTTCCCGCGGCGCGTACGTGACGATGAGCGTGCACGAGCCGATCGGGGTGGTCGGCGCGATCAATCCCTGGAACTCCCCGGTCGCCAGCGATGCCCAGAAGCTCGCCCCGGCGCTGGCCGCGGGCAACGCGGTGCTGCTGAAGCCGGCCGAGTGGACCCCGCTCGTGTCGCTGGCCCTGGGACGGATCGTCGCGGCGGCGCTGGAGGAGAGCGACCTCCCCCCGGCCCTGCTGTCGGTGCTGCCCGGACCCGGCCGGGTGGTCGGCGACGCGATCGTGCGGGACCCGCACGTGGGCAAGGTCGCCTTCACGGGCGGCACCACCACCGGCCGGTCCCTCGCCCGGGCGGCCGCCGAGAAGCTGATGCCCGTGTCGCTGGAGCTCGGCGGCAAGTCACCGACCGTCGTGCTGGCCGACGCGGACGTCGAACAGGCCCTGGCCGGCGTGATGTTCGGCGTCTTCTCCTCCAGCGGCCAGTCCTGCGTCGCCGGGTCCCGGCTGTTCGTGGCGCGTCCGCTGTACGACGACTTCGTCGGCGAACTCGTCGCCCGGGTACGGAAACTGCGCGTCGGCCCCGGCACGGACCCGGACACCCAGGTCGCCCCGCTCGTCCACCCCACGCACCGCGACCGCGTCGCCGGCTACGTGGACCTCGCCCGCCAGGAGGGCGCCCGGGTGCTGTGCGGCGGTGACGCGCCGGACGGCCCCGCGTACGCGGACGGGGCCTACTACCTGCCGACCGTGCTCGACGGGCTGCCGGGCGACGCGCGCACCTGCCAGGAGGAGATCTTCGGCCCGGTCCTGGTCGCGCTGCCCTTCGACGACGAGGAGGACCTGGTCCGCCAGGCCAACGACTCCGTCTACGGCCTCGCCTGCGGTATCTGGACCCGCGACCACCGCGCAGCCTGGCGGATCGCCCGCCACATCGACGCGGGCACCGTCTGGATCAACACGTACAAGCAGTTCAGCATCGCCACCCCCTTCGGCGGCATGAAGGCGAGCGGCCTCGGCCGTGAGAAGGGCCGTGACGGCATCCGCGCCTACCAGCGCCAGAAATCCCTGTACTGGGGAACCGCCACAGCTCCCCTGCCCTGGGCCGGCTGACACTCCCGGAGAAGAACATGTCCCCTGACCCGCACGAACCCCCCATCGCCCGGCTGCGCGCCCTGCGCTCCGTCGAACTGCTCACCCGCGACTTCACCACCGCCACCGACTTCTACGAGGAGGCGTGGGGGCTGGAGGTCGTCGAGGCCGGGCACAGCACGAGCTGGCTGCGCGGCACCGGCCCGGAACACCACGCCCTGCAGCTCACCCGGTCCGAGCGGACCGGCCTCGGCAGGCTCGCGTTCGCCGTGGCCACCCCGGCGGAGATCGACGAGGCCGCGCGGCGCCTGGAACGCCGCGGCATCCGCCCGGCCGCCGGGCCCGGTCCGCTGGACCAGGTCGGTGGCGGATACGGACTGCGCTTCCACGACCACGAGGGCCGGCTGATCGAACTGTCCGCCGACACCTGGGCCGTCCCGCCCCGCGGGCAGGACGGCGCCGTGCCCGTCGGCGTGACGCACGTCGTGCTCAACACCACCGACATCGACGCCTCCGTCGCCTTCTACCGCGAGGTCCTGGGCATGCGCGTCTCGGACTGGTCCGAGCACCAGATGGCGTTCCTGCGCTGCAACAGCGACCACCATTGCGTGGCCTTCAACCAGGCGCCCTGGGTCTCCCTCAACCACGTCGCCTACGAGATGAGCTCCGTCGACCACTTCATGCGGGGCATCGGGCGGCTGCGCCACCACGGCGTCGTGCCCCAGTGGGGGCCCGGGAGGCACGGCCCGGGCAACAACACCTTCTCCTACTTCACCGACCCGGCCGGCCTGGTCTGCGAGTACACCTCCGAGGTCGCGCAGGTCGTCGAGGACCGCTGGATCTGCAAGGTGTGGCGGCGTGTCCCGGAGCTGTCCGACCTGTGGGGCACCGCGGGCCCGCCCTCCCGGCTGATCCGCGCCCACATGGCCGGCACCCCGGACGGCAGCCCCGTCCTGCCTCCGGTCGACGCCGAACCCTCCGTCCCCGAAGGAGCCTCCGCATGAGCGGCACCGTCACCGAGCCCGTGAAGGTCGGCCTGGTGGGCTGGGGCGCGATCGGCCGGGTCGTCGGCACCGCCCTCGCCGCGGGCGAGGTGCCCGGAGCGGCACTGCGCTGCGTGGTCGACAACCGCCCCCTGGGCGAGGCCGCTCCGGTCGACCAGGTGCCCTTCGAGACGGCGATCGCCCACTGTGACCTGATCGTCGAGGCCGCCGGCCAGGGCGTCGTCCGCGAGTGGGGCGAGCGCGTGCTCACCGCGGGCACCGACCTGCTGGTCGCCTCCACCGGCGCCCTCACCGACGAGGACCTCGCCAAGCGGCTCCTCGGCGCCGGGCCGGGCCGGGTGTACTTCACCGGCGGCGCGGTCGGCGGCCTCGACCTCCTCCAGGCCGTGCGGGCGCTCGGTCCCCTGGACGAGGTCACGCTGACGACCACGAAACTCCCGGGCACACTCGAACAGCCCTGGATGGACGCGGAGTTGCTGAACCGACTGCGTACCGCCACCGGGCCGGTCGAGGTGATGAGGGGCACCGCGCGCGAGGTGCCGGTGAAGTTCCCCAGGTCGACGAACGTGGCGGCCTCCGTCGCCCTCGCCGTCGGCGACCTGGACGCCGTCCGGGTCCGCGTCGTCGCCGACCCTGCGGCAGTCCGCACCCGGCACGTCATCGAAGCCTCCGGCCCGCACGGCGCCTACCGCTTCGAGGCGTCCCACACCCCCGACGCCGACACCCCGGCGACCAGCGCGGTCGTCCCGTACGCGGTCCTGCGCTCCCTCGGCGCGATCGCCGGACGCCCGGGGCAGATCCTGTGACCGCCCCGGCCGAGGTCCATGTCGAGGAGGCCGGCACCGACGGGCCCCTGCTCCTGTGCCTGCACGGCATCGGCTCGTCGTCCGCCTCCTTCGCGCCGCAACTGGCCGCGCTGTCCGACGAGTTCCGTGTCGTCGCCTGGGACGCCCCCGGATACGGCCGCTCGCCCGACCCGGACGGGCCCCTGGACCTGGACGGGTTCGCCGACGCCGCCGCCGAGGTCATCCGGCGGCGGGGCGGCCCGGCCCACGTCCTGGGCGTCTCCTGGGGCGGGGTCGTCGCCCTCCGGCTCGCCCTGCGCCACCCGCGCCTGGTCACCTCCCTGATCGTCGCGGACTCCAGCGCCGGCTCCGGCACGGACCCGGAGAAGGCGGCCGCGATGCGGGCCCGCGTGCCCGAGCTGGAGCGGCTGGGCGCGCGGGGGTTCGCCGAGCGGCGCGGGCCCCGGCTGGTCTCCCCCGACGCGCCCGCCGGCCTCGTCCGCCGCGTCGTCGACATCATGGCGGCCGCCGTACGGCTGCCCGGCTACGCCCACGCCGCCGAGTCGATGGCCACCGCCGACCTGCGCGCCGACCTGGCGCGCGTCACCGCCCCGGCCCTCGTGCTGTGCGGCGACCAGGACCGGGTCACCGGACCGGACGCCGCCCAGGCGCTGGCCGGGGGCCTGCACAAGACGGCGTACGTGATCGTCAAGGACGCCGGTCACCTCGCCCACCAGGAACAGCCCGAGCGCTTCAACGCCTGGGTCCTGTCCCACCTGCACATCGTCACCAACCGGCGCACCACCCACCTGACGGAGGACTGACCATGCCCCTCGAGACCACCGCGTACGACAACGGCGGCGACCTCGGCAAGTACACCGACTCCCTGATCGCGAGCAAGGACTCGCGCGAGCCCGACTGGGGCACCCTCTCCTTCCAGGAGAAGGCCGGCCCCCAGTACCGGCGGGCGCAGATCCGCTACGTCGGCTCCGGTGCCACCGGCAACCACGACGACGACCAGCGGATCATCCCCTCCGGCGGCTTCACCTTCTCCAACATGCTGCTCCCGCCGGGCGCCGAGGGCCCGGCCCACACCCACCACGACGTCGAGGAGGCGTTCTTCGTCCTGGAGGGACAGGTCCGCGTGGGCATCCACCGGGGCCCCGACGAGGCCGAGTACCGCACGCTCGGCTACCGCGACATGATCGTGGTGCCGGCCGGCGTGACCCGCTCGCTGAAGAACGAGGGCGACACCGACGCGCTGTTCTGCGTGATCATCGGCACGCGGAAGCCGCAGGTGCCGACCTACCCGGAGTACTCGCCGCTGTACGGCGTCACCCGTGACTGACACGGTGCGGACAGTCGTCGTGACCGGGGCGGGCCGTGGTCTGGGGGAGGCCATGGCCCGCCGGGCCGGCGCCGACGGGCACCGCGTGGTCGTGGCCGAACTGAACGAGGAGTGGGGCGAGCGCACCGCCGCCGCCGTTCGCGCCGAGGGCGGCGAGGCCCGTTACGTCCCCTGCGACGTGGCGGACCCCGCGTCGGTCGTCCGGCTCGCCGAGGCCGTGGCGCCGCACGGCCCGGTGTGGGGCCTGGTCAACAACGCGGCCCTGGCCAACGGCGTGGGCGGCAAGGAGTTCCAGGACATCGACGTCGAGGTCTGGGACCGGCTGATGGCCGTCAACGTGCGCGGCCCCTGGCTGGTCGCCAAGGCCCTGCATCCGCTGCTCGCCCGGCCGGGGCGCATCGTCAACATCGCCTCCGACGCGGCCCTGTACGGCTCCCCGCGCCTCGCGCACTACATCGCCTCCAAGGGCGCGGTCCTCGCCCTCACCCGGGGGATGGCCCGCGAGCTCGGGGAGCACGGCATCACCGTCAACGCGGTCGCCCCCGGCCTCACCGAGTGCGAGGCCACCGAGTCCGTCCCCGCCGGACGCCACGCGCTGTACGCCACCCACCGCGCGATCTCCCGCCCCCAGCAGCCCGACGACCTCGTCGGTCTCGTCTCCTTCCTGCTGAGCGAGGAATCCCGCTACCTCACCGGCCAGGTGATCGCCGTCAACGGCGGCTTCACCATGCACTGACACACAGGAGCGATTCATGGATCTCGGTCTCGCCGACCGGACCGTCCTGGTCACCGGCGGCAGCTCGGGCGTCGGCCTGGCCACGGTCCGCGCACTGCTCGCCGAAGGGGCCAACGTGGCCACCTGCGGCCGGGACACCGGCCGCCTCGCCGACGCCGCCGCCCGCCTGGACGGCGGGGACAGGCTGCTGACCGCCGCGTGCGACGTACGCGACGCGGACGCCGTGCACGGCTTCGTCGACCGGGCGGCCGAGCGCTTCGGCCGCATCGACGGGCTGGTGAACAACGCGGGCCAGTCCCGCATGAAGCGGCTCGACGACACCACGGGAGAGGACTGGCGCGACGAACTGGAGCTCAAGTTCGCGGGCGTGCTCCATCCGCTCCAGGCCGCCCGCACGCACCTGCGGGACTCGGACGCGGCGAGTGTCGTCAACGTCAACGCGGTCCTCGCCAAGCAGCCCGAGCCCCGCCTGATCACCACCAGCGCGGCACGCGCCGGCATCCTCAACCTCTCCAAGTCGCTCGCCGTCGAACTCGCCGCCGAGGGCATCCGGGTCAACTCCGTCTGCCTGGGTCTGATCGACACCGGTCAGTGGACCCGGCGGCACGCCGCTGCGGACTCCGGCCTGGACTACGGGGAGTGGCAGGCGCGGCTCGCCGCCGACCGGGGCGTGGCGCTCGGCCGGCTGGGCCGGGCCGAGGAGGTCGCCTACGCCGTCGTGACGCTGCTGTCGCCGCGCGCTTCGTACATCACCGGAACGGCCATCGACGTCTGCGGCGGGGTCGGCCGCGGCATCCTCTGAGAGGCACGCATGACATACCGCAACGGGGGCGACCTGCTGGTCGCCGTCCTGAAGGAACTCGGCATCGACACGGTCTTCGGCATCGTGTCCGTGCACAACCTGCCGCTCGTCGAGGCCGTCGACCGGGAGCTGCGCTTCGTGCCCGTGCGGCACGAGGCGACCGCCGTGAACGCCGCCGACGGCTACGGCCGGGCCCGCGGCGGCCTCGGCTGCGCGCTCACCTCCACCGGGACGGGCGCGGGCAACGCGGCCGGCTCCCTGGTGGAGGCTCTCGCCTCGGGAACGTCCGTGCTGCACGTCACCGGGCAGATCGAAAGCCGCTACCTGGGCGGTGGACGCGGCTTCATCCACGAGACCAGGGACCAGCTCGGCATGCTGACCGCCGTGTCCGCGTACGCGGCGACGGTGCCGGACGCCGGGAGCGCGGGGCGCCTGCTCCGCGAGGCCGCCGCCGCGGCGCTGGCCGTGCCCGGCGGGCCGGCCAGCGTGGAATGGCCGGTCGACCTCCAGTACGCGGCCCAGCAGGACACCCCGGGCACGACGGCCACCGCCGGGACTCCCGCCCCGGACCCCGCCGAACTGGCCGGTGCGCAGGCTCTGCTGGCCGCCGCCCGGCGCCCGCTGATCTGGGCGGGCGGCGGCGCGAACCGGGCCCGGCGGGAACTGCTCGCCCTGCTGGAGACGACCGGCGCCGGACTGATCACCTCCAACTCCGGGCGCGGCTCGGTGCCCGAGGACCACCCGCAGGTCGTCGGCAACTTCGCCACCACGCCGGCCGTGCGGTCCCTGCTCGCCGACGCGGACGCCCTGGTCACCGTCGGCACCCACTTCCGGTCCAACGAGACGGCCGACTACGGCCTGAGGCTCCCCGGCGCGCACATCCAGATCGACGTCGACGGCGCCGCGCTCGGCCGGGTCTACCCCGTCCGGCACGCCCTGCACGGTGACGCCGCCCGCGTCCTGCCGTCCCTGACCGGGGCCGCCGCACCCGCCGAACCGGGCTGGACCGCCCGCGTCGGTGCCGTGCGCGACGAGGTCCGGGTGGCACTGCGCGACGGCATCGGCCCGCAGGCCGCGGTCTGCGACGCGCTGGCCGCCGCCCTGCCGCGCGGCGCGGTCGTCGCCCGGGACGTGACGATCCCCTCCTCCACCTGGGGCAACCGGCTGCTGCCGCTGCACGACCCGCGCGCCAACGTCTTCCCGCGCGGCGGCGGCATCGGCCAGGGGCTCGGCATGGGCATCGGCGCCGCGCTCGCCCGCCCCGACGAGCCGACGGTGGTCATCGCCGGGGACGGCGGTCTCGCCGTCCACCTCGGCGAACTGCTCACCCTCGCCCAGGAGCGGCCCCGGCTCCTCCTGCTCGTCTTCAACGACGGGGGCTACGGCGTCCTGCGCAACACACAGGACCGCTACAGCGACCGCCGCTCCGGCGTCGACCTGCACACCCCCGACTTCGTGGGGCTCTCCGCGGCCTGCGGGCTGCCGTACGCGCGGATCGCCGCGGAAGCCGACGCCGACAGGGTGATCCGGGCGGCCCTCGCCGCCGACGGGCCGACCCTCGTCGAGGTGGACCTCGCGGCGCTCGGCCCGATGAAGACCCCGTTCACCCCGCCCGTCACGATCCCCACCGCGTAGGGAGGCCCACCGATGAGCGACACCGAAGAGCGGCGGCTCGAACTCCTCGTGCGCCGCATGACCTGGGAGGCGGACGGCGTGCTGTCCGTCGAGCTCGCGGACCCGGCGGGCAAGCCCCTGCCCGCCTGGTCCCCCGGCGCCCACCTGGACCTGCGCGTCGGCGGCCTGGTCCGTCAGTACTCGCTGTGCGGTGACCCGGCCGACTCCGACTCCTACCGGATCGCCGTCCTGGACGAGCCGGCCTCCCGCGGCGGTTCGCGCCACGTCCACACGAAACTGCGTCCCGGCCAGACGGTGGAGGCGGCCGGCCCGCGCAACCACTTCGCGCTGGAGCCTGCCGGGTCCTACGTGTTCATCGCCGGCGGGATCGGCATCACCCCGATCCTGGCCATGGCGCGCCAGGCGGACCGCGACGGGATCCCGTACCGCCTGGTGCACGGCGGGCGGTCCCGCGCCTCCATGGCCTTCGGCAACGAACTGGTCCGGCTCACCGGCGGCGAGGTCACGCTCGTGCCGCAGGACGAGCTGGGGCACATCGACCTGGCCTCGGCCCTCGCCGGCCTGGCGCCCGACGCGCTCGTGTACGCCTGCGGTCCGGAACCGCTGCTCGCGGCGGTGCAGGAGGCGTGCCCGGAGGACCGGTTGCGGCTGGAACGGTTCGCCGCTCCGGCGGTGGAGCGGTCCGGCGACGACGCCGCCTTCGAGGTGGAGTGCCGCCGGTCCGGCCTGACGGTCCCGGTGGGCGCGGACACCTCCGTCCTGGAGGCGGTCGAGGCGGCGGGTCTGTCCGTCCCCTCGTCCTGCCGCGACGGCATCTGCGGCACCTGCGAGACCCGGGTCCTCGCCGGGACCCCCGACCACCGCGACTTCCTGCTCTCCGAGGCCGAGCACAGCGCGGGCGAGACGATGATGATCTGCGTCTCGCGCTGCGCCTCCGACCGGCTCGTCCTCGACCTGTGACCCCCTCCCCCCGTCCCGTCGTCCCTCCGGAGACCCTCATGACCGCCGGCGCCTGGCCGTACCTCGACCCCCACCAGTCCCGCACCCACGAACCCACCCCGTACGAGACGAAGCTCGCGCGCACCCTCGAAGAGATCTTCACCCAGGACGGCCACGACCTCGCCGACGTCGTCGCCGGACTCAACGCCCGCCAGGTGCGCACCCCCGACGGCGCGCCCTGGACCGAGGAGACCTTCCGTACCGAGATGCACCGCCTGGGAGCCTGAGATGAGCCTCACCACCGACGTCACCGCCGACCACGTCTACGCCCACGGGCTGCGCAACCAGTGGCACCCGGTCGTCCCCTCGCACTTCGTCGAGCCCGGCGGCATGCGCAGGGTCACCGCGCTGGGCGAGGACTGGCTGCTGTTCCGCACCGCCGACGGCACGCTCTCCCTGCTCGCCGACCGCTGCCCCCACCGCGGCGCCCCGCTCTCCCTCGGCAAACACCTCGGCGACCGGGTGGCCTGCTGGTACCACGGGGTCGAGGTGCGGGGCGACGGCACCGTCGCCTCCGTGCCCGGGCTGCCCGGCTGCAACCTGGAGGGCAAGAAGCTGGTCACCTCCCTGCCCGTGCGCGAGGTGGCCGGCGCGATCCTGGCCTACTTCGGCGACGAGCGGCATCCCGAGCCCGCCCCCCTCACCCTCCCCGAGCCGCTCACGGACCCGGACATCGCGGCGATCCTGTGCTACGCCGAGTGGAACGTGCCGTGGCGCTTCGCCGTGGAGAACCTGATGGACCCGATGCACGGGGCGTTCCTGCACCACGAGTCGCACACGATGTACGACGGCGACACCCAGGCCAAGTTCCGCATCCGCGAGACCGACCGCGGCTACTTCTTCGAGAAGACCGACCAGCGCGGCGTCAACTTCGACTGGGTCGAGCTGTGCCGGACCGGCGTCGACTGGGTCGACCTGTCCATCCCGTACCCGCCGTCCGCGGGCCCCGGCGGTCCGTTCGGGATCGTGGGCATGGCCTGCCCGGTGGACGCCGGGCGTACCGGTGTCTTCTTCTGGCGCTACCGCAAGGTGTCCGGCTGGCAGCGGGACACCTGGCGGTTCCTGTACCGGACGCTCATCGAGAAGCGGCACTGGGAGGTCCTGGAGCAGGACCGGGTGATGCTGGAGGCGATGCCGGCCGACGCCGACGGGTTCGAGAACCTCTACCAGCACGACCTGGGCGTCGTACGCCTGCGCCGCCTGTACCGGCAGCAGGCCGAGGCGCAGGCCGCCGGCTGACCGGACCGGGACCGGGCGGCCCGCGGGGGCGGGGGACGGCGCCGGGAGTTCAGCTCCCGCCCTCCCCCGCCTCCGTCTCGCCCGAGTCGACGATGGAACGCTCCAGCTTGGACAGCAGACGGGCCAGTTGGCGCCGCTCGGCCGGGGACAGGTCCCTCAGCATCCGGCGTTCGTTGTCCAGGTGCTCGGCGAACACCTCGTCGACCTTGGCCAGACCGGCGTCGGTGAGCCGCGAGTAGACGACCCGGCGGTCCCCGGCATCGCGTTCACGGACGATGAGGCCGTCCTTCTCCAGCCTGTCGATCCGCAGGGTGACACCCGCCGAGGAGATCAGGCCCGAGTCGGCGAGCTGTCCCGCGGTCAGCCGGTAGGGCTTGCCGGCCCGGCGCAGCGCGGTGAGCACGTCGAAGCCGGCCACGGCCAGTCCGTGCCGCTCTATGCCGGCGGCCAGTTCGGTGTTGTAGCGCAGGAAGGTGCGGTGCAGCCTGGCCAGCACTTCGAGGGGGGACGTGTCCAGTTCGGGCCGCTCCCGGGCCCAGTCCTCGATGATCGCCGCCACGGCGTCCCGCTGGGCCGCCCTCTTCACCGCCATGCCGCGCCTCCCCATGTCACCAGCCGTCGCGGAACTCTTCCAGAAATCTTAGCCCTGAAATATTCCGCGTACGGCACCGGATCGCCCGGCGGACGGCATGGGTGTCCTCACCGCACGTCGCCGGCGCCCTCACGCTCGTCCGCGCGGGACGCCGGGCCTGTGGTGGGCCGGGCCGTGCCGGGCTGCCGTCGGCCGACGAGCCAGTAGAGGCCGGCCGGGACGACGAGGCCGACGATCCAGGAGATGTCGGCGCCGCCCAGCGTGGTGACCAGGGGGCCGGTGTAGAAGCTCGTGGACAGGAAGGGCAGTTGGGCGGCGAGGCCGATGCCGTAGACGGACAGCGCGGGCAGGCGCCAGCCGCCGTAGCGGCCGTCGGGGTCGCTGAGCGCGGGCAGGTCGTACCGCTCGCGGGAGATGAGGTAGTAGTCCACGAGGTTGATCGCCGACCACGGTGTGAAGAAGGCCAGCAGAAACAGGAGGAAGTCGGCGAAGGAGTCCAGGAAGGAATTCCGTCCGGCCAGGGCCAGCAGGGTCCCGGCCACCATGATGGCGGCGATGTAGAGCATGCGGCCGCGCTGTGAGACGGCGCGCTGTCCCCGGAAGCCGCTGACGCTGGTCACGATGGACATGAAGCCGCCGTAGGTGTTGAGCACGTTGATCGACAGCTTGCCCAGCGCGATCACGAAGTACAGGAACGACGCGATGAGCCCCGTGCCGCCGAGCCCGACGACATAGCCCACCTGGTCGTCAACGAAGGCCGTGCCGGCGGAGGCCGCCGCGAGGACGCCGAAGCTCATCGACCACTGGGCGCCCAGCACCGTGCCGGACAGGGTCCACCAGAAGGTCGTGCGGGCGGGGGTGGTGCGGGGCAGGTACCTCGAGTAGTCGGCGACGTAGGGGCCGAAGGCCAGTTGCCAGGAGGCGGACAGCGACATCGCCAGCAGGAACATGGGCAGGGCGAAGGAGTGCTGGTGGGCGACCTCTCCCAGGTCGATCCGCTGGAACAGCCGGATGCCCAGGTACACGAAGGCCAGTGCGCACACCACGCTGGCGACCCGCCCCAGGGCATGCACCATGCGGTACCCCACGGTGGCCATGAACGCGGTGACCAGGGCGAAGACGATGATGCCGGGCACGGTGCCGAGGTGCGTCAGCTTGCCGACCGCCTGGCCGGCGAGCACCGAGCCGCTGGCGAAGAAGCCGATGTACATCACGACGACCAGCAGGAGGGGCACCACGGCGCCGCGGACGCCGAACTGCGCCCTGGAGGAGATCATCTGCGGCAGTCCCAGCCGTGGGCCCTGGGCCGAGTGCAGAGCCATGACGCCTCCGCCGAGGAGGTTGCCCAGCAACAGTCCGACCAGTGACCAGACCACGTCGCCGCCGAACACCACGGCGAGGCCGCCGGTGACCACGGTCGTGATCTGGAGGTTGGCGCCCAGCCACAGGGTGAACTGCGAGAACGCCGTCCCGTGCCGCTCCTCGTCCGGGACGACGTCGATGGAATGCCGTTCGACCAGGGCGGCCATGGTTACTCCGTTCTGCGGGGCGACGGCCAAGGGCCGGCGGAGCTTTTCCGGCAACGGGAACCGGGCACCCCCCGACCGCGCTGCATACAGTTATGCAGCATGGTCGGCCACTGAAGGGATTGCAACACCCTCAGGTCAACTACATGTAAACAGCATCCTGTGAGAGGGTCATCACCTCGCGCACGGCGCCCGCGTGGGGACGCTTACCGGGACGTCCGCAGGAAGAACTCGTTGCCGTCGGGGTCGAGCAGCAGCACCCGGTCGCCGTCGTCCTCGCCGGTGTCGGTGCCGGTGCGCGTCGCGCCGAGCGAGACCAGGCGGGCGGTCTCCGCCTCCCGGTCGCCGTCGGCGGGGAGTGTCAGCTCGAAGCACAGCCTGTTCGTGCCCGTCTTCGGAGCCACGGGAGGACCACCCCACGTGATCTTCGTACCGCCGCTCGGTGACTGGATCGCGGTCTCCTGGTCCTGGTCCCAGACCAGCGGCCACCGCAGTGCCTCGCTCCAGAAGTAGCCGACCTCCTGCGTACCATCGCAGGCCAGCGCCCCGATGAAGCCGGTGTCGGCGAGGAACTTGTTGCCCGGCTCGATGACACAGAACTCGTTGCCGTCCGGGTCGGCGAGCACCACGTGTCCTTCTTCGGGGCGTTGGCCCACGTCGATGTGGCTCCCGCCGAGTTCCAGCGCCCGGGCCACCGTCTGCCGCTGATCCTCCGGGGAGCTGCTCGTCAGGTCGAAGTGCGCCCGGTTCTGCCCGGTCTTCGGCTCGTGACCCGGCAGGAAACGGATGCGGAACCCGGCGGGGTCAGGGGGCAGGATCGCGACGTCGCCGTCCGGTCCGTCGGCCGGCTCCCAGCCCAGGACGCCGGACCAGAACCCCGCCAGGGCCGAGGGGTGGGTCGCACGGAAACAGATCGCGGACAGTTGACTGGTCATACCCCGTGCATCTCCGATCACCGACGGCCGATGCGGGGGTCTCACCCCTCCCCCGCGAGCGCAGCCTAGGGCGGCCGTAAGGCACCCGCATCCGGGTTTCCGTCGCGGGGAGTCCGGCCACACCCCGCTGCTGTCACGCCGCCAGGTCCCGGGCCGGCTCACTGCGCCAGTCCTCGCTGAGCCTGCGGTGCAGGACGGATGCCGCGGCGATCGGCAACGGCAGCTGGAGCAAGCGGCGCAGCGTGTCCGCCGCGTCGGCGCGGAGCTGCCGGGCCTGGAAGTCGTCCCGTGCGGTGGGCAGTTCGGGCGCGTTCCGGTCCCGGCGCCAGGACGGTTCCAGGGCGGGCTGGACTGCCGCGAGCGTACGCATGCGCAGGTCCAGCGTGTCGTCCTCGGTGAGTTCGGGGGTCTCGCCGCGCTGGACGGCCGCCAGGGTCTGCGTCACTTCGGTGCAGGCGTCCAGCCCTGTCTCCGCGGCCAGTCTGCGCAACTGGGCGGCCATCGCCGCACGCAACCGGGGCGCGGGAGTGCGCTCGACCAACGCGCCCAGATCGAAGTCCCTCGTCTCCGGGACGGGACGGCACGACCACTCGGGAAGTCGTCCAGGACCGGACGGCACCGGACCGGCTGGGACTCACTATTGATGTCATCAATAGGTTGTATCGCTACTGCATCTTGGACTCTATAGGTCCACGTCACGCATGGTGGTTCGTGTCGGCCACGGGAGGTCGGCACCACCCATCGAAGGGAGTGACCCATGCGTGACCTCGCCGAGGGCGTCCAGCGTTTCCAGCGAAACGTCCACCCGCGCAAGGCGGACCTGTTCGCGCACTTGGCCGGAGTCCATGCGCCGCACACGTTGTTCATCGGCTGTTCCGATGCCCGCGTGGTCCCGGAACTGATCACGGACAGCGAGCCGGGTGAACTGTTCGTGATCCGGACGGCCGGAAACCTGGTCCCGGCCTACGGCCCGCAGGCCGAGGCGGTGACCGCGAGCGTCGAGTACGCGGTCGCGGTACTCGGTGTCTCGGACATCGTCGTGTGCGGACACTCGGCCTGCGGCGCCATGACCGCACTGGCCGAACGGCAGGACTTCGGCCCGGTGCCCGCGGTCGCCCAGTGGCTGCGGCACGCCGACACCTCCCGGGCCCGCGTCACCACGCCGGGTGACGTCCCGAGCCTGGTGCGCGCGAACGTGCTGGCCCAGCTGACGAACCTGGCCACGCATCCCTCCGTGGCCAAGGCCTTGGCCGAGGACTCCGTCCGCCTGCACGGCTGGGTCTTCGACATCGCGTCCGGAGGCGTCGACGTACTCGGCGCCGGCGGCCACAGCGTCGCGGACGCGGCCTGACACTCGGCTGCCCAGCCCTTCCACACCCCCCCTTTTTCTTCCGTACCTGAAGGAGAACGTCATGACGCACGCCCAGTTCGACCCCGCCGCCCGCCAGGCCGTGGCCGCGGCCGCCGTCGAGGCCAAGACCCGCAAGAACCTCACCTGGCAGCAGATCGCCGACGCCTCCGGCCTGTCGGTGGCGTTCACCACCGCGGCCGTTCTCGGCCAGCACGCCCTGCCGGAGGCTGCCGCCCGTGCGGTCGGCGAGCTGCTGGACCTGGACGAGGACGCGGTGCTGCTCCTGCAGACGATCCCCACGCGCGGTTCCCTCGCCGGCGGCATCCCCACCGACCCGACCATCTACCGCTTCTACGAGATGCTCCAGGTCTACGGCACCACGCTGAAGGCCCTGGTGCACGAGGAGTTCGGCGACGGCATCATCTCGGCGATCAACTTCAAGCTGGACGTCAAGAAGGTCGCCGACCCCGAGGGCGGCGAGCGTGCTGTGATCACGCTGGACGGCAAGTACCTGCCGCTCAAGCCTTTCTGATGCCGCTGATGCGGTTCTGACTCCCCCCTGCCAGCAGAGAAGAGTTGACATGGACTTCGTGCAACGCACCATCGACCTCGCGCGCCGCAATGTCACCGAGGGCGGCCGCCCGTTCGCGACCGTCATCGTCAAGGACGGCGAGATCCTCGCCGAGAGCCCGAACCGGGTCGCCCAGACCAACGACCCGACCGCGCACGCCGAGATCCTCGCCATCCGCGAGGCCTGTACCGAGCTCGGCACCGAACACCTCGTCGGCACCACGATCTACGTGCTCGCTCAGCCCTGCCCGATGTGCCTGGGCGCGCTGTACTACTGCTCGCCCGACGAGGTCGTCTTCCTCACGACCCGGGACACCTACGAACCGCACTACGTGGACGACCGCAAGTACTTCGAACTCGACACGTTCTACGACGAGTTCGCCAAGAACTGGGACGAGAGGCGGCTGCCCATGCGCTACGAGCCCCGCGAATCCGCGGTGGAGGTGTACCGGCTCTGGCAGGACCGCAACGGCGGCGATCGACGCGTCGCCGGTGCTCCCACCGCCGGCTGAAGCCGGTAACGCCGAGCACGGCCGCGCATGCGGCGAGGACCCGGCCGGAGGCCCGCCGGACCTCGCCGCACAGGCCCGCCGGCGTGCCTCCGGCCGGCCGCACGCGCCCGTATATTTGCGACGTGTCCGTCGAACTGCGTCACCTGCGCTACCTGCTCGCCGTCGCCGACCAGGGCAGCTTCACCCGGGCCGCGGAGGAGCTGTACATCTCCCAGCCGACCCTGTCCCAGCAGGTCAGGCAGCTGGAGCGGACGCTCGGCGTGCAGCTGCTGGACCGTACCGGGCGCAGTGTGCGGCTCACCGACGCCGGTCACACCTATGTCCAGCACGCCCGCCGTGCACTGCGTGACCTGGCCGCGGGGGAACGTGCCCTCCAGGACGTCGAGGACCTCTCCCGCGGCCACCTGAGACTCGCGGCCACCCCCTCCTTCACCGCCTACCTCATCGGCCCCCTCGCGGCGGAACTCCATGACCGTCACCCCGGCATCACCCTCACCATCCGGGAGACGACCCAGGACAGCATCGAATCCGCCCTGCTCGCCGACGACATCGACCTCGGGATCGCCTTCGCCGGCGCACACCAGCAGGGAATCGAGGCCACCGGCCTGTACACCGAGGCCCTCGGCCTCGTCGTGCGCGCCGATCCCGGCGCCGCTCGCGCCCAGGAGCCCCTGGACCTCCAGGAGCTGACGGACAGGGAGCTGGTACTGCTCAGCGGCGACTTCGCCACGCGCGGCCACATCGACGCGTACTTCACCGCGCATCAGGTCACCCCCCGCATCGCCATGGAGGCCAATTCCATTCAGGCCCTCATCGAGATCGTCCAGCGCACCCCGCTCGCCACCGTCCTCCCCGACGCCGTCACCCACGACCACCCCCACCTGAGTCCCGTGCCGCTCCGCCCCGCCCTGGCCCCGCGCGAGGTCACCCTCCTCAGCAGGGCCCACGCCTACCGCAGCGCGGCCGTGCGCGCGTTCATCCGACTCATCGACGACGTGGTGGAACAACGCGGATACCGGTCGGAGGCGGGCGGACAGCGGTCACCGTCACCGATGCCCTGATCGGCGCGCACCGCACTTTCACCAACAAGTTTTGGTCCTGTTCCCCGGGCCGGCCAAGTGCTCCAGCACAGGTCCACACGGACGAGCGTCAGACCACGCGCACTGGCGTTACCGTGAAGGGGTGACCTCCGACATGACCCCGCCGATCTCCTCCGGCGATGCCGCGATCGACTCCGTCAGCGCGCTCGGCGAGGGCTCCCGGCGGCAGATGTTCGCCTTCATCCGCCGCGCTCGCCGCCCGGTCACGCGCGACGAGGCGGCGGCGAGCGTCGGCATTTCGCGCAAGCTCGCCGCCTTCCACCTCGACAAGCTTGTCGACGCCGGCCTGCTGCGCGCCCGCTACGCCTCTCCCACCGGGGTCCGCAAGGTGGGCCGGCAGCCCAAGGTCTACGAGCCCACGGACACCCCGATCCACGTGAGCATCCCCGACCGCCGCCACGAACTCCTGGCCGACCTGCTCCTTCAGGCCGTCGTGACCGAGGGCGAGGACGAGACCGCGGCCCAGGCGGCGATGCGCACCGCCGGACGACGGGGCCAGGAACTCGGCGAGGAAGAACGCACCCGGCTGCGCCCCGGCCGTCTCGGCGCCGAGCGCGGCCTGACGCTGTGCGAGCGGATGCTCGACCGGCACGGCTTCGAACCCGCACGCGAGGACCGCGACCGGCTCCGGCTGCGCAACTGCCCCTTCCACCCGCTCGCCGCCCAGGCCCCCGACCTGGTCTGCGGCATGAACCACGCCTTCCTCACCGGCTACCTGCAAGGCCTCCGAGCCCCTTCGGTGCAGGCCGTGCTGGCCCCCCGGGAAGGCGAATGCTGCGTCGAACTGCGTCACGCGACGTCGGGCGACGGACCCCAGGCCGGAAGCGGGACCGGGTCCGGCTGATCGTCCCGCTGGAGGAGTGTTCCTGACCGGGGCCTCGAGGACCGGAGCCCGCCCCGGTCGAAGCGGACGCGTCTGCCGTCGGCGCGCACGTACCGGGTGCAGGGGCCGTGCTCCCACGGGCGGGCCAGGGGCGACCCGAACGCGGAAGCCGGCACGGGCCCAGTGCTCCAGTTCGGCCAGCCCCCCGGGGGGGGCAGCACGCTCACCGGCACGTTGGCCGACTGGCCGTCAGGCCGCCTGGGTGAGTTCCGCGCGGCCGAAGAGGATCGCGTAGCCGGACGGGAGCTGGGCGAGGATGCGGTCGAGCAGGTCCTGGCCGGCGAGGCGGGCGACGACGCCCAGGACGGAGCCGACGTCCCAGCGGGTGGTCGCCAAGGTGCCCCCGGTGCGGGTGGCGAGATCCCTGACGAAGGTCCAGCCCGTCATCGCTTCGGTTTCGGGGATCTGCGCGGCGAAGATCCCGGCCGCCTCACGGGGAAGGCGCGCTGCCAGTTCGACGCGTTCCTCACCGGTGATGCGACGGCCGAGGGCGGCCAGCACGGCGGAGACGACTTCCTCGGCTCTCTGGCGGGTGGCGTAGGCACCGTTGTAACGGACCTGTTCGATCATCTGGACGAACGACATGCCCGGTTCGGTGGTGCTCGCCGCTGGGGCCGTCTTGAGCTGCATCGGTGAAAGGGTGCCTTCCTTGCTCATGGGGTTGTCTGACGAAGTCGGCCGGTGACCGGCGGGTCCGGAGGCGTCAGTCACCGGAGGTGCGGGCCGGGCTCGTGGCCGTCGCGTCCTGCGGCCGGCCGAACAGCAGGTCGTATCCGGGCGGGAGCTGCAGCAGCACGTGGCGGGTCAGTTCCTCGCCCGCCGCGTCGGCGGCCACGCTGAGCACGGCGCCGACGTCCCAGGCCGCGGTCTGTTCCGTGGCCCCCTCGATCCACGCCGCGGTGGCGCGGACGAACCGGTCGGCGGACAGGGGTTCGGCGGCCTGGAGCGGGTTGAGGAGGATCAGGGCGAAGGTCTCCGGCAGCCTGGCGGCCAGTTCGGCGCGCACGTCGCCCACCAGGTGTGCGCCCAGAAGCCCCAGCACGGTGCGCGCGGCACGCTCCGCCTCGACGCGGGTGGGGTACTCGCCGCGCTCCTGCACCTGGTCGAGGAACACGTTCCACTGCATGGCCATCGGGTTCTCCTTCCGCTGGGCAGTCCGTGCGGACGCGCGGGCGGAGGACGGACGGCGCGGGGGGAAGCCGTCCGTCCTCCACCGCCGGGGGTGTGGCTCTGCCTCAGCCGGAGATCTCCTTGCGCTCCGCGCCGCCGCCGATGGAGATCTTGCGCGGCTTGGCCCGCTCGGCGATCGGGATGCGCAGAGTGAGCACGCCGGCCTCGTAGTCCGCACTGATGTGCTCGGTGTCGAGGGTGTCCGCCAGCATCACCTGTCGGGAGAAGACGCCCAGGGGGCGTTCCGAGAGCTCCATCTGGACGTCGTCGCCCTTGGTGACGGGACGGCGTTCGGCCCGGACGGTCAGCATGTTCCGTTCGACGTCGATGTCGATGGCATCCGGGTCGACACCGGGCAGATCGAGAGCGATGACGTACGCGTCGCCCTCCCGGTAGGCGTCCATGGGCATCGCCGTCGGACGCGACCAGGTGCCGGACGTGTTGCCGAACAGCTGCTGGGTGAGCCGGTCGAACTCGCGGAAGGGGTCGGTGCGCATCAGCATCGGGAAACACCTCCAGTTCGAGCAGATCCGCTCATGCGCTGGTTCCTGTATTTCTTGTAGCATGTCATCGGAACGATGACAAGCGAATCTGTCATCCAACGGGTGACATGACCGAGCGGAGGTGACCATGGCCGCAGATCCCCGGGAATCCGCTTCCGGGCCCGCCTCCTTCCTCGCTGCCGAGGCGGCACTGGCGGCGATCGAGGAGGCCGTTCACGGCGCCCAGGCACCGCAGTCTGCAGAGCAGCCCGCCGAGGTCAGCTCCGACCAGGCGCTCGCCGCGCTGCTGCTGCTGCGTGAGCTGCGCACCCAGCTCGCGGGCTGGGAGACGGGACTGATCGAGACGGCACGTGAGGCGGGGGCCAGCTGGGCCGACCTCGCCGAGCCCCTCGGCGTCGCCAGCCGGCAGGCCGCCGAACGCCGCTACCTGCGCCTGCGTCCCGGTGCCCCCGGCACCACCGGCGAGCAGCGCGTGCAGGCCACGCGGGACCGCCGCGCCGCCGACCGTGCCGTCTCCGCCTGGGCCCGTGGCAACGCCGCCGACCTGCGTCAGCTCGCCGGCCAGATCGCCGCCCTCACCGGCCTCCCGGCCGAGGCGCGCACCCCCCTCGTACGGGCCCTGGGCCACGACGACGCCGCCGGCCTCATCGGCCCCCTGGCCGGCGCCCGCGACCACCTGGCGGACGACCACTCGGAGCTGGTCGGGCGCATCGACACGCTGACACGTCATACGGACCGACTCCGCGAGGCGGAGAACGGCGAACGCCGGTCCCCTGCGGAGTAGAGGCGACTCCCCCGGGCGCCGACCGCGAGCGGTTCCTCGCCGTTGACCTGCGTGCCCTGGGTCTGCGGAAGCTCCGGGGACGAGCGCGAACGTCTATAAGCGACGCGAGTGGGAACTCCGAGTGGCACAGCTGGCCGCCTTTCGGCTCCGGCCGGGTCCCTTCCCGACGGCGGCGACCAGGTGTCGGTCGTCACGAGGAGGCGTCGTGACCGTTCGCATCGGCGTGGAAGAGGAGTTCCATCTCGTGCAGGTGGAGACGGGCCTGCTGGCGGCACGGGCCGACGCGGTACTGGACGGCCTCCCCGAACAGACCTTCACGACCGAGTTGCAGCAGTCGGCCGTGGAGACCAACAGTGCGGTGCACACGTCTCTGGACGGTCTGTACGACGACTTGACCGGCACCAGACGGACCCTGGACACGGCGGCCTCCGCTCATGGGCTGGCCGTGGTGGCCGCGGGCACGGTCCCCCTGGGCCGCCCCGGGGACACGCCTCCCACCGACGGAGTCCGCTACCGCCGCATGGCCGACGAGTACCGGATGGTCGCCGACGAGCAGTTGATCTGCGGAGCACACGTCCACGTCGACGTCCCCGACCGCGACACCGCGGTACGGGTCATGTGCGAGGTGTCACCGTGGCTGCCCGTGCTGCTCGCCCTCTCGGCGAGTTCCCCGTTCTGGGTGGGCGCCGACACCGGTTACGCGAGCTGGCGCACGATGCTGTGGCAGCGGTGGCCCACCGCGGGACCGATCGGCTGTTTCGCCGACGCCGCCGCGTACGACGCCGCCGTGCGCAGCCTCGTCGGCTCGGGCGTGATCAGCGACCCGGGGATGATCTACTACGACATCCGTCCCTCGGACCATCAGCGGACCCTCGAACTGCGCATCTGCGACTCCTGTCCGCGTGCGGAGACGGTCGTGCTGGTTGCGGGACTTTTCCGGGCCCTGGTGACCGAAGCACGTCAGCGACTGGAGAGCCCGGCCGCTCCCCGCTGCCGGGGCCGGCACGAGTGGCTGCGTGCCGCCACCTGGCGGGCGGCCAGGTCCGGCCTCGAAGGGAGCCTGGTCGATCCGGACACGGGCCACGAGGCGTCCGCGGCCCACGTCGTCCACGGCCTGCTGAACAAGCTGCGCCCGGTGCTCACGGCGAACGGCGACTGGGGGACCGTTCAGGCGCTCGCGGAGCAGGCTCTGACGGACGGCAGCGCTGCCCGCCGCCTGCGTCGCGTCGCCGAGACGGACGTCCTTCTGGCCTGCACGGACCTGCTGATCGCCGAGACCCGGGGCGGCGGCCGAGGCAGCCACCGGCCTGCTCAGCGACTGGCCGGGCGCATATCGCCCGGCCAGGTGAGCGCCGATGCTCCCCTCGCCCGGCCGGCCAGGACACCCGGCCGTTGACACGGACACACCGCAGGGACGGACTCCCACCCCCACCGAGAAGGAGACACGGACACATGTCGACCAGCCTGGCCCAGGTTCCGACGGTCGCGACCGAGCAGAGGCCATGGACGCGGACCGCCGACGAGCAGCGGGGAGGTGGTGCGTGATGTGCGGCCTCAGCGGGGAAATACGCTTCGACGGCAGGCGGCCCGATCTGGCGGCCGTGCGGCGCATGAGCGACCGCCTGGCTGCCCGGGGACCCGACGGTCACGGGCTCTGGTCGCAGGGCGCGGTGGCGCTGGCCCATCAGCGACTGAAGATCATCGACCTGTCCGACCAGGGGGCGCAGCCGATGACGGACGCCGACCAGGAGGTGACCGGCGTCTTCAACGGCTGCATCTACAACTACCAGGACCTGCGCGAGGAGTTGCTGGGGCTCGGTCACCGGTTCCGGTCGACCTCCGACACCGAGGTCGTCCTCGCGGCGTACCGGCAGTGGGGCACCGCCTGCGTCGACCGCTTCCGTGGCATGTTCGCCTTCGCGGTCGTCGAACACCGCACCGGCCGGCTGGTCCTGGGCCGTGACCGGCTCGGCATCAAGCCGCTGTACGTGGCGCGGACGCCCGGACGGCTGCGGTTCGCCTCGTCGCTTCCGGCCCTGCTCGCGGGCGGGGAGGTCGACACCTCGCTGGATCCGGCCGCCGTCCACCAGTACCTGAGCTGGCACGCCACCGTGGCGGCGCCCCGTACCGTACTGGCCGGCGTGCGCAAGCTCCCTCCCGCCACCGTGCGCGTGGTCGAAGCGGACGGCAGGCAGCGGGACCACCGTTATTGGCAGCCGTCGTACACCCGCCGCCCCGAGTACCGGGACATGAGTCCGAGCGAATGGCGTGACGCGGTCCTCGACGCGCTGCGCACCGCCGTACGCCGCAGGATGGTCGCCGACGTGCCCGTGGGTGTGCTGCTGTCGGGCGGTCTCGACTCCAGTCTGATCGTGGCGCTGCTCTCCGACGAGGGGCAGCGGCACCTGGCGACGTTCAGCGTGGGCTTCGAGTCGGAAGGCGGCGCCGAGGGGAACGAGTTCCGGTACTCCGACCTGGTCGCCGGCGAGTTCGCCACCGATCACCATCAGCTGATGGTCCCCTCCGAGCGGGTGTCGACGGCCCTGGACGGGGCGGTCGCGGCGATGAGCGAGCCGATGATCAGCCATGACGTCGTCGCGTTCCATCTGCTGTCCGAGCAGGTGGCGAAGGACGTGAAGGTCGTCCAGAGCGGGCAGGGGGCCGACGAGGTGTTCGCGGGCTACCACTGGTACCCGGACCTGGCCTCCGTCGCCCGTGAGGACGAACCCGACCGGTACGCCGAGACGTACTTCGACCGGTCGCACGCCGATCTCGCCCGGATCCTGCAGCCGGACATGCTTCCTGCGGACGACGTCTCCGGCCGTTTCGTGCGGGAACACATGGCCGTGCCGGGCGCGGAGACCGCGCTGGACGCGGCGCTGCGACTGGACACCCACGTCATGCTCGTGGACGACCCGGTGAAACGGGTCGACAACATGACCATGGACTGGGGCCTGGAGGCGCGGGTGCCCTTCCTGGACCACGAGCTCGTGGAGCTGGCCGCGGCCTGCCCGCCGGAGCTCAAGCTGGCCGACGGCGGCAAGGGGGTCCTGAAGGAGGCGGGCCGCAAACTGCTGCCTCAGGAGGTGGTGGACCGCCCGAAGGGGTACTTCCCGGTCCCGGCGATCACTCACATGGCCGGCCCCGTCCTGGACCGCGTCCGTGAAGCCCTGGCGGCCCCGGAGGCGAAGCGGCGCGGACTGTTCCAGGAGTCGTACCTCGCCGAGCTCCTGGCGGCTCCCGACGCACACCGCACGAAGCGCGGGGCCAACGCCCTGTGGCAAGTGGCTCTGCTGGAAATATGGCTGCAGACGCACGGGATATGACCCGCGAGCGCGCCCCGTACGGTGGCGACGGCATCGGCGCGGCGCCCGCCGCGTGGACCGACGCGGCCCGGGCGGCGCCGGGCGCCGCGGCGCGGCCGGCACAGGACGGCGCCCCCCGGCCGCCCCACGGCACCGACCCGGCGGGCCGGGACGCGGGCGACCGAGGTTCCCCGCACGCCGCCCCCGCCCGGGTTCAGCTGCCCGACGCCTCCGGGCCCCGTGACGCCACGACACGGCTCACCGCTCACGGCTGCTGGTACCCCTCGGCGGACCCGGCCGGCACGCGGGTGGCGTTCATCTGCGACCGCGGGGGTGTGCCCCAGTTGTGGACCGGCCCCGTCGACGGCGACGAGGTGCGGCTGCTCGACTCCGGGCCGGACCCCGTCCGGGAGGTGTCCTGGTCGCCCGACGGCCGCTGGATCGCCTACACCACGGCTCCCGGCGGCGGCGAGCACCTGCGGGTGCTGTGTGTCCGTCCCGACGGTTCCGGCCGCCGCATCCTGGCGGGAGCCGAACCCGGCACCTCGGCCTACCTGGGCTGCTGGGCCCATGACGGGTCGGCCGTCGCCGTCACGGTGGCCGTACCGGCGGTCGCGCCCGTCGCCCAGGACTCGGCCGGCCTCGCGGACGAAGCCGGCGGGCACGTCGGCCGGCTCCCGACCGTGGGCTGGTCCGGCCGGGAGGGTGAAGCCGTGCTTCTCGGCACCACGGCGGTCACCGGCGAGGAGTCGGGGTGGGCGGCTCACACCGTCCGGGCCGAGGCAACGGCGTCCACCCGGGCGCCCGTGACGTCCGGCTTCGGTGACGGACTGTCCGCCTACCTGATCGACCCCGACGGGTCCGCCGCGCCGGTCCTCCTCGCCACCGAGACGGATGCGGCGACCCTGCGCGTGTGCGATCTGAGCCCCGACGGCCGGCTCGCCCTGGTGCGCCGCGGCCCCCGCGGACGACGCGAGGCGGTGGTCGTCCGTACCGCCGACCTCGCCACCACCTACGTCGTTCCGGTGGCCGACGGCGATCCCTGGATCGGCAGGTTCTCCCCCCAGGCGGACACCGTCTGGCTGCGAAGCGACGCCGACCGGGAGTTCGCGGCGCTGATCGCCGCCGGCCTCGACGACCGGGGCGGCCCGCGGGGGTGGTCCGTCGCGGCCGAGCGCGAGGGCAGTGACCTCGAACTGCTGCAGTTCGCCCAGGACGGCCGCACCGCCGTGCTCACCTGGAACATGCTCGGCGCGAGCGAAGTGGAGATCGTCGACACCTTCCCGTCCGGTACGGCCGGGGCCGTCATCGGGCCGCCCCATCCCGTGCCCCTGCCGCACGAAGTGGTCACCCGGATCGTGCCGATGGGCCCGGGGAGACTGACGCTGGCCCTGTCGGGCTCACAGCGCCGCCCCGGCGTGTGGCGGCTTGCCGAGGGCGTGTCCCTGCTGCGTACCCCGTGGTCGTCCAGGGACGAGGACGCCGTTCCCCCGGGCCGCCCGCCCGTGCGACCGGTTCCGCTGAGCCTGACGGCGCGCGACGGGCTGAGCCTGAGCGGCTGGTACTACCGTGCGCCGGGTCGCGGCCCGGCGCAGCCGGCACCCTGCGTGATCCACCTGCATGGCGGTCCGGAGGAGCAGGAACGCCCCGTCTTCAACCCCCTCTACCACGAGATCCTGGGGCGAGGGATCGACATCTTCGCGCCCGACGTCCGCGGTTCCTCCGGCCACGGGAGGTCGTTCGTCGACGCCGACCTGGGCGCGGGCCGGTTCGCCGCGCTCGACGACATCGCGGACTGCGCCGCCCACGCCGTACTGGCCGGACCGGCCGATCCGTCACGGCTGGCCGTCATGGGCCGTTCGTACGGCGGCTACCTCACCTTCGCGTCGCTCGTCCGGCACCCCGATCTGTTCCGTACCGGGGTGGCGGTCTGTGGCATGTCGGACTTCGCGACGTTCTTCGAGGGCACCGAACCCTGGATCGCGCAGTCCGCGGCGCACAAGTACGGCCATCCCGAACGCGACCGCGAACTGCTGCGCTCGCTCTCGCCCATGAGCCGGATCGACGCACTGCGCGTTCCCGTGCTCGCCGTGCACGGGGAACACGACACCAACGTCCCGCCGGGTGAGTCGGAGCAGTTCGTCAGGGCCGCACGCGAACGCGGCCATGTCGCCGAACTGCTCACCCTGCGCGACGAGGGTCACGACTTCCTGCGCGCGGACAACCGGCGCCTGTTCCGCCGCACGGCAGCGGACTGGCTGCAACGTCACCTGCACGGCTGACCAGCCGTCTCAGCCGGGCACGGGACCTGAGGGCCAGGAGGTGCAGCTGAGGGCTCCCGTGCGCCAAGGACCGTCCGGGACGAGGGCGGCGAGCACCGTCAGCAACCCGGGCGGCTCCAAGCGGTGCGGCAGCAGGTCCAGTTCGGACCACAACACCCACTGATACGAGTCCAGACCGACCTGCTCGTCGGGGAGCAGTCCGGTCCGCACCGGCGGAGGCTGTTCCTCGGCGAAACGCGCCACGAAGAAGTCCTCCGAACCGACGAACCTCATCCCCTTCCACCGCACGTCCCGCTCGACAGGAACGGACCGTTCCAGAACCGCCGCCGGGTCCAGTGCGGTCTCCTCGGCCAGTTCGCGCCGTGCCGCTTCGAGCGGCGTCTCACCGGCCTCGACGCCACCCCCAGGTGGCTCCCACAGCAGCGTCCCGTCGACCGGGTCACGCCAGCGAAGCAGTAGCACACGACCGGCGGGATCCAAGCAGACCACCCGCACAGCGGATCGATGCCTCGTCGTCACGACCGTGCCACTAGCCGTACGGGGAGTGCGCTCCCGTCATGACGTCCCGTCAATGTCCGTCTCTCAAGGGGCACTCGACTTCACGAGATCTCCACGACCGAGCCTTTGTGCGTACTACAGTTATCTGCGCGCGACTCGTCATCTTGTGTCGCGCAAGGGGACGGATGGGGCGGAGCATTCCGCATGCCCGAGGTGCGCCGTTGGGGGCTTTGTGCAGGAAATGATCAAGGGTTCGAACGTGGCCCTGACGGACTTGAGCGACAATGTCGGTTCGGTGATCGTCAGTCTGGGCTGGGTCAGCCCTACCGGTGAGGGCGACGCGGATGTGTCGGTCCTGCTCCTGGACGCGAACGGCAAGGTGCGCAGCGACAGCGACTTCTACTTCTACAACCACCCGGTGGCCGCCGACGGGAGCGTGCAGCTTCTGGGCAAGACGCCGACGGCGGACGGCAGCGAGGACCGGATCAGCTTCGACCTCACCGCGGTGCCGTCCGAGATCGATCGGATCGTCGTCGCTGCGAGCCGGTACGAGGGAGCCCGCTTCGGTGAACTCGAGGACGTGAAGATCACGCTGGCCGACGGAGTCGGCGAAAACCTCCTGCGGTTCGCCGTCGACGACGCCGACTCGGTGACGGCCGTCATCTTCGGCGAGTTGTACAGGCGGGCAGACGCGTGGAAGTTCCGTGCCGTCGGTCAGGGCTACGAAACCGGTCTGGCGGGGCTGGCGACGGACTTCGGGGTGGATATCGAGGACGACGCGGCCACGGAGGCGGAAGGAGCCCTCGACGGCACCGAAGGCGACGAGCAGCCGGATGCCACGGAGCCGACGCCGGTCGCGGAGCCGGACCGGTCGGCCACGCTGGACACCATCCCAGCTCCCCGTCGTGCTGAAGGCGAGACCGCGGAGCCGCCGAAGAAGCAGGCCTCTCGCCCCCGTACTGCCAAGAAGAAGGTCACCCTCCCCAAGACGGTCAAGAAGACCCTGGCGGAGAACGACTCCTGGAGGCCGGCCCGGCTCTTCCCGCTCTCGGCGCTCAAGAGCGACCGGGACCGTGAGATGCGTGCCACCTCGGTGCTGCTGTCGGTGATGGCGCAGGTGCCGGAGTTCAGCAGGAGGCTCACCGCCGGATTCGGGGCGCCAGCGGGTCGGATGGAGACGTTCACGGAGGTCTCCCTGCCCCACGGTGACAGTCCGCGGCGCCCGGACGGCGTGATCCGCGTGGAGCGGGCGGGCAAGTTGTGGACCGCGCTGGTCGAGACGAAGACCAACGGCAACGCCCTCAAGGCGGAGCAGGTGCAGGCCTACATGGACATCGCCGCACGCCGCGGCTACGAGGCCGTGATCACGTTGACGAACGACGTCGCGCTGGAAGGAAGCCCACTCGTCGACGTCAAGATCGACAAGCGGCGCAAGCACAAGGTGGCCCTCTGGCATCTTTCCTGGGCAGAAGTCGCCCACCAGGCGCAGATGCTCATCCGGCACGAGGGAGTGAGCAACGCGGCGCACGCCTGGCTTCTCCAGGAACTGCTGCACTACCTGCAGCACGAGAACTCCGGCTGCCACGGCTTTCAGAACATGGGCCCCGCCTGGGTTCCCGTGCGCAACGGAATCGACGACGAGACCCTCTGCCAAGGCGACGCACGCGCGCTCGAGGTGGTCGAGAGCTGGGAGAGGCTCGTCCGCCAGGTCTGCCTCAGACTGGGCGGCGAGCTCGGGCAGAAGGTACTTCCCGTCCAGCGCGCCAAGCGCGGGACCGACCCCAAGGAACGCCGGAACCGCCTCGCCGACCAACTGTGCCTCGACGGACGACTCCATGCGGAGCTGCGCATCGACGGCACCCCCGGCGTCCTGGCCATCATCGCCGACCTGCGCACCGGCAAGGTGCGCACCTCCATCGACATCCCGGCGCCCGAGCAAGGCTATCCATTGAGCTGGGCCAAGCGACTCGTCCGGCGCCTGGCCGAGGCGCCGGCCGACCTGCACATCGAAACGCTCGTCGACAGCGAGGCCGGAGGCCCACGCGGAACACTGGAGCGGCTCCGCCCCGAACCGGCGGACCTGCTCCCGAGGGACAACGACACCCGGATCACCGGCTTCCGGCTGTCCTTGTTCAAGGGCATGGGGAGCGGCCGCGGTAACGCCGAGTCCGGTTTCATCCGCAGCGTCGACGACGCGGTGCACCGTTTCCACACCAGCGTCGTGGTCCACCTGGACGCTCCGGCAGCGCGCCGGGCATCGTCCAGGGAACGCGCGGCCACGGGCTGACACCTGGCCGACGCTGGAACGCGCAGGTGGCCTCGGCCGGGAGCGGCCTCACCGGCGGATTGTCCGGGGCGCCGCGTGCGCTACGTGGTGTCCGTCGGTGGGTCGGCGAAGATGCCGTTCAGCATGCCTGTGGCCTGGCCTACTTCGATGAGGTAGCCGTCCGGGTCCCGCAGGTAGCAGCGCAGCTCCGCCTTCCTGTCGAGGGGCTCGGTGAGGAAGCGCGCGCCCTTGGCGGTGGCGGCGGCGTGGAAGGCGGCGATGTCGGCCACGCGGACGTTGAGGAAGCTGGAGACCGTGTCCTCGGTGGACGGCGGCTCCAGGGTGACGCCGGGTTTGTCGGGGGTCGGGCCGCCGCCCGGGTTCATGATGATCCAGCTGTTGGCGACCTTGACGATGGCCGGGTTCTCTTCGAGTACGACTTCCCCACCGAGGATCTCGGCGTAGTAGCGCCGCGAGACGGCGACATCGCGGACGGTGAGGAAGTGGGTGAGGATCAGCCCGTGTTCGGGCGCGGGCAGGTTGCCCCGTGTCGTCATCGCGGCGTCCTTCCGGGCGGCCCCCCTCGTCGTTCCGGCCGAGTGACCCGTTTCGCCGTGTGTAGGCATGGGTGCACCGGTGCCAGCCGGCGACGAGGGGAGGGGGACGGCCCGCGGCGCTCGCGATCGCTCAGAAGTGGGTTCCGCCGTCGATGCGTATTTCGGTGCCGGTGATGAACGCGCCGTCCTCGGAGGCGAGCATGGCGACGACGCCTGCCACGGCCTCCGGTCCGGCGAATCCGTCCCCGAGCGCGGGAGACAGCTTGGCGAACAGGCTCCAGTCGGTGTCCTCGGGCAGGCCGGGGCCCTGGCTCTGCCGGCTCTCGCCCGACCCGTCGGTCATGCCGGAGGAGATGGAGCCGGGCTGCACGGCGGTGAACCGGATGCCCTGCTTGCCGTACTCGGCCGCCAGCGCGTGGGTCATGGACTGGATGCCGCCCTTGCTCGCCGCGTAGGCCGCCATGTACGGGTGGGCGAACATCGCCGAGGTCGAGCTGAAGTTGACGACGGCCGGGGCGTTGCCGTCCAGCAGCGCCGGGATCGCTTCGCGGATCATCAGGAACGTGCCGGTCAGGTTGACCGAGATGACGCGGGTGAAGTCGGCGAGGGACGTGGCGTGCGTGTGCGAGGAACGCAGGATGCCGGCCGCGTTGACCAGGACGTCGAGGCCGCCGAGGGCTTCGAGGGCGGAGGCGACACCGGTGCGTACGGACGCCTCGTCGGAGATGTCCAGGGGCAGTGTGGTCAGCCGCTCGGCGTCGGTGCCCGCCTTGGCGTACGTGTCCTTCAGCCCCGTCTCGCTCACGTCCGCGGCCACCACCTCGCCGCCTTCGGCCAGGAGGCGCAGCACGGTGGCCTGGCCGATGCCCGAGCCGCCGCCGGTGATCAGCGCGCGACGTCCTTGAAAGCGGTTCATGGGGTTCTCCCTCTGGTGCGTGTGCTGCCGCGGCGTCGCCGGGCGATGTCCACCGTACGCCTTAGTGGCACGTTTTGACACAGCGGCGTGACGTGCCTGAGGGAGGTGTGGCCGCGTACGCTTCATCCATGAACCAGTCCCGGCCGGCCCGCTCCGCCTCGACCTCCTCGCTGACCGAGCGCCGCAAGGCGGCGACGCAGCTGGACATCGCCCGTGCCGCGGCCGAGCTGTTCACCGAGAAGGGGCCCGACGGCACGACGGCGGAAGAGATCGCGGACCGGGCGGGCGTCGCCCTGCGCACGTTCTACCGGTACTTCCGCAGCAAGCAGGACGCGGTCGGACCACTGCTGTCGTCCGGCGGGGACTACTGGCGGGCCCTGCTCGCCGAGTCCGGTGCGCAGGTGGCGCTCGCGCAGGCCCTGGAGTCCGCGGCGGTCGCGTCCCTGTCTCCCCCGGGGCCCGCGACGGAGGACGAAGGGCTGCGCTGGACCCGCGGGCTGCTGCGGGCGGCCCGGAACGACCCCGCGCTGCGAGCGGTCTGGTACCGGGTGAATCAGGAGTCGGAGGAGCAGCTGCTGCCGATCGTCACCCGCCTGGCGGGGCCGGATCCCGACCCCCTGGAGGTGCGGCTGGTCGCCGCCGCGGCGACCGACGCGATCCGCGTGGCACTGGAGACGTGGGCCCTGACGGACACGGAGGCTGCCGACACGGTCTCTCCGGCGGAGCTCGTGGTGCGATGCCTGCGGGAACTGACCGGTGGCCTGCGTCTGCTGACCGTCACGTCCTGACGCGGGGCGCTGCACGCGCCTGTGCCGCCCCCGAGGCGCATCGGCACCTCACGTCCGGACCGTCCATACCGCCGGGCCCCCGCCGCGCCACTCGATCAGGTCCGACGTCACCACGTCGATGTCCTCCAGCCCGACACGGCGGAGGAACTCCTCGACGTCCCGCAGGTCGTACGCCAGCCCCAGGATCTCCCCGTCCGCACGGACCCTGCGACCGCCGCTCGGCGACGGCCGCCCGACCACAACAAGACGCCTGGTCATGACTCCATGGTCCACCCATCCGGGCATCAGCGCAGCTCGTCCGCTCGGCCGGCGTCCCCTGGGCACGCCCCTCGGACACGTGCCTCGGCCGCCGTGATCGGCACGTGGCCGCGGGCCCGGCCGTCCTCGTCCAGCAGCCGGCCCATGCGTTTGACGGTGCGCAGAGTGATGTTCCGCTCGCTGATCCGCAGGCCGGGGTGCCGGCGCAGCATCCGCTCCTCCAGGGCGTCGCAGTCCCCGGGCGAGCGCAGCCACACGGACAGCAGCAGATTGTCCGAGCCCGTCACGGACGAGCACAGCCGGGTCTCGGGCAGTGCGGCCAGCGCTCTCGCCGTCGCCTCCGTCCCCGGGCCGGGGACCGTGATGCGGAAGGTGGCGATGACCGGCCAGCCGGCCAGGTGCTGGGTCAGGTCGCACCGGAAGTAGACCTCGCCGCCCGCGATCATGCGCCGCAGTCGCCGGCGCACCGTGGTCTCGGTCAGGTCGCACACGCGGGCGAGCTCCGCGTGGCCCCGGCGGGCGTCGACGCCGAGGGCCAGCAGCAGTCTGCGGTCGCTCTCGTGCGGCCCGGTGCGCGGCCCCGGACGGCGAGGGGCCGTGCCCCCGCCGCCGAGGTCCGAGCGCTGCCGTGCGTTGAGGGTGTGCACGAGCCAGCCGCTGCCCTCCCGGTGCACCACGGTGCAGACACTCAGCCGCACCGAGCGCACGCCGGGCAGGCCGCCCAGCTGCCGGACGGCGAAGTCGTCCAGGGACGGCAGGTCGCGGGCGGCCACGCCGAGGAACAACGGGTGTTCCCCCGTGGTGCGTTCCAGGCTGAACACCGGTCCCCAGGACTGCAGCCGCCTGGTCAGCGGGTCCACGGCGCCCGCGTCACAGGCGAGGTCCACATAGCCGATCACCGAGGTGTGCTGCGCCGGATACGCCGTCATCCAGGCCGCGCCGCTGTCGGTGAGCCGCCGCCAGCGGCGCGCCGCGGTGGTGGCGTCGATGCCGATGACCGCGCCGATCCGGGACCAGGGTGCCCGTGGGTCCAGCTGGAGGGCCTCGACCAACGCCAGATCGGTTTCGCTCAGTTCGGTGATCCCGTCGGCGAGGGTGGCGGGCCCGGCGCCGCCGGGCAGCGTGGGGGCGGTGTCGGTGGACAGCACGCGCGCCATGATGTCAGCGCGGACGGCGCGACTGAAGACCGTCGCGCCCGGCACCGGCCGCCGCGGCCGCCGGGCGGTGGTGGTGCCGATCCGGCGGTTTCCGGCGCCGCGGCCCCTCGGCTGCCGGATTCCTGCGATGTGGCGGTGGTGAACGGCGGCCGGTGCAGGGTGTGCGCCAAGCGTCGCCTCAGGGAGCGGGAGGCCCTCCTGTGCACCGGACCACTCGGACCACCGCGGTCCTGCTCTTCGTCGCCTGGGCCGTCGATTACATCGACCGTCAGGTGATCAATCTGGCTCTGCCGTCGCCAGCACGTGGGCCCGCTCCCCGCCGGTGTGGTGATCACGAGGCCGGGCACCGTCATGGCGGCTGCGGACAGTATCGACGTCACGCTGCACGGTGCGGGCGCGCACGCGTCCGCCCCCCACCTCGCCACCGATCCCGTCGTGATGGCGGCTGCGGTGGTCATGCGGTTGCAGACCCTCTCGGCCCGGATGGCACCGCTGTCGCCGTCGCCTGTCCTGACCGTCGGTGCCGTCCACTCCGGAACCGTGCCCAACGTCATTCCGCACGTCGCGGAACTGCGGTGCAGCCTGCGGACGTTCGACGAGCAGACGCGCGAGCAGGCCCTGGCCGACCTCGGGCGCATCGTCCGCGCGGAGGCGGACGCCCAGGGCGCCACCCGGGCACCGGACGTGAGGACCTACGACTCCTTCCCGTTGACGGTCAACGACGCGGACGCCACCGCGCGCGTCCTGGCGGCCCTCGGCGACGAGGGGGTCCTGACCCGAGTCCTGCCCGCCCCGCTCTCCGCCAGCGAGGATTTCGGCCGGTTCGCGGCGGCGGCCGGCTGCCCGTCGGTCATGTTCCACTTCGGCGGTACCGCTCCGGAGGACTTCGGCGCGGAGGCCGTCGCCGCCCTGGAACGCGGCACGCTCCCGCCGGGCACCGTCATGAACCACTCCCCGCGCTACGCGCCGTCCGACCGCCACGCCGTCGCCTCCGGCGCACGCCACCTCCTGACCGTCGCCGGTTCGTGGCTGCTTCGGCCTGGCGACCCGGCGGGTACCTGAGGGCAGCGGTCCGCGACGGACGCCTGCCCGGTCTCCCGGCGGGAGCGGGTGGTGCGAGCCGCCGTCGGGGCCCCGGGCACGGTAACGCCGTGACCGGGGCCCCGGGTGTCAGCTGCGGCGGACGGGGCGATCTGCGTCAGTTCCGGTACCGGAACACGATCCGGCCGCGTGTCAGGTCGTACGGCGGGATCTCCACCAGTACCCGGTCTTCCAGCATGATCTTGATGTAGTTCTTGCGGATCTTCCCGCTGATGTGGGCGAGCACCTGGTGGCCGTTCTCGAGCTCCACGGTGAACATGGCGCTGCGCAGGCACTCGACGACCTTGCCCTCGACTTCGACGACGTTCCTGTTCTTCGTCATCGCACCAGTTCCAGGTTGCTGCCCATGAGC
The DNA here is from genome assembly GCF_014648815.1 of Streptomyces flaveolus. Taxonomy (GTDB): domain Bacteria; phylum Actinomycetota; class Actinomycetes; order Streptomycetales; family Streptomycetaceae; genus Streptomyces; species Streptomyces flaveolus. The sequence goes on along the minus strand of NZ_BMRV01000003.1, from coordinate 226,701 downwards.
CGGGCACCGATGCCCTCGAACAGCGCCACGGCCGCTTCGTTCGACTCCTGGACTTCGGTCCAGGCCGAGCCGAACCCGGAGCGGTGCAGCGTCTCCAGCGCGTGGGCCGTCAGCGCCCGCGCGATGCCGCGGCGCTGCTCGCCGGCCCGGACGGCGAGCAGCCCGATGCGCGGCCGGATCGGGATCACCACCCGGATCAGCCCCAGGTAGCGGTCCGGCGCCGCGGCCACCGCGTACTTCGACGGATCGACGACGGTGTCGCCTTCGGGCCGGGGAATCACCTCCGCGGGCATCGACTGCCACCCGACGGTCGCCTCGACTTCTTCCCGGACCGCGCGGTCCAGCGCCCGCAGCAGACGCTCGTCCGCCTGACCGGCCGGGACGATCGTCACACCCGAAGGCGGCAGGGCTGCCTCGAGCCCCGTGACCTGCGGGTCGGTCGGCACGACGTACTCCCCTTCGCGGCGCCGGATCGTGAATCCGGCCCGCTGCCAGCGTGCCGTGAGCTCGACGTCGGCCTCGTCGACCACCGTGTACAGCGGCGCGGGCAATTGTGCCGACATCGTCTCGGCGAGCCGGTCGAAGACGGTTTCGTGCCAGGCGTCGATGCTGACGAACAACCGTCCGTCGGGTCGGCGCCCCGCATGTCCCCGGCCGACCACCAGGTCGTCGTCCAGCGCGTGCCATTGCCCGTCCGCGACGCGTGTGATCAGCACCGCGTTGTCGCTCGGGCCGGACGTGAAAGGCTTCGTGTCCATCGGAGTCTCCCTCCAGGAGTGCCTCGATCTCAGGCGCTCCTGGCGGCACCGAACGTCAGCCGCCGGACCGTGACGGGTCGAGGGAGCACCCACGGGTAACTGCGTTCACGGGGTCACCTCCTACGACGACTTCACGGTCCATCACGAAAGTAGCAGCGGGACACCGCCTCGCTCGAACCATTTTCCGTGAGCGCGCAACGCGAACATGACCTTGCTACCCGAGGCGTCCACAGCAGACGAGTCCGCAGGCCATCCAGGGCCGGGACGCAGCCGTCCGGGGGCTTGGTCGACGACACACCCCGGGAAACTGAGCGCGACATGGGGCACAGCAGGATCATCTGAGGCAGAGAAGATCAGCGACGTCTATCCCGAATCAGCAGATCCTCAGGTGAGAGACCGCATCGTGCGTGTCACAGGCCCTGCTCCTGGTGAAGCGCGGTGCCCAGCCCCCGAATCGTCTACTTCTCCTGTTCCGTGCGGCGCCGCCCACGGCATCGGCCTACGCCTCTCGAGCACCGCGGTCCCGAGAGTGCGGACCGGGTCCTGGCCCCACGCCAGTACGCACGAGGGAGGTACGCGATGCGCCAGTGGAAGGGGTGGTACAGGTTCCGGAAGGGCTGTGTCGTCGTGGCGGCCGGCATGACGGCCGTGTACTGGACGCTGCGCACCGTGCAGGCCGGCATCGACCTGTACGGGTCCGTCCGCCCCTGGGTGTGACGGCCCGGGAAGCCGACGGGTGGCCGAGCAGTGGGGTCCGGGGCGGAAGCAACGCCCGGGAGGGGCCCCACTGAGCGGACGGCTCGACCCCGTGCGGGGTCGGAGCGGGTCCGGGGCGGTGGCGTGACGTCACGCGCCGGGGGCGCGGAAGCTGACCTGCCGACGGGCGGCCTCGTCGACCTCCTCGACAGTGAGGAGCGGCGTGGCACGGGTCTGCACGCCACCGCCGGCCTTGACGGCGAGACTGACGGCAGCCATGGAGACCGCGTCGGGGAAGTCGACGATGAGCACGGTGTCGGCCTCCCCGAAGGCGAAGTACATGGCCTCGACCTTCCCGCCGAGGCTGGTGACGACCTGGTCGACGGCGGCGCGCCGGCCGCTCGCGCCCTCTTGGAGGACGCCCTTCGAGCCCTCGGACGTGTAGGTGGCATGGATGAGGAACTTCGGCATGGGGGCGCTCCGTGACCATCGGATGTCGGTGTACAGGTGGCCTTCCCGCTGTCTCGTCGGCCGCCGGTCGGCGAGAGGCCGGATTCACCCGTTGGGAGCTGCCCACCCGGGCGGCGGACGCGCGGGCGGCGCGAATCCGCCGGGTGACCGGGCGCGGCGCGCCGGTCCGGCGGCCGGACAGCAGGGGCCCGGCCGACTCGGTCACATGGGCGCCGGCTCGGCCGGTCCCGGCAGGCCGCCTGGACCGGCTCCCGGGACCGACCCGAGGGCCGACTCGCTTTCGCCGAGGAAGCCGCCCGACTGGTGCTGCCACAGCTTGGCGTAGGCACCGTTCCCCGCGAGCAGCTCCCCGTGGGTGCCCTGTTCGACGACGCTTCCGTGGTCGAGGACGACGAGACGGTCCATGCCGGCGACGGTGCTCAGGCGGTGGGCGACCACGAGGGCCGTGCGTCCGTCCATCAGCCGCCACAGGGCGTCCTGGACGAGGAGCTCGCTCTCGGAGTCCAGGGCACTGGTCGCCTCGTCGAGCAGCAGGATCGGGGCGTCGCGCAGGATGGCCCTGGCCAGGGCGACGCGCTGGCGTTGCCCGCCGGAGAGTTTGACTCCCCGCTCCCCCACCAAGGTGGCGAAACCGTCGGGGAGGTGGTCGGCGAACTCCGTGACGTGTGCGGCCGCGGCCGCCGCGTGGATCTCGTCGTCGGTGGCGCCGGGCCGGGCGAAGGCGATGTTGTCGCGCAGGCTGCGGTGGAACATGGCGGGTTCCTGCGGGACGTAGGCGATCAGTGAGCGCAGGTCGCTCTGGCGCAGTCGGCTGATGTCCTGACCGCCGATCAGAATGCGTCCGCCGTCGATGTCCGACATCCGCAGCAGGAGGCGGGTGAGCGTGGTCTTGCCGCCGCCGGACCTGCCGACCAGACCGATCCGTGCGCCCGCGGGCACGTCCAGGTCGAGTCCCTGGAAGATGGGCTTCGCACCCGCGTGGGCGAAGGTCACCGCCTCGAAGCGGATGCCGGTGTCCCGCGGCAGGAGCGGTTCGGGTGCCGTCGGGTCGAGCACGGTGGGAGGATCCAGCAGCAGCTCCGTGAACTGCGCGGCCTCGGTCATCGAGCTCTCCAGACGCCGGTAGATCTGGTTGAACTCGAACATGATCTGGGTCGCGTTGGAGTAGTAGGTGAAGGCGACGACGACCTCCTCCACGCCCTGGCCCGGGCCACCGAAGGCGATGGCGACCAGGAGACCCAGCACGTTGGTCAGCACGGACATGGGGGCGATCAGGGTGTCGACGCGCAGATTGCCGTAGTCCCAGGACCTCAGCGTCAGACGCCGGGAGTCCGCGACGCGGCTGCGGTGTTCGTCGGCCTCCCGCCGTTCGGCCGCGAAGGCCCGGATGGTCTCCATGTTCGTGAGACTGTCGGCGACGTGGCCGGAGACCCGGGCGATCGCCGCCTCACGGTGGTTGACGAGCCGTTGCCTGCGCCGGATCAACGGCGTCGCGGTGAGCACGGTCAGCGCGATCATCACCAGCAGGCCGACGACGAGCATCGGTTCGTAGCTCCAGAGCACCACGGCACCGAACACCAGGGGCACGAGACTGCCGACGATCCGGTACGTCACCGTGTCGACGAAGTCCTCGAAGCGCTTGCCGAAGCTCAGCACCCGTTTGGTCAGGGAGCCGGCGAAGTTGTCGTGGAAGAACGCCGCGTCCTTGGCGAGGAGTTCGTCCATGCCCTCCACGTACAGGTGTTCCATGCCGAGGGCGTCCACACGGTTCAGGCAGTGCTGCCCGACCCGCCACACGGCCTCGGCGAGCAGCAAGGTCACGCCGAAGCCCAGCACGTACGGCAGGGCCGAGGTGAGGGTGAGGCCGCTGTCGTCGGCGGCCTGACCTGCCAGTTTGGCGATCAGCAGCGGGGCGACGTAGCGGATGCCGATGTTTCCCACGGCCGGCAGCAGCAGCGCGGGCAGGGCCAGCTCTCGTAGGCGCAGCAGTTCCCGGCCGTAGCGGCGCAGTGCCAGAACGACCGCGCTCCTGCCCGGCGTCGGCGCTCGCGTGTCCGTTGTTCCCATCACGCTCCCGGAGGTTCGGAGGTCGGAAGTCTCCCGTCGAGCGAGGTTCTCAGTCCAGGCATTTACCGCGGACCAGTGAGAACCGGACACCGCGGCATTCAGGACGACCGGTCGACGCGGCTCCCCCGCCGGACCGGACCCACGGTTGCAGGCGAGGGCACATCCGATCCGATTCAGAGTGCGCTTGCATCTATACGGCGTCTGCAACTATTGTCTTCGAACGTAAGCGCCTCACGCAATCACCTGGAAGACAGCTCCCATGCCTCTAGCACTCCTGGCTCTGACCATCGGGGCCTTCGGGATCGGCACCACCGAATTCGTGATCATGGGCGTCCTGCCCCAGGTCGCGGGTGACTTCGGCGTCACCATCCCGACCGCCGGCTGGCTGGTGTCCGGCTATGCCCTCGGCGTCGTCATCGGCGCGCCGCTGCTGACCGTGCTGGGCACCAAGGTGTCCCGCAAGAAGATGCTGATGTTCCTGATGGCACTGTTCGTCGTCGGCAACACCCTCTCGGCCCTCGCCCCCACCTTCGGCCTCATGCTCGTCGGCAGGATCGTGGCCTCCCTCGCTCACGGCGCGTTCTTCGGCATCGGCTCCGTGGTCGCCGCCGACCTCGTGGCACCCGAGAAGAAGGCCTCGGCCATCTCCCTGATGTTCATGGGCCTGACCGTGGCCAACATCGTCGGCGTCCCCGGCGGCACCTCGATCGGCCAGGCCGCCGGCTGGCGCGTCACGTTCCTGATCGTCGCCGCGCTCGGCGTCGTCGGATTCCTCGGCGTCGCGAAGCTGGTGCCCGAGACGGGCCGCTCCGCATCGGTGAGCGTGCGGAACGAGTTCGCGGCCTTCAAGAACGTCCAGGTCTGGCTCGCCATGGCGATGACGGTCCTCGGCTACGGCGGTGTGTTCGCCGCGATCACCTACATCACCCCGATGATGACGGAGGTCGCCGGTTACACCGAGGGCGCGGTGACGTGGCTGCTCGTCCTGTTCGGGATCGGCATGTTCCTCGGCAATCTGCTCGGCGGCCGGTTCGCGGACCGCAGGCTGATGCCGATGCTCTTCATCGCCCTGGCGGGTCTGAGCCTCGCCCTGCTCCTGTTCACCGCGACCGCGCATCACAAGGTGCCGGCCGCGATCACCCTCACGCTGATCGGCGCGCTGGGCTTCGCGACCGTGCCGCCGCTGCAGAAGTGGGTGCTCGACCAGGCCTCGGCCGCCCCGACCCTGGCCTCGGCCGCCAACATCGGCGCCTTCAACCTCGGCAACGCCCTCGCCGCCTGGCTCGGCGGCCTCGTCATCGCCGCCGGCCTGGGCTACACCTCCCCCAACTGGATCGGCGCCATCCTCTCCGGCACCGCCCTGCTCCTCGCCTTCGTCGCCGCCCACCTCGACCGCCGCAGGGCCGCGGGCCGCGTCGCCGCCAGGTCGACGGCGGCCGAACACGCCGCAGTGCCCGCCGGGCACTGAGCGGCCCCGCACCACACCCCCGTACGTCCGAAGGACCCCGCATGAGCACCACCGCCACCACCCTCACGCCGCTGACCACCGCGGAGGCCGAGACCCTCGTCGCCGCCGCCCGCGGCGCCGCCGAAGCCGCCGCGGTCCCGGTCAGCGTGACCGTTCTCGACGCCGGCGGCCACCTCCTCGCCTTCCGCCGCGACGACCGCGCCGTCCTCATCTCCGGCGAGACCAGCACCCGGAAGGCCTACACCGCCCTCCAGCTCGACGCCCCCACCGCCGACCTCGTCGACCTCGTCCGGCCCGGAGGCCCCTTCCACACCCTCCCCACCGCCCTCGACCAGCCCCTCCTCTTCATCGCCGGCGGACTCCCCCTCCACCGCGACGGGCGCGTCATCGGCGCCATCGGCGTCGGCGGCGGCACCCCCGACCAGGACCACGGCTTCGCCACCACCGCCGTCGCAGTCCTCGGCTGACGCCGTCCGCGGCACACCGCCGCTTCCCACCGGGTGCGGGGCCGCCGTCCCCTCGGAACCCCGCAGCCTCACCTCTGTTGCAAGCAAGCAAGGAATCCCCCATGAACCACACCGTTCCCACCGTCACCCTCAACAACGGCGTCGAGATCCCCCAGCTCGGCTTCGGCGTCTTCCAGGTCCCCGACGCGGAGACCACCGCCGCGGTGAGCGCCGCCCTGGAGGCCGGCTACCGCAGCATCGACACCGCCGCGATCTACGGCAACGAGGCCGGCGTCGGGCGCGCCCTCGCGGACTCCGGGATCGCCCGCGACGACCTGTTCGTCACCACGAAGCTCTGGAACGCCGACCAGGGATACGACGCCACGCTGAAGGCCTTCGACGCGAGCCTGGACAAGCTGGGCCTCGACCACGTCGACCTGTACCTGATCCACTGGCCGACGCCCGCCCGTGACCTGTACCGCGAGTCCTGGAAGGCCATCGAGAAGCTCGTCGCCGACGGCCGGATCCGCGCCGCGGGCGTGTCCAACTTCCAGCCCGCGCACCTCGAGCGCCTTCTCGCCGGCTCCGACCTGGTCCCGGCGGTCAACCAGGTCGAACTGCACCCCGGCCTCCAGCAGACCGAGCTGCGCGCCGCGCACGCCCGGCTCGGCATCGTGACCGAGGCGTGGAGCCCGCTGGCGCAGGGTGCCGTCCTCGAGGACGAGGCGATCACCACGATCGCGGCCCGGCACGGCAAGTCGGCCGCGCAGGTCGTCCTGCGCTGGCACCTCCAGCTCGGCAACGTCGTCATCCCCAAGTCGGTGACGCCCGCCCGCATCCGCGAGAACCTCGACGTCTTCGACTTCACCCTCACCGACGACGAGATGACCGCGATCGCCGGACTCGACCGCGATCTGCGCACGGGCCCGCACCCGGACGAGCTCAACTGACCCGGTCCCTGCCGACCGGCCCGGCGGGGCGGCGCACTTCCGCGGCGCCCCGCCGGGTTGCTCCGGCTCGCGCGGGTGCGGATGGCAGGTCCCGCCCGCGCGAGCCCGCGTTCGCAGCCGTGTGCGCGTCGCCCGTGCCCGGCACCACCCCGAAAGGGGGGTGGCCCCTCCCCCGGCGCGTCGGCCGGGTCCGGGGCGGCCGGCATGGTCGGACAGGCCTCGGCCGTCGAGACGGGTTCAGCGCAGCGGGTCGTACGGCGAGAGGTCGATCCCCGTGTCCACCCCACGGGCCAGACGGGCGGCGATCGAGCCCGCGTAGGGGCCGATCGTGAGCCCGGACGCTCCGAGACCGTTGACCACGACCAACCCGTCGATCTGCGGCACCGCACCGAGCACCGGCCGGATGTCGGGACCCACGGGGCGGAACCCGACGCGGGTCTCCAGGTGGGTGGCGTCCGCCAGTCCGGGAGCCACCGACAGCGCTTCGCCGAGCACCTCCGCCAGCCCCGCCGCGGTCACCCGGTGGTCGAACCCGGAGCCGTCCTCGCGCGTCGCTCCGACCACGACCCGTGAGTCGTCGAAGGCGAGAAGGTAGTGGTGCGACTCGGGCAGCACCACGGGCCAGTCCCCGGTCCGCGCTCCCGGCAGCCGCAGATGCACGATCTGGCCGCGCTGGGGTGTGATGCGCACCCGGACGCCGAGCGGTTCGAGCAGGCGTGGCGACCAGGCCCCGGCCGCCGCGACCACGGCGTCCGCCTCGACGAACCGGTCCGCAACCTGCACTCCGCGCACGGCACCGTCGGCGACGATCGTGGCCGTTCCTTCCGTCAGCCGTGCGCCGTGCCGGGCGGCGGCGCGGATCATCGCGTCGCGGACCGAGCGGCCGTCCAGGCGCGCCGCTCCCGGTATGCGGATCGCCGGGCCTTCGTGGGCGAGGGGCGGGAAGAGGTCGCGGGCCCGGCGAGCGCCGACCAGCTCCACCTCGCCTGCCGACGGGGACTGCGCGGCACGCTCGGCCACGCGACGGAAGGTCTCGGTGGCTTCGGCCTCCTGGACCAGACGCAGGGCACCGACCTGCCGATAGCCGAGGTCGGTCTCACCGTCAGCGGCCAGCGCCGCCAGCAGATCGCGATAGTGCTCGGCTCCGGCGACCGCGATCCGGTACCAGTCCTCGTCGTCGGCCCGGGACGACCACGGGCAGACGATGCCTGCTCCGGCCGATGTGGCGCGTCCGGGGGCCCGCGAATCCACCAGGACCACGTCCACGCCCTCGCGCGCCAGCTCGTAGCCGGCCGCCGCACCGGCGATACCGCATCCGACGACGACTGCTCGCATCTACCGCTCCCCTTGGATCGACTGCCGTGCTGTCACCCGCCGTCGGCCATCATGGCGGCACCGCCCCCGGCGAAGCAGCCCAGTTACGGCGCGAAAAATACTTGCATTAGCGCTATATTGATCCTTGCGAATATTTCATTTCATGGCTTATGCTGTATACGCAGTCCCCCTCGGAAGGAGACCTGGCTCCCATGACCGCCACAGACCCCGCGCTCACCGCTCTCGCCAGCGGATGGGGTGCCCTCTCCCTCCTGCACGGCAAGATCGAGGCACACATCGAGCGCGCCCTGCAGTCCAAGCACGATCTGAGCGTGCGGGAGTACTCGCTGCTCGACGTGCTCAGCCGCCAGCACGACGGCGACGGCGGGCACCTGCAGATGAAGCAGGTCGCCGACGCGGTCGTCCTCAGCCAGAGCGCCACCACCCGCCTGGTCACCCGCCTCGAGGACCGGCACCTGCTCTCGCGGTACCTGTGCCCGACCGACCGCCGCGGCATCTACACCGACGTCACCGAAGCCGGCCTGAAACTCCTGGAAGAAGCCCGGCCGACCAACGACACCGCCCTGCGGGAAGCGCTCGACGAAGCCGCCAAGAACCCCGAGCTGACCTCACTGGTCGAGGCCGTGGAAGCGGTGGACGTTCCGGCGGGACGGCGGTAGGCCCGACCGCGCTTTTCACCGTGCGGCCCGACCCCCTCACCGCCGCACCACAGCGGGTCAGACACCGCCGTCGGCTCGCCGGACGGCGGGCAGGCGCCTGCCCTGCGAGAGGGTCGGCAGGTTCAGGTGGTCCAGGTCGTGCGGCGGCGGAGCCGTCAGCGGCCAGGCCGACGGCACGCCGGCGTCGGACGCCGTGGCGGGCGCGTCGGTCAGCCGCAGCCGCTCGCGCAGGCGACCGTAGAAGTCGGTCGGCCCCAGGCGCACCGCCCGCAGCGGACTCGGCGCGGCATAGACGCCGATCCAGTCTCCGGGTTCCAGTACACCGCGGAGCTGGCCGTCCACACTGACCGCCGCGCTCCCGGAGTGCGGCAGGAGACGCATGGCGATCGGCTCGTCAGGCGCGGCGAGGACCGACCGGTTGAAGACCATGTGGGCCGCGACGGGCGTGAAGACCAGGGCTTCCGCACGGGGCGAGACCACGGGTCCGCTCGCGGCGAAGCTGTAGGCGGTCGAGCCCGTCGGTGTCGCCACCAGCAACGCGTCGCCGGCATAGCAGGCGAGCAGCCTCCCGGCGAAGTAGACCGCGGCGGCGACCCGGCCGTCCCGGGCGAACTTCTCCACGACGACCTCGTTCAGTCCGAGCACGTCGAGTGCCACCCCCCACCCTCCGCCGGCCTCGCACCCGGGACGCACCTGCGGTGGGGGCAGGGACGGCCTGCGGCCGTACCGCAGCAGCGGACCCAGTTCCCGGGGAAGCGAGAGCGGCCTGGAAGCGCGCATGGTGAGCAGCATGCGCGCTTCGACGGTGACGCGGGATTCGCGGACGGCGTCCAGGGCCTGGAGCACGTCACGTGCGGGCACCTCGGTGAGGAAGCCGACGTGGCCGAAGTCGATGCCCAGCAGCAGGGAATCGTTGTGCGCGGCCAGGCGGGCCCCGCGCAGGAACGTCCCGTCACCGCCCAGGGTGACGATCAGGTCCGGATTCCCGGCCGCCTCCAACTCCTCGCGGGCGCTGCGCCGCTGTTCGGCGGCGTCCCAGACGTCGATCTCGGCGCACGGGATGCGGTGGTCGTCGCACCACGCCCGCACCGAGCGCGAGGCCTCCACGGCTTCGGGACGTCCCTTGTGGACGACGAGACCGGCGCGCTCGACCGCCATGGTGACTTCCTCCCGGGCGAGGGGCCAGGTTCCTCCAGGATGCGCCCCGGTCGGCAGCCCGGCGACCGGGCCCACTGGACAGGGCTCGTTGCGGCACCCACTTGCATTACCAGGCGTCTGCAATTATTGCCTTCACCCGTAAGGCGCTCCTGCATCTAATTGCGCCGTTCGTCCGGCTCCGACAGGGCACCGCCGCGCATCCACTGCCGCGGTCCGCGAGCGGAGTCGCCAACCCGATCGAAAAGGCACCACCATGTCCCTCAAGGGAATCCTTCCCGGCCGTCTCGGCTTCGGCACCGCCCCGCTCGGCAACATGTTCCGCGCGATCCCCGACGAGGCCCACGCCACCGTCCAGGCCGCCTGGGACCAGGGCATCCGCTACTACGACACCGCCCCCTTCTACGGCGCCGGCCTCGCCGAGGAACGTCTCGGCCGGCTCCTGTCCACCCAGCCCCGCGACTCCTACGTCCTGTCCAGCAAGGTCGGCCGAGTCATCCTCGACGAGCCCGAGTCCGACGTCCCCGACTTCGGGGAGAAGGGCGGCCTGTTCGCACACGGGAACCCGAACAGGATCCTCCACGAGTGGACCGCCGACGCCACCGAGCGTTCCATCGAGGGCAGCCTCGAGCGCCTCGGTGTCGACCGCCTCGACATCGTCTGGGTCCACGACATCGCCCAGGACTTCCACGGCGACGGGTGGATCCAGAAGTTCGAGGAGGCCCGCACCGGAGCCTTCCGCGTCCTGTCCCGCCTGCGCGACGAGGGCGTCATCAAGGCCTGGGGCCTCGGCGTGAACAAGACCGAACCCATCGAGCTGACCCTCGCCCTCGACGAGCCGCGGCCCGACGGCTTCCTGCTCGCGGGCCGGTACACCCTCCTCGACCACGAACACGCCCTCCAGCGCCTGCTGCCCATGGCCCAGGAGCAGAACGTCGACATGGTCGTCGGCGGCCCCTACAGCTCCGGCATCCTCGCCGGCGGCGCCCACTTCGAGTACCAGCAGGCCCCGCCGGAGATCGTCCAGAAGGTCTCCCGCCTCAAGGATCTGACCCGGAAGCACGGCATCTCCATCAAGGCCGCCGCCCTCCAGTTCTCCCTGGCCCACCCGGTCACGTCGGCGGTCATCCCCGGCGCCACCCGGCCCGGCCGGATCGCCGAGGACCTCGCCGCCCTCGACGAGACCGTCCCGGCCGCGTTCTGGACCGACCTGCGCGCCGCCGGTCTGGTCCGGCCGCCCCGCTCCCCGACGGCGCCTGACCCCGCCGGCCTCCCACCCCGAGAGCTCCACCCCAGCACCCGTCCAGGAGAAACACCATGGCCTCCACCTCCGTCAGCCGCACCGTGCCCGCCTCGCCCGACGAGGTCTGGAACCTCGTCGGCGGCTTCGACGCCCTGCCCGACTGGCTTCCCTACATCCCCCGCAGCACCCCGCTCGAGGGCGGCCGGGTCCGCCGACTGACGAACCCGGACGGCGAGGTGATCGTGGAACGGCTCGTCGACTTCAACGACACCGAGCGCCACTACAGCTACGTCATCCTCCAGGCGCCGTTCCCGGTCGACGGGTACGTCTCCACCCTCCGCGTCCACACGGTCCCCGGCCGCGACGACATCGCCGAGGTCCAGTGGTCCGGACGCTTCAACCCCGAGGGCGCCACCGAGGAAGAGGTCGTCGACCTCTTCACCGGCATCTACCGGGACGGCCTCGACGCCCTGCACCGGACCCTCGCGGCCTGACACCGGGGCCGCCCTACCAGACCTGGATCGCCCGTGTTCCCGTGCGGCAGCCACCGGCGTCCAGCAGGTGACCCATGCGTTTGACGGTACGGACGCCGATGACCCGATCGGTGATCTCCAGGGACGGAAGGCGTTCGCACATCACCGTCTCGCGGTGCTGGACGGCTCCGACGTCCGGCAGCCAGTAGGTGGCCAGGACGTTGGCGGTTCCGGTGACGGCGGCGACGAGCCGGCATCCGGGGAGGGTGGCCAGCGTGCGGTGCAGCGCGTTGACGTCCTTGGCCGGCGCCCGGCCGCGGAAGGTCACCGGGACCGGCAGCCCGACGAGTGCCGGAGCCACGTCGCAGCGGAACGCGACCACCCCCGAGCGGGTGAGCCGGCCCAGCCGTCGCCGGACGGTCGCGGCGCTCGTCCCCGCACTCTGGGCCAGCTCCGCCAGTGCCACGCGCCCGTCGAGGGCCAGCAGCCCGAGCAGCTCGCGGTCGATGTCGTCGAGCGCGGCGACGGGCGGTGCGGTGCCCCGGTCCGCCGTCACCGGCCGGCCGAGCTCGGAGAGCTGGGCCGAGTCCAGTGAGCCGAGCCGCCACCTGCTGCCCTCCGTGTACAGCGACGTGGCGAACAGGCACTCCACCCCGGTCACCCCGGGCAGCCGGGCCAGCCGCTCGTCCACGAAGCGGTGCAGGGCGGCCAGGTCCGGGGCCAGCACGTCCAGCAGCAGGTCGGCACCGCCGGGCGTGGTGAGTTCGACGGTCACCGCCCCGCTCAGTCCGGCGATCCGGTCGGCCAGCCGCTCCCGTGCGGCAGGCCGGCAGCCGACGAGGACGAACGCCGTGCACCGGGAGTGGGAGAAGGCCGGCCCGGGCACGGCTGACAGCCAGGCGAGCCCCCGCTCGGTGAGCCGCTCCCAGCGACGGGCCAGCGTCACCGCCGCGACGCCCAGCGAGGGTGCGAGATCGGCCCAGGAGGCACGGGGGCGGATCTGGAGCGCGTGCACGAGTGCGAGGTCCAGTTCGCTGGCTGTGCCCGATTCCTTCATCCCGGCCGGGCCTCCCGCACGCTTCCCGCCAGTCGGCGGCCGATTCCTCCAGCGCTCGCACTGTAGTCACCATGTCGTGTTCCAGCCAAGGAAAGAGGGTGACACAGTGCCGGATGCCATCGGTCGCAACCGGGGCCTGCTCGCGACCATGACGGTGATCGTGGTCTGCAGCGGCGTCGTCCAGGGCTATCTGACGCCTCTGCTGCCCGTCGTGGGCCGCCACGTCGGACTCGGCGGCGTGGGGCAGGGCAACCTCTATCTGCTGTCGCAGCTCGCGTTCGCGGTGCTGACCCCGCTGCTGTCGCGCTGGGGAGACATCTGGGGCCACCGGCGGCTGCTGCGGATCGCCGTCGCCATGGTGGCCACGGGGTCTCTGCTCATCGCCCTGAGGCCGACGACCGCCACGCTCGCGCTCGGCATGACGCTGCAGAGCGCCGTCGTCGGCTTCTTTCCGCTGCTGGCCGGAATCCTGCGCTCCCGGGCCCCGGAGCACGGCCGCTCCGGCATGTCGGTGCTCGTCGGCGCGCTGCTGCTGTCCATCGGCACCGGTGGTTTCGTCGCCGGCTCACTGAGCGAGGAGCACGCGCCGGCGGGTCTGTGGACCGCCGTGCCGTTCGCGGTCATGGCCCTGGTCGCGGCGTTCGTCCTGCCCGCCGGCACCGCTCCGCGCGCCGGCCGGTTCAACACTCCGGCCGCGGTGCTGCTGACCCTCGGTCTGGGCGCCTCGGTCCTGGTGCTGACGGAGGGCGGCACCTGGGGGTGGGCGTCGGCTTCCTCGCTGCTCACCGCCGCCGCCGCCGTGGCCCTCCTCGCCGTGTGGATCCGCGTCGAACACACGGCGGACCATCCACTGGTCGACCTGGCCCTGCTGCGCAACCCGCGGCTGGCCGTGGTCAGCGCCCACACGTTCTGCGCCGCGTTCGGCGCCATCGGCTTCCTCGGCGCGAACGCGGTCTTCCTGGGCTCGGAGCCGGACGCCGGGGGCTACGGGATGGGGCTGGGATCGCGGGCCATCTCTCTGGTGTCCCTGGCGATGGTCGTCGCGGGCGTCGGCGGATCCACGGCGTCGCCTCGGCTGGCCCGGCTCGTCGGGGACCGGGCGACCCTCGTCGCCGGGGGCGGGGTCGGCGCGGCGGGCTTCGTCTACCTGATGCTGTTCCACGGTTCCCTGCCCCAATACCTCGTGGGGGCGCTGCTGGTGGGGGTGGCGACGGGGATGTTCGAGGCCGTCACACGCACCCTGTCGGTCGAGGTGGTGGACGCGTCGGAGACGGCCCTGTCCGTCGGCATCAACGAACTGGCGCTCTCCCTGGGGGCGGCGATCGGGGCGGCGCTCATCGGGGCCCTGTTCGCCGGGCATCCCGCCTCCGGCGGCGGTGTCGCGGGGGCGGGATACCTCTGGTCCTGGGGGACGTGCGCGGCGGTCGCCCTGGGCGGGGCACTGCTCGGCCTGCTGTTCCGCGGCGGGCCCGCTTCCTCCGCCGTCCCCCGCGCACCGCGCATCACACACAAGGAGAAGGCGGCATGACGCACACCCGACCCGAACAGCCGCGGACGCCCGCACGCGAGAATGCCCTGGCCGCCGCCACGGACGCCGTCCGCTCCTGGGGCGAAGCCCTGGTGGGACTGAGCCACAGCCTCCACGCGGAGCCGGAGACGGCGCTGCGGGAGCACCGGTCGGCCGCCAAGATCGCGGACCTGCTCACGGACGCCGGCTTCCGGGTGGCGCGGGGAGCGGCCGGGCTGCCGACCGCCCTCGTCGCCACCTACGGCACCGGCGACCTCGTGGTGTGCCTGTGCGCCGAGTACGACGCGCTGCCGGGCATCGGGCACGCCTGCGGACACAACGTCAACGGTGCCGCGGCCGTGGGGGCCGCGCTCGGTCTGGCAGCGGTCGCCGACAGCATCGGCGTCACGGTGAAACTGGTGGGCACACCGGCCGAGGAGGACGTCGGCGGAAAGGTGACGCTGCTGGAGGCAGGGGTGTTCGACGACGCCGCCGCGGCGATGATGGTGCACGCCGCACCGGAGGACTCGGTCGGTGCCTCGTCTCTCGCCGTCGGCGCCTGGGACGTCACCTATCGCGGGGCGCCGGCCCACGCCGCCGTCGCGCCCTGGCAGGGTGTGAACGCCCTCGACGCCGTTACGCTGGCCCACACGGCGGTCGGCCTGCTGCGTCAGCAGTTGCCGCCGGGGACGCTGGTCCACGACGTGGTCCTGGAGGCCGGGCACACCGTCAACGTCATCCCCGAGGTCGCCCGTGCGCGCTACGAGGTGCGGGCCCGCACCACCGGGGATCTCGCGGACGCCCGGCGCCGTGTGCGGGCCTGCCTCGAAGCGGGCGCGCTGGCCACCGGAGCGGAGCTGGAACTCGTACCGCACGGTCACGACTTCGCCGACCTGCGGCAGGACCCGTTCCTGACCTCTGCCTACGTGGAGGCGGTCCGGGCGCTCGGCCGGAACCCGGTGGCCCGCCACGGTGAGCCGATGGCCTCCACCGACATGGGCAACGTGTCCCACGTCGTGCCGTCGATCCACCCGTGCATCGGGTACGACACCGGGGGCGCCCTCCAGCACACCGCGGACTTCACCCGCTACGGGGCCGGGCCCGGTGCCGACCGCGCCGTCCTGGACGGCGCGACCGCCCTGGCCCGGGTCGGGGTGGATCTGGCCACCGACCCCGTACAGCGGGGCCGCTTCCTCGACCGCGTGGCCCGTCGCCGGGCGGCGGCAGAGGCGGGGTGACCCGGGCGCCCGGCCGACGCGGGCCGGGCGGCGCGGGAGCCGCGACCTCGGTTCCCGCGCCCGTCCTGTTGTGCGGCAGCCCGGACACGTACGGCGGTGACGACGGGGCATACGGGATCCCGAGCCTTGAACGTCGCCGACCAGTGGGAGTCCTCGTGCCGCCGACCCTGCACACCGCCCGCGCGTGCAGCGCAGTCGCCGTCCTGCTTCTCGGGTGCGCCGGTTACGCGGCCACGTACCACCCCTTGCTGTCCCTGCCGGGCCTGTTGGGCGTGGCCGTCTTCGCCTGCTGTGCCGCCGACGCCCGTGCGGAGCACCAGCGGCGGATCACCCGGGCACGGCGGGCCGAGCGGCTCGCCCGGCCTCGCCCGGCGGGACCACTCGCCGCCCCGGCACCGTGCTGCGCGTTCTGGCGGACCTCGGGCACGCTCGCGCACGGTCCGGAGTGCACCCGGTCCGCGGCGTCCCACCGCATCGCCGTCCACGACTGCTGCGAGCGATGGTGGACCTCGCTGGGCGACCTGCACGACGCGGCCTGCCGCCAGGGTGCCGGCGCGTCGGCGGCCGACCGGCAGTCGGACGCGCCGTCCTGACCACGCGTCACCGGGCCTCGAACACCTGCGTCTGTTGACATGACGGCGCGAAAAGGGCTTGAGTCCGACGTCACTGACACGACGGCCGAGTGGCCGCCGCAGCGAAACCGCTCGACCTGGCCACCTCCGCGCAGAGATCCTTGGGCATGGAGTTCCTCTGCTACCACCGCGACCGTCCCGGTTCCGCGGCACTGCGCGACGAGTTGACCGAAGAGCACTGGTCCTACATGGACCGGTACGCGAAGGAGATGATCGCGCGGGGCCCGACCCTCGCCGACGACGGTGACACACCTACGGGAAGCCTGCACATCGTCGACCTGCCCGACCCCGCCGCTGCCCGCGCGTTCGCCTTCGACGAGCCGAACTACCAGGCCGGCGCCTACCGGGACGTGCTGCTGCGACGGTGGCACAACACGCTGGGGCGCACCATGTGGGACTTCCCCGGCGGCCGGACCGGCGGCAACCGGTACCTGGTGCTCGGTCTCGGCACGGGACGGGCCGCCGACCTGGAGGTGCCGCCCGGTCGGGACGAGTTGATCGCCTACGGGCCGCTGCTGTCCGACGACGGCATCACCTGGCTGGGCACGGCGGTGCTGGTCCGGGCACCGGACCCGGAGACGGCCCGTGCCGTCCTGACCATGGACCAGTACGCCGGCATCGAGGTGCACAACTGGCAGTTCGGCGGGCGCCCTTCGCAGCCTTGAGGGCCGGCCGACCTGTTACGGACGGGTGGCGCGCACGCCGAGCAGGGAGAGGAAGGCGGAGGCTGCGGGGGACGGGGTGACGCGTCTCCAGACGAGGCGTTCCACCCGTACGGGCCCGTCGGCGATGGCTACGCAGCGCAGCCCGTGCAGTTCGGTGGTGAACGCCGCGGGCAACAGGGCGACGCCCAGTCCGTGGCGGACCATCCGGACCATCAACTCGACCCCGGACACCTCGAAGGTGACCTCGCGGCGCAGGCCGGCCGCCGCGAACGCCTGGTCCGACTGGGCACGGGCGGCACTGCCCTCGGCGAAGTCCACGAACACCTCGCCCGCGAGGAGCCGAAGATCCACCTCGTCCTCCGCGGCCAGCGGGTGGTCCGGGGCGACCACGGCGACATGCCGACCGTGGGCGAGTTCCTCGTCGTGGACGCCCTCCAGTCGGAATCCCGGCTGTACGCCGAGGAAGGCCGCGTCGAGTGTGCCGTCGCGCACCTGCTCGACGAGGCGCTCGCTGGAGCCCGCGCGGAGACTGATCCTCACCTGGGGGTAGCGCCGGCGGTAGTCGCGGAGCACTGCCGGGAGATCGACGGCGGCGACCGTGGGGATCGACCCGACGGTGAGCCTGCCCCGTATCTCACCGGTGGCCGCCGCCACCTCCGCCCGGGCCCGTTCCGCCGCTTCCAGGGCCTGGCGCGCGGCCGGCAGGAACGCCTCTCCGGCGGCGGTCAGCCGCACCCGGCGGCTGGTCCGCTCGAACAGCCGGGCGCCCAGTTCCTTCTCCAGCCGGGCGACTTGGTGGCTGAGCGCGGACTGGACGATGTGGCACCGTTCGGCGGCGCGGGTGAAGCTGGCGGTCTCCGCGACCGCGAGGACGTAGCGCATCTGCTGGAGATCCATTCGTGGATCGTGAAGCACGATGGATCGGATGACAAACATGCGTTGGACCGCTGGATGCCCGCTCGGCCATGCTGGAATCCGGGCCGGACGACACCGACGCCGGCCCCTCATAACCCCCTCGGCGCCCCGGGCGCCTTCACCTGCGGAGACACCCATGCGCGTGATCGCCTTCGACCACCTCGTCCTCAACGTCGCCGACGTCGAGCGTTCGCTCGCCTTCTACACCGGTCCTCTGGGCCTGGAGCCCGTACGGGTCGAGGAGTGGCGGGACGGCAAGGCGCCCTTCCCCTCCGTGCGGGTGAGCCCCACCACCATCATCGACCTCGTCGAGGCACCCGCCGACGGCCCGCGAGGCTCCAACGTCGACCACATCTGCCTGGTGGTCGAGCCCCTCGACTGGCAGCAGGTCATCGATTCCGGCGTGTTCACCGTGCTGGACGGCCCCGGCGAGCGCTTCGGCGCCCGGGGCACCGCCGTCTCCCTCTACGTGGAGGACCCCGACGGCAACACCGTGGAACTGCGCTGGTACCCGCAGAACGACTGAGGACCCCCGCGGCGAAAGGCGAGTGACAGACCATCACCCGGGTGGTTAGCATGCCCGCGATGATGAACTTCTCCTCGTACGGATTGGGGGAATCGTTCGCCTCGGGTGAGTGCTGATGGCACTTCACCCCGCGAACGGTGTTCCGGCCCACCTGTTGATGTGGCAGCGCGTGCGCGAGTACGCCGTGCCACCGTCCATGATCGAGACCGCGACCGCACGGCGTGCGGTCGGTGACTGGGCGGGGGCCTGTGCCGCCGCCCGGATCGACGTCGACCTCGATCTGCGCGCCGTGCGCGACCGCCACGGCACCGACCTCGCCCACCGCCTTCGGGCGGACCTGCGCCGGCTGGCGCCGGATCTGCTGCGCTGGCACATGCCCCGGATCGCCCCCGACGGGCGGCTGCGACCCGGCCTCACGATCTCCCTCGCCCGTTATCGCGGTTCCGGCACGACGACGCCGCACCTGGTGGCGGGGACACCGCCCGCCCGGGCGGACGCCGGGCAGCGCATGTCCCTGGCCCTGTGGGACGGGTCCGGCGGTGACCGCTTCGGGCACCACCCGCATCCGCATCCCGACCGGCGTTTCCGGCTCGACCTGCACCGGCATCTCTGGGACGCAGGGCGGAGCGGCGAGCTGGCCCGGCGGTGCGGCGCGGCCGGGGCACCGTCCCGCGGGCCCGGAGGACCATCCGTCCACCAGCTGTCCAACGACCATTGGGCAGTGGGGCGTTGGGCGTCCGAGGCGGAGTACCTGTTGCGGGCGGAAGGGCTCCCGCGTGGCGCCTTCTCCGTGCGCCTCGGACCGCGCAGCCGCGCCGTGCTCCAGCTCGTCGCCCCCGACGACAGTCACGCCCCGACGTCACGGCCCCTGCCCGGGGCGCTGCCGGCGCAGGAGGTCGCGGCACTCCCGGTGCTGCCGGAGGCCGCGGCCCGGGTCCTGCCGGACCTGGCACTGCTGCGGGCGGGTCTCGTCGCGGCCGGACGGCTGCACCCGCTCGTCGCCGCGGCGCTGACGGGGCACGGCTCACCGCCCGTGCCGGCGGGTTCCGCCACCATGGCCGGCCTCGTACACCAGTCGGGTGATCCGCACCGGGTGGAGTGCCGGGGCGAGATCCACCGGATCGCCCTGCGGGACGGGGTGCTGACGGCGATCGACCACGACGCGGAACAGGTGCGGCGGGAGGAGCTCCTGGTGGCGCTCGGTGGACCGCCGCTGCCCTGCCTGCGGGCCATCGACGCGGTGCACCGCAGTCCCGAGGCCCTGCCCGCGGTCCGGGAACGGCTCGCGCACGGTGACGCCATGGGGGCGCTGGCCGTGGTCGAGGCGCTGCTCGGCCCGGGAGCGATCCTGCGCGACGGGCCGCTGCGGGACGTCCTGGAGTCGGCCGCGGTCCGCCGTATCGACCACGGGCTCTTCCGCTCGGGGCTGGTTGCCGTGCACCCCGCTGCCGGTGCCGATGCGCAGCGCCGTCCACGGGTCGACCGCCACATGCCGCTCGCCATGCGCCGCAAGCGCGGCAGCCGGGTGCGGCCCCGTACCGGCCTGACCGCCTGACCGGGCGCCCCACGCCCCTTCCCCGTGCCGCGGCACATGCCGCATGTCCCACGACCTTCGGGACGGGTTCTCCCGTCCCTCCCTCTTTCACACCCAGGTGATGCCCATGTCTTCCCGCACCTTCCTGCCCGGTTCCGCCGCGACCACCGGCTCCGAACTCGACGTGGCCGAGGCTCTGTTGTCCCTGCTGCGGACGACCACCACCGAACCGCGCCCCGACGAGAACCTCGAGGCGCTCACCCTGGCCGTCGCCGCCGACCTGCCCGTCCTGCTCTGGGGCGAGCCGGGCATCGGCAAGACCGCGGCCCTGACCCAGCTCGCCGACTCCCTCGACCTGCCGCTGACCACCGTGATCGCCAGTGTCCACGAGCCGTCCGACTTCTCCGGGCTGCCCATCGTGGGCGACGACCCCGCCGTGCAGGGGGTGCCGATGGCGCCGCCGCAGTGGGCCGTGGAACTGGTGCGGGCCGGGCGCGGCCTGCTCTTCCTGGACGAGCTCTCCACCGCCACCCCGGCCGTGCAGGCCGCGCTGCTCCGGGTCGTTCTGGAGCGGAGGGTCGGTGCGCTGCAACTGCCGCCGGGTGTACGGATCGTGGCCGCCGCCAATCCGCGCGCCTCCGCTGCGGACGGCTGGGAGCTGAGTCCGCCGCTGGCCAACCGGTTCGTGCACCTGTACTGGGTGCACGACAGGGAGGTGGTGGTGCGCGGACTGGGCGGGGTCTGGCCCCGGGCGGAGCTGCCCCGGCTGGAGGCGGAGCGGCTGCCGGAGGCCGTGGCGTTCGCCCGGCGGGCGGTCTGCGGCTTCCTGAAGGCCCGGCCGACGCTGATCCACCGGCTGCCGAGCAGCGACGCGCGACGCGGGGGTGCCTGGCCCTCGCCCCGCAGCTGGGAGGCCGCGTTGACGCTGCTGGCGTTCGGCACGGCCGCCTCCGTCTCCCGGGACGTGCTGGCGCTGCTGGTGCGGGGCGCGGTGGGCGACGGACCGGGCCTCGAACTCCTCGCGCATCTGGACCGGATGGACCTGCCCGACCCGGAGTCACTGCTCGCCGACCCGGCCGCCGCCGAACTGCCGGAGCGGGGCGACCTGCGGCAGGCGACGCTGGAGGCGGTGGTCGCCGCCGTCGGGGCACGGCCGCGGCGGGAGCGTTGGGAGGCCGGCTGGGCGGTGCTGGTGCGGGCGCTGGAGACCGGCGCACCGGATCTGCTGGTCGCCCCGGCGACGGCGCTGGCGGCGCTGCGGCGCGACGACTGGGAGGTGCCGGACGCGGTGGAGCGGCTGGCCGGGGTGGTCGGCCTCGCCCGGCGGGCGGACCGGTCGGTGGAGCGGGTCGCGGAGGCGGCCGGCACCGCGCGGACGGCGGGGGCGCGCCGATGACGGGGGCCGTGCGGCGACCGGAGCCGCGTCCACTGCCGGGTCCGGCGTCCCGGCGGAAACGGCCGGTGCCGTACCCGATGCCGCCGGCCCCGCCGCCGCGCCCGGTGCGGGCCACGTTGCCGGAGCCGTGGCCCGGGACCGGGGCAGGGACCGGGCCCGCGGAAGCGGCCGACCGGCCGGGACTCCGGCTGGACAAGGAGAAGTTGCTGGCCGCCCGGCTGCACGCCGTGAAAGTCCGTCCCTACCTGGCCGACGCGCTCTTCGCCCTGCACGTGGTGGAGGACCGGTCGGTGCCGACGATGGCGGTGGACGCGCACTGGCGTTGCTACGTCTCCCCCGCCTTCGTGGCGCGTATGCCCGTGGAGGAACTGGCGGGAGTCTGGGTCCACGAGGTCTCCCACCTGCTCCGCGACCATCACGGGCGGGGCGAGCGGTACGCGCGGGAGCACGAGGAGTGCGGGCCGGGCGAGCGAAGCGATATGGGGGTCCCCCCGGCCGAAGGCTGGGCAAGGCTGCGGCGGAACATCGCCGCCGACTTCGAGATCAACGACGACATCTACGGTGACGGCCTGCCCAGGCCCAGAGGCGCGGTGCTGCCCTCGCTGCTGCGGCTGCCCTCCGGCCTGCTGATGGAGGAGTACCTGCGGACCGCGTCGATGTCCGGGCTCGCCCCGGACCTGGCCTGGCTGGACTGCGGCAGTGGTGCCGACGGGCAGGAGCGGCCGTGGGAGCTGGGTCCCGACGGCGCGCACGGGCTGAGCAGGCAGCAGCGGGACGCGGTCCGCTTCCGGGTCGCGGAGGGGATCAAGGGGCGCCCCGGCGACGCACCGGAGGGGTGGCGCCGCTGGGCGGACGAGGCCTTCCACCCGCCGCAGCCGTGGCGGGAGTTGCTGGGGGCGGCGGTCCGCTCGGCGGCCGGCGGGCCGGGGGTGGGCGAGAACCACAGCTACCGGCGTCCGTCCCGCCGGTCGGCGAGTGTGCCCGGGGTGCTGCTGCCGAGCCTGCGCCGGA
Source organism: Streptomyces flaveolus (assembly GCF_014648815.1). Classification (GTDB taxonomy): domain Bacteria; phylum Actinomycetota; class Actinomycetes; order Streptomycetales; family Streptomycetaceae; genus Streptomyces; species Streptomyces flaveolus. Next base: position 204,499 of record NZ_BMRV01000003.1, on the reverse strand, counting down.
CGCCGCCCCGGGTCTGCGTCGTGATCGACACCTCCGGGTCGGTGAGCGACGCGGAGCTGGGCAGCGCGCTGCTGGAGGTGGCGGCGATCTCGCAGGCGGTGGGCGGGCGGCGGGACCTGGTTTCCGTGATCTCCTGCGACGCGGCGGCGGGGGTGGCCGTCCCGCTCTGCCGCGCCGAGCACATGGAGCTGCTCGGCGGTGGCGGTACGGACCTGCGTTCCGGTTTCGCGCGGGCACTGCGGTCCCGGCCCCGCCCGGACGTGATCGTCGCCCTGACGGACGGTCAGACGCCGTGGCCGTCCGCGCAGCCTCCCTGCCGCACGGTGGTCGGGCTCTTCCCCCGCCCGGCCGACGGCCCCGACGAGAACGACCCCGACTACGTCCCGGACGCACCCCCGCCCTGGGCGCGTGTCGTCACCATCGGCTGACGGGGCCGGGCGGTGTGAGGAAGGGGGGCATTGTGCTCCGCAGCCACTGAGCGGTGGGTTGGTGCCGTCCGGGGCGGGTCCGCTCGGGCATGATGCTCGCCAAGGCCCTCGGGCCTGCCGGGACGCTTGGCGGGAAGGGAGCGACAGCTGTGGGTGCGGGTCGGGCTGCGGTGGAGTACCGGCGGCGGGCTGAGCAGCATCCCTGGCCGCCGCGATGGCTGCGCTGGTTCCCGCCCGCCCTGATCGTGATGGCGATGGCGCTCGACGAGGCGACGCCACCGCGGTACTTCTTCGGACCGCTGCTGTCGGCTTCGGTGGTACTGGCCATCTTCACCTATCCGCCGATCGGTGTCGCCGCCACCGGTGTCGCCGGATGTGTCCTGCTGGTCGTCACCGAGCAGCTCGAGGACCACGTCGGTCCGCTGACCGTAGTGGCGCTGGTCGTACTGGGTTTCGTCACCCTGCTTTCCGTCGTGCTCTGCGAGGTACGCCGACGGGCCGAGAGGCGTTTCCGCCACGTCCAGGCGGTCGCCGAAGCCGTGCAACTGGCACTGCTCCGTCCCCTGCCCGACCGGATCGGCCCCTTACGGGTGGCCGGCTTCTACCGGGCCGCGGATGACGAAGCCCTCATCGGCGGGGACCTCTACAGCGTCCGCCCGACGCCGTTCGGCGTCCGCGTGATCGTCGGGGACGTCAAGGGCAAGGGCATCGGTGCGGCCCAGACCGTGGCCACGGTGATCTCCACCTTCCAGGAGGCGGCGCAGCTCCATCCGACGCTGTCCCAGGTGGCCGACCGGATCGACGTGGCCCTGGAACTGGACCGCGACAACCCCCCGATGGACCCCATCAGCCGCATGCGGCCGGCTGCCCCGCCCGCGGACGGGGTGGCACTGGCGGACGAGCTGTTCGCCACGGCCGTCCTGCTCGAGTTCTCCCCGGACGGGGGCGCCGTGCGGATTCTGGACCGCGGACACCAGCCGCTGCTCGCCGTCCGGGGCCGCACCGCGTCGGTCGTGGAGACCGAGCACAGCCTGCCCCTGGGCATGGCCGACCTGCTGCTCGCATCCCCGGACACCGTCGAACGCGCGCTGGAGCCCGGCGACATCCTGGTGGCCTACTCCGACGGCGTCACCGAGGCACGCAGCGGCACGGGCACCTTCTACCCGCTGCGCGAACGGCTCCAGGCCTACTGCGACGACGAGGACCGCCCGGTCTCCCCCGCCGGCCTCATCACCTTCCTCCAGGACGATCTCGTCCGATGGGCACCCGCCCTGTGCGACGACGTCATCGCGATCGCCTTCCAGCCCACCATGACTTGATAGGCAAGTACCCACTTGCCTATGCTGGCGGCCGTGGCCGACGACCTCTTCAAAGCCTTGGCCGACCCCACCCGTCGCACCATCATCGACGAGCTCGCGGAGAAGTCCGGACAGACACTGTTCGAGATCTGCTCGCGGCTGAGCATGAAGCATCGGCTCGGCCTCTCGCGCCAGGCGGTGTCCCAGCACCTCGCCGTGCTGGAGGCCGCCGGGCTCGTCGAGACCAGGCGGGAGGGCCGCTACAAGTTCCACGACCTGAACACCGCCCCGCTGCGGCAGATCACCGAGCGATGGCCCCTGCCCGACGCACCCGGACCCGGACCCGAGGAAATCACCCCATGAAGATCCGACTGACCAGTGTCTTCGTCGACGACCAGGCCAAGGCCCTGCACTTCTACACCGAGATCCTCGGCTTCGTGAAGAGGCACGACGTCCCGGTGGGCGAGAAGGACCGGTGGCTGACCGTCGTCTCGCCCGACGAACCCGACGGCATCGAACTCCTCCTGGAGCCCGCCGGCCACCCCGCCGTCAAGCCCTACCGCGACGCGCTCGTCCAGGACGGCATTCCGCTCGCCCAGTTCGCCGTCGCCGACGTGCGGGCGGAGTACGAGCGTCTGCGCGGCCTCGGCGTCCGGTTCACCCAGGAGCCGCTGGAGATGGGCCCGGTCACCACCGCCGTCCTCGACGACACCTGTGGGAACCTGATCCAGCTCGCGACGCAGGCGCAGTGAGCGGTCCGGGCCCGTGCACGCGGTTGCGGGCGTCGAGGCCGCGGCCGAGACTGGCCCCTTGAGGACAGCAGTCCGGAGAGGGCCGGGACACGATGGGCGACTACGCGGACCTTCCTGGGGTCAGGACGTGGTACGAGACGGAGGGGACCGGCGATCCGCTGGTCCTGCTGCACGGCGGCTTCTGCACGAACGACACGTGGGGAGCGCAGCGCGCCGACCTCGCCGCCGAGTACCGCCTCTTCCTTCCCGAGCGGCGGGCGCACGGACACACCCCCGACGTCGAGGGCCCGCTCACCTACCAGGACATGGCCGGCGACACGGTCGACTTCCTCGAGACGGTCGTGCGGGGAGCGGCCCATCTGGTCGGCTGGAGCGACGGGGGCGTCGTCGCACTGCTCGTCGCCGCGGCACGGCCCGACCTGGTGCGCAAGGCCGTGGTGATCGGGGCCAACTTCCGTCCCGGCCCCGAGTGTTTCGTCGAGCCCGCGATGCTCGACACGATGACGCCGGACGCGCCCGATCTGGCCTTCTTCCGCGAGATGTACGAGGCCGTCGCGCCGGACGGCGCGGATCACTGGCCGACGGTCGCCGCGAAGCTGACCGACATGTGGCGCACCCAGCCGACCCTCACCGCCGAGGACCTGGCCCGCGTCCAGGCACCCACCCTCGTCCTCGTCGGCGACGACGACATGATGACGCTGGAGCACACGAACTCCCTGTACGGCGCGCTCCCCCAGGCCCAGCTGGCCGTCGTGCCGGGAGCCTCCCACCTGGCGCCGCTGGAGAAGCCGGCCCTCGTCAACCGGCTGATCCTCGACCACCTGGCGCAGGACGCGGTCGAGACGATGATGCCCCTCCGGCGCGCGCAGGCCCCGGGCCCCTGACGCACGCCTCCGGCTCCTGGGGGTTCCACGCGCCGACGGAATCGTGGGGGCGCCGCCGGGTACCGGCAAGGGATGATCGAGGTAGTGCAGGCGGGACTGTGGGGATTGCTGGCGGGCTCGGCGCTGCTGTTGGGGGCGGCGGTCGGCTTCGGGGTGCGGGTGCCGCAGAAGGTGATCGCCACGGTCATGGCGTTCGGCGCGGGGGTGCTGATCTCCGCGGTCTCCTTCGAACTGGTCGGTGAGGCCTACGACCAGGCCGGACTGGCGCCGGCCGCGATCGGGACGATCCTCGGCGCGCTGGCCTACACCGCCGGCAACATCTGGCTGGCCCGCCGCGGCGCCCGGCACCGCAAACGCTCCGGCCACCACACGGCGCACACCCAGCCGTCCGAGGCGCAACAGGGCGGCTCGGGGCTGGCCCTGGCGCTCGGGGCACTGCTGGACGGGGTCCCGGAATCGGCCGTGATCGGGGTGAGCCTGCTCGACGGCGGCGCGGTCAGTCTGGTGACCGTGGCGGCCGTGTTCATCAGCAATGTGCCCGAAGGGCTGTCCAGCTCGGCCGGGATGAGGAAATCCGGTCGGAGCAAGGGGTACGTCTTCGGGGTGTGGGGCGCGATCGCCGCCGCCAGTACCGTGTCCGCCGTCCTCGGCTACACCGTCGTCGGGGCCTTCTCCCCGGCGGTGATCGCCGCCGTCACCGCGGTGGCGGCCGGGGCGATCCTCGCCATGATCGCCGACACGATGATCCCGGAGGCCTTCGAGGACGCCCACCTGGCCATCGGACTGGTCACGGTGAGCGGCTTCCTCGTCTCGTTCGCCCTGTCCCACGCCTGAGCCGCGACGGTCGCACGGCTCCGGGTCAGCCGACGAGGGCCGCCGTGATCTGACGGGTGGTCTGCGCGGCGACCCGGGCGTCGACGGCGGCGTAGGAGAGGTAGGCGTTCAAGCCGGTGGCCAGGGCCCAGCCGCGGCCCCGCGTCCACGTGGCGTCGTCGACGCCGAGCGCGTCGCGGAACGCCGCGCGGCTGCCGGCTGCCATCAGGGTGAAGGCGATCATCAGATCGCGGGCCGGGTCACCGATGCCGAGCCCGCCGAAGTCGATGACGGCGCTGAGGCGGCCGTCGACGGTCAGCAGATTGCCCGTGTGGAAGTCACCGTGGAACCAGACCGGAGGACCGTCCCATCCGGGGGCGTTCAGCGCCGCGTCCCACAGGTCGGTCATCGCCGCGGCGTCGAACACGCCGTCCACCTGGGCGATGGCCGCCCGCGTCGCGCGGTCCCGGTCGGCCAACGGGCGGCCGGCGAGGTCGCCGACGTCTTCGGCGGTCAGGTCCTCGGGCGCGAAGCGCTGCAGGGCGGCCAGGAACCGCGCCAGCGCGACCGCGGCCCCGGTGGAGTCGGCCAGGGCCTCGACGGTCGCCACCTCGCCCTCCAGCCAGCGGGACACCGCCCACGGCCACGGACAGCCGAGGCCGGGCTCCCCCACCGCCACCGGGAACGGAACGGGGAGGGGAAGGTGCGGGGCAAGCCGGGGCAGCCACCGGAACTCCTTCCTGGCCTGTCCGATCGCCCCGGCGTGGCGGGGCAGACGGACGGTCAGCTCCTGACCCAGCCGGTAGATCACATGATCGGAGCCTGCCGGGTCGAGCAGCTTCAGAGGGAGCCCTGCCCACTGCGGGAACTGGGTGTCGACCAGGCGCCTGACCAGCGTGAAGTCGATCTCGGGGCGTGTGTCTGCGGGGGGCGCGGTGTCCAAGTGCAGCTCCTGCGGCCGGCCTGCTCCGTGCAGCGGGCGTTGGAGGCATCACAGCCCGTCGCCGCTGTGCCTGTCGACCGGATTTGGTTCCGCGGTGCGTGGGTCTTCTGCGGCGGCCCAGGCCCGCGACGGCCGCGTCCGTGCCGGCGGGACGGTGAAGTGTCCCCCGGGAGGAACACTGGCACGGCGCCACGGACACCACCCTCATGGCCCACCTCGCCCCGGTCGCCGGCGACGGCACCACCTGGCTGGAGCCCATCACCGACGAGCGGTACGCCACCGCCCCGGACGGCGTCCGGGACTGACGGCAGAACCCGGTCGTCGCTCCCGCGGGGGCATGGATTCCCGCCGTACCGGGAACAGAGGCGCGGTGGCATCGCCCGCACGGGAACGGGTGTCCCCGTGGGGCCGGCCGACCGGGGCCGGCCGTGCTGAGCTCAGGAGAGTGGGACGACATGACGCAGAGCGTCGAATCGGTCCGGCGAGTGGCGCTGGGTGTTCTCGGCGCCGTGCTGGTGGTGGTCGGTGTGGCTCTACTGGTGCTGCCCGGGCCCGGGCTGCTGCTCGTGTTCGCCGGTGTGGTGCTGCTGTCCCGTGCCGTACCCGCGCTGGACCGGTTCGTCGCTCCCGTCCGCCGGCAGGCGATGCGCGCGGTCGAGGAGAGTGTCTCCTCACTGTGGCGCATCGCCGGCTCGGTCCTGGCGGGACTGTGCCTCGTCGGCGCGGGTGTGGTGTGGGGGCTGGTTCCCCAGGTCCCGTTCGCCGGATGGGCCACGGGGGCGAGCCTGATCGTCTCGGGCCTCGTCCTCTTCGCCCTTCTGGTCTGGAGCTACCGCCGCGTCCGCGCCGGTCGTCGGTGAGTGGCCCTGCGCCGTGCCGGCAGGGTCTCAGAACGCCCAGCGCGTGTGGCTGTACACCCCGTCGTCCCGGCCGAAGCCGTACGCCGTGGCCGGGGCCACCGCGAAGACCGTGACGTCCCCCTTGCGGATCGCGTCCCCGATCCCGTGGAAGGTGCCCTCGGGCGCGGTGATGTGCCGTCCGTACTTCGCCTCGTACGCCGCGATCATCTCCTCGATGACCGCCGGGTCGGCCACCGGTTCCGCCGTGCCCTCGATGACGAGGTCGAGCCCTTGGGTGAGCGAGTTCCCTCCGGTGGTCAGCGCGCAGTGTCCGTCATGGGCGAGGTTCTTGGCCTTCTGCTCCTCCGCGCCGGTGGAGAAGTACAGCACCCCGCGGTGCCAGGCGGCGATCACGGGGGTGACGTGCAGCCGTCCGTCGGGCCGGACCGTGGACACCCAGAAGATCTCGGCGGCCTCCAGGTGCCGCTGGGCCTCGGCCCACTCGGTGGGAGTGACGTCTTCGGCGCCCGGGCGGGGATTGAGCGCGGAGCTGTAGCGGGCGTCCAGCTCGGTGGTGGGGTGCTCGGGGGGACCTTGTGTCGGCATGGCGGTTCTCCTTCCCTCTCCTGTAACGACCCGTTTCGCGCCCTGGAATCATCGCTCCGCGGCCCCCGCCGCGCACGACGTCAGGTCCGGCGGGCCAGCAGGTCGTCCAGTTCCGCCGCGAAGAGCCGGGCGGGGTCGAAGCCCATGGCGGCGAAGTGACCCGCGAGTTCCAGGGAGAGGACTCCGTGCAGACGGGTCCAGAAGGCCAGGGCCTCATGGAGGACCGCGGGGCGGGCGGGGTGGCCGCCCGCCCAGTCACGGTGGTGCTCCAGGTGGGCGTCGAAGGGCGTCGCCGGGCTGTCCCCCGGCAGCGCCGTGAAGGCGTCGAGCAGGAGCGCCATCATCTCGGAGGTGATGGCGACGGTCTCCTCGGGCGCGTGATAGCCGGGGACGGGGGTGCCGTAGATGAGGAAGTACCGCTGGGGGTGCTGGAGGGCCCAGCCGCGCAGGGCGTGGGCCAGGCCCGCCGGGTCGGCGCCGGCCCGGGACGCCTCGCGCAGAGCGTCGGCGAGGCCACGGTAGGCGTCCTTGACGAGCTCGGTGATCAGCTCGTCGCGTCCCGCGTAGTAGCGGTAGAGCGCGGGTCCGCTCATGCCCATCTGCTTGGCGATCGCGTTGAGGGAGAGCGCGGACGCTCCCGCCGTGGCGATCTGCTCCCAGGCGTGTTCCTTGATCTCCGCCCGCACCTCGGCGCGGTAGCGCTCCCGCGGCGTCTTCGCCTGCGACTTCTCCAAGGCCCGCGCCCTTTCTCGTCACTATGGGTACATGCTCAAAGTTTCGTTAGAAGGTATCACGCAACCCGTTGACCTCCCGCCCCAGGGCCACTGCCGAAGCCCACAGCCATTTGCCTATAAGCATTAGGTAGGCGCATAATGGCTTTCGGCTGACGGGAGGCAGGTCATGGTTCGAGCAGGGCTGACGCCGGAGCGGCTGACCCGGGCGGGCGCGGAACTGGCCGACGAGGTCGGCTTCGACCAGGTGACCGTCTCGGCGCTCGCCCGGCGCTTCGACGTCAAGGTCGCGAGTCTGTACTCGCACCTCAAGAGCTCTCACGACCTCAAGACGAGGATCGCCCTGTTCGCGCTGGAGGAACTCGCCGACCGGGTCGCCGCCGCGCTGGCCGGGCGGGCCGGCAAGGACGCCCTGGCCGCCTTCGCGGACGCCTACCGCGACTACGCCCGCGAACACCCCGGCCGTTATGCCGCCGCCCGGCTCCGGCTCGACCCCGAGACGGCGGCGGCCAGCGCCGGCGTCCGGCACGCGCAGATGACCCGGGCGATCCTGCGCGGCTACGACCTGACGGAGCCGGCCCAGACGCACGCGGTCCGGATGCTCGGCAGTGTCTTCCACGGCTACGTCAGCCTGGAGACGGCCGGAGGCTTCGCCCACACCGCCGTCGACTCGCAGGAGTCCTGGGACTGGATCCTGGACTCACTCGACGCCCTTCTACGAAACCAAGGCAATGAGCACTGACCACGACACCGACCACGGCTGGGTCACCACACCCGTGACCGCGGACCTCCTGCGCGGCTTCCTGGACGTCGAACCGACCGCGCACGGCCTGCTGCCGCATCGTCTGCCGGCCCGGGCCCGCCGGCAGATCCCCGACGACCAACTGGCCGTGGCGGAGGCGCAGCCCTCCGGCGTGCGGCTGGTCTTCCGCACCCGGGCCACCACCGTCGAACTGGTCACCCTGCCCACCAAGCGGGCCTACCGGGGTCTTCCGGCCCCGGCGGACGGCGTCTACGACCTGCTGGTCGACGGCCGCCTCGCCGCCCAGGCCACCGTCGCCGGCGGCAACGTCCGCACGGTCGTCGACATGGTCACCCAGCGCGCCGAGCTGACCGAAGGGCCGCCCGGCACCGCCCGGTTCACCGATCTGCCGGCCCGTGACAAGGACGTCGAGATCTGGCTTCCGCACACGGAGGTCACCGAGCTGATCACGTTGCGCACCGACGCCCCGGTCGAGGCGATGCCGGACCACGGCCGCCGGGTGTGGCTGCACCACGGCAGTTCCATCAGTCACGGCTCGAACGCCGCCCACCCCACCGCCATCTGGCCGGCCCTGGCCGCGAGTCTGGGCCAGGTGGAGCTGGTCAACCTGGGGTTCGGCGGCAGCGCGCTGCTGGACCCGTTCACCGCCCGCGCCATGCGGGACACCCCCGCGGACCTGATCAGCCTCAAGGTCGGCATCAACATCGTCAACGCCGACGTGATGCGCCTGCGTGCCTTCACCCCCGCGGTGCACGGCTTCCTGGACACCGTCCGCGAGGGGCATCCGACCACTCCGCTGCTGGTCGTGTCGCCCATCCTGTGTCCGGTCCAGGAGGACACCCCCGGCCCTCTCGCGCCCGACTTCGACGGCGGGACGGTGCGGTTCAAGGCCACGGGCGATCCCGCCGAACGCGCCGCCGGGCGCCTGACGCTGAACGTGATCCGCGACGCCCTCGCCCGGATCGTCGAACAGCGGGCCGCCGACGACGCCCACCTGCACTACCTCGACGGCCGTGCCCTGTACGGCGAGAAGGACTACGCGCAGTTCCCGCTGCCGGACGAGGTCCATCCCGATCCCGCCGGACACCGCCGCATCGGCGAGAACTTCGCACGGCTGGTGTTCGCGGACGGCGGTCCCTTCGCCGCCACGGCCGGCTGACCGCGGCACGCGCGCGGCCACCGGCCCCCTCAGAGCAGGTCGCGCGGCACCCGTTCGTTCCAGGTGCGGGAGAAGACCCTGCGGCGGCCTTCCCAGCCGTCCAGCGTGGCGTCGACGAAGAAGTCCTCCTCGTCGCAGGTGAGCCGGGTGTGGGTGACGACACGCACGTCCCAGTCCTCGCGCCGGAACCGCATGGTCCACGTGGACTCGCCGCTGACGGAGGTGAAGTCGTCGGCGACGGCGGCATAGCGCTCGTGGGCCCTGCGGCCGACCTCCAGGCCGATCTCGTCGAAGCGGACCGTGCCGGCGTCCTTCACGATGTCCAGTTCGGCGTTGTAGCCGATCAGGTCGCGCTTCACGTCCCAGCGTGCCTCGGGGGGCGTCAGCCGGGTCGTGGTGAGGGGCGGGGTGCCCTCCGGCTCGTCGAACGGGTCGGCCGGCGCGTCGTCGGGCCGGTCCGCCGGGCGGACGGGGAGCGTGAGCGTGCTGGAGTTCTCGTACACGCTCAGCCGGGCGGGCCTGGGCGGTGGCCAGGCGAGCGGCCAGTAGGAGGTGGACAGGGAGAGCCGGATGCGGTGTCCGGGCGGGAAGCTCTGCGCCACTCCGTTGAGCTGGACGGTGGCGCGGTAGCGCCGGCCGGGCTCCAGTGGCTCGGGCTGTTCGGTGCTGTCGCGCCGGGTGAGGTTGAGCAGGCCGTAGGTGACCCGGGTGGCGGCTCCGTCGGGGTGGACGTCGGAGAGGCGGGCGGCCACCATGGCGACCGGTTCGGCGACCGACAGGTCGAGTTCCACCGTCGGCGATCCGAGGATCTCCAGCCGTTCGGTCAGTGGTTCGGTCTCGAAGACGAGCGAACCGCCGTCCTCCTCCCGCTGGTCGTAGGGCAGGTCGGGCGGCGCGTTGTAGGACGCCCACTTGCCGGCGAACTGACCGACGGACAGCGGTGACTGCACCGTCAGCGCGTCACCGCCCCCGGCTGTCTCCGTCTCCGCGCCCTGCTCGGCGGGAGGTGCGATCCGGTGCCGGGTGAGGGGGTGCGCGACCGGGTGGACGTGCGGGGAGGGCCAGCTCGGGTCCGCCACCCAGCGTCCCGGCCGCTCCTCGTACGCCGTGGACGGCGGCACGCTGTCCTGCATCCACGTCCGTAGCATGGGGCCGTCCATGACGCCGTTGTCGACGCCCTTGAGCCAGTGGTCCCACCAGCGCACCACCTCCTGGAGGTAGCCGATGGCGGGGCCGGGCTCGCCGAGGTGCGGGAACTTGTGCGACCAGGGGCCGATCAGCCCCTTGCGGGGCACGTCCAGGTGGGCGAGGAGCCGGGTGACGGCGTTGGAGTAGCCGTCCGCCCACCCGCTGGAGGCGAGCACCGGGCAGCGCACGGCCCGGTAGTCCTCGGCGACGGAGGCGTGCCGCCAGTAGTCGTCGCGGCGCTGGTGACGCAGCCACTCCAGGACCCACGGCCGGGTGTGCTCCAGCCGTTCGTGCCACATGTCGCGCCAGCGGTCGCCGACCACGGCCGGATCGGGCGGGCAGGTGCCGTAGGCGAACATGGTGCCCGCCTCGGCCAGGTTGTCGGACAGCATCGCCCCGCCCATGTAGTGCATGTCGTCGGCGTGCCGGTCGTCGGTGAAGGAGGCGATGACGATGGCCTTCAGGCTCGGCGGCTGCCGGGCCGCCACCTGGAGGGCCGCGAAGGCACCCCAGGAGATGCCCATCATCCCCGTGGTGCCGTCGCACCAGGGCTGGTCGGCGAGCCAGGCCAGGATCTCCTCCGCGTCGGTCTGCTCCTGCTCCAGGTACTCGTCCCTCAGCACGCCTTCCGACTCGCCGGTGCCGCGCAGGTCGACGCGGACGCAGGCGTACCCGTGCCCGGCGAGGTAGGGGTGGTGGATCGAGTCGCGGACGGAGGTGAGGTCGCGCTTGCGGTAGGGGATGTACTCCAGCACCGCGGGCACGGGTTCCTGGTCGGACGACGTGGGGCGCCAGATGCGCGCCGACAGGCGGACGCCGTCGGACATGGGGATGACGACGTGTTCCTCTTCCTTCGTGGTGCAGGGCAGGTGGGTCACGTAACGCATGGTCCGGCGTACTCCTTGTCCTCACTGTCCGTCGTGCGGCTCGTCGAATGTCAGACCGAGCGCGGCCACGCAGTGGTCGTACTTCCTGCGCATGTCCGCTTCGTCATCGCCGCCCGTGAAGATGTGCGCCACCTCGTAGCTGTAACTGTCCTGCTGGGACAGGTCGGACAGCCGCTGCCCCTCCTCGGGGAGGACATGGATACGCACTCCCGGTGTGTCGCGTTCGATCCGGGCGATGTCCTTCGGCGAGGGCACGTTGCGCACGACGCCGTCGGTGAACCAGCGGTAGTACCACTTGGCCGCCGTGGCGTACCGGCCCTGCCGGTACGGCATGCGCGGGTCGTCGCCCAGCGCGAGCGCGAGCATGGGGTGGTGGTTGGGCACGCCGTCCACGTACTCGAACAGTTCGGCGTGCGACTGGGAGTGGCGGGGGTTGATCTCCAGCAGGTTGATCTCCTGCCTGCCGGGGTCGTAGAAGTACTCGACGCTGAAGGTGGCCGAGTCGAAGCCGATGCGGCGCATCACGCGCTCGGTGACGTCATGGAGCCGGGTGATCACCTGCGGCGGCAGCGTGGAGGGGTACTGGTGGCGCAGGAAGCACGGGGAATCCGGGTAGTCGATGGAGTCCAGCGTGCCGTAGACGGTCACCTCACCCTGGTGGACGTAGCCCTCCACGGCGACCTGAATACCCGTCAGCGACTCTTCCGCGAGGCACACCCGGCCGCCGACGCCGTCCATCTCGGGCGGCACGTCGATGCGGTCCAGGACGCGTTCGAAGGGGCGGCCGACCCGGGAGATGCCCTGCCGTATCTCGTCGACGGCGCGGCGGAACTGCTCCTCGTCCTTGACGCCGAAGGCGAGTTCGGAGGAGTAGGACAGGGCCGGCTTCAGCCACATCGGGAACCGCAGGTCGCCCGGGGGACGCGGCGGGTCGGCCTCCAGGTCGACCCGTCCGAAGCGCGGGTGGCAGTCGGTGACCTTCTGCTGTTCGAGACGGCTCCAGTACTTGTGCTCGCACTTGACGACCGACTCCAGGCTCGTGGTGCGGGTGCCGTAGCGCTCGCCGAGGATCGGCACCAGGGTGCTGACCGGGAAGTCCCAGTAGCCGACGATGGCGTCGATGCTTCCGTCGAAGGCGTCCAGCACCTGCTGCGCCTTCTCGGTGACATCCGGCAGCGACACCTCGCCGCCCTGCAACTCCTCGACCGTCAACAGGGGGTGGAAGCGCAGCGCTTCGGCGCCCGGCACCGCCTGGAGCGTCGGAAGGTTGGCCTCGTCCAGGCCAAGTACGAAGACGTTTTTCACCTTCTGGTCAGACATGGTTCTCCTTCCCAAGATCGGCGGGGTACCCGGCCACCGTCCGGTCAACCTTCGCGACGCGGGCCGCCCGGACAGCGCTCGCCACGTCGAGCGTGTGACGACGTCCCGACATGGGGACGGTTCAGGGCGATGTGTTCCTCACCCGGGGCGCGGGTGCCCCACCGCCGATGCCCTGTCCACGTCTGCGCGGGCCGGGTCTCGTGACGTCCACCGGGACGCCGTACCCGGCGTGCGGCGCGGCCTCGTACTGGGAGCCCTTCTGGCAGCGGGGCCGGCGCTACCGGGCCATCGACGGCGCCGAGTCCGAGGCGATGCGCCGGCATCTCGGTGCCGGCCGCGGCCGGCCGGCGCTCGACATCGGTTGCGGCGAAGGGGAACTCACGGCGCACCTGGACCGGCTCGGCTACCGGGCCACGGGCATCGACTGCTCCCCCACCGCCGTGGCCGCCGCCCGCGAGCGGCGCCCGGGACTCGACCTGCGCGTCATGGACTTCGACGCCGTCGAGCCCGACCGGCTGCCTCACTCCGCCTTCGCCGTCGTCACCTGCCGGCTCGTCTACCGCTGGGCCGCCGACAAACCCGCCTTTCTGTCCCGGGTGCGCCGTCTCCTCGCGCCCGGCGGTGTGTTCTGGGTGGTCACCTCCGTGCACACCGCCGGGCAGGAGCCACCCAAGCCCTGGGAGGCCGGCGCGGCCGACGTGGAACTTCTCACCGCCCGGTGGTCGCGGGTGCGTGTCAGCGAGCTCGAGCCGTCCTTCCGCTGCTACGCCCTGCGACCCTGACGCCCTCCCTCAAGAAGGAGATGCCCGTGACGTCGGACCCCGTCCACGCACAGTCCTGGACCGTCTACGGTCAGCGGCAGTTGGACCACGGATGGTCGCCTCCCGTGCCCGACCGGATCGACTGGGGGTTCTGGCCCGGTGTGGGTCCGGGAGCGGAGGTCCTCGGCGACATCCGGGGCAAGCGGGTCCTCGACGTGGGATCGGGGCCCGGTCATCATGCCGTCCACCTGGCCCGCGCGTACGGCGCCCTCGTGGACGGCGTCGACCTGTCCCCCACCCAGCACCGGCGGGCGCTGAACGATCACGGCTCGGAACCCGGAGTCCGTTTCCTGTGCGCGGACGTCGCCGAGCACCTGCGGCGGGTGCGGCCCTACGACGCGGCGTACGGCCTGCGTACGTTCGCCTGCATCGATCCCCGTCACCTGCTGCCGGCGCTGCGGGACGGACTGGTCGACGGCGCTCCCCTCGTCTTCTCGGCTCTGCACACCGACGCCGACGGGCTGGGCCCGTCCGAGGAGGTGGTGTCGCGCCCGGAGCTGATCCGGCTGCGGCAGGAGGCGCCGATTCCCACCGTGATGTGGGTGCTCGCACCCGGGCTGTGGGAGGAGCTGCTGGGCGAGCACGGCTTCGGGGTGGAGGGGTGCGAGCTGCTCCGCGCCCCGGACAGGGACAACCCGGGGGTTCTTCAGCTGATCCGGGCCCGGCGCCGCCGCGCGGCCCGCGCCTCCGCCGTGTCCAGCCGGCCGCGGACCGACCGGCCGCCCGCGCCCCACGCCGCGATCGGCGTCGGCGCCGTGGTGCTCGGGCCGCGAGGTCTGCTGCTGGGCCGGCACCGGCACGGCACATGGGAGTTGCCCGGCGGCACCGTCGAGCCCGGGGAGGCCCTGCGGGAGACGGTCGTGCGGGAGCTGGCCGAGGAGACCGGGCTGCGCGCCCGCCCCGAGGACGTGACACTGCTGGGCACGCTCGTCGACCACGTCGGCGACGTGGTGCGCGTCACCGTGGGCGCCGTCGTCTCGGCCTGGCAGGGCGATCCCCGCGACCAGCCGGGCGAGAGCGTGGGCGACTGGCGCTGGTGGCCGCTGGACGGGCTGCCGCAGGGCCTGTTCGAGTGCAGTGCCCAGATCCTCACCTCCTGGCGCCCCGACCTGCCTCCCATCGATCACCCGCCCGCCCACTTCACGCCGTTCGCGGATCCGCCTCCGCTCCCCGCGCAGCCGGACGGGACGGACTGACCCGAGTCCCGGCCCGGGGACCTCGTCCGGCCGGGCGGCGCGTCGGCGAAGATGGTCAGCGTCAACCGTCCACGCCAGCGAGGAGTCTTCGCGCAGATGGCTACTTCCGCCCCCGGCCCGAAGCCGCCGACGATCGCCGACGTCGCACGCGTCGCAGGCGTCTCGCGCACGACCGTGTCGCACGCCCTGAACGGGCTCGGCAAGGTCGATCCCCGGACGCGGGAGCGCGTCAGGCAGGCCGCGGCGGACCTGGGCTACCGCCCCAACCTCCGGGCGCAGCGGCTTCGGCGCGGACAGGCGAAGGCCATCGCGCTGGCCTCCTCGATGCCCTTCGCGGTGGCGGGCGGGCCGTCCCGGCTCGGGTTCTACATGGAGGTCGCGGCGGCCGCCGCGGAGAGCGCCCTCCTCCACGACTACGCCCTCGTCCTCGTGCCGCCCGTGCAGTCGGGTTCCGCGCTGTACTCCGTCGACATCGACGGTGCCATCGTCGTGGAGCCGGAGGTGGGCGACGCCGCGGCCGCCCAGCTGCGCGAACGCGGGCTGCCGTACGTGGCGCTCGGCAGGCCGGTGTCGCCGGACGAGGACGCGCCCTACGTCGACCTGCGCGGCGATCTGGTGGCGGAGCTGCTGCTCGCGCACCTGCACGAGCAGGGGGCCGAGCATCCGGCGCTGATCGTCGGCTCCGGTACCCGGCACTCGTCCGTCGACGCGCTCACCGCCTACGAACGGGCCGCCGAGCGGCACGGCTGGACGCCGGTCGTGGCGAGGGTGCCGGAGTCGGGCGGTGAGCAGGCGGGGTACGAGCGGTGTGCCGCCCTGCTCGCCGAGCACCCGGAGACCGACGCGGTCTGCGCACTGGTGGACGCGTTCGCGGTGGGCGCGGTCCGGGCGATCCGGGACAGCGGGCGGAGGGTGCCGGACGACGTCATGGTCGTCACCCGCTACGACGGCCTGCGGGCCCGCACCTGCGAACCGCCCCTGACAGCGGTCGACCTGCACCTGGACCGGGCGGCTTCCGACGCGGTGGAGCTGCTGCTCGGACGACTGCGCGGGGACACCGCCGCTCCGTCGGTGGCGGTGTCCCCGCAGCCGCGGGTGATCCCCCGTGCCTCGTCGGTACGGGCTGCCCGACCCTGAGGTCCGGCACGGGCCGTCCGGACCCGAGCCGGTGAGCGGCCCGTGGGACCCGTCAGGCCCCGAACATCAGGACCAGCCCGGAGACCAGCGCGAAGACGAGCACGAACAGACGCATCCTGCGCGCGTCCAGTCGATGGTGCACCAGGCGGCTGAGCCAGGCGCCGACGGCGATCGCCGGCAGCAGCAGGGTCGCCTGCCCCAGCTCCGCGGCCTGTGCCTTGCCCGTCGCGAACAGCAGTACCAGCGAGGCGACTTCACCGACGAGGAAGCATGCGGCGACCGTGGAGCGCAGCTCGGCGGGCGGCCGGTGCTGGTAGACCAGAGCGAGCGGTGGCCCGCCGACGCCGGTCGCGGTCTCCGTGAGCCCGGTGACGGCGCCCGCGCCGACGTACGCGACCCGCCCCGGGGCGAACGCGGGGGCGGTCAGGCTGACGACGGCCGCGAGCACGGTGGCCACGCCCACGAAGAGGCCGAGACTGCGTTCCGGGATCAGCCACAGCAGTGCCAGTCCGGCCGGGGTGGCGGCGAGCCGCGCCCCGGTGATCCAGCCGGCGCCGCGCAGGTCGAGCGACGCCCGTTCGCGCCAGGCGACGTACGCGTTGAGCGGGATCATCGACGCCAGGACGAAGACCGGGACCAGACCGGGGTCGAGGATCCCGGCCACAGGCGCGACGATCAGCGCGAAGCCCAGTCCGCTGCTGCCCTGCACGAACGCGGCGACGGCCACCGTCACGCCGAGGACCGCCAGCATTTCCGTACTCACTTCGTCGTGCTCCGCTCCTGGGGCATGCTCAGCGCCCGTGACGCCGTGGACGTGGGGTGCACCCGGGTGACACCGGCCCTGGCGACGGTGGCGCGGGCCAGTTCGGCGGCCCGTCTCACCAGTGCGGGCCCGTCCCAGTCGACGGGCCGGCCGTGCCACATGCGCAGTCGCCCGGCGACGAAGACGGCGGTGATCTGGTCCCGGTTGCCGCGTCGGACGAGCTCCCACGGCAGGTCCCAGGAGAGCGCCGTCTCCGGGGTGTCGGCGTCGACGAGAAGGAAGTCGGCCGCCGCGCCCGGCGCGACGGTGCCGGTGCGGGTGCCGAGCCCGACGGCGTCCGCGCCCCCGCGGGTGGCGCGCTCCAGCCACGTCCAGCCGGCCCCGCACGACGAGTCGCCGGTCGCCAGCCCGTAGGCCAGCCGCTGGGCGAACTCGGCGGCGTCCGCGAGCCGGAAGCCGTCGCCTCGGGTGCCGTCGGTACCGAGTCCGAAGCGGACGCCACGCTCGGCCATGGCCGTCGCGGGGGCGACCGCGTTGCCCTTCCACGCGCTGGCGACGGGGTTGTAGCTGACGGCGGTTCCCGTGTCGGCGAGCAGGGTCAGTTCGCGCGGGGTGAGGAGTGTGGCGTGCGCGGCGAGCAGCTGGGGGCCGAGCGCGCCGATGCGGTGCAGGTGCTCCAGGGGCCGCAGCCCGTGCCGTACCAGGGAGCGTTCCACGCCGGCGAGGTGCTCGTTGACGTGGATCTGCACGACGGTGCCGGCCTCGGCGGCCAGGCGGGCGGTGGCGTGCAGGGTGCGTTCGGTGGCTGCCTCGGGGATCGAGACGGCCAGGGAGGGGTGGATCAGGGCGTCGCCGGTGTAGCGGGCGAGGTGCTTCTCGGCGTTCTCGAGGACGGCCGGTCCGGCGGCGTCTCCGTCGTCCGCGTCGTTGCAGATCAGTCCGAGCACGCAGCGGATTCCGGCGTCGCGTGCGGCCGACGCGATCACGTCGACGTCGACGTCGGCGCGGGTGCCGGCGTCGGCGACGGTGGTGAACCCGCCGCGCAGTGCTTCGAGTGCCGCCAGTTTGGCCGCCGTGTAGGCGGACTCCTCGTCCAGCGCGCCCTCCAGCGGTACCCATACCCGGCGGAAGATCTCGGAGGGCTCCCCGAAGGCGAGTGCCGCGCCGAAGCTCTGGGTGAGGTGGTGGTGGGCGTCGACGAAGCCGGGCATCAGCAGGTGGCCGGGCAGCCGTACGGTCCGCAGCAGCGGGTACGCACGCTCCAGTTCGGCAGCCGGTGCCACGGCTGCGAAGCGGCCGTCGTCGACCAGGACCGCCCAGCCGTCGGCGGGGCCTTCCGGCAACAGGACCGCGCCGGGTACGAGGAGGAGCGGGCCGGGGTGGGCGAGGGCGTCACGATCGGGTGGGTTCATCGGTCGCTTCCTGTGCGTGCGGAGGTCAGACGGGCGGCGACGCCGGGCCTGACGTGGTGGAAAAGGATGTTGAGGACGGCGGCGGTGAACGTGCCGACGGCGACGCCGCTTTCGAGGAGGATGCGGACATTGGCCGGGAAGGCCCCGTACACGCCGGGGACGAGGATGGGCAGCAGTCCCAGCGCGAGGGCGACGGCGCAGACGAAGGTGCTGGTGTGCCGGTCGAGGTCGGAGCGACCGAGCATCTGGATGCCGAGCACGGTGATGACGCCGAAGACGATCATGGCGGTGCCGCCGACGACCGCGGTCGGGATCACGCTGATCGCGCGGGTGACGGGGGCGAGGAATCCGATGACGATGAGCACGACGCCGGCCGCGGCGGTGACGAACCGGCTGCGGACTCCGGTGACACGGACGATGCCGATGTTCTCCCCGCTGGTGACCATGAGCGGCAGGCCGAAGAAGCCGCCGAAGAGCGAGGTGAGCGCGTCCCCGCGGACGGTCTTCGGCACTTCGGTCCGCTTGTCGATCTCCTTGCCGACGGCTTCGGCGTTGATGACGGTCTGGCCGGTGGCCTCGGCCATGGAGGCCAGGCTGTAGAGCATCAGCGGCAGCGCGGCGACGAGGTTGAACTCGGGTGAGCCGAAGGGCATCAGGTGCGGCAGGTTCACCAGGCTGCCGCCCGCCAGGCCTCGCCCGTCGAGCGCGCCGGTCGCGGCGGCGAGCGCGGTGCCGGCGAGCAGGCCGAGCATCACGGCGAGTTGGCGCCCGACGCCGCTGAAGAACAGGTAGAAGGCGACGGTGAACCCGATCGTCGCCATGCCCAGACCGAGGTTGGCGGGATCGGCGAAGCCCGGCGATCCGGGCTGTCCGGTGACGAGGACCGCGCCGACCTTCACCAGGTTGACGCCGACGATGACGATCATGGTGCCGATGACGAGGGCGGGGAAGTACGCGAGCAGCCGGGAGAAGACCGGCAGGACGACGAAGGAGAACACCGCCGTCAGGACCACCGCGCCGGTGGCGGTGCGCAGGCCGTGCTGCTCGGCGATCGCGAGGAACAGGATGAGCGGTGCCCCGCCCGGCAGCATCACGAACGGCAGCCGAGGTCCGAACTTCCAGAAACCGAGCGACTGGAGGAGCGATCCCACGCCGGAGAGGACGAAGGCGGCCGAGAGCAGGTCGACGGTGAGACCGGCGTCGAGCCGGAGAGTGGCGCTCATCAGGAAGATCGCCGAGATGGGCGTGGCGGCCATGACGAGGACGTGCTGGACACCGAAGAGCAGGATCCGCCCCAGGGGACGGGCCTCGTCCACGGGGTGCACGGCGGGCCGGGGCGGCCCCTCGGTGGGGGCCGGCTGAGTGTGGTCGGGGCGGACGGACTTCTCGGTGCCGGAGGGGTGACCGGCCGTCCCGGCGGGAGCGACGGCGGGGTCGCCCGGTGGCTGGGCGGCCGCTTCGCGGCCGGAGGCCGGTGAGGTCGGTGAGGTCGGTGAGGCTCCGGCCGGGGGCCGGGTCTGGCGGGGACTGGACACGTTCGGGCTCCGTTCGGGCATACGGGCACGCTCGGATTTCAGCCGCGATCCGGCCCTGGACGGAGAGCCAAATCGATTTGGCCAAATCGATTTGGCCGTCAGTATGTGACCCCTCCGACCGACCGTCAAGGGTGGGGGCGCGCACCGGCTCCCGCGGGGGCTCTCCGACCGGGGGCGGTACCCGGGACGGGTCCGCGGCTCGGCCCGGGAGTGCCGAGCGCGGCAGGACGCGGGCGGCGCGTCCGCCGTGCGTCCGCACCAACCGCCCCGCCCGCCGCGCTACGGCGTGCGGCGGGCGGACGTTCCCGGGTGTCCGGTCGTCACACCCGCTGGGTGTGGTCCGTGCCGACGGGCTCCGTGGCGAGGGCGCCCATCACGATGCGGGAACGGCTGTGCAGGCGCAGCGAGACGGCGACGAGGGCGATCCCGACCGCCGTCATCGCGGCACCGGCCCAGGCCGTGGCGGCGAAGCCGAGGCCCGCGTCGATCACCGTGCCGCCGAGCCAGGGGCCGCCGGTGTTGCCGAGGTTGAACGCGGCGGTCGTCGTCGCGCCGGCGAGCGTGGGCGCGGCGCCCGCCACGTTGAACATGCGGGCGTTGAGCGCCGGGGCGGTGTAGAACGCGGAGACTCCCAGCAGGAACGACAAGGTGATCGCGACGGCGGGGGTGGAGGCGAACAGTGCCAGAGCGGCCAGCAGCACGGTCGAGGCGGTGATACCGGAGAGCAGCACGCCGAACAGGTGGGCGTCGGCGACCCGTCCGCCGATCGTCGTGCCGACCAGCGCGCCGACGCCGAACAGGGCAAGCACGGTCGGCACCCAGCCGTCCGCCAGGCCGGACACGTCGGTGAGCAGCGGCGCGAGGTAGGAGAAGGCGCAGAACACGCCACCCGCGGCGAGAGCGGTCACCACGATGGAGAGCCACACCTGGCGGTCGCGGTAGATCGCCAGTTCGCCCTTGAGCCTCGGCCGCTGCTCGGGCAGCGGGATGCGGGGGATCTTCGTCGCCACTCCGACGAGGGCGATCGCGGACGCCGCGCCCACGGCCCAGAACGCGGAGCGCCATCCCAGGTGCTCACCGAGGAACGCGCCCGCCGGGACGCCGAGGACGTTCGCGATCGACAGTCCGCCGATCATCACCGCCATCGCCCGGGCCCGCGACGTCTGCGGCACCATCGCGATCGCGACCGCCGCGCCCACCGCCCAGAAGCCCGCGCACGCCAGGGCGCTGACGACGCGTGAGACGAAGAGGACCCCGTACGTCGGTGCCAGTGCGCCCGCGACCTGGCCGAGGCCGAAGACCGAGATCAGGGCGACCAGGGTGATCTTCCGCGGCAGCCGCAGCGTCGCGACCGCGAGCAGGGGGGCACCGACCACCATGCCGATCGCGAACGCCGATATCAGCAGTCCCGCCTGCGGGATGGACACGTCCATGTCGTCGGCGATGGGCGGCAGC
This sequence comes from Streptomyces flaveolus, assembly GCF_014648815.1. Lineage (GTDB taxonomy): Bacteria > Actinomycetota > Actinomycetes > Streptomycetales > Streptomycetaceae > Streptomyces > Streptomyces flaveolus. The sequence goes on along the minus strand of NZ_BMRV01000003.1, from coordinate 183,569 downwards.
AACCCGGAGAGCATGAACTCGCTGGTGCCGAGGGCGAATACGGACAGGCCGAGAATGTAGACGGCGAGTGGCATGCGGGGCACCGCGGGCCGCGGGGAAGATTCGGGCATGACAGGTGCCAACGACGGCTTTCCTCCTGTCATTCCCGCGCGGCCCCCCGGTCTCACGATGCGGTCGGCCCCGCTGGCGCCGCTCGACGCATTCCTCCAGGCTTCCGTCCGGTCGAGGCACCCTGCCGTCCCCCACTGACGGCACCCCGTGCGTCGGCCGGTTCGCGACTTGGGTGGTGGGCGGGTCGTCCGATCGGACGACCCCGGTGTCCCCCGTCGTGCGCACCGCGTCCAGCCGGAGCGACGACGCCGGCCGCCGGGAGAGGAGGTCAGGATGGACGGCGAGCGGGACGGTGGTGAACCGGCCCCGGACGACGGGCCGGGGCCGCCTCCCCCCTCCCCTGAAACGCGAGGAGTTCACGATGAACGATCCCGACCGCGCCCTCCTGCACGCCGCGGAGCGCGGTGACGCCGGGGCCGTGCAGGCCGCCCTGGACGCCGGCGCGGCGGTCGAGGCACGTGACGGGCACCGTCGCACCCCGCTGCTGCTGGCCGCCCTCGGCGACCATGTGGCGGCCGCCGAGATGCTGGTCGCCGCGGGCGCCGACCCCGACGCACAGGACGACCGTCTCGACAGTCCCTGGCTGGTCACCGGTGTCACCGGCAGTGTCGCGATGATGCGGGCCCTGCTGCCGGCCGGTCCCGACCTGACGGTGGTGAACCGCTTCGGCGGCGTCTCCCTCATCCCGGCGAGCGAGCGGGGACATGTGGACTACGTCCGTGCCGTGCTCCGCGAGACGGACATCGACGTCGACCATGTCAACCGGCTCGGCTGGACCGCCCTGCTGGAGGCCGTGATCCTCGGCGACGGCGGCCTGGCGCACCGGGAGATCGTGGAGCTGCTGATCACCGCCGGCGCCACCACGGATCTGCCGGACGGCGACGGGGTGACCCCGCTCCAGCACGCCGAACGGCGCGGTTCCACGGAGATCGCCGCTCTGCTGAGGGCCGTCCGGTGAGGCGGGCCGCCCTGCTGACGGCGCTCGCCGCGGCCGTCGCCCTCGGCGGCGGGTGCGCCGCTCCCCGCCACGACGCGGCCGGCACCGGCACCACCGCCGCGTCACGGACGGATGCGGCGGCACCGAGTACCGCCGGGAACCCGGCGCCGTCCTCGCCGTCCGCCCGCACACCGGCCGGTTCGCTGATCGTCGCCGACTTCGGCTCCGACACCGTCACCTTCGTCGATCCGGACCGGGGCGCGTTCGGTTCCACGGAGGTCGGCACCGCGCCGTACGGACTCGTCGTCGGCCAGGACGGACGGGCCTGGGTCGCCACCGCCGAAGGGGTCGCCGTCGTCGACACCGGCACCCGGAAGCGGCTCGCGCGCATCCCCTACCGGTCGGACGGCATCGGAGAGCCCGCCTACGGCGAGTACCGGGGCGGCGGCATGGGGATCGCCCTCTCCCCCGACGGCCGCCATGTGTACGTCGGCGTCAACCGGCCCGCCGGCGACGGCGCCCTGGAGGTGATCGACACTCGCACCCTGCTGGTCACCGGCTCCGCCGAGGTGGGCCGCCGTCCGTTCGACGTCGACGTCTCGCGCGACGGCCGCGAGGTGTACGTGACGAACCACGACTCCTTCGACGTCACCGTCGTGACGGCCCGCTCCCTGCGGACCCGGCGCATCGAGGTCGCCCCCTACGGCACCGAGGGCGGACTGGGTTCCTGGCTCAAGCCGCACTACGCCGCCGTGCGCGGGTCGGACGGGAAGCTGCTGCTTCCGTTCGAAGGGGAGCGTCTGGTCGTGGTCGACCCGGGGTCGGGCGCGTCGCGCGTCGAGCGGATGACCGCCCGTACCCACCAGCACGGCGTGACGGTCACCGCCGACGGGACGCTGCTCGTCGTCGGCACCGGGGTGATCGACCCCGACCGGCACGAGGGCCCCTCGCTGACGGTGCGCACCGCACGGGGCCAGGAAAGGGTGATTCCCCTCGACGGCCCCCACGAAGGGATCACCGTGTCGCGCGACGGCCGTAGTGCCTACGTCACGGGCGGCTTCACCCGCGACGGCTACTGGAACGGCATCACCGTCGTCGACCTGGACTCCGGCACCACCCGGCGCCTCGCGGCGGGCGAACGGCCGCTGGGGATCGCGGTCCTCTGAGCGTCGTCCCCGCCGTCGCGGACGCGCGCCGCGGACCGCACGCGCGCAGAATGGGAGGAGGACATGCCGGCTCGGTGGCGTCCGGCCGCCTCGGGACGGGGCGCACCGATGCGACGCGACCTGCCGGGAGGCAGCGATGGAGCACTCCGGGGGCCGACGCGGCGACACTTCCGCACAAGGTGACGGACGGGCTGCCGCGCACGTGGCTCTCGCCGTCAACGGCATGGGCAGTTTCACCTGGGACGTGCCCAGCGGGGTGATGCACTACGACGACGCAGCCCTCGACGTCATGGGCTTCCGTCCGGGCGAGTTCGACGGCAGGCTGAGCACACTCGGTGAGCGCATGCTCCCGGCGGAGCTGCCCGCGGTGCAGGCCCGGGTGGACAGGGCCCTGCAGGACCGGTCCGGTTTCAGTCTGTACTTCCGCGTCCGCCATCCCGGCGGCTGGCTGCGCTGGACGCACACCCAGGGGCACGTCGTGTGCGACGCCCAGCGGCGCCCCCTGCGGGTCATCGGCATCGTGCGGGACGCCAGCCAGGAGCTGCGGGCCATCGACCAGACCGAGCAGCTGCACCAGGCCAGGCAGGACCGGCGCAGGCAGGCCGACATCGTCGCTCACATCAGCGACGCGCTCATGCCCACGGTCACGGTGGACGACCTCGCGGAGGCTCTCACGTCGGCCCGGCTGCTGGAACGGCTGGGCGCCTCGAGCATCGTCCTGGGGCTGGTCGACAACGGCCGGATGGAGCTGATCGGCTCGAACGGTCTGAGCGGGCAGCTCGTCCGCGACTTCCACCTGTCCCGGCTCGACCAGCCGCTGCCGCTCACCGAGGCGGTGCGCACCCGCGAGCCTGTCTTCATCACCGACCGCGACGAGCTGACCGAGCGCTACCCGGCGCTGCGGCCGTACCTGAGGATGTTCTCCAGGGCAACGGCCGCCGTGTACCAGCCGTTGATCGCACACGACACCCCGATCGGCGCCCTCGGCCTCACCTTCGACGGCAAGGCGTCGTTCACGCACGACGAGCGGACGGTCCTGAACGCCCTGGGCAAGGTCGTCGCCCAGTCGTTGCAGCGGGCCCTGCTGTACGACCGGGAGCACGAGCTGGCGGCCGGGCTGCAGACCGCCATGCTTCCCGGGCACATGCCGCCGACGCCCGGGCTGGTCTCGGCCACCCGTTACCGTCCGGCGAGTGCCCGCGGAGGGATCGGCGGCGACTGGTACGACGCGCTCACGCTCCCGGACGGCCGGGTCGTCGCCGTCGTCGGCGACGTGCAGGGTCACGACGTGACGGCCGCCGCCGTGATGGGCCAGCTGCGCATCGCCCTGCGGGCCTACGCGGCCGAGGGCCACCCGCCGACGACGGTCGTCGCCCGTGCCTCCGCGTTCCTCACCGAGCTGGACACCGACCGTTTCGCGACCTGCCTGCTCGTGCAGATCGACCCGCGCACCGGACGCACCGTGATCGTCCGTGCCGGCCATCTGGGCCCCGTGCTGCGGCGTCCGGACGGCACCTGCACATGGCTGGACACCCCCGGCGGCCTGCCGCTCGGTCTGTCGTCCCCGGGGTCGCAGCCCGGCCACCCCGCCGCCGAGCTGGTGCTGGGCGCCGGATCCACCCTCCTGCTGTGCACGGACGGGCTCGTCGAGTCGCGCACCGCCGACATCGGCGAGGGCTGCGACAGACTGCTCGCCGCCGTCGCCACCGGGCCCGTGGAGCCGGACGACCTCGCCGACCACGTGCTGAGCTCCATGAGCGCCCACACGGGGGAGGACGACGACGTGGCGCTGCTGATCATGCGGCGCAACCGCCGGGCGTCCGAGGTCAGCGAGCGGCTGGAGGTCGCCATCAGGTCCGTCGACCCCGACTCCCTGCACACGGCCCGGCTGGCGCTGCGTACGGCGCTGGACGACTGGTCGCTGGGCCCGCTCTCGGAGACGGCGGAGCTGCTCGCCTGCGAACTGGCCACCAACGCCCTGCTGCACGCCCGGGGCGACGCGACCCTCACGGTGTCGCCGGTGACCGACCGCGGCCCCACCGTGCGGCTGGCCGTCACCGACACGTCGCCGGTCTCGCCGCGGCGCCGGGCCGCGACCGAACGTTCGACGTCCGGCCGCGGAATGATGCTGATCGAGGAACTGGCCACCGCCTGGGGGGTGGAGTCGCGGGGCAACGGCAAGACGGTGTGGTGCGAGGTGACCCTGCCGCCGCCCTGACCGGGGCGGTCACCGCCTCTTCCTCAGCCGACCCCGGGGCCGTCCGAGGCTCCCGGGCCGGCGGCGGTCAGCGGGGCGGTGGCTTCCCAGACGAACCCGTCCGGATCGGTGAACGGGCCGGTGGCGCAGGAGAGCACGATCCGGTGCGATCCCGTGCCGTCGACGGGGACGCCCGCGACCTTGGCCAGCGCGCGGCGCTTGTACAGGGACAGCTTCACGGTGCCCTCGCCGGTGGCGAACTCGACGTACTTGCCGCCGAAGCTCTTGCCCACGGCGAAGCCCTGCTCGACGTAGAACTGCTTGCAGGCCTTCACGTCCTCGACACCCAGCAGGAGCACGATCTCGTCGACGTCCCGGGTGGCCGGCCCGGTGTCCTTCTTCGCCGACGTCGCGAGCTGCCAGATGGTGCCGTCCGGGGCCTGGACGACGCCGCCGTAGCCCCACAGCGACTTCGCGGCGGGCTTGAGGACGGTGGCGCCGGCGTCGCGGGCGGCGGCGAGGAGCGCGTCGACGTTGCCCGGCTGGGACACCACGAGCGACAGGGTGAAACCGCGGAAGCCGGTCGTGGGGGCCTCGGAGGCGCGCAACCGCACCTGCGACGGGTCCAGACCGAAGGCGGCGTCGTAGAAGCGGGCGGCGGCCGTGGTGTCGGCCACTTCCAGGGTGACGGAGTCGATGGCGTTCATGTCTTCGACGGTAGGGGCGGCCGGGTCCTCGGCGCTTCTCGAAAACTGACCGGCCCGACGGGCGCCCGGTGCGCTGTCGGCGGACAGGGGCACGCTTGCGGCTCGCGGGACGTTTCAGGTGGTGAGAAGGTCGGATGCCGGTCGACGCAGGTCCGGCAGCGGAGAGGAAGTCCTGTAATGAAGCACCAGAGGGTGTGCGATGTGATGAGCGACGCCGTGGTCCGTGTGCAGCGCGGGACGCCGTTCAAGGAGATCGCCCACCTGCTGCAGGACTACGACATCACCGCGGTGCCCGTGGTGGACTCGGCGGACCGGCCCGTGGGGGTGGTGTCGGAGGCGGACCTCCTGCAGAAGATGTGGGGCGGGGAGCCGGACGGGTCCGCCGGGCGCGGGGCGGAGACCCCGCCCGGCGGCGGGAAGGCCTCCGCCACCGACGCGGCGGGACTGATGACGTCGCCGGCCGTCTGCGCGCGCGAGGACTGGAGCGTCGTCGAGGCCGCCCGCGCGATGGCGCGGCACGGCATCAAGCGGCTCCTGGTGGTCGACGAGGGCGGGCGGCTCATCGGGGTGGTCAGCAGAAGTGACCTGCTGCGGGTCTTCCTGCGCAAGGACCGGGCGATCCGGACCGAGATCATCGAGGAGGCCCTGGTGCAGACCCTCCGCCTGCCGCCCTCCTCCGTGCACGTGGACGTGACCCACGGACACGTCGTCCTCAGCGGCCGTCTCCCCGGGCACGTGCCCGTCTCCGTGCTGGAGGAGCTGTGCCGGCGCGTCGACGGCGTCGTCGCCGTGGAGTTCCGGCCCACGGGGGAGGCCGACGGCGACGGCCCGGCGCCCGCCGACCGCTGAACGGCGGACGGGGCGCCCGAGGCGATGAGCGGGACGAGGTCCGTCACCGGTTCCGCCCAGGCCCCTCGCTTCCCCCGTTGCGCGACAGGCAGGACCTCACCACCACGAAGGGCCACAGGGACTGCGCGAACGTCACCACACGCTCCGCGACACCGGCCGCACCGTGCCGCGTCATCTCGAACAGGAACCACGCGCCGCCGACGGCCATCAGGACGGTCGCCGCGACCGACGGCGCGGGTCTCAGCGCCCAGGGGGCGCTCCCGTCGCCGTCCATGGCCAGGACCGGCCACAGCGCCAGCAGCGTGAATCCGACCACGGCCACCGTGCCGTGGCGCAGGGAGCCCCCGCTGCTGGGCGCCGGCAGCAGCACCACCGCGAACGCGGCCAGTCCTCCCCCGCCGAGCGCCACCCGGCCGGCGGCCGACGCGGCCCGCAGACCCCACGCGGTCAGCAGATGACAGAGCCCCAGCGCGAGGAACGCCCCGTTCATCACCCAGAACCCCGACGCTCCGTAGGACCCCAGGACGCTGATCGTCTGGGTGGAGGGGTCGTAGGCGGGCCCCGTCAGCGACGCCGCGACCGCCCACCCTCCGATCAGCAGGAGGGGCGCGCACCCCGACGTGAACAAGACCCACCTGGGAACGGTTCGCATCGAACCACCCTAAAACGACCACCAGCGTCGTCAGGGCACCGCGGGGGCGCGGAACTCGCGCATCGCGTCCATGAGCCAGTGCGCCAGGTAGTCGGCGAAGGAGGAGCGCGGCAGCAGCCGGTACGTCGGCACGTCGTCGGTCTGCCACAGCACCACGGGCACCGGTCCGACCTGCGTGGTCACGGCTCGCCCCGGCCCGAAGGAGCGCGGGTGCAGGTCCAGGGCACAGCCCTTCTCCAGGACCTGCCGTGCGGCGGGGCCGCCCAGCTCGAGCGTGGTCCGGTTGGCCGAGACGTCGACGGCCGAGCCGGGATCCCCCGCGAGCGCGTCGCGGATCTCCCGGACCAGGGCCGCCCCGTCCGTGCGGGACAGCACCAGCCATTCGTCGGGGCCGAGCCACAGCACCCTGTGGAGGCCGGTCCGCGCGGTGTCGCCGCAGTGCGCCGGCAGCGGGGCACCGAGTGCCGTGCCGACCCGGGTCGCCGCCGCCGACGCGGGGTCGACGCGCAGGCTCACCATGGTGAGGAAGGGCCGTTCGCTCAGGCGGACGCCACGGGCGCCCTCCACACCGGCGGCACGCATCGCCCCGTACAGGTGGGCGAGCGGGCTGCGGCGCAGGGCGGGCGGTCCCGGTGCGGGGCTCTTTTCGAGGGTCGTTTCAGCCATCTCGCCTGGTCCCTTCGGGGTCGTAGAGCACGGGGTCGGCCACCAGGACCGGTACGAGGTCGTCGCCGACCGGCGCGAGCAGGGTGTCGCCGATCCTGTTCCGTCCGTCGGCGACGAGGGCGAGCGCGAAGGGCCGGCCGAGGGCCTGGCTGTGGTAGCTGGAGGTGACGTGGCCGAGCATCGGCACCGGGCCGCCGGCGGGGGACACGGGCACGTCCGGGGCGATGATCTGGGAGCCCTCGGGCAGCCGGGTGCGGCGGTCGGTGGGCAGCAGGCCGACCAGGTGCTTGCGGTCGGTGCGGGCGGTGTCGGAGCGGGCGTGGGAGCGCCGGCCGATGAATTCCTTCCGCTGGGACACCACCCAGGACATGCCCGCGTCCTGCGGGGTGACCGTGCCGTCCGTGTCCTGGCCGACGATGATGTAGCCCTTCTCGGCCCGCAGCACGTGCATCGTCTCGGTGCCGTACGGGGTGATGCCGTAGGGGCGGCCCGCGGCGTGGACCTGCTCCCAGAGGTCCAGGCCGTACCAGGCGGAGACGTTGACCTCGTAGGCGAGTTCGCCGGAGAAGGAGATCCGGCAGACGCGGGCCGGGATGCCGGAGGCGAGTGTGGTCTCGCGGAACGTCATGAACGGGAAGGCGTCGTTGGACAGGTCGAGGTCCGGGGTGAGCCGGGCCACCACGTCCCGCGCGCGGGGGCCGACGACCGCGACCGTCGCCCACTGCTCGGTGACCGAGGTGCAGTGCACGTCGAGGCCGGGCCACTCGGTCTGCAGCCACTCCTCCAGCCAGTCCAGGACCGCGGCGGCGCCGCCGGTCGTGGTGGTCATGAAGTAGCGGTCGTCCTCGATACGCAGGGTCACACCGTCGTCGAAGATCATGCCGTCCGGCTTGCACATCACGCCGTAACGGGCGGAGCCGACGGGAAGCTTCTTGAACGCGTTGGTGTAGACGCGGCCCAGGAACTCGCCCGCGTCCCGGCCCCAGACCTCGATCTTGCCGAGGGTGGAGGCGTCCATGAAGGCGACGCCCTCGCGGGCGGCGCGGCACTCGCGCGCCACGGCGGTGTCCATGTCCTCGTCGGGGAGCGGGTAGTACCGCGGCCGTTTCCACTGGCCGACGTTCTCGAACTCGGCGCCGAGCGCCACGTGCCGGCGGTGGATCGAGGTGGTGCGCACGGGATCGAACAGGTCGCCGCGCTCCCGGCCGGCGAGCGCCGCGAAGGCCACCGGGGTGTACGGCGCCCGGTAGGCGGTGGTGCCCACCTCGCCGGGCGAGGCACCGCCGAGGACCTCGGCCATCACCCCGATGGCGTTGACGCCCGAGGTCTTGCCCTGGTCGTTGGCGGTGCCGAGCGAGGTGTAGCGCTTGACGTGTTCGACGCTGCGCATCCCGGCGCCGGTGGAGCGCAGCACGTCGGCGACCGTGACATCGCGCTGGTGGTCCACGAAGTGGGTCTCCCACGCGCCCGGTTCCGTGGTGCCGTCACGGCCGGGGACCAGCCACAGGGCGCGCACCGCGCCGGGGCTTCCGGCCTCCGCGGCGGCGGGCTCCGGCGGCACGGGCACGGGGAAGCCCGCGTCGGTCGCGGCCCGCGCGCCGGCCCGCGCCCCCTCGGCCACGCAGGCGTCGAGGCCGTAGGTGCCGTTCGCCGAGCCGGCGATCCGCTGGTCGCGCACGGTGCCGTCGGGCACGAAGGCGGCCAGGTCCTCGTCCCAGCGCAGTCGTCCCTGGCGCTGGCTGTGCAGATGCACCACCGGGCTCCAGCCGCCGGAGACGGCGAGCAGGTCGCAGGCGAACGTCTCGGGCACGCCGGTGAGTCCGCCGTCGGTGTCGATGCCCTGGACGGTGACACCGGTCAGCCGGCCCGGGCCCGCGGTGTCGACGACCGTGCTGCCGGTCAGCACCCGCACCCCGGTCGCCTCGGCCACTTCGGCGGCCCGGGCGGAGAGACCGGGGCGCGCGTCGGCGACGGCCGCGACGCCGACGCCGTGGGCGTGGAGGTCGGCGACGGTGTCGTAGGCACTGTCGTTGGTGGTGCTCACGACCGCGCGGGAGCCCGGCGCGACGGCGTAGCGGTTGAGGTAGGTGCGCACCGCCGAGGCGAGCAGCACGCCGGGGCGGTCGTTCCCGGCGTGGACGAGTGGCCGTTCGTGGGCGCCGGTGGCCAGGACGACCTGGCGGGCCCGGATGTGCCACAGCCGCTGCCGGGAGACACCGCGGGGGGCGCCGGGTCCGAGGTGGTCGGTGCGCCGCTGCAGGGCGAGGACGTAGTTGTCGTCGTAGGAGCCGAAGGCGGTGGTGCGGTGCAGGACGACCGTCTCGGGGGCGGCCGCGAGCCGCGAGCGGACGTCGGCGATCCAGTCTGGTGCGTGCTGTCCGCCCACCCGTCGGTCGCGGCCCGAGAGCAGGGATCCGCCGGGTTCGGGCTGGTCGTCGAGGAGGATGACGCGGGCGCCGGAGCCCGTCGCGGCGGTGGCCGCCGCGAGCCCGGCCGGTCCGGCGCCGACCACCAGGACGTCGGTGTGGACGTACTTCTTGTCGTACTCGGCGGGGTCGGGTGTGGGGTCGAGGCGGCCGAGGCCGGACAGGGTGGTGGCGGACAGGCCGTCGTACAGCTCGACGGTGGTCGCCGGCAGCATGCCCTCGGAGCACTCGCCGTCGATCTGGAGCAGCGCGTTGGGCTCCTCGACACCGGCGCAGACGATGCCGCGGGGACGGCCGCGGTAGATCGACGGGGCGACCTCGACCACGCCGCAGGCCAGCATCGCCGAGGCGACGGTGTCGCCAGGGTGTCCGGTCAGCTCGCGTCCGTCGAGGGTGAAGTGCAGCAGGGTGCCGCGGTCGACGCGGCCGCCGTGCGGCAGCCGGAAGCTCTGTTCCCGGTCCTGGTCGGTCATCGGTCGCCTCCGTCCGGCCCGGCGGTGCGGGGCTCGCCGGGGCGGTGGACGGCCAGCACCTCGTTGGTGACCGTGTCGCGCACCACGTCGAACCAGCGGCGGCAGCCGGTGCTGTGCACCCAGCGTTCGGCGAAGGGGCCCTTGGGGTTGTCGCGGTAGAAGACGTACTCGGCCCACTGCCGGTCGTCGAGTTCGCCGGGTGTCTCGGGGAAGGGGACATGGGCCTGTCCCCCGTAGTGGTACTCGGTCTCGTCGCGCGGACCGCACCAAGGACAGTTCAGGAGCAGCACGGTGGCCTTCTCTCGGTGATGTGGCTCAGTGGGCGACGGCCGCGGCGCCGTGTTCGTCGATGAGGGCGCCCGTGGTGAAGCGGTCGAGGCCGAAGGGCGCGTTCAGCGGGTGCGGTTCGCCGGTGGCGACGGTGTGCGCGAAGGTCCAGCCGGCGGCCGGGGTCGCCTTGAAACCGCCCGTTCCCCAGCCGCAGTTGACGTACAGGTTCTCCACCGGGGTCGGGCCGATGACCGGGGAGGCGTCGGGGGTGACGTCGACGATGCCGCCCCAGGTGCGCAGCACGTGGGCGCGGGCGAAGACGGGGAACAGCTCGACGGCGGCGGCCATCTGCTGTTCGATCACGTGGAAGGAGCCGCGCTGGCCGTAGCCGTTGTACGCGTCGACGCCGGCGCCCATGACGAGTTCGCCCTTGTGTGCCTGCGAGACGTAGACGTGCACGTGGTTGGACATCACCACGGTCGGGTGCACCGGTTCGTGCAGTTCGGAGACGAGGGCCTGGAGGGGGTGCGACTGCACCGGCAGCCGGAAGCCGGCCCGTTCGGCGAGGACGGAGCTGTGCCCGGCGCCCGCGAGGGCGACCCGGCCGGCCAGGATGCGGCCCCGGCCGGTCTCCACGCCGACGACCTTCTCGCCGTCCTTCACGAACCCGGTGACCTCGCAGCCCTGGATGAGGTCGACGCCCATCTCGTCGGCCCGGCGCGCCAGTGCCCAGGCCACGTGGTCGTGTTTGGCGATTCCCGCCCGGGGCTGGAAGGTGGCGCCGAGGACGGGGTGGCGGACGCGGGGCGAGAGGTTGAGGACGGGGCAGATCTTGGCGATGTCCTCGGGCTCCAGCCACTCGGCGTCCACGCCGCACAGGCGGTTGGCGTTGACGCGGCGCACGCCCTCGCGGACGTCCTGGAGGGTGTGGGCGAGGTTGAGGACGCCGCGCTGACTGAACAGGAAGTCGTAGTCCAGTTCCTCGGGCAGCCGCTCCCACAGCTTCAGCGCGTACTCGTAGATCGCCGCGCTCTCTTCCCAGAGGTAATTGGAGCGGATGATGGTGGTGTTGCGCGCCATGTTGCCGCCGGCCAGCCAGCCCTTCTCCAGGACGGCGACGTTGGTGATGCCGTGGTTCTTGGCGAGGTAGTAGGCGGTGGCCAGGCCGTGGCCGCCCGCGCCGACGACGACGACGTCGTAGGAGGGGCGCGGGTCCGGGGTGCGCCAGAGCCAGTCGGGGTGTTCGGGAAGCTGCGTCGTGGTCATCCGGCGAGTCCGTCCAGGTCGGCGTGTAGGGGGAACACGGCCGTGAGCTCGGTGACCCGGCCGCGCAACGCTCCGGCCCGCTCGCCGGTGAGGTCGTCCTTCAGGGGCAGCGCGATGACGTCCGCGGCCTCCCGGAAGGCGTCCGTGCCGAACCCGCGGGTCGCCAGGGCGGGGGTATCGATGCGCAGGCCGGAGGAGACCGTCTCCGGGTCCACGGCGGACAGGGCGCTGGGGAGCACCGGGGGCGAGGCGGGCGCGCTGTCCTCGGTGACCGGCGGACGCGCCGTCGACGGACTCGCTGTCATCTGAGCACCACCTTGGGATGCGATTGCTCGTACACTGATATATCAGTGCTCTGCGGTAAGGTAGGCCAGCGCTGCGTAACGGGTCAAGGGGTGCGGGATGTACCAGGAAAGAGTCTCGTCGCCGGCCGCCGAGCCGACGTTGGCCGAGCGGGCCTACCGCGACATCCGCGATCGCCTGATCATGCTGGAGATCCCGCCCGGCGCCCCGGTCAACGAGGACGTGCTGGCCCAGAGCCTCGGTTTCGGCCGCACCCCCGTCCGGGAGGCGCTCAAGCGCCTCCAGTACGAGCGGCTGATCGTGGCGTACCCGCGGCGCGGCACGTTCGCCACCGAGGTCAACATCACCGACCTCGCCGACATCTCCGAGGTGCGGCGGGAGCTGGAGCCGCTGGCGGCGGCACGCGCCGCCGAACGCGCCACCGCCGCCGACCGGACGGCACTGGGCGAGCTGCTGCGCCGGCTGGAACGCGAGGCCACCTCGGGGCAGGCCGGTGACGCTTTGATGCGCCTCGACCTCCAGGTGCACCGCGCCGTCTACGCGGCAACGCACAACCCGTACCTCGAGGACACCCTCGTCCGCTACGACAACCTCGCCACCCGCATCTGGTGCCTGTTCGTCGACCGGCTGCCCGGCATGGCCGGCCATGTCGTCGAGCACGGCCCCCTGTTGCGCGCGGTGATCGACGCGGACCCCGACAAGGCGGCGGAGCTGGCCGCCAGCCATGTCGCCGGATTCGAGCAGGCGATCCGCAAGGCCGTCTGAACCGCGTTCCACGTCCCCGGTCTGCGGTCGCGGACACGGCCCGGCCCTAGACGGCGGGCCGGCCCGTGGTGGTGACGCGGGTGACGGCTTCGAGGGTCAGGGCCCGGTCGTGCGGCTCGCGGGCCAGGGCGCGATGGAGTGTCAGGCCCTCGATGAGGGCGTCGAGCTGGCGGGCGGTGTCCGGGTCGAAGTGCTTCTCCAGGTGGATGCGGCTGCGCCGCATCCATTCCTGGGTGAGTTCCCGGTAGGCGGGCCGGCGCGCCGCGAGGGTGTAGAGCTCCTGGGTGAGCACGAGGTCGCGGGGACTTCCCTCGGAGAGGGCGTGCACCAGGTCGGTCACCGCCCGTCGGGCCTGGTCACGGTCGGCCGGGGCGGCGAGGTGGGCGTCGAACACGGCGACGATGTGGTCGGTGAAGCGGCCGAACGCTTCGCGGAGCACCTGGTCCATGCCGCTGAAGTGATAGGTCATCGACCCCAGCGGGACACCGGCGCGTGCGGCGATCTTCCGGTGGGAGACCTGGGCGAGGCCCTCTTCGGCGATGAGGTCCAGGGTCGCGTCGAGAATGCGTTCGCGGCGCTGGGGGTCCGCGTGTCCGGTAGCCATGGCGGAAGAATCTCAGAGGTCACGGACCGGGCGCGCGGGGTTGCCGACGGCGACCACGTCGGCGGGGACGTCCTTGGTGACGACCGCGCCGGCGCCGATGACGGAGTTGTCGCCGATGGTGACGCCGGGCAGGACGACGGCGCCTCCACCGAGCCAGACGTTGTCCCCGATGGTGATCGGGCGGGCCGCCTCCAGCTTGTCGCGCCGGGGCCCCGGCTCCAGCGGGTGGGTCGGCGTGAGCAGTTGCACGCCGGGCCCGATCTGGCAGTCCTCGCCGATGGTGATCGCCGCGACGTCGAGCGCGGTCAGGTTGTAGTTGACGAAGGTGCGGGCCCCGATGGTGATGTTGCTCCCGTAGTCGACGTACAGCGGCGGCCTGACGTGTGCCTCCTCGCCCAGGGAGCCGAGCAGTTCGGCGAGGATCGGCCGGGCGGCGTCGACGTCCTCCGCGTAGGCGGCCTGGTAGCGGGCGGCCAGCCGCACGGCCAGTTGCTGCCGGCGGGCGATCTCGGGATCGTCGGCGATGTAGAGGTCGCCCGCAAGCATGCGTTCGAGGTTGGTGCGGGGGTCCTGTGCGAAGTGGTCCGGCGCCATGCGTACGATCGTACACCTCGGGTCGGTGGACGTCCCGGAACCCGTGCGGCGGCCGTGGGTCCGGTCCGCCCCCGGGCGGCCGGTCACCGCCGCCGGGGCCGCAGCACGTGTGCGGTGAGCAGCACGACGACCCCGGCGAGGGGCACGACGAGCAGACCCACCCGGAGGCCGGCCGCGTCGGCGACCAGTCCGACGACGGGCGGCGAGAGCAGGAAGCCCAGCCGCATGAGCCAGGAGACGACGGTCAGCCCCGATCCGGGCGCCAGACCCGGCAGTTCGTCGGCCTCGTGCATCGCGGCGGGCACCAGTGTCGCCACGCCGAACCCGGCCGCGGCGAAGCCGAGAACCGTCCCGGGCACCGTGGGCACGGCCAGCGCCAGGCCCATGCCGAGCGCGGCGACGAGACCGCCGGTACGGGCCACGGCGCGCTGCCCGTAGCGGTCGACGAGCCGGTCGCCGATGAGGCGGCCGATGAACTGCGCTCCCACCAGAGCGATGTAGCCGGACGCCGCGAGCGCCACCGACGCGTGCAGTGAGCCCGAGAGGTAGAGCGCGGCCCAGGAGTTGCCCGCGTCCTCGACGAGGGTGCCGGCCGTGGCGATGAGGACGAGCGCCGCCAGCACCTGGACGGTACGCCGTGACGTCCGCTCCGGCCCCCGCCCCGGGGCGCGGTCACCGGGCGCCGTGTCCGGTGCGGTGTCGGGGCCGGGCAGGCAGTACCGCAGGGCGGCGCAGGCGACGACCGCGAACAGCGCCGCCGAGACCGCCAGGTGCTGCCCGAGCGACAGGCCGAGCGCGACTGCCCCGGCCGCCATGCAGCCGCCGGTGACGGCGCCGACGGACCAGACGGCGTGCAGGGAATTGATGATGGAACGTCCGTAGCGGCGCTGGACCCGCAGCCCGTGGGCGTTCTGCGCGACGTCGGTGACGGCGTCCATGGCTCCGGCCAGGAACAGCGCGGCCGCCAGCATCACCACGGAGTCGGCCAGGCCGGCGGCGAGGACACCCGCGCCGGTCAGCAGCGTGCCGGCCACCGCCGCGCGCGCCGAGCCGAGGCGGCGGATCACCACTCCCGCCGCCAGTCCCGCCCCGATGGCGCCCGCCGGGAACGCCGCGACGGCCAGCCCGTAGGCGGTGTTGCCGATGCCGAGGTCCGCCTTGATCTGCGGATACCGGGGCAACAGGTTGGCGAACAGGGCGCCGTTGGTGAAGAACAGCGCGGCAACGGCGGCGCGAGCCCGCCGTTCCACCGGGCCGGGCCGACGCAGGACGTCAACAGTCATGCACGGAGCCTATACGTTGAACGTACGAACGTACACTCATCCACCCCGTGCGCTCCGGCGCCGGGCGATGAGCGAACCCCGGTACGAAGAGGGAACGTTGGGACGTAGGTTGTGACGGAACAGTTCACGCCTCGGCCGAGAGACGGACCTTCCTCATGAGCGACCCTGTGACGACGCCCGGACCCGCGCACCAGAAGATCGACACCTCGGTGCCGCACTCGGCCCGGATCTGGAACTACTGGCTGGGCGGCAAGGACAACTACCCCGTGGACGAGCAGGCCGGTGACGCGTACACCGCCGCCTTCCCCGGCATCGTCACCATCGCCCTCAGCAGCCGTGCCTTCCTGCGCCGCAACATCACCCACCTGGTCGCCGAGGCCGGCATCCGCCAGTTCCTGGACGTCGGGACCGGCCTGCCCACCGCGGACAACACCCACGAGGTCGCCCAGCGGATCGCCCCGGAGACCCGGATCGTCTACGTGGACAACGACCCGATGGTGCTGGCGCACGCCCGTGCGCTGCTCACCTCCACCTCCGAAGGGGCGACGGCCTACATCGACTCGGACGTGCTCGATCCGGACCGGATCGTGGCCGCGGCGGCCGGCACACTCGACTTCGACCGGCCCATCGCGCTCGTCCTCAGCAACATCCTGGGCCACATCCCCGACTACGACGTGGCGCGCTCCGTCGTCACCCGGCTGATGGACGCGCTGCCCTCGGGCAGCTACCTGTCCGTCAACGACGGTTCGCGGGGCGTCGACCCGGACTTCGAGCGGGCGCAGGACGCCTACAACGAGAGCGGCGCCGCGCCGTACGTGCTGCGCACCGTGAAGGAGATCACGGCGTTCTTCGACGGACTGGATCTCGTGGAACCCGGAGTCGTGTCGGTCCCCCTCTGGCGCCCGGACGTCCTCTCCCCCGCCCCCGAGCCCATCGGTGAGCACGGCGGTCTCGCCCGCAAGCCGTGATCCCCGCGACCGCCCGCCGCACGCCCTTCGCCGCCACGGCACACCGGGCTGGACGAAGGGCCGGGTGGTGGCCGCGTCGGCGGTGCTGACGGCGGCGCTGCTGGCCTTCCCCGGCGCGGTGCCCAACTCCGTCGGGCGGGCGGGCAGTCTGCTGGAGACGTTCCTGCCGTGGCTCGGCCTGGTGGTCGCGGTGCTGTTCGGCCTGGCACTGCTGCGCCGTTCGGCCGTCGCGCTGGTGGCCGTGCTGCTGCCGGTCGCCGCCTGGACGCACCACTTCGGCGGACTGCTGCTGCCCGCGGCGCGGGCCGGCGGTGACGACCTGGTCGTGGTGCAGCACAACGTCAGCGACGAGAACACCGACCCCGCCGGCACGGCCCGCGCCCTGGCCGGCGCCGGGCCCGATCTCATCGCGCTGGAGGAACTGGTGCCCCAGGCGCTGCCGGTGTACGAGAGGACCCTCGCCGCCCGGTATCCGTACCACGCGGTCCAGGGCACCGTCGGGCTCTGGTCGAGGCATCCGCTGACCGGGGCGCGGCCGGTGGACATCAGACCGCGCGGGATCACGGGGTCCTGGAACCGTGGACTGCGGGCGGTGGTCCACACGCCGCGCGGTGAGATCGCCGCGTACGTCGCCCACTTGCCGTCGGTGCGCGTCCGGGCGACCGGACTCGCGTCGTCGTGGCGCGACGAGAGCGCCCGCCTGCTGGGCGAGGTCATCGGCGCCGAGCGACGGGACAAGGTGCTGCTGCTGGGCGACCTCAACGGCACGGTCGACGATCGTGGGCTGAGCCCGCTGACCGCCCGCCTGGACACCGCGGAACGCGGCCTCGCGTTCAGCTTCCCGGCCGGTTTCCCGGTCGCGAGGATCGACCAGGTCATGGCCCGGTCGGCGACGGTCCGTCACATCCGCACCCTGCCGGCCACCGGCAGCGACCACCTGCCCGTCGCCGCCGGGATCGCCCTCTGACCGGGCACAAGCGAGAACCCCCGCCTCTGGGATCCAGGGACGGGGGTTCGGGATGGAGCGCCGGGCAGGCCTTGCACCTGCATTTCCCCGCAGGAAGCGGGACGTCTTGCCTTAGACGACCAACGCGCGGACATCCACCGAGTGGTGGCTGGACGACCTGGGAAGACTCTAGCGCAGTCGCGCCGGGGGCGCACACCGGGCCCCGCCCGCCGGGCGGCCCGCGCGCGTCAGTGCCGGCGGCCGCGGGGACCGCGGAAGACGGCCAGTCGCAGAACGGCGAAGCGCACGGCGGTGACCACGACCGACGTGCCGGTCAGGACGACGGTCTCGGCAGCCGGTGACGCGCCCGGGTCCACGTGTCCCAGCCACAGCACCGCACCGGACGTCACCAGGTAGCCGAGCAGGAAGAGGCCGCCGGCGCCCAGATGGGCCCGGGCGAGGCCGACGGGGGCATGCCGGAACGTCAGGCGCCGGTTGGCCTCGGTGTTGAGCACGGTCAGGACGAGCAGGGAGACGAGGTTGGCGACGACCGGGGGCCACCAGGTGCGCAGCAGCCAGTAGACCAGCGCCTGACCGACCGTCGACACGATGCCGACGGCGACGAACCAGCCGACCTCGCGCGACCACCCCCTTCGCCGAGGAGCGGCGTCGGGCACCGGTTCGTCCCGCCCGGAGTCCCGCGCCGGGGCGTGGCCCACCACGGTGCGGGGGGTTCCGGACGTCCTCGGCCGAGCCACGCGTCACGCTCCCCCGCAGATCATCGGTCGGTGGTGTCAGCACGTCACCGTAGCTGTCGATGCCCGCCGTCCTCTTCCGGCGGCCGTGGGTGGGGAGCCTACTACGGGCGCCCACGGGACCGCCCGGAGCCCGGTCGGGCGCCTTCCCTCAAGCGGTTTTGCTTTTCCTTTACGATTGGGGAACCGTTCCCGGCCCGGGAGCGTTCAACCTGACGGACCGCGCTGTGACGCGACCGCAGACCAAGACGGATACGCAGCAGAAGCCGAGGTGGCACGAGTGGCGATGTGGGACCGGATCAAGGACCAGGCCAAGACGCTCCAGCAGTCCCAGGGCGCGCGGGGAACGGGCGGGCACGGACAGGGACAGGGACAGGGACAGCAGGCGTTCGGCCGGCCGGGCTCGTCGTCCTCCGGTGGCTCCAAGGCCCAGCTGATCGGGCTGTTCAAGTCCCAGCTCGCGTCGGTGAAGACGGAGCTCAAGAGCGGCGCCTACCGGGACGCGAGCATGGCCATGTGCGCGCTGGTGGCGGCGGCCGACGGCCGGGTCGAACCGGCCGAGCGGCAGCGCGTGGAGGAGCTCATCGTCTCCAACGAGGTCCTGCAGAACTTCCCCGCGGACCAGCTCCGGCAGCGGTTCAACCAGCATGTGGACCGGCTCCTGAGCAACTTCGAGGCGGGCAGGGCCGAGGCGCTGCAGGTGATCGCCAAGGCCGCCAAGAAGCCCGCGGAGGCCCGAGCGGTCGTCCAGACGGGCATGGTCGTCGCCGGCGCGGACGGGGTCTTCGAGCCGGCCGAGCAGTACGCGGTGCGCGAGGCCTGCACCGCGCTGGGACTGTCCCCCACGGAGTTCGGCGTCTGAGCGCCTTGCCGGGCCGCCCGACGGGAAAGCGTTTGACGCGCGTCGGCGCCCGGCGATCGGATGGCGCCCATGAGTTCAGGGCAGGCACGTCCCGGCACGCACCCCATCGACGACGATCTCGTACGGCGGCTGGTCGCCGGACGGTTCCCCCGGTGGGCCGGCCTGCCGGTGCGGCGGTATCCGTCCGGCGGCACGGTCAACGCCATGTACCGGCTGGGCGACCGGATGGTCGTCCGGCTGCCGCTCGTGGAGGGCGGGGCCGCGGACGTGGTGGCGGAGCGTCACTGGCTGCCCCGCCTCGCGCCCCTGCTGCCCACGTCCGTCCCCGAGGTGGTGGGGGCGGGGGAACCCGCCGAGGGGTACCCGTGGCCCTGGTCGGTGTACCGGTGGCTGCCCGGGGAGATCCCCGAGGAGGGAGCGCTGAGCGATCCGGTGGGCCTGGCCGAGGATCTGGCCGGGTTCGTCGCGGCGATGCGGAGCATCACCCTGCCGGGAGCGCCCCCGGCGTACCGCGGAGGCCCGCTCGCCTCCCTCGACGCCTCGACCCGGGCGGCGATCGAGGACCTGCGCCGCATTCCCCGGGAGGACGTCGACGCCGATGCCGTGACCGCCGTCTGGGACGACGCGCTGCGCGCCCCGGCCTGGGACGCGCCGCCGGTGTGGCTGCACGCCGACCTGATGCCGGGCAATCTGCTGATCGAGGCCGGCAGGCTCTCCTCCGTCATCGACTTCGGCTGCGCGGGCGTGGGCGACCCGGCCTGTGATCTGTTCCCGGCGTGGAATCTGCTGCCGGCCGGTGCGAGGGAGGTCTTCCGCGAGGCGCTCGGCGTGGACGACGCGACCTGGCGGCGCGGCCGGGGCCGGACGCTCTCGCAGGCACTGATCGCGCTGCCGTACTACCACCGGACCAATCCGGCGATGGCGCACAACGCCCGGCACGTGATCCGGGCGGTGCTGGAGGAGACCGGGCTGCGGGACGCCGTGACGCCGGGTCAGGTGTCGTAGTCGACGGTCAGCGTGTCGGACGCCGGGTACGACTGGCAGGTCAGGACGTAGCCGGCTTCGACCTCTGCGGGTTCGAGGGCGTAGTTGCGCCGCATGTCGGCCTTGCCGTCGGTGACCAGGGCCCGGCAGGTGCCGCAGACGCCGCCCTTGCAGGCGAACGGCAGGTCGGGCCGGGTCTGCTGGGCTCCGTCGAGGACGGTTCGCTCCCGGGACAGGGAGGCCGTCGTGGACCGGCCGTCCAGGGTGATGGTGACCTCGCTGACCGGGCCCTCGGGTCCGGCCTCCTCGTGGCGCACCTCGCGCATCGGCTCGTCGTCGGCGAAGAACAGCTCCCGGTGGACGCGGTCCGGGGGCACGCCGAGGCCGGTCAGGACCTGCTGGGCGTCGAGGACCATGCCGTGCGGGCCGCACAGCCACCAGTGGTCGGCGTTCGGGACGTCGACCAGGGCGTCGACGAGCGCCGAGAGCCGTTCGGCGTCCAGCCGGCCGGAGAGCACCTCGGCCTCCCGGGGCTCGCGGGACAGTACGTGGGCGAGCTGGAAGCGGGCGGGGTGCAGGTCCTTCAGGTCGGCCAGTTCGTCGGCGAACATCACCGTGTCGGTGCGGCGGTTGCCGTAGAACAGGGTGACGGTGGAGCGGTCGTCGGCGGCCAGCACCGACTCGGCGATGGACAGCATCGGCGTGATGCCCGAGCCCGCCGCGACGAGCACGTGGTGGCCGGGAGCGGTCAGGTCGGGGGTGAACAGGCCGGTGGGGGCCATCACCTCGACCGTGTCACCGGGCCGCACCTCGTTGACGAGCCACGACGAGAACAGGCCGCCCGGCACCACGCGGACGCCGATGCGCGGCGACGAGCCGGCCGGTGAGCAGATCGAGTAGGAGCGGCGCTCGTCGCGGCCCTCGATCTCGCGCCGCAGCGTGAGCGACTGTCCCGGCGCGAAGGCGAACTCCCCGGCCAGCTCGTCCGGGATGTCGAAGCCGACGGCCACCGCGTCCGCGCACAGTCGCTGGACGGCGGCGACGCGCAGACGGTGGAAGGCCGGGCGGCGGCGGACGCGTGCGGCCGAGGCGGGGGCGGTCGGGGCCATCAGATCTCCTTGACGTACTCGAACGGTTCGCGGCAGGCCCGGCAGCGCCACAGCGCCTTGCAGGACGTGGCGGCGAAACGGGAGGTCTCCTCGGTGTCCGCCGCACCGCACCGGGGGCAGGGCACCGTGCGCCGGGTGGGCGACAGCACGAGGGAGACCGGGCCGCGGGGCGCGGCGCCGGGCGGGGCGATGCCGTGCTCGGTGAGCTTGCGGCGACCGGACTCGGTGATCCAGTCGCTGGTCCAGGGCGGGCTGAGCACCGTGCGGATCTCCACCCGCTCGTACCCCGCCTCCCGCAGTCGCGCGGCGACGTCCGCCCTCATCTCGGCCATGGCGGGGCACCCGGAGTAGGTGGGGGTCAGGCTCGCGACCACCGTGCCGTCCTCGGTCATCTCGACGTCGCGCAGGACACCGAGGTCGGCGAGGGTCAGCATGGGCAGCTCCGGGTCCGGCACCCGCTCGGCGATGCGCCGGGCGTGCCGGGTGTCCGGCCGGGTGGTCACCATGTCGCCCCCGGGTGCGCGCGGGCCACGCTCTGCAACTCGGCGAGCAGGGGCGCGAGGTGCTCGGTGTGCTCGCCGTCGCGGCCGGAGCCGGGCAGCGGCCGGTACACGGGCATGGCCAGTCCGGCCGCCTCGGTGACCTGGCGCAGGACGTCGGTGAGCTCGTCGCGCACGTCGTACGCGGCGTGCAGCTCGCCGAGGTAGGGGGCGACCTGCTCCAGTGCCGTGCGCATCCTGCGGTGGGACTCGTCCGTGCCGTCGCCGAGGCGTACGGCCCACTCGGCAGCGTACTGCCGGTGGTACGTCAGTTCCTTGACGCCCTTGGCCGCGACCGCCGCGAGGACCGGGTCGGGGTGCGACACGAGCCGCTCGAAGTGCGCGAGGCGCCAGGCGGAGAGCACCAGCAGCCGGACGACGGCGAACGCGAAGTCGCCGCGCGGCAGTTCGGCCAGGCGCACGTTGCGGAAGTCGTCCGCGTCGCGGAAGTAGGCGTAGGCGTCCTCGTCGCGGCCGGTGCCGTCGGTCTGGCCGGCCCGTGAGTAGAGCAGCCGGGCCTGGCCGAGGAGGTCGAGGCCGATGTTGGCCAGCGCCACCTCCTCCTCCAGCTCGGGGGCGCGGGTGACCCACTCGGCGAGCCGCTGGGCCGAGACGAGGGCGTCGTCGGCGAGCGCCACGCACTGGGCGGCCAGTTCACCGGTGTCGACGCCCTCGGGCACGGTGGTGTCCACGCCGTGCAGCGGGTCCTCGAAGCCGGTGCCGTAGGCCCAGCGGGTGTCGTCCTCGTGTCCCTCGGCGAGGGTCATGTAGACGTGGTCGTCACTCATGCCCTGCTCCTAGATGTGGGGGACGTCGTCGGGGATGTCGTAGAAGGTGGGGTGGCGGTAGACCTTGTCGGCGCTGGGGGCGAAGAAGGGGTCCTTCTCGTCGCGGGTGGAGGCGGCGATGTGCTCGGAGCGGACCACCCAGATGCTCACGCCCTCGTTGCGCCGGGTGTACAGGTCCCGGGCGTGGGTGAGGGCCATCGCGTCGTCGGCGGCGTGCAGCGAACCGACGTGGACGTGGTTGAGGCCGCGCTTGCCGCGCACGAAGACCTCGTACAGCGGCCAGTCCTGCTTCGCGGAGGTCATGCCGCCGCTCCCTTCTCCGTACGGGCGGCCTGCTTGGCCGCGTGGGCGGTGGCCGCCTCGCGGACCCAGGCGCCCTCCTCGTGGGCGGTGCGCCGCCGCTCCATCCGCTGCGCGTTGCACGGGCCGCCGCCCTTGATGACGCGCATCAGCTCGTCCCAGTCGGGGGTGCCGAAGTCGTGGTGCCCGGTCTCCTCGTTCCAGCGCAGCTCGGGGTCGGGCAGGGTGACACCGAGCTTCTCGGCCTGGGGGACGGTCATGTCGACGAAGCGCCGGCGCAGCTCGTCGTTGCTGTGCCGCTTGATCTTCCAGGCCATCGACTGCGCCGAGTTGGGCGAGTTGTCGTCGGGCGGGCCGAACATCATCAGGGACGGCCACCACCAGCGGTTCACCGCGTCCTGGACCATCTCGCGCTGGGCGTCGGTGCCGCGCATCATCGTCATCAGCAGCTCGTAGCCCTGCCGCTGGTGGAAGGACTCCTCCTTGCAGATGCGCACCATGGCGCGCGCGTACGGCCCGTAGGAGCTGCGGCACAGCGGCACCTGGTTGCAGATCGCGGCGCCGTCGACGAACCAGCCGATCACGCCGACGTCGGCGAAGCTGAGGGTCGGGTAGTTGAAGATCGACGAGTACTTCTGCCGGCCCTCGATCAGCCGCTCGGTGAGGTCCGCGCGGTCGGCGCCGAGGGTCTCGGCCGCCGAGTACAGGTAGAGCCCGTGACCGGCCTCGTCCTGGACCTTGGCGAAGAGGATCGCCTTGCGGCGCAGCGACGGCGCCCGGGTGATCCACTCGCCCTCCGGCTGCATGCCGATGATCTCCGAGTGCGCGTGCTGCGCGACCTGCCGGATCAGGGTCTTGCGGTAGCCGTCCGGCATCCAGTCGCGCGGCTCGATCCGCTGGTCGTGCGCGATCGTCGCGTCGAAGTGCTCCTGCAGCCCCTCGGGGGGCGGCGCCTCGGCGGTGTGTGTCGTGGTCATCGATACCAGCTTCCCCTACCGACCATTCGTTCGGTACCAGTCTGACGTGTTTCTCCGGGCCGGGCAAGACCCGCGGTCGGCGACCACCCCGACCGAGGGCGCGGGACGGGCGTCCGTGCTCTTGACAGGCCACGATGTGGCTGGATTACTAGGCCGTGCCGCACGGTAACCGAATGTTCGGTCGGGAAACAAGGTGGTGGAAGGCGTGACACAGGCCGTTGGGACGACGCCGTCGGCGGAGGTGATGTTCGCCGCGGACGAGGCGTCCCGTCGCCTCGGCATCGAGCTGCTCGAATGCGGCCCCGGGACCGCCGTGGTCCGCATGACCGTGACCCCGGCCATGGTGAACGGCCACCGGATCGCCCACGGCGGCTACCTGTTCCTGCTCGCGGACACCGCCTTCGCCTGCGCCTGCAACAGCCACGGCCCCGTGACCGTCGCCGCCGGCGCCGACATCGTCTTCGTCGCCCCGGCACGCGAAGGCGACGTGCTGGTGGCGACCGCCGAGGAACGCACCCGGTACGGCCGCAGCGGCGTCTACGACGTGAGCGTGCGGCGCGGCCAGGAAGTGATCGCGGAGTTCCGCGGGCGCAGCCGCAGCGTCCGGGACTCGACGAAGGACACGGCGGCGGATCCGGCTGCGGACGGAACGCCGGGCACGACGAAGGAGTCGCGATGAGCAGCGAACCGACGACCGGCGGACCCACGGCCACCACGGCCCCCGCCTCCCGTCTCGGGGAACCCCTCCCCCAGGACCTGCGGGACGACGGCGAGCGTCTGACCGGCGAGCAGCTGCGCGCACTCCAGCTCGACCGTCTGCGCGCGACCCTGCGGCACGCCTACGAGAACGTGGAGCTGTACCGGAAGAAGTTCGACGCGGCCGGGGTGAAGCCCGACGACTGCCGCAGCCTGGCGGACCTGTCCCGGTTCCCCTTCACCACCAAGGCCGACCTGCGGGACACCTACCCCTTCGGCATGTTCGCCGTCCCGATGTCCGAGGTGCGGCGCGTCCACGCCTCCAGCGGCACCACCGGCCGCCCGACCGTCGTCGGTTACACGGACGACGACCTGTCCATGTGGGCGGACGTCATCGCCCGGTCGATCCGGGCCGCGGGCGGCCGACCGGGCCACAAGGTCCACATCTCGTACGGCTACGGCCTGTTCACCGGCGGCCTGGGCGCGCACTACGGCGCCGAACGCGCCGGATGCACGGTGATCCCCGCCTCCGGCGGCATGACGGCCCGGCAGGTGCAGATCATCCAGGACTTCCGGCCCGAGATCATCATGGTGACGCCGTCCTACATGCTCACCCTGCTCGACGAGTTCGAGCGGCAGGGCATCGACCCGCGCACCAGTTCGCTGGAGGTGGGCATCTTCGGCGCCGAGCCGTGGACCGAGGAGATGCGCCGCGAGATCGAGGAGCGCATGGACATCCACGCCGTCGACATATACGGCCTGTCCGAGGTGATCGGCCCGGGCGTGGCGCAGGAGTGCGTGGAGACCAAGGACGGGCTGCACGTGTGGGAGGACCACTTCTACCCCGAGGTGGTCGACCCGCTCACGGACGCGGTGCTGGGCGAGGGCGAGGAGGGAGAGGTCGTCTTCACCTCGCTCACCAAGGAGGCGCTCCCCGTCATCCGGTACCGCACCCGTGATCTGTCCCGGCTGCTGCCCGGGACCGCCCGGCCCGCCTTCCGCAGGATGCAGAAGGTCACCGGCCGCTGCGACGACATGATCATCCTGCGCGGGGTGAACGTCTTCCCCACCCAGATCGAGGAGATCGTGCTGCGCACCCCCGGTGTGGCGCCGCACTTCCAGATCCAGCTCACCGAGCGCGGGCGCATGGACCACATGGTCGTCCGGGTCGAGGCCCGCCCGGACACCGGTCCCGAGCAGCGCGAGGCCGCCGCGCGGGCGATCGGCCAGGGAGTGAAGGACGGCGTCGGCATCACCGTCGAGGTGACCGTCGTCGACCCCGAGATGCTGGAGCGTTCGGTCGGCAAGCTGCGCCGGGTGAAGGATCTCCGCCGGTCGTGACCGTGCGCCCGGCGCGGACCGCGGCCGTCGGCCGCGCCGGGCGAAACGTGAGTACGGACACAGCAGTTCGCCCTGCGTACTGGTGTGCACGGAGAGGCGGATGGGCAATGAATGCATGATCGGGGGAGGTTTGTGTCCGTCCTGAGGGGAAAGCCCGTGCGAGTGTGTGTGATCGGTGCCGGTCTGTCGGGGCTGGCTGTGGCCCGTGCCCTCAACGACCGCGGTATCGACTTCGTCTGCCTGGAGAAGGCTCCCGACGTCGGAGGGATCTGGCGCCAGCCGCAGGCGGGTGAGCGGGGCCCGGGTTATCTGTCACTGCACCTCAACACGGCCAAGCAGCTGACCTGTTACGCCGACTTCCCGATGCCGTCGTCGTACCCCCTCTATCCGCGGCACAGCGATGTCGCCGCCTATCTGCGGGCGTTCGCCGAGTGGGCCGGGGTGCTGGACCGCGTCGAGCTGCGCACCGAGGTGGTCTCGGTACGCCAGGACGCGGACGGCATGTGGACCGTCGACAGCCGGGACGCGGACGGCGAGGCGACGTCGCGCCGGTTCGAGCATGTGATCGTCGCCTCCGGGCACCACAGCGAGCCCGCCCTGCCCGACCCCCTTCCGCCGGGCGCCGCCTCCTTCGCCGGAACGATCCTGCACTCCCTCGACTACCGCGACGGCAGCGACTTCGCCGGACAGCGCACCGTCGTGGTCGGCCTGGGCGCGTCGGCGGTGGACATCGCGGCGGACCTCTCCCGGCACGCCGCGCGGACCGTGCTGTCCGTGCGCCGGGGACTGCACATCGTGCCCAAGCAGCTCTTCGGGATGTCCGTGGACGAGATCGCCGACGCGCCCTGGTGGTCCGCGATGTCCTTCGCCGAGCAGCGCCGCTTCGTGGAGCAGGCCCTGCTCGTCGCGCGGGGCAGGCTCGCCGACTACGGCCTCCCCGAGCCCGACCACCCCGTATTCTCCTCGGCCGTGACCCTCTCGGACGAGATCCTCAGCCGGATCCGGCACGGCGCGGTGACCCCGAAGCCGGCGATCGACTCCTTCGACGGCGGCCGGGTCGTCTTCACCGACGGCACCGCCGTGGAGGCGGACACGGTCGTCTACTGCACCGGCTTCCACATGACCTTCCCCTTCCTGCCCGCGGGCTGCCCGCTGGGGCCGGACGGCGCGGTGGAGCTGTACCGGCGGGTCGTCCCGGCCGGCCGGCCCGGCCTGTACTTCGTCGGCCTGGTGCGGCCCGTGGGCGCGATCACCCGGCTGGTGGAGGCCCAGGCCGAG
Organism: Streptomyces flaveolus; assembly: GCF_014648815.1. Taxonomy (GTDB): domain Bacteria; phylum Actinomycetota; class Actinomycetes; order Streptomycetales; family Streptomycetaceae; genus Streptomyces; species Streptomyces flaveolus. The sequence continues at coordinate 156,757 of NZ_BMRV01000003.1, read as the reverse complement.
TGGGTGTCGCGGATCATCGACGGCGAGGCCGCGCTGCCCGGGGCGGACGAGATGCGCGAGGAGATCGGCGCGTACCTCGACGGGATCGCCCAGCGCTACGGCAGGACCCGGGGCGCCTCGATCCAGGTCGACGTGGGCCCCTATCTGAGCGAGTTCCGCGAGACGCTCAACGTGTAGCCGCCGCGCGCGCCCACGCGCTCCGTCCACGCCGAGGGCCCCCCGGTGACGTCCACCGAGGGGCCCTCGGCCCTGCCGAGCGCTTCGCTCAGCGCACCGCCACCGGGTCCCGCACCTCCCGGGCGACCGGCGGCCTGACCGCGTACGCCTCCGCGGAGAGGTACGCCGTCACCCGCGGCGCGCGGTCCTGCTGGTGGGCCAGCGCCAGGTAGGCGATCAGGCCCACGCCGTCCTCCGGCCGGCGCCCGGTCACGGCGGCCAGGGCCCGGCCGAGCACGGGGCTGCCCACGCCGTACCGGGACAGCACGCTCACGCCCCGTGCGAGGGCCTCCCCGTCGTGCCGGGCGTAGTCCCGGACGGGGATGTGGAGGGTGAAGCCGCTCGGCCGTGCCGTGCCGGTGTCGGTGAAGGAGTGGCACGTCAGACCGGGCCGTCCGTCGAGCCGCGCCACCCGGGTGGCGGCGCCCGCCGCCGTGAGGAAGAAGTCCTCGATCGCGGCGGGGTGGGGGCTCGGGTCCATCCGGGACAGCCGCCCGGCCTGCCCGGCCGTCAGGTCGTCGTGCCGCAGGTAGACCTTCACCCGGGGCTCCTCCCAGTCCCCCAGGTCGAGCGCGACGAACGGATAGCCGTCGGCGGCGGGGAGCGTGGCGAACGCCTGCCGGTGCCCCAGCCGGTACAGGGCCTCGCGCACCGTCTCCACGGTGCGCTCCGGCCCGGAGGCGGCCGGGTTCAGGTACACCTTGACCTTGGGCACGCCGCCGGGCCGCAGTTCCAGCGCGCACCACAGGGCCAGGGGGCCCTGCGGGGAGCGCGGCAGGAACAGGTCCCGCACCGCGTCGAGCGGGCCGGTGCTGAAGTTCCAGCGTTTCGCCATCGCCCGCACCGTCTCGAGCCCGACGCGACCGTTGTGAGCCAGGCTGTCTGCGCCGCAGCCTGGTTCCATGAGCACCCGCAGTGCGGGGGCCGCGCCCGGCTGGAAGGAGAGGGAGAACTCCACCGGGGTGTGGTCGTCGGACAGGAAGGTCCGGTTGGGGGGCGGCAACGCCAGCGACCGGTCGCTCTGCGCTCCCAGAGTGTCCGTCAGGACGTGTGCGTAGGTGTCGAGGTCGGTCTCGGACAGGCCCGCGACCGCGCCGAGTCTTCGCAGCTGACCGCTCGTGAAGGCGCCGAGCGTGCTCGGCAGTCCGCCACCCGTGGACTCCGCCGTCACCGGCCCGTCCCTCGTCGCAGGCGCACAAGACGATACCCGCCCGTTCGGGCGGGTATCGGGGAGATCGGCGGCGGGGAAGCGGCGTTCGTGGATATGTGGTCCACGACACCTCCTTCTACTCGTGAGCAACTTTGAGCCGCGTGCTCACTACCCGTGCCGTTGAACGTTTATGCGAAAGCGGCGGGTTGTGCGGATGTTGCGGATATCACCGCGTGAGCCAGTTGAGGAACTGGCTCCACATGCCTCCTCGTTCGGGGGTGCGCGCCGGTCCGGCCGTGGTCTCCGGCGCGGCTGCCCCGGGGCCGCTGCGGGGGTCGGGGCGCCGGCCCGACTGCGCCGGGGTGAAGCGGGCCGGGAGGGTGGCGAGGGCACGGTTGAAGGGGCCCGGCCGCCAGGTCAGGCTGTCCTCGGGAACGGCGAGTTCGACGTCGGGCAGCTCGTTGAACAGGTTCTCGATGGCGGTGACGGTGATGTGACGGGCCGGTTCCTTGGAGGGGCAGGCGTGCGGGCCCGCGCTCCACGCCAGGTGGGCGCGGTTGCTGCCGGCCTGCCGGGCGGCCTGGAGGGCGGGTCCGGTGTTGGCCGCGGCGAAGCTGACCAGCACCAGGTCGCCCGACTGCAGCGGCTGTCCCGCGAGTTCCACGTCACCGGCCGGGTAGTGCGGGGCGTAGTTCGACATGGGAGGGTTCTCCCACAGCGTGTCGTCCAGGGCCTCGTCGATCAGACCGCCCTCACGGGCGTACCGGTCGTGGGTGAGCAGCCGGTGCAGGGTGTTCCCGATGAGGTTGCGCAGCGGTTCCGCGCCGGCACCCAGCAGCAGCGCCAGCTGGTGGACCATCTCCTCGTCGGTGAGGTTTGCCTGGTGCTGCATCAGCCAGGAGGTGACGTCGTCGCCCGGCCTGCCCCGCTTGAGCGCGACGAGCTCGCCCGCGGCCTGGAACAGCACCTCGGTGGCCTTCTCCGCGTTGACCCCGTCGAACATGCCGGAGATGCCGAACAGCACCCGGTCGCCGATGTCGGCGGGGCAGCCGAAGAGTTCGTTGAACACGAACAGCGGCAGCTGCTTGGCGTAGTCGCCGAGGAGGTCGGCGGAACCGCGGGCGGCGAACTGGGAGATGAGGTAGCCGGAGATCTGCTCGGTGCTCCGGGTCAGCCGCCGGGTGTCCACGCGCGCCATGCTGTCGGTGACGGCCTGCCGAAGCCGCAGGTGGTCGGCCCCGTCGGAGAACATGCAGTTGTTCCGGTAGGCGAGCAGCGGGACGACCGGGCTGTCCGGGGCGACCTTGCCCTCGTTGAAGGCCCGCCAGCGGCGCGCGTCCTTGCGGTAGGTCCCGGAGTCCTGCAGCAGTTGCAGGGCGGCGGCGTAGTCGGTGACCAGCGTCGCCTCCACGCCCGGGGCGAGTTCGACGGGTGCGGCGGGCCCGTAGTGGCGCAGGTAGTCGTAGTACGCCTGGGGGGCGGCGGCGAACTCCGGCCCGTACAGCGGCACCCGGCCGCCGGAGCCGTGGGCAGGGCACCCGGGCGGGGGCACCGGGACCGTGTCGTGAGCGTCCATGTTGCTCTCAGTTCCTAGCGGGTGTGGTCCAGCAAGTAGCGGACCAGAGTGGTCAGTGCGGCGGCCGAGGACCTCTCGTCACGGGCGTCGCAGGTGACGACGGGGGTGTCGTCGAGCAGGTCCAGGGCTTCGCGCAGCGCCGCCTCGTCGCGCAGCGGGGCGCCGTCGAAGTGGTTGACGGCGATGGCGTACTCGAGTCCGTACTGCTCGATGAGGTCGATCACGGGGAAGGAGTCCGCCAGCCGTTCGGGGTCGACCAGCACCAGGGCGCCGAGCGCGCCGCGGGCCATGTCCTCCCACATCTGGACGAAGCGCTGCTGGCCGGGCGTGCCGAAGAGGTAGAGCACGACGCGGTCGCTGATGGTCAGACGGCCGAAGTCCATGGCGACCGTGGTGGTGGTCTTGCCCTGGACCCCCTTGAGGTCGTCGACCGACTCGGCGGCCTGCGTCATCGTCTCCTCGGTGGACAGGGGCTCGATCTCGGAGATGGACCCGATGAGGGTGGTCTTGCCGACGGCGAAGTGCCCGACGACGAGGATCTTGACCGCGGTCTGGGTCGCTCCGCCGCGGACGTACGCCTGCTCATCCAAACTTGGCGCGGAGACCATTGAGCACCTCCTCCAGGATCTCCTTGTCCGCGAGGCGGGCGCGGGCCACCGGCGGGCGGGTCGTGAGGTAGCCGCCTTCCATGAGGGAGGCCAGCAGGATCCGCACCACGCCCAGCGGGAGGTGGCTGTGCCCGGCGATCTCGGCGACCGAGAGGTAGCCGGCGGAGCAGAGGTCCAGCAGGCTCTGTTCCTCGGGGGACAGCCGGGTCGGCCGCTGCGCGTGGTCGGCGGACGCGGTGACCAGGGTGATGAGGGAGAGCTGCTCGTCGTCGGGCAGGCCGCGGCCCTTGGTGATGACGTACGGCCGTACTAATTCCGCGGCTTCCGGCTGCCAGCCGTCGTGGCCGGTCATGAGTGGGCGCCGAGGTTCTCGCGCGGCGGTGTCGTCAGGCGCTTGCCGAGCTGGGCGACGAGCTGCTGCATGCGGAAGGTGATGTCCGCCATGTCGACCTCGGGCGAGGCGGAGACACCGAGGTAGGCGCCCTCGCCGGCGGAGATCAGGAACACCCAGCCGCCGTCGAACTCGACCAGGGTCTGCCGCCACGCCTGGTGCGGGTCCTCACAGAAGAAGGCGAGCGTCCGGCTGAGCGACTGCACGCCGCTCATCGCTGCGGCGACCCGGTCCGCGTCGTCCTTGTCGAAGTCCTGCGTCCGGGCCATCAGCAGACCGTCGGCGGATATCAGGACCGCGTGCAGAGCCCCGGGAATCTCCAGGGCGCTGTCGAGCATCCATGACAGATCGTCGTTCACGAGACTCCATGTCCTTCGCTGCTTGCACCAGGTGTTCTGCTCGTCCGGTCCGGGTCCTCGGACCGGCTGACGCGGCCGGACTGCGTGCCCCGCTGGAAGGCACCCATGATCTGTGCCTGCTCGGATTCGGAGCGGCCGGCGGGGCGCGGGGCCGGGGTGTTGCCGGGCACGATGGCCATCGGCCGCTTGCGGCGTCGTCGGGGAAGGCCGTCACTGGTCTGGGACGAGGTGAGCGAGGCTTCCGGCCCGCCGTCCAGGACCGGCCGGGCCGTGCCCGCGGCGGCCGGGGCCGGTGCCTTCTTCTCCGGCATGGCGGTGAGCAGCTCGTGCGGCAGCAGGACGACCGCGCGCACGCCGCCGTAGGGGGAGGAGGAGTCCACCGACACCTCGAAGCCGAAGCGCTCGCACAGCAGGCCGATGACGGCGAAGCCGAACTGCGGGGGGTTGCCCAGCCCCGCCACGCCCGAGGCGCGCTCGCTGGAGAGCAGCTTCTCGGCGCGGGTGCGCTCCTCGTCGCTCATGCCGACACCGGCGTCGTCGACGACGACGCAGATGCCCTTGGGCACGGTGCGGATGTTGATCTCGACGACGGTGTCCGGGCTGGAGTAGCTGGTGGCGTTGTCGAGGAGTTCGGCGAGGGCCAGGGCGACGGGCTCGACGGCCCGGCTGGTGATGCCGAAGTCGACCTGGGAGAGGATCTCCACCCGCCGGAAGTGCCGGATCCTGCCCTGGGCGCTGCGGACGACGTCGTAGACGGAGGCGGTGTCGCGCCGCCCGCCCAGCCAGCCGTCGCACAGCACCGCGATGGACTGGGCGCGCCGGCCGAACTGCGAGTTGGTGTGGTCGATCTCCAGCAGGTCCTGCAGCAGGGCGGAGTCGCCGTACTTGGTCTGGAGCCGGGTGAGGACCAGCTGCTGTTCGGCGGCCAGGCCCTGGAGGGTGCGCATGGCGGACTTCAGGACGGTCTTCGTCTCGTCCTCGGCCTGCTCCTGAGCCGCCCGCACGGACTTTCCGTAATCGTTCTCCAGCTCCGTGTAATGGTCTTTCAGGCCCTGCACTTCCTGCCGCAACGCTCGGGCAGCCCTGCGCTGACGGCTGATGAGCACGGCGGCGGCGGCGAGGGCGACGAGGAGGACCCACACCAGTGGGTTCCCTGTGTATTCCGTCATAAGACTCTCTTCAGGCGACTGACGGCTTGCTGAATTCCCGTCCGTGCGGGCGGCCCGGCGGACCGCCCGCGCCGGGTTGCTGCGTGGGCCGTCCCTGAAGTCGGGGATGCCGTCTTTCACCCATCCGCCCGCTCCGCAAACGCGGTGATCGTATCACCGTCGGATCTTGTGAATTTACGTCAAGAAGTGTGCGTGCAGGACCTGTTGGGGACCGACAAGGATCACGTCGTACGCGGTGGGTACAGTCGGCCGCGTGACAGATGCACAGGACACCTTCCCGCGGAGCGGCCCGCCGGTCCGGGGCGGTGCGGCGTGACGCCGGAGGTCATGGCGGCGGTGTTCGCCGCGGGCGTCGGGGCCGGGGCGGTCAACAGCGTCGTCGGCTCGGGGACGCTGATCACGTTCCCCGTGCTGCTGGCCGCGGGCCTGCCGCCCGTCACCGCGACGGTGTCCAACGCCCTCGGTCTCATCCCCGGTTCGGTCAGCGGGGCCATCGGCTACCGAGAGGAGCTGCGCGGCCAGCGCGGGCGCGTTCTGAGGCTGGGTGCCGGCGCCCTGCTCGGGGGTCTCGCGGGGGCCACGCTGCTGCTGTCCCTGCCCGCCGACGCGTTCGAGACGATCGTGCCGGTGCTGGTCGGACTCGCCCTCGTGCTGGTCGCGTTCCAGCCCCGGCTCTCCGCCCTGGTGCGCCGGCGCCGCGAACGGAGGGGTGGCGTCGCCCGCCGCGACGGCGGCCCGCTGCTGTTCGTCGGTCTGACGCTGGCCAGCGTCTACGGCGGCTACTTCGCCGCCGCGCAGGGGATCATCTACCTGTCCCTGATGGGCATGCTCCTCGACGAGCCCCTGCAGCGCCTGAACGCCGTGAAGAACGTCCTGGCCGCCGTCGTCAACACCGTCGCCGCGCTCTTCTTCCTCTTCGCGGCGGACTTCGACTGGACGGCGGTCGTGCTCATCGCGGCCGGTTCCGGGCTCGGCGGTTTCCTCGGGGCCAAGGTGGGCCGCCGCTTCAGCCCCGTGGTCCTGCGGGGCCTCGTCGTGACGATCGGCACCGTCGCGCTCGTCCAGCTGCTGCTGCGCTGAGCGGCCGCCCCTGCCTCACGCCCGCAGATACGCGAGGACCGCCAGGACCCTGCGGTGGGTCTCGTCGGCCGGGGGCAGGTCCAGCTTGGTGAGGATGTTGCCGATGTGCTTGCCCACGGCCGCCTCGGACACCACCAGCTCGCGGGCGACGGCGCCGTTGGACTTGCCCTGTGCGATCAGCGCCAGCACCTCCCGCTCGCGCGGGGTGAGCCGCTCCAGCGGATCCCGGCGGCGGCGCAGCAACTGCCGTACGACCTCCGGGTCGACGACCGTGCCGCCGGACGCGACCTCGGACAGGGCCTCGACGAACTCCTCGACCTGGCCGACCCGGTCCTTCAGCAGATAGCCGACGCCCGTCCCGTCGCCGGAGTCCAGCAGTTCGGCGGCGTAGGCGCGCTGCACGTACTGGCTGAGGACCAGCACCGGCAGCGTGGGCCGCTTCTCCCGCAGCCGCACCGCGGCGTGCAGGCCCTCGTCCTGGAAGCCGGGGGGCATGCGGACGTCCGTGACGACGGCGTCGGGGGCGTGCTCCTCGACCGCGGCGACGAGTGCCTCGGCGTCGCCGACCGCCGCGACGACCTGGTGCCCGCAGCGGTCGAGCAGGGCGATGAGCCCGTCCCGCAACAGCACACTGTCCTCGGCCAGCACTACGCGCAGCGCTCGGTCCACTCGCACGGCATCTCCACACGCAGCAGGGTCGGTCCGCCCGGCGGGCTGGACAGGGAGAGTCTGCCATCGAGCACCGACACCCGGTCCGCTAGCCCGGTCAGCCCACTGCCCTCCCCCGCCCGGGCGCCGCCCCGCCCGTCGTCCGCTACGTCGAGGAACAGCCGCCCACCGCGGTGCCGGCCGCGCACCTCCGCCCGGCTCGCCCCGCTGTGCCGGGCGACGTTGGCGAGGGCCTCGCACACCACGAAGTAGGCCGCTGCCTCCACGGCCTGCGGCAGCCGTCCGGGCAGCTCCAGGTCGAGGTCGACCGGGACGGCGGAGCGGTCGGCGGCGTCGGCGACGGCCGCCTCGAGACCGAAGTCGGCGAGGACCTTGGGGTGGATGCCGTGGATGAGTTCGCGCAGCTCCTCCAGGGCCCGGCCCGCCTCCCGGTGGGCCTTGGCGAGCTGGTCGGCGAGCGGGCCGGGCGGGACGTCCAGGCGGGCGAGGCCGAGGGTCATCGTCAGCGCGACCAGGCGTTGCTGGGCCCCGTCGTGCAGGTCGCGTTCGATGCGCCGGCGTTCCGCCTCGAAGGCGTCCACCAACCGCACGCGGGAACGGGTCAGTTCGACCACCTTGGCGTCCAGGCCGCCGCCGCGCGGGGCGATCAGCAGCCGGGTCAGCTCGGCCCGGGCGCCGGCCGCCGCGGCCAGGACGTAGGCGCCCAGGGCCAGCAGGACCAGCCCGAGCAGGGCGAACCCGCAGGCGGCCGGCCAGGTGGTGACCGTCCACTGCTTGAGCACCTTCGCCTCCTCGCCGTCCCCGACCGTGGCCATGAGCAGTGGGGTGGCGGCCATGGACAGGGGCAAGAGCAGCGCGACGGTGAGCACGAGGGCGTCCAGGGGCCACAGCAGTACCGCGAACAGCAGGGCGTGGCCGAGCTCCTGCCAGGTCGCCTGTTCCCGCAGCCGCGTCGTCAGCCACGCCCACGGTCCCCGGCCCGTGCCCGTGCGGTGCGGGTCCGGCGCGGGCCCGGCGTCGACCAGGCGCAGCCGGCGGCGCTCGACGCGGGCCACGGGCAGGCCGGCGAGGGCGGTCAGCAGCAGCAGCGGCAGGCCCACCAGCACGAGGGAGAGGACGGCGCCGAGCACCGCCGTGGTCACGATGCCCACGAGAGCGGCGACGCCCGCCGGCACACCGGTGAGCAGGTACCCGGCCGCGCGCCACGGCCACGGGGACAGCAGGAAGCCGGGCCGGGACATGGCCTGCCACACGTTGCGAGGATGCATGCGGCTCACGGTATGAGGTCCGCCCCGGCGGCGGCCATCGGTCCAGGGGGTGCGGCGGGGGTAGTGCCTGCCCCACCCCGGGCCTGCCCCACCACCTTTCCCGTCCACCGAGTCCCGCGGCATAACGGCGCGTTATGGAAAGCCGGTAGTGGTGCCGAAGACGCCCCGGCCGGAATGCTGGACCGCCCCCACACACCTCACGCGCCGCGGCGCGTGTCGTCGGAATCGAGGAGCCTTGCGAATAACCAGACTCGTCCCCGCCGTCCTGGCCGTCCTGCTGTCCGTCCTCGCCCTCGCGCCGAGCGCCTCCGCCGCGGAGCAGCGGCCCGGCGCCGGCGGACCCCAGCCGATCATCGGCGGCGGCTACGCGCAGAACGCCCCCTGGGCGGCCCGGCTGTTCTCCAACGGCGCCGAGACCTGCACCGCGACCATCATCTCCGCCAACTGGATCCTGACCGCCAAGCACTGCGTCGGCGGCGGTGGACTGGCCTTCCGCATCGGCAGCCTCGACCAGCGGTCCGGCGGCACGGTGGCGAACGGTGTGCAGACCACCACCCACCCCTCGGCCGACCTGGCCCTGGTCCGGCTGGACCGTTCCGTCTCCGCCTCCTACGCGCGCCTCGGGCAGCCGGGCACCGTGCGGGTGGGCCAGACCGTGCAGGTCTACGGCTGGGGCGCCACCTCCCGGTGCGGCTCGGAGATCAACTGCCAGTCCCCGTACCTGAAGGTCGCCAACGTCAGCGTGACCAACGGCTGTTACGACGCCTACTACGGCTCGGCGATCTGTGCGCGTCCCGTCGACGGCATCACCGCGGGCGGCGACTCCGGCGGCCCGATGATGGCCGGCGGCGTCCAGGTCGGCGTCGCCTCGACCAGCGACCGGCAGACCACGACGGCGTACACGAACGTGACCGCCTACCGCTCCTGGATCCAGTCCGTGGCGGGCGTCTGACCTCTCCCCCGCCCGTTCGCGTTCCGCGCCCGCCCTCGTCGCACCGGGGGCGGGCGCGACCGCGTCCAGGTACCGGACGCCCCGGCAGGAGCATGGTGGATGCATCTACCGTGCAGGTGAACGACGGCGTCGCGAGTGGAGGAGCTCCTGTATGGCCGGGCAGACAGCGCAGTCCCAGGTGAACGGTCCCGAGGCGGCCGTGCTCCTCCTCGAGGACGTGAGCGTACGCCGCCACACGACGGACCAGCTGATCCTCGACGGGATCGACTGGACGGTCCGGCCGGGAGAGCACTGGGCGCTGCTGGGGGCCAACGGGGCCGGGAAGACCACCCTGCTGCGGCTGCTCGGCGCCCTGATGCACCCCACGACCGGAAGCGTGGAGGTGCTGGGCAGCCGGCTCGGCCGGGTGGACGTGCGGGAGCTGAGGGCCCGCATCGGCCACGTCACCTCGGCCCAGCGGGTGCCGCAGGACCTCAGCGCGCACACGGTCGTGCTCACCGGGCACAGCGGCACGGTGCAGCCGTTGTGGCGGACGTACGGCGACGAGGTGCGGCTCCGCGCCCACGACCTGCTGACGGAGCTGGGCATCAAGGAACTGGCGGACCGGCCGTACGGTGTCTGCTCCGGCGGGCAGCGGGCGCGCATCCTGATCGCCCGGGCGCTGATGGCCGATCCGGCGCTGCTGCTCCTGGACGAGCCGTTCAACGCGCTGGACCTGCCCTCCCGCGAGGACCTCGTGGAGGCCATGCACCAGCTGGCCGAGGGGCGCCCGCACCTGGCCACCGTGACGGTCACCCATCATCTGGAGGAGCTGTTCCCGGCGGTCAGCCACGCCCTGCTGCTGCGGGAGGGCCGCATCCTGTCCCGGGGGCCGGTGCGTGGAGTGCTGACCGATCCCCTGCTGACCGCCTGCTTCGGCCGTGACATCACGGTCACCCGGCGCGACGGGCGCTGGTCGGCCTATTCGGGCCGGCGGGCCCACGCATAGCAACGGACGCGTCGCCCGTTGCGGAAGCACGACGTGTTTCCGCAACGTGGCGCACCGACGAACGGGTCATTGCAGTGACGGGGGATCGGGCCGAGGGGCCTTGACCCCGTTTTCGAGGCGTCGATAACGTCCGGCGCATGCGGAAATCCCGGCAGTTCCGGAAGAGGCGGGCCATCGATCTGATGCGCGTCGCCACCGCGGTGTGTAGCTGAGCTCCACCGCCCCACTGCCCGCCGTCCGTATGCGCTCCCACCGCATCGGCGTCCCGCCCTTCTCTCCCCAGGGCGCTTTCTCTTCTCTGTGAAGGCCATGATGACCCCTCGCACACCCCTGCCCGGATTCCGGCGGCCGAGTGCCCTCGCCGCGCTGACGCTGACCGTCTCCCTCGCCCTCGCCTCCTGCGTGAACCCGGCGCAGACCACCGCAGGCAGCAAGGACGTCTCCGGCGAGGCGATACCGGCCACGGTGTCCCGTGACACCACCCTCACCGTCGGCGCACCGGACCTCAAGGTGGCACTCGAACTGTCGGGGCAGATCGACAAGCTGCCCTTCAAGGTGAAGTGGGCCAACATCAGCGGCGGCCCCCAGTGCTCCGAGGCGTTCCGCGCCGACGCCCTGGACATCTGCTCGGCCGCGGACATCCCGTCGATCAACGCCCACTGGACGGGCCTCGACACCAAACTGGTGGCGGCGAAGTTCCGCGAGAACCCGCTCGAGAACCCGATCTACGAACTCGGCATCGCACCCGGCGCCGGTATCCGCACGCTCGCGGACCTGCGCGGGAAGAAGATCGCCTACAGTCCGGGACAGGCCCAGGGCGCGCTGGTCCTGCGCATCCTGCAGAAGGCGGGCCTCGGCCGGCGAGACGTCGAACTCGTCGAACTCGCGAGCACCGGTGACGTCTATCCCACGGCCCTCGGCAACCGGCAGGTGGACGCCGCCCCCATCGCGGACGTCAACATCAAGCGCTACCTGTCCCGTTACGGCAAGGAGGGCGCCACGACCGTCAAGCACGGGCTCCGGGACGACCCGGCGCATCTGTGGGCGCTCACCGAGTCCGTCGCCGACCCGCAGAAGTCGGCTGCGGTCAGGGAACTCGTCACGTTCTGGGCGCGGGCCCAGATCTGGGTCGACACCCACCCCGCGGAGTGGGTCGCGGGCTATTACGTCGAGGACCAGGGCCTGAGCCGTGAGGACGGCGAGTACCTGGTGCGGCGGGCCGGCCACCCGGACATCCCCGCGGACTGGACCGACGCCGTCCGCCGTCAGCAGCAGACCATCGACCTGCTGGCCAAGGAGCAGGACCGCGAGCCCTTCGAGGCGGACCTCCTCTTCGACCGCCGCTACGAGCGGGTGGCCGCCGACGCGATCGCCGGCCTGACTCGCACCGACGAAGGGACGCCGTCATGAGCACCACGGCCCTCGACAAGAAGGCACCGCCGGCGGCGACCGCCTCGGCGGCCCCCGTCCCGCGCCGGCCGCGCCGCAGGCGCCTGGGTCCCGGCCGGCCAGTGCCCTACGGGTGGGCGATCGGCCCGGCGCTGCTGCTCGCGCTCTGGGCGGCGGGCACCGGCCTCGGCGTCATCGACGTCCGCAGCCTGCCCGCGCCGTGGACCATCGCGGGCACCGCCGGCGACCTGATCGACAACGGCAAGCTCCAGTCCCACCTGGCCACCTCCGCCCAGCGGGCTTTCCTCGGGCTGTTCTTCGGCGTGGTGAGCGGGCTGCTGCTCGCCCTCGTCGCCGGGCTCAGCCGGATCGGCGAGGCCGTGATCGACGGCCCGGTGCAGATCAAGCGGGCCATCCCCTCGCTGGCGTTGATACCGCTGCTGATCCTCTGGTTCGGCATCGGCGAGACGATGAAGGTCGTCACGATCGCGCTCGGCGTGTTCGTGCCGGTCTACATCCACACGCACAACGGGCTGCGCACCATCGACAGCCGCTACGCCGAACTCGCCGAGACCGTGCGGCTGGGCCGGCTCGCCTTCGTGCGCCACGTCGTCCTGCCCGGCGCCCTGCCCGGGTTCCTGCTCGGCATGCGCTTCGCGGTGACCGCCGCGTGGCTCGCCCTGGTGGTCGTGGAACAGGTCAACGCCACCAGCGGCATCGGCTACATGATGGAGCTCGCGCGGACGTACGGGCAGACCGACGTGATCCTCGTCGGACTCGTCGTGTACGGCCTGCTCGGTCTCCTCTCCGATGCCCTCGTACGACTCGTGGAGAGGAGGGCCCTGTCGTGGCGACGCACCCTGGCGGGCTGAACCGGACCGAGGGCCGGACGGCGGTCCGCATCGAGAACCTGGTGCGTTCCTTCGGCGAACGCCGCGTGCTGGACGGGCTCGACCTGTCCATCGCGCCGGGCGAGTTCGTGGCGCTGCTCGGCCGCAGCGGCTCCGGCAAGAGCACCCTGCTGAGGGCACTGGCCGGGCTGGACCACGAGGTGGCCGGCAGCGGCGGCCTCACCCGGCCGGACCATGTCTCCGTCGTCTTCCAGGACGCCCGGCTGCTGCCCTGGAAGCGGCTGCTCGACAATGTCGTCCTCGGCCTGGACGGGCCCTTCGCCGAGACGCGGGGCAGGGACGCCCTCGCCGAGGTGGGGCTCGCGGGGCGCGAACGCGCGTGGCCGGTGGAGCTGTCCGGGGGCGAGCAGCAGCGGGTCTCGCTGGCGCGCTCACTCGTACGCGAACCCCGACTGCTGCTGGCGGACGAGCCGTTCGGCGCCCTGGACGCGCTGACCCGGATCAGGATGCACACCCTGCTGCGGCGCCTGTGCGAGCGGCACCGGCCGGCCGTGCTCCTCGTCACGCACGACGTCGACGAGGCCATCGCGCTCGCGGACCGGGTCGTGGTGCTCGACCGCGGCCGGATCGCGGCCGACCTGTCCGTGGATCTCCCGGCACCCCGCCGCCACGGCAGCACCGAGTACGCGGCCCTGCGCGGCCGGCTGCTCACCCGGCTGGGAGTGGACGTCGAGGAGGAGAGCGCGGCATGAGTGCCCGGAAACTGCATCTGAACCTGTTCGTCTATCCGGGCGGGCACCACGAGGCCGCCTGGCGTCACCACGGCACCGATCCCGGGCGCCTGCTGGACATCGGCTTCTACCAGGACCTCGCCCGCCGGGCCGAACGGGCCGCGTTCGACGCCGTGTTCTTCGCGGACGGCCCGTCCCTGGCCGACAACGTGCGCTACGCCAGCCGCTTCCGGCTGGAGCCGTTCACCTGGCTGTCGGCCGTCGCCGCGGCCACCGAGCGCATCGGGCTGATCGCCACCGCCTCGACCACCTACTTCGAGCCCTACAACCTGGCCCGTCTCTTCTCGTCGCTGGACCATCTCAGCGGGGGCCGGGCCGGCTGGAACATCGTCACCACCGGCGCACCGCAGGCGGCCGGGAACTTCGGCCTCGACGAGCACCCGGTCCACGCCGACCGGTACGACCGCGCACGGGAGTTCGTGGACGTGGTGACGAAGCTGTGGGACAGCTGGGAGGACGAGGCCCTGGTCGCCGACCAGAAGAGCGGCCTGTTCGCCGACACCGACCGCATCCACGAGATCAACCACACGGGCCGCCATCTGAAGGTCCGCGGACCGCTGAACCTGCCCCGCTCCCCGCAGGGCCGCCCGGTCCAGGTCCAGGCCGGTTCCTCCGCGGACGGCCGCTCCTTCGCCGCCGCGTACGCCGAGGCGGTGTTCACGGCCCATCAGACGCTGCGCAGCGGGCAGGAGTTCTACGCCGACCTCAAGGCGCGGGCGACGGCGCTCGGCCGTGACCCGGACCAGGTGATCGTGCTGCCCGGCATCAGCCCCTTCATCGGCTCGACGGAGGCGGAGGCCCGCGCCCTGCACGAGGAGTTCAACGACCTGACGCAGCCCGCGTACTCGCTCCAGTTGCTGCAGCGGCTGCTGGGGCTGGAACTGAGCGAGGACCAACTGGACGGCCCCGTACCGCGCCGGCTCATAGAGACCCGGGGCGAGCGCGGCAACGGCAGCCGCTTCCGTCTCGTCCTCGACATCGTCGACCGCGAGCAGCCGACGGTCCGCCAGCTCCTGCACCGTCTCGCGGGTGCCCGCGGGCACCGCGTGGTCGCCGGGACGCCGGAGCAGGTCGCCGACGAGATCCAGGAGTGGTTCGAGCACGGAGCGGCCGACGGCTTCAACATCATGCCGCCCTGGCTGCCCGGCGGCTTCGACCTCTTCGCCGACCAGGTGGTGCCGCTCCTGCGGGCGCGCGGGCTGTTCCGCACCGCGTACGAGGGCACCACGCTGCGGGAGCATTACGGGCTGCCGCGCCCCGCCGCCGTCGGCCCCGTCGGCGGCCGGGACCGGCCGGCGGACCGGGCCGCGGTGGTCGCATCGGGTTGACCGGGGTAACCCGTGGGCGTGCACTTGCGCCGGTGACCGCCGGGCCCCGTTTCCGCGTGACGGGACCGGGGCAACCAGTTGCGGGGGAGCCGACGGGCGGTCCCGGACGTTCCGTACGCCGATACGCCCGGGGCCGCCCTCGCGCCGCTCCCGCCACCCCTGCGGGACCGGTCGGTGGGGCCCCCTCCCCCGTGGGGGGCGAGGTCGGTCGTCCGCTCGGCGCAGCTCCGCGCGTTCACGGGGCATCCGGACGGGGGAAGACCCCGCCCGTCCCGACCCGAGGAGCAGCCGACCGTGGGAACCGCCGTGCACGTGCCGCAGACGCGGGACATGATCGGGGACGAGCTCTCCGGCGACGAAGCCCTGACCGCGCTGAGACGGTACGGCGGCCTGCGGCTGCTGACCGACTCCTTCGCCCGGTTCCGCTACGCGGACGGCTTCACCAACGCCCGGGCCCTCGCCTTCCAGGTGGTCCTCGGCCTGGTGCCGTTCACCGTCGTGCTGGTGGGCCTCGCGACGTCGGTGCACACGGAGGGCGTGGGCCGGGTCGTCGAGCTCACACTCGGCCGGATCGTTCCGGGTGCCAGTGCGGAGGTCGTGGAGAAGGCGTTCGAGGGCACCCGGCGCAGCGCCGACAGCGACGCCTGGAGCACGCTCGCGCTGTGGCTGGGCATGGGGTTCGCGCTGCTGAACCTGGCGTCGGCCATGGGCCAGATCGAACGGGGCGCCAACCGCATCTACGGCATCGAGCGGGACCGGCCGTTCCCCCGGAAGTACGGCAGGGCGCTGGTCCTGGCGCTCACCGCCGGGCTGCCGATGGTGCTGGGGTTCCTGGTGCTCGTCGCCGGTGAGGCCGTCGGGGACGCGGTGGCGGAGTCGGTCGGCGGCGCGGGCGGCGGCGCCGGCTGGTGGGGCGCGCTCGAGGTGCCCGCGGGGCTGCTGCTGGCCTGGGTCGCCTCCGCGGTGATCCTGCGCTGGTCGCCGCGGCGCGACCAGCCGGGCTACACCTGGCTGGCCTTCGGCTCCGCGGTCCACCTGGTGCTGTGGGTCTGCGCGACGTGGCTGCTCGCGCTGTACGTCGGGCGCAGCGGCGCGTTCGGTGCCGTCTACGGTCCGCTGACCGCGTTCATCGCGCTGCTGCTGTGGGCCAACCTGACCGCGGTGGCGCTCTTCCTCGGCATCGCGTTCGCCGCCCAGCTGGAAGCGGCCCGGGCGGGCCTGCGGGCGCCGGTGCGGCCGGATCCGGGGCCGGGGGACTGACGCTCCCTCCCGTCGGCGCGGCCGGGCGCTACGCCGCGTCGCGGGGCGGGGTCATCGCCCAGCGGATCCCGGCGGTGACGGCCGTACCCAGCGGCCGTACGCAGACCGCCTCGGCCGGCGGCACCCGTGGCAGCCCCAGGGCGCGCGAGGCCCACCGCGGCAGCAGCGAGACCGCGTTGGCGGCGATGACGCCGTACGGGAGCCGGGCGAGGAGCGGGACGGGCGGGTTCAGCAGCAGGAACCGGGCGGTGCTGCGTGCCTCGCCTGTGGCGCGCAGCTCGCCGCGGTAGGCGGCCAGCCGCTCGGCGAGACCGGCGCGGTCGACGGGCGGATCGGGCACGCCGAGCGCCGTGGCGACGCGTGCCATGTCGGCCACGTAGGCGTCGCAGCCCTCGTCGTCCAGGGGCCGGGCGCCGTAGCGCTGGTGGGCGCGCAGGAAGCTGTCGACCTCCGCGACGTGCACCCAGCACAGCAGGTGCGGATCGGCCGCGGAGTACTCCTCCCCGGTGGCGGTGGTGCCGCGCACCCGGTCGTGGACGGCCCGCACCCGGTCGCAGGCCTCCTGGGCGCTGTCGGCCGTCCCGAAGGTGGTGACGGCGAGGAAGGTGCTGGTGCGCTGCAGTCGGCCCCAGGGGTCTCCGCGGAACCCGGAGTGCGCCGAAACGGCCGCCATGGCCAGCGGGTGGAGCGACTGGAGCAGCAGGGCGGACAGGCCCCCGATGAACATCGAGGCGTCACCGTGCACCCGCCTGACGGGCCGCTCGGGACCGAACCAGCGGGGGCCGGGCGTGCCGTGGATGCGGGCGCGGTTGTCCCGGCCCTCGGGCCCCGCCACTCTGGAGAAGATCATGTCGCCGAGCCGTGCGCGCGGGTCGGCGAGGCGGTCTACCGGGGGACGTCTCATGGCTGCCGAGCCCTCCTCTGCCTGCCGGGACCGGACGGGTCTCCTGACCAGTCTGCCCCGGTCCGCGCGAAGGAGGCATCGGCGCGGCCCGCTCGTCGGCGCCCGCCGGGGTCAGGCGCAGGCCCAGGCCGACATCCCCTGCATGCGGGCCAGGCGCTCGGCCACCTTGATCTGTTCCTTGCGGGTGGCCAGGTCCGCGCGCGGCGCGTACTTGAGGCCGCCGGCCGCCTTCCAGCTCGACTGCGTGAACTGCAGGCCGCCGTAGTGGCCGTTCCCTGTGTTCGCCTTCCAGTTCCCGCTGGACTCGCATTCGGCGATGGCGTCCCAGTCCGTCGCGCGGAGGAGCGGCGGCGAGGCGGCCGCCTGGGTGGCCGTCCCCAGGACGGTGGCGGCGACGAGGGCGACCAGGACGGACGGGATGCCGCGGCCGTGCGAACCGGCCGGTGCGCTCCTATGAGCATGTCGTCTACAGATCATACAAAGACTGTTACATCAGGTGACCGGCGGTCGCCGCACCCACCGCGTCCGCATTGCGCCGGACGGAGCACGCGGACGCCCCCGATAGGGTCGGTCCGGTGAGATCGACAAGCCTGGGGCGCCGCAGTGTTGTACTCGCCGCCCTCGCCACCACGACGGCCGTCACCGCGTGCGGCGGTGCGCGGGACCGGCACCGTGCCCCGGCACGGACCCCGTCGGCAGGGGGACAGCCCATGCGGTCACGGGCAGAGGTCGTACGCCAGTGGGGACGCGTCACCTCGTGGCTCGGCGAGCATGCCCCCGCCACCCACGCACGCCTGCGCCCGCCCGTGACGGCCGAGGCGCTGGCGCGGTTCGAGCGCATCGCCGGCGGGCCCGTGCACGAGGACCTCGCGGCGTGGTGGTCCCTGAACGAGGGCACCTACCTCTTCACACTCCCCGCCTTCCTCGACGGATACGCTCCGCTGGGCGTCGACGGTTCGCTGCGGTGCCGTCCGCAGGCGGACGCGGAGGAGTCGGGCTGGGAGCGGTCGTGGGTACCGTTCGCGTGCAACGACCCCACCGACCCGTACTCCGGCCTGTTCCACGACGCGAGGACCGGCTTCGTGGGGCACTGGGCGGAGGCGGACCTGCCCGCGCTGTGGCGGGGCATGACCTTGGCCGGCTACCTGAAGCGGCAGGCGGACGCGCTCCACCGGGCGGGCGGCCGGCCCGGGCCCGCCCAGGACGTACCGGGCGTCTGGAACGGTCATCTCGTCTGGGACAACCCCGCCGACCGGCTCCGCGACGAGCTGGAGGGGTGGCGACCGGTGCACCGCGAGCACGTCCGGGGCCGGGTGGAGCCGCGATGACGGACGAGCAGGCGATACGAGCGGCGTGGACCCGTGTCCACCAGGTGATCTCCCGCACCCCGGACAGGTATCCCCCACTGCGTCCGCCCGCCCCGCCCGCGGCCCTCCGCGCGCTCGAGGACGACCTGGGGACGCCGGTCCCCGAGGCGCTGCGGATCCTGTGGGGGATCCACGAGGGCGCCTACGGCCTGTACGCGGACGGTGTGCGGTTCGCGTTCATGGACGGCCACGACTTCGTCGACCTGGACGAGGTGCAGCAGATCCACGCCATGTTCACCGAGCCCCTCAACCACGGCCTCTTCCTCCAGCGGTGGGGGCGGTCCTGGGACCGCGCGTGGGTCCCGGTCGCCTCCCGCAGCGACCGGACGGTGTACACGTCCGGACACTTCGTGGACGCCGAGGGACGCGTCGGCTCATGGGACGACGACGCCCTCACGGTGGCGCGGCACCCGAGCCTGGCGCACTACCTGCACCACGTCGCCGACCGCATGTGACCCGTACGGCTCGCCCGGGCCGTCTCCTCACGCCCACAGCTCGTCGCTGTCGCACACCCGGGCACCCATGTTGCGCTGCATCATCCGCAGCGCGGCGTCCGCGAGGTCGGCGTGGATGTGCGCGACCGCATCCTGGGGCACGACGACGTCGAGGTGGCGGATGTGCGCGTCGAGGGCCGAGTAGAGCACGCACTGTTCGGTCACCTGTCCGCACAGCACGAGCCGGTCGATGCCCTGCTCGTGGAGCAGGTACGTCAGCGGGGTCTCGAAGAAGATCGAGTGGCGGGCCTTGACCACGAAGAGCGAGGACTCGTCCGGGCGCAGCGGCTCCACGAGCCGGGCGTGGGGTCCGGACAGGGCCTTGTCGAGGATCTCCCCGTGGTGCGAGCGCCACTCGCCGAAGTTGTCGTTGACGTAGATCACGGGTACGTCGCTCTTCCGCGCCCGGTCCAGCAGGCCGGCCACCACCGGCACCACGGGCTCCACGGACGGGATCAGCTGATCGGCGTCCTTGTGGTCGTAGGTGTTGATCATGTCGATGACGATCAGTGCGGTCTTGCCCATGCCGTCCAGGTTGCCATCGGAGGGCGGGGTAACCGTTGCGCCGGGCCGACGGCGCGGCGAGAGGTCGTGGGACATCACCGCGACGCCGTGTCCGGCAGGTCCGTCTGCTGCTCCGCCCAGGGTTCCGCGGACCACGGCTCGGGCCCCACGCCCTCGCTCCACGCGCGCAGCCGACGCCGGTCGACGCAGACTATGCCGCACTGCTCGGCATAGTCGGCGGCGGGCGCGGTGAAGTCGCTGCTGGTGACGAGGATCGCCACGTCGGCCTCGTGGACGGTGAAGCAGGTGCCGCCGAAGCGCTGCAGTTCCTCGGAGCCGACCTTGTTGTCCTCGCAGTAGCGCTTGCACTGGATGACGAGGCGCCGGCCGTCGGGGGCCACCGCCAGCACGTCGGCGCCGAGGTCTCCTGCCCCGCCCACGACCTCGACCTCGGCGCATCCGTCCCGTATGCAGAGGTCGGCTATGGCCCGCTCGAACTCGTCGGGGGTCAGGGCGTCGTGGTCGGGGACCTCGACTGCAGGGACCTCGCCTGCGGGGCCGTCGAGGGCGGGGACCGCCACCGTGGGGAGCTCGGCGCCGCGTCCCGGCACCGGGGCCGGTCCGGCGGGGCGCTCCGCGTCCAGCGCGTCGAGCGCCGTCGCCGTGGCCTGTTCCAGGGCGTGCGTGGTGCGGCGGGCCAGCCTCGCGGTGGAGAAGCCGGACCGTCCGCGCCGGCCGATGACGAGGGCGACGGCCACGCCGAGCAACAGGAGCGCCGCCCATGCGGGACGGTGCTCGGCGACGCCGAACGCCATGCGCACCACCAGGCCGACGAGTCCGAGGCCGAGGGCGGCGAGTCCGAAGAACATGGCGGTCGCGCGCAGGTCGAAGCGGCGTCCGACGGGCAGGCGGCGGGTCGGTTGCTCGGGCGAGGTCACGGGCGGGTCCTCCTCGGGGAGCCGATGTGAAGATCACCTCTGCGTCTGCCCTCGGGCGGCGTGACCAGTCGGGGCGAACGCCCCGTGGGCGCCGGTCACATGACACGCCGTCGGATGGCTCATCGTCCGCCACCCCGGAAGCCTTCCGGCATAACGTGCGGAATATGAAGAAATGCCATGTCGTGTACCTGGTGTGCACCGCTGCGATGGTCGGAACGGGTCTTGGTGCGGCTCCGGCGGGCGCCTTCCCGGACGTCCCCCACATCCCGGCGGTCCACGTGGTCCACCCCGGAGAATCGATCCAGAAGGCCGTGGACGCCGCCGAAACGGGCGACACCGTCCTCGTCAGCGTCGGCACCTACCGCGAGAGCGTCACGGTGAGCACCCCCGGGCTCACCCTGCGCGGCATGGGCCGGTACACGGTCATCGAGCCGAGCGCGAAGAAGGCCACCGGCACCTGCGCCGAGAACGGCAACGGCATCTGCGTGGTCGGGACGAAGGACAAGAAGGTCAAGGACGTCACCGTCGCCTCCCTGAAGGTGACCGGGTTCGCCCGCGCGGGCGTGTTCTCGATGGCCACCGACGGGCTGACCGTGCGCAACGTGACGGCCGACAAGAACGACGTCTGGGGCATCGCCCAGGAGCGCTCGGTCCGCGGCGTCTTCCGGGACAACACCGCCCGCGACAACGGCGACGCGGGAATCTTCCTCGCCAACACGATCAAGGCCGAGGAGGGCGCCGAGGACACCCGCGGCACGGTCGTCGAGGACAACCGGCTCGAGGGCAACCGGATCGGCGTCACCGTGCGGCGGCTGCGCAACCTCGCCGTGGCGGACAACTACATCACCGGCAACTGCGCGGGCGTCTTCGTCGTCGGCGACGAGAACAGCCCCAAGGCCGGCGACCTCGTGGTGAGCGGCAACCACGTCGTCCGCAACAACAAGTCCTGCCCGAAGACCGAGCGACTGCCCGCCCTGCAGGGCTCCGGCATCGTCCTGACCGGCACCGAGAAGGTCCGGGTCACGGCCAACACGGTCGAGGGCCACTCCGGCACCTCGCCGCTGTCGGGCGGCATCGTCCTGTTCAAGAGCCTCGTGGGCGTCTCCGGCGAGAAGAACGACGTCAGCCGCAACACGCTGCGCGACAACTCGCCGGCCGATCTCGTCAGCACCGAGACCGGCAAGAGCAACACCTTCAGCGGCAACTCGTGCCGGGCCTCCAAGCCCGCGGGACTGTGCTGACCGCCCGGCCGTAGCCACCCGTGGACCTAAGAAGGAAGGAAAGCGGCACATGACGACCGTACAGACCGCCCCTCCCCCGCCGATGCGGCTGAGGGAGCTCGTGTTCGGGGCGGCATGCGCCGCCGCCCTGCGCGCCGCCGCACGGCTCGGCGTCGCCGACGCCCTCGGCGAGACCCCCATGACCGTGGACGACCTCGCGGCCGCGGTGAAGACCGAGCCGAGGCCGCTGCGCCGGCTGCTGCGCGCCCTGACGTGCTACGGCGTCTTCGCCGAGCACAAGGACGGGACGTTCGCCCACACCGACATGTCCCTGCTGCTGCGCGAGGACGACCCGCACAGCCTGCGCTACATCACCCTGTGGTGCACCGAGCCGTGGACCTGGGACGCGTGGCCCCGGCTGGACGAGGCCGTGCGGACCGGCCGGAACGTTGTCGAGGACCTGTACGGCAAGGAGTTCTTCACGTACCTCAACGAGGACGCTCCCGAGTCGGCCGAGGTCTTCAACCGCGCCATGACGACGTCCAGCCGGCAGTCCGCCGAGGACGTCGCGGCCCTCCTCGACCTGTCGGGAAGCCGGTCGGTCGCGGACATCGGCGGCGGGCAGGGGCACGTGGTGGCGAGCCTGCTGGAGAAGTACCCCTCGATGCAGGGCGTCCTGCTCGACCTGCCGCGCGTCGTCGAGAACGCCGACCCGCGGCTGCGCGAGGGCGGTGCGCTCGCGGACCGCGTGCGCATCGTGCCGGGCGACTGCCGCGAGGCCATCCCCGTCCAGGCCGATGTGTACATCATCAAGAACATCCTGGAGTGGGACGACGACAGCACCGCCCGTGCCCTGCGCAACGTCATGGAGGCGGGCGGCCCGGGGGCCCGGGTCGTGGTCATCGAGAACCTCGTCGACGACACGCCCTCGATGCGGTTCAGCACGGCCATGGACCTGCTGCTGCTCCTCAATGTCGGCGGTGCCAAGCACACCACCGACAGCATGGTCGGCCGGCTGACCGACGCGGGCCTCGTCATCGACGACATCCGCCCGGTCAACCCCTATCTGCACGCGTTCGACTGCACCGTGCCCAACGGGTAGGCCGACTCGCTCAGCACAACGGCCGCCGGACCGCGCTCGTCGCGGTCCGGCGGCCGGCCGTTCCGGGTCCGGAGCCGCTCAGACGCCGGGTGAGCGGCGGTCGGTGACGGGGTCCATCCGGGCGCCCCGGAGGGCTCGGGCGAGGTCGTCGCCGCCTTCCCGCGCGGCGTCCGCACCGTCCGGGTCGTCCAGCAGCGTCGTGAGCTCCGCCGCCTGACCGGTGTCGGGCAGACCGAGGGCGACCGCCGGGTCGCAGGCGTCGAGACCACCCCGCAGGTCGATCAGCCGGACCACGACGTCGTCGCGCTGGAAGATGGTGCTGCACAGGACCGGGCTGCGCGGGTCGTCCGCCGCCGCCTCGTCCCGCTGGGCCAGCAGCCGGGCCAGCCGCATGCCGCACCCCGGGCGGGCCGGGTACGACAACGCGTGCCGTTCCGCCTCCGGTGCCTCCTGCCCCGCCGTCACGTGGTGGACGGCCGGCAGCGCGGCCCGGGTGTAGAAGACCCGGGCCGACTCGGGGTCGCTCAGATCCCGGTCCTGCTCCAGGTACGGGTTGATGGCCTCCTCGACGGCCCGCACCTCCGGCTGCTGGGCCACGTGCCGCAGCGCCGCGAGCAGGTCGCCCCGCACCTCGATGGCCCGCACCACGCGGTTGCCGTGCATGAACAGGGAGGTGCGCAGCAGCCGGGTGTTGGCGTCGACCTGCGGCTCGGGGGCGGCGTAGTCGGCGAGGAGTTTCGCGACGGCCTCCTCGCTGCCCGGCTCGACCGTGAACGTCAGAGCGTGGCGGATCACGCCGTCGCCCACCCGGGGCGACGTCTGGAGGCTGCCCTTGCCGGCCTCGGCGCCCGCGGCGGGGCCGCCGGTCTCGCGAACCACGTGGAAGCGGAGCGACCTGGTGTCCCGGACGCAGCTGTGCAGCGGCTTCACCATCCGCACGTGCTCCTCGCTGCTCACCCAGTCGAGGAACGGCGGCGCGCTCTCCCACTCGCTGGTGATGAGCCACTGGGACGGGTTCTCGATGGACTGGCACAGCTGTTCGCTGACGTGCCCGGGTACGGACTCGACATGGCTGCGCAGCTGCTCGTACGTCTCGAGGAACTGCTGCTGGGCTCCGTCGTTGACGTCCACCAGCAGGACGACGCGGAGCCTGGAGCCGTCGAACACGGACTGGGAGACACGGTGCGACACCTGTCGCGTCAGCGGTTCTGAAGCAGGGGTGGACATGGTGGTCATCCTGCGCACATCTCCTTCGCGGGGGCGGTACTGAACGTCGGCCGCGGTGATGCGACGCCAGCGTGCCTCGATCCTGTGCCCGCCCCCGGGAGCGCGCGACTCGTATGAACTGCGCGGGTGACCGGCGCGGACCGGGCCGGGGCGGGCTCAGGTCAGGTGCGCGAAGACCACCAGGTTGTCCGTGTAGTCCCGGACCTTGCGGTCGTAGTCACCCGCGCAGGTGATGAGCCGTACCTCCGGCCGGTCCGCGTCGCCGTACACGCGGCTGCTGGGGAAGTCGTCCTTGTCGTAGGTCTCCAGGCTGTCGACGACGAAGGAAGCCGTGCGTCCGTCGGCGCGTTCGACGTGAAAGACGTCTCCCTCCTCCAGTTGGTCGAGGCGGGCGAAGACGGCGGCGGACGTCTTGGTGTCGACGTGGCCGGCGATGATCGAGGTGCCGGTTTCCCCGGGGGAGACTCCCTTGGCGTACCAGCCGACGAGGTTGGTGTCGTTCGCGGGAGGGGGCTGGAGCTGCCTGTTCTCACCGATGGCGAGGTCGGTGAAGGGGGCGTCGACGGAGATCTCCGGGATCAGCAGGCGCACGGGTCTCGACCGGGGCAGATCCGTCGCCCGCTCCTCGGCGGTCGGGTCGGCGGTGGGCGGGTCGTCGCGGGGCGGGTCCGCGGCGACCGCCGGGGCCGACGCCCCGGCCCCCGGGGCGAGCGGCGGACGGGAGGAGTCGGCCGACGTGTCGTGCCCGCCGAGCAGGCTCATCGCGAGGAGCAGGAGGGCGACGGCGCACAGCACCGTCCAGCCTCCGCGGGAGCCGGAGGGGGCCGGGGCGTCACCGGCGGGTGAAGAGGGGGGTACTGCCATCGGGAAACACCTCACTAGGCACGGCGGCGGGGCGGGGGCGGGCGGCGAGCCGGGCCGCCACGCGGTGCGCGGGTGGCGGCCCGACCGCTATCGCGCCCGGCATGGCTCAGGCCGCTCCGTGAGCCGACTTCCTGCGACGGGCGGCGTACAGACCGGTGGCGGCGACGGCCAGGACGGCCAGGCCGCCGGCGGTCGCGCCCGGCTGGGCCAGTCCGCCGCCGCCGGTGTGCATCCCGCCGTGGGGCTTCTCCTGCTCGCCGCCACCCCAGGACTTCTGACCGCCGCCGTCACCGGAACCGCCCCAGTCACCCTCGTTCACCGCGGTCAGCGCACCGCCACCCGTGTGCATCCCGCCGTGGGGCTTCTCCTGCTCGCCGCCACCCCAGGACTTCTGACCGCCGCCGTCACCGGAACCGCCCCAGTCACCCTCGTTCACCGCGGTCAGCGCGCCGCCACCCGTGTGCATCCCGCCTCGCGGCTCGTCGTGCTTGTTTCCGTTGCCCTGCTCCTTGCTGTAGGAAGAGTCGTCGTGGTCCCAGTCGCCACCGGCCGCGTAGGCGCCGGGAGCGCCGAGGACGAGGACGGCCGAAGCCGCCGCTGTGGCCAGGAGAGTGCGAGCAGATCGCATCTGAGATTCCTTCCGCCACGACCGGGCAGCTGGTGCTTCGTCAGCTGATCCGACCCGGCCCTGACGTGATTTACCGTCAGTCAGCCGTCTCGCTTCCACCACTCAAGGCGCTCACCCGGGTGAACCCCACCGGCCCGGAGCATGCGGCCGGCGGGCACGGGGGTCTTCCCCACCGCCGCCGTCCACCGATCGGTGGACGGCAGGTTCAGCCGGACACCTCTGTCCGTCAACTGCCCCGTCCCGCGAGGCTTTCGGGCATGAACTCAATGACTGTGCGCATGGCGCGCTGGAGCGCACGGCACCCCTGGCGGGCCGTCGTCGGCTGGCTCCTGTTCGTGGTGCTGTGCCTGGTGACCGGCACGGCCGTCGGCACGAACAGCGCCAGGACGGCCGACTATCGCGTCGGCGAGGCCGGCCGCGCCGAGGCCATGGCGGCCGAGGGGCACCTGGAGCGCAGGTCCGCCGAGCAGGTGCTGATCTCCGCCCGATCGGGTGCCACGGACGGGCAGGTGGCCGAGGCGGCGGCACGGGATCTGACGGACCGGATGAGGACGCTGCCCGATGTGGCGGGCGTAACCGCACCGGTGTGGTCGGGCGACCACCGGATCCTGATGGTCGAGGTGTCCCTGAAGGGCGAGGAGCGCGAGGCGAAGGACAAGGTGGACGCTCTCCTCGCCCAGACCGCCGCCGTGCAGCGGGCCCACCCCGGGCTGCTGCTGGAGGAGACCGGGAGCCCGTCCGTCAGCAAGGGGGTCGACCGGCAGCGCGGTGAGGACCTGGCGCTGTCCGAGAAGATCACGCTGCCCGTCACCCTGATCACCCTGCTGATCGCCTTCGGCTCGGTGGTCATGGCCGCGGTGCCGCTGCTGCTCGCTCTGTCGTCGATCGCGGCGGCGATCGGCCTGTCGATGGTGGTCTCCCACCTCTCCCCCGACGCCGGGGTCGGCACCAACGTGATCCTGATGATCGGCCTGGCGGTCGGCGTCGACTACACGCTCTTCTACCTGAAACGGGAGCGGGAGGAACGGGCCAGGGCCGGCGGCCGGCTGAGCAGCGAGGCGCTGGTGGAGCTGGCGGCGGCCACATCGGGCCGGGCGGTCGTGGTGTCGGGCCTGGCGGTCGTGGCCTCGACGGCGACGCTGTACCTGGCCTCCGACGTGATCTTCTCGTCGCTGGCGACCGGCACCATCGTGGTGGTGCTGATAGCGGTGGCCAGTTCCCTGACGGCACTGCCCGCGCTGCTGACCGTGCTCGGCAGGCGCGCGGAACGCAGGGCACTGCGCCGGGCGGAACACGGGAAACCGGTCCGGCGCGTGCGCGGCGACGGCGCCGGCCGGATCTGGACGGCCCTGCTGCGACCCGCCACGGGGCACCCGCTCGCCACCCTGTGCGTCTCGGTGCTCGCCCTGCTCGCCCTCGCGCTCCCCCTGGCCGGCCTGAAGATCACGGAGATGAGCCGGGACACGCATTCCCGGGAGGTCGCCGCGATGCGGGTGTACGACCGCCTCAACGAGGCCTTCCCCGACCGTCGGGTCACCCACGACGTCGTGGTGCGCGCCGACGCGGAACGCGCCGGGGAGGTCGGCGAGGCGCTGCGCGGGCTCGCCGGGCTCGCCGGCCAGGACCCGCTGTTCTCCGGCGCCTCGGACATCAGCACCTCGGCCGACCACCGCATCAGCGTGCTGCGGCTGACGGTGCCCCACCTCGGCAACTCCTCCGAGGCCCGCTCCTCCCTCGCGCATCTGCGCGACGACTATCTGCCGGCCACGGTCGGCCGGGTCGACGGCGTGGAGTACGGCGTCAGCGGGGACGTGGCCCGCTACGCGGACTATCCCGCCCACCAGAACAGCAAACTCCCGCTCGTTCTCGGGGCGTTGCTGCTGGTGACGTTCGCGATGACCGTGTACGCCTTCCGTTCCGTGGTGCTCGGTCTGATCGGCGTCGTACTGAACCTGCTGTCGGCGGCCGCGGCGCTCGGCGTGCTCGTCCTCGTCTTCCAGGGCACCTGGGCCGAGGGGCTGCTGGACTTCCACTCCACGGGCTCGATCGGCTCGCGGGTCCCGCTCTTCCTCTTCGTGATCCTGTTCGGCCTATCCATGGACTACCAGGTGTTCGTGGTCAGCCGGATCAGGGAGGCGGCGCTCGCCGGGGTGCCCACGCGGCAGGCGGTGCTCGACGGGATCCGGACGTCGGCGAGCGTGGTCACCAGCGCCGCGGTCGTGATGACGACCGTCTTCGCGAGCTTCGTCCTCCTGCACATCATCGAGATGAAGCAGATCGGCTTCGTCCTCGCGGCCGCGGTGCTGCTCGACGCCTTCGTGGTTCGCGTCATGATCCTGCCGGCGGCGCTGCTCCTGCTCGGCGAGAAGACCTGGTGGCCGTCGCGCCCGGGACCGCAGGGCACCTCCGAACCGGACCTCGCCGTATCAGGCCGGCCGGTGGCCGACGTACGTTGACCGGCATGACCGCTCTCACCGGGCCCTCCGCCGACGCCCTCTGGTCCGCTTCGCTGCGCCGCTGGAACGCCGTGTGCTGGGTGCTGTTCGCCGCCATGGCCGTCGGTCTGGCCACGATGGAAGGGCCCGGCGGGAGCAGGTACGGGGCGCTCGCGCTGCTCGGCTGTGTGGTGCTCTGCTACGCAATCCTCGACCGTTACCCCGGCAACCCCGTGGTACGGCCGCAGGTGTACCTCTCGGTGCTGGTGGGCGCGCTGGGCGGCCTCGCGTATCTGGGCGGCAGCTACGCGGCGCTGTTCATGGTGACGCTGCCGCACTACTGGATGTTCGGACGGACTCCGAAGGCGTCCATGGCGTTCCTCGCACTGGCGACCGCCACGACGCTGGCGGGGAGCTGGTCCCGGCAGGGCTGGTCGCTGGAGTTCTTCGGCGAGACGATGGTGTCCACTCTCATCGTCGTGGCCGTGGGCGTGCTGATCGGGCTGTGGGCGCACGCGGTGGTCGCGCAGAGCTCCGAACGGGCCCGGCTCATCGTCGAGTTGGAGCGGGCCCAGGCGGAGCTGTCGGAGGCGCACCAGCGTCAGGGGGCCGCGGACGAACGGGAGCGGATGGCCCGGGACATCCACGACACCCTCGCCCAGGGGTTCGCGTCGATCGTGGTCCTCGCCGAGGCGGCCCGGGCGGGCCTCGGCACCGAACCGGGCCGCAGTGCCCAGCAGTTGCGCTCCATCGAGTCGACGGCACGCGAGAACCTCGCCGAGGCACGGGAACTGGTGGGCTCGGCGCAGCGGCGGGGCGGGGCGGCGGCCGGCACCGTGACGCAGACACTGCGCCGCGTCCTGGACCGCTTCACGGAGGACACCGGGCTCTCGGTCTCCGCCGACCTGGCGGACGTCCGGTGCGACCAGCAGACCCGGATCGCGCTGGTGCGCTGCACCCAGGAGTCCCTCGCCAACGTCCGCAAGCACGCGCGGGCCTCGACGGTCGGGGTGGTCCTCGGCCGCCGGCCCCACGGTGTGGAGCTGGAGATCACCGACGACGGGATCGGCTTCGTACCGGAGGAGTCGACGGGCTTCGGGCTCGACGGGATGCGCAAACGCCTGGCGGAACTGGGCGGCCGGCTGACGGTCACCAGCTCGGTCGGCGACGGCACGCGGGTGCTCGCG
The DNA here is from genome assembly GCF_014648815.1 of Streptomyces flaveolus. Classification (GTDB taxonomy): domain Bacteria; phylum Actinomycetota; class Actinomycetes; order Streptomycetales; family Streptomycetaceae; genus Streptomyces; species Streptomyces flaveolus. The sequence goes on along the minus strand of NZ_BMRV01000003.1, from coordinate 127,842 downwards.
GTGATACCCCTGGACATGCCGGCCGAGGCCGGCGACACGGAAGGCGAGGCGAGGCGATGACCGGCGGACGGATCCGGGTGATCGTGGTGGACGACCACACCGTCATGCGGGCGGGCGTGGTCGCGCTGCTCGCGGGTGAGGACGGCATCGACATCGTCGGGGAGGCGGGGGACGGCCGGGCGGCCCTCGACCTGGTCGAGCGGCACGCCCCGGACGTCGCGCTGATCGACCTGAGGATGCCGGTGCTCGACGGGGTGGGGACGACCACCGAGATCGTCGCCCGGTATCCGCGGACCCGGGTGCTGATCCTGACGACGTACGACACCGACCAGGACATCGAGCGGGGGGTGGAGGCCGGCGCCATCGGCTATCTGCTCAAGGACACCACCCGTGAGCAGCTCGCCGACGCGATCCACGCGGCGGCGCGGGGGGAGACCGTGCTGGCGCCGCGGGTGGCCGAGAAGCTGATCGCGCGCATGCGGCGTCCGGCGCAGGACCCGCTCACCGCCCGTGAGACGGACGTGCTCGGGGCGGTGGCCGACGGTCTCACCAACGCGGAGATCGGCAGACGCCTCGTCATCTCGGAGGCGACGGTCAAGACCCATCTGCTGCGCCTGTTCGCCAAGCTCGACGTGAACGACCGGACGCGGGCGGTGGTGGTGGCCATGGAGCGGGGGCTGCTGCCGCGGCCGTAGGACGGGATCGAACACCTGAGGGTGGCGGGGCGGCGTACGCCGTCGTGGACGGTCTGCGGCCGCTTCTGCGTGTCGGCCCAGGTCGCCAGCAGGGTGAGACCGCCGGCGCTGGGCGTACCGGGATCCGCGGTGTAGGTGGTGATGGAGACGCCCGGGTCGCCGGGCAGCGCGAAGTCGTCGTACGCGAGGTCCATCCTGCCTACGGCCGGGTGATCGACGATCATGCGTCCGCGCGAGCGGCGGCGCACGTCGTGCTTGGTCGCCGGCGGCCGTCCTGTGGCTGTGCAGCCCCGGCGCCGGCTTCGTCGTCGGGACAGCCCGCCCCGTCGACGGTGGCTTCACCGTCCACTGAGGTGACCTCCCCCTCTCGTCGGTGCCGGCCGCGTCTACCGCGGGCCCTGGTCCTCCGGGTCGTCGTGGGTCGGGTCGGTGACCTCCGGGTGCTCGCGGCGGGAGCCGGGGGCGGCCCGGTCGGGGGCGGCCTCGCTGTGCGGGGACTGGGACGGCGGGGGCGGTGCGGTGTCACCGGCGGCACCGACGCCCGCGGCGGGCAGGCGCAGCGCGAGCAGGGCCACGTCGTCGCCGCGGGGCGCGATGCGTGCCAGGAGTTCGTCGCAGAAGTCGTCGACGGTCCGCTCGCCCAGCCGGCGGGCCAGGACGCCGGCGTGGTGGCGGAGCTTGGCCATGCCGAGGTCGATCGGGCGCTCACGGCTTTCGACCAGGCCGTCGGTGTAGAGCAGGAGGATGCTCTCCGGCGGGAGTTCCTCGCGGGCGTCGGGCCATTCCAGGCCGAGGCGCAGTGTCTCGCTCATGCCGATCAGCGGACCGTGGCCGCCCTCCAGGTAGCGGGTCTCGCCGTCCGACGTGATCAGCAGGGGCGGCGGATGGCCGGCGTTGACCCAGTGGAGCTGCCAGGGGCCGCCCTCGGGGCCCTCGACGCGGGCGAAGACGAGCGTGGCCATGGGGGCGTCGCTGGTGTGGGTGACGGCCTCGTCGAGACGGTGCATGATCACGCTGGGCGGTTCCTGATGGTCCCAGGCCAGGGCGCGGAGCATGTTGCGGACCTCCGCCATGTGGGCCGCGGCCTGCAGGTCGTGCCCGACGACGTCCCCGATGACCAGGGCCAGCACCCCGTCGGCGAGCAGAAAGGCGTCGTACCAGTCGCCGCCGATCTCCATGGCGCTCTCGGCGGGCCAGTAGCGGGCGGCCATGCGGACGTGGTCGACCTGCGGGAGGGGGGTGAGCAGCTGGCGTTGCATGGTCTCGGCGACGTTCTGCTGCTCGTGGTAGAGCCGGGCGTTGTCCAGGACCAGCCCGACACGGCGGCCGATGTCGGCGAGCAGGGCGGCCTCGGCCTCGGTGTGGGCGGGCGAGTCCCCGGTGCGGGCGACGGTCAGGATTCCGTAGGACCGCTGCCGGGTGCGGAGCGGGACGACCACGGCGGTGTGGCCGCCGAGCTGTTCGAACAGTGCGCGGTGGGTGGCCGCGAGCGGGGCGCGCGGGTCGTGGAGCAGGTCCTCGGCGGTCAGCACGACGGGACGGTCGCCGTTGACCAGCCGGGCCAGTGCCGCGCGGGACGGGTCCGGCAGCGGGGACAGTGGCCCTCGCAGCCGCCGCGCCCGGTGCGGGTGGGTGCTGCTGCGGACGGCGAGCCGTTCCAGGGCGTCCTGCTGTCCCGGGTCGACGTCGACGGCGGCCCACCCTCCCAGTTCCGGCACCAGCAGCCGCAGGAGGCGGCGGATGGTGACGGAGGTGCGCTCGGTGGGGATCAGCACCGTCGAGATCTCGGCCACCAGGTGCAGCTGGGCGGTGAGGGTCTCCAGGGCCTCGGTGCGTCCTTGCGCCTCCTCGGCGGCGCTGCGGTGCAGGCTGAAGTCGTGGAAGACGAGCACCAGCCCTGCCGGACGGCCGTCCACGACCAGTGGGGTGGCCGCCCAGATGATCGGAACCGTGCTGCCGTCGGCCCGCTGGAAGTACTCCTCGCTGCCCTCCTCGGCGGACGCCCCGCTCAGGGGGTTGCGCAGCGCGCACCGCTCACGGGGGACGGGGCTGCCGTCGGCGTACCGGTGCAGCAGGTCGTGCGCGTCGTGTCCGCTCATCTCCGCCGCCGGCCGCCCCAGCATCTGCTCGGCCCACGGGTTCACCGAGGTGATGCGGCCCGACGGGTCGAGGGTGAGGACGCCGGCGCCGAGGTCGTGGAGGACGGCGCGGGCGAAGCCGGGCTCGGGGACACCGTCCGATCCGTCGTGTCCTGGTCCGTCGCCCTCCCGGTGGCCCGCCCAGCGTGACGTCACGACCCTCACAGCCTTCCGATGCCGTCCACCCCGCCAGGTTCCCTCAGAGGGCGTGGACGAACCGCCCCGGAGGCGGCCGATGGAGGGAACGCCGGCGGCCTGCCGGGCGGCGCCCGGGCGAGCCGTTATTCGGTCGCTCCGCGGACGCGGTCGCTCTAGGTTGGCGTGATGTCCGAGCTGCGTACCGATCGTCTTGTCCTGCGCGAGTGGCGCGAGTCCGACCTGGCCCCGTGGGCGGCCATGAACGCCGACCCGGAGGTCCGCGCGTACTTCCCCGGGGTGCTCAGCCGGGAGCAGAGTGAGGCGTCCGCGGCCGGTTTCCAGGCCGATCTCGAGCGGCGGGGCTGGGGATGGTGGGCGGTGGAGGTCGCGGCCACCGGTGAGTTCATCGGGTTCACGGGACTCGATCCGGTCGAGGACGGCATGCCGTTCACCGGGATCGAGGCCGGGTGGCGGCTGGCCCGCCCCGACTGGGGACACGGCTACGCCACCGAGGCCGCCCGTGCCGCGGTGACCTTCGCCTTCGAGGAGCTCGCTCTGCCGGAGGTCCTCGCGATCACGGCGGTCGCGAATCGTCGTTCGCGGGCCGTGATGACCCGTCTGGGCATGACCCGTGATCCGGCCGACGACTTCGACGACCCGGGCGTGCCGGAGGGGCCGCTGCGCCGGAGTGTGCTGTACCGGCTCCCGCGCCCCGGCAGGCGGCCCGCCGGCACGTGACGGAGGCCCCCGGTTTCCCGGCCGGCCCTCATGCGTCGGCGAGCCGTACCCCGGCCGTCGTGCGCTTGCCGACCGTTTCCCTGCGCACCTCGTACGTCTGGCAGACGGCCATGACGATCTCCAGCCCGTGCCGGCCGACCCGGCCGGGGTCCGAGGCCCCCGGCACGGGCAGCACCGGATCGCTGTCCCACACGCTGACCTCCACCCGGTCCTCGGCCAGCTCCAGGTCGACCAGAGACGGCCCGGGCGCGTACTTGCAGGCGTTCGTCAGCAGCTCGCTGACCACGAGCTGCACCACGTCCACCGTCCGGTCGGACACGGCGACCCCCCGGGCCGCCCGCAGACGTGCCAGAAAGCCCCGGGCCAGCTCCCGGCCCCGGGCGATGTCACCGGGAATGCCCTCGTACTCCGCCGAAACTCTGACCGGCGTCGTTCCGAGCCGGTCCCCATGGTGGGCAGCCCCGTTCATCCGATCCGCCCTCTTCCTGAGCCTTGACCGTTACGTCAGCCGTCTACCCCCGAATACCGGGAAACATCAGGCACGGTCGTCATCGGGCTGTCCGGAACGTCCCTCGTGTCACCGCGGGCGCACCCGCGCAGCCACCCGTCAGGGTGCCGCGCCGGGGTGCTGTCCGGGTCGGAGGGACGGTCCAGGACCAGGAGGCCGGCGAGTCGGTCCAGGCCCACGCGTGGTCGACCGCTGGGACCGCCGAGCATCTGGACCACCACGGCGGACGCCTCCCGCGGCCACCGCGTCGTGACGGCCGGCGACATGCCCGGTTCGGGGGTGGCCGGCGGACGGGCGCGTGCCCGATCCTGGGGCCACGACGGTCGGGCCGGGCGGTCACCAGGGCTGCCCGCCAACGGGCTTGGGGGTGTCCGCCGGTGCAGGACGGGACGGGATCCGCGCGCAAGGCCGACCGGGGCAGGGACCGGCCGACGTGCCCGGTCAGCCGCGCCGACGACGGGACGTGGCGGGTGCACGACTATGCCGTGGCGCGTGCGCTGCTGCGCGGCCCGGGGACCGTGCAGGCCGGTCTCGGCATCGAGACGGTGGAGAAGCTGCCGCCCCGCATCCGCCGGCCCGTGCTCTACCGGGACGGGCCCGAACACCGGGAACACCGCCGGCAGACCGCGCGTTTCTTCACTCCCCGCCGGGTGGACGAGCACTACCGCGAGCTGATGGTCCGCATCGCCGAGGAACAGCTGGCGGCCCTGCGCACGGCCGGTGCGGCCCAGCTGTCCGACCTCGCCTTCGACCTGGCCATCGGCGTGGTGAGCGAGGTCGTCGGCCTGCGGTACGGCAGACCCGGCATCCGCCGCAGGCTGGAGCGGTTCTTCCCGGAGGAGTTCGGCGAGCCGGGCCTGACCAGTGTGCGCGGCCTCTACTGGTTCGTGCGGCAGAACACCAACTGGCTGCGCATCCATCTCGCCGACGTCCGCCCCGCGATCCGCGCGCACCGCCGCCGGGCGCACGACGACCTGATCTCCCACCTGATCGCGGAGGGCTGCTCGGACGCGGAGATCCTCGGCGAGTGCCTCACGTTCGCCGCGGCCGGCATGGTCACGACCCGCGAGTTCGTGTGTCTGGCCGCCTGGCACCTGTTCACGGACGCCGGGCTGCTCGACCACTACCGCTCGGCGGACGAGGCCGGTCGCCTGGCCGTCCTCCAGGAGCTGCTGCGACTGGAGCCGGTGGTCGGGCAACTGCGCCGCCGGGCGACCGAGGAGCTTCGACTGGACGCGACCGACGGGCCGGTGGCGGTGTGTCCGGGCGAGCACGTCGAGATCCTGCTGGACCATGCCAACGCCGACCCGACGGCCGCGGGCGACGATCCCCTGCTGGTCCGGCCCGGCAGGACGCCGGAGATCGGTGCGGGGCTCTCCTTCGGCGACGGACCGCACCGGTGTCCCGGAGCGCACATCGCCCTCCTGGAGACCGATGTGTTCCTCAGCCGCCTGTTCGCCCTCGACGGCCTGCGGATGACCGGCCGGCCGCGCGTCGGCTTCCAGGAGGCGATCGGCGGCTACGAGATCCGCGGGCTGACCGTGGCGCTCGCCGGGGCCGGCCGGAAGTGACCGGCCCGGGGAGCACAGGCGTGGGTGTCAGCCGCCCAGGGCGCCGAGGACGACGAGTTTGGCCTCGTCCTGCACCTGCCGGAGGTGGTCCGGGCCGAGGAACGACTCGCCGTAGATCTTGTAGACGTCCTCGGTGCCCGAGGGGCGGGCCGCGAACCAGGCGTTCTCCGTGGTCACCTTGATGCCGCCGATCGACGCGCCGTTGCCCGGCGCCTCGGTGAGCACCGCGGTGACCGGTTCGCCGGCGAGGGTGTCGGCGGTGACCTGGGCCGGGGACAGCTTGGCCAGGCGGGCCTTCTCCTCGCGGGTCGCGGGGGCGTCGATGCGGGCGTAGGCGGGCTCGCCGAAGCGGGCGGTGAGCGCGGCGTAGTGCTCGGACGGGGTCTTGCCGGTGACGGCGGTGATCTCGGAGGCGAGCAGGGCCAGGATGATGCCGTCCTTGTCCGTGGTCCAGACGGAGCCGTCCCGGCGCAGGAAGGAGGCGCCGGCGGACTCCTCGCCGCCGAAGCCGAGCGTGCCGCCGACCAGTCCGTCCACGAACCACTTGAACCCGACGGGCACCTCGACCAGCCGTCGGCCGAGGTCCGCGGCGACCCGGTCGATCATGCCGGAGGACACCAGCGTCTTGCCCACGCCCGCGTCGGCGGGCCACTCGGTGCGGTGGGCGTACAGGTAGTGGATGGCGGTGGCCAGGTAGTGGTTGGGGTTCATCAGGCCGGCGTCGGGGGTGACGATGCCGTGCCGGTCGGCGTCGGCGTCGTTGCCCGTGGCGATGGTGAAGCGGTCGCGCTGCTCGATGAGGGACGCCATCGCGTGCGGCGACGAGCAGTCCATGCGGATCTTGCCGTCCCAGTCCAGCGTCATGAACCGCCAGGTGGGGTCGGTCAGCGGATTGACCACGGTCAGGTCGAGGCGGTGCTGCTCGGCGATCCGGCCCCAGTACGCGACGGAGGCGCCGCCCAGCGGGTCGGCGCCGATGCGTACTCCGGCGGACCTGACGGCGTCGAGGTCCAGGACGCTCGGCAGGTCGGAGACGTACGTGCCGAGGAAGTCGTAGCGGCCGGTGCCGGGGGCGGCGAGGGCCTGCGTGTAGGGGACGCGCCGGACGTCCTTCAGGCCGGCCGCGATGATCTCGTTGGCCCGGTCCTGGATCCAGGAGGTCGCGTCCGAGCCCGCCGGGCCGCCGTTCGGCGGGTTGTACTTGAATCCGCCGTCGGCCGGCGGGTTGTGCGAGGGGGTCACGACCACGCCGTCCGCGAGCCCCGAGGTGCGGCCCCGGTTGTGGGTGAGGATGGCGTGGGAGACGGCCGGCGTGGGGGTGTAACCGTCCGCCGTGTCGATGAGCACGGTGACGTCGTTGGCGGCGAACACCTCCAGCGCGGTGATCCTCGCCGGCTCGGACAGCGCGTGGGTGTCGGCGCCGAGGAAGAGCGGGCCGGTCGTGCCCTGGGCCGCGCGGTACTCGCAGATGGCCTGGCTGGTCGCGGCGATGTGGTCCTCGTTGAACGCCACCGCCAGGGACGATCCGCGGTGCCCGGACGTGCCGAAGGCCACGCGCTGCCCGGGCTCGGCCGGGTCCGGGTGCAGGGCGTAGTAGGACGTCACCAGCCTGGCGACGTCGATCAGGTCCTCGGGGTCGGCCGGCCGCCCGGCCCGGTCGTGCTGCATGCGCCCACTCCTCCGCATCGGTCATGCATTCGCTCGCGGTCCTATCTTCCCCTGTCCGGGGAGCGGTGGCGGACCTTCCCGCCCGGGGGCGGGGCGGACGTCATGTCCGAGGCGGTGGTGCGGCACCTGCCGGAACCGGCCGCGCCGGCAGCGGCGCCGGGGCACGGCGCGGCCACCGGCCGGCGCTCTGGACCGCGAGGCCGGTGGCTCGGCTTTCCCGGTGGCCCGTCCTGCCCGGCCGCGTCCCCGGACGGGCGTGACCGCCGGTCCCGGCGCGCCGGGCGACGGGCGTCAGATGCGGCCGCCGGTGAGCCGGGTGAGGGGGCCGTGCGTGTGGCGTCCCGCGCGACGGCCCATGGCGTACGAGGCGGCGCTCAGCGCGGTCAGGCCGGCGCCCACGCCCGCGGCGACGAGGCGGCGCTGGGCGATGACCGTCCACGCCGTCTTCGCCGTGGTGGCGACGTGCCCCGAGGTGGTGATGACCGCCTGCCGGCCGGCCTCGACGCCCTTGGCCGCCGTCTGCACCGCCCCGGACGCGGCCTGGGCCGAGCGTTCGGCCCCGGCCTTGGCCGCTGACCCCGCGTCAGCGGCCTTGCCGCCGGCGGACTTCGCGGTCCGCGAGGCGGGAGCGGTCGCCCGGTCCGCGGCACCGCGCGCCTTGGACGCGGCCGTCCGGGTGGTGTCGGTCTTCTGGTTCGTGTCCTTGTTCGGATCGCTCATGGACTCCGCCTTGCCTGTCACTCCGGCGGCAAACACGTGCCGCGCCCGGCTGTCACGGATCCGGACGCCGCCTCGTCCTGTTGCCGTGCACTTCGGTGCTCCGGCGCCGGCGAACGGCGTCGGCCCCACAACCAACTCCCCGCCGATCTCGCCCTGTTCGGCGGGGCGGGCCGCAAGGGGTGAGCGCCCCGGCCGTGACGGCTACGTCACCGCCGCCGTCGGCGGGAGCTGGGCGGGGCTCACCTGCTCGCCCAGCACCTCGGCCATGAACCGCACGAGCCACCGCTGCGCCGGACTGCGCGAGGACTCGTGGCGGGCGTACAGCGCCACCTCGATCGGTTCGGTCTCGAACGGGAGCCGCACCAGGCGCACCCGGTGGGAGGCGGTGAAGACCTCCCCGACGTACTCGGGGACGATGGCGATCAGGTCGGTCTGCTCCAGCAGGTAGGGCAGCATCGAGAAGCGGGTGGCGTCCACGACCACCCGGTCGAGCAGCCCGTGCGCCGCCAGGAGCGCGCGGGGCGTGACGTGGCCGCTCGGCCCGAACACCGTCGCGTGGTGCTCGGCGGCGAGCTCCGGCAGGGTGACCGCGTCGCCCCGGACGCGGGGGTGGTCGGCGGCGACCATGAGGACGTACCGCTCCTGGAAGAGCGGGATGCGCACGGTCCGGTGCGAGGTCAGCACCGGCGTGGCCACGAGCGCGTCCAGGTCGCCGCGGCGCAGATGACTCTCGGCGTCCTCCACGTCGAACGGGCGCACGGTGAAGGACACTCCCGGTGCCCGCTCGCGGGCGGCGGCGAGGAGCCGCGGCAGCAGGGTCGCCTCGCCGAGGTCGGACAGGGCGATGGTGAAGCGGCCCGACATGGTCTCGGGGTCGAAGGTGTCGGCCTGCCGGACCGTCCCGTCGATGTCCGCGAGGGCACGCTGCAGCGGCTCGTACAGCCGCCGGGCGCCCGCCGTCGGCGTCAGTCCGCGGCCGGTGCGGCGGAACAGCTCGTCGTCGAAGTGCCGGCGGAGCTTGCCCAGGCTGTAGCTGACGGTGGGCTGCGTGACGTGGAGCGTCTCCGCGGTGGCCGTGACGCTGCCGGTCTCGTACAGCAGGACGAAGACGCGGGCCAGGTTGAGATCGAAGGTGCCCATATCGATGGACTCTATATCGGGCCGCCGAAACATCTATTGGTGCCCATGTCGCGGGGTGCTTAGCGTGTCGGACGTCACTTCGAAAGGAACGTCCGTGCCATCCGTGCGTCGTGTCTCCCACGAGTTCCTGGAGCGCCAGGGCCTCACCACCGTCTTCGGCAATCCGGGCTCCAACGAGCTGCCCTTCCTCGCCGGCCTGCCCGAGGGCTTCCGCTACGTGCTCGGGCTGCACGAGGGTGCCGTCGTCGGCATGGCCGACGGGTACGCCCAGGCGACCGGCCGTCCGGTGCTGGTCAACCTGCACGCCGCCTCCGGCTCCGGCAACGCGATGGGCGCCCTGACGAACGCCGTGGCCTCCCGCACCCCGCTCGTGGTCGTCGCCGGTCAGCAGGTGCGGCCGGCCGTCGGCCCGGAGGCCAACCTGGCCAGCGTCGACGCCCCGGCCCTGATGAAGCCGCTGGTCGGCTGGGCGGCGGAGCCGGCGTGCGCCGAGGACGTGCCGCGGGCGCTCGCCCAGGCCGTCTTCGAGGCGCGGCTCCAGCGACGGCCGACGTACCTCTCCGTCCCCTACGACGACTGGGCCGCCGAGGCCGGCGACAACAGCCTCGCCGTCCTCGACCGTCAGGTGCGGCGGGCCTCCGTGCCCGACGGGGAGCAGAGCCGCTGGCTCGCCGAACGGGTCACCGCCGCCCGGCGGCCCGCGCTGGTGCTGGGCGGGGACATCGACTCGGCGGGCCTGTTCGACGACGCCGTCCGGCTGGCGGAGCGCCTGGGCGGGCCGGTGTGGGCGGCCCCGTCGCAGTTCCGGCTGCCCTTCCCGAACCGGCACCCGCTGTTCCGGGGCGTGCTGCCCGCCGGCATCGCGCCGGTCTCGCAGGCGTTCGAGGGCCACGACCTGGTGCTCGTGCTGGGCGCCCCGGTGTTCCGGTACCACGAGTACCTGCCCGGCCGGTATCTGCCCGAGGGCACCCGGCTCGTCCAGGTGACCGAGGACGCCTCGGCCGCCGCGCGGGCACCGATGGGCGAGGCACTGGTGGCCGACCCGGGCGCCGTCATCGACCTGCTGCTGAAGACCCTCGAGGCCCCTGCCGAGCCGGCGGGCGCCTATCTGCCGGTGCCCGAGCCGCTCACCGCCGAGGGGCCGAGCCTGCACCCCGAGCAGGTCTTCGCCGCGCTGCGCGACGAGCTGCCCGAGGACACCGCGTACGTCGTCGAGTCGACGTCGACCAACGCCGCGTGGTGGCGCCAGATGGACCTGCGCCGCCCCGGCTCCTACTACTTCCCGGCGGCCGGCGGCCTCGGCTTCGGACTGCCCGGCGCGGTGGGCGTCGCGATGGGGCAGCCCGGCCGCCCGGTCGTCGGCGTCGTCGGCGACGGCTCGGCCAACTACGGCATCACCGCCCTGTGGACGGCCGCCCAGCACCGGGTTCCGCTGACCGTCGTCCTGCTGCGCAACGGCACGTACGGGGCGCTGCGCTGGTTCGGCGGCCTGCTCGGCGTGCCGGACGCTCCCGGACTGGACATCCCGGGACTGGACTTCACCCGCATCGCCGAGGGCTACGGCGTCCGCGCCCGGCACGTCGGCGGTGTGGAGGAGCTGCGTGCCGCGCTCGCCGAGCGGCCCGACGGTCCGCGGCTGATCCAGGTGGACACGGCACTCACCACGCCGTCCTGACCGCCCGGCCCGACCGACCGGCCGAGCGCCCGGAGCCGCCGAGGCGCTCGGCACCCGTAGATCCCGATGAAGGGGAAGACGATGACATTCCTGGACAGCGACGTCTGGGGCGGGAAGTTCTTCAGCGACGGCTGGCAGGACGCCCCCGCCGAGCAGCCGGTCGTCGAACCGGCTACCGGTGACACGCTCGGCGCGGTGGGCCTGGCCACCGCCGAGGACGTGGGACGCGCCGCCGCCCGGGCCGCCGAGGCCCAGCGCGCGTGGGCGGCGACCTCCCCGCAGCAGCGGGCCGCCGTACTGCGCCGCGCGGGCGAGCTCTTCACCGAGCACGCCGCCGAGATCGAGGACTGGCTGGTGCGCGAGGCCGGCTCGGTGCGGACCAAGGCGGGCTTCGAGGTGGGGCTCGCGATCGGCGAGTGCTTCGAGTGCGCGGGCCTGCCGACGCATCCGCAGGGCGAGGTGCTCACCTCCGAGGAGGCCCGCTGGTCACTGGCGCGCCGCCGTCCGGCCGGTGTCGTCAGCGTGATCGCGCCCTTCAACTTCCCGCTCATCCTCGGTCTGCGCTCGGTGGCCCCCGCCCTCGCCCTGGGCAACGCGGTGCTGCTCAAGCCGGATCCGCGCACGGCGGTGAGCGGCGGTGTCGCCATCGCCCGGATCTTCGAGGAGGCCGGACTCCCCGCCGGCGTCCTCCACCTGCTGCCGGGCGACGGCTCGGTCGGCAAGGCGGTCGTCGAGGCACCGGAGGTCCGGGTCGTCTCCTTCACCGGCTCCACGCCGGTCGGCCGGGCGATCGGCGAGCAGGCCGGCCGGCTGCTGAAGCGGGCCCACCTGGAGCTGGGCGGCAACAACGCGCTGGTCGTGCTGCCAGGGGCGGACGTGCGCAGGGCGGCCTCGGCGGGCGCGTTCGGCTCCTATCTGCACCAGGGCCAGATCTGCATGACGACCGGCCGGCACATCGTCCACGAGTCGCTGGTGGAGGAGTACACCGCCGCGCTCGCCGCGAAGGCCGAGGCGCTTCCCGTCGGCGACCCGGCGCGCGAGGACGTCGCGCTCGGCCCGATCATCGACCGCCGTCAGCTGGAGCGGGTGCACGGCATCGTCACCGACAGCGTCGCGGCGGGCGCGAAGGTCGCCGCGGGCGGCGAGATCGACGGCGCCTGCTACCGCGCCACCGTGCTGACCGGCCTCACCACCGACATGCCGGCCTGGCGCGAGGAGATCTTCGGCCCCGTCGCCCCCGTCATCTCCTTCTCCACGCTGGAGGAGGCCGCGCGGATCGTCGACGACTGCGAGTACGGACTGTCCGTCGGCATCCTCGGCGACGTCGGCACGGCGATGAAGCTCGCCGACCGGATCGACTCCGGAAAGATCCACATCAACGAGCAGACCGTGGGCGACGAACCCAACGCCCCCTTCGGCGGGGTCAAGGCCTCCGGCACCGGCTCCCGATTCGGCGGCGCCGCGGCCAACATCGAGGCGTTCACCGAGACCCAGTGGGTCACGGTCCGCCCGGACATCGCCGACTACCCGTTCTGAGAACCCTCCCCGCTCCTCCCCGTCCGCTCGCCCACTCCCGTCCCTGGGGGGAATGTCACCATGGCCTCCGCCACCGCGTCCGACGCGCCGGCCCGCACCGGCGCCACCGGAAACAGCAGATGGACCGTGCTCCTGTGCTGGATCACCGTCCTGCTCGAGGGCTACGACCTCGTCGTCCTCGGCGCCATCATCCCCACCCTGCTCAAGACCCACCATCTCGGCATGACCGCGGGTGACGCGACCACCGTCGCGACGCTCTCACTCGTCGGCGTGGCCATCGGCGCGGTCTGCGTCGGACCGCTCGCCGACCGGCTGGGGCGCCGCCGCCTGCTCATCGGCTCGGTGGTGGTGTTCTCGGTCTTCACCATCGTGGTGCCGCTGGCGAACTCCGTGGCGATGTTCGCCGCGCTGCGCCTCGCCGCCGGTCTGGGTCTCGGCGCCTGCATGCCGGTCTCGCTGACCATGATGGCCGAGCACATGCCGGCCAGCCGCCGGGCGCGGGCCAGCACCCTGACGATGACCGGTTACCACACCGGCGCCGTCATCACCTCGCTGCTGGCCCTCCAGGTCACCGACGACTGGGAGGTCCTCTTCTACGTGCTCGGCGTCGTGGGCCTCGTCGTCGCCGCCGTCCAGTGGTTCAAGCTGCCGGAGTCGGAGGCCTTCGTGCGGGCCCAGCGGGACGGGGCGGCGCGGGTGCCGTTCACGGAGCTGCTGAAGCCGGCGTACCTGCGCGCGGGCATCGGCATCTGGGTCGCCTCGTTCATGGGCCTGTTGCTGGTCTACGGCCTCAACACCTGGCTGCCGAAGCTCATGAACGACGCCGGCTACCCGGTTCCCACCGCCGTCACCCAGCTCCTCGTGCTCAACGTCGGCGGCGTGGTCGGCCTGGTCCTCGGCGGGTGGGTCGCCGACCGGCGGGGCATCAAGGGCACCACGATGGGCTGGTTCGCGGTGTCGGTGCTCATGCTGGCCTGTCTGAGCGTCAAGATGGAGAGCGACCTGCTGCTCAACACGGTCGTCTTCCTCACCGGTGTGTTCGTCTTCTCCGCGCAGGTGCTCGTCTACGCGTACGTGACGAACTTCTACCCGGCCTCCGTGCGCGGCACGGCGCTCGGTTCGGCGTCCGGCATCGGCCGGATCGGTTCGATCGTCGGCCCGTCGATCACCGGGGCCCTGGTCTCCTCGGGGATCGGTCACCCGTGGGGCTTCTACTTCTTCGCCGCGGTCGCGGTCTGCGGCTTCCTGGCCGTACTGACCCTGCCGGGCCGGATGCGGGGCGAGGCGACGGAGGCCGTCGAGGCCGCCGTCTGACAGCGAACGGCACGAGGAAAGGGAGCAGTCGGGCTGGATGGCCCGCTGCTCCCGAAGTGCTTGCCGGACCGGCGCTCAGTCGGTGTCGACGTTCTCGCTGAGGATCTTGCCGTTCGTGGCGTCGACCCCGACGGTCGTCTCGTTCCAGTTGTTGGTGTCCACGACGTCGACGGCCCACATGACCTGCTGGTTGTCGTTCTCGTCGAGTTCGACGCCGGTGACGGTGCCCTTGGCCTTGCCGGTGGCGACCTTCACCGCCTGCTGCGGGGTCTGGGTGGCCTTGCTCAGCCGGTCGGCGATCTCCTTCTTGTCGTCGGCGTCCTGGTCCGCCTCCGCCTGGGTGCGGAAGACCTTCCCGCTGACCGCGTCGATGTCGATGCGGTGCACGGTGCCGTCGGAGGTGGCGACCTTGGCCTCCCACTCGGGGGCGCCCGTGCTGGGGGCGGGGTTCGGGGTGCTCGGCATCGGCGAGCCCGTGGGGGACGCGGTCGCCTCGGCCGAGGTCTTCTTCAGTTCGAGGTCCACGAGTTTGCTGCCGGAGACCTCCTTGACGGCGGTGTCGGCGGCCTTGTCCCAGGTCACCTTGGCCATCGGGACCAAGGCTTTGCGCTCGGCCTTGTCCTCGTCCATCGAGGCGGAGGGGGAGGCGGTGGGGGAGGAAGTGGTGTTGGTCGGGGAAGCGGTGCCGGTGGGGGAACCGGTCGGTGCCGCCTCGGCGACACTCGAACGTGTCGTATCGGCATTGGTACAGGCCGTCATCAGCAGTACGGAACTGCCCAGGGCACACATCACGGCCATCGAACGCATGGGGGGAAGTCGTCGCGCAGAGCTCATGCCCCTCTCCGTAACCGTTTGGCCCTGTTGTCATACCGGTTCGGGAGGGAAAACACCTGAATGGCCGGATCGTCCGTTTTTTCAGCGGGCGGGAACGAACTCCGTCCGGTCGGTCCCCGCTCCGGACGCCGGTGAGCACGGGGTCACGGCGGGCGGCCGGGGGCCCTCCAGCCACTCGCGGTAGGCGGAGGACTGGCGGGCGACCTCCCAGTACGCCTCCTCGAGCGCGGGGTAGACCGCGTCCAGTTCGGCCCGGGTGCGGGCGGCCAGCAGCAGGCGCACGCCGAGGGGGTCGCCGTACAGGGGCCGTACCGCCATGTCGGGGCGGGACTGGGAGCTGGGCTGGCAGACGGTGACGACTTCGCCGGTCGCGACGAGGGACGCGGCGGTGTGGTAGTCGCCGTGCAGGACCCGCGGGTCTAGGCCGACGGCGCGCAGCATGCGGTGCACGCCGTCCCATTCGCCGTCGACGGTGGGGTCGACCATCCACCGGTCGTCGGCGAGGTCGGTGAGGTGGACGACGGGGCGTACCGCCGCCGGGTGGTCGGCGGGCAGCATGACGAACTGCGGTTCGCGCTCGATCAGGACCCGCAGCCGCAGGCCCTCGGGGACGCGCAGCGGGCAGCCCTCCACCTCGTGCACGAAGGCGACGTCGAGCTGGCCGTCGCCGACCCTGCGCAGCAGCGCGTTGGCGGAGACGTCCATCTGGAGCGTCGGTTCCAGGCCGGGGCGTCTGAGCCGGCGCAGCCAGCCGGCGAGGGCCCGGCTCGCGGTGGAGCCGACGCGCAGCCGGCTGTCACCGCCGGCCGCGGCGGCGCGGGCCTCGCGGACGAGGGTCCGCATGTCGGCCAGCAGCGGGCGGGCCCGGCCGAGGACGGTGCGGCCGAGCGGGGTGGGGCGGCAGCCGCTGCGTTCCCGGACGAACAGCTGCCCGCCCAGGGCCTGTTCGATGCGGCTCAGCTGGGTGCTCAACGTGGGCTGGGTGACGCCCAGTTGGCGTGCCGCCCGGTGCAGGCTGCCGGCGTCGGCGATGGCGCACAGCGCGCGAAGGTGCCTCACCTCGAGCTCCATGCAGGGAGCGTAGAGCGGAACAGTTGGTTGCGCCAGGTGAACAAAACGCGGCGGAACAGGGCGAGTTCTGCACTCCGGCAGAACCTGGGCGATAGCCCGGACCTATCGCCTGTTGCCATCATCACAGCGGGCTCCTGGGCGCCCCACACTCACCGGTGACGACTTCTCCCCACTCCCCCACACAAGGAGTCATCGATGCGCATCACCCTGCCCCTGCTGTCCACCGCGGTCGGCCTCGGCCTGACCGCCGCCGTGCTCGGCACCGGCCCGGCCGCGACGGCCGCCGCTCCCCAGGCCCAGGCCCCCGCGGCGCAGGCCGGCTACCAGCCCTCGGCCGGCTCGGGCGAAGACGCCCGCGCCAACCAGGAGTTCTTCGAGGCGGTCGTCAAGTCCGTCGCCGAGAAGCGGGCGGCCAACCCGTCCTCGACGGCCGCCGTCACCGTCTACTACAGCACGAGAAACGCGCCCAGCTTCCGCACCCAGATATCCCGCAGCGCCCAGATCTGGAACAGCTCGGTGTCCAACGTACGACTCCAGGAGAGCAGCTCCGGCGCCGACTTCTCGTACTACGAGGGCAACGACTCGCGCGGCTCGTACGCCTCCACGGACGGTCACGGCAGCGGCTACATCTTCCTCGACTACGCACAGAACCGGCAGTACGACTCGACCCGCGTGACCGCCCACGAGACCGGGCACGTGCTCGGCCTGCCCGACCACTACACCGGCCCGTGCAGCGAGTTGATGTCGGGCGGCGGCCCCGGCCCGTCCTGCACCAACGCGTACCCCAACGCCACCGAGCGCAGCCGGGTGAACCAGCTGTGGGCCTACGGGTTCGCGGCCGCCTTGGACAAGGCGCTGGAGAAGAGCGGACAGCGCTGACAGTACGTGAGGACAGTCGCGGGGACGGCCGGAGCGGGCCGTCCCCGCGCATCCGTGCCCGGACCGCTTGCGAGACCCCCGAGGGGGTACCCGACGCCCACTCGTGAGTACTCCAGCGAAGGAGCCCTACGTGGACGGTCGGAAGGCACCCGCAGGCAACGGTCTCGGCGATCTGGAACCCGGCACACGGCAGCGCGCGCAGTTGCGCACCCGCGTCGCCGACATCTCGTGGACGGCGTTGTGCGTGGTGCTCGCGCTGTGGGCCGTCTGGAGCGCCGTCGGCGTGGCACGGGGTGCGACGGCCTGGGCGTACTGCGCCGTGGCCTGGGTGCTGCTGGCCGCGGCGCTGGCCCTGCGCGCGGCGGCGATACGGCGCAGGAACTCGCTGTAGCCGCTCGGGCGGCCGTCGGCCACCGAAACCGGGTGCGAGCGCGCGGGACTTGGGCCGGCTCAGCCGTGCGCGGCGGCGGGCAGCGCGTCGTGCACGGCGCGGTGGACGGCCCGTGCCAACCGGGCGCCCCACTCGGAGCGGGGGCCGGCGAAGGCGTGGGCCTCCGTGCCGGGCTGCGGCGCGCGGGCGGCGACGCACACGGCGTCGGTGGGCGTGCCGGAGCAGTCGAGGCCCGCTTCGACGAGTGCCTGCACCTTGGCCTCGGTCGCCGTGATGACCGCGTTGACCAGGGCGGCGTCACTCAGGGCCACCGGCAGGGCGGCGAGGATGTTGATGGTGCCCGGCCCGGGTGTCCCCGTGCCGCCCTCCTGCGGTGCGGCCGCCCATCCGCGCACGGAGACGCCCGCGGTGACGACGGCCTCCGTGCCGCCGTCCCGCGCGCGGCCGGGGTCGCGGACGTCGGCGGCGGTCATCAGGCCCATGCCCCGTCCCTCGGCTCCGGCGGCCAGCGCCAGGTCGGCGAGGTGGCGGGCGGGGTCGGTGCGTCGATATCCGTGCGCCACTTGGGCGTTGAGGACCCACGCGCAGTCGGCGATGCCGCCGCCGAGCACGGCGCTGCCGGCCATCCGCCAGCCCGGCCCGGGCCGCCACAGCAGGGCGTGCAGCCGTTCGCCGTCCTCCACGCGGGTCAGGCGCTCCAGGTCCAGCAGACGGGGCCCGGTTCGGGGGGCGGGGAGGAGGGCGGGCACCGGTCGGGGCTCCTTGCCGGTTCGGGGACGGACCGGACGATCGTACGCGGCGGCCGTGCGCGGGCCCGCCGCGCCCTTCGGGAGCACGGTCCCGCTCCCCGCCTCACCGGGCACCCGGTGCCGCGGCACGGGAACGCCGGGAACGCCCCTTCGGCGGTGTCGCCGTCGCCGCGCATTGCGGAGCGGGTCCGGGGCACTTTCACTGAAGGCACTTCGCCATCAGGCGTCAGATCGGAGGCCACCACGATGCTGTCCCACACCCTGGAGCATGGAGTCCTCGTCATCACGGTGGATCAGGATCCGGGAATCGACGGGCGGGCCGCGCTGTCCACCCACATCACGCACCTCGTCGACGCCCACCAGCCGGCTCCGGTCGTCATCGTCCTGACCGAGGAGGCCTCCAGTGGTGCCGCCGTCAGTGCCGTGCTCCGGGCCCACCAGTGGTGCGGTCGCCTCGGTGTCCTGATGAGCGTCGTCACCCACAGCGCCCCTGTCCGGCGGCTGCTGGAGGACAACGCCGACACGACCGGCCCCCGACTGGTCGTGCACGCCCGGGTCGACACCGCCATCAGCACCGCCTTCACCGCAGCGGCCTAACGCCGTTGCGCAATGTGCCGGTGGCGGCGGGGTCCGCCGCCGGCACCCGGTGCCGGCGGTCGGGCGTCCGTCCGCCCGGCGGTTCTACTGCTGTCCGAGCCAGAGGTCGGGGCCGAAGACCTCGTAGTGGACGGCCTCGGCGGGCACCCCGCGGCGCAGCAGGTCGCCACGGACGGCGCGCATGAAGGGCACCGGGCCGCACAGGTAGACCGTGAGTCCCGCGGGCAGGTCCAGACTCTCGATGTCGACGAGTCCGGCCGATGCCTCCGGCGCCTGGTCGCCGGGCTCCTCGTACCAGAGGTGGATCCGGGCGTCCGGGAGCGCGCCGACGAGGTCGATCTGCTCCTGCCGGTGGGCGTGGTCGGCGGGGGTGCGGTCGGCGTGGACGACGGTGACCGGACGGCCGGTGCCGGTGGCGGCCAGGTGGTCCAGCACGGCCAGCATGGGGGTGACGCCGATTCCGGCGGAGACCAGCAGCAGCGGGCCGTCGCCCTCGGCCGGCGCGAGGTCGCCGAACGGCTCGGAGACGGTGAGGACATCGCCCTCGCACGCGGTGGCGTGGAGCCAGGACGAGACCTCGCCGTCCGGCTGTCCGGCGCCCCGGACGCGCTTGACGGTGATCCGCCGGTCGGAGCGGCCGGGTGCGGCGGACAGGCTGTACTGACGGATCTGCCGCGAGCCGTCGGGCAGTTCGGACTGGACGCTGACGTACTGGCCCGGGCGGAACGGCCGCGCGGGGCGGTCGTCGGCGGGCCGCAGTACGAGGGAGACGGCGTCGGGGCTCTCCTCGCGCCGCTCGACGATCTCCATGCGCCGCCAGACCTGCCCCTCGGCGACCTCGGCCTCCTGGTAGAGGCGGGTCTCGATGGCGACGAGCGCGTTGGCCATCAGCCAGTAGACCTCGTCCCAGGCCGCGGCGACCTCCGGGGTGACCGCGTCGCCGAGGACCTCCGCGATCGCCGCGAACAGGTGACGGTGGACGACCTTGTACTGGTCGGAGGTGATTCCGAGGGAGGCGTGCTTGTGCGCGATCCGGGAGAGCATCGCGTCGGGACGGGCGTCGGGACGCTCCAGCAGCATGCCGGCGAACGCCGCTATGGACCCGGCCAGTGCCTTCTGCTGCTCCCCGCTGGCCTGATTGCCCCGGTTGAACAGGTCCCGCAGCAGCTCGGGGTGGGCGTCGAAGAGCTTCCGGTAGAACAGCTCGGTGATGTCACCGATGGCCGCTCCGACCGCCGGAAGGGTGGCCCGGACCACGGGGACGGACTGTTCGGAGAGCACGGCGACTCCTTAATTGGTAGATGATTTTCGTGTTTTGAGTCACAGGTCGGCACGTGCCGCCCCGTCCGCCCGTCAGCCGGACGGGCGAACCGTCAGCCCCACCAGGACCGGACCGGTCGGCGAGGCCACCAGGTCGGCGACGGTCAGGGGGTCGAGCGCGCTGTAGAACGCCTCCTGGGCCGCGCGTAGGGCACCCCGCAACCGGCAGGCCCCGCGCAGCGGGCACGGTGTCTCACCCTCGCAGGCGACGACCTCGCCGTCGCCCTCCAGCTCCCGGACCAGCCAGCCGACCGAGGCGTGCCGCCCCAGGTCGGTCAGTGTCAGTCCGCCGCCACGGCCGCGCCGGGCCTCCACCACACCGAGGTGCTGCAGGCGGGTGATGGCCTTCGCGGCGTGCGTGTACGGCACGCCGATGACCTCGGCCACCTCGCGGGTGGCAAGGGGGTCGTCGCCGTCCTTCAGGACCGCCAGGCGCATCACGGAACGCAGCGCCAGGTCGGTGAATTTCGTCAGCCGCACAGCGGGACCCTAACAAATACGCATGTTAGATTCCCCTTTACCTGCGGCTGGGGGCCCTGTGGAGTGCGTCACTTGACGGGCCGCGCCGGAACGGCCGCCCAACGGGGCGGCGGGCGGCCGCGGTTGGGCACGGCGGACGGTGGCATCCGATGACAGCGGAAGACGGCGGCACCCCCACCCCGGCCGAGGGGACTCCCCTCCCCCGGGTCCTGTGCGACACCGCGGAGCTCCTGGCCCTCGCCGGGGACGCACCGACCGGTGCCCTGTGGCGGCTCGCGGAACCGGGACGCCAGCTGGACGCCAACGTCGTCCGCGTTCCCGCGTCCGGACGGGTCGGCACCCACACCGAGCCCGACCTCGACGTCCTGCTGCTCGTCCTCGACGGGGCGGCCACCCTCGTCTGCACCGACGGCGACCGGCCGCTGCGGCCGGGGCTGCTGACCTGGCTGCCGCACGGTGCGACGCGCGCCGTCCAGGCCGGGCCCGACGGGGTGACGTATCTGACGGTCCACCGGCGCCGGCCCGGCATGCGGATCCAGCCGCCCGGTGCCGCCGACCGGCTCCGCCCCGACCCCGCCTGAACGGCGGTCCCGGTCAGCAGGCCGGCGCGGGCACGCTCAGGCGTCCGTCCCGCACCTCGGTGACACGGTCGGCCGCGGCCAGATGGGCGTGGTCGTGGGTGACCAGCACGGTGGCGGTGCCCGCTCGTGGGTGAGGCGGGTGATCAAGCCGACGACGGCGGCGGAACGCTCGTGGTCGAGGGCGCTGGTGGGCTCGTCGACCAGCAGCACCCCGGGGTCGTTCATCAGCGCCGGGGCGATGGTGACGCGCTGACGCTGGCCGCCGGACAGCTGGTGGGGGCGGCGGTCGGCCTGGTCCGCGAGGCCGACGGCGCCGAGGAGGTTCAGCGCCCGCTCCCGGGCGGCCCGGGGGCTGCGGCCGTCGATGTGGGCAGGTCCGATGACATCGGGCCCGAACTTGTCGCGGACTCGGTCGACGTCCTTCCCCGCCACCAGCCGCGCGGTCCGGCTACTCGCCTCGGCATGCGTGACCTTGACTTACCCGGCGTAACGTTTAGCAAGTTGATCACGCTCTTAGAAGTGAGCCGGTTGATCATCGGTGTTACGCCGCAGCGCCCACGCGTCCGTTGGGGGCTGTACGGCGTCGGGCGGCCGCTCCCTGCCGGGGAGCGGGTCCGCCTGTGTGACCACGGTCCGGAAAGTGGCCTGCCCAGTTCTCGTAGGAAGGGGTTCGCCGAGAAAAGTCACTTTGTCATGGCTTGCGCCTTTTCCTGCTTGTCGATCACTGACCGCCGCTACCGTTCACAGAAAAAGCACGTCTCCTTGATATCTACGAAAGTCCGGTCCGCTCCGCCCCGGCATGCCCGCACCGTGACCCATGGCCGGGTACGGGGTGTGTATCTGCCTCGCCTCGCGGATGCGGCCGCGGCCTCCATGGCCACCTACGGCATCCCCTTGCTGGTGCTGGGCACGACGAACTCCTCGTCGCTGACCGGGATCGCCTTCATGCTGGCGTGGGCGCCACGGCTGTGCACGTTCAGTCTGGCCGGCATGGCCGTCGACCGTTTCGGACCCGCTCGGGTCTTCCGGCTGGCCGCCACGGCCCGGGCGCTGGTCGCGGGGCTTGCGGCGCCCACATTGGCCATGACCGACGTCCGAACGGCCTCGAGCCTGGTACTGCTCCTGGCCGCGTGCGCTGGGTGCCTGACCCAGTTCAGCTACATCGCGGCCGAGAGCACGGGCGCGGTCGTCAGCCGGGACGCCGGCGGCGCGGCACACCGCGTCCAGTCGGTCCTGCTGGGCATCGACCAGGCAGCTGCTCTGGCCGGCCCCGCGGCGGGCGGCCTCCTGCTGCAGCAGGGCGGCTCCAGCGGCATGCTCGCGGTGATCAGCGGCTTATCGATGCTCACGGCCGCCATCGCCCCGGGCACACGTCACGCGCCCCCGTCGGCACCACAAGCAACCGGGCCTGGGGCACGGGGGTGGCGGACCGGCTGGTCCACCCTGCGCGCGCTGCCGAGGCTCGCATGGCTGGTGGCGGGGCTGGCACTGTCCAACCTGGCCCTCGGTCTTCTGGAAGCGGCAACCCCGGTGATCGTGGTGAAGCAACTCGGCCAGTCCAGCGCCTCGGTCGGCCTGGTGTGGTCCTGCGCGGCCGCCGCCTCGCTGCTTGCGGTCACCACCTGCCGCGTCACGATCGACCGGTGGGGACTGACGAGGGTGGGCCGCTGTGCCGCTCTGGTGACCATCGTGCCGTGCTTCCTCATCGCGCACGCCGGCTCCTACCCCGCCTACCTGGTCCTGACCGCCGTCTTCATGGCCGGCGACAGCGTCCTGACCGTCGTACTTCGCACCCTTCGATCCCACCTCATTCCCGCCGAAGTGTTCGGCAGCACCCTGTCCGTGACCGTGCTGATCCTGCTCCTGCCCTACCCCCTCGCCGGCATCCTCATGGCACTCGTCAACCCGGCAGACATACACACCGTGATCACCGTCTGCGCCGTCCTGCAATGCCTCGGCCTCGCCTGCGCCTTCACCCGCAGCACCCACCACCGGCCACGCCACGGCAAGCACCGCAAATGAGGTCGACATGCACACACGGCACTGCGTCCGCCTGCCATCCGGCCCAAGGCGGCCCGGCGCGGCCTCGCAGGACGAACCCCGCAAGCAATCCCGCCCGGACGGCCCGGAGAGCATCCACCCCCAGCCCGGCCGACCAGGACGATCGTCGGGAAGCACGGCGGCACACAGCGGCGGATCCGACGACACGAGGCCCGGACTTGTCGCGGACCCGAGGGGTGCGAGGATGCGTCCGTGGTGACAGATGCCGAGTGGGCCCGGATCCGGCAGGGGCTGCGCTTCGGGGAGGTCTTCGAAGGGACCGTCGTGAAGGTTCCCCGGCCCGGGGCGATCGGGATCTTCGTGGACATCGGACTGAGTGTCGGGGGCTTCGTCGACGTCCTGCTGCTTGCGGAACGCGGCGATGAGTGGCCGGTGGAAGGCACGGTGGCCGATTTCGAGGTCTGGTGGGCCGACAGCCGTCAGCAGATCCGGCTGAAGCCGTCGGACTCTCGGTATCTGCGGACCGACTTCGCCGACTTCGTGGCGCGTTTCCGTCCCGATTGGTCGTCAGAGGTCGGTCAGCCCGTTGGTGACCCCGGTCCCCCGACGGTCGAGGAAGTGCGGTCCGCCCTGGAATCTGCTGGACCGCCGGCCAGTTCCTGGTGAGTTCTGCTGAGGTGGCCGGCAGCTGTGGCGGGAGCTGGCCGGCCTCGGCTTCGGCTCGGACCGGGGTGCTGCGGCCCGTAGGGTCGGTGCGGGTCACCGTGCGCTCGACTTCGTTTCTCTGCTTGTAGATCGTCTTGTCGAAGCCGGTGGGCCGGCCGCCCCCACTGCCACCGCGTTTGCGGTTGGCCCCCTGGTCCTTCGGTTCGGGGTGGCATGTTCGGTCTGGCGTCTTCCCAGCCGCACACCCGCAAGGTGACTATGCGTCATGCACGCCTGGGGTCGGCTCACGCACCATGAACACGTCCACCGGATCCTCGGTCTCGCGCGTGAATCCGTGCCGTTCGTACAGCCGCCGGGCCGGACTGCCCTGCAACACGTTCAGCCGGACCACGGTGCCATCGCGGTCGCACCGCTCCAGGAGCACACGCAGCACGGCCGTTCCGATGCCGCTTCCCTGCAGGTGCGGGGCCAGGTAGAAGTGCTCCAGCCAGTGGGCGTCCTCAGCCGGGCGTAGCGACACACAGCCGGCGAAAGCGCCGCTCACCTCGATCACCCAGGTGTGCGCCGGAGCGAACCCGTTCCGCAGTCGCTGCCGCACTCGTTGATCGTCATACCGCCCGAGCCGTTCCAGATCTGCCCGCAGCACCACGGCCCGCAGCTCGGCCACCGCCTCGACGTCCGCCATCGCAGCCGGCCGAATCCCCCAGTCCGCCATGATCGTCAGACTACCGCGCCAAGCTCCTCTCGCCCCCCCGTCGCACTTCTGATTCCGTGTGCGGGCGGCCCGGATCCTGCGCGCGCAGTCAGTCGGACGAGCAACCCAGCGATGTGCTGCCCCGCCCGCAGGCCCTCGGGCCTCGACCAGCCGAGCGGTGTCACAGGCAGTCGCAGCCCGGGGCGTAGAGCAGCAGGAACAGAGCCGTCGCGGCGGCCCCGGTGAAGCCGGCAGCGGTCACGGCGGCAAGGCCCCGACGGCGGCCCTTCGCAGGCGTGCGGGAGGTCTGCCAGGCGCCGTGGGCGAGGAAGCAACTCAGCAGCCCGGCACCGGCGACGGTCAAGCGTGGACTCGCGGACCAGCTCACGGACCCCCACGGCACTCCCCCTCCCTTGTTTCCGGCAGCCCCGGGCGGGACCTGACAGAGAGGACCCCCGCCGGGCCGAAACGGTTGCCGGGAAGGGCCTTGGGGCCGGAGACGTTCGTGGCGCGCTCGGCTGGTAGGTGGTGGACGTCCGGCGCAACACCTGGGCAGATCGCGGTGGATCAGCCCCGGCTCCCCCCGAGGCCGTCGACAGGGTTGGATGTGGAGATGCGAAGATCCACGGTTTGGACACGCGGATGGGGGACGGCGGCGCTGATATGCGCGGCGGCCGTAGTCCTCCTTCCCGTCGTACGGTTCACCGCCGCGACGCCGCGCGTCGACATGCTGGTCTCGATGACGATGGCACTCGTGTGCGGTCTGGGGTGGGTAGTGGCCACACGCCGGGCGCCCTTGTCGGAGCCGGGCCCGCCCGCCCCCGGGCTCGACGAGGAGCTTCCGCCGATCCCCTCAGCGCTCCCCCGGTCTTTCCCCGTCCCGCTCGGCCCCGCGTTCGCCCTCGTGCTCGCCGCCACCGCCATCGCCTCGGCCTTCCTCGTGGGGCTGCGGCCGGACGGCACCCAGAGCGAGGCGCTCGACGCGATCCAGCGGGCGCAGCCGCAGATATCGACCGGGACCGTCGTCCAGGCCGACGACCGGGAACCCACCGGAGTCGGCAAGGGCAAGCGGGGCGCCTACTACTTCGCGGATCTGCGGGTCGAACTGGCTGATGGCACGGTGCTCGCCGTGGACCGCGGGATCGTCGGCTCGTCGCCGGAGGAGGGCATGGACGTCCGGGTTCTGCACGCACCCGGCCGCCCTGGACTGGGCGGCTGGGTGGACGACGGTGTGGACCTCTCGTCGTACCTCTCACCCTGGTACGTGCCGTTCGAGGGCGGGACGCTGATGCCGTTCGCGGTTCTCCTGCTCGTGGCGTGCTGGGCGGCCGCCGCCGTCGTGAACCCGGAGCGGGTCAGCGCGTACGGTCCGCGCCGGCTGCTGACCGAGGACGCGGCGACGGGGCGGGTGAACGCCGGGTACGTGGAGCGGCTGACCGCGGTCCACGACGCCCGCACCACGGTCGGCGGCCGGGCCGGCAGCACCAAGGTGGTCGACAGGGTCTGGCTGAGCGCCGAAGTCGACGGTGTGACCGCGGTCGAACTGCATGTCGACCGTGCCGAGATCCTCGCCCTGGCGACGGAGTTCGGCGAGAGGACGGGCTGGCTGGTCTGGTCCCGGCGCTGGAGCATGGTGAACGGCGCGGGCCTGGTCCCGGCGGCATTCGTCGCCCCCGACGGCCAGAGCTTCGACTGCTCCGTTTCCCGCTCCGACATCCGCCGCCTGACGGGCGCGGCGACGCAGGAGACGACCACCCCCGACACGGCAACCCGGCCCTGGAGGGGTGTCTGCCGTACCTCCCCCGGCATCCGGCTCACCGTCGTCGGGCTGTACGTGGCGGTCGGGGCGTCCCTGCTCCCGGCCCTGACCGGGAACGCCGGCCACCTCACCGGCTACCTCCCGCTCGCCCTCACACCCGTCGCCGCCATGCTGACAGCCGTACTCGTGGCCCCCGCCTGGCGCCGCACCCTGCCGCTTCCAGGCTGGGAACGGCCGACGAGCGGGGACGCGCGCGTGCGCGCGTGACAGGACGACCGGTGGCCGGCTTCGACGAGCGGGCCACCGCCGCGGCGGAACGCCGGCCTGCCGGCTCCGGTCCGGATCGACAGTGCGGCGACCACTTCGTCTCCGAGCGGCGCGAGGTCCTGCGGCAGTTCGCCAACGGCATCGGCGCGGCCGGTCGCCGGGCCCACCGCGCCTTCCTCGATAGCGTTCGCGTGCTGAGGAGTCAGTTGTGGGGCGGAAACTCCCGCTCAGCTTGAGAGCGATGCGGTGCGGGCACTCTGGGCCGGGCACGGGCATACCGCGATCGCCCAGCAAGGGCGACACCACCCCGACGTCCTCACCGACGGGAAGGGGAGTGAACCCGGCAGAACCACGCAGCTGCTGTTCTGCGCACGGGGGCGCGGACGTGTCGATGCCGTTGTTGGCCTTGCTCGGGGCGTCATGGGCAGCACGACGACGAGGAGAACCCCAGATCGGCGCCCGGTGGAGTGTGCCGGGCGGGAGCTTGGAGCCCCCGCCCGGCACGAGGCGGGTCAGATGCCGAACGCAGCGGCGTAGTGGACGGTTCCGCTGGGGAGCGGATGGTCGGCGTCGAGGCTGATTGCCATCAGGGCGTCGTCGGGGACGTCGATGGTCAGGCTGATGCCGTGGCCGGAGGCACGGGTGAACCCGAACCGGGGGTAGTAGGCCGGGTGCCCGAGGACGACCACGTGGTGCTCGCCCAGTGACCTTGCCGCGGCCAGGGCCGCGCGGATGGCCGCGGTGCCCGCACCGGTCCGATGCTGCTCCGGGCGCACGGCGCACGGGGCCAGGCACAGGGCCGGGGTGGTGTCGATGTGGCAGCGGGTCAGCAGGGCGTAGCCCACCGGGTGGCCGGCCTCGTTCGCCGCGACGAGGGAGAGGCCATCGATCCAGGCAGTCGGGTCGGCGCGCAGGGCGTCGACGAGGTCGGCCTCCGCCGGGGTGGGGAAGGCGGCGAGGACGATATCGCGAATGGCGGGGATGTCGGCGCTGGTTTCGGCGCGCGTGATCCAGGTGTCGCCCATGACGATGGAAGATCCGTTCCAGGAGATGTTCGTGTGGTTGCCCGCGAGCTCACGCTCTCAGCGAGGGTGCAGGGGGTCAGGCCACGGTCCGGGACGTGAGGGAGACCCGGGCGCTGCGCACGGTGGCCTCGAGCGCGGTCATCAACCTCACCTCCCCGATCCTCAGCTCCTGAACAAGCACGAACACAGCAACGATACAGCCTTCCGGGCGCCCATCCTCAGACACCTCCCCCGCCCGGCAGGCTCAGAATGATCTCGGGCGGTTTCAGAGGAAGCAGCCCTCCCGGGGTGGCCAGGGTGGTGTGACCTGGTGCTTCGGGCCGCGAGGCCGGTGCTGGTGCGGCCCTGCCGCGTCAATCCGGTGCATTCGCGACATAGATGCGTGTTGCAGGCGAGCGTCACGGCGGGACCGGGTGGCCCGTGACGGGATGTCCATCAGCGCGTGATGCGTGTAGATGCAGCGCGAAACAAGATGTCGCGGGACCCCGCCCCGGGCGACTCCCGGCGCTTTTGCATCCGCTCGCCCCCGGGCACTCCTAGAGGGTCGACCGACGCAGTGACGCGCCGGCACGGCGGAACGGGAGGACGGCATGGACTGGCGAACGTTCGCCGAGAAGATGGCCTCGCTGGCGCGGGATCTGCTGGCCCAGGAGTCCGTACGCGACACGCTGGAGCGGATCACCGGCGCGGCCACCGAGCTGGTCGAGGGGTGCGACGCCGCCGGCATCCTCCTGCTGCGCGGCAGACGGGTGCAGTCGCTGGCGCCCACCGAGCAGCTGGTGATCGACAGCGACCAGCTCCAGGAACGCGTCGGAGAGGGGCCCTGCTTCGACGCCGCCCGCACCTCCCAGGGAGAGCGCCAGTTCCGGATCGCCGACTTCACCGACGTGGCGGAGCGCTGGCCCAAGTACGTGCCCGAGGCCCGCAAGCTGGGCCTCGGCAGCATGATGGGCATCCTGCTGTTCACCGAGGACGAGGACCTCGGCGCGCTGAACTTCTACTCCCGCCGGCCCGGGGCCTTCACCGAGGCCAGCGAGACCGCCGGCTGGCTGCTGGCCTCGCACGCCTCGGTCGCCTTCTCCAGCGCCCGCACGCAGGCCCAGTTGCAGGAGGCCATCGGCACCCGGCACACGATCGGCGAGGCCATGGGCATCCTGATGGGCAGTCACCGTCTCACCGAGGACCAGGCCTTCGCCGCGCTGCGCCGCTACTCCCAGGAGCGCAACGTCAAGCTCCGCGACGTCGCCCGGCTGGTCTGCGAGCGGGGCGGCCTTCCCTGAGCCCACCCCCTTCGGCGATCACGAACTCTCGTACACTGATCGCCCGTTGAGGCGCCGCACGGAAGCTCCCCGCTCAGCCGTGCCGCCGACCACTGCCCCGGAGGCCATGCCCGATGACGACCGGTACCGAAGAGGCGCGGATACCGCTGGATCCGTTCGTCACCGACCTGGAGGGCGAGAGCGCCCGGCTGCGCGCGGCCGGACCGCTCGCCGCCGTGGAGCTGCCGGGCGGCGTGCCCATCTGGGCGGTCACCCACCATGCCGAGGCCAAGGCCCTCCTCACGGACCCCCGCCTGGTGAAGGACATCAACGTGTGGGGGGCGTGGCAGCGGGGCGAGATCCCCGCGGACTGGCCGCTGATCGGCCTGGCCAACCCGGGCCGCTCCATGCTCACCGTGGACGGCGCCGAGCACCGCAGGCTGCGGGCGCTCGTCGCGCAGGCGCTCACCGTGCGCCGCGTCGAACACATGCGGGGGCGGATCACGGAGCTCACCGACCGGCTGCTGGACGAACTGCCCACGGACGGCGTCGTCGATCTCAAGGCGGCCTTCGCCTACCCGCTGCCGATGTACGTCGTCGCCGACCTCATGGGGATCGAGGAGGCCCGGCTGCCCCGGCTGAAGGTGCTGTTCGAGAAGTTCTTCTCGACCCAGACCCCGCCCGAGGAGGTCGTCGCCACCCTCACCGAGCTGGCCGGGATCATGGCGGAGACGGTCGCCGCGAAGCGTGCCACGCCCGGTGACGACCTGACCAGCGCGCTGGTCATGGCCTCCGAGGACGGCGACCGCCTCACGGACGAGGAGATCGTCTCCACGCTCCAGCTGATGGTCGCCGCGGGCCACGAGACGACGATCTCGCTGATCGTCAACGCCGTCGTCAACCTGTCCGCGCACCCGGAGCAGCGCGCCCTGGTGCTGTCCGGCGAGGCGGACTGGTCCGCGGTGGTCGAGGAGACGCTGCGGTACTCGACCCCCACCTCGCACGTTCTGATCCGCTTCGCGACCGAGGACGTCCCGGTCGGCGACAGGGTGCTGCCCGCCGGGGACGCGCTGATCGTGTCGTACGGGGCGCTGGGCCGGGACGAGGGGGCGCACGGTCCGACGGCGGGCGCGTTCGACATCACCCGCACCTCGCGGAACCGGCACATCGCGTTCGGGCACGGCCCGCACGTGTGCCCCGGCGCGGCGCTGTCCCGCCTGGAGGCCGGGGTGGCGCTCCCCGCCCTCTACGCGCGCTTCCCCGGGCTGGACCTGGCGGTGCCGGTGTCCGGACTGCGCAACAAGCCGGTGGTCACGCAGAACGACCTGTACGAGCTGCCGGTCCGCCTGTCCTAGGCGGGACCGGTGGGACGGGAGGGGCGTTTGTCCCCTTCCCATCGGGTAACTCCGGAATTCCGGACGCCGGACCGACACGGCATACGGCGTCGACGCTGCTGGGCGGTGATTCCAGGAGGCGCGATGTGGAACCGCAAGCGCAGGAGGGGCCGCCGGACCGCGCGGGCCGTTCCCATGGAACTGTGCGATCTGTGCGCCAGGGTGTTCCCGGAGGACGAGGCCGTGCGCGGATACGTGCCGGACTCCTCCTCCGCCCACGCCACCCACGAATGGTTCGACGGGCTCCGGCTCATCACCGCGTGCTGCGACGACCACTTCGACGTGGTCAAGGACGGCTACCAGGACCGGCCCTTCGTGGAGGAGGAGCTGTGGGCGGCGAAGCTGACCCGGGCGCTGACCACGGGGCCGCCGGCGCTCTCCATGGATCAGCTCGCGTGCCGGACGGGCCTGCACGAGCCGCAGATCCGCCGCGCGATCGCCTGGCACAACGAGCAGATGCGTCAGCGGCAGCGCATGGACCCCTGACAGGACGGTCGCGCGCCGTGGACGCGGTAGAGCTCCGCGTCCGCCCACTCGACCGGCGAGGACTTGGGGCCGCCTCGGTCAGCGGCGCCAGGTGCGCGTGCGCGAACGCGGCGACCGACGTGTTCCCCGTGGGTGCACGCCGGCCCGGTCCGTCCGCCGGCGTGCGCCCGGACCGGGAGCACGGTCGTCCTTCGTTCGGCGGCTTCGGGCGGCGCGGACGGGTGTGCGTACCGGGTGTCACGTTTGTCCGGGGCGTCCCCGGGTCACTCAGTTCCGCATCGGCGAGCCAGTCCGAGGACCGCCCGAGGAGCACCCGTGAACCGGTACCGGCGCCCCTTCCTCCGTCTGTGGGACCGGTTGGCCGCGTCCGCGCTGGTCCGGCGCGGCCGGGAACTGGAGCTGATGCACCGGGCCATGGGGTTCGCCACGCTGGCCCTGGTCACGCTGGCGCCGCTGCTGATCGTGGTGGCCGCCGCCGATCCCCTGGGACGCGGCGGTTTCGCCTCCTGGCTGGCCGACGGCATGGGGCTGTCCGGCCGGTCCGCGAAGGTGCTGACCGACATCATCAGCCCGCCGACCAAGGTGGTCGGCACCACGAGCGTCTGGGGCGGTATCGCCCTCGCCGTCTTCGGTGTGTCCTTCGCGGCGAGCGTGCAGAACGGCTACGAACGCATCTGGGGTCTGCCGTCCGGCCCCTGGCATCGCGTCTGGCGGCAGCTGACCTGGGTGATCGCCCTGACCGCGTACCTCTACCAGGAGGTGCAGACCAGGACCGCGTTGCACGGCTCGGCCCGGATCGTGCTGTCCACGGCGACCGGCATGCTGTTCTTCTGGTGGGGGCAGCACTTCCTGCTGGGCAGCCAGGTCCGCTGGCGTGACCTGCTGCCGGGGGCGCTGGCCACCATAGTGGGCCTGATCGGGCTGCGCGGCTTCTCCTACCTCGTCTTCACCCCGCTGATCCTCGACAACGCGATCAGTTACGGCACGGTCGGCATCGTGCTGGTGGTGGAGTCCTGGCTCATCGGGGTCGGGTTCGTCGTCTTCGGGGGCTCGATGGTCGGCCACTGGTTCTGCGAGCACCACTGGTGGACACGGAACATCGACCGGGAGCCGTGATCCGGTCCCTCCCGCCGGTACGGCGGAGGGCGGCGTCAGCTGCGCGCTAGCCTGCCCCGGCCCTTCCCGAACGTGTTCGTGCCGGTGCGCACCGTCCGCCTCGCCGTCTCGGCGCCGCCGGTGTCGACGCGCCCGCCCACGCCGCCGGCCAGTGCCGCGGTGACGGCCCCGGCGGCCACCGCGGCCAGCGTGAGCGGGCGGCGGTGGCGTGAGAACCAGAACTGGAGGCTCCGGCCGTGCGACTCGTCGTCGAAGAGGCCGTGGGCGCCGTAGTCGACGGGCGCGGCGTCGTCCACCGGCTCGTAGAGGTTGACCGGCCGGGACGGGTCGACGGGGTCGTCGGTCTGCTGCGAGTCGTAGCCGGTGCGGGCCAGGTAGCGGTCGAGCAGGCCCGGGGCGAGCTTCTGCCCGAGCAGGGTCGCGACGGTGGAACCGCCCACCCAGTACTCACGCCGTTCGGGGTGGCCGGCCGCGTGCAGGACGGCCTCGGCGGCGACCTCGGGCTGATAGACCGGGGCCACTGGACGCGGATGCCGGGGAAGCCGGCTGAGGACCCAGCTGAACTGGGGTGTGTTCAGGCCCGGCATCTGGACCATGGTGACCCGCACCCCGCTGCGGTCGTGCAGCAGCTCGCAGCGCAGGGACTCGGTGAAGCCCTGGATGGCGTGCTTGGCACCGCAGTACACTGCCTGCAGCGGGACACTGCGCTGGGCCAGGGCCGAGCCGACCTGCACGACGGTGCCCCGGTCGCGGGACACCATCCGCCGCAGCGCGGCCTGCGTGCCGTAGACGAAGCCGAAGTACGTCACCTCCGTGGCCCGCTTCAGCTCCTCGGGCGAGACCTCCGGTACGGGCGCGAAGACGGTCGTGAACGCGGCGTTCACCCACACGTCGATCGGGCCGAACTCGTCCTCCACGCGGCTCGCGGCGGCGTCCACCGCGTCCGGGTCGGAGACGTCCACCACCAGGGGCAGCGCCCGTCCGCCCGCCTCCCTGACCTCCTCGGCCGCCCGCTCCAGGGCGTGCTCGCCGCGGGCCAGCAGGGCCACGGCGGCGCCGCGCGCGCCGAAGGCCCGGGCCGTGGCCCGGCCGACACCGGCGGTCGCGCCGGTCACGACCACCACCTCGATGCCGTCACCCCCGCGACGCCGCCCGCCGCGTCCGAACCGGCCGGCGCCGGTCACTTCTTGCCCCGGCCGGGCAGGTGCTCGGCGTACTCGGTGAGCTTCTGGCGGACGCCCTTGGCGGCGATGCCGGCGCGCTCGGGGTCGTGTACGGCGGCCTTGGCGGCCTTCTTGCCCTGCTCGACCATGATGTGCGGCGGGATCGGCGCGATCTCCGGGTCGACCTTGAACTCGAGCACCACGGGCCGGTCCGAGGCGAGCGCCTCGTCCCAGGCGGCACCGACCTTGTCGGGGTCGGTGCAGACGATCCCCTTGAGGCCGAGCAGCTCGGCGTAGGCGGCGTAAGGGACGTCCGGGATGTCCTGGGAGCCGGGGTACTTGGGATCGCCGGCCATGGCGCGCTGCTCCCAGGTGACTTGGTTGAGGTCCTGGTTGTTGAACACGCAGAAGATCAGCGGGGCGGTCCCGGAGAGCCGGTCCAGGTACCGCTTGACGGTGATCATCTCGTTCATGCCGTTCATCTGGAACGCGCCGTCGCCCACGAAGGCGATCACCGGCCGGTCCGGATACGCGAAGCGCGCCGCGATCGCGTACGGAACGCCGGGACCCATCGTCGCCAGCGTTCCGGACAGCGACGCGTGCATGCCGTCGCGGAGCTTGAGGTGGCGGGCCCACCAGTTGGTGCCGGAACCGGAGTCCGCCGTGAGGATCGCCCCGTCCGGCAGCCGTGGCGACAGCTCGGCGGCCACCGCCTGCGGGTTGATCGTCTTGCCGAAGTGCTCCCCCGCCCAGCGGTCGCACAGGTCGTTCCACTCGCGGACGTCCTTCTCGATCTTCTTCCGCCAGCCCCGGTCCTCCTTGCGCCGCAGCAACGGCAGGAGCGCCCTCAGCGTCTCCTTGGCGTCGCCGACGAGGTGGGCCTCCATCGGGTAGCGGATGCCGATCATGCGGCCGTCGATGTCGATCTCCACGCCTCGGGCCTGCCCCTCGTCGGGCAGCCACTCCGAGTACGGGAAGCTCGTACCGACCATCAGCAGGGTGTCGCAGTCCTGCATCATGCTGTCGCTGGCCTTGCTGCCCAGCAGACCGATCGGACCGGTGACGAACGGCAGGTCGTCGGGGAGGACCTCGCGGCCGAGCAGGGCCTTGGCGACGCCGGCGCCGAGGAGTTCGGCCACCTCGACCACCTCGTCCTGGGCCTTGGCAGCGCCCTGGCCGACCAGCATGGCGACCTTCTCGCCCGCGTTGAGGACGTCGGCCGCCTTGCGCAGCTCGTCCGGATCGGGAAGGACACGGGGCCGGCTCCAGCCGACGCTGGAGAAGACGGAGCCGTGCGTCTTCGGCGGGGAGGGCATCGCGTCCTCCTCCTGCACGTCGTTCGGAATGATGATCGTGGCCACGCCCCGCGTGGTCAGCGCCGTCTTGAACGCCCGGTCGACGACGTGCCGGGCCTGACCGGGGTGCACCACCATCTGGCAGAACTCCGACACGTCCGCGAACAGCTGATCCAGGGCGATCTCCTGCTGGTAGTGGGTGCCCAGCGACAGCCGCTTCTGCTGCCCCACCACCGCCACCACCGGCTGATGGTCGAGCTTCGCGTCGTACAGACCGTTGAGGAGATGCACCGCACCCGGCCCGGACGTCGCCACACAGCAGCCCACCTCACCGGTGAACTTGGCATGCGCGCACGCCATGAACGCGGCCATCTCCTCGTGCCGCGCCTGAATGAACTCCGGACTGCCCTCCGCCCGGTCGAACGCGCCGAGCAGACCGTTGATGCCGTCACCCGGATAGCCGAAGACCCTCTCGACACCCCACTCCCGCAGGCGCTGAAGTACGAAGTCGGCGACTTGAGTCATGGGCACTCCCGGGCGCGCGTGAAGAACGGTGAGGTGTTTGAGTGCCTTCCCCGGCAGCTCGCAAACCGGGCGGTACTCACCCATACGGTCACCCGGGCTTCGTACGGAGCCCCCGGGCACTTGGACCCACGCGGTGGCGCCCTCAGCGTCCCCGCGCCGGGGGCGGCGCGGTGCTGTCGCGGGTCACCAGCCGGGTGGGCACGAGGGTCGTCCCCCGCTCCGGGCCGTCCTGGCGCATCTTGCGCAGCACGGCCTGGACGCAGAGCCGGCCCACCTCGGCGAAGTCCTGGTGGACGGTGGTCAGCGGCGGCAGGAAGGAGCCCGCTTCGGGGATGTCGTCGAACCCGATGACGCTGACGTCCTCGGGGACGCGCCGGCCGCGTTCGTGCAGGGCGCGCAGCAGTCCCAGGGCCATCTGGTCGTTGGCCGCGAAGACGGCCGTGCACTCCTCTCGGGCGGCGAGTTCCAGGCCGGCCCGGTAACCGGACTCCGCGGACCAGTCGCCCCGGGTGAGGGGCGGCGGGGTGCGGCCCGCCTCGGCGAGCGTGCGGCGCCAGGCGTCCGTGCGGCGCTGGGCGGCGAAGGAGTCCTCCGGTCCGGCCAGGTGCCACACCGTGTCGTGCCCGAGGCCGAGCAGGTGCCGGACGGCCGCACGGGTGCCGCCGGCCTGGTCGGTGTCGACGACCGTGTAGTGGTCGCCGGCGTCGGAGTCGACGACCACGACCTGGACGTGGGGCGGCAGGGTGACGGTGGCCGCGTCCAGCAGGTGGACCTCCATGATGACGATCACCGCGTCGACGGCGAGCTCCTCCAGCCGGGAGAACGCGCCCCGCACCTCGTCCTGCGTGGGCACGGCGACCGGCAGCAGCGTCACCGCGTAGCCCTCGCTCGCCGCGGACGTCGCTATGGCCTCCAGGGTGCGCACGTTGCCCGTGGTGGACAGCGAGAAGGTGATGACGCCGATGGTGCGGAACTCTCCGCGCTTGAGCGCCCGGGCGGCGCTGTTGGGGCGGTAACCCAGCTCCTTCATGGCGGCCAGGACCTGCTGCCGGGTCTCCTCGGTGACTCCCGCGTATCCGTTGGAGACACGGGAGACGGTCTGCGAGGAGACCCCGGCCAGCCGGGCCACGTCCGCCATGGAGGCCGTGCGGTCCCGGCCGCGCCGGGGACGCGCGGGTGCGCTCGTCGGGACTTCCTCAGCCGTGCTCACTCGCCGTCAGCCGCCTCTCTGTCGCTGTCGGGCCCCGGTCAGAAAGGACCCTTGACCGTCGTCATCGGGGCAGTGTAGACATGCCGCCATCAGATGTTTACGTAAACATAACAGCCCGGGCACCATGTCGCGGTGCGCGATGTTTACGTAAACATCGCGAAGCTCCAGGACGTGGACGAGCGAGGAACGACGACATGACGACGCTGCAACCGCCGGCCGCCGCCGAGCCGCGGCCGGCACCGCCACCGACGAGACGGGACCGCCGGTCCTGGACCGGGTGGGGTTTCCTCGGTCCGTTCGTGGCCGTGTTCGCCCTGGTCTTCCTCGCGCCGATCGCCTACTCGGTGTACCTCAGCCTCTTCCGCGACCAGCTCATCGGCGGGACCACCTTCGTCGGCCTGGACAACTACACGCAGGCCTTCCAGGACGACCGGTTCTGGGCCTCGCTCGGCCGGGTCGCGCTCTTCCTGGCCGTCCAGGTGCCGGTCATGCTCGGCATCGCGCTCCTGGTGGCGCTGGCCCTGGACAGCGGCCGCCTCTACGGCCGGGACTTCTTCCGGATCTCGATCTTCCTGCCGTACGCCGTGCCCGCCGTGGTGGCCACCTTGATGTGGGGCTTCCTGTACGGCACCCGCTTCGGACTGGTCGGCGACATCAACGACGCGCTGGGCGTCACGCTGCCCGACCCACTCTCCCCCGATCTGGTGCTGGCCTCCATCGGCAACATCGTGACCTGGGAGTTCATCGGCTACAACATGCTGATCTTCTACGCGGCGCTGCGCGTGGTCCCGCACTCGCTGTACGAGGCCGCCGAGATCGACGGTGCCGGACAGATCCGCGTGATCACCGCCATCAAGCTCCCGGCCATCCGCGGGGCGCTGGTCATCGCGACGATCTTCTCGATCATCGGCAGCTTCCAGCTCTTCAACGAGCCGAACATCCTGCAGCCGCTCGCGCCCAACGCCCTCACCACCGACTACACGCCGAACTTCTACACGTACTCGCTGTCCTTCAACGGACAGCAGCACAACTACTCCGCGACGGTCGCCATCGTCATGGGGCTGATCACCATGGTCATCGCCTACGTCGTCCAGCTGCGCGGCATGCGCAAGGGAGTGTGAAGCAGCGATGACCAGTCCTGTCGTCACCGTCTCCGACCGTCCCGCGCCCGCGCCGTCCGGCGCCCACCGCGCCGCGCCCAAGCTGCGTGCCGCCCGCCGCCCGCACTCCCCGGGCAAGCCCCGGCGCAGCGTCCTGCTGACCGTGCTCACCGGGCTGGTGGTGCTCTACAGCCTGGTGCCGCTGCTCTGGCTGGTCATCAGCGCCACCAAGACACAGGAGGGCCTGTCGGACTCCTTCGGCCTGTGGTTCGACGGGGACTTCGCCCTGTGGGACAACATCACGCAGACGTTCACCTACAACGACGGCGTGTTCACCCGCTGGCTGCTGAACACCCTGCTGTACGTGGGACTGGGCGCGGGCGGCGCCACCTTCCTCGCCGTCCTCGGCGGTTACGCGCTCGCCAAGTTCGACTTCCCCGGCCGGCGCGGCGTCTTCGCCGTCGTCATCGGCGCGGTGGCGGTGCCGGGTACGGCGCTGGCGGTGCCGACCTTCCTGATGTTCAGCAAGATGGGGCTCACCGACACGCCCTGGGCGGTGATCATCCCGTCGCTGATCTCGCCCTTCGGCCTGTATCTGATGTGGGTGTTCGCGAGCGAGGCCATCCCGACCGAGCTGATGGAGGCCGCCCGCATCGACGGAGCCGGCGAGGTGCGCACCTTCTTCCGGGTCGCGCTGCCGCTGCTGGCGCCCGGCATCGTCACCGTCCTGCTGTTCACCATGGTGGCGACCTGGAACAACTACTTCCTGCCGCTGATCATGCTCAAGGACCCGGACTGGTATCCGCTGACACTGGGCCTGAACAGCTGGAACCAGCAGGCGCAGACCGCGGGCGGCGAGGCCGTCTTCAATCTGGTCGTCACCGGGTCCCTCATCACGATCCTGCCGCTGATCGCCGCGTTCCTGCTGCTGCAGAAGTACTGGCAGTCCGGACTGGCCGCCGGAAGCGTCAAGGAATAGCCCGGCCCCTCCCCCACGCTCCGCTCCCCCACGTTCCGCCTCGTTCCTCCGACCCTCGACTGTGCCGGTTCCCGGCCACGAAGAAGTGGAAGCTCGCCCATGCACAAGCACTCGCGCCGCCTGCTGCGCGGCCTCGGTCTCGTCTGCGCCCTCGCCCTGGGGGCGACCGCCTGCGGCGGCAGCGACGACGGCGGATCGAGCGGGAAGTCGGTCTCCCAGGAGGACGTCCAGGCGGCTCTGAAGAAGGGCGGCACCCTCACCGTCTGGGCGTGGGAGCCCACCCTCGAGCAGGTGGCCGCCGGCTTCGAGAAGGAACACCCCGGCGTCAAGGTGAACCTGGTCAACGCCGGCACCAACAACGACCAGTACACGGCCCTGCAGAACGCCATATCGGCGAAGAAGGGCGTGCCCGACGTCGCCCAGATCGAGTACTACGCGATGGGCCAGTTCGCCCTGACCGAGCAGCTCACCGATCTCAAGGGCTTCGGCGCCGAGAAGCTCGCGACCCGCTACTCGCCCGGCCCCTGGAACGGTGTGAAGGCCGGCGGTGACGGCGTCTACGCCCTGCCGATGGACTCCGGCCCGATGGCGCTGTTCTACAACAAGAAGGTCTTCGACACGTACGGCATCGAGGTGCCCACCACCTGGGACGAGTACCTCACCGCCGCCCGCGACCTGCACAGGAAGAACCCGAAGGCGTACATCACCGCCGACACCGGTGACGCCGGCTTCGCCACCAGCATGCTCTGGCAGGCCGGTTCGCACCCCTATACGGTGAACGGCACCAAGGTGAAGGTCGACTTCTCCGACGCGGGCGCCGCGAAGTTCACCGCCGTCTGGCAGAAGCTCATCGACGAGAAGCTGCTCGCTCCCGTCACCAGCTGGAGCGACGAGTGGTACAAGGGCCTCGGTGACGGCAGCATCGCGACCCTCGCCACCGGCGCCTGGATGCCCGCCAACCTGGAGTCGGGCGTGAAGAACGCCTCCGGTGACTGGCGCGCCGCCCCGCTTCCGCAGTGGACGGCGGGCGACAAGGCCGGCGCCGAGAACGGCGGCAGCGCGCTCGCCCTGCCCGAGCTCGGCAAGAACGAGGCGCTGGCGTACGCCTTCGTCGAGTACGCCAACGCGGGCAAGGGCGTGCAGACCCGCCTGGAGAACGGCGCTTTCCCGGCGACCACCGCGGATCTGCAGTCCACCACGTTCCAGGACACGAAGTTCCCGTACTTCGGCGGCCAGCAGGCCAACAAGATCTTCGCCGAGGCGGCCGCGAACGTCTCCGACGACTGGTCGTACCTGCCCTACCAGGTGTACGCGAACTCGATCTTCAACGACACCGTCGGCAAGGCCTACGTCTCCGGCACCACGCTCGCCGAGGGCCTGAAGTCCTGGCAGGACGCCTCGGTCAAGTACGGCAAGGAGCAGGGCTTCACCGTCGAGCAGTAGCACCAGCACGCGATGCGGCGGCCCGCACGGGGCGGCGCGGCATCCGCGCCGCCCCCGCACCGCACGCACCACACCGGAAGGACCGGCATGATCTCCACCCTCCTGTCCCGCCTCCAGGGCGGGCCGGACGGCGCGCCCGCCCCCCGTCTCGCCTTCGGCGCCGACTACAACCCCGAGCAGTGGCCCCGGGAGGTGTGGGAGGAGGACGTACGGCTGATGCGCGAGGCCGGCGTGAACGTCGTCTCCGTCGGCATCTTCTCCTGGGCCCGGCTCCAGCCCGGTCCGGACACCTGGGACTTCGCCTGGCTCGACGAGGTCATGGACCTGCTGCACGCGAACGGCGTCGGCGTCGACCTGGCCACCGCCACCGCGTCCCCGCCGCCCTGGCTGACCACCGCGCACCCGGAGATCCTCCCGGTCACCGACCGCGGTGAGACACTGTGGCCGGGAGCACGCCAGCACTGGCGTCCGACCTCGCCGGTGTTCCGGGAGCACGCCCTGCGCCTGGTCCGGGAGATGGCGTCCCGCTACGCCGGCCACCCGGCTCTGGTCGCCTGGCACGTCAACAACGAGCTCGGGTGCCACAACGTCTACGACTACTCGGACGACGCGGCCCGCGCCTTCCGGGACTGGCTGCGCTCCCGGTACACCACGCTGGACGCCCTCAACCACGCCTGGGGGACGGCGTTCTGGTCGCAGCGCTACAGCGACTGGGAGCAGATCCTGCCGCCGCGGCTGGCCGCCTCCCACCCGAACCCGACGCAGCAGCTGGACTTCAAGCGCTTCTCGTCGGACGCGCTGAAGGAGCACCTGCGGGCCGAGCGTCAGGTGCTGCGGGAGCTCACACCGGACGTTCCCGTCACCACCAACTTCATGGTGATGCCCGGCACCACGGGCATGAACTACGCGGACTGGGCGGGCGAGGTGGACTTCGTCGCCAACGACCACTACGTCGTCCCGCACCCGCAGGCCCGCGACGAGCTGTCCTTCTCGGCGAACCTCACCAGCGGCATCGCGGGGGGCCGGCCCTGGTTCCTGATGGAGCACTCCACCAGCGCCGTGAACTGGCAGCCCGTGAACCTGGCGAAGCGGCCGGGTGAGCTGGCCCGGGACTCGCTGACGCACGTGGCGCACGGCGCCGACGCCGTGTGCTTCTTCCAGTGGCGCCAGTCCGCGGCCGGCGCCGAGAAGTACCACTCGGCGATGGTGCCGCACGCCGGTGCCGACAGCGACCTGTTCCGCGCGGTCACCGCGCTCGGCGACACGCTGAGGACGCTGGCGCCGGTCGCCGGGAGCGAGCGGGAGCCCGCCGAGGTCGGCATCCTCTTCGACTGGGAGTCGCGGTGGGCGAGCGAGCAGGACTCGCACCCGACCTCGCTGCTCGACTACCACCAGGAGGCACTCGACTGGTACTCCGCGCTCCTCTCCCTCGGGGTCCGCGCCGACGTGGTCACCACCGGCGCGGATCTGAGCCGTCACCGGGTGCTGATCGCGCCCGTGCTGCACATGGTGCCCGCGGACCTCGCCAAGGAGCTCACCCGGTACGCCGAGCAGGGCGGGCACCTGGTCACCACGTACTTCTCCGGCATCGTGGACGAGAACGACCACGTCTGGCTCGGCGGCTACCCGGGCGCCCTGCGGGACCTGCTGGGCATCCGCGTCGAGGAGTTCGGTCCGCTGCCCGACGGAGAGACCGTGGAGCTGGACGACGCGGCCACCGGCTCCCTGTGGACCGACCACATCACCGTCACCGCGCCCGGGACCGAGGTCCTCGCCCACTACCGCACGGGCACGCACGCGGGCCGCCCGGCCGTCACCCGGCGCCCGGCGGGCAGTGGTTCGGCCGCCTACGTCTCCACCCGGCTCGGCGCCGAAGGGCTCGCCGGGCTGCTGCCGCGGCTGCTGGCACCGGCCGGCGTGGCGAGCGACCTGCCCGCCGAGGTGCGCGGGCTGGTCGAGGCCACCGTGCGCCGCGGTCCGGGCGGGCGCTTCCTGTTCCTGGTCAACCGGACCGACGAGACCGTGACCGTCCCGGGCCTCACCGGAGAGGTCCTGGTGGGCGGCACCGGTGACGAGGGCGCCGTCGTCCTCGCGCCCAGGGGCGTCGCCGTCCTGCGCACGCCCACCGACTGAGCGCACCCGCCCACCGACTGAGCGCGCACCCGCACCCCCCCTGTCTCCCCGGAGCGGCACGCACCCGCTCCGGGGCCGTCCCCTTCTGCCCGGAAACAGGCGGAAGGGGCCACCGCAGCGACCACACCTTCACGTCGGGAGCACACGATGGCACGCCGTACCCGCAGCAGACGCCTCCTCGGAGCCGCTGCGCTCACCGCCCTGGCCACCGGGGCCGCTCTGATCAGTGTCCCCGCGCAGGCCGAGCCCGCCGCGGCCGCCTCCGTCACCGTGCGGCCGGACCCGTCGTACCAGCAGGAGGAGTTCGAGGGCTGGGGCACCAGTCTGGTCTGGTTCGCCAACGCCACCGGCGACTACCCGCCCGAGATCCGCGAGAAGCTGGCCCGGCTCCTGTTCGGCGACGACGGCCTCGGGCTGAACATCGCCCGCTACAACATCGGCGGCGGCAACGCACCGGACGTCAAGGACTATCTGCGCGCCGGCGGCGCGGTCGAGGGCTGGTGGAAGGCGCCCGCGGGCACCACCCGCGAGGACACCGGATGGTGGAGCGCCGACGACCCGGCCGACTGGAACAAGGACGCCGACGCCACCCAGCGCTGGTGGGTCGAGCGCATCAAGGACGACATCGACCACTGGGAGACGTTCAGCAACTCGCCGCCCTGGTTCATGACCGTCAGCGGCTACGTCTCCGGCGGCTTCGACTCCTCCGCCGACCAGCTGAGGACCGACTCGGTCGACGACTTCGCCGCCTACCTGGCAGGCGCGACCAGGCGGCTGGAGCAGGCCGAGGGCATCGAGGTCGACACCGTCGATCCCTTCAATGAGCCCAACACGCCTTACTGGGGCACGCAGTTGGGTGCCGACGGCGAGCCCGTCGGCGGCCGGCAGGAGGGGGCCCACATCGGGCCCGAGCTCCAGCGCAAGGTCCTCCAGGCCCTCGCTCCCGCGCTGAGGAAGGCGAAGGTCGAGGCGGACATCTCGGCGATGGACGAGACCAACCCCGGCACCTTCGCGAGGAACTGGAGCGCGTACTCCCCGGCCGACCGCGACCTCGTCGGCCAGATGAACGTCCACACCTACGGCACCGGCCAGCGCACCACCGTGCGCGACCTCGCCAAGGCCGCGGACAAGCCGCTGTGGATGAGCGAGGTCGGCGGCGACTGGGGCGACGGGCAGGACTTCGAGGACATGCGGCCCGGCCTCGGCCTCGCCCAGCAGATCGTCGACGACCTGCGCGAACTGGAGCCCCGCGCCTGGGTGTTCTGGCAGCCCGTCGAGGACTACGACAACATGAAGCCGGGCGGCGAGTCCGCGAAGGGCGGCAACTGGGGCAGCATCCAGCTGCCGTTCAGCTGCACCGCCCGGGACACCCTCGAGACCTGCCCGATCCGGACGAACACCAAGTTCGACACCGCGCGCAACTTCACCCACTTCATCAAGCCCGGCGACCGGCTGATCAGGACGGACGACACGTCCAGCGCCGCCGCCGTCACCCGCGACGGCAAGGGCGCCTCCCTCGTCCACGTCAACCGCACCACCGAGCCCCGCACGGTCACCATCGACCTGTCGAAGTTCCGCGACGTCAGCCGCAGGGCCACCGTCACCCCGGTCGTGACCAGCGCCGACGGCAGGCTCGCGGAGCAGGCCCCGATCAGGGTCA
The DNA here is from genome assembly GCF_014648815.1 of Streptomyces flaveolus. Lineage (GTDB taxonomy): Bacteria > Actinomycetota > Actinomycetes > Streptomycetales > Streptomycetaceae > Streptomyces > Streptomyces flaveolus. The sequence continues at coordinate 84,924 of NZ_BMRV01000003.1, read as the reverse complement.
GCGACCGTACGGTCACCTTCACCGTGCCCGCGCAGTCCGTGACGTCCTTCGAGATCGAGGGCGTCTTCGGTGTCGCGAAGGACGCCCCGGCGCTCCGCAAGGGCCACACCTACACCCTGACCGGCGTGCAGAGCGGCAAGGCCGTCACCGTCGCGGACGACGCCACGGGCCTGGTCCTCGGGAGCGGCACGGACGCTCAGCAGTGGCGACTGAGCGCGGTGCGCCCGGGCAGCGGAGTCCGCGACCGCTACGTCTTCACCGACCCGCGGGACGGCACGCGGCTGGCCGTGCGCGACGACGTCCCGGTGGCCGAACCCGACACCGGCAGGCGCGACGCGGCCACCGAATGGCTCCTGTCGACCACCGGTGACGGCACCTGGACGCTGGTCAACGCCGCCACCGGACGCCTCCTGGAGGTCGGCGGCCAGGCGACGCACGCGGGCGCGGCCGTCACGACGTGGCCGCCCAACTCCGGTGCCAACCAGCGCTGGACGGTGACGGACGTGTCCGCCGGCTGATCCCCGCCGACCTGAGCGGTCGGCCCCGTCCGCACGGCCGCCGGCGGTGCGGACGGGGCCGCGGCCCGCCCCGCGAGACAGCAGGAGACGGCATGACCATCGACCCCCGCGAGCTCGACGTACGCCGCAGGATGGCGGCGCGGCAGCTCTACGCGGACGGCGCACCGGGCCTGGAGGGCCTGACCGGGGAACGTCTGCGGGCCAAGGAGCTGGCCGACGCCTACAACCGGACCGCCGCCCGGGACGATCCGCCCCGGACCCTGGTCCGGGACGGGTGAGGGACTGGGGTGCAACTCCCCTCGCGGGGACCGCACATGGCCCGGCCGCAGGGCAGTACGATGATCGAAAACAGCGGCGAAGCCTCACCTCCCGGACGACGGAGCGTGCCATGACGACGGACCATTCCCAGCCCCCTCGCCTCGACACCAGCCGGGCCCATCCCGCGCGGGTCTACGACTGGCTGCTGGGCGGCAAGGACAACTACCCCGTCGACGAGGCGGTGGGCGAGACGCTGCCGCCCGAGGCACGCGACGCCGCGCGGCAGAACCGCGCATTCATGAACCGCGCGGTGGCCCACCTCGCCGCGCAGGGCATCGACCAGTTCCTGGACATCGGCACGGGCATTCCCACCGAGCCCAACCTCCACCAGATCGTCCAGCGGACGGTGCCGGCGGCCCGGGTCGTCTACGCCGACAACGACCCGATCGTGCTGCGGCACGCGGAGGCGCTGCTGGTCAGTACCCCGGAAGGCGCCACGGACTACATCCAGGCCGACGTGCGCGAGCCGGCGGAGATCGTGCGGCACGCCCGCGAGGTCCTGGACTTCGACCGGCCCATAGCGCTGTCCCTGATCGCCCTCATGCACTTCATTCCGGACGACCAGGACGCCCACGGCATCGTCCGCGGCCTGGTCGCCACCCTCCCGCCGGGCAGCCACCTGGTCCTCTCGCACGCCGCGATCGACCTGTTCCCCGAGCTGGCGGAGCAGGTGATCGCCCAGTACGCCAAGGGCGGCATCCGGCTCGGCTTCCGCACCCGGGCGGAGGTGGCCCGGTTCTTCGACGGACTGGAGCTGGTGCCGCCGGGGCTGGTCACCGCCACCGAGTGGTACGGCGCGGACCAGGAGCCGCCCGCGGCGGAGGAGAGCGGTATCTACGCGGGCGTGGCGCGCATCCCCTGACGCCGGGGCGCGGGGCGGTGACTCAGCGGCGGCGCCCGCGCGCCGCCCAGCCGCTGCCGATCCCGGCGACGTGCAGGGCCAGCAGGGCGAGGCCGATGAGCATGACGTTGGTCGAGGTGAAGACGTCGTTGGTCGAGATCTCCGCCGCGTTGATCAGCCAGGCGATGAGGAACAGAACCGCCGCGATGATGGCGAGCACGGTGTACACCCCTTCGGATCGGTGGCACCGGGCCGGTGCCGTGTCACGCGTATGCCCCCGACGGGGCGGGTGACACGGCGGAGGGTGCCGCGCGCTTTCGTACAGTGGAGGGACCGGGACCGTCCGCGGCACGCCGAGGCCGGGAGGGTCCGTCCTGGCACTCGCGCACCGGAGTTCTCATGCACGACCCGTCCACCGCACCGGACGACGGCTCCGGCACTCTGTTCGGCCTCGACGCCCTGTCGCCCCCGTCCCCGGCCACCGCACCCGCCGCCGCGCCCGTCCCCGGTCCGCTCTTCCGGGACTCGGCCGCGGCCCGCCGGCTGCTGCCCGTGCGCGAGATCTACGCCGAGCCGGCCGCCGCGGCGTCCCCGCGCGGCCGTCAGGTCGTCGCCCGGTTTCCCGGCGCCCGCGTGATCGAGGTCGACTCCCACTGGCGCATCCCCGGACTGCACGGCAACGAGGGCAACGTCGAGCGGTGGGTGCGGGTCAAGGGCGAGACGCTCGTCCTCGGCGAGAAGAAGACGCTGACCACGCGTCCCAACGGCCGCTCCGCGGACTGGATCGCGCCGGGCGGCTCCAACGGCTGCGCGATGGCCTGCGCCTACTGCTACGTGCCCCGGCGCAAGGGGTACGCCAACCCCGTCACCGTCTTCACCAACCTCGACCGGATGATCGCCCACCTCGGCCGGCACATCGCCCGGCAGGGGCCAAAGACCGAGCCGAACCAGTGCGACCCCGAGGCCTGGGTGTACGACATCGGCGAGAACGGCGACTGTTCGGTGGACGCCCTGATCTGCGACAACACCGCGGACCTGGTGCACGCCTTCCGGCAGTGGCCGACGGCCAAGGCGTCCTTCGCCACCAAGTTCGTCAATCCGGACCTGCTCGCCCTCGACCCGCGGGGCCGGACCCGGATCCGCTTCTCGCTGATGCCGCCGGACGACTCACGGCTGCTGGACCTGCGCACCTCCCCGGTCGCCGAACGCATCGCCGCGGCGGGCGACTTCCTGGACGCCGGGTACGAGGTGCACTTCAACCTGTCCCCCGTGGTCGTGCGACCGGGCTGGGAGGAGGCCTGGGCGGAGCTGCTGCGACACCTCGACGACGTGCTGCCGGACCGGGTGAAGCGGCAGGCCGCCGCCGAAGTGATCATGCTGACGCACAACCGGGAGCTGCACGAGGTCAACCTGGGCTGGCATCCGCGGGCGGAGGAGACGCTGTGGCGGCCGGACCTCCAGCAGGCCAAGCGCTCCGAGAACGGGGCACTCAACGTGCGCTACCGCAACGGCGTCAAGGCCGACGCCCTCGCCCGGCTCCGTGGGCTGGTCGACGCGCACGCACCCTGGCTGCGCATCCGCTACGCCTTCTGACGACGCCGCCGACCGGTTAGGTAAGGCGAACCTAATGTCGGTTAATGTGCTGCGTGCAACCATCCAACCGGACGCACACCTGTGGGGGTCGGCCTTGCCGCACGCGATCGACACGACCGGAGAGCGGCCCTACGCCGTCACCGACCGGGGCTGGACCGAGGTCGGCTCCCGCGCCGAACTGCGCGAGTTGCTGGGCGAGCCCTGGCCCGTCGTGATCGACAAGGTCCACGACCGGCTCACGGACGACGACCGGGACCTGCTGGCCCGCTCCCCCTTCTGCCTCCTCGCCACCTCCGACGCGGACGGCAACTGCGACGTGTCGCCGCGCGGCGACGCCCCGGGCTTCACACACGTCCTGGACGCCGGGACCCTCGCCCTGCCGGACCGGCCGGGCAACCGGCGGGGGGACAGCTTCCACAACGTCCTCGACAACCCGCACGCCGGACTGCTCTACCTGATCCCCGGCGGTAAGGAGGTGCTGCGGATCAACGGCCGGGCCCGCGTCCTCACCGGCGCGCCGTTCTTCGACGCGATGGCACGGGAGGGCCGGCGCCCGGATCTGGCGCTGCTCCTGGAGATCGACGAGATCTACCTCCATTGCCCGGCCTCCCTGAACCGCGCCGGACTGTGGAAGTCCAGGGCACCGAAGGCGAGTTGACCACCACTCCTCGGGATCCCCGCCCGGACCCGACCGCCTCCCGCTCCAGGTCTCCGACACCCGGCGCTACCAGCACTTCTTAGGTTAGGCTAACCTTCACGACGTGAGATCTGGTGAAGACGCAGCCGGTACCCCGCGCCTGCGGGGCCATGAGCTGTCGGCCACGGGCGTGACCGTGTCGTACGACGGCGTCGATGTCGTGCACGACGCGGCGGTCGGGCTCAGGCCCGGCGAAGTGACCGTCCTGGTGGGCCCGAACGGCAGCGGGAAGTCGACGCTGCTGCGGACGATCGCCCGCTTGCAGCGGGCCCGCAGTGCCACGCTCAGCATCGACGGCACCACCGACGGCCTGGCGCTGACGGCACGTGAGTTCTCCCGGTACGTCGCGCTGCTGACGCAGGGCAGGCCGACCCCGGGCGGGCTGACCGTACGGGACGTCGTCGAGTTCGGCCGCTATCCGTACCGGGGCCGCTGGGGCCGGCCGGACCCGGACGGTCCGGCCGCCGTCGACCGGGCGCTCGCGCTCACCGGCGTCGACGGCCTCGCCGGCCGCGGCGCCGACCACCTGTCCGGCGGGCAGTTGCAGCGGGTCTGGCTCGCGAGCTGCCTCGCCCAGGAGACCGGTGTCCTGCTCCTCGACGAGCCGACGACCTACCTGGACCTGCGCTACCAGATCGAACTCCTCGACCTCATCCGCGACCTGGCGGACGACCACGGGATCGCCGTCGGAGTCGTCCTGCACGACCTCGACCAGGCGGCGGCCGTCGCCGACCGGATCACGCTGCTCGAAGCGGGCCGGATCGTCGCCGACGGCCCGCCCGAGGACGTCCTGACGCCGGAACGGCTGACCGCCGTCTACGGCATCCGGATCGACGTCGACACCGACCCCTTGACCGGCCGGCTGCGCACCCGCCCGATCGGCCGCCACCACATACGAACCGAAAGGCTCGGCACCACCTCATGAGACGCCTCCTGCTCACCGCGGCAGCCGCCACCGCCGCGGCGCTGACCCTCGCCGCCTGCGGCACCACCGAACCCGCCGCCGACAAGACGGAGAAGAAGGCCTCCGAGGCCATCACCCTCAAGGACGGCAAGGGCACCGAGGTGAAGCTCGACGGCCCGGCCACCAAGGTCGTCGCCACCGAGTGGAACGTCGTCGAGAGCCTCGTCCAGCTCGGTGTCGACCCGGTCGGCGTCGCGGACGTCAAGGGCTACGAGACCTGGGACACCGCCGCCCCGCTGAGGAACGAGCCCAAGGACATCGGCACGCGCGGCGAGCCGAGCATGGACACCGTCGCCTCGCTCGCCCCCGACCTGATCGTCGCCACCACGGACCTGCCGCCGGCCGCCGTGAAGCAGCTGCGCGAGGTCGCCCCGGTGCTGGAGGTCACGTCCGCCGACGGCACCGACCAGATCGGCCAGATGCTCGAGAACGTCGACCTCATCGCCAAGGCCACCGGCACCACCGACAAGGCGAAGACCGTCCGCGACGACTTCGAGGCGAAGGTCGCCGAGGGCAAGAAGGCCCTGGCCGGCGCGGGACTGGCCGGCAAGGACATCGCCTTCGCCGACGGCTACGTCACCTCCAACCAGGTCTCCGTCCGCCCCTACACGGCGACGTCGCTCATCGGCGAGGTCAACGAGGCGATCGGCCTGAACAACGCCTGGAAGGTGAAGGGCGACGAGGCCTACGGTCTCGGCTCCACCGACGTCGAGGGCCTGACCGCGCTGCCCGAGGGCGTCCAGTTCGCCTACATCGGCAACGACGAAGACCCGAACGCCACCCCGTTCACCGGCGCGCTGGCCAAGAACTCGGTGTGGAAGTCCCTGCCGTTCGTGAAGGCCGGCGACGTGCACCGGCTCGACGACGGCATCTGGATGTTCGGCGGTCCGGCCTCGATGTCGGCGTACATCGACGCCCTCGTCGGCGCGCTGACGAAGTAGCGAGGCCATGGCCGTCACCGCAACGAAACCCGTCGCCCGTCCGTCGACGGCTCCCACGTCCCGGTCGGGCGCGGCCGCGGTGACGGCCGGGCTCGTCCTCCTGGTCGCCGTCCTCGCGGTCGTGGACATCACCCAGGGCACCGCCGCCGTCGGACCGGCCGAGGTGTTCAAGGCCCTGACCGGCCGGGCCGACCCCGACGACGCGTCGGTCGTCGTCGCGTCCCGGCTGCCGCGCATGACCGCCGGCCTCCTGGTCGGCGTCGTGCTCGGCACGGCCGGTGCCGTGCTCCAGGCGGTGAGCCGCAATGTGCTCGCCTCGCCCGACACCCTCGCGGTGAACGCCGGTTCGTACCTGGCCCTCGGGCTGGTCGGCGCCACCGGCGTCTCGCTCCCGATGATCGCCTCCTCCGGTGTCGCCTTCGCCGGCGGCCTGGCGGCGGCGGCCGTCGTGCTCGGCCTGTCCGGCCTCGGCACGGGCACCGTCCGGCTCGTCCTGGCCGGCTCCGCGCTGATGCTGGGCCTGACCTCGGTCACCGAGGGGTTGCTCCTGCTGTTCCCCGAGCAGACGAAGGGCCTCTACGCGTGGAACCAGGGCAGCATCGCGCAGAACGGCTTCGACGGCGTCCTCCAGATGCTGCCGGTCGCCGTGATCGGCCTGGTGGGGCTGATGCTGACCGCCCGTCGGGTGGACGCGCTCGCCCTCGGCGACGACGCGGCGCGCGGCGTGGGCGTCCCGGTGCGGGCCACGCGCGTCACGGTCGTCGTGCTGGCGGCGCTGCTGTCCGCCGCGGCGGTCACGCTGGCCGGCCCGATCGGCTTCGTCGGCCTGGCCGCGCCCGCCCTGGTGCGCCCGCTCGCCCGCCGGTTCCGCGGGTACGCGTACTCCCGTACGGCCCTGCCCGCCGCCGGGCTCACCGGCGCGGCCCTGGTGCTCGGGTCGGACGTGCTGCTGCGGGCGCTGGTGCCGGACGACCTGTCGGTGGCCGTGCCCACGGGTGTCGTCACGAGTCTGGTCGGCGCCGTGTTCCTGGTCGTGATGGCGCTGCGGCTGCGGGACACCGCGGGGGCCGGTGCGCCGGACCGGCTGCGCATCCCGGGCCGGGCGGTGTTCCTCGCCACGGTGGCCGTTCTCGTGGCCGTCCTGGCCGGGCTGGTCGTCGCCGCCGTGCTGCTGGGCGACAGCAAGCTGCTCCTCGGTGACGTCGTCAACTGGACTCAGGGCAACGCCGGGCGGGCCGTCTCGTTCGTCCTGGACACCCGGGTTCCGCGGGTGCTCGCCGCGCTGTGCGCGGGTGCGGCGCTCGCCCTGTCCGGCACGTTGGTGCAGGCCGTCACCCGCAACCCGCTGGCGGAACCCAGCGTCCTGGGCGTCTCTGGCGGGGCCGCGCTGGGTGCCGTGCTCCTGGTGACGACCGCGCCCGTCGCCGGGGGGTGGGCCGTCGCCGGTGCCGCGTTCGCGGGGGCCGCAGTCACGGCGTTCGTCGTCTTCGGGCTCGCCGCGCGGGGCGGTTTCCAGCAGAACCGGCTGGTCCTCGTCGGCATCGGCGTCGCCGCCTCGACGACGGCGCTGATCAGCCTGCTGATCGTGCTCACCGACCCGTTCAACGCCACCAAGGCGCTGACCTGGCTGTCCGGTTCCACCTACGGGCGCGGCATGCCGGACGTGCTGCCGGTCGCCCTGGTGCTGGCCGTGGGCACGGTCGTCGCCGTGGCCCGGCGCACCGAGCTGGACCTGCTCTCCCTGGACGAGGACACGCCCCGGCTGCTCGGCCTGTCGCTGGGCCCGGGCCGGCTCGGCTTCCTGGTGCTGAGCGTGCTGCTCAGCGCGACCGCCGTGGCCTGCGCGGGCACCATCGGCTTCGTGGGCCTGGTGGCGCCGCACGCGGCACGCGCCCTGGTGGGCCGGCGGCACGTGCGGGTCGTCCCGGTGGCGATGCTGCTGGGCGCCGCGCTCGTCTGCACGGCCGATCTGCTGGGCCGCACGGTGATCGCCCCGGCCCAGCTGGGCGCGGGACTCATGACGGCGGTGATCGGGACGCCGTACTTCCTCTACCTGCTGGTACGCAGCAGGCGGTAGCCGCGGCGGGGACCTCGGCGGTCTGCTGAACGACGCCCGGGAGCGGGCGGTCCGACACCGGATTCCGGTGTCGGACCGCCCGCTCCCGGGCGTGGTGCGTTCCCCGACCGGCTTCGGCTCGCCGCGTGACCGTTGTTGGACGAAGCGTCAAGTTACTGAACCGTAACCAGTCGACCGCTACCTGCGGTAACCCTTGTCCGGTTACGGTCCCGACACCCCACAGGAGCAGCGCGACACGGCCCCTCACCCACCGGACCGGCGGACGACCGGCCCGGCCCTTCCCCAGGAGGTTCGCCATGCCCTCACGCCCACGCATGCTCGCCGCGGCCGTCGCCGCGGCTCTCGCGCTCGGCGCCCAGGCCGTCCCGGCCGCCGCCACCGACGGTCCCGCCGCGGTGGTGTCCCGCGGCATCGAGATCCCCGCCTTCTACACCCCGCCCGCCACGCTGCCCGACGCCGACGGCACCCTGATCCGCAGCGAGCCGCTCCGCCTCGCGCTGAGCCTGCCCAGCATCGGCGGCCCGCTGCCGGGACGGGCGACCCGCCTGATGTACAAGTCCACGGACGCGAACGGCGAACCGGTCGCCGTCACCGGCGCCTACATCGAGCCGACGGCCCGCTGGCGCGGCGACGGGCCGCGCCCGCTGGTCGTGGTCGCCCCCGGCACCATGGGCCAGGGCGACCAGTGCGCCGCGTCGATGGGCCTGGAGCACCCGCTGCGGCTGAACGGCGAGACGGTCTCGGTCGGGTACGAGGACCTGTCGGTCTACCGCCTCCTCGCGCGCGGCGTCGCGGTCGTCGTCACGGACTACGCGGGCCTCGGCACCACCGACCGACTGCACACCTACGTCAACCGCGTGGACGAGGCCCATGCCGTACTGGACGCCGTACGCGCCGCACGCGCCCTGGACTCGGCGTCCGTCACCGCCGACTCGCGCGTGGGGCTGTTCGGCTACAGCCAGGGCGGCGGGGCGACGGCCGCCGCGGCCGAACTCCAGCCGACCTACGCCCCGGACGTCGAGCTGGCCGGCACCTACGCGGGCGCGCCGCCCGCCGACCTGGCGAAGGTGACCGAGGCGATCGACGGCAGCGACCTCGCGGGCGCGCTGGGCTGGTCGCTCAACGGCTTCCTCCAGAGCGAACCGGCCCTGCGGCCCATCGCCGAGCGGTACGTGAACAGCGCTGGCGAGAAGGCGCTGGAGGACCTGTCGACCATGTGCATCGGCGACGCGCTCTTCTCCTACGGAGGCGACGAGAGCGCGTCCTGGACGAAGACCGGCCAGTCGCTCGGTGACATCGTCCGGGCCGAGCCCGCACTCCAGGCGTTCCTCGACAAGCAGCGCATCGGCACCTCGAAGCCGAGCGGTCCGGTGCGCGTGGCCACGGGCGTCAGCGACGACCTCGTCCCGCACGGGCAGGCCCGCCGGCTGGCCGTCGACTGGTGCCGCAGGGGCGGCCAGGTCACCTACGCGCCGGTCCTGCTCCCCGGCGTCGGCAGCGGCCTGCTGAACCACGCCGCGCCGCTGCTCACCGACCAGGGCACCGCCATCTCGTGGCTCACCGACCGGCTGGACGGCAAGCCGGCCGGCTCCAACTGCTGGACCATGCCCGCACAGCCCTGAGCGCCCCCGCACCGACCCGCGCGCACCCCGGCGAACGGCCGCCGGGGTACGCGCGCACGTTCGCCCGGACATTCGAATCCGCAAACGGCTCGGGCACCGTCACGCACCCGGGCGGCCCCGAATCGCCCGGTCGCCGGTGTGACCCGCGCGAACACGGGCAGCAGCTCTGGCATGCGCCGGACGATCATTGCGGCGCAGAATTCGCTCAGGCGAAACGTGGTGAAGCAACAGAAAGGCAGCAGCGTGACGGACGCGAAGCCTGACGGCCGGTCCGGCCCCCTCGGCCGGGTGAAGATGCCGAGCACGGTCGCGGCACTGCCGCACCAGGTGCGTGAGGAGCTGACCCGCCGGCTCCGCCGCAACAAGCGGGCCTTCCGCGAGGAGGACGTCCAGGTCGTCGAGAAGCCCCTGCTGAAACGCGCGGTCGGCGCGTCGGCCCTGGGCAACTGCATGGAGTGGTTCGACTTCGGCGTCTACAGCTACCTGGCCGCCACCATCGGCAAGGTGTTCTTCCCCGGTGCCTCCCCGGCCGCCCAGGTCATCTCGTCGTTCGCCACCTTCGCCGCGGCCTTCGTGGTGCGTCCGCTCGGCGGTCTCGTCTTCGGCCCCCTCGGGGACCGCATCGGGCGGCAGAAGGTGCTCGCCACCACCATGATCATGATGGCGGCCGGCACCTTCTCCATCGGCCTGATCCCCAGTTTCGCCACCATCGGCATCGCCGCCCCGATCCTGCTGCTGCTCGCCCGGATGGTCCAGGGCTTCTCCACCGGCGGTGAGTACGGCGGGGCCACCACCTTCGTCGCCGAGTACTCGCCCGACCGGCGGCGCGGCTTCCTGTCCAGCTGGCTCGACTTCGGCACCTTCGTCGGCTACGCCCTCGGCTCGGCACTGGTCACCGCCCTGAACCTGTGGCTGACCGACGCCCAGATGCTCTCCTGGGGCTGGCGACTGCCCTTCCTGATCGCCGGTCCGCTCGGTGTCATCGGCCTGTACATGCGGCTCAAGCTGGAGGAGTCCCCCGCCTTCCAGCAGCAGCTCGACGAGCACGAGAAGAGCCTCGCCCAGGAGTCGGCGGGCAGCGAGTTCAGGACCATCGTCAAGGACCACTGGCGCCCGCTGCTCCTGTGCATGGGCATCGTGCTGCTCTACAACGTCACCAACTACATGGTCACCGGCTATCTGCCGACGTACCAGACCGAGACCCTGGACCGCTCCAGCGGTTTCGCCGACGTGCTGGTGCTGATCGGCATGCTGTGGATCGTCGTCCTGATCACCTTCCTCGGACGGCTCAGCGACCATGTCGGCCGACGCCCCCTCTACGCCGTCGGCGCCGCCGCGATGATCGTCCTCGCCGTGCCGGCGTTCCTGCTGCTCAAGTCGGACGGCACCGCGGCGCCCGTCCTCGGGGTCCTGATCCTGTCCACGCTGCTGGCCTGCTTCGCCGCGCCGAGCGCGGCCACCCTGCCCGCCCTGTTCCCGACCGCCGTCCGCTACGCGGCCATGGGCATCGGCTTCAACTTCGCCGTCGCCGCCTTCGGCGGCACCACGCCCCTGGTCACCGAGGCACTGGTGAGCATCACCGGGGACGAGCTCATGCCCGCCTACTACCTGATGGCGGCCGGCGCCATCGGCCTGGTCACGGTGAAGTTCCTGCCGGAGAGCGCCCAGGTGCCGCTGCGCGGATCGCAGCCCATGGTCGGCTCGCGGGGCGAACAGCGGGAGCTGATCAGCACGTCCGAGGACCTCTACAGCTTCTCCAAGGAGCGCTCCGCCAGCCGGTGACCCGTCCCGGAGCCGCCGCGTCGGGGGAACCGGGCGGCCAGGGCCCCCGAGCCCACCGCCACCCCGGCGAAGACGAGGGCGCTGCCCGCGGCCTGCGCGGCACCGTAGGAGCCCGTGCCGACGAGCGGGGCCGTGCAGGCGGCGGCGACCGGGATCAGACCGGAGAACAGGGTGGCGCGTTCGGCTCCGATGCGCTGCATGCCCATGTACCAGCACACGAACCCCACGACGGTGACCACCGCCGCCTGCCACAGCAGCGCCCCGGTCTCCACCGCGTCCGGCCGCCGCAGCCACCCGGCGCCGTCGAGCAGCACTCCGGCGATCGCGGACTCGACTGCGGCGATCCCGGACACCACCGTGGACAGCAGCCGCGGCCCCAGGGGACGCAGGACGGGCACGGCGAGCACCGCGAACCCGACCTCGCCGGCCAGGGCGCACACGGAGAAGGCGATGCCCGCGCCGTCGGTGCGGCCCCAGCCCTGGACCGTGAACGCCCCGACGGCCACGAACGTCGCCCCGTACAGCACGGCGCGTTGCGGCCTGCGCCCGTCCAGGAGGGGGACGAGCACGGCCACCACCACGGGCGCGCAGCCGACGAAGACACCGGGGACCGCCGGTTCGGCGGTGCGTTCGGCGGCGAGGACGGCCAGGTTGAAACCGACCATGCCGACGGCGGCCAGCAGCGCGAGCCGGAGCCACCGGCCCGCCCCGAGCGTGCGCAGCCGGGCCGCGGCACCGGGGCCGGCGAGCGGGAGGAGCAGCAGGAAGGCCAGGCCGTAGCGCAGGAACTGGCCGCCCGCGTACGGATAGTCGCCGAGCAGGCTGTTGGCGGTGAAGGAGCCTCCGACGAGGACACAGGCGAGCGCGGCGAGCAGGGACCCGCGCGTGGTGGTGGCGTTCATGGCCACGACGTTAGGGAGCGGGGCGGTCCGCCATGAGGTCCACTTCCCGGGCGCCATCGGGGACCAATCCGCGCGGGGCGTCCTCGCTCGGGGACTACGCTCCCCCTTCCCCCGGCTCGCGGTCCGAGGCCGGCCATACGTAGGGCAGGTCGTCCGGGACCTCCGGGAACAGTCCGGCGTAGGCGTCCGGGTCCTTGCGCACGAGTGCCGATCGGTGGCTGCGGTGGAAGGCGTCGTCGCCGAGCCAGGGCGGCAGTTCCCCGGCGGCGGCCAGCTCCGGCTGGTCGCGCACCGGGGTGCCGGGGCGGGAGGCGGCGAGGCCGGCGACGAGCTGGGCGGCGCAGCTGTCCTGGTGTCCCTGTTCCCGCCAGACCCGGCAGATCTCCAGGCCGTAGCGGACGAGGGCCTCCTCGTAGCCGGTCCACATCCGCACCGCCGGGTGCCGGCGCCAGCCGTAGCCGGGCACGGTGAGGCCGCGCAGCACCTGGAGGGCCTCGACCCGCTGCTTGCCCAGCCGGCGGCGGTCCAGGGTGAGCGCCGACTCCCGGAAGCCGGGGTGGGGCAGGAAGGTCTGCATGACGGTCCTCCTCCGGTCAGCCGGGGAACAGGCCGCGACGGCGCAGGTCCCGGCGCCGTTCGGCGTAGGCGAGGTCGTCGCGCCACAGACGGCCCGCGGCGGCCCGCATCAGCGGGCGCAGGGCCGGTGCCAGGCGGCGGGCCACGGGGAAGCCGGGCCGGTCCGAGGTGGCCAGCACCGCTTCGGTCACCGTCGTCCGCGGCCTGCCGCGGTCGTCGGGGCCGAGGGGCGTGGCATGGCTCTCCACGACGGACCCGGCGCCCTCGCCGTCGGTGATGCGCATGACCACGGTGCGCGGTTCGGGCGCGGTGAACTCGGCCCGTACGGGGACGACGAGCCGGCCGGTGAGCCGGAAGGAGACGTCGACCACGAAGCGGTCGTCGGCGCCGGTGTCGTCGGGGGTCCGGACGACGGTGAGGTCCACGAAGGAGTACGGGTGGAACCAGGCGCCGTGCCACGGGTCGAGCCGGTTGGCGACGACGTCCTCCGGCTCGCAGACGCCGGTGCCGCGCCAGACGGACGTCAGCGACAGCGCCGGGTCCGGCCTGGCGGGCACGACCGGGGCCGGGGCCGGTGGCTCCTCCCCCACGCCGTCCAGCCGCACCCACAGCAGGACGCCGTCGTCGTGGACCGGCAGGGGTTCCCAGCCGGCGAAGGGGGCGCCGTCCAGGGCGAGTCCGTGCCAGTGGCACACGAGCCTGCCGCACCGCACCGGGCTGTCGGCCAGCGGGGCACCGAGGTGCGGGCAGGTCCCGGGACCCCCGACCAGGCGACCGTGTGCGTCCCGCCAGACGACGGCCTCCAGCCCCGCGACCGTCGCGGCCAGCGGGCGGGCGGGGCGTACGTCGGTGGCGGCGCCGACGACGTACCAGTTGCCCGAGGGACGCGCCAGGGCTCGCTCGAGGGCCCCGGCGATGACGGCCGGCCTGGCCTCGCGCCAGGTGGGGCGCTGCCGCTGCCAGGGGACGGGGCGGCGGCGCAGTCGCAGGGGGTACCGGCCCCGGCGGGGGCGGGGGGCCTGGTTCACCGGGCCTCCTCGGTCTCGTGGGGCACCGTCGGGGGACGTGAGGCGGACTGCGTGCCCCGGGCCCTGAGCCGCGCGGCCAGTACCCGGGTGAGCCCGTCCGCCGCGACGGCCGCGCGCCGTCCGCGGGACACCACCGCGCGCCGGTGCAGTACCGCGTACCCGCCGTCCGCGACGGCGTCGAGGATGTTCCGGTAGAGCACGTAGGCCGTGCGGATGCAGGGCCGGGAGACGGGGTCCAGCATCGCGATGCCCGGCGCGGCGTCGCGGTAGACGGCCCGGGTGAGGTCCTCGGCCGCCCGCAGTGCGGCGGTGATGCGCCGGTCGTGACGGCCGGTGCGCCGGCTCCAGCGCAGCAGGGACCGCTCCACGCCGTGCGCGGCCAGCAGGTCCGCGGGGAGGTAGATCCGGCCGCGGTCCAGGTCCTCGCCGACGTCCCGCAGGAAGTTGGTCAGCTGGAAGGCGACGCCCAGCGCGGCGGCGTGCGGGGCGGCCTCGGCGCGGGGCGTGACGGTACCGAGGACGGGCAGCATCTGCAGGCCGATGACCGCGGCCGAGCCGTGCATGTAGGCGCGCAGGTCTTCGTACGTGGCGTAGTCGGTGACCGTGAGGTCGCTGCGCATGGAGGCCAGGAAGGCGGTGAAGTGCGCGGGGTCGATGGCGTGGCGGGCGGCGGTGTCGGCGACGGCGAGCGCGACGGGCTCCCCGTCGGGCCGGCCGCCGGCCAGCGCCTGCCGCAGGCGTTCCTCGAGGCGGTTCAGCGCGGCGGCGCGCTCGGCGGGTGCCGCGTCGGCTCCCATGTCGTCGACGATGTCGTCGGCCCACCGGGCGAAGCCGTAGAGGGCGTGCACGGCCGGTCTGCGGTCGGCGGGCAGGAGGCGGGTCGCCAGGAAGTAGGTGCGTCCGTGGCGGGCGTTGAGGCGGCGGCAGCGGGCGTAGGCGGCGCGCAGCACGGGGTCGGTGATGCCGGCGGCGTCCAGTTCGCGGCGGGTCATCGGCGCCCGCCCCCCGTGGCCGTGCCGGTGATGCGGGCGGCGGCCAGCTTCCCCGAGATCAGCACCGTCGGTACCCCGACGCCCGGAGTGGTGCCGCAGCCCGCGAGGACCGCGTTGTCCGTGCCGCGCACCAGGTTGCGGGGCCGGAAGGGCCCGGTCTGGGCGAAGGTGTGGGCGACCGAGAAGGGGGTGCCCGCGGCATGGCCCTGGGCGGCCCAGTCGGCCGGCGTCACCAGGCACTCCGCCTCCACGGCGGCGGCGATCCCGGTGAGTCCCCGGCGTTCGAGGGTGGCGAGCAGACGGTCGCGGTAGCGGGGCGCGAGGTCGGTCCAGGTTTCGGCGCCCGGCCCGATGTCGGTGTTGGGGCAGGGGGCGAGGACGTAGTGCAGGTGGCGGCCCTCAGGGGCGAGGCCGGGGTCGCCCGCGGTGGGCCGGGTGATCAGCAGGGACGGGTCGGTCATGAGGGCGCCGGTCCGGGTCAGTTCGTCGAAGGTCCGCCGCCACGCGGCGCCGAAGGACAGCGTGTGGTGGGCGAGGTGCGGCCAGGTGCGGGTGGTGCCGGCGTGCAGGACGACGGCGGACGGCGCGTGGCGCAGCCGCAGCGGGCGGCGCGGGCGGCGGCCCAGCAGCCGGTGGACGACGGGCAGGTCGGGGGTGAGGACGACGGCGTCGCAGGGGATGCGTTCGTGGGCGGTGACGACCGCGGTGACCCGGTTCCCGGACCGCTCCAGGCGGGTGACGTCCCGTCCGAGGCGCAGGTCGGCCCCGGCGTCGGCGGCAGCGGCGGCCATGGCACGGGGCAGGGCGTGCATGCCGCCGCGCGGGAAGTACACGCCGGCCACGGTGTCCATGTAGGCGATGACGGCGTACGCGGCCAGGGCGCGGGCCGGTGCGACACCGGCGTACAGGGCCTGGAAGGAGAAGACCCGCTTGAGGCGTTCGTCCGTGAGGAAGCGGCCGATGCGCGCGTCCAGCCGGCCGAATCCGCCGAGGGCGGCGAGCCGGGCCAGGTCGGGGGTGAGCAGGCCGAGCGGCGAGTCGAAGTTGGCGTCGATGAACCGGCGCATCTGCACGGCGTACAGCCGCTGGAGCCAGGAGCGCAGCCGCCGGTACCCGGCCGCCTCGCGGGGCCCGGCGAACCGTTCCACCTCCGCCTCCATCGCGGCGGCGTCGGTGTGGACGTCGAGGGTGCCGCCGTCGGCGAAGCACGCCCGGTAGGCGGGATGCAGGGGCAGGAGTTCCACGCGGTCGCGCAGCCGCTCGCCGACGGCCGCGAACGCCTCGTCGGCCAGGTGGGGCATGGTGAGGACGGTCGGGCCGGTGTCGAGGTGGTAGCCGCCGAGTTCGCGTCGTCCGGCTCGGCCGCCGGGCAGCGGGTCGCGTTCCACGACCGTCACCCGCCGTCCGGCGCCCAGCAGGTGCAGGGCGGCGGACAGGCCCGCGAGTCCCGCCCCGACGACCACCACGTGGCCGGTGCGGCCGGGCACCGTGCGCGTCATCGCGGGTCCTCCCCCGCGTGCGGCCGATGCCCCGGCCGGTCCCTGCCGTCGCCGGCCGTGCTGGGGAGCATCGCGGGTCCTCTCGTCGTCGACCCCGGCGGTGTGCCGCGCGGGGTTCACCGGCTGGCCGTGCCCGCTTCGGCCGGGCGCGCCGCGGACGCACCGTCCGGCACCGGCCCGCGGAGCGGGTCGGCGTCAGCCTTTCCCTCTTTGCCCGCGGCACGACGCCGGCGGGGCGCGTTCACTCCCGGCAGTCACCCGCCCGGCGGGTACCCGGGCCCCCGGTGGGTGCCCGCCCGGCTCCGTCCAGCGCGCCGTGCGTCCACGGGCGGCGCGGGGAGGGAATACTCCGCCGCAGCCGAGCCGTCGCGCGCTCGCCGGCCGGGCCGTGCGGGTCGTCGCGCGCCGTCGTCCGGAACGGCGGCCGCAGGGGCGGGAAGGAGGAGGCACAGCGTGGTCGACGCGGACATCGTCGTGGTCGGTGCCGGGGCCGCGGGGCTCTCCCTGGCGCACCGGCTCCCGGCGGGCACACCCCGCCGTCCGGCCCCCTCCGTCGTCCTGATCGAGCCGCCCGCCGGTGCGCTGCGGCCGCCGCCGCGCACCTGGTGCTTCTGGGAGACGGGTCCCGGCCGCTTCGACCCGGCGGTGACGGCGTCGTGGGAGTGGCTGCGGGTGCGCGGCCGGGACGGGACGGCCGTCCGGCGCCACATCGCACCCGCGCGCTACAAGATGATCCGCTCGGACGACTTCGAGGCGCTCGTGGACCGCGATCTGAAGGACCGGCCGGGGCTGCGGCGGCTGGAGGCCACCGTCGACACGGTGACCGCGCTGCCGGACGGCACCGCGCACCTGTCGGCCACGGACGCCGCCGGCGCACCCGTCTCGCTGTGTTCCCGCTGCGTCTTCGACTCCCGCCCGCCCGGCCGCCCGGCCGCCGCCCGCACCCGTCTCCTCCAGCACTTCCGCGGCTGGTTCGTCCGCACCGAACGGCCGGTCTTCGACCCGTCGGTGGTCGACCTGATGGACTTCCGCACCCGGCAGCCGGCGCGCGGCCTGTCCTTCGGCTACGTCCTGCCGACCGGCCGGCACACCGCGCTGGTCGAGTACACGGAGTTCGGCCCCGAGCCGCTGACGCGGGAGCAGTACGACGGCGCCCTCGAGGACTACACGCGCCGCGTCCTGCGCACCGGCGCCGCGGAGGTCCTGTCGACGGAGCAGGGGGTGATCCCGATGACCGACGCGCTGTTCGAGCGGCAGGCCGGGGGCTCCGGCACCGTCTTCCGGATCGGGACGGCGGGCGGGGCGACGCGGGCCTCCACCGGCTACACGTTCGCCGCCGTACAGCGTCAGTCGGAGGCCGTCGCCCGCGCCGTCCGCGCGGGCCGCAGCCCGGTTCCGCCGGCCCCGTACCCGGCCCGGGCGCGGCTGATGGACGCGGTGCTGCTGCGTGCGCTGGACACCGGCCGGGTCGACGGCCCCGATCTCTTCTTCCGGCTGTTCGACCGGGTCCCCGCCCGGCGGCTGCTGCGCTTCCTCGACGGGCGGACCCGGCTCCACGAGGACCTCGCGGTCGGCGTGCGCACCCCCGTCCTGCCGATGCTGCGCACGGCGGCCGAACTGCCGTGGCTGCCCCGCCGCCCCACCACCGCCCGCTGACCCCTCGGGAG
This sequence comes from Streptomyces flaveolus, assembly GCF_014648815.1. Classification (GTDB taxonomy): domain Bacteria; phylum Actinomycetota; class Actinomycetes; order Streptomycetales; family Streptomycetaceae; genus Streptomyces; species Streptomyces flaveolus. Next base: position 66,907 of record NZ_BMRV01000003.1, on the reverse strand, counting down.
CCATCGATGTCCCTGCTGCGCGATGCCGCGCTGGCCGCCGCCTTCGACCGGGGCGCCGGGCGCTACGACCGGCTGGTCGCGCTGAATCCCGGCTACCACGCCCAGTTGCGCCGCTCCGCCCGGCGGCTCGCCCTCGTGGACGGCGGCGCCGGACGCCGGGTGCTCGACCTGGGGTGCGGCACGGGCGCGTCGACGGCGGCGCTGGCCGCGGCGTTCCCCGCCGCCGAGATCACCGGGGTCGACGCCTCGTCCGGCATGCTGCGCGCGGCGCGGGCCAAGCCGTGGCCGTCGCGGGTGCGTTTCGTCCACGCCCCGGTGGAGGAGCTCCACTCGGCCGGGGTGAGCGGCCCGTTCGACGCGGTCTTCGCCGCCTACCTCTTCCGCAACCTGGCCGACCCCGACGCCGTCCTGCGGTCGGTGCACCGGCTGCTCGTGCCGGGCGGCGGGCTGGCGGTGCACGAGTACGCGCTCAGCGGGCGCCGCGCCGACCGCCTGGTGTGGTCCGCGGTGTGCCGGGGCGTCATCGTGCCGCTGGGCACGGCCACCGGCGACCGCGCTCTGTACCGGCATCTGCGGCGCAGCGTCGCCGAGTTCGACACCGCGCCGGGTTTCGTCGCCCGGCTGGCCCGGGCCGGCTTCGAGCGGGTCAGGGTGCTGCCGCTGCCCGGGTGGCAGACGGGCATCACGCACACCTTCCTCGGCCGGCGTGCCGCCGAGGCGACGGGCGCCGTCCGGTGAGCCGGCGCGACGGGGCCCGGGTTCCGGGGCGGGACCGGCACGCCCGGCTCATCGCGCCCCGGCCGGGCCGGGACCGGATCGCCGGTGATCCGCCGTCCGTGGCGGTGATCGGCGGCGGCGTCGCGGGCCTCGCGGCGGCGACGGTGCTCGCCGAACGGGGGGCGCGCGTGGTGCTGCACGAACGCGAACCGGTGCTCGGCGGGCGGGTGTCCGGATGGCCCGTCGCCCTGCCCGACGGGACGCCCGCGACGATGAGCCGGGGCTTCCACGCGTTCTTCCGCCAGTACTACAACCTGCGGGCCCTGCTGCGCCGGACCGATCCCGCGCTGGCCATGCTGACCGGGCTGCCCGACTATCCACTGCTGCACAGCAGCGGCCTGCGCGACGGCTTCCGCCGCGTGCCGCGCACTCCCCCGTGGAGCGCCCTCGGCTTCGCCCTCCTCAGTCCGAGCTTCCGGCCGCGCGACCTGCTCGCCCTGCGGCCCTCCGCCGCCCTGCCCCTGCTCGACGTGCGCACCCGCCGCGTGTACGAGCAGCTGGACCACGTCAGCGCCCATGAATTCCTGGACACCCTGCGTTTCCCCGCCGCCGCACGGCATCTGGCCTTCGAGGTGTTCTCCCGCAGCTTCTTCGCGGACCCTCGGCGGCTGTCCGCCGCCGAGATGGCCCTGATGTTCCACATCTACTTCCTCGGCTCCGGCGAGGGCCTGCTGTTCGACGTGCCCCGTGAGCCCTTCCCGCAGGCGCTGTGGGACCCCCTCGCCGGGCATCTGACCCGGTACGGGGCCGAGGTGCGGACCGCAGCGCCCGTCGACGCCGTCCGCCCCGGACCGTCCGGCGGACACCTGGTCACCGACGGCGCCGGCGCCCGGGCGTACGACGCCGTCGTGCTGGCTCTGGACACCGACGGTCTGCGGGCCGTGGTGGGTCGATCGCCGGGACTGGGGGACGCCGCCTGGCGCGAGCGGGTGGCCCGGCTGCGGACGGCGCCGCCGTTCCTGGTCTCCCGGTTGTGGCTGGACCGCCCCGTCGCGGCCGGCCGTCCCGGCTTCCTCGGCACCAGCGGCTTCGGCTCGCTGGACAACGTCAGCGTGCTGTCCCGCTGGGAGGGCGAGGCGGCCCGCTGGGCGGCCCGCACGGGCGGGTCGGTGGTCGAACTCCACGCCTACGCGCTGCCGTCGACGGTGGTCCGGGACGTCGAGGAGAAACGCCTCGTCGGCCAGTTGCACCGGGTCTACCCGGAGACGCGGCAGGCCCGGGTCGTCGCCGCGCGGCACGAGTGGCGGGCGGACTGTCCCCTGTTCACGGTCGGGGGCCACGGCGACCGTCCGACGGTCCGCACGCCCGACCCGTCGCTCGTCGTCGCCGGGGACCTGGTCCGTACGGACCTGCCCGTGGCGCTGATGGAGCGCGCCGCCACGTCCGGGATCCTGGCGGCCAACGCCCTGCTGGAGCGGTGGGGGGTGCGGGGCGAGCCGCTGTGGACGGTCCCCGACCGCGGGCGGTCCGCCCCGCTGCGCGCCCTGGCACGGCGGTACGGGCCGCGCTGACCGGCCCGGCGCGTGGGCCGTGTACGGCGCTACTCCCCCGCCGTGCGGTCGGCCCGCCCGCCCGCGCCGAGCGGGCCGGTGGCGTTCATGTCGCCCGCGGCCTCCAGTCCGGGCAGTTCACGGCGGGACACCCGCATGACCGCGGACGGCAGGGCGGGGCGGGCCAGTTGCGCCAGCCGCAGCCATCCGGGCACGTACACGGACGTGCGGCGGCGTTCCACGGCCCGCACCAGGCGGGCGGCGACGAAGTCGGCCGGGTAGGTGCGCCGGGCCGGGGCGGGCATGTGGGCGCGCAGCTCGCGCAGGACGGCGTACCGGTCGGCGTCACGGATCATGTCGGTGTCGATCCAGTTGAGGTAGGCGATGCCCACGGCGACGCCGTGGTGCGCCACTTCGGCGCGCAGGGCGTGGGTGAAGGCCTCCACGCCGGCCTTGGAGGCGCAGTAGGCGCTCATCATGGGGGCGGCGCCGAGCGACGCGGTCGAGGCGATCTGGAGGCTGTACCCGGACGTCCGGAACAGGTCGGGCAGAAAGGCACGCGCGGTCTGGGCGCTGCCCGTCAGGTTCACGTCGATGACGCGGCGCCATTCGGCCGGGTCGGACCCGGCGAACGGCCCGCCCTCGGCGATGCCGGCGTTCGCCACCACGACCGACGGCGGTCCGAGGCGCGCACGCACCTCGTGCGCCGCGGTGTCCAGCCCGGCGGCGTCGGTGACGTCGACCTCCAGAGCGAGCGCCGGGGCCGGCAGGGCCGCCGCCAGGGCGTCCAGCCGGGGCTTCTCGTGGCCGAGCAGCGCGAGCCGGGCACCCCGGCGGGCGCACTCCAGGGCCAGTGCGGCGCCGAGTCCGCGCGCGGCTCCGGTCACCACGACGGTGCGGTCGCGCAACGGGCTGCCGGTCACCGGCCGCCCCTTGGCGCGTGGCCCGGCGGTCATCGTCTGTCGCCGGCTCGGTCGCGGCGGGTCAGGACGCGCTGGACCCGGCTGAGGCCGGCCAGCCGGTGCTGACGCAGTGCGGCCCGCGCCGCGTTGGCGCCGGGCGCGCCGTGCACGCCGCCTCCCGGGTGGGCTCCCGCGGAGGCGAGGTAGAGGCCGGCCACCGGTGTCTCCGGTCGCCCGGTGCCGGGCACGGGCCGGAAGAAGAGCTGCTGGTGCATGGCGGTGGTGCCGCCGTTGATGGCGCCGCCGTGGAGGTTGGCGTCCATCGACTGGAGGGTCGGCGGGGCCAGGATGCGGCGGGCCCTGATCAGGGAGCGGAAGCCGGGGGCGAAGCGCTCCACCTGGCGCTCGACCCGGTCGGCCATGAGTTCCTGCTCCTTGGCGTCCCAGCTGCCGCCGATCCCCTCGTCGCCGGCGTCGCCCCGGATGTCCTGCGGGACGTGGGTGTACGCCCAGGCGGACTCGGTGCCGTCGGGTGAGCGGGACGGGTCGGTGGTCGTCATCTGGCCGAACAGCGCGAAGGGGCGGTCGGGGACCTGTCGCATGGCGATCTGGGCGGCGAACCGGGTCAGTTCGTCGAGGCCGTCGGACAGATGCACCGTCCCGGCGCCCGCAGCCTGGGCGCACTGCCAGGGCACGGGGCCGTCCAGCGCCCAGTCCACCTTGAAGGTGGCGAAGTCCCACTGGAAGCGCTCGAGGTCGGCGAGGACCTGGCCCGGCAGGTCCGCCGGGTCGACAAGTGTCCCGTACAGGGCGGGCACGGACACGTCCGCGAGGACGGCGCGCCGGGCGGCGACCGTCTCCCCGCCGGCCGTGCGCACGCCCAGCGCACGCCGGCCGCGGACGACGACGTGGTCGACGCGCTGCCCGCAGCGCAGGGTGCCACCGAGGGAGCGCAGGCGGCGCACGAGGGCCTCGGTGAGGGCTCCGGAGCCGCCGACCGGCACGGGGAAGCCGTAGGTCTGGCCGAGCATCGACATCAGCCAGCCGAAGCCGCCGCTGCCCGCGGCCTCGGGCGCGAGGTCCGCGTGCAGGGCGTTGCCCGCCAGGAGCAGTCTGCCGCCCTCGCCGCGGAACTCCTCCTCGCCCAGACGGCGCACCGGCAGCACCAGGGTGCGGGCCAGCCGCAGTCCGCCCGCGCCGCGCAGGCGCAGGGCCAGCCGGGCGGCGGCCTTGACCGGCGGGAACGGTGTGAACAGGGCGTCCAGGATGTCGGCCCGGTAGCGGTCCCAGACGTCGTGCAGGCGCTCCCAGGCGGCGCCGTCCCCGGGCGCGAAGACGTCCAGGGAGGCGGCGGTGGTGCCGACGCTGCGGTCGAGGACCGCGCACGTGCCGTCGGTGAGGGGGTGGGCGAGGACGTGGGGCGCGTGGGCCCAGCGCAACCCGTGCTCCTCCAGCCGCAGTCCGGCCAGCACCGGGGAGGCGGCGGCGAGCGGGTAGAAGGAGCTGAACAGGTCGTTCACGAAGCCGGGGGCGACCTCGCTGTCGTGGCGCACGGCCCCGCCCGGTTCGGGCTGCTCCTCCAGGACCTCCACGCTCCAGCCCGCGTCCGCGAGGAGGTTCGCCGCGACCAGTCCGTTGGGGCCGGCGCCGATCACGACGGCGTCAGGCATGGCCGACTCCCGGTTCGGGTGACGACGCCGGGTCCGGCCGCTGCTGCTGCTCACCGGCTCTGTCCTCGCACAGCCTGGCCAGCCGGGCGAGCATGGCCCGGTGCCTGAGCTGGATCATCGCTTCGACGCCCATGTTGTGCAGCAGTCCGCCGGCGCCGCGCAGGGGGTGTTCGTCCACGATCACCAGGCACTGCTCGCCCCAGGGACGGAGCTCGATGGCGATCCGCGCCGTGCCGAGCGGGCCGGCGATCGCCTCGAGTTCCAGTACGGAGCCCTCCTCGCAGCGTCTGACGACCGTCTCGTTGTGCAGGCGGAGGGGACCGATGCACACCTCGTAGCCGATCGTCGCGCCGACCTGCGGCCACTGTCCCCGCTCGGGGGTGGAGGACGACGTGCCGACGACCCAGTCCGCGTAGCGGGTGCCGTCCGCCAGGACCTCCCACACCGCCCGCGGAGTCGTCTTGATCAACCGATGCCGAACTGCCACGCGCTCCTCCATGTCCGAACTTGGCCAGGACTCAGCACTGAGTGCCCCTCCCGCGAGGGGCCAACCAGGGCGGGCGCGGCGCTCCGGAAAAATCGCTGCATTGGCATGGACCTGATAAGGGGGCGTGGCTAAGCTCGAAGCAACCCGTTGAGAGCGCTCTCAGACCGCGGTTGTTCCACCCCCACCTCGCTGGAACGACGAAGGGCACCCCTGTGAGACGCAGCAGACTCAGGAACTGTGGCCTGGCCACCCTCCTCGTCCTCGGCAGCTGGACCGCGGCGGGCACACTGCCCGCCGCCGCGACCGGCTCACCCGCCGGCTCCCCCACCGCCTCCGCCGGTCTCCTCCAGGCCATGCAGCGGGACCTCGGACTCACCCGGGCCCAGGCCGAGGACCGGCTCGCGGCCGAACGGCACGCCACCGACCTCGCCCCCGCGGCACGCCGGGCCGCCGGGGACGACTTCGGCGGCTCGTGGTTCGACGCCGGCCGCGGGCGGCTGACCGTGGCCGTCACCGCGGACGCCGCCCCCGCCACGGTCCGGGCCGTCCGCTCCACCGGCGCCGACGTCCGCACCGTCACGCACAGCGCGCGGCACCTCGACGCCGCCAAGCGGCGCGTCGACCGTCTGGCCGCCCCCGCCGGCGTCAGCGGCTGGCACGTCGACCCGGCCGCCAACACGGTGGTCGTCGACGTCGTCGCCGACGAGCGCGCCGACAACGATGTCCGGCGCTTCGTGGCCCGGGCCCGCGCGGCGGGCCCGGTGACCGTGCGGACGGTCCCGTCCGCACCGCGGACCTTCGCGGCGGGCACGGTCGGCGGCGACCCGTACTACACCGGCAACGTCCGCTGCTCCATCGGCTTCTCGGTGCACGGCGGCTTCGTCACCGCCGGGCACTGCGGACGGGCCGGCGCCGGCGTCAGCGGCTGGGACCGGTCGTACGTGGGCACGTTCCAGGGCTCCTCGTTCCCGGACAACGACTACGCCTGGGTCTCGGTGGGCAGCGGCTGGTGGACGGTGCCGGTCGTGCTCGGCTGGGGCACCGTCCCGGACCAGTTGGTGCGCGGCTCGAACGAGGCACCGGTCGGCGCCTCGGTGTGCCGCTCCGGTTCCACCACCCACTGGCACTGCGGCACCGTGCTGGCCAAGAACGAGACGGTCAACTACAGCCAGGGCGCCGTGCACCAGATGACGAAGACCAGCGTCTGCGCCGAGCCCGGCGACTCGGGCGGCTCCTTCATCAGCGGCGACCAGGCGCAGGGCGTCACCTCGGGCGGCTGGGGCAACTGCTCCGGCGGCGGGGAGACCTGGTTCCAGCCGGTCAACGAGATCCTGAACCGCTACGGGCTGACCCTGCACACGGCCTGAGCGAACGCAGCCCCACCAGGGGTCCCGCCGGGCACCCGGCGGGACCCCTCCCGTACCGGACGGATACGCGTCACCTGCCGCCGTGTCACATGTCGCCCGGCGCCGTCGTCCCGGGGCCGGGCTGGGCCGTGAGCCGGCGGTAGGCGGCGCGGGCGTGGACCAGGCGGGCCAGGGCGGTGCCGACGAGGGCCGCGCCGAACAGGCAGGCGAGCCAGAGCGCGTCCCGGCGTCCGGCCCAGGTGAGCACCCCGGCGGGCGGTATCGCGAAGCCGTTGAGGGACAGCCAGCACAGGACGGCCGTGCCCGGGGCGGCGGTGAACCGGGCGCACAGGCCGAGCAGGGCCGCCAGGAGGGAGAGCACGGCCAGCGCCAGTCCCGGACGTCCGGAGCCCACGGTGCCGTTGAGGAGCGCCACCAGGACGAGCGCGCCGGCGAAGGCTCCCGCCCACACCAGCGGAGCCGCGACGGGCCGGGGAACGGGTCTGGCACCGCTGCCCAGGGGGACCCACTCGATCATGCTCTCGGCTCCTTCCGCTCCCGGACGGCCCCGACCACAGCGCCGCCCCTGCGGGCAGATTGTCCCACTGGGGTACGGGGCGGCCCGCGGGCCGGGGGTGCAGTCCGGCCGGCCCTCGGCGGGCCGACGCGGCCCGCTGTGCGGGGCCGGGAGTACGGCCGTCCTGTCGCGGAGGACCGCGGCGACCGGCGGACCCGGTCCCCGGAGACCGGCGGGTCTCCTTCCGGAACACCACGGCGACCGACGCGCCCGCTCCGGAGGGCCACGGCGACCGTGCCGTGCGCGGTGTCGGCCGCGCGTGAGCGACGAACCGTCAAGAGTGCCGAGGAGCGGGGAGGTACGCCGGCCCGCTCCTGCCCCGGCGGCGCCGACGTCGCCGGGACCCCGGACGGCGGCTCCGGAAAGTGCCGTTGCCATGCCGCCGTCGGGGGCGTTCGGGCTCCGACCGGTCCTACCGTTCGACGTCCGCGTGGACCGGCGTCGACGCGCAGTCGCCGGCCACCGTGTCCTCTCCGGGCCGCTCCCGCGCCGGCTGCCCGGAGGCACGGCCGCCCGGCAGCAGCCTCCGCCCGGCCCGCAGGGCGCCGGCGAGCACGTAAGCCCGTCCCGCGACGACGGGGCCGAGGACGGCGAGGACGAGGACGTAACCGGCGATGAAGGGGGCGAGCCGAGCGTCGAGTCCCGCGCCGGCGGCCATCGCGGCCAGGATCAGCGCGAACTCCCCGCGCGCCACCAGGGTGGTGGCGATCTCCGCCGCCGGTTCGGCGCCGTAGCGGTACACGCGGGCCACGCACAGTCCGGCGACGACGTTCATGACGAGGGTCAGTGCCGCCGCCGCGGCGACCGGCCCGGCCACGGAGGCGAGGTCGCCGGGGTCGATGGCCAGTCCGAAGGCGAAGAAGAAGATCGCCGCGAAGGCGTCGCGCAGCGGGTGCACCAGTTCCCGGATCCGTGGTCCCGAGGGGGTGCCGGCGAGGATCAGACCGACCATGAAGGCGCCGATGGCGTCGGCGACGCCGAGGAGTTCGGAGACGCCGGCGACGAGGACCGCGGCGCCGAGGAAACTGATGACGAGCAGTTCGTTGTCGCGGGTCTCGATCAGGCGTCCGACGAGCCGGGTGCCCCAGCGGGCCGCGGCGGCGAGCACCAGCAGGAACCCGAACGCCTTGCCGGCCTGCAACACCGTGTCCGCGACGCCGTGGGCGCCCGATATCACCGGCTGGAGCGCGGCCAGGTACAGCGCGAGGAAGATGTCCTCCACCACGATGACACCGAGGATGAGACGGGTCTCGGGGCGGCCGATGCGGCCAAGGTCGATGAGGATCTTGGTGACGATCGCGGACGAGGAGATGCCGAGGACACCGGCGAGCACCAGCGCTTCGCGCACCCCCCAGCCCAGTGCGAAGCCGAAGCCGAGGCCGGCGCCGACGTTGAGCAGCAGGTAAATGCCGCCTGCGGTCAGCAGCCGTCTACCGCCGCTCTTGAGGTCGTCGAGGTGGAACTCCAGGCCCAGGTAGAAGAGCAGCAGCACCAGTCCGAGCGCGGAGAGCATCTCGAAGTCGTGCGCGTCCTCTACCAGGACGAAGCCGGGTGTGTGGGGGCCGAGCAGGATGCCGGCCAGCATGAACAGGGGAATCGTCGGAAGTCCGATCCTGCCGCCGAGGCGGGCGAGGAACGCGGCGGCCAGAAAGGCGCCGCCCATGGCGAGCAGGGTGTCAGCGTGTCCCACGGGCCACCGCCTCGGGCCGCGTGGAGGGTCGGAAGGGCTTCGGTCGACGGTAAGGGATGCGCGTTCTCCTTCGTGTGTGACGCGGTCGGCCGTCCTGCGCTCGAACGCCGTCGGCCGCCGGCGTGAGGCGGCGCCGCTCCCGGACCCGCGGGGTCGTGGACGAGACGGCGAGGGGGTACGGGCCTTTGGCCCCGAGCCCGGTTCTCCGGGCCGCCCACTCCGGGACGCCTCGGCCACCGCCGGGCGCCTCGACGCCCGGGCGTGGCCGGTGGGCCTGGACCGGGCCGCCGGCGCCACCCGCTGAACGGGCGGCAGGAACGGGCTCCCCCGTGACGCTCCCGGCCCCGGGGCGCGGCGCGGTTCCACGGTCACACGCGGCGTCCCCGGGCCACCATCGGGGACGGCACCCAAAACCCGCGGTGGCCGACACCCATCACGGCCGCCCCGCACCCGCCGTACCGCGGCGCGGTGTGCGGCGGGGTCGCGGGAGTACGGCGCAGAGGCCGCGCCGCGAAGGGGTGTGCCGGCAGAGAGGGTGCGCCGCGGCCGACTCGGGGATCCCGGCCGCGGCACACCCTGCCACGCCGGGCGCGGGAGGACCGCGCGCCCGGCACGATCCGCGCCTTCCCCGGCCGGACGCCGTGACACTGCGCCGTGCGAGTGGTCGTCGGAACACCCCCGGACCCGCCGACACGTCGACCGCCCCGCCGCGGGATGCGGCGGGGCGGTCGACGTCGCGGACGGTCCGTCAGCATGGAGTTGCTGTCATCAGCCTCTCGAACGAAGCCATGCAGTCAGGGCAGTGACGCGCCCTCTCACCGTCGGATGCCTCGATACGCTCGCGGAGCTTCTGTCCGCACAAGGTGGCCGCGGCCTGCTTGGCCATCACGTGCCACACCAAAGCTCCGCCCGTCTTTTCCGGGCCCACGCACATTTCGTACATGACCGGCCTCCCAGCCTGGACGCCGCTGACACACTCCAGGAGACACCGGATCGCCCGTCACCAATAGCGCGCGGGGGCCATTCGGGTGACGGCCGGTTCGCTCCTTAGGGCCTACGACGCACCCGGACGGATAGAAACGATCAGCCAATCAGCCCTACATCGGTGGGTGTGTGACGTGGCATCGACACAGCCGGAAAGGCTTGCGGTGCCCTGGACCGATGGCGACTCAGACCGAACCGATCGCACCGGGCCCGGCGGCACCGCGCCGTCGCGGGGGACGGGTGCTCATCTCCTGGCTGACCACGACCGACCACAAGCGCATCGGCCACCTCTACCTCATCACGTCGTTCGGGTTCTTCCTGGTCGCCGGGGTGCTGGCCATGCTCGTCCGGGCGGAACTGGCCCGGCCGGGCCTGCAGTTGCTCTCCTCCGAGCAGTACAACCAGTCCTTCACGATGCACGGCACGATCATGCTGCTGCTGTTCGCCACCCCGACCTTCGCCGGATTCGCCAACGCCGTCATGCCGTTGCAGATCGGCGCGCCGGACGTGGCGTTCCCGCGGCTGAACATGCTGGCGTACTGGCTCTTCCTGTTCGGCGGGCTGATCGTGCTGGCCGGCTTCCTCACGCCGCAGGGTGCCGCCGACTTCGGCTGGACCGCCTACACCCCGCTCAGCGGCCCCGCCGGCGCCCCCTACCTCGGCGGCGACCTGTGGATCATGGGGCTGGCGCTGTCGGGGTTCGGCACCATCCTCGGTTCGGTCAACTTCATCACCACGATCATCTGCATGCGCGCCCCCGGCATGACGATCTTCCGCATGCCGATCTTCGTCTGGAACGTCCTGCTGACCTCGGTCCTGGTGCTGCTGGCCTTCCCGGTGCTGGCGGCCTCCCTGCTGGTGCTGGAGGCGGACCGGCACTTCGGTGCGCATGTGTTCGACGCCCAGAACGGCGGGCCGATCCTGTGGCAGCACCTGTTCTGGTTCTTCGGCCATCCCGAGGTGTACATCCTCGCGCTGCCGTTCTTCGGGGTGGTCACCGAGATCATCCCCGTCTTCGCGCGCAAGCCGCTCTTCGGCTACGTGAGCCTGATCGGTGCCACCATCGCCATCACCGGTCTGTCGGCCACCGTCTGGGCGCACCACATGTTCGCCACGGGCGCGGTGCTGCTGCCGTTCTTCTCGTTCCTGACGTATCTCATCGCCGTGCCCACCGGGGTGAAGTTCTTCAACTGGATCGGCACGATGTGGCAGGGGTCCCTGTCCTTCGAGCCGCCGATGCTGTGGGCGGCCGGTTTCCTGGTCACGTTCCTCTTCGGCGGTCTGACCGGGGTGATCCTCGGCTCACCGCCGCTGGACTGGCACGTCACCGACTCGTACTTCGTGGTCGCGCACTTCCACTACGTGCTGTTCGGCACGATCGTGTTCGCGATGTTCGGCGGGTTCAGCTTCTGGTGGCCGAAGATGACGGGGCGCATGCTCGACCACCGGCTGGAGAAGGTGCACTTCTGGACGCTGTTCGCCGGCTTCCACACCACGTTCCTCGTGCAGCACTGGCTCGGCGTCGAAGGCATGCCGCGGCGGTACGCCGACTACCTGGCCGCCGACGGCTTCACGGCCCTCAACACGGTCTCCACCGTCGGGGCCTTCCTGCTGGGCCTGTCCACGCTGCCGTTCCTGTACAACGTGTGGAAGACCGCCAGGTACGGCACGCCGGTCGGGGTCGACGACCCCTGGGGGTACGGCCGCTCCCTGGAGTGGGCCACGTCGTGTCCCCCGCCGCGCCACAATTTCCACGCGCTGCCGCGTGTGCGCTCGGAGTCCCCCGCCTTCGACCTGCACCATCCCGAGCTCGCGCAGCGGGACCAGAAGGAGACGACCGGGCGACGCGACGCCGTGGAGCCCGGCGAGTGACAGGCCGCCAGGGCCGCGTACGCCGGTGATGACGACGACGCCGCGCGGCCCGCGTGCCCCGGTCCGCCTCGCGGACACCTCCGGCGCCGTCCGCCGGTGCCCGGGTGAACGCCCGCACGAGGGGTACTCCCCGCTTCCACGAGGATCCGGGCCGGCCGGATCCGGCGAGTACTCCCGGACAGGAGCACGCCGATGTCCCCGTCCCCCGACGACAGTCTGCGGATCCACTTCATCGGCAACGCCACCGTGCTGCTCCGGTACCGGGGGCTGAGCCTGCTGACCGACCCGAACTTCCTCCACCGCGGGCAGCGTGCCTACCTCGGTCACGGCCTCACCAGCCGCCGTCTGACCGAGCCCGCCCTCGATCCCCGCGACCTGCCGGACCTGGACGCCGTACTGCTGTCCCATCTGCACGGCGACCACTGGGACCGGGTGGCCCGGCGAAGGCTCTCCCGGTCGCTGCCGATCGTCACCACCCCGCACGCCTCCCGCCGGCTCCAGGGCCTGCACGGATTCCACCGTGCCGTGGGACTGCGCACCTGGCAGCAGGAGACCGTGCGGCACGGGGACGCGCAGGCACGCGTCACGGCGCTGCCCGGCCGCCACGCCGGGCACCCGGCGCTGCGGCGCCTGCTGCCGCCGGTGATGGGCAGCCTGCTGGAGTTCGGACCGGCCGACGGGCCGCCGCTGCACCGGCTCTACGTGTCCGGGGACACGCTGCTCTTCGACGGCCTGGACGAGATCGCCCGCCGCTTCCCCGACCTGGACCTGGCCGTGCTGCACCTGGGCGGCACCACGCTGCCGGGCGGCTTCGTGGTGACCATGGACGGACGCCAGGGCGCGGATCTGGCGCGGCGCCTGGGCCCCCGGCGGATCCTTCCGGTGCACTACGACGACTACACGGTCTTCCGCTCGCCGCTCGACGCCTTCCTCGCCGAGGCCGATCGCAAGGGCCTCGCGGACCGGATCGTGCACTGCCGGCACGGTCAGCGGGCGACCTTCCGTCCGGGCGGGGGGCCGCCCGTCGTGACGTAGCGCGGGCACCGCCGGGTCCCTGACACTTGTCAGGGACCCCCGCGCGCCGGTTCTCCCTACAGTGCTGAGTGCACACCGGATGCCGTCCGACGGCCAACCATCCCAGGGCGGCACATCAGGACAGGGGGAATCACTCATGACCGTTCGCCCGTTCACCAGGGTCGCGCTCGTCGGGGCCGGGGCGCTGGCGCTGCTCGGTCCGCTCACCGCCACCACCGCCCTCGCGGCCTCCGACACCGGCCGGGGCGGCGACCGGGTCCTGGCCGCGCCGTACGCGGTCGAGCCCTACGAGACCGTCAACGTCCGCTCCGGGCCCGCCCGTTCCTACGACAAGGTCGGCTCCGTCGCGGCCGGCCAGCCGCGCGGTGCGTACTGCTGGACCCGCGGCGAGACCATCAGCGACAACGGCTACACCAACAACGTCTGGGTGAAGCTCGTCGAGGGCTATGTGAGCGCCGTCTACCTCAAGGGCGACGCGTACGGGGACCTGCCGGCCTCCGCGACCTGCTGACCGGCACGGCCCGCCACCGGGCCCGCCGGGCCCGCACACCGACCGATCACCTGGGGGACCACACCATGGGGGACACACACATGAAGCGACTGCTGCGCCGCTCCGCCACCGTGCTGGCGGCGGCCACGCTCACCGCCGGGGCGCTCGCCGCCACGGCCGAGGCCGCCCCGGCCACGGTGAGCGGCGGCGACCCGTCGCTCACCGACGTCTACATCTGGGCCGCCGACGTCAACCTGCGCCAGCGGCCGACCACCGCCTCCAACGTGCTGGCGGTCCGCTCCCACTACTGGCTGGACGCCGTCTGCCAGCAGCGGGGGCAGTACGTGTACGACCCGGCCGTCGGCGGTAACAGCTGGTGGACCGCGGTGCAGGAGTTCGCGGGCAGTGACATCGCCTGGGTGAACAACCTGTACCTGCGGGGCGGCGAGAAGATCGCCGGCGTGCCGGACTGCTGACGGGACGCCGGAGCACGGGGTGGGGCGGGCCGGGACGACCGGCCCGCCCCACGCGTGTCAGTACAGCTTGTTCACGGCCGTGACGGTGGTGGACTTGAAGTCGGCCACCTGCGCGTGCTCGAAGGTGCCCATCTGACCCCACTGCACGACGGTCACGGTGGTGCCGTCCCGGCCGACCGAGAACAGGCCGATGTCGGAGGAACCCCACGAGGAGACCGTGTGGACGCCGTAGACGTGGGCGCCGTCCTCCACGTTCAGCCGGCCGTAGTACTTCTGTGTGGCGGTGATGTCGGGGTACTGCTCCATCACCTTGCGCGCGCAGTCGTCGAGGTCCGCGCGGAGCAGGGCGGCGAACTCCTTGGCCCGCTTCGTGCTGCGCTCGACCACGGTGACCTGGAGGGCGCCGGTGTCGTACTCGGTCCAGTACCGGCGGTGGGAGGAGATGGACGGCAGCGCCTCGCCCACGCACATCGGCAGCGGGTCGGGCTGCCCGGCGGTGACGGGTCCGGCGTACCAGCCGGAGGCGGGGTGCGGCGGCAGTTCGGACGGTTCCAGGAAGGCGGGCTCGGCTGAGCCGGGTGTACCGGAGCCAGGCGTGGCCGCTGTGGCCGGGACGGCGGCGACGGCCACCGCCGCGCCGGCCGCCAGTGCGGCTGCGGCGATACGGACTCCTCGGGTGCGGACGGGCATGTGTCCCCCATGTCGGTTCATCGGTGTCGGTCGGTGTTTCCCCCTGTACGACCCGACATGACCGCGATGGGTTGCCCTCTTCCTCCGCAACGGATTCGTCCCGATTGTCACCGCCGGGCAACAGCGGCGGCGGTCGCGCCGGTCAGCCGGCCGCGTTGTCGGTGCGCAGCCGCACCTGCTCCTCCAGGCGTCGCAGGCTGGTGTCGAGGGCGTCGGCCACCGCCTGCTCGCCCGGGTCGTGACTGCCGTCGAAGAACGACAGGTGCACGGTGACCTCGCTGGCCCCGGCGTCGAGGCCGGCGACCTGCAGCCAGCCGGCGTAGCTGCCCTGGGCGCGGGTGCCCCATTCGAGCCGCATCTGCTCGGGCCGGGCGCTCAGCAGCGCGGAGGTGTCCTGGTCGCTGCGGTCCTCGTGGACGGTGACGGCGGGCGGTTCCTCCACCTCCACGTGCAGCTCCCGCGGGAGCCAGGTGTCCAGCTGACCGACGTTCGCGGCCTGGTCGAAGACCTGCTCGGGCTGTGCGGGCATGGTGCGGGAACGCTCGTACTCGGTCATGGGGCACCACTCCTCGTCGCTCGGGGTCGTCCGACGGACCGCGTGCCCGGTCTGCCGCGGCCGAAGCGTCCCGCGGCCGATCCGCTCGCCGCGCGCGTCCCCGTGCACGGTGCGAAACTGCTGCGCAGTGCGCCCGACCCGGCGGTCACTCGACGAGGGGAGACGAGGTGTCGACGTCAGAGGCGAGCGACGCGCTGCTGGACTTCCTCGCCGACCCGGAGCACCTGACGCTGGACCTGGCCACCGCCGTGGCCCGCTGCTCCAAGGCGCTCGGGCTGCAGCACGCCGTGGTCTACCTCGTCGACCTCCAGCAGCGACACCTCGTCCCGCAGACCGATGTCCCCTCGGCGGTACCGGTCGACGGATCGCTGGCGGGCTGGGCCTACCGCACGCAGTCGCTGCGGGTGGAGGAGGCGGAGTCGGGCGGGGTCATCGCCTGGTACCCGCTGCTGGACGGCGCGGAGCGGCTCGGGGTCCTGGCCGTGAGCCAGGCGGCTCTCACGTCGGCCTCGCTGACCCGCGGCAGGGCGCTCGCCTCGCTGCTGGCCATGATGATCACCTCGAAACGGGCCTACGAGGACTCGTACGTGCGGCGCACCCGCACCGAGCGGATGCAGCTGCCCTCCGAGATGCTGCGTGCCTTCCTGCCGCCCCGCACCATCGGCGACGGCCAGGTGGTGTCGACGGCCGTCCTGGAGCCCGCGTACGAGATCGGGGGCGACGCCTTCGACCACTCGCTGACCGAGACGACGCTGCACGTCACGGTCCTGGACGCGATGGGGCACGACCTCGCCTCCGGGCTCACCAGCGCGGTCTCGCTGGCCGCCTGCCGCAACGCCCGGCGCAACGGCGCCGACCTGCCCGAGCTGGTGGCGTCCGTCGACGACACGCTCTCCCGCTGGCTGCCGGACAAGTTCTGCACGGCGTTCATCGCCCAGCTGGACCTGGCCACCGGCGTGCTCCGGTGGTGCAACTGCGGCCACCCGGCGCCCATCCTCATACGCGACCACCGGCTGATCACCGACGCCATGGAGCGCGACGCCGACCCGCCCATGGGCGTGCCGTCCCAGCTCACCTCCCAGCCGCGCCAGACGCACGAGATCCGTCTGGAGCCCGGGGACCGGGTGCTCGTCTACACGGACGGGGTCATCGAGGCGCGCACCCGGGAGGCGAAGCTGCTGGGACTCGAACGGTTCGCCGACTACGTCATCCGGGCCACGGCGGGCGGGGAGCTGGCGCCGGAGTCGATGCGCCGCCTGATCCACTCGATCCTGGACACCCAGGACGAGCGGTTGCGGGACGATGCGACCCTCCTGATGTTCGAGTGGCGGCCCCGGGCCGACTGACGCCCGGGGGCGCTCACCGCGAGCGCGTCACACGCTGTGGCCGTGGGCCCGCAGCCAGCCCCGCACGGTGTCCTTGTCCGACGGGCTGATGCGCACGGACCCTTCGACGTACGGTCCCTCGTCCTCGGTGAAGCCGGTGTCCGTGATCCGCGCGGTGACCCAGGTGGCCAGGTCCTGCGCGGCCCGCTCCGGCAGGGCGCCTCGTTCCCAGCCGGCGCGGGCCTCCCGGGCCGCGGCGGGGTCGTGCCGCGCGGTCTCGTCCAGCCACGCCGCCACCAGCCGCTCGACGGTCCGGCGGTCCGTATCGTCCTGCTGCTGCTCGTTCATGACGTCCGGGTGCCCGGAATCTGCCGGGCACTCCCGGGCAAGCGAGCGGTAGGGCCTCGTGTCGGTGATGCCGCGCCGGGTACCCGCAACGGCGTGACGGCCGGTCCGGTCCGTGGAAGGCGACAGCCCGGAGAGGGGAAAACGATGACGCAGCCCGCCGACGATCACGTTCTCGATCGGCGCGCCGGTGTTTCCGAGCTTCGTCCGGCGGCGGGGGACCCCCGGCCGGCCGGCCGTGACGACGGACTCCGTGAGGAACTTCCGGTCGACCGCAACCAGGCCATCCTCCAGGCCGCCAAGCAGGTGGGCGCGATCCTGAAGAGGGAGGGGCAGCCGTTCGCCCTCGCCGGCAGTGTCGCCGTGTACGCGCACGGCGGCACCCAGAATCTCCAGCACGACGTCGACTTCTGCATCCGGCCCGAGGACGCGGAAGCCGTCGCCCGCACCCTGCGCGAGGCGGGCCTCGAGGTCTACACGCCGCCCGAGGACTGGCTGCTGAAGGCCAACTGCCTGGGACAGCAGGTCGACCTCATCTTCGAGCTGGCGCACCAGCCGGTCACGGCGGAACTGCTGGACCGGGCCCAGGAACTCTCCGTCGACTCGGTGCTCATGCCGGTCCTGTCGCCGACCGACCTGCTGCGCGGTCTGCTGGCCGCCTTCTCGGAGCACCACTGCGACTTCGGGGCGGTGCTGCCCATCGCCCGCACACTGCGGGAGAAGATCGACTGGGAGGAGCTGCGCCGCGACTGCGGCGACGCTCCGATGCCCGCCGCGTTCTTCTTCATCCTCGAACGGCTGGAGATCATCTCCCTGGCCTCCCCCGCGAAGGAGGAGCACCGATGAGCGATCCCGTCGCCCACCAGGGGCCCGCCGCGAGCGGCCCCACGCCCGCCACCGAGAACGTCGAGTACCGCGTCGCCCACCTGCAGGAGCGGCTCGCCGCGGAAGAGCTCGGCGAGCTCGGGGTGCGGGCCGAGATCCGGGCCGGGGCCGTCGCGGTCACCGGCACGGTGCCCTCCGCGCAGTGCCGCGAGACGCTGCTGCGGGTCGTGCGCGAGGAGTTGGCGGGGGTCACCGTGCACAGCGACGTCGTGGTGGCCGAGACCACCCGCCCCGACCACGCCGAGGAGCTGTGATGATCCGCGTCGCCGCCGTCGGAGACATCCACATGGGCCTCGACAGCCAGGGACTGCTGCGGCCCGCCTTCGAGACCCTGCCCGACTGCGCGGACCTGCTGCTGCTCGCCGGGGACCTCACCCGGCACGGCACTCCGGAGGAGGCCCGGGTGGTGGCCCAGGAGGTGCGCGGTCTGCCGGTGCCGGTGGTGGCCGTCCTCGGCAACCACGACCACCACGACGAGCAGCCCGAGAAGGTCACCGCCATCCTCCAGGACGCCGGTGTGACGGTCCTGGAGGGCGAGGCGACGGTCGTGCAGTGTGCCGGGAACCGGGTCGGGATCGCCGGCACCAAGGGGTTCGGCGGCGGCTTCGTGGGGCGCAGCGCCGGGGAGTTCGGTGAGCCGGTCATGAAGGAGTTCGTGCGTACCACCCGCCGCTCCGCGGACAGCCTGCACGCCGCGCTCAAGGAACTGGACGACCAGGGCTGCGCGGTGCGGGTCGCCCTGACGCACTTCTCCCCCGTCGCCGACACACTGGCCGGTGAGCCGCCGGAGATCCATCCCTTCCTCGGCAGCTATCTCCTGGCCGAGGCGATCGACACGGCCGGGGCGGACCTCGCGGTGCACGGCCACGCGCACCTGGGCACGGAGCACGGCATGACGTCGGGCGGGGTGCGGGTGCGCAACGTGGCCCAGCCGGTGATCCGCCGGGCCTTCAACGTCTATCAGCTGGGCGCCGCCTGAGCCCCTTCGGCGGCTCAGGAACCGCCGGCGCGGTCCTCGGTCGTCCGCCCCAGGCAGGTGACGTCCGCGGGGTCCAGGCCGGCCGCCCGGACCTCGTGGAAGCCCAGACGGTCGTAGAAGGCGCGGGCGGGCACGTTGGCCGTCGCCATGACCAGGTGGACGGACGGTACCCCGCGCTCGCGCAGCGCCCGCCAGAAGGTGCGCATGAGCTCCCGTCCGTGTCCGCGGCCCTGCCACTCGGGCAGCAGGTCGATGTGCAGGTGGGCCGGATAGTCGGCCAGTTCGGGCACGATCATGCGCTCGGGGTCGTGCAGCAGGGTGGCCATCAGCTCGTCCGGGGTACCGGGCGGCCCGTCCGGCGCCGGATAGCGGTCGGCGACCCGCGGCAGCCACTTCGCGCGGAACTCCTCGGCGAAGCGCGGGGTGTCCGCCGTACCGAGGATGTAGCCCACGGCCCGGCCCTGCCCGTCGTCCAGCACGAAGGCCAGGTCCGGGTCGAGGTGGACGTAGGGGGCGGCGAAGATGACGGGCAGGACGGTGGGGTCGGCGTAGACGGGCCGGCTGTCGCGGCCGTTGTGGGCGGTGCGGATGCAGATGTCGTCGAGGGCCGGAGCGTCGGCGGGACGGTAGGGGCGTACGGCGGCAGTCGAGGTCACCGCAGCATCCTGCCCACTTGGGAGCGCTCCCACAACCCCTGCGCGTCGGTCGGCCGCGAGCGGGTACCCGGCGCCCGCCAGTGGGACGGAGCGTGGGTGGAGGCCTGCATGGAGGAGTCGGCGGACCGGATCAACCGGGGCAGGCTGGGCCCGGCGGACCTGTGCGGGTGGCAGGCGAACGCCTCCCCCGACCGGCTGACCCGGCCGCTCCTCCGACGGGGCGGGCGCCTGGTGGAGACGGACCGTGACACCGCTCGCGACCCGCGGAACCGCGCTTCGGCGCCGTGGAGACCTCACTGCACCGGGAGATGCTCGCCCAGGCCGCCCAGGCGTCACGGGACGGCGGCCTCCTGGACCTCGCCTCCGCCCGCCACCCGCAGACGCTGCGCCAAATGCGCTGGACCAACACCATGATCAAGACCCTGTCGCCGCGGATCCGCACCAGCCTGTGACCTGCGGGAAACCCGTACGCGGCGGTGGCGACGGCCGTCTGGTCCGCACGCGGCGCCGAATGGCGCCCCCCGGCCGGGGCACCTGATGATCCCGGTAGACACCACACCCTTGGCAACCCTGGAGAGAGCGTCATGAGTCTTCTGCGTATGGCCGGCCGGCCGATGCTCGCCTCGATGTTCGTCGCGGGCGGCCTGCACTCCGTGCGCCGTCCCCAGGACGTGGCGCCGGTGGCCGAACCCGTCACCCGGCCCGTGACCGACCGCGTGGCCGCACTGCCGGAGAGCACCGAACAACTCGTACGGCTCAACGGTGCCGTACAGGTGGTGGGCGGCATCATGCTCGGACTCGGCAAGTTCCCCCGGCTGTCCGCACTGGCCATCGCCGCCACCCTGGTGCCCACCACGCTGGCCGGGCACCGCTTCTGGGAGGCGGAGGATCCGGCCGACCGGGCCCAGCAGCGCATCCACTTCCTCAAGAACCTGTCCATGATGGGCGGCCTGCTGATCGCCGCGGACGACACCGGGGGCGCGCCCTCGCTGATGTGGCGGGGCCGGCACGCCGCCAAGGGACTGCGGCACGAGGCCCACACGGTGCAGCGCTCGGTCCGGGCCGCGGCACGTCCCGCGGCGGCGGCCGGCAGCGTCCGCTCCAGGCTGGGCTGCTGAACGGGCGTCGGCACAAGCGTCCGCGAGGGGACCCGGCGCCCGTGGCGGGCCCGTCCCCCGACCGTCACGAACCGACTGAAGGTGGAACATGGGACACGGTGGAAACGTCATCGACGAGCTGACGACCGATCACCGCGAGGTCGAGGAGCTCTTCGGAAAGATCGAGGCGCTGCCGGCCGGCCACAAGGACCGCAAGCTGTACGCCGATCAGGCGACGATCGAGCTGATCCGGCACTCGGTGGCGGAGGAGGCCTACCTCTACCCGGCCGTTCGCGAGCACGTGCCGAACGGGGGCGCCCTCGCCGACAAGGAGCTCGAGGACCACGCCGAGGCCGAACAGATCATGAAGGACCTGGAGGGCTGCAAGGCGGACGACGCCGAGTTCGACCGGTTGATCGGCAAGCTGATGAGCGAGATCCGCGCCCATGTCGCCGACGAGGAGGGCAACCTCTTCCCGAGGCTCCGCGACGCGTGTCCGCCCGAGGCCCTGGATCGGTTGGGCGACAAGGTCCGGCAGGCGAAGAAGACGGCGCCGACGCGGCCGCACCCCTCCGCCCCGGACAAGCCCCCGATGAACAAGCTTCTGGCACCGGGCGCGGGCATGGTCGACCGGGTGCGGGACGCGCTCACCGGCCGGGGCAAGTCCGGCTGACGTACACGAGGACGCAGGACAGAAGAAGGGGGCCCGTCGTCCACGGGCCCCCTTCCTCTGTCCTCCTGGCGCTCATCGCTCCCCCGCGCGCTCCCTCGTCACCGTCGTCGGCACCGGTTCGGGCCGGTCCCGGAACGCCGCGACGGTGCGTTCCAGGCCGTCCTGCCAGGTCACGGCCGGCAGCCAGCCGAAGATCTCGCGGGCGAAGCCGGTGACCGGGCGGGGCGGCAGGGGCCGGTCGCCCGGCGCGTCGACGAACACGAGCGGCGAGTCGGAGCCGGTCAGCTCGATCACGCGCCGTGCGATCTCTACGGCCGTCGGTTCCTCGTCGCCCCCGAGGTCCACGGGCCGTACCGAGCGGCCGGCCGCGACCAGCAGCACGCCGTCGACCATGTCGTCGACGTAGCACAGGGGGTGCGTGAGGCTGCCGTCCCCGGCGACGGTGACCGGCTGCCCGGCCAGCGCCTGCTCGATGAAGGCGGCCGGCATCCCGCCGTCGTCGGTCCGCATGCCGGGCCCGTAGCCGGTAAAGAGCCGCACGATCCCGGCGTTCGAGCCGTGGGCGCCCGCGTGCGCGGCGACCAGGGCCTCGGCGAACCGGACGGCTTCGGCCCAGGCGCTGTGCGGGCCGACCGGGTCGGCGTCGTGGCCCGGATCCGCGTGCTGCGGCCCGGCCGCGAGGCAGGGCGGCGAGGAGGCGAGCAGGAACCGCGCGCCGTCCCGTGCCGCGATGCCCAGCGCGGCACGGGTGCCGAGGCTGCCCGCGTCGAGCAGCTCGACGGGCCGCTCCGGCCAGGCGGCGGGGGTCGGGGGGCCGGCCAGATGCAGGACGAGGTCGTACGGGCCGGTGAGGGCCTGGGCGCAGCCGGGCTCGGAGATGTCCCGCTCCAGGAAGCGGAACCCGGGGCGGCCGGCCAGATGGGCGACCTTCTCGGCACGCCCCGTGGAGAGGTTGTCCAGACAGTCGACTTCGACATCCGAATCCAGCAGGCGGGTGCACAGGTGGGATCCCAGGAAGCCGGCACCGCCGGTCACCAGGGCCCTGCCCCACGGGGCTCGGGCCCTGTCGTACGGGGTGAACGTCGCCATCGGCATCATGAGGAGACCGTCCTTCCTCCGCGCTGCGCCGGCGGACCGCGTGACGAGCCTGCCCCGGGTGCCCCACCGAGTCGCTTTCATGCTCTGACGCCTGCCGTGCCCCTCCGGTACACCGTCGTCACACGCATCACGGACGCGCGGCGCAGGGCCCGGGAGCGGTCGCTGTGGCGGTGGTCACGAGTGCCGGGGGCGGACACTCCGAACAGCCCGGACCCTGTGATCAACCACACTCACGCGCCCAAGTAGCCCGCGTGCTCGGCCCGTTGGCGTTCGCAGGACCGGCGTCGCACGGTCGGCCGACATCGACTCGGCCGCCCCTTCTGCCACGATGGTCGGCGCCGTGTCCCGGCTCATCGGGGTGGCCGCGCAGTGCAGCCGGCGTCCTCACTCCCGTGTTCCTGTCCCTTCCGGGTCTTACGACTCGCCTTCGAGTGGCGCACTGTGTCTTCCTCTTCACCCCCCGCTCCGCCGGCCCCTGCGCGGGCTCCGTCCGAGTCGGCGTCCCGCTCACCGTGGCGTTCCCTGCGGTACCGCAGCATGCGCTGGTGGTCCGTCGCGAACTTCGTGTCGAACGCCGGCACGTGGATGCAGCTCACGGTGCAGAACCTGCTGGTCCTGCAGATCACCGGGTCCGCCGCCGCGACGGGCCTGTCCATGTCCGTGCAGGCCGCGCCCGCGCTGCTGATCAGCGTCTTCGGCGGCGCGGCGGTCGACCGCTGGCCGCGGAAACTGACCGCCGCGGTCAGTCAGGCGCTGCTCGGCGCGGTGGCGTTCGCGACGGCCCTCCTGGTTGCTCTGGACCGCCTCGACATCGCCTCCCTGATGGTGCTGGCCGCCGTCACCGGCGTCATCGCCACGGTCGACGGCCCGGCGTGCTCCCTGCTGGGCAACGACCTGGTCCCGCCCGAGGACGTTCCGTCCGCCATCGGGGTGGGCGCGCTGGTCCACCAGGCGGGCCGCCTCACGGGCGCCGCACTCGCCGGTGTGACGGTCGGCTTCCTCGGTACGGCCGCCGCCTACGCCGCGAACGGGCTGTCGTTCCTGTTCGTGGCGTCGGTCATCCCCTTCCTCCGCCCCGCCCGCGGGGCCGTCCGGGCGGCCGGGACGGCGGTGCGCACCGCGCGGAAACGGCGTGACGCGGACCGCGGCATGAGCGTGCGGGAGGGCCTGGCCTTCTTCGTACGCCGCCCCCGGCTGCTCGCGCTGGCCGGCGTGACCGGTGTCAGCGCCGTCTTCGGGCGCAACTACCAGCTCACGCTGGCTGTGCTCGTCACCGGGCCGCTCGCGGGCGGTGCGGGCTCGTTCGGCACGGTCTCCACCGTCCTGGCGGTCGGCGGCATCATCGGCGCGGTCCTGGGCGCCCGGCTGCGCCGGCCCTCGGTGCGGGTCGTGGGCGCGCTGGCGGCGGCGGGCGGTCTGCTGCAGGTGGTGGCCGGGCTGTCGCCGTCACTGGCCGTCCTGCTGGTGATGGTGCTGCCGATGGCAGTGGTGGAGTCCGTCTCCGACACCGCGGGCACGGCGGTCCTGCAGACCGACCCGCCCGCGCACCTGCGGGGCCGGGTGCTCGGGGTGTGGGGCAGCGTCGGCACGGTGTGGAGCCTCGGCGGGCCGCCGGTGCTGGGCCTGCTGATGGAACTGGCGGGGGCGCGTGGCGCACTGGTGGCGGGCGGCCTGATCATCGCGGCCACGATCGGGGCGGGGTATGTACTGCGTGCCCGCAGGCCCGCGGGGGCGGTGCTGGTAGGGGCAGCCACCTCGGCGACGCCGGAGACGCCGACGCGGGCGGCGCTGGGGACGGCGGCGTGACCCTGCGGGGCGGAGGCCGACGTTGTTTCGGCACCCGGCGCTGGTGCGGGTCGCGTGGCCCGGTGTTGCGGGGTGCCCGGCGCTGAGGCGGGGCGGGGTGGGTCGCGTGGCCCGGCGTTAGCGGGGTGCCTCCCCCACGCTCGGGGCATGGGCAGCGGTCCGCGGCGGCGTAGCGCGGCGGTCCGCAGTGAGCCGGACAGCGGCCCGCAGCTGAGCGGAGCGCGAAGTGGCGACGGCGGTCAGCCGCGTACGGCGAGAAGGGGACGTGTCGGGGGGTGTCCGCCCGCAGCGGTTGGCGCGTCCGCGCCGAGTACTTCTGTGGCCGACCGATTCCGCGCCGTTCCGAGGACGGACACCCCCCGGCGCGGCCCCGACCCACAAGACCACGCACCGCGCTACCCGCACCCCCACCGAACCCGCACAGGCCGCCGCAGGCACCCAGCCCCACCACCGGAGGCACCCGCACAGGCCGCCGCAGGCACCCCGCCCCACCACCGGAGGCACCCGCACAGGCCGCCGCACGCACCCCGCCCCACCGCCGGTCAGGCGACCCGTGCCTGGCCCAGGCCGAGCCGGTCGATGAGTTCGTCCAGGTGCAGTTCCGCCACGGACGCGAGCAGGTCGGGGTGGCGCAGCAGTGCCGCCGCCCGCCGGTCGCTCTCGTCGGGCGCGAGCAGGCGGCGGAACTCGGCCGCCGTCCCGGCGGCCGGACCGGCCTCGGCGAGCGCCGACACGGCCAGGGCGGCCAGCTCCGGGTCGGTCAGCAGACAGGCCGCCCAGCTCGTCACGACCTCGTCCACCCAGGTCCGCCAGGCGTACGCGTCCATGTCGGCGGCCGGCGTGCCGTCCACCCCGGTGATCCAGTCGAGGCGGGCGGACCCGCCCGGGCCCGACATGGACATCAGCGCGGCGTCCATCGGCGTGGGGTAGCGCAGCCGAGCCGCGACCGTCACGGCCTGCCGCGCCTGCGCCTCGCACAGGGCGGAGGCCAGCGCGCCGCCGGACGCCGGATAGGCGCACGTGAGCCACTGGGTGGTCGCCGCGATCACGGGGGAGAGATCTGCTTGCACTGCCGGACCGTCCGAACTGCTCGTCGTGGGGACAGGGGCCCCGGTCGTCGCGAGGACCCGGGGCCCTGGGACGGGAAGCCCGCGAAAACCGTAGCCCGCGACGCACCGCGCGGGACATGGCCCGGGCGTCCTCCACGGCGTGGCCTCGGACACATCCGGCCCGCCACCGCCCTGCCGGACGTGACCCGTCCTTACCGAGCGGTGTCATCCTTGGACCCTGCCGATCACCGGGTGCCCGCCCGGTCGCTGGTGTGGAGGAGAACCCCCTGAGTACCGCCCTCGTCCCCGAGGCCTTCTCGGTCGTCCTGCTGCTCGCCGTCCTGGCCTTCGCCGTGCTGCGCCCCCGGGGACTGCCGGAGGCCGCTGCCGCCGTACCCGCCGCCGCGCTGGCCGTGGCGCTCGGCCTCGTCACGCCGCACGAGGCCTGGGACCAGACGCGCACGCTGCTGCCGGTCGTCGGCTTCCTGGCCCTGGTCCTGATGCTGGCGTACCTGTGCGCGAAGGAGGGCCTGTTCGAGGCCGTCGGCGCCGCGGTGGCCCGCCGGTGCGGCGACAGTCCGCGACGGCTGCTGACGGGGGTGTTCGCGGTGGCGGCCGCGGTCACGGCCGTACTCAGTCTGGACGCCACCGTCGTGCTGCTCACCCCGGTGGTCCTCGCCACCGCGGCCCGGTCGGGCGCCCGGGCACGCCCGCACGTGTACGCCACGGCGCACCTGGCGAACTCGGCGTCCCTGCTGCTGCCGGTCTCGAACCTGACCAACCTGCTGGCGTTCACGGCCAGTGGGCTGAGCTTCACCCGGTTCGCCGCGCTGATGTCACTGCCCTGGCTGGCCGCGATCGCCGTCGAGTACGTGGTGTTCCGGCGCTTCTTCCGGGCCGACCTGTCCGTGCCCGCGACCCTCCCCGCACCCGTCCCCGCGTCCGCCGCCAAGCCGGGAACCGCCTCCGGTCCCGGCGACGGGCCGCCCGTTGCGGCCCCGGAGCCCGCTGTCCCCCGGTTCACCGTCGTCGTCCTGGCCCTCACCCTGGCCGGTTTCGCCGTGTCCTCGCCGACCGGGCTGGAGCCCGCCTGGGCGGCGCTGGCCGGGGTCCTGGTGCTCGGTGTGCGGGCGCTGTCCCGGCGGCATGTCACACCCCGGGAGCTGGTCGGCGCCGCCGCCCCGTGGTTCTGTCTGTTCGTGCTGGCCCTGGGCGTCGTGGTGCAGGGTGTGGTGGCGGGCGGCCTGGCCACGGGGCTGGGGCACCTGCTGCCCGAGGGTCATTCGCTGACGGCGCTGCTGGGGGTGGCGACGGTGGCCGCGGTGCTGGCCAACCTCATCAACAACCTGCCGGCCGTCCTGGCGCTGCTCCCCCTGACCGCGCCCGCCGGACCGGGCCCCGTCCTCGCCGTGCTGATCGGCGTGAACCTGGGCCCGAACCTGACCTACGTCGGCTCGCTCGCCACCCTGCTGTGGCGGCGTGTCCTGCACCGGCACGGAGTCGAGGCGGACCTCGGCCGGTTCACCCGGCTCGGCCTGCTCACCGTCCCGGCCACGCTGGCCGTCTCGACCGTGGCACTGTGGGGCATGCTGCGCCTCGTCGGACCGTGACACCGCCCGAGACCCCGCAACCGGCACCCGCACCCGCACCCGGCGGATCACGCCCGCGTTCGCCGGATCACCCCGCGTTCACCACGCCCCGCCGGTGAGGGTGGGACGCCGTACGGCCTCGGCGGCGTCCCGCAGGTGCAGGGCCACGGTGATCAGGGCGCGCAGAGCGGAGGGGCGCAGGCTCTGGGCGCTCTCGGCGGCCAGCACCAGCAGACAGCCGGCGGCCTGCTCGACCACCGGGACGGAGAACGCGAAGTCGTCGCCGTCGGCACCGCGGAACGCGCGCCAGGGGGTCGCGGCGCCGTCGATGGCCTTCTGGACCGCGTGCTCGAGATGCTGTGCGGCCTGTTCGCACACGGGGGCCGGCAGGACGATGGTGCGGTGGAACGCTGAACTGGTCATAGTCCCACTGCTCCCCCGCCCCCGGGGTGTTCCCTCGGCGCCGTGAGCGTTTTTCACCGGGTCGGCGGTGTCCCGGCCGTAGTCTGACCGCCATGTCTCGCGCACTCTCGCCGTCGGCCGCCGCCGCCCGGCTCACCGGCCGGACGGTCACCGGTGAGCGCCGGCTGTCCGGGACGCTCGCCGAAGTGGACCTCGACGACGGACGCACGGTGATGGTCAAGCGCGGGGAGGGCGCCGGGGCGGCGCGGGCCGAGGCCGCGGGGCTGCGCTGGCTGGCCGGCGCGGGCGCCGTCCGGATCCCGGCGGTGCACGGCGACGACGCGTACTGGCTGGTCACCGACCGGGTCGTGCAGGGACCGGCGAGCGAGGAGGCGGCGGCCGGGTTCGGCCGGGAGCTGGCGGCCCTGCACGCCGCCGGGGCGCCCGCGTTCGGGTCTCCGCCGCCCGGCGGGTCCGTGAAGGCGTACATCGGGCTCGCCCCGATGCGCAACGTCGAGGGGGACGCCTGGCCGGGGTGGTACGCCGAGCACCGGGTGCTGCCGTATCTGCGCCGCGCGGTCGACGCGGGCACCGTGCGGGCCGCCGAGGCGGCCGACGTGGAGCGGGTATGCGAGCGGCTGCCCGAGCTGGCGGGACCCGCGGAGCCGCCCGCGCGCCTGCACGGCGACCTGTGGAACGGCAACGTGCTGTGGGGCGCCGACGGGCACGTCCGGCTGATCGATCCGGCGGCGCACGGCGGGCACAGGGAGACCGACCTGGCGATGCTGCGCCTCTTCGGCTGCCCGCACCTGGACCGGATCCTCACGGGGTACGACGAGGCGGCGCCGCTCGCCGACGGCTGGGCGGGCCGCGTCGGCGTGCACCAGCTGTTCCCGCTGCTGGTGCACGCCGTGCTGTTCGGCCGCGGCTACGCCGAGCAGGCCGCGGCCGCGGCACGGGCCGCCCTGGCCGGGTGAGCGGCAGGGCGGCCCGTGCGGTGACGGTCGTCGTCAGCGGGTCACGACGTGCCGTTCGTCTGGGACGCAGTGGGTCATCGTCAGGCCCTCCACGTCCCGCGGCGGGTTCTTGCCGAGGTTGGCCAGGCGCTCGCGGTCCTCGTCGGTGAGGTCCTGACTCGCCAGCGGCTCCAGGTGCCTGACGTCCTGCGGGCTGATGCCGATGCCCTCGCCGACCCGCAGGCCGAGGTCGTTCTCGACCAGCAGGAAGTGCCACACCATGCGCTCCTGGACCGGCCGGTCGCACTGGGAGAGCAGGTCGATGAAGTTCGCCACCAGATCGTCGCGCTCCCACTGCTCCATGAGCAGATAGCGCTGCCCGGCCTGGAGGTAGTCGTTGGTGCGCGGGATGCGCTTGCGGGTGAGCCGGCCGCGGATCTCCGGCCCCTGATCGTCGTGGGTGGGGTACTGGGCCTCGCGCAGGCCGCCGGTGATCGACGGCTCGTAGTTGACGATCGGGTTCTCACCGCCGCCGTCCACGTGGTACGTCATCTGGCCGTCGCGCTGGTTGGTGCGCACCTGTGCGTTCTTGGCCTGGTTGACGGGCAGCTGGAGGTAGTTGGGGCCGACCCGGTAGCGCTGGGTGTCGCTGTACGAGAAGGTGCGGCCGACGAGCATCTTGTCGTCGGAGAAGTCCAGGCCGTCGACGAGGACACCCGTGCCGAAGGAGATCTGCTCGTTCTCGGCGAAGTAGTTCTCCGGCATCCGGTCGAGCACCATCCGGCCGACGGGCTTGGGCGGGAATTCCTGCTCGGGCCAGACCTTGGTGTCGTCCAGCGGGTCGAAGTCGAGCTCCGGGTGGTCGTTGTCGTCCATCATCTGGACCTGGAGCTCCCACTCGGGGTAGTCCCCGCGCGTGACCGCGTCGTAGAGGTCCTTGGTGGCGTGGCCGAGGGACTGCGCCTGGACGTTGGCCGCGTCCTCCTCGGTCATGCTGCGGACGCCCGCCTTGGGGATCCAGTGGTACTTGACCAGGACGGTGTGGCCCTCGGCGTTGACCCACTTGTAGGTGTTGACGCCGAAGCCCTGCATGTGGCGGTAGTCCGACGGGATGCCGCGCGGGCTGAACAGGTTGACCAGCATGTGCATCGACTCGGGTGTCTGCGACATGAAGTCGAAGATGCGCCGCGGCTGCTGTTCGAACGTCACGGGGTCCGGCTTGAGGGCGTGGATGACGTCCGGGAACTTGATCGCGTCCCGGATGAAGAAGACGCCCAGGTTGTTGCCGACGAGGTCCCAGTTGCCGTCCTCGGTGTAGAACTTCACCGCGAAGCCGCGCGGGTCGCGGGCCGTCTCCGCGGAGTCGCGGCCGCCGATGACGGTGGAGAACCGGACGGCCACGTCGGTGCGCTTGCCCCGCTCCTGGAACAGCTTGGCCCGGGTGAAGCGGTCGATGGGCTCGTCGCCCCAGGCGCCGTAGGCCTCGAAGTACCCGTACGCGGTCACGCCGCGGGCGTGCACCACGCGCTCGGGGATGCGCTCCCGGTCGAAGTGGCTGATCTTCTCCAGGAACTGGTAGTTCTCCAGCGTGGCGGGGCCGCGGGCACCGACCGTGCGCTGGTTCTGGTTGTCGTGGACGGGGTGTCCCTGTCGGTTGGTGAGCACCTTCCGGTCGTCGCCCGGGCCGGGTCCCTGGCTCGATACGTCCGTCATTATCGTGGGCTCCTTCGACTCGTGGCCGCCGTGGGACGCGGCCCTGAGCTGCGAGGCGGCCGTCGGCCGCGCACATGGGCGGCCCGGGTACCCGGGCGCGGGGTGTCCGTCACACCCCAGTTTGCGCAGCTTCGGTGACGGTGTCGTGCGGGCCGGTGCGACAGGGCGAGGCCCGGGTCCGCGGCGCGCGGGTGCCGGGTGGGCCGCGGCATGCCGAAGGCCCGGTCACCGTGTCGTGGTGGTGTCCGGGCCCGGGAGGTGGCGGGTCCGTCGTCAGCCGCCGTTCAGGCGGGCGCGCAGCAGCGCCTTGCCCAGTTCGGCTCCCTTGCGGCTGTCCGCCTGCGCCTTGCGGAACAGCTCCGCGACCTCGGTGTCCTTGTTGCGCTCGGCGTCCTGGATGTACG
Source organism: Streptomyces flaveolus (assembly GCF_014648815.1). Lineage (GTDB taxonomy): Bacteria > Actinomycetota > Actinomycetes > Streptomycetales > Streptomycetaceae > Streptomyces > Streptomyces flaveolus. Next base: position 36,888 of record NZ_BMRV01000003.1, on the reverse strand, counting down.
TCTCCAGGCGCAGCGCGTTGTTCAGGCACGACTCGACGTACCAGATGAGGTTGTAGTCCTTGTCCTGCGTGCCGGTCACGCCGCCGGTCTCCGTACCGCTGGTCATGCGGGCCTCCTCTTCGAGGGGTTCGTTCCGGGGTCCGGGGCCGGGTACCCGGGCCGCGCCGGGGCACACGACGTCGCCGGGGCCGGCACCACGGGCACAGTGATGTCCCACCGGGTCACATGTCCCATTGGGACATTTCCAGGTGTACGCTCGGAGACATGACGGCAGCGAAGCCCCCCACCGCCCCCGAGGACCGGCGGCAGCGCAAGGCGCGGCAGACCCGCTACGCACTGGCCACCGCCGCCTGCGACCTGATCCTGGAACAGGGGCCGGCGGGGACCACGGTGGAGGCCATCGCCGAGCGGGCGGACGTCACCCGCCGCACGTTCAGCCGGCACTTCGCCGGCAAGGAGGACGCCGCACTCGACTTCGTCCGCCGCGACGGTGACCGCATCAACGCACTGCTGCGCCTCCGTCCGGCCGACGAGCCGCCCCTGCTCGCCTATCGCAGGGCGGTGCGCGACTGGCTGGCCGACCGGGAGGACCCGGCCTGGCACGTGCGTCCCCGGATGCGCCGGCTGCTGTCCCTGGTGGACAGCGAGCCCGATCTGTTCGCCGCCTACCAGCGCATCCGCGTCGACGCCCAGGAGGAGTCGATCCGGATCGTCGCCGACCGGCTCGGCACCGACGACGCCCGGGACGTGCGCCCGGCCGCGATCGTCGACGCCGCCGCCGGAGTCCTCGTCGCCGCCCTGCGCCTGTGGGCGCGCGGTGCCGAGGAGGACCCGGGAGCCGCAGACCTCGCCGCCCTCGTGGAGCGGGCCTACGACGCCCTGACCTCGGAGGCCGCGGCCGCGGTCCCCGACAGCACCACCGAAGAGTGAGAGCAGGCATCATGAGCACCACCGGCACCACCCCCGCCGCCCCCGAGTTCACCGGCCGCACCGCCCTCGTCACCGGCGCCGCGTCCGGCATCGGCCTGGCCACCGCCCGCCGCCTGGGCGCCGGCGGGGCGAACGTCGTCATCGCCGACTACAACGCCGAGGGCGCCGCGAAGGCCGCCGCCGACCTGACGGCGGAGGGCATCCGCGCCGCCGCCGTCGAGCTGGACGTGACCCGCCCGGAGTCCGTGGAAGCCGCCGTCCGCTTCGCCGTCGACACCTTCGGCGGCCTGGACCTCGCCGTGAACAACGCCGGCATCGGCGGCCCGAGCGCCCCGACCGGCGAGTACGACATCGAGGCCTACCAGCGCGTCGTGCGCACCAACCTCGACGGCGTCTTCTACTCGATGCGCTACGAACTGCCCGCCATGCAGGCCGCCGGCAAGGGCGGCGCCATCGTCAACGTCGCCTCCATCCTCGGCTCCGTCGCCTTCGCCGGCTCCCCCGCCTACGTCGCCGCCAAGCACGGTGTGGTCGGGCTGACCAAGGCCGCCGCCGCGGAGTACGCCGCCCAGGGCATCCGCGTCAACGCGGTCGGCCCCGGCTTCATCGACACCCCGCTGCTGAAGTCCATGGACGAGGCCGCCTACAACGGCCTGGTCGCCCTGCACCCGGCCGGCCGCCTCGGGCGCTCCGAGGAGGTCGCCGAGCTGATCGCCTTCCTGCTCTCGGACCGGGCGTCCTTCGTCGCCGGCAGCTACCACCTGGTGGACGGCGCCTACACCGCCGTCTGATCCCGCGTCGCGCACAGGGTCAGCACGGGGGACAGAACAAAACAACGGGGGACAGAACAAAGGAGTTCGACCATGAAGGCACTGCAGTACCGCACCATCGGGGCCCCGCCCGAGGTGGTCACCGTCCCCGACCCCGAGCCCGGCCCCGGCCAGGTGCTGCTGAAGGTCACCGCCGCCGGGGTGTGCCACTCCGACATCGCGGTGATGAGCTGGCCCGCCGAGGGATTCCCGTACGAGCTTCCCCTCACCCTCGGCCACGAGGGCGTCGGCACGGTCGCCGCGCTGGGCGCCGGGGTGACGGGCCTCGCGGAGGGCGACGCGGTCGCCGTGTACGGCCCCTGGGGCTGCGGCACCTGCGCCAAGTGCGCGGAGGGCAAGGAGAACTACTGCCTGCGCGCCGAAGAGCTGGGCATCCGCCCGCCGGGCCTCGGCCGGCCCGGCTCGATGGCCGAGTACCTGCTCATCGACGACCCGCGGCACCTGGTCCCGCTGGACGGGCTCGACCCGGTCGCGGCGGTGCCGCTGACGGACGCCGGGCTGACGCCGTACCACGCGATCAAGCGGTCGCTGCCCAAGCTGGTCCCCGGCTCGACGGCGGTGGTCATCGGCACCGGCGGCCTCGGCCACGTCGCCATCCAGCTGCTGCGCGCCCTGACGTCCGCCCGGGTCGTCGCCCTGGACGTCAGCGAGGACAAGCTGCGCCTCGCCCGTGAGGTGGGCGCGCACGAGGCGGTGCTGTCCGACGCGAAGGCGGCGGACGCGGTGCGCGAGATCACCGGCGGTCTTGGTGCCGAGGCCGTGTTCGACTTCGTCGGGGTGGCGCCGACCGTGCAGACCGCCGGCGCCGTCGCGGCCGTCGAGGGCGATGTCACCCTGGTCGGCATCGGCGGCGGGTCGCTTCCCGTCGGCTTCGGCCTGCTGCCCTTCGAGGTGTCGGTCAGCGCCCCCTACTGGGGCAGCCGCGGCGAGCTGATCGAGGTGCTGGACCTGGCCCGGTCGGGTGCCGTGTCGGTGCACACCGAGACGTACTCCCTGGACGACGCCCCGCTCGCCTACGAGCGGCTCCACAAGGGTCAGGTCGAGGGACGCGCGGTGATCCTCCCGCACGGCTGACCGGACCCGCCCGTCCGCCGGGTCTCCCGGCCGCTGCGGGCCCCGGGCGAACGCAGCAAGGGGGCGCGACCGGTCCCCCGTTCCGGTCGTGCCCCCGCGGCCCGTCGAATGTATGTGGACAGTCGGCCGGTTGTGAATCGTCTCGGTGCCCACTGCCGGGCCATCCGGACTCACCTGTGCACGGGTGAGTCCGGATGGCCCGGTTTCGTCCCGTGCAGGTTCGGCTGGTCGAGGTCTCCCAGGGCCAGGTGGGCCAGTACCACCTCGTACAGGTCGCTGCCGGCGGCGAGCAGCTGACGCTCCAGGACGGGTTCCGCGCTGCGGACGTGCTCCCGCACGGTCTGGGCGTGGACGCCGAGCCTGCGGGCAGCCCGCTCGGCGTTGCCGCCGACGGCGATCCAGGTGCGCAGTGTGCGGCGCACGTTCCGCGCGTCCGGCTCCAGCCGGCCGAGCAGGTCACCGGCCCAGGTGCGCAGCGCGGGTCCGGCCAGCAGGTCGGTGAGGCAGGCCCGGCCCGGGGCGGCCGCGTTCTGGTCGGGGCCCGCCGCGAGGGCGGCCTGGGCGTTCAGGGCGAGGTGGACGGCGGCGCGGACGGTCAGGTCGGTGAAGTCGGTGCGCAGCAGGCCCTCGACGCGGTCCATGCGGGCGCGGACCGTGTTGCGGCTGACGCCGAGGACCTTGGCCGTGTTGACGGCGGTGAACTCCAGGCCGAGCCGGGTGGTGGCGAGCAGTTCGGCACGGGTGTGGTGCGGCAGACCGTCGAGCGGGCGCAGCACGCGGGCCGTCCAGTCCCCCAGCGCGGCCGGGTCCATCAGGCGCTCGGGGCGGGTCCGCTCGGCGTACACGGCGGCCTTCCCGGGACGGAAGCGGGCGACGGCCAGGGCGCTCACGGCCTGCCCGTACGCGACGGCGGTGCGGGCGAGGCTCTGCCGGGCGCTGCCGCCGAGGAAGACGCCAGGGGTGCGGCCGACGAGCGCGCGCAGCGCCTCGCCGATCGCGTCGCGGGGCGTCAGGACGATGACGTGCCCGTCCATGGCCGGGCAGCGCACCACCAGGGCCCGTTCTCCCGTCGCCGACAGGCACTCCTCGGCGAGGCGGTCGCGTTCCTCGGGAACGCTCTCCACCACGTAGACGCACGCCGTGTCGGTGTCGAGGAGGCCGGGCCAGAGTCCGGCGGCCACGCGGCGCGCGGAGACGGTGTCCTCGACCATCAGCAGTTGCAGGATGGCCAGGCGCAGGTCGGAGGTCGCCCGCCGCAGCCGCTGTCCGGCGGCGGTGGACTCGTGTTCCGCCAGCAGGAGTTCCAGCACCTGGGCGGTGTGCGTGACGATGTCGGCGGCCCGCCGGTCGAACGGGAGGTCGCGCGCCACCGCGAGGACGGCGGCCGGTGCCGGGTGGGCCCGCTCCACCCGGACCAGGCGCAGGTGGCGACCCCGGTCCTCGAGGGCGGCGGAGGCGATCCGGCCGGTGGTGATGTCCGCGACCAGGTACTGGTCCAGCGGAGCAGGGGTCCCGGCCAGGAGGCGGCCGGTGCCGTCCTGGAGCGTCACGGCCGCGTCCACGGCTCCGGCGAGCCAGGTCACGACCCTGCTCACGTCGCGTCCGGCCGGCCGCAGATGGCCGAGCAGTTCCTCCGCCCACCCCGCGTGCCCGCCGGTCCTCGCGTTCCGCTGCCGTGTCCCGTCCTCGCGGCCCGCCACGTCGGCCTTCTCCTCGCCTCGCCTCACTTCCGGTCCAGGCCGGGGACGTTACCGCATGCTCGTCCACGGCGCGGAGCACGCGGGCGGCGGCCCGGCCCGCGCGGCCTGCGCGGCGTCGTGGCGTCGTGGCGTCGTGGCGTCGTGGCGTCGACCGGGTGTGCTCGGTCGGGGTGCGCGGGCGGCATAAGCTCGGTGAATGGCGAAGTACTTCGACGTGCACCCCGAGAACCCCCAGCCGCGCAGCATCGCCCAGGTCGCCGACAGCGTCCGCGCGGGCGCGCTGATCGCGTATCCCACGGACTCCTGTTACGCGCTGGGCTGCCGGCTGGGCAGCCGCGACGGGACCGACCGCATCCGCTCGATCCGGCACCTGGACAACCGGCACCACTTCACCCTGGTGTGCCAGGACTTCGCGCAGCTGGGTCAGTTCGTGCAGATCGACAACGACGTGTTCCGGGCGATCAAGGCGTCCACCCCGGGCAGTTACACGTTCATCCTGCCCGCGACGAGGGAGGTGCCGCGCATGCTCCAGCATCCGAAGAAGAAGACCGTCGGCGTGCGCATCCCCGACCACGTCGTCACCCAGGCGCTGCTGGCCGAGCTCGGTGAACCGCTGCTGTCCAGCACGCTCCTGCTGCCCGACGAGGAGGAGCCGATGACGCAGGGCTGGGAGATCAAGGACCGCCTCGACCACGTGGTGGACGCGGTGATCGACTCCGGGGAGTGCGGCACCGAACCGACCACGGTCGTCGACTTCTCCGGCGGGGAGGCGGAGATCGTGCGACGGGGCGCCGGCGACACCACGCGGTTCGAGTAGCGGGCCGGCCGCCGGCCCCGGGGGCGCGCACCGCACCCCGTGGGCCGGCGTGCCACGATGGCCGTGATCCGCCGGCCGCCCGGCGGACCGGACGCCGAGATCCGACCGAGAGGGCAGCCCCGCCATGACCGCCGTAGAGGGCAACGCCGTCGACATCCCCACCGACGACGGAACCGCCGACGCCTACCTCGCGCACCCCGGTGACGGGAACGCCCGTCCCGCGGTCCTGTTGTACATGGACGCCTTCGGGCTGCGCCCGCAGCTGAGGGCGATGGCCGACCGGCTGGCCGGCGAGGGATACACCGTGCTGGTGCCGAACGTGTTCTACCGGCACGGGCGGGCGCCGGTCGTCGAGCTCCCCGAGTTCATCGACCCGGGCGCGCGCCCGGAGATCTTCCAGCACCTCGGCCCGATCATGAAGTCGCTCACGCCGGACCGGGCGATGCGGGACGCGGGCGCCTATCTGCGGTGGCTCGCGGACTGCCCCTCGGTCGCCGACGGCCCGGTGGGCGTGACCGGCTACTGCATGGGCGCCGCGCTCGCCCTGCGCACCGCGGGCACGTACCCGGACCGGGTTGCCGCCGCGGCCGGCTTCCACGGCGGGAACCTGGCGACCGAGGGGCCGCAGAGCCCGCACCTGGTGGCCGGGGACGTCACCGCAGAGCTGTACTTCGGGCACGCCGACCGGGACCCGGGCATGCCTCCCGAGCAGCAGGAGCGCCTGGAGGCCGCCCTGACCGGAGCGGGCGTCCGCCACCGCTGCGAGGTCTACGCAGGGGCGCACCACGGCTACACGCAGGCCGACACCGCCGCGTACGACCCGGAGGCGACCGAGCGGCACTGGGGCGAGCTGCTCGGCCTGCTGAAGCGGACCCTCTGACCCTCGCCGGCCAGGAGGACCCTCCTGCGCGTCAATCCCCCGGGAGTGGTGGGAAGTTGCCGCCGCTCCCCCGCTCCTCGCCTCGTCCGGCCGGTTGTTACCGTTCCCCGGTGTCTGACTCCTCACGTGATACCGCCGAAGGCGCCGGCTGGGGCGCCGCTGAACACGGCGCCTACCGGGCCCTCATGCCGGCCCGGACCGAGCAGCTGTCCTGGCTGAGCCCGAAGATGTTGTGGGCCGCCCGCAACGGCGTGCTGGCCTCCCTGTTCGGCGACCCCACGGGCCGTACCCGCGCCCGCTGGGTCGCCCAGCGGGCGGCGGCCGGGGCGCCGGCCGACAAGGTCGTCCGGCGCGACGACCCGGATCGTTTCTCGTTCCTGGTCATCGGCGACACCGGGGAGGGCGACGATCCTCAGTACGCGGTCGTGCCCGGGCTCCTGAAGGAGGGACGGGACACCCGGTTCGCGGTGCTCGCCAGCGACGTGATCTACCCGGTGGGCAGCGCCGACGACTACGGCACGAAATTCTTCCGCCCGTACCGGGACTACCCGGCGCCGATCTACGCGATACCCGGCAACCACGACTGGTACGAGGACCTCGGCGGCTTCATGCGGGTCTTCTGCGACGACGCCCCGCCCCTGCCGCCCGAACCCGCCCCGCGTCCCCTCACCCGGGCCTGGTTGCGCTCCCGGCTGTGGCACCGTCCCCGCCCGGACGACGGCCGGCACCTGGACGAGGCCCGCAATATGCGCTCCGCGCCCGCCCAGCAGGCCGTCCAGCCCGGACCGTACTGGGCGATCGACGCCGGCCCGGTGCGGATCGTCGGCATCGACACGGGACTGCTGGGCACCCTCGACGCCGAACAGGGCGCCTGGCTGCGCGAGGTGTCCCGGGGGCCGCGCCCGAAGATCCTGGTCACCGGTTCGCCCCTGTACGTGGACGGCGAGCACCGTCCGTGCGCCATCGAGGGCGGCGGCACCGTCGACGACGTCGTCCGCGACCCGGCCCACCGCTATGTCGCGGCGATCGGCGGCGACATCCACAACTACCAGCGGTATCCGGTCGACGTGGACGGCCGCACGATCCAGTACGTGGTCGCGGGCGGCGGCGGTGCGTTCATGCACGCCACCCACACCATCCCCCGCGTCTCGGTGGCCGGTGTCACCGAGGACGACTTCCGCTGCTATCCGCTGCGCGGCGACTCCCTCGCCTTCTACAGCGGGCTGTACGGGCGCCGGCTGCGGTTGCGGCGCTTCTTCACGCTGACGGAGGCCGAGGCGACGGCCGTGATCACCGAACGCCTCGGCATCCGCCCGGCCCGCGCCCCGGGCCCCACCGCGCGGGTCACCCGGCGCACGCGGCTGGTCGCCGGGCTGCTGGGCACCGGGAGCCGCCCCGATCGCCGCAAGCGGTTCCGGCTGCCCGTGCGCAAGATCTACACGCAGGTGTTCTCGCCGGGTTCGGCGACGTACAGCCCGCCCTTCTTCAAGTGCTTCCTGCGTCTGGACGTCTCCCCGGACGCGGTCCGGCTGCGCTGCTACGCCGCCACCGGCAACCGGACGCAGGAGGTGGATCCGCCGGTCGAGGACGAGGTGACCATCCCGCTCGTGTGACCGGGCGCGCCGGTCACCAGCGTCCCGGCTCGCTGCCGGTGAGCGGCGTCGACGCGGTGCCGTCCACGCCGACGGGCACCTCACCGGCGAGCATCACCCGGTGCATGGTCCTCGGGTGGTCGAGGTGGGCGTGGTCGGCGGGGGCGAGATGGATGGTGGCCCGGTTGTCCCAGAAGGCGACGCTGCCGGGCTCCCAGCGGAAGCGGACCGTGTACTCGGGCCGGGTCGCCTGTTCCAGCAGCATCTCCAGGACCGCCGCGCTCTCGGGGCGGGAGAGCCCGGCGATCTGCTCGACGTAGTAGCCGTTGACGAACAGCACCCGCTCCCCCGTCTCCGGGTGGACGCGGACCAGCGGGTGCACCGTCGCGGTCTGGTGGTCCAGCAGGTGCCGGACGTAGGCGTCGTCGCCCGGCCGGGGCTGGTAGCCCACCCCGAGGCGGTGTTCGGCCCGCAGGCCGTCGACGAACGCGCGTACCGGGGCGGACAGCCCGGCGTAGGCGGCGGCCAGGTTGGACCAGGTGGTGTCGCCGCCGTACGGCGGGACGGTCTCGGCGCGCAGGACGGTGGCGGCGGGCGGATCGACACGGGCGCCGTGGTCGCAGTGCCAGCCGCGCAGCAGCGTGTGGCGCCGGCGGCGCAGCCACTCGTCGTGCTCCATGCCGAACCGCCCGCCCAGCTCCAGCCGGTCGGCGGTCGTCTCGATCTCCGGGTGGTCCGCGGGCGACGCCTTTCCGCGCCGGGGCAGGACGACCGGTTCCCCGAAGCGGCGCGCGAACGCCACGTGTCCGGCGTGGTCGAGGCGCTGGTCGCGGAAGAACACCACCTTCCAGCGCAGCACCGCCGCGCGGATCGCGGCGACCTGCGCCTCGTCGAGACCGGCGGCCAGGTCGACGCCGCCGATCTCGGCGCCGATGTGCCCGGCGACCGGTTTCACCTCGATGCCCGCGGCCCGCGTCGCCGCGTGTTCCGCCGTGGCCCTGTCCGTCGTCATGCGCGCTCCGTTGGTCGGTCGTCCGATGCGGCTCCAGCAGAGATCGTGGCAGTCTTCGCCCGACGTGGCGACAGGGCCCCGGTGGGCCCTCAGACGGTGAACTCCCGTATCACCGTGTTCCGGAACACCGCCTCGCCGTCGGCCGTGAACAGGGCGAGCCCGCGGTCGATCAGGTACGGGAAGGCCGCCGTCGAGTGCGTGTACCGTCCGTCGTCCACGAACATCTCCACGGACGTGTGGTCCACCAGGACGCGCAGCCGTACGGTGCGGGCGGACGGGTCGAACGGGGTGCGGCTCTCCTGCCACCGTCCGGAGGCGTCGGGGTTCACCGCGCCCCGGCGGTTGAGGAAGGCGTAGTCCGCCCAGACGCCGGCGTCGATGTGGCGGCCGCCGTCCCCGGAGCGGCGCAGCTGCACGCCGGCGCCGGTCAGCCGGTCCCAGGTGATGTCGCAGGTCAGCTCGTAGGCGGTGCCCGTGTACTCCAGCACGCGGGTGCCGTCGACGGTGAGGTCGCCCAGCCGTACGGTCCGCGAGACGTGGGCGTCGAGCGCGGTCACCGGCCGCGAGGCGAGGTAGTACGTGCCGGCCGGGTCACGCTTCAGGCGTATCTCGCGGACGATGGAGTCGGTGCCGTTGAAGCCGTCGGTGTCGATCGTGGGCGTGGTGTTCGCGTAGTCCCAGTTGTTCAGCCAGCCGATGGCGTAGCGCCCGCCCGCGTCGATCGTGCCGTGCGCGTCCCGCTTCTCGAAGGTGACGGCGCCGTACCAGTCGAAGCCGTGGTCGAGCCACTGCGGGGCGTCGGCGTCGGCGGTGAACGCGCTGCCGTCGAAGGAGCCGGTCCAGTAGGCGTAGGTGTGGGGCAGCCCCGCGGCCTTGCCGTTGGCGCTCACCCCGAGCACCCATCTCGCCGTACCGTCGTCGGCGGTGATGCGGAACAGGTCGGGGCACTCCAGGACGCCGAGGCCCTCCTCGGTGAAGCCCCCCGCGTAGGTCCAGCGCTTCAGGTCGGCGGAGTGGTAGAAGCCCACCTTGGTGCCCTCGGCGAGCGCCATCACCCACCGGCCGCGTTCCTCGTCGCGGATCACCTTGGGGTCGCGGAAGTCGCGCACGCCCGGATTGGGCAGCACGGGATCGGTGCCGTGGGGGGTGAAGGTGCGCCCGCCGTCGGTGGAGTGGTACAGGTACTGGGCCTGCGAGGTGGGGCCGTCGTCGGGCGACATCGTGGCCAGGACGACGACCGCGCCCGCGCCGAAGCCCGCCGTGCCGTGGGTGTCCACCACCGCCGAGCCGGACCACACGTCACCGTTCGGCGTGGTGTCCTTCGGCACCGCGATCCCGCGGTCCGTGAAGGAGACCAGGTCGGTGCTGGTGGCCAGACGCCAGGCGGTGCCCGCCATGGTGCCGCCGGCGAAGTAGTCGGGGTTGTACAGGTAGAAGTAGCGGTACTCGCCGTCGATCCAGACCGGGCGCTGCGGGTCGTTCTTCCACTGGTCGGGGACGGTGAAGTGGTAGGCGGCGCGGTAGCGGCCGCAGCCGGCGGCGGGCTTCAGCCGGGGCCCGGCGGCGGCCGGGGGCGCGGGCAGCACCACGGCCGCCGCGCCGGCGGCCGACCCGGCGAACAGAGCTCTCCTGGACATTCCACGCATCACTGCGTCGTTCCTCTCGTCGGTGGTGCGAGAGCGGCTCGGAAACAGGCTCACGTGGAACCAGGACTGTAGACCTAACTCGTTAAAGGTCAAGCGAACGCGCCTCTTGACAGGCCCGCTCCACGCTTCTCATCATCTGGGCATCGCACCTCGACTAACACGGGTTAGGCCCATTCGATGACCACCTCGCACCTCACTCGCCGGGCGCTGTTGCGCTACGGCGCCTACGGCACGGGAGCCGCCGCCCTGGCCGGCACCGCCGCGAGCTGGGACCGGCTCACCGGAGCCGACATCCCCGGCCGCGACGACGGCTCCCTGGTCGTCGCCACCCCCGGCTCCGCCTTCGACCCGGCGGCCGTACGCGCCCTGCGCGAGGGCTTCCGGAAACTCCACCCCGACATCCCGCTGCGGGTGAACGCCGTCCAGGCCGTCGACTGGTCGGATTTCTTCGCGAAGATCCTCACCCAGATCGCGGCGGGCACCGCTCCCGACCTGGTCTACGTCGCCACCGAGGGCGTGCAGCTGTTCGCGCGGCGCCTCGGAGTGCCGCTGGACCGCTGGGTGAAGCGGGACGCGCACGAACTGCGCGAGTACTTCGCCGACGTCCACCCCTCGCTGGTGGAGTCGATGATGTACGAGGGCAGCCTCTACCAGCTGCCGGTGGAGTTCAACGCGGCCGACGTCTACCTCAACCGGCAGGTCCTGGAGCGGGCGGACGCGGACCTCCCGCCGGCCGACTGGAGCCGGGACGACTTCACCGCGCTGCTGCGCCGGATGAAGCGGTCGAGCGACTCCCACTTCACGCCGTACTTCTGGACCAACCGGCTGTGGGGCGGCGTGGTCCCGTGGCTGTTCGCGAACGGCACCAACCTGCTCGACGAGTCCAGGGCGCCCGGCGGTTCCTGGCTGTGGGACGCCTTCTACCCGGCCGCACAGCGGCGCGGGCGCGGCGGCGGGTACCGCTGGACCACCCCGCAGGCCACCGACGACCGCGTGACGGAGGTGTACGACTATCTCGCCTCGCTCATCCAGGACGGCCTGTGCACCCGTCCGGAGGGCGGCAACGGCAGCAACCTGGTGGGCGTGTTCTCCACCGGACGGGTCGGCGTCACCCCCGCGGGCGGCTTCTGGTCGGGCGGCCTGCACCTGGCGGGCACGGACCCGGCCGGCTACGACGTGCAGTACTTCCCCCGCTGGCGCACCCACCGCCACCAGTTCGGCGCGGCCGGCTACGCGCTGCTGCGCACCTCCAGGAAGCAGGACGCGGCCTGGGAGTTCATCAAGTACGCCGCCCGCCGGGACACCCTGACCCGGCTGTTCCGGGGCAACCAGACCACCCCGGCGCGCCGCTCGATGCTCACCGGCACCCGCTACCGGGAGACCGGCCCGGCCAACTGGCGGGTCTTCTACGACACCCTCGACCGGTTCCCCGACACCGGGCCGATCCCCGCGCCGCCGCAGGTCGCCGAGGTCGAGCAGGTGCTGCTCAAGCACACCGGCGCCGCCCTGGCGTCCCCGGGCGCGGTCCGTCCGGCGCTGCGCAGGATGCAGGGCGACCTGGAGAAGGCCATGGAGCGTGACGTATGACGAACACTCGGACACCGGCCGTACGGCCCCGGCCCCGGCCCGCGGCGCCTGCCCCGACGGTGCCGCGCCGCACGGCCCGTTCCCGCGGCACCCGGCTGCTGGCCGCGCTGTTCCTGGCGCCGACGATCGTCGGCATCGTGGTCTTCACGGTCGTGCCGATCGCCGGTTCGGTCGTGCTCAGCCTCTTCCACTGGGACGTGATCGAGTCTCCGTCCTTCGCCGGAGCGGCCAACTACCGCGAGGTGTTCGGCGACGCGACGGTGCTGGTCTCCTTCCGCAACACGCTCGTGTTCATGGTGTTCGCCGTCGCGCTGCAACTGCTGATCGCGCTGGTCCTGGCGCTCGCGGTGAACGGGCGGATGCCGGTGTGGCTGAGGTCGGTGTTCCGCTCGGCGTTCTTCTTCCCGCTGGTGCTGTCCGCCGCGTCCATCTCGGTGGTGATGAAGTACCTCTTCAACCAGGACTTCGGGGTGGTCAACTGGCTGCTCGGGCTGGTCGGGATCGCGCCGGTGCCGTGGCTGACCTCCGAGAACGCGGCGATGGCGACGGTGGTCCTCGTCTACGTCTGGCAGCAGTTCGGTTTCTCGTTCCTGCTGTTCGTCGGCGGCCTGAACAACATCCCCAAGGAGATCCACGAGGCCGCCTCCCTGGACGGCGCGACCGGCCTGCGCAAGCACCTCGCCGTCACCCTGCCGCTGCTGTCCCCCACGCTGCTCGTCGCGTCGGTGGTCGGCATCATCAACGCGCTGCAGGTCTTCGAGCAGCCGTACGTCCTGACCGCCGGCGGGCCCGGCGACTCCACCCGCACCGTCGTGATGGTGATCTACGAGACCGCGTTCGAGCAGCTCCGGTTCGGCGAGGCGTCCGCGGTGGGCGTGCTGCTGTTCGTGCTGGTCATGGCGGTCACCGCCCTTCAGTTCCGGCTCAGCCGGCGTTTCGTCCACTACCAGTGAGCCGGTGAGCCCCATGAGTCAAGCAACGACGGCCCTCCTGCGTGCGCGCCACGGCCTCGCGCCCTGGGCGCGGATCGCCTCACTGGCCGTGTGCGCCCTGCTGACCCTCGGTCCCGTGCTGTGGACGGTCTCCACCTCGCTGCGCACGCCCGCCGAGGCGTTCGACCTGCCGCCGCGACTGATCCCGGCCGACCCGTCGGCCGAGGCGTACCGCGGTGTGTTCGACCAGCTCGACGTGTGGCTGCTCGCCCTCAACTCGACCCTGGTGACCGCGCTGATCGCGGCCGGCCAGATGGTAACGGCGGGCCTGGCGGGATACGCCTTCGCGCGCCTGGAGTTCCGGTTCAAGAAGCCGCTGTTCGGCCTGGTGCTGGCGACCATGATGGTGCCGTTGCAGGTCACCGTCGTGCCGGTGTTCCTGGTGCTGAAGTCCATGAGCCTGACCGACACCCTGCTCGGGCTGATCGTCCCGGCGTTCCCGACCGCCTTCGGCACCTTCCTGATGCGCCAGTACTTCCTGGGCATGCCCAAGGACCTGGGCGAGGCGGCGATGCTGGACGGCGCGGGCCCCTGGCGGACCTTCCGGTCGGTGTACGCCCCGCTGGCCGCACCCGGCCTCGCGATCGTCGGCGTCCTGGCCTTCAACTACCACTGGAACGAGTTCTTCCGGCCGCTGATCCTCGAGACCTCCAGCCAGAACTACACCTTGCCGCTGGGCCTGGTGTCCCTCCAGGGCAACCTCGGCACCGGGTCGGTCTCGGTGGTCCTCGCCGGTGTCGTGCTGTCCATGATCCCCGCAGTCGCCGTGTTCCTCGTCGGCCAGCGCCCCCTTCGCGAGGGCATCACCTCCGCAGGAGTCAACCGTTGAGCCTCGTCGCTCCCCCGCAGGACCCGCACGCCCCGCGCTTCCGGGTCCGCCCGCCCGCCAACTGGATCAACGACCCCAACGGGCCGTTCCGCTGGCGGGGCCGGTACCACCTGTTCTACCAGCACAACCCCGGCGCCCCGGTGCACGCGAACGTCCACTGGGGCCACGCCTCCAGTGCCGACCTCGCCCACTGGGAGCACCACCCCCTGGCGCTCACCCCGACGCCGGGCGGCCCGGACGAGGCGGGCTGCTGGTCCGGCTGCGTCGTCGACGACGGCGGAGTGCCGACGGCGGTGTACACCGGCATCGACCGTGAGCACACCGGGCTCGGCACGATCTGCCTGGCCCGGGCGGCCGATCCGCGGGACGCCTCGCTGACCGCGTGGCGGCCGGTGCCCGAGCCCGTGGTCGGCGGGCCACCAGCCGGTCTCGACGTGGTGATGTTCCGCGACCCGTTCGTGTTCCGGCACGGCGGCCGGCGCCACGCACTGGTCGGCGCCGGGCACGCCGACGGCACGCCCTCGGTCCTGCTGTACGACTGCGACGACCTGACCGACTGGCGGTTCGCCGGCGTCCTGCTCGACGGTCACGACCCCCTCGCCGCCGAGGCGTTCGGCGACGGGGCGGTCGGCTGGGAGTGCCCCCAGCTGTTCACGGCCCGCACCGGGGAACAGGTGCTGGTCGTGTCGCTGTGGGACGGCGACCCGCACTCCACCGGGTACCTGACGGGCCGTCTGGAGCCGGACGGCGATGGGGGGCTGTGCCTCGCGGCGCGGCACGCCGGGCGCCTCGACCACGGTCGCGACTTCTACGCGCCCGCCGTCCTCCAGGAGACCGGCCGGACGCTGATGTGGGGCTGGTCCTGGGAGGCCCGCGACCGGGACTCGGCCGAGCGCGCCGGGTGGGCGGGCGTCCTCACCGCGCCCCGGGTCGTCGACGTCGACCCCGGGGACGGGTCGCTGCGGGTCGCCCCGGCCCCGGAACTGGACCTGCTGCGCGCCGCCGACCCGTTCGTCACCACCCTGGCCCGGACCGCGCTCCCGGAGGCCTACGACCTGACGGTCACCGCCCGCGAGGGCACCACGGTGAGCCTGCTGCGGTCCGCGTCGGGCGCGGAGCTGACGGTGCGGGTCGACCCGGCCGAGGGCACGGTGACCCTGGACCGGGGCGACTGGCCGCGAACGGGGGCCGAGGGCACGGCGCCGGTCGTGGTGCGAGTGCCGCCGGGGGCGGAGCTGACCGTGCGGATCCTCGTCGACGGTTCGCTGTACGAGCTGTTCGCCGACGACCGGGCCATGGTCACCGAACGTGTCTACCGCGGGCCCGACGACGTACGGGAACTGGTCGTCACGGGAGCCGGCGCCGAGGTCACCGGGTGGGCGCAGGGCCCACCGACGCGCGGCTGACCATCGGTCCGGCGACGCGCCGGACGGTGGCCGGCGGGGTCCGTCCGGTGTCGATGGCCTCCAGGAGCAGCCGCGCGGCGGCCTCGCCCATCTCCCGGTGCGGCAGCGCGACCGTGGTGAGGGGCGGGGAGAGGAAGGCGGCCATGTGTTCCTGGTCGTCGTAGCCGACCACGGACAGCTCGCCGGGGACGTCGATACCGAGCCGGGTCGCGGCGTGCAGGACGCCCGCCGCGACCCGGTCGTTGTAGCAGAAGACCGCCGTGGGCCGCCGGTCGGCCGGAACGGAGTCGAGCAGCCGCAGGGCGCCCTCGTGGCCGCCGGAGATCTCGCCGCCCGTACGGACGACCCACTCCTTGGGGACGGTGACGCCCTCCACCCGCAGGGCGTCCCGGAAGCCGCGCAGCCGTTCGACGGAGGCGATGTCGTCCAGACCGCCGATCACGGCCAGCCGGCGGTGCCCCGCGTCCAGGAGCAGCCGGGCCGCCGTACGGCCCCCGGCGCGTTCGGCGGGGACGACGGCGGGCAGGGAGCCGTCCTCGGGCAGGCAGTTGGCCAGCACGGCGTGGGTGCGGTGCAGGCCCTCGGGGACGCGGACGCGGCGCAGGGACATGGCCGCGTAGACGATGCCGTCCACGCGCCGGTCGAGGAGCTCGGCGACGGCCGCGTCCTCCTTGGCCGGGTCGCCGCCCGAGTCGACCGTCACGACCAGATGACCGCTGTCCCAGGCGGTCTCCATGGCGCCGCGCAGCAGCCGGCCCGCGAACGGCGAGGAGGCGATCTGGTCGGTGACCATGCCGATCACGGCCGTGCGGCGGCGGCGCAGGCCCCGGGCGAGGGGGTCGGGCCGGTAGCCGAGCTGGGCGGCGGCCTGCCGGATGCGCTCCTGGGTGGCGGGCGAGAGATTGCCCTCGGCCCGGCCGTTGAACACGAAGGAGACCGCGGTGTGCGACACCCCGGCGATCCGGGCGACATCCCGTGACGTGGGACGACCCGTCCCCGTCGTGCGCTTCTGCTCGGCGCTGTCCATGCCCGTCGGCCGCCCTCGTCCCGCCCCGTCCGGTTGATCATTGCCCACCCTATCCGTGACGCTGGACGGGCGGCACACGGTCGTAACAGTCAAGGGAAGGTCCGGCAGTGATCAGTATCCCGACGCACACGCTCAACGACGGCACCACGCTCCCCGCCCTGGGTCTGGGCACCTGGCCGATGAAGAACGACGAGGCCGAGCGGGCGGTCCGCGACGCCCTGGAGACGGGCTACCGCCTGATCGACACGGCGACGAACTACCGCAACGAGACCGGCGTCGGCCGGGGCGTGGTCGGCAGCGACGTCCCCCGCGAGGAGATCGTGGTGACGACCAAACTGCCCGGCCGGCACCACGGCTACGAGGAGACGCTCGCCTCGTTCGAGGAGTCCCGCGCCCGGCTCGGCCTGGAGTACGTCGACCTGTACCTGATCCACTGGCCGCTGCCCCGCGTGGACCGGTACGTGGGCTCCTGGAAGGCCATGATCAAGCTGCGCGACGACGGTCTCGTGCGCTCGATCGGCGTCTCCAACTTCACGGCGGAGCACATCGAGCGGCTGGAGAAGGAGACGGGGGTCCTGCCGTCCGTGAACCAGATCGAGCTGCACCCGCTCTTCCCGCAGGACGAACTGCGTGCCTTGCACGAGCGCAAGGGCGTCCGCACCGAGAGCTGGAGCCCGCTGGGCCGGGGCAGCGACCTGCTCGACGACCCGGCCGTCGCCGCCGTCGCCGAGGCGCACGGGGTGACGCCGGCCCAGGCGGTGCTGCGCTGGCACACTCAGCTCGGCGCGGTGCCGATCCCGAAGTCGTCGGATCCCGGGCGGCAGCGCGCGAACCTCGACGTGTTCGGCTTCACCCTGGACGACGCCCAGATGGAAGCCGTCGCCGACCGTTCCCACCGGCGGATCGGCGGGGACCCTGAGGTGCACGAGGAGTTCTGACGCGGGTACCCGTACCCGGCATCGGTCGGTTCGCGAGGCCGGGAAGGAGCCGCAGGTGGGCGAGGAGAACGGGCTGCGGGAGTACCGCGGCAAGCGCCGTTTCGGCCGGACGTCGGAGCCCGCGGGCCGCCGGGCGCCCGCCGAGGGCGGCCGGCCCCGCTTCGTGGTGCAGATCCACGACGCGAGCACCCTGCACTTCGACTTCCGGTTGCAGGTGGCCGACGTGCTGAAGTCCTGGTCGGTGCCGAAGGGGCCGTCGGCGGACCCGAGCGACAAACGGCTCGCCGTGCCCACGGAGGACCATCCGCTGGAGTACGAGGAGTTCGAGGGCGTGATCCCCGAGGGCGAGTACGGCGGCGGCACGGTCATCGTCTGGGACCGCGGCACGTACGAACCGCTGAGCCACGACCGCGAGGGGCGGCCGGTCGACTTCGGGGAGTCGCTCGCGCGCGGGCACGCCAGGTTTCGGCTGCGCGGCGCCAAGCTGCGCGGCGAGTACGCGCTGACCCGGTTCCGCGGCGCGAAGGACGGGGACGAGCAGGAGGCGTGGCTCCTCGTGAAGACAGCGGGCGGCGGCGGGGCCCGGGGGCACGGCACCCCCGATCCCCGGCGGGCGCGGTCGGCACGGACCGGCCGGACGCTCGCCAGGGTCGCCGCGGAAGGGCGCGGGGCATAGGGGAAGGCACAGGGGGCGGGGCGTCTCACTCCGGGGGCAGTGGCTGTTCGGCCCAGATGGTCTTGCCGACGCCGGTCTGGCGGCTGCCCCAGCGCTGGGTGAGCTGAGCGACCAGCAGCAGCCCCCGGCCGCCCTCGTCGAAGGCGTGGGCCCGGCGCAGATGCGGCGAGGTGGAGCTGGCGTCGGAGACCTCGCAGATCAGCGTGCGGTCGCGGATGAGGCGCAGCTGGACGGGCGGTTCGCCGTACCGGATCGCGTTGGTGACGAGCTCGCTGACGACCAGTTCGGTGACGAACGCCGCCTCGTCCAGCCCCCATGCCGCCAGCCGCTCGGTGACGGACCGCCGGACGCCTGCCACGTGCGCGGGGTCCGGGGTGACCTCCCACGTGGCGACCTGGTCCGTGCCCAGCGCCCGGGTGCGGGCCAGCAGTAGAGCCACGTCGTCGCCGGGTTCCGCCGGCAGCACGGCCTTGAGCACGCTGTCGCACAGGGCGTCCAGCGAGTTCGCGGGAGCGGTCAGCGCGCGGCACAGCTCCGTGGTGGCGTGGTCGATGTCGTGGTCGGGGTCCTCCAGGAGACCGTCGGTGTACAGCGCGACGACGGAGCCCTCGGACAGGATCACCTCGGTCGCCTCGAAGGGCAGTCCGCCGACACCGAGCGGTGGCCCGGCGCTGACGGAGAGGAGGCGGGTGGTGCCGTCGGGGAGCACGAGGGCGGGCGCGGGGTGGCCGGCGGAGGCGAGGGCGAGGCAGCTGGTGACGGGGTCGTAGACGGCGTAGAGGCAGGTGGCGCCCAGTTCGGCGACCTCGTCGGCGCCACCGTCCGCGGCGAGGTGGGCGACGAGGTCGTCGAGGTGGGTGAGGAGCTCGTCGGGAGGCAGGTCCACGTCGGCGAGGGTGCGGACGGCCGTGCACAGGCGGCCCATGGTGGCGGAGGACGGGATGCCGTGGCCGACGACGTCGCCGACGACCAGGGCGACCCGGCTGCCGGAGAGCGGGATCACGTCGAACCAGTCGCCGCCGATGCCGGCCGCCGAGCCGGAGGGCAGATAGCGGTGGGCCACTTCGACAGCGGACTGGCCGGGCAGGCCCTTGGGCAGGAGGCTGTGCTGGAGGGCGAGCGCGGTGGAGCGCTCGCGGGCGAAGCGGCGGGCGTTGTCGATACAGACGGCGGCCCGGCTGGCCAGTTCCTCGGCCAGGACGATGTCGTCGGGGGCGAACGCGTCCCGGGGAGTGACGCGCATCGCCGTCGCGACGCCCATGGTGGTGCCGCGGGCCCGCAGCGGAATCGCCAGGGTGGAGCTGACGCGGTCGCGGAACGGCCGGTTGGCGGGAACCTGCTCGTTGCGCACCCGCATCCACCCGTCGAAGTCCGGGTCTCCCGGGCCCGTGAGGACCGGCCGGCCCTCCCGGAGCGCCCGCGCGGGCGCGGAGCAGGACGGGTACACGTCGGTGTCGCCCAGACGCACGGACGGCCTCGGAAGCCCCTGGGCGGCGGATTCGTGGGCGACTCGGCGCAGCACGATGTCCTCGGCCGGCACCGCGAGCGGTTCGTCCGCGCCGAGGACCCAGTCGAGCAGGTCGACGCTGGCGAAGTCGGTGAACCGCGGCACGAGGATGTCGATCAGTTCCTCGGCGGTGCGCACCACGTCCAGGGTGGTGCCGATCGCGGTCGCGGCCTCGTTCAGCAGGGCCAGCCGCTGCCGGGTCCGGTGCTGCTCCGTGCTCTCGAACCCCGCCACGGCCACGGCGGCCACGTCACCGGCCGCGTCGCGCAGCGGCCACATCTCGATGGTCCAGGCGTGCTCGCCGAGCCGGGAGGAGGCGGGCGTGAGGGTCTCGTAGCGCGCGGACCGGCCGGTGTCGACGACCTGCCGCAGGTGCCGCAGGAATCCCGACCCGTTGGCGTCGATCTCCTCCATGACCTCCGGGAGCTGCCGGCCGATCAGTGCTTCCTCCGGCGCACCCAGCATCCGCTGCGCCGTGTCGTTGACCCGCAGATAGCGCTGCCGGATGTCGTGGACGGACATCGCCAGGGACGCCTGCTGGAAGGTCTCCCCGGTCAGCAGAAGGGTGCGCTCGTCGGGCGGCGAGACGGTCACCGCGTACCCGTACGGTGTGCCGGCCGCCCCCAGCAGGGGGCAGCCGCGCAGGGACAGGGTCAGGGTCGAGCCGTCGCGGTGGCGGAGCACGGCCGTGCCCGACAGCGTCGAGAGGGCTCCGGGCGGCTCCTCCCGGGCGAGCAGGTCCCGCGCGGGCCGCCCGACGACCTCCTCGGCCGGATAGCCGGTCAGCCGCCGGGCGCCCTCGCTCCACCCCGTCAGTGTGCCGCGGGCGTCCAGGGTCGCCACGGCGGAGGCATGCTCCATAGCGTCCAGGATTGACCCCATGCGAACCGGTTTCAACCGCAGGCCGGTGGGTCGGGTGGGTTACCCGCGGTGAGCGCGCAGCGCGGCGAGGGCGCGGTCGGCGTGCGTGTTCATGCGCAGTTCACTGCGGACGACCTCGAGCACGGTGCGGTCCTGCCCGACGACGAAGGTGACCCGCTTGGTGGGGGCCAGGCTGAGTCCGCGTTTCACCCCGAAAAGCTCGCGGACCGTGCCGTCGGTGTCGGACAGCAGCGGCATGCCGAGGGTGTGACGCCCCGCGAACTCCTGCTGGCGTTCGACGGGGTCGCCGCTGATGCCCACCGGCCGGGCGCCGGCCGCGGCGAACTCGGCGGCGAGGTCGCGGAAGTGGCAGGCCTCCGCCGTGCAGCCGGGGGTCATGGCGGCGGGGTAGAAGAAGAGGACGACCGGCCCGTCGGCGAGCAGTTCGGACAGGCGGCGCGGGGTGCCGGTCTCGTCCGGCAGCGTGAAGTCGTCGACCGTGTCACCGACGGCGGGAAGGCGGCTCACGACCGGCCCTCGCAGTCCTTGGCGACGCTGCGGGCCCAGAGCACGAGCGGCAGCTGGACGGGCAGCCGGCCGTAGGCGGCGGCCTTCTGGGGGGCGGGGCGGTGCCGCCAGTCGACGGCCATCTTGACGTTGGCGGGGAAGACGCCGACGAAGAAGGCCGCGGTGGCCAGCGCGGCGGCCTTGCGGGTACGGGGAACGGCGAGGCCGGCGGCCAGCGCCAGTTCGGCGACGCCGCTGGCGTACGTCCATGCCCGGGGTGTGCCCGGCAGGCTGCGCGGCACCGTCGCGTCGAAGGGGCGGGGCTGGGCGAAGTGGGCGACGCCCGCGGTGGCCAGCAGGCCGGCGAGCAGCAGGGGTGAGCGTTCGGACCGTGACACGGTTCCTCCTCTGGGGGCCTGCCGCGCGATAGTACTGGACGGTAGAAACGGGGGTGCCGCCGGTGCCCGAGGGTGGGCGACGGTGGCGAGCATGCTGTCCCCGGCCTGGCGTCATCGCGCGATGCGGGCCTCGATGCCGTCGAGCACGAAGTCGAGGCCCATCCGGAAGGTGTGGTCGGCGTCCAGGTGGGCGGCGTCGTGCACCACCCGGGCGAGCGCCGGCAGCCGGCCGGTGGCGAGGGTCCGTTGCAGATAGGGCCCGAGTGAGGCCTGCCAGCGCTTCTCGTCCATCCCGGTGGCCCGCTCGGCGCGTCGCTCGGCGATCTCCCGGCGCACCGCGCCGATCACGTACGCGTTGACCGCGCCGACCACCGGCATGACGGCGTCCACGTCGATGCCTCCCAGTGCGGCCACCACGGTCTCCCCGGTGGCCAGCGCGTTCGGCCCGAGCTGGGGCCGGCCGCCCAGGAGGTCGGCGAGCCATTCGTGCTCGTGAACGGCGTGCCGCGTGGTCTCGGCAAGAGACAGGAGCACCTCCCGCCACCCGTCTCCGACCGGCCGGATCTCGCCGTGGACGGCGTCGACCATCAGGTCGAGCAGCTCCTCCTTGCTGGTGATGTAGCCGTACAGCCGCATCGGCCCGACGCCCAGCGCGGCGGCCACCTTGCGCAGCGACACCGCGTCCAGGCCGTCCGCGTCGGCGAGCCGGATCGCCGCCCGCACGATCAGGTCGCGGCTCAGCGGGGCCGGCACGGGTCGATTCGGCGGCTCCGGCCTCTCCCACACCAACATGCCGCTCACCCTACACAGCATCGTCCGATACGCTGTATCGACTCGTACGGTGTATCGGGAGGGGAAGCCATCATGACGATCGCCATCATCGGAGCCGGCCTCGGCGGCCTGGCTCTGGCCCGCGTGCTGCACGTGCACGGCATCGAGGCCGTCGTCCACGAACGGGAAGCGTCACGCGACGCGCGCGGTCAGGGCGGCATGCTCGACATCCACTCCGGACAGCGGGCGCTGCGCGAGGCCGGTCTGCTCGACCAGTTCTTCGCGATCGCCCGTGGTGAAGGCCAGGACATGCGCCTTCTCGAACCGGACGGCACCCTGCTGTTCCAGGAGGACACCCCCGACGACGCCCCGCCCGACCGGCCCGAGGTCGACCGCGCCGACCTGCGGAACCTGCTGCTGGACTCCCTCCCCGCCGACACGGTGCGCTGGGGGCAGGCGTTCACCTCCGCCTCCACCGACAAGGGCCTGGTGCACTTCGCCGACGGCAGCAGTGCGCCGTACGACCTGCTGGTCGGCGCGGACGGCGCGCAGTCCCGGGTGCGCGCGCTGCTCACCGACGCGCGTCCGGTGCACATCGGCCAGAACGTCGTCGAGGTCGGCATTCCCGACATCGACCGCACGCACCCCGACCTCGCGGCGATGCTCGGGCGCGGCAACTACTGGGTGCTCGGCAACGGGATGTCCCTGGCGGCGCAGCGCAACGGTGACGGCCGCGTCCGCATCGGCATCAGCTTCTACGACACCGCCGAGGACTGGTTCGCCACCAGCGGGATTCCGTTCGACGACCCGGCCGCCGCCCGGGAGCGGCTGATCGACCTGCTCCCCGGCTGGGACTCGCGGTTCACCGCGCTGATCGCGGCCTGCGACGACACGATCGTGCCGCGGGCGATCTTCACTCTCCCGGCCGGTCTGACCTGGCCGTCGACGCCGGGCGTCACGCTGCTCGGCGATGCCGCGCACCTGATGCCGCCGGTGGGAGAGGGCGCCAACATGGCGCTGCTCGACGGCGCACTGCTCGGCCTGGCGCTGGCCGCGCACCCGGACGACTTTTCCGCCGCCGTCGAGGAATACGAACGCGAGATGTTCGAACGCACCGGCGCTGCCGCCCGGATGTCCGCGAGAATGCAGGATCTGCTGACGTCACCGGACGCCGCCCGGAAGATGCTCGCCTTCTTCCAGGGCTGAAAGAACCCCGAGGCTTCACGCCCTGTCACAGCCGGGCGTCCCTGCGCTCCCCGCGCCGGGGCGTGACGGGCGCGAGCCACATCCCCACGATCGCGTCGGCCAGCCCGTCGGCCGCCTCCCGCCAGCTGGCGCGAGGGGTCGGACGCCCTTCGGCGAGGGCGCGTTCCCGCTCGGCCGCCGTGTGCACGATGAGGTGGCGCGCCATGTCGCCCCGCTCGGCCCGGACCGTCCGGCAGCGCCGGCATGCACCGGTTCCGTCCGGCGATGATCTCGCGCAGCGACGAGGAGCCGCGTGACTCGTCGACCATGATCTGCCGCAGCGCCGGGTCGGTCATGACCTGGGCACAGAACCGCGCGTACCGGGTCGGGCTGCCCAGTGCCGCCAGATGGTCGAACTGCGGGCGCACCAGGCAGTCCACCCAGTCACGCAGATCCGGCGCGTCGCCGAGCGCGGCCGGCTGCCGGGCCCGCAGCTCCTCGACGCGCTCGGAGTGCCGCTGGGCGATGGCGCGGACCAGATCCGCCTTCGTGCCGAAGTGGTAGCCGACCGCGGCGTTGTTGCCCTGCCCGGCGGCCTCGCCGACCTGGCGGTTGGAGACCGCGTACACCCGTGCTCGGCGAACAGCCGCTCGGCCGTGGTCAGGATCAGCTGCCGGGTCGCGCTGACCTGTTCCGCCCGTACCGCCCTGCCCGCAACGCCTTCAGGGTGGTCATGGGCATCGGCGCCGGTGCGGCCCTGCTCGCCTTCGTCATCGCCTCGTTCGTCCCGAGGCACCGTCCCGCCGCCGGGGTGACGCTCACGGCGTCGGACGGTGGCGTCGAGGCGGAGGCCGCCTCCGCGCACTGACGGCGACGGCGCCGGTCCGTGTGGCGACCGGCGCCCGTCTCAGCCGTTTCCCGCTGCTCACCGACGTGGAACGGCGTGGTCGCACGACTCCCGGAGTCGGCGGCCTCAGGCCGCCGGCCTGGCCGGTGCCGGGAACCGGACAGCGGGTCGTACGACCCGCCGGCGCCGGGACGGCATGCCCATGGTCGGGTTGGCGACGCCCCAGGCCGCGGCCTTGCAGATCAGTTCCTTGTACCTGGCGGCCCCGCGGCCCGTCAGGGTGCGCTCGACCGCTCGGTCGTCAGCGGTGACGAACTGGATCAAGCCCTCCTTGCGGCCCAGGGAGATGCACTGCTGGTAGTAACGGATCGAGACGTGGGGGACGTCGGTGCCGGTGAGACGGGCGGCGATGGCGTCGGCGGCCTGCCAGGCCATGGGGACGCCGGACGCGCAGGACATCCGCAGGGGCTTGTCGCCCGGGCCGATCGCCATGGCCGCGTCCCCCACGGCGTAGACGTCCTCGTGGGAGACCGAGCGCATCGTGGCGTCGACCACGATCTGTCCGCGGTCGGTGAGTTCCAGCCTGGTGGCCTGGGCTATGGGGTGAACGGCGAAGCCGGTGGTCCAGACCGTGACCTCGGCGGGGACGGTCCGGCCGTCGGCCGTCGTCACCGCGTCCGCCTCCACGGCGGTGACCGTGGCGTGCTCGTGCACCGTGATACCGAGCCCGTCCACCACCTTCCGCAGGTGGGCGCGGCCCTTCTCCGAGAGCCAGTCGCCGAGGGCGCCGCGTACGGCGAGGGCGACGTCGAGGTCCGGACGGGCCTCGGCGATCTCGGTCGCGGCCTCCAGGCTGGTCAGGCCGCCGCCGACCAGGACCACGGGCCGGGCGGCGTCCAGGGCGGCCAGACGGTCGCGGAGGCGGAGGGCACCGGGGCGACTGGAGACCTCGTGGGCGTGTTCGACGACGCCGGGGACGCCCCCGTCGTTCCAGCCGCTGCCGAGGGCGTAGACCAGAGTGTCGTACTCCAGTTCCTCCTGCCCGGAGCCGTCGGCGGCGGTGACCGTCACCGTCCTGCGGTCCACGTCCACGGCGGTGACCTTCGCGAGCTTCAGCCGTACGCCCGTGTCCGCGAACATCTCGCCGAACGGCCGGGGCCTGAGGTCCTGGCCGGCCGCGAGCTGGTGCAGTCGGATGCGCTCGACGAAGTCGGGCTCCGGGTTGACGAGGGTGATGGTGACGTCCTCGCTGTGCAGCCGCCTGGCGAGGCGGCCGGCGGCGACGGTTCCGGTGTAGCCGGCTCCGAGGACGACGATGCGGTGCTGCATGGGCCTGCTCCTGTCTGCGAGGATTCCGCCGCTCTCTGCGCGGTTTCGCCCCTTGAACCGGACAGCCCGGCGTTTCCTGACAGGATCGGGGTGTGAAGCACGTCACACGAATTCAGAGGGTGTACAGCGGGTCCCCGTGGTCCGCGGCGGCCCACTGCTCCGTCGCACGGACGAGCTTGTCGGGGTTGACCTGGCTGCGGAGCGCGACGATGCCCTCCGCGGTCACCTCCAGGCACGTGATCCCGACGACCCGGCCGTCCACGACCGCCGCGACGGCGGGTTCGCCGTTGGCGGTCGTGGCGTAGATGCCGGGCGCACCGCCGATGTAGGCCCGCTTGGCGTCGCTGGGCGTGAACAGGCCGCGCAGGAACTTGGCGACCGCGAGCGCGCCCTCGAACGCCTTCGCCCGGGCCGGGACCTTCCCGCCGCCGTCGCCGACGGAGACGGCGTCCTGGGTGAGCAGACGCACGAGGGGTTCGGTCTGTCCGCTCGTCGCCGCGGCCAGGAACTCCTCGACGATCCTCCGGGCTGCCGCCTCGTCGATCTCGGTGCGCGCCTTGCCGCCCCCGACGTGCTTCTTGGCCCGATGGTGGATCTGCTGGCTGGCGGCCTCGGTGATGTCGAGGATCTCGGCGATCTCCCGGTGCGGGTAGTCGAAGGCCTCGCGCAGTACGTAGACCGCCCGCTCGTTGGGCGAGAGGCGTTCCAGCAGGACGAGGACGGCGTACGACACCGACTCGCGCTGCTCGGCGGTCTCGGCCGGGCCGAGCATCGGGTCCCCGGCGAGCAGCGGCTCGGGGAGCCACCTCCCGACGTACGTCTCGCGCCGGACGCGTGCCGAAGTCAGCTGGTTGAGACAGAGGTTGGTGAGGACCTTGGTCAGCCAGGCGTCGGGCACGTCGATCCGCTCGACGTCGGCAGCCTGCCAACGCAGGAACGTCTCCTGCACGGCGTCCTCGGCCTCGCCGGCCGAGCCGAGCAGCCGGTAGGCGATGGCTTCCAGCCGGGGCCTGGCGGCCTGGAACCGGTCGACGTCACTCGTGGTCAGGGCCATGCGCGCGATCCTACGGTACGTACCGGGCGGTGACCCTGGGTGGCCTCCGGTGCCGGGGTCCGACGCATCGCACCGAGCGCCGGGGTGCCCGGCGGACCGACCGCCTCCGCACAGGCGGCAGGCTTCCGGCCCACACGGCAGGACCGGGCCGGCCCCGCCCGGTGCGCGCGCCGGCCGCCCAAGTCCTCGCCGGTACACCGCCGCCCCGCGTCGTCCCCCGTCGCGACTCCGGAAGGCGCCGGCGCGGGGCGGGCCCACTCGCTGGTCCCGCCCCGTGCTCGACGCGGGCGCCGACCGGATCCTGCCCGCCCCCGGCGCCGTTCAGGCGAACCTGGCGGACAACGCGCGTGACGGCGCACGGGCGCGTCGAGAACTGACCCGTGGAGCTGCCGCTGATCCCACCCATGCTCGCCACCTCCGGCGCCCTGCCGTCCGCCGCGCAGGACGTCCGCTGGGCCTACGAGACCAAGCAGGACGGCCAGCGGGTGGTGGTCTACCTGCCCGGCGACGGCAGCGTGCTGCTGCGCGCCCGCTCCGGCCAGGACATCACGGCCGCCTACCCGGAACTGGGGCCGCTGGGCACCGCGCTGGGCTCGACGCCCGCCGTGCTGGACGGTGAGGTGCTTGCCCTGGACGAACAGGGCCGCGCCGACTTCCAGTTGCTCCAGTCCCGCATGGGGCTCGCGCACGCGCCCGGCCGGGCCGCGCACCGGGCGGCGAAGGTACCCGTGCACCTGGTGCTGTTCGACGCCCTGCACCTGGGCTCCCGGTCCCTGCTCCGCCTGCCCTACACCCGCCGGCGCGGGCACCTGGAGGAGCTCGGTCTCGTCGGGCCGTCCTGGTCGACCCCGGCCGCGCTGGTCGGCCACGGCGAACAGGCCCTGCGGGCCACCCGCGAGCACGGCCTGGAGGGCCTGGTGTGCAAGCGGATCGACTCGGTGTACGAGCCCGGTGTCCGCTCCCGGGCCTGGATCAAGATCCGCAACATGCGCAGCGAGGACGTCGTGGTGGGCGGCTGGCTGCCCGGCAGAGGGCGGCTGACGGGTCTGCCGGGCGCCGTCCTCGTCGGCCAGCGCGCCGCGGGCCGGCTGCGCTACGTCGGCGGGGTCGGCACCGGCTGGAACGAGACCGAGCGCACCGAGCTGGCCGCACTGCTGCGGGCCGCCGCGACGGACGTGTGCCCCTTCGACCCCGTGCCGCGGCTGCCTCAGGCGCGCTGGGTCGTCCCGCGGCTGGTCGGCGAGGTCCGTTACAGCAC
This sequence comes from Streptomyces flaveolus, assembly GCF_014648815.1. Lineage (GTDB taxonomy): Bacteria > Actinomycetota > Actinomycetes > Streptomycetales > Streptomycetaceae > Streptomyces > Streptomyces flaveolus. Next base: position 9,235 of record NZ_BMRV01000003.1, on the reverse strand, counting down.
CCGCACCCGGGAGGGGATGCTGCGCCAGCCGTCCTGGCTGAGGCTGCGCCCGGACCTGGCGCCCGAGGAGTCGGCCGCCGATCTCCCGGACGACACGGTGTGACGCGCGGGCGTGCGTTCGCCTGCCCTTCACCACCGGTACGCCCGAGCCCTCTTGGCGCGGAAGGGAAAAGACGGGACCCTGAACTCCCTTTCCCCCCACAGTCGTTGGGCTGCACCCGGACCCCCAGGAGGACCCGGTGTCGTCGCGTACCGCCCGAACCCGCCGCAGGAGATGGCTCACCGCCCCGCTCGGCGCCCTCGCCCTCGTCGTCGCCTTCCCCGCCACCGCCTTCGCTGCCCCGCCGCCGGGCCTGCCCGGCAACGCCGACAGCCTGGAACGGGCCTACCAGCCCGCCTTCGACTACGACACCGACGGCTGCTACCCCACGCCGGCCATCGGCTCCGACGGCACGGTCAACGGCGGCCTGAACCCGACCGGAGCCCTCAACGGAAACTGCCGGGACGCCTCCGACCTGGAGAACACCAACAGCTACTCGCGCGCCAAGTGCGACCACGGCTGGTGCGCCTACCTGTACGGCCTCTACTTCGAGAAGGACCAGGCGCTGCCCGGCAGTTCCCTCGGCGGCCACCGGCACGACTGGGAGCACGTGGTGGTGTGGGTGCGGGACGGCACCGTCGAGTACGTCTCGACCTCGAACCACGGCTCGTTCGGCGTGTACGCACGGTCGGCGGTCCGCTTCGACGGCACGCACCCGAAGATCGTCTACCACAAGGACGGCATCAGCACCCACTGCTTCCGCCTCGCCGGCTCGGGCGACGAGCCGCCGGAGAACCACAGGGGCAGCTGGCAGTACCCGGCCCTGGTGGGCTGGAACGGCTATCCGGCCGGCCTGCGCGACAAGCTGAGCGCGTACGACTTCGGCAGCGCCCACTTCGGCCTGAAGGACGGCAGCTTCGCCTCCCACCTGGCGGCGGCCCAGCCCTCCGGCATCCCCTTCGACCCCTACGCCTGACGGGAGGAGCGGCAGTCGGGCGAACCGCGCGGCGTTCACGCCCCCGAGGGCACTATCGTGTCCGCATGTCCGCCCCCGAACTGATCCGTATCGTCTCCCGCGACTCCCCCATGGCCCTCGCTCAGGTCGAGCGCGTCCGGGCCGAGTTGGCGGCCCTCCACCCCGGCGTGCGCACCGAGGTCGTGCCGGTGAAGACCACCGGCGACAAGTGGCTCGGCGACCTGTCGCTGGTGGAGGGCAAGGGCGCCTTCACCAAGGAGGTCGACGCCGCGCTGCTGTCGGGCGAGGCCGACCTCGCGGTGCACTGCGTCAAGGACGTGCCCGCCGACCGGCCGCTCCCGGCGGGCACGGTGTTCGCCGCGTTCCTGAAGCGGGACGACATCCGGGACGCCCTCGTGCACCCCGGTGGGCTCACCCTGGACGAGCTTGCGGACGGGACCCGGATCGGCACCTCCTCGGTGCGCCGGGTCGCCCAACTGGCGGCCACCCACCCGCACCTGACGTGCGTTCCGTTCCGCGGCAACGCCAACCGGCGGCTGGCCAAGCTGGCCGCCGGCGAGGCGGACGCCCTGCTGCTCGCGGTCTCCGGTCTGGAGCGCATCGGCCGCACGGACGTGATCAGCGAGGTCCTCTCCACCGAGACGATGATGCCGCCGATCGGCGCGGGCATCCTCGCCCTCCAGTGCCGCGAGGACGACGCCGAGCTGATCGACGCGGTCAGCGGACTCGGCGACCCGGACACCCATCGGGAGGTCACGGCGGAGCGCATGTTCCTGCACGTGCTCCAGGGGCACTGCAACAGCCCGATCGCCGGGTACGCCCGGGTGGACCGGAGCGGGGAACTCGCCCTGCGGGCCTGCGTGTTCACTCCCGACGGCAAGGTGCGGCTGAACGCCCACGAGTGGGCGGGCCGGCTCGACCCGGCCACGCTCGGCACGTCGGTCGCCGTGGCGCTGCTGCGTCAGGGCGCCCGGGAAGTGATCGACGGCATCGCGCACTGAGGCGCCGCCGGCCGGCGGATCAGGCGGTGCCCTCCTCCGCCTGGTCCCGCAGGAAGGCACTCACCTGGTGCGCCAGGCCGTCGTCCCGCACCGTGCCCGACAGGGAACCGGTGGCCGGCTCGTGCAGCCCGAGCCCGCCGGTCCACAGCCGGCGGTCGGCCCACTCCTCGTCCACCCGCAGTTGCACCTGGACGTCCACCTGGGAAAGGTTCGCCTCCGGAGCGGCCGCGTAGAGGACGGCGGTGGCCCGGCGCAGCGGGTGGACGTCGAAGCCCTCGATGAACTGCGAGTTGCGCCAGTCGAGGAACGCGCCCTCGCCGTCGGGGCCGGTCCGCACATCGATCTGCCCGTCCTCCAGGTGGATGCCGAAGGGCCGGCCGCCCCGGTTCTCGACGGTCACCCGGACACTGAAGTACGTCAGGCCCTCGGCGGCGTCGTCGCGGCCACGCGGTGGCTCGGCCGCCTCCAGACGGTGGACGCGGACCCGCAGACCGGCATGTTCGTCGTACTCCTGCCAGTCCCCGACCACGTTCGGCTCGTACACAGCGCACCTCTCGACTTCCCGAAGCTGCTTCCTATCCGTGTGCTCAGTGCACTGTCAAATGAGCGGAATGCGCTGTGGCCAGGGGCTTCGCACCCTGTGATCGGTGATCAAGCGCTGCGCAGGAACTATCCGCCGCACGCCCGCCGGACGATCACAGCGAGCGTGCCGCACATCACGTTGCGCACCGGCACCCTCCGGTGACCGCCGACGCGGCCGTTCGGGCGAGCGTTCTGCGCCCACAAGGCTTAATGTCCCTATATATGAGGACTTGTTTTGGAATCGGTCCGGCAGGGAAAGCCCCTGTCAGTGCTTCGGACAGGAGGCATGTCCGCGGGACCCGGCGCGTCCGGCACCCCGGTGTTCTGTCCACCCGGCACCCCTGCTGAGGGAGGTGCGCGCGCATGCGTATCGCCAGCAGAACCAAGCCCCACCCGCACGACGACGCCCCCGACACCGCCGCCGCGTTCGAACGGCTCGCCGGACTGTCCGACGGCCCGGAACGCAAGGCGCTGCGGGACGAACTGATCCAGGTCTGGCTCCCCATGGCCGAGCGGATCGCCGTCCGCTTCCGCGGGCGCGGCGAGAGCCTGGACGATCTCTACCAGGTGGCGGCCCTCGGACTCGTCAAGGCCGTCGACCACTACGACCCCGCACGCGGCCACGCCTTCGAGGCCTATGCGGTACCCACCGTCACCGGCGAGATCAAGCGGCACTTCCGCGACCACATGTGGACGCTGCACGTGCCGCGCCGGATCCAGGACCTGCGCAACCGGGTGCGCCGCGCCACGAAGGAGCTGGCACAGACCACGCCGGGACGCGCGCCCACGATCGAGGAGATCGCCGAGCACGCGCATCTGACCACGGTCGAGGTCCGCACCGGCATGGAGGCGCTGGAGTGCTTCTCCGCCCTCTCGCTGGAGGCGGAGATGCCGGGCACCGACGGGTACGCCCTCGGGGACGCGCTCGGCGGTCCGGACCCGGCCTTCGACACGGTCGTCGACCGGGTGGCCGTCCGCCCCTGTCTGGAGGCGCTGCCCGAACGCGAGCGCACCATTCTCTACCTGCGCTTCTTCGGCGGAATGACGCAGAGCCGCATCGCGCAACAGCTCGGCATCTCCCAGATGCACGTCTCACGGCTGCTCAGCGGCTGCTTCGACCGGATCCGCGAGGAGATCCTCGCGGAGGCCCGCTGACCTGCACGCGACTGCCTCGGCGCCAGTCCCGCCGGCGCGATCTCACCCCGGCGCGATCTCACCGGTGCGGCGGAGCGCCGGGGATCTGCGTCGGGCCGTGACGGTCCAGGGCATCCTCCAGGGCGATCCGGATCTCCGCCGGCATCACTCCTGTGCGCCCCCAGATGAGGATCAGTTCGGCCACGCTGCGCAGTTTGATGTTCGTATGCTGGGAAACCTCCTTCAGTACGGCCCATCCCTCGTCCGGCGTCACCCGGCCGAGCACGACGATCATCCCGATGGCCTGGTCGACGACGGCGTGCGAGACGACCGCCTCCTTCAGCTGCCGGATCTGCTCCTGCAGCCGGAATATCTGGTCCGGGCCCCCGTCCGTGGGCATGGTCACCTCCGGATCCGGCGTGTCACCGCCGCTCGTGCCGCGCGGTACCGCTCCGACGCCTCCATCGTGGTCACATGTGCCACCCCGCGCCACTGGGCCGTGCGGGGCGCACCCGCCACCGTTTCGGCGGCGCCGCCGGGGTACTCGACAGGCGCCCCCCGCCGTTCCGGTCGGACACTGGTGTGGAACCGGTGACTGCCGGTGGACGAGACCAGGACGCGACTGCCATGAACCACGACATGCCCTCCCCCTCCGGTACGGACAGCATCGTCTCCACCCGATCCGTGTACGGGGCCCCGTGCTGGGTGAGTCTGACCAGCCGCGATCTCAAGGCCACCGAGGAGTTCTACTCCGCCGTGCTGGGCTGGCAGTGGCGGCCCGCGAAACTGGGCGAGCCCTTCCGGATCGCCCTCGCCGACGGGGTGCCGGTCGCCGGTATCGCCGCGGTCGCCGCGATGTGGCAGATGGCGGTGGCGTGGACGCCGTACTTCGCCGTGCGCAGCGCGGACGAGGCCGTGTCGCGGGCGGCCGAGCGCGGCGGCACGGCCGCGGTCGGGCCGATCTCCCTGCCGCCCGGCCGGGCGGCGCTGCTGGCCGACCGGGACGGCGCGACCTTCGGGATCTGGGAGGGCGAGCTGTTCTCGGACTGGGACACCTGGCGCACCTCGCGCCCCGCCTTCATCCGGCTGCACACCCGTGACGCGTTCGACGCCGCCATCTTCTACGGCGAGATCTTCGACTGGGCGTCGGGCACCGGCTGCTGCGAGGTCCAGTACGAGGGCGACGAGGTGGTGCTGCGCAATCAGGGCGACGTCGTGGCGCGCATCGAGTCGGGCGCCCTGGGCGCCGCCCCCGACCCCGCCATCCGGCCGCACTGGCAGGTGCACTTCGCCGTCGACGACGTCGCGGCCTGCGCCCGCGCCGCCGAGCGGCACGGCGGCAGCGTGCTGGCGCTGAGCGATGAGGAGGCCGTGCTCCGGGACGCCGACGGCGCGCAGTTCACGGTCACCGCGCGCCGCCTCGGACACTGATCCCACCGGCTCACCGGCCGGTGCGGGACGGGCGCGAGAGCAGGACCAGGCTGCGCGGCTCGACGGTCAGGACCGTGCCCGCCTTGCACTCCGCCTCGTCGGGGGTGCCCTCCGGGTCGGCGGTGTCGATCAGGGTCGCCCAGCGCTCGCCGTAGGCGGCGTCGGGCAGCCGGAAACGGGCGGGCTCCCAGTGGCTGTTGAGCAGCAGCAGGAAGGAGTCGTCGACGACCGGCCGGCCGCACGGGTCGGGTTCGGCGATGGCGTCGCCGTTGAGGAAGACGGCGACGGCGTGGGCGTCGGAGCGCTGCCAGTCGTCGTCGCTCATCTCCCGGGCGTCCGGCAGCAGCCACACCAGGTCGGGCAGCGGCTGGTCGGCGTGCGTCACCGTCTCGCCGCGGAAGTAGCGGCGCCGGCGCAGGACGGGGTGGGCGGCGCGCAGCGCGATGACGCGCCGGGCGAAGTCCAGCAGCGCGCGCTGCTCCTCCCCCAGCCGCCAGTCGATCCAGGAGATCTGGTTGTCCTGGCAGTAGGCGTTGTTGTTGCCCCGCTGGGTGCGGCCCAGCTCGTCGCCGTGGCAGAGCATCGGGATGCCCTGCGAGAGCAGGAGCGTGGCCAGGAAGTTGCGCTGCTGGCGGCCGCGCAGCTCCAGCACGGCGGGGTCCTTCGTCCGCCCCTCGGCTCCGCAGTTCCAGGACCGGTTGTGGCTCTCGCCGTCCTGGTTGTCCTCGCCGTTCGCCTCGTTGTGCTTGTCGTTGTACGAGACGAGGTCGCGCAGGGTGAAGCCGTCGTGCGCGGTGACGAAGTTGACGCTGGCGCGGGGGCGGCGCCGGCTGTGCTGGTACAGGTCGGACGAGCCGGTCAGCCGGGAGGCGAACTCGCCGAGCGTGTGCTCCTCGCCGCGCCAGAAGTCGCGTACGGCGTCCCGGTACATGCCGTTCCACTCCGACCACAGCTGCGGGAAGTTGCCGACCTGGTAGCCGCCCTCGCCGAGGTCCCAGGGCTCGGCGATCAGTTTGACGCGGCTGATCACCGGGTCCTGCTGGATGAGGTCGAAGAACGCCGAGAGCCGGTCCACCTCGTGGAACTGCCGGGCGAGCGTGGCCGCGAGGTCGAAGCGGAAGCCGTCGACGTGCATCTCGGTGACCCAGTACCGCAGCGAGTCCATGATCAGCTGGAGTACGTAGGGGTGCCGCATCAGCAGGCTGTTGCCGGTGCCGGTGGTGTCGTAGTAGTGCTGCCAGTCACCGTCCACCAGCCGGTAGTACGAGGCGTTGTCGATGCCGCGGAAGGAGAGGGTGGGGCCCTTCTCGTTGCCCTCGGCGGTGTGGTTGTAGACCACGTCGAGGATCACCTCGAGGCCGGCCGCGTGCAGGGTCTTGACCATCGACTTGAACTCGGTGACCTGCTGCCCGCGGGTGCCGAGGGCGGCGTAGCCGTTGTGCGGAGCGAAGAAGCCGATGGTGTTGTAGCCCCAGTAGTTGGACAGGCCCCGGTCCGTCAGGACGCCGTCGTGCACGAACTGGTGCACCGGCATGAGCTCGACGGCGGTCACGCCGAGGGAGGTCAGATGGTCCACGATCGCCGGGTGCGCCAACCCGGCGTAGGTGCCGCGCAGTTCGTCCGGCACGTCGGGGTGGGTGCGGCTGATGCCGCGGACGTGGGCCTCGTAGATCACGGTCTCCGAGTACGGGCGCCGCGGCGGGCGGTCGTCGCCCCAGTCGAAGAACGGGTCGGTGACCACGCCGAGCATGGTGTGTCCCGCGCTGTCGCCCGGGTCCGGTCTGCCCTGGGCCCGTTCGAAGAGGGAGGGGTGGTTGTCCACCATCCCGTCCACGGCCCGCGTGTACGGGTCGAGGAGCAGCTTCGCCGGGTTGCAGCGGTGGCCGACGGACGGGGCCCACGGACCGTGGACCCGGTAGCCGTAGCGCTGCCCCGGACCGACGCCGGGCAGGTAGCAGTGCCAGACGAAGCCGTCGACGTCGGGCAGCGGGATGCTGCTGTGGGTGCCGTCGTCGTCGACGAGGACGAGGTCGACGCGTTCGGCGACCTCGCTGAACAGCGCGAAGTTGGTGCCCTGTCCGTCGTAGGCGGCTCCCAGTGGATAGGGGTGCCCGCTCCACACGGGCGACCCCTTCCAGTTCGGCCTGGCGCGGGTCACCGGGCCTCCTCCAGCACGCCGTGGGTGGTGCTGCCCGGTCCGGCCACACGGCCCACCGGCATGATCTCGCGCGGCAATTCCAGCCCCTCCTGGGTGATCGGCTCCGGGGCCGTCGGCACCAGCGGTACGCGTTCGCCTGCGCGGGCGCGCTGCGAGAACCAGATGACCTTGGCCCCGGTGTCGGTGGCGCAGCAGCCCCAGCCGTCGCTGTTGGCGGCGAGGTGCTGCAGACAGGTGCGCAGGTCCTGGTCGGGACGGAGCGCGTGGTCGTTGCCCCCTACGGCCGTGATGAGGTGGTGGCGGTTCCACCACATCTCGATCGACGTGTTCTTGTCGCTCGCATGCTCGTCGATCGCCCGCAGCAGCATCTCGGCGCCCGAGCAGACGGGTTCGACGAGGTTCTCCAGGTCCCAGAACCTGAGGTGAGCGGCCAGGATGCGCCTGACCTGTCCGACCCGTTCCGGGCTGACTTCCACGTCGAGGTGGTAGTAGCAGGGCACTGCGGTCTTCATCGTCGTGGCTCCTCACCGCGAAAGCTCTCGCTTCTCCTCGTCCCTCGGTGGACGGGCTCCCCGTACACGAAGCGTGAGCAATGGTCGCTTCTGAGTCACTCCAGAGTGGGAGCAGTAGTCCATTCGTGCAACACGAGCGGCGGATGTCCGATGTCGGCCGAAAAAGCAGTTGAAGATCCAACAAGACGGGAGGTCACCGTCCGTGCACCATGTGTGAAGAATTGGATCGTCCGTACCGGACCGTCACGGAAGGTGACCGGCCATGCTGCTTCCTGCGAAGACAGAAGTCGCCCGGCAGCTGCGGCGTTACCGCGCCTGGGAACGGATGATGCTCGCGTCCCCCGCGGACGTGCGCGTCCGGGCCACCTTCGAGGACGCCGGCTACACCCTCTGCGTGCTCATGGGGAAGCGGTGCGCGCGCGAGGCGGCGGATGCCGCCGAACGGTACCTGCGGACGAACCTGGTCACCTATTTGCAGGAGCAGAACGAGCGGCCTCGTACCGCCCGAGCGGCCCGGCGTGGCCCGCCGGCGGTGGACCGGCTCTCCCCGTCGGGGCGGAAGACCCCCTCCGGCGCAGCTTGACCCATCCGGCCGGGCCCCGAGCCCGGCCTCGAGCACGGCGGAGGTGAGAACGGATGAGCGCGACCGTGACGATCGGGCGTATCCCGGTCCGGGACGTCCACCCGGTGGTGGACTGCGGCAGGCGCCCGGCGAAGGCGGTGGCGGGCGAGACGTTCGAGGTCACCGCGTCCGTGTTCCGCGAGGGACACGACGCGGTGGCCGCCAACGTCGTGCTGAAGGACCCCGAGGGCCGGTCCGGTCCGTGGACGCCGATGCGGGAGCTGGCCCCGGGCAGCGACCGCTGGGGCGCCGAGGTCACCCCGGGTGCGCCGGGCCGGTGGACCTACCGGGTGGAGGCCTGGAGCGATCCGGTCGCCACCTGGAAGCACCAGGCGCGGATCAAGATCCCGGCGGGCATCGACACCGGTCTCGTCCTGGAGGAGGGCGCCGAGCTGTACCGGAGGGCCGCGTCCGGCGTCCCGAAGGACTCCGGTCGGGCCGTGGTGCTGGCGGCCGCGGCGGTGCTGCGCGACGACACGCTGCCGGTGGCCACCCGGCTGGCGGCGGCGTTGACGCCGGAGGTGGACGCGGTGCTGGCCCGGCATCCGCTGCGGGAGCTGGTCACCACCTCCGACCCGCTGCCCCTGCTGGTCGAGCGGGAACGCGCCCTGTACGGCTCCTGGTACGAGTTCTTCCCCCGCTCCGAGGGCACCGAGGACCAGCCCCACGGCACGTTCCGCACCGCCGCCCGCCGGCTGCCCGCGATCGCCGCGATGGGCTTCGACGTCGTCTACCTGCCCCCGGTCCACCCCATCGGCACCACCTTCCGCAAGGGCCGC
>NZ_BMRV01000002.1 GCF_014648815.1 Streptomyces flaveolus | reverse complement strand
CGACCGCAGGAACTTCTCCGTACCCTCCGTCGGACGGTGATACATCCAGCTCAGCAGGCCCAGCGCGAACATGTTCTTGCTGCGCTCGGCCTCCTTGCGGCTGAGGTCGAACTCCCTGAGCGCCTCCACCGTCAGCGTGGTCAGCGGCACCGGATGCACCTGATACCCGTCGAGGGAGCCGTCCTCCAGCGGAGAGGTCTCGTAACCGACCTTCTGCATCGCACGCTGGGTGAACTCGTCCGTGTTCACGATGATCTCCGCACCCCGCGGCAGATCACCCACGTTCGCCTTGAGCGCGGCCGGATTCATCGCCACCAGCACGTTCGGCGCATCCCCCGGGGTGAGGATGTCGTGGTCGGCGAAATGGAGCTGGAAGGACGAGACACCCGGCAGCGTGCCGGCGGGCGCCCGGATCTCGGCCGGGAAGTTCGGCAGCGTCGACAGATCGTTGCCGAACGACGCCGTCTCCGAGGTGAAACGGTCACCGGTGAGCTGCATCCCGTCACCGGAATCCCCGGCGAACCTGATGATCACCCGGTCCAGCCGGCGCACGTCCTTCGCCCCGACCGGTTTGCGCTGCTCTCCTACGACGGTTCCGTCGGCCTGCTCCGCTGGGCTGCTGACCTGGCTGGTCACTGAACTGGACCTCCCTCGAGGCGGCTGTCCGGGGACTGGTCTCCCATCGACCAGCCCAGGATCAACCCTACGTCCGCGGGTGTTGACTTCCGGTAGACATTCGCATGATGGACACGACCTCGAGACGGCCCGGCACCCTGCCGGTCCACTGTCTCCTCGCCCCCGTGCACCGCTGAAGACGCCCCCTGTCCGTGCTGCGGTTTCTCCATCGTTCGGACGAGCCCTGACGGGCTCGGTGACAAGATCCCAGGAATGTGCGCCCCGGGAATCGAAGTTCCGGTAATCAGGTCCTGGAAATCGAGTCCGTCATCGTTCCCCGGAATCGTGGTCTCAGGAATTGAGATAGGTGAGCACGGCGAGAACGCGCCGGTGATCACCGTCGCTCGGGGACAGGCCCAGCTTCAGGAAGATGTTGCTGACGTGCTTCTCGACGGCCCCGTCGCTGACCACGAGCTGCCTGGCGATCGCGGAGTTCGTCCGGCCCTCGGCCATGAGCCCCAGGACCTCCCGCTCCCGCGGGGTGAGCCCGGCGAGCACGTCCTGCTTGCGGCTGCGTCCGAGCAGCTGCGCGACCACCTCGGGGTCGAGCGCCGTACCGCCCTGTGCCACGCGCACCACCGCGTCCACGAACTCCCGCACCTCGGCCACCCGGTCCTTGAGGAGATAGCCGACGCCCCGGCTGGAACCGGCCAGCAGCTCGGTGGCGTACCGCTCCTCCACGTACTGGGACAGCACCAGCACGCCCAGCCCGGGGTGCGCCTTGCGCAGCTGCACCGACGCCCGCACACCCTCGTCGGTGTGCGTCGGCGGCATCCGTACGTCCGCCACGACGACGTCCGGCAGCTCTCCCTGCGCGTCCAGCTCCGTGATGGTCTTGATCAGCGCCTGCGCGTCACCGACACCGGCCACCACCTCGTGCCCGCGGTCGGTCAGCAACCGGGTCAGCCCCTCCCTGAGCAGCACCGAATCCTCGGCGATGACCACCCGCACCCTGTCCTCCACGATCCTCGGCCCCCCACAGCCAGACTCCGTCCACCCCACGGCCCGCGCGGCCCACGCCGCGTCCACGAACCGTCCGTGCGACAAGTCCAGCATTCCAGCATCGGGGGCCGGATGCGTTCGTACGCCGGGAAGAACCGGGAAGAGGGGGAGGCCGGGCCGGGATTCGGACGCTCGGTGGCCGAATTCCGATCATGCCGGCCGGAGCCCGGGGGTACGGGGCTCCGGCCGGCGGTGTTCTTGACGGCGGCAGCTCAGCGGCGTACCGGCTCCGTCCGCCACGGCAGTTCCGCCGTCACCCGGGTGGGGCCCCCGGCCGGCGAGTCCACCACGAGGATCCCGTCCACCGCGTCGAGCCGTTCGGCCAGTCCCGCCAGACCGGAACCGGCGGACGCGTTCGCGCCGCCCACGCCGTTGTCCACGACCTGGAGCATCAGCCGGTTCTCCACGCGCCACACCTCCACGGCGGCCGCCGTGGCCCGCGCGTGCTTGCTGATGTTCTGCAGCAGCTCCGACACCGTGAAGTAGGCGATGCCCTCGATCGCCGACGCCGGCCGCTCCGCCAGGTCCACCTCCACCCGCACGGGCACCGCGCAGCGCGAGGCGACCGCCGACAGGGCCGCGTCCAGGCCGCGGTCGGTCAGCACGGCCGGGTGGATGCCGCGCGCCAGGTCCCGCAGCTCCTGCAGCGCCGTCTTCACCTCGCCGTGCGCCTCGCCCACCATGCGCGCCGCCTCCTGCGGGTCCTCCCGCAGCTTCTCCTTCGCCAGCCCCAGGTCCATGGCCAGGTTGACCAGGCGAGCCTGCGCCCCGTCGTGCAGGTCGCGTTCGATGCGCCGCAGGTCGGCCGCGGCCGTGTCGACCACGACCCCCCGGTCCGACTCCAGCTCCACCACCCGCGTCGCCAGCCGCGACGGACCGAGCAGCCCGTGCACCAGCAGCCGGTCCACCGTCGTCAGGGCTCGGACGATCCACGGCGTCGCCAGGGTGACCAGCAGCCCGACCAGCGCGGTCACGGTGATCTCGAAGGGGTTGTCGAGGTAGATCCGGTGCGTCTCGTCGCCGTACAGCTGGATCCCGTCCTGCCCGGCGTACGCCGGGAACACCCAGAACCACAGCGGATACGTCAGCATCGTCCAGCCGGTCGACCAGAGGCTCACGGCGACGGCGAACGAGAACACCGACCACGGGAGCTGCAGCAGCGCGTACAGCAGGCTCCGCCAGGACGAGCCGCTCTTCAGGACGGCACCCATCCAGGCCATGGCGCCCGGCTTGCTCATCCGCAGCGGCTCCGGCGCGGCCACGTCGAGCCCCAGCAGGGCGCGCGCCCGGGCCCGCTCCAGCGCCCCGACGCCCCGGCAGCCGGCGAGCGCGGCGGCCAGTACCGGGACGCCCAGGAACGTCACCAGCAGCCCGGCGCCGAGCGACATCATGGTGACGGCGTACGTGAAGAGCATGATCCCGATCGGCAGGCTCAGCAGCACGAAGCCGAACTCCCGCCAGCTGCGGCTCTCGAACGGCGCCCGCAGCCCCGCCGGCAGCCGGTGCCGCCGCGAACCGGCGTCCGCGGAAAGACCGGACTCGCTCCCGAGCCCGTAACCCTGCCCGTACTCCGTGGCCATCGGTGCCGTCCTTCTCCTCGACCTGTGGCTGTGCTGTCCTGACTCCACCCTCCTCGACCGCACGTCCCCGGGCCATGCAGCCCGTCGGCGTCCTGGAAGGGGGGTTTTCCCCACCCCGCCGGGTCAGGGACGCCCCGGCACGCGAACGCCCCGGCGCGTGAACGCCGGGGCGTGGCTCGGAACCGGTCCGCTACCGCGTGCCGTGGGTGCCGCCGGAGCCGTCGGCGTCCGAACGGTCGCGCCACGGCAGCTCCGCCGTGATCGTCGTCGGGCCGCCCTCCGGCGAATGGATCGCGAACAGGCCGTCGACGGCGCTCAACCGCTCGGCGAGACCCTTCATCCCCGTACCGCCGTCCAGACGCGCACCCCCGCGCCCGTCGTCGCCCACCTGCATCAGCAGCCGGTCGGCCGTCCGCCACACCTCCACCGAGGCGGACCTCGCCCCGCTGTGCTTGCTGACGTTCTGCAGCAGCTCCGAGACGGTGAAGTAGGCGATGCCCTCGATCGCCGCCGCCGGCCGCTCCGTCAGGTCGACGGTCACCTTCACCGGCACCGTGCAGCGCGAGGCCACCGAGGACAGGGCCGCGTCCAGGCCACGGTCGGTCAGCACGGCGGGGTGGATGCCGCGCGCCAGGTCCCGCAGCTCCTGCAGGGCCAGCTTCACCTCGCCGTGCGCCTCGTCGACCATCGCCGCCGCCGCGTCGGGGTCCTCCAGCAGCTTCTCCTTGGCCAGGCCCAGCCCCATGGCCAGGTTGACCAGCCGGGCCTGCGCCCCGTCGTGCAGGTCGCGTTCGATGCGCCGCAGGTCGGCCGCGGCCGTGTCGACCACGACCCCCCGGTCCGACTCCAGCTCGGAGATCCGCCGCTCCAGCTCGTCGGACGGCGACAGCAGCCCGCGCACCATGGCCCGGTCGACGTTGGTCAGGCCCCGCGCGACGAACGGCAGCACCGGCCACAGCACGAACAGCGACGTCAGCGTGACGGTGAAGGTGACGACGCCCCAGGGCAGCCGTATGAGCTCGTACAGGACCGTGCGCCAGCCCACCGGGTCCTTCAGCGCCATCCACATCCGGGCGAAGAACCCGCCCGGGCCCCGCCACGGCAGCCGGCTCGGCTCCTCCACCCGCACCCCGAGCAGTGCCCGGGCCCGCGCCCGCTCCATCCTGCCCAGCAGCCGCGCCCCCGACAGCCCGGCCGCGAGCAACGGCAGCCCGATCACCGTGACCGTCAGCCCGCCACCGACGAACAGCATCGTCACGACGTACGTGAAGCCGAGCAACGCCACCGGAAGGTTCGCCAACAGATGGGCGATCTCCTTCCAGGTGTGCCGGTCGAGGGCGAAACGGGCCGGTGGCAGGCGGTCGCTGTCCGCTTCGCCGGCGTGTCCGGCATGCGTCGAGGGCGAGAGGCGTTCGGTCATACGGGCCAGCGTGCCGTGCGGCGCGGCCCCGCGCCATGAGGCGGACCGCCGGGCATCTCCTGAGGAAAACCCCACCCCGGCGTCTCAAGGTGCGACGGGCTGCTTACCCTCTCTTTATCAGCGCCTAGACTCCCGTGCGTACAGATCGTCGGACAGCAGCGTTCGGGGCTCGCAGGGTTCGGACAGGGAGTGAGGGACGGACGTGCCGGAACCGACTGTCGGCATCGCGGCCGACTACTTCCAGTCCTACTCGGTCGTCGGACTGCTCGCCCTCGTCGGCGTGCTCTTCGTGGCCGTGGCCTTCGGCGCGGGGCGCCTGCTGCGGCCCGTGGTCCCCACGCCCGAGAAGCTCCTGACGTACGAGTGCGGAGTCGACCCAGTCGGCGAGGGCTGGGCCCACACCCAGGTCCGCTACTACGTCTACGCGTTCCTGTACGTGATCTTCGCGGTGGACTCGATCTTCCTCTTCCCGTGGGCGACGATCTTCGCCGACCCCGGGTACGGCGCGACGACGCTCGTGGAGATGTTCATCTTCCTCGGCTTCCTCGCCGTGGGCCTGCTCTACGCATACAAGAAGGGCGTCCTGTCATGGACGTGAACCCCTCCGCCTCCGCGTCCTCCGCCGGCTCCGAGCCCGTCCTGCTGCCGGAGCCGAAGCGGCTGGGCGCCCTCTCCCGGCTCGCCCCCGAGCCGATGAAGGTCGTCCTCAACTGGGGCCGCCGCTACTCGCTCTGGGTCTTCAACTTCGGCCTCGCCTGCTGCGCCATCGAGTTCATCGCCGCGTCGATGGCCCGCCACGACTTCATCCGTCTCGGCGTCATCCCGTTCGCCCCGGGACCCCGCCAGGCCGACCTGATGGTGGTGTCGGGCACGGTCACGGACAAGATGGCCCCCGCCGTCAAGCGCCTCTACGAGCAGATGCCGGAGCCGAAGTACGTCATCTCCTTCGGCGCCTGCTCCAACTGCGGCGGCCCGTACTGGGACTCGTACTCCGTGACGAAGGGCGTCGACCAGATCATCCCCGTCGACGTCTACGTCCCCGGCTGCCCGCCGCGCCCCGAGGCGCTGCTCCAGGGGATCCTGAAGCTCCAGGAGAAGATCGCCCGGGAGTCGCTGGGGGAGCGGTACGGCACCTCGCCGCGCCCGTCGGCGGCCGCCCTGCAGAGTGACCTGGTGCGGCCGCCCGCCCCGGACTCGGGGGAGGCCCGATGAGCGCCGTCGGCTGGCTGCCCGCCGATGCCGGGGAACTCTTCGGGGCCGAGGCCACGGCTGAGGAGTCGTACGACCTCCTGACGGTGGACGTGCCGCCGGCGGCCTGGATCTCCGCCCTGGAGACCGCCCGCGACCGGCTGGGCTGCACGTACTTCGACTGGCTGAGCGCGGTCGACGAACCGGGCACGGGCTTCCGTGTCGCGGCGCACGTGGCCGCGCTCGCGCCGGTCCGCCGGCTGCTGGTGCGCACGACCGTTCCGCACGAGTCCCCGGTCCTGCCGACCGCCGTCGCGGTGTACGCGGGCGCGGCCTGGCACGAACGCGAGACGCACGAGATGTTCGGCGTCGTCTTCGAGGACCACCCCGCGCTGGACCACCTGCTGCTGCCCGAGGGCTTCGAGGGCCACCCCCTGCGCAAGGACTTCGTCCTCGCCGCCCGCGTGGCCAAGGCATGGCCCGGCGCGAAGGAACCCGGCGAGTCCGACCACGGCGGCCCCCGACGCCGCCAGATGCTGCCCCCGGGCGTCCCCGACCCCAACGAGTGGGGCCCGCTGAAGGGCCAGCTCCCCCCTGCCCCGGCCCGCCCGGCCCGCGGCGCCGCCCGCGCGGCGGGCGACCGTCCGGCCCGCGCGGCGGGAGAACGCCCGGCCCGCCGCATGCGCACGGCAGCCCAGGGCTCCGCCGGCCAGACAGCTCCGGGCACCGAAACGCCGGGCACTGAGACTCCGGCCGTCGAGTCCCCGGCCACGGGCACCACGGCTGCCGGAACCCCGGCGCCGGAAACCTCGGCCTCGCGTATCCCGGCCACGGAGTCCTCGTCGGCCCGGCCGGCGTCGACGCCGCGGCGTACGCGGAGCGCGAGCCAGGGTTCCGCCTCGCAGCGGCCGGGACCGGCAGCCCCCGAGGGCCCGGCGGACGCATCCGGCGGGGAGGGCCGGGAGGCCACCGGGCAGAGCACACCGACCGCCGGGCCGAGCACACCGACCGCCCGCCGTGCACGCAGCGCGAGCGAGGGCTCGGCGTCGCAGCGGCCGGGGCCGGCGGCCCCCGAGGGCTCGGCGGACGCACCCGGTGGGGAGGGCCAGGCTTCCGCAGGGCCCAGGACACCGACCGCCCGGCGCGCACGCAGCGCAAGTGAGGGCTCCGCCTCCCAGCGGACCGACTCCACCGTGGGCCGGTCCGACGAGGCCGGCCCGTCCGGCGCCGCCGGGGAGCCGCGCCCCGCCCCGAAGCCCGCTGCCGCGCCCCGCAGCCCCGACGCACCCTGGCACCACGCCCGCCCGGCCTTCGACGAGCCCACCGAGCCCACCGAGCCCACCGAGCCCACCGAGCCGGCCGAGCCCACCGAGCCGGCCGAGGAGGCCGAGGGCCGGGGGAGCACGACCGAGGGCCGGGGGAGCACGGAGGACGGGGAGACCCCGGGCAGCGCGGCGACTCCGGAGCACCCGGACAGCCCCGAGAACGCCGAGGGGCCGGTAACCCCGGACAGTCCTGCGGACCCGGAGACCCGAGAGGCTTCGCGGCCCCCCGCCCGCCCCGAAACACCCGACGACCGCCCAGGAGGCACGCAGTGAACGACGCTCTCGACGTCACCCTGCGCCTCCTGATCGTCTTCGTCGTCTTCCTCACCTTCCCCCTGATCGTCGGCCAGACCGAGCACAAGGTGATGGCCCACATGCAGGGCCGCCTCGGCCCGATGTACGCCGGTGGCTTCCACGGCTGGGCACAGCTCGTCGCGGACGGTGTGAAGTTCGCGCAGAAGGAGGACGTCGTCCCCGGGGACGCGGACCGCCGCGTCTTCCAGCTCGCCCCCGCCGTGGCCCTGCTCCCGTACCTCCTCGTCCTCCTCGCCATCCCCATCGGGCCCGGCGAGGGAGCGGTGGGACAGGTCGTCGACGCGGGGATCTTCTTCGTGCTCGCCGTCATGGGCGTGGGCGTCCTCGGCTCGCTCATGGCCGGCTGGGCCTCCGCCAACAAGTTCTCCCTCCTCGGCGGCCTGCGCACCGCCGCCCAGCTCCTCGCGTACGAACTCCCGATGCTGCTCACCGCCGCCTCGGTGGCGATGGCGGCCGGCACCGTCTCACTCGTCGGCATCCTCGACGCCTTCGAGTGGTGGTGGCTGCCCTGGCAGATCGTCGGCGCCCTCGTCTTCTTCGTCGCCGGGCTGGCCGAACTGCAGCGCCCCCCGTTCGACATGCCGGTCGCCGACTCGGAGATCATCTTCGGCGCCTACACCGAGTACACCGGCCTGCGCTTCGCTCTGTTCCTCCTCGCCGAGTACGCCGGAATCGTCGTGCTGTGCGGTCTGACCACCGTCCTGTTCCTGGGCGGCTGGCACGGGCCCTGGGGCGCCGACGGCCTCGGCTGGGTCTGGACCCTGCTGAAGACCGCCGTCCTCGCCTTCGTCGTGATCTGGCTGCGCGTGACCTACCCGCGGCTGCGCGAGGACCAGCTCCAGAAACTCTCCTGGACCCTCCTCGTCCCCCTCTCCCTCGCCCAGATCGCCCTCACCGGCATCGTCAAGGTGGTGATCCAGTAACCATGTCCCCCGTCCCCGGCTCCGGCCTGGCCAAGGGCCTGGCCGTCACCCTCCGCACGATGACGAGGAAGACCGTCACCCAGCAGTACCCGGACACCCAGCCCGACCTCCCGCCCCGCACCCGCGGCGTGATCGGCCTGTTCGAGGAGAACTGCACGGTCTGCATGCTGTGCGCCCGCGAGTGCCCCGACTGGTGCATCTACATCGACTCCCACAAGGAGACGGTGCCGGCGGCCACGCCCGGCGGCCGCGAACGCAGCCGCAACGTCCTCGACCGCTTCGCCATCGACTTCTCCCTGTGCATGTACTGCGGTATCTGCATCGAGGTCTGTCCTTTCGACGCGCTGTTCTGGTCCCCGGAGTTCGAGTACTCCGAGACGGACATCCGCGACCTCACCCACGAGCGCGACAAGCTCCGCGAGTGGATGTGGACGGTCCCGGCCCCGCCCGCCCTCGACCCCGGCGCGGAGGAACCGAAGGAACTCGCCGCCGCCCGCAAGACCGCCGACAAACTGGCCGCCCAGCAGGAGGCCGCCCAGCAGGAGGCCGCCCAGCAGGGCGCGGCCGAGGCGACCGGGCCGACCGAAGCGCACGCCGACGAGCAGGCCCGCGCCGCCGAGCAGCCCACCCGCCCGATGGGCGACTCCAAGCAGCAGACGGACCAGCCGAGGCCGGACCGGCCGGGGCCCGGGCAGCCGGGTCCGGGCCGGCCGGAGCCGGACCAGCCGCGACCGGGCCAGGAGGGCCGGGAATGACCCTCGCAGCGACCGCCGTCCGCCTCGCGGCGACGGACCCGACGACCGCGACCACGGCCGCCGGTTCCCACGGCTTCCTGTCCCCGACCGGCGTCGAGATCGCCTTCCTCCTCGTCGGCCTCGTCACCTTCGGCGCCGCCGTCGTCACCGTCACGACCCGGCAGCTCGTCCACGCCGCCCTGTGGCTGGTGGTGGCACTCGGCGGCCTCGCCGTCGAGTACCTCCTGCTCACCGCCGAGTTCATCGCCTGGGTGCAGGTCCTCATCTACGTCGGTTCCGTCGTCGTCCTCATCCTGTTCGGTCTGATGCTCACCCGAGCCCCGATCGGCCGTTCCCCGGACGCCGACTCCGGCAACCGCTGGGCCGCCCTCACCGTGGCCGTCGCCGCCGCGGCGGCCCTGGTGTGGGTCGTCGTCGACGCCTTCCGGACCACGTGGATCGACCTGGACGGCCCGGCCGCCGGCTCCACCGCCGTGACGGGAGCGAGCCTCTTCCAGAACTGGGTCCTCCCCTTCGAGGCCCTCTCCGTCCTCCTCCTCGCCGCCCTGGTCGGCGCGATCGTCCTGTCCCGCAAGGCCAAGGCGGACCGAGCGGCCGACGCGGCCACCCCGACCACCACCCCGAACGGTGCCGACGAGGGCGGTGTCCGCTGATGCACCTCGCCTATCCCGCCGTCCTGTCCGCCCTCCTGTTCTGCACGGGTCTGTACGGAGTCCTCGCCCGCCGCAACGCGATCCTGGTCCTGATGTCGGTCGAGCTGATGCTCAACGCCGTCAACCTCAACCTGGTCGCCTTCGACGTCTGGCTCAGCAAGGCCGCCGAGGAGACCCTGCACTCCGGTCAGGCCCTGACCCTGTTCACCATCGCCATCGCCGCCGCCGAGATCGGCATCGGCCTGGCGATCGTGCTCGCCGTCCACCGCAACCGCGGCACCGCGGACATCGACCGGCTCCGCGACACCGCCGAGGGCCACGAGCCCGACGGCCCCGACACCGATGCCCCCGCGACCGGGACGGCCGAGAAGGCTGAGGCCACCGCGTGACCACGACCACCCTCGCCGTACTCGTCCCCCTCCTGCCCTTCCTGGGCGCGGCCGCCGGCCTGCTCCTCGGCCGCACCGCACCCGGCTTCGTCCGCCCGCTCGCCGTCCTGCCCACCCTGGCGGCCCTCGTCCTCGCCGTACTGGTCGCCGCGCGCCAGGGCGGTGGCCAGGCCGTGGACGCCGCCACGGAACTGACGCCCACCGGCTCGGTCCCCATCGAGCTCGCCCTCGACATCGACGGCTTCGCCGCCCTCGTGGCCGTCCTGGTCGGCTGCGTCGCCACCTGCGTACAGCTCTACTCGACGGGCTATCTGCGCGACGACCCGCGCTACCCCTCGTACGCCGCGCTCGTCTCCCTGTTCACCTCCGCCATGTTCCTCGTCGTCTACTCCGGCGACCTGATGGTGCTGCTGGTCGGCTGGGAGGTCATGGGCATCTGCTCGTACTTCCTGGTCGGCCACTACTGGGAGACCCCGGAGGCGCGCGCCGCCTCCCTCAAGGCCTTCCTGGTGACCAAGCTCGGTGACGTCCCCTTCCTCATCGGCCTGCTCGCGCTGGCCACCGAGACCGGCTCCTTCCGCATCAGCAAGATCCTCGGCGCGGTGGCGAGCGGCTCGATCGACCATCCGACCCTGATCGCCCTGCTGCTCCTGGCCGGTGTGGCGGGCAAGTCGGCGCAGTTCCCGCTGCACACCTGGCTCCCCGACGCGATGGCGGGCCCGACACCCGTCTCCGCTCTCATCCACGCCGCGACGATGGTCGCCGCCGGTGTCTACTTCATCGCCCGGCTCCTTCCGCTCTTCCAGGCCTCACAGGCCGCGATGGTCGTCCTCGCCGTCATGGCCGCCGTCACGATGGTCGGCTCGGCGCTCGCCGCGCTCGCCCAGGACGACATCAAGCGCGTCCTCGCCTACTCGACCATCGGCCAGCTCGGCTACATGACCGGCGCACTCGCCGCCGGCGACCGTGGTGCCGCCGTCTTCCACCTCCTCACGCACGGCGCCTTCAAGGCACTGCTCTTCCTCGCCGCCGGCGTGATCATCCACGCCGCCGGCACCAACTCGCTGGCCGCCATGTCCCGCATGCGCGACCTGCGCGCCCGCGTCCCGGACGCCTACTGGACGATGACCGTGGCGCTGCTCGCGCTCGCCGCGATCCCCCCGTTCAGCGGCTTCTTCTCCAAGGAGTCCGTCCTCGTCGTCGCCGAGCACGTCGCCACCGGCCACACCGAGCACGCACCCGGCGCCGCGGGCTGGACCGTCCTGGTCGCCGGCCTGATCACCGCCCTGCTCACCGCCGCCTACGCGACCCGCCTGTGGCTGCTGGCCTTCCGCGGCCGGGGCACCGAGGCCCCCGACCACGGCAGGCAGCCGTTGGTCATGAACGCCGTGCTCTGGGTGCTCGCCATCCCCTCCCTCGCCCTAGGCGGACTCGCCTTCCGCCTGCTGCCCGACTGGTTCGACGGCACCGACCTGACCCCGACCCTCACCACCTCCGTGCTCGGCACCGGTGTGGCCCTGGTCGGCGGCATCGTCACCTACGCGGCCTGGCGGCACACCACGGCGCTCGCCGCCCCCGTCCCGCTGGGCGCGGTCGCCGCCCACCCCGATGCCGACGCCGGCCAGGTCGAGGCCGAGGCCATCGCCAGCCACACGCCCGCCTACGGCAACGTGGCCTCCGCACCCGACCCGTCCGACCCCGGACGGCTGCTGCTCGGTCCGCTGCACCGCCACGCGGCCGTCGGCTTTCACCTGGACGCCGTGTACACGGCCCTCTTCGTCCGCCCGGTCCAGGCCGGCGCGAGCCTCGTCCGGTTCCTCGACCGCGAGGTCGTCGACACCTACGTACGCGGGGCGGGCACCCTGCCCCGCTGGCTCGGGGCCGCCGTCCGCCGCGCCCAGACCGGCAATGTGCAGACCTATGTGAGCGCGCTGCTCGCCGGCACCGTCGTCCTCGCGGTCGCCGCCGTCCTCGTCGCCACGGGAGCGTGAGCAGGCGTGATCGATATCAACGAGTCCGTGATGCAGTTCCTTCTGGCGTTCGTCGTCGTCGGCCCGCTCCTGGGCGCCGCCGCGGCTCTCCTGCCGGCCCCGCCCGGACTGAAGGGCAAGTCGCCCGAGCAGGCGGTCCTGAGGCACGGCGTCACCGTGACCGGCGCCGTCCTCCTCGCCGCGATCGTCCTCGTGCTCGGCTTCGACCACGGCCGTCCGTCGAAGATGCAGGCCAGCACGGACATCAGCTGGATCCCCGCACTCGACGTGCGCATCCACCTCGGCATCGACGGCATCTCTCTCCCCCTGCTGGTCCTGACCGCGCTGCTGACCTTCCTGTGCGCGCTCTACTCGTACTTCAAGCTGCCCGCGGGCCCGAGCCCGAAGGCCTTCGTCGCACTGGTGCTCGTCCTCGAGTCCGGCACCCTCGCCACCTTCGCCGTCCTCGACCTGATCCTGTTCTTCCTCGCCTTCGAGATGGTCCTCGTCCCGATGTACTTCCTCATCGCCCGCTGGGGCGGCGAAGGGCGGGCCCAGGCCGCCTGGAAGTTCATCCTCTACACGCTGCTCGGCTCGGTCGTCATGCTGCTCGGCCTGCTCCTGATCGGAATCAGGGCGGGCACATTCGACATGGTGGCACTCGCCACTGACAACGGCCGGTCGCTGACCACATCCGTGCAGGTCATCGCCGTTCTTGCGATCGGTGTCGGGCTCGCGGTGAAGACGCCGATGTGGCCGCTGCACAGCTGGCTGCCCGACGCCCACACCGCCGCCCCGACCGTCGGCTCGGTGCTGCTGGCCGGCGTCCTGCTCAAGATGGGCACGTACGGGTTCGTCCGCATCCTCCTCCCGGTCGCCCCGGACGGTTTCCGCACCTTCGCGCCCTATCTCGCCGCCTTCGCCGTCGTAGGGATCATCTACGGCTCCCTGGCCTGCCTGGCCCTCGCCAAGCGGGGTGCGAAGGGCGACCTCAAGCGCCTCATCGCCTACTCCTCCGTCGGCCACATGGGCTTCGTGCTGCTCGGCATCGCGACCATGACCCCGACCGGCGTCAACGGCGCCCTGTTCGCCAACATCGCCCACGGCCTCATCACCGGCCTGCTCTTCTTCGTGGTCGGCGCCCTGAAGGACCGCACCGGCACCACCGACCTCGACACCCTCGCCGAGGAGTCCGGCGCCGCCCTGTACGGCAAGGCGCCCCGCCTCGGCGGCCTGCTCGCCTTCGCCGCGGTCGCCTCGCTCGGCCTGCCGGGCCTGGCCGGATTCTGGGGCGAGATGCTGGCCCTGTTCGGCGCCTTCGATCCCCACGCCGACCTCAGCCGCCCCGCCTTCCTCACCTTCATGGCGATCGCCGCGTTCGGCACCCTGCTGACCGCCGCGTACATGCTGATCGTGGTGCGCCGCGTCTGCATGGGCGCCGTCCCGCGGGAATCCCCGAAGCTCACCGACGTACGCACGTACGAGTTCGCCGCCTGGACTCCGCTCGTCGCCCTCACCGTCGTCGCCGGGCTGTGGCCCAAGACCCTGCTCGGGCTGACCGACCCGGCCGTGCAGCAGCTCCTCTCAGGAGGCACCCGATGAGCTCCCTGGCCCAGCCACTGGCCGAGCCCCTGGCGCAGAACCTCGTCCAGTCCGTGGACTGGCTCGCCATCGCGCCGCCCACCATGGCGGCGGTCGTCGGGCTGGTCGTCCTCGTCGCCGACCTGTTCGTCGCGGACGCCCGCAAGGCGCTGCTCGGCTGGGTCGCGGTCGCCGGACTCGCCGCCTCCGCGCTCCTGCTGCTGCCCCTCGTGGGCGACGACCGCTCCACGTTCTGCCTCACCGGCGACGCGGACGTGTGCAGCTACACCGCGGACACCTTCACCCTCGCCCTCCAGTTCCTGGTCCTCGGCGGCGCACTCCTGGCCGCCCTGCTCTCGGTCACCGCCGTGAAGGACGCCGACCGGGGACTGCCCGAGGGCGAGTTCTGGTTCCTGCTGCTCTCCTCGGCGGCCGGCGCCGCCCTCCTGCCCGCCTCCCGCGACCTCGCGACCCTCGTCGTCGCCCTGGAGGTCGCTTCTCTGCCCGCCTTCGCCCTGGTCGGCCTCCGGCACGGCGACCGGCGCTCCTCCGAGGCCGCGCTGAAGTTCTTCCTGTCCTCGGTCACCGCGACCGCGGTCAGCCTCATGGGCATCAGCTTCCTGTACGCCTCCACCGGCACCCTGTACCTCACCCAGGTGGCCGACCGCGTCCAGCACGTCGACGGGCAGCTCACCACGCTCACCCAGACCGGCGTCGTCCTCACCCTCGTCGGCTTCGCCTTCAAGACGGCCGCCGTGCCCTTCCACTTCTGGGTGCCCGACACCTACGTGGGCGCGCCGCTCCCGATCGCCGCCTACCTGTCCGTCGTCGGCAAGGCGGTCGGCTTCTCCGGCCTGATCCTCGTCACGGTCGTCGCCCTCCCGTCCTACGCCGACGCCTGGGGCCCGGCCCTCGCGGTACTGGCCGCGCTCACCATGACCGTCGGCAACGTCGGAGCCCTGCGCCAGCAGGCCACGCGCGCGTACAGCGCGGTACGCCTGCTCGCCTGGTCGTCCGTCGGCCAGGCCGGCTACCTCCTGGTGCCGATCGCCGCCGCCGGGTACTCCGACGACCCCGAACGGTCGATCGGGTCCACCGTCGCCTACGCCCTCATGTACGCCGCCGTGAACCTCGGCGCTTTCGCGGTGGCCGCACTGGTGGGCCGTACCAGGGCCCTCAACCGCGTCGCCGACTACCGCGGCCTGTACGCGGCCAATCCGCTGACCGCCCTGCTCCTGGCGTTCTTCCTGCTCTGCCTCGCCGGACTGCCGCCCGGCATCATCGGGCTCTTCGCCAAGGTCACCGTCTTCTCCGCGGCCGTCGACGCGGGCCTCGGCTGGCTGGCCGTCGTCATGGCCGCCAACGTCGTCATCGCGCTGTTCTACTACCTCCAGTGGACGGCCCTGCTGTTCCGCGCGCCCGAGGGGGAGGCCGTGCGACACGGCCTCCCCGCCCCGCTCACGGCCGCGATCACCGCCACCGCCGTCCTCGCCGTCGCCCTGTCCGGAGCGCCCCAGCTGATCCTTCGCTTCGCCGGTACCGGGCTCTTCTGAGCGGCAGCCGAGTATCGGCACGCGCGCGTGGGGCACTCGGCCCCCACGCGCGCGTGCCGCATACCGGGCCGTCACCCGTACGGACCACGCGCGCAGCCGTGTCCGCCGGGGAACTGGCGGCCGTCGCCTGGCGTTGACCAGTACGGAAGGGTCCACTGGACGTGACATCACGACCCCAGGGGCATCGGAGACCAGGAAGCAACCACAGCGAGCGAGACAAGCAAGCGAAGGGTTCCCCTGCCGCACGACTTGGAGGGCGTACCGTGCACCGCCGGCACAACGGGCTCAGGACCGCAGTACTCCTCGGGGGACTGTCCGCGCTCATCATCCTCATCGGCAGCTTCTTCGGCCGAGCGGGCCTCGTCGTCGCCGTCCTCGTCGCCCTGGGCACGAACGCGTACGCCTACTGGAACAGCGACCAACTGGCCCTGCGCGCCATGCGCGCCCGCCCGGTGAGCGAGTTCGAGGCCCCGGCGCTGTACCGCATGGTCCGGGACCTCTCCACCCAGGCCCGCCAGCCCATGCCCCGCCTGTACATCTCCCCGACGGAGGCCCCGAACGCCTTCGCGACCGGCCGCAATCCGCGCAACGCCGCCGTGTGCTGCACGGAGGGCATCCTGCGCCTGCTCGACGAGCGCGAGCTGCGCGGTGTCATCGGCCACGAGCTCAGTCACGTCTACAACCGCGACATCCTGATCTCGTCGGTCGCCGGCGCCCTTGCCTCCGTGATCATGTTCCTGGTCAACTTCGCCTGGCTGATCCCGATCGGGCGGTCGAACGACGACGACGGCCCCGGCCTCCTGGGCATGCTGCTCATCATGCTCCTCGGCCCGCTGGCCGCCAGCCTCATCCAACTGGCGATCAGCCGTTCCAGGGAGTACGAGGCCGACGCCTCAGGGGCCCAGCTCACCGGCGATCCGCTGGCCCTCGCGGGAGCGCTGCGCAAGCTCGACGCCGGTACCAAACAACTGCCGCTGCCGCCGGAGCCCCGGATCGAGACGGCCAGCCACATGATGATCGCCAACCCGTTCCGCCCGGGACAGGGGCTGTCGAAGATGTTCTCCACCCACCCGCCGATGGCGGAGCGAATCGCCCGGCTCGAGAAGATGGCAGGTCGTCAGCAATGAAGACCATCCTCAACGTCATATGGCTCGTCCTCAGCGGCTTCTGGCTGTTTCTCGGCTACCTGGCCGCAGGCGTGCTGCTCTGCATCACCATCATCGGCATCCCGTTCGGCATCGCGGCGTTCCGCATCGGCGTCTACGCCCTGTGGCCCTTCGGATACACGGCGGTCGAGCGCCGCGACGCGGGAGCGGCCTCCTGCATCGGCAACGTGCTGTGGCTGGTCCTCGCCGGCTGGTGGCTGGCCATCGGCCACATCGTCACCGGCATCGCCCTGTGCGTCACGATCATCGGGATCCCGCTCGGCGTCGCCAACTTCAAGCTGATCCCGGTCTCGCTGCTCCCGCTGGGACGCGAGATCGTGCGCACGGACCAGCCGTTCACGGCCACCGCCGGCACCCAGAGGAACGGCTGGTAGACCCGGACAGGGCCGGGATGGGCCGCCGTTTCTCCACAAGTGCCAGGTTGTCCACAGGCCCGAGCGAAGGCCGGCTGCGGCTCGCATCATGAACCCATGACCGCGAACGAGCAGTTGCCGGCCCGAGCGAGGGCCAAGGCCCGCAACACCCACCCGCAGGGCCGGAATTCCCTCCCCGAGCCCCCCGCCGACAGGACGACGCCGACGCGAACCAAGGGCGGGACACGGCCCCGTGGGCCCACATTCCCGGGCCTACGGCGAACCGGTCCACGCGGGTCCGCGACGACGGCTCACCGCGGAGCCGGCCGCCCCCGCACCGCGTACGCCACCACACCCACGGCCAGCACCCCCACGCCCACGATCACCGAAACCACCGGCAGGGAGAACGCCAGCACCGCGCACCCGACCAGCCCCAGCGCCGGCACGATCCGCGCCGCCGTCGGCACCGGGTCCAGCGTCCAGGCCGACGCGTTGGCCACCGCGTAGTACGCCAGTACGCCGAAGGAGGAGAACCCGATCGCGCCCCGCACGTCCACCGTGGCGGCGAGGACGGCGACCGCCGCGCCCACGGCCAGCTCGGCCCGGTGCGGTACCTGGTACCGCGGGTGCACCGCGGCCAGCGCCCCGGGCAGGTGACGGTCCCGGGCCATGGCCAGGGTCGTCCGCGAAACGCCCAGGATCAGGGCGAGCAGCGAGCCCAGCGCGGCGACGGCCGCACCCGCCCGCACGACCGGCGCCAGTTCCGGCACGCCCGCCGCCCGGACCGCGTCGGCCAGCGGCGCGGTCGTCCCACCGAGGTCCGCCGGACCCAGCACGGAAAGGACGGCCAACGCGACACACCCGTACACGGCCAGCGTGATGCCCAGAGCCAGCGGAATCGCGCGGGGAATGGTGCGCGCCGGATCCCGTACCTCCTCGCCGAGGGTGGCGATCCGGGCGTACCCCGCGAAGGCGAAGAACAGCAGCCCGGCCGCCTGCAGTACTCCGCCGGCACCACCCGACAGTCCGATGTCCAGGCGCCCGGCGCCGGACCGTCCCGACCCCAGGCACACCACCACCACGGAAGCGAGGACCGCCAGGACCACCGCCACGATCACCCGCGTCAGCCAGGCGGACTTCTGCATGCCGCCGTAGTTCACCGCGGTCAGCGCCACCACGGCCGCGACCGCCACCGCGTGCGCCTGCCCCGGCCAGACGTACGCGCCCACGGTGAGTGCCATGGCGGCGCAGGAGGCCGTCTTGCCGACGACGAACGACCAGCCGGCCAGATACCCCCAGAACTCCCCGAGCCGCTCGCGTCCGTACACGTACGTGCCGCCCGAGGCCGGGTACCGGGCGGCCAGCCGTGCCGACGACGTGGCGTTGCAGTAGGCCACCACGGCGGCCACGGCGAGGGCGGGCAGCAGCCCCGACCCGGCGGCGTGCGCCGCGGGCGCCAGGGCGGCGAAGATCCCGGCACCGACCATGGAACCGAGCCCCACGACCACCGCGTCCCCCAGGCCCAAGGTGCGCCGCAGTTCCGAACCCGCAGGTGTCATGGGCCGCACCCTACTGATCCACGCAACCACCGGGAGCGGCCGGAACGTCCTCCTCACCAAGAAGACATGAACACACGCGGAGGTACGAGCCCACAGCGCTCGGACAGCGCGGGCACAGCGAGAAGGGGCAGGGTCACGGCATGACCGTCATCGGCTGGATCATCCTGGGACTGTTGGCCGGAGCCATCGCCAAGTTCCTGCTGCCGGGCCGCGACCCGGGCGGCTTCATCGGCACGACCGTCATCGGCATCGCGGGCGCGTTCATCGGCGGCTGGATATCGGCCCGCTGGCTGGACCACCCGATCAGCAAGGACTTCTACGACGGCGCCACCTGGGCGGCGGCGATCGGCGGCTCGCTGGTCCTCCTGATCGCCTACCGCATTCTGTTCGGCAACTCGCGCGACTGAACCCGCCCGGCCCGGGAGGGCAGCGAAAGGGTGGGCACCAGGGGCGCGGCGCCCACCCTTCGTCGTACCCGGCTGTCGTGCGCGACCGGCTCAGCGGAACGCCGCCGGCGTCCGGCAGGTCACCGGTAGTTGACGAACTGCAGCGCGAAGTCGAAGTCCTTGCCCTTGAGCAGCGCGATCACGGTCTGCAGGTCGTCGCGGCTCTTGGAGCTGACCCGCAGCTCGTCGCCCTGGACCTGGGCCTTCACGCCCTTGGGGCCCTCGTCGCGGATGATCTTCGCCACCTTCTTCGCGTTGTCCTGGGAGATGCCCTCCTCGATCGACGCGAAGATCTTGTACTCCTTGCCGGAGAGCTGGGGCTCACCCGCGTCCAGAGCCTTCAGCGAGATGCCCCGCTTGATCAGCTTGGACTGGAAGACGTCGAGGACAGCGCTCACCCGGTCCTCGGAGTTGGCCTCCATGAGGATCTTGTCCCCGGACCACGAGATCGAGGCGCCCACGCCCTTGAAGTCGTAGCGCTGGGAGATCTCCTTGGCGGCCTGGTTGAGGGCGTTGTCGACCTCCTGCCGCTCGACCTTCGAGACGATGTCGAAACTGGAGTCGGCCATGTCCTGTGGCTCCTTGTATCTGGGTGCGTGTCGGGCCGCGTATCGGGTCCGTACCGGCATACGTGGGCGGCCGCCGAGCCCGGCAGGGGTTCTCGGCCGCATCCGGACAAGCCTAGCCACCCCCCGCGCTCGGGGTGGAGATCAATCGGGTGGCGAAGCACCCCTCCCTATCGGGTATTGTTTACGTCGTTGCCACGGAGCGCCGCCGCAAGACGGTTCGAAGGGCAGCAAACCTTGGCGGTGTGGCTCAGCCTTCCCAGGTTCGAATCCTGGCGCCGCCACAAGACCGAAAGGGTCTGTGAACAGCAGCAATGCTGATCACAGACCCTTTCGGCGTTCGCGTGGACGCGAGCCGTTGCGGGCTATTCCGGTGTGCCGCCGGGTGTCGGGAGGACATCGAGCTGCTGGAGGAAGCCGAGGAGGTCCTTGTCCGACCACTTCTCGGCGAGCCTGCCGTTCTCGATGCGGTGCACGACCGTCGCCGTCATCGTGAGCTGGTTGCCGGTGGCGGGGATGCCGGGGAGGTCCCTCTCGTGGACGCCGCGGGCCGTCAGCCGGGTCACCACCTTGTCGCCCTCCGCGATCTGGTCCTCGATCTCGTGGACTCCGGGAGTGGCCTCCCAGAAGACGCGGAACGCCTGCTTGAGCCCCTCACGACCGGAGCCGAGCCCCGGAAACGGTGGCGGTGAGTGGTCCCGGTAGTCCTCGGCCACGAGATCGTCCATGGCGTCGATGTTGCCCTTGTCGATCTCCGCGTAGAAGCGGCGGACCAACCTCTTGTTCTCTTCGGTCGACACGGGACTCCTCTGCGCGCGCTCTGCGCCGCCGGGACCGGCGCACCCAACCGGCAGCATCACCCCCGGCCGCCGGGGCGCCACCGCCGCCGCGCTGGGCTTCCGGGCGGGATCACCCGGAAGCAGCCATGCCCGTAGCCGGCGGCGGGGCGAGTGTCGTGCGGCGCCGCACGACGTGCCGTGCCGACGCAACGGGCCCAGCAAGGCGCCGGACGAGAACAGGCGGCAGTCGCGAGGCAGCAACTGCGCGACCACTCGCAGGAATTGTCCGACCCGGTGCGGCTGAGCACGAAAGGACCAGGCACAGTCCACCGGTCGGGACGCCCCCCGGTCGTCCCAACGGCCCCGGGCCCGCGCGTCCTACGCTGGGACCATGTCGTCGCGTCGCAGGACCTGCCCCGAGTGCCGTCGGGAGATCGCCGTCGTCGCCGGGCGTTTCGCACGGCACGATCCGCCCGGGGCGCGGGCCGCCGGGGAACTCGTGTCCTGCCCCGGCTCCCGGCGGTTCGCCGAGGCGGACGCCGCCCAGCCCACGCTGGACGGTTATGCCGTCCCCGAGTTCCCCGGGCAACTGCCTCTGTTCTGAGGGGCCCTCAGTTCAGTTCCCGGCCACCGACTTCACCGCGACCGACACCGGCGCCGAGCCGCTGATCAGCTCGAGGGTCAGACCGGCCGTCGCCGGGGTGTCGACGAGTTCCGCCAGTACGGCGGCCACGTCGTCCCGCGGGACGGGGCCGCGGCCGGTGTGTGCCTCCAGGCGCACGAGGCCGGTGCCGGCGTCGTCCGTCAGTTGGCCGGGGCGCAGGATCGTCCAGTCCAGGGCGTCCTGAGCGCGCACGTACGCGTCGGCCTCGCCCTTGGCGCGCAGGTACGCGTCGAAGATCTCGTCCCCCGTGTGCGCCGGGTCGGCGCCCATGGACGACACGATCACGTAGCGCCGCACGCCCGCCCGGACGGCGGCGTCCGCGAAGAGGACCGCCGCCGCCTTGTCCACCGTGTCCTTGCGGGCCGCCCCGCTGCCCGGTCCCGCGCCCGCCGCGAAGACCGCCGCGTCCGCGCCCCGAAGCCGCTCCGCGACCTCCTCGACCGAGGCCGACTCCAGGTCCAGCACGACCGGTTCGGCACCGGCCGCGCGCAGATCCTCGGACTGCTCGGCCTTGCGGATGATGCCCGCCACCTCGTCGCCGCGCGCGGCGAGCAAGCGCTCCAGCCGCAGCGCGATCTGACCATGACCACCAGCGATGACAATGCGCATGTCTTCGACCGTACGCCCCGACGGCCGCCCGCGCCGCACGGCTTCGGCCGCTCCCGGCGCGCCCCACGGACCTCACACCGACGTCCCCCGGCTCCCGTGGCCCCCTCCTCGAAGACCCCCGCTGCTCAGCCGGCCCGTCCCCACCCCTCAGGCCGGCCCCCACCCATCGGGCCGCTCCCCGCGCCCCTGCCGCGGTAGCCCCAGCTCCGTCGAGGTCGTCGAGTCGCCGTACTCCCGCACCGCGCTCGTCCGGGCCACCACCCGGCCCCGGTGCACCACGATCCGGCCGTAGGCCAGCGACAGCGCGCCCGCGAGCCGGTCCCCGCGCACCGCGAGGAGTTCAGCCGGGAAGCCCGCCTCCACCCGCACCTCGGGCAGCCCCAGCGTGGCCCGTGCCACGCCGCTCACCGCGTCGTAGGCGTCCTCGGGCCGCAGCCCGTGGCGTGAGGCCAGCAGGTACGCCGCCTCCAGCGGGTCGCCGCGCCCGACCGGGTTGGACACGTCCCGCAGCGCCCCGCTCCCGGCGGCGACCCGAACCCCCGCGGCCCGCAGCAGCCGTACCGGAGCGGTGCCTTCGCGGCGATCGGCGCCCCCGTCACCGCCGTGGGCGCAGGGCCCCTGCGGCAGGCACAGCACGGCGACCCCGGCCGCCGCCAGCTGGTCCGCGGCCCGGGAGGCCACGTCGGCGGGCAGCCGGCCCAGGCCGTCGCAGGGCCCGACGGTCACTCCGGGACGCAGCCCGCCGGCCATCGCCGCCAGCCGGGCCAGCCGCGCCGGGTCGGCGGCGTCCGTGTGCAGGTCGACGGGGCAGCCGTGCTCGGCGGCGACCTCCAGGACCGCCTCCACGTACCCCGCCGGATCGGGGTCCAGGTCCGGGCACCCGCCCACCACGTCCGCGCCCATCTTGACCGCGTCCCGCAGCATCGCCAGCCCGTCGGCCCCGGCCACCCCGGTCAGCACCCTCGGCATGGCCACCGTCGTCAGCTCGGCCAGCCCGCGCAGCGTGCGCCGCGCCCGCAATACGGCGATCAGGCCGCCCAGCCCCGGAACGTCGCCCACCCGCACATGGGCCCGCAGCGCGGTCGCCCCGTGCCCCAGCTGGAGCAGAGCGGCCTCCGTGACCCGGCGCTGGACGTCCTCGGGCTCGTGGGAGACCGGGCCGGGGACGTCGGCCGTGAGTGCCGTGTCGCCGTGGGCGTGGGGTTCGGCGGGGGCGGGCAGGAGCAGGTACCCGGTGAGGTCCACCCGGGCGCCGGGCCCGGACGGGCGGGTCGCCGTCAGGCTGCCGGCCGTGCCGACCGCCTCGATGCGCCCGCCGTGCAGCCGTACGTCCACGGTCCGGCCGTCGGTGAGCCGTGCCCCCGACAGCAGCAGTGAACCGTGGCCGGCCGGGCCCGAGGGGAAGGGCGAGTGGGGTGGCTGCGGCTGGCTGTCGGGCATCGCACTCCTCTGGGCTCGGGACTGCGCAGTGGGGAACGCAAGATCACGCAGAGTGCGGTCGAGCCTAGGACGGTGATCTGCCCGTGGCGCGGAGGAGCGCAATAGTCGTACCGGTGCGGGCCGCGCCGCGCGGGGCGGTGCACGCGGCGGCCGGATCCGCGCCCGCGGCCCCTTCGGGACGGTGCGCGTGGGGCTTCAGGGTGCCCCGGGGACGGGACGGGGCAGGGTCGGCGAAACGGATTTGGGCGAACGGCGGGCGACCGTGTAATGTCTTCATCGCTCGCCCCAATAGCTCAGTCGGCAGAGCGTCTCCATGGTAAGGAGAAGGTCAACGGTTCGATTCCGTTTTGGGGCTCTGGTGTGAGAGGTTCCCGCCGCAAGGCGGGGCCCGATCGCATCACAGCGGTGTAGCTCAGTCGGTAGAGCAAGCGGCTCATAATCGCTGTGTCACCGGTTCAAGTCCGGTCACCGCTACTTCTGGTAGCCGATTGCGGGGTCGGTCCTTCAATCGGCTACTCTTTCCTGCGTTAATACCATCAATCCGTTCGTCAAGGAGCACTCACGTGGCTGCCACCGACGTCCGCCCGAAGATCACGCTGGCCTGCGTGGAGTGCAAGGAGCGGAACTACATCACCAAGAAGAACCGGCGTAACAACCCGGACCGACTGGAGATGAAGAAGCACTGCCCGCGTTGCAACGCGCACACCGCGCACCGCGAAACGCGATAAATCAGGCTCGTACGCGAGGCCGTCCCCGTAGTTTGGGGACGGCCTCGCGTCGTTGTGTCCGGCGGTAGCCGCAGAGACAGCAGCAGTAGTCGCAGACAGCAGCAGGAGGTTGCGAGCCCATGGCGCTCGACCAGTCGTTCGTGGGGCGGACCTATACGCCCACCGCGCCCTACGAGGTGGGCCGGGAGAAGATCCGCGAGTTCGCGGAGGCGGTGGGGGACGCCAGTCCGGCGTACACGGACGCGGAGGCGGCGAAGGCGCTCGGCCATCCGGATGTGATCGCTCCGCCGACCTTCGTGTTCTCCATCACGTTCAAGGCCGCGGGCCAGGTCATAGAGGACCCGCAGCTCGGCCTGGACTACAGCCGGGTGGTGCACGGAGACCAGAAGTTCGCCTACGTCCGCCCGGTGCGGGCCGGTGACCGGCTCACGGTCACCTCCACCATCGAGGCGATCAAGTCGATGGCCGGCAACGACATACTGGACATCCGCGGCGAGGTCCACGACGAGGCCGGCGAGCACGTCGTGACCGCCTGGACCAAGCTCGTGGCCCGCGCGGCCGAGGAGGCGTGAGCATCCCCATGACGCAGCCCCAGACGCATCCCGCGACGGCGAAGGTCGCGTACAGCGAGGTCGAGGTCGGCACCGAGCTGCCCGCGCAGAGCTTCCCAGTGACCCGCGCCACGCTCGTGCGCTACGCGGGTGCCTCCGGTGACTTCAACCCGATCCACTGGAACGAGAAGTTCGCCAAGGAGGTCGGTCTGCCGGACGTGATCGCACACGGCATGTTCACCATGGCGGAGGCGATCCGCGTGGTGACCGACTGGACCGGCGACCCGGGCTCGGTCGTCGAGTACGGCGTCCGCTTCACCCGGCCCGTCGTCGTCCCGAACGACGACCAGGGTGCCGTGATCGAGGTCAGCGGCAAGGTCGCGGCCAAGCTCGACGACAACACCGTCCGCGTCGACCTCACGGCCACCAGCGCCGGCCAGAAGGTCCTCGGCATGTCCCGCGCGGTCGTACGACTCGCCTGACGGCCCGCCGTGTGTCCGGTGAGGGGGCGTCCTCCCTGGAGGGCGCCCCCTGCCGTTGACGGGCACCGAACGGGGCTTGACGTAGTTAGTGATTGAGTACTAACTTACAGGCATGGTCAGAATGAGCGCGGAAGAGCGGCGTGAGAGCGTCATCCGGGCGGCGATGAGCGAGTTCGCGCGGGGCGGCTACTACGGCACGTCCACGGAAGCCATCGCCAAGCGGGTGGGCGTCTCCCAGCCGTACCTCTTCCGGCTCTTCCCGAGCAAGAAGGCGATCTTCCTGGCGGTGGCCGAACGCTGCCTCCAGGACATGCGCCGGGTCTTCGAGTCGGCGTCCGAGGGGCTGCACGGCGAAGAGGCCCTCGCGTCCATGGCCGAGGCCTACACCCGCCTGATCAGCGAGCAGCCCGAGCGGCTCCAGATGCAGTTGCAGGTGTACGTCACGGTCGCGGCGGCCGAGGCGGAGGGCGACCACGAGTTCGGCGAGATGGTCCGCAACGGCTGGATGGAGCTCTGGGACGCCGTTCACCTGCCCCTCGGCGGCGACATCGAGGAGACGGCGAACTTCATGGCGTACGGCATGCTCATCAACACCCTGGCCGGCATGGGCTTCCCGCCGGAGCACCGGGTCTGGGGCGGCTTCCACACCAAGCCGCACCGCACCAGTGCGCAGGGCCGGCAGGCGCAGGAGACCGTGTAGGGGCTTTGCGGCGGTCCCGCGACGGGTCCTTCCGCACGTCCTCGAAAGTTAGTCAGTAATCACTAATCGAACCATCGCAAGCAGTGCACACCCTCTGGGGGAGAGATGTCACAGCAGAACGCGCGCCGCGGGTCAGCAGCCTGGGCCCTCGTCATCACCAGCGTCGCCGGTTTCATGGCGGCCCTGGACAATCTCGTCGTCACCACCGCTCTGCCCTCCATCCGCGAGGACCTGGGCGGGGCGCTGCACGACCTGGAATGGACCGTCAGCGCCTACACGCTCACCTTCGCGGTGCTGCTGATGTTCGGCGCGGCCCTCGGTGACCGCTTCGGCCGCCGCAGGCTCTTCGTGATCGGGCTCGCCGTCTTCACCGGTGCCTCCGCCGCCGCGGCCATGGCGCCCGGAATCGACTCCCTCATCGCCGCCCGAGCGGTCCAGGGCGTCGGCGCGGCGATCATGATGCCGCTGACACTGACCCTGCTGACGGCCGCCGTGCCCGCCGAACGGCGCGGGATGGCGTACGGCATCTGGGGAGCCGTCAACGGGCTCGCCGTGGCCTCCGGACCGCTGGTCGGCGGCAGCCTCACCGAGCACATCTCGTGGCAGTGGATCTTCTGGCTGAACGTCCCTCTGGGCCTGGCCCTGCTGCCGCTCGCCCGTCTCCGCCTCGCCGAGTCGCGCGGCACCGGCGCACCGCTCGACCTCCCCGGCACGCTGCTCGCCAGCGGCGGACTCTTCGGCGTCGTCTACGGTCTGGTCCGCGGTCCGGTGGACGGCTGGACCGGCGCCGTGGTGCTGACCGCCCTGCTCGCCGGGGCCGCGCTGCTGGCCGGCTTCGTCCTCTACAGCACCCGCGCCAATAACCCGATGCTCCCGATGCGGCTGTTCCGCTCCCGGGCCTTCGCCGGCATCAACGCGGCGAGCCTGCTGATGTTCCTGGGGATGTTCGGCTCGATCTTCCTGCTCAGCCAGTACATGCAGGGCGTGCTCGGCTACTCGCCCACCGAGGCCGGCCTGCGCATGCTGCCCTGGACCGGCATGCCCATGCTGGTCGCGCCGATCGCCGGCATCCTCTCGGACCGGATCGGAGGACGCCCGGTCGTCGCCACCGGACTCTTCCTCCAGGCGGCCGGCCTCGGCTACCTCGCCTCCGTGATCACGGCCGACGCCAGCTACGCCGCCCAGCTGCCCGGTCTGATCATCAGTGGAATCGGCATGGCCCTGTTCTTCGCCCCCGCCTCCGCCCTGGTGATGTCCAGCGTCCTCCCGAAGGAGCAGGGCATCGCCTCCGGGGCCAACAACGCCCTGCGCGAGGTGGGCGGCGCGCTCGGCATCGCGGTCATGGCCTCGATCTTCGCGGCGCAGGGCGGTTACGAGTCCGGGCAGTCCTTCGTCGACGGACTGCGGCCCGCAGTCGCGGTGGGCGCCGCAGTGGTGGCCCTCGGCGGCGTCGCGGCCCTGCTGATCCCGGCCCGCCGCCGCGACGACCAGGTGCTCACGGACGGTCCCGCGTCCGAGCCGGCCCCCACCGCGGAGAAGTCGCTCGCCGCGACGGGGGAGCTGGCGTCGCACTGACCGGCTAGTCCACCGGGACCCGTTCCCGGTGAACCCTGAGAAGCGCCCCGGCCGACCGGTCGGGGCGCTTCCCGTTGCGCCGAGCCGTCGGTGCCGTCTCGTAGTCTTGAGCCCGTGCAGGAACTCCACGACGCCCCCCTCGCCCCGCTGACCACCTTCCGGCTGGGCGGACCCGCGACCCGGCTGATCACGGCCACCACCGACGCCGAGGTGATCGCCGCCGTCCGCGAGGCCGACGACACCGGCACCCCGCTGCTGCTCATCGGCGGCGGCTCCAACCTGGTCATCGGCGACAAGGGCTTCGACGGCACCGCCCTGCACATCGCCACGCGCGGCCTCTCGCTCGACGGCACGACGCTGGAGCTCGCGGCCGGCGAGGTGTGGACCGATGCCGTCGCCCGCACCGTCGAGGCCGGGCTCGCCGGTATCGAGTGCCTGGCCGGCATCCCCGGCTCGGCGGGCGCCACCCCCATCCAGAACGTGGGGGCGTACGGCCAGGAGGTCTCCGCGACGATCACCGAGGTGATCGCGTACGACCGCAGGAACCGTGAGACGGTCGCCCTCGCCAACGCCGACTGCGCCTTCGCGTACCGCCACAGCCGCTTCAAGGCGGAACCCGACCGGTACGTCGTCCTGCGCGTCCGCTTCGCGCTGGAGGACGCCGGGGGGCTCTCGGCCCCCCTGCGCTACGCCGAGACGGCCCGAGCCCTCGGTGTCGAACCCGGCGGCCGGGTGCCGCTGGCCGACGCCCGCTCGACCGTGTTGAAGCTGCGCGCCGGGAAGGGCATGGTCCTGGATCCCGAGGACCACGACACCTGGTCGGCCGGGTCGTTCTTCACCAACCCGATCCTGACCGACGAGGAGTTCGCGGCCTTCCGTGCGCGTGTGGACGAGCGGCTCGGGGGTGGCGTCGAGCCGCCCGCCTTCCCGGCGGGGGAGGGACGTGTGAAGACGTCCGCGGCCTGGCTGATCGACAAGGCGGGCTTCACCAAGGGGTACGGCAACGGGCCCGCGCGCATCTCCACCAAGCACACGCTCGCCCTCACCAATCGCGGCGAGGCGACGACGGAGGATCTGCTCGCCCTGGCCCGCGAGGTCGTGGCCGGCGTGCACGAGGCGTTCGGCGTCACGCTCGTCAACGAGCCGGTGACGGTGGGCGTCAGCCTCTAGCGGGCGACGTCGGGGCGCGGGGGTGCGTCGGGTGGCCCGGCGCTGCCGGGGTGCCGCTGCGCCCACCCGCGCCGCCCCAGCGGCACGACTGCCCGCAGCTACGACGGCATGGGCAGCGGCCCCCGGCTGCGGCGCCCGGCCGCCCGGCCCTCGGCCTCCTCGCCCCGCCCCAGCGGCACGGCTGCCCGCGGTGGCGAGTGCGCCGGCCCGTGGCGCGTAGAGGGTCAGTAGGCCGCTCCCACGCCCTGTCGCGTAGGCCACGTCGGCCCGGCCGATGAAACGGCCCCTGTCGGGGAAGCCGCCCACGACCGTCCGGTACCGGCGCCGGTGACCGGCTTGTCCTGGAGGCGCCCTACGGCGCCGCCCGGCCCCGGCGGACGAGTTCGCGCGCCGGCTCGTCGCCACGCCGCTGGGCGGAATCTCCGTTGCCGACGGGCCCTCCCGACCGGCACGCTCGGACCATGAGGCGTCCTCCATGCGGCTGAGACTCACCGAGTTCCGCCCCCGCACCGGCCCGCACAGCCACCGTGTCGTCCAGCCGCGCACACCCCTGCGCCACACCTCGCTCCGCGACCCGGAGAACGCCTACGGCGTGCTCATGGGCGACCACGACGGACTCAACCGGCTCGCCGGACTGTTCTCCTTCGCCGCCTGCTCACGCCACACGATCGTGCACGTCCCGCTGCGCGACGGCGTACCGCCCGACGAAGGACAGGGCGAGCTGGTCGACCTGGTGCTGGCACACCCGGAGGCGGGCCTGCGCCCCACCAAATGGCCCGAGCTGCGCCGCAGGCTGGGACAGGGCGCACCGCTCACCGTCCGGACCGACGAGGCGCGCACGGCCCGCGACGCCCGGACCTGGCTCGACCGCCCGCACGCCCGCGACACGCTGCGGCACACCACGCACGCGCGCACCTACTTCCTCATCGGCGAGCGGAACGCCTTCGCCTCCGCCGCGACCGCTCTTGCGGAGGCGGCCGGCCGGGGACCGCGGAAGAAGGGCGTCCCCCAGGGGCGCGCGGCGTTCGTCGCCCACCTGGACGGTGAACTGGCCCCCGATCCCCGCATGTGGCGGCACCCCGAGATCGTGATCGCCTTCAAGCCGTATCCGCCGTACGCCCACTTCAGGCGGCCGGGGAGCTGAGCCAGGCGTCGATCCCTGCCAGCAATGCGTCCTGCACGTCCTGCGGCGCCGCCGAGCCCCGTACGGACTGCCGGGCCAGCTCCGCCAGCTCCGCGTCCGTGAAACCGTGGGAATGCCGGGCGATCTCGTACTGCGCCGCCAGCCGCGAGCCGAACAGCAGGGGGTCGTCCGCGCCCAGCGCCATCGGCACCCCCGCCTCGAACAGGGTCCGCAGCGGCACGTCCTCCGGCTTCTCGTACACGCCCAGGGCCACGTTCGACGCCGGGCACACCTCGCAGGTCACCTGCCGGTCCGCGAGCCGCTTCAGCAGCCGCGGATCCTCCGCCGCCCGCACGCCGTGCCCGATCCGGTCCGCCTCCAGGTCGTCCAGGCAGTCCCGCACCGACGCCGGCCCGGTCAGCTCCCCGCCGTGCGGCGCCGACAGCAGCCCGCCCTCGCGCGCGATCGCGAACGCCCGGTCGAAGTCCCGGGCCATGCCGCGCCGTTCGTCGTTCGACAGCCCGAAGCCGACCACGCCCCGGTCCGCGTACCGCACCGCCAGCCGGGCCAGCGTGCGCGCGTCCAGGGGATGCTTCATCCGGTTCGCGGCGACCAGCAGCCGCATCCCGATCCCGGTGTCCCGCACGGTCGTCTCCACCGCGTCCAGGATGATCTCCAGCGCCGGGATCAGCCCGCCCAGCCGCGGCGCGTACGACGTCGGGTCCACCTGGATCTCCAGCCACCCCGAGCCGTCCCGCAGGTCCTCCTCCGCGGCCTCCCGCACCAGCCGCTGGATGTCCTCCGGCGTCTGCAGGCACGACCGTGCCGCGTCGTACAGCCGCTGGAACCGGAACCAGCCCCGCTCGTCCGTCGCCCGCAGCTTCGGTGACTCCCCGGCGCTGAGCGCGTCGGTCAGGGACTCGGGCAGCCGCACACCGTGCTTGTCGGCGAGCTCCAGCAGGGTGCCGGGCCGCATGGACCCGGTGAAGTGCAGGTGCAGATGGGCCTTCGGCAGGTCGGACAGATCACGTACACGCTCCATTCCGTGATCCTGCCGCACGACACGCCCGGCCCGACAGCACTTTCCCCGTACGTGGTCTTGCTCGCACAAACAAACAACAGGGGCCACACCTCGACGTCGAGGTGTGGCCCCTGCCGGAAGAGCGACCGTCAGTCCCTGGCCTCCGCCAGCAGCTTCTGGATCCGGCTCACGCCCTCGACGAGGTCCTCGTCGCCGAGCGCGTACGACAGCCGCAGGTAACCGGGCGTGCCGAAGGCCTCGCCGGGCACCACCGCGACCTCGGCCTCCTCCAGGATCAGCGCGGCCAGCTCGACGGAGTCCTGCGGACGCTTGCCGCGGATCTCCTTGCCGAGAAGCGCCTTCACCGACGGATAGGCGTAGAACGCGCCCTTCGGCTCCGGGCACAGCACGCCGTCGATGTCGTTGAGCATCCGCACGATGGTCTGGCGGCGCCGGTCGAAGGCCTCCCGCATCTTCGCCACCGCCTCCAGGTCACCGGAGACCGCGGCCAGCGCCGCCGCCTGGGCGACGTTGGACACGTTGGAGGTGGCGTGCGACTGGAGGTTCGTCGCGGCCTTGACGACGTCCTTCGGGCCGATGACCCAGCCGACCCGCCAGCCGGTCATCGCGTACGTCTTCGCGACACCGTTGACGACGATGCACTTGTCGCGCAGCTCGGGCAGCAGGGCCGGCATGGAGACGGAGAAGGCGTCGCCGTAGACGAGGTGCTCATAGATCTCGTCGGTCAGCACCCACAGGCCGTGCTGGACGGCCCACTGGCCGATCGCCTCGGTCTCGGCCTCGCTGTACACGGCGCCCGTCGGGTTCGACGGCGAGACGAAGAGGACGACCTTGGTCTTCTCCGTGCGCGCGGCCTCCAGCTGCTCGACGCTCACCCGGTAGCCGGTCGTCTCGTCGGCGACGACCTCGACCGGCACACCGCCGGCCAGCCGGATCGACTCCGGGTACGTCGTCCAGTACGGCGCCGGGACGATGACCTCGTCGCCCGGGTCGAGGATCGCGGCGAACGCCTCGTAGATGGCCTGCTTGCCGCCGTTGGTGACCAGGATCTGCGACGGGTCGACCTCGTAGCCCGAGTCGCGCAGCGTCTTCGCGGCGATGGCGGCCTTCAGCTCGGGCAGTCCGCCGGCCGGCGTGTAGCGGTGGAACTTCGGGTTCTTGCAGGCCTCGATCGCGGCCTCGACGATGTAGTCGGGCGTCGGGAAGTCGGGTTCACCGGCGCCGAAGCCGATCACCGGTCGCCCGGCGGCCTTGAGGGCCTTGGCCTTGGCGTCCACGGCGAGGGTGGCGGACTCGGAGATCGCGCCGACTCGGGCGGAGACCCGGCGCTCGGTGGGAGGGGTTGCAGCGCTCATGGGGCCCATCGTTCCAGACCGGAAACCTCCCCGGCACACGGGTTTCACGGACTGAACAGGACCGGGCAAAAGCCTGAACAACAGTCCGGATCCACCGCACGGCCTGGGCGATCTTCGGCCAACGATCGCCGGCGGGGCGCCCCACGGGCCCTTTCTGTTCGACGCCCGGCCCGCGAGCACGTACACTCTCACCTCGTTGGCCTTCAGCGGCCCGCACACACTCGGTGCCCACAGGCATCCGGGCGGATGCGGTACGTTGGGGACACACAAAGGGTCGTAGCTCAATTGGTAGAGCACTGGTCTCCAAAACCAGCGGTTGGGGGTTCAAGTCCCTCCGGCCCTGCTACACACACCTTCGCCAGGATGTGTGCGCATGTACGTACAGCAATGCAACGCCGTGCGGCTCAGACCGGGCGCGGCACGGCCACGACCCGGAATCAGGTGAGGACGAGTGACGGACGCCGTGGGCTCCATCGACATGCCTGATGCCCAGGACGAGGCGCCGGACTCCAAGAAGAAGCCCCGCAAGGGCGGCAAGCGGGCCAAGAAGGGCCCGCTGAAGCGTCTCGCGCTCTTCTACCGCCAGATCGTCGCGGAGCTCCGCAAGGTCGTCTGGCCCAGTCGCAACCAGCTGACGACGTACACCACGGTCGTGATCATCTTCGTGGTCATCATGATCGGCCTGGTGACTCTGATTGACTATGGCTTCAGCCACGCCGCCAAGTACGTCTTCGGCTGAGTCGAGAGCGAAGGGCGCCGAGGTACCCGGCGCCCCTTTCGCGTGTTCCACCCCTATGTATCCAGGAAGAAGCAGCCACCGTGTCTGACCCGAACGTGAACGACGCCGTTGAGCCTCGCGGGGAGGCTGTCGAGTCCGTCGAGGACGAGCTCGGCATTGTCGAGGGCGCGGACAACGAGGACACCGAGACCTCCACCGAGGTCGAGGCTGCCGAAGCCGTCGTCGAGGACGAGGACGAGGCCGCAGAGGTCCAGGACGCGGACGAGACCGCTGAGGCCGAGGTCGACGAGGCCGAGGTCGACGCTGAGGCCGAGGACGCGGAGACCGCGGAGCCCGAGCCCGAGCTCGACCCGATCGAGAAGCTCCGCCAGGAGCTGCGCGTCCTGCCCGGCGAGTGGTACGTGATCCACACCTACGCCGGTTACGAGAACCGCGTGAAGACCAACCTCGAGCAGCGCGCCGTCTCGCTCAACGTCGAGGACTACATCTTCCAGGCCGAGGTGCCGCAGGAAGAGGTCGTCCAGATCAAGAACGGCGACCGCAAGACGATCCGCCAGAACAAGCTGCCGGGCTACGTCCTGGTCCGCATGGACCTGACCAACGAGTCCTGGGGCGTCGTCCGCAACACCCCCGGCGTCACCGGCTTCGTGGGCAACGCCTATGACCCGTACCCGCTGACGCTGGACGAGATCGTCAAGATGCTCGCCCCCGAGGCCGAGGAGAAGGCCGCCCGCGAGGCCGCCGAGGCCGAGGGCAAGCCGGCTCCGCAGCGCAAGGTCGAGGTCCAGGTGCTGGACTTCGAGGTCGGCGACTCGGTCACCGTCACGGACGGCCCGTTCGCCACGCTGCAGGCCACGATCAACGAGATCAACGCCGACTCGAAGAAGGTCAAGGGCCTCGTCGAGATCTTCGGCCGCGAGACCCCGGTCGAGCTCAGCTTCGACCAGATCCAGAAGAACTAGCACTTCTTCGGACGTACCGCTTCCGAGCAGGTCAGACGAACGCTCGCGCGTCGTCTGACCTGCTCGGTTTTTGGCCGCGCATCCATACCCGTTATCGTTGTGCGGTATGCCTGTGTCCGGGTGGTTCCCCGGATGCGGGCAGGACCCGAATCGAAAGGACCCGGAGAGCTATGCCTCCCAAGAAGAAGAAGGTCACGGGGCTCATCAAGCTCCAGATCCAGGCCGGTGCGGCCAACCCGGCTCCGCCGGTCGGCCCCGCGCTGGGTCAGCACGGCGTCAACATCATGGAGTTCTGCAAGGCCTACAACGCCGCGACCGAGTCGCAGCGCGGGTGGGTCATCCCGGTGGAGATCACGGTCTACGAGGACCGCTCCTTCACCTTCATCACCAAGACGCCGCCGGCCGCGAAGATGATCCTCAAGGCCGCGGGCGTGGAGAAGGGCTCCGGCGAGCCGCACAAGACCAAGGTCGCGAAGATCACGCGTGACCAGGTCCGTGAGATCGCCACCACGAAGATGCCCGACCTCAACGCCAACGACCTGGACGCCGCCGAGAAGATCATCGCCGGCACCGCGCGTTCCATGGGCGTCACGGTCGAGGGCTGACCTCCACCCCCGTAAGCAAGCCACGCGGCGGAAGCCGCATGGTCAGGACAGTGTGGCAGGGCCTGCTCGGCCCGGACCACGACTCCTAAGAAGCCAACAGGAGCAGTAGTGAGCAAGCGCAGCAAGTCTCTCCGCGCTGCGGACGCCAAGATCGACCGGGAGAAGCTCTACGCCCCGCTCGAGGCCGTCCGTCTCGCCAAGGAGACCTCCACGACCAAGTTCGACGGCACCGTCGAGGTCGCCTTCCGCCTGGGTGTCGACCCGCGCAAGGCCGACCAGATGGTCCGTGGCACCGTGAACCTCCCGCACGGCACCGGTAAGACCGCCCGGGTCCTGGTCTTCGCGACCGGCGACCGTGCCGAGGCCGCGCGTGCCGCGGGCGCCGACATCGTCGGCGCCGACGAACTGATCGACGAGG
The DNA here is from genome assembly GCF_014648815.1 of Streptomyces flaveolus. GTDB lineage: Bacteria > Actinomycetota > Actinomycetes > Streptomycetales > Streptomycetaceae > Streptomyces > Streptomyces flaveolus. Next base: position 759,480 of record NZ_BMRV01000002.1, on the reverse strand, counting down.
TGTCGAAGGGCCGTCTGGACTTCGACGCCGTCGTCGCCACCCCGGACCTCATGGGCAAGGTCGGCCGCCTCGGCCGCGTGCTCGGTCCCCGTGGTCTCATGCCGAACCCCAAGACCGGCACCGTGACCCCGGACGTCGCCAAGGCTGTCAACGACATCAAGGGCGGCAAGATCGAGTTCCGCGTCGACAAGCACTCGAACCTGCACTTCATCATCGGCAAGACGTCGTTCGACGACACCAAGCTGGTGGAGAACTACGGCGCGGCGCTGGAGGAGATCCTCCGTCTGAAGCCGTCCGCCGCCAAGGGTCGCTACATCAAGAAGGCCGCCATCAGCACCACGATGGGCCCCGGCATTCCGGTCGACTCCAACCGCACCCGCAACCTCCTCGTCGAGGAGGACCCGGCCGCGGTCTGAGCCAACGGCTCGCCCAACCGGTTCACGGGCCCCGCACCTTCCGAGGTGCGGGGCCCGTCCCCGTTTCCGGACCCGGGTTTCCCGGTACGGACGCCGGGAGCCTGGGCTAGCGTGCGGGCAGGTGACGCGCACAGGGGTGGGGACATGACGAGCACGACGGCACACCGTACGGCCCTCTCGATCGCGGTGACAGCCGTGCTGGCGTGTCTGACCGCCTGCATCCCCGCCGGCCCCACCGAGGACGACCCCGTCCCGTGGGCGGAGCCGCTGCGCGCCGTGGAGCGCGCCACGAGCCGGGCCGGCTCGGCGTGGGTCCACTCCACGACCGTCGTGGGCGACGAGCTGTCCCTGAAGGCCGAGGGCGCCCTCCGCTGGGGCGACGGCCTCACCGGCACCCTGACGCTCACCTACACCGGCGGGACGACCGCCGACGCGATGCGCCGGCTCGGCACCACCTCCATGGAGGCCCGCTACCTGCCCGACGCCTACTACGCGAAGATGGGCGACGCCTTCGCCGCCCGGGCGGGCGGCAGGCACTGGGTCAAGTACGAGTACGCCGACCTGGAGGACCTCGACGCCGGCGCCGGCTTCGCGGACCGGATGCGCGACACCGCCCCGGACGAGGCGGTGAAACTGCTGCTCACCTCGGACGACGTGCACGAGGTCGGCAAGGAGACGACGCGCGGGCGGCACACCACGCACTGGTCCGGCACGGTGGCGGGCGACACCGGACGGACCGTCGACATCTGGGTCGACGCACAGGACCTGCTGGTGAAGAAGACCGAGCGGGGACGCACGGAGACGGGTGAGCTGTCCCAGACCGCCTACTACAGCGACTACGGCGTCCCCGTGCCCGTGGAGCTGCCCCCGGCCGCCGACACGGCGGACTTCAAGGAGCTGCTGAAGACACCGGCCGACGGCTCCTGACCCCGGAAATCACAAGATCGCGCGAACCGTCTCGGATACGCTCGCGTCCTGGCTGTGTGACGGCCGTTCATTTCCTGTGTCCCGTGGGGGGAATCCATGAAGAAGACTTCTGTGCGCGTGCCCGTGGGCGCCGGGCTGGCCGCTCTGCTGCTCGCCGCGGGCGCGGTGGGCTGTTCGAAGGACGAGGGGGCGGACAAGTCCCCCGAGATGACGCCGGCGGCGGCCGTGGCCAAGGCGGCGAAGAACACGGAGGACATCAGCTCCCTCCACTACCGCATGAAGGGCCGCGCACCCGAGGAGGGCCGGGTCGAGGCCGAGGCCGAGATGCAGCTCAAGCCGACGGTCGCGATGGCCATGAAGATGAAGGCGCCCGACCAGGGCGTCGACGCGACCGCCGAGATCCGGCTCGTCGACAAGGCCCTCTTCCTCAACGGCGGCGCCGAGGCGGCCAAGGAGATGGACGGCAAGAGCTGGATCAAGTTCGACCTCGCCGCGATGGGTGCCGACAAGGAGCTGGGCGAACTCGGCAGCGCCTCCCAGGCCGACAAGAACCCGGCGGCCGAGTCCACCTTCCTCACCGGCGCCAAGGACGTGGAGAAGGTCGGCACCGAGACCGTCGATGGTGTGGAGACCACGCACTACAAGGGCACCGTCACCCTCGACGCCCTGGAGAAGTCCCTCGCGGACGAGGACAAGGCCACCCAGGACCAGCGCCGCAAGAGCCTGGAGCAGTACGAGAAGATGGGCGTCGACAAGCTCACGATGGACATGTGGATCGACGGCGACGACCAGGCCAAGCAGTTCCGTATGCGCGGCGACGCGGACAAGGGCCCGCTGGACATGACCGTCACCTTCCTCGGCTTCAACGAGCCCGTGAAGGTCACCGCCCCGCCGGCCGGGGAGACCGTGGACCTGGCCGAGATGATGCAGGAAGGCCAGGCGGGCTGAGGCCGGCCGGGTCGCCGTACGGGCGGATTTGCTTGAGACTGCCCCGTTCCCGTACGCTCCTACCGAAGCCAAAGACCGCTGGTCGTTGCCGTGTGCTCGTGAGAGGGCACGGTGGCCGAAGGATCCGCTGAACTGCGGACGACCCGCGCAGGTGACAGTGGATGAACTCCCGGAGTCCGCGCCCCGAGCGCGTATGACCGGTCGAGTCACGCCCCGTGCGCCTGCGCCGGGGCGTTTCGTTTTCCCCAGACCTCCTTCGGGTCCGCGCGGTCCGAATCACCCGGAAGGAGGCCGAGGCTCTATGGCGACGCCCGAAAAGGCTGCCGCGGTTGCCGAGCTGACGGACAAGTTCCGCAGCTCCAACGCCGCCGTGCTGACCGAGTACCGCGGTCTCACCGTGGCGCAGCTCAAGACGCTGCGCCGGTCGCTCGGTGAGAACGCCCAGTACGCCGTGGTGAAGAACACGCTGACCAAGATTGCGGCCAACGAGGCCGGGATCACGCTCGACGACCAGCTCTTCGCTGGTCCGACGGCCGTCGCCTTCGTCACCGGTGACCCGGTGGAGTCGGCGAAGGGTCTGCGCGACTTCGCCAAGGACAACCCGAATCTCGTCATCAAGGGCGGTGTCCTTGACGGCAAGGCGATGTCCGCCGACGAGATCAAGAAGCTTGCGGACCTCGAGTCCCGCGAGGTTCTGCTCTCCAAGCTGGCGGGTGCCTTCAAGGGCAAGCAGTCCCAGACTGCTCAGCTCTTCCAGGCGCTTCCCTCGAAGCTCGTCCGCACCGTGGACGCGCTCCGTGCCAAGCAGGACGAGCAGGGCGGTGCCGAGTAATTCGGCTCGCTTTCCGGCTCTCGCCGCCTGAGGCGAGGGCCGATGCGGGCCCGACGTACGCCCGCCTCACCCCGTACATCCGGCACCTGCCGAATTAGTGGAAGGACCGCCATCATGGCGAAGCTCAGCCAGGAAGACCTGCTCGCCCAGTTCGAGGAGATGACCCTCATCGAGCTCTCCGAGTTCGTGAAGGCCTTCGAGGAGAAGTTCGACGTCACCGCCGCCGCCGCCGTGGCCGTCGCGGGCCCGGCCGGCCCGGCCGCCGCCGCCCCGGCCGAGGAGGAGAAGGACGAGTTCGACGTCATCCTCACCGGCGCCGGCGACAAGAAGATCCAGGTCATCAAGGTCGTGCGTGAGCTGACCTCCCTGGGTCTGAAGGAGGCCAAGGACCTCGTCGACGGCACCCCGAAGCCGGTCCTCGAGAAGGTCAACAAGGAGCAGGCCGAGAAGGCCGCCGAGTCCCTCAAGGGCGCCGGCGCCTCGGTCGAGGTCAAGTAACACCTCACAGGTCCGTCAGGGCCTGTAACGCTCAAGCGCTGAGGAGCGATCATCCATCCGGGTGGTCGCTCTTCGGCGTTCCGGGGGTCGGGCGGCGGCTGCCTTGCACGGGTGACGGCGAAGAGTATGGTGATCTTCGTCGTGCCGTCTCCGGGACCCTGAGAGTCCCTGGACGGCAGCCGGTTTGGACAAGGGGGGCCTTGACGAACCGCACGCAGCGCGCAATTCTCAGGACGCGTCGTCACAAGGATCCGAATCCGAGGCATGGATCCACGGCGAAGAGGGCAGTATCACGGTGCGTTGAGGGCGAGGCCTTGCCGCAGGTGGTGAGAACTACGAGGAGCGGACACGGTTCAGGAAACTGGCATTGGACATCAGTGTGCCAAGTGGCTACACTGTCCCTTTGCGCTGCCTGTTAGCTGCCCCCTGCCCGTCACCAGGGGTCTGCCCTCGCCCGAGCACTGACGACCAGAGCATGCCTGACCTGGCTCCCGAGCCACATCAGGCACCCTTTGTCTCCGTGTGAGGAAGAGGGGCCGGTACGCGCGTAGTGAGTCCGAGCCCTCGGAAGGACCCCCTCTTGGCCGCCTCGCGCAATGCCTCGACCGCGAATACGAACAACGCTGCCAGCACCGCCCCGCTGCGCATCTCCTTTGCAAAGATCCAGGAGCCCCTCGAGGTTCCGAACCTTCTCGCGCTGCAGACCGAGAGCTTCGACTGGCTGCTCGGCAACGACGCGTGGAAGGCTCGCGTCGAGTCGGCTCTGGAGTCCGGTCACGACGTCCCCACCAAGTCCGGTCTGGAAGAGATCTTCGAGGAGATCTCGCCGATCGAGGACTTCTCCGGGTCGATGTCGCTGACGTTCCGCGACCACCGTTTCGAGCCTCCGAAGAACAGCATCGACGAGTGCAAGGACCGTGACTTCACGTACGCGGCCCCGCTCTTCGTCACCGCCGAGTTCACCAACAACGAGACCGGCGAGATCAAGTCCCAGACCGTCTTCATGGGCGACTTCCCGCTCATGACGAACAAGGGCACCTTCGTCATCAACGGCACCGAGCGTGTCGTGGTGTCCCAGCTGGTCCGTTCGCCGGGTGTCTACTTCGACTCCTCCATCGACAAGACGTCCGACAAGGACATCTTCTCCGCCAAGATCATCCCGTCCCGGGGTGCCTGGCTGGAGATGGAGATCGACAAGCGCGACATGGTCGGTGTGCGCATCGACCGCAAGCGCAAGCAGTCCGTGACCGTCCTCCTCAAGGCTCTCGGCTGGACCACCGAGCAGATCCTCGAGGAGTTCGGCGAGTACGAGTCCATGCGCGCCACCCTGGAGAAGGACCACACCCAGGGCCAGGACGACGCGCTGCTCGACATCTACCGCAAGCTGCGTCCGGGCGAGCCGCCGACCCGTGAGGCCGCGCAGACGCTGCTCGAGAACCTCTACTTCAACCCGAAGCGCTACGACCTCGCCAAGGTCGGCCGCTACAAGGTGAACAAGAAGCTCGGCGCGGACGAGCCGCTGGACGCCGGCGTGCTCACCACCGACGACATCATCGCCACCATCAAGTACCTGGTGAAGCTGCACGCCGGTGAGACCGAGACGGTCGGCGAGTCGGGCCGGTCGATCATCGTCGAGACCGACGACATCGACCACTTCGGCAACCGCCGCATCCGCAACGTCGGCGAGCTGATCCAGAACCAGGTCCGTACGGGTCTCGCCCGTATGGAGCGGGTCGTGCGCGAGCGCATGACCACCCAGGACGTCGAGGCGATCACGCCGCAGACCCTGATCAACATCCGGCCGGTCGTCGCCTCCATCAAGGAGTTCTTCGGCACCAGCCAGCTGTCCCAGTTCATGGACCAGAACAACCCGCTGTCGGGTCTGACGCACAAGCGTCGTCTCAACGCGCTCGGCCCGGGTGGTCTCTCCCGTGAGCGGGCCGGCTTCGAGGTCCGTGACGTTCACCCGTCGCACTACGGCCGCATGTGCCCGATCGAGACGCCGGAAGGCCCGAACATCGGTCTGATCGGCTCGCTCGCCTCGTACGGCCGGATCAACCCGTTCGGCTTCATCGAGACGCCGTACCGCAAGGTCGTCGAGGGCCAGGTCACCGACGAGGTGGACTACCTGACCGCCGACGAGGAGGACCGCTTCGTCATCGCGCAGGCCAACGCGCCGCTGACCGACGAGTTCCGCTTCGCCGAGAACCGCGTGCTGGTCCGCCGCCGTGGCGGAGAGGTCGACTACGTCCCCGGGGACGACGTCGACTACATGGACGTCTCGCCGCGCCAGATGGTGTCGGTCGCGACCGCCATGATCCCCTTCCTCGAGCACGACGACGCCAACCGTGCCCTCATGGGCGCGAACATGATGCGTCAGGCCGTCCCGCTCATCAAGAGCGAGTCGCCGCTCGTCGGCACCGGCATGGAGTACCGCTCCGCGGTCGACGCCGGCGACGTGGTCAAGGCCGAGAAGGCGGGTGTGGTCCAGGAGGTCTCCGCGGACTACATCACCACCACCAACGACGACGGCACGTACATCACGTACCGCCTGGCCAAGTTCTCCCGGTCCAACCAGGGAACCTCGGTCAACCAGAAGGTCATCGTCAGCGAGGGCGACCGGATCATCGAGGGCCAGGTCCTGGCCGACGGTCCGGCCACCGAGAACGGCGAGATGGCGCTCGGCAAGAACCTGCTGGTCGCCTTCATGCCGTGGGAGGGTCACAACTACGAGGACGCGATCATCCTGTCGCAGCGCCTCGTGCAGGACGACGTCCTCTCCTCGATCCACATCGAGGAGCACGAGGTCGACGCCCGTGACACCAAGCTCGGCCCCGAGGAGATCACCCGGGACATCCCGAACGTCTCCGAGGAGGTCCTCGCCGACCTCGACGAGCGCGGCATCATCCGCATCGGTGCCGAGGTCGTCGCCGGTGACATCCTCGTCGGCAAGGTCACGCCCAAGGGTGAGACCGAGCTGACCCCGGAGGAGCGCCTGCTCCGCGCGATCTTCGGTGAGAAGGCCCGTGAGGTCCGTGACACCTCGCTGAAGGTCCCGCACGGCGAGATCGGCAAGGTCATCGGCGTCCGCGTCTTCGACCGCGAGGAGGGCGACGAGCTTCCCCCCGGTGTCAACCAGCTGGTGCGCGTCTACGTCGCGCAGAAGCGCAAGATCACCGACGGTGACAAGCTCGCCGGCCGTCACGGCAACAAGGGCGTCATCTCGAAGATCCTGCCGATCGAGGACATGCCGTTCCTGGAGGACGGCACCCCGGTCGACATCATCCTCAACCCGCTGGGTGTGCCGTCCCGAATGAACCCGGGACAGGTCCTGGAGATCCACCTCGGCTGGCTCGCCAGCCGCGGCTGGGACGTCTCCGGCCTCGCGGACGAGTGGGCCCAGCGCCTCCAGGCCATCGGCGCCGACAAGGTCGAGCCCGGTACCAACGTCGCCACCCCGGTGTTCGACGGTGCGCGCGAGGACGAGCTCGCGGGTCTGCTGCAGCACACCATCCCGAACCGCGACGGCGAGCGCATGGTGCTCCCGTCCGGCAAGGCGCGGCTGTTCGACGGCCGTAGCGGTGAGCCGTTCCCGGACCCGATCTCGGTCGGCTACATGTACATCCTCAAGCTGCACCACCTGGTCGACGACAAGCTGCACGCCCGTTCGACCGGTCCGTACTCGATGATCACCCAGCAGCCGCTGGGTGGTAAGGCCCAGTTCGGTGGCCAGCGCTTCGGTGAGATGGAGGTGTGGGCGCTGGAGGCTTACGGCGCCGCGTACGCCCTCCAGGAGCTGCTGACCATCAAGTCCGACGACGTCACCGGCCGCGTGAAGGTCTACGAGGCCATCGTCAAGGGCGAGAACATCCCTGAGCCCGGCATCCCCGAGTCCTTCAAGGTGCTCATCAAGGAGATGCAGTCCCTGTGCCTCAACGTGGAGGTGCTGTCCTCGGACGGCATGTCCATCGAGATGCGCGACACCGACGAGGACGTCTTCCGCGCTGCGGAGGAGCTCGGCATCGACCTGTCCCGGCGCGAGCCGAGCAGCGTCGAAGAGGTCTGACGGGAGTCCGGCGGGCCTTGAGCGATCAAGGCCCGCCGGCCCCAGGACCCCCGTTTCAGACCCCAAGACTTACAACCCTGAGAGGGATTGACGCATAGTGCTCGACGTCAACTTCTTCGACGAGCTCCGGATCGGTCTGGCCACCGCTGACGACATCCGTCAGTGGAGCCACGGCGAGGTCAAGAAGCCCGAGACCATCAACTACCGCACCCTCAAGCCCGAGAAGGACGGACTCTTCTGCGAGAAGATCTTCGGTCCGACCCGGGACTGGGAGTGCTACTGCGGCAAGTACAAGCGCGTCCGCTTCAAGGGCATCATCTGTGAGCGCTGTGGCGTGGAGGTCACGCGCGCCAAGGTGCGCCGTGAGCGGATGGGCCACATCGAGCTCGCCGCCCCCGTCACCCACATCTGGTACTTCAAGGGCGTCCCGTCGCGCCTGGGCTACCTGCTGGACCTGGCGCCGAAGGACCTCGAGAAGGTCATCTACTTCGCCGCGTACATGATCACGTTCGTGGACGAGGAGCGCCGCACCCGCGACCTGCCCTCGCTGGAGGCCCACGTCTCCGTCGAGCGTCAGCAGATCGAGAACCGCCGCGACGCCGACCTCGAGGCCCGCGCCAAGAAGCTCGAGACCGACCTGGCCGAGCTGGAGGCCGAGGGCGCCAAGGCCGACGTGCGCCGCAAGGTGCGCGAGGGTGCCGAGCGTGAGATGAAGCAGCTGCGCGACCGTGCGCAGCGCGAGATCGACCGCCTCGACGAGGTGTGGAACCGGTTCAAGAACCTCAAGGTCCAGGACCTCGAGGGCGACGAGCTGCTCTACCGCGAGCTGCGCGACCGCTTCGGCACCTACTTCGACGGCTCGATGGGCGCCGCCGCGCTGCAGAAGCGCCTGGAGTCCTTCGACCTCGACGAAGAGGCTGAGAAGCTCCGCGAGATCATCCGCACCGGCAAGGGCCAGAAGAAGACCCGCGCGCTCAAGCGCCTCAAGGTCGTCTCCGCGTTCCTGCAGACCAGCAACAGCCCCAAGGGCATGGTGCTGGACTGCGTGCCGGTCATCCCGCCGGACCTGCGTCCGATGGTGCAGCTGGACGGTGGCCGCTTCGCGACCTCCGACCTGAACGACCTGTACCGCCGTGTCATCAACCGCAACAACCGCCTGAAGCGGCTTCTCGACCTCGGCGCGCCCGAGATCATCGTGAACAACGAGAAGCGCATGCTCCAGGAGGCCGTGGACGCCCTCTTCGACAACGGTCGTCGTGGTCGCCCGGTCACCGGCCCCGGTAACCGCCCGCTGAAGTCCCTCAGCGACATGCTGAAGGGCAAGCAGGGTCGATTCCGGCAGAACCTGCTCGGTAAGCGAGTCGACTACTCGGCGCGTTCCGTCATCGTCGTCGGCCCGCAGCTGAAGCTGCACCAGTGCGGTCTGCCCAAGGCCATGGCGCTGGAGCTCTTCAAGCCGTTCGTGATGAAGCGCCTGGTCGACCTGAACCACGCGCAGAACATCAAGAGCGCCAAGCGCATGGTCGAGCGCGGCCGCACGGTCGTGTACGACGTGCTGGAAGAGGTCATCGCGGAGCACCCGGTTCTGCTGAACCGTGCGCCCACGCTGCACCGCCTCGGCATCCAGGCCTTCGAGCCGCAGCTGGTCGAGGGCAAGGCCATCCAGATCCACCCGCTCGTCTGCACCGCGTTCAACGCGGACTTCGACGGTGACCAGATGGCCGTGCACCTGCCGCTCTCCGCGGAGGCGCAGGCCGAGGCCCGCATCCTGATGCTGTCCTCGAACAACATCCTCAAGCCGGCCGACGGCCGTCCGGTGACGATGCCGACCCAGGACATGGTCCTCGGTCTGTTCTTCCTCACCACCGACGGCGAGGGCCGCGACCTCAAGGGCGAGGGCCGTGCCTTCGGTTCCGCCGCCGAGGCGATCATGGCGTTCGACGCGGGCGACCTGTCGCTCCAGTCGAAGGTCGACATCCGCTTCCCGGTGGGCACCATCCCGCCCCGCGGCTGGGAGCCCCCGGCGCGCGAGGAGGGTGAGCCGGAGTGGCAGCAGGGTGACACCTTCACCCTGAAGACCACGCTGGGCCGCGCGCTCTTCAACGAGCTGCTGCCCGAGGACTACCCGTTCGTCGACTACGAGGTCGGCAAGAAGCAGCTCTCCGAGATCGTCAACGACCTCGCCGAGCGCTACCCGAAGGTCATCGTGGCGGCGACGCTCGACAACCTGAAGGCGGCCGGCTTCTTCTGGGCGACCCGTTCCGGCGTCACCGTGGCCATCTCCGACGTCGTCGTTCCCGAGGCGAAGAAGGAGATCGTCAAGGGCTACGAGGCGCAGGACGAGAAGGTCCAGAAGCAGTACGAGCGCGGTCTGATCACCAAGGACGAGCGCACGCAGGAGCTCATCGCGATCTGGACCAAGGCGACCAACGAGGTCGCCGAGGCGATGAACGACAACTTCCCGAAGACCAACCCGATCTTCATGATGGTGAACTCGGGTGCACGAGGCAACATGATGCAGATGCGTCAGATCGCCGGTATGCGTGGTCTGGTGTCGAACGCGAAGAACGAGACGATCCCGCGTCCGATCAAGGCGTCGTTCCGTGAGGGCCTGTCCGTGCTGGAGTACTTCATCTCCACGCACGGTGCCCGTAAGGGTCTGGCGGACACCGCTCTGCGTACCGCCGACTCGGGTTACCTCACGCGTCGTCTGGTCGACGTCTCCCAGGACGTCATCATCCGCGAGGAGGACTGCGGCACGGAGCGCGGTCTGAAGCTGCGGATCGCCGAGCGCGGCGAGGACGGTGTGCTGCGCAAGGCCGACGACGTCGAGACCAGCGTGTACGCCCGCATGCTCGCCGAGGACGTCGTCATCGACGGCAAGGTGATCGCGCCGGCCAACGTCGACCTCGGTGACGTGCTCATCGACCAGCTGGTGCACCACGGTGTCGAGGAGGTCAAGACCCGCTCGATCCTGACCTGCGAGTCCCAGGTCGGCACCTGCGCCATGTGCTACGGCCGCTCCCTGGCCACCGGCAAGCTGGTCGACATCGGTGAGGCGGTCGGCATCATCGCCGCCCAGTCCATCGGTGAGCCCGGTACCCAGCTGACGATGCGTACCTTCCACACCGGTGGTGTGGCCGGTGACGACATCACCCAGGGTCTGCCCCGTGTGGTCGAGCTCTTCGAGGCCCGTACCCCGAAGGGTGTCGCCCCGATCTCCGAGGCCTCCGGCCGCGTGCGGATCGAGGAGACCGAGAAGACCAAGAAGATCGTCGTCACCCCGGACGACGGCAGTGACGAGACGGCCTACCCGATCTCGAAGCGTGCCCGTCTGCTCGTGGGCGAGGGCGACCACGTCGAGGTGGGCCAGAAGCTCACCGTGGGTGCCACCAACCCGCACGACGTGCTGCGCATCCTGGGTCAGCGTGCCGTCCAGGTCCACCTGGTCGGCGAGGTCCAGAAGGTCTACAACTCGCAGGGCGTGTCGATCCACGACAAGCACATCGAGATCATCATCCGGCAGATGCTGCGCCGCGTGACGATCATCGAGTCCGGCGACGCCGAGCTGCTGCCCGGCGAGCTGGTCGAGCGGTCGAAGTTCGAGACCGAGAACCGTCGTGTGGTCCAGGAGGGCGGTCACCCGGCCTCCGGCCGTCCGCAGCTGATGGGTATCACCAAGGCCTCGCTGGCGACGGAATCCTGGCTGTCGGCCGCCTCCTTCCAGGAGACGACCCGAGTCCTGACGGACGCGGCGATCAACGCCAAGTCCGACAGCCTCATCGGCCTCAAGGAGAACGTCATCATCGGTAAGCTCATCCCGGCCGGTACGGGCCTGTCCCGCTACCGCAACATCCGGGTCGAGCCGACCGAGGAGGCCAAGGCCGCGATGTACTCGGCCGTCGGCTACGACGACATCGACTACTCGCCGTTCGGCACGGGCTCCGGCCAGGCCGTTCCGCTGGAGGACTACGACTACGGTCCGTACAACCAGTAAGCGAGTGCTCGCTTGACCGACCGAAGGGCGGTCACCCCGCGAGGGGTGGCCGCCCTTCGGCGTGTCAGCGCCGACTCGCTTCGCGGGCCCGCAGGTGGTGCAGGCGGGTGTGCACGTCGGGGTGCGAGTGCAGCAATCGCGCGACGAGCCCTTCGTCCTCGACCGGCAGTCCCTGAGCCTCGGCACCGGCCCGTTCCGCCCGTTCCCGCTCGTGCTCGTCGTGCAGCACCGTCATCAGCTCGGCTGCGAAACCGAGCCCCGCAGCGTGCTCGTCGGCCCGAAGCTCGGCGCGCCGGGCGACGGCGGCCGCCAGATACGGCGTGGCCAAGGGCAGGAGGACCAGGCCGTAGGTGGCCGTCGCGAGGGCGAACGCGGTGGCGCCGATCAGTCCGGTCACCAGCGCGGAGGCGCCCACGGGGAGCCGGTCGATCCGGGAGACCAGCGCGAGCAGCAGACGCCACGTGAGCCGGCCCGGCAGCGCGTACCAGACGGCGAGCAGCGAGGCCCAGGCATGACCGCGGGTGTGGTGGCCCAGTTCGTGAGCGAGTACGCCGGCGAGTTGGGCGGACGGCAGGCGCCGGAGCGAGTGGCTGGTGACCCCCACGATGTGGCCCGCCGCGGCCATGGCGTTGACGTCGTCGCTGTCCTCGACCCAGAGCTGGTAGGTACTCGCATCCACCCCGGCGCGGGCGGTGATCTCACGCCAGACGAATCGAAGCTTCCGGTCCTCCTCTACGGTCGGATGGCGCAGCCCGAACAGTCGGCGGGCGAGCAGCCTCTCGCAGGGCTGATGGAAGACGAGGGCGCCGCTGAGCACCCAGCCACCCCAGAGAACCCACCACGGAGGCCCGCTGAGCACCGCCAGGCAGTAGGAGGCCCCGAAGACGACGGCGAGGCTTGCGCAGGCCTGGGGGAGGTGCAGCGCCAGACAGCCGAGAGCGGTGATGTCCGCACCACGCTGACGTGCGGTGATGAGGACCCGGCCGGTGCGGAGAGGGAGTTCGTCGGCGGCCGGGGGTGGTTCCGCCTCCACCTGTTTCTCGGGCTCGGGGATCGAGGGCATGACGGTTCCTTCCGGGGGATCGGCGGTACGGGAGGCGAGCGGCTCATGCGAGGAACAGAGATCCGGACAGCAGGACCGCTGCGGAGCTGAACGCGATCAGCCCCACGCGGATCCAGAAGTGCTTGCGGGCGGCGATGCCGCTCGTCTCGGCGAGGGCGACCAGCAGGCCGTGGGCGGGGTCGCGACCGGTGTCGGCCAGGGCCGCGGCGAGGTGTCCGGACCGGGCGGCCCTTCGCACGTCGCCGAAATAGGTGAGTGGCCGTCCAGGTGCCCAGCGGCTGGTGCGGTAACGGGGCAGGACCGCGAGGAGGGCGGCCAGGAGGGCGGCGAGCAGAAGTGCCGAGCCGGTCCACCACAGCAGCGCGGCCGGCGCCGGGATCCGGGCGGGACTCCAGCGGGCGTTGGCCAGCAGCGCGGTGGGCACACCGGCCGACAGACCCAGCGCCGCCACCAGGACGGCGGCCTTGGCGTCGGCGCGGGTGATCTCGGCGCGCAGGTCGGCGAGCAGATGCGCGCCAGCCCGCAGAAGTGCGGCGTCCGGCTCCGGGGCGGGCGTACTCATGTGCCGGACTCCGGAATGGTGCGGGAGGGTGCCGCCTCCGTTGCCGAGGGCGCGCGATGCGGTGCCAGACGCGGCTGCGGGGACTGTCCGGAGGCGGAGGTGGCCCGCAGGATGGCGGTCATGCGCTCGGCGATCAGTTGATGGGGCTCGTCCAGGTGATGGTCCTCCAGCCGCTTGCTGTCCAGAGCCTGGTCGATCAGATGAAGCTGGGTCTGGACCAGCTCGGCTTGTCCGTCACGGAGGTGACCGAGTACCACTTGAGTGTCTTCGGGGTGCGTCGCCAGGTGCAGAGCGAGTGCGGCGAAGTCTCCCCGGACCACATGCTGCTCGTAGAACTTGATCCTCTCCCCAATCCGCTCCGCCTCGTACGCCTGACGGAGCGCGGACGCCTCGTGCTCCGGCTGTGCCGCCGCGGCCTCGTGCCGGGCGGTACGCAGCCGGGCCTGGTGGTCGCGTTCGGTCTCGTCGCGGCGCAGCCGGACAGAGCAGGACATGCGCAGGCCCTGCTCCTCACCGAGCCACGCGGCACCGTTCACCGCCTGCTGCACGGCCTGTTCGGCTGCAGCGCTCGCTTCGATGCCGTGGCCGCGGCTGGCGGCGCGGAGCACGGGGAGCACCTTTCGGGTGAGGAGCCCCGGCACATCCCGCTCCTGACTCCGGACGAACTGCGCAGGGTTCACGACGCGCCAGGCGATGTCGGCGGTGGCCTCGAACTCGAAACTGTCGACCAGGCTGGGAAGGGGCACGGTGAGCTGGAACGCCTGCGGATCGGTGTCCACCTCATACAGGGCGATGTACCGCCGTACGGACGCGGGTCGGTGGGGTGGTGAGAAGGTCTCGTAGGACCCGTTCCGCGTAACGCAGACCAGTGCGTGGTCGACGCGCCCGCTGAAGCGGTGCCGGCCGAGGCGGAAGCGGGGGAGTTGCCAGACGGTGCGGACGGGATCCTGGATGGCTCGAGCGGGGGAGTGGGGCCGTTGCCGGAACCAGTCGAGGTCCTCGGGCTGTAAGGGGATTTCCATGGGCTGCCTCCGATAAAGGGGCTCAGGCACGGGAAAGGCGTTTCAGCAGCCGGTCAGCGGCCGGGGAGGGGGTCCCCCCGAAGCCGCGTGCCGTGCGCAGCAGGTGAGTGACACGTCGTTGGTTGGCAGAGGTGCCGACCAACGCGTTCAGCAGCGGGACGAGGGCCTCTTCGGACTGTGGGTCGGTGTCGGCTGCGCGTACCCAGCCCCGCAGAATGCCGAGGGCCCGCGTGGTGTGCGTCCGGTCGGACAGCAGGGCCTCCCAGAACAGGGCAAGGTGACGTGCGGTCGTCGTGTCCCCGGCTTCGAGGGCCTGGGCGTACCAGTCGAGGACGAGCGGGCGTCCGCTGTCGCCCTCCTTCGCCTGGGTACAGGCCTGGAAGAAGGCGAGCAGTGCGTACGGGCGGGCCGTGCGGTCCGCGCGGTGGGGGTCGAGCTGTTTGGCCAGCTCGGCCAGCACGGGCTCCCGAACGGCGAGGAGTAACAGTTCCAGAGCATCGGCGAACTGTTTGGTCCCCTCCGACGGCTCCTCTTCCTCAGAGTCCTGGACGTCGAGGGCGGGCGGCTGACGGTGGACCGCGTCCAGAAGCGCGTCCAGGGCTTCCTCGTGATGAACGGGCCCCAGCAGGCCGAAGGCGCGGATGGCCGTCCAGCGCCGGCTCTCCGCCTCGCCTGTGCACCAGTCGTGCAGGATGCGCAGGACGGTCGGCACTCCCAGGAGCTGGGCCATAGTGAGGGCGTTGGCGGCGGCCAGCCAGGAGTAGGGGTCGCGGGCATCCGCCCACGGCTCGATGAGATGGGCCAGGGCGGACGACAGGTCGGAGTGGGCCAGCCGGGCGGCGGCCGAGGCCGCGCGGGTCCGGACCAGGGGGCGCCGGTCCTCGGCGAGCTTGCGGATCCACTCGGCGAGGGCGGGACGGGCGGAGGGGTGGAGGTTCCACACCTCCTCCAGCAGGAGCTCGGCCGTCCGCTTGTCCCGGAATGCGGCGAAGAACTTGCCGACGACAGGCCCCTGTTCGGTGGCCTCCGTACCTATGTAGCCCTCGGCGCGGGCGAGGCGGAGCCGTTCCTCGCGCGAGCTGCCGAAGACAGGGATGTGCGGCGGGACGCCGGGCTTCTCGATCCTGTGCAGTCGCGTGTAGAGCCCGTCGCCGACTTCCGCGGCCACCGCGTACGGCGCCCGGTCGAAGACCGCGAGTGAGATGAGGAAGGCCTGCTCCCGCAGGTCGGGCTCGGGACCGGTGAGCCAGCGGATGATCTGGGTCCGTACGGCGGCCTCGCCGTACGCGGTCAGGTGTTCTTCGTCGGCCTCTCTGCGGTGCAGTGCGACGAGCCGCTGCGCGAATCCCTCGATCTGGCGCGGGCGGTGCTGCTGGGCGAGAAACTCCTTCACCGGAGCGAGCCCGTGCAGTTCCGGCCAGGCGCTCTCCCCGACGACCGCGGTGACATGGGCGTACAGCATGTCTTCCGCTGTCGGCGGCTCCCACCGTACGAACGGGATGTCGCCCAGTGCGGCGGATGGTTCGACGGTGATCACCAGATACGCGTCCCGGCCCTCCAGTTCCTCGCGCAGCGCGAGCAGATGCGGTTGGCGCAGGGGGCGGCTTCGGCTGACGGACAGATCACACAGGACATGACCGGCCCGGGTGTCCAACTGGTCGGACAGGGCCGGAAACGAGGCGGGCGGGACCAGTTCGAGCAGCCGGTCGGTGCCCAGCCGGTGCAGCAGCATCAGAGCGGCCGACCGCCGGCCCGTTTCCCGTCCGCCCGACAGTAGGACGAATCGGTCGGCCCGTAGGCGCGCGAGCGCGACGTCGAAGTCCTCGCTCTCCCGGAAGACACCAGCCAGCGTCTCCACCTCCGCCCGGGGGATCTGCCCGGGGACGGAGAGGGACGCTTCGGTCCGGCCTCCGATGTGGAAGATCTTGTCACCGTAGTGGGTGCCTCCCGACTGGCCGAACTGGTCACCCCCGACCAGGGTGGAGATGAATTCGGGGCCGTGCGCGATCAGGTCCCGGCGCGCGGCCCAGGCCTTCTGGCGCGGCTGTTGCTGTCCGTCGCCCGACTCTTCCTGGTCCTTCTGCTCGCCGTCCTGTGTGACCTCGTCGGCCGGTTTGACCGGGCCGGCCGTAGTCTCTGTCTGGCTCATCGGCGCTCCTATCGTTCACGCCGGGTGAAGTCGAATCGCTGGCCGCCGTGCAGGGTGCCTCCGGTCTGGCCGTACAGGTCGCCATGGACGTGGGTGGCAGTGGGCGACGGGGCAAGCGTGTCCGGAACCGGCGCCGACTCGGAGGCGGCGTCCCGTGCGACCCCGGGCTCTCCGTGCAGCCAAGCCACCGTGGGGCCTTCCTTCGTGTCCACGGTGATGCGGTGGAAGTCGTCCGGGCGGACACCGAGTGGTCCGTGACGGACGACGCCCTGGTAGATGCCGTCGGACACACACAGGACGCTGTGGTCGTCTCGCTCCTTGAGGGCGTCGCGCAGCGGGTCGGAGTCCAGCAGGCGTACGGCGTGATTGAGGTCTGAGCCGACCCAGCCGTCGAGCTCGTCGACGGCGACGTAGCCGGACGAGAGGACGACGCGCAGACGCATCCGGGCGCTGCTGGCGATCAGCCGATTCTTGCTGTGCAGGAGCGCGGGTGTCTCGGTCAGCAGGGTTTTGACCAGGGCTGGTACGGAGGCCTGGACGTCGATGAGTTCCATGACGGAGTCGCCGCGGTCCGCGCGCAGTCGCGCCGACTCGTCGATGCCGGCGGCGAAGAGCGTGGCGTCCACGACCTCGTAGAGGAGCCGCCGCAGGAACGCCTGCTCCACGTCGTCGCGGGAGCCGAACTGCTCGATGTCTAAGAGGAGGATGGTGCGGTACACAGGATCCGTCATGGCTCTGCCCCTCGTGTTTGCTCGGTTAAGCAGCACGATGGCGGACGCACGACTCGCGCCAGAGGCCCGATGACACGGACGGACTGTGACCGGGTGCACAGTACGGAGGAGTCAGGCGTGCTGTTCGCCGATGATGCGACGCAGCACCTCCGGGCGCAGGACGATGATGCGGCGGCGTCGTGTCACGACCACATGGCGGTCCCGCAGTTCTTTGAGGAGCCGGGCGACTGCCTCGCGTGAGGAGCCGACCGATCCGGCGAATTCCTGCTGGCTGAGGCCGATGGTCAGCTCGACACCCTCGTCCGTGCGGGTCCCGTGGGTGCGGACCAGTTCGAGCAGAAGCACCGCCAGGCGCTCGCGCACGGTGAGCGCCGCCCATTCCAGACGTCGGCGATCGGTCGAGCGCTGGCGGTCCGTAGTGAGACTGAGCAGCCGCAGGGCTGCCCGGGGGTTGGCGGTGAGGAAAGTGGTGAAGCGGGCCTGGTCGATGACGACGGCTTCGACGTGATCCAGTGCCGTGACCGTCGCCGAGCGATGACGGCCGCTGAGCGCCGCGCCCTCGCCGACGATGTCTCCCGGGCCACGTAGCGCCAGCAGGGCTTCATAGCCGTTGGCCGCTATGGCCGTCACCTTGGGCCAGCCGTGCAGTAACAAAAGAACGTGGGACGAAGGCTCGTCCTGGTGCAGGATGACGCTGCGTGCTCGATAGCGCAGGGGCCGTCCGATTTGAAGGAGGGCCGCGCGGTCTTCCTTCTCCAGCCGGGCGAGGAAGGGCACGCCGTCGTCGAAGCCGTCGTCCTGCCACGCATGTGCACGTCCCCCGGTCATTCCGCCGCCCCCGCGTCCACCTGTGCCGATGCCGCAATCGCCATGGTCAACGTACGGGAACTGTCGATGAGGGCAACGGGCGGCAATCAGCCGTCGTGGCCGGTCGTGATGCCTTCGGGGGCGGGACGATCTACGGCACGCCCAGTTCGAAGATGACGTAGTGCGCGTACCACCCCGACGCGAGCGCCGCCGTCGTGAAGAACACCGTCAGGCTCGGCAGTTTCAGGCGGCTCAGTGCCGCTGCCGGGGCGAGGAGGAGGGGGAAGACGGGGAGCAGGTAGCGCATCGTGTTGCCGAACATCTGCTGCGTGCCCAGGACCGTGATGATCGACGCCAGGGTGTAGGCGACGAGCACCAGCGGGGGCTTCTTGCGCAGCATCAGGGCGATGAGGAAGGGCAGCGCCAGGACCAGCTGGAGGGAGAGCAGGTCGGGGGTGGAGAACGCGAAGACGTAGTCGTTGCGGCCCACCGCCAGGTTGCGCAGCACGTCCAGGCTGTAGGCGCCGTAGTCGAAGAAGTGCGCCCAGCCCTCGCGCTGGAGGATGAAGTACGCCGAGGGCTCGCCGGTGCTGTAGCCGACCCAGGCGACGTAGAACAGCAGGCCCAGCGGGGCGACGATCATGGCGTACAGCGGGCCCCACACGCCGTGTTCGCGCCGGGTCGCGGGGCGGGCCAGGGTCACCAGCGCGGCGAGTCCCACGGCGCCTATGAGCACCGCGGACGTGGGCCGGTTCAAGCCGGCGATACAGGCCAGCAGTCCGGCCGCGACCCAGCGCCGGGTCATCACGGCGTAGCAGGTCCAGGCGGCGATGGCGACGAACACGGATTCGGAGTACACGGCCCACTCGACGCCCGCGCCGGGCGCCACGGCCCACAGGCCCGCGGCGATGGTGCCCGCCCGTGCCCCGGCGATCAGGCGGACGACGGCGTAGATACCGGCGGCGGCGACGAACGAGGCCAGGACGGAGACCAGGATGCCGGAGCCGTACAGGCCGATTCCGGTGGCTTCCGAGACCATGCGGATCAGGGCCGGGTAGAGCGGGAAGAACGCCACCGAGTTCTGCTGGACGGTGAACAGTCCGTCGGAGTCGAGGCGTACCAGTGAGGGGTGGTAGCCGTGCTCGGCGACCTGGAGGTACCACCAGCCGTCCCAGGTGGCCAGGACGTCCCACCAGTGGGCGCCGCCGCCGAAGCGCGGTTTCTTGTCGTGATAGTCCCCGGCGTACTCCAGCAGGGAGGCGAAGACGGTGAGGCCCACGAGCTTGGTGACGCCGTACAGGGCCAGCGCGGGCAGGTACGGGCGCGCGCCGGCCGGCAGGGTGAGGCGCCGGGTCCAGGCGGGCCGTCGGCCGTCCCAGGCTGCCCGGGCCCGGTCCAGGGGGCCGGTCCCCGTCCGCTGCCCGGCCGTCTCGTGCGCGGCGGACAGCCCGTCCCGTGCGCCGAGGGACGCGTCGGTCGCCGTGTCGTCGGCAGCCGTGTCCATGTCTGTCATCCCCCTCGGTCCGCCCTCAACGAGCAATTGCTGCCATAAGATCGCACAAGAGTCGCACATCTGTGCTCTGTGTCAGGGGTGAGGGGAGGGCCGGTGCCCGAGGAACGGGACGAGCCGATCGTGCTGTCGGTCGTCATACCCATGTACAACGAGGAAGAGGCCCTGCCCGCGCTGGTCAGCAGGCTGCGGCCGGTGCTGACGGAGCTGGACGTCGCCCACGAGGTCGTCGCGGTGGACGACGGCAGCGCCGACCGCACCGCGGAGCTGCTCGCCGCCTTCCAGCTCGGCTGGCCGGAACTCCGCGTGATCGCGCTGCGGCGCAACTCCGGCCACCAGGCGGCCCTCACCGCCGGCCTGGACCGGGCGGCCGGGGCCTACGTGGTGAGTCTGGACGCCGACCTCCAGGACCCGCCGGAGAAGATCCCCGACATGCTGGCGCTGGCCCGCGCCGAGGGCCTGGACATCGTCTACGGAGTCCGGGCGGACCGCAGCAGCGACACCGGCTTCAAGCGCCGGACCGCGGGCGTCTACTACCGGCTCATGCGCCGCCTGGCCGGCCCGTCGGTGCCCGCGCAGGCGGGTGACTTCCGGCTGCTCAGCCGGGCCGCGGTGGACGCGCTGAAGGCCCTGCCGGACCAGCAGCGGGTCTACCGCCTCCTGGTGCCCTGGCTGGGTTTCCCGAGCGGCCAGGTCACCTACCAGCGCGCGCCGCGCACCGCGGGCCGGACGAAGTACCCGCTCGGCCGGATGATCCGCCTCGCGGTGGACAGCGTCACGGGCTTCTCCGCGGCCCCGCTGCGCATCGCCACCTGGCTGGGCGCCGGTGCCTTCCTGGTCTGCCTGGGTCTGCTGGTCTACACGCTGACCGCCTTCGCCCTGGGCCACACGGTGCCCGGCTGGACCTCCCTCTTCACGGGGATCGTGTTCATCGGGGCCGTCCAGCTGGTCTGCGTGGGCCTGCTCGGCGAGTACGTCGGCCGGATCTACACGGCGGTGCAGAACAGGCCCACGTATTTCGTCCGGTACGACACGGCGGCCGCGGAGCCCGAGCCCGGGGCCGCGCGCGTCGGCACTCCGGACTCCGGCACCCCCGCCGGCCGGGGCGGGGCGCGGATTCCGGAGCCGCGGGCCTGAGTCGGTGCGCGGCCCCCGCGCGCCCGGCCGAGCGGCGGGCGCGGACCGGGCGAAAGCGGTGCGAGCCGGGCGCCGGCGTCGGTCTCGCCCATTTGTTTTGACCGCAGCGAATGCGATAGGTACGCTCAGACCTTGTGCCTGGGGTGTGCCCTGGCCTTCGTGCGTGCCTTCAACCGCACCGGGGGCCGTGAGCGGCCACCGCAATCCGCGCCTCTTTCCGTCCTCGCGGCGAGAGTCCGCGGGTTCGACACACCCGACCGCGTGGGTCGGCGACGTACCAGGTTAGCTTCACCATTCGGCACACAGAAACCGGAGAAGTAGTGCCTACGATCCAGCAGCTGGTCCGCAAGGGCCGGCAGGACAAGGTCGAGAAGAACAAGACGCCCGCGCTCGAGGGTTCGCCCCAGCGTCGTGGCGTCTGCACGCGTGTGTTCACGACCACCCCGAAGAAGCCGAACTCGGCCCTGCGTAAGGTCGCGCGTGTGCGTCTGACCAGCGGGATCGAGGTCACTGCTTACATTCCGGGTGAGGGACACAACCTGCAGGAGCACTCCATCGTGCTCGTGCGCGGCGGCCGTGTGAAGGACCTGCCGGGTGTTCGCTACAAGATCATCCGCGGCTCGCTCGACACCCAGGGTGTCAAGAACCGCAAGCAGGCCCGCAGCCGCTACGGCGCCAAGAAGGAGAAGTAAGAATGCCTCGTAAGGGCCCCGCCCCGAAGCGCCCGGTCATCATCGACCCGGTCTACGGTTCTCCTCTGGTGACCTCCCTGATCAACAAGGTGCTGCTGAACGGCAAGCGCTCCACCGCCGAGCGCATCGTCTACGGCGCCATGGAGGGTCTGCGTGAGAAGACGGGCAACGACCCGATCATCACGCTGAAGCGCGCGCTCGAGAACATCAAGCCGACCCTCGAGGTCAAGTCCCGCCGTGTCGGTGGCGCCACCTACCAGGTGCCGATCGAGGTCAAGCCCGGTCGCGCCAACACCCTCGCGCTGCGCTGGCTCGTCGGTTACTCCCGCGCCCGTCGCGAGAAGACCATGACCGAGCGTCTGCTCAACGAGCTCCTCGACGCCTCCAACGGCCTCGGTGCCGCTGTGAAGAAGCGCGAGGACACGCACAAGATGGCCGAGTCCAACAAGGCCTTCGCGCACTACCGCTGGTAGTCGCTACCCACATCGAGACCGAGAGAAGACTGAAGCCTTATGGCTACCACTTCACTTGACCTGGCCAAGGTCCGCAACATCGGGATCATGGCCCACATCGACGCGGGCAAGACGACCACCACCGAGCGGATTCTGTTCTACACCGGTGTGTCGTACAAGATCGGTGAGGTCCACGACGGCGCTGCCACCATGGACTGGATGGAGCAGGAGCAGGAGCGTGGCATCACGATCACGTCTGCTGCGACCACCTGTCACTGGCCGCTCGAGGACAACGACTACACGATCAACATCATCGACACCCCGGGGCACGTCGACTTCACCGTCGAGGTGGAGCGTTCCCTGCGTGTGCTCGACGGTGCCGTGACCGTGTTCGACGGTGTCGCCGGTGTCGAGCCGCAGTCCGAGACGGTGTGGCGTCAGGCCGACCGTTACGGCGTGCCCCGCATCTGCTTCGTCAACAAGCTGGACCGTACCGGCGCCGAGTTCCACCGCTGCGTGGACATGATCTCGGACCGCCTGGGCGCCCAGCCGCTCGTCATGCAGCTCCCGATCGGCGCCGAGGCCGACTTCAAGGGCGTCGTGGACCTGGTCCGCATGAAGGCGCTCGTGTGGTCCGCCGAGGCCGCCAAGGGCGAGATGTACGACGTCGTCGACATCCCCGACACGCACACCGAGGCCGCCGAGGAGTGGCGCGGGAAGCTGGTCGAGGCCGTCGCCGAGAACGACGAAGAGATCATGGAGCTGTTCCTGGAGGGCCAGGAGCCCACCGAGGAGCAGCTGTACGCCGCGATCCGTCGCATCACCATCGCCTCCGGCAAGTCCAGCGACACCACGGTCACCCCGGTGTTCTGCGGCACCGCGTTCAAGAACAAGGGCGTTCAGCCCCTGCTCGACGCGGTCGTGCGCTACCTGCCGACCCCGCTCGACGTCGAGGCCATCGAGGGTCACGACGTCAAGGACCCCGAGGTCGTCGTCAAGCGCAAGCCGTCTGAGGACGAGCCGCTCGCCGCGCTCGCCTTCAAGATCATGAGCGACCCGCACCTCGGCAAGCTCACCTTCGTCCGGGTCTACTCGGGCCGCCTGGAGTCCGGCACCGCGGTGCTGAACTCGGTCAAGGGCAAGAAGGAGCGCATCGGCAAGATCTACCGCATGCACGCCAACAAGCGTGAGGAGATCGACTCGGTGGGCGCCGGCGACATCGTCGCCGTCATGGGCCTGAAGCAGACCACCACCGGTGAGACGCTGTCCGACGACAAGAGCCCGGTGATCCTGGAGTCCATGGACTTCCCGGCGCCGGTCATCCAGGTCGCCATCGAGCCCAAGTCGAAGGGCGACCAGGAGAAGCTGGGCGTCGCGATCCAGCGTCTGGCCGAGGAGGACCCGTCCTTCCAGGTTCACACGAACGAGGAGACGGGCCAGACCATCATCGGTGGTATGGGCGAGCTGCACCTCGAGGTGCTGGTCGACCGTATGCGCCGTGAGTTCAAGGTCGAGGCCAACGTCGGCAAGCCGCAGGTCGCCTACCGTGAGACGATCCGCAAGGCCGTCGAGCGCGTGGACTACACCCACAAGAAGCAGACCGGTGGTACCGGTCAGTTCGCCAAGGTGCAGATCGCGATCGAGCCGATCGAGGGCGGCGACGCCTCGTACGAGTTCGTGAACAAGGTGACCGGTGGCCGCATCCCGAAGGAGTACATCCCTTCGGTGGACGCCGGTGCGCAGGAGGCCATGCAGTTCGGCATCCTGGCCGGCTACGAGATGACGGGCGTCCGCGTCACGCTCATCGACGGTGGCTACCACGAGGTCGACTCCTCCGAGCTCGCGTTCAAGATCGCCGGTTCGCAGGCCTTCAAGGAGGCCGCGCGCAAGGCTTCGCCCGTGCTCCTGGAGCCGATGATGGCCGTCGAGGTCACCACGCCCGAGGACTACATGGGTGAGGTCATCGGCGACATCAACTCCCGCCGTGGCCAGATTCAGGCCATGGAGGAGCGGGCGGGTGCCCGCGTCGTGAAGGGCCTCGTGCCCCTGTCGGAGATGTTCGGCTACGTCGGCGACCTCCGCAGCAAGACGTCGGGTCGCGCAAGCTACTCGATGCAGTTCGACTCCTACGCCGAGGTTCCCCGGAACGTCGCCGAGGAGATCATCGCGAAGGCCAAGGGCGAGTAACGGTCTACTCCGTTTAACGGACCCCGTTCACACGCTTTAGGCTTGACCCCGGAGCCTGCAAGGGTCATTCCGTCGCCAACCCGGCGGAATGACCCGGGTCCGGGTTTCCCAGCAAAGATCACCTGGCGCCGATGAGTAAGGCGTACCAGAACCACTCTCAGGAGGACCCCCGTGGCGAAGGCGAAGTTCGAGCGGACTAAGCCGCACGTCAACATCGGCACCATCGGTCACATCGACCACGGTAAGACGACCCTCACGGCCGCCATTACCAAGGTGCTGCACGACGCGTACCCGGACCTGAACGAGGCCTCGGCCTTCGACCAGATCGACAAGGCTCCCGAGGAGCGCCAGCGCGGTATCACCATCTCCATCGCGCACGTCGAGTACCAGACCGAGACGCGTCACTACGCCCACGTCGACTGCCCCGGTCACGCGGACTACATCAAGAACATGATCACGGGTGCGGCGCAGATGGACGGCGCCATCCTCGTGGTCGCCGCCACCGACGGCCCGATGCCGCAGACCAAGGAGCACGTGCTCCTGGCCCGCCAGGTCGGCGTCCCGTACATCGTCGTCGCGCTGAACAAGGCCGACATGGTGGACGACGAGGAGATCCTGGAGCTCGTCGAGCTCGAGGTGCGTGAGCTCCTCTCCGAGTACGAGTTCCCGGGCGACGACCTGCCGGTCGTCAAGGTGTCCGCTCTGAAGGCCCTTGAGGGCGACAAGGAGTGGGGCCAGTCCGTCCTCGACCTGATGAAGGCCGTCGACGAGTCGATCCCGGAGCCCGAGCGCGACGTCGACAAGCCGTTCCTGATGCCGATCGAGGACGTCTTCACCATCACCGGTCGCGGTACGGTCGTCACCGGCCGCATCGAGCGTGGTGTCCTCAAGGTCAACGAGACCGTCGACATCATCGGCATCAAGACCGAGAAGACCACCACCACGGTCACCGGCATCGAGATGTTCCGGAAGCTCCTCGACGAGGGCCAGGCCGGTGAGAACGTCGGTCTGCTGCTTCGCGGTATCAAGCGCGAGGACGTCGAGCGCGGCCAGGTCATCATCAAGCCGGGCTCGGTCACCCCGCACACCGAGTTCGAGGCGCAGGCCTACATCCTGTCCAAGGACGAGGGTGGCCGCCACACGCCGTTCTTCAACAACTACCGTCCGCAGTTCTACTTCCGTACGACGGACGTGACCGGCGTCGTGACCCTCCCCGAGGGCACCGAGATGGTCATGCCGGGTGACAACACCGAGATGAAGGTGGAGCTCATCCAGCCCGTCGCCATGGAAGAGGGCCTGAAGTTCGCCATCCGTGAGGGTGGCCGGACCGTGGGCGCCGGCCAGGTCACCAAGATCAACAAGTAAGCTCCGCTTGCTTGGTGGGTCGCATGACCTGACCTGGGCTTGATGCCTGAGAGGACCCGCACGACTTCGGTCGCGCGGGTCCTTTCGCGTGGTCCGTCGATACCGGTTGGATCACGGCTCGCGCCGACGTCTGTGGGCGCCCTGTGAAGATCGGGAACACTGGTTCGATCACTGACCGGCGAGAGTTTCGCACCGGACCACGAGAGCGAGCCCGTGAGCACTGTCCCGCCCCCCGAGCGTCCCGACGACCGGGAACCGTCGCCGTCCCTCTCCGACGAACAGTTGGACGCGTTCCTGCGGGAGGCCGCCGCGGGGGGCGCCGCGGCGCCCAAGGAGCCGTCCGCGCGGGCGCGGATGGTGACGGAGCGGCTGCGGGCGCAGGACGAGGCGGCGGCGGCCTCCGGCGGCCGGCGGTGGAGGCGGGAGAAGGCCGCGCCACCGGCGCAGCCGCCGGGGTGGCGGACGGGTCCGGCGTGGCAGGAGACGAACGGCGGGCGCAGCCGCCGGCGTCGGATCAAGTCGGCCGTCGGGGTGCTGGTGGCCGTCGCGGTCGCCGTGCTCGTCGTGAAGCCCTCACTGGTCTTCGACGGAATACCCGAGGAGCCGTCGGGAGCCGCCGGGTCGCCGCTGCCCGCGGAGACAGCACTGCCCAGCACCGCACCCGGCGGCGCGGCCCTGCCCGAGGAGCCCACTCACGAGCGGCCGTTCCTCGGCTCGCCGGCGGAGCGGTGGGCGGAGGGTGCGGACGCCATCGAGCTGCCGCGGGCGAAGGCGACCGGCGGGATGAGCAAGGCCGACGTGGAGCTGGCGCTGCGCCGCACGAAGGACTTCCTGGTGGCGAGCAACATCGATCCCGCCGTGCTGCGCGGGGCGCGGCCCACCGCCGCGTTCGACGTACTGGACCCGTTGGACTCGGAGATGCGGTCGCGGATGGAGCGGGCGCTGACCGGTCCCACGCGGGACGACGACCCCACCATGTTCTTCAGCCGCTTCGACCCGGCCGAGGTGCGTGTGCTGGGCGACACGGTCAAGGTCAGGGGCCACATGAGCTTCACCGCCGGTGATCCCGGCCAGGTGGAGGTGCACGCGGACTACACCTTCGTCTATCCCCTCGTACGTGCCGGGCAGGACTTCAGCCCCGTGACCCGGACCATCGTGCGCCGCCAGGTCACGATGCTGCTGTCGGACCCGGGGCAGTGGCAGGCCACGGCGGGCAAACTGAGGCTCTTCGAGTACAACGTCGACCGGGCCAACGACTCGTGCGAGGACGAGGGAGGCTATCTGGAACCCACCTTCCCCGACGACGTCTACACCGGTGAGCAGGGCGGCGGCCCGACCGTCGACCCGTACGACCGCAGCCGGCCGATCGACCAGGGGCAGACGGAGTGCGGCACCGTCATGCGCACCTGAACACGGACGGGCCCGGGCGCTCTCCCGCTGCGCACCCGGGCCCTGCCCCCGTGTCCCCCGTGGGGCGGTCAGTGGATCACATGCGCTGCCACAGGGCCGGGACGTTCGACGGCTCCCAGCCCGGCTGGGCCTGGTGGCCCTGGAGGCAGCGGTACGTGGCACCGCCGTACGTCACCGTGTCGCCCGGCTGGTAGACCGTGCCGGCCGCCCAGGTGCCGCCGCCGGGCGGGGGCTCCTCGGGGCCGCCGCCGTCACCGGACGTCTTCAGGGTGAGCCCGTAGTTCGTCAGGAGCGGGTTGATCGGCTGGAAGAAGGTCTCGCCGCCGCTGCTGCAGTTGCCCGAGCCGCCCGAGGTGACGCCCTGGGCCTGGCTGCCGGAGATGTACGAGCCGCCGGAGTCACCGGGCTCGGCGCACACCGTGGTGCGGGTGACGCCGGAGACGGTGCCCTCCTGGTAGCTGACGCTGGTGTTCAGCTGCTGGACGGTGCCGCAGTGCCAGCCGGTCGTCGAACCGGAGCGGCACACGGAGGAGCCGACCGTCGCCTGCGTGGATCCGGCGACCTGGACGCTCTGCCCGCCGGCGCCGTTGACGTACGGGGTCGCCGTCCAGCTGGAGTTGGTCGCCACCCACGCCATGTCGCGGCCGGGGAAGACCGAGCCCTGGAAGGTGCCCTGGGCGACCCGGTTGGCGCCGCTCGTGCCGGCGCCGGCCCGGCCACAGTGACCGGCGGTGGCGAAGCCCTGCTGGGTGCCCTTGGTGACCGGGAAGCCGATCGAGCAGCGTCCGCTGTTGTTGATGTAGTACGCCTCGCCGCCCCGCAGGTCGTAGAAGGTGCGGGGACGCTCGGTGCGCCTCTCGACGCGGGCGAGGGACTTGTCGACCCCGGCCGCGGCCAGCAGCGCACGGGCCGCGGCCGGGCGTACGGCCTCCACGACGAGGGTGTTGGTGCGCGTGTCGACGTACCAGACGGGCGCGTCGGCGGTGTTCCGGCCGGTCGCCGTCCGGTCCAGGCGGGCCTTGGCCGCGTCCAGGTCGGCCAGCGAGTGGCGTACGACCTTCGCCTCGGCACCCTGTGCCTCGATCGCGCCGACGTCGCCCGCGTCGGTCGTCGCCACGGTCAGTGTGCCGGACTCGGCGCCCCGCACCCAGGCGCCCGCGAAGTCGCCGCCGAGCGCTGTCCGCAGGCGGCCCGCCACGGCGCCCGCCTCGGCCTCGTTCACCAGGCGCCGTTCGGCCTGCTGCCGGTCCAGGCCGAGGTCGCGCTGCATGGCGCGGAGCAGGGCGGGCGGGGCGGCGTCGGTGCGGAGGGTCTGTGCCGCGGAGGGCGCCGGCGGCTGCGCGGCCTCGGCCGCCCCGGCGCTCGCGGAGCCGCTGAGCCCGGCCACGAGCAGGGCGGCCGTCGCCGCGAGGGCGGCGCCCGCGGCTCTTGCCCTGGTGTGTCGCGGGGACACGGAGGACAGGGAGGACATGGGGAACTCCTCGGTCTCGGTGGGGAGGTGCCGAAACCGTAGGGAGGGCCGGCCGGTGGGCATAAGACACCGGCCGGCCCTCTCCCCGGCGTTATGGAACCCCGGGGGGCGCCCCGGGGCTCAGCCCACGGCCGCCGCGTCGCCGTGCGCCGAGAGCCACGCGGTGTAGCTGTCGCTGCCCGCGGCGACGCCCGCGTGGGCGATGCGGGCCTGCGCGAGGACGGTGGCGGCGGTGTCCTGCCGCTGGGTCCCGGCGTGCCAGCCGAGCAGGTGCCGCCAGGCCAGGGGCGTGCCGGTGAGGGGCCGGGTAACGAGGCCGGGCGTGGTCGGGAACGTCGCCCGGCACAGCCCCACCGCCCGGCCCACCTGCACGAGGTGCACCAGGGAGGCGGTGTCCGTCTCGTACATGCGGTGCGGAGTGAACCCGGCGCGGGCGCAGGACGCGGTGAAGCAGTCCCCGAAGCAGCCGTCACCGGGCACGCAGGCCCACTCCTCGCCGGCCAGCTCGGTCAGGTCCAGCTCGGGGCGGTGGGCGAGCGGGTGACCGTCGGGCACCATGACGAACACCGGGTCGACGGCGACCTCCCGCCAGACCAGGCCCTCCGCGCCGGGCGGGGCCGCCGACCCGCAGGTCCCGGCGAGGGCGAAGTCCAGCCGCCCTTCGACGAGCTGCTCGGCCAGCTCCCGTTCCGACCAGGACGTACAGGTCGTCATCCGGGCGTCCGGTGCCACGCCCGCCAGCCGGTCCACCAGGGCGCCCAGCAGGGGGCCGTGGGTGCCGCCCAGCCGGAGCCGCTCGGCGGTGCGCGGGGCCGCGCGGGCGAACCTGGCCGCCTCCTGCTGGAGTTCGGTGACCGCGGGCAGCACGATCCGGCTGCGCTCCAGCACCAGTTCCCCCAGCGCGGTGGCCCGCACGCCGTGCCGGCCACGCTCGAACAGGGCACCGCCCAGGGCGCGTTCGATCCGCTTGAGCTGTGCGCTCAACGCGGGCTGCGCGAGCCCGAGCGCCGTCGCCGCCCTGGTGAGGCTGCCGGCGTCGGCGATGGCCCGGACCGTCCTGAGATGCCGCAACTCCAGCTCCATGAGGGGAGCTTGCGACGCGGGAGGGGTGGGGGCAAGGGGTTGGTTCGGACCATTGTTGAGAGCTGTCCCGTCGGCAGACCGGGAACAGCGGTCAGGACTCCACGTCCGTGTTGTCCTCGACGAGCTGCCGCGCGTGCCGTACCAGTGCGTCCCGTACGGAGTCCGGGGCCAGGACGTGCAGAGGTGTGCCCAGGCCGAGCAGGTATGTGGCCAGGCCCTCGGGGGTGGGGCCGCCGACCTCGACGATCGTGGTGTCGGGGCCCTCGGCGCGGTGGGTGCCGACGGTGGACGGGATGAGCCGCAGTGCCTGGTCGAGTGGGATCGGGAGGCGGATCGTCGC
The DNA here is from genome assembly GCF_014648815.1 of Streptomyces flaveolus. Classification (GTDB taxonomy): domain Bacteria; phylum Actinomycetota; class Actinomycetes; order Streptomycetales; family Streptomycetaceae; genus Streptomyces; species Streptomyces flaveolus. The sequence goes on along the minus strand of NZ_BMRV01000002.1, from coordinate 729,815 downwards.
CCACAGCGGGTAGGGGCCGGTGGCGGTGGAGCGGGAGACGAGCAGCGCCGGGTCGGGCGGGTCGGTGATCTCCACCGGGCGTCCGGTGGGCTGGAGCCGCTGGACGCGGTCGGCCCGGAAGGTCCGCCACCGGTCCCGCTCCACGTCGCGGGCCACGAAGTACCAGCGGCGTCCGGTGTGGACCAGGCGGTACGGGTCGACGTCCCGGATCGTGGCCCGCCCCTCCCAGTCGCGGTACGACAGCCGGGCGCGCTCGGCCCGGCGGCAGGCGGTGGCCAGTTCCAGCAGCATGCCGGGCGGGACCTGCGGCTCGTCGGTCCTCGGGGTCTGGACGAAGGCGGCGTCCATGTCGCCCAGCCGGTCCGCGACCCGCCGGGGCAGCACCTGCCGCAGCTTCAGCAGCGCCGACAGGGCCGCCTGATCACCACCGAGCGCCCCGCTCAGGGCGGCCTCCCGCAGCCCGACGGCCACGGCGAGCGCCTCCTCGTCGTCCAGGATCAGCGGCGGCGTACTCGTGCCGGGGCGCAGGCGGTAGCCGCCCCAGGGGCCGGGGTCGGACTCGACGGCGTAGCCGAGCTCGCGCAACCGGGCGATGTCCCGGCGCACCGTCCGCTCGGTGACCTCGATGCGGGTGGCCAGCTCACCGCAGGTCCAGGTGGGCCGGACGGCCAGCAGGGAGACCAGCCGCAGCAGACGGGCGGACGTACTCAGCATGTCGGCGAAGTCTTCCACACGCCGTCGCATGACCAGGACCGAATCTGTCCTGGTCGCGTCCTACCGTTCCCTCCATGACCACCACCACGGAAAACACCGCGCCCGCGCTCCGCTACTCGGCCGTCACCTTCGACTGCCCCGACCCCGCGGACATGGCCCGCTTCTACGGCGAGGCCCTCGGCCTGTCCGTCGTCTTCTCCACCGACGACTTCGTCCTGCTCGGTCAGAAGGACGGTTCGCCGGGCCTCGGCTTCAACCGTCTGGCCGACTACCGCCGGCCCACCTGGCCGGACCCCGCGCAGGAGAAGCAGGCCCACATCGACCTCGGCGCCGACGACCTGGACGCGGCCGAGGCACGGCTGCTGACCCTCGGCGCCACGAAGCCCGACTTCCAGCCGGACCCGGAACGGTGGCGGGTGCTGCTGGACCCGGCGGGGCATCCGTTCTGCGTGTCGACGGTGGCGTGAGCGGGCCCGCGCACTACGGCCCCTGCGGGGAGCGACTGGATGTGGCAGCCGAGGCCGATCGCGAGGAGGGACAGCTCCTTGTGCTATCCATCGGGAAGGGCCAATCTTCCTTGGTGGTCAGGCCCTCGCACTGGGATGCCAGTCCCCGCGGGGGCCGACCTTTTTGCGGTCGTGTGCGCTGAGCGTAGGGGAGCCGAGGGCTCGGAAATCCAGCTGAGCCGGTGATGTTCACCCGCCCGCCCTTGGTCGGGCACCGACCGCGCCGCAACCTCAGAACGTGGGTTCCGGTGGCGTGAAACGCAGTTCGGCCCACACGGTCTTGTGCGGAAAGCGGCCCTCCGTCACTCCCCAGCGGTGGGCGAACGCCTCCACCAGCAGCAGGCCGCGGCCCGATTCCGCGTCGGGGTCGGGTGTTCGGAGCTCGGGGAGCCGTTCGCCCCGGGTGTCCGTGACCTCGATGCGCAGGGTGTCGCCGACGACGTACAGCGTGAGCCGGAAATCGCGGCCGGGTACGCGTCCGTGGTCCGCCGCGTTGGCTGCCAGCTCGGCGACGACGTGCCGTGCCGGGTCCAGCGGCACTCCCCAGGAACGGAGCTGTTCGGTCGCGAGCAGGCGGGCCAGGCGGGCACCGCGTGGCGTGGGGGAGAGCAGCAGGCTGAAGTTGCGTACGGACGTCGCGAGTTCGGCGGATTCCTGATTCACGTCACTCAGCGTGGCGGCGCCTGCGTACCGTGAGAAGTGACTCAGCGGGTACGTACGGTCACTGTCCGGTCGTTGTCCGGTGGTGTCGGTGCTGTCGGGAGGGGCCTGCGGGTAGGGCGCTGGGGCAACGCTGCGAGTACGACGAAGGGGCGCGGGATGGCGGTCGAGGTGGACGAGCCGGGGTGGGAGGTGGACCCTGACGACGAGTGGGGCGTCGCGGTCATCGCCACGGTGGGACGGCAGTTGAAACTCCGCCGCGAGGCGGTGGGGATGCGGGCTGCCGACTTCGGAGTGGCCGTCGGGTACGGGGAGGACCTCGTCTACAAGGTCGAGGGCGGCAAGCGGATTCCCCGGCAGGAGTATCTGGACAGAGCCGACGAGGTGTTGGGCGCGGGCGGGCTCATCGCGGCGACGTGGGAGGACGTGAAGAAGGTCCGGTACCCGAAGAAGGTCCGGGAGCTGGGCCAGTTGGAGGCCAGAGCGGTCGAGATCGGCCTCTACGAGTGCCACATCATCCCGGGTCTGCTGCAAACGCGGGACCACGCACGAGCTGTGATCGGGGCAGCGCAGCCACCGTACTCACCGGACGATGTCGAACGGATGGTGGCCGCTCGTCTGGCCCGGCAGTCAGTCTTCGAACGCTCTCCTGCTCCAGCGCTCAGCTTCGTCCTGGAAGAGGGGGTTCTGCGGCGTCCCATCGGCGGCACAATGGTCTGGTGTCAGCAGCTTGAACGTCTGCTGGAGGTGGGGCGGTTGCACAACGTCGTGCTCCAAGTGATGCCAATGAACTGCGACACCCACTCCGGCTTGGACGGACGGATCGAGTTGCTGAAGTTCCCGGACGGTACGGCGGTGGGCCGCTCCGACGGTGCTTTCAACGGTCGACCGACCCCGGATCCCAAGCACCTGCGCATTCTTGAGCTGCGGTATGGCACCATCCGGGCTCAGGCGCTCTCACCTCGGGAATCGCTGGCCTTCGTCGAGCAACTGCTGGGAGAAACATGATCCGCAAGACCACTGCCGTCTCCGAGCTGGCGTGGTTCAAGAGCAGCTACAGCGGTGGAAACGACGGCAACTCCTGCGTCGAACTGGCCCTCACCCCCGGCACCGTCCACGTCCGCGACTCGAAGCACACCGACGGTCCCCGCCTGGCCCTCACCCCCGCTGCCTGGACGCACTTCCTTCCGTACGCGTCGGAGCGCTGACGACCTCCTGCGTCCCGACGACCGCCAGCAGCTCCAGCAGCCCCGCGCTGTCCGTCCCGACGGCCGGGGTGAACCAGAGCAGTCGCTGTCGTCCGTCCTCGCTGAACAGGTTGAGGCAGTTGACCTCGATGACGCCGATCGTGGGGTGCACGATGCGCTTGCGGTCGTCGCGCCGGAAGGCCACGTCATGGTCGGCCCACAGCGCGGCGAACTCGGGGGAGACGTCGAGCAGCGTGCGGATCATCGCGCCGACCTCCGGGTCCTTCGCGTCCCTGCGCGCGGCGGCGGCCCGCAGGTCGGCGACGAAGGCGCGGGACTGGCTCTCGTGGTCGGCCTCGGGATGCAGGAGCCGGGCGTCGGGCTCGGTGAACCACCGGTGGACGAAGCTCGCCCGGGGCCCCCGGAAACCGGACTGGTCCCCGACCAGCGCCACGGCCAGCGGATTCTGTACGAGGGTGACGTGCAGGTCGGTGATCACCTGCGCCGGGGTCGAGGTCAGCCGACCGAGCAGGTCGAGCATGCCGGGGTGCACGTGCGAGGCGGCCCCGCCCTGCACGGGCACCGGCCGGTCCGCGAGCCGGTACAGGTAGTCCCGCTCGTCGGCGGACAGCCGCAGCGCCCTCGCCAGCGCGGCGATCATCTGCTCGGACGGCTGGGATCCGGCCCCGCGCTCCAGCTCGTTGTAGTAGTCCACCGACGCCCCGGCGAGCTGGGCCACCTCCTCGCGGCGCAGCCCCGGCACCCGGCGCCGCGGCCCGGCCGGGAGCCCGACGTCGGCCGGGCGGATGCGCTCCCGCCGCGACCGCAGGAACGCTCCCAGCTCGGCGTACTTCACAGCGCTCATGCCGTCCATTCTGCGCCGGGCCGGGCCGCCGACCCAGGGGATGTCATCCCCTGGCTGCGCGGGCCGCCGCGGCGCATCGTGGAGTCATGACCACGAACACGAATCAGAACCCGACCCCCGCGGCCGTACGCGTCGCCGTCGTCACCGGCGGATCCCGCGGCATCGGCCGGGCGGTCTCCGAGAAGCTCGCCCAGGACGGCCTGGCCGTCGTCGTGAACTACGCCCACGGTGCCGGGGCCGCCGAGGAGACGGTGGCCGCGATCACCGCCGCCGGCGGGCGGGCGATCGCCGTACAGGCCGATGTGGCGGAGGAGAAGGAGGTCGCCGCGCTGTTCGACCGGGCGGAGGAGGAGTTCGGCGGCGTCGACGTGGTGGTGAACTCGGCCGGACGGATGACCCTGTCGACCATCGCCGACCTGGACCTGGCGGCACTGGACGCCATGCACCGCACCAACATCCGCGGCACCTTCGTCGTCGCCCAGCAGGCGGCCCGGCGGCTGCGGGCGGGCGGCTCCTTCGTGGGGTTCTCGACCTCCGTGGTCGGCGCGCAGTTCCCGACCTACGGGGCATACACGGCGAGCAAGGGCGCTGTAGAGGCGATGATCCTGATCATGGCGCGTGAGCTGCGCGGCCGGGACATCACGGTGAACGCCGTGGCCCCCGGACCCACGGCCACGGACCTGTTCCTCGCGGACAAGACGCCCGAGCGGATCGAGCAGCTCGCCAAGACCCCGCCCCTGGAGCGGCTGGGCACCCCGGAGGACATCGCCGCCGTGGTCGCCTTCCTGAGCAGCCCCGCCGGACACTGGGTGAACGGCCAGGTCCTGCGCGCCAACGGAGGGCTGGTCTGACATGCCCTTCGCCCACTTCAAGGTCCCCGCGGGCACCGTCACCGCCGAGGACAAGCGGAAGATCGTCGAGCGCACCACCGACCTGTACGCGGAGATCTACGGCGAGCGGGCCCGCGCCACCACCGTCGTCCTCGTGGACGAGGTCGCCGACGGCGGCTGGGGCGTCGCCGGGAACGTCCTCACGGCGGCGATGCTCAACGGCGACGCGTAACCCGGGCGGCCGGCCGCCGCCTTCGTCGCGGTGCGTCACCGGGAGCCGGTATGTGACGCCCTGGTCTCACATACTGGTCAGGGCGCAGACCGAACACTGGCCAGGGTGTTTACATGCGCGTAACACTCAAGTGTCCCCGCGCGCGGCAACGGCGCCGAGCGCCCTTCACCGGACCGGACCGGAGTAACGTCGGCCGCCCCTCCCGGCGCCCTCCCGGTCCCGGTGTCAGCCGTGTCAGAAAGGGCTTCTGTGACGACGCGATCCGAGTCGAAGACCACGCTCGACCACCTGCTCACCGAGATCGAACACCGCAACCCGGCCCAGCCGGAGTTCCACCAGGCCGTCCACGAGGTCCTGGAGACGCTGGCCCCCGTGGTCGCGGCCAGGCCCGAGTACGCGGAGCCGGGTCTCATCGAGCGGCTGGTCGAGCCGGAGCGGCAGGTCATCTTCCGGGTGCCGTGGCAGGACGACCAGGGGCGGGTCCAGGTCAACCGCGGCTTCCGGGTGGAGTTCAACAGCGCGCTCGGCCCGTACAAGGGCGGTCTGCGCTTCCACCCCTCCGTCAACCTGGGCGTCATCAAGTTCCTGGGCTTCGAGCAGATCTTCAAGAACGCGCTGACCGGCCTCGGCATCGGCGGCGGCAAGGGCGGCAGCGACTTCGACCCGCACGGGCGCAGCGACGCGGAGGTCATGCGGTTCTGCCAGTCGTTCATGACGGAGCTGTACCGGCACATCGGCGAGCACACGGACGTCCCGGCGGGTGACATCGGCGTCGGCGGCCGGGAGATCGGCTACCTGTTCGGCCAGTACCGGCGGATCACCAACCGCTGGGAGGCCGGCGTCCTCACCGGCAAGGGCGCGGGCTGGGGCGGCTCGCTGATCCGCCCCGAGGCGACCGGGTACGGCAACGTCCTCTTCGCGGCGGCGATGCTGCGGGAGCGCGGTGAGGACCTGGAGGGCCAGACCGCGGTCGTGTCCGGCTCCGGGAACGTGGCGATCTACACGATCGAGAAGCTGACCGCCCTCGGCGCGAACGCCGTGACCTGCTCGGACTCGTCCGGCTACGTCGTCGACGAGAAGGGCATCGACCTGGACCTGCTCAAGCAGATCAAGGAGGTCGAACGCGGCCGGGTCGACGCCTACGCCGAGCGGCGGGGCTCCTCGGCGCGCTTCGTGCCCGGCGGACGGGTCTGGGAGGTCCCGGCCGACATCGCGCTGCCGTCGGCCACGCAGAACGAACTCGACGAGAACGACGCCGCCGCGCTGATCCGCAACGGCGTCAAGGCGGTCTCCGAGGGCGCCAACATGCCGACCACCCCCGAGGCCGTCCACCTCCTCCAGCGCTCGGGCGTCGCCTTCGGCCCCGGCAAGGCGGCCAACGCGGGCGGAGTCGCGGTCAGCGCCCTGGAGATGGCCCAGAACCACGCCCGTACGTCGTGGTCGGCGGAGCGCGTCGAGGACGAGCTGACGCAGATCATGAACGACATCCACACCACCTGCCACGAGACCGCCGAGCGCTACGGTGCCCCCGGCGACTACGTGACGGGCGCCAACATCGCCGGCTTCGAGCGCGTCGCCGACGCGATGCTCGCCCAGGGCGTCATCTGACGTACGGGTGAACTCGCCGCCAACGCCGAACGGGGCGTTGGCGGCGAGTCGTTGAAAGCACTACCGCTGTCGTGAACGGTGTTCTTGGCTGGACGGATGGTGCGTGCGGCGGACAGTGGAACACCGATACCCGAGCGGGTCGCGGGACGGATGACGGGGCGAGTCGCGGGGCGGTCGAGCAAACCGCTGCCGCCGCTCGCCGTGACCGTGCCGAGCGATCCGGCCGCGCCCGCCGGACGGCCGTCGCGGCGCGCCCGGTCGGGCGGACGCCTGTACGTCATCGACGGCATCCGGCTGCTCGCCGCGCTGATGGTGGCCGTGCACCACTACGCCGGGACCTGGCGGGCCGACCGCCCCGGCAACCCGATCTGGGGCCGGCCGGTCTCCGAGATCATGCCGACGGTGTTCCGGTTCGCCTCCTACGGCTGGATCGGCGTCGAGATCTTCTTCGTGATCAGCGGCTTCGTGATCTGCATGTCGTGCTGGGGGCGCACCCCGCGCCAGTTCTTCGTCTCCCGGGTGATCCGGCTCTACCCGGCGTACTGGTTCGCGGTCGTCTTCACCACGGCCGTCCTGATCGCCGTACCGGGCGTGTGGGAACGCCTCCGCCTGCGCGAGGTGCTGCTCAACCTGACCATGCTCCAGTCCGGCTCGGCCGTACCCAACGTCGACGGCGTCTACTGGACCCTCTGGTCCGAGCTGCGTTTCTACCTGCTCTTCCTCGTCGTGGTCGCCATGGGGCTGACGTACCGCAGGGTGGTCCTGTTCTGCTGCCTGTGGGGCGCGGTGGCGATGCTCGCGCCCGTCGCCCGCCTGCCCTTGCTGGAGCTGATCGCCAACCCGGACGGCGCCTGGTACTTCATCGCGGGCCTCGCCCTGTACCTCATGCACCGCTTCGGCCAGGACCTCCTGCTGTGGGGCATCCTCGCCATGGCGTGGCTCATGGGCCAGCTGGAGCTCGGCAACCGCATCGCGGAGGTCGAGCACGTCTCCGGCTGGCGGGGGAGCGTGCTGATCTTCACCGTCTTCCTGCTCTTCATGGTCGCCGTGGCGCTCGGGTACACGGACCGCATCCGCTGGAAGTGGCTGGTCACGGCGGGTGCCATGACGTACCCCCTCTACCTCGTCCACTACGCGGCCGGTACCGCCCTCATCAACCGCCTCCACGACACCATGGACGCCCGCCTCCTGGTGGCCGCGGTCATCGCCGGCTTCCTGGTACTGAGCTACCTCGTCCACCGGTGCGTGGAACGCCCCGTGTCCCGGCTGCTGAAGAAGGGCCTGGACACGTCCTTCGCCCGGCTGCGCAACGCGGGGGGCCACTGACAGGCGGTTCGTCCGGGGCACGCGGCCGTCAGCGTTCGCGGTCCCACGTGTGCAGGACCGCCAGGGCGTAGGCGACGCGGGGGTCCAGCCCGCGGGGGTCGAGGCGGTAGAGCCTGTTGACGCCCCGGTAGTCCAGCACCGTCCCGGCACCGCGCGAGCGCCAGCGGGTCCGGGCCGGCCTGCCGAACGTGTAGTCGTCCGCCTCGCCCACGAAGAACGAGTACAGGGCCGCGCCGAGCGCGAGGACGAACCACACGGGTGCGGTGACGACGTAGAGCAGCCACGCGTACCACGTGCCCGCTCTGCCGCTGACCCCGTGGGACGCCCCGGCGAACTCCGCGGACCACCGGACCCGCCGGGGCCAGGGCAGCAGCCGGCCGGCGCGACGGGTGACCCGGGCCAGCGGGGTGCCGTCGGCCGCGTGGACGTCGTAGACGTCCGGGGCGACCGGGCGGGCGGAGCAGAAGGGGGCGCCGTCCGCTCCGCCGTCGACCCAGAAGGGAACCGGCGCCTGCCGGCTCCAGCGCTGTCCGCTGCGCGGGGTGAACACCCGGGCCAGCGGGGTGTCCTCGGGCCGGCGGGCGGTCGTCGCACGGACCGTCGAGACCGCCTCGGCGTCGGGTGGCAGGTGCCCGGGCCGTGGGTCCGCCACCGGAACCGGGTTGTTCACGGAGACCACGAACGCGTACGGGGTGGTGTCTTTCACGAGGTCCACGCTGTCATCAGAAGGGGTTGAGGCTCGACAGGCCGTCCACGACGTCTCCCGCCGTCCGGCGTGCCTGGTCGATCGATTCGTGGATCTTCTCGGACGCGTACTGGACCTCGTCTCCCGCGGCGAGCCGTACGCCTTCCTTGAAGAGGTTCTTCGTTCCGACGACCGCCTCGTAGCCGCGTGCCGTCCACGACCGGGGGTCGATGTACTTGCCGACCGTCTCGCCGGCGTCGTCGATGATGGGCCTGACGGAGTCGGTGAGCGCGGGTATGTGCTTCAGCGGGGTGTTCTCGATCAGCTGCGGCATCACCTTCTGGAAGGCGAAGTCCGTCACCCCCGCACCGGGCCGGTACAGGTTGAAGTCACCGAACTCCTTGGCCACCGCGACCTTGAACCGGTCCGCCAGCGTGTCCGCGGTGATGTGGATGGCATGCGCCTTGCTGCCCAGGGCACTGACGTTCCGCATCACCCACTGCTCCGCGTCGTCGCCCAGCTTCGCGGTCCCGCCGACGTGTTCGATGATGTCGTCGGCGCGCTTCCAGGCGTCGGCCGCCTTCGCGCCGAAGTCCAGGACGTTCATGGGGATCTTGACGCCCTTGAAGGCACCCTTGCCGACCTTCCCCAGGCGCAGCAGGTCGCCGAACGGGACGAAGCCGACGATGTCCAGGCCGATGTCCATCCAGTTGCCCTTCTTCGCCCCGGCCGCCCAGCCGACGGAGTGGAAGGTGAGGGCGCCGGCGTTGAGCACCATGCCGATGCCCTCGAAGACGACGGCGCCGATGATGGTCTCGGAGAAGATCACCGCGAGGACGTCGCAGGCGGCACTGGCATAGCCCAGCCAGTCCCCGATCTTGTAGATCGTGTCCGCGTGCTTCTTGATCCAGTCCCAGAGGTCGCCCGCGAGATCCCTGATCCTGTCGCCCAGGCCCTCGATGGCGTCGATGAGGTCGTCCAGCAGGCTGGAGTCCGGCGCCGCCTCGGCGGCCCTGCGGATCGCCGAGGCGGCGGCGCGTGCGGCCTCGTCGTGGTCCCCCCGCAGCTCCCACGCCTTCTTGATCACGGCGTTCAGCTCTTCGGCGGCCTCGTTCACCCGACGGGTCGCGTTGTCGAGGCGCCGCTGGGCGTTCTGCAGTTCGGTGTCCGTGTCGAAGAGCTGCCCCGCCAGCTTCAGGTCCGGGCTGCCCTGAGCCGCCTTCAGCTCGCGGCGGGCGGCCGCGGCCTCCAGCTCGTAACGGCGCGCCAGCGACTGGAAGTCCGTCAGCCGCAGCTCCCACGTGTGCAGCGCGTGCGCGGCGTCGATCAGCGAACTGTGCCCGGCGGACAGGTACTTCGGCAGGGATCCGGCCTTCTTGGCGAAGGCGGACGCCCCCTCGCCCACCCAGGCGCCGTCGGCCTTGCCCAGCCGGGTCAGGGTCGTGTGCGCGTCATGGAGTTGCTTGCCCACGCCGCTGAGAGCGGTGACCAGGTGACGTACGGAGGACGGCACGCCCGGCGCGGGGTCGAAGCCGAGAGCGTCGTAGGTCTGGGTGCTCATGGGGACGATCTCCTCGACGCGATCAGTAGGAGCCGAAGGGGGAGACGGCAAGGGCTGGGGACGGTGCCGCCTCGGCGGGCGCGGGGGCCTCGTCCTCACCGAAGGCGATGGTGTCGGCGATGTCCGCGAGCACCGCCTGGTAGTGATAGAGGTCCTGGACGTCGGCCGTGCTCAGGCAGAGCAGGAGCAGGCGGTCCTCGGCGGGGAACGGCAGCCAGACCTCGATCCGGACGAAGAACCGTTCCTGTTCTCCCTCCGGGAGGTCCCAGACGGCCCGGGCCCCGGCGACGTGGACGACCGCCGGGCCGGCCGGCAGGGTGATCGGCTGCACCTCACCGCCCGCGGACGTCTTGTCCAGGGCCTCCGAGATGCCCGCGGCCGTCAGATGGGGGTCGGGGTTGGCCAGGTCGCGCACGCTGACGGTGAGCGTGGCGCGGCTGACGCGCTCGGGCGGCTCGGAACCGTCGGAGGTGCCACCGATGGGGAAGATGCCGAGTGCGCTGTAGACGGTCCCGCCCGCGGCGAGACCCTCCGCGTTCGCCGCGTACGTGGCTGTGGTCAGCCGGCGCAGGGGTTCCAGGTCCTCGCGCTCGCCCCAGTAGTCGTGGGAGAACCGACGCAGGCGCTCGTGGAGGGTGTCCTCGTCCTCCCCGAGGCCCAGCGGGACGGGGTGGAACTCCGGCTGCACCTGGAAGCGGAACGCCGTCGGCCCGTCCTCGGTACCCGACTCCTCGGCGCCGACGGGTGCCGTCGCGGGGTCCGTGTCCTCGGCCGTCATGGACGGCCGGGCCGCGTCCGGGTCACGCACGGCCGTCACCGTCCGGCACCTTCACGGCCTTCGCCAACGCGGCGATCTGGTCCTCCACGTGCTGGTAGTGCCTGCCCGACTGGCCCACCTTCTCGGTGATGCCGCCCGTGGCATCGGCGATCAGCTTGATGCCGTGGCCCCACTTGTCCTGGAAGTCGTCACACGCCTCTTCCAGCTCCCCGGAACCGGCGCCCTTGGGGCCGATGTCCTTCAGCTGTTTCATCGCGGACCGCATGCCCTCCGCGCATTCGCTGAGGTCGATCATGAGCCGGGACATGGCCTCGAACTCGACCTTGCAGAAGCCAGCCACCTTTGTCGCGCCCCCGAAAATCTTGTCGGACGGGGCACATCCTTGCATGTGGCAAACATCGTGAGAGCGCGTCCATGGACCGTCGGCGCGGGCGTGCACAGAAGATCCTCGAATGATCCACGCGCCCGCCCCGACCCGGTCCGCCGGCCGCCGCCCCCGCACGGGTCGGGGAGCTGTGACCAGAGAGCGACGGTTGGTAACCACTGAGGTATGGTGACTCACGGTGATCACGCAGTCGGAGTAACACCACTGCGGGGAGACAGGGTGAGTGGCGTCGCGGGACCGGGCCCGGTGGGCGGCGGCCGAAAGGATCTCGCCTCCTCGCCCGCCGAGAAGGCGGCCGCCGAGAAGGCGATCGAGGAGCACATCCAGCCCGACACCGCCAAGGCCGGGGCGTGGGCGGACGAGGACACGCGGGGTGCGGTCAAGGCGTTCACCGCCAAGGACGGCGAAGGATGGGTCACCTCCGGTGCGCTGAAGAAGGCCCACGAGACCTGGGCCGGGCAGGTGAAGAACCTGATGGACCGGCTCGACGCGGAGAAGGGCGCGCTGCGCGGCGCCGGCACCATCCTGCAGAACACGGACTTCGGGGTGGGGGCCCAGACCCTGAAGATCCGGCAGCTGTCCCCGCTGGACCGGTTCTGAACCACCGACCTCGGCGCGCTCACCACCGCCGCCGACCGGTGGGACGGGATGGCGGGCGAGTTCGCCAAGCAGGAGAAGGCCTACAGCCGGGATGTGCACGGCATCTCCATGGGCACCGGCTGGGTGGAACTGAGCGCCGACGCGGCCAACCGGCGCTTCGACGTCACCCTCAAGGAGTTCCAGTACGCGCAGACGGAGGCCAAAGCGGTGGCCGGGCTCCTGCGTGACGCGCACACGCAGTTCGTCGAACTGCGCGGCCGGCTCAAGACGGCCCGGCAGGAAGCCGTCGACGCGGGCATGAAGGTGTCCGAGCAGGGCCACGTGAGCCTGGACATCGAGCGGCTGACGGACGCCGAACGCAGAACGCTGCGCCACGACCCGGGGTGGCAGGAGGCCGTCCAGTCATGGCAGGACCGCATCAACAAGGCGGTGCGGGACGTCACGGACGCGGACACCGGCGTGCAGATCGCCCTTCAGGCCGTCGTGATCGACTCCAGCGTCATCGCCGGGGGCAAGGTGAGGAGCCGAATTGAGAGGGACGAGGGGAATCGCCCAGAAGTAGAGGCGTTCATGCGCGCCTCCTTCCCCGCCACCGTCAAGCCCCTGCACTGTCGGTGAGGTTCTCCCCGGAGGGGGGCGCTCGGGCGTCTGTGTGTAGGACTTCGTGACGTGGGGTACAGTCATCCGCTTCGATTGGCCAGGCCCCTGCCCCGTATGGCAGACTAGCCGAGTTGCTCGGTCGAGTGCCGATGCTGCGCGCCTCCCGCCGGGGGGACCGGAAGCGAGTCCCACAGTACTCGTCGCCCCTGATCAGGGGCGGAAGTACGGGAATCTTCCGGGAAGTGTCAGCGGGGTGCAGACCAGGCGCCCGGTGGGCCTCTCGCCCCCGCCCGCGGTTCCGGAAGGGCCCGCACTCCCATGCAGGGAAGTCCCGAAGAGGGACATCCGTGTCAGCGGGAGCGCGACACGCCCGACCGCGTGGGTCGGAGGTGAGGGTAAGGAACACCGGGTTCCAGAGCGTTTTCGAGAGACAGGACTACTGAGTAGCCATGGCGGGACAGAAGATCCGCATCCGGCTCAAGGCCTACGACCACGAGGTCATCGACTCCTCGGCGAAGAAGATCGTCGAGACGGTGACGCGTACTGGTGCGTCGGTCGCGGGCCCGGTGCCGCTGCCCACTGAGAAGAACGTGTACTGCGTCATCAAGTCGCCGCACAAGTACAAGGACTCGCGCGAGCACTTCGAGATGCGCACGCACAAGCGCCTGATCGACATCCTCGACCCGACCCCCAAGACCGTTGACTCTCTGATGCGACTCGACCTCCCGGCCGGTGTCGACATCGAGATCAAGCTCTGAGGGCGGTGATCTGAAGATGACCAAGCAGATCAAGGGCATCCTGGGCGAGAAGCTCGGCATGACGCAGGTGTGGGACGAGAACAACCGTGTTGTTCCGGTCACCGTCGTCAAGGCCGGCCCCAACGTCGTCACCCAGGTCCGCACGAACGATGTCGACGGCTACGAGTCCGTCCAGATCGCCTTCGGCGAGATCGACCCGCGCAAGGTGAACAAGCCCCTCAAGGGCCACTTCGCCAAGGCCGACGTCACTCCCCGCCGCCACCTTGTCGAGATCCGCACCGCGGACGCCGCCGAGTACACCCTGGGCCAGGAGATCACCGCTGAGGTGTTCGAGTCCGGTGTCAAGGTCGACGTGACCGGCAAGAGCAAGGGCAAGGGCTTCGCCGGTGTCATGAAGCGTCACAACTTCAAGGGCCTCGGCGCCGGTCACGGCACCCAGCGCAAGCACCGCTCTCCCGGTTCCATCGGTGGCTGCGCCACCCCGGGCCGCGTGTTCAAGGGCCTCCGCATGGCCGGCCGTATGGGCAACGAGCGGGTCACCACCCAGAACCTGACCGTCCACGCCGTTGACGCGGAGAAGGGTCTGCTGCTCATCAAGGGCGCGGTTCCCGGTCCGAACGGCGGCCTCGTCCTGGTCCGCACCGCGGCCAAGGGGGCCTGAGGTAACCGATGAGCACTGTTGACATCCTTTCGCCTGCCGGCGAGAAGACCGGTAGCGTCGAGCTCCCCGCGGAGATCTTCGGCGTGGAGAAGATCAGCATCCCGCTGATCCACCAGGTCGTCGTCGCGCAGAACGCCGCTGCTCGCCAGGGCACGCACAAGACCAAGCGTCGCGGCGAAGTCCGCGGTGGCGGCAAGAAGCCGTACCGCCAGAAGGGCACCGGCCGCGCCCGCCAGGGTTCGACCCGTGCGCCGCAGTTCGCCGGTGGTGGCGTCGTGCACGGTCCCGTGCCGCGCGACTACTCGCAGCGGACCCCGAAGAAGATGAAGGCCGCGGCCCTGCGCCACGCCCTCACCGACCGGGCCCGCCACAACCGCATCCACGTCGTCTCCGGCGTGATCGAGGGCGAGACCCCGTCCACCAAGGCCGCCAAGAGCCTGTTCGGCAAGATCAGCGAGCGTAAGAACCTCCTGCTCGTCGCCGACCGCTCCGACGAGGCCGCGTGGCTGTCCGCCCGCAACCTGCCCCAGATCCACATTCTGGAGCCGGGCCAGCTGAACACGTACGACGTTCTCGTCTCGGACGACGTGGTCTTCACCCAGGCCGCTTTCGAGTCCTTCGTGTCTGGCCCCAAGGCCGCTGACACCGAAGGGAGCGAAGCCTGATGGCTACGCGTCACCCGAGCATCGCCTCGAAGGCCGCCAAGGCGGCCAAGGCCGCGCGCGTCGCCAAGGCACGCCGCCACGAGGCCGAGGGCAAGAACACCGTCGTCACCCCGGCGAGCAAGGCGTTCACGGACCCCCGTGACGTGCTGCTCAAGCCGGTCGTGTCCGAGAAGAGCTACGCGCTGCTCGACGAGAACAAGTACACGTTCATCGTCGCGCCGGGCTCCAACAAGACCCAGATCAAGGAGGCCGTCCAGGCGGTCTTCTCGGTCAAGGTCACCGGGGTCAACACGATCAACCGCCAGGGCAAGCGCAAGCGGACCCGCACGGGCTTCGGCAAGCGTGCCGACAGCAAGCGCGCGATCGTGACCCTCGCCGAGGGCGACCGTATCGACATCTTCGGCGGTCCGACCTCCTGACGGAGGTCCGGATCGTCCGATATCGGACGAGGACTGAGAAATGGGTATCCGCAAGTACAAGCCGACGACTCCGGGCCGTCGTGGCTCCAGCGTCGCCGACTTCGTCGAGGTCACGCGGTCCACGCCGGAGAAGTCGCTGGTCCGCCCGCTGCACAGCAAGGGCGGCCGTAACAACGCCGGTCGTGTGACCGTTCGCCACCAGGGTGGCGGACACAAGCGCGCCTACCGCGTGATCGACTTCCGTCGTCACGACAAGGACGGCGTGCCGGCGAAGGTCGCGCACATCGAGTACGACCCCAACCGCACCGCGCGCATCGCGCTGCTGCACTACGCCGACGGCGAGAAGCGCTACATCCTCGCCCCGCGCAACCTGCAGCAGGGTGACCGCGTCGAGAACGGTCCCGGGGCCGACATCAAGCCGGGCAACAACCTGGCCCTCCGCAACATCCCGGTCGGTACCACGATCCACGCGATCGAGCTCCGTCCCGGTGGCGGTGCCAAGTTCGCCCGTTCCGCCGGCGCCTCCGTGCAGCTGCTCGCGAAGGAGGGCACGATGGCCCACCTCCGCATGCCCTCCGGTGAGATCCGCCTGGTCGACCAGCGCTGCCGCGCCACGGTCGGCGAGGTCGGCAACGCCGAGCAGAGCAACATCAACTGGGGCAAGGCTGGCCGTAAGCGGTGGCTGGGCGTTCGCCCGACCGTCCGTGGTGTGGTCATGAACCCGGTGGACCACCCGCACGGTGGTGGTGAGGGCCGGACCTCCGGTGGTCGTCACCCCGTGTCCCCGTGGGGCAAGAAGGAAGGCCGTACTCGTTCGCCCAAGAAGGCGTCGAACAAGTACATCGTCCGCCGCCGCAAGACGAACAAGAAGCGCTAAGGACGGGTTGAGATGCCTCGTAGCTTGAAGAAGGGACCCTTCGTCGACGACCACCTGATCAAGAAGGTGGATGTCCAGAACGAAGCCGGTACCAAGAACGTCATCAAGACCTGGTCCCGTCGCTCGATGATCGTCCCGGCGATGCTCGGCCACACGATCGCGGTGCACAACGGCAAGACCCACATCCCGGTGTTTGTCACCGAGTCCATGGTCGGCCACAAGCTCGGCGAGTTCTCGCCGACGCGCACCTTCCGGGGTCACGTCAAGGACGACCGGAAGTCGAAGCGCCGCTAGTCAGCGGGGTGTGAAAGACCATGACAAACACTGAAGGGACAACCATGGAAGCCAGGGCCCAGGCGCGGTACATCCGCGTCACGCCCATGAAGGCCCGCCGCGTGGTGGACCTCATCCGTGGCATGGATGCCACGGAGGCTCAGGCGGTCCTGCGTTTCGCCCCGCAGGCCGCGAGCGTGCCGGTGGGCAAGGTGCTGGACAGCGCCATTGCCAACGCCGCGCACAACTACGACCACACCGACGCCGACAGCCTCTACATCTCCGAGGCGTACGTCGACGAGGGCCCGACCCTGAAGCGGTTCCGTCCGCGCGCCCAGGGCCGCGCCTACCGGATCCGCAAGCGGACCAGCCACATCACCGTGGTCGTCAGCAGCAAGGAAGGAACCCGGTAATGGGCCAGAAGGTTAACCCGCATGGGTTCCGGCTCGGTGTCACGACCGACTTCAAGTCGCGTTGGTACGCCGACAAGCTGTACAAGGACTACGTCAAGGAAGACGTCGCCATCCGTCGGATGATGACGTCCGGCATGGAGCGCGCCGGCATCTCCAAGGTCGAGATCGAGCGCACCCGTGACCGCGTGCGTGTGGACATCCACACCGCTCGTCCGGGCATCGTCATCGGCCGCCGTGGCGCCGAGGCCGACCGCATCCGCGGCGACCTCGAGAAGCTCACGGGCAAGCAGGTCCAGCTGAACATCCTCGAGGTCAAGAACCCCGAGACGGACGCTCAGCTGGTTGCTCAGGCCGTCGCCGAGCAGCTCTCCTCCCGCGTCTCCTTCCGCCGTGCCATGCGCAAGAGCATGCAGTCGGCGATGAAGGCCGGCGCCAAGGGCATCAAGATCCAGTGCGGTGGCCGCCTCGGTGGCGCCGAGATGTCCCGCTCGGAGTTCTACCGCGAGGGCCGCGTGCCCCTGCACACGCTCCGCGCGAACGTGGACTACGGCTTCTTCGAGGCCAAGACGACCTTCGGCCGCATCGGTGTGAAGGTCTGGATCTACAAGGGCGACGTCAAGAACATCGCCGAGGTCCGCGCCGAGAACGCTGCCGCCCGTGCGGGTAACCGCCCGGCTCGCGGTGGCGGTGCCGACCGCCCGGCCCGTGGTGGCCGTGGTGGCGAGCGGCGCGGTCGCAAGCCGCAGCAGCAGTCGGCTCCGGCCGCCGAGGCCCCCAAGGCCGAGGCGCCCGCCGCTGCCGCTCCGGCTGAGAGCACCGGAACGGAGGCCTGACCGAAATGCTGATCCCCCGTAGGGTCAAGCACCGCAAGCAGCACCACCCGAAGCGCAACGGTATGTCCAAGGGTGGAACGCAGGTTGCGTTCGGCGAGTACGGCATCCAGGCGCTGACCCCGGCCTACGTCACGAACCGCCAGATCGAGGCGGCTCGTATCGCGATGACCCGTCACATCAAGCGTGGCGGCAAGGTCTGGATCAACATCTACCCGGACCGTCCGCTCACCAAGAAGCCGGCCGAGACCCGCATGGGTTCCGGTAAGGGTTCGCCGGAGTGGTGGATCGCCAACGTCAAGCCCGGACGCGTCATGTTCGAGCTGTCGTACCCCAACGAGAAGATCGCCCGTGAGGCGCTGACCCGTGCGGCCCACAAGCTGCCGATGAAGTGCCGGATCGTCAAGCGCGAGGCAGGTGAAGCGTGATGTCGGCCGGTACCAAGGCGTCCGAGCTGCGCGAACTGGGTGACGAGGAGCTGCTGAACAAGCTCCGCGAAGCCAAGGAAGAGCTGTTCAACCTCCGCTTCCAGGCGGCGACGGGTCAGCTCGAGAACCACGGTCGGCTCAAGGCCGTCCGTAAGGACATCGCGCGGATCTACACCCTGATGCGTGAGCGCGAGCTGGGCATCGAGACGGTGGAGAGCGCCTGATGAGCGAGAGCAACGTGACTGAGAACACCGAGGCACGCGGATTCCGCAAGACGCGCGAGGGTCTGGTCGTCAGCGACAAGATGGACAAGACCGTCGTCGTCGCCGTCGAGGACCGCGTCAAGCACGCGCTGTACGGCAAGGTCATCCGCCGTACCAACAAGCTCAAGGCTCACGACGAGCAGAACGCCGCGGGTGTCGGCGACCGCGTCCTCCTCATGGAGACCCGGCCGCTGTCCGCGACGAAGCGCTGGCGCGTCGTCGAGGTCCTCGAGAAGGCCAAGTAATTCCTGCGGCAATCCCCGCAGGTCAGTTCCGCCAGGCTCCGGGAGCCGCTCGCTGAGCGGCTCCCGGGGAACCGGCAGACAAACAGGAGATAGACGTGATCCAGCAGGAGTCGCGGCTTCGTGTCGCCGACAACACGGGTGCGAAGGAAGTCCTCTGCATCCGTGTGCTCGGTGGCTCGGGCCGCCGCTACGCGGGTATCGGTGACGTCATCGTCGCCACCGTCAAGGACGCGATCCCCGGTGGCAACGTGAAGAAGGGTGACGTCGTCAAGGCGGTCATCGTTCGCACCGTCAAGGAGCGCCGCCGTCCGGACGGCTCGTACATCCGCTTCGACGAGAACGCCGCCGTCATTCTGAAGAACGACGGCGACCCTCGTGGCACCCGTATCTTCGGCCCGGTGGGCCGTGAGCTGCGCGAGAAGAAGTTCATGAAGATCATCTCCCTCGCGCCGGAGGTGCTGTGAGCATGAAGATCAAGAAGGGCGACCTGGTCCAGGTCATCACCGGTAAGGACAAGGGCAAGCAGGGCAAGGTCATCGCGGCCTTCCCCCGCGAGGACCGCGTCCTGGTCGAGGGTGTCAACCGGGTCAAGAAGCACACCAAGGCCGGGCCGACCGCTCGCGGTTCGCAGGCCGGCGGCATCGTCACCACCGAGGCCCCGATCCACGTCTCCAACGTCCAGCTGGTCGTGGAGAAGGACGGCAACAAGGTCGTGACCCGCGTCGGTTACCGCTTCGACGACGAAGGCAACAAGATCCGCGTTGCCAAGCGGACGGGTGAGGACATCTGATGACGACCACCACCACTCCGCGTCTGAAGACGAAGTACCGCGAGGAGATCGCGGGCAAGCTGCGTGAGGAGTTCTCCTACGAGAACGTCATGCAGGTTCCCGGCCTCGTCAAGATCGTGGTCAACATGGGTGTGGGCGACGCCGCCCGCGACTCCAAGCTGATCGAGGGCGCCATCCGCGACCTCACCACGATCACCGGTCAGAAGCCGGCCGTCACCAAGGCCCGCAAGTCCATCGCGCAGTTCAAGCTGCGTGAGGGCCAGCCGATCGGTGCCCACGTCACGCTCCGTGGCGACCGCATGTGGGAGTTCCTGGACCGCACCCTGTCGCTCGCGCTGCCGCGCATCCGCGACTTCCGCGGCCTGTCCCCCAAGCAGTTCGACGGCCGTGGCAACTACACCTTCGGTCTCACGGAGCAGGTCATGTTCCACGAGATCGACCAGGACAAGATCGACCGTGTCCGGGGTATGGACATCACCGTGGTCACCACGGCGACCAACGACGCTGAGGGCCGCGCGCTCCTTCGTCACCTCGGCTTCCCGTTCAAGGAGGCGTGAGCGAGATGGCGAAGAAGGCTCTGATCGCTAAGGCTGCTCGCAAGCCCAAGTTCGGTGTGCGTGGCTACACCCGCTGCCAGCGCTGTGGCCGCCCGCACTCCGTCTACCGCAAGTTCGGCCTGTGCCGCGTGTGCCTTCGTGAGATGGCTCACCGTGGCGAGCTGCCGGGCGTGACCAAGAGCTCCTGGTAATCCGGTAATTCCGGGTTATTCAGACTCTCGGTAAGCATCTGGGTCGGCAGGGGCCCACCTCCGCATGCCTTAGGCTTGTGGGGTTGGGCGTCTGCCGCCCGTACGACTTACTACGCCGTAGGTCCACCGCGCCGCACCCGTCCCGTCTCGGATCGGGGAGAGGGATGGCGCACCAGGAAACCCCGGCGAGAGAGGCCGAAGGCCAATTCATGACCATGACTGATCCGATCGCAGACATGCTTACGCGTCTGCGGAACGCGAACTCGGCGTACCACGACTCCGTGACGATGCCGGCGTCCAAGATCAAGTCTCACATCGCGGAGATCCTCCAGCAGGAGGGCTTCATCACGGGCTGGAAGGTCGAGGACGCCGAGGTCGGCAAGAACCTCGTTCTCGAGCTGAAGTTCGGCCCGAACCGTGAGCGCTCCATCGCGGGCATCAAGCGGATCTCCAAGCCCGGTCTCCGGGTGTACGCGAAGTCCACCAACCTGCCCAAGGTGCTGGGTGGCCTCGGCGTGGCGATCATCTCCACGTCGCACGGGCTCCTCACCGACAAGCAGGCCGGCAAGAAGGGCGTGGGTGGGGAAGTCCTCGCCTACGTCTGGTAGCGGAAGGGAACGGAGGAAACAGCTATGTCGCGCATCGGCAAGCTCCCCATCGCGGTTCCCGCCGGCGTGGACGTCACCATCGACGGCCGTACGGTCTCGGTCAAGGGCCCGAAGGGCTCGCTGACTCACACCGTCG
The DNA here is from genome assembly GCF_014648815.1 of Streptomyces flaveolus. Lineage (GTDB taxonomy): Bacteria > Actinomycetota > Actinomycetes > Streptomycetales > Streptomycetaceae > Streptomyces > Streptomyces flaveolus. The sequence continues at coordinate 709,164 of NZ_BMRV01000002.1, read as the reverse complement.
TGGCGCCGATCGACATCGCCAAGGGTGAGGACGGCGTTCTGAACGTCACCCGCCCCAACGACGAGCGTCAGAGCAAGGCCCTGCACGGCCTGTCCCGCACGCTGGTGGCGAACATGATCACCGGCGTGACCCAGGGTTACGTGAAGAAGCTCGAGATCAGCGGTGTCGGTTACCGCGTGCTCGCCAAGGGTTCGAACCTGGAGTTCTCCCTCGGCTACAGCCACCCGATCACCGTCGAGGCCCCCGAGGGCATCACCTTCAAGGTGGAGTCCCCGACCCGCTTCTCGGTCGAGGGCATCGACAAGCAGAAGGTCGGCGAGGTTGCGGCCAACATCCGCAAGCTGCGCAAGCCCGACCCGTACAAGGCCAAGGGCGTCAAGTACGAGGGCGAAGTCATCCGCCGCAAGGTCGGAAAGGCGGGTAAGTAAGCCATGGCATACGGACAGAAGATCCTCAAGGGCGACGCCTACAAGCGCGCCGCGATCAAGCGCCGTCACATCCGGATTCGCAAGAATCTCTCGGGTACGGCGGAGCGTCCCCGTCTGGTCGTTACTCGCTCGAACCGCCACATCGTGGCCCAGGTGATCGACGACCTCAAGGGTCACACCCTTGCGTCGGCGTCCACCCTGGACACCTCGATCCGTGGTGGCGAGGCCGACAAGTCCGCGCAGGCCAAGCAGGTCGGTGCCCTGGTCGCCGAGCGCGCCAAGGCCGCCGGTGTCGAGGCCGTCGTGTTCGACCGTGGTGGCAACCAGTACGCCGGGCGCATCGCCGCTCTGGCGGACGCCGCCCGCGAAGCCGGACTGAAGTTCTGAGCCGGTTCCGTAGCTAGCGGAAAAAGAGAGAGGTAATTCCAATGGCTGGACCCCAGCGCCGCGGAAGCGGTGCCGGTGGCGGCGAGCGGCGGGACCGGAAGGGCCGTGACGGCGGCGCAGCTGCCGCCGAGAAGACCGCTTACGTTGAGCGCGTCGTCGCGATCAACCGCGTCGCCAAGGTTGTGAAGGGTGGTCGTCGCTTCAGCTTCACCGCGCTGGTCGTGGTGGGCGACGGTGACGGCACCGTGGGCGTCGGATACGGCAAGGCCAAGGAGGTGCCGGCCGCCATCGCCAAGGGCGTTGAGGAGGCCAAGAAGCACTTCTTCAAGGTCCCCCGCATCCAGGGCACCATCCCGCACCCCATCCAGGGTGAGAAGGCTGCCGGCGTCGTGCTGCTCAAGCCCGCGTCCCCGGGTACCGGTGTTATCGCCGGTGGTCCGGTGCGTGCCGTGCTCGAGTGCGCCGGTATTCACGACGTGCTGTCGAAGTCGCTCGGCTCCGACAACGCCATCAACATCGTGCACGCGACCGTGGAGGCCCTCAAGGGCCTGCAGCGTCCCGAGGAGATCGCGGCCCGCCGTGGTCTGCCGCTCGAGGACGTCGCCCCCGCGGCTCTTCTCCGTGCGCGTGCCGGGGCGGGTGCGTAATCATGGCGCAGCTCAAGATTACGCAGGTCAAGTCCTACATCGGCAGCAAGCAGAACCACCGTGACACCCTGCGCTCCCTTGGTCTCAAGGGCATCAACACGCAGGTCGTCAAGGAGGACCGCCCCGAGTTCCGCGGCATGGTGCACACCGTCCGCCACCTCGTGACGGTCGAGGAGGTCGACTGATCATGGCGGAGCAGAACCCGCTCAAGATCCACAACCTCCGTCCCGCCCCGGGCGCCAAGACCGCGAAGACCCGTGTCGGTCGTGGTGAGGCGTCGAAGGGTAAGACGGCCGGTCGTGGTACCAAGGGCACGAAGGCCCGTTACCAGGTTCCGGAGCGCTTCGAGGGTGGCCAGATGCCCCTCCACATGCGTCTTCCGAAGCTGAAGGGCTTCAAGAACCCGTTCAAGACCGAGTTCCAGGTCGTGAACCTCGACAAGCTGGCCGCGCTGTACCCCGAGGGTGGCGAAGTCACCGTCGAGGGCCTCGTTGCCAAGGGTGCCGTTCGCAAGAACAGCCTCGTCAAGGTCCTCGGCCAGGGCGAGATCTCCGTGGCGCTGCAGGTGACGGTCGACGCCGTCTCCGGCTCCGCCAAGGAGAAGATCACCGCCGCCGGCGGTACCGTCACCGAGCTCGTCTGAGCCATTCAGGCGTCTCGATGACCTGAACGATCCCGACCGGGGATACCCCACAAAAGGGGTATCCCCGGTTGGTCGTTCCAAGGGAAGTGGTCCCGCCGGTAAGGTGGCCTGCGCTGCCCTCTTTCACGGGTGCCACACATGGGGCACCCTGAGCGGCAGTTGACCGTTATCCCCTAAGTCGTCAGTCGAACCTCAAGACCGTCACCCTTGACGCAGAAGCGCGGGGGTCGCAGGAGGCACCGTGCTCACCGCGTTCGCCCGGGCGTTCAAGACGCCCGACCTGCGCAAGAAGCTGCTCTTCACGCTCGGCATCATCGTGGTGTACCGGCTCGGTACCCACATCCCGATCCCCGGCGTCGACTACAAGAGCGTCCAGGAGTGTGTGGACCAGGCGTCCGGCAACCAGGGCCTCTTCGGTCTGGTCAACATGTTCAGCGGTGGCGCCCTGCTGCAGATCACGGTCTTCGCGCTCGGCATCATGCCGTACATCACGGCGAGCATCATTCTGCAGCTGCTGACCGTGGTGATCCCGCGCCTGGAGGCCCTGAAGAAGGAGGGCCAGGCGGGTACGGCGAAGATCACGCAGTACACCCGCTACCTGACCATGGCGCTCGCCATCCTGCAGGGCACCGGCCTGGTGGCCACCGCCCGCAGCGGCGCCCTGTTCTCCGGCTGCACCGTCGCCGGCCAGATCGTGCCGGACCGCTCGATCTTCACCACCGTCGTCATGGTGGTCTGCATGACCGCCGGCACGGCCGTCGTGATGTGGCTCGGCGAGCTCGTCACCGACCGCGGCATCGGCAACGGCATGTCGATCCTGATGTTCATCTCGATCGCCGCGACCTTCCCGTCCGCCCTGTGGGCCATCAAGAAGCAGGGCGACCTGGCGGGCGGCTGGATCGAGTTCGGCACGGTCATCCTGGTCGGCCTGGTGATGGTCGGTCTCGTGGTCTTCGTGGAGCAGGCCCAGCGCCGCATTCCGGTCCAGTACGCGAAGCGCATGATCGGTCGCCGTTCCTACGGCGGCACGTCGACGTACATCCCGCTCAAGGTGAACCAGGCGGGTGTGATTCCCGTCATCTTCGCCTCGTCGCTGCTCTACATTCCGGCGCTGATCGTCCAGTTCTCCAACTCGCAGGCGGGCTGGGCCACCTGGATCACGAAGAACCTCGCGGACACGGCGGCCACGCCGCACATCATCCTGTACTTCTTCCTGATCGTGTTCTTCGCCTTCTTCTACGTGGCTATCTCGTTCAACCCCGAGGAAGTCGCCGACAACATGAAGAAGTATGGTGGCTTCATCCCGGGCATCCGGGCTGGCCGACCGACCGCTGAGTATCTGAGCTACGTACTCAACCGGATCACCTGGCCGGGTTCGCTGTACCTGGGTCTGATCGCTCTCGTCCCGACAATGGCGTTGGCTGGTTTCGGGGCAAACCAGAACTTCCCGTTCGGCGGCACCAGCATCCTGATCATCGTGGGTGTGGGTCTCGAGACGGTGAAGCAGATCGAGAGCCAGCTCCAGCAGCGCAATTACGAAGGGTTCCTCCGCTGATGCGAATCGTCCTCGTCGGGCCGCCGGGTGCCGGAAAGGGAACGCAGGCGACCCGCCTTGCCGAGACGCTGCACATTCCGCACATCTCCACGGGTGACCTGTTCCGCGCGAACATCAGCCAGCAGACCGAGCTGGGCAAGCTCGCCAAGTCCTACATGGACGCCGGCAACCTCGTACCGGACGAGGTCACCATCGCCATGGCGAAGGACCGGATGGAGCAGCCCGACGCCGAGGGCGGCTTCCTGCTGGACGGTTTCCCGCGCAACGTCTCGCAGGCCGAGGCGCTGGACGAGCTCCTCGAGACCGAGGACATGAAGCTCGACGCGGTGCTGGACCTCGAGGCCCCCGAGGACGAGGTCGTGAAGCGGATCGCCGGGCGGCGCGTCTGCCGCAACGACTCGGCGCACGTCTTCCACGTGACGTACACGCCGCCGAAGAAGGAAGGCGTCTGCGACGTCTGCGGCGGCGAGCTGTACCAGCGGGACGACGACTCCGAGGAGACGGTCCGCACGCGGCTCGAGGTCTACCACACGCAGACCGAGCCGATCATCGACTACTACAAGGCGCAGGGGCTGGTCGTCACCATCTCCGCGATGGGGCCCGTGGCCGAGGTCACCGGGCGGGCGCTGGAGGCGCTGAAGCGGGACAAGTAGTTCTTGCCTTACGTGGTCGCAGCCGCGGTTTCCTTTCAGGAGGCCGCGGCTGTGGCGTGGGTGGGGGTGGGTGCGCGGCCCGGCGCCCACGGGGTGCCGTCGCGCCCACCCGTGCCGCCCCGGGGTACCTCCCAGGCCGTTCAGGCACCGGGGGAGGCGCGACCGCCCGCGACTGCGGCGACCGGTCCGTGGCTGCCCACGGAATGGTGCCGGGCCTGGCCCCGTATCGTTGAGTGCGTCCGTTGTCTTCCGGTCCAGAAAGGCCGCAGCCCCCATGGTGCAGATCAAGAGCCCCGAGCAGATCGCCAAGATGCGTGAGGCGGGGTTGGTCGTCGCCGCCATCCACGCGGCCACGCGCGAGGCCGCCGTGCCCGGCGCCACCACCAAGGACCTGGACCAGGTCGCCCGCAAGGTGCTCACGGAGCACAACGCCAAGCCGAACTTCCTCGGCTACGGCGGGTTCCCGGCGACGATCTGCACGTCCGTGAACGAGGTCGTCGTCCATGGCATCCCGTCCGACGACGTGGTCCTCAAGGACGGGGACATCATCTCCATCGACTGCGGCGCGATCATCGACGGCTGGCACGGCGACGCCGCCTACACGGCCTTCGTCGGATCCGGTCACGCCCCGGAGCTGGTCGAGCTCTCCCGGGTGACCGAGGAGTCGATGTGGGCCGGCATCGCGGCGATGAAGCAGGGCAACCGGCTCATCGACATCTCGCGGGCCGTCGAGACGTACATCCGCCGCCAGCCCAAGCCGGGCGGCGGCAAGTACGGGATCATCGAGGACTACGGCGGCCACGGCATCGGCACCGAGATGCACATGGACCCGCACCTGCTGAACTACGTCGACCGGCGCCGCGGCAAGGGCCCGAAGCTGGTGCCCGGCTTCTGCCTGGCCATCGAGCCGATGGTGTCCCTCGGCACCCCGAGGACCGAGGTCCTCCAGGACGACTGGACCGTCATCACGACGGACGGCACCTGGTCCTCCCACTGGGAGCACTCCGTCGCCCTGACGGAGCAGGGCCCCCTGGTCCTCACGGCCCCCGACGGAGGCAAGGCCAAGCTGGCGGAGCTGGGCATCACGGCGGCACCGGACCCGCTGGCATGAGGATCTCCCTCTTGGGGCAGACTTCCTCGTTTCGCCTTTCCGGGGGTGCTGACGTAGACTGACTCGTCGGCTCCAGTGCACCCGTATGCCTGCATCTGCTCGCAGGGTGTAGCGGAGTCGATCAAGGTAGTCGATTCGAAGGGCGAAGCGTGGCCAAGAAGCAAGGTGCCATCGAGATCGAGGGCACTGTCGTCGAGTCTCTTCCGAACGCCATGTTCAAGGTCGAGCTCCAGAACGGCCACCAGGTCCTGGCACATATCAGCGGCAAGATGCGCATGCACTACATCCGCATCCTCCCTGACGACCGGGTCGTGGTGGAGCTGTCTCCGTACGACCTGACGCGTGGCCGGATCGTCTACCGGTACAAGTAGATCTTGCCCACGTCCCGCGGCGCCGTGCCGCGGGTGCGCCGGCAACTGACCCGGAGAACCTCACCCCATGAAGGTCAAGCCGAGCGTCAAGAAGATCTGCGACAAGTGCAGGGTGATCCGCCGTCACGGTCGGGTCATGGTCATCTGCGACAACCCGCGCCACAAGCAGCGCCAGGGCTGACGCACGACCGTTCCCTCCGCGATTCGCATGACTTCGCGCGACGCGAGCTGAACATGTTCATACGCAGGACCCGGGCACCCAGGTGCCCGACACCCCCGGTTCGGAGGCCGGGGACCCGGTTCGTACCTGATACGGCGGCCGGGGACCGGTTCTGTGGAAGACCTCCGACAATCAACTGGAGCCATTGAATGGCACGCGTTTCCGGTGTTGACATCCCGCGCGAAAAGCGCGTGGAGATCGCCCTCACCTACGTGTTCGGCATCGGCCGGACCCTTTCGCAGCAGACGCTGGCCGCCACCGGCGTCGACCCGAACACCCGCGTTCGCGACCTCTCCGAGGAGCAGCTCGTCGCGATCCGCGAGTACGTCGACAACAACATCAAGACCGAGGGTGACCTCCGTCGCGAGATCCAGGCCGACATCCGCCGCAAGGTCGAGATCGGTACGTACCAGGGTCTGCGTCACCGCCGCGGCCTGCCCGTCCGCGGTCAGCGCACCAGCACCAACGCCCGCACCCGCAAGGGCCCGCGTCGCGCCATCGCCGGTAAGAAGAAGCCGGGCAAGAAGTAGTCCGCAGCGGACTCGCCGTCCAGCGGTCTTCGCTGTAGGACCGACCACCTCCCGTAGGAGAACGACATGCCCCCCAAGGGACGTCAGGGCGCTGCCAAGAAGGTGCGCCGCAAGGAAAAGAAGAACGTCGCTCACGGCCACGCGCACATCAAGAGCACGTTCAACAACACCATCGTTTCGATCACGGACCCGTCCGGCAACGTGATCTCCTGGGCCTCCGCCGGCCACGTCGGCTTCAAGGGCTCCCGGAAGTCCACGCCGTTCGCCGCGCAGATGGCCGCCGAGTCGGCTGCCCGCCGCGCTCAGGAGCACGGCATGCGCAAGGTCGACGTGTTCGTCAAGGGTCCGGGTTCCGGTCGTGAGACCGCCATCCGCTCCCTGCAGGCGACCGGCCTCGAGGTCGGCTCCATCCAGGACGTCACGCCCACCCCGCACAACGGCTGCCGTCCGCCGAAGCGTCGTCGCGTCTGACGCTCGGCACGGCGGACCGGCGTCCGGCTGGGGGTGTGGGGGTCGTCCCCCACATGTCGCAGCACGGCTGCCGTCCGCCGAAGCGTCGTCGCGTCTGACCTCGCTTCGTCAGGGATTTCCGGGCGGTACGGCTCTTTCGGGTCGTACCGCCCGTACCCTTGCAGTACAGAGTCGGGCGTCAAATAGCGGGCGCCCCTGACTGAAGGATTCACTTCATGCTGATCGCTCAGCGTCCCTCGTTGACCGAAGAGGTCGTCGACGAGTTCCGCTCCCGGTTCGTCATCGAGCCGCTGGAGCCGGGCTTCGGCTACACCCTCGGCAACTCCCTCCGCCGCACCCTCCTCTCGTCGATCCCCGGCGCTGCTGTCACCAGCATCCGCATCGACGGTGTCCTGCACGAGTTCACCACCGTGCCGGGCGTCAAGGAGGACGTCACCGACCTGATCCTCAACATCAAGCAGCTGGTCGTCTCCTCGGAGCACGACGAGCCGGTCGTGATGTACCTGCGCAAGCAGGGCCCGGGTCTGGTCACCGCCGCCGACATCGCGCCCCCGGCCGGTGTCGAGGTGCACAACCCCGACCTCGTCCTCGCCACGCTCAACGGCAAGGGCAAGCTGGAGATGGAGCTGACCGTCGAGCGCGGTCGCGGCTACGTCTCCGCCGTGCAGAACAAGCAGGTGGGCCAGGAGATCGGCCGTATCCCGGTCGACTCCATCTACTCGCCGGTTCTCAAGGTCACTTACAAGGTCGAGGCCACGCGTGTCGAGCAGCGCACCGACTTCGACAAGCTGATCGTCGACGTCGAGACCAAGCAGGCGATGCGTCCGCGTGACGCCATGGCCTCCGCCGGTAAGACCCTGGTCGAGCTGTTCGGTCTCGCCCGCGAGCTGAACATCGACGCCGAGGGCATCGACATGGGTCCGTCCCCGACGGACGCCGCGCTCGCCGCCGACCTGGCGCTGCCGATCGAGGAGCTCGAGCTCACCGTTCGGTCGTACAACTGCCTCAAGCGCGAGGGCATCCACTCCGTGGGTGAGCTCGTGGCGCGTTCCGAGGCCGACCTGCTCGACATCCGCAACTTCGGTGCGAAGTCGATCGACGAGGTCAAGGCGAAGCTGGCCGGCATGGGCCTCGCGCTCAAGGACTCGCCTCCCGGGTTCGACCCGACCGCCGCCGCGGACGCCTTCGGTGCGGACGACGACGCGGACGCGGGCTTCGTCGAGACCGAGCAGTACTGAGCGCTCCGCGAGGAGTGCCGTACTGCGGCTGCCGGCCCGCTGTGGCCGGTCGTGCCGTTCCCCGCGCCCCTCACGGGGCGCGGACGCTCCGGGGCGCTTGAGAAGGCGCCCCGGATCTCCGACAGGCGACCGCCTGCTCGGATACTGACTCCGGTACCTGATACGGCCGGGGCAGACACCTAGGAGAAACACCATGCCGAAGCCCACCAAGGGTGCCCGTCTGGGCGGCAGCGCCGCGCACGAGAAGCTGCTCCTCGCGAACCTCGCGAAGTCGCTGTTCGAGCACGGCCGCATCACCACGACCGAGGCGAAGGCGCGCAAGCTGCGTCCGTACGCCGAGCGTCTGGTCACCAAGGCGAAGAAGGGCGACCTTCACAACCGCCGTCAGGTGCTCCAGGTCATCACGGACAAGAGCATCGTCCACACGCTCTTCACCGAGATCGGCCCCCGGTACGAGAACCGTCCCGGTGGCTACACCCGGATCACCAAGATCGGCAACCGCCGTGGCGACAACGCGCCCATGGCCGTCATCGAGCTGGTCGAGGCGCTGACCGTGGCGCAGGAGGCCACCGGTGAGGCCGAGGCCGCGACGAAGCGTGCCGTCAAGGACGCCGAGGCCGCTCCGGCTGCCGAGGAGACCAAGGCCGAGGCCACCGACGCTCCGGCCGAGGAGTCCAAGGAGGCCTGAGGCTTCCGGCTCGCGACGGGCCCGTCCCCTTTCGGGGGCGGGCCCGTCCGCATTGCGGGGCAACCATTCCGGCAGGTCGGTGGTCATGTATGCGTCACCGAATCCCGGTGCGTCCGGTCCCTGAGTCACGGGGGTTTCATGCCTTCTCCCGCCGCCGTGCGGCGTCGTACCGCCGCCTTCGCGCTGGCCGCTCTGGCCGCCACGGCGCTCGCCAGTCCCGCCCATGCCGCCGAGCAGCCGTTGCCGGTCGCCGTCACCGGTCCCGACAGTGTGAACCTCTCCCTGCACCCGGAGGCCGACGAGTCGGCCGAACCGCAGATCGAGCTGGGGCTGCGGGCGCCCGGTGAGCCGATACCGGACCAGGACGGCGTCATCAGCCCGATCCACACCGGCGACTACACGGTCACCGTGGACGCCCGCTCCCTGGCCGGGGTGGCCGCGGTGGACTTCTCCGGCCTCGGGGGCTGGCAGGGGTGCGCCGTCGACGGACTCGTCGCCACCTGTAACGGCTACGAGATCTACGCCGGCCAGGACTACAACCGTCTCGGCGGTATCCGCCTGGACGTGACCGACGAGAGCGCCGCGGGCGACGCCGGCAGCATCGAGATCACGGCCCAGGGCGAAGGCCTGGCCTTCACCGGGCACTCGGTGGACGTGCTGGTCGGCGGCCCGGAGCTGCGGATGAAGCAGTTGACCGAGCCCGCGGACCTGAGGGCCGGCGACACCTTCCAGGCGCCGCTGGGCTTCCGCAACGTCGGTGGGCTGGGCGGCGAGGGCGTCCTGCTGCGTATCTCCGGCACCCGGGGTCTGTCCTTCCCCCGTACCTTCGGCAACTGCTGGTACGACCCGCGTGATCCCGACGACCTGCTCGGGCGTTCCGAGGCACTGTGCGTCTTCGACGGCGAGTTCGCCGGGGACGCGGCCTACGGGTTGAACACGCCGTTCCCGGTGCGGACGGCCGACTTCGCGCTGTACGACGCGCTGTCCTACTCCTTCAGCGCGGTGCCCGTCGCACAGGCGCGGGAGCTGCTGGCCCAGGGCGACTACCAGGCCGGGGACGGTCCGGCGCTGGAGCTGGTCCGCCTGCCGGAGGCGGAGCCGGCCGGCTACACGCGCTGGGCGGAGCTGGACCTGCCGACCAGGAACACCTTCGACCTCGACCTGACCGGTGAGCGGCTGCGGGCCCGCAAGGGCAGCACCGTGTCGGTGGACGTCGGCTTCGCCAACCACGGCCCCGCCTGGCTGGCCCTGCTGCGTTCCGGCGGCGAGCCGATCTCCTTCCAGGTCGACCTGCCGCCGGGGACCACGGCCACCACCGTTCCCGAGGACTGCCGGCCCACCTGGGAAGGAGCCGAGGGCGACTACGCCTGCTTCGTCCCCACGCCGGTCCTGGAGAACGACTCCCGCACCTTCACCTTCGGCCTCCGCATCGACGAGGTGACCAAGAACGCCACCGGCCGGGCGTTCTTCGCGTACACGATGCCGAACGAGGGCAACCCGGCGAACGACTCCGGGCAGATCGTGCTGAACCCCACCGGCAGGGGCTGACCGCCCCCCGGTCCGGCAGCGGGTCCGCCCTCCGGGGCGGGCCCGTTCGCCGTTCCTGAGAAGATGCAGGGGTGAGTGACGAAGTAGAGGCCGGGTTCGTACGGGTGCGGCTGGACCTTTCCTACGACGGGTCCGAGTTCTCCGGGTGGGCCAAGCAGGCCGGTGGGCGGCGGACCGTGCAGGGGGAGATCGAGGACGCGCTGCGGACGGTCACGCGCTCCCGGGAGACCTACGAACTGACCGTGGCCGGGCGGACCGACGCCGGCGTGCACGCCCGGGGCCAGGTCGCCCACGTCGACCTGCCGCGGGAGGTCTGGGCCGAGCACCACGGGAAGCTGCTCAAGCGGCTCGCCGGGCGGCTGTCCCGGGACGTGCGGGTGTGGGCCCTCAGGGAGGCGCCCAGCGGCTTCAACGCCCGGTTCTCCGCGATCTGGCGGCGCTACGCCTACCGGGTCACCGACAACCCCGGCGGTGTGGACCCGCTGCTGCGCGGACACGTGCTGTGGCACGACTGGCCCCTCGACGTCGACGCCATGAACGAGGCCGCCCGGGGGCTGCTCGGGGAGCACGACTTCGCCGCCTACTGCAAGAAGCGGGAGGGGGCCACGACCATCCGGACGCTGCAGGAGCTGAGCCTGGTGCGCGGCGACGACGGGATCGTCACCGCCACGGTCCGGGCCGACGCCTTCTGCCACAACATGGTCCGCTCCCTGATCGGGGCGCTGCTGTTCGTCGGCGACGGTCACCGTCCGTCCGACTGGCCCGCCAAGGTGCTCGCCGCCGGTGTCCGGGACTCCGCCGTGCACGTCGTACGGCCGCACGGGCTGACCCTGGAGGAGGTCGGCTACCCGGCTGACGAGCTGCTGGCGGCGCGGAACAAGGAGGCGCGCAACCGGCGGTCCCTGCCGGGAGCCGGCTGCTGCTGAACCGCTACTCGGCCGTCGCCGCCGCCGACGCCTGGGCCTCGCCGCGCCGGCGGATCTGCCGGAAGGCGAACTCGGCGAGGTCGTCGCCGGTGCGGAACACGGCCGTGTCCTTCGGCGTCACGCTCTTGCCGTCGGTGAAGCCGGCGATCGTGAAGTAGGCGTAGCGGCCGTAGGAGTTGGTGGTGGAGCGGCAGACCGCGCCCGTGCAGAACGACTTCACGCCGCCGCCGGACAGCGAGCGCACGATGCTCTTCTTGTCGGTCTGGCCCTTGGCCTTGACCGCCTGCGCCTCGTTGTCGAAGACGGCCACGCCGACCGTCACCGCGATGTCGCCCTTGGTGTAGGTGACGCGGAGCAGCCGGGTGCAGTCATGGGCGGTGAGGGCCTTCGGCAGGGTGCCCTGGGCGGCGGAGGCGCAGGTGCGGGTGTCCGCGGTCGGCCCCTTCTTGTACACGATGTCGCCCATGGTCAGCTGCGTGCCCGGGAAGAGGATGTCCGGGCTCAGCGGGGCCGTGTCCTTCTTGCTGCTGGACACGAAGTCCTTCGGGTCCAGCGGCGGCGGGGCACTGGTCGGTGCGAACGAGGGCGGCGCGGCCGACTGGCTGGGGATGTCCGCGGTGGAGGGCAGCTGGGAGGAGGGCGTGTCCGACGCCTGGTCGGAGCCGTTCGCCGAGACCACGGCCACGGCGACGGCACTGGCGATCGCCACGGTGGCCAGCGCGCCGCCGCCGATGAACAGCAGCCGGCGTCGCTTGTTGCGGGCCTCCGAGGCCTCGGCGAGGGCGGCCCAGTCCGGGGAGTCGCCGCCGCCGCTGTTCCAGGGCTGCTGCTGCGATTGCGGTTTCCAGGGATCCCACTGCGACTGAGGTCCCCCCTGCCCAAAGCTCATGGGCGGCATCTTAGACGGGCCGAGAGGCGTGCTGGTGCGCCTCCGGAGGGGCCGCAGCGCCTAGCGTTCCCCTCATGCGGACGGGCAAAAACGACATCTCCGGGTGGTTGGTGCGACCTGCGGGCGGCCACGCGTGGGCGGCGCTCGTGGCGGTGCTGGGGGCGTCGGCGCTGAGTGCGGCCCGGGCGGCTCCGGACGGGGGGATGGACAACGCGATCGTCGTGCGGGCCGCCCGGACCTGGCTGGCCGGCGGGTCCCCGTACGACGATCCGCACTTCCTCTATCTGCCGAGCGCGGTGCTGGCCGCCGTCCCGCAGGCGCTGCTGCCCGGGGCCGTGCTGCGCGTGCTGGCGCCGCTGACGGTGACGGGGCTGCTGGTCCTGGCCTGGGGGTGCGCGCTGCGCCTGCACCGGGTGCCGTGCGGCAGCCGCCTCGGCGTCCTCGGGCCGATCGGGCTCGCGGTGGGCTTCGCGCCGTTCGGGCACCTGGTGCGGCTCGGCAACTGGACGGTGACGGCGGCGGCGGGTCTGCCGCTGTGCCTGCTGCTGGCGAGCCGGGGGCGGTGGACGGCGGCGGGGGCCGTCATCGGGGCGTCCGTGGCGCTCAAGCCGCTGCTGGCGCCCGTGGTGCTGCTGTTCGTGTTCGCCGGACGGTGGCGGGCCCTGGCGGTGGCCGTCCTGGTGCCCGCGCTGGCCTCCGGCGCGGCGGCGCTGCTGATGCCCGACCCGGCCGGCTTCCTCACCCGCACGCTGCCGTTCCTGCTCCACGGCGACGACGGGTTCCTGCGGCTGTACGAGGCCTCCCCGGCGGCCGTCCTGCCCCGGCTGGGCGTGGCGGGGCCACTCGCGCAGGGGGTCGCGGCGGCGGCGGCGGGGGCCGGGGTGCTGTGCGCGTACCTGCGCTGGCGCCGCGCGGATGCCGGGCCGCTGCGGTACGCGGAGACCGGGGCGGGCCTGATGCTGTCGGCGTTCCTGGTCTCCAGGCCGTCGTACGACCACTATCTCCTCGTCGCGGTGCCGCTGCTGCTCGCCGGGCTGCCGTACGCGGGGGCGGTGGCCCGGGGGCCCTGGTTCTGGATCGCCCTGGTGCCCCAGGCACCGGGGCTGACCTGGCCCTGGCTGGAGTCGGCGCGGCAGCGGGCCTTCAAGGACGCGTTCACGCTGTGCGGGCTGGGGTGGGCGGTGGCGCGGCAGGCCCGGGGCGGTCCGGCTCCCGCCGGCGATCACGGCGGCGGCGGTCGCGCGCCGGAGCCGGAGCGGGTGTCGGCGGCTCCGTTTTGACCCGGCTATGGCACCCCGGGTACTCTGCACAGTCGTATGTGTATTGGCTTGCTCATTCTCACGTGAGGGGCCCTTACACCGGTCCACCGGGACCGATGACCAGCGACCAGCACGCGGTTTGCGTCACCGCTGTGCGGTCAGGGCTGTCGTGATCGTCTTCGGTGACCTTGTCAGGACCATTCACTGAAGAAGCGAAGGCTACGAACCGTGCGTACGTACAGCCCCAAGCCCGGCGATGTGACGCGCCAGTGGCACGTCATCGACGCTCAGGACGTCGTCCTGGGTCGTCTGGCCTCCACCGCGGCCTCCATCCTCCGTGGCAAGCACAAGCCCATCTACGCGCCCCACGTCGACACCGGTGACTTCGTCATCATCATCAACGCCGACAAGGTGCACCTCTCCGGCAACAAGCGGACCCAGAAGATGGCGTACCGCCACTCCGGCTACCCGGGCGGTCTGCGCTCGGTGCGCTACGACGAGCTGCTGGAGAAGAACCCCGAGAAGGCCATCGAGAAGGCCGTCAAGGGCATGCTCCCCAAGAACACGCTGGGCCGTCAGATGCTCTCGAAGCTGAAGGTCTACAAGGGTGACCAGCACCCGCACGGCGCGCAGCAGCCGCAGCCGTTCGAGATCACCCAGGTCGCGCAGTAAGTCCGGCCACCCCCTAAGACTGAAGAGAATCTGAGGAGCATCGTGGCCGAGACCACTGCCGAGCAGCCGCTCGAAGAGATCGACATCGACAGCTACACCACCGAGTCCGAGGTCCCCGTCGAGGGCGAGTACACCTCGGAGTCCATGGCGTCCCGCTTCGGCGAGCCCCAGCCGGCCGCCGGCCTGGGCCGTCGCAAGAACGCCATCGCCCGCGTCCGGATCGTCCCGGGCACCGGCAAGTGGAAGATCAACGGTCGCACCCTCGAGGACTACTTCCCGAACAAGGTGCACCAGCAGGAAGTCAACGAGCCCTTCAAGGTGCTCGAGCTCGAGGGCCGTTACGACGTCATCGCCCGCATCGCGGGTGGCGGTGTCTCCGGTCAGGCCGGTGCGCTCCGTCTCGGTGTCGCCCGTGCGCTGAACGAGGCCGACGTGGACAACAACCGCGGCCCGCTGAAGAAGGCCGGCTTCCTCAAGCGCGACGACCGTGCGGTCGAGCGCAAGAAGGCCGGTCTCAAGAAGGCCCGCAAGGCTCCGCAGTACAGCAAGCGCTAAGCCTCGCTGCCTGTACTCCGAACGCCCCGGCGGCACGCCACTGTGCTGCCGGGGCGTTCGTGTATCTCCGTCGTTGGGCGTATAACGGCACAAGACGTTGAGACGCTCAGACGTTCAAAGGCTTGTGTGATCGGATGGCCGGGCAGCGCGGTGCGACGCGTGACCGGTAACCACGGGAGCCGACTGCGTGGGCCGCACCGGCAGCCGCTCCCGGAATTGACGTTTCCTCAGGAGGACAAGTGGGACGACTCTTCGGCACGGACGGCGTGCGCGGTGTCGCCAACGCGGATCTGACGGCCGAGCTGGCGCTCGGTCTCTCCGTCGCCGCGGCGCACGTACTGGCCGAGGCGGGCACCTTCGCCGGACACCGCCCGACCGCGGTGGTCGGCCGGGACCCGCGCGCCTCCGGGGAGTTCCTGGAGGCCGCCGTGGTCGCGGGTCTGGCCAGCGCCGGCGTGGACGTGCTGCGGGTCGGCGTGCTGCCGACGCCCGCGGTGGCCCACCTCACCGGTGCGCTCGGCGCCGACCTCGGCGTGATGCTCTCCGCGAGCCACAACGCCATGCCCGACAACGGCATCAAGTTCTTCGCCCGCGGCGGCCACAAGCTCGCCGACGAGCTGGAGGACCGCATCGAGTCCGTCTACGAGGAGCACCGCACCGGCGCCCCCTGGGACCGCCCGACCGGTGCCGGCGTGGGCCGCGTCCGCGACTACGACCAGGGCCTCGACCAGTACGTCGCCCACCTCGTCGGTGTCCTCCCGAACCGCCTCGACGGGCTGAAGATCGTCCTCGACGAGGCGCACGGCGCGGCCTCCCGGGTCTCGCCGGAGGCGTTCGCGCGGGCCGGCGCCGAGCTCGTCACCATCGGCGCGGTGCCGGACGGCCTCAACATCAACGACGGCTGCGGCTCCACCCACCTCGACCTGCTCAAGGCCGCCGTCGTCGAGCACGGCGCCGACCTCGGCATCGCCCACGACGGCGACGCCGACCGCTGCCTGGCCGTGGACCACACCGGCGCGGAGGTCGACGGCGACCAGATCCTGGCCGTGCTCGCGCTCGCGATGCGGGAGCGGGACGCGCTGCGCTCCGACACCGTCGTGGCGACCGTGATGTCCAACCTGGGCTTCAAGCTGGCCATGGAGCGCGAGGGCATCCAGTTCGTGCAGACCGGGGTCGGTGACCGGTACGTGCTGGAGGAGATGAAGGCCAACGGGTACGCCCTCGGTGGCGAGCAGTCCGGCCACGTCATCATCCTCGACCACGCCACCACCGGTGACGGCACGCTGACCGGCCTGATGCTGGCGGCGCGGGTCGCGCAGACCGGCCGTACGCTGCGGGACCTCGCGTCCGTGATGGAGCGGCTGCCGCAGGTGCTGATCAATGTGCCCGACGTGGACAAGGCGCGGGTCAAGACGTCCGCGGAGCTGGCGACCGCCGTCGGGGAGGCGGAGCGGGAGCTGGGCAGCACGGGGCGGGTGCTGTTGCGGCCGTCGGGGACCGAGCCGTTGGTGCGGGTGATGGTCGAGGCGGCGGACATCGAGCAGGCTCGGTCCGTCGCGGGGCGGCTGGCCGATGCGGTGAAGTCGGCACTGGGGTAGTTCTGCGGCGCCGGGTGCGGGGTGGGGGTGCTGTGGCGTCGCGGGCTGCGGGTTCGTCGTGGCTGGTCGCGCAGTTCCCCGCGCCCCTAGGTGGGTTTGCTCATCCGGCCTCGTTGGGTCGACCACAGGGCCTTCTGGGCGTAGAGGGTGAGGGTGCCGGCCAGGATGATGCCCACCAGGTTCAGCAGGAGCTGTTCGGCCGAGTGCCAGGCCTGGTGGGTGTCGCCGTAGACGAGGGCCACGGCCGCGTTCGCCGCGGCCGGGACCGTCGTCACGGAGATGGCGACGCCGACCAGCGCGCCGGACTTCGCCGAGGTGAGGGAGAGGGTGCCCGCCGCGCCCGCCAGTACCGCCACCACGAACGAGAACCAGTCCGGGGCGTAGATGAACCCGGTGTTGGGCCGCTCCGCCTCCAGCTGTGCCTTGCTGAACAGGTCCACAGCGTCCATGAAGAGGCTGAAGCCGGCGGTGACGACCATCGCCACCGCGAAGCCCACCAGCAGGGCGATCGCCGAGCGCAGTGCCAGGCGCGGGGCGCGCTGGACGATGGCGGTGCAGATACCCGCCAGCGGACCGAACTCCGGGCCGACCGCCATCGCGCCCACGATCAGGATGGCGTTGTCGAGCACCACACCGCAGGCCGCGATCATCGTGGCGAGCGTGATGAAGGCGACGTAGGTGATGGAGAGGGTCGACTCCTCGTGGGTCGCCTCCTCCAACTGCTCCCACAGCACGGCGTCCGCGGGCTCGCCGGGGGCGTCCCGCTCCGCCTTGTCGGCGCGCTTGGACAGCGACAGGTCGATGTTCTCGGCGGTGATGGCACCGCAGTCGTCGATGCCCAGCGCCCGGAGCCGGCTGATGATCTCGTCGCCCGCCTCGCGGGCCACGTCGCACATGACGACGTCGCCCTTCGGGTCGCGGGCGGCGCCGGGCAGGACGACGAGGTGGGTGGTGCCGACCGTCCGGTCGATCAGACGGACCACCTCGTCGGTCCGGTCGGCCGGAGTGATCAGACGCAGATGCAGCATCCGGTATTTCTACAGGCAGCGGGCGGTCGTCGTCACAGCTTCCGCAGGCTCAGGCGCTGCACCTTGTGGTCCGGCCCCTTGCGCAGGATCAGGGTGGCCCGGCCCCGGGTGGGCGCCACGTTCTCCACCAGATTCGGCTTGTTGATCGTGCGCCAGGTGGTGCGGGCGTAGTCGAGGGCCTCCTCCTCCGAGACCTGGGTGTACTTGCGGAAGTACGAGGAGGGGTTCTGGAAGGCGGTCGCGCGCAGCTTGCGGAAGCGGCTGAGGTACCAGTGCTCGATGTCCTCGGTGCGGGCGTCGACGTACACGCTGAAGTCGAAGTAGTCGGCGAGGCCGACCCTGGTGCGGCCGTCCTTGCCGGGCAGCGCGGGCTGGAGCACGTTCAGGCCCTCGACGATCAGGATGTCGGGGCGGCGCACGACGAGCTTCTCGTCCGGGACGATGTCGTAGATGAGGTGCGAGTAGACGGGGGCGGTCACCTCGGCCTTGCCCGCCTTGATGTCGGCGACGAACCGGGTGAGCGCCCGGCGGTCGTACGACTCGGGAAAACCTTTCCGCGACATCAGGCCGCGGGCCTCCAGCTCCTTCGTCGGCAGCAGGAACCCGTCGGTCGTGACCAGTTCGACGCGCGGATGCTCGGGCCAGCGGGACAGCAGCGCCTGGAGCAGGCGGGCCACGGTGGACTTGCCGACCGCGACCGAACCGGCGACCCCTATGACGAAGGGCGTGCCGGACTGGGACCCCTGTTCGCCGAGGAAGGTGTTCAGCGCGCCGCGCAGTCCGTCGGTGGCGCCGACGTAGAGGTTGAGGAGCCGGGACAGCGGCAGGTAGATGTCCCGCACCTCGTCGAGGTCGATGACGTCGCCGAGGCCGCGCAGCTTCTCCACCTCCTCGGCGGTCAGCGGCAGCGGCGTCTTGTCGCGCAGCGCGCTCCACTCGGGGCGGGTGAGGTCGACGTAGGGAGTCGCCTCCGGCCGGGACCGGTGGGCGCTCCGGGGCATCGAGGGGACCGGAGAGATCACAGTCCATTGTTAACGGAGTTTGAACAGGACGGCGGGTGGGCTGCGTCACGCCCGGCCGTTCTCCGCCGGGCAAGATCACGTCGGCGTCACGGTCGGGTACCGGGTGGTCATGGAGTGGCCGGCGGGTGATCACCTGTGACCTCGCTGTGAGTACAGTGCGCGCGAAGCATGCGGAGCTCCTCCGCTGTCCTGGCAGAAAGAGTCACCTCACGTGAGATCGACCGCTGTTCGCCGTACCGCCCTGGCGGCCTCGGCTGCCGCCCTGGCCCTTCTCGTCACCGCCTGCGGCGGGTCCTCCGACGACGGCGACAAGACCGGTGACGGCAAGGCCGACGCGGGCAAGAACGCCCCGGCCGGTGCCAAGGCGCTGACCGCCGCCGAGCTGGAGAAGGCGGCCCTGGCCCAGGCCGACGTCAAGAACGGCAAGGTCACCAAGGCCGCCGCGACGGACGACATCGCGCAGGACCAGGTGAAGGCGGAGAAGGCCGAGTGCCAGCCGCTCGTCTTCGCGCAGACCGGCGTCGCCGCGGGCGAGCCGGCGGCGACGGTGAAGCGGTCGTGGACCGAGGAGGCGAAGAAGCCGGCCGGGGACGACCTGTCCGAGGAGGCGCTCAACAGCGCGTTCGACCTGGACAAGGTCCTGGTGACGCTGGCCTCCTACGAGGACGGCGGCGCCGAGAAGGTCCTCAAGGACGTGAACGCGGCCGTGAGCGCCTGCGCGGGCGGCTTCGCCTACACCGCGGCCGGCGTCAAGAACCAGATCGACAAGGTGGTCACCGACAAGGCTCCCGCCGGTGCCGACGAGGCGGTCGCGATGACCATGACGATGGCCGCCGAGGGCGGCGACAAGTTCCCGGTCAAGGTCACCGTCACCCGTAAGGGCTCCACCGTGGCGTCGTTCGCCGTGATCAACCTGGGCTCCGCCGCCACGGGCAAGGACTTCCCCTTCCCCACGGAGATCAGCGACGCGCAGCTCGCCAAGCTGGGCTGACCTCAACCGGCTGAAAAATCCCACCGGGGTGTTCGTACCCCGGTGGGAATTTCCGATTTCGGGCACGCGACGACAGGTTCGTGACGGAACCTGACCGTAGGCTGCCGGTCATGTGCGGAATCGTGGGATACGTGGGGTCGCAGTCGGCGCTCGATGTCGTGGTGGCCGGACTCAAGCGGCTGGAGTACCGGGGATACGACTCGGCGGGCGTCGCCGTGCTCGCCGACGGCGGGCTCGCCACCGCCAAACGGGCCGGCAAGCTCGTCAACCTGGACAAGGAACTGTCCGAACACCCGCTGCCGTCCGCCGCGACCGGCATCGGCCACACCCGCTGGGCCACGCACGGCGGACCCACCGACGCCAACGCGCACCCGCACCTCGACAACGCCGGCCGGGTGGCCGTGGTCCACAACGGCATCATCGAGAACTTCGCCGCGCTCCAGACCGAGCTGGAGGAGCGCGGCCACGAGCTGGCCTCCGAGACCGACACCGAGGTCGTCGCCCACCTGCTTGCCGAGGAGTACTCCGCCTGCGCCGACCTGGCCGAGGCGATGCGGCTGGTGTGCCGCCGGCTGGAGGGCGCGTTCACGCTGGTCGCCGTGCACGCGGACGAGCCGGACGTGGTCGTGGGGGCCCGGCGCAACTCGCCGCTCGTGGTGGGCGTGGGGGAGGGCGAGTACTTCCTCGCCTCCGACGTCGCCGCGTTCATCGCCCACACCCGGGACGCCCTCGAACTGGGCCAGGACCAGGTGGTGGAGCTGCGCCGGGACGGCGTGACGGTCACCGGCTTCGACGGCAGCCCCGCGGACGTGCGCTCGTACCACGTCGACTGGGACGCCTCGGCCGCCGAGAAGGGCGGCCACGACTACTTCATGCTCAAGGAGATCGCCGAGCAGCCCAAGGCGGTCGCCGACACCCTCCTCGGCCGCATCGACGGCTCCGGCTCCCTCACCCTGGACGAACTGCGCATCCCCGCGGGCGTGCTCCGCGAGGTGGACAAGGTCGTCATCGTCGCCTGCGGCACGGCCTTCCACGCCGGGCTGATCGCCAAGTACGCCATCGAGCACTGGACGCGCATCCCCTGCGAGGTGGAGCTGGCCAGCGAGTTCCGCTACCGCGACCCCATCCTCGACCAGCAGACCCTGGTCATCGCCATCTCCCAGTCCGGCGAGACCATGGACACCCTCATGGCGCTGCGCCACGCCCGCGAGCAGGGCTCCAAGGTGCTGGCCATCTGCAACACCAACGGCTCGACCATCCCGCGCGAGTCCGACGCGGTGCTCTACACGCACGCCGGCCCCGAGGTCGCCGTCGCCTCGACGAAGGCCTTCCTGACCCAGCTGGTGGCCTGTTACCTGGTCGCCCTCTACCTCGGCCAGGTCCGCGGCACGAAGTACGCCGACGAGATCCGCGACGTCGTCCGCGACCTCTCCCGCATCTCCGGCGCCGTCGACCAGGTCCTGGGGACCATGCAGCCGGTGCGGGAACTGGCGCGCTCGCTCGCCCACAAGGACACGGTGCTGTTCCTGGGCCGGCACGTCGGGTACCCGGTCGCCCTGGAAGGCGCCCTGAAACTCAAGGAGTTGGCGTACATGCACGCCGAGGGCTTCGCGGCGGGCGAGTTGAAGCACGGGCCGATCGCGCTGATCGAGGAGGACCTGCCGGTCGTCGTGGTCGTGCCGTCCCCGCGCGGCCGTTCCGTGCTCCACGACAAGATCGTGTCCAACATCCAGGAGATCCGGGCCCGGGGCGCGCGGACCGTCGTCATCGCCGAGGAGGGCGACGAGGCGGTCGTCCCCTACGCCGACCATCTCGTCCGGATCCCCGCCACCCCGACGCTGCTTCAGCCGCTGGTGGCGACGGTGCCGTTGCAGGTCTTCGCCTGCGAGCTGGCCACCGCCCGGGGCAACGACGTGGACCAGCCGCGGAACCTGGCCAAGTCGGTGACGGTGGAATAGCCGTGCGGGTTCCTCGCGGTTCCCGCGCCGGATGGGACGAAGGTCACCGGACACCCCCCCTGTGCCGACGCGGTGCTGATCGCTAAGGTACGGGGGTTTGCGGTTGGTGCTGCAGTGACTTACCCCTGCCCGCCGGCCGCGACCGCACGCGGATACGACTGGTGGACCGTTATGACCACAGCCCCCCCGGCACCCACGACTCCGGCCACGGAGCGGCCAGGGCTCGCGGATCGGGCCGGCACCCTGCCCACGCGTCTGGCGTCGCTGACCAGCCTGCGCTTCTTCGCGGCCTTCGCGGTCTTCGTGCATCACTTCAACGGAGTGAGCGCGGGCGGCGGAGTGTGGCGGGTGCCCGACCTCTTCCCGTACTCGAAGATCGGCGCGCACGGCGTGACGTTCTTCTTCGTCCTCTCCGGCTTCCTGCTCACCTGGAGCCACAAGCCGACCAACGGCAAGGGGACGTTCTACTGGCGGCGCTTCGGCCGTATCTACCCCGCCCACCTGGTCGCGGCCGTCGCCGCCATCGCCGTCTTCTACGGCATGGGCGACGACCACACGGACGCGGTCAGCCTCATCTCCTCCCTGCTGCTGGTGCAGGCGTGGCTGCCGAACGCGATGCCCACCCTGCCGGGCAACCCCGTCACCTGGACGCTCAGCGTCGAGCTGCTCTTCTACGCGCTCTTCCCGCTGCTCATCGGCCGCCTGCGCGCCTGGCGGACCAGGACCCTGGCGGTGGTCACCG
Source organism: Streptomyces flaveolus (assembly GCF_014648815.1). Classification (GTDB taxonomy): domain Bacteria; phylum Actinomycetota; class Actinomycetes; order Streptomycetales; family Streptomycetaceae; genus Streptomyces; species Streptomyces flaveolus. The sequence continues at coordinate 687,034 of NZ_BMRV01000002.1, read as the reverse complement.
TCGCCGGCCTGGTCGCGATGTGGGGCGTGCACGTGGCGGCCGACCACTACCTGAACGCGCACGACGCGTCCTGGGTGATGCGGCACCCGGTGGTCTACCTGCCGCAGTTCCTCGTCGGGGTCACCTTCGCCATCGCCCTGCGCCGCGGCCACCGCGTCCCCCTGCGTCCCACCGCGGTGGTGGCACTGCTCTTCGTGTACGCCGTCGCCTTCACCCGGGCATCCGACTGGGGCAGCCCCTTCGTCGCCCACCAGATGGAGTGCACCGTGCGCCCCGTCATCGCGGTGCTGTCCGTGCTGCTGATCGCCGCCTGTGTGCAGAACGAGGCCGCGGGACGCGCCCGTCTGCTGACCAACCGCTCGCTGATCATGCTCGGGGCCAGCTCGTACGCCTTCTACCTGGTCCACCAGACCGTCAACCAGTTCATCCGCGAGTACTGGCCGCACCGGATGGCACCCAGCAACGAGGCGATCGTCTTCCTGCTGGGCACCTTCCTGGTCTCCCAGGCCCTCGCCTGGCTGCTGTACCGCTGGGTCGAGGAACCGGCCCAGCAGTGGTGGTCCAAGCGCGGCCCGAAGTCCCGCGCCCCCCGCGCCGACAAGGCCCCGGCGCCGATCGTCCCCTAGGGCGGGTCGGCACGGCCTCGTAAGGTGCTCGGCATGAGCATCATCGGGGTCGGGATCGACGTGGCCGAGATCGACCGTTTCGCGGCGTCGCTGGAGCGCACGCCGGCCATGGCGCGGCGGCTCTTCGTGGAGAGCGAGCTGCTGCTGCCGAGCGGGGAGCGCCGGGGTGTCGCCTCGCTCGCCGCCCGGTTCGCGGCGAAGGAGGCGGTGGCCAAGGCGCTCGGTGCGCCGGCCGGGCTGCACTGGACGGACGCCGAGGTGTACGTCGAGGACAGCGGACGGCCACGACTGCGGGTCACCGGGACGGTGGCGGCGCGGGCGGCGGAGCTGGGGGTGACGTCGTGGCACGTGTCGCTCAGCCATGACGCGGGGGTGGCGTCGGCGGTGGTGGTCGCGGAGGGGTAGCTTCCGCGCCGCAGGGGGCTGCACACGTCCGACACCCGGAACTCGGCGGCCGGCGGCTCGATCCGCAGGGCGCCGAAGCCGCACGCGGAAGCGAACCGGACCGGCCCGGCTCGTGACGTTCGCCGTGTACCGGGAAGACTCGACGGCATGCGGACTGCGTACAGCGTGGAGACGGTCAGGACGGCCGAACGGGAGTTGATGGCGAGGCTGCCGGAGGGGGCCTTGATGCAACGGGCGGCGGCCGGGCTCGCCGCCGCCTGCGCGGAGGTGCTCGGCCGCGTCGCCGGGCGGGTCTACGGCAGCAGGGTCGTGCTGCTGGTCGGCAGCGGCGACAACGGCGGCGACGCCCTGTACGCCGGGGCGCGGCTCGCCCGGCGCGGGGCCGGCGTGACGGCCGTGCTGCTCACGCCGGAGCGCGCCCACGCCGGCGGGCTCGCGGCGTTCCGGCGGGCCGGCGGCCGGGTCGCCGCCGACGGCGACGGGGAGCGGCTGGTCGAGCGGGCCGACCTGGTCGTGGACGGCATCGTCGGGATCGGCGGCCGGGGCGGGCTGCGGGCGGAGGCGGTGCCGCTGGCCGCCGCGGCCGGGCGGTCGCGGGCCGCCGTCGTCGCGGTCGACCTGCCGAGCGGGGTCGACGCCGACACGGGGGAGGTGCGCGGGGAGGCCGTCCGGGCCGACCTGACGGTGACCTTCGGGACGCACAAGCCGGGGCTGCTGGTCGACCCGGCGCGGGAGTACGCCGGGTCGGTGCGGCTGGTCGACATCGGGCTGCCGCTGCCGCACGACGCGGCCGAGCTGGAGGCGTTGCAGCACGCGGACGTGGCGCGGCTGCTGCCGGTGCCGGGCGCGGAGAGCGACAAGTACCGGCGCGGGGTGGTGGGCATCGCCGCCGGGTCGGCGCGCTATCCGGGGGCCGCCGTGCTCGCCGTCTCCGGGGCGCTGCGGGGCGGGGCCGGGGCGGTGCGGTACGTCGGGCCGGCCGGGGACGCGGTGATCGCGCGCTTCCCGGAGACGCTCGTGTCGGACCAGGGGCCGAAGCGGGCGGGGCGGGTGCAGGCGTGGGTCGTCGGACCCGGGGCCGGGGACGACGCCGGGACCGTGGCGGAGGTGCTGGGCGCGGAGGTGCCGGTGCTGATCGACGCGGACGGGCTGCGGCTGGCCGACGCGGAGGCGGTACGGGGACGTACGGCGCCGACGCTGATGACGCCGCACGCCGGGGAGGCGGCGGCGCTCCTCGGAGTGGGCCGGGAGGAGGTCGAGGGGGCGCGGCTGGCCTCGGCGCGGGAGCTGGCGGGGCGGTACGGGGCGACGGTGCTGCTGAAGGGGTCGACGACGGTGGTGGCCGCGGCGGGCGGGAAGGGGCCTGTGCGGGTCAATTCCACGGGGACGTCGTGGCTGGCCACGGCGGGGAGCGGGGACGTGCTGTCGGGGCTGGCGGGGTCGTTGCTGGCGGCGGGGCTGTCGGCGGTGGACGCGGGGAGCGCGGGGGCGTATCTGCACGGGCTGGCCGGGCGGCTGGCGGCGGTGGGGGCGCCGGTGGGGGCGCATGACGTGGCGGAGGCGGTGCCGGTTGCCTGGCGGGACGTGCGGGGGGTTGTCGGCGGGCGGGGGTGACGGGTGCCGTCGGACCGGGCCTGACGTGGGCGGCGTTGCGGGGGCGGGGGCGTCGGGTGCGGGGGGTGGTCGCGCGGCCCGGCGCCGGCGGGGTGCCGCTGCGCCCACCCGTGCCGCCCCAGCGGCACGACTGCCCGCAGCTACGCGGCGCGTGCTCGCGGCTGCGGGGCGCGACTGCCCGCAGCTACGCGGCACGTGTTCGCGGCTGCGGGGCGCGACTGCCCGCAGCTACGCGGGGCGGCGGCCTGCGGCTGCGCGGGACGGCGGCCTGCGGCTGCGTGGCGCGACTGCCCGTGGCTGCGCGGTGCGGCGGGCCGTGGCTGCGCGGCGCGACCGCCCGCGGCGACGCGGCGCGTGTTCGCGGCTGCGCGGCACGGCGGCCTGCGGCTACGCGGCACGACTGCCCGCAGCTACGCGGCACGGCGGGCCGTGGCTGCGCGGGACGGCGGCCCGTGGCTGCGTGGCGCGACTGCCCGTGGCTGTGCGGGACGGCGGCCCGCCGCTATGACGGGTATGGCGGCTGTGGTGGCTACGGCTGGGGTGATCGGGGGCTCTGAGAGACTGGGGGCACGATGAGTGAGACTTCCGTCCAGTGGGCCGCGTCCCTGCGGGGCCGTGCCGAGATCGATCTGGCCGCACTGCGGGCCAACGTGCGCGCGCTGCGCGAACGGGCGCCCGGTGCGGCCCTCATGGCCGTCGTCAAGGCCGACGCCTACGGCCACGGCGCGATCCCGTGCGCCCGCGCGGCCGTCGCGGCCGGCGCGACCTGGCTCGGTACCGCCACGCCCCAGGAGGCGCTCGCGCTGCGCGCGGAGGCCGGACTGCCGGACGACGTGCGGATCATGTGCTGGCTGTGGACGCCGGGCGGCCCCTGGCGCGAGGCCGTCGAGGCCCGTCTCGACGTCTCCGTCAGCGGGATGTGGGCCCTGGAGGAGGTCACCGCCGCGGCGCGCCTGGCCGGGCGTCCCGCGCGGGTGCAGCTCAAGGCCGACACCGGGCTCGGCCGGGGCGGCTGCCAGCCGGGCGGCGACTGGGAGGAACTCGTCCGGGAGGCCCTGCGCGCCGAGGCCGAGGGGCTGATCCGCGTCACCGGGCTCTGGTCGCACTTCGCCTGCGCCGACGAGCCCGGCCACCCCTCCATCGCCGCCCAGCTCACCCGCTTCCGGGAGATGACGGCGTACGCCGAGCAGCAGGGCGTGCGCCCCGACGTCCGGCACATCGCCAACTCGCCGGCCACGCTCACGCTCCCCGAGGCCCACTTCGACCTCGTACGCCCCGGCATCGCCATGTACGGCGTCTCGCCCAGCCCCGAGATCGGCACCCCCGCCGACTTCGGGCTGCGCCCCGTGATGACGCTGTCCGCCGCCCTGGCCCTGGTCAAGCAGGTCCCCGGCGGCCACGGCGTCAGCTACGGCCACCACTACACCACCCCCGGCGAGACCACCCTCGGCCTCGTCCCCCTCGGCTACGCGGACGGGGTCCCCCGCCACGCCTCCTCCACCGGTCCCGTCCTGGTCGACGGCAAGTGGCGCACCATCGCGGGGCGGGTCGCGATGGACCAGTTCGTCGTCGACCTGGGAGGGGACCGGCCCCCGCCCGGCGCCGAGGCGGTGCTGTTCGGGCCCGGCGACCGCGGCGAGCCCACCGCCGAGGACTGGGCGCAGGCCGCGGGCACCATCGCGTACGAGATCGTCACCCGGATCGGCGCGCGCGTGCCCCGCGTCTATGTGAACGAGTGACGATCGCGGGCCCGCGTGACCAGTGACACGTGACGCGTGCCCGGCCCGGCGTGTATGACGTGCATGCCGCACGCGTTCGGGTGAATGAGGAACAAGAGGGGAATCCGCCCCGCGGCCCGGTGAAGAGGAGCGGTACGTGAGCGAGAGCAGCGCGGAGGGTGTCGCGGACGTCGCCGCGGCGGCCGTCGCCTCCGCCGCGGAGGCCGCCACCGACGTGGCCGCCGGAGGCTGGCGCCGGGCGACCGGGATCGCCGGTGTCGCGATAGGCGTGGTCGCCGCGGGCGCGGCGGCCGGCGTGGCGATAGAACGGCTCACCGTCGGCCGTGGAATACGCCAGAAGGCGCGGCTCGCCCTCGACTCGGCAGGGCCGTACGGCGGACTGCGCGGCACCCCCGGCAAGGCGTACGCCGACGACGGCACCGAGCTGTACTACGAGGTCGACGACGTCGAGCCGGACCCCGAGTCCGCGCTCACCCGGCGCCGCCGGCGGCTCTTCGGCCGCAAGGCGCCCGCTCCCGTCACCGTCGTCTTCTGCCACGGCTACTGCCTCAACCAGGACTCCTGGCACTTCCAGCGGGCGGCGCTGAGGGGCGTCGTGCGCACCGTGCACTGGGACCAGCGCAGCCACGGGCGGTCCGGGCGGGGCGTGGCCCAGGTGCGCGACGGCGAGCCGGTCACCATCGACGAGCTGGGCCGGGACCTCAAGGCCGTCATCGACGCGGCCGCGCCCGAGGGCCCCCTCGTACTGGTCGGGCACTCCATGGGCGGCATGACGGTGATGGCCCTGGCCGACCGCTTCCCCGCCCTGATACGCGAGCGCGTCGTCGGCGTCGCCCTCGTCGGCACGTCGTCGGGGCGGCTCGGCGAGGTCAACTTCGGACTGCCCGTGGCCGGTGTCAACGCGGTGCGGCGGGTGCTGCCCGGGGTGCTGAAGGCGCTGGGGCAGCGGGCCGAGCTGGTGGAGAAGGGGCGGCGGGCGACGGCGGACCTGTTCGCCGGGATCATCAAGCGGTACTCGTTCGCGTCCCGGGACGTCGACCCGGCCGTGGCCCGGTTCGCCGAGCGGATGATCGAGTCGACGCCGATCGACGTCGTCGCCGAGTTCTACCCGGCGTTCAACGACCACGACAAGACCGAGGCCCTCGCGCACTTCCGCGACCTCCCGGTGCTGGTGCTGGCCGGGGTGCGGGACCTGGTGACGCCCAGCGAGCACAGCGAGGCGATCGCCGGCCTGCTGCCCGACGCCGAGCTGGTGCTCGTCCCCGACGCGGGCCACCTGGTGATGCTGGAGCACCCCGAGCTGGTCACCGACCGCCTCGCCGACCTGCTCGCCCGCGCCCACGAGAAGGCGCGCGGCGCGGCCGTGTGAGCGAGGCGGCGGGAGACGGGCCGGTGCGCCGGCAGCGGCTACCGTTGATGGCTATGGAAGCACCAGCCACGCCGCAGGGCCCGGCCGAGCCCGCCCCCGCCGTAGAGATCACCGTCACCTCCCCGGAGCAGATGCGGGAACTGGGCCGCAGGCTCGCCAAACTGCTCCGCGCCGGTGACCTGGTCATGCTGAGCGGGGAGCTGGGCGCGGGCAAGACGACGCTGACCCGGGGGCTCGGCGAGGGCCTCGGCGTACGCGGCGCCGTCACCTCCCCGACCTTCGTGATCGCCCGCGTGCACCCCTCGCTCGGGGACGGTCCGCCGCTCGTCCACGTCGACGCCTACCGGCTGTCCGGCGGCCTCGACGAGATGGAGGACCTCGACCTCGACGTCTCCCTGTCCGACTCGGTGATCGTGGTCGAGTGGGGCGAGGGCAAGGTGGAGGAACTCACCGAGGACCGGTTGCAGCTCCTGATCCACCGGGCCGTGGGCGACACCACCGACGAGGTACGGCAGGTGACGCTGACGGGTGTCGGCGAGCGCTGGTCGGCGGTCGACCTGAGCGTCCTCGCCGCCTGAGCCGTCCCCGCCGCCGGGTTCCGACAACACGTCGGCAAGATATTGCCAACGGGGTGCCGCCCGTGGTCACATGGTATCCAGCTCGTAGTTAGGCATGCCTAACTATGCCCGCCCCCGACCTTCAGGAGGCGTCCGTGCCGGAGCCCGTGACCCAGCCGCCCGCGCTCGCCGGGGTGTCCATGCAGGACCTGCTCGCGGCCTGTGCCGCGGCGACCGCCGTCTCCACGCCGCCCCGCGCGCCGGAGCCGGAGGAGTGCCGCCCCGTCCGGGAGCACCGCGAGGCCGCCTGACCCGCCGGGCGGCCTCGACGTACCGGGGATGCGCAAGGGAATCAGGAGATTCCGGAGATTCAGGGGATGACGACGACCTGCTGGCCGATCGTCGCGAACCGCCACATCGCGTCGCCGTCCGCGCGGGACTCCCGGATGCCGCCGGTCCGCAGGCTCGGATCGGGCTTCGGCGGCGCCTCGTCCACGGCCGCGCTGAAACCGACGACCACGCCCTCGACGCTGGTGAAGCGCACGACGTGCTCGACCGGGATGCCGTCCGATCCGGTGACCCTCTTCGAGCGCGAGGTGACCGCGTAGGTGCCCGGCACCGGGTCGACCTTGCCGGGCGTGACCGCGAAGGTGGTCTGCACCTTGTTGTCCGGGCCGACCAGCCACACCCGGTCGTCGTCCAGCGAGTACACCACCCGTTCGCCCCTGCCCGAACCCAGCGGCAGGGCGTCCGGGTGCCGGGCGTCGCGGGGCGCCTTGGAGGCGCCGGGGGCGGGAGTGCTGGTCGCGTGCACCCTGCTCAGGTCGGCCGGCAAGCGGTCCGACGCCTGGTAGGCGAGGAAACCGACCGTGCCGAGGGCCGCCGCGGTGAGCACGGCTACCAAACCGGCGCTGCTGCTTGCCACTGGGACCACCTAGGCGTCGTACGTCGTACTCACGGCCACCGCGTCACGCACCGTACGTCGTGTGTCACGCAGCGTGTTCCGGGCGACGGTAGCAGCAGGTGGCCGTCCGACCCGGTCGTCCGACACGGGCCCGCGGGCGCCGTAGGCTGTTTGCGTGCTCTTGCTCGCTCTGGATACCGCCACGCCCGCCGTGACCGTCGCGCTGCACGACGGTACGGATGTCATCGCCTCGTCCAGCCAGGTGGACGCACGCCGGCACGGTGAGCTGCTGCTCCCCGCCGTCGACCGGGTGCTCGCCGAGGCCGGACTGCGGCTCGACGCGGTCACCGGCGTCGTCGCCGGCATCGGCCCCGGCCCGTACACCGGGCTGCGGGTCGGCCTGATGACCGCGGACACCTTCGGACTCGCGCTCGGTGTGCCCGTGCACGGCGTGTGCACGCTGGACGGACTGGCGTACGCCACCGACCTGGAGGGCCCCTTCGTGGTGGCGACGGACGCCCGCCGCAAGGAGGTCTACTGGGCGCGCTACGCCGACTCCCGCACCCGTCTCACCGACCCGGCGGTCGACCGTCCCGCCGACATCGCGGAGCAGGTCGCCGGGCTCCCGGCCGTCGGCGCGGGCGCGCTGCTGTACCCGGACACCTTCCCGCGCGCGCACGAGCCCGAGCACGTGTCCGCCGCCGCCCTGGCGTGCCTGGCCGCGGAGAAGCTGGCGGCCGGCGAGGAACTGCCCGCGCCCCGGCCCCTGTACCTGCGCCGGCCGGACGCGCAGGTCCCGAAGAACTACAAGGTGGTCACCCCCAAGTGACCGAGCGCGTGACTTCGACCGTGGACGCCGCGCTGCGCGAGATGCGCTGGTGGGACATCGACCCCGTGCTCCGGCTGGAGCGGGAGCTGTTCCCGGAGGACGCCTGGTCGCGGGGGATGTTCTGGTCCGAGCTGGCCCATGCGCGCGGGCCCGGGGCCACCCGGCGTTACCTGGTCGCCGAGCAGGACGCGGAGGTGGTCGGCTACGCGGGTCTGGTCGCCTCCGGGGAGCAGGCGGACGTGCAGACCATCGCCGTCGCCCGCGACCACTGGGGTACCGGCCTCGGCGCGCGGCTGCTGACCGAACTGCTGCGGGCGGCGACCGCTTTCGAATGCACCGAGGTGCTCCTGGAGTGCCGGGTGGACAACACCCGCGCCCAGCGGCTGTACGAGCGCTTCGGCTTCGAGCCCATCGGCTTCAGACGCGGCTACTACCAGCCCGGGAACGTGGACGCCCTGGTGATGCGTCTGACCGACCCTTCCACCTCCGTACCGGGAACCGAGCGAGGAACCGACAACCATGGCTGACTCACGCGACGAGCCTCTCGTACTGGGGATCGAGACCTCCTGCGACGAGACCGGCGTCGGTGTCGTGCGCGGCACCACCCTGCTGGCCGACGCCGTCGCCTCCAGCGTCGACGAGCACGCCCGCTTCGGCGGCGTCGTCCCGGAGGTGGCGAGCCGCGCCCACCTGGAGGCGATGGTCCCCACCATCGAGCGCGCGCTGAAGGAGGCGGGCGTCAGCGCCCGCGACCTCGACGGCATCGCCGTCACCGCCGGCCCCGGCCTGGCCGGCGCCCTGCTGGTCGGCGTCTCGGCGGCCAAGGCGTACGCCTACGCGCTCGGCAAGCCCCTGTACGGCGTCAACCACCTCGCCTCGCACATCTGCGTCGACCAGCTGGAGCACGGGCCGCTGCCCGAGCCGACCATGGCGCTGCTGGTCTCCGGCGGGCACTCCTCGCTGCTGCTGTCGACGGACATCACCTCCGACGTCCGCCCGATGGGCGCCACCATCGACGACGCGGCCGGCGAGGCCTTCGACAAGATCGCCCGCGTGCTGAACCTGGGCTTCCCCGGCGGCCCGGTCATCGACCGGTACGCGCGCGAGGGCGACCCGAACGCGATCGCGTTCCCGCGCGGGCTGACCGGGCCGCGCGACCCGGAGTACGACTTCTCCTTCTCCGGGCTGAAGACGGCCGTGGCCCGCTGGATCGAGGCCAAGCGGGCGGCGGGCGAGGAGGTGCCGGTGCGGGACGTGGCGGCCTCCTTCCAGGAGGCGGTCGTGGACGTGCTGACCCGCAAGGCCGTCCGGGCCTGCAAGGACCAGGGCGTCGACCACCTGATGATCGGCGGCGGCGTGGCCGCCAACTCCCGGCTGCGGGTCCTCGCCCAGGAGCGCTGCGAGGCGGCCGGCATCCGGCTGCGCGTGCCGCGGCCCAAGCTGTGCACGGACAACGGCGCGATGGTCGCCGCGCTCGGCGCCGAGATGGTCGCCCGCGACCGGGCCGCCTCCGACTGGGACCTGTCGGCGGACTCCTCGCTGCCGGTGACGGACCCGCACGTCCCGGGGCAGGGCCACACGCACGACCACATCCACGAGGTCAGCAAGGAGAACCTGTACCCGTGACCGTCGCGCTGATGTGGGAGGCACGGGCCGTGCCCGGCCGGGGCGAGGACCTGCTGGCCTGGGCACGGGCGCAGCCGCTCGACGGCGAGCCGCTGCGCCGGGAGACACTGCGCGCCCCGCAGGACCGGGTCCTCGTGATCACCTGGTGGGACGCCGCCTACGACGCCGACCTCCCCGAACTGCCGGAGCCGGACGGGGAACTGGTCACGCGGACGGTGCACCGGTGGCGGTTCGAGTCGGTGGCCGCGGACTGACCGCAGGGGCCGCCGGCGTCACGCCGGTGACACCTCCGTCCCGCAGTGCAGCCGCCGGTCCGGTCCGAGCACCCGGGCGGGCCCCGTGAGGGTCAGCCGTGCCGTGTGGCGGACGTCCGCGCTGGACGCCGCCAACCGCAGTTCCAGGGTGCCCGGTTCGACCGTCCGGCGGCCCGAGCGGTCGGTGAACGCCGAGAGGTCGGCGTGGAACCGGAACGTCACCCGGCGGGCCTCGCCGGGCGCCAGCTCCAGCCGCCGGTAGCCGATCAGCCGGACGTCCGGGCGGGTCACCGACGCCACCGGGTCGTGCAGGTACAGCTGCACCACCTCGGCGCCGGCCCGGTCGCCGGTGTTGCGGACGGTCACCGACACGTCGTACGTGCCGTCCGTGCCGATCTCCACGCCGTCCTCGGGGCCGCCGGTGCCGTCCTCCCACGCGAACGTCGTGTACGAGCGGCCGTGGCCGAAGGCGTACAGCGGGGTCGGATCGAGGTTGCTGACCTCGCCGGCCAGGCCCAGCGGGGGCTGGAGGTAGGTCCACGGCTGGCCGCCGGGCAGGTGCGGAACGCTCACCGGAAGGCGCCCGGAGGGAGAGACCCGGCCCGAGAGCACGCCCGCCACCGCGGGGCCGCCCTCCTCGCCGGGGAAGAACGCCTGTACGGCCGCGCCGAGCCGCCCGTGCCAGCGGCCGAGCGCGTACGGGCGTCCGGTCAGCAGCACCAGGACCACCGGCACGCCCGTCGCGACCAGCGCGTCCAGCAGCGCCCCCTGGACGCCGGGCAGCTCCAGGTCGCTCACGTCGCAGCCCTCGCCGGAGGTGCCCCGCCCGAAGAGACCGGCCCGGTCGCCCAGGACCGCGACGCACACGTCGGCCTCGGCGGCGCGTGCCACCGCCTCCTCGAAGCCCGAGGTGTCCGGGCCGGAGGTGTCGCAGCCCTCGGCGAACGTCACCTTGGCGTCGGGCAGTTCGGCGCGCAAGGCGTCCAGCACGGTCGGGATGTCGATGCCCGTCGGCACCTCGGGGTGGTGGGGCAGGACGTGGGACGGGAAGGAGTAGCAGCCGAGCATGGCCAGGGCGTCGGCGGCCCGCGGGCCGACCACCGCGATCCGGGTGTCGGGGGCGAGCGGCAGGACGCCGTCGGGGTTGTCCAGGAGCACCACCGACTCCTCGGCCAGCCGGCGGGCCAGGGCGCGGTTGGCGGGGGAGTCCAGGTCGATCGCGGCGGGGTCGCCGGCCGGCTCGGGGGTCCAGTCCTCGTCCAGCAGACCCAGTTCGCACTTCTGGAGCAGCACGCGGCGGGCGGACAGCTCGATCAGTTCCTCGGGCACCTCGCCCGCGCGGACCGCCTCCAGCAGCGGCTTGCCGTAGCACCGCACCGTCGGCAGCTCCACGTCGATGCCGGCCGCGAGGGCCAGGTGCGCCGCCTCGGCGGGGGTGCCGGCGACCCGGTGCAGGGACTCCAGGAAGCCGATGCCGAAGTAGTCGGCGACCACAGTGCCGGTGAAACCCCACTCGTCCCGCAGCAGCGCGGTCAGCAGTGCCGGGTCGGCCGAGGCGGGGACGCCGTCCGTCTCGGTGTACGCCGCCATCACCGAGCGGGCGCCGCCCTCGCGCAGCGCCAGCTCGAACGGTGGGAGCGTCACGTCGGCGAACTCCCGCACGCCCGCCCGCACGGGAGCCAGATTGCGGGCACCGGCCGAGGAGGCGTACCCGGCGAAGTGCTTGAGCGTGGCGACGACCCCGGCCGCCTCCAGGCCCCGCACATACGCCGTGCCGATCGTGCCGACCAGGTAGGGGTCCTCGCCGATCGTCTCCTCCACCCGGCCCCAGCGGGCGTCGCGTACGACGTCCAGGACGGGGGCGAGGCCCTGGTGGACGCCGACCGAGCGCAGGTCGTGGCCGATGCGCCGGGCCATCTCCTCGACCAGGTCCGGGTCGAAGGTGGCACCCCAGGCCAGCGGTACCGGGTAGGCGGTCGCCCGCCAGGCGGTGAAGCCGGCCAGGCACTCCTCGTGGGCGAGCGCCGGGATGCCGAAGCGGCCGGCCTCGCGGATGCGGTGCTGGGCGCGGGCGAGGGCCTGCGCGCCGAGGGCCGGGTCGACGGGGGCGGTGCCGAAGGGGCGGGTGAGCTGGCCGAGGCCGTGGGTGATCAGCTCGTCCCAGTCGTAGTCGGCGGTCATCTGGTTCTGGAGCGGGGCGACGCCGTCGCCGTCCGTGGCGGCGCCCACCCACACGCCGTACAGCTGTGCGGTCTTCTCCTCCAGGGTCATCCGGGCCAGGAGGTCGTCGACGCGGGCGGCGGCGGGCAGGGCGGGGTCACGCCAGGGCGCGGTGGTCATGGAACTCCTGTCGGGTGGACGGGACGGCTGCCCTCTCACGAACGCTTCTTCGCGGACAAACCCGCGAATGTTTCGACGTATCAATCGAATGTTCCGGAAACCTATGGCCACCCGAAGTCTTCGTCAAGGGGGGCAGCGGGGATACGATCGCCGCCATGACATCCCCGCAGCCCGCTGAAACCCGGTCGCAAAGGCGGTCCGCGCAGACCGCGACCCTCGCCGAGATCGCCCGCGAGGCCGGTGTGTCGGCGCCGACTGTTTCGAAGGTCCTCAACGGCCGCGCCGACGTCGCCCCCGCCACCCGGGCGCGTGTGGAGGAGCTGCTGCGGGCCCACGGCTACCGGCGCAGGCGGGCCGAGGCGACCCGCTCACCCCTGATCGACCTGGTCTTCCACGAGCTGGAGAGCGCCTGGGCGATGGAGGTCATCCGGGGTGTGGAGAACGTGGCGCGGGACGCGGGGCTCAGCGTCGTGCTCTCCGAGAGCGCGGGCCGCCTCACGCCCGGCAGGACCTGGGCCGACCAGGTCGCCGCCCGCCGCCCGCACGGCGTCGTCCTCGTGCTGTCCGGCCTCGACGAGTCCCAGCGGGCCCTGCTGACCAGCCGCTCCATCCCGTTCGTGGTGATGGACCCGGCCGGCGACCCGGGCGCCGACGTGCCGTCCATCGGCGCCACCAACTGGCAGGGCGGACTCGCGGCCACCCGCCACCTGATCGACCTGGGGCACACCCGCATCGGCGCGATCAGCGGACCCACCCGGATGATGTGCAGCCGCGCCCGCGTCGACGGCTACCGGGCCGCCCTGGAGACGGCCGGGCTGCCGGTCGACGCCGGTCTGATCGTGACCGGCGACTTCCACCACGAGGCCGGCTACCGGCAGGGCCTGGAGCTGCTGCGCCGTCCCGACCGGCCGACCGCGGTCTTCGCCGGCAACGACCTCCAGGCGCTCGGGCTGTACGAGGCCGCGCGCGAACTCGGGCTGCGCATCCCGCAGGACCTGAGCGTGGTCGGGTTCGACGACCTGCCGGTGGCGCGCTGGGTGGGGCCGCCGCTGACGACCGTGCGGCAGCCGCTCACGGAGATGGCCGAGGCGGCGGCGCGCCTGGTGCTGGACCTCGGCCGCGACGACGGCTCGGCCGCGGCCACCCGGGTGGAGCTGGCCACCAGCCTGGAGGTGCGCAGCAGCACGGCAGCGCCGCCGTCCGTCTAGGCGTCGAAACTTTCGCGAAAGCTTTCGGATGCGCCCACCGCCCGCGTGGCGAGAAGTCTGAGAATTTCCGCAGAATGCCGTCCGCGGCTACCCACTCCCAATAATTCGGACTTATGTTCCTCCTGGTGGCACTCGGGTGGGGACGCGAGCGGGACGGGCGGGGGCTGACGCATGGCTGCGCGGGCGGGGCGGAACGGACGTTCGGCGATGCTGAGGACCGCCGGCCTCGCCCTGGCGGGCGCCCTGCTGCTGGGCATCGCCGCGGCGGGCTGGGCGTACTGGCATCTGAGCGGCAACATCAGGAGCGTCGACATCGACGGCGCGCTCGGCGACGACCGTCCCGCCCGGTCCCTCACCGCCCCCTCCACCTCCGCCTCCGAGCCCCCGCCGCCCACCGGCGCCCTCAATCTCCTGGTCCTCGGCTCGGACTCGCGCGGCGGCGAGGAGAACCAGGAACTCGGCGGCGGCGACAGCGAGGGCGCCCGCTCCGACACGGCGATGGTCGTCCACCTGGACGCCGGCCGGACCTCCGCCACCGTCGTCAGCATCCCGCGCGACACGCTCGTCACCCGCCCCTCCTGCCCGCTGCCGTCCGGCGGCACGACCAGGGAGGCCGACGGCGCGATGTTCAACACCGCGTACGCCCTGGGCGGGCCGGCCTGCGCGGTCAAGACCGTCGAGTCGCTCACCGGCGTCCGCATGGACCACTACATCGAGATCGACTTCTCCGGCTTCGCCGAACTGGTCGACGCGCTCGGCGGCGTCACCGTCACCACGGACGTGGACATCGACGACGACAAGAGCCACCTCCACCTGGACGCCGGCACCCACCACCTCGACGGCACCCAGGCCCTCGGACTGGCCCGCACCCGGTACGGACTGGCCGGCGGCAGCGACCTCGCCCGCATAGAGCTCCAGCAGAAGCTGGTCAAGGCGCTGCTGGAGCAGATCTCCGACGCCGGCCTGCTCACCGACCCCGCCCGGCTGTACCGGGTCGCCGACGCGGTCACCGGCAGCCTCACCACCGACACCGGCCTGGACTCGCTGGGCGAGCTGACGAACCTGGGCCGCAGCATCGGGGGCCTGTCGGCGGACGCCGTACGGACGGTGACGATGCCGGTCGTGCCGGCCCCGTGGGACACCAACCGGGTGGTGGCCCGGGAGCCGGACGCCCGGAAGCTGTGGGAATCGCTGCGGTAAACCCTGTCCGACCTGCGCATACGCGGGTGGGATGCGGTCCCGGACGCGGGCCGGAAAAAAATTCTCGGGAAAATGTCGGGGCCCTGTCGATCCACGGCCCGCCCGTTCGACGTACGGGTAAGAGGCCGGGAGCGACCCGGTCCCGGCCACCGACCCGAGGAGTCACCATGCCCCGCTACCTGTCGCTCGTCCGCATCGACGAGAACAACGCCCCCGCCGAGGGCCCCAGCCCCGAGCTGATGCAGCGCATGGGGGAGCTGATGGAGGAGATGACGAAGGCCGGCGTCCTGCTGGACACCGCCGGGCTGACCCCCACCGCCCAGGGCACCCGGGTCCACTACGAGGCCGGACAGCTGTCCGTCACCGACGGCCCCTTCACCGAGTCCAAGGAGGTCGTCGGCGGCTACGCGCTGATCCAGGCCAAGGACATGGCCGAGGCGATCGAGTGGACCAAGCGCTTCCTGAAGGTCCACGAGGAGCACTGGACGGTGACCTGCGAGGTGCGCGAGATCATGGAGGGCTGACCTCCGCTTTGTCCCGGGTGCGCGAGGGTGTTGCATGGGGGCTGTGAAGCCACAGCCCACCGCCGCCCCGCGCGACCCCGCCGCCTCCGCCCGGACCGCGGAGGCGATCGAGACGGTCTTCCGGCTGGAGTCCCCCCGCGTGATCGCCGGCGTCGCCCGCGTCGTCCGGGACGTCGGCATAGCCGAGGAGATCGCGCAGGACGCGCTGGTCGCGGCCCTGGAGCAGTGGCCCCGTGACGGGGTGCCCGACAACCCGGGCGCCTGGCTGATGACCACCGCCCGGCGCCGCGCCGTCGACCTGGTCCGGCGCCGGGAGACCTACGCCCGCAAGCTGGCGGAGATCGGCCGGGACCTGCCCGTCGCCGCGCCGCCCGAGGAGCCCGCCGACCCGGACGGCATCGACGACGACCTGCTGCGGCTCGTCTTCACGGCCTGCCACCCGGTGCTGTCCGCCGAGGCCCGCATCGCGCTGACCCTGCGCCTGCTCGGCGGTCTGACCACCGCCGAGATCGCCCGCGCCGTCCTGGCACCGGAACCGACGGTCGCACAGCGCATCGTGCGCGCCAAACGGACGCTGGCGGCACGCAACGTCGCCTTCGAGGTGCCGTACGGACCGGAACGGGCGGCCCGGCTCGGCTCGGTCCTGGAGGTCATCTACCTGATCTTCAACGAGGGCTACGCGGCCACCGCCGGCGACGACTGGCTGCGGCCCGGCCTGTGCGAGGACGCGCTGCGCCTGGCGCGCGTGCTGTCCGCCCTGATGCCGAAGGAACCCGAGGTCCACGGGCTGACCGCGCTGCTCGAGTTCCAGGCGTCCCGCACCGCCGCCCGGACCGGCCCCGACGGCGCGCCCGTCCTGCTGAAGGACCAGAACCGCCGCCGCTGGAACCGCATGCTCATCGCCCGCGGCATCACCGCCCTCGACCGGGCGAACGCCCACGCCGCCGGCGCCCCGGGCCCGTACGCGCTCCAGGCCGCCATCGCCGCGTGCCACGCCGTCGCGTACACCTACGAGGAGACCGACTGGTCGCGCATCGCCACGCTCTACGGCCTGCTCGCGGCCCGTGCCCCGTCCCCGGTCGTCGAGCTCAACCGCGCGGTCGCCGTGTCGATGGCCGAGGGCCCGGCCCCGGCGCTCGCCCTGGTCGACGCCCTCGCCGCCGAACCCGCCCTGCGCGGTTACCACCTGCTGCCCAGCGTCCGCGGCGACCTCCTGCTGCGCCTCGGCCGTGCGGCCGAGGCGCGGGCGGAGTTCGAACGGGCCGCGTCCCTGGCCCGCAACGAACGCGAACGCGAACTGCTGTCGCACCGTGCGCGGGAGTGCGGCTGAGACGCGGTAGCGGGCGGCCGGCGCTCGGGCAACCCCGCCACCGGCACGCCCGCGCTGGTCAACCGCCGTTCACGTCGCGCGGCCCGACCTGCCGGAGGCCGTACGCACCGGATGCCCGATCAGCATCGTCGGCGCTCCCGCGACCCGGGTCAGGAACACCGTGGCGGCGTTCGGTCCCTGGGGTCTGACCTTGCGCCGCAGTTCCTCCGGCTCGACCGCCGAGCCGCGCTTCTTCACCGTCAGCGTGCCGACCCGGCGCTCCCTCAGCAGCGCCTTCAGCTTCTTGACGTTGAAGGGCATCCGGTCGGTGATCTCGTACGCCGTGGCGTACGGCGTCGGCAGCAGCTCGTCCGCGGTGACGTAGGCGATGGTCGCGTCGAGCAGCCCGCCGCCGACCTGTTCGGCGACCTCGGCGACCAGATGGGCCCGGATGGCGGCGCCGTCGGGCTCGTACAGGTAGCGGCCGGGCGTGCGGACCTCCGGGTCGGGCAGGCCGGTGCCGAGCAGGGTGCGGGGCCCCGGCAGCAGCGTCGCCCGGACCGCCCCGGGCGCGGTGCCGAACCACAGCACCGCCTCCTTCACGTCCCCGCCGTCCGAGATCCACTCGGCCTCGGAGTCGTCCGGCACCGCCTCGTGCGGAATGCCGGGCGCCACCTTCAGGGCGGCGGCGCGGGACGCCGTACGGGCGGCCTCCACGGCCCAGGACAGCGGTGGGGAATACGCCTCGGGGTCGAAGATCCTGCCCCGCCCCCCGCGCCGCGCCGGGTCGACGAACACGGCGTCGTACCCGGCCGTGTCCACCTCGGTGACGTCCGCCTCGCGGACCTCGATCAGCTCGCCCAGGCCCAGCGCCTCGGCGTTGGCGCGGGCCGCCCCGGCCGTCGCCGGGTCGCGGTCGACGGCCAGGACCCGGATGCCCGCGCGGGCCAGCGCGATCGCGTCGCCGCCGATCCCGCAGCACAGGTCGGCGACGGAGGTGATGCCCAGCTCCTTGAAGCGCCCGGCCCGGTACGCGGCCACGCTCGCCCGGGTCGACTGCTCCACCCCGTTCGGCGTGAAGAACATCCGCCCGGCGTCCTCGGCCCCGAACTTCGCCACCGCCCGCTGCCGCAGCCGCGCCTGACCGAGCGCCGCCGACACCAGGTCGGCCGGGTGGTCGCGGCGCAGCCGGGTGGCCACGGCCAACTCCCGCGCGGGGTCGGTGTCGCGGACCTCGTCGAGCAGGGCGCGGCCTTCGGGGGTGAGCAGGGCGTGGAGGGCGTCGAGGTCGTTCACCGGCCCATTGTGGGCCAGTCGGTGGATGGTGCGCCTGCGGCGAGGTGTCGGGCGCGGGCGGAGGGCCCGGGGCTGCGAGGATCCGGCACCATGCGAGTAGTCGTACAAAATGACAAAAGCCGGGCATGCGGGGTGTCCCGGGCGGCTTCCGGGACGTCTTCGGGTACCCGGGTGCGCGGCGGTCTCGCCGTGCTCCTCGTCGCCGCCCTCGCCTCCGCCTGCGCCCACGACACCTCCGAGGTGCGGGGCGCCCCGGGCCAACGGCCCCTCCAGGCACCCCCGGCCCGCGCACAGGACAGCTACGCGTCCGAGCTGCGCGCGGTACAGGCCGCCCGGGTCGTCGCCGCCAAGCGCTGGAACCTGAGGGAGGTCCCGCTGGCGGCCCCGCCGCCCCCCGCGAAGAAGCCGGAGATCACGGCGCGCGAGGGCTTCGAGGTGGACGGGCAGGAGGACCTCCCGCCGGTCTTCACCACCGTCCCCACCGAGGAGCGGATCCTCTTCCTCACCATCGACGACGGCGCCGAGAAGGACCCGGCGTTCCTGCGCATGATGAGCGACCTGAAGATCCCGTACACGGTCTTCCTCACCGACGACGAGATCAAGGACGACTACGGCTACTTCGAGGAGATGCAGGCCCGCGGCGTCAGCCTCAACAGCCACACCCTGAGCCACCCGTACCTTCCGGGGCTCTCCTACACGCAGCAGAAGCACGAGATCTGCGGCATGCAGAAGGTGATCGAGAAGCGCTACGGCAAGCGCCCCACCCTCTTCCGCCCGCCCTTCGGCAACTACAACCGGGACACCCTGCGCGCCGCGAAGTCCTGCGGCGTCAGGTACGTGCCGATCTGGAACGAGGAGGTCTACGTCGACCACTGGGAGTACCGCGAGTGGGACCAGGACCTCCACCCGGGCGACATCGTCCTCACCCACTTCCGGGGCCCCGACGACTGGGACGGCACGATGACGGACATGGCCCGCCGCTTCCTGGACCGGGTCACCGCCGAGGGATACGCGGTGGCCCGGCTGGAGGACTACCTGTGAGGCGGGGGCGGTTCCGGACGGCCGGGGCCGCCCTGGCCGCCGTACTGCTCACCGGCTGCGCCCAGTTCGCCGGGCCCGCCGGTCACCCGACGGCCGGCAAACCGGCCCGCGCGGGCGGGCGGGCCGCCGCCGCACCCCCCGTCCTGGACCACGTCCGCACCACCGACAGGGTCGTCTTCCTCACCTACGACGACGGCGCCGACCGGGACCCCCGCCTCACCGCGCTGATCCGCGAACGGCGGCTCCCGGTCACCCTGTTCCTCACCGACACCGTGGCCGGGCCGGCGTACGGCCACTTCGCCCGGCTGCGCTCGGTCGGCGCGAGCCTGCAGAACCACACCCTCGACCACCGCTCCCTGCGCGGCCTGCCCTACGCCGGGCAGCGCGCCGAGATCTGCGGCCAGCAGACCAAGCTCCACTCCCGCTTCGGCGTCCGCCCCCGCCTCTTCCGCCCGCCCTACGGCCGGTACGACCCGACGACCCTGCGCGCCGCCGCCGACTGCGGCATCGCGGCCGTGGTCCTGTGGCGGGCCGTGCTGCCCCCCGAGGGCCCCCTGACCTACACCCGCGGCGATCCCCACCTGCACCCGGGCGACATCGTCTCGGTCACGGCCCCGGCCCGCACGGAGGAACTCCTGCACCGGATCGAGGAACGGAACCTGCGGGTGGGCCGCCTGGAGGACTACCTCGGGTAGTGCAGCCCCCAGGGGCGCCCACACCCACGCCGGGGGCCGCCACAAAACCGGCGTTCAGCCGAGAAAGTCCGCCGACGCGCCGCAGGCATTGGCACTCCGCTTGACCGAGTGCTAATCGCGGTCATAGTCTCGGGTCTGGCACTCCCCCCTGGAGAGTGCCAACAAAGCGACGGGCAGGTCCGGCACCCGCGACGACGGATCGACCTGGTCGCCACCTCAGACAGTTAACCCCGTGAGATCTCCGAAGGGGGAGGTCGGATCGTGACGACCGCCAGCTCCAAGGTTGCCATCAAGCCGCTCGAGGACCGCATCGTGGTCCAGCCGCTCGACGCCGAGCAGACCACGGCTTCGGGCCTGGTCATTCCGGACACCGCCAAGGAGAAGCCCCAGGAGGGCGTCGTCCTGGCCGTTGGCCCGGGCCGCTTCGAGGACGGCAACCGTCTTCCGCTCGACGTCACCGTCGGCGACGTCGTGCTCTACAGCAAGTACGGCGGCACCGAGGTGAAGTACAACGGCGAGGAGTACCTCGTCCTCTCGGCTCGCGACGTGCTCGCGATCGTGGAGAAGTAATTCACCGAAGCACCTTGCTTTCCAGCTGCGCCCCTGGCTCCCGCGACCATAAAAAAGCCGGGCGTCGGGGGCGCAGTGCCGTATAACCCCAAGATTTCCGGAAGAGGGCTCACGCTCCCATGGCGAAGATCCTGAAGTTCGACGAGGACGCCCGTCGCGCCCTCGAGCGCGGCGTCAACAAGCTTGCCGACACGGTGAAGGTGACGATCGGCCCCAAGGGCCGCAACGTCGTCATCGACAAGAAGTTCGGCGCTCCCACCATCACCAACGACGGTGTCACGATCGCCCGTGAGGTCGAGATCGAGGACCCGTACGAGAACCTCGGCGCCCAGCTGGTGAAGGAGGTGGCGACCAAGACCAACGACATCGCGGGTGACGGCACCACCACCGCCACCGTCCTGGCCCAGGCCCTGGTCCGCGAGGGCCTGAAGAACGTCGCCGCGGGTGCCTCCCCGGCGCTGCTGAAGAAGGGCATCGACGCGGCCGTCAAGGCCGTCTCCGAGGACCTCCTCGCGACCGCCCGCCCGATCGACGAGAAGTCCGACATCGCCGCCGTGGCCGCGCTGTCCGCCCAGGACCAGCAGGTCGGCGAGCTCATCGCCGAGGCCATGGACAAGGTCGGCAAGGACGGTGTCATCACCGTCGAGGAGTCCAACACCTTCGGTCTGGAGCTGGACTTCACCGAGGGCATGGCCTTCGACAAGGGCTACCTGTCGCCGTACTTCGTGACGGACCAGGAGCGCATGGAGGCCGTCCTGGAGGACCCCTACATCCTCATCAACCAGGGCAAGATCTCCTCCATCGCGGACCTGCTGCCGCTGCTGGAGAAGGTCATCCAGGCGGGTGCCTCCAAGCCGCTGCTGATCATCGCCGAGGACCTCGAGGGCGAGGCGCTCTCCACCCTCGTCGTGAACAAGATCCGCGGCACCTTCAACGCCGTCGCGGTGAAGGCCCCGGGCTTCGGTGACCGCCGCAAGGCGATGCTGCAGGACATGGCCGTCCTCACCGGCGCCACGGTCATCTCCGAGGAGGTCGGCCTCAAGCTCGACCAGGTCGGCCTGGACGTGCTCGGCACCGCCCGCCGCATCACCGTCACCAAGGACGACACCACGATCGTCGACGGTGCCGGCAAGCGCGACGAGGTCGAGGGCCGCATCGCCCAGATCAAGGCCGAGATCGAGAACACCGACTCCGACTGGGACCGCGAGAAGCTCCAGGAGCGCCTCGCGAAGCTGGCCGGCGGCGTGTGCGTGATCAAGGTCGGCGCCGCCACCGAGGTGGAGCTGAAGGAGCGCAAGCACCGTCTGGAGGACGCCATCTCCGCGACCCGCGCCGCGGTCGAGGAGGGCATCGTCTCCGGTGGTGGCTCCGCCCTGGTCCACGCCGTCAAGGTCCTCGAGGGCAACCTCGGCAAGACCGGCGACGAGGCCACCGGTGTGTCGGTCGTCCGCAAGGCCGCCGTCGAGCCGCTGCGCTGGATCGCCGAGAACGCCGGCCTCGAGGGCTACGTCATCGTCTCGAAGGTGGCGGAGCTCGAGAAGGGCAACGGCTACAACGCCGCGACCGGCGAGTACGGCGACCTGGTCAAGGCCGGCGTCATCGACCCGGTCAAGGTCACCCGCTCCGCCCTGGAGAACGCCGCCTCCATCGCCTCCCTGCTCCTGACGACCGAGACCCTGGTCGTCGAGAAGAAGGAAGAGGAAGAGCCGGCCGCCGCGGGCCACGGCCACGGCCACTCGCACTGACGACGCGAGGCTGACAGCCACCGGGTGAGGGCCCGGCACTCCACCAGGAGTGCCGGGCCCTCATCGTGCCGCCCCGGCCACCTCACAGCAGCCCTCCCAGCGGCAGGACGCGCTCGGCGAGCCGGCCGTGCAGCCGCCCCCCGGCGGTGTCGGCCCCGGAGAGCCAGTCCGCGGTGATCAGCAACTCGGCGTGTTCGGTGACGTCCTCGGGCCGCACGGCGCAGAACGCGGCGACCGCGCCGAGGTCCAGCCCCTCGTCCTCGGCGCCTCCGAGACGGCCGTCCGGGCGGGTGTGGGCGGCGGTGTCCAGGACGCGGCAGTCGCGGGTGGCGGCGGCGCAGCGTGCGCACACCTCCGCGACGCGCCACAGCCGCCCGGCACGGTCCGCGTACACCGTCAGCGCCACCGGCCCCCCGCACCGCACGGCTCCCGCGGCCGGCGGTGCCCCGGCACGCTGTCCGGCCGTCACGTCCGAGGAGTGCCACGCACAGTCGGCGGCCCGGCAGCCGCACCAGGCGTCGCCGTGCGGCCCGCCGCCCGCCCGCACCCGAGCCAGATGCGCGTTGACGTGCGCCGTCGCGGCCCTGCGCCCCGCGGCGGAGTCGGGAAGAAGCTGATCGGCGCAGCCGGGGCGGGAGCACGTGAGCCGGACCGTGCCCGAGGAGGTACCGCCGTGCGGATCCAGGCGCACCGTCCACACCCGCCCCGTGGCGCGCTCCCGCCGCGCGCCGTCCCGCACCGCCCCGTCCGCACTCCGCCCGTCGGCGCCGTCGGCGAACCGTCCGTCCCGGCCGCCCGTGTCCGCGATCACGCGATGCCGTCCTCTCCCCTGTCACGACTGCGGCCTCCGCACTCTGCGGAGCAGTCGCCTGGACGGTACGTCGCATCCGTACACGTCAGGAGGGCCGAACAACGGCAGACCACACGTTCGGGTGACGGCCCGGCCGGACCCGCCCGGACGGCCCCCGCCGCGCCCCTACTGCGGCCCGTACTTCCGTCCCGTCCGGGACGAGATCCCGCCCAGCATCCCCCGCGGCACCAGCTTCGCCGCGCCCATCAGGGCCTTGTAGCGCGGGTCGGGGATCGACAGGGACTTGCCGCGGGACAGGTCGGCGAGGGCCGCCGCGACCAGCTTGTCGGGGTCCAGCCACATCCAGTTCGGGATGTTGTCCGTGCCCATGCCGGCCCGCTCGTGGAACTCCGTGCGCACGAAGCCGGGGCACAGCGCCATCAGGCGTACGCCGCTGCCGGCCAGGTCCTTCGCCACGCCCTGCGTGAACTGCACGACCCACGCCTTGGACGCGCCGTAGGTGCCGCGCGGGACGAAGGCCGCGACCGAGGCCACGTTGACGACGCCGCCGCGGCCCCGCGCCCGCATCGCCTCCGTCGCCGCCGCGGTCAGCCGCAGCACGGCCTCGCAGTGCACCTTGAGCATCGTCAGCTCGTCGGCCATGGAGACCTCGAGGAAACGGCCCTTGTTGCCGAAGCCGGCGTTGTTGATCAGCAGGTCGACGGGGTTCCTGCGGTCGTCCAGCCGGGCGGCCACCGCCTCGATGCCCGCGTCCGTCGCCAGGTCGGCCGTCAGCACCTCGGCCTCGATGCCGTGCCGGTCGTGCAGTTCGGTCGCCTGCTCGCGCAGCCGCTTGGTGTCGCGGGCCACCAGCACCAGGTCGTGCCCGTCGGCCGCCAGCCGCCGCGCGAACGCGGCGCCGATGCCCGCCGTCGATCCCGTAATCAATGCCGTTGTCATGGCGCAAGGTTATGGGTCGGGACCGGGCAGGTCCGCTTCGCTCACCAGGACCGCGGTTCGTGAAGGACGGGTGAAGGCAGTCCTGGTGAGGCCGGGTCAGGCCCGCTGCGCGGCCAGGTACTTCCGCGCCGCCGCCAGGGCCTCCGCGTGCAGGGCGTCGCCGGCCGCGAGCAGCCGGGGCAGCAGCTCCCGCTCCGTCGTCACCGCCCGGAACTGGAGCGCCACCGTCACCTCGTGGGCGGGGCGGTGCACGATCGCCACCGGGTCGCCCGCCCGTATCTCACCGGGCTCGATCACCCGCAGGTACGCGCCCGGTGCCCCTTTGGCCGTGAAGCGCTTCACCCACCGCTCCTCACCCAGGTGGCCCTGGAAGGTCCGGCAGGGGATCCGGCCGCTGGTGACCTCCAGGAGCAGGTCGGGGCCGACGCGCCAGCGCTCGCCGATCAGCGCGCCGGAGACGTCCACGCCCGCCGTGGTGAGGTTCTCGCCGAACACGCCGTGCGGCAGCGGGCGGCCCAGCTCGCGCTCCCAGTCGTCCAGGTCCTCGCGCGCCACGGCGTAGACGGCCTGGTCCACGCCGCCGTGATGGCGGGTGTCGCACACCGCGTCCCCCGCGAGCCCGCTCGCGCCGGTCCCCTTCGACCCGGGCGCCGTCACCCGGACGGGCCCGTCGGCCGGCTGCTTGTCGATGCCGGTGAGGCCGTCGGGCTGGTCGGTGTACGGCACGGCCTTCGGGCGGCCCAGGTTCACTGACAGAAGCTTCATGGCGGCACGGTAGGACAGCCCCCTTCAAAGCGTCGACGCATTATTCGGCGTTCGGTCAAAGGGTCGCTTATCCTCGGCGGTGTGATCGAGGCCCGTCATCTCCGCGTGCTGCGCGCCGTGGCATCCACCGGTTCCTTCTCCGCCGCGGGGCGGGAGCTGGGCTGCACCCAGCCCGCCGTCAGTCAGCAGATGAAGGCCCTGGAGGCCTCCGTCGGCACGCCCCTGCTCGTGCGCACCGGCCGCGAGATGCGCCTGACCCAGGCCGGTGAGGCGCTGGTGCGGCACGCCGCCGGGATCCTGGCCGGGCTGACCGCGGCCGAGGAGGAGGTCGCCGCCATCGCGGGTCTGCGGGCCGGGCGGGTCCGCCTCGTCTCCTTCCCGAGCGGCAGCTCCACCCTCGTCCCCACGGCGCTGGCCGCGCTGCGCGCCGCCCACCCCGGCACCCGGGTCTTCCTGGAGGAGGCCGAGCCGCCCAAGTCGGTGGAGCTGCTGCGCGAGGGCGACTGCGACGTGGCGCTCGCCTTCCGCTACGAGGGCGCGGCTGGGGTCGAGGAGTGGGACGACCTGGTCGTACGGCCGCTGCTGACCGACCGCCTCGTGGCCCTGGTGCCCGAACGGCACCGGCTCGCCCGCACCGGGGCCGACGGCAGCGTGGCCATCGGGGAGCTGGCCCGGGAGCCGTGGATCGCCGGCTGCCCGCGCTGCCGCGGCCAGCTGGTCGAGGTCTGCGAGGGCGCCGGCTTCACCCCCCGCATCGACTTCGCGACCGACGACTATCCGGCGGTGGTCGGCCTGGTCGGGGCCGGTCTCGGGGTCGCCGTCCTGCCGCAGCTCGCCGTCGAGTCCGTACGGCCCCGGGGTGTACGCACGGTGGCGCTGGAGCCCGAGGTGCGGCGGGAGATCGTCGCGCTGACGCTGCCCGACCTCGCCCAGGTGCCCGCGGTGACGGCGACGCTGGACGAGCTGGCGCGGGCCGCCTCCGGCCAGACCGCCGGGCACTGAGCGGCACGCCGGCGGGAGCACGGCGCCCAGGGGATCACGACGCCGAAAAAGAGAGGGCACGCGTGTGCGTGCCCCGGCCTCGTCGGTTGTCTTCGCGTTCTCGGAAAAACGTTCCTTCAGTGATGTGCGGCGGCGTCTCCGCCGACCGACGCCGATGCCGGCGCGGATGCCGCCACCAGGCGGTTGCGCGCCCGTCCCATGAGCTCCTCGCGCTCGTCCTCGGTCAGTCCGCCCCACACGCCGTACGGCTCGCGCACCGCCAGAGCGTGCGCCGCGCACTCCGCGCGGACCGGGCACCTCATGCAGACCTCCTTGGCCGAGTTCTCGCGAGCGCTCCGGGCCGCACCGCGTTCGCCCTCCGGATGGAAGAAGAGCGAACTGTCCACCCCGCGGCAGGCAGCAAGGAGCTGCCAGTCCCACAGGTCCGCGTTCGGTCCGGGAAGGCGGGAGAAATCTGCCATTGCGTGACCCCTTGTAGCCGATCTGGGTGGATTCGGTGTCCACGACCGTACAACTACGATCTAAGGAGATGAAAATATGACTCATTACGAATCTAGCCGCAGACACCAGCGAAGTGGGAGAAAAGCGGCTAAATGGGGCATCGCTTGTGATGAAAGAGCGTGGGTCAGCCGCGCATGTCTGCACCGTGAACGCCCCCTCACGTAGAGTGCCGAAGACGACACACAGCCCCGTAACTCTTTCGAGTGACCGTCGTTGAGAGTGCGGAGGCGGTTGAAGGAACAGGTGCTCGGGCGGGCGTCCGGGACGGTCGACCGCACAGGTGAGATTTCGTAACAGCCTGGAGGCTCAACGTGACGCGCATCAGCTGCGGAGGACGGCCATGACTTCCGTCCTCGTCTGCGACGACTCCCCGCTTGCCCGAGAGGCGCTCCGCCGCGCCGTCGCGACCGTGCCCGGCGTCGAGCGCGTGACGACGGCGGCCAACGGCGAGGAAGTCCTCCGCCGCTGGGGCGCCGACCGCTCGGACCTGATTCTGATGGACGTGCGCATGCCCGGCCTGGGCGGCGTCGAGACCGTGCGGCGCCTGCTGTCCGCCGACCCCGGCGCGCGCATCATCATGCTCACCGTCGCCGAGGACCTGGACGGCGTGGCCCTGGCGGTCGCCGCCGGTGCCCGTGGGTATCTGCACAAGGACGCCTCGCGCGCCGAGCTGCGCGCCACCGTCACGCAGGCCCTCGCCGACCCGACCTGGCGGCTCGCCCCGCGCCGGCTGCGCTCGGCCGAGATGGGCGCCGCGCCCACGCTCACCGCGCGGGAGATCCAGGTCCTGGAGGGCATGAGCCACGGCCGGTCCAACGCGGAGATCGGACGCGAGCTGTTCCTGTCCGAGGACACCGTCAAGACGCACGCCCGGCGGCTCTTCAAGAAGCTCGGCGCCTCGGACCGGGCACACGCGGTGGCGCTCGGTTTCCGCTGGGGCCTCGTCCGATAGGGAACCCCCGTGTCGTGGAGGCCCACAGGGCCCGACGGGGGTGCCCGGTTCCCCGCTTACCGCGAGGTGGGCGGGGCGGACAAGCCGACCCGCCGGGTGCCCGCTGCTCGTTTCGCCGCGGATGACGCATCCTTGAGGTGTGGAGTTCCTCGGGGACGAGTCGGTCGAGCGGAAGGGGAGGGCGCAGGGGATGAGTTCCGGCGCACCTGCTCATAACGCTTCGGTGCACAACAACGGGCACGGAGCCACGGATCGGACGGCCGCAAGGCACCATGGACCGATGCGTGACGACGAGGCGGCCCCTGACCAAGGGACGGTCGGTGGGCTCGTACACCGCGCCGTCGACGGGGACGAGCAGGCCACGCACGACCTGCTCGCCCATGTCCACCCCTTGGCGCTGCGCTACTGCCGGACCCGGCTGTCCCGGCTGCCCGGCGACGCCCGGCACTTCGTCGAGGACCTCGCCCAGGAGGTCTGCGTCGCGGTGCTCCTCGCGCTGCCGCGCTACAAGGACACCGGGCGCCCCTTCGAGGCGTTCGTCTTCGCCATCGCCGCCCACAAGGTCGCCGACCTCCAGCGCGCCGCGATGCGGCACCCCGGCTCGACGGCGGTCCCGTCCGACGAGATGCCCGAGCGGCCGGACGACTCGCTCGGCCCGGAGGAGCGGGCGCTGCTCAACAGCGACGCCGCCTGGGCCAAGAAACTGCTGGCCAACCTGCCCGAGAACCAGCGGGAGCTGCTCCTGCTGCGCATCGCCGTGGGGCTCACGGCCGAGGAGACCGGGCAGATGTTGGGAATGTCACCCGGGGCCGTCCGCGTCGCGCAGCACCGGGCGCTGAGCCGCCTGCGGGCGCTGGCGGAGCAGTAGTCCGCCGCGTGAACGGGCGGCGCGGCCGCTTCGTACAAAACCACGAACGTCGCAGGCTCTCTTGATCGTGGAATGAGCCACGTCCACTTCCCGTTAGCATGGACATCCGCACCGATCAAGGCCATTTGGGGAAGGTGTCATGACTGCCAACGTCGACGGAGTGCCCGAGAAATTCGCGACACTCGGGCTGACCTACGACGACGTGCTGCTGCTGCCGGGCCCGTCGGACATGGCACCCGACGAGATCGACACCGCCTCGTACGTCTCCAAGAACGTGCGGGTGAACATCCCGCTGCTGTCCGCCGCCATGGACAAGGTCACCGAGTCGCGCATGGCGATCGCGATGGCCCGCCAGGGCGGCGTCGGCGTTCTGCACCGCAACCTGTCCATCGAGGACCAGGCCAACCAGGTCGACCTGGTCAAGCGTTCCGAGTCGGGCATGGTGGCCAACCCGATCACCATCCACCCGGACGCCACCCTCGCCGAGGCCGACGCGCTGTGCGCCAAGTTCCGCATCAGCGGCGTGCCGGTCACCGACGGCGCCGGCAAGCTGCTCGGCATCGTCACCAACCGTGACATGGCCTTCGAGACCGACCGCTCCCGCGGCGTGCGCGAGGTCATGACCCCGATGCCGCTGGTCACCGGCAAGGTCGGCATCTCCGGCGTGGACGCCATGGAGCTGCTGCGCCGCCACAAGATCGAGAAGCTGCCGCTGGTCGACGACAACGGCGTGCTCAAGGGTCTGATCACGGTCAAGGACTTCGTCAAGGCCGAGAAGTACCCGAACGCGGCCAAGGACGGCAAGGGCCGGCTGCTGGTCGGCGCCGCGGTCGGCGTCGCCGGAGACGCCTTCGAGCGCGCCCAGGCGCTGATCGAGGCGGGCGTCGACTTCATCGTCGTCGACACCGCGCACGGCCACTCCCGCCTGGTCGGCGACATGGTCGCCAAGATCAAGTCGAACTCCACCGGCGTCGACGTCATCGGCGGCAACATCGCCACCCGCGACGGCGCCAAGGCGCTCATCGACGCCGGCGTGGACGGCATCAAGGTCGGGGTCGGCCCCGGCTCCATCTGCACCACCCGCGTCGTCGCCGGCATCGGCGTCCCGCAGGTCACGGCCATCTACGAGGCGTCGCTCGCCGCCAAGGAGGCCGGGGTCCCGGTCATCGGCGACGGTGGCCTGCAGTACTCCGGCGACATCGCCAAGGCCCTGGTCGCGGGCGCCGACACGGTGATGCTGGGCTCGCTGCTCGCGGGCTGCGAGGAGTCGCCGGGCGAGCTGCTGTTCATCAACGGCAAGCAGTTCAAGTCGTACCGCGGCATGGGCTCGCTGGGCGCCATGCAGACCCGCGGCGACCGCAAGTCCTTCTCCAAGGACCGCTACTTCCAGGAGGGCGTCGCCTCCGACGAGCAGCTGGTCCCCGAGGGCATCGAGGGCCAGGTGCCCTACCGCGGCCCGCTGTCCTCGGTCGTCCACCAGCTGGTCGGCGGCCTGCGCCAGTCGATGTTCTACGTCGGCGGCCGGACCGTGCCCGACCTCCAGGCGAACGGCCGGTTCGTGCGGATCACCTCCGCCGGTCTCAAGGAGAGCCACCCGCACGACATCCAGATGACGGTCGAGGCGCCGAACTACAGCCGCAAGTAGGCACAACGCCTTCCGAGGGCGGTCCCGGACGCGTTCCGGGACCGCCCTCGCGCCGTGTCCGAAGGGGACATCGGCGATACTGGAAGGCGCTGCAACGCATCAGGGAAAGGCCACAGACGTGACTGAGATCGAGATCGGGCGCGGCAAGCGCGGCCGCCGGGCGTACGCCTTCGACGACATCGCCGTCGTCCCCAGCCGCCGTACGCGGGACCCGAAGGAGGTCTCGATCGCCTGGCAGATCGACGCCTACCGCTTCGAGCTGCCGTTCCTGGCCGCTCCCATGGACTCGGTCGTCTCCCCGGCCACCGCCATCCGCATCGGCGAGCTGGGCGGCCTCGGCGTCCTGAACCTCGAGGGCCTGTGGACGCGGTACGAGGACCCGCAGCCGCTGCTCGACGAGATCGCCGAGCTGGACGCGGACACCGCGACCCGGCGCCTCCAGGAGATCTACGCCGCTCCCATCAAGGAGGAGCTGATCGGGCAGCGGATCAAGGAGGTCCGCGACTCCGGTGTCGTCACCGCCGCCGCGCTCTCCCCGCAGCGCACCGCCCAGTTCTCCAAGGCGGTCGTGGACGCCGGCGTCGACATCTTCGTCATCCGCGGCACCACGGTCTCGGCGGAGCACGTCTCCGGTTCGCACGAGCCGCTCAACCTGAAGCAGTTCATCTACGAGCTGGACGTCCCGGTGATCGTCGGCGGCTGCGCCACCTACACCGCCGCCCTGCACCTGATGCGCACCGGCGCCGCGGGTGTCCTCGTCGGCTTCGGCGGCGGCGCCGCGCACACCACGCGCAACGTGCTGGGCATCCAGGTCCCGATGGCCACCGCCGTCGCCGACGTGGCCGCCGCCCGCCGCGACTACATGGACGAGTCCGGCGGCCGGTACGTCCACGTCATCGCCGACGGCGGTGTCGGCTGGTCCGGCGACCTGGCCAAGGCGATCGCCTGCGGCGCCGACTCGGTGATGATGGGCTCTCCGCTGGCCCGCGCCACCGACGCGCCGGGCAGGGGCCACCACTGGGGCATGGAGGCCGTCAACGAGGAGCTGCCGCGCGGCAAGAAGGTCGACCTCGGCACGGTCGGCACGCTGGAGGAGGTCCTCACCGGCCCCTCCCACCACCCCGACGGCTCGATGAACTTCTTCGGCGCCCTGCGCCGCGCGATGGCCACGACGGGCTACAGCGAGCTGAAGGAGTTCCAGCGCGTGGAGGTCACCGTCGCGGATTCGCAGCACCGGCGGTAATCACCCGGACGGCGTACCGAAGGGGCCCGGAGCGACTGCTCCGGGCCCCTTCGCGCGTCCGGGCGCCGCTCAGAGGCGGTGCGCCGCCCCCGTGGGCGTCGCCCCCCGGGTGTCCAGCAGCAGCTGGGCCTTCACCGACAGGCCCTGCAGGTCGTACGTGCGGTGCTGCTGGAGGAGGATCGTCAGGTCGGCGTCGGCGGCGGCCTCGTAGAGGGAGTCGACGCGGGGGACCGGGCGGTCCAGGACGTTCCAGGACGGGATGTGCGGGTCGTGGTAGCTGACGGCGGCGCCCATCGACATGAGGCGGGTCGCGATCTCCTCGGCCGGGGTGGCCTGCTGGTCGGCGAGGTCGGCCTTGTAGGTGACGCCGAGGAGCAGGACGCGGGCGCCGCGCGCCGACTTGCCGTGCTCGTTGAGGAGGGCGGCGGCGCGCTGGACCACGTAGCGGGGCATCTGCTCGTTGACCTGCTGGGCCAGTTCCACCATGCGCAGGCTGCGGGGGGCCCGGCCGGTCAGGTCCTGGGGGACGGAGTGGCCGCCGACACCGGGGCCCGGGCGGAAGGCCTGGAAGCCGAACGGCTTGGTCTCCGCGCACCGCAGGACGTCCCACAGGTCGACGCCCAGGTCGTTGCAGAGGACGGCCATCTCGTTGACCAGGGCGATGTTGACGTGCCGGAAGTTGGTCTCCAGGAGCTGGACCGTCTCCGCCTCGCGGGGGCCGCGCGCGCGGACCACCTTGTCGGTGAGGCGGCCGTAGAAGGCGGCGGCCGACTCGGTGCAGGCGGGGGTGAGACCGCCGATGACCTTCGGGGTGTTGGCCGGCGTGAAGTCGCGGTTGCCCGGGTCGACGCGGCTGGGGGAGTAGGCGAGGTGGAAGTCGCGGCCGGCGCGCAGTCCGGAGCCCTCCTCCAGCAGGGGGCGCAGGAATTCCTCCGTCGTGCCCGGCTGCACGGGCGATTCCAGGATCACCGTGGTGTGGGGCCGCATGTGGGCGGCCAGGGTGCGGGCCGCGGCCTCCACCTGGCCGAGGTCGAGGCCGCCGTCCGGGCCCGGCGGGGTCGGCGCGCAGATGACCGCGGTGCGCACCCGGCCCAGCTCGGCGGGGCCCGCCGGGGTCCGGAAGCCCCCCGAGAGCATCCGGCGCAGTTCGGCGGGGCTGAGGGGCCCGGGCTCGGGTCCGGTCTTGTAGCCGAGCGTGGGGATGCCGGCGGCGACGGCGGCCTGGGCCAGGGGCAGGCCGTACGGGCCGAGTCCGATGACGGCGAGATCTGCGGGCATGGCGTGGGCCGTCCTTCCCAGTAACCGAAGCGGGACAGGTGCGCAAGCCCGGTGGACAGGATGGGCGAGCACAACGTCAGACTAGGAGTAAATATGACCGATTTGCGGGATTGGTCGGCCGAGTCCCGGCGAGTGTCGACGGTGACCGGCGGGGAAGTCGTCCACAGGCTGGGGGCGCGTGGTGGCTGAAGTCGGGCAACCCGGTCAGAATCTGGGCAGGGGGTACACGGAACCGGGCTTCGCCGGACGGGTGCGGCCGACGCGACCGACAGCGGGAGGCAGGAGTGAGGACAGCGACACTGGGGCCGGCGCAGCGCGCCGAGGCACTCGCGGCCATGGCCGAGCGTGAACTGGACGTGCTGGTGGTCGGCGCGGGCGTGGTCGGTGCGGGCACCGCCCTGGACGCCGTGACGCGCGGCCTGTCCACCGGCCTGGTCGAGGCACGCGACTGGGCGTCGGGCACCTCCAGCAGGTCCAGCAAGCTGATCCACGGTGGCCTGCGCTATCTGGAGATGCTCGACTTCGCGCTCGTGCGGGAGGCGCTGAAGGAACGCGGACTGCTGCTGGAGCGGCTCGCGCCGCATCTGGTGAAGCCGGTGCCCTTCCTGTACCCGCTCCAGCACAAGGGCTGGGAGCGGCTGTACGCCGGCTCGGGCGTGGCGCTGTACGACGCGATGTCGATGGCCCGCGGGCACGGCCGGGGCCTGCCCCTGCACCGGCACCTGAGCCGCCGTCACGCGCTGCGGGTCGCACCCGCCTTGAAGAAGGACGCGCTGGTCGGCGCCCTCCAGTACTACGACGCCCAGATGGACGACGCCCGGTTCGTGGCCACGCTGGTGCGCACGGCCGCGGCGTACGGCGCCCCGGTCGCCAACCGGGCACGGGTGACCGGCTTCCTGCGCGAGGGCGAGCGCGTGGTCGGCGCGCGCGTGCAGGACGTCGAAGGGGGCGGCGAGTACGAGATCCGCGCCAAGCAGGTGGTGAACGCGACCGGTGTGTGGACCGACGACACCCAGTCGATGGTCGGCGAGCGCGGCCAGTTCCACGTCCGGGCGTCCAAGGGCATCCACCTGGTCGTGCCCAAGGACCGCATCCACTCCACCACCGGGCTGATCCTGCGCACCGAGAAGTCCGTGCTGTTCGTCATCCCCTGGGGGCGGCACTGGATCATCGGGACCACGGACACCGACTGGGACCTGGACAAGGCCCACCCGGCCGCCTCCAGCGCCGACATCGACTACCTGCTGGAACACGTCAACTCGGTGCTGTCGGTGCCGCTCACCCGCGACGACGTCGAGGGCGTGTACGCGGGGCTGCGTCCGCTGCTGGCCGGCGAGTCGGACGCCACCAGCAAGCTGTCGCGCGAGCACACCGTCGCCCACCCGGTGCCGGGGCTGGTCGTCGTGGCGGGCGGCAAGTACACGACGTACCGGGTGATGGCCAAGGACGCCGTGGACGAGGCGGTGCACGGACTCGACATGCGGGTCGCCGACTGCGTCACCGAGGAGACGCCGCTGCTCGGCGCCGAGGGCTACCAGGCGCTGTGGAACGCGCGGGCGCGGATCGCCGCGCGCACCGGCCTGCACGTGGTCCGCGTGGAGCACCTGCTCAACCGGTACGGCGCCCTGGCGGAGGAGCTGCTGGCGCTGATCGCCGCCGACCCCGCGCTCGGCGAGCCGCTGCACGCCGCCGACGACTACCTGCGCGCCGAGATCGTCTACGCCGCCTCGCACGAGGGCGCGCGGCACCTGGACGACGTACTGACCCGGCGCACCCGCATCTCCATCGAGACCTTCGACCGGGGCACCCGCAGCGCCCGCGAGGCCGCCGAGCTGATGGCGCCGGTCCTGGGCTGGGACAAGGACCAGATCGAACGCGAGGTCCAGCACTACGAGAAGCGGGTCGAGGCCGAGCGGGAGTCGCAGCGCCAGCCGGACGACCTGACGGCCGACGCGGCCCGGCTCGGGGCACCGGACATCAGGCCCTGAGCGGGTACCCGGGTACGGTGACGCGGGGTCAGTACGCCGCGCGGCGCGTTCCCGTGTCTCTCGTGGGGGCCCGCGGAACGCGCCGTTCCCCGGGCCCCGGGCCGTGCCGGGCCGGGGCGCGGCACGAGAGGCACCCTGGGCGTCGAGCACTTGTCGGGTGAGAGACAATGAAGGCTCTGTCAGGGCGGGTTGCATGAGGGGACGCATGTCGGAGGCGGAGCGGGCGGGGACATCCCGTACGGACAAGAGCGCACGTCTCCTCGCCGGGCGGTACCGGCTGGGAGATGTGCTCGGCCGCGGCGGCATGGGGACGGTGTGGCGGGCCGAGGACGAGACCCTCGGACGCACGGTCGCCGTCAAGGAGCTGCGGTTCCCGGGGAACATCGACGAGGAGGAGAAGCGCCGCCTGATCACGCGCACGCTGCGTGAGGCCAAGGCGATCGCGCGGATCCGCAACACCAGCGCCGTGACGGTCTACGACGTGGTCGAGGAGGACGACCGGCCCTGGATCGTGATGGAACTCGTCGAGGGCAAGTCGCTCGCCGAGGTCATCCGGGAGGACGGCCTGCTGGAGCCGAAGCGCGCCGCCGAGGTGGGCCTCGCCGTCCTCGACGTGCTGCGCTCCGCGCACCGCGAGGGCATCCTGCACCGTGACGTGAAGCCGTCCAACGTCCTGATCGCCGAGGACGGCCGGGTCGTGCTCACCGACTTCGGCATCGCCCAGGTCGAGGGCGACCCGTCCATCACCTCCACCGGCATGCTCGTCGGCGCCCCCTCCTACATCTCCCCGGAGCGCGCCCGCGGCCACAAGCCCGGCCCGGCCGCCGACCTCTGGTCCCTCGGCGGCCTGCTGTACGCGGCGGTCGAGGGCACCCCGCCCTACGACAAGGGCTCCGCGATCGCCACGCTCACCGCGGTGATGACGGAGAACCTGGAGGAGCCGAAGAACGCCGGACCGCTGCGGGACGTCATCTACGGGCTGCTCACCAAGGACCCGGCCCAGCGCCTCGACGACGCGGGCGCCCGCGCGATGCTCAACAAGGTCATCCACGCGCCCGCGGTCCGTGCGGACGAGCCGATGGACGCCACCAAGGTGGTTCCGCTGCCGGCGCAGCCGGACGAGGGCACGCGGCGCGGCGGCTCGGCTGGCGGCGCCGGCAAGCGGGAGGAGGCCGGGGAGCGGCTGCGCGGGGCACTGCGTTCCGTGCGGAAGGCCGCCGCCGGCGCGGGCGCGGCGGGTGCCGCGGCCACGTCCCGCCCCGAGCCGGGCCCCGCCGCGTCGGGTTCCGCCGGGGCGGCCGCCCCGGCGCGCCGCGCGACGGCCTCCGGGCCCGGCGGGGCAGCCGGCAGGCCGAGCACCGGTGCGGGCGCCCGGAGTTCCGGCTGGCCCGTCGTGCCGCCGCCGGACCTGCCGCCCCGGCCCGCGCCCCGCGCACCGCTCACCGACGTGGTGCCGAAGCGCACGCTCGTGATCATCGCGGTGATCGTCGCCCTCGCCGTCCTCGGCACGGTGCTCGCCCTCACCCTCGGCGGTGACGACGACAACGCCGCCAAGGGCCCGGCAGGCGGCGACACCACCGCCGCCACCGCCTCCGCGAGCGGTGACACCCGGCAGGACGGGTCCGAAGGTCCCAGCACCGACGGCTCCGCCTCCGGGCCGGCGACGGGCACCTCCTCGGACGCCGCGGGCGACCCCGCCGCCAGCGCCTCCGGAGACGCCGGGAGCGGCGCGGACGGCGCGGGCAAGGACGACGGCGCGGCCGCCACCCACCGGGGCGGCCAGGGCTACTCCATCGGGCTCCCCAAGGGATGGAAGTTCCAGTCCTCGGGCAGCGCCGGCGACCGGTTCACCGGGCCCGGCGGGCAGAAGCTGCTGGTCGCCTGGACGTCCACGCCCAAGGACGACCCGGTCGCGGACTGGAAGAACCAGGAGCGGTACATGGTCCGCTCCCAGTACAAGAAGATCCGCATCGAGAAGGTGGGCTACCGCGGCTGGAACGCCGCCGACTGGGAGTTCACCTACCAGGACGGCGGCACCGGGTACCGGACCGTCGACCGGGGATTCGTCGTCAACGACCATCAGGGTTACGCGCTCATGTACACGGCGAAGGCCGCCGACTGGGACAGTGACCAGCGCCGGGACAGCTGGCGGACGCTGACGAAGACGTTCACGCCCAAGTCCTAGGTCTGGCGGGCCCGGGTTTGAGCG
Source organism: Streptomyces flaveolus (assembly GCF_014648815.1). Classification (GTDB taxonomy): domain Bacteria; phylum Actinomycetota; class Actinomycetes; order Streptomycetales; family Streptomycetaceae; genus Streptomyces; species Streptomyces flaveolus. The sequence continues at coordinate 650,982 of NZ_BMRV01000002.1, read as the reverse complement.
GCCCGAGATCTGGCATCCCCTCTTTGTGGGTTGCCTCCGGCACGTATCGTGAGTGCTTGCGGACCGTACGCAGCCGGAACGGCCCGCGAGGCGAACGGAATTGACCGACCGGTACCGACGACCGGGCTGCCGGGGGAGGCAACGTGGACGACTATGCGGGACGGGTACTCGCCGACCGCTACCGCCTGCCGCTGCCGCCCTCCGACGAGTACGAACTGACCGAGAGCCGGGCCTTCGACACCTACAGCGGCCAGGAAGTCCTGGTCCGGCAGGTGCCGTTGCCGGAGGTCGTCGAGGCGGAGGTCCTCGACGCGGACGGCCTGCCCGACGGTTTCACGGCCCGTGACCGCGGCGCCCGGCGTACCGGCCGGCGGTCGCAGGCGCCCCGGGGCGGCCCCGGGCGGCCGGCCGACCCGGTGGTGCGACGTGCCGTCGAGGCCGCGCAGGCCGCGGCCGCCGTTCCCGACCATCCGCGTCTTGACCAGGTCTTCGACGTCTTCGCCGAGGGCGGCTCGCTGTGGATCGTCAGCGAGCTGGTGGCCGCGAGGCCCCTGGCCGCCCTGCTCGCCGAGCAGCCGCTGACCCCGTACCGGGCGGCCGAGGTCGCCTCCGACGTCCTCATGGCGCTGCGGGTGCTGCACGGGTACGGCTGGGTCCACCGGAACATCACCGCCCGCACGGTGCTGGTCTGCGACGACGGGCGCGTGATGCTGACCGGCCTGGCGGTCGGGGCGGCGGAGGAAGCGCTGTGCGGCTATGACCCGGTCCCCGCCCCGGAGGGCGAGGCGGGACCCCCTGGGCCGGGAGGCCGGCCGGAGACACCGGCCCTCGGCGGGGCCGGTCCCGCGGGCGGTGCGCCGGGGATCGCCGGGCGGACCGGCGTACCGGAGGCACCGGGGGCGCCGGGGCCCGGCCCGAGGGGACATGAGGCTGGGGCGCGGGGTTCTCGGGGGACCCGCGCCGGGGCCCTGGGGCCGGGCGGTGCGGACACGGGGGCCGGTGCCGACGCCGGTGGCTTCGGTCCCGGCGGCGCCGGTCCTGAGACCGGGACGTTCGGTCCCGGCGGTTCCGGTCCCGTGACCGGCGTTTTCGGCCCCGGCGGTGCCGATCCCGAGGCCGCTCGGCGGGCCGCCATCGAGGCGCGCAGTGAGCGCGGGCTGCCGGCGACCGGCCCGGAGGGCCCCCGCGGACTCCCCGCCGGCTTCACCCCCGCGTCGCTCGACGCCGGCGGCGACATCCGTGCCGCCCGCGCCGGTGCCATCGCCGCCTACCGCGCCGGCGCCCGCGCCGCGGCCCGCGTGCAGGAGGCGCAGAGCGGCCGCGCGGCCGTGCCCGGCGCACGCCCCGCCCCCGACGACGGCACCGGCGCACACGACAGCTCACCCGCACCGCCCGGACAGATCGCCGACCCCTACGGCGTCCGCACCACCCCCTGGCACGGCGCCACGCCCCGCACGACCGGCGACCCCGCGGACACCACCGCCCCCGCACCGGCCGACGACCGCGCCGCCCTGCCCCCCGCCCCGCGGCAGGAGAGCACCCCCGCCCCGGCCACCGTCGGCTGGGACGACCCGGTCGCCCCCACCCCCGCGCGGCGCGGACCGGGCACCGCACTCGCCGCCGAACGGGCACGGCAGGCCCGGATGGCCGTGGTCGGCCCCGTGACCGAGCGCTGGGCCCCGGAGCAGGCCGGGCCGGTGCACGAGAACTGGCAGCTCGCCGCGCCCATCGGCCCCGCCACCGACCTCTGGGCGCTGGGCGCGCTGCTCTTCCGTGCCGTCCAGGGGCACGCGCCCTACCCGGAGGAGTCGACCGCCGAGCTGGTGCAGATCGTGTGCGCGGAGCCGCCCGCGTTCGCCGAGGAGTGCGGACCGTTGCGGCCGGTCGTGGAGTCGCTGCTGCGTCAGGACCCCACCGAGCGCATCGACTTCGAGGAACTGAGCGGCTGGCTGCGCTCCCTGGTGCGTTCGGCGCCCGAGCCGGAGGCCGGACTGCACGTCGTCGCGGCCCCGCCCGCCGACACCAGCCGGCTGCCCATCGTGCGCCGCCGGGGCGAGCTGGTGCGCAGACGGCGCGCCGGGCTGCCCGCCCACCACGGACGGCACAAGAGGTCCCGGCAGGACCCCGACCGTTCACCGCGCAGCCTCGGCCGGACCCTGCTCCTGCTGATACTGCTCGCCCTGGCCGGGGCGGTCGCGTACGCCATGTTCTTCATGCCGAAGAGCGACACCGACGGGGCCGGCGCCCCCGGCCGGACGGATGCCGCCGCCGAGACGAGCCGGGCGCCGTCCGAGCAGTCACCCGAGGTCAGCAGCGAGCCCCGGCCCGAGCAGTCGTCCCCCGAGACCGAGCCCTCGGAGTCGGCCGGTTCGGCCGAGACGCAGACCGCCGGGCCCGACGTCGCCGACGGTTTCGCGCTGCGCAAGGACCCGGAGGGCTTCCGGGTCGCCGTCGCCGAGGGCTGGACCCGCACACCGCGCAACGGCAGCGGCCAGGTCGTCTACGCCAAGGGCGACTTCGAGCTCGTCGTCGTACCCGGCCGGGACGGCTCGGGCGAGTTCGGCACCGACCCGATGTCCTACCAGCGCGACAAGGAACCCGAGTTGCAGCCCTACCGCGCCTCCAGCTGGGCCACCTCCAGCGGGCTGAAGACCATCGAGGTGGGCGGACGGACCATGGCTGAGGGGCAGTTCACCTGGACCGGCACCGACGGGGGCGAGCTGTACGTGCGCAACGTCGCGATGCTGATCGACGGGCGCTACCACGTGCTGCAGGTGCGCGGACCCGAGGCGGAGCGCGACGAGGTGACCCGGCTGTACGAACAGGCGTCGGCGACCTACCAGTACACGGGCTGACGGCACTTGGGTCGGACGGAAGGCCGCGATGGTTGCCTCCCGGCGCTGGAAGCGACAACTGTCACAGAGCGGTCTTCGTACCACCCCACCCGTTCCGCGAACCGGACCCGGTCCCTAGTCTGACCCTGACAAGACCATTGCGGGGCAACGTGAATCAGATGCAGGGCGGGCTCGTCGCGGGCCGTTACCGGCTCGGCGAGTCCATCGGCAGCGGCGGCATGGGGCGGGTGTGGCGCGCTCACGACGAGGTACTCCACCGGGTCGTCGCCATCAAGGAGTTGACCGCCGCGCACTACGTCTCCGAGAGCGACCAGGCCATCCTGCTGGCGCGGACCCGGGGCGAGGCGCGGGCGGCCGCGCGGATCAACCACTCGGCCGTCGTCACCGTGCACGACGTGCTCGAACACGACGGCCGGCCCTGGATCGTGATGGAGCTGGTCGAGGGCCGCTCGCTGGCCGACGCGGTCAAGGAGGGCGAGCGCGTCGCACCGCGGGAGGCGGCCCGCATCGGCCTGTGGGTGCTGCGCGCCCTGCGCGCCGCCCACACCGCCGGGGTCCTGCACCGCGACGTCAAGCCCGGCAACGTCCTGCTCGCCGACGACGGCCGGGTGCTGCTCACCGACTTCGGCATCGCGCAGATCGAGGGCGACAGCACCATCACCCGTACCGGCGAGGTCGTCGGCTCCGTGGACTACCTGGCGCCCGAGCGGGTGCGCGGCCACGATCCCGGCCCCGCCTCCGACCTGTGGGCGCTCGGCGCGACGCTGTACACGGCGGTGGAGGGCAGGTCGCCCTTCCGCCGCACCTCGCCGCTGTCCACGATGCAGGCGGTCGTCGAGGAGGAGGTCTCCGAGCCCCAGCACGCCGGCCCGCTCGCGCCCGTCATCAGCGCCCTGCTGCGCAAGGATCCGGCCGACCGGCCCGACGCGACCGCGACGGAGCAGCTGCTCGCCGAGGCGGCCGAGGGACGGCGGCCCCACGCGGCCCAGGCGTACGTGCCGACGCAGTACTCGGGCACCGGGCACGCGCCGGCTCCGGCCCACCCGGGAACGGCCGCGCATGCGCCGTATCCGCACCCGACGCCGCCCGCCATGACGGGCGGCGGTACGGCACCCATGGGCTACCCACCCGCCCCTCCCGCACGGCCCCGGCGCCGCCTGTGGCTGATCGCGCTGGTGGTCGCCGTCGCCGCCCTGGTCGGCGGCGGCACCGCCGTGCTGCTCCAGGCGTCGGACAAGGGCCAGGACACGGACCGGGGTGCGGCCGTCACCTCGTCGCCCACCCCGTCCGCCTCCGGGTCCCCCTCCGCGTCCGGCTCCCCCTCCGCGGACGGGACGCCCACCGGATCCGTCCCGGCCGACTGGGTCCGCCACGACGACCCGCTGGGTTTCAGCCTCTCCCTGCCTCCCGGCTGGGAGCGGGAGGAGCTCCCGGGCAGCGGTGATCTGCGGCAGGTCGACTACAGCCCCGACGGCGGCGAGCACTTCGTCCGCATCGCCGTCGACACCGCGCCCGACTTCAACGACCCCTACGCCCACCAGCTCGACCTGGAGCAGCAGCTCCAACGCCTGGTCGACTACCGGCGCCTGACGCTGGAGCACTCCACGTACCGCGACCGCGACAGCGCACGGTGGGAGTACACCTGGACGGCGCTGGCCAAGGACATACCCTTCCCCGGCCCGCGGCGCGCCGTCGAGGAGATGTACATGTCCCGGGACGGCGTCGAGTACGCCCTCTACATCTCGTCGCCCGCCGAGGACTGGGCGGAGACGAGCGAGCAGTTCACGTACCTGCTGCGGAGCTGGCAGGAGAAGCCGGCCTGACCGGCGCCCCGCGCGGGCCGCAGGTCCGGTCGGCGGTGTCGGGAGGCCCGTCGGTTGTCGGCCACCCGCGGTCCGGCGGTCCGGAGCCGACGCGTCCGGTGCGGCATGATGGGTCGCATGGTGACCCAGGGGTCGGGTGGGCGTGTCATCGCCGGCCGTTACCGTCTCCATGAGCGGCTCGGCCGCGGCGGCATGGGCATCGTGTGGCGGGCGACCGACCAACTGCTCGGCCGCCAGGTGGCCGTCAAGGCGCTCCCGCGCGACGAGAGCCTCTCCGCGGCGGAGGCCCGGCGGCGCCGCGGACGCACCCTGCGGGAGGCCCGTGCGGTCGCTCAGCTGCGGCATCCGCACGTCATCGTCGTCCACGACGTCGTCGAGGACGACGAACGGGCGTACATGGTCATGGAGTTCGTCGAGGGGGGCTCGCTCGCCGACCGTGTCCGGGACCACGGCCCGGTCGACGCCCCCGAGGCCGCCCGGATCGGCGTCGCCCTGCTCGGCGCCCTGCGCACCGCGCACGCGGCCGGGATCCTGCACCGCGACGTGAAGCCGTCCAACGTGCTGGTCGCCGAGGACGGCCGGGTCGTCCTCACCGACTTCGGCGTCGCCCAGGTCGCGGGCGCCACGACGCTCACCGAGACCGGCTCCTTCGTCGGCTCGCCCGAGTACACCGCCCCCGAGCGGATGTCCGGCGCCGGGACCGGACCGGAGTCCGACCTGTGGTCGCTGGGTGTGCTGCTGTGCGCGGTCCTCAGCGGCGCGTCGCCCTTCCACCGCGACTCGCTGGGCGGCGTCCTGCACGCCGTCGTCTCCGAGGAGATCCGCCCGCCCGCACAGGCCGCGCCGATCCTGCCCGTCGTGCGGGGCCTGCTGGAACGCGACCCGGGGCGCCGCCTGGACGCCGCCGAGGCGGAACGGATGCTGAGCGCCTACCTGGACACGGGCCGCACGCCCGCGCCGCCCCGCGCCGGTGAGCCGCGGTACTCCACGCGCGGCGTCCTCATGGCGGTACTCCTCGTCGCCGCCGCGGCCGGAGCGGGCCTCTCGGCGGCGGCGCTGCTCGGGGACGGCGGCGACGACGGCGGCGGAGGCGGCACGCCCACGACGTCCGTGCCCGGGACACCGCCGTCGGCCTCCCCGCCCGTCTCGTCGCCGGGGTCAGGACCCGCGCCCTCCTCGGAGGCCCCCGCCGGGCCCCCCGGGATGCCGACCGCCACGGTCACCGTGACCCGCCAGGCGTCCGCACCGGTGTCTGCGAACACTCCTAAATAGGAGATAAGTGTCAGCACGCGTCACGGGTCTGTGACCACGGTCCACGGGCGGTGGATATCGGCGTGTCCGGCGCGATATGGATTGGTCCATGAGCCACAACGGGGGGATCGGAAGCGGGTCGGACGAGCCGACGAGCTTCGCCCTGCAACCACCGAATCCACACGCCGCCGTACCGCACCCCGGCAACCCGTACGCGACGCCCGCCCAGGTCGTGCCGCCGCGGTCACCGGCCCCCGCCGGGCCGGAGCCGGCGCGGCCGTCCGCCCAGGAGCCGGGTGCGGGGCGGCTGATCGCGGGCCGCTACCGGCTGATCGCCAAGCTCGGGCACGGCGGCATGGGCACCGTGTGGCGGGCGCAGGACGAGACCGTGGACCGCGAGGTCGCCGTCAAGGAGCCCCGCGTCCCCGATCACCTCCCCGAACGCGAGCGGGCCAACGCCTACGAGCGGATGCGCCGCGAGGCGCGCGCCGCGGCCCGGCTCGACCACCCGGCCGTGGTCGACGTGCACGACGTCGCGGTGGTCGACGGCCGGCCGTGGATCGTGATGGAGCTGGTGCGGGGCCGCTCACTGGGCGACGCGCTGCAGGAGGGCACGCTGGGCGCGCGCGAGGCGGCCCGGATCGGCCTGGAGGTCCTCGGCGCGCTGGAGGCCGCGCACGCGGCGGGCATCCTGCACCGGGACGTGAAGCCCGACAACGTGCTGCTCGGCCGCTACGACCGGGTCGTCCTCACCGACTTCGGCATCGCCCAGATCGAGGGCGAGACGAACCTGACCGACACCGGCGGCTTCGTCGGCTCGCCCGAGTACATCGCCCCCGAGCGGGTGCTGGGCCAGCGTCCCGGCCCGGCGAGCGACCTGTGGTCGCTGGGCGTGGTGCTGTACGCGGCGACGGAGGGCGTCTCCCCGTTCCGCCGCAGCAACACCCCCGCCACGCTCCAGTCGGTGCTCAACGCCGTGCCGGCGCCGCCCGCCTCCGCGCAGGGCCCGCTGGCCGAGGTGATCACGGGTCTGCTGGACAAGGACCCGGCGCGGCGTCCGGATGCCGCCCGGGTGCGTGCCCTGCTGGAGGCCGCCGCGAACCCGCCCGCGCCGGAGCCCACCCAGGTCGTGCGGGTGCCCGTGCCGGGCGGCCGTGGATTCCGGCTGGGCCGCAAGGTGTGGGCCGGCCTCGCCGCGGTCGTCGTCGCCGCGGCGGTGGCGGGGTACCTGGTGGTGGCGGACCCGTTCGCGGGGCCGTTGCCCGAGGGCTGGAAGACCCCGCGCGAGAAGCAGCTCGCCGCCACCCTGGCGGTGCCCGAGGGCTACCAGCGGACCGTGTCCGAGGACGCCGGGGAGCACTGGGTCACGTACACCGACTGGAGCGGCGGCATCTGGATCGGCCTGTCCCTGGACAAGAAGAAGGAGGACACCGGCGGCAACATCGCGGGTTCCGCCGCGGCCGAGATGTACGACGACGACGGGAAGTTCAAGGAGAGCGGCGAGTACGAGCTCTCCATGCCCGAGAACCCGACGACCGACCCCAAGGAGACGACGTACAAGGGCGGGAAGTCCGCCGAGAACACGGTCGTCTACACCACCAACGACAGCCAGAACCCCCGCCCGCGCGAGGTGCGGATCTTCTACTACCGGACCACCGCCGGCGACATGTACAAGCTCACCGTCAGCTATCCGGGCAAGGGCGACTTCACCGAGCGGGGACGCGAGGTGGCCAAGACGGCCGTCGCCAATCTGGACATCGACGGCACCTGAGTGCCCCGCCCGCTCAACGCCCTGATCAGCACGTTTGTTGCCAGTGATCGCTGGCGGCGTGTGAGCACTCGGTGAATCCCCGTTACCGACGGGTACACAAAGGCCGCCCGGCGTCATACCCTGCGGCTCATGACGGACGCGCAGGCCCCGGAAATCACCGGCACCAACCCCCTCGCCCCCGCCCCCGCGGGCGCACGCACCGCAGCCGACGTGGTGACACCCGAGCTGGTCGCCCAGCTCACCAAGGGCGTCGCCGGCTCCGGCCGGACCGCCAACCACACGCCGTTCACCGGCGAGAAGCTGGCCGACCTGCCGGAGTCGACGCCCGAGGACGTGGCGGGGGCCTTCGAGCAGGCCCGCGCCGCCCAGGCCGTGTGGGCCCGGACGCCCGTGCGGCAGCGCGCCGCCGTCCTGCTGCGCTTCCACGACCTGGTCCTGGAACGGCAGGCCGAGGTCCTCGACCTCATCCAGCTGGAGACCGGCAAGGCCCGTCTGCACGCCCACGAGGAGGTCCAGGCCGTCGCCGTCGCCGCCCGGCACTACGGCCGCCGCGCCGCCGCGTACCTCAGGGCGAAGCGGCACACCGGTGCCATCCCGACCCTGACGAAGGTCACCGAACTGCGCCACCCGCGCGGGGTCGTCGGCCAGATCGCCCCGTGGAACTACCCGCTGGAGCTGTCCGTCGGCGACGCGCTCCCCGCGTTCGTCGCGGGCAACGCGGTCGTCATGAAGCCCGACACCGAGACCTGCCTGACCGCGCTGTGGGCCCGTGACCTCCTCATCGAGGCCGGGCTGCCGGCGGAGGTCTTCCAGGTCGTCCTCGGTGACGGCCCGGTCGTCGGCCCCGAGGTCGTCAAGCACGCCGACTACGTCTCCTTCACCGGCTCCACCCGCACCGGCCGCGAGGTCGCCCAGGGCGCCGCCGCCCGCCTGGTCGGCGTCTCCCTCGAACTCGGCGGCAAGAACGCCATGCTGGTCCTCGAGGACGCCGACATCGAGAAGGCCGCCGCGGGCGCCGTCCGCGCGTGCTTCTCCTCCGCCGGCCAGCTGTGCATCTCCATCGAGCGGATCTACGTCCACGAGTCGGTCGCCGACGCCTTCCTGGAGCGCTTCGCCGCCCGCACCCGGGCGATGCGGCTCGGCACGTCCCTCGCCTACGGCGCCGACATGGGCTCGCTGGTGGGCGAGCGGCAGCTGGAGACCGTCCAGCGGCACGTGGAGGACGCCCTCGCGCACGGCGCGAAGCTGGTCGCCGGCGGCGTCGCCCGCCCGGACATCGGCCCGTACTTCTACGAGCCGACCATCCTCGACGGCGTCGCCGCGCCCATGACGGTCTGCACCGAGGAGACGTTCGGCCCGGTCGTCTCCGTGTACCGCTTCACGACCGAGGACGAGGCGGTCGAGCAGGCCAACTCCACGCCGTACGGCCTGAACTCCTCGGTCTGGACGACGGACGCCCGGCGCGGCCGCGACGTCGCCGCCCGGCTGCGCACCGGCACCGTCAACATCAACGACGGGTACGCGCCCGCCTACGGCAGCGTCCAGTCGCCGATGGGCGGCATGAAGGACTCCGGCCTCGGCCGCCGGCACGGCTCCGAGGGCATCCTCAAGTACACCGAGGCACAGACCGTCGCCCACCAGCGCCTGCTGCCGATGGCCCCGTCACTCGGCATGGACGACGAGAAGTACGCGGCGTTCATGAGCCGCAGTCTCCGGCTCATGAAGGCGTTCCGGTTCCGCTAGGGGGTGTCGTTCGGATCAGACCGACTCCGGGCAACGGTGCCTTGCGACCGACCCGAGCGGGGTCTGCCAGACCCCGCGACCCCGGCAAGACCCGAACGACACCCCTAGGCCCCAGTCCACCCCGTTCTCAACGAGGAGAGCACGTGTCGCAGGAGAAGTCTGTCCAGACCCGGGACGAGAACGGGTACGACTACGACGTCCTCGTCGTGGGTTCCGGCTTCGGCGGATCCGTGTCCGCCCTCCGCCTGACCGAGAAGGGCTACCGCGTCGGCGTCCTGGAGGCCGGCCGCCGCTTCACCCGCGAGTCGCTGCCCAAGAACTCCTGGGACCTCAAGAACTACCTCTGGGCGCCGAAGCTCGGCATGTTCGGCATCCAGCGCATCCACCTGCTCGGCAATGTCATGGTCCTGGCAGGCGCGGGGGTCGGCGGCGGCTCCCTCAACTACGCCAACACCCTCTACGTGCCGCCGAAGCCCTTCTTCGAGGACCCCCAGTGGCGGGACATCACCGACTGGCACGAGGAACTGACGCCTTATTACGACCAGGCCCGCCGCATGCTCGGCGTCCGCCTCAACCCGACGATGACCCCCTCCGACGTGCACCTGAAGGCCGCCGCCGAACGGATGGGCGTCGGCGACACCTTCCACATGGCGCCGGTCGGTGTGTTCTTCGGCGACGGCGAGGACGCCGACGGGACGGCGAAGGCCAAGCCGGGCGAGCAGGTGCCCGATCCCTACTTCGGCGGCGCGGGCCCGGACCGCAAGGCGTGCAACGAGTGCGGCGAGTGCATGACGGGCTGCCGGCACGGCGCGAAGAACACCCTCAACGAGAACTACCTGTACCTCGCCGAGAAGGCGGGCGCGGTCGTCCACCCGATGACCACGGTCGTGTCGGTCACCGAGGACTCACGCGGCGGCTTCGCCGTCGCCACGCTCCCCACCGACCGGAAGAAGAAGGGCGTCGGGCACACCTTCACGGCCCGCCGCGTCGTCCTCGCCGCCGGCACCTACGGCACCCAGACGCTGCTGCACCGCATGAAGGCCAACCGCCAGCTGCCCTACCTCTCCGACAAGCTCGGCGAGCTGACCCGCACCAACTCCGAGGCCCTGGTCGGCGCCCAGACCGACGACCGGCGCTACCGCAGGGCCACCGGCGAGCCCCGGGCCGACTTCACGCGCGGCGTCGCCATCACGTCGTCCATCCATCCGGACGCCGACACCCACATCGAGCCCGTCCGTTACGGCAAGGGCTCCAACTCGATGGGCAGCCTGTCGATCCTCCAGGTCCCGTACGCCGGCGCCACCGCCTCGGGCGCGTCGCGCGTGCTGGGCTTCCTGGGCCATGCGGCGAGGCACCCGAGCCGCGTCCTGCGGTCCCTGTCCAACCGCAAGTGGTCGGAGCGGACCATCATCGGCCTGGTGATGCAGTCGCTGGACAACTCCCTGACGACGTACCTGAAACCGACCGGCGTCGGCAAGGGTCTGCTCACCGCCCGCCAGGGCCACGGCTCACCCAACCCCAAGCAGATCAAGGCCGCGACGGACGGCGCCTCGGCCCTCGCGGCGGAGATCAACGGCTTCGCCGGTTCCAACGTCGGCGAGCTGATGGGTACCCCGCTCACCGCCCACTTCCTCGGCGGCTGCCCGATCGGCGCCTCCCGCGAGACCGGCGTCATCGACCCCTACCACCGGCTGTACGGACACCCCGGCATCTCCGTCGTCGACGGCGCCGCGGTCTCCGCCAACCTGGGCGTCAACCCGTCCCTGACCATCACGGCCCAGGCCGAGCGGGCGATGTCGTACTGGCCCAACAAGGGCGAGGAGGACCCGCGCCCGGCGCAGGGCGCGGCGTACGAGCGCCTGGCACCCGTCGAGCCCAAGTCCCCGGCGGTCCCGGCGGAGGCCTTCGGCGCGCTGCGGCTGCCGTTCCTCGGGATGCCGGCGGTGCCGCCGAAGAAGTAGCGGTCGCGCACCGCACAACGAGAAGGACCTGCGCCCCCCTCCGAGCGCAGGTCCTTCCCGTTGTGCGTCAAGCCGTGTGGTTCAGCGCTTACGCCTCGGCACCGGCCTTGCGGCGCCGGACGACGAACACCGCACCGCCACCGGCGAGCACGGCGAGCCCGCCGGCCAGACCGATCATCGGCAGCGCGGAGCTGGAACCGGTCTCGGCGAGGCTGCCGGTGACCTCGGGCGTGGTGGCGGCGGGCTTCTTGTCGGTGACGGGAGCCTTGCCGCCTTCCTGCGGCTTGGTGCCGTCCGTGTCCGTGCCGGCGGCGACGATCTGGAACTTGTACGCCACGTCGCCGTAGCCGGTGCACTCGCCGTCGGCGTCGCCGTAGATGGTCGCGCCGAGCGTGAAGCCGGCGCCGACCGGGGCGCTCGCCTTCACGTTGACGCGCATCGGGATGTTGACCTCGTAGTCGGGCTCGAGGACGGTGGTGAACCCGACGTAACCGACCGCGTAGCCGGACTCGTCGAGGTCGACCCAGACCTTCTCGTCCGGGTCCCAGGCCTGGAGGCTGACCTGCTTGCTCTTAAACAGGTCCTCGCCCAGGGCGTCGGAGGACGCGCCGGCGAAGTAGTCCAGGTTGTCGAGGGTGGAGTCCGAGTTGTTGACCACGTTCAGCGAGAACTTGTGCCAGCCGCTGCCCGCCGAGATCTTGCCGGGCAGGCCCGAGATGCTGACGTCGACCTTGGTGTCCTCGCACACGGACGGCTCGGGCTCCGGGGACTCCGACTCCTCGGGAGCGGAGGTGCTCGGAGCGGGAGTGGTGCTGGTCGCCGACGCGCTGGGAGAGGCGGTGGCGGATTCGGTCGCCGTCGCGCTCGGCTCGGCGGTGGTGGAGGTGCTCGGCGCGGGCTCGGTCGCCGTCTCGGACGCCGAGGCGCTCGGGGCGGGGTCCTTGGTCTCCTCGCCCGCGGACTCGCTGGCCGAGGCGGACGGGGACGGGTCGTCGGTCGCGTAGGCGGCCGGGGCCGCGAGCAGCGCCAAGGGGGCTATCACTGCCGTAGCAGCCGCTGCTGTCATGGCGCGACGAAGCTTCATGAAGACCTCAGAGAGTCCGGCGTACCGCGTGGTGCGGTACGGGGGCGAATCAGGGGAGGCCTCCGCGTGTGAGGCGCGGGTCGGCCCTTGGTTCATCTGTTCGGCGTGTTTGATCAGTGAAGGCTGTGAATGGTTGTCCCCGGACTCACAGAATTTTTATGTGTCCTGCGCCACACATGCGAAAGGGGCCTCGCGGGGCTGGAGCCGCGAGGCCCTCTCTCGGCCGGCACCGGCGTCGGTGCCTCGGAGCGGCGCCGGGGGAGGGGGCGCCGCTGGGCCGGTGAGCATGCAGATGTAGGAGGGGAGGCCCTGGGCCGGGGCGGTTCCCGCCGGCCGGCCCCGGGCGTCCCCGGAGCCGGCCGTTCTCTTGGGTGACCGGGCTGCTGTCCCCTGCCGTCCGGTCACTTGCTGGAGCGAGGTCCCACGACGTACGGCACGATCCGTTCGTCTCATCGCCCCAGCGAGCCACGCGTGGTTCTTTCGGGCCCGCCCCTGGCTGGCACGGACACCGGGACCAACGAAGCGCCCCGCGCGACGGTCACGCGCCGTACGGGTGAGAGCGTGCCCGAACTCAGATGCGACCCCGGCACAGCTCCAGCAGCGTCATCGCCAGCGCCGTGCCCGGCTTGCCCAGCGCGTCCCTGTAGTGGCCGAGGACGTCCATCTCGCGGGAGAGGTTCACGCGCCGGCCGCCGGAGGTGATCCGCGCCTCCTGGATGACGGCGGAGACGGCCATCCGTTCCTGGATCAGCCCGATGATCCGGTCGTCGAGCGCGTCGATGCGCTCACGGGCGCCGGTGATCACGTCGGCGGCCTCGGTCGTGCGGGCGCCGGTCTTGTCTGCGGTGGTGACGGTCATGTCGGGGCTCCTCGCCGGAGAGTCGGTGGCGGCGCCCCGAGTCGGCACGACCCGGAAACGGCAGGCGCCCCGGGCCTTGTCGGCCCGGGGCGCCTGGTAAGTCGCTTGTCAGTTGCTCAAGCAGCACGACCATGGCAGCCGGTGGGCCGGTTGCCATAGGTAAAGACGAAGGTCTGGTGCGTGAGCATGGGCCCAGTATGCCCCGGGGACGGATGGTGTCCAAGCGGGTTCGTATGGTGAGACGTGGTGCCGGGCGCGGGCGGGGCACCGCGGCGGGACGTTCCACCTGCCCACCTCGGTAGAATCGGGAGCACAAGACCCCCGCCCGACCGCCGGAAGGCACCCCGTGTCATCAGCGACTCCCGCTGCCGCCGCCCCCGACACCGTCCTGGTCGTCGACTTCGGTGCGCAGTACGCCCAGCTCATCGCCCGTCGCGTCCGCGAGGCGCGGGTCTACAGCGAGATCGTGCCGAGCTCCATGCCGGTCGAGGAGATGCTCGCCAAGAACCCGGCGGCCATCATCCTCTCCGGCGGTCCCTCGTCGGTGTACGAGCCGGGCGCCCCGACCGTCGACCGCTCCCTGTTCGAGGCGGGCGTCCCCGTCTTCGGCATGTGCTACGGCTTCCAGCTCATGGCGCAGGCCCTCGGCGGCACCGTCGACAACTCCGGTGCCCGTGAGTACGGGCGCACGGAGCTGTCGGTCTCGAAGCCGTCCTCCACCCTCTTCGAGGGCACCCCGGCCGAGCAGTCCGTGTGGATGTCGCACGGCGACGCCTGTTCCGCCGCACCCGAGGGCTTCACGGTCACCGGCTCCACGCACGTCGTCCCGGTCGCCGCGTTCGAGAACGACGTCAAGAAGCTCTACGGCGTCCAGTACCACCCCGAGGTCATGCACTCCACGCACGGGCAGCAGGTGCTGGAGCACTTCCTGTACCGGGGCGCGGGCCTGAGCCCCGACTGGACCACGGGCAACGTGATCGAGGAGCAGGTCGCGGCCATCCGCGAGCAGGTCGGCGACAAGCGCGCCATCTGCGGCCTGTCCGGCGGCGTGGACTCCGCCGTCGCCGCCGCCCTCGTCCAGAAGGCCATCGGCTCGCAGCTGACCTGCGTCTACGTCGACCACGGCCTGATGCGCAAGGGCGAGACCGAGCAGGTCGAGAAGGACTTCGTCGCCGCGACCGGCGTGCAGCTCAAGGTCGTGGACGCGCAGGAGCGCTTCCTGAACGCGCTCGCCGGGGTCACCGACCCCGAGGAGAAGCGGAAGATCATCGGCCGCGAGTTCATCCGCGTCTTCGAGCAGGCGCAGCTGGAGATCCTCCAGGAGGAGGGTCCCGAGGTCGCGTTCCTCGTCCAGGGCACGCTCTACCCGGACATCGTCGAGTCCGGCGGCGGCACCGGCACCGCCAACATCAAGTCGCACCACAACGTCGGCGGCCTCCCCGACGACATCGAGTTCGAGCTCGTCGAGCCGCTGCGCCAGCTGTTCAAGGACGAGGTCCGCATGGTCGGCCAGGAGCTGGGCCTGCCCGAGGAGATCGTCCAGCGCCAGCCGTTCCCCGGCCCGGGCCTCGGCATCCGCATCGTGGGCGAGGTCACCAAGGAGCGCCTCGACCTGCTCCGCGAGGCCGACGCCATCGCCCGCGAGGAGCTGACCGCGGCCGGCCTCGACCGCGACATCTGGCAGTGCCCCGTGGTGCTGCTCGCCGACGTCCGCTCGGTCGGCGTCCAGGGCGACGGCCGCACCTACGGCCACCCGATCGTGCTGCGGCCCGTCTCCTCCGAGGACGCGATGACGGCCGACTGGTCGCGCCTGCCGTACGACGTCCTCGGCAAGATCTCCACCCGCATCACCAACGAGGTCAAGGACGTCAACCGCGTCGTCCTCGACGTCACCTCGAAGCCGCCGGGCACCATCGAGTGGGAGTAGTCCCGGCGGTCACATCCGCTTGAGAGTGCGCACCGGCTCTCCGGGCTTCCAGACCTGCGTGACGAGATACGTGTCGTCCTCGACGCAGGTCCGTACGACCTCCGTCAGCTCGGTGCGGAAGAGGTGGAACGGCTCCGGCGGTTCCACCTCTTTCACGTATCCGCCCTTGGTCTCCGGGTCGTCGACCTCGACGGCCCGTCCGCTGATCCGTACGTCGCCGCCGCCCATGCCGGTGCCCTCCCCGGGGTTCGCCTGGAGCGCGAAGCGCGGGTCGCGGCGCAGATCGAGCGCCTTGAGCGAGCCGGGCATCATGCCGAGCCACAGCTCCCCGCCGAGGAAGCGCACCTCCAGGCCGGTGGTGCGGGGCGAGCCGTCCCGGCGCAGGGTCGCGAGCGTGTGATGCCGGTACGCGCCGAAGCGCGCCTCGACGAGTGCGGCGAGTTCGGGTTCGGCGGCGGTGAAGAAGGCCCAGTCGGGGCCCTTGGTGCTCGGTGTCATACGGGGAGTGTGACGCGGATACCCGACATCTTCTGTCGCCTTTCCGCGGCCTCACCCGAGTGCGCCGGACCGGCCGGTCAGCCGGTCGCGTCGTCGCCGGCCCCGAAGCCCCGGAGCACGGCCGCCTTCGTCAGCGCGAACTCCTCGTCCGTCAGGACACCGCCGCGGTGCAGCTCACCGAGCTCACGCAGCCGGCGCAGCAGTACGTCGTGATGCCCGGCCGGGGGTCCCGCGGGGCTCTTCGCGCGGGGACGGACCACCGCTGCCGCGGCTGCCGCTCCGTCCTCGCCGGTGGTGGCGGCGCGGGTCGACGGGTGCGGGAGGCGGGCCGTGACCGCGGTGGCGATCAGCGCGGTGAGCAGGTCGCGGCGGGCGTTGCCCCACAGGTCCAGGGCGTAGGGGTCCTTCTCCGGCGGCAACCTGGAGAACACCGTCTCCCGGGTGACGAACCGCAGGAAGCCGTTCTCGTACCCGGAGTCGGGCAGCCACTCGACCCGCACCAGGTCGCCGAGGCCGATGATCCGCGGGCCGGTGGCGCGCTTGACGCGGTCCGAGGTGTCGGCCCAGTCGATGCGCACCTGGCCGCCGTCGAAGGAGACGGTGCCGTCCGAGGAGCGGACCGAGACCGGCACCGGTGGCCCGGGCAACAGGTAGGCCCGGACGGGCCCCTTGGGGATCTGGTCGAGCAGCAGCGCGCGGCGGACCTCCTCGGCGACGTACTCGGCCACCCCGCACCGGTCGACGTCCACCGCCAGCCGGTACGGGTCCGCCGCGTCGGGCAGCCGCCCGCCGGTCGCCTGGAGCAGGGGGTCGGCGCCCTCGCGCAGCCGCAGTCGCAGGCGTCCGCGTCTGCGCTCCGGCTCGAAGACGATGCCCGAGACCGCCTCCAGCGGTACGGAGACCTCCCCGTACGTCTGCCGGAACAGCGGCACCGAACGGTGGAGGCCCGGCGTGATCCGGACCGTGCTGCCGTCGAACGCCCAGGTCCCGTCGCGCTGGATGATCTCGGCCATGAGGGAATTCTCGCAGCCGGGTCAACACGGCGGCCGGCGCGTCACCCGCGCTGAACAGAGGGGACCGGGGGCGCCGGGCGCGCGGGGCGTGGTGTACGGCACAATTCGCTGGCGTCTAAAGGGATTTACGGGTGTCGGCACCTGTGGGTGCGCGGGTGTTTCGGCAGGCTTCGGGAAGGCGGGCGTCGGGCGTGGCGGTGCAGGAGGCGAGACGCGGGAGCGGCTCGGACAAGGGCGCGTACGAGGCGCCGCACGGAGGCGGCTGCACGTGCGGGGACTGCCCGCACGGAGCCCGCGAGGGGCACCGCCGGGCGGTCGCCGCGTTCCTGCTCCAACGGGACGAGTTCGCCGCCGGGCAGGGTCTGCCGGCCGCGGTGGCCCACTCGGCCTCGGCCTCCCGGCAGTGGGTCTCCGAGGAGCTGACCCAGTCCGCGGACGTCGTCGCCGAACGCGGCCGGGCCGAGGGCGAGGCGTGGCTCGCGGGCCTGGGACGGCGCACGGCAGTTGCCGTGTGGACCGCGGTCGTGGTGCTGCTGCTCGCCCAGTCGCTCACCGCGATCGGCGCGGGCTGGTCGGCGGCGCGCACCGCCGGGCTGGCGGCGGCCGTGGTCGTGGGCGGCGCGCTGACGGCGGCGTCCTGGTTCCACCGGGCACGGGGCGGGGCGCTGGCCCCGGTCATCGGCGAGGACAACCGCCTCTCCACGTCCCGGGCCGTGGCGGCGGTCTGGGTGCTCTTCGTCGCCTACGCGGTGCTCGTCCTGGCCGGGCAGCTCGCGGTGGCCTCCGGGCACGCGCGGCGGGACGCGCTGATCTCCGGGCTCGAACTCGCCCGCGGCGCCGGAGTGGTGACCGTGCTCGCGGTGGTGTGCGGCATCGCGGTGCTGGTGCGCCGGGTGGTCGGGCTGCGCGTGCTGGGGCAACGGCTCCAGAAGGTGCGCGCCGACCGGCCGCGCGCGGCCGACCTGCTGACGGACGACGCGGGCCGCGGGACGTTCGCCGACATCCAGTACGTCGTGATCAGCGCGGTCGCCCTGGTGTTCGCGGCGGTACGGCTGGCCCGGCGGCCGGAACAGCTGCCCGACCTGCCGTGGGGGCTCGCCGTGGTGGTGCTGGTGTCGGCGGCGACCTACGTGGCCGGCAAGTACGCGGAGGGCGGCCGGCCGGTCATCCTGTCCGTGGTCCGGGCGCGCGAGGCCGGTGACCTGGACGCCCCGATCCGCACCGGCGACGACATCGAGATCCGCGGCGCGGGCTTCGTGCCGCCGGGCGCCCAGCGCGCCGACCGCCTGTCGCGCATGGTCGTCCGCATCGGCGCCGTCAACGTCCACGTGCCCCTGGTCCCCGTCGCGGGAGGCTTCAGCAACCCGACGGACGCCCTGCTGACCGTGCCGGTGCCGGCGGACGTGGAACCGGGCCGGGTGGAGGTCCAGGTCGTCACGGGAGCGGGCGTGGAGACGAACCGGTACGCGATCGACGTGACGGACTGACGGTCCGACCGACCCGCCCGGGGGCCGGCGTGCGGCCACCTGTCGGAACCGACAGGAAGAAATCGGGCGGTCGGGGATTGAGCGCGGCCCGTACGTCGTACGTATGGTCTGTCGAGGGGGTTGGGCACGCATGGGCGAGAGGCGGCTGGCAGTGATGACTCACGG
The DNA here is from genome assembly GCF_014648815.1 of Streptomyces flaveolus. Lineage (GTDB taxonomy): Bacteria > Actinomycetota > Actinomycetes > Streptomycetales > Streptomycetaceae > Streptomyces > Streptomyces flaveolus. The sequence goes on along the minus strand of NZ_BMRV01000002.1, from coordinate 632,545 downwards.
CATGCGGACGGACCCGCACACGTCCGGTCTCCACGGCGGCCGGGACTGGCGCGACAACGCCGGCCGGTACGCCCTGCTGCCCCTGCGGATCTTCCTGGGCGTCACCTTCGTCTACGCGGGCTTGGACAAGCTCACCGACAGCGCGTTCCTGAAGGACTCGGGTGCCGGGTCCATCGGCGACATGATGCGCACCGTCCGCGACTCCTCGGCCGTCCCCGCCCTGGTCGACCTGGCGCTGAAGAACCCGCCCGGCTTCGGCTACGCCATCGCCCTGGGCGAGCTGGCCGTCGGCATCGGCACGCTGCTCGGGCTGCTGGCCCGCCTGGCGGCGCTCGGCGGCGCGCTGATCTCGCTCAGCCTGTGGCTGACCGTCAGCTGGGCCTCCGATCCTTACTACTACGGCAACGACCTCGCCTACCTCATGGCCTGGATTCCCCTCGTCCTCGCGGGTGCCCCGCTGCTCTCGCTGGACGCGGCACTGCGCACCAGGCGCCGCCGACGGAACGGCGGGTACCGGTAGGCGCCGTCAGCCCCTGAGGCCTGAGTCCGCCCGGGGTCCGTCCGCGTCCGTGTTCGCGTTCGTGCGCAGTGCCCGCCGGCGTCGGCGTACCGCCCGGGTCAGCACGCCGACTGCGCCGGCCAGGCAGAGGCCGCCGGTGACGACCGGGACGATCACGAACCACGGCGTGTCCCAGAGGCCCCCCGCGTCACCGGCGTAGATCACGCCCGCCAGGGTCAGGAAGGCGCCGGCGACCAGGCGACCGGGCTGGAAGTCATGACGCAGCACGGGACACCTCCGCCTGCCCGAGGCCGACCTGAAGGTCGAGGTCGAGCGTGCCGGCGCCCTTGACGCCCTTGGCCGGCGGCAGCGTCACCTCCTTGTGCTTGCCGGGTGCCACGTCCACGTCCTTCGCGTCCTCGCCGGGGAGCTGGATGTCGCCCACGCCCACCTCGGCGCTCAGCCGCACGGTCACGTCCCGCGGCACGATCACCCGTATTCGTCCTACGCCCACGTCGGCCCGGGTGGTCACCGTCTGCCCCTCCGCCAGGTCCAGGCGGGACAGGTCGAGGGTGCCGGTGCCGGTGCCCACGTCGTACTGCTCGTGGACGTCGGCGACGGTCGTGGGCGTCCAGGTGCTCCGCGTCCAGTCGGTGCCGGCGTCCTTCGGCAGGGCGGCCGACCCGGCGAGCAGGCCCGCCGTGATGATCGCCAGGAAGACCGAACCGGCTCCCGTACGGCCCAGGAAGGCACTGACCGCGATCCCCACGCCGAAGACCGCCAGCGCACAGGCCAGCCCGGTCTGCAGGCTGGTCCCGAGCGGCTGCTCGTGCCAGGTCAGGCGGGTGCCGAGGAAGCCCGCGAGCAGGGCGAGCAGGAAGATCCAGCCGCCGATGCCGTGGGCACCGCGAGGCTGCGGGCGCCGGGAGGACCGGTCGGCCGGGGTGTCCCGGTCGCGGTACGCGCCGCGCCCGATGTTGACGGCCGCCGAGATGTCCCGGTCGCGGGAGTCCCGGGGGCCCCACAGATATCCCGTGCCGCCGATGTGGGTGCCGTCCTTGACTATGGGATCGCGCCACCAGGACGGGTAGGTGACGGCGGTCGGCGGTGCCTTGGCTTCCGGCGGGGCGTCGGCGACGGCCTGGGCGGCGAGCGGGTCGGGGCCCGGAGCGCCGCGGTGCCGCGACCAGTAGCCCGCCCCCGCGAGGAGGAGGGAAAGTATCACGGCGAAGGAGAGCACCCCGCCGTTGTTCAGCATGGTCAGGAACACTCCGCACCCGACCAGGGCGAACAGCACGGCCGTGAGGGCCTGGCCGTCGACCCGGCCGGTCAGCAGCTTGCGCACCTCGTTCTCGTCCTCGTCGTCGTACGGGACGAAGAGCCAGGCGAAGCCATAGAAGAGGAGGCCGAGACCCCCGGTCGCGGCCAGCACCACGAGCGTGATGCGGAAGATCACCGGATCCATGTCGCACTGCCGCCCGAGCCCGGCGCACACCCCGGCGAGCGTCTTGTGCCGCCGGTCGCGGCGGAACCTGTGGTCAGGCTCCGCAGCGTCCGTGCCGCCGCCCGCGGACCCCATGGCATCCCCGGCATCCGCGGCGTCCCGCGCGCCGGTGCCCCGCGGCGGGCGCGGCCCGGAGCCGGGTCCCGGGCCCGTCGCGGCGTGCTCGTGATCTGTCATGGCTCCATGGTGACGGGCGCGACGCCGTGGCGGCAGCCGGTACGACCCTGGTCGGACCCTGATATCGGCCCCCATGCGGCGCCCGGGGAGCGTTCGAGGGGCCGGCGGCCCGAAGATCAGGGGAGTCTCCGGGGCCGACCCTGATGCTCCCCCTCGGCCGGCCGTGTGACCATCGTTGGCATGCCGGACGCCGCAGCACCCCCCCTTCTCGAACCGCGGCCGCCGCGCAAGCTCTACCGCAGCAGCGACGGACGCTGGCTCGGTGGCGTGGCGCGGGGGCTCGCCGGGCACCTCGGGCTGCCCGTCATCTGGGTACGGCTCGTCTTCGTCGGCCTGTTCATGGCCGACGGCCTCGGTGCGCTGCTCTACGCGGCCTTCTGGTTCTTCGTACCGCTCGGGGTCGGCGGCGTCGACGCGCAGAAGCCGCCGTCCCTGGTCACGGCCGGGACCTCGCCGGACGGCCGCCGCAGACTCGTCGCCCGCAAGCCGGACAAGGGGCAGATCGTCGCCCTGCTCCTCATGGTCGTCGTGGCCATGGTCTTCGTGGGCAACGTGAATCTCGGCAACGGCGCCAAGGCCTACCTGTGGCCGGTCGTGCTCGTCGGGGCGGGCGTCGCCCTCGTCTGGCGCCAGGCGGACAACGCCCGCCGGGCCCGCTGGGCCGAGGTCGGCCGCGACCGGCGCACCGTCACGCTGCTGCGCTCGGTCGGCGGTGTCCTGCTGGTGACGGCCGGCGTCTCCGGCATCTTCGTCCTGCAGGGGTCGGCCGCCCACCTGGGCTCCGTACTGCAGGCCGCGCTCGCCGTCCTCGTCGGCATCACGCTCCTCGCCGGCCCTTACCTGGTGCGCATGACGCAGGACCTCTCCGAGGAGCGGCTGATGCGCATCCGCGCCCAGGAGCGCGCGGAGGTCGCCGCCCATGTGCACGACTCGGTGCTGCACACCCTCACCCTGATCCAGCGCAACGCGGAGAACGCGGGCGAGGTGCGCCGCCTGGCCCGCGCCCAGGAACGCGACCTGCGCGCCTGGCTCTACAAGCCCGAGGGCAACGGCAAGGACGAGGACGACGAGCCCACCACCCTCGCGGAGGCGGTCAAGCGCAATGCCGCGGAGGTCGAGGACAAGCACGGTGTGCCGATAGAGGTCGTGGTCGTCGGCGACTGCCCGCTCGACGAGAGGATCGGCGCACAGATGCAGGCCGCACGCGAGGCTATGGTGAACGCCGCGAAGTACGGTGGCGAGGGCGGCGCGGTTCAGGTCTACGCCGAGGTCGAGGGCAGGACGGTCTTCGTGTCCGTGCGCGACCGCGGCCCCGGCTTCGACCTCGACTCGATACCCGCCGACCGCATGGGCGTCAGAGAATCGATCATCGGCCGCATGGAGCGCAACGGGGGCACGGCGCGGCTGCGCGCGGTGCCGGACGGCGGCACGGAGGTCGAGCTGGAGATGGAGAGGGCGGAGAGGACGTCATGAGCGACGCGACCGAGGGCAACGCAGGGCCGGGACCGGCGGAGGGCGGTGCGGGGGAGCGCCGGGTGCGCGTGGTCCTCGTCGACGACCACCGCATGTTCCGCACCGGCGTCCAGGCCGAGATCGGCCAGACCGCGCAGACCGGCGTCGAGGTCGTCGGAGAGGCCGCCGACGTGGACCAGGCCGTCACCGTCATCACCGCGACCCGGCCCGAGGTGGTCCTCCTCGACGTCCACCTCCCGGGCGGCGGCGGTGTCGAGGTCCTGCGTCGCTGCGCCCCCTTGATGGCGGACGCCGAGCGGCCCGTCCGTTTCCTCGCCCTGTCCGTCTCGGACGCGGCGGAGGACGTGATCGGCGTGATCCGCGGCGGCGCGCGCGGCTACGTCACCAAGACGATCACCGGCTCCGACCTGATCGACTCCATCTTCCGTGTCCAGGAGGGCGACGCGGTCTTCTCCCCGCGCCTGGCCGGCTTCGTCCTGGACGCCTTCGCCTCCACCGACGCCCCGCCGGTCGACGAGGACCTCGACCGCCTCACCCAGCGGGAACGCGAGGTCCTGCGCCTGATCGCCCGCGGCTACGCGTACAAGGAGATCGCCAAGCAGCTGTACATCTCCGTCAAGACGGTCGAGTCCCACGTCTCCGCGGTGCTCCGCAAGCTCCAGCTGTCCAACCGCCACGAGCTGACCCGCTGGGCGACGGCCCGCCGGCTGGTGTGACGGCCGGCGGGCGTCCCGGTGGGCGGTCCGGCTATCCGGCGTAGGTCTCGAACTCGGCGACCTTCGGGGTGCCCGACGCGCTGGTGATCGTGAAGGTGACCTTCTTCAGCGAGGTCGCGGGGAAGCTGATGACCCCCGCGCCGCTGCCCGAGGTCAGGGTGGCGCCGGTGTCACCGTTGACGACCTTCCAGGAGCCGATGGCGCCCGAGCTGCCCGCCGCCTCCTTGATGACGACCTTCGACACGGTGGTCGCGGAGCCCCACTTGACGGAGATCGAGCCCGTCGAGCCGGCCGGTGACCAGTAGGTGCTCAGGTCGCCGTCGCGCACGTTGCCGTAGCTCGTGCCGCTCGCCTTGGAGGAGCCGTCGGCGCCGGCCCCGAGGCTGAGGTTGGTGCCGCTGGGCCCGGTCGGGTCGGGTGTGGGGTCGGTCGGGTCCGGCGTCGGGTCGGTGGGGTCCGGCGTCGGGTCCGGGGACTGGGCCGAGCAGCTGCCGTCCGACACCTTCAGGCCCTTGTTCGCGCCCGCCGTCTGGCTCACGATGCCCGGCACGCAGGACGCGTCGTCCAGGCTGTAGGAGTACGGGATGCTGACGCTGGTGTTGGACTGGGGGTTCGGACCCGCCGGGTTGTTGTCCTCGCCGGGCTCGGACCAGGTCACGTTGTCGAAGATGTTGCCGTTGACCTGCCAGGAGCCGGCCGCGTCGGTGTAGAAGGTGCCGAGGACGTCCTTGGAGTCCTCGAAGTAGTTGTTGTCGACCCTGGCCTTCGCCCCGGCCCGGGAGTTGATGCCGGACTCGTTCAGGTGCGCGTAGTGGTTGTTGTAGATGTGGGCGATGCCGCCGCGCAGCAGGGGCGCGCGGGAGTCGATGTTCTCGTACAGGTTGTGGTGGAAGGTGACGTAGCCGTTGGAGACGTCGCTCTCGCTGGAGCCGATGAGGCCGCCGCGGCCGGAGTTGCGCAGGACGCTGTAGGACAGCGTCACGTACTGGGTGTTGTCCTTCATGTCGAAGAGGCCGTCGTAGCCCTCCGACTCCCCGCCGGACGCCTCCAGGGTGGCGTGGTCGACCCACACGTTGCGGACGTCGCTCTCCATGCCGATGGCGTCACCGCCGTTGGACAGGGGCGAGCCGGACTTCTTGACGTTCCGGACGGTCACGTTCTGGATGATGATGTTGCTGGACTCCCGGATGTGGATGCCCAGTTGGTCGAAGACGGCACCGCTGCCGACGCCGACGATCGTGACGTTGCTGATCTGCTTCAGCTCGATCTTGTCCGCGGCCGTGCTGCAACTGCCGCCCGAGACCTGGCTGGTGTTGCCGTGGTTGATGGTGCCCTCGACCTGGATGACGATCGGGGTGCTGCTGGAGGCGCGGTTGCACAGGGCCTGGTGGATCGCGGTGCCCGTGGTGGCACGGACGGTCTGCCCGCCCGCGCCGCCGGTGGTTCCGCCGTTCTGTGTCGCGTAGCCGGTGGCGCCGCCGGCCGCGGCCGACGCCTCGGGCGCCGACAGGACCGCGGTGGTAGCGGCCGCCAGGGCCAGCGTGCCCACTGCGGCCGAGAGCCTTATGGCGACTGGTCGTCTCATTCTCGCCTCGCCTTTCGTCTTCGCACGGCGGCGGTCGCCGCTCGCTGTGGTGGTGGTTCGGCGGGGCCCGGAGGTTGCCGCCCGTGTCGCATTAAGCGGTTTCTCCGAGCCCCAGGTGCCTGCTTCCGTGGTGCGGTGACGTGCGGGGGTGGCGGCCGCTCGAATGCATCCTCAGCTCGGAAAAGATGCGAGAAGGTGCATGAGTGAGCTGAGCATGACAACTGAGAAAGCGCTTTCACCGGTCGTGAGAGTAGGCCTGGACCTTAGGCGTGGCAAGGGTTCGCGCACGCATCGGTTCCCGCGGGCGGGCCTCACGCCACCCGCGCGGCCCCCGCGAACGGCATCGTGTCGACGGGGGCGAGGCGGACCGGCGCCGAGGGGTTCGGGGCGTGGATCATCTGCCCGTTGCCGACGTAGATGCCGACGTGACTGATGCCGGAGTAGAAGAAGACCAGGTCCCCGGGGACGAGTTCCGCGCGGGAGACGCGGCGGCCCGCGCCGATCTGGGCGTACGTCGTGCGGGGGAGGGAGACGCCGGCGGCGCGGTAGGCGGCCTGGGTCAGGCCCGAGCAGTCGAAGGCGTTCGGGCCGGTCGCGCCCCACACATAGGGGCTGCCGAGCTTCTGGTAGGCGTACGCGACGGCCGCCGCGGCGCGGGAGTTCGGCGCCTCGGCGGAAGCCGCCAGGCCCTCGCGGGCGCCCGCCGTGCGGGTGGCGCGGTCGGTGCCGGGGGTGAGGCGGGCGCGTTCCCCGGCCGTCAGCCGGGACAGCAGGCGGCGTGCCGTCTCCAGCTTGCCGGTGATGGTGGTGCGGTGCCGTTCCAGCTCGGCCCGCCGCGACGTCAGCGAGGTCAGCTCGATCCGGGCGGCCCCGCGCAGCTGCTCGACGTCCCGCAGTTCCTTGCGTGCCCGGCCGACGGCGGCCGTCTGCCGGCTGCCCACCCGCTCGACGAACGCGGCGTTCTCCAGATACCGGTCGGGGTCGGCGGAGAGCACGAGCTGCAGGGCCGGGTCGAGGCCGCCGCTGCGGTACTGCGCCGCCGCGACCGAGCCCAGCGTCTCCCGCGTCGCGTTCAGCCGGTCCTGCTTGCGGGCCACCTCGTCCCGCAGCTCCTCCAGGCGCCGCTCGGCGGCGTCGGCCTTCTCCTTGGCGCCGTTGTACTTCTCGGTGGCGACCTCCGCCTCCTGGTACAGCTTGTCGACCCTGGCCCTGACCTGCGCCGGCGTCGGCTCGGGATCGGCGTGCCCGGTCCCGGCCAGCCCGGCCGCGGTGGCGGCGCCCGCGAGGGTGACCGTGACCGCGGTGCGGGCGGCTGTCCCGTTGCCCGCGGGGCGCCTCCGTGGCCTGCGATGCGCTGCCACCAGGGATCCACGTCCTTCCGTGCCGTGCGCCGGCCGCTGCTCGGACCGGTCGCCTGCGGAAGGACGCTAGGCCGGTGGGTAACGAGCCGGTGACGGATTGCGCGGAACTGGCGGTACCGGACCGGCGGCCGACCGTAGGTGACCGCGGACCGGGCAGGAGGCCGTCCTCTTCACGCAGGGTGATGATCGAAATGCCGGATCGGGGGCATGGGGGGACGAGGAGCTGCTATGGGGCGCATATATGCGACCGTGCCCTCTCGGGCCGGGCGGGCCGGTGTCGGAGCGTGTCCGGCCGCTGATTAGGCTCCGGCCTCATGGACGTACTCATCCACCTCTTCGTCGGTCTGCACATCATCGGCATCGGAGCGCTGCTCGGCGGCTTCCTGACCCAGATGAAGGCGATGGGCCAGGGCACCGCCCGCTTCACCCCGGCCATGCTGCACGGCGCCCTGACGATGCTGGTCACCGGAGCGGTCCTGGTCGGCCTCAACCAGGCCCAGGACTACGCGGTCGACAACGTCAAGATCGGCGTGAAGCTGGCCGTGCTGATCGTGATCCTCGGCCTCGTCTACGTGAAGCGCGACGACGAGAAGGTGGACAAGCCGCTGTTCGGCCTCGTCGGCCTGCTGACGCTGGTGAACATCTTCATCGCCGTGTTGTGGACCTGATGTCCGCGACGCCCGCGGCCACCGCCGAAGCGGACCGCAGCCCGGACCGGGCCGAGGCGACCGCCCCCACGGCGACCGCCAGCCACGCGGCCACCGCGATCCACACCAGGGCCTGACCGGGCCCCTCCAGCCACGGGACGTCCACGACGGCGGCGACGGACAGCGTCGCCGCCGCCGTCATGCCGAGGGGGAAGACGGTCGACCAGCGGCGCACGTCGTAGCGGGGGCGGGGCCACACGAGCTCGCAGACGAGCAGGACGACGTACCACGCGAGGTCGAGCGCCAGCAGGGCGACCGTCGCGTCGTGCAGCACGGCACCGGCGTCGCCGTTCCACAGGTACATCCCGGTGCCGGCCGCGGCGAGCAGCTTGGCCCCCGCGAGCGCCGAGATGGCGAGCGCGCCGCCCGCGACCCAGTGGTCCCCCGCGCCGCGGGCCACCTGCCGCGGGTCGAAACGGAACAGCGCGATGGTGTAGAGCACGAGCCCCAGCCAGAACGGCACCAGCGCCGCGTGCGCGAGCCAGGCCGTCGAGGTGGCCGCGGCCAGCGTGGCCCCCAGCACGGCGAGGCCCTCCGTCGCCACGCAGCCCAGGAAGACCGCCCCCGGCATCCGCCGCTCCCAGTGCTGCACGACCACCAGCAGCAGCCCGGGCCACAGCAGCGCGGCCAGTGCCAGCAGCGCCGCCGCCAGGGCCGTCCAGCCGAGCAACGAGAAACGGGTGCCCAGCACGGTCGTCGCGGCGACGGCCGTGAGCGCGCCCGGCGTCCCCGCCTGCGTCACCCACTTCGCCCGGTCGGACAGCAGCAGCGAGACGAAGTTCGCCGCGAGCGCCAGCCACGCGGCACAGGCGAGCACCAGCGCGATGCCGGACAGCAGCTCGTGGTGCGTCAGGTGCAGGCCGACCGACAGGATGCCGGTCGCCATCACCGCGGCCCCGGCCGCCGGCGGACGCTGCGCCCACCAGGCGCGCAGAGGGTGACAGGTGCCGGATGACATGGGTCGATGCTAGAGATCGCCGCGCGTCAGGCCGGACGCACCACGCTGTGGATCGACGACTCTCCGTCGTAGTAGACCGACTCCTCGCGGACGTACGCGCCCGGCTTCGGGGCGTGGATCATCATGCCGTTGCCGATGTAGATGCCGACGTGGCTGATGTCGTCGTAGAAGAAGACCAGGTCACCGGGTTGTGCCTGGGTGATGGAGACCGTCGTGCCGGCGTCGACCTGGTCGTAGGTGGTGCGCGGTAGCGTCACGCCCGCGGCCTTCCAGGCGGCCTGGGTGAGACCGGAGCAGTCGTAGGAGCCGGGGCCCGTGGCGCCCCAGACGTACGGCTTGCCGATCTGGGCGCGGGCGAAGGCGAGCGCCTTCTCGGCCTTGGTGCCGTACGAGGGGTCCGGCGCGGAGGAGCCGGTTCCCGTGCCGCCGGTGGCCGCACCGGACGTGCCGGCGGAGCCGGGGGAACCTGTCGAGCTGTCGCTCTCCTGCTGGGCCGCCTGCTCCTGCCGCTCCCGCTCCTGCGCCTGCTGCCGGGCGAGCTCGGCGGCCTTGCGGGCGGCCTCCTCCTGCTTCTTCTTCTCGATCGCCGCGAGCCGGGCCTTCTCCTCGGCGGTCAGCGTCGACAGCAGCTCGCGCGCGGAGGTGAGCTTCTTCTGGACCGTGGCCTTGGCCTGCTTCAGGTCGTTCTGCGACTCGGTGAGCGTCTCGAGGCTCTCGGTGGCCTCCCGGCGCTTCTTCATCGTCTCGGACTGCTGGGTGACGTAGTCGTCGACCGCGTCCTTCTGGCGCCCGGTGAGCCGGTTCATCAGCTGGCTCTGGTCGACGTAGTCCTGCGGTGAGTCCGCGAGCAGGAAGGTCGCGGTCGACGGGACCAGGCCGCCCGTGCGGTACTGCGCGGAGGCGTAGGAGCCCAGCTCCTCGCGGGCCTCGTTGAGCTTCTGGGTGCGCTGGGCGACGTCGTCGAGGAGGGTGTCGACGCGCTCGCGCTGCTTCGCGGTCCTCTCCTTCGCCGCGTTGTACTTCTCGGTCGCCGACCCGGCCTGGCGGTAGAGGTCGTCGACCTTCTTCTCGACCTCTTCGAGGGTGGGCCGGTCGTCCGACGGTACGGCGTCGGCCGTCTGGGACAGCAGGGCGACGGAGGTGAGGGCCGCCGTGGCGAGGGCGGGGGTCCGTATGCCTGCTACGCGCGTACCGGTGGGGCGCGACTTGCGGTGCGACGCCAAGGGAGGCGACTCCTTCCGTGCTCCGCCTACCGGGGGAGGGTTCGGGCGGTGTGGCTCGGAAGGTGTGCCCTACGGCACCGCCCGTCGAGGGCGGGTGGCCGATTCACCCCAGGAATTCGGTCGGGTCCCCGGCTCCAGGCGCCGTGCGGCACGCCGGACTCGGCGGAGGCCGCGCGGCCCGGCGACGTTCGCCGGAGGGGGCGTGCGACCTGTCCCGCACCGTAGCCAACTCGTGCGGCGCCTGGGAAGGTTGCCGGGTGATATGCCCGATACATTTTCGTGACCTTCGGCGCGAGGGTCACTCCGTGTGATAGCGCCTGCTCCGAGAGTCCCGACCTCCGCGATGCCGGCCATTTTCCGGGGTGGCAGCCGGTTGTCGGTGGGGCGCCCTAGACTCGGAGAGCGATGAGCAGCCTCTTTGACGAAAGCTTCCTGGCGAGCCTCCAGACCCCGCGCGGTCACGAGGAGGAACCCCCGCCGCCGCCCGAGGACGATCACGTGACGGAGCCGGTTCCGCACGATCTGTTCGGCGGGAAGTTCGACGCGCCGCCGGACCGGGACCCGTACTACCGGGACGGCGCCCCGCGCCCCGTCCTGGACCCGGCCGCGCTCCTGGATGGGCTGAACGACAACCAGCGCGCCGCCGTCGTGCACTCCGGCTCCCCGCTGCTCATCGTGGCCGGCGCCGGCTCCGGCAAGACCCGGGTGCTCACCCACCGCATCGCCCACCTGCTGGGCGAGCGGGGCGTCCATCCCGGGCAGATCCTCGCGATCACCTTCACCAACAAGGCCGCGGGCGAGATGAAGGAGCGCGTCGAGCAGCTCGTCGGCCCGCGCGCCAACGCGATGTGGGTGATGACCTTCCACAGCGCATGCGTCCGCATCCTGCGCCGCGAGTCCAAGAGGCTCGGCTTCACGTCGTCGTTCTCGATCTACGACGCCGCCGACTCCAAGCGCCTGATGGCGCTGGTCTGCCGCGACCTGGACCTCGACCCCAAGCGCTTCCCGCCCAAGTCCTTCAGCGCCAAGATCAGCAACCTCAAGAACGAGCTGATCGACGAGGAGGACTTCGCCGCCCAGGCCGCCGACGGTTTCGAGAAGACCCTCGCCCAGGCCTACGCGATGTACCAGTCGCGGCTGCGCGAGGCCAACGCCCTCGACTTCGACGACCTGATCATGACCACGGTCAACCTGCTCCGCGCCTTCCCGGACGTCGCCGAGCACTACCGCCGCCGCTTCCGGCACGTCCTGGTCGACGAGTACCAGGACACCAACCACGCCCAGTACGCCCTCGTGCGCGAGCTCGTCGGCACCTCGGAGCACCCCGTCGACGTGCCGCCCGAAGCCGAGGTCCCGCCCGCCGAGCTGTGCGTGGTGGGCGACGCCGACCAGTCGATCTACGCCTTCCGCGGCGCCACCATCCGCAACATCCTCCAGTTCGAGGAGGACTACCCGGACGCCACGACGATCCTGCTGGAGCAGAACTACCGCTCCACCCAGACGATCCTGAGCGCGGCCAACGCGGTCATCGAGCGCAACGAGTCCCGCCGCCCCAAGAACCTGTGGACCAATCAGGGCGCGGGTTCGCAGATCACCGGGTACGTCGCCGACACCGAGCACGACGAGGCCCAGTTCGTCGCCGACGAGATAGACCGCCTCACGGACGCGGGCGAGGCCCGGGCCGGCGACGTCGCCGTGTTCTACCGCACCAACGCCCAGTCCCGTGTCTTCGAGGAAGTGTTCATCCGCGTCGGCCTGCCCTACAAGGTCGTCGGCGGCGTCCGCTTCTACGAGCGCAAGGAGGTCCGGGACGTCCTGGCCTACCTGCGCGTCCTGGCCAACCCCGAGGACTCGGTGCCGCTGCGCCGCATCCTCAACGTCCCCAAGCGCGGCATCGGCGACCGCGCAGAGGCGATGATCGACGCGCTCGCCCAGCGGGAGAAGATCAGCTTCCCGCAGGCGCTGCGCCGCGTGGACGAGGCGTACGGCATGGCCGCGCGCTCCGCGAACGCCGTCAAGCGGTTCAACGCGCTCATGGAGGACCTCCGCACGATCGTCGAGTCCGGCGCCGGACCGGCGACCGTGCTGGAGGCCATCCTCGAACGCACCGGTTACCTCGCCGAGTTGCAGTCCTCCACCGACCCGCAGGACGAGACCCGCATCGAGAACCTCCAGGAACTCGCCGCCGTCGCCCTGGAGTTCGAGCAGGAGCGGGCCGAGGCCGAGGGGGAGAGCGCCGGCACGCTGGCCGACTTCCTGGAGCGGGTCGCGCTGGTCGCCGACTCCGACCAGATCCCCGACGAGGAGGACGGCGACGGCGTCGTCACCCTGATGACCCTGCACACCGCCAAGGGCCTGGAGTTCCCGGTCGTCTTCCTCACCGGCATGGAGGACGGCGTCTTCCCGCACATGCGCGCCCTCGGCCAGGCCAAGGAGCTGGAGGAGGAGCGCCGCCTGGCCTACGTCGGCATCACGCGTGCGCGGGAGCGGCTGTACCTGACCCGGTCCACGCTGCGCAGCGCCTGGGGGCAGCCGTCGTACAACCCGCCCTCGCGGTTCCTCGAGGAGATCCCGGCGCCCCACCTGGAGTGGAAGCGCACCGGGGCGAACGGGCCCGCGCCCTCCGCGCCGGTCTCCGGAGTGGCGGCCTCGCTGTCGTCGTCCCGGTCCCGCTCCTCGGCGTCGGGCGCGTCCGGCTTCGCCACGCGCCGGTCCGCCTCCGAGAAGCCGACGGTCTCGCTGGCGGTCGGCGACCGGGTCACGCACGACCAGTTCGGGCTCGGCACGGTGGTCGGGGTCAAGGGCACCGGGGGGAACGCGGAGGCGACGATCGACTTCGGGGACACCAAGCCGAAGCGGCTGCTGCTGCGGTACGCGCCGGTGGAAAAGCTCTGAGCGGGTGCTGAGAGGCGCTCAGTCCGGTGAGCCCCGTCGGTGGACGGGGCTCACGGGAGGCTGTTGAGACGTTACTCCGTCACTGCGGGGTCACTGCGGGTCGAGACCGTGGCTGCGCAGCCACGGGAGCGGGTCGATCGCCCCTCCGCCGGACGGCCGCACCTCGAAGTGCAGGTGCGGTCCGGTCGAGTTCCCCGTGTCGCCGGAGAGCGCGATCGGATCGCCGGCCTTGACTTTCGCACCGTAGGGAACCTGGTAACTGGAGAGGTGGCAGTACCAGGTCTCCGTGCCGTCCTTCGCGGTGAGGATCAGCATGTTCCCGTACGCGACGTTGTACTGCGTACGCACCGTGCCGTCGGTCGCCGCCATCACCTTCGTGCCGTACGTCACGGGGAAGTCGATGCCGGTGTGGGCGGACATCCAGTTGATGCCGGCCTGGCCGTAGTAGGCGCTGAGCCCGTGCTGCTCGACCGGGAGCGCGAACTTGGGGCGCAGCCGCTCCTTACGGGCCGCCTCCTCCGCCGCCCGCCTCTTCTCCGCCGCCTGCTCGGCCTTGAGGTCGATGCGTTCCTGCGTCCGGCTGGCCCGGTCGGCGAAGTCGTCGGCACCGGCGGAGAGGCTCGCGAGCTGCGTGTCCAGCTTGTTGTTGGCGGTGGACGGCTTCACCGGCGCGGCGTCCGCGTCGGCCGCGTCCGCCGCCGACGCCGTGGTCTCCTTGCCGTCCTCACCGCTCAGACCGCCGACGGAGGCCGCGGCGATGCCGGCGACGCTCATCACGCAGGCCGAGGGGACGGCGATGGTCATCAGTGCCGAGCGCTTGGCCGGCTGACGCCGACGGGAACGCGACCCGCCCCGGGAGGCGGCGCGTGCGGCCGGGATCCGGGGGGCCGGGACGACCTCTTCCTGCTCCTCGAGCAGCGGGGTCACGGCGGGGAGTTCGCCGGTGGCCGTCAACCCGTCGTCGCGCGGGGCGGGTTCGTCGGAGGCGGCCGGAGCGGTGTCGGTCGCGGAGTCCTGCGCCGTGGTGTCCTGCGTCGCGCCGTCCGAGTTCCACTGCGTGGCGTCGTAGGCGCCGGTGTCGAAGGTGCCGGTGCCGAAGGCCACGGCCTCGAAGGCCCCTGTGTCGAAGGTGCCGGTTTCGAAGGCCGCTGCTTCGAACGTCCCCGTGGCGAAGGTCTGGGTGCCCCAGTCCCACTGCTGGGTCCGGTCGGCGGGGTTGCCGGACTGGTCGGGCTGGGCCCAGGCGGCCGTGTCCCACTGGCCCGTCGACTCGACGCTCGTCGCCTGCGCCGGCACCATGACGGGCTGCTGCCCGTCGGCCGTCCACGTGGTCGTGTCGTAGGCGCCGGTGTCGTAGGCGGCGTGGTGCTGGGCCGCGTACGCGTCGTGGTGCAGCGTCTGGTGGCTGCCGGTGGCCCACTGGGTGGAGTCGTACGTGCCGGTGGCGGCGTAGGCCGTGGTGTCGTACGAGCCGGTGGTGTCGTAGCCGCCCGTGTTCTGGTCCGGGAGGCTGCCGAAGAGCGGATCCGCGGCGAAGGTCGCCGTGGCGTGGGGGCCGGTGGCAAAACCGGTGGCGTCGTAGCCGCCGTACGTGGTGAGGTCGCCGTACTGGGCTTCACCGGTGCCGTACGGCGCGTAGTGCGCCGGGTCGGCGTCGGAAGCCGAGGCCGGGGTGGTCATGCCCCCCGACGGGTGACGGTCGTTCACCAACTTCTCTTTCGCCTCGACAACAGGGCTGCCAGAGCAGTGCGGCGACTGTACCCGGCGGTATGCGGGCGCGACAATCTTCTGCAGGTTTCGCCCCCGCAGGAAACGGGCATTCGGCCGTGTTTTGGGGGACGACGGGCGCGAGCTTGGCTTTGTGTTCGACGTTTGTTCGACTTTGACCGGGGTGTGTCGCCGTGATTACGGCCGTGGTGAGCGCCTCGGCGAGGGCTTCGGAGGCCGTTCCGGCGGCCGATCGGGTGAGAATTCCGCGCTCAGGCGACGGTCAGTCCGCCCGAACGGCCGCCGGCCGCCGTGTCCGCATCCGGCCCGGGCGTGTCGAGCGCCTGCCGGATCCCGGTGGCCACGGCGGGGTGCACGGGCAGGGCCAGGTGGCCGATGCCGCTCACCCGGACGTTCTGGACGGTCAGGTCGGGATGGTCGAGACAGGCCGTCTCCAGCGGGTCCATCACACGGTCCAGGTCGCTCCAGAAGCTGACGAACCGGGTGCGGCAGCCGGGCGCCGGCAGGGCCAGCTCCTCGAGCACCGCCGAACCGGGGCGCATCTGGCGCACGATCGGGTGGGCGTTCGCCAGCGGTACCACCCGGGTGCCCGCGTGCGGGGTACCGAGCGTCACGAGGGTCCGGACGCGCAGGTCACCGCCGAGGCGCTGCACGTAGTACCGGGCGATCAGCCCGCCGAGGCTGTGCCCGACGACGTCGACGCGGTCACTGCCCGAGCGCTCGCAGATCTCCTCGATGTGCCGGCCGAGCAGCTCGGCGGCACAGCGGATGTCGCAGGTCAGCGGTGAGTAGTTCAGCGACTCGATCTGCTGCCTGCCGTGCTGGGCCAGGCTGCGGCGCAGGAGGAGGAAGACCGAGCGGTTGTCGATGAAACCGTGCAGCAGGACGACCGGGGGGCTGGTGGGGGCCGCCAGCTGTGCGGTGGGTGCGGAGGAGGACTTCGGGTCCCGGGAGACCGCACGGGACGGCCCGGGGACGCACCGGCGCTCCTGGGCGATGCCGGAGGGGTAGAGAAGGAGATGCCCGGCGAGGATCGCGGCCTCCAGGACCGTCGCCTTCAGGAGGGCCGTGGAGAGCCCCGTCACCCTGCCCGGAAGGGCGGCCAGGCCGGAGAGGCCCGAAAAGCCGGTGAGCGCCGACATCCCCGGGAGCCCTGGGAGCCCCGGCAGGGCCGTGAGCGCCGGGATCGCCGGGAGTGCGGGCAGAAAACGCTGACAGAGCGGGAGAAGGGGCAGTGCTGCCGTCGTGACCTTCATGGGCCGACCTCCTGTCGGCACGCGGAGGAACGCCTCTGTCCCCGTGTGCCCTCGTGGAGAGCCGTGACACCAGTGATGGGTGGTGTTTGCGAGGTTTACGTAAACCAGTGTGCCAGTGTGGTGGGCTCTGTGCCCTTTGGTGCCGTTGGATACGGCGCCGAGGCCTGCGGCTGCCCTGCCCCGTCCTGCCCTCGCTGCGGCTCTCCGTGCGCGTGTTCACTCCGCGGCCCCTGAGACGGTGCGCGGCGAACATGTCCCACCGTGTGATTTCCCCCTCTGTCTCCACCGCGAAACTGCCGGTTGCGGGATGCTGGCGATAACGTTCGTTCACTTCCCCCGGACGGCATGGTGCGGGGCGTCTGTACCGCGGGGGCGCGCACTTCGCGCACTTGGTGCGGGAATGTGCGGCCCATGCGCACCGTGCCCCTGTGTACGGGCATGGGTGATATGTGCGGTACTTGTCGGTACGGATGGATGTAGTCGCTTCATGGAGGCAGTGATGGGTGTGGCAGCCGGTCCGATCCGCGTGGTGGTGGCCAAGCCGGGGCTCGACGGCCACGATCGCGGGGCCAAGGTGATCGCGCGGGCCCTGCGCGACGCCGGTATGGAGGTCATCTACACCGGCCTCCACCAGACACCCGAGCAGATCGTGGACACCGCGATCCAGGAGGACGCCGACGCGATCGGGCTGTCCATCCTCTCCGGTGCGCACAACACGCTCTTCGCCGCCGTGATCGACCTGCTCCGGGAGCGGGACGCGGCGGACATCCTGGTCTTCGGCGGCGGGATCATCCCCGAGGCGGACATCGCCCCGCTGAAGGAGAAGGGCGTCGCGGAGATCTTCACCCCCGGCGCGACGACGGCGTCGATCGTGGACTGGGTACGGGCGAACGTGCGGGAACCGGCAGAGGCGTAACGGCTCCGCTCGGTCGGCGGGTCGGGTGCGGCGGCCGGCGCGGGTGCCAGTGCGGGTGCCGGGCGTTCGGTGCCACGGCGCACGCCCCCCCAGGGTGGCGCCCGGAGGCGCGTGCTGAAGTGACGGCACGTCGGGTGGCGGGACTGAGCGTCTGCGTCACCCCCCCCTCGGGCCCGTAGCGCAGCATGTCCCGCCTCCTGCCGTGGCGGTGTCAGGTGGCCCGGGCCGCGCTTCTGGCTCCCGGGTCGTGGCGCGGGCGGAGGTCCGGGCCGCGCTCCTCGCTCGCGGGCTTTGGTGCGGGCGGTGGTGCCGGGCCGCGAGTCCGTCCCTGGGCTTGGGTGCCGCCGGGTGTGATGGACGGCGCGCCCTCACCGCCCCCGAACGCCCTGCGTGTTCGGCGACTCCCTCGACGCCCTGCCCCAGGCAGAGCACCAGGTCGGGGGCGTTCGCGCGGGGGCTGCGGGCCGTGACGTCGGTCGACGCGCCCGAATCCACGCATCGCCCCGGGCGGTGCGCCGGCGTACGTCTTCGTCGCCGCCCGCGTCGCCGGGCCGAGGCGGACGGACGCCCGCCGTCGGGCGGTGCGCTGTTCTCGGCGGCCCTGGCACCGTCGGGTGTGCCGGACCACGTGTCCCGCGGCTGTACCGGCCCGGCGTCAGCGCCGCGCACCCCTACACCGCCCCCAACTCCTCGGTCATCGCCGCGCGCAGCCGCAGCGTCGTGACCAGGCGCTGGAACGCCTCCGCCCAGTACCCGCCCGCCCCCGGCGACGCGTCCTCCGGTTCGTCCGGTATCGCCAGCAGCCCGTCCAGGCGGCCCGCCTCACAGGGATCGAGGCAGCGCTCGGCCAGGCCCATGACCCCGCTGAAGCTCCAGGGGTAACTCCCGGCGTCCCGCGCTATGTTGAGCGCGTCGACCACCGCACGACCGAGCGGCGGAGCCCACGGCACACCGCACATGCCGAGCAGCTGGAACGCCTCCGACAGACCGTGCGTCGCGATGAACCCGGCGACCCACTCGGCCCGTTCGTCACCACCCAGCGTGCCGAGCAGCTTGGCCCGCTCGGCCAGCGACACCGCACCGGGGCCGCCGGCCTCCGGCGCCGTAGGCGCTCCCAGCAGCGCCCTCGCCCACGCGGCGTCCCGCTGCCGTACCGCCGCCCGGCACCACGCCGCGTGCAGTTCGCCCTGCCAGTCGTCCCTCACGGGCAGCGCGACGATCTCCTCCGGTGTGCGCCCGCCCAGCCGGGCCGGCCAGGCCCCGAGCGGTGCCGCTTCCACCAACTGGCCGAACCACCAGGACCGCTCGCCCCGTCCCGCGGGCGGCTTGGGCACGACCCCGTCCCGCTCCATGCCCGCGTCGCACTCGTGCGGCGCCTCCACGGTGATCGCCGGTCGGTCCGTGGCGCGGTCCAGCGACACGCTCGACAGGGCGCGCGCCGCCATCCGCGCGGCCAGCGCCGATTCCGGCAGCGCCGACAGCAGCTCCGCCGCCGTCGCCCGTACGTTGCGGCTGCGGTCGGCCAGCGCCTGCTCCAGGAACGGCTCGTCCGCCGGCGTCAGCCCCGTCCGCAGGGAGTCGAGGAACATCAGCCGGTCCTCGGCCCGCTCCGTCGCCCAGGTGGAGGCGAGCAGGTCACGGGCGGCGGCCGGATCACGGGAGCGCAGGGACGCCAGCAGGGCGACGCGCTCGGCGAACAGGCCCTCCTGCCACAACTGCCGTATCCGCTCCGTCGCCTCGGGGCCGGGCAGCGCGCTGCCGCTGCCCGGCGTCGTGCGCAGGGCGAACCGCCAGTCCGGGTTCAGCCGGGCCAGCCACAAGGCGCGTGGCCCCGCGAAGGCCAGCGCCGCCGGGCGCAGGTCCGTGCGCCCCCGGGCCGCGTCCAGCAGGGCCGGAAGCGCCTCGGGCGGCGCCGCGAAACCGCGGGCGTTCGCCGTCGCCAGCCACTGCGGCAGCAGCTCCATCAGGTCGGGTGCCGTGCCTCTGCGCCCGCCGCCCCCCGTTCCGGGGCGGTCGGTGAGGAGCATCGTGAGCCGGCGGGCGGCCGCGGCCGGCAGCGGTGGACGGTCGTCGTCGGGGGCCGGCTCCAGACGCCGGGCCGCGCGGGCCGGGGTCAGTCCGGCGCGTCTGCGGACGGTTTCCACGGCCGCGGCGTCCAGCAGCGCCGCCGGTGCGTCCCGGCCGGGCTCGCAGCCCCGGGGGGTGCGCCGCTGCGTGCCGAGCAGCGCCGAGGTGACGAGGTCCTCCCAGGCGCCCGGCAGGGGCGCCTGGGGAGCGGGCGTCCTGGTCATGCGGTTCCCTTCCATGGGGTGTGTCAGCACAGCGTCACCGCCGGGCCCGGTCCGCCGGGCCAGGCCGTCAGCGGGGTGAAGCCCCGGTGGCCGCACTCGCCGAACACCGTGACCGGTCTGCCGCCCGCCAGGGCGACCAGGCGCCACAGGCCGGGGCGGTTGCGGGCCGCCGGGGCGAGGGGCAGCGCCGTGTCCGCGTCGGCGTCCGCCAGCTGCCAGGAGTCGCCGTCCGGTACGGGCACGACCCGGCCCAGGGTCACCGGGACCGACTCCAGCCACGGATCGGCGCGGAGCGCCTCGCCGTAGCGGACGACCGCACGGGAGGTCGTCACTCCCGGTGGGCGTGTCTCCGTCCCCGCGGGAGCGGCGAACTGTGCGCCGAGGGCGACCCGTTGCCCGACCGCGCCCGGATAGAAGGACACCTCCGCCTCCAGCGTCAGGCCCACCGGAAGCGCGAGCTCCGGGGACCGGCCGGCGGCCCCGTAGGAGAGGAGCAGCGCCGTGCGCTCCGACTCGGCGCCGTACAGCCAGATACGCCGGGTCGTCAGCCGCGCGTCCGCCGTGTCGTACTGGGCGAGGACCAGCCAGCGGTCCCGCAGCGGCGGACCGTCCGCCGACGCCGGCAGGCCGACGCGGGACCGGACCGTCGCCGCCAGCGCCTCCGGGAGCCGCTCGCGACGCAGCCAGCCCTGGTCGAGGAGGTGGAGCAGGGCGCACTCCTCCAGCAGCCGGACCGGCCAGCCGGGCCCCGACGACGGCAGCGCGCCCAACTCGCGAGCGCGAGCCGCCAGTCCCGGCGCCTGGGCGTCGACCATGCGGGCCGCGGTCTCCTCCCACAGCGCGTACCCGGCCTGTTCCGCGCCGGCCAGGCCGTCGCGCAGCAGGTCCGCGAGGCGCTGCTCCAGCTCCGTCGCGCCCGCGGTGACCCGCTCGGCCCGGCGCTCCGCCCGGCGTCGCGCCGCCTCGGGATCACCGGACCCGCCCGCGGCATCGGAGGAGCCCTCCGCAGCTTCCGCCTTCTTCTTGGCGCGCTCGCGTCTGCCCGTGATCCACCCCTCGGCCCAGTCCGGTGCCTCCGCCCGCGGCACCGCGCCGGGGTCGCCCGCCCACAGAAGCAGCAGCCCGAGCGCGTGCTTGCACGGGAACTTCCGGCTGGGACAACTGCACGTGTACGCCGGTCCGGACACGTCCGAGACGTCGACGACCGTCTGGTACGGCTTGCTCCCACTGCCCTTGCACAGCCCCCACACCGTCCCGTCGTCGGAACTCCCCGTGTCGGACCACGGCCCGGCCACGCCGAGTTTGCTTCCCGCTTTGCGCGAAGCGGCGTCAGGTGCCAGTGCCAGCACCTGGTCCGCGGTCCAGCGCACCCCCTGCTGAGTCATGTCTTCGAAGGTAGATCGTGCCACTGACAATCGGCTCCGCGAAAGCTCTCGCCGTGGCGTTTGTGCAGGTCAGAGCGATTGTCAGTGGCGTGGTGCACGGTTGGTTCCAGACCGAACCGGCCGAGCTGGAGGGGGACTCCGCCATGTCTGTGTCCGCAGAACCGACGCCCGTCGATCCGACCCGGAACGGGCCCGCCGCGGAGGCGTTGCGGCCGCACGCCGAGCACGCTTTCGCGGCCGAACTCGCCGCGCTGGCCGCGCAGGACGACCGCCCGCGCCCGGCCCGCTGGAAGCTGTCGCCGTGGGCCGTCGCCACCTACCTGCTCGGCGGCACGCTGCCCGACGGCACGGTGATCACCCCGAAGTACGTGGGACCGCGCCGCATCGTGGAGGTCGCCGTCACCACCCTGGCCACCGACCGCGCGCTGCTCCTGCTCGGCGTGCCCGGGACCGCGAAGACGTGGGTGTCCGAGCACCTCGCCGCCGCCGTCAGTGGCGACTCGACCCTGCTGGTGCAGGGCACGGCCGGTACTCCGGAGGAGGCCATCCGCTACGGCTGGAACTACGCGCGGCTGCTCGCCCACGGCCCCAGCCGCGACGCCCTGGTGCCCAGCCCGGTCATGCGGGCCATGGCGGAGGGCATGACCGCCCGGGTCGAGGAACTGACCCGCATTCCGGCCGATGTGCAGGACACGCTCATCACCATCCTGTCGGAGAAGACGCTGCCGATACCGGAGCTGGGCCAGGAGGTGCAGGCGGTCCGCGGCTTCAACCTGATCGCCACCGCCAACGACCGCGACCGGGGGGTGAACGACCTGTCCAGCGCCCTGCGCCGCCGCTTCAACACCGTGGTGCTGCCGCTGCCGGAGAGCGCCGAGGCGGAGGTCGACATCGTCACGCGCCGTGTCGACCAGATCGGACGGTCCCTCGACCTGCCGGCCGCACCCGACGGCATCGACGAGATCCGACGGGTCGTCACCGTCTTCCGCGAGCTGCGCGACGGGGTGACGGCCGACGGGCGCACCAAGCTGAAGTCGCCCAGCGGCACCCTGTCGACGGCCGAGGCCATCTCCGTCGTCACCAGCGGCCTCGCGCTGGCCGCCCACTTCGGCGACGGAGTGCTGCGCTCCGGTGACGTCGCCGCCGGCATCCTCGGCGCCGTCGTCCGCGACCCGGCGGCCGACCGCGTCATCTGGCAGGAGTACCTGGAGACCGTCGTCCGGGAGCGCGACGGCTGGAAGGACTTCTACCGGGCCTGCCGGGAGGTGAGCGCGTGAACGGCGTGCGGACGCGGTCGCGGGCGGCCCTTCCGGTCACCGGCCCGACGGGGGACGACGGGGATTCGTCCTGGTCCAGGCGGCGAGGGGGACGGCGTGACGGGCACTGACAGGGCAGCCGGGTGGAAGCCCGGGGACGGGCCGCTGCTGCTCGGCGTGCGCCATCACGGGCCCGGTTCGGCGCGGGCGGTCCGGGCGGCGCTGGAGGCCGCCCGGCCGGGGGTCGTGCTGATCGAGGGCCCGCCCGAGGCCGACGCCCTCGTTCCGCTGGCCGCCGACGAGGACATGCGGCCGCCGGTCGCCCTGCTCGCCCATGCCGTGGACGAACCCGGGCGCTCGGTGTTCTGGCCGCTCGCCGAGTTCTCCCCGGAGTGGGTGGCCGTCCGCTGGGCCCTGGAGCACGACGTACCGGCCCGCTTCATCGACCTCCCGGCCACCCACACGCTGGCGTGGGACGCCCCCGGGAGCGAGTCGGCGGACACGAGCCCGGAGGAGGGGGAGCAGCGCCCGGAGGCAGGGGCCACGGGGGAGATCGGCCCGGGGGAGGAGCGCCATCCGGAGGGCGGCGCCGACGTCCGGGTCGATCCGCTGGCCGTGCTCGCGGAGGCCGCCGGCTACGACGACCCGGAGCGCTGGTGGGAGGACGTCGTCGAGCACCGGGGCGCCGGAGAGGGGGACGCGTTCGCGCCGTTCACCGCACTGGAAGAGGCCATGGGGGCGCTGCGGGAGACGGAGCGGGACGGCGGGCGCGACCGGGACCTGGTCCGGGAGGCGTACATGCGGCTCCAGGTGCGGGCCGCGCGGCGCGAGTTCGCGGCGGGCGTGGCCGTGGTGTGCGGGGCCTGGCACGTGCCCGCGCTGCGCCGCAGGACCACCGTCGCCGCCGACCGGGCCCTGTTGAAGGGGCTGCCCAAGACCAAGACCGACATGACCTGGGTGCCCTGGACCCACCGCCGGCTGTCCCGGGCCAGTGGATACGGGGCGGGCATCGACTCGCCCGGCTGGTACGGGCATCTGTTCAGTGCCCCCGACCGGCCCGTCGAACGCTGGCTGACCAGGGTGGCCGGACTGCTGCGGGAGGAGGGCCGGACCGTCTCCTCGGCGCACGTCATCGAGGCGGTACGGCTGGCCGAGACCCTCGCGGTGATGCGCGGCCGCCCGCTGCCCGGGCTGAGCGAGACGACGGACGCCGTACGGGCGGTGATGTGCGAGGGCTCGGACGTGCCGCTGGCCCTGGTGCACGACCGGCTGGTCGTCGGGGACGTGCTGGGAAAGGTGCCGGCGGGGGCGCCCGCGGTGCCGTTGCAGCGCGACCTCGCGGGGATCCAGCGACGGCTGCGGCTCAAACCGGAGGCGCGGGAGCGGGAGCTGGAGCTCGACCTGCGCAAGGAGACCGACGCCGGCCGGAGCAGACTGCTGCACCGGCTGCGGCTGCTCGGCATCGGATGGGGTGAGCCGGCCGGTTCGCGGGGCAGCACGGGCACGTTCCGGGAGACCTGGCGGCTGCGGTGGGAGCCCGAGCTGTCCGTGCGGGTGGCCGAGGCCGGGGTGTGGGGCACGACCGTGCTCGCCGCCGCGACCGCCAAGGCCGAGGCGGACGCCGTGACCGCCCAAGGGCTCGCCGAGGTCACCGCGCTCGCCGAGCGCTGCCTGCCGGCCGGACTGCCGGACGCGCTCCCCACGGTGATGCGGGTCCTCACCGACCGGGCCGCGCTCGACACCGACGTCGGCCACCTCGCCCAGGCCCTGCCCGCCCTCGTCCGCGCGCTGCGCTACGGCGACGTCCGTGGCACCGACACCGGTGCGCTGACCGAGGTCGCCGCGGGGATCGCCGAGCGGGTCTTCGTCGGCCTCCCGGCGGCCTGTGCCGCGCTGGACGCCGACGCCGCCGAGGAGATGCGGCGTCACGTGGACGCCGTGCACGGAGCGGTGGGCCTGCTCGGCGACGACCCCGCACCCGGCCACGGCGACCTGCGGCCCCGCTGGCAGGTGGTGCTGCGGGCGCTGTCCGCGCGGGACACCGTGGCCGGCGTCGTCCGGGGCCGCGCCGTACGGCTCCTGCTGGACGACGGCGCTCTGGCGCCGGACGAGGCGGCGCGGCAGATGGCGCTCGTGCTCTCACCGGGGACACCACCGGCGGACGCGGCGGCCTGGATCGAGGGCTTCGTCGGAGGCGGCTCCGGGGGAGGGATGCTCCTCGTCCACGACGAGCGGCTGCTCGCCCTGGTCGACGCCTGGCTGACCGGCGTACCGGCGGACGCGTTCACGGACGTGCTGCCGCTGCTGCGACGCACCTTCTCGGCCTACGAACCGGGGGTGCGCCGCACCCTCGGTGAGCTGGTCCGGCGCGGACCGGAGGGGCGCGATGCCGTGACGACGGCCGGCTCGGCCGTACCCGGCTTCTCCGCCGTGCTCGACACCGCACGCGCGGACGCCGTGCTGCCGGTGGTCCGCCTCCTGCTCGGCCTGGAGGCGGAGGACGACGATCTCGTGGGGGTGGACGCATGACGACCGAGCGTGTCGGGACGGACCCGGCGGGGGAGCGGTTGCGGCGGTGGCGGCTCGTGCTCGGCGGTGACACGGCCGACGGCACCGGATGCGCGCTGTCCGGACGGGACGCCGCGATGGACGGGGCCCTCACCGCGCTCTACGGCAAGAGCGGCAGACCGGGGGAGCGGCGGGACCGTTCGGCGGGGCTCGGGGCTTCCGCCCCGTCCGTGGCGCGCTGGCTGGGGGACATACGGACCTACTTCCCGTCCTCCGTGGTCCAGGTCATGCAGCGGGACGCCATCGACCGGCTGGGCCTCGCCTCCCTGCTGCTGGAGCCGGAGATGCTCGAGGCCGTGGAGGCCGACGTCCACCTCGTCGGCACGCTGCTGTCCCTCAACAAGGCGATGCCGGAGGAGACGAAGGAGACGGCCCGGGCCGTCGTCCGCAAGGTCGTCGAGGACCTGGAGAAGCGGCTCGCCACCCGCACCCGGGCCACCCTCACCGGCGCACTCGACCGCAGCGCACGGATCGGCCGGCCCCGCCACCACGACATCGACTGGAACCGCACCATCGCGGCCAACCTCAAGCACTACCTGCCCGAGTACCGGACCGTGGTCCCGGAGCGGCTGGTCGGCTACGGGCGGGCGTCGCGGTCGGTGAAGAAGGAGGTCATCCTCTGCATCGACCAGTCGGGGTCGATGGCGGCGTCCGTCGTCCACGCCTCCGTGTTCGGGGCGGTACTGGCCTCCATGCGGTCGATCGACACCCGGCTGGTCGTCTTCGACACCGCGGTCGTCGACCTCACCGATCAGCTCGACGATCCGGTGGACGTGCTCTTCGGCGTGCAGCTGGGCGGCGGCACGGACATCAACCGGGCGCTGGCCTACTGCCAGTCGCAGATCAGCCGGCCCGCGGAGACGGTGGTCGTGCTGATCAGCGACCTGTACGAGGGAGGCATCCGCGACGAGATGCTCAAGCGGGTCGCGGCGATGAAGGCGGCGGGGGTGCAGTTCGTGACGCTGCTGGCCCTGTCCGACGAGGGGGCGCCCGCGTACGACCGGGAGCACGCGGCGGCGCTCGCCGCGCTGGACACCCCGGCCTTCGCCTGCACGCCGGATCTCTTCCCGGAGGTGATGGCGGCGGCGATCGAGAGACGGCCGCTGCCGATACCGGACGCCGGGTGAGGATGTGTCGATGTACGGTGGCTCGTTTCCGTGCGGCAAAACGGACATGACTACCCATCGGTAACGGGGAGCTTGCGCAACCTCCGGAGTCCCGTGCGAGGATCGCGCGTCCGTTCGCCGCACCGGAGGAAACTCCCTTGATGCCGTCAGCCGCCCTGCCCGGAGCCGCTCTGCGCGTGATGCGCACGGCGGCCGGGTGGCGTGCGCTGCGCCTGGCGCTGCTGGTGGGCGGGTTGTTCCTGCTGGGTGTGGTCTGCGGGGAGCGGGCGCAGGCGGCCGAGGGCGTGCCGTCGGTGCCGGAGGCCGTGGGCAGGATGCCGGCCATCGTTCCGGTCGAGCTCGCGCAGGCGTCTCCCGCTGTCGAGGTGCCTCCCGCCGGTCCGGCGGTGCGGGACGTCCTCCGCCCGGTGACCGGTCACGTCGTCCGCACGGTGACGGACGTGGTCGTGCGGCCGGTCGGTGACGTGGTGGCAGCGGTGACCGAGGAGCTCGGGGCGGCCGTGCCGGCCGAGGTGCCGCCGCTGGAGGCGTTGCCGCAGCCGTCGCCCTCCCTGCCCCCGGTCCCCTCGTCGCCGCCGCTGTCGACGCTGCCGGACGTCTCCGGCCTGCCCGACGGCCCCGACCTGCCCGAACCGCCCGTGCGGCTGATCCCGGGCGACCAGGAACCGGACCCCGCGACCGCGCCGCCGACCACTCCGGACGCCGACGCCGACGCCGACGCTGGCGTCACCGAAGCCGACGGCGCAGACGCCCGGGATGCCTCCGACGGCCCGGCAGACGCGGCGATCGTCACGGTCGCGTACGGGCCGGGGCTCGACGGGGACGACGGGACCCGCTTCACGGCGCACGACGACGCCCGAGACGTCACCTCGGGGCCCACCGTCCACAGCCCGGCCCACCAGGCGCCCACCGGCGGCGCCGACGGTGCGCTCGGCGCCGGCGCGGGCGCCGACGGCGGCGCGCCGCGTCACGGCGACGCCCACGCGATCGCCCCGCACCACCAGGTACCGGTCCGGCTCGTGCCCGGCGCCGTCGCACACGCCGACGTGCCCGAGCCCCGGGAGCGGTACCGGGACATTCCCGTCTCTCCGGCCTAGGACAGGCGCCGCCGCCCTCCCTCCGCCGCGGATCTGCCGCGCGGGCGTGGAGAGCCCGCCCGTCCGTCCGGGACGCCTTCCCCTGGCCCGGACGGAAGCCGCCGGAGCCGTACGCACCCGAAGCCGTGGGTCGCCGGTCGTGAGCCGTCCGTGCTCGACGACGCGACCGCGGTGGAGCGTCACCGGCCCGGCACCGGACATGTCCCCCAGTCTTCCGAAGGACCTGACGTACCCATGAACAAGAACATCCGCCGTTCCCTCGTCATCGCCGCCGGCGTCTCCGGCGCCTGGGCACTGGGCTCGGCCGTGGCCGGCGCGGAGGAGCTGCCCGCCGCCCCCGTGTCCGTACCGGACGTGCCGCAGACCGCCGCGGACACGACCGCCGACGCCACGGAGGCCGTGGCCGCGACGGCCGACGACATCGCCACGGTCCGGCAGGACGTCGCCGCCCCGGCCGCCGGTGTCACCGCCGGGCCGGACCGCACGGTCCAGGGCGACGACGACGTCGACTACCTCTTCGGCCCGCTCTCCGCCTTCGCGCCCGAGCTGGAGCAGGCCCGGGCGCAGGCCCCGGCCGCCGCGCGGGAGACGGTCGACGCGGTCGCCCCGCCGGTCGCCGAGCGTGCCGTGACCGGCGCGGTGCCGGTCGCCGAGCGTGCCGTGGCCGGGGTCGTCCCGGTCATGGAAGGCGTCGTCGCGGACGTGCCGCCGTACGCCACCGGCCTGCTCGGCCAGGCCACCGGCGACACCAGGGACGCCGTGCTGCCGCCGGTCGCGAACACCGCCGTGGACGGGGTCGTGCCCGTCGCCGGTCAGGCCGTGCGGGACGCCGGCGGGCTGGCGTACGGCGCCGCGGGCGACGTGCGGCACCTCGCGGCCGGGGTCGTGGAGGAGGTGCCGCCGTTCGCGTACGGGACGACGGGGCAGGCCGGCCTGCTCGCCGAGGGGGTCGTGGGCGAGGTGCCGCCGTTCACGGCGGGCGTCACCGACGCCGTGCGGCCCGTGATCGAGGCCGTCACGGACACCGTCCGGCCTCTCGTGCGGGGCGTCGGCGGCAGCGCCGCACAGCTGGCGTACGGCGTCGGGGGCCAGGCGGCGCCCTTCGCCGAGGGGGTGGCCGGTGAGGTCGCCCCGTTCGCCGACGGCGTCGCCGGGCGGGCCGCGCCCGTCGGGTACGGCGTGGCGGGCGAGGCCGGTGCGCTGACCGGCCACGCCGTCACCGGTGCCGACGGGCTCGCCGAGTCGCTCACCCCGGGCTACGCGCAGGGCGCGTACCGGGTGGCCGCCCCGCACCGCCTCTGACCGACCCCGGCCCGCCCCGCGCCCCGACCGGTGAGCGGACGCCCCCACGCCCCCGGCGGCGCGGCGGCGAACGGCGTCGGGGCGGGCAAGAGACTCCGTGAGGGCCTCAGGCCCCGGACGGACGGCCGAAAGCCGTCGGCACCCGTCCGGCCGAAACCCTGCGGACGGTGCCGGTCGGTCCCCATTGGGGTGGGGATCAGCCGGCCCGCCCTCCGAGGGGCCGCACCCGTGCGGCCCCTCGGAGGAGCACCACGGACCTCACCGGGTCAACCCCAACCCGGTGAGGTCCCTCACCCCTGGCAGGTCCGGCCCCTTTGCACCCCTCACATCCGGCACCCCGTGCCAGTGAGGGCGGCATCATGTGACAGGTATCACCGCTCAGGTGTGACCCTCGATTTAGGGACCCCCCGCAAGCGGCGATAACCTGCGAGACGGACATGCCGCGCGCTCGGTCACCGTGTGCGCCCCCCTTGTGACACAGCGGACGTCACGTTGCCCTTCGCGGCACGCCCACGCATCCAACGAACCGCGAGATCACTGATAGGGACGGAAGCGCGTGGACCTGTTCGAGTACCAGGCGAGGGACCTCTTCGCCAAGCACGATGTACCGGTGCTGGCCGGTGAAGTCATCGACACGCCTGAGGCGGCGCGCGAGATCACCGAGCGTCTGGGCGGCAAGTCCGTCGTCAAGGCTCAGGTGAAGGTCGGTGGCCGCGGCAAGGCCGGTGGCGTGAAGCTCGCCGCCACCCCGGACGAGGCCGTCGCCCGGGCGACGGACATCCTCGGCATGGACATCAAGGGCCACACGGTCCACAAGGTGATGATCGCCGAGACCGCTCCGGAGATCGTCGAGGAGTACTACGTCTCCTTCCTCCTCGACCGTGCCAACCGCACGTTCCTCTCCATCGCCTCCGTCGAGGGCGGCATGGAGATCGAGGAGGTGGCCGCCACCCGTCCGGAGGCCGTCGCCAAGACCCCGATCGACGCCATCGACGGTGTGACGCCGGAGAAGGCGCGCGAGATCGTCGAGGCCGCGAAGTTCCCGGCCGAGGTCGCCGACAAGGTCGTCAACGTCCTGGTCAAGCTGTGGGACACCTTCATCAAGGAGGACGCCCTCCTGGTCGAGGTCAACCCGCTGGCCAAGGTCGCCTCGGGCGAGGTCCTCGCCCTGGACGGCAAGGTGTCGCTCGACGACAACGCCGAGTTCCGTCACCCCGACTTCGAGGCCCTCCACGACAAGGCCGCGGCCAACCCGCTCGAGGCCGCTGCCAAGGAGAAGAACCTCAACTACGTCAAGCTCGACGGTGAGGTCGGCATCATCGGCAACGGCGCGGGTCTCGTCATGAGCACCCTGGACGTCGTCGCGTACGCCGGTGAGAAGCACGGCAACGTGAAGCCCGCCAACTTCCTGGACATCGGTGGCGGTGCCTCCGCCCAGGTCATGGCGAACGGCCTGGAGATCATCCTCGGCGACCCGGACGTCAAGTCCGTCTTCGTCAACGTCTTCGGCGGCATCACCGCCTGCGACGAGGTCGCCAACGGCATCGTCCAGGCGCTGAAGCTCCTGGAGGACCGCGGCGAGAAGGTCGAGAAGCCGCTCGTCGTCCGCCTCGACGGCAACAACGCCGAGCTGGGCCGCAAGATCCTCACCGACGCCAACCACCCGCTGGTCCAGCGCGTCGACACCATGGACGGCGCGGCCGACAAGGCCGCCGAGCTGGCCCACGCCGCCAAGTAAGCACTTAGGACGAGGACACCAACACACCATGGCTATCTGGCTCAACAAGGACAGCAAGGTCATCGTCCAGGGCATGACCGGCGCCACCGGCATGAAGCACACCAAGCTCATGCTCGGCGACGGCACCAACGTCGTGGGCGGCGTCAACCCGCGCAAGGCGGGTCAGTCCGTGGACTTCGACGGCACCGAGGTACCGGTCTTCGGCACCGTCAAGGAGGCCATCGAGAAGACCGGCGCGAACGTCTCCGTCATCTTCGTGCCGGAGAAGTTCACCAAGGACGCGGTCGTCGAGGCCATCGACGCGGAGATCCCGCTGGCCGTCGTGATCACCGAGGGCATCGCCGTGCA
The DNA here is from genome assembly GCF_014648815.1 of Streptomyces flaveolus. GTDB lineage: Bacteria > Actinomycetota > Actinomycetes > Streptomycetales > Streptomycetaceae > Streptomyces > Streptomyces flaveolus. The sequence continues at coordinate 602,435 of NZ_BMRV01000002.1, read as the reverse complement.
CGACTCGGCGTCGTTCTGGGCGTACGCCGGCAAGAAGGGCAACAAGACCCGGATCATCGGCCCGAACTGCCCCGGCATCATCACCCCGGGCCAGTCGAACGTCGGCATCATCCCGGGCGACATCACGAAGCCGGGCCGCATCGGCCTGGTCTCGAAGTCCGGCACGCTGACGTACCAGATGATGTACGAGCTGCGTGACATCGGCTTCTCGACCGCCGTCGGCATCGGTGGCGACCCGATCATCGGCACCACGCACATCGACGCGCTCGCCGCGTTCGAGGCCGACCCCGAGACCGACCTGATCGTCATGATCGGCGAGATCGGTGGCGACGCCGAGGAGCGGGCCGCGGACTTCATCGCGAAGAACGTGACCAAGCCGGTCGTCGGCTACGTCGCGGGCTTCACCGCGCCCGAGGGCAAGACCATGGGCCACGCCGGCGCCATCGTCTCCGGTTCTTCTGGCACCGCACAGGCCAAGAAGGAGGCCCTGGAGGCCGCCGGCGTCAAGGTCGGCAAGACGCCGACCGAGACGGCGAAGCTCGCCCGCGAGATCCTCGCCGGCTGAGCGACCCGCACCACACGAGTGGGCCCGCTCCCGCACGGGGGGCGGGCCCACTCGCGTTCCGGCGGCCCTCCCGCTCACCCGGCCCACCCGGCCCACCCACTCACCCGGCCCCCCGCTCACCCGGTTCTCGGCACCAGCCGCTCCGGCCCGTCCTGGAGCTCGTCGCGCAGCTTCTGACGCAGCTCCAGCTCCTCGTCCGACAGCGCGCCCGGCGCCACCCTGGGCGGTACGCCGCCCACCGCCTCACCCCGGGGCACGGGCGGCTCGTAGTGGGTCGGAGCCGTGCGCAGCGTCAGGGCCGTGGTCCCGATCAGGGTGACCGTGAAGGCGATCGCGGCCCGCGTCCAGAATCGCGCCCGGCGTTCGCTGCCCGCCCGCACCGTCGGCGGCCGGGACGCCCGCAGACGCTCGGTGGACGCCAGCTCGGCCAGCCGGCGGTGCAGTACCTCGGGGTCGCCCAGCTCGGGCAGCCGGTCGGCGACGGCCTCACGGGCGCGCATCAGCCGGCCGGCCGCCGCCGGGGTGCTCGCCTCCGTCTCCGCGGCCGTCTCGGGCAGGTCGAGGCCGACGCCGTCGTACAGCAGGAGCGTGCGGCGGTGCGGCGGGGGGAGCTTCAGCAGGGCCTTCAGCAGGGTGCGGTCGGCGGGATCGGCGGGCGGCGGTTCCGGCTGCCGGTGGCGCCGCCGGAACCGGTGCCACGGTGAGAGGGCGTACTCGTACGCCGTCGCGCGCACCCAGCCCACCGGGTCCCGGTCCCTGGCCACCTCGGGCCAGTGCTCCCAGGCGAGTTGGAAGGCCCGCTCCACCGACTCGCGCGCCAGCTCGCGGCGACCCGTCAGCAGGTACGCCTGGCGTACGAGGGCGGGGGCGCCGAACTCGTACAACGCGTCGAAGGCCTGAGCGGGCGTCAACGCGGGCGGCGGCGCCGTCTTCGCCGGTCCGCCACCGACGGCCACGACCACGGGCACGGACTTCGGCGCCGGTTCGGGTACGGGTTCCGGCTGCGGCTGTCCGGCCGGCGACGCGTCGGCCAGGGTGCCCAGCAGCTTCGCGTACGCGTCCCGTTTCCGGCCGCGCGGAGTCTCGCGGCCGCTCTCCCACGCGGCGACCGTCTCGCGGGTGACACCCACCCGCTCGGCGACCTGATCCTGCGTCAGCGTGGCGGTCACCCGCACGCGTCGGCGCACCTCGGGAGGAGGGAGCGGGGGTGCGGGGCTCCGCTTCACAGGACACCCCTCCGTACGAAAAGGTACATAAACGTATATTGAGCGACACAACGGTGCTTCGCTCGTTACGCCGCGAAAGCGCGTGTCGTTGGGAGCATGGCGGGCGTGATCCAGACGACCGCTCGCCGAGCCCCGTTGTCCCTGCTCCGCACCCGGTGGCACGACCGGGCGCCCGGAATGGCCGCCGGCCTCCTGGGCGGCGCGTTCGCCGCGGGCCTCGGGCTGGCCGCGGTCGCCGTGCTCGTGACGCTGCTGTGGATCAGCTCGCCGTACCCCGTCCGCGGTCCCGGCGACGCCCTGCACGTCGCCGCCGCGCTGTGGGTGCTGGCGCACGGCGCCGAGCTGATCCGCACCGACACGCTCTCCGGCGTCCCCGCGCCCATGGGCGTCACGCCTCTGCTGCTGCTCGTGCCGCCCGTGTGGCTGGTGCACCGGGCGGCCCGGGACGCCACGGACCCGGGGGACGGCGTGGGGGTGGCCGTGGGGGCGGGCGCGAAGGCGGGTGTCGGTGTGCGCGTGGGCGGGGCCGGGGGACGGGGCGACGGGCCGCACCCCCTCTCCGCGCGCCTCGCCTGGGCCGGGGTCGTCGTCGGCTACCTCGGCGTCGCCACGCCCGTCGTGCTGTACGCGGCGGGCGGCGAACTGCGGCCCTCCCCGGGCTGGACCGCGGTGTGCCTGCCGCTGGTCACCATGGCGGCGGCGGGTGCGGGCGCGTGGACGGCGTTCGGCCGTCCCGGCGGTCCGGTGGGGCGGGCGCTGCGCGTGCTGCCCCGGAACCTGCGGGAGCTGCTCGTGCTGCCGGACGCGCGCCTGGGCGCCGCGACGCGCGCCGCCGCCGCGGGGGTGACGGTGCTCGTCGGGGGCGGAGCGCTGCTGCTCGTGACCTCGCTGGTGTGGCACGGGGGCGCCGCGCGCGGGGCCTTCCTGCGGCTGAGCGAGGGGTGGTCGGGGCAGTTCGCCGTGCTGCTGCTCTGTCTGACGCTGGTGCCGAACGCGGCCGTCTGGGCGGCGGCGTACGGCCTCGGGCCGGGTTTCGTGCTCGGCGCCGGGCATGTGGTGGGGCCCCTGTCCTCCTCCGCCGCTCCGCTGCTGCCGCCGTTCCCGCTGCTGGCGGCGGTGCCGGCCGCGGGGCCCGGTACGCCGCTGCACTGGGCGGCGGGAGCGGTGCCGTTGGCGGCCGGGGTGGCGGTGGGGTGGTTCACGGCGCGGGTCGCCGCGGTGGGGGGCGGGGCGGTGGGATTCGCCACGACGCAGTTCGTCACGGTGGCGTCCGCCACGACGGGGGTGCGGCGGGAGGCGGCCGGGGAGCGGCGTGGGGGCGCGGTCGAGCCGTGGGACGTGCGGCGGACCGTCGTCGCGGTGTGGGTGGCCGCGCTGTTGTGCGGGGGGCTGGTCGCGCTGTTGGCCGCGTGGGCCGGTGGGCCGCTCGGGGGTGCGGGGCTGGCGCGGTTCGGGCCGGTGTGGTGGCAGGCCGGGGGTGCGATGGTGGCGTGGGTGACGGTGGTGGGGGCGCCGGTGGCCGTGGTGGGGCGGTGGTGGTTGCGGCGGGGGGACGGGACGCGATGTGTGCGTGCCGGTGCCGGGTCCGGCCGGGGGCGGTGGGGGTGGGTGCGGATGCCTTCTGTGGGGGAGTGGTGGGGGCGTGGTGCGGGGCGGTCGTCGGGGGGTGGGGAGGCGTACGATCTGCTGCCCGTCGACGCTGCGGGGAAGCCGCCGCGAGGGCACTGAGCGGCGGGGCCCCGTGTCCGTCCGTGGAGCTTTCTTCGCCCCCGCCGCCCCTTCCCTCCCCGTCCCTGGGGGCTGCGCCCCCAGACCCCCCTTCGGCCTGGACGGCCTCGTCCCCGAACGCCGGACGGGCTGAAGCGCCGGGCGGGCTGGTCAGGCGCGGTCAGTCTTCCGTGCCCAGGACTCCGCGCAGGTGTTCCGGGAGCAGCTTGCTGCAGGTCTGTTCGGCCTCGTTGGTCAAGGCGTCGTTCTGGCAGGTGTAGTAGTCGCTGTAGACCAGCTGCGCGGTGAACGACGCGGCGACGAAGAGGACGGCCAGGGAGGACGTGACCAGGCCGCTGATCGCGGCGGTCCGCTGGGGGCGGGCGTCCTGGGGAGCGGCCGGGGCCGGGTTGTCCGGGTCGGTGGCGGTGCGGGGCTTGGCACGCAGGGAGCTGATGCCCCAGTACAGAGCGAGGGCGCCGAGCAGCAGGGCCACGTACGACCAGCTGAAGAGCGCGAAGAACAGGGCCCACATGCCGCACAGGAGGGCATAGCGGGCGCGCCGCTGGGCGGGGTCCGTCGGGTCCCAGCGCGGGCTCCCGCCGCCGCCCGGGCTCTCGGGGCCGGAGCCGCCGGGCCGCTCGCCGAAGCCGCCGGAGGAACGGCCGGGCTGGCGGTCGCTCCACTGGCGGCCCCACGGGGAGCGCCCGCCGTCGCCCTGCGGGCCCTGCGAGCCGTCGCCGCCCGACGGGTGCCGCGGCTGCCAGGGGCGGTCCGGGGAGCCCTCCGGGGGCGGGGCGAACGGGTTGTCGTCCTGGGGAGTGCCGCCGCCCTGCTCGTCGCCGTTCTTCCGGTCCGATGAGGAGTCGGGCGGCGTGGAGGGACGTTCCCGCAGCAACACGGCGCTGCGCTGGTCTGGCTGCGCCGACTGCTGGGGGAGCGTGAGCAGTCGCAGGCTGCGGTCCGGCATCAAGTGAGCGTCTTCCCCTTGGCGATAACGAACTGGCGACAACGGAGTGGAGGGCCCGAACGGGGCGGCACGACTGGTGAACGCGTGGCACGCGGGTCCCGTTCCCGGTCCGGCTCCACGCAGACGCTACCTGTCGGCCGCGCCCCCGTCCCGAGGGGGCCGTCCGGTGTGCCGGTATCGTTGCTGACGGTCGGCCGCTTCGTAGACTTCCCCGTATCCCGGGGCGCGAAGCATTCGTAGGACTGTACAAACCGGCGAATGCGGGAGCCGACCGCACAGACCCGCTCCCCCGAGAAAGGCCCCCACCGTGGCCGCCAAGCCCGTGGACCGGCGAGCCAAGCGCCTCGTCGTGCTGGTCTCCGGATCCGGTACCAATCTGCAGGCGCTCCTCGACGAGATCGCCGCCACCGGCGTCGAGGCCTACGGAGCCGAGATCGTCGCGGTCGGCGCCGACCGCGACGGCATCGAGGGCCTCGCGCGCGCCGAGCGCGCCGGGCTGCCGACCTTCGTGCGCAAGGTCAAGGACTACGGGACGCGCCAGGAGTGGGACGCGGCGCTCGCCGAGGCCGTCGCCGCCCACGAGCCGGACCTCGTCGTCTCGGCCGGGTTCATGAAGATCGTGGGGAAGGAGTTCCTCGCGCGGTTCGGCGGGCGGTTCGTCAACACCCACCCCGCCCTCCTCCCCAGCTTCCCGGGAGCCCACGGTGTGCGGGACGCGCTCGCGTACGGCGCCAGGGTCACCGGCTGCACCGTCCACTTCGTCGACGACGGCGTCGACACCGGGCCGATCATCGCGCAGGGCGTGGTGGAGATCCGGGACGAGGACGACGAGAGCGCTCTGCACGAGCGCATCAAGGAAGTCGAGCGAAGGCTGCTCGTCGATGTCGTGGGGCGTCTCGCCCGCAACGGCTATCGCATTGAGGGACGAAAGGTAGTTATCCAGTGACCGCCACCGCCGAGAGCAACAAGCGGGCCATCCGTCGCGCGCTCGTCAGCGTCTACGACAAGACCGGGCTCGAGGAGCTCGCCCGCGGGCTCCACGAGGCCGGCGTCGAACTCGTCTCCACCGGGTCCACCGCCGGCCGCATCTCCGCCGCCGGCGTCCCCGTCACCAAGGTCGAGGAGCTGACCGGCTTCCCCGAGTGCCTGGACGGCCGGGTCAAGACGCTGCACCCGAAGGTGCACGCCGGCATCCTCGCCGACCTGCGCCTGGAGAGCCACCGCCGGCAGCTCGGCGAGCTGGGCGTGGAGCCGTTCGACCTGGTCGTGGTGAACCTGTACCCGTTCCGCGAGACCGTCGCCTCGGGCGCCACCGCCGACGAGTGCGTCGAGCAGATCGACATCGGCGGCCCGTCGATGGTGCGCGCCGCCGCCAAGAACCACCCGTCCGTCGCGGTCGTCACCAGCCCGGCCCGGTACGCCGACGTGCTCTCCGCGGTGAAGGACGGCGGCTTCGACCTGGCCGCCCGCAAGCGCCTGGCCGCCGAGGCGTTCCAGCACACCGCCGCGTACGACGTGGCCGTCGCCTCCTGGTTCGCCGCCGACTACGCCCCGGTCGACGAGTCGCGGTTCCCCGACTTCCTCGGCGCCACCTACGAGCGCGCCCACACCCTGCGCTACGGCGAGAACCCGCACCAGCCGGCCGCGCTCTACACCTCCCCCGAGGGCGGCGGCCTCGCGCAGGCCGAGCAGCTGCACGGCAAGGAGATGTCGTACAACAACTACACGGACACGGACGCCGCCCGCCGTGCCGCGTACGACCACGACGAGCCCTGCGTCGCGATCATCAAGCACGCCAACCCGTGCGGCATCGCCGTCGGCGCGGACGTCGCCGAGGCGCACCGCAAGGCGCACGCCTGCGACCCGCTGTCCGCCTTCGGCGGCGTGATCGCGGTCAACCGTCCGGTCTCCAGGGAGATGGCCGAGCAGGTCGCCGAGATCTTCACCGAGGTCATCGTCGCGCCGGACTACGAGGACGGCGCGCTCGAAGCCCTCACCAAGAAGAAGAACATCCGCGTGCTGCGCGCCCCCGAGGCCCCCGCGGCCCCGGTCGAGGTCAAGCCCATCGACGGCGGCGCCCTCCTCCAGGTCACCGACCGCCTCCAGGCCGACGGCGACGACCCGGCCACCTGGACCCTCGCGACCGGCGAGGCGCTCTCCGAGGCGGAACTGGCCGAGCTGGCCTTCGCCTGGAAGGCGTGCCGGGCGGTCAAGTCCAACGCGATCCTCCTCGCCAAGGACGGCGCCTCGGTGGGCGTCGGCATGGGCCAGGTCAACCGTGTCGACTCCGCGAAGCTCGCGGTCGAGCGCGCGGGCGCCGAGCGCGCGCAGGGCGCGTACGCCGCCTCCGACGCCTTCTTCCCCTTCCCGGACGGCCTGGAGATCCTCACCGCGGCCGGCGTGAAGGCCGTGGTCCAGCCCGGCGGCTCGGTCCGCGACGAGCTGGTCGTCGAGGCCGCGAAGAAGGCCGGCGTGACGATGTACTTCACCGGGACGCGGCACTTCTTCCACTGATCCGGGCGGTACCGCACATCGGAAGCGGGCCTCCGGCTCTCCCCCGAGGGAGCCGGAGGCCCGCTCCGTGCGTTCACCGTGCCGGGCGCCGGGCGACCGGGCCACCTCGGACCTCACAGGGTCACCGCGCGCCGGGAGGCGTGTACTCCTCGAGGTAGTGGGTGACGCGGTCGGCGTAGTCGCGGTACCGCGGGGGAACCCCGCCCGCGTCGTTCACCTTGTCGTACGACGTCCGGTAGGCGGCGGCCACCAGCACCCGGCGGTCGCCCGGCAGACCGGCGTCCAGCCGGGGCGAGATCCAGCACAGGTACCTGCCCATCGCCGGGATCGACTCGGCGGGCGGGAAGGGCGGCTCGGGCACGGTCTCGCCGGGCGTGCCGTCGGCGTTCATCCACCAGCGCAGCACGCTCGGGGTCCAGCGGGCGATGCCGTACTCGTTCTTGGCGGGGTCGGAGAGGGCGGGGTCGAAGTCGCTCTCCACCTTGAGCATCGCCGCGATGAGGGCCGGGGTGACCTCGTCGCGGTCGCAGTCGTGGGCCGTCTCGACGATCAGCAGGCGGTAGGCGGGCGGCACACCCCGGTCGGTGCGGAGCTCGGCCGCGCCGTAGGACGCGGCGGCCACGGTGGTGGTGCCCCCGTGACCCGGGGCGCCGGAACCCCGGCCGGACGGGTCCGGGCCGCCGTCGGCGAGGGTACCGATGCCGTAGCCGAGCACGGCGAGCGCGACGACCCCCGCGGCCGACGCGGCGAGCACCGCCCGCCGGGGCCGCCCACGGAACCGGCGCACGGCCCCCGCCGCACCGCCCGCCCCGCCCGTGGCCGCCGCCACGCGGCGCAGCAGCGTGTCCGTGCCGACGCGCCCGGCGTGCGTACGGGTGAGGCAGTCCCGCACGATGTCCCGCCAGGCGTCCGGCAGGCCGGGCGACAGGCGCAGCTCGTCCGTGCCGCGGGCGTAGGCGACGGCGGCGTCGCGGCGGGCGGTCGGGGTGCCGCCGGGCAGCGGGAAGGCGCCGGTGAGGACCAGGTGGGCCAGGACGCCGAAGGCCCACACGTCGGCGGACGGGCGGATCCGGCGGCCCCGTTCGCCGATCTCGGACCACAGCAGCTCGGGCGGCGTGTAGTCGGGCGTGGAGAAGGCGGGCGTGTAGGCGTGGGTGCCCTCCAGCTCGGCGGCCATGTTGAAGTCGGCGAGCCGGACCGAACCGTCGGCCATCAGCAGCACGTTGGCCGGTTTCAGGTCCCCGTGCACCCAGCCCGCCCGGTGCAGCTGGGCCAGCCCCGCGCAGACCTGCGCCAGCAGCGCGGGCCCGTCCGGCGGGCGGGGCGTCGCGGCCAGCCGGGTGGCGAGGGACCCCTCGGCCCGCTCCAGCACCAGCACGGTGGCGCCGTCGAGCCGGGGGCGGGCCGGGTCGTCGACGGTGAGGGTCTCGTACATCCGGATCAGCCGGGGCTGCCGCAGTCGCCGCAGCAACTGGACCTCGCGCTCGACCAGTTCGCGAAGGTGGGCGAGCTGACGCGGGGTGCCCGTGCCGGTGGGCAGGAACTTCAGGGCGGCCGTGCGGGGCAGGCCGCCGCCCGCGTCGCCGGTGCGGCGGGCGGCGTACACGCTGCCGAAGGCCCCCGTCGCGATCGGCTCGCGCACCTCCCAGACGCCCACCCGGTACCCCCTGGGCACGGGCACGGCGTACGGCTCGGTCACCGCAGCGGCCGTTCGGACGGTGCCGTGAGGACCACCAGGTCGTCCTCGCGGACCAGGTCGAAGCGGAGCGCCAGCGAGACCAGCGACTCCTTCTTGCCGTTCAGCCGCGGACCCGGCTCGGCCGTCTCCGGGCCCGGCTTGAGGCGCAGCTTCACGGCCAGGTAGTCGATGTTCCACTGCACCGACGTACGGGAGGCGGCCGGCCAGGTCGGGCGCAGCCGCTCGACGACCTGGTCCATGGTGGGCAGCGGCGCGTGCGGCGTACCCCGCAGCCGGGGCTCGCACAGGGCGGCCAGGACCGCGAAGTACCGCTTGGTGCGGTCCACGGAGAAGGCCGGGGCGGTCGGCTCGCCGTCGGCGCCTGCCTCGTCGCGCAGGTAGTCGTGGCGCGGCGCCCACACCTCGACGGGCAGCAGATCGCCCGCGGCGGGCAGCACGATCCGCGAGAACTCGAACGGCACCGGCGCGTCCAGCCGCCCCGGCGCCACCTTGATGTGCTCGCCCGCGCCCTCCGGGTTCTCCACCACGTACGTCTGGTGGGACGACAGGTTGCTCAGCGTCCAGAAGGTGCCGTGGGCGGTGATCTCACCCGCTCTGCGGGACACCCCGTCGTGCCCGATCAGCAGGCCGCCCTCGGGTACGGACCGCCCGAAGGCGAGCCGTTCGCCGGGGGCGAGCCGGAACTGGGCGCGGCTGCGGTCGCGTTCGTCCTCCGTGGTCGGCGGAGGTACCACGATGATGCTGTACAAGGTGCGTCTCCCCGTGCCTGACGGCTACCCGGCCAGACTAGGGCGACGCACCAGGGCCGTGTCTCCCCTCGTACGGGTGAGACACGGCCCTTGGAAGTGATTGGCGCGAACTGTTCAGTCGCCGCGGGGTGTTCAGTAGCGCGGGCGGCTGAACCAGGCCGTGCCGCTGGAGACCACCGGGGCGGCGGTGATGATGGCGCCGAAGACGACCCACAGCAGCGGGAAGATGATCGCCGTGGCGAGGCCGGAGTCGAGACCGATGAACAGGCCTATGAGCCCGACGATCGTGCCGAGCGCGCCGTAGACCACGGTCGTGATCCGGATGCCCTGGCCGCCCTTGCCGAACCTGACGCCGAGCGTGATGGACAGTGCCGCGAGACCGAACGCGATCAGGGCGATCACCACGAGCACGCCGGCCGCGATGTCACCGCCGTCGCTGATCGAGCTGAACGGGTCGTCGGAGGAGGAGCTCAGGTCGTCGGCCGCGTCGGAGACGTCGTTGGCGATGGCGGCGACGTACAGCCAGCCGAGGCCGGCGATGATCTGGACGGCCGAGATGATGAAGAGGAAGACCCGGGCCGTCACCAGCAGCCCCGGCATCGACTGCGGCAGCATCTGGTTCCCGCCCGGATAGCCCGGGTACATCGGCTGCTGCGGGAAGCCGTAGCCCTGCTGGGGAGCGGCGGGCGGCTGCTGCGGGAAGCCGTAACCCGGCTGGGGCGGTGCGGGCGGCTGTGCGGGCGGGGGCCCGTAGGGATTGTTCGGGTCGCCGAAACTCATGGCGGTCCTTCCTCCGATGTGCTCCATGTGCGGGGACGCGCGGCACGGCTCGGAGGAATTTCTACAGATGGTTGCGGTTCGTCCCCCCGGTACTGCCCGCGGCACTGTGCTGCCCCATCGTTCTCGACCGTCACGGGGTTGTCCAGCCGGATTCGCCAGGTGTTGTGCAAGTGCAACATCGCTGATCATGACCGGAAACGGCGGGACCCGCCCCGGCCTGCCCGGGGGGTCCCGGTCGGTGCCCGCACGGCGGCCGGATTGGAACAGGGGGCCGGTCATCCGCGAGGATGGGGGCATGACCGCCCAGATTCTCGATGGCAAGGCCACCGCAGCCGCGATCAAGTCCGAACTGGCCGCCCGCGTGGCGGCGCTGAAGGAGAAGGGCGTCACGCCCGGCCTCGGCACCGTCCTGGTCGGTGACGACCCCGGCAGCCAGAAGTACGTCGCGGGCAAGCACCGCGACTGCGCCCAGGTCGGCATCGCCTCCATCCAGCGTGAACTGCCCGGCACGGCGACGCAGGAGGAGATCGAGGCGGTCGTCCGTGAACTGAACGAGGACCCGGCCTGCACCGGCTACATCGTCCAGCTGCCGCTGCCCAAGGGCATCGACGAGAACCGCATCCTCGAACTGATGGACCCGGACAAGGACGCCGACGGCCTCCACCCCATGAACCTCGGCCGTCTCGTGCTGAACGAGCCGGCGCCGCTGCCCTGCACCCCCAACGGCATCCTCACCCTCCTGCGCCGCTACGGCGTGGAGATCAAGGGCGCCGAGGTCGTGGTCGTCGGCCGCGGCGTCACCATCGGCCGCCCGATGCCGCTGCTGCTCACCCGCCGCAGCGAGAACGCCACCGTGACCCAGTGCCACACCGGCACCCGTGACCTGTCCGCCCACCTCAAGCGCGCGGACATCATCGTCGCCGCGGCCGGCTCCCCGCACCTGGTCCGCCCCGAGGACGTCAAGCCCGGCGCGGCCGTCCTCGACGTCGGCGTCTCGCGCAACGCCGAGGGCAAGATCCTCGGCGACGTCCACCCGGACGTGGCCGAGGTGGCCGCCTGGATCTCCCCGAATCCCGGCGGCGTCGGCCCGATGACCAGGGCCCAGCTGCTCGTCAACGTGGTCGAGGCGGCGGAGCGCAGTGCCGGCTGAGGGGCGGAGCGCGGTGCCGGCCGAGGGCAAGAAGGGGACCGAGGGCGACGACGGGCGTCCGGACGACGGCCGCCCGGACGAGGAGCGCCCGGAGGACGAGCTCACCGTCCGGGATCCCGTCAGCGCGCCCGACGCCGAGGGCAGACCGCGGCGCGCCACCCGGCGCTTCCCGCTCTTCACGCGGGACACCGCGCGCCCCGAGGGCGGCGGCCGGGCCGCGCCCCGTGACGCCCCGGCGCCCGCCCGGCAGTGGCCGGTGCTCACGGTGGTGACCCTCGTCGGGATCGGCCTGCTGATGACCGCGCTGGACGTCTTCCGCTGGGGCACGCTGCTGATCGGCGTCGCGCTGCTGGTCGGCGCCGTCCTGCGCTGGGCGGTGCCCGACGTCGGCATGCTCGCGGTGCGCTCGCGCTTCACGGACATCGTCACGTACGCCGTGCTGGGGCTCTGCATCTCCCTGCTGGCGCTGATGGCGCAGCCGAAGCCGGTGCTGCAGATCCCCTTCCTGAAGGACACGCTGCACTTCACGGTCAGCCAGTAACCGGCCCGCGTACGGCGGCCCGTCCTCCACCCCCGTGGGAGAACGGGCCGCCGCCGCGACCAACCCTCCTGCACGCGGAACGCCCTGTTCAACGCCTGACGGGTCGCTGTGGCACGGAAGTGACCGTTCCGCTACGGAGTCCGTGAATGGCGGGGTCGGTGTGCCGGGCGTGACCGCACATGTGCGTTCCGTGTGCCGAAGTGTCGACAAGTTCGCGGATGTGCCCGCAAGTCGCCCGACGACGGGTCTAGCGTGGGCGATCGGGACGGTCCGGGACGTCCCGTACGGCGGTCGGGGGTCGTTCCGTACGACGGCAGGGGTTCCGTTCGATGCACGGGAACGCCGGTGGGACACTGGACCACGGACCAGCGGGCGTGCGACGGTGCATGCTCGCGGCCTCTGTGCTCCTGTGCGCCCCCACCCCGGGAACTGAGATCCTGACCGGGCGCATCCCTGTGGGTAGCCAGAACGGGGACTCGGCGCGGGACGCCGCGCGCGAGGACCGCGGGGGACCGAGCGGGGAAAGAAACAGCACGTCACCGGGGGGAAGAGGGGGAAGCAATGCCTCGTTGGAAGGCCTTGCCGGAGGAACTCGATCCGCAGATCAGAGAGTTCGCCAGCCAGTTGCGCCGGCTCGTGGACCGCAGCGAGCTGAGCATCGCGTCGCTGGCCGACGCGACGGGCTACAGCAAGACGTCCTGGGAGCGCTATCTGAACGGCCGGCTGCTCGCGCCCAAGGGCGCGATCGTGGCCCTGGCCGAGGTGACGGGGACCAACCCCGTCCACCTGACCACCATGTGGGAGCTTGCCGAGCGGGCCTGGAGCCGCTCGGAGATGCGCCACGACATGACCATGGAGGCCATCCGGATCTCGCAGGCGCGGGCCGCGCTCGGTGAGCTGGGCACGCCCGCGGTCGGCTCCCGGAACGGCCGGAGCGGCAAGTCGGGCCGGCACGGCGGCGGTGCGGCGGCGAAGCCGGGGATCGCCGGGCCTGCCGGTGTGGCGCCCACGCTGCCGCCGACGACCGTCCCCGCGCAGCCGACGGCCGCCGACAGCCCCGACTCGGCCGTCGGTCCGGTCCGGGGCGGCGGTACGCCCGGCGGGTTCTCGGGCTCGTCCTCCGGCGGTCCCTCCGACGGCAACTCGTGGGGGATCGCGGGGTACCGGGGGCCGTCACCGACCGGCGAGCGCGCGCCGCGCAACGGGACCCGGGCCGGTTCCGGTTCCGGTTCGGGGGCGTACGCGGGCGGTCCGGCCGCCGCCGCGCCGGTGCCGGACGGCCACGGGGCCGCGGGCACCCACGGCCGTCCCCCGCAGGGCGGCTCCGGGGCGCGGAACGGTGCCCCGGGGGGCGGCAAGCGGATGGGGACGTTCGTCGCGGGTGTCGTCGGCGTGCTCGTGGTGGTGGCCGGTGCCTTCTTCCTCCTCAACGGCGGCGGCGACAAGAAGGACGAGGGCACCGAGCCGTCCCCGTCGCCCACCGTGAGCACCAACCCCCAGCTGCCGCCCGGCGTGAAGTGCAGCGGCGACCAGTGCACCGGCAAGGACCCCGAGACCATGGGCTGCGGCGGCGAGCTGGTGACCACCGCCGCGAAGGCCACCGTCGGCACGGCGTCCGTCGAGGTCCGCTACAGCAAGGTCTGCGGCGCCGCGTGGGCCCGCGTCACCCAGGCCGGCCAGGGCGACGAGGTCCGGGTCAGCGCGGGCGGCAAGAACGAGCAGACGGGCAGTGTCGCCGGCGCCGGCGACACGGTCGCGTACACCCCGATGGTGGCGGTGAAGACCGCGGCCGACGCCAAGGCGTGCGTGACCCTGGCCGCGGGCGGCAAGGGCTGCACGGACTGAGCCCGGCCGCACCCGGCCCGGGCCTCGCGCCCGGGCCCGACCGTCCCGAGCCGCGGCTCGGGCGGCGATGCGGTGGGCCGTTCGGGGGAACCGCGGGCGTACGGAAGAAAATCTTCCTGTCATAGGCATGGGCGGCGGACTCGCGGGCACGCGAGAGATATCCCCCACGGGAGTCCGGCAACGGTCCCCGAACGGCGGTCGCCTCAGTCCCCCCCTCTCCCGGACCAGGCGGCCGCCTCTTCCTGTCCGCGGCCGGCGCACCGCATGACCCCTCCGGGTGACCGGAAGCGGTGCTGTGGGGTGGGCCACACCGACCCCGACGTCCCGGACACCGCGGGCGCGATAGCCTGACCGCTGGATCTCTCTTGACGCCAAGAGATCGATCATCCGTCGGTGATCCATCCGCACCGGTGATCGATCATCACGGCGGGCCGGTCACGAGCCGGAGCGGGATCCCGCACCCCGGGGCAGGGACCGCCCCACCGCCAGCTGTCATACGGAGAACGCCATGACCCGCACTCCCGTGAACGTCACCGTCACCGGCGCGGCCGGCCAGATCGGTTACGCCCTGCTCTTCCGCATCGCCTCCGGCCAGCTGCTCGGCGCGGACGTGCCGGTCAAGCTGCGCCTCCTGGAGATCACTCCGGCGCTCAAGGCCGCCGAGGGCACCGCGATGGAGCTGGACGACTGCGCGTTCCCGCTCCTGCAGGGCATCGAGATCACCGACGACCCGAACGTGGCCTTCGACGGCGCCAACGTCGCCCTCCTCGTCGGCGCCCGCCCCCGCACCAAGGGCATGGAGCGCGGTGACCTCCTCGAGGCCAACGGCGGCATCTTCAAGCCGCAGGGCAAGGCCATCAACGACCACGCCGCGGACGACATCAAGGTCCTCGTCGTCGGCAACCCGGCCAACACCAACGCCCTGATCGCCCAGGCCGCCGCCCCGGACGTACCGGCCGAGCGCTTCACCGCGATGACCCGCCTCGACCACAACCGCGCGCTGACCCAGCTCGCGAAGAAGACGGGCTCGACGGTCGCCGACATCAAGCGCCTGACCATCTGGGGCAACCACTCCGCCACCCAGTACCCGGACATCTTCCACGCCACGGTCGCCGGCAAGAACGCCGCCGAGGTCGTCAACGACGAGAAGTGGCTGGCCGACGACTTCATCCCGACCGTCGCCAAGCGCGGCGCGGCCATCATCGAGGCCCGTGGCGCGTCCTCGGCCGCCTCCGCCGCCAACGCCGCCATCGACCACGTGTACACGTGGGTCAACGGCACCGCCGAGGGCGACTGGACCTCCATGGGCATCCCGTCCGACGGCTCCTACGGCGTCCCGGAGGGCCTGATCTCCTCCTTCCCGGTCACCACCAAGGACGGGAAGTACGAGATCGTCCAGGGCCTGGACATCAACGAGTTCTCCCGCGCCCGCATCGACGCCTCCGTCAAGGAGCTGTCGGACGAGCGCGAGGCGGTTCGCGGTCTCGGCCTCCTCTGAGCCGACCCGCTCCGCGGGCCGCACGTCACGACCCCGCACGGGCTCCGTTCCGGTTTCGGCCGGAACGGAGCCCGTTGCCGTTTTCGCCGCTACCTTCGGAACACCGGGTTCGACGTGTTCGGGGGGTACGGATGAACGGCTGGCAGCGCGACGGTTCGGAGCCGGAGCCGGAGCCGGAGTCGCGAGCGGGGACGCAGGCGGAGCCGGAAACGGGCTCGGGCCACGGGCCGAGCGAGGAGAGAGGCCGGGCGGCCTGGACGCCGGACGGCGGGGACGGCGCGGACGGGCTGGCCGAACCGCCCGCCTGGGCCTCGGCCCAGACCCGTACGAGCCTCACCCCGCCGCCCCCGCTGCCGTCCGCGGTCCCGCCGCCTCGGTGGACCCCCGCCCCGACACCGCCGCCCGGCACACCCGACGCCGGGGACCCGACGCCCACCGCGCCCGACGCCGGGGGCGCGACGCCCGCCGGCCCGGCGCCCGCGGCCCCCTGGGCATCGAACTCCGCCGGCCCCGCGCCCGCGACCCCGTGGGCCCCGGACCCCGCAGGCCCGGCGCCTGCCGGCCCCTGGGCCCCCGATCCCGCCGGCCCGCCGCCCGGCGCCCCGGGGGCGCCACCCGCCCCCTGGACGTACGGACCCCAGCCCGCCCCCACCGCACCCCCGTACCAGCCGGCGCCACCCGGGCCGGGCCGCGGCTCCGGTCCCGGGCTGCGCCGGGTGCTGGTCGCCCTGACCGCGACGGCCGTCCTCGGCGCGGGCGTCGGTGCCGGGGTCTGGGCGCTCACCCGCGACGACGGCACCGACCGGGCGGGCGCCACCCCGGCCACGGGCGTCACCGTCACCAACGCGCCGACAGCCCCCGCCTCGGTCAGCGGGCCGACCTCCGACGCACCGGCAGCCTCACCGGACACCTCCGCCACCGCCACCACCGCATCCGTAGCCCCGTCCACCGCCCCCGGCTACCGCCACGCCCAGGACCCCGTCGGCTACGCGATCACCGTCCCGGAGGGCTGGCGGCGCCACGAGAAGCAGGGCGAGTCCGCCGCCGTCGTGACCTACGACTCCCCGGACGGCGGCCGCCAGCTGCAGATCTTCGCGCTGGTGGAGGAGACCCCGGCCGCCTCCCTGGACCTGGCCGAGAACGCCACCGGCTACGGATTCGCCCGGCAGCCCGGCTACCGCGCCCTCACCCGCAGCTCGGACGGCGACGCGTTCTCCGAGCTCGTCTACCGCTACGACGACGAGGACCGCGGCCCCCGCCAGGTGATCGACCACCGCTTCCGGGCCGCCGACGGCACCCTCTACGCCATCCGTTCCAGCGGTCCCGAGACGCTCGACGGCGCGCTGCTGCGCGAGCCGCTCACCACGGCGGTGGACTCCTTCTGCCCGGCCGGCGGGGAGTGCGCCTAGACGACGGCACGGACATGTCCGTGTTTGACCCTTTTCGCCCTTCTTCCCCGTGACCCACCGCACTTTCGGCCACCGATCCGGCATGCAACAGAGGGAAAAGGGCAGGGGCTCCCGGTCCCGAGAGTGACACGCGTGTGACGCAGGGGCACGGAACAGGAACGGAAGGCAGTACCGGATCATGGCGAACAGAACGGAAACCCGGGCAGCGCGGGCGCACCGGACCATTCACGCGGGCGGCGAGTGGCGGGAAGCGTCCTCCGGCGCGACGCGCGAGATCCTCGACCCCGCGGACGCCCTGCCCTTCGCCGTGGTCGCGGAGGGCGACGAGAAGGACACCGACCTCGCGGTGGCCGCCGCCCGGCGCGCCTTCGACACCGGCGACTGGCCGCGCACCCCGGTAGCCGAACGCGCCGCCCTGCTGCGCCGCGTCGCCGACCTGCTCGTCCGCGACCGCGAGGAACTCGGCCTGCTGGAGAGCCGCGACGCGGGCAAGACCGTCGAGGAGGGCCGGGTCGACATCGACTGCGTCGCCGACGCGTTCCGCTACTTCGCGGACCTGGTCGCCGGCGAGGCCCCCGGCCGGGTCGTCGACGCGGGCTCGCCCGACGTCCACAGCGTCGTCGTGCACGAGCCGGTCGGTGTCTGCGCGATGATCACGCCCTGGAACTACCCGCTGCTCCAGGCCAGTTGGAAGATCGCGCCCGCGCTCGCCGCCGGCAACACCTTCGTGATCAAGCCCAGCGAGATCACCCCGCTCACCACCGTCGCGCTGATCGACCTGCTGGTCGAGGCCGGGCTCCCCACCGGCGTCGCCAACATCGTCACCGGCCCCGGTCACACGGTCGGCGCCCGGCTCGCCGAGCACCCCGACGTCGACCTGGTCTCCTTCACCGGCGGCCTGGTCAGCGGCACCAAGGTCGCGCAGGCCGCCGCCGTCACCGTCAAGAAGGTCGCCCTCGAACTCGGCGGCAAGAACCCCAACGTCGTCTTCGCCGACGCCTGCGAGACCGAGGAGGGCTTCGACACCGCCGTCGACCAGGCCCTCAACGCCGCCTTCATCCACAGCGGCCAGGTCTGCTCCGCGGGCGGCCGGCTCATCGTCGAGGAATCGGTCCGCGAACGCTTCGTCGCCGAACTCGCCCGCCGCGCCGGGAGGATCCGCCTCGGCCGGGGCACCGAGGACGGCGTCGAGTGCGGCCCGCTCGTCTCCGAGCAGCAGCGCGCCAGGACCGAGGACTACGTCGCCTCCGCCCTCGCCGAGGGCGCCGTGCTGCGCTGCGGCGGCAAGCGCCCCGAGCCGTCGCCCGAGCGGCCCGAGAGCGGCTGGTTCTACGAGCCGACCGTCCTCGACCAGTGCCACCGCGAGATGCGGGTCGTCCGGGAGGAGGTCTTCGGACCGGTCCTGACCGTGGAGACCTTCCGCACCGAGGACGAGGCCGTCGCCCTCGCCAACGACACCGAGTACGGACTCGCCGGCGCCGTCTGGACCGCCGACGCGGGCCGCGCCCGCCGGGTCGCCGGCCGGCTGCGGCACGGCACCGTCTGGATCAACGACTTCCACCCCTACCTTCCGCAGGCGGAGTGGGGCGGCTTCGGCAAGAGCGGTGTCGGCCGCGAGCTGGGCCCCGCGGGCCTGGCCGAGTACCGCGAGACCAAGCACGTCTACCAGAACCTCGCGCCGCAGCCCGTCCGCTGGTTCGCCGGCTGACCTCCCCGCCCACCTCTCCCCGTCCCCACGCCCTTCTGGAGTACCCCCATGCCCGAGACCCCCCAGGTCTACGACTACGTCGTCATCGGCGGTGGCACCGCAGGCTCCGTCATCGCCGCCCGCCTCACCGAGAACCCGGACGTCACCGTCGCCGTCATCGAGGGCGGCCCCAGCGACGTCGGCCGCGACGACGTGCTGACCCTGCGCCGCTGGATGGGCCTGCTCGGCGGCGAGCTCGACTACGACTACCCCACCACCGAGCAGCCCCGCGGCAACTCCCACATCCGGCACAGCCGCGCCCGCGTGCTCGGCGGCTGCTCCTCCCACAACACCCTCATCGCCTTCAAGCCGCTGCCGTCCGACTGGGACGAGTGGGAGGCCGCGGGCGCCAAGGGCTGGGGCGCGGTGCAGATGGAGGCGTACTTCGCCCGGCTGGAGAACAACATCGTCCCGGTCGACGAGAAGGACCGGAACGCCATCGCCCGCGACTTCGTCGACGCGGCGCAGAAGGCACTCGAGGTGCCCCGCGTCGAGGGCTTCAACAAGAAGCCGTTCACCGAGGGCGTCGGCTTCTTCGACCTGGCCTACCACCCGGAGACCAACAAGCGTTCGTCGGCCTCGGTGGCGTACCTGCACCCGGTGATGGACGAGCGGCCCAACCTCACCCTCCTGCTGGAGACCTGGGCGTACAAGCTGGAGCTGGACGGCACCCGCGCCGAGGGCGTCCACGTCCGCACCAAGGACGGTGAGGAGATCCTGGTCAAGGCACGCAACGAGGTCGTGCTGTGCGCCGGAGCCGTCGACTCGCCGCGCCTGCTGCTGCACTCCGGCGTCGGCCCCCGCGAGGACCTCGAGGCGCTCGGCATACCCGTGGCGCTCGACCTGCCCGGCGTCGGCGAGAACCTGCTCGACCACCCCGAGTCGGTGATCGTGTGGGAGACGAACGGCCCCATCCCGGAGAACTCCGCAATGGACTCCGACGCCGGTCTGTTCGTGCGCCGCGACCCCGAACACGCGGGCCCCGACCTGATGTTCCACTTCTACCAGATCCCGTTCACGGACAACCCGGAGCGACTGGGCTACGAGCGACCGGAGTTCGGCGTCTCCATGACCCCGAACATCCCCAAGCCGAAGAGCCGCGGCCGCCTCTACCTCACCAGCGCCGACCCGGAGGTCAAGCCCGCCCTCGACTTCCGCTACTTCACCGACGAGGACGACTACGACGGCCGCACCCTGGTCGACGGCATCCGCATCGCCCGTGAGATCGCCAAGGCCGAGCCGCTCGCGCACTGGCTCAAGCGCGAGGTCTGCCCCGGCCCGGACATCACCGGCGACGAGGAGCTGAGCGAGTACGCCCGCAAGGTCGCGCACACCGTCTACCACCCGGCGGGCACCTGCCGGATGGGCGCCGCCGACGACGAGCAGGCCGTCGTGGACCCCGAGCTGCGCATCCGCGGCCTGGACGGCATCCGCATCGCCGACGCCTCCGTCTTCCCGACCATGCCCGCCGTGAATCCGATGATCGGTGTCCTCATGGTCGGGGAACGTGCCGTCGAGCTGATCGGTGGTGATGCCCGATGACCGCCACCGTCAACGGCACCACGCAGGTGCGGCCGCCGGTCTTCTCCGTGGACGGCCTGTGGAAGGTCTTCGGCCCGAAGGCCGCCCGCGTCCCCGGCGACCCGGAGCTCACCGCCCTGACCCCGGCCGAGCTGCGCACCCGCACCGGCTGCACGGCCGCCGTCCGCGACGTCTCCTTCGACGTCCGCAAGGGCGAGGTCTTCGTCGTCATGGGCCTGTCCGGCTCCGGCAAGTCCACGCTGGTGCGCTGCCTGACCCGGCTGATCGAGCCGACCGCGGGCACCATCGCCATCGACGGCGAGGACGTCCGCGCCATGGACCGGTCCCGGCTGCGCGAACTGCGCCGGCACCGCGCCGCGATGGTCTTCCAGCACTTCGGCCTGCTCCCGCACCGCACGGTCCTCGACAACGTGGCGTACGGCCTGGAGGTCCAGGGCATGGGCCGCGCAGAGCGCCGCGAACGCGCCGCCGCGATCGTCGCCAAGGTGGGCCTGGAGGGCCTGGAGCACCGCCGCCCCGGCCAGCTCTCCGGCGGCCAGCGCCAGCGCGTCGGCCTCGCCCGCGCCCTCGCCGTCGACCCCGAGGTGCTGCTCTTCGACGAGCCGTTCAGCGCGCTCGACCCGCTGATCCGGCGGGAGATGCAGGAGGAGGTCGTCCGGCTGCACCGCGAGGAGGGCCGCACGATGGTCTTCATCACCCACGACCTCCAGGAAGCCCTGAAGCTGGGCGACCGCATCGCCCTGATGCGCGACGGCCGCGTCGTGCAGCTCGGCACCCCGGAAGAGATCGTCGGCTCGCCCGCCGACGACTACGTCCGTGAGTTCGTCCGTGACGTCCCGCGCGAGCAGGTCCTGACGGTCCGTACGGCCATGCGCCCCGCCTCCTCCTCCGGCGAGGCCGGCACCGGCCCCGCGCTGCGCCCCGAGGCCACGGTGACCGAGGCCATCGAGGCGGTGGCCCGCGCCGGCTCCCCGGCCCGCGTGATGTCCGACGGCCGCTGCCTGGGCGTCATCGACGCGGACGCCCTGCTGTCGGTGGTGGCGGGCACGACCGACACAGCCCCAGCCACAGCCGCATCGGCCCCCGCCGCCGCAGCCGACCCAGCGGGCCCCGCCGACGCAGCTGCGGGCAGTCGTGCCGCTGCGGCGGCACGGGTGGGCGATGGGGGTTCCCCCGCTCGAGCGAAGCCGAGAGCGGGGGAGGCACCTGCGAAGCGCCGTGAGCCGACCGACCCCGCCCCCAGCGAGGAGCCGGTCTGATGGCAACGATCACCACAACGTCCCAGAAGGTGTCGCCGCCGGGCATCCTCACCCACCCCGCCGCCCGCAAGCTCCTCACGCTCGCCGTGGCCGCCGCCGTCCTCGTCCCCCTCGCCGTCACCCAGTGGCCCGGCGCGACCTGGCCCGCCGCCCTCACCGTCGACGTCTCCGCCCCGCTCGGCAGCGCCAGCGACTGGATCATCGACAACCGCGACAGCCACCCCCTCTTCCTCTACTTCTTCGGCCACATCAGCAACGCCGTCACCCTCGCCGTACGCGCCGTCTACCTCGCCCTCCTCGCCGTCGGCTGGGCCGGGGTCACCGCGATCGGCGCCCTGGTCGCCTGGCGCGCGGCCGGCGTGAAGCTGGCGCTGGGCACCGCCGCCGCGTTCCTGGCCTGCGGCCTGCTCGGCATGTGGGTACCGACGATGCAGACCCTCGCCCTGATGGTCGTCGCCGTCCTCGCGTCGGTCGCCGTGGGCGCCCTGCTGGGCCTCGCCGCCGGTCTGTCCGACCGGATGGACCGCGTCCTGCGCCCCGTGCTCGACACCATGCAGGTGCTGCCCGCCTTCGCCTACCTCCTCCCCGTCGTCCTGGTCTTCGGCATCGGCGTCCCCGCCGCCGTCCTGGCCACCGTCGTCTACGCCGCCCCGCCCATGGCCCGGCTCACCGCCCTCGGCCTGCGCGGCGCCGACAAGGAGGTCCTGGAGGCCGTCGAGTCCCTCGGCACGACCGCCCGCCAGCGGCTGCTGACCGCGCGCATCCCGCTGGCCCGCAAGGAACTCCTGCTCGGCCTCAACCAGACGATCATGATGGCGCTGTCCATGGCGGTCATCGCCTCCGTCATCGGCGCCGGCGGCCTCGGCGACCGCGTCTACCAGGCGCTCGCCTCCGTCGACGTCGGCGCCGCCCTCGCGGCCGGCATCCCGATCGTGCTGCTCGCCATCGTCCTGGACCGCGTCACCGGCGCGGCGGGGGAGCGGCTCGGAGAGGCCGGCAAGTCCCCGGTGACCTGGCTGTACGCCCTCGCCGCCGCCGTCGTCGTGGCGGTCGCCGGACGTCTCGCCGGCCTCCTCGACTGGCCCGAGGCGTGGGAGGTGAACATCGCCGAGCCCGTCAACCGGGCCGTCGACTGGATGACCGCGCACCTCTACTTCGGCGTCCCCGTCGTCGGCGGCACCGCGGACTGGGCCGCCCACTTCACCAGCTGGGTCCTCAACCCGCTGCGGGACGGCCTCCAGTGGCTGCCCTGGTGGTCCGTGCTGCTGATCGTCGCCGCCCTGGCCTGGCTGATCGGCACCTGGCGCACGGCCCTCACCGCCGTCCTCGCCATGGCCGCGATCGGCGTGCTCGGCGTGTGGAACCCCTCCCTGGACACGCTCTCCCAGGTGCTGGCGGCAGTCGCCGTGACCCTGGTCATCGGCTTCGCCACCGGCATCGCCGCCGCCCGCAGCGACCGCTTCGAACGCCTGCTGCGGCCCGTCCTGGACGTCTTCCAGACGATGCCGCAGTTCGTGTACCTGATCCCGGTCGTCGCCCTGTTCGGCGTGGGCCGGGCCCCCGCCGTCGCCGCCGCGGTCGTCTACGCCCTCCCGGCCGTCGTCCGCATCACCACCCAGGGGCTGCGCCAGGTCGACCCGGCCGCGATGGAGTCGGCCCGCTCGCTCGGCGCGACCAGCGGACAGCAACTGCGCCAGGTCCAGCTCCCGCTGGCCCGCCGGTCCCTGCTGCTCGCCGTCAACCAGGGCGTCGTCCTCGTCCTCGCCGTCGTCATCATCGGCGGCCTGGTCGGCGGTGGCGCGCTCGGCTACCAGGTCGTCTTCGGCCTGGCCCAGGGCGACCTGGCGACCGGCCTGGTGGCCGGAGCGGCGATCGTCTGCCTCGGCCTGATGCTCGACCGGGTCACCCAGCCCACCCAACGCCGTACGAAGAAGGGAGCCTGAGATGTCCCGCAAGCGGATCGCGGCGGCCGCCGCCGTGCTGGTGCTGGCCACCGGCTGCGGCGCCGCCGACATGACCAAGCAGGCGTCCCCGTTCGCGAACGCCCAGGGCGCGAAGACCGTCACCCTGTCCGTGCAGTCCTGGGTCGGCGCCCAGGCCAACGTGGCCGTCGCCCAGTACCTGCTGGAGCACGAGCTCGGCTACCGCGTCGACACCGTCCAGGTCGACGAGGTCCCCGCCTGGGACGCGCTCAGCCAGGGCCGGGTCGACGCCATCCTGGAGGACTGGGGCCACCCCGAGCAGGAACAGCGCTACGTCGCGGACAAGAAGACCATCGCCGCCGGCGGCGACCTCGGCGTCACCGGACACATCGGCTGGTTCGTCCCCACGTACTTCGCGAAGAAGCACCCGGACGTCACGAACTGGAAGAACCTGAACAAGTACGCCGAGCTGCTGCGCACCGCCGAGAGCGGCGGCAAGGGCCAGCTGATGGACGGCTCCCCGTCCTACGTCACCAACGACAAGGCGCTGGTGAAGAACCTGGGCCTGGACTACCAGGTCGTCTTCGCCGGCTCCGAGGCCGCTCAGATCACCCAGATGAAGCAGTTCGCCAAGGAGAAGAAGCCCTTCCTGACCTACTGGTACACGCCCCAGTGGCTGTTCGAGAAGGTCCCGATGACCGAGGTGAAGCTGCCGCCGTACAAGGAGGGCTGCGACGCCGACCCGGAGAAGGTCGACTGCGCCTATCCGGTCACGCCGCTGCAGAAGTACCTCAACGCCGGCTTCGCGAAGGACGGCGGCAAGGCGGCGGAGTTCCTCAGGAACTTCCGGTGGACGACCGAGGACCAGAACCAGGTCTCCCTGATGATCGCCGAGCAGAAGATGCGGCCCGAGGAGGCGGCGAAGAAGTGGGTGGACAGCCACGAGTCCGTCTGGCGGAAGTGGCTGCCCTGACCCTCACTTCGTCAGCTCCGCCGCGATCTCCCGCACCGCCCGCTCCGCGCGCCGCTGGAGACCCGGCCCGAACGTGACCCGGGTGGCCCCGAGTTCGCCGAGCTCGGCGGGCGAGGGGCCCTCCCCGGGCCGCGCGACGACGTTCACCGGCCCCTGGACACCGGCCCGCAGCAGGGGCAGCACGTCGACGGGGGCGCCGATCGGGTACACGCAGTCGGCGCCCGCGGCGACGTACAGCGCGGCACGCTCGATGGCCCGGTCCGGGTCCGCGATGCCCCGGACGAACGTGTCGACGCGGGCGTTCACGAGCAGCCGGTCCCCGGCCGCCGCCCGCACCTCGGCCAGCCATTCGGCGTGCTCGCGCGGGTCCTTGAGCACCCCGCCCGTGGAGTCCTCCAGGTTGCAGCCCACGGCACCCGCCGCCAGCAGCCGTTCCACCAGCTCCCCGGGTGCCAGCCCGTACCCGTCCTCCACGTCCGCCGACACCGGTACGTCGACGGCCCGGGCGATCCGCGCGACCGCCGCGAACATCTCGTCGGCCGGGGTCCGCCCGTCCTCGTACCCGAGCGAGGCGGCGACCCCGGCGCTGGGCGTCGCCAGCGCCGGGAACCCGGCCTGAGCGAACACGCGGGCGCTCGCCGCGTCCCAGGGGCCGGGCAGGACGAGGGGGTCGTCCGGCGCCCGGCCGTGGTGCAGGGCGCGGAACATGCCGACCTTGCTCATGGTGTGTAGCCCCCCGGCGGGACACGCCGGCCGACCATCACCCGGTTCCAGCTGTTGATGGCGGCGATCAGCCCGACGAGGTGGGCCAGCTCGCCGGCCGGGAAGTGCGCGGCGGCCCGCTCGTACACGGCGTCGGGCACGAAGCCGTCCGTCAGGACCGTCACCGCCTCGGTCAGCGCGAGCGCGGCCCGCTCCCGCTCGCTGTAGAGCTCCTCGGCCTCCTCCCAGGCGTCGAGCAGACCGAGCCGCTGCTCGCTCTCCCCGTTCTTCCGGGCGAGGGTGAGGTGCATGTCCAGGCAGAACGCGCAGTGGTTGATCTGCGAGGCCCGGACCATCACCAGCTCGGCGAGCGAGGGATCGCCGAGCCCCTTCTTCGCCGCCGCGCTGAGCGCGGACATGGCCTGCGCGACCTCCCGGTCCAGGAGCCGCGTGCGGACCGTCATCCGTGCTGTCCCGGCCGGTAGTGCCCCGGGGTCATGCGGCAGGTCACGCCGAAGCGGTTCCAGGCGTTGATCACCGTGATGACGGCGATGAGCTGCGCCAGCTCCGGCTCGTCGAAGTGCTTCGCGACCCTCTCGTAGACCTCGTCGGGGACGAAACCGTCCGTCAGCACGGTCACGGCCTCCGCCAGCTCCAGGGCCGCCAGCTCCTTCTCGGTGTAGAAGTGCCGCGACTCCTCCCAGGCGCTGAGCTGGATGATCCGCTCCACGCTCTCCCCGGCCGCGAGGGCGTCCTTGCTGTGCATGTCGACGCACAGGGCGCAGCGGTTGATCTGGGAGGCGCGGATCTTCACCAGCTCGTACAGCGTCGGGTCCACCCCCCGCCGGGCGGCCGTGTCCAGCCGGATCATCGCCTTGTACACATCGGGGGCGTGCTTGGCCCATTCCAGTCGTACGGGCAGTTCGGAGGCGTACTCCACGGTCGTCGTGTCATCGGTGTGCGTCGTCATGCCTCGACCCTAGGAACGAAGCAGCCCAGGAGTATGGTCCATTTCCATGGCGAAACCCTGGGCCACTCTCGGCGTCGACCTGCACCTGGAACCGGCCGGGCCGGGCCTGCGCCGCGGGCTGACCGACGCCCTGCGCGAGGCCGTCCGCACCGGCCGCCTGGCCGCAGGTACCCGGCTGCCCTCCTCCCGCTCCCTCGCCGCCGACCTCGGCATCGCCCGCAACACCGTCGCCGACGCCTACGCCGACCTCGTCGCCGAGGGCTGGCTCACCGCCCGCCAGGGCTCCGGCACCCGCGTCGCGGACCGCGCCGTCGTCCCGCCCGCCGGCCAGACGCCGCGCCCCCGCACCCGCACCCGCCCCGCCTACGACCTCCGCCCGGGCACGCCCGACCTGGCGTCCTTCCCGCGCGCGGAGTGGCTCCGGGCCGCCCGCCGCGCCCTCACCGCCGCCCCCCACGACGCCCTCGGCTACGGCGACCCCCGGGGCCGCCCGGAGCTGCGCACCGCGCTGGCCGGCTACCTCGCCCGGGCCCGCGGCGTGCGCGCCGACCCCGAACGCCTGCTGGTCCTCGGCGGGTTCGCGCACGGCCTGACCCTGCTCGCCGCCGTGCTGAAGGCGCGCGGCGTGCACACCGTCGCCGTCGAGTCGTACGGCCTCCACGTGCACCGCGACCTGCTGACCGCAGCCGGACTGCGCACCGTCCCGCTGCCCTTCGACGCGCGCGGCACCGACCCCGTCGGACCGGCCGGCGCGGGCGCCGTGCTGCTCACCCCCGCCCACCAGTTCCCGATGGGCGTGCCCCTGCACCCCGACCGGCGGGCCGCCGTCGTGGACTGGGCGCGGCGCACCGGCGGCCTGGTCCTGGAGGACGACTACGACGGCGAGTTCCGCTACGACCGCCAGCCCGTCGGCGCCCTCCAGGGCCTGGATCCCGACCGCGTCGTCTATCTCGGCACCGCGAGCAAGTCCCTCGCCCCCGGCCTGCGGCTGGCCTGGGCCGTGCTCCCGCCGGGCCTCGCCGACGACCTCACCGCGTCCCGCGGGGGCCTCGACACCAGCGGCGTGCTGGATCAGCTGACCCTGGCCGAGTTCCTCACCTCCGGCGCCTACGACCGTCACGTCCGCTCATCCCGCCTGCGCTACCGGCGCCGCCGGGACGCCCTGGTCGCGGCGCTCGCCGACCGCGCCCCCGAGGTGCGGGTCACCGGGATCGCGGCGGGTCTGCACGCCGTCCTCGGGCTGCCGCCCGGCACCGAGCAGCAGGTCGTCCGGGCGGCGGCCTGGCAGGGCCTCGCCCTGTACGGCCTGTCCCTCTTCCGGCACCCCGAGGCGGTGACGGAACCGCGGGACGCCGTGGTCGTCGGCTACGGCACCCCGCCCGACCATGCCTGGGCGGGGGCCCTGGACGCGCTGTGCCGGGCGCTGCCGTAGAGTCCACCCGCGGCGCGGGCCGTACACTCGATCGGCCCAACTGTCGTACAGGTGCTTGGACAACGGGGAGACAAGGACATGGCAGAGACCCGGCGACGGCTGCGGTCGAGCACCGTGGTGCTCGGCGGCATGGGAGTGCTCGCGGCGGCCCTCAGCGCGTGCGGCTCGGACCCCGACCGCCGCTGCGTGGACCGCGACAGCTACGACTACCTCAACGGCTACAAGGTCGTCGCCGACAAGAACTGCAAGTCGGGCTCGTCGGGCAGCTCCTCCGGCAAGGGCCGCAAGACCTCGCGCGTCACGGACGCCGACTGGTACTACGACGCCGACGTCAGCAAGGGCTGGGCCGACTCCGGCACCTTCAGTCGCGACGAGGCCGTCGACCGCGGCGGCTTCGGCTGCTCGGGCAACGGCAGCGGCGGCGGCTGAGCCCCCGTGGAACGCCGCACCGTCGCCCCCCGCCCCGGCTGGCAGCAGACCGTCGAGGAACAGGGGCTCATCTACCCCCTCACCCGCTACCCCGACGGCTCCCTGCGCCCCTACTGGGACGAGAGCGCCTACTACGTCTTCCCCCTGGACGAGGTCGAGGCGCTGGAGGAGGTCGTCGAGGAACTGCACCGCATGTGCCTGGCGGCGGCCGAGCATATCGTGACCGCCGGCCGCTTCACCGACCTCGGCATCACCGACCCGCGCGTCGTCCACGCGGTCACCGAGGCCTGGCGGCGGCGCGCCGAACTCCCCTCCGTGTACGCCCGCTTCGACCTTCGCTACGACGGAACGGGCCCGGCCAAGCTTCTGGAGTACAACGCCGACACCCCGACCTCACTGGTCGAGGCGGCCTCCCCGCAGTGGTTCTGGATGGAGGAGCGCTTCCCCGGCGCCGACCAGTGGAACTCGCTCCACGAGCGCCTCGTCGACGCCTGGAAGAAGCAGGCCGCCCTCCTTCCGCCGGGCAGTCCCCTGTACTTCGCGCACTCCTCGGACGACGAGCTCGGCGAGGACCTGATGACGGTCGCCTACCTCAAGGAGACCGCCGAGCAGGCCGGCCTGGCCACCGACTGGATCTCCATGGAGGAGATCGGCTGGGACCGCCTCTCCGGCCGCTTCGTCGACAACAAGCTCCGCTTCATCCGCAGCATCTTCAAGCTCTACCCGTGGGAGTGGCTCACCACCGACCGCTTCGCCGGCCACGTCCTGGACACCCTGGACAACGGCGGCGGCACCGGCACCACCCTGTGGATCGAGCCCGCCTGGAAGATGCTGCTCAGCAACAAGGCCCTGCTGGCGATCCTGTGGGAGCTGTACCCCGGCCACCCGAACCTCCTCCCGGCCTATCTGGACGGCCCGCGCGAGCTGGCCGGCGGCACGGGCTGGGTCGCCAAGCCCCTCCTCGGCCGCGAGGGTGCCGGCGTCACGATCCACGCCCCCGGCACCGACCCGACGCCCCGCGACGAACCCTGCTGCTACCAGCAGCTGGCCCCCCTGCCCACCTTCGACGGCAACCACGTCGTCCTGGGCGCGTGGGTCGTCGAGAACGAGTCGGCGGGCCTGGGCATCAGGGAGTCCTCGGGCCTGATCACGGACGAGTACGCGAGGTTCCTGCCCCACGTGATCCTTTGAAGGGACCTCGGGGTGAGCGCCCCTTAAGGGGCGCAGGGCCGTGACATATGCGGCTCCGCCGCGCAGGCGCTCCCGCATCCCGGACACCTCCCGCACCCCTCCGCGGGCCCGGGTACGCTGACCGTGGGCCGTGACTGGCGCGCTGGGATGGGACCAACCATCGGGGAGCGGCCCGAGCAACGAGAGCCGTGCGCCTGGGCCGACCCGAACGCCGACCACTACGTCCGGAGGTCCCCATGTCTGCCGAGCAGCAGCTCACCCCCGAGTCCGTCGCCTACCGAGCCGCGCTCGACGTCATCCGCACGGTGGAACCCCGCGTAGCGGACGCCATCGGCCAGGAGGTCGCCGACCAGCGCGAGATGCTCAAGCTGATCGCCTCCGAGAACTACGCCTCCCCGGCCACCCTGCTGACCATGGGCAACTGGTTCAGCGACAAGTACGCCGAGGGCACCGTCGGCCGCCGCTTCTACGCCGGCTGCCGCAACGTCGACACCGTCGAGTCCCTGGCCGCCGAGCACGCGCGCGAGCTCTTCGGCGCCCGCCACGCCTACGTCCAGCCGCACTCCGGCATCGACGCCAACCTGGTCGCCTTCTGGGCCGTGCTCGCCGACCGCGTGGAGGCGCCGTTCCTCCAGAAGACCGGCGTCCGCCAGATCAACGACCTCTCCGAGGCCGACTGGGCCGAGCTGCGCCAGGCCTTCGGCAACCAGCGCATGCTCGGCATGTCCCTCGACGCGGGCGGCCACCTCACCCACGGCTTCCGCCCGAACATCTCCGGCAAGATGTTCGACCAGCGGTCCTACGGCACGGACCCCGCGACCGGCCTCATCGACTACGAGGCCCTGCGGGCCCAGGCCCGCGAGTTCAAGCCGCTGATCCTCGTCGCCGGCTACTCCGCGTACCCCCGCCTGGTGAACTTCCGCATCATGCGCGAGATCGCCGACGAGGTCGGCGCGACCCTCATGGTCGACATGGCGCACTTCGCCGGCCTGGTCGCGGGCAAGGTCCTCACCGGCGACTTCGACCCGGTCCCGCACGCCCAGATCGTCACGACGACCACCCACAAGTCGCTGCGCGGCCCGCGCGGCGGCATGGTGCTGTGCGACGACTCCCTCAAGGACCAGGTCGACCGCGGCTGCCCGATGGTCCTCGGCGGCCCGCTCCCGCACGTCATGGCCGCCAAGGCCGTCGCC
Source organism: Streptomyces flaveolus (assembly GCF_014648815.1). Taxonomy (GTDB): domain Bacteria; phylum Actinomycetota; class Actinomycetes; order Streptomycetales; family Streptomycetaceae; genus Streptomyces; species Streptomyces flaveolus. Next base: position 572,422 of record NZ_BMRV01000002.1, on the reverse strand, counting down.
CTCGCCGAGGCCCGGCAGCCCGCGTTCCAGGACTACGCCCAGCGCATCGTCGACAACTCCCGCGCCCTCGCCGAGGGCCTGATGCGCCGCGGCGCCACCCTGGTGACGGGCGGCACGGACAACCACCTGAACCTGATCGACGTCGCGTCCTCCTACGGCCTCACCGGCCGCCAGGCCGAGCAGGCCCTGCTGGACTCCGGCATCGTCACCAACCGCAACGCCATCCCGGCCGACCCGAACGGCGCCTGGTACACCTCCGGCATCCGCATCGGCACCCCGGCGCTGACCACGCGGGGCCTCGGCACCGCCGAGATGGACGAGGTCGCGGGCCTCATCGACCGCGTCCTGACGGCCGCCGAGCCGGGCACCACCAAGTCGGGCGCCCCCTCCAAGGCGTCCCACGTCCTGGACGAGAAGGTCTCCGACGAGATCTCCCGCCGCGCGACGGACCTGGTGGCGGGCTTCCCGCTCTACCCGGAGATCGACCTGGGCTGACACGCCCCGAAAGGGGCGCGGGGAACTGCGCGCTCGGCCACGGACGGCCCGCAGTTCCCCACCCCGGGAGCCACCCTCCCGGCTCTGAGAGAATGACGGACATGGCCTCTGAACGTCCCCGCGTGCTCTCCGGTATCCAGCCGACCTCCGGCTCGTTCCACCTCGGCAACTACCTCGGCGCCGTCCGCCAGTGGGTCGACATGCAGAACACCCACGACGCGTTCTACATGGTCGTCGACCTGCACGCGATCACGGTCCCGCAGGACCCGAAGGTGCTCCGGGAGAACACCCGCGTCGCCGTCGCCCAGCTCCTCGCGGCCGGACTCGACCCGGAGCACTGCACGCTGTTCGTGCAGAGCCACGTGCCCGAGCACGCCCAGCTCGGCTGGCTGATGAACTGCATCACCGGTTTCGGCGAGGCCTCCCGGATGACCCAGTTCAAGGACAAGTCCGCCAAGCAGGGCAGCGACCGCACCACCGTCGGCCTGTTCACGTACCCGATGCTGATGGTCGCCGACATCCTGCTCTACCAGGCCGACCAGGTCCCCGTGGGCGAGGACCAGCGTCAGCACCTCGAGCTGACCCGCGACCTCGCCGACCGGTTCAACCAGACCTACGGCGACACCTTCACCATGCCGAGCGCCTACATCCTCAAGGAGACGGCGAAGATCTACGACCTTCAGGACCCGACCGCCAAGATGAGCAAGTCGGCGGCCACCCCGAAGGGCCTGATCAACCTGCTCGACGAGCCGAAGGCCACCGCGAAGAAGGTCAAGAGCGCGGTCACGGACACCGACACGGTGATCCGCTTCGACCGCGAGCACAAGCCCGGCGTCAGCAACCTGCTGACGATCTACTCCACGCTCACCGGCGCGACGGTCCCCGAGTTGGAGCAGCAGTACGAGGGCAAGGGCTACGGCGCCCTGAAGACGGACCTCGCCGAGATCATGGTCGAGTTCGTGTCGCCCTTCCGGGAGCGCACCCAGCAGTACCTGGACGACCCGGAGACCCTCGACGCGGTGCTGGCCAAGGGTGCGGAGAAGGCGCGCACCGTCGCCGCCGAGACCCTCGCCCGGGCTTACGACGGCATGGGCTTCCTGCCCGCGAAGCACTGACCGGCGGTACCGCGCCGAGCGCCCGGCACAGCCGCCGTAGCGCTGCACATCACTCCGGTTGCGCCTGCCCGGGACGGGGTCGTGGCCGTACAGTCGATATCCGGGTGGCCGCATCGGCGGCCACCGCCGCACGCCGGTGGGCGGGCGGCACCGACAGAACGACAGGGAGACGACGTGGGGACCGTAACGATCGGCGTGTCGATCGCGGTCCCGGAGCCTCACGGCAGCCGGCTTCAGCAGCTGCGCGCGGGCTTCGGCGACGCCGCGGCACACGGCATCCCCACGCACGTCACCCTGCTGCCGCCGACCGAGATCGACGGCGCGGTGCTGCCCGCCGTCGAGTCGCATCTGGCGGAGGTGGCGGCCCGCGGCCGGCCCTTCCCGATGCGGCTGTCCGGCACCGGGACCTTCCGCCCGCTGTCGCCCGTGGTCTACGTCCAGGTCGTCGAGGGCGCCGCGGCCTGCTCCTGGCTCCAGAAGCGGGTCCGCGACTCCTCCGGGCCCGTCCCGCGCGAACTGCAGTTCCCGTACCACCCGCACGTCACGGTCGCGCACGGCATCGACGAGGCCGCGATGGACCGTGCCTACGAGGAGCTGGCCGACTACGAGGCCCAGTGGCCGTGCACCGGCTTCGCGCTCTACGAGCAGGGCGCCGACGGGGTGTGGCGCAAGCTGCGCGAGTTCCCCTTCGGCAGCGCGGTCGTGCCTCCGCAGGCCGGGCGCGTGGAGACCGGCTCCCTGCCGACCCGCTAGCGCACGGCCCCTACACCGGCAGCCGCCGGAACACCCCCCGCGGCAGGTGCCGCAGCGCCGACATCACCACCCGCAGTGCGCCCGGCACCCACACCGTCTCCGAGCGGCGCCGCAGTCCCAGCTCGATGGCCGACGCGACCGCCTCGGGCGTCGTGGCGAGCGGCGCCTCCTCCAGACCGGCGGTCATCCGCGACCGCACGAACCCGGGGCGTACGACCATGACGTGCACGCCCGTGCCGTGCAGCGCGTCGCCGAGGCCCTGCGCGAAGGCGTCCAGGCCGGCCTTGCTGGAGCCGTAGATGAAGTTGGCCCGGCGGGCCCGCTCCCCGGCCACGGACGACAGCACCACCAGCGAGCCGTGCCCCTGCGCCTGCAGCGCGCGGGCGCTCACCAGACCGGCCGAGACCGCGCCGGTGTAGTTGGTCTGCGCGACCCGCACGGCGTTCAGCGGCTCGCGCTCGTCGTGCGCCTGGTCGCCGAGGATGCCGAACGCGAGCAGCACCAGGTCGATGTCGCCCTCGGCGAACACCTTGCCCAGCGCCTCCTCGTGGGACTCGGGATCCAGCGCGTCGAAGGCGACGGTGCGCACCTCGGCGCCCAGCCCGCGCAGCTGCCCGGCCGCCGCGTCCAGCGCGGGGGAGGGGCGGCCGGCCAGCCACACGGTGCGGGTGCGGCGGGCGACCAGCCGGCGCGCGGTGGCCAGCGCGATCTCGGACGTGCCGCCGAGGACGAGAAGGGACTGGGGGAGGCCGAAGGCGTCCTTCACGACAGCTCCAGAGGGGGTCACAGGGCGAGGCGCCGGGACAGGTCGGACATGAACACCCCGCGCGGGTCCAGCTCCGCACGCAGTGCGCGGAAGTCGTCCAGGCGCGGGTACATCGCGGCGAGCAGCTCGGGCCGCAGCCGGGAGTCCTTGGCGAGGTAGACCCGGCCACCGGCCGCGGCGACCTCCTCGTCGAGCTCGTCGAGGAAGGCACCGAGCCCCGGCAGCCCGGCCGGGACGTCCAGCGCCAGGGTCCAGCCGGGCACCGGGAACGACAGCCAGCCCGGGTCGGCCTCCCCGAAGCGTTTGAGGACGGCCAGGAAGGACGGGCAGCGGTGCGCGGAGATGCGCCGCACGATCCGGCGCAGGGTCTCCTCCCGGCCGTGACCGACGACGAACTGGTACTGCACGAAGCCGCCGCGGCCGTAGATCCGGTTCCAGTGGGGCACCCCGTCCAGGGGGTGGAAGAAGGTGGAGATCCGCTGGAGCTGCCCGCGGCGCGCACGGGGGGCCTTGCGGTACCAGAGCTCGTTGAACAGGCCCACGCTCGTCCGGCTGAGCAGCCCCTCCGGCAGGAAACCGGGGGCGGCCGGCAGGCGCGAGGTGCGGAAGACCAGCGGCTCGCGGCGGGCCCGGGCGGGCAGCGCGTCCAGCGGGGCGTGATCGCCGCGGGTGAGCACCGCCCGGCCGGTCGCCGCCCCGCGCGCGAGGAGGTCGATCCAGGCGACCGAGTAGCGGTAGCGGTGGTCGGTGGCCGTCAGGCGGTCCATCAGGTCGTCGAGGTCGGCGGCGCGCTCGGTGTCGACCGACATCAGCGCGGTCTCGACCGGCTGGAGCCGCACGGTCGCGGTGAGGATCACCCCGGTCAGACCCATGCCGCCGGCGGTGGCGTCGAACAGCGGCGTGCCCCGGTCCACGGTGCGGACCCCGCCGTCGGCGGTGAGCAGCTCCACGGACAGCACGTGCCGGGCGAAGGAGCCGGACACGTGGTGGTTCTTGCCGTGGATGTCGGCGCCGATCGCCCCGCCGACCGTCACATAGCGGGTGCCGGGCGTGACCGGGACGAACCAGCCGAGGGGCAGCAGGACCTCCATCAGCCGGTGCAGGGAGACGCCCGCGTCGCACAGCACGGTGCCGCCGTCGACGTCGATGGCGTGGATCCGGTCCAGGCCCGTCATGTCGAGCACGGCACCGCCCGCGTTCTGCGCCGCGTCGCCGTACGCCCGGCCCAGCCCCCTCGGGATGCCGCCGCGGGCCCCGCAGTTCCGGACGGCCGCCGCGGCCTCCTCGTACGTCCGCGGACGGATCAGACGGGCCGCGGTGGGCGCGGTGCGGCCCCAGCCGGTGACGGGGCCCCACTCGTCGACGGGAACGGTGTCGGCAGACATGCCGGTGACCGTATCCCCCTTGGACGGGCGATCAGTTCCGGAACATTCCGTCCCTCCCCGAAACGGGTGATTAATGGTATGTCGCCCGATAATGCCGGACTTACCGCGCCGTCGGCGTGAACAGTGAGTCCCCATGGACGACCTCGACGACATGGACCACCGGATCGTGACGGCGCTCAGAGCCTGCGGCACGGACCCGCGCGTGGCCGCTGCCGCGCGCGCCCTGTCCTGGGCCGGGGAGCACGGAGCCCTGTGGCTCGCCGCGGGCCTCGCCTCGGCCGCGGTGGACGGCCCGCGACGGGCGGCCTGGCTGCGGGGCACCGCGCTCACCGCGGGCGCGCACCTGGCCAGCATGGGGGTGAAGCGGGTCGTGCGCCGCCCCCGCCCCCCGCACGTCCAGCCCCTGGTGCGCACCGCGGGCCGGCACTCCTTCCCCAGCTCCCACGCCACCTCCGCCGCGGCCGCCGCCGTCGTCTTCGGCGCGCTCGGCGTGCGCGCGGCCTGGCCGCTGGCCGCCGCCGTGTGCGTGTCCCGGCTGGTCGTCGGCGTCCACTACCCGTCCGACGTGGCGGCGGGCGCCGCGCTGGGCGCGCTCACCGCCCGGCTCGGCGCCGACTGGATGTGGGGAGGGACCCCATGACCGACACGGCCGTCCTGCGGCAGCGCGCCCCCGAGCAGCCCCCGCAGCCCGCACCGCCCCGCCGCGGCGGCCTCGCGGGCGGCCTGCTGAGGACCGCGCGCCCCCGCCAGTGGATCAAGAACGTCCTGGTCGTCGCCGCCCCCGCCGCCGCCGGCGAGCTGTTCTCCCGGCACGCCCTGGCACAGCTCGCCCTCGTCTTCGTCCTGTTCACCGCCTGCGCCGCCGCCGTCTACCTCGTCAACGACGCCCGCGACGCCGAGGCCGACCGCGCCCACCCGGTCAAACGCCACCGCCCGGTCGCCGCCGGACAGGTCCCGGTCCCGGCCGCCTACGCCGTCGGGGCCACCCTGGGCGTCCTCGCGCCGCTCGTCGCGGCCTGGCTGTGCCCGCCGCCCGTCGTGGCCCTGCTGATCGCCTACCTCGCGATGCAGGTGGCGTACTGCGTCAGCCTCAAGCACGTCCTGGTCGTCGACCTCGCCGTCGTCACCACCGGCTTCCTGATGCGCGCCATGATCGGCGGGCTGGCGCTGGGCATCCCGTTGTCGCGCTGGTTCCTCATCACCACCGGCTTCGGTGCCCTGTTCATGGTCTCCGCCAAGCGCTACAGCGAGGCCGTGCAGATGGCCGGCAAGGCGGGCGCCACCCGCGCCCTGCTCACCGAGTACACCACCGGCTACCTCCGCTTCGTCTGGCAGCTCGCGGCCGGTGTCGCCGTCCTCGGCTACTGCCTGTGGGCCATGGAGGAGGGCGGCGTCCCGCACACCAGCGTGCTGCCCTGGCGCCAGCTGTCCATGGTCGCCTTCATCCTCGCCGTGCTGCGCTACGCCGTCTTCGCCGACCGCGGCACCGCGGGCGAACCCGAGGACGTCGTCCTGCGCGACCGGGCCCTCGCGCTGATCGGCGTGGTGTGGGTGGCGATGTACGGCCTGGCGGTGGCCAATTGGTAGCCGGCCGGCGCGAACTGCTGGGCTTCGCCACCGCCGGACTGCTCGCCTACGCCGTCGACCTCGGTCTCTTCACCGTGCTGCGCGGCCCCGCCGGACTCGGCCCGCTCACCGCCAAGGCCCTGTCCTTCGTCGCCGGCTGCTCCGTGGCCTACGCGGGCAACGCGCTGGGCACCTACCGGCACACCCGCCCGCGGGGCCTGCGCCCGTACGCCGTGTTCTTCGCGGTGAACGCCGCCGGTGCCGCCGTGCAGCTGCTGTGCCTGGCCGTCAGCCACTACGGCCTCGGCCTCACCTCGCAGCGCGCCGACACCGTCTCGGGCGCGGGAATCGGCATGGCACTGGCCACCATCCTGCGTTTTTGGGGCACAAGGACACTGGTCTTCCGCTCCGGGGAGACGACCGGCCGCCGGCCGGGATCATGGACCGGGACAACCGGGGGCAGAGTCGGATCATGGACTGGCTGAAGAAGCTCCCCGTGGTGGGGCCGTGGATCGCACGGCTGACGACCACGCACGCGTGGCGGTCGTACGAGCGGCTGGACCGGGTCAAGTGGACGCGGCTGGCCGCCGCGATGACGTTCACCAGCTTCGTCGCGCTCTTCCCGCTGCTCAGCCTCGCCGCCGCCGTCGCCGCCGCCACGCTCAGCAAGGAGCAGCAGGACAAGCTCCAGGACAAGATCGCCGAGCAGGTGCCGGGCATCTCCGACCAGCTGAACATCCAGGGCCTGGTCGACAACGCCGGCACCGTCGGCCTCATCGCCGGCCTCCTGCTGCTCTTCACCGGCATCGGCTGGGTCGACGCCACCCGGGGCTGTCTGCGTGCCGTCTGGGAGGTGCCGGACGAGGAGGAGAACCCGCTCCTGCACCGGGCCAAGGACGCGGGCGTCCTCGTCGGCCTCGGCGGCGCCCTCCTGGTCACCGTCGGCATCTCCACCGTCGCCTCGGCGCTCGTCGGCTGGATCATCCGCCAGCTGGGCATCGCCGAGGGCGGCTTCGGCGGCGTCCTGCTCTACATCGCCGCCTTCCTCGTCGCCGTCCTCGCCGACTTCCTCCTGTTGCTGTACGTACTGACCCTGCTCCCCGGCGTCCAGCCGTCCCGCCGCCGCCTGCTGGTGGCCGCCCTGATCGGCGCGGTCGGCTTCGAACTGCTCAAGCTGCTGCTGAGCGGCTACATGCAGGGCGTGGCCACGAAGAGCATGTACGGCGCCTTCGGCGTCCCCGTCGCCCTGCTGCTGTGGATCAACTTCACCTCGAAGCTGGTGCTGTTCTGCGCCGCCTGGACGGCCACGGGCAGCAAGGCCGAGGAACTCACGGACGGGACCGGCGACGCACCAGCTCCGGCAGCGGCCAGCGACGGTTGACCAGGAACGCGCCGCCCGCGAGCAGCACCAGCACCCCGGCGGCGATGCCAGCCGCCATCCCGACGCCGGTGGAGCCGTCCACGGCCGGGGCGCCCGCCACCGGCTTCGTCCCCACGGCGGCCTTCCCGCTGCCGCCCCCGGCCTGACCCGAGGCCTCGGGTCCCGGACTCGCCTGCACCGCGCTCCTCGGCGGCACCAGCTCACCCACCGGCTTCACCTTGCCGGCCGCCTGGAAACCCCAGTCGAACAGCCGGGCGGTCTCCTTGTAGACCTCGTTGTGCTCGCTCTTCGCCGGGTTCATCACGGTGACGAGCAGCACCCTGCCGCCGCGCTCGGCGACACCGGTGAAGGTGGCGCCCGCGTTGGTGGTGTTGCCGTTCTTCACGCCGGCGATGCCGGGGTAGACCCCTATGTCGGAGTCGCCGGCCAGCAGCCGGTTGGTGTTCTGGATCTCGAAGGACTCACGGGACACCTTGCCCTTCTTGTCCTTGGCCGTCCTGCCCGGGAACTTCGCGCGGACCGTCGAGGCGTACTCGCGGAAGTCCTTCTTCTGCAGCCCCGAGCGGGCGAACAGCGTCAGGTCGTACGCGGAGGAGACCTGGCGGGGCGCGTCGTAGCCGTCGGGGCTGACCACGGTGGTGTCGAGGGCCTGCAGCTCCTCGGCGTGCGCGTTCATGTCCGCCACGGTCTTGTCGACGCCGCCGTTCATCGCCGACAGTACGTGCACGGCGTCGTTCCCGGAGCGCAGGAAGACGCCGAGCCACAGGTCGTGGACGGTGTACGTCTCCTCCTCCTTGATGCCGACCAGGCTGGACCCGGCGCCGACGCCCGCGAGGTCGGACACCGCCACCTTGTGCCGCGTGGTCTTCGGCCACTTCGGCAGCAGCGTGTCGGCGAACAGCATCTTCAGGGTGCTCGCCGGGGCCAGCCGCCAGTGCGCGTTGTGCGCGGCGAGCACGTCGCCGGACTCGGCGTCGGCCACGATCCAGGAGCGGGCGGTGAGGTCTTTGGGCAGGACCGGGGCCCCGCCCGCGAGGTCGACCTGCGTCCCGGGCTGCCCGAGCCGCGTGCCGCCCACGGACGACATCGTCGCCGGAGGTGTGGCCGTCGGGCTCGCCGAGGGGCTCGTCGACGGGCCGGGCGCCGCGTACGCGGCCGGCGTGAGGGACAGGGCGGTCAGGGCGGCGGAGGTGACCAGCAGGGATCGCCGGACGGTCTTCTTGGGTGCGGGCACGAGCGAGAACGTACCGCCCGGACGCGGCACGGGCCCAGCCACCTCCCCACCCCGGACACGGAACCGGACAGGCGGCGGAGATACTGAGGACATGAAGCTCAGCCGCCCCGTCTCCTGGTTCCTGCTCGCCTTCGGGGTGTGGAGCTGGATCATCTGGATCACTTTCGTCAAAAACCTGGTCAAGGACGGCAGCGGGCTGGCCTTCGAGGACGGCGACCCCACGGCGTACTTCTGGGTGCACCTGCTGCTCGCGATCGTCTCCTTCGTATTGGGGACGGTCGTCGGGGTCATCGGGTTGCGCGGAGTGCGCGCACTGCGCCGAACGTCATAACGTCACGGACGTCACAACTGAGGGGATCCGACGGCATGGTGGTCGTCTTCGCGCTCGTCGCACTGGCCGTGGTGGGCGTCCTGGTGACGGCCAACTGGTACGTGTGGCGGCGCCTGTTCCGCGACACGACCCGCGGGCCCGGCACCGCGCGCCGCATCGGCACCGTGGTGATCGCCGGCGGCTGGGCGCTGGCCGTCGGCGCCCTGGTCGCCGAGCGCACGGGCGCCCCCTTCTGGCTCCAGCGCGTCCTGGCCTGGCCCGGCTTCCTGTGGCTGGCCCTGTCGGTCTACCTGCTGCTGGCGGTGCTGGCGGGCGAGGCCGTACGGCCGCTGCTGCGCCGCTTCCTGGAGCGGCGGGCGGCCGCGCGGCCGGCGGACCCGGGTGAGCTGCGGGCTCCGGCCGCGGACCCGGAGCGGATACCGGCGGGGACCGCGCCGCCCAGGACACCCCCCGCCGGCCCCGAGCCGTCCGCCGCGTCCGGCGCCACGCCCGCGAGCCCCCTCGCCGTCCCCTCGCGCCGTCTGTTCGTCTCCCGCGTCGTCGCCGGTGCCGCTGCCGCGGCGGCCGTCGGGACGGTCGGGTACGGCACGTACGGCGTGCTGCGCGGCCCGAGGGTCAAGCGGGTCACCGTGCCGCTGGCCAAGCTGCCGCGCGCCGCGCACGGCTTCCGCATCGCCGTGGTCAGCGACATCCACCTCGGCCCGGTGCTCGGCCGGGGCTTCGCGCAGACGGTCGTCGACACGATCAACTCCACGCAGCCCGACCTCGTCGCCGTCGTCGGCGACCTGGTGGACGGCAGCGTGAAGGACCTCGGCCCGGCGGCGGCCCCGCTCGCGCAGCTGCGGGCGCGGCACGGCGCGTACTTCGTCACCGGCAACCACGAGTACTTCTCCGGCGCCGAACAGTGGGTCGCCGAGGTACGGCGCCTGGGCCTGATCCCGCTGGAGAACGCCCGCACCGAGCTGCCCCACTTCGACCTGGCCGGCGTCAACGACGTGGCGGGCGAGGACGAGGGCCAGGGCCCCGACTACGCCCGCGCCCTCGGCGACCGCGACCGGGCCCGCGCCTGCGTGCTGCTCGCCCACCAGCCCGTGCAGATCCACGACGCCGTCGACCACGGCGTCGACCTTCAGCTCTCCGGCCACACCCACGGCGGCCAGCTCTGGCCCGGCAACCTCATCGCCGGCGCCGCCAACCCGACGCTGGCGGGCCTGGAGCGCTACGGCGACACCCAGCTGTACGTCAGCCGGGGCGCGGGCGCCTGGGGCCCGCCCACCCGGGTGGGGGCGCCGTCGGACATCACGGTGATCGAGCTGGCGTCCCGTCAGGCCTGACCGGTGGTCTTCCTGGCCGCCGGGTCGGGCAGCGCGCTGGTCATGCCGGGCAGGAAGTCCGTGAACAGCTCGTGCACCTCGCGCACCAGCGGGCGCAGCACCCGGAACCGGGCCAGCGCCACACCCCGCGCGGTGAGCCGGGCGCCGCGCTCGGCGAGCCGGTAGCTGCGCTCGCGCCCCGGGGTGCGGTCGAAGACCCAGTACAGGACCAGCCCCATCTGGGAGAGCCACATCAGCTCGGGGAGGATGTCCCGCAGCTCCTCGGGCACCTTGGTCTTCGCGCCGGCCAGCACCGCGCGGTGGACGCTGATCGCCTCCACGCGCGCGTGTTCCGACTCCGGGGAGAAGGGGCTGAGCGGGCTGTCCGGGTCGGCGGCGTTCTTGAAGAACTGCACCGCGAACTCGTGGTACGGCGTCGCGATGTCCAGCCACACCTTCAGCACGCCCGCGAGCCGCGCCTCCAGGTCGGTCTCCCGCGCCAGGACCTCACGGACCGCCGCCTGGTGCTCGGCGGCGATCCGGTCGTAGAAGCCCTGGATCAGGTGCTCCTTGCCCGCGAAGTAGTAGTAGGCGTTGCCGACGGAGACGCCGGCCTCCTGGGCGATGGCCCGCATGGTCGTCCGGTCGTAGCCGCGTTCCTGGAACAGCCGCATGGCCGTCTCCAGGATCAGCGCGCGAGTCTGCTCGGACTTGCTGAGGGAGGCACCGTCGTCGGGGCCGTCGTTCTTTGCAGGCACAGGAAGAGAGCCTAACGAGTGACGCAGGCGCCGTCGTCGCAGCCCGGTCCGGTGTACAGCCAGCCGAGCCCCGGCTCGTAGGCCCACCCGTCGGCGCGGCGGTACCCGTTGCCGCCCCACCGCTTCTGCCCGTCCCGCCACTTGGCGGCGGCCAGGACGGCTCCGCGGGCCAGCCGCGCCCCGGTGGGCGTGCTGAGCCGGTGGGCGAGCCTGCGGTACTTGCGCAGCGCCCACAGGACGACGATCCAGGCGGCGGCGCCCCGGTAGACCTGCCCGGCGTCACCGACGGCGGTGACCTCGTCGAGGGAGGCGCCGTGGTCGAGGCCGGGGAACCGCCGCCGGGCCTCGTCCGATCCGGCCGGGACCAGGTCCAGCGGCACCAGCCGGGCCTGGCGCAGCAGCCAGTCCCGCACGTGGGCGCACAGGGAGCATTCGGCGTCGTAGAGGACGGTGAGCCGGCGCACGGGGGCGCCGGCCGTCCCGGGAGCGGGAGCCATCGGCTCAGGCCCCGGCCGTCGGGGCCACCCAGCCCTGCGGCGGGACCGGCGGCACCTGCTCCCGCTCCATCAGGCCGCGCCGCCGGATCTTGTTGAGCACGTACACGTTGCCCAGGTGCATCACGCCGAGCACCAGCAGCACCACGCCCACCTTGGTCGACAGCGCCTCGAAGATGCCGCGGGTGTCGGTGATGGTCTCGTCGTCGCTCAGGTAGAGGGCCACGAAGCCGAGGTTGACGAGGTAGAAGCCGACCACCAGGAGGTGGTTGACGGCGTCGGCGAGCTTCTCGTTGCCGTGCAGGACGTCGGCGAGGAAGACCCGCCCGTTGCGGCTGAGCGTGCGGGCCACCCAGACGGTCAGACCGATGCTGACGACCAGGTAGATGACGTAGGCGATGACGGTGCGGTCCATGCCCCACCCCTTCTTGAACGCGTTCAAAACGCTGACAGGGTTGACTGTAGACCTGCTTTTGAACGTGTTCAACTCGAGGGTGGAGTGGTCCGCGTCACGGGACCGGCGCTTACGGCCGGCGGCCGAGCTCGGGACGCTTGGAGTAATCGGTCAGGCCGATGACGTTGCCCCAGGGGTCGGCGAACTCGACGGTCCAGCCGGTGGCGACGGGGAACGGCTCGTCGAGCGGCGTGATGCCCGCCTCGCGCAGCGCCCCGGCGGCCGTACGGGCGTCGGGAACCTCCAGCCACACCCGCGCGGAGGGCCACAGCGGCGGGCGCCGCCCGAACTCCTCCTCGGCCCGCAGCAGGACGCCCGGTGTCTCTCCGCCGACCTTCAGCAGCGCGATCCCGGCCTCGTCGAGCCGGAAGGCCACGGGGAAGCCGGCCCGCTCGTAGAACCCGACGGCCTCACCGAGGTCACCGACGGGCAGCAGCACGTTGTCGAACCCGAGCAGTTCGTACGACTCGTCATCTGACATGGAGTCAGGCTAGGACGGTCATCGCCCGGAACGGCTGATTGTCAGCCCTCGTCGGGTGCGCGCTTAGGCCGTCCGGCGGCAAGGATCTCGGCGACGTCCAGGGTGACCTCGGCACCGAGGGAGCCGGGGAGGGTGACGGTCTCACCGGGGGAGTGGACGCGGTGGGTGGAGTAGTCGGCGCAGTCGGGGTCGGTGAGGACGTGCAGGCGCTGGTGCTTGCGGTCGACGATCACGTAGACGGGGACCATGGCGGCGGCGTAGGCGGTGACCTTGGCCTTCAGGTCGTTCTTCCAGTTGCTGGAGGTGACCTCCAGGACGAGGCGGAAGCAGACCGGGTCGTAGCAGTTGTTCTCGACGAGGTGGTCGTCGACGTCGGCGTCCACGATCGCCAGGTCGGGAATCGCGTAGTCCTCGGCGTCGGTGGTCAGCCAGAGACCGATGCCCTGGCGCACTTCGGTTTCGCCGTCGTCAAGGCCCGCCGCGATGAACGGGCGCATGAGTTTGGTCAGGGCGCGGGAGTGCGGGCCGTCCGGTGGCGGGGTCACGAGGAGCTGGCCTCCGATGATCTCGACGCGGTAGCCCGGATTGCGGTCCATGAGGCGGTTCGCTTCCGCGATCAGCGGAAGGTCGCCGTGGGGCAGCTCGACGGATGCTGCGGACATCGCGTGCCTCCTAGGGGGCTGGTGTCGAGACCATCATCGTAGGCCGGACCGGGCCCGCGAGGCCCTTCATCGCCCCTTCACCCGATCGTGTGGCATATGCCAGAGGGCCCCGTTTCCAGGGGAAACGGGGCCCTCACCGGCCTACGGCGGCGAACCGGCGGACGTCAGAAGCGGCGCGTGATCAGCGCCCGCTTCACCTCCGCGATCGCCTTGGTGACCTCGATGCCGCGCGGGCAGGCGTCCGTGCAGTTGAAGGTCGTGCGGCAGCGCCAGACGCCGTCGCGGTCGTTGAGGATCTCCAGCCGCTGCTCCCCGGCCTCGTCACGCGAGTCGAAGATGAAGCGGTGGGCGTTCACGATCGCGGCCGGGCCGAAGTACTGGCCGTCGTTCCAGAACACCGGGCACGAGGACGTGCAGGCGGCGCACAGGATGCACTTCGTCGTGTCGTCGAAGCGCTCGCGGTCCTCGGCGGACTGCAGGCGCTCACGCGTCGGCTCGTTGATGTCCTTCGTGATCAGGAAGGGCATCACGTCCCGGTACGCCTGGAAGAACGGCTCCATGTCGACGACCAGGTCCTTGAGGACCGTCAGGCCCTTGATGGGCTCGACCGTGATCGGCTTCTCGGGGCTGATGTCCTTGATCAGCGTCTTGCAGGCCAGCCGGTTCTTGCCGTTGATCCGCATGGCGTCGGACCCGCAGATGCCGTGGGCGCAGGAACGACGGAAGGTCAGCGTGCCGTCCAGGTCCCACTTGATCTTGTGAAGGGCGTCGAGGACGCGCTCCTTCGGGTCGATCTCCAGCTGGAAGTCCTGCCAGGTCGCCTCCGCCGAGACCTCCGGGTTGAACCGGCGGACCCGCATGGTGACGGTGATGTAGGGGGAGTCGGCGAAACCGGGCTCGGGGGCCTTGTCGCTCTTCTCCATGACAGGGGTAGCCATCAGTACTTACGCTCCATCGGCTGGTAGCGGGTCTGGACGACCGGCTTGTAGTCCAGACGGATGGACTCGGCGCCGTCGTCGCCCACCTCGCGGTACGCCATGGTGTGGCGCATGAAGTTGACGTCGTCGCGGTTGGGGTAGTCCTCGCGGTAGTGACCGCCGCGGGACTCCTTGCGGGCGAGCGCGGAGACCGCCATGACCTCGGCCAGGTCGAGCAGGTTGCCCAGCTCGACGGCCTCCAGCAGGTCGGTGTTGAACCGCTTGCCCTTGTCCTGGATGGCCACGTTCTTGTAGCGCGCGCGCAGTTCGGCGATCTTCTCGACGGCCGTCTTGATCGTCTGCTCGGTGCGGAACACCATGACGTTGGCGTCCATGGTCTCCTGCAGCTCGCGGCGCAGCTCGGCCACCCGCTCGTTGCCGGTGGAGGTACGCAGCCGCTCGATCTGCTCGACGACCAGGGACTCCGGGTTCTCCGGCAGCTCGACGAAGTCCGCCTTCTGCGCGTACTCCGCGGCGGCGATGCCGGCCCGCTTGCCGAAGACGTTGATGTCCAGCAGCGAGTTGGTGCCCAGGCGGTTGGCGCCGTGCACCGACACGCAGGCGACCTCGCCGGCCGCGTACAGACCCGGCACGACGGTGGTGTTGTCCGCGAGGACCTCACCCTCGACGTTGGTCGGGATGCCGCCCATGGCGTAGTGCGCGGTGGGCTGGATCGGGATCGGGTCCGTGTAGGGCTCGATGCCGAGGTAGGTCCGCGCGAACTCCGTGATGTCGGGCAGCTTGGCGTCCAGCTGCTCCGGCGGGAGGTGGGTGAGGTCCAGATAGACGTGGTCGCCCTCGGGACCGCAGCCGCGGCCCTCGCGGATCTCGGTGTAGATCGAGCGGGAGACGACGTCACGGGACGCGAGGTCCTTCATGACCGGCGCGTACTTCTCCATGAAGCGCTCGCCGTCCTTGTTGCGGAGGATGCCGCCCTCACCGCGGGCGCCCTCCGTCAGCAGGATGCCCATGCGCCAGATGCCGGTCGGGTGGAACTGGAAGAACTCCATGTCCTCCAGCGGCAGCCCGCGCCGGTACACGGCCGCCTGGCCGTCACCGGTCAGCGTGTGCGCGTTCGACGTCACCTTGAAGAACTTGCCGGTGCCGCCGGAGGCGTAGATCACGGACTTCGCCTGGAAGACGTGGATCTCGCCGGTCGCCAGCTCGTAGGCCACCACGCCGGCCGACTTCTTGACGCCGTCGACCTCGGTGATCAGCTGGTCCAGGACGTAGAACTCGTTGAAGAACTCCACGCCCTCCTTGACGCAGTTCTGGTACAGCGTCTGGAGGATCATGTGGCCGGTGCGGTCGGCCGCGTAGCAGGAGCGGCGGACCGGGGCCTCGCCGTGGTTGCGGCTGTGACCGCCGAAGCGGCGCTGGTCGATGGTGCCGTTCGGGGTCCGGTTGAACGGCAGGCCCATCTTCTCCAGGTCGAGGACCGAGTCGATGGCCTCCTTCGCCAGGATCTCGGCGGCATCCTGGTCGACCAGGTAGTCACCGCCCTTGACCGTGTCGAAGGTGTGCCACTCCCAGTTGTCCTCCTCCACGTTGGCCAGCGCGGCGGCCATGCCGCCCTGCGCGGCGCCCGTGTGGGAGCGGGTGGGGTAGAGCTTCGTCAGGACGGCGGTGCGGCTGCGCTTGGTCGACTCGATGGCCGCGCGCATGCCGGCGCCACCGGCGCCGACGATGACGGTGTCGTACTTGTGGATCTTCATGATTCTCGCAGCCCCGTGCCTAGCGGATGTTCGGGTCGAAGGTGAAGATCACCAGCGTGCCCAGCAGGATGGTGAACACCGTGGCGGTGTAGAGCAGGCCCTTGAGCCACAGCCGGGTGTTCGCGCGCTCCGCGTAGTCGTTGATGACCGTGCGCAGGCCGTTCGCGCCGTGCAGCATCGCGAGCCAGAGCATCAGCAGGTCCCAGACCTGCCAGAACGGCGAGGCCCAGCGGCCGGCGACGAAGGCGAAGCCGATCTTCGAGACGCCGCCGTCCAGCACCAGCTGGATGAGCAGGTGCCCGATGACCAGGACGACCAGCACCACGCCGGACAGGCGCATGAACAGCCAGCCGTACAGCTCGAAGTTGCCGCGCGTGGACTTCGGGGTCTTCTTCGTGCGCTGACGAGGGGCTTCGATCAGCGGCGCCGGGTTGTCGACCGTGTAGACGGAGGCACCCTCGACGGGGCCGATGCCGGAAGCGGACTTTTCAGTAGTGGACATGCGCGTCAGCTCCCGAACAGTTCACGAGCGGCGTGGCCGAGCACGGGGTAGATCGCCCCGAGCATCAGCAGGACCCAGACGGCGACGACGGTCCAGAGCATCTGCTTCTGGTAGCGGGCGCCCTTGATCCAGAAGTCGACGGCGATGACACGCAGGCCGTTGAGCGCGTGGAACAGGATGGCGGCGACGAGGCCGTACTCCAGAAGCGCGACGATCGGCGTCTTGTACGTGGCCACGACGGTGTCGTAGGCCTCGGGGGACACACGGACGAGAGCGGTGTCCAGCACGTGAACGAACAGGAAGAAGAAAATGAGGACGCCGGTGACTCGGTGAGCCACCCAGGACCACATTCCTTCCCGGCCGCGGTACAGCGTTCCAGCCGGCACGGAAGTTTCCTCCGGGAGCGGGGATTGGGGCCGCGCCGGCTTTCCTTGTCGGTCGGGCCCGGCCGGGTACGGTCCACCGGCCCCCAGCATCGTAGCGACGGTTGCCTGTGGTGCTTACGGGGGGCCTGCCTATGTGATCAAAGTTGCACTCAAAGGAGCAGTGGGGTGGCTGCGGGCGGCTACTGGAGTGGGGGGTTTGGGTGGTTTGCCGGGTGCCGGTCGTCGGTGGCCGGTCGCGCCCACGCGGCGGAGTCGCTGATGTCAGGGCCCCGCGCCCCCAGCTGTCGGGTCAGTCGCCCGCGCGCCAGGCGGCGCAGTTCGTCGGACGCGACCAGCCGTTCCTCGTCCGGATCGTTTGCCAAACGTGACCGGATGCCTGCGAGCACGTGGTCCAGGGCCTCGTTCGGCGGCATGTCGTCCAGGCAAATGACGAACACATGTCCGAAGCGGGCCTCGTACGCCGCCGTCGCCGCGCTCAGGGCCGTGTGGGCCGCCGCGTACGTGTCCTCCGGCAGGGCGGGCAGGGCCTCCGCCGCCAGGGCCTCCGCCAGATCCTGCGGGGTCAGGTCGTACGCCGCCTCGTCGGCCGCCGCCAGGAGGGACGGGAGGTCGGGGTAGGGGCGGTGGGCGGTCACGCGGCGGGCCCAGTCACGGCTGTTCAGGCAGGTGAGGAGGGAGCGGACGGCCTCGTCGGTGGGGGCCGCGTTGAAGCGCTCCAGCGAGGAATGCGTGACCTGTGAGGCGCGGGTTTGCTCCGGCACGGGTATGGCGACTCGGCCGGAGAGGTCTGGGAGGCGGTGCGCAGGCAGCGTGGGTCCTTGTGGGCGTCACGTGTGTGTCGGCAGGGGATTGTGCGAAATATGTGGCGACACGTTATCGAGAGAGGGCATCGCATGTCCGTACGCTGCCCGAATTTCACTCGAACGGGAGAGTTTCGGAACATGTGGTGGACGCATGATGGAGTCGGCGGCCTTAGGTTGGCGCTGTGAGCCAGCACGGACGCCGGACACCGGCGCACAAGGTGAGGCAGCGGGCAGTGATCGCCGGCGCGGCGGTCGCGGCGCTCGGCGTGGGAGTCGGCCTGTGGGCCACCGACGGCGACGGGAACGGCGGGCCCGCGGGCTCCACGGCGCGGTCCTCCGGCGAGGCCGCCGCCCCCTCCGCCCCGCCCAGCCCCAGCCGCTCCTACGCCCTCTCCCAGGAGCCGCGGACCGTACCGGCCGTGCGGCAGCACACCCCGGCCCGCGGCCCCGGCTGGCAGCCCGGCCCCGGTCACCGGGTCGTCGTCGCCGACCCGTCCCTCGCCGACGAGGGGCGTCTGGTGGCCGGCGAGCTGGGGATGACGTACGCCGGTGAGCAGGACGACGCCCGCGCCGGGGACCTGCGGCTGGAGATCAAGGCCGACAAGGGCGCGAACCCCGAGTCGTACTCCATGACCGTGCGCGACGGCCGGGTGACCGTCAGCGGGCCGGCCGAGGCGGGCGTCTTCTACGGCACCCGCACCCTGAAGCAGTCGGTGGACGGCGGCGGCACCGCGCCGGAGGGGGTCGTGAAGGACGAGCCGGCCAAGCCCAAGCGCGGCTTCATGCTCGACATCGCCCGCAAGCACTACGACGCCGACTGGATCAAGGACCGGGTCCGCGAGCTGGGCGACCTGAAGTACAACGAGCTGGGCCTGCACTTCTCCGACGACCAGGCCTTCCGCATCGAGTCCGACTCGCATCCGGAGATCGTCTCCCAGGACCATCTGACCAAGGCCGAGGTCAAGGAGATCACCGACCTCGCCGCCTCCCGGCACATCACCGTCGTCCCCGAGATCGACTCGCCGGGCCACCTCGGCGCGGTGATCGCCGCGCACCCCGACCTCCAGCTGCGCAACGTCCGGGGCACGGCCACGCGCGGGGCGATCGACATCTCCAAGCCGGAGGCCGCCGAGATCGTCGACGACCTGCTGAACGAGTACGCCGATCTCTTCCCCGGCTCCCAGTTCCATCTCGGCGCCGACGAGTACCAGGCGCTCGTGGTGCAGGACCCCGAGGCGTCCTACCCGACGCTGGCCGCCGCCGCCCGCGAGGCCTACGGCTCCGGCGGCACCGTCGCCGACCTGACCACCGGCTGGCTCAACGGCCGCGCCAAGACCGTCCTCGCCCACGACCGCACCCCGCGCGCTTGGAACGACGGCTTCTTCAAGGACACGTCCGTCGCACCCCTGAAGGACATCAAGGTCGCCTACTGGACCGGCAAGGAGATCGGCGCCCGCCCGCCGGCGGAGTACCTGAGCGCGGGCCGCGACGTCCTCAACTACAACGACGAGTTCCTCTACTACGTGCTCGGCGAGCCGCAGACCTTCGTCTACCCGACCGGCCGGCGCATCTACGAGCAGTGGACCCCGCGGGTCCTGCGCGGCACCACGGCCGTCGACGCGAAGTACGACGACCAGATCCTCGGCGGCAGCTTCGCGGTCTGGGGCGACATCCCGAACGCCCAGACGCAGGC
This sequence comes from Streptomyces flaveolus, assembly GCF_014648815.1. Lineage (GTDB taxonomy): Bacteria > Actinomycetota > Actinomycetes > Streptomycetales > Streptomycetaceae > Streptomyces > Streptomyces flaveolus. Next base: position 553,158 of record NZ_BMRV01000002.1, on the reverse strand, counting down.
ACAGGTCGCCGCCGGCATCCGGCTGCCGCTGGCGGCGACGGTCCAGAAGCTGTGGGACCCGGGCAAGCCCGAGCTGTCCTGGGCGGACTTCAAGGCGCTGGCCGACCGGCTCGACTGACCCCCGCCCGACCGGGCAGCGCCGGATTGTCCGATAAGGCTGCGAACTCCCGTACGGCTGTGGTGATGTTTGGGCGAGCCGAACCGACACGCCGGGGGGAGCCGGGACATGGGCTACTGGGGGTATTTCGTCGTGGGCCGCGCCGAGCGGCCGCTCGCGGAGCTGGACGCGCTGGAGGGCGCCGCGGACATGACCCTGCGGCTGTCCGCGCCGGACGGGTGGCAGGTGTGGGAGTACCCGGGCGGCGACGGCGACGTCGGGAACATGAACGACCTGGCCGCGCAGACCGGCGCGCCCGCGCTGTTCGGGTACGTCATGGACAGCGACTGCGTGGTCGTGGAGGCGGCGGCGCCCGCGAGCGGGGCGTGGACCACCTGTCTGGTGCGGGCCGCGATGGCCGGGTACCTCGGCGCCGAGAACGAGGGGCTCACGCTGGAGGACTACTTCCTCGAGCCCCGCGACGCCGCCGAGCGCGCCGTCGCCTGGGCCGCCGAGGCCGGGCGCACCGCGGACGCCGGGGAGCTGGCCGACGTGCTGGCGGCCGATCCGGGGGACGACGCGGCTCCCGGCGCGGGCCCCGCGTCCGGGGCGGCCCCGACGGCCGAAGACCTCTTCTTCCGCTTCCTCGACCGGCTCGGCGTGGTGCCGCTGTGACACTCACGGGCCGTCGCACGCAGTAAGGGGAAGTGCGAGTTCCGTGGCGGAACGCGGGCCGGGGCGGTAGGGACGAGGAGGCGCCGGATGAGTCTGGTGGAACTGATCGCGCAGGCCGACGCACGCGGGCTCGCCGCGAGCGGACTGGCCTGTCTGGACCGCTGCCTGCCCCTGCTGGACGGCGACGACGACGTGCTGCGGCCGTTGTGGGCGACCCTCGCCGACGGGGACGTGAGCGGGGACGGCCCCGCCTGGGCGCAGGCGTGGGAGCAGGTCCGCGGCAAGCTCGCCGGGCCCGACGCGGCCGACGAGGACGAGGCCGTCCTGCTGGCCCGGCGGATGCTGGCCGCCGCCCCGGCCGGGTGCTCGGCCGCCGAGGTGCGGGCCTGGGCCGACGCCTGCTCCGTGGCCTCGCTGCGCATCCACCGGCTCCTCGACCCCGCCACGGAAGCCGGCGGTGGTGCCGACGCCGGCCGCGAGGAGCCCGCCCGGGGCGCGTCGCCGCTGGTTGCCGCCGAACTGCGCCGCCAGGTCACCGTCCTGGAGCTGCTCGCGGGCCACGGCCCGGCCGGGCTGCGGGGTGCCCTGGACGTGTCCACGGAGGGACGCCGGGTGCTGCGCGCGGTGGTCTCCCGCAGGGCGCGCGGACGCGGCTGACGCCGGCCGGGCTGTGACCGTCCTGCGGGGACGGCGCGGCGGTGGTGCGGTGGACGTGGGGGAGGTGGGGCGGTCCTGCGCCGGTTGCGGAACCACCGGCGAAACGGTGTGACGAAACGCCGCCGGACGACGCTCTTGCGGGTGTGACGACTGTGACCAGCGAAGCGACGGTGACCAGCGGGACCACGGTCCCGACCACCCCGGCTGCCGGGACCACGGGTGCCGATCCGGCGGTGGAGCGGCCCCGGGCCGCCACCAGGCCGGTGCGGTGGGCGGCCGACACGGTGGCCGTGATGCGCGAGGGCGCGCGGCTGCGCCTGGACTACTCACCCCAGAGTCTGTGGCGCGTCGACCGCATGATCGACGGCATCCGGGGCGAGGGAGCCCCCTACGCCGCGGTGGAGACCGTCCTGCGCGGGCTCGGCGCCTACGCCGGTGAGGTGATCGTGCGGGAGAGCGGCGCCGAGTGGTGGGCGACCGGCGGCGACCACTGGATCCGCACCCGTGACGGCCGCCTCTGGGACCCGATCGACGAGGCCCGCCGCTGCTTCGCCGGCGACGGGTCGCTGCGCCTGCTGTGCCGGGAGGCGACGGCGGGCCGGTGACGCCCAGGCGCTCGCTGTGACACTTCCGTGCGGCCCGACGCTGATGACCTTGGGGGCGGGCTCGACGAGCGCGCCGGCAATCCGGTACGGACGAGGACGCTTCTTGGGCCGAGGAGGGGAACCCCGCCGCGTACAGGCGTACGACGGGGAACTGGGCGCGGCCGTCGCGCTGGCCCAGGAGGGTGACGAGGCCGCCTTCGCGGTCGCCTACCGGCTCGTGCAGCCCGGCCTGCTCGGCTATCTGCGCGGGCTGGTCGGGGACGACGCCGAGGACGTGGCGTCCGACGCCTGGCTGGAGATCGCCCGCGACCTGGGGCGCTTCCGCGGCGACGGGGCCGGTTTCCGGGGCTGGACGGCGACCATCGCCCGGCACCGGGCGCTGGACCACCTGCGCCGCCAGAAGGTGCGGCCCCGGGCGTCGGCGCTGGAACAGGACGTGCTGGACCTGCCCGGCCCGCACTCCACCCACGACCAGGCGCTGGAGACGCTGTCCACCCAGGCCGCCCTGGGCCTGGTGCGGGGGCTGCCGCGGGATCAGGCGGAGGCCGTGCTGCTGCGCGTCGTCGTCGGCCTCGACGGCCCCGCGGCCGCGCGCGTCCTCGGCAAGCGGCCGGGCGCGGTGCGCACGGCGACGTACCGGGGGCTGAAGCGGCTGGCCCGGCAGCTGGGCACCGACGGTGTGACGGATGAGGGGCCCAGGACGCTGGGGGAGTCGACATGAGGGACGCCGACGGCGGCGGCCCGGGGGACCGAGCGGGAACGGAAGCGGACATGGGTGCACAGCGGAGCGACGGCGGCCACGGCCACCGTCCTGCCCACCCAGACGCCCGGGACGCCCGGGACACGTTGGGCGTCTCGCGGCCCGGTGACGGCGGGTCCGAGGGCCTCCGGTCCGCCGGGCCCGATGCCCGGGATGCTCGGGGCGCCGGGGGCGCTTCGGGTGTCTCGCGGGCCGAGGTGGGCGGTTCCCAGGGGCACTGGTCTGCCGGGCCCGATGGCCGGGACGCTCGGGGCGCCGGGGGTACTTCTGGCGTCTCGCGGGCCGAGGTGGGCGGTTCCCAGGGGCACTGGTCTGCCGGGCCCGATGGCCGGGACGCTCGGGGCGCTTGGGACACTTCTGGCGTCTCGCGAGGCGGCGAGGGCGGTTCCCGGGTCCGCCGGTCTGCTCAGCCCGATGCCCAGGGCGCCCTCGACGTGGCGGTGGTCGAGGGGCTGCTCGTCGCGGCCCTGCGCGGTGGCGCTCTCGGGGCCGAGGGTGAGCAACGGGCGGTGGACGCCTTCCGGGCGGCCCGGGACGCGGGGGCGCACCGTGCGGGGCGCACCGCGCGGGTCCGCCGCCGCGACGACTGGCGGCCCCGGGAGCGGCGACGCGCGCGCCGCTCCCTGAGGACCACCCTCTCCGTCGTGCTGGCGAGCCTCACGCTCGGCGGCGTCGCGTACGCGGCGATCGGGGCGGGCGACGCGGGCGGTTCCCCCGCCGAGGGCACTCCCTCCGCCGGGAACCGCGGTCCGGCGTCCACCGCCGCCCCCGCCGGTACGGACAGCACCGGCCGCCCCGCCGGGCCGGGGCCCTCCGTCCCGCCCTCCGGTGCCACCGCCGCGTCCGGCGCCCCGACCGCCGGCCGGGACTCCGAGGCCCGCTGCCGTGCCTACGAGCGGGTCGAGGGGCGCGGCCGCGCGTTGGACGCCACGGCCTGGCAGCGGCTCGTCGCGGCGGCGGGCGGTGAGCGGCACGTCGCGGCGTACTGCGCCCGGCAGCGCACCCGGCAGACGGAACCCGCGACCGCGAACGACGGCAACACCGGGGCTACCGGGAACACCGGGACATCTGAGAGCAACGGGACTTCGGGGAGCGGGGCCGCCGGGAACCCCGGGACGGCCGGGAACACCGGAACGGCTGGGAGCGGGCCGGACGGGCCGGCCCAGGCGACCGGCAACTCCGGCACCTCCGGCAACGGCACCGAGGGCGGCGAGAGCGCCGACGGAAACGCCGATGGCGGCCGGCAGGCGGGCCAGGACCGCGGCAAGGGCGAGTAGCCCCGCGCCGGAGGCGAAGGCGGTGGCCAAGGCAACGGCCGGGGCCGCCACCCCCCACAGGAGAGGCCCCGGCCGTCGCGCGGCACGGGCCGCGCGGCGACCCGTACTCCCTACAGCGCCGCCGATGCGTTTTCTGTCACACCCCACCGCGTCACGGCTTAGTTGCGTCTTGTACGGCAATGCGATGAGGACATGGACGAGCGGCGGTTTCAAGACGTAACGTGCCTTTCGCGCCGACCAGCGGGGGACGTTTCCCGCATCACAGCAGCGGTGGACCACCGCAACCACTCATTGAGGAACCACGACGGCGAGCATCCGGCCCGCGAGAGCGGCGCCGGCTGAGGCGCAAAGAGAGGCGCGTTCGGTGCTGGGGGACGACGCGGAGCTGACCGCCGCGGTGCGTGCGGCACAGGACGGGGACGAGACCGCGTTCCGGACTGTGTACCGCGCTGTGCACCCGCGCCTGCTCACCTACGTGCGGACGCTGGTCGGTGATCCGGACGCCGAGGACGTGGCGTCCGAGGCGTGGCTGCAGATCGCCCGTGACCTGGAACGCTTCGACGGTGACGCGGACCGGTTCCGCGGCTGGGCCGCCCGTATCGCCCGCAACCGCGCGCTGGACCACATCCGTATGCGCGGACGCCGGCCGGCGATCGGCGGCGACGAGACGGAGCTGACCGGCAAGCCCGCCGAGTCGGACACCGCCGGCGAGGCCATCGAGGCCCTGGCCACCGACAGCACCCTCTCCCTCATCGCGCGGCTGCCCCAGGACCAGGCCGAGGCGGTCGTCCTGCGCGTGGTCGTCGGCCTCGACGCCAAGAGCGCGGCCGAGACGCTGGGCAAGCGCCCCGGTGCCGTCCGCACGGCGGCGCACCGGGGTCTGAAGCGCCTGGCCGAACTGCTCGGCGGCGATCCGGAATCCACCGGGGTGCTCGACGCCCTGCCGCCCCAGCGAGAACCGCGCCGCCGTGCGGTGACGTCCGCGACTGTGACGCATACGCGTGCGCGGACGCAGAAGGACATGTGATGGCCGACGAGCAGGACGGGTGGCTGGACCGCGAAACGGCGGAGATCTTGCTGCGCGGAGAGTCGCTGAACGCTGTCGACCCCGCGGTCCGGGACCGGGCCGAACGGCTCGCCGAAACCCTGGACGCGCTGGCGGCGTACCCCGCGCCGACCAGCGGGGAACTGCCCGGTGAGGCCGCCGCGCTGGCCGCCTTCCGCAAGGCGCGCGCCGACGACGCGGCGGAGTGGGCCGGCGGTCCGGCCGCCCTCGGCCACGGCACCGCGACGACGCCGTCCGACGCCGGGCTGGTCCGCATCGGCCCCCACCGCGACGGCGCCGGGCGCGCCCGCTGGGGCCGTCCGCTGCGCCTCGGACTGGCCGCCGCGCTGACCGCCGGCATGGTCGGCGGCGTCGCGGTCGCGGCCGGAACCGGAGTCCTGCCGACCCCGTTCGGCGGTACCGGCCCGGACCCCGCCGCCACCGTCTCGGCGGCGGCGACCCCCGGCCGCCCGCTCGGCTCACCCACCCCACTGGACGGCCTGCGGGGCGGGCCCACGCCCGACGGTGCCACGTCCGGCCCCTCCGGCAGCGGGACCACGCGCGACGAGGCGGGCGGCGGCTCGGCCGGCGACCGCGGCCCCGACGCCGACGACCGGGCGTCGGGCGCAGCGGACGGCCACCGGCGGGAACTCGCCACGTCCTGCCGTGACGTGAGCGCCGGCAAGGCACTCGACGGTGCCCGCAGGCGCGCGCTGACGGAGGCGGCCGGCGGCACCGCACGGGTGGGCACGTACTGCCGGAGCGTCCTCGCGGGCACCGGTGCCACGACCCGGGGCCGGACCGGGGGCAGCACCGGGGAGGCCACGGAGGGTGCCCCGGGCGGGGCGGCCGGCGACGGCGAGCCCCGGAAGAGCGCCGGCGGCACAAGCGGCAATGACGGCAAGAACGGCAACGACGGCAAAAACGGCAACGAAGGCAAGAGCGACAAGGGCGGCAAGGGCGGCAAGAGCGGCCAGGGTGAAAAGGACGGCAGCGGCGAGCAGGGTGGCGGAAAGCAGGGCGACGACGGCGGGGACGAGGGCGAGGACGGCCCGCACATAGCCCCCCGCGCTCACGGGGCCCCGGCGCTGCGGCCCGCCCACGCCACGGGCGCGCCCGCGGCCGTGCTGCCCCTGCCGGACCTGCGGCCGAAGTACGCTCCGCAGGAGCTGCAGGGTCTTGGCAATACCGCCTGACCTGCACTTTTGCGAGCGGGCGGAATTTTTCCCGCCGTAGGTGTGACACTTTTGGCCGCCGGGGCGCAGTACTGAGTGAGCCGACTGGTCATCGGCTTCTTGCACTGAGCCGGGGTTCCCCCCGTACCTACGGCTCGTGCACCTCGGCGCGGGCGGGACACGTTCCCCCGGTCCCGCCCGCGCCCCATCCGCCACCGCGCCGTCTCACCGGTACACGACGACCTTGTCGCCGTTGCGCACGCGCGCGTACAGGTCCGCGATCGCCCTCTCGTCCCGCACGTTGACGCACCCGTGCGAGGCCCCCGCGTAACCGCGGGCGGCGAAGTCGTACGAGTAGTGCACGGCCTGGCCGCCGCTGAAGAACATCGCGTACGGCATCGGTGCGCGGTAGAGCGTCGAGAAGTGGTGCCGGGACTTCCAGTAGACGTGGAAGACACCTTCCCGGGTCGGCGTGTACTGGGAGCCGAACCGCACCGCCATCGTCGACACCGTCCGCCCGTCGACCATCCAGCGCAGCGTCCGGCTCGACTTGCTGATGCACAGCACCCGCCCCGTCAGGCAGCGCGGGTCCGGTGCGGCGGCCGGCTGCCCGCCCATCGCGTACAGCTGCCATGTCCCCGGTTCGCGCGTCATCGCCACCAGCCGCTGCCAGGTGACGGTGTCCGTCCGGCCCGTCCGGGGCAGCCCGCGCTTGCGCTGGAAGCCGCTCACCGCGCGCTCGGTCCGGTCGTCGTACGTACCCGTCGGCCCGCCGGCGAGCCAGCCGATCTGACGCAGCCGCGCCTGGAGTTCGCGGACGTCGCGGCCCGTGTCGCCCCGCTTCCACAGCACCCGTGGCGCGGGGCGGGCGGGCGGCGCGGGGGCCGGCCGGCGGGCGGACGGGGCGCGCTCGGGCGGTACCGCGGGTGCGGCCCCGGGTGCGGCCGGGCGACCCCCCGCACCGTCGGTCCCGGGCGCCGGAGAGCGCACCGTGCCGTTGACGCCGGACGCCGGTGTGCCCCCAGGACCGTGGACGCCGGGCGCCGGCCGGCCCGTACCGCCGACGCCCGGCGCCGGTGGGCCCGTGCCGTCGATGCCGGGGCCCGTCACCGTGCAGCCGCCCGCCGCCAGCACGGTGCCCAGGGCGCACGCGACCGCGCCCGACCTGTACCGCGCACTCCTCATGCCCCTCATACGCATCACTGTCCCCGTCGCCTCAGGGTTCCGCACGGATGTCCCCCAGAGATGCTCCCCGCGGATGACGCGCGGCGAACGGCGCGGCATCGTTGTGACCGGGGCCGCAGCGCGCCTGTGAGCAAGGTCCCAGCGTGTGCCCCTCCACCCGGGCGCACACCCGCCGATACAGTCCGTCGGAGGGTCGGTCTGTACTGGCGAGTAACTGACGGGTAGTTCGAGCAGCTCGAACACATGCTCAGCGGGAGGCAACACACCATGACGCGCGAGTCGGGCAGTGTCCGATCCACCGAGAGCGGACTGCCCATCGAACCGGTCTACGGGCCCGACGCCCAGGCGGGCTGGGACCCGGCCGAGAAGCTGGGCGAGCCGGGGCGGTACCCCTTCACCCGCGGCGTGTACCCGACCATGTACACCGGCCGCCCCTGGACGATGCGCCAGTACGCCGGCTTCGGCACGGCGACGGAGTCCAACGCCCGCTACAAGCAGCTGATCGCCAACGGCACGATGGGCCTGTCCGTCGCCTTCGACCTGCCCACCCAGATGGGCCACGACTCCGACGCCCCGATCGCCTCGGGCGAGGTCGGCAAGGTCGGCGTGGCGATCGACTCGATCGACGACATGCGGGTGCTGTTCGGCGGGATCCCGCTGGACAAGGTCTCCACGTCCATGACGATCAACGCGCCCGCCTCGCTGCTGCTCCTGCTCTACCAACTCGTCGCGGAGGAGCAGGGCGTCGGCGCGGACCAGCTGACCGGCACGATCCAGAACGACGTGCTGAAGGAGTACATCGCGCGCGGGACGTACATCTTCCCGCCCAAGCCCTCGCTGCGGCTGATCGCGGACATCTTCAAGTACTGCAGGGCCGAGATCCCGAAGTGGAACACCATCTCGATCTCCGGCTACCACATGGCCGAGGCGGGCGCGTCGCCCGCGCAGGAGATCGCGTTCACCCTCGCGGACGGCATCGAGTACGTGCGCACGGCCGTTGCGGCCGGCATGGACGTCGACGACTTCGCGCCCCGCCTCTCCTTCTTCTTCGTGGCCCGCACGACGATCCTGGAGGAGGTCGCCAAGTTCCGCGCGGCCCGCCGGATCTGGGCGCGGGTGATGAAGGAGGAGTTCGGCGCGAAGAATCCCAAGTCGCTGATGCTCCGCTTCCACACCCAGACGGCCGGCGTCCAGCTGACGGCCCAGCAGCCCGAGGTGAACCTGGTCCGCGTCGCCGTCCAGGGCCTGGCGGCCGTCCTCGGCGGCACCCAGTCGCTGCACACCAACTCCTTCGACGAGGCCATCGCGCTGCCGACCGACAAGTCCGCCCGCCTCGCGCTGCGCACGCAGCAGGTCCTCGCCTACGAGACGGACGTGACGGCGACGGTCGACCCGTTCGCCGGCTCCTACGTCATCGAGAAGATGACCGACGACGTCGAGGCCGCCGCCCTGGAGCTGATGCGGAAGGTCGAGGACCTCGGCGGCGCGGTCAGCGCCATCGAGCACGGCTTCCAGAAGAACGAGATCGAGCGCAGCGCCTACCGCATCGCCCAGGAGACCGACTCGGGCGAGCGGGTCGTCGTCGGCGTCAACCGCTACCAGCTCGACGAGGAGGAGCCGTACGAGCCCCTCCGCGTCGACCCGGCCATCGAGGCCCAGCAGGCCGAACGCCTCGCCAGGCTGCGCGCCGAGCGCGACCAGCAGGCGGTGGACACGGCCCTGGCCGCCCTGAAGAAGGCCGCCGAGGGCGAGGACAACGTCCTGTACCCGATGAAGGATGCGCTGCGGGCCCGGGCGACGGTGGGCGAGGTGTGCAACGCACTGCGCGAGGTGTGGGGGACGTACGTGCCCTCGGACGCCTTCTGAGCACGTTTCTGATCACCCGTCGGACGCGCTGGGTGCGCGTCCGTACCGACGGCTGAAACACCGGCGCGGAGTGTCGCACCCCCGTGCGACACTCCCTCCATGTTCGGCGTCATCGACCTCCCCACCTACCTGGCAGGCCTCGTCCTCATCGTCCTCCTGCCCGGCCCCAACTCCCTCTACGTCCTCTCCGTGGCCGCCCGCCGGGGCGTGCGCGCCGGGTACACGGCCGCCGCCGGGGTCTGGTGCGGGGACGCGGTGCTGATGACGCTGTCGGCCGCCGGAGTGGCCTCGCTGCTCCAGGCCAACGCCCTGCTGTTCGGGATCGTGAAGTACGCCGGTGCCGGCTACCTCACCTGGCTCGCGGTCGGGATGATGCGGGCCGCGTGGGCGATGTGGCGGACACGCCGGGAGGAGGCCGCGCCGGACGCCGCCGCCCCCGTGGCCGGGGACGAACGGCCCTTCCGCCGGGCCCTGGTCGTCAGCCTCTTCAACCCGAAGGCGATCCTCTTCTTCGTGGCCTTCTTCGTGCAGTTCGTCGACCCCGGTTACGCCTACCCGGCCCTGTCCTTCGTCGTTCTCGGCGCCTTCGCCCAGTTCTTCAGCTTCCTCTACCTCAGCGCGCTGATTTTCAGCGGCACCAAGCTGGCCGCGGCCTTCCGGCGCCGCAAGCGGCTGTCGGCGGGGGCCACCTCGGCGGCGGGTGCGCTGTTCCTGGGCTTCGCGGTGAAGCTGTCGGTGGCCAGCGCCTAGGCGCAGGCCGTCAGACCAGGCCGAAGCGGGCCAGGTGACCGCCGAGGCCGGCCGCGTCCTCGCCCGCCCAGCCGACGTCTCGGCTACCGCGACGGAGCCAAGGTCTTCAGCGGCTCACGCTTCACCGGCCTGGAGCACGCCGAACAGATGGAGGACAGCCTGCGCCTGTTCACCGCCGCCGGCTTCACCCTCCCCCAGGCGGTGCGGGCGGCCTCGACGACGTACGTCTACACGCTCGGCTTCGTCACCGAGGAACAGGGCGTCGCACCCCTGCCCGACCAGCGGCGCGAGGGCTACGACATGGACGAACGCGCCCGCCGGATGGCCGACTTCCCCCTGTCGGCCGCGGCGGGCGCGGAGATCTTCGCGGACTACGACCGGCACTTCGAAGAAGGGCTGGCGCTGGTGATCGACGGAATCGCGGCGCGCTACGGCCTCGACTGAGACCCGGCCCCCGCCCGCCGCCGTGCCGCCAGCCGGCGGCGTACGGCCCGGGTGACGACCGGCGGCAGCAGGTCCAGGGCGAGGCGGCGGGCCCGGTCGCGGGGGGACGGCGCCGACGCCGGCCGCGCCGTGCGGCCGTCCTGCCGTGCCGCCTTCGTCTGCCCCGGCAGTGACGCGGCCCCCGGCTGCCGGCCCTGCGGGCCCGACGCGGGCGCCCGGTGCCGGGAGACCGGAAGCGACGGCAGCCGCATCGTCTTCCCCTTGGCGCGGAACCGGACCAGCCGGTGCCCGGCGGCCCACTCCACCGTCACCGAGCAGTCGTCGCGCTCACGCAGCGCGGCGAGCAGCCGCTCCTGGACGGGCTCGGGGTCGCCCCAGGTGGCGTACAGCTTCTGGGTGCTCAGGCAGACCGGACGCAGCCCGCGGTTGAGCACGGCCTCCCAGGCGGCGACGGCCACGCCCGGGGTGTGCTCGGTGCGGTAGTCGTCGAGGACGACGATGCCCTCGGGCAGCAGCAGGTCGCGGACCGCTCCGATGTCCCCCTCGACGTGCTCGTACAGGTGCGAGGCGTCGATGTGGGCGAAGCGGCAGGTGCCGGGCGCGACCTCCCCGGTGATCGCGGAGCTCGGGGCCTGCACGATCGTCGGCAGGGTGTCGTGGAAGGACAGGTAGTTCCGCTCGAAGGCCTGCCGGGTGAGCGTGGAGTACGACTTCGCCGACTCGGCCCGGTTCGCCTCGTCCGGGGCGTCCGCCTCGAACAGGTCGCAGACGGTGAGCTTCTCGCCGTCCTGGAGGTGGTGGCCCAGCAGGATCGCGCTCTTGCCCATGTAGGCACCCAGTTCGAGCAGGTCGCCGCGGGTCCCCGCGGCCTCCTGCCGTTCCAGGAACCAGGAGAACAGCACCTGGTCGAGCGGCCAGAACCAGCCGGGGACGTCGTTCAGCTCAGCGGGATACGTGTGCGTAGCTTGCGCGGTCGCCATGAAGGGAGGATGCCTCCTCGGCACCGGAAAGGCAGCGGGCGCGCGCGGCCCGGTGGACGGAATATCGCACGAATCGCTCAATGTGATCGGCTGAGCACGTTCCGCAGCCGCGGTGTCAGCGGCTTCTCGACGAACCGGTGCAGCAGCCAGGCCAGCACCAGCATCCCGGCCACCGTCAGCGCGAAGGTCACCGCCGACGGCACGTGCAGCCCGCGGTGCAGGAAACGGATCGCCACCCAGCCCAGGTGCTCGTGGACCAGGTAGAACGGGTACGTCAGCGCACCGGCCACCGTCAGCCAGCGCCAGTTCGCCCGCTTCAGCCACCCCAGCGCGACCGCCGCGACCGCCAGGAAGCCCAAGGCGACGACCAGGACGATGCCGAAGGTGGTGCGGTGCGCGAAGGCGTTCGGGTCGGTGGCGTTCCACAGATCGCGCACCGCGTAGTGCTGGCCGATCAGGAAGCCGGCGGCCACCAGGCCCCACGCGTGCGCGTCCCGCCGGTCGCGGTGGACGAGGTACAGGCCCACGCCGCCCACGAAGAACGGGGCGTACTCCGGCATCAGCACCAGTTCGAGCAGCGGCTCGTGCGCGGCCTGCGCGAGGGCCGCGGCCAGCAGCCAGCCGGCGCAGAACATCAGCACGCGCCGGCGGTTCGCGCCGGGCAGGACGACGCACAGCGCGAACAGCGCGTAGAAGCGGACCTCCACCCACAGCGTCCAGCACACGCCCAGTACCCGGTCGGCGCCCAGCGGCTGCTGAAGCATCGTCAGGTTGACCAGCGCGTCGCTCGGCGACACCGCCTCGTAGACGACCACCGGCAGCGCGAACACCGCCGTCACGAGGATCACCGCCGCCCAGTAGGCCGGCAGCAGCCGGGAGGCGCGGGAGGCGACGAACGACGTCAGGGACCGGCCCCAGCCGCTCATGCAGATCACGAAGCCGCTGATCACGAAGAAGACCTGGACGCCGAGACAGCCGTAGGCGAAGAAGGTGTGCAGCGTCGGGAACTGGAACTGGGCCGAGCTGCCCCACGCGTCGGTGACGGAGCCGCCGCGTCCCCCGTAGTGGTACGCCGCCACCATCAGCGCGGCCACCAGTCGCAGCCCGTCCAGGGCCCGCAGCCGGGCCGGTGCCGCCTTCGCCCGCGGCACCCCCGGTATCGGTGCGCCGGGCGCCGGTGCGGTGGCCGCGCCGGGCCCCGCTGCCGTCGTGCTCACGACCGTCTCGGTCACTGCTGGTCTCCTTCGGCCGTTCCCTCACTCGTCGTCGGTCAGGACGCCCGCGGACAGGCCGAGTTGCGAACGGCAGTGCGAGGAACGCGTGTGTGGTGGGTGGGGCAAGGCTAGGCATGCCCCCGGCCGGGAACGGCGCCGCCGGGCGGACCACTGGGGGAATTTCCGCGGAACGCCGGATGACGGAACGGCGACGGCGGCCGGTCCTCCCGCGCGGTTCACCGTCCCGTCACCCGACATCACCTCAGCGTTTGATCGAGCGACGAATGGCCCGCGCCCGCCGCACCACCTTCCGCGCGGTGGAATTGTGCGGCAGAAAGGCCAGCCGCTCCGGAATTCCGCCGGGCAGTCCCAGTGAGGTGAGCCGCCGCTTCTTGAAATACCGCCAGGTGCGGGTGTTCAGATTCCCGTGCAGGAATTCCTCCGCGTCCGGCCGCAGCTCGGTCAGGATCTTCGGCTGCATCGCGAAACCCACCGCCCGCACCAGCGCACCGAGGGCCTCCGTGTCCAGAGCCCGGCGCCCCTCCGCGACGGCCGCCGCGTCGTCCGGCTCGGGCAGCAGCGCGTCGACGATGGTGACGGGCACCCGGTTGCTGTTCTCGTACGGCGTCAGCCGGTCCAGCAGCGTCTCGGTGCCGACCCGGGCGACCGGCAGGCCGTACAGCGCGGACGCGGTGAGCAGCGCCGTGGAGAAGCAGCCGACCACCAGCGCCGGACGCATCCGCTGGTACAGCACCTCGGCGAGCACCGGCGTGTCCACCACCGTGAGGGCGACGCCGAGCCGCTCCGCCTCCTCCTCCAGAGTGCGGGCGAAGCGGGCCGGGGCCGTGGGGTGCGGCTTGAACACCACGCGGGTGTGCCCGAGGCCGACGGCACCGGTGAGCATCCGCACGTGCAGGGCCTCCTCCTCCTCGGCGGAGAGGATGCCCAGCGCCGACAGGTACTGCCCGAGCAGCAGCGCGGGCCCCTCGACGTCCGGCAGACCGGCGCCGGTGTCCGCCAGCTCGGCCAGCACCTTGGTGAACGCCTGGGTCGGCACGAGCTCCGGGCCCACCCCGAACTCGGTCAGCAGCAGCGGGGTGAGCCCCGGCACCAGGTCGAGGTGGAGCAGCCGCTCCACGCGGGTGCCGACCAGCGGGTCGAGCTTGTTGCGGGTCGGCCCGTAACTCATCAGGCCGTCCGCGTACACGGTCAGCGGCGCGTCCGGGAAGAGCTGCGCCACCCCCAGTGCGGGCTGCACCTGGAGGGACTCCACCACCAGCGCCACGTCGTCGTCCCCGAGGCCCCAGGCCAGCCGCAGATACCGCTCCCACATCGGGGCGTCGTCCACGCGCGGCGCCCAGCCGCCCGGGTGGAACGGGAAGATGGTCTCGTTCCACGACACCACGTCGTCGAACCGGTCCCGCAGCCGCTCGAACCCCGGCATCGCGTCCAGGGCCGGCGTCGTCTCGGGCGTCGCCGCGTTGTTGGACACCAGCAGGATCCGCCGGTCGGCCGCGTCGAAGCAGCCGGCGTCCAGGGCGGCGGCGAGCGTGGCCGTGCCGTACAGCGTCGACGCCAGGAAGATCTGCGTGCTCACGCCGCCACCTCCGCGGCCGGCGCCGGACGGCGGCGCAGCCGGCGCAGCCGTGTCGCCCGCTCGGTGTCCATCGAGGCGAGCACCTCGTCGAGCGCGTCCTGCGGCATCCGCCGCAGCGCGGCGGCGCTCATCGCCTTCAGTTTGCGTGCCACGGCAGGCTCGAACCTCTCGATGGAACCCAGATGGTGGGAGATGATCGCGCAGTACGTGCGCACCGCCTTCGGCAGCAGCCGCGCGGCGTCGGCGTCCGCGGCCGTCTCCGCGACGACCTGGTCGAAGGCGCGGATGAAGTCCAGCTGGCGCACGTCCCCGATCTGGGTGAGCGAGGACGCCACCCCGCGCCGGTAGAAGACGCCGAGCAGCCCGGTCACCGCGAAGGACTCCGCCTCCCGGTGCAGCCTCCAGATCCACGGCCGGTCCTCGGCCGTGCGCAGCCCGTCGGTGAAGTGCAGCAGGCCCCGGTCGGCCAGCCGGCGGTGGTAGATCCCCGCCCAGGCGTACGCGTAGTCGACCGAGGTGGAGCGGTGGGCGGGCAGGATCGCGTCGCGCGGTCGCAGGGAGACGTTCCTGCGCCCGTGCGGCACCCGGACCACGGCCCGGGACCTGGCCGTGCACTGCACGTGGTCGGTGCGCACGAAGTCGCAGCCCAGGTCCTCGATCGCGGCGACCAGGCGGTCGTAGTGGCCGGGGGCCAGCCAGTCGTCGCCGTCCAGGAAGGTCAGGTACTCGCCGCGCGCCCGGTCGATGCCGGTGTTGCGGGCGGTCGCCAGACCGCCGTTGCGCTCGTGGCGGACCAGCACCGCCCCCGGCAGCTCGTCCTCCGCGCGCGCGAGAAGGTCCGCGGTGCCGTCGGACGAACAGTCGTCGACGAGAATGAATTCGAAGTCGTCCCGCGCGTTCGCGCGCAGACTCCGCAGGGTGTCGGGTGCGTATGGCCGCACGTTGTAGAACGGCACGATGACGGAGAGCTTGGGCACGTCCGCGACGTTAGGCGGCAGCCCGGCATGTCGCTTTACCTGTGCCTTGATGCGAGGTGAACGAGGCGTGGCGAAGCCGTGAAGTGGATGGGATTTCCGGCGCCCCGCGGCCCGATTCGCCGTTCGGCGATGTGCTGTTCACCGTTTGTTGCATTCCGGTTGGGCGGTTACTAGAAATGGCTTCCTAGCGTCCTCGGTGTGCCAGCAAGTGCAACGAAGGCCCGGCGGATCGCCGTTCTCGCGGATTCCGACACCCGGTGGAAATGGGGCGCGCTCACCGCGTCCCGCATCTCCCCCGACGGTGCGGACCTCCACCTGGACGGCTACCTCCTGCGGGGCCGAGCCACCCCCACCGCCCGCCAGTTGGCGGAAGTCGGCGCCGACGCGGACTCGCTCCGCGAGGTGACCGCCGCCGAGTTCCTGCGCGCCATGGCCGAGGAGCCGTACGACGTGCTCGTCCTCGCCCTGGTCGGCGGCGGCGTCCAGGCCGTGCTGCACGGCCTGCGACACGTGTGGGACGGCCGCACCGACCGGCCCGTCGTCGTCACCGGCTACGTCGGCGTCGTCTACGAGAAGCTCACCGACGGCCTGCTGCTGCGTCACGGCGCCGACCTCGTCCTCGCCAACTCCCGGCAGGACGCGGACCGTTTCCGGACCGTGTACGAGGGGGTCGGCGCCGACGCCTCGGCAGTGACCGAGGTCGCGCTGCCCTTCCTGGGCGGTGCGGAGCACACCGGCGAGCACGGCCACCCGTACACCGTGGTCTTCGCCGCCCAGCCCTCCGTCCCGGACGGCCGCCGGGACCGTACGTACCTGCTCGACCGGCTCGTACGGCACGCCCGCCGGCACCCCGAGCGGGAGGTGCTGCTCAAGCTGCGCTCCAAGCCGGGCGAACACACCACGCACATCGAGGAGCTGCCCTACCAGAAGCTGGTGCAGAAGACGGACCCGCCGCCCAACTTCCGCCTGGTCTACGGCCACATGGGCGAGGTCCTCGACCGCACCGACCTGCTGGTCACCGTCAGCTCCACGGCCGCCCTGGAGTCCCTGCACCGCCGCATCCCGACGGCCGTGCTGACCGACCTAGGGGTGCGCGAGGCCCTCGGCAACCACCATTTCACCGGCTCCGGCTGCCTCGCCTCCTGGGACCAGCTCGACGACGGCCACCTGCCCGTGCCCGACCCGGCGTGGGTCGCCCGGCAGGGCGTCGCGGCCGACGGCACCTACGCCACCGCCTTCGACACCGCCCGGGCCCGCATCACCGAGCTGCTCGGCCGGCCGGGCGGCCTGCCTCCGCTCCGCCCCTACTACACACCCGTCACCGCCCCCGGCTATCTGCCCGGCATCCTCGCCCGCCACCACCTCGCCCCGGACGGCAGCCCGCTGCCCGGCGCGCCCGCCGCCGACAGGGAGCCCGGCCCGGTCCGCCAGATCGTGCGCCGCGCCGCACGCGGCGCCTACCGGCACGGCGTCCAGCGCGTCGCCCCGGTGATCCGCCGGATGGGGGAGCTGTGACCGGCCCGCACCCCACCCCGCCCCAGACCCGCGTACCCGCCCGAGGAGACCGAGGAGCCCCTGCCATGACCCAGCCGGACGACCCGGAAGCGGGCCGAGGCGCCTCGGTGCGCCGCGTGCTCGCCGTCATCCCCGCGCGCGGCGGCTCCAAGGGCGTGCCCGCGAAGAACCTCGCCCCCGTCGGCGGCGTCCCCCTCGTCACCCGCGCCGTCCGCGAGTGCCGGGCCACCCGCCTGGTGACGGACGTCGTGGTCTCCACCGACGACCGCGCCATCGCCGCTGCCGCCCGGGAGGCCGGCGCCGAGGTCGTGCTGCGCCCCGCCGCCATCGCCGGGGACACGGCCACCTCCGAGGCCGCGGTGCTGCACGCCATGGACACCCACGAGGCCCTGCACGGCGCCGCCGTCGACGTGGTGCTGCTCGTGCAGTGCACCAGCCCCTTCCTCGTCCGCGACGACGTCGACGCGGTGGCCGGCGCGGTCG
Source organism: Streptomyces flaveolus (assembly GCF_014648815.1). GTDB lineage: Bacteria > Actinomycetota > Actinomycetes > Streptomycetales > Streptomycetaceae > Streptomyces > Streptomyces flaveolus. The sequence goes on along the minus strand of NZ_BMRV01000002.1, from coordinate 535,856 downwards.
CCGAGGACGGCGCCGACACCGCGGTGACCGTCGCCCCCTTCCACGGCTTCGTCTGGCGGGACGGCACCGGCGGGGACGACGGCGGCCACGGCGTCAACCACGACAAGTCCTACCGCCCCCGCCGCCAGGACCGCCCCCAGGACCTGCTGGAGACCGGCGCCGCCTACGCCATGGACGCGGCGGGCTTCCGCGAGCACGGCCACCGCTTCTTCGGCCGCACCGAACTGGTCCGCACCGACCCGGCCCGCGTCCTGGAGATCGACGACCCGCACGACCTGGCCCGCGCCCGCGCGCTCGCGCCCCTCTTCGACGGCGCCCGGCCCGGCGCCCTCCCGACCGCCGAGGACATCGACGCGGTCGTCCTCGACTTCGACGGCACCCAGACCGACGACCGGGTGCTGATCGACTCCGACGGACGGGAGTTCGTCTCCGTGCACCGCGGCGACGGACTCGGCATCGCCGCCCTGCGCCGCAGCGGCCTGACGATGCTGATCCTGTCCACCGAGGTGAACCCGGTCGTCGCCGCCCGCGCCCGCAAGCTCAAGCTGCCCGTGCTGCACGGCATCGACCGCAAGGACCTCGCGCTCAAGCAGTGGTGCGAGGACCAGGGCATCGCCCCCGAGCGCGTGCTCTACGTCGGCAACGACGTCAACGACCTGCCCTGCTTCGCCCTCGTCGGCTGGCCCGTGGCCGTCGCGAGCGCCCACGACGTCGTCCGCGGCGCCGCCCGCGCCGTCACCACCGTCGCCGGCGGAGAGGGCGCGATCCGCGAGATCGCGAGCTGGCTCCTCGGCCCCTCCCTCGACCCTTCCACGACCCCCGCTCCGCTCATCCAGTCCACGTAAGGAAACCCCCAGCCATGAGCACCGACTCCCGCATCCGCACCTTCGGTACCCGCGAGGCCGGCCCCGGCCGCCCCGTCTACGTCACCGGCGAGATCGGCATCAACCACAACGGCGACATCGAGAACGCGCTCAAGCTGATCGACGCCGCCGCCGAGGCCGGCTGCGACGCCGTCAAGTTCCAGAAGCGCACCCCCGAGATCTGCACCCCGCGCGACCAGTGGGACATCGAGCGCGACACCCCCTGGGGCCGGATGACGTACATCGACTACCGCCACCGCGTCGAGTTCGGCGAGGACGAGTACCGCCAGATCGACGAGTACTGCAAGAGCAAGAACATCGACTGGTTCGCCTCCCCGTGGGACACCGAGGCCGTCGCCTTCCTGGAGAAGTTCGACGTCCCCGCCCACAAGGTCGCCTCCGCCTCCCTGACCGACGACGAGCTGCTGCGCGCCCTGCGCGCCACGGGCCGCACGGTCATCCTCTCCACGGGCATGTCGACCCCCAAGCAGATCCGCCACGCGGTCGAGGTCCTGGGCAGCGACAACATCCTGCTCTGCCACGCGACGTCCACCTACCCGGCGAAGGCCGAGGAGCTGAACCTCCGCGTCATCAACACCCTCCAGCAGGAGTACCCGAACGTCCCGATCGGCTACTCCGGCCACGAGACGGGCCTGCAGACCACCCTCGCCGCGGTCGCCCTCGGCGCCACCTTCGTCGAGCGGCACATCACCCTCGACCGCGCCATGTGGGGCTCCGACCAGGCCGCCTCGGTCGAGCCGCAGGGCCTGACCCGCCTCGTCCGCGACATCCGCACCATCGAGGCCTCCCTCGGCGACGGCGTCAAGAAGGTCTACGACTCCGAGCTCGCCCCCATGAAGAAGCTGCGTCGCGTCACCGGCGTCGTCGCCGAGGCGGAGATCGCCGCGGCCGCCGGCGAGCCGGTCACGGTCTGACCCACTCCCACCCCCCACCACGCCCTACGACGGGACGGTCGCACGCCGATGAGCCCCCGCGCCGGGAACGCCGGCCCCCGCACTCTCGCCTTCGTCGAGAGCCCGGTGCAACTGCTGAACGTGCTGGAGTGGGCGCACACCCGTGCGCCCGGCGCGGAGCTCACCCTCGTCGTCCTGTCCCCGGTGGACCCGATGACCCGCGGCCAGCTGCGCCGCATGGCGGAACTGGCCCGGCGCGAGGGCCACGAGGTCCGCTGGGAGGAGGCGCGGGGCGGCGCCACGGCCCCCTTCCGCACGGTGGGGAGCCTGACGACCCCCCTGCGCCGCGCCGACCGGGTCGTCATGGGCGACCCCTTCTCCCGCTACGTCCAACTGCTCCTGACCATCACCCGGGCCCGGGACCTGGTCGTCGTCGACGACGGCACGGCCACCATGGAGTTCGTCACCCAGCTGGCCCGCGGCGAACGCCTGGTCCGCTGGCACCGCAAGGGCAGCCGCCCCGGCCCCCGCGACCTGCTGTTCGCCCCCGTGTCGCGGTCCGCCCGGCGCCGCCTGACCCCGGCACGGGGCCGCCACGTGGAGGTCTTCTCCGCCATGCCCGTGGAGGAGACCCCGGACGGCGTCACCGTGACCGCCAACGCCTTCGCCTGGACGCGCTCCCGCTTCGGCCCGCCCCGCATCACCAAGGGCGCCGACATGGTCGGCACCTCCCTGGTGGAGACGGGCGTCGTGGACTCCGACCGCTACCTGGACGCCGTCCGCTCCCTCGCGAAGACCCACGGAGCGGCCCGCTACTTCGCCCACCGGCGCGAGAGCACCGAGAAGCTGCACCGCCTGGCCGTCGAGACGGGCCTGGAGATCGTCCGCCCCGACCTGCCCCTGGAACTGATAGCCCGCCGTGGCCCGATCGGCCGTACCGTCCTCAGTTTTCCGTCCACGGTCGTCCACACCCTCCCGCTCGCCCTCGCCGGCACGGAGGTCCGCGTCGCCGTCTGCGACATCGACCCCGCCTGGCTCACCCGCTCCGCCTCACCCCGGGCGAGCGGCTTCCTGTCGGGCGTCACGGGCGCGGCCCGGGACGTGCACCGGCTGTCGGCGGTGGCGGGGGCCGGTTAGCGGACACCCGGCCGGGCCACCACGTGGACAGCCCCGGCGTGGCACACCCGTACCGTGGTATGCGTGGAAGGAGCAAGGAAAGCGGAGACGGGTACGAGGGCCAAAAGCGGGTGAGTTTACCCACCTCCGTCGGCACCCATGCGCCGGACGGCCAACTTTTCTTCCCCTAACGGGCTGAACTTTTGTTGATCGCAGGACAGTTGACCGCCTCGGCGTCCTACCCTTCAGAGGGTGAAGCAATTGATGTCCCGAGAGTCCGAGGCCGATCCGTCAGGGGAAGCGCTGCTTCCCGGCACCCTGCCCGAGGCACTGCGCGCTGAGCTCGTGGCCTTCCGCCGCGACCTGCACATGCATCCCGAGCTGGGCAATCAGGAGTTCCGCACCACCGCCGCGATCAAGGAGCGGCTCGAGCGGGCCGGCCTCAAGCCGCGGGTGCTCCCCGTCGGCACGGGACTCGTCTGCGACATCGGCACCGACTCGGGACAGTGGGCCGGCGGGCCGCGCATGCTCGCGCTGCGGGCCGACATCGACGCGCTGCCCATCCCGGACACCAAGAGCGAGTGCGCGTACCGCTCGATCGTCCCGGACCGCGCCCACGCCTGCGGGCACGACGTGCACACCACCGTCGTCCTCGGAACCGGCCTCGTGCTCGCCGCCCTGCACGAGCAGGGCCTGCTGCCCCGGCCCGTGCGGCTGATCTTCCAGCCCGCGGAGGAGGTGCTGCCCGGCGGTGCCGCCGACGCCATCGAGGGCGGCGCGCTCGACGGGGTGCGCCGCATCCTGGCCGTGCACTGCGATCCCCGGGTGGACGCCGGCAAGGTCGGGCTGCGGGTGGGCCCCATCACCTCCGCCTGCGACCGGCTGGAGATCTCCCTGAACGGCCCCGGCGGGCACACCGCCCGGCCGCACCTGACCACCGACCTGGTCACCGCCGCCGCGCGGGTCGTCGTCGACGTGCCCGCGATCGTCGCCCGGCGGGTGGACAGCCGCAGCGGCCTCGCCATGACCTGGGGCCGGATCGACTGCGGCCACGCCCCGAACGTCATCCCGCAGCACGCCGAGCTCGCGGGCACCGTGCGCTGCCTCGACCTCGACGCCTGGCGGCAGGCGCCCGACCTCGTGGTCGGCGCCATCGACGAGGTCGCCAACCTGCACCGGGCCAAGTCCGAGATCACCTACGTCCGGGGCGTGCCCCCCGTCGTCAACGAGGTGACGAGCACCGAGCTGCTCCAGGCCGCCATGGCCGCCCGGCGCGGCACGGACTCCGTCGAGACCACCGAGCAGAGCCTCGGCGGCGAGGACTTCTCCTGGTACCTGGAGCACGTGCCCGGCGCGATGGCCCGGCTCGGCGTCCGCCCGCCCGGCGAGCGCATGGTGCGGGACCTGCACCAGGGCGACTTCGACGTGGACGAGCACGCCATCACCGTCGGCGTGGAGATGTTCACCGCGGCCGCCCTCATCGACGCCGTGCAGTAGCCCGCTTCGGTACCGTTCGGCCGCGTTCGGCCCGGTGGTTCACCGGGCCGTCACCGGCCAGCGGCACGAATGGGTAACGGCACTGCGGAACCCCGTTCCCAGGAGTTTCTACGCGCGTTAATGTGCGCCGAACCGAGCGCCCGCTGCGGGGCTTTGGAGAATGGGGAGCTTCAGATGCGTCGGATATCGAGACTGACCCGCGTCGCGGTGGGGGTCGCGTCGCTCGCACTCGCCGCCACGGCCTGCGGAGGCACCAGCAGCGAGAGCGACAGCGGCGACGACGGCAACAAGGACGCCAAGGGCCTCGCCATCGCGTACGACATCGGCGGCAAGGGCGACCAGTCCTTCAACGACGCCGCGTACGCCGGTCTGCAGAGGGCCCAGAAGGAGTTCGGCTACAAGACCGCCGACATCGAGCCCACCGAGGGCGAGACGGACGCGGACAAGGAGCAGCGCCTCGCCTCGCTGGCGAAGCAGGGCTACAACCCGGTGATCGGCGTCGGCTTCGCCTACGGCCCGGCGATGAAGGCCGTCGCCGAGAAGTACCCCGACACCACCTTCGGCATCGTGGACTCCGTGGTCGAGGGCAAGAACGTGGCGTCCCTCGTCTTCGCCGAGAACGAGGCCTCCTACCTCGCCGGCGTCGCCGCGGCCAAGGCCACCAAGACCAACACGGTCGGCTTCGTGGGCGGCGTGGACGTCCCGCTGATCCACAAGTTCGAGGCGGGCTACAAGCAGGGCGTCGAGGACACCAACCCCAAGGTCAAGGTCCTGTCGCAGTACCTGACGCAGACCGCGGAGGAGGGCGGCTTCTCCAGCCCCGACAAGGGCCGGGCCGCCGCCGAGGGCCAGATCGAGAAGAAGGCCGACGTCGTCTACCAGGCGGCCGGTCTGTCCGGCCAGGGCGTGATCGAGGCCGCCGCGAAGGCCAAGGTCTGGGCGATCGGCGTCGACTCCGACCAGTACAAGCAGGAAGCCCTCGCCGCGTACAAGGACCAGATCCTCACCTCCGCCCTCAAGGACATCAACGGCGCGGTGTTCGCCCTGGCCAAGTCGGTGGAGGACGGCAAGCCGCTGACCGGCACCCAGACCTTCGACCTGAAGTCCGACGGCGTGGGCCTGTCCGACAGCAACCCGAAGTTCGCCGAGGTCCCGGGCGCCAAGGACGCCGTGGCCAAGGCCAAGGAAGGCATCGTCAGCGGCTCGATCAAGGTCAAGACCGAGTAGCGGACCGTACGGAACCTCACGAAGCGGGCGGGCGCCCCCAGCACCCGCCCGCTTCGGCGTTCCCGCCGGCCTGCCCAGGCCCCGTCGCGTCACCCTCCGCCACCCGGCGTTCGCGGGCGGCAAGCCTCGGACGCTCCTGCGCGTTGCCTTGCTCACGGGCGGATAACAAGGTGGACAGAAGGGGTTTTCAGGCAGGTCTACGCGCGTTAATCTGCGGCGAAGCCAGCGCCGAAGCCGAACCGTACGGCGCTTGTACGACAGGAGCTCCACAATGCGCCGGATTACCCGGATCACGGTCGCAGGCGCAGCGACCGCCTCCCTGGCCCTCGCCCTCGCCGCCTGCGGCGGTACCTCGACCTCCTCCGGGTCGTCGGAGTCGAAGGGGGACAAGGGTCTCGCCATCGCCTACGACGTCGGCGGCAAGGGCGACCAGTCCTTCAACGACGCCGCCTTCTCGGGTCTCGAGCAGGCGAAGAAGGAGTTCGGCTACGAGACGGCCGACATCGAGCCCACCGAGGGCGAGACCGACGCCGACAAGGAGCAGCGCCTCGCGTCGCTGGCGAAGCAGGGCTACAACCCGGTGATCGGCGTCGGCTACGCGTACGCCACCGCCATGAAGAGCGCCGCCGAGAAGTACCCGGACACCACCTTCGGCATCGTGGACGACGCCACGATCAACGCGAAGAACGTGGCGGACCTGGTCTTCAACGAGGAGGAGGCCTCCTACCTCGCCGGTGTCGCCGCCGCCAAGAGCACCAAGACCAACACGGTCGGCTTCGTGGGCGGTGTGGACGTCCCGCTGATCCACAAGTTCCAGGCCGGCTTCGAGCAGGGCGTCACCGACACCAACCCGAAGGTCAAGGTGCTGTCGCAGTACCTGACGCAGACGGCGGAGGAGGGCGGCTTCTCCAGCCCCGACAAGGGCAAGACCGCCGCCGAGGGCCAGATCGAGAAGAAGGCCGACGTCGTCTACGCCGCCGCCGGTCTGTCCGGCCAGGGCGTGATCGAGGCCGCCGCCGCGCACAAGATCTGGGCGATCGGCGTCGACTCCGACCAGTACAAGCAGGAAGCCCTCGCCAAGTACAAGGACTCCATCCTGACTTCGGCCACCAAGGACGTCGCCAAGGCCGTGTACAACCTTGCGAAGTCGGTCAAGGACGGCAAGCCCGCGACCGGTATCGTCAAGGGCGATCTGAAGTCCGGCGAGGTCGGCCTGGCGGTCTCCAACCCGAAGTTCGCGGACAACGCCGAGCTCCAGGCAGCCATCAAGACGGCCAAGGAGAAGATCGTCAGCGGCGAGATCAAGGTCAAGAGCAGCTGAACTGAGCTGAGCACCACCTCGAACAGCGTGTAACCGCGGGGTTGCGCCGCTCGGCGGGGTACGGGAAGGGCACCTCCAGGTCCTCCTCGTACCCCGTCGTGTCGATGTGCCGCCGCCGCTTCAGATGCCGTAGGGGCGCTACGCGCGTAGACGACCCCCGTCCCCAGGAGAGTGCGCCATCAACGCGTCCAGCAGCCCTCCGGCCGGAGCGGCGGTCAACGAATCGGTGACCGCCGTCGAACTCGCCGGGATCACCAAGCGTTTCCCCGGTGTCGTGGCCAACCACGACATTCACCTCACCGTCCGCAAGGGCACCGTCCACGCCCTCGTCGGCGAGAACGGCGCCGGCAAGTCGACGCTGATGAAGATTCTCTACGGCATGCAGAAGCCGGACGAGGGCACCATCGCGATCGACGGCGAGCAGGTCTCCTTCTCGTCGCCCGCCGACGCCATCGTCCGCGGCATCGGCATGGTCCACCAGCACTTCATGCTCGCCGACAACCTCACGGTCCTCGAGAACGTGGTCCTCGGCAGCGAGAAGCTCTACGGCATCGGCGGCAAGGCCCGCCGCAAGATCAAGGAGATCTCCGAGCGCTACGGCCTCGGCGTGCGCCCCGACGTCCTGGTCGAGGAGCTCGGCGTCGCCGCCCGCCAGCGCGTGGAGATCCTCAAGGTCCTCTACCGCGGCGCCCGCACGCTGATCCTCGACGAGCCGACGGCCGTCCTGGTGCCGCAGGAGGTGGACGCCCTCTTCGACAACCTGCGCGAGCTGAAGGCCGAGGGCCTGTCCGTCATCTTCATCTCCCACAAGCTGGGCGAGGTCCTCTCCGTCGCCGACGACATCACCGTCATCCGGCGCGGCACCACGGTCGGCACCGCCGTCCCGTCCGAGACCACCCCGCGCCAGCTCGCCGAGCTGATGGTCGGCAGCGAACTGCCGACGCCGGAGACGGCGGAGTCGACGGTCACCGACCGTCCGGTCCTCACCGTCGACACGCTGCGCCTGGTGGCGCCGGGCGGCAAGGCCCTGCTCGACGACATCTCCTTCACCATCCACGCCGGCGAGGTCCTGGGCATCGCCGGTGTCGAGGGCAACGGCCAGACGGAGCTGGTCGACGCGCTGATCGGCCTCAAGCACGCCGACTCCGGCACGATCCGCTTCCTCGATCAGGACATCACCTCGCTGCCCACCCGCAAGCGCCGCGAGCAGGGCGTCGGCTACATCCCCGAGGACCGTCACCGGCACGGCCTGCTCCTGGAGTCCCCCCTCTGGGAGAACCGCATCCTTGGCCACGTCACCGAGAAGCCGAACAGCAAGGGCTTCTGGCTGGACCCGAAGGGCTCCCAGGAGGACACCCGCCGCATCGTCGAGGCGTACGACGTCCGCACCCCCGGCATCGACGTCACCGCCGCCTCGCTGTCCGGCGGCAACCAGCAGAAGCTGATCGTCGGCCGCGAGATGAGCCACAAGCCGCGCTTCCTGATCGCCGCCCACCCCACCCGCGGTGTGGACGTCGGCGCACAGGCCGCGATCTGGGACCACATCCGCGAGGCCCGCCGCGAGGGCCTGGCGGTGCTGCTGATCTCCGCCGACCTGGACGAGCTGATCGGTCTGTCCGACACCCTCCGGGTGATCTACGACGGCAAGCTGGTCGCGGACGCCGACCCGGCCACCATCACCCCCGAGGAGCTCGGCTCGGCGATGACCGGTGCCGCCTCCGGCCACCTGGAACACGACGAGACCCCCGAGATCCGCAAGTCTCCCGAGTCTCCGGAAGACGAGGCCCGCTGATGAAGAAGTTCGACAAGGAGCGCGTGCTCCTCGCGGTGGCCGGACCGGTCATCGCGCTCGCCGTGGCCTTCGTGCTCAGCGCGATCGTCCTGATCGCCTCGGGCAAGAACCCCGTCGAACCGTTCGCCCTGATGTTCGAGCAGGCCGGGTTCTCCGACATCCAGGTCCTGATCATCAACCAGGCGTCGATGTACTACATCGCGGCCCTCGCGGTCGCCATCGGCTTCCGGATGAACCTGTTCAACATCGGCGTCGACGGCCAGTACCAGCTCGCCGCGATGATGGCCGCGATCGTCGGCGCCCACGCGAACCTGCCGGCGTTCCTCCAGGTACCGCTGCTGCTGCTGACCGCCGTGTGCACCGGTGCCTTCTGGTCCGGCATCGCCGGCGTCCTCAAGATCACCCGCGGTGTCAGCGAGGTCGTCGCGACGATCATGCTCAACGCCATCGCCACCGCCGTCATCGGCTACCTCTGGCTGCCGGACGTCTTCGGCGTCAAGATCGGCAACAACAACACCACCGGCGAGATGCACGAGTCCGGCTGGATCCCCGGCATCGACATGGGCGCGGCCGGCGAGATCTACGGCCTGGTGATCCTGGCCGTCCTGCTCGGCATCGGCTACTGGATCGTCCTCAACCGCACCCGCTTCGGCTTCGACCTGCGCGCCTCGGGCGCCTCCGAGTCCGCCGCCGCGGCCAGCGGTGTCGACCCCAAGCGCATGGTGCTCACCGCGATGCTCATCTCCGGCGGGCTCGCCGGTCTCGCGGGCCTGCCGATCCTGCTCGGCGACACCCACACCTACAGCCTCAACTTCCCCACCGGCATCGGCTTCCTCGGCATCGGCATCGCCCTGCTGGGCCGCAACAGCCCGGTCGGCATCGCCTTCGCCGCGCTGCTGTGGGCCTGGCTCGACAAGGCCTCGCCCGAGCTGGACTTCCACGGCTACGACAAGGAGATCGCGGTCATCATGCAGGGCCTGATCGTCCTCTCCGTCGTCGTCTCCTACGAGGCCGTCCGCGAGTGGGGCCTGCGCCGCCAGCAGCGCCGGGTCGGCGCGGAGCTGGCCGCCGGTCACGTCCTCGGCGCCACCGACAACACCAAGAAGGAGGTGGCTGGCCGATGACCACCGCGACCGACCTCAACCAGCCCACGCTGCAGCCCGCGGCGCCGACCGGCCGCCGCATGTCGTGGCCCGTACTGCTCCTGGTCATCGTCGGCGCCCTGGCGCTGACCTCGATCGTCCGACTGATCACCGGCGCCGACGGCATCACCAACGTCAGCCAGATGTCCACCGCGCTCCAGCTCGCCGTGCCCATCGGGCTCGCCGGCCTCGGCGGCCTGTGGGCCGAGCGCGCGGGCGTCGTCAACATCGGCCTCGAGGGCATGATGATCCTCGGCACCTGGTTCGGCGCCTGGGCCGGCTTCCAGTGGGGCCCGTGGACCGGCGTCCTCGTCGGCATCGTCGGCGGCGCGATCGGCGGTCTGCTGCACGCGATCGTCACCGTCACCTTCAACGTCAACCACATCGTCTCCGGTGTGGCCATCAACATCCTCGCCCTGGGCGCCACCCGCTACCTGGCCCCGCTCGCCTTCGAGGGCCACCAGGGCGGCTCGGCCAAGCAGTCCCCGCCGGTCGACTCCCTCGGCCACTTCACGGTGCCGGGCCTGTCCGACGGCCTCCAGACCCTCAACGACAAGGGCTGGTTCCTGATCTCGGACGTCGCCGGCCTGCTCGGCGGCCTGGTCACCGACGTGTCCTGGCTGACCCTGATCGCCGTCGCGCTGATCCCCGCCACCTGGTGGATCCTGTGGCGCACCCCGTTCGGCCTGCGCCTGCGCTCGTGCGGCGAGAACCCGATCGCCGCCGAGTCGCTCGGCGTCAACGTCTACAAGTACAAGTACCTCGCCGTGATCATCTCCGGCGGCCTGGCCGGCCTCGGCGGTGTCTTCCTCTCCATCGTGGCCAACCCCTTCTACCTGGAGGGCCAGACCAGCGGCCGCGGCTACATCGGCCTCGCGGCGATGATCTTCGGCAACTGGATGCCGGGCGGCCTCGCCGTCGGCGCCGGTCTCTTCGGCTACACCGACAGCCTCAACCTGCGCGGCGGCTCCGCCAACGTGCACGCCCTGCTGCTGCTCGGCGCGCTGCTGCTGGTCGCCGGCGCCATCTGGCTCGCGGTCCGCAAGAAGTACGTCAAGGCCGCGATCACGTTCGTCGTCGGCGCGCTGGTCTTCGCCTGGTACGCGGGCACCAACGAGGTCCCGAACCAGGTCGTCTCCGCCACCCCGTACGTCGTCACCCTGGTCGTCCTCGCGCTGTCCGCGCAGCGGCTGCGGATGCCGAAGGCGGACGGCATGCAGTACCGGAAGGGGCAGGGCAAGTGACCGGCGTCGACTGGGAGGCCCTGCGCACGGCGGCCCGGGACGCGATGTCCCGGGCGTACGCCCCGTACTCCGGGTACGCCGTCGGCGCCGCCGCCCTGGTCGACGACGGCCGCACCGTCAGCGGCTGCAACGTGGAGAACGCCAGCTACGGCATCGGCCTGTGCGCCGAGTGCGGCCTGGTCTCCCAGCTCCAGCTGACCGGCGGCGGCCGGCTGACGCACTTCGTCTGCGTCGACGGCCACGGCGAGATCCTGGTGCCGTGCGGGCGCTGCCGTCAGCTGCTGTTCGAGTTCGGCGGCCCGGAGATGCTGCTGGAGACCCCCGCCGGGGTGCTCCCGCTCGCGGAGATGCTCCCGCAGGCCTTCGGCCCCGACCACCTCACGAAGTAAGGAAAGCCAGACATGGCCATGGACGTCATCTCCGTCATCCGCACCAAGCGGGACCGCGGCGAACTCAGCGGTGAGCAGATCGACTGGGTCATCGACGCGTACACCCGCGGCGAGGTGGCCGACGAGCAGATGTCGGCCCTCGCGATGGCGATCCTGCTCAACGGCATGAACCGCGGCGAGATCGCCCGCTGGACGGCCGCGATGATCGCCTCGGGCGAGCGCATGGACTTCTCGTCCCTGTCCCGCCCGACCGCCGACAAGCACTCCACGGGCGGCGTCGGCGACAAGATCACCCTGCCGCTGGCGCCCCTGGTGGCGGCCTGCGGCGCGGCCGTCCCGCAGCTCTCCGGCCGCGGCCTCGGCCACACCGGCGGCACCCTGGACAAGCTGGAGTCGATCCCCGGCTGGCGCGCGCTGCTGTCCAACGAGGAGATGCTGAACGTCCTGGACGGCGTCGGCGCGGTGATCTGCGCGGCGGGTGACGGTCTCGCCCCCGCCGACAAGAAGCTGTACGCCCTGCGCGACGTGACCGGCACGGTCGAGGCGATCCCGCTGATCGCGTCCTCCATCATGTCCAAGAAGATCGCCGAGGGCACCGGCTCCCTGGTCCTGGACGTGAAGGTGGGCACCGGCGCCTTCATGAAGACCATCGAGGACGCCCGCGAGCTGGCCTCCACGATGGTCGGCCTCGGCACCGACCACGGCGTGAAGACCGTCGCCCTGCTCACCGACATGGCCACCCCGCTCGGCCTCACCGCCGGCAACGCCCTGGAGGTCCGCGAGTCGGTCGAGGTCCTGGCCGGCGGCGGCCCGTCCGACGTCGTCGAGCTGACCCTCGCCCTGGCCCGCGAGATGCTCGACGCCGCCGGCATCAAGGACGCCGACCCGGCGAAGGCCCTCGCCGACGGCTCCGCGATGGACGTCTGGCGCCGCATGATCGCGGCCCAGGGCGGCGACCCGGACGCGGCCCTGCCCACGTCGAAGGAACAGCACGTGGTGAAGGCCGCCTCCTCGGGCGTCCTGACCCGCCTCGACGCCTACGACATCGGCGTCGCCGCCTGGCGCCTCGGCGCTGGCCGCGCCCGCAAGGAGGACCCGGTGCAGGCCGCCGCGGGCGTCGAACTCCACGCCAAGCCGGGCGACACGGTCACCGAGGGCCAGCCCCTCCTGACCCTCCACACGGACACCCCCGACCGCTTCGCGTACGCGCTCGCGGCCGTGGAGGGCTCGTACGACATCGCCCCGGCGGGCACGGACTTCACCGCCGCGCCGGTGGTGCTGGAACGTATCGCCTGACCAGGCATTTCCCCATACGGGTGAACGGGATCGGTAGACCAGTGCCGGTCCCGTTCGGCATGCTGAGAGCGGTGACGCACCGATAGGAGAACCGCCATGAGCGCACTCACCGTGAGCCAGGAGCCCGACCGGAACTGGGACGACCTCGTCCGGTTCTGGGAGGAGATGGATTGGCCCGAGGGCAGCAAGGTGGAGATCATCGAGGGGATCATCACCGTGTCACCAGCTCCGGGACTGCCGCACAACGTGATCGCTGCACGCATCCAGCGTCGCTTGTACTCAGCGATCCCGGAGGACTGGGAGATCTTCCAGACACTGGCGATCGCCGTTCCGTCCCGCCTCGGAATGCTCATCCCCGACCTCGTGGTCGCACCATTGCCCGACCACACGGAATCCGACACCCACATCCCCGCCGCCCTCGCGGAACTCGTCGTCGAGGTCACCTCCAAGTCCAACGCCCGGCACGACCGCATCAGCAAGCCCGCCGCCTACGCGACCGCCGGTATTCCGCTCTACCTCCTCATCGACCGCTGGGCCCCCGGCGGCCCCACAGCGACGCTGTACGGCGAACCGAAGGGTGACGTCTACCGGGTGTTGAGTGCCGCGAAGTTCGGCGACCCCCTCACGCTCCCCGCCCCCTTCGACCTGACCCTCGACACCAGCGAGTTCCCCGAGGCCTGACTCACCCCAGCACCGCGGCCACCCCCACCAGCACCGGCACGGACACCACCGTCGACACCAGGATCGCGTCCCGCGCCAGCCGCTCGCCCACCCCGTAGGTCGTGGCGTACGTGTACAGGTTCTGCGCGGCGGGCAGTGCCGACGTCACCACCACGTCCAGCAGTTGGGCGCCCCGCAGCCCGAACACCCCCGACGCCAGTGCCCAGGCCACCGCCGGCTGACCCACCGCCTTCAACGCCACCGCCAGCAGCACCGGCCGCCGGTCCGCGCCCCGCAACGGCATCGTGGAGCCGCACAGACCGATACCGAAGGCCATCAGCACCGCGGGGACCGACATGTTGCCGATCAGCGTCACCGGGTCCATGACCGCGTCCGGCACCCGTAGCCCGCTCGCGGCGACCGCCACCCCGGCGAGCGAGCCCAGCGCTATCGGATTGCGCAGCGGCGTCAGCAGCCTCCGCCACAACGAGCCCTTCGCGGCCTCGCCCGACAGGTCCAGGATCGTCACCGCCACCGGCGTCACCAGCACCAGCTGGAACAGCAGCACCGGCGCCACCAGCGAGGCGTCGCCCAGCACGTACACGGCGATCGGGATGCCGAGGTTGCCGGAGTTGACGTAACCGGAGCACAGCGCGCCGATCGTCGTACGCCCCACGCCCCAGCCCCGGGCGGCACCCACCGCGACGAAGACCCCGGCCACCGCGACCGTGGACAGCGCCGTCACCAGGAGGCGGCTGGAGAAGACCACCGACAGGTCGGCCCCCGAGAGCGTGGTGAACAGCAGCGCCGGGGACGCCACGTGGAAGGCGAGCTTGGTCAGCACCTGGCGCCCCTGATCGCCGAGGTACCCGCGCAGCCCCAGCACATAGCCGACGCCGATCACCACCGCGATCACCGCGAAGCCGGTCAGCACCCCCTGCACGGCGACGCCTCCCCGGGGACGAGGAGGCGGAGGGCGTCGGGCAGCGCGGCACGCGGAGGTATGTGGGGCACATGCCAACCCTCCGGGTCGGGCCGCACCGGGTCAACGTGATCTTCGACGTGCCCGCACCGATGAGTTCCACCGGTCCGCCTGGTCTACCGCACGTGGACGCCGTGACACCCGCCGTACTCGTGCTGCTGGGGCCTGTCTCCCGAGGGGAGACACCCCGGCTCTGCGACGAGGTGCGCGCGCTGCTGGAAGCCACCCGGGCAGGCGTCGTCGTCTGCGACGTCGGCGGACTGGGACCGCCCGGCCTCGCCGTCGTCGACCTGCTGGCCCGGCTGGAACTCGCCGCCCGGCGGGCCGGGGGCCGGATACGGCTGCGCGACCCCGACCCCGCCCTGGGCGCCCTACTGGACCTCGTCGGTCTCCGCTTCGAGGCGGAGCGGCAGGTCGAACAGCGGGAACCACCGCTTGGTGTCCAGGAAGCAGTGGAACCCGGTGATGCGGCCGTCTGAGATCTCCAGCACCTGGACCGCCCACGGCGCGAAGCCACCCGCCTCCGGGTCGGGCTTGTAGTGCGCGAAGGCCGGCAGCCCGTTGGCCTCGACCGGCAGCAGCCGCGAGCCCGCGCACGCGGCGCCGAGCGTCGCCATGAACCCGGTGATGTCCGCCGGACCGGCCAGCCACAGGTCGAACGGCGGCATGGTCATGACCGCGTCCTCGTGCAGCAGTGCCGTCAGCGCCGTCATGTCATAGCCCTCGAAGGCCGCGACATAGCGCTCCAGAAGCTTCTGCTGCTCCTCGTCCAGCGGGTCGGACACCGCCGCGCCCGCCCCCTGGTCCGCCCGCTCGGCGAGCGTCGCCCGGGCCCGCTGGAGGGCGCTGTTGACGGACGCGACCGTCGTGCCGAGCAGCTCGGCGACCTCGCTCGCCTTCCACGCCAGCACCTCGCGCAGGATCAGCACCGCCCGCTGCTTGGGCGGCAGCTGCTGGAGCGCCGCCATGAAGGCGAGCCGCACCGACTCCTTGGCGACCGCGGCCTCCGCCGGGTCGGCCGTCGTCGGCAGCACCCGCGCGTCCGGCATCGGCTCCAGCCAGGTGTTGTCCGGGCGGGGCGACAGGGCGGCCTGGGCGAGCGGTGTCGAGTCCGTCAGGTCCATCGGACGGGCCCGCTTGTTGCCCGCGGTCAGCATGTCCAGGCAGACGTTGGTCGCGATGCGGTACAGCCAGGAGCGGAGACTGGAGCGGCCCTCGAACTTGTCGTAGCTCCGCCAGGCGCGGACCAGGGTGTCCTGCACCGCGTCCTCGGCCTCGAAGGAGGAACCGAGCATCCGGTAGCAGTACCCCGTCAGCTCGACCCGGTGCTTCTCCAGCGCGGAGTCCAGCTCCGGCGTCATGGTGCCGTTGGTCATCGTCCACCCACCCACCCCTGGGCCGTCCCGTCGTGCGCGTTCTCGCGCCTCGCACTTCGGAAGCTACCGCAGGGGACTGACAATGGCCCGCGGAGTCAGGAAAGGCGCACGTCAACGCGTGGCGGGCAGACCCCGCACCGGGGCCCCCACGCCCTGGCGGCGCGCCGCCAGCGACCCGAGGGCCGTGATCGCCACGACGCCCAGCACCGCCAGCAGCCCGACCCCGACCGTCCCGGCCCAGCCACCGGAGTGGAAGGCCACCGCGCCCACCGTGCTGCCCGCGCTGGAGCCGATGTAGTAGGCGGACTGGTAGAGCGCCGACGCCTGGGCGCGGCCGTGCGTGGCGGTCTTGCCGACCGCCGACGAGGCCACCGCGTGCCCGGCGAAGAAGCCCGCCGTGATCAGCACCAGCCCCAGCAGGACCAGCGGCAGCCAGGGCGCGAGGGACAGCAGCAGGCCCGCCGCCGTCGTGCCGCCGCCCAGGTACAGCGCCCCGCGGCGCCCGAGCCGGCCCACCAGCCGGCCCGCCGTGGACGCCGAGACCGTACCGACCAGGTACACCAGGAAGATCGAGCCGATGACACCCTGCGGCAGGGAGAACGGCGCCTCGGTCAGGCGGTAGCCGATCACCGTGTAGACGCCGCCGAACACCGTCATGAACAGCGCGCCGATCGCGTACAGACGGCGCAGCAAGGGGTCGGCGAGGTGGTCGCGGACCGTGCGGACCAGGACCCGCGGGCGCAGCGAGCCCGCCGTGAAGTGCCGCGGCGCCGGCAGCAGCAGCCGGAAGGCCACCGCGCACGCCACCGCGACCAGGCCGATCACCCCGACGGCGACCCGCCAGCCCCACTCCTGCGCGACCCAGCCGGTGATGATCCGGCCGCTCATGCCGCCGACGCTGTTGCCCGCCACGAACAGGCCGATCGCGGTGACCAGCGCCCGCGGCCGCACCTCCTCCGCGAGGTATGCCGTCGCCGAGGCCGGCAGCCCGGCCAGCGCCGCGCCCTGCACCGCGCGCAGCGCGACCAGCGCCGGCAGCGACGGGGCGAAGGGCACCAGCAGCCCGAGGGTCACCGCGACCGCCAGCGACGCCGTCATCACCGTGCGCCGTCCGAAGCGCTCCGACAGGGCGCTCATCGGCAGCACGAACACCGCCAGGCCGCCCGTCGCGGCGGCCACCGTCCAGCTCGCGTCGCTCGCCGTCACCCCGAGGTCGCCGGAGATCAGGGGCAGCAGGGCCTGGGTGGAGTAGAGGAGCGCGAAGGTCGCGACGCCCGCCAGGAAGAGGGCGAGACTCATCCGGCGGTAACCGGGACCGCCCGGGGTCATGCGCGAGTCGGAGGCGTCGGGGGCGGAGGGGACGGAGACGGCAGACGCGGCGCCCACGGTGGTGGACGCCCCGGTATCGGCGGGAGTCATGCTGCGAAGGTAAGGACCACGGGACTCATCCGTCCAATGCATGGAATCGTCATAATCGTTCCCATGGTGCATCAGCAAAGCTCAGGAGCCCGTCTGTCACCGTCCAGTGACACAGAAGACATCGTCACGCTGCTCGCGCCGCGCCTCGCGCACTTCGCCGGCGTCGCCCGCACCGAGCACGTCACCCGGGCCGCGCAGGAGATGAACGTCCCGCAGTCCACCCTCTCCCGTGCCCTCGTCCGCCTCGAAGCGGACCTCGGGGTGGACCTGTTCGTCCGCCGGGGCCGCACCCTGGCCCTGACCCCCGCCGGGCACAGCTTCCTCGGCTCCGTCGAACGCGCCCTCGCCGAGATCGAGCGCGCCGCCGAGGAGGTACGCGCGGACGTCGACCCGGCCACTGGCAAGGTCGCCTTCGGCTTCCTGCACACCATGGGCGCCGAGACCGTCCCCGGGCTGCTGCACGCCTTCCGCGCCGACCACCCCCGCGTCCGCTTCAGCCTCGTGCAGAACTACGGCGAGGCCATGCTGGAGCGGCTGCGCGCCGGCGAGCTCGACCTCTGCCTGACCTCCCCGGTCCCGGACGCCCCCGACCTGGTAGCCCGCCGCCTGGACGAGCAGAAGCTGCGCCTCGTCGTCCCGGCCGACCATCCGCTGGCCGCCCGCCGGCGCATCCGGCTCGCCGAGGCGGCCGACGAGAACTTCGTGACCCTGGAGCCCGGCTACGGACTGCGCCGCATCACCGACGACCTCTGCGGGGAGGCCGGCTTCCGGCCCCGCGTGGCCTTCGAGGGGGAGGAGGCGGAGACGCTGCGCGGCCTGGTCGCCGCGGGCCTCGGCGTGGCGCTCCTGCCGCCGCCCACCGTGCCGCGCCCCGGCGTGGTCGAACTGACGGTCACGGCGCCGCGCGCGGCCCGCGAGATCGGCGTCGCCTGGCTGGCGGGCCGCACGGACACGCCCCCGGTGGCGGCCTTCAAGAAGTTCCTGCTGTCCAGGAGGGGCCACCTCCTGCCGGACTGACCCCGGCCCGTCGCCCCTACCGGCGCAGCGACTTCCCGAACCCCACCGCCAGCGGCATCCGCAGCCCCAGCGGCGGTGGCGCGGCCAGCGCGTCCTCCACCGGCCGCGAGAAGGACTGCCCGAACAGCACGCCCAGCACGAAGTCCTCCGCCAGCGCAGCGACTTCGTCCCGGTACTGCCGCAACCCGTGCCCGTCGGAGTGCACTTCGAACCGGCACACGTCACGGTTGGCCTTCTTCGCCCGGGACGCCAGCCGGAACGACAGCTCGGGGTCGCTGCGTTCGTCGTTCGTGCCGTGCACGATCAGCACCTGGCGCCCGGCGAGCTGCTTCACCGGTTCGGGTGCCGCCGCCACGTCCTCGTCCGGCAGCCAAGGGGCGATCGCCAGCACGGAGTTGACGGCCTCGTGCCCGGCCGCCCGCAGCGCTGCCCGTCCGCCCATGCCCACGCCCACGAGGCAGACCGGGACGTCGCCGTAGCGCCGCACCGCCTCGGCGGCGGCCCAGTCGGCGTCGCGCGCTAGATGCGCCTCGGCGCCGTTCCAGCCCCGGTAGCGGTAGTGCACGACATGCGTGGCCAGGCCCTCGTCACGGCCCGCGCGGGCCAGCCGGCGCCCCAGCGCGCGTACCGACGCGCTCGCCAGCAGCGGAGACGGCCTGCGGCTGGAGACCTCGTCGCCACCGGGGAGCAGCAGCACCACGCCGCTGACCGCTGCCCCCTCCGGACCGAGCGTTCGCCCCAGCCGGGCCTGACGGACCGGCGTCGCTTGCTGTGCCATGACAGAACATTCTCAGAAGACGAGGTGGACGCGACCTGTCCTCGCAGTCACCGTTACATATCGGCGGTCGCGTACACCGATTCGCCGGGAAGTTCCTACTCGCGGGCACTTCCGTCCCTACTCGCCCGTACTCCTGCTGTTCTACGCGCGTGGAGCTAGAGTGCGGAAATGACGAGCCAGAACACCGCGAACGCCGGCGCGAAGACCGCCGGGAGGACTCCGACGCCGGACCAGATCCGCCGGGCGCCGAAGGTTCTGCTGCACGACCATCTCGACGGCGGCCTGCGCCCCGGCACCGTCGTCGAACTCGCCCGCGCCGCCGGTTACGAGCATCTCCCCGAGACCGATCCCGACCGGCTCGGCGCCTGGTTCCGGGAGGCCGCCGACTCCGGGTCCCTGGAGCGGTACCTGGAGACCTTCTCCCACACCGTCGGCGTCATGCAGACCCGCGACGCCCTCGTCCGGGTCGCCGCCGAGTGCGCCGAGGACCTCGCCGAGGACGGCGTCGTCTACGCCGAGGTGCGCTACGCCCCCGAGCAGCACCTGGAGGACGGGCTGAGCCTCGAAGGGGTCGTCGAGGCCGTCAACGAGGGCTTCCGCGAGGGCGAGCGGCGGGCCCGGGAGAACGGCCACCGCATCCGCGTCGGCGCCCTGCTCACCGCCATGCGCCACGCCGCCCGCTCCCTGGAGATCGCCGAACTCGCCAACCGCTACCGCGACCTCGGCGTCGTCGGCTTCGACATCGCGGGCGCCGAGGCCGGCCACCCGCCCACCCGGCACCTCGACGCCTTCGAGTACCTCAAGCGGGAGAACAACCACTTCACCATCCACGCCGGCGAGGCCTTCGGGCTGCCGTCCATCTGGCAGGCCCTGCAGTGGTGCGGCGCCGACCGCCTCGGACACGGGGTGCGGATCATCGACGACATCCAGGTCCACGGGGACGGCACGGTCAAGCTCGGCCGGCTCGCCTCCTACGTACGCGACAAGCGGATCCCGCTGGAGCTGTGCCCCAGCTCCAACCTCCAGACCGGGGCGGCGGACTCGTACGCCGAGCACCCCATCGGCCTGCTGCGCCGGCTGCACTTCCGCGTCACCGTCAACACGGACAACAGACTGATGTCCCACACGGGCATGAGCCGCGAATTCGAGCACCTTGTCGACGCATTCGACTACACGCTCGACGACATGCAGTGGTTCACCGTCAATGCCATGAAGTCGGCATTCATTCCTTTCGATGAACGACTGGCCATGATCAATGACGTGATCAAGCCGGGACATGCAGAACTGAAGTCCGAATGGCTGTTCCGTCAGACGGCCTCCACCAGCGGTTCTTCCGAAGAATAGGAACCGGGCGACGCCGGGAGAAAAGCGGGATGTGGACGGGTGTTCACGATCCGTCCGCATCTCGATGTTTGCGGCGGACAGTGCCACGTGTTTACGGTCGAGAACCGCTCACATCCCCCGTCATCCATTGCGAGGACGCATTTCATGAAGCAGTCTGCTGCCAAGACCCTCGGCGTCGCCGCCCTCGGTGCCGCCTTCGCCGCCGTCGGTGCCGGTGCCGCCAACGCCGCCCCGGTCGCCCAGGGCTCCGTCCAGGCCCTCGACCAGGTCACCCGGACGCTCCCCGCGGAGAACGTCAGCAGCGTGCTGCCGGCCGCGAACAACACGCTGGACAAGGGCCCGGCCGACCAGGTCACCGGTCTGCTCGGCGGGGTGCCGGCGAAGGGCCTGCCCACGAAGGGCGTGACGCTGAACAACGTGCCGCTCGGCTGAGCCGCACCCGCCACGACGCGCCGACGGGGCACACCCGGTCACCGGGTGCGCCCCGTCGGCGTACGCGCTACCAGGCCGTCCGGGCCGCCTTCTCCTCCGACGGCAGGAGGATCCACAGGGCGAGGTAGAGCAGGAACTGCGGGCCGGGCAGCAGGCAGGAGACCACGAAGATCACCCGCATCGTGGTGTGGGAGGTGCCGAAGCGCCGTGCCAGCGCGGCGCACACTCCGCCGATCATGCGGCCGTGGGTGGGGCGGGCGAGGCGGGACATCGCGGCTCCTTCGTGAGCGTGTGGTGGAGGCGGCCGGTCGACTGCCCCTCATCTGCCCTCAACGCTACGGAGACGAACGGAACAAAGCGTCGCTCTACGGTGCGATACCGACCCTGGGAATCGTCGGGGTCCTACCCTGAGCGGGCTCCTCCTGGGGAACGTCCTCCCGGTGCCCCCGATCCGACCTGCGGCGCAGCCGCGCCCGGCCCGCGGGGACGACGGCGAGGTGGGCGAGGGCCACGCCCAGGGTGTTCAGCAGCAGCGAGTCGACGTCCACGACCTGACCGGGCACCCCGGTCTGCAGCAGCTCGATGCCCAGCGACAGCAGGGCGCCCGCGGCCATGGTGCGCAGCAGGGACGCCGTCGGCGAGACGGCCAGCCGCCCGTTCACCATCGGCAGCAGGACACCCAGCGGCGCCAGCAGGGCGAGCGCCCCGCCGAGGGAGCGGGCCGCCGCCGGCCAGCCCAGCGCCAGGTCGGCGCGGATACCCGCGAGCGGGTGCACGTTGGGCGGCAGCACCCAGGGCACGTCCAGGGGCCGCAGGGTGTACCAGGCGACGAACGCGAGGTGTGCGACGAGGAGGACACCTCCTGTCACACGGATGCGGTGCGCGGCGCTGCCGCCGATGAACCCTTGACGCTGCACGCCCCCCTAGACGCGGCCTCCGGCTCGGTCGGTTCCGGCCCCTCCCACGCAAGGGTGAGGCTTGCGCCACACGGGCCCCGGCCCCGGCGTCACCCGCCGGCGACCGCCCGCGACGGCGGCTCCTTGCTGCCGGGCCGGGCGCGGACCTCGTCCGTGCAGGTGTAGCGGCGCGGGGCCCGGTCGTCGGGCCCGGCCAGGATCACGGAACCGTCGCCCTCGGTCGCGGCCGAGTCGGCGAAGGTGCAGACCACCTGGGCGCGCGCGTAGGACGTGAGGTCGCCGGGCGCGGTGCCGAGCCGGAGGGTGTCCTCCGGGTCGCCGGGGCGGGGCCCCTTCACGGTGATGCCCGCGTGCACGTCCGTGGTGTACCCGGCCTGCTTCTCCGTGGCCGACGGCTGCGCGGCGAGCTGGTCCAGCAGCCCCTGGGCGACCAGCACCCGCCGCGCGGAGTCCGCGGCGCCGTCCGGCACCCGTACCGCCCGGTCCACGCTCACCAGCGACGAGCCGCACAGCAGGAAGACCCGCACCGGCAGGCCGGGCGTGGCGTCCGACCCGTCCGGCTCGGCGAGCGAGCAGCGCACCCGCGAGGGCGCGGGGCCGTAGTCCGTGGGCACCTCCGTGGAGCGGATCCCGCACCCGGCGAGCAGCACGGCAAGCACGGGGAGCACGGCGAGTGCCGGCAGGCGGCGTACGGTCATCAGGCCTGTCCCTTCGCGTCCTTGCCCTGGTCCCGGCCCGCGTCCCCGCCGTCCTCGCCCGCCACCGCGTCACCGGTGTCCTCCTCCGCGTCCTGCGGCAGCCGCAGCGTGAACACCGCACCGCCCTCCGGGGAGTTCTCGGCGGTGATGTCACCGCCGTGGATGTGGGCGTTCTCCAGGGCGATGGACAGGCCGAGCCCGCTGCCCTCGGAGCGGGGCCGGGAGGCGCTCGCCTTGTAGAAGCGGTCGAAGACGTGCGGCAGGACGTCCTCGGGGATGCCGGGGCCGTGGTCCCGCACCCGGATGACGACCTCGTCGTCCGCCCGCGTCACCGACACCCTGACCGGCGACCCGCCGTGCTTGAGCGCGTTGCCGACGAGGTTGGCCAGGATGACGTCCAGGCGGCGCGGGTCGAGGCGGGCGTGGATGCCGCGCTCGGCGTCCAGATCGACCGCGTCCAGCCAGGCGCGGGCGTCGATGCAGGCGGTGATCTGGTCGGCGACGTCGACGTCGTCCAGGACCAGCCGGGCGGTGCCCGCGTCGAAGCGGGTGACCTCCATCAGGTTTTCCACGAGGTCGTTCAGCCGCCGCGTCTCGCTCACCACCAGCCGTACGGCCGGTTCGATCATCGGGTCGATGCCGCCGCCCTCGAACTCCAGCTCGTCCTCCAGCACCTCCGTGACCGCGGTGATGGCCGTCAGCGGCGTACGCAGCTCGTGGCTCATGTCCGCCACGAAGCGCCGCGAGGCCTGCTCCCGGTCGGCCATGTCCGCGACCCGCTTCTCCAGAGCCTCCGCCGCGCTGTTGAACGTCCGGGACAGATCGGCCAGTTCGTCGGTGCCGGACACGCGCAGCCGGGTGTCCAGCTTGCCCTCGCCGAGCCGTCGCGCCGCTACCCCGAGCCGGTGTACCGGCTTCAGCACGGTCGTCGCCAGGGCCTGGGCGAGCAGCGCGGAGCCGAGCAGCGCGAGGGCGGACGCGATGCCCAGCGACCAGGCCAGCGAGTTCAGGTCCTTGGCCTCGGGCTCCAGCGACTTGAACATGTAACCGGTCGGCCCGCCGCCGATCACCTTCGAACCGGCCACGAGATAGGGGGTGCCGTCGTCGACGACCCGCTGCCAGTACAGGTGGTACGGGTACTTGTTGGCCGAGGAGACCTTCTGCTCCTTGTTCACCGCGGTACGCAGCGACTCGGGCACGTCGGCCAGCGAGAAGCCGCCGAGTCCGCCGGAACTTCCGTACACGGCCTCGCCGTCGGCGTTCTCGGCGACGAGCAGCACGCCGAAGCGCTGGCTGCTGCTGGCCATCTGGCCCGCGGTGTGCTGCAACTCGTCCTGCGTGGGGCGCGCGGGCAGCGCACCCGCCCGGTTCTGCATCTCCTGCTCGAAGTCGCGCAGCACGGCGTCCTGGGTACGGGTGAGCACCGCCTCGCGGTTCAGCCAGTACGCGATGCCCGACGCCGTCACGGCGGCGGTGAGCGCGACCAGACCGAAGACGACGACCAGCCGAAGGCGCAGGCTGGTCAGGCGCAGCCGCGACCGGACTCCCTTGCGCGTCGCGGTCCAGCCGCGCGAACCCCCCTGGTGTTCCTGTGTCACTGAGGCGGATCCAGCCGGTAGCCGACGCCCCGCACGGTACGGATCAGGGTCGGCGACGACGGAACGTCCTCGACCTTGGCGCGCAGCCGCTGCACGCAGGCGTCCACGAGCCGCGAGTCGCCCAGGTAGTCGTGCTCCCACACCAGGCGCAGCAACTGCTGGCGCGACAGGGCCTGCCCCGG
Source organism: Streptomyces flaveolus (assembly GCF_014648815.1). GTDB lineage: Bacteria > Actinomycetota > Actinomycetes > Streptomycetales > Streptomycetaceae > Streptomyces > Streptomyces flaveolus. The sequence continues at coordinate 511,652 of NZ_BMRV01000002.1, read as the reverse complement.
ACGCCGGCTCAGTTCGAGGAGGAGCCGCAGCTCGGTCGGCGTGAGCTGGAGGTCCTCGCCGTTCTTGGTCACCGTCATCGCGGAGCGGTCGATGACCAGGCTGCCGAAGCTCGCCGAGTCGCTCGACTCCCGCTCGCCGCGGCGCAGCACGGCCCGGATACGGGCGTCCAGCACACGGCCCTGCACGGGTTTGACGACATAGTCGTCGGCGCCCGACTCCAGGCCGACGACCACGTCGATGTCGTCGTTGCGCGCGGTCAGCAGGATGATCGGCAGCTGGTCGGTGCGCCGGATGCGCCGGCACACCTCGAAACCGTCGATGCCGGGCAGCATCACGTCCAGCACGATCAGATCCGGCCGCTGCTCGCGCAGCAGCTTCAGACCGTCCTCACCACTGGCAGCGGTCGCCACGCGGTGACCCTGGCGCGTCAGAGAGAGCTCCAGGGCCGTCCGGATGGCGTCGTCGTCCTCGATCAGCAACAGGGAAGGCACGGGCTCATTCTGGCCCATGGAGGGGCCGGGGTTCGACCCGCGGGCCCGGATCAGCTCCCCACCTGCCGACGGGCCCTGTGAAGGATGTGTGGCGCAACCGTGGCCGACCCCTGTGACAGGTCTGTGACAGTCGGCGGACACGGCCATGAAGTCACCGCGGCAAGCTTTTCGGCACAGGCAACACAGCAAGCCGAAGACCGGAAGTCCACGACGGGGGGCGCGAGATGAACACGCTGAAGGGCACCAGCACCAGCGCAGTGGTCACGCGTCTGCACGACGTGCACACACACCGGTCCGCCGAGAAGTCCGGTGCCGTGAGCGGGCGGGGGTGCGCTCGCGGCACCGGGCGGCAGCACATCACCTACATGACGGTGGTGGACGCCGCCAAGGGGGGAACCAACGGGGGATCGACGTACGGGGAGGTTCCGGGGGAGCGGAGCTCGCTGTCGGAGGCGGAGTTCACCGCCTACGTCCAGGAGCGCCGCGCCTCCCTGTACGCCACCGCCTACCACCTGACCGGCGACCGCTTCGAGGCCGAGGACCTGCTGCAGAGCGCACTGTTCTCGACCTACCGGGCGTGGGACCGGATCAGTGACAAGGCGGCCGTCGGCGGATACCTCCGCCGCACCATGACCAACCTGCACATCAGCGCCTGGCGGCGCCGCAAGCTCAACGAGTACCCGACCGAGGAACTGCCGGAGACGCCCGGCGACACGGACGCCATGCGCGGCACCGAACTGCGCACGGTCCTGTGGCAGGCGCTGGCCCGGCTCCCCGAACTCCAGCGCACCATGCTGGTCCTCCGCTACTACGAGGGCCGCACGGACCCGGAGATCGCGGACATCCTCGACATCAGTGTCGGCACGGTGAAGTCCAGCATCTGGCGCTCGCTGCGCCGGCTGCGCGAGGACGAGGTCCTCAGCTTCGGCCGTGACCGGGAGGACGCCTTCGGCGAACTGGTCGCCTGAAGGTCCGGGGGGACCTGGGGGGGACCCTCGAAAAAAAGTTGGAGTCCGGGTGTATCACGGGGGGAATCCCGGGCTCTTACTCACGGGGAAGCACCACGGGGGAACAACGGGGGACGGGGGAACACGGGGGAACGGGGAACACGGGGGAGCACAAAGAAGCGGGACTGGAGGGCCGGGGGGTCCGTCCAGTCCCGTTCTCTTTGCGTACGCGCCCCGCGTACGTCCGTCACACCGCCGTACGCGTCGTTCGCGTCGTACGGGCCGTGGGGCGCCGGCCCGCCGCCGCGGCGGCCAGGCGGCCCATCGCCTCGTCCCGGTCGCAGGCGTGGGCGCCCAGGGCCGTCTGCCGGGAGATGATCGACCGTTCCTGACGCATCAGCCGCCAGCCGCGGCGCAGCAGGAACGGCACGGACTTGCGGCCCTCCCGCAGATCCCGCAGGAAGCGCCGGCGGAAGGTCGTCAGCGGCCCCCGGCTCAGACACAGCGCGTCGGCCAGCAGGCCCAGTTCGCGGCAGCGCGAGACGATCTCGGCGGCGAAGATGCCCTCCGCGAGGAACAGCGGGGTGCGTCCGATGTCGACCGCGTCCTCGCCGGTGCGCGCGCTGAGCGAGATGTCGTAGACGGGCACGTGCGTACGGCCCGCCCGGCACAGCTCCGTGATCGCGGCCACGGCCGCGTCCGCGTCCCACGAGCCGGGGTGGTCCCAGTCGATGTCGGAACTCCCGGCCACCAGCGGCAGCGTCGGGTCGGTGCCCTCCTTGTAGAAGTCGTCGAGCCGCAGCACCGGGAGACCGGAGCGGGCGGCGAGGAGGGACTTGCCGGAGCCGGAGGGGCCGCAGAGCAGCACGACTCGCGTCGGTATGGGCGGATGGGAGGTCACGGGACACCAGTGTGAGGCATCGGCCGGCCGTCGTACGAGCCCGCGGGCCCGCTTTGCAGCGTGCGTCACACACTCCGACCACGCCGAGCGGTGACCTCATCACCCTCCGCGGTGTTGTCACCGTAGTCCGAAGCACCCCGTGGCAACCCGCAGCAAGAGGTGGCAGCAGCGATGGCCCGACACGTCTCCCCCCGCACCCCGAACGCCCAGCGCGCCCTGGTCGCCCTCGCGACCGCCGGAGCGGCCCTGGCGGCAGGCGCGGCGACGGCCTCCGCGGACAGTGGCGAGCCGGCCGCCGGCCCGGCGCACACCCGGGTCACCTCGTCGGATCCCGTCGACCCGCAGGCGGGCGCGCGCGCCCTGACCGGCAGCGTCGGCCACGTCACCGGCCCGGTCGCCGGCCTCAGGCCCAACCCGCTGGCCGGCACCGGCGTCGACCCCCTCGACAACGGCGTCGGCACCCAGGTGGCTGACTTCCGGCCGGTGTCCTCGACGGCACTGACCCGCCCGGTGGCCCAGGCGAAGTCGTTCGGCGACGTACCGGTGGCGGGGCGGGCGACCGAAGCGGTGCGCTGACGCCCGCCACCCCCCGGCATGCGCAGAGCCGCGCCCTCCCCGGACGGGGGGAGGACGCGGCTCGCTCGTGGGGGCTTCGGTGCCGCGGGCGCCTCAGTACGCGGAGCCGGACGCGCCCAGCGAACCCGTGGGGTGCCAGACCGTCTTGGTCTCCAGGAACGCCGTCAGGCGGTCGGTGCCGGGCATCGCCGACCAGTCGTCCACAGGCTGTGGACGAAGGACGCGCTTGAGGTTGTCCGCCGCCGCGATCTCCAGCTCCTTCGCCAGCGCCTCGTCGGCGCCCGCGAGGTCGATCGCGTTGACGTCCTGGTGGGCGGCCAGCGGCGCGGCGATCTCCGCCGTACGGCCGGAGAGGAGGTTGACCACGCCGCCGGGAAGGTCGGAGGTGGCCAGGACCTCGCCGAGGGAGAGGGCCGGGAGCGGGGACTTCTCGCTCGCGATCACGACCGCCGTGTTGCCGGTGGCGATGACCGGGGCGACGACCGAGACCAGACCCAGGAAGGACGACTCCTGCGGGGCGAGGACGGCGACCACGCCCGTCGGCTCCGGGGAGGAGAGGTTGAAGAACGGGCCCGCGACCGGGTTGCCGCCGCCGACCACCTGGGCGATCTTGTCGGTCCAGCCCGCGTACCAGACCCAGCGGTCGATCGTCGCGTCAACGACCGCGGCCGCCTTCGACTTCGACAGGCCCTCGGCGTCGGCGACCTCCGCGAGGAACTGGTCGCGGCGGCCCTCCAGCATCTCGGCGATGCGGTAGAGGATCTGACCGCGGTTGTACGCCGTCGCCCCGGACCAGCCGCCGAACGCCTTGCGCGCGGCGACCACCGCGTCACGGGCGTCCTTGCGGGAGGAGAGCGGGGCGTTCGCCAGCCACTTGCCCTTTGCGTCGGTCACCTCGTACACCCGGCCGCTCTCGGAACGCGGGAACTTCCCGCCCACGTACAGCTTGTAGGTCTTGAAGACGCTCAGTCGCCCCGCGGCGGAGCCGCTGACGGATACGTGGTCAGACATCGAGGTACGCCTCCAGGCCGTGGCGGCCGCCCTCGCGGCCGAAGCCCGACTCCTTGTAACCGCCGAACGGCGAGGTCGGGTCGAACTTGTTGAACGTGTTGGACCAGATGACGCCCGCGCGGAGCTTGTTCGCGACCGCGAGGATGCGCGAGCCCTTCTCCGTCCAGATGCCCGCCGACAGGCCGTACGGGGTGTTGTTGGCCTTGGCCACGGCCTCGTCCGGGGTGCGGAAGGTGAGCACCGACAGCACCGGGCCGAAGATCTCGTCGCGGGCGACGGTGTGCGCCTGGGTGACGTTGGTGAACAGCGTCGGGGCGAACCAGTAGCCGGAGGAGGGCAGTTCGCAGGACGGCGACCAGCGCTCGGCGCCCTCCGCCTCGCCCTGGTCGGCCAGCGCGGTGATCCGGGCCAGCTGCTCGGCGGAGTTGATCGCGCCGATGTCGGTGTTCTTGTCCAGCGGGTCGCCCAGGCGCAGCGTGGACAGGCGGTGCTTGAGGGAGTCCAGCAGTTCGTCGTGGATCGACTCCTGGACGAGGAGGCGCGAGCCCGCGCAGCAGACCTGGCCCTGGTTGAAGAAGATGCCGTTGACGATGCCCTCGACGGCCTGGTCGACCGGGGCGTCGTCGAAGACGATGTTGGCGCCCTTGCCGCCCAGTTCGAGGGTGAGCTTCTTGCGGGTGCCCGCGACCGTGCGCGCGATCTCCTTGCCGACGGCCGTGGAGCCGGTGAAGGCGACCTTGTTCACGTCGGGGTGCGCGATCAGCGCGGCGCCGGCGCGGCCGTCGCCGGTGACGATGTTGACGACGCCCCTGGGCAGCCCGGCCTGACGGCAGATGTCCGCGAAGAACAGGGCGGAGAGCGGGGTCGTCTCGGCGGGCTTGAGGACCACCGTGTTGCCGGTCGCCAGCGCCGGGGCGATCTTCCACGCCAGCATCAGGAGCGGGAAGTTCCACGGGATGACCTGGCCGGCCACGCCCAGCGGCCGCGGGTTCGCACCGAAGCCGGCGTGACCGAGCTTGTCGGCCCAGCCCGCGTAGTAGAAGAAGTGCGCGGCGACCAGGGGGAGGTCCGCGTCGCGGGTCTCCCTGATCGGCTTGCCGTTGTCCAGGGTCTCCAGGACGGCCAGCTCACGGCTGCGCTCCTGGATGATCCGGGCGATGCGGAACAGGTACTTCGCGCGCTCGGAGCCGGGCAGCGCCGACCACTTCTCGAAGGCCTTGCGGGCGGCCTTCACCGCGCGGTCGACGTCCGCCTCACCGGCCTCGGCGACCTCGGAGAGGACCTCCTCGGTGGACGGCGAGACGGTCTTGAAGACCTTGCCGTCGGCCGCCTCGGTGAACTCGCCGTCGATGAACAGGCCGTACGACGGGGCGATGTCGACGACCGCGCGTGACTCGGGCGCCGGTGCGTATGCGAAAACAGGTGTCTGCTTGTCCATGGTCATGAGGTCTCAGTCCACCGTCACGTAGTCGGGGCCGGAGTAGCGGCCGGTGGCCAGCTTCTGGCGCTGCATCAGCAGGTCGTTCAGGAGCGAGGAGGCGCCGAAGCGGAACCAGTGGTTGTCCAGCCAGTCCTCGCCCGCCGTCTCGTTGACCAGGACCAGGAACTTGATCGCGTCCTTCGCGGTGCGGATGCCGCCGGCCGGCTTCACGCCGACCTGGACGCCCGTCTGCGCGCGGAAGTCGCGGACCGCCTCCAGCATCAGCAGGGTGTTGGACGGGGTCGCGTTGACGGCGACCTTGCCGGTGGACGTCTTGATGAAGTCGGCGCCCGCCAGCATGCCGAGCCAGCTCGCGCGGCGGATGTTGTCGTACGTCGACAGCTCGCCGGTCTCGAAGATGACCTTCAGACGGGCGGACGTCCCGCAGGTCTCCTTCACGGCGACGATCTCGTCGTACACCTTCAGGTAGTTCCCCGCGAGGAAGGCCCCGCGGTCGATGACCATGTCGACCTCGTCGGCGCCCGCCGCGACGGCCTCCCGCACGTCGGCCAGCTTGACGGCCAGCGAGGCGCGGCCCGCCGGGAACGCCGTGGCGACCGAGGCGACCTTGACGGCGGAGCCGGCGACGGCCTCCTTGGCCACGGGCACCATGTCGGGATAGACGCAGACGGCCGCCGTGGCGGGGCTCGTCCGGTCCGTCGGATCGGGGCGGACCGCCTTGGCGCCGAGCGCCCGGACCTTGCCCGGGGTGTCCGCGCCTTCCAGCGTCGTCAGGTCGACCATGGAGATGGCCAGGTCGAGCGCGTACGCCTTCGCGGTGGTCTTGATGGAACGGGTGCCGAGCGAGGCGGCGCGCGCCTCCAGGCCGACCGCGTCGACGCCGGGCAGCCCGTGGAGGAAGCGGCGCAGCGTGCTGTCGGACGCGGTGACGTCCGTGAGTCCGTGGGCGGACGCAGCGGATGCAACGGGTGCAGCGGATGCAGTGGTGGGCATGGTCACCAGACGAGCATATCTACGCGCGTAGCGGCTGTACAGTCCCCGGCGCTCCTCCCGCCCACCGGCACCGCGGCCGAAGGTCGCCCCGCCCGTCGGGCACAATCGGCAGCATGACGACCCCGGAGTCCCAGTCACCCGCGCCCCAGCCCTCGGAACCCGCGTCCAAGGACAGGGTCTACCGCTCGCTCGCGGGCATCGTCGGCGGCGTCCTGCTGCTGGCCCTCGTCGCCTGGCTCGGCATCGACGCGGTGGTCTCGGGCGAGGGGAGCACCCCGTGGATGGCGCTGGCCACGATGCTGTTCATCGTGCCGCTCGCCGCCGCCTACACCCTGCGGCCCGCCGTCTTCGCGAACGAGGAGCGGCTGCGCGTCCGCAACCCCCTCCGCGTCCTCGTGCTGCCCTGGGACCAGGTCGCCTCGCTGCGGGCCGGCTACTCCAACGAGGTCTTCGACAAGTCCGGCACCAAGTACCAGCTGTGGGCCATCCCCGTCTCGCTGCGGGCCCGCAAGAAGGCGGCGCAGCGGGAGGACCGGCGCCTCGCCGGGGACACCCGCGGACGCGGCGGCCTCGGGGGTCTGACCGGCGGCGGGCCCGGGGCCGTCGACGACGGGCCGGTGCGGGCGGAGGGCGACCGGGCCATGGACGAGTTGCGCGCCCTGCTGGAGGCGCATGAGCAGCGGGCCTCGGAGAGGACCGACGCCGCGCAGGGCGAGATCACCGTCCGCTGGGCCTACGAGATCGTCGCACCGGCGGTGGCCGGGGCCGTGCTGCTGGCGGTGCTGCTGGCCGTGGGGTGACGCGGCCCGGCGGCCGGCCGTCGCGTCGCGTCGTGCCCAGGGCCTAGGGCGCGGCCGGCCAGATCAGGAGCATGTACGCCCCGCAGTACGCCGAGCCCAGCACCGCCGCCGTCAGGGTCAGCGCGCGGTGGCGCGCGGATGCGCGGGACAGGTGCACGGCCAGCGGCAGGAGCAGGGGGAAGGCCGGCAGCAGGAAACGGGCCCTCGGGAAGTAGACCCCGCCGCTGCCCAGGACGATCACCAGCAGGGCGCCGGTGAAGACCAGCAGCGGCAGCGGCTGGCGGTCCCACGCCGACAGGCCGAACAGCACCACCGACGCGATCAGCGTGAGCGTCACCATCACCAGGAACAGCTGCGGCGTCGGATCGCGCCACAGCAGCCAGCGCACCTGGTGCAGCGTCCGCAGGCCGCCGTCGAACTCGTTGTGCCACAGCCGCTGCACGGCGAAGTAGCCGTCCCAACGGCCCAGCCTGAGACCCACCCAGCCGAGGTACGCGCACCAGCCGAGCGGTGCGAGGGCCGCTGCGGCCAGGACGCGGGGCCGGAGGGTGCGGTGGCGGGCCAGGTGCACCAGGGCCGTCACGGTGACCGCCGCCGCCACCGCGATGCCGGTCGGCCGGGTCAGGCCCGCCAGCGCGGCACAGCCTGCCGCCCACAGCCAGCGGCCGCTGAGCACCGCGTACAGGGACCAGGCCGCGCACGCCGTGAACAGGGACTCCGTGTACCCCATCCACTGCACCGCGCCGACCGGGAACGCGGCCCACAGCGTGGTGAGCAGTACGCCGACGCGCCGGCCGTACAGACGGTCGCCCACCGCGAAGATCCCCCAGGCGGCGACCAGCGAGGCGACGACCGCGAGGCCGAGGCCCGTGGAGGCGCGGGTGCCCGGGGTGAGGACGGCGACGGCCTTCACCAGGACCGGGTAGAGCGGGAAGAAGGCCAGGTCGTTGGCATTGAGTGCGGTGCCGAGCTCGCGGGTGTAACCGTGGTCGGCGATGCCGAGATACCAGTCGGAGTCCCACTGCGCGGCCAGGACCACCCAGAGGTCCTGGTGCCGGCGGTGGGCCCAGACGGCGAGCAGCAGCAGGCCCGTGCCGCGTACGGCGAGATAGGCGCCGAGGGCCGGGACGGCGTGGTGTGCGGCGCGGTGCGCGGCGCGCAGCAGCCGGCGGGCGCGGGTGCGGGCGCGGGTGCCGCGCTGCGGGGGTGGCGTGGCGGGGGTGCGGGTGTGGGGGCGCCGGGTGCCCGGGATGTGTCCGCTCTGGGTCGTTCGGGGGGCGGTCGAGGACACGGCGGCGGCTCCCTGGCGGTGCTCGGTGGTGCGGTTTCCGATCCACCGTTGCCCGGAGGGCAGCCAGGAGAGTGCAGGGCGGGTCAATGGGTGGGGGGAAATCACCCGATGGGGTGCCGCCGGGTGGGGGCACCCCATCGTCGGGGCCGGGGTGGGCCGGGGTGGGCCTGGGAGGGGCGTCCGTGGGGCCCGGGTGGGCCTTCCGTCAGATGCCCGCCGCTGCCGAGAGGTCTCGCTTCAGGGCCGCGAGGAGCTCCGTCGCCTTCGTGCGGGCCTCGGGGAGGTCGGCGTGCGTGGCGACCGGGACGACGACCTCCAGGTAGCACTTCAGCTTGGGCTCCGTGCCGCTCGGGCGGACGATCACCCGGGCGCCGTCGAGCGTGTAACGCAGGCCGTCCGTGGGCGGGAGCGTGTCCGTGCCCCGGGTGAGGTCCTCGGCCTTCGTGACCGGCAGACCGGCGAGCCGGGTCGGAGGCTGCTCGCGCAGGCGGTGCATCGCGGCGGCGATCAGGGAGAGGTCCTCGACGCGGACCGAGAGCTGGTCGGTCGCGTGCAGGCCGTGCTCGACGGCGAGATCGTCGAGGAGGTCGAGGAGGGTGCGGCCCGCGGCGGAGCCGCTGTCGGACGCAGTCGCCTTGAGGACGGAGGCGAGTTCCGTGATCAGCAGCGCCGCGGTGATGCCGTCCTTGTCGCGGACGCCCTCCGGGTCGACGCAGTAGCCGAGGGCCTCCTCGTAGCCGTAGCGGATGTTTTCCACGCGGGCGATCCACTTGAAGCCGGTGAGGGTCTCCTCGTACGGCAGGCCCGCCTTCTCGGCGATGCGGCCGAGGAGGGAGGAGGAGACGATCGACTCGGCGAACGTGCCGCGCGCTCCGCGGGTGACCAGGTGGGCGGCGAGGAGCGCGCCGACCTCGTCGCCGCGGAGCATGCGCCAGTCGGTGCCGTCGTGGACCGCGACGGCGCAGCGGTCGGCGTCCGGGTCGTTGGCGATGACCAGGTCGGGGGCGGTCTCGCGGGCCTTCGCGAAGGCCAGGTCCATCGCGCCGGGCTCTTCCGGGTTGGGGAAGGCGACGGTGGGGAAGTCCGGGTCGGGCTCGGCCTGCTCGGCGACGAGGACGGGCTCCGGGAAACCGGCGCGGGCGAAGGCGGCGAGGAGGGTGTCCTTGCCGACGCCGTGCATCGCCGTGTAGACGGTGCGGGCGGTGCGGGGGGAGTCGGGGGCGAGGACGGCGTCCGTGCGGGCGAGGTAGGCGTCCAGGACGTCGTCGCCCAGGGTCTGCCAGCCGGTGGTGGGGCGGGGGACGTCGTTCAGGGAGCGTACGGCGTCGATCTCCGCGGCGATGCCGGCGTCGGCGGGGGGCACGATCTGGGAGCCGTCGCCGAGGTAGACCTTGTAGCCGTTGTCGCGGGGCGGGTTGTGGCTGGCGGTGACCTCGACTCCGGCGACCGCGCCGAGGTGCCGGATGGCGAACGCCAGGACGGGGGTGGGGAGGGGGCGGGGGAGGACGGCGGCCTTCAGGCCGGCGCCGGTCATGACCGCGGCGGTGTCGCGGGCGAAGTCCGCGGACTTGTGGCGGGCGTCGTAGCCGATGACGACGAGGCCGGCGGTGTCGTCCCCGTGGGGGGTCCCCTGCTTCTTGAGGTACGCGGCGAGGCCGGCGGCGGCCCGGATGACGACGGAGCGGTTCATGCGCATCGGGCCGGCGCCCAGTTCGCCGCGCAGGCCCGCGGTGCCGAACTGGAGGGTGCCGGCGAAGCGTGCCGTGAGCTCGGCGTGGTCCTCGGTGTCGATGAGCTTGGCGAGCTCCGCGCGGGTGTCCGCGTCGGGGTCCTCGGCCAGCCATGCCTTGGCCCGTGCGAGGAGGTCGTCGTGCACGTCGGTCAGCCTCTCGTGTGGTCGGTGGGTCGGTCGTATGTCATGCCTGCGGTGGTGGTGCGGGGTGCCTCCGGCGGTGGTGCCGGGTGCCTGCGGCGGCCTGTGCGGGTGCCTCCGGTGGTGGGGCGTCGTTGCCTGCGGCGGCCTGTGCGGGTTCGGTGGGGGTGCGGGTAGCGCGGTGCGTGGTGCTGTGGGTCGGGGCCGCGCCGGGGGGTGTCCGTCCTCGGAACGGCGCGGAATCGGTCCCTCACAAACAGGCGGGGCGTTGACGAGCCAACCGCTGCGGGCGGACACCCCCCGACACGTCCCCTGCTCGCCGTACGCGGCTGACCGCCGTCCTCCCGCTGGGCCGCGGGCCTCCGCGCTACGCCGCCGCAGCTGCGGGTCGCCGTCCCGCGCGCGTAGCTGCGGGCAGTCGTGCCTCCCCCAGTGCCTGAACGGCCTGGGAGGTACCCCCAGGGGCGGCACGGGTGGGCGCAGCGGCACCCGGCAAGCGCCGGGCCCCGCGACCCACCCCTGGCCCGCACCCACGCCGGGTGACCGGGTGGCGCCGGGCCACGCGACCCACCCCGCGCCCCGGGTGCGCGGGAAACGCCGGGCCACGTGGCCCCGCGGCTCCGGCTACAGCCGGCCCAGCACCTGCGTCAGCAGCGCACCCATCCGGGTCGCGGAGTCGCGGCCCGCCTGGAGGACCTCCTCGTGGTTGAGGGGCTCGCCCGTCATGCCCGCCGCCAGGTTGGTCACCAGCGAGATGCCCAGCACCTCCGCGCCGGCCTCGCGGGCGGCGATCGCCTCGAGGACCGTCGACATGCCCACCAGGTCGGCGCCGATGACGCGGGCCATGCGGATCTCCGCCGGCGTCTCGTAGTGCGGGCCGGGGAACTGGGCGTAGACGCCCTCCTCCAGCGTGGGGTCGACCTCCTTGCACAGCGCGCGCAGGCGCGGGGAGTACAGGTCGGTGAGGTCGACGAAGTTCGCGCCGACGATGGGGGAGGTGGCGGTGAGGTTGATGTGGTCGCTGATCAGGACCGGCTGGCCGGGGCGCATGCCCTCGCGCAGGCCGCCGCAGCCGTTGGTCAGGATGATCGTCTTGGCGCCGGCGGCGACGGCCGTGCGGACGCCGTGGGAGACGGCGGCGACGCCGTGGCCCTCGTAGTAGTGGGTGCGGCCCAGGAAGACCAGCGCGCGCTTGTCGCCGATGGAGTACGAGCGGATCCTGCCGCCGTGACCCTCGACTGCGGGCTTGGGGAAGCCCGGCAGGTCGGTGACCTGGAGATCGGCCTCGGGGTCGCCCAGGGCGTCCACGGCCGGTGCCCAGCCGGAGCCCATCACGAGGGCTACGTCGTGGGTCTCGGCGCCGGTGAGTTCGCGCAGGCGGGCCGCGGCGGCGTCGGCGGCGGCGTAGGGATCGCCCTGGATGTCGTCCGGAAGAAGAGATGCGTTCACGCCGATGAGGGTAGCCGGTTTACGCCTACGCGCGTAGATGACGGAGCTCACGGGATTGCGATTGTTGTTTTGTCGTTTCTGACGAGGGCGCCGCTCAGCAGGGGCGCTTGCGGAGTTCCATGACGTAGTCGTGGGGTGCGCCCGCCGATTCCGCCGCGTCGGCCACCTCGCCCAGGTAGCGGGCCGAGGGCAGGCCGCCCTCGTAGGCGTTCAGGACGTACGTCCAGGCGCCCTCCTCGCCGTCCAGGGTGTGGACGCGGACGCGCATCCGGCGGTATATGTCCATGCCCACGCCCTCCCAGCGGTCGAGTGAGTCCTCGTCCATCGGGGCGACGTCGTAGAGGGCCACGAAGACCTGGGAGACCGGGTCCTCCACCAGTGTCGCGAGCGCGCCCTCCCAGCCCATGTGCTCGCCCCCGAACGTCAGCCGCCACCCGTTCAGCCAGCCGGTGGCGCGCAGCGGCGAGTGCGGGGCGCGGCGGGTCATCAACCGCGCGTCGAGGTTGCCGGCGTATGCGGCGTAGAGCGACATGGGGAGAGCGTACGGCAGGCGTCCCGGGCGTCGCTCTTGTCACAGACGTGCCCCCGGGCGGCTCCGCATCGAGCGGTGCGGGACAATGGAGTACGTGACTCGGATCGTGATCATCGGTGGCGGACCCGGCGGATATGAAGCGGCCCTGGTGGCCGCGCAGCTCGGCGCGGAGGTGACCGTCGTCGACTGCGACGGCCTGGGCGGGGCGTCGGTGCTGACCGACTGCGTGCCGTCCAAGACTCTGATCGCCACGGCCGAGGTGATGACCACCTTCGATTCCTCGTACGAGGAGCTGGGGATCATCGTCGCCGACGACACCCCGCCGATGGAGCAGGCCGCCCGGGTGGTGGGGGTCGACCTGGGGAAGGTCAACCGGCGTGTGAAGCGGCTCGCGCTGGCGCAGTCCCACGACATCACCGCCTCGGTGACCCGCGCCGGTGCGCGGGTGATGCGCGGGCGCGGACGGCTGGAGGGCATGCAGGCCCTCGACGGGTCACGGAAGGTCGTGGTCCGTGCCGCCGACGGGACCGAGGAGACGCTGACCGCGGACGCGGTGCTGATCGCGACCGGCGGGCACCCGCGTGAGCTGCCCGACGCGCGGCCCGACGGTGAGCGCATCCTCAACTGGACCCAGGTCTACGACCTGGACGAACTGCCGGAGGAGCTCATCGTGGTCGGCTCCGGTGTGACCGGTGCCGAGTTCGCCGGCGCCTACCAGGCGCTCGGGTCCAAGGTGACGCTCGTGTCCTCGCGGGACCGGGTGCTGCCCGGCGAGGACCCGGACGCGGCCGCCGTCCTGGAGGACGTGTTCCGGCGGCGCGGCATGAACGTCATGGCGCGGTCGCGGGCCCAGTCCGCCAAGCGGGTGGGTGACCGGGTCGAGGTGACGCTGGCCGACGGGCGTGTCATCACCGGGTCGCACTGCCTGATGGCCGTCGGCGCCATCCCCAACACCGAGGGCATGGGCCTGGAGGAGGCCGGGGTCAAGCTCAAGGACTCCGGGCACATCCGCACCGACCGGGTGTCGAGGACCTCGGCCCCCGGCGTGTACGCCGCCGGTGACGTCACCGGTGTCTTCGCGCTGGCTTCGGTGGCGGCGATGCAGGGGCGGATCGCCATGTACCACTTCCTCGGCGACGCGGTCACGCCGCTGAACCTCAAGACCGTCTCCGCCAACGTCTTCACCGACCCCGAGATCGCCACGGTCGGGTACTCGCAGTCCGACGTCGACTCCGGCAAGATCGACGCCCGGGTGGTGAAGCTGCCGCTGCTGCGCAACCCGCGCGCCAAGATGCAGGGCATCCGGGACGGCTTCGTCAAGATCTTCTGCCGGCCCGGCACCGAGATCGTGGTGGGCGGTGTGGTCGTGGCGCCGCGCGCCTCGGAGCTCATCCACCCCATCTCGATCGCGGTCGACAACAACCTGACGGTCGAACAGATCGCGAACGCCTTCACCGTGTACCCCTCCCTGTCGGGGTCGATCGCCGAGGTGGCGCGGCAGCTGCACACCCGGAAGGCCAACGGGGAGGGCTAGCGGCGGCCGGATTCGACTCCCCCTCGGTCACGGGGAGTTGCGGGGTGTGCGGGCGGCATAGTCGTGCGTATACCACTTCCGTCCCTGGTGTGCGAACAACTTCTGTTATTCGGCGCATACTGCTGAAAGCAGACGGTCGTTGGGGTTACTGTCAGTTTCGTGTTCGCTGCAGAACGTCGCCAATTGATCCTCGAAATGGTGCGAGCGAACGGGGCCGTGTCGCTCCGTGAGCTCGCCCGCGTCGTCCAGACCTCCGAAGTGACCGTACGGCGGGACGTGCGCGCACTGGAGGCAGAAGGACTCCTCGACCGCCGGCACGGCGGTGCGGTACTGCCGGGCGGGTTCACGCGAGAATCCGGCTTTCCGCAGAAGTCCCATCTCGCGACCGCCGAGAAAACGGCCATCGCCGACCTCGCCGCGGGTTTCGTCGAAGAGGGTGAGGCCATCGTGGTGGGGGCGGGGACCACGACCCAGGAGCTGGCGCGCCGGCTCGCGCGGGTGCCCGGGCTGACCGTCGTCACCAACTCGCTGCTGGTGGCCCAGGCCCTCGCCCACGCCAACCGCGTCGAGGTCGTGATGACCGGCGGCACCCTGCGGGGGTCCAACTACGCCCTGGTCGGCAGCGGTGCCGAGCAGTCCCTCCAGGGGCTGCGGGTGTCCAAGGCCTTCCTGTCCGGGAGCGGTCTGACGGCGGAGCGGGGCCTGTCCACGTCCAACATGCTGTCGGCGTCCGTCGACCGTGCGCTGGTGCAGGCCGCCGCCGAGGTCGTCGTCCTCGCCGACCACTCCAAGCTGGGCACGGACACCATGTTCCAGACCGTGCCGACGGATCTCATCACCCGCCTGGTGACCGACGAGCCGCCCGGTCACGACGACCGTGCGGCCACCGAGCTCCAGGCCCTGGCCGACCAGGGCGTGCACATCGCCGTGGCCGGGGCGTCGGGGGGTGCGAGCGGCGCGGGAAACCCCCAGGCCGCCGGGGCTGACACCGCCCCGGCACGTCAGCAGCGCCGGGACGTCCCGCTGCCCGGGCCGCGCCGTCAGGTCCCCGGCGCGGGGTCGGCACTGCGGACGGCCACCGCACTCGGTGAGCCGGGGGCCGGGACCGAACGGGCCCGGGTCGCGGACCTGCGCCGGCGCTGAGGGGCCGCACGGTCCGTCGCCCCCCTGAACGCCCGGGGCGCCCGGCGGACCGTGTGAGGTGGTCCGCCGGGCGCCCCGGGCGTGCTGCTGTCGTGCGGGCGTCAGTCCTTGATCTCGCAGATCGCGGCACCCGAGGTGATGGACGCGCCGACCTCGGCGCCCAGGCCCTTGATGGTGCCGGACTTGTGGGCGTTGAGGGGCTGCTCCATCTTCATGGCCTCCAGGACGACGATCAGGTCGCCTTCCTGGACCTCCTGGCCCTCCTCCACCGCGATCTTCACGATGGTGCCCTGCATGGGGGAGGCGAGGGTGTCGCCGGAGGCCGCGGGGCCGGACTTCTTCGCCGCGCGGCGCTTCGGCTTGGCGCCGGCCGCCAGGCCGGTGCGGGCCAGGGACATGCCCAGCGACGACGGGAGGGAGACCTCCAGGCGCTTGCCGCCGACCTCGACGACGACCGTCTCACGGCCCGCGTCCTCGTCCGCCTCGGTGTCCGCGGGGGCCGCGAACGGCTTGATCTCGTTGACGAACTCCGTCTCGATCCACCGGGTGTGGACCGTGAACGGGTCGGTCGAGCCGGTCAGCTCCGGGGCGAAGGCGCGGTCACGCACCACCGCGCGGTGGAACGGGATCGCCGTGGCCATGCCCTCCACCTGGAACTCCTCCAGCGCGCGGGCGGCGCGCTGCAGGGCCTCCTTGCGGGTGCGGCCGGTGACGATCAGCTTGGCGAGCAGCGAGTCCCAGGCCGGGCCGATGACGCTGCCGGACTCCACGCCCGCGTCCAGGCGGACGCCGGGGCCGCTGGGCGGGGCGAACGTGGTGACCGTGCCGGGGGCCGGCAGGAAGCCCCGGCCCGGGTCCTCGCCGTTGATGCGGAACTCGAAGGAGTGGCCGCGCAGCTCCGGGTCGCCGTAGCCGAGCTCCTCGCCGTCGGCGATGCGGAACATCTCGCGGACCAGGTCGATGCCGGCGACCTCCTCGGTGACCGGGTGCTCGACCTGCAGGCGGGTGTTGACCTCCAGGAAGGAGATCGTGCCGTCCATGCCGACGAGGAACTCGACGGTGCCGGCGCCGACGTAGCCGGCCTCCTTCAGGATCGCCTTGGAGGACGAGTACAGCTCCTCCATCTGGGCGTCCGACAGGAAGGGGGCCGGGGCCTCCTCCACCAGCTTCTGGTGGCGGCGCTGCAGCGAGCAGTCACGGGTGGAGACGACGACCACGTTGCCGTGCTGGTCGGCCAGGCACTGGGTCTCCACGTGGCGGGGCTTGTCGAGGTAGCGCTCGACGAAGCACTCGCCGCGGCCGAACGCGGCCACCGCCTCGCGCACGGCCGAGTCGTACAGCTCGGGCACCTCTTCGAGGGTGCGGGCGACCTTCAGACCGCGTCCGCCACCGCCGAAGGCGGCCTTGATCGCGATGGGCAGGCCGTGCTCCTTCGCGAAGGCCACGACCTCCTCCGCGCCCGAGACGGGGTCCGGGGTGCCGGCGACCAGCGGGGCACCGGCACGCTGGGCGATGTGCCGGGCGGCGACCTTGTCACCCAGGTCGCGGATGGCCTGCGGCGGCGGACCGATCCAGATCAGACCGGCGTCCAGGACCGCCTGCGCGAACTCGGCGTTCTCCGAGAGGAAGCCGTAGCCGGGATGGATGGCGTCCGCGCCCGACTCGCTCGCGGCCTTCAGTACCTTGGCGATGTCCAGGTAGCTGGTGGCTGGGGTGTCACCACCCAGGGCGAACGCCTCATCAGCGGCGCGGACATGCAGAGCGTCCCGGTCCGGGTCCGCGTAGACGGCCACGCTCGCGATCCCGGCGTCCCGGCAGGCCCGGGCCACGCGGACAGCGATTTCGCCACGGTTGGCGATGAGCACCTTGCGCACGATTGAGGCTCCCTCCTTGAAACAAGCCGAGTTTAGGGACTGCCGACACGGCACTTCGACCCGTCCCCAATGGTGAGCTTGCCCACACGGAGCGTGATTCGAGGCTCGCTCGACCGCGAAATCCCTTGCAGTACCGCGATACGCAGGACTCCTCGGGCAAACCCTAGCCCCCTCATGTGGCCAAGGTCTCTGTGAGAGCGTGCTGCGGGCCACTCCGTTTCTTTGTGGAGTCCCTACGAATGGCCCAATGATTCTTTGCTCGCGGCAGACCCCTTGTCCCGAGGTTTACCCGTTAGTAGCGTTCAGGTCGTCTCGAACGTACTTGGGGTAACAGCTGTCCTGTGCGGCAGCGGTCGAAAGTGGGTGGGGACCGGTGACGGTGCGCAGGCCGGTGGCGTGGATCGTGGCGGTCGTCCTCTTCGTGGAGGCACTCGGCGTCGCCGCGCTGAACTGGTTCCTGGGGATCGTCGTCGACCGGCAGGACATGTCCCTGGCCGGTCTCGACCCGGACACCATGTCCGTGTCCTCGAAGATCGGCGGCGTTGTCTTCGGTCTCTACTTCGCGCTCTGCGGGCTGGTCGCCCTGCTCGTGGCGCTGCGCAACCGCCCGCCCGCCGGTGTGGGCCGCATCCTGCTGATCAGCGCGGCCGTGGTGCACGGGCTGCTCGGCGCCTTCACCTGGGGCCTGGTGGGCTGGAGCGCCTTCCTGTTCATGCTCCTGGTGCTCGGCCTCATCGTGCTGCTGCTGATGACCTACGACGGCCGGGAGGAGCCGGCCGCCGGGCCGGCCGAGGACGGCAAGGGCGACGGCGGCTCCCCGGTCAGCCCTCCGCCGGCGCCCACAGCTCCGTGATGCCGACCCCGAGCTGGGCCAGCAGACGCCGGACGAGGGGCAGGCTGATGCCGATCACGTTGCCGTGATCGCCCTCGATGCCGTCGATGAACGGCGCCGAGCGGCCGTCCAGGGTGAAGGCCCCGGCGACGTACAGCGGCTCGCCCGAGGCGACGTAGGCGGCGATCTCCTCGTCGGCCGGCTCGCCGAAGTGGACGACGGTGGAGGCGGTGGCCGAGACGTGGCGGCCGGTGGCGGTGTCCCAGACGCAGTGGCCGGTCTGCAGCGTGCCCGCCCGCCCGCGCATCGCCTTCCAGCGGGCGGTGGCCTCCTCGGCGTCCGCGGGCTTGCCGAGGGCCTGCCCGTCCAGGTCCAGCACCGAGTCGCAGCCGATCACCAGGGCACCGTGCACCTCGGGCTTCGCGGCCACCACGGAGGCCTTGGCCTCGGCGAGGGCGAGGGCCAGCTCGGCGGGGGTGGGGGCGGTCACGGCGTCCTCGTCGACGCCGCTCACGAGCACCTCCGGGTCGAGCCCGGCCTGGCGCAGCAGCCCGAGCCGGGCGGGGGACTGGGAGGCTAGGACGAGTCGGCGGCGCGGCTGCTGGTCTGTCATGCGGCCAGCGTAGCGGCGGAGGCCCGGCGGGCTACTTGAGACCGGTCACGATCATCGCGAGCACCATGGCCAGCGCCAGGAACACGCCCAGCCGGCGCAGCATGACCTGCATGTCGCGCAGTTCCTCGGGCGGCTCGTTCTCAGGGTCGGACCACAGCATTCCACCAGCGTGCGGCTGAGCGGGGGAGCGGCGCCTGAGTATGCGTACTCAAGAAGGGGCGCGGGGTTCCACTTAGGTGCGTCCGCGCGGCGGAGCCGCGGATGGACACAGCCCCGCGCCCCTGAGGTCGTCTCCGTCAGCTGGGCCAGTACGTGCGGCCCCAGGACGCCGGACCCGGCTGAGGCAGCCGGTGTGCCGCGATGCGGGACGGGTCGGACCATGCGTCCCTGGTGGCCGGCGCGCCGGACGGCTCGGCCTCCGCCGTCGCGGCGCGGGCTCGGACCACCGCCAGGGCGGCGGCGAGCTCCTCGGGGGTCGGGTTGCCCCGTACGACCTTGATCGTCACAGCGGCTCCTTACAGGGGGATGTTGCCGTGCTTCTTCGGGGGCAGGGATTCCCGCTTGGTGCGCAGCTGACGCAGGCCGCGGACGATGTGGCGGCGGGTGTCGGACGGCATGATCACCGCGTCGACGTAGCCGCGCTCGGCCGCCGTGTAGGGGTTGAGGAGGGTGTCCTCGTACTCCTGGATCAGGCGGGCCCGCACCGCCTCGACGTCCTCACCGCTCGCCTCCGCCTCGGCGAGGGTGCGGCGGTGCAGGATGTTGACGGCGCCCTGGGCGCCCATGACGGCGATCTGGGCGGTGGGCCAGGCCAGGTTGAGGTCGGCACCCAGGTGCTTGGAGCCCATGACGTCGTAGGCGCCGCCGAAGGCCTTGCGGGTGATGACCGTGATCAGCGGGACCGTGGCCTCGGCGTAGGCGAAGATCAGTTTGGCGCCGCGGCGGATGATGCCGTCGTGCTCCTGGTCCACGCCGGGCAGGAAGCCGGGGACGTCGACGAAAGTGAGGACGGGCACGTTGAAGGCGTCGCAGGTGCGCACGAAGCGGGCGGCCTTCTCGGAGGCGGTGATGTCCAGGCAGCCGGCGAACTGCATCGGCTGGTTGGCGACGATGCCGACGGGGCGGCCCTCGACGCGGCCGAAGCCGGTGAGGATGTTCGGCGCGAACAGCGGCTGGGTCTCGAAGAACTCGGCGTCGTCGAGGACGTGCTCGATGACCGTGTGCATGTCGTAGGGCTGGTTCGCCGAGTCCGGGACGATCACGTCCAGCTCGCGGTCCTCGTCGCCGACCTCGAGGTCCGCCTCCTCGGGGAAGGCGGGGGGCTCGGAGAGGTTGTTGGACGGCAGGTACGACAGCAGCTGCTTGACGTACTCGATGGCGTCCTTCTCGTCGCCGGCCATGTGGTGGGCCACGCCCGAGGTGGAGTTGTGGGTGCGGGCGCCGCCCAGCTCCTCGAAGCCGACGTCCTCGCCGGTGACCGTCTTGATGACGTCCGGGCCGGTGATGAACATGTGCGAGGTCTGGTCGACCATGACGGTGAAGTCGGTGATGGCGGGGGAGTAGACCGCGCCGCCCGCGCAGGGACCGACGACCAGGCTGATCTGCGGGATCACCCCGGAGGCGTGGGTGTTGCGGCGGAAGATCTCGCCGTAGGCGCCGAGGGAGGCCACGCCTTCCTGGATGCGGGCGCCGCCGGAGTCGTTGATGCCGATGACCGGGCAGCCGGTCTTCAGCGCGAAGTCCATGACCTTGACGATCTTCTGGCCGTAGACCTCGCCGAGGGCTCCGCCGAAGACGGTGAAGTCCTGGGAGAACACCGCGACCGGGCGGCCGTCGACGGTGCCGTAGCCGGTGACGACACCGTCGCCGTAGGGGCGGTTCTTGTCCAGGCCGAAGTTGGTGGACCGGTGCTGGGCGAACTCGTCCAGCTCGACGAAGGAACCCTCGTCGAGGAGGAGGTCGATGCGTTCACGCGCCGTCAGTTTGCCCTTGGCGTGCTGCTTTTCGACGGCGCGTTCCGAACCGGCGTGCGTAGCCTCCTGGATACGGCGCTGGAGATCCGCGAGCTTGCCCGCGGTCGTGTGGATGTCAGGCTGCTGCTCTTCCGGCTCGGACATCGGGATGCGGCTCCCTGCCTGCTCAAAAGGGGGGACGGTTACTCATCCGTAGAGTAGTAGGGGGTCCTCCGATCGGCAGTGCGGTGTTTCCCACACCTAGTGTGGGTTGCATGACACCCCGAGATGGCTCCGACCCCTCCCACAGCCGCTGGTCCGACCTGGACCGGCCGCCCCTCAACATCACGGCGCTGCGCCGGGGACTGGTGCGCGAGGGAGGGCTGTGGCGGCAGGTGGACGTGGTGCAGAGCACCGGCTCCACCAACTCCGACCTGGTGGCGCTCGCCGCGGAGGGGAAGGCGGACGAGGGCGCCGTGCTCGTCGCCGAGGAGCAGACGGCCGCGCGGGGGCGTCTCGACCGGCAGTGGACGGCACCGGCCCGTTCCGGTCTCTTCTTCTCCGTGCTGCTGCGGCCCACGGAGGTGCCGGTGGCCCGCTGGGGCTGGCTGCCGCTGCTCACCGGCGTCGCGGTCGCGACCGGGCTGGCCCGGGCGGCGGGGGTGGACACGGCCCTGAAGTGGCCCAACGACCTGCTCGTCACGGTGGGCGGCGAGGAGCGCAAGGCCGGGGGGATCCTGGCGGAACGGGCCGGTGACGGTGTGGTCATCGGTGTCGGTGTCAACGTCACGCTGCGGGCGGAGGAGCTGCCGGTCCCGCGTGCGGGGTCGCTGGCGCTGGCCGGGGCGGTGAGCACGGACCGGGATCCGTTGCTGCGGGGGGTGCTGCGGGCGCTGGAGGACTGGTACGGGCGGTGGCGGTCGGCCGAAGGGGACCCGGCGGTGAGCGGGCTGCAGGAGGCGTACGCGGCGGGGTGCGCGACGCTCGGGCGGGTGGTGCGGGCGGAGCTGCCGGGGGATCGGTCGCTGGTGGGGGAGGCGGTGGCCGTGGACGGGGACGGGCGGTTGGTGCTGGCCACGGAGGCGGGGGTGCAGGAGCCGGTGGGGGCGGGGGACATCGTGCACCTGCGCTTGGCGTGAGGGTGCGTGCGGCCTCCGGCGGTGGCGCGGGGTGCCTGCGGCGGCCTGTGCGGGTGCCTCCGGCGGTGGGGCGGGGGCCTGCGGGTGCCTCCGGCGGTGGGGCGGGGGGCCTGCGGGTGCCTCCGGTGGTGGGGCGTCGTTGCCTGCGGCGGCCTGTGCGGGTTCGGTGGGGGTGCGGGTAGCGCGGTGCGGGGTGCTGTGGGTCGGGGACGTGTCGGGGGGTGTCCGTCCTCGGAACGGCGCGGAATCGGTCCCTCAAGAGCAGGCGGGGCGTTGACGCGCCAACCGCTGCGGGCGGACACCCCCCGACACGTCCCCTCCGCGCCGTACGCGGCTGACGGCCGTCTCGCCTCCGCCCCGGCTGCGGGCAGTCGTGCCTTCCCCCAGTGCCTGAACGGCCTGGGAGGCACCCCGGCAACGCCGGGCCACGCGAACCCACCCCCGGCCCACATGCACGCCGGGCACCCCGCAACGCCGGGTTACGCGTCCCGTCGGGAGACGGCTCGCGGGAGTGAGCTGGGGCACACCTGACGTAAAGTTGGGGCCGGTCGAACCTGACCGCGGCAGATCGGAAGGGCAGCAGGCGTGACCGTCGACGACACGGGCTCCGGCGCGGACGGGGACGGCCGGGTGGACCCCGAGCCCGACCCGGATTCCGCCGATTCCGGCGAGGACCCGCTCGCGCTGCGCCTCGAGGGACTGATCCTGGGCGCCGAGCGTCGCTACACCCCCTTCCAGGCCGCCCGCAGCGCGGGCGTCTCCATGGAGCTGGCCTCGCGTTTCTGGCGGGCCATGGGCTTCGCCGACATAGGCCAGGCCAAGGCGCTCACCGAGGCCGACGTCCTGGCCCTGCGCCGCCTGGCCGGTCTGGTCGAGGCGGGGCTGCTCAGCGAGGCCATGGCCGTGCAGGTGGCCCGGTCCACCGGGCAGACCACCGCCCGGTTGGCCGAGTGGCAGATCGACTCCTTCCTGGAGGGCCTGACCGAGCCGCCGGAGCCGGGGATGACCCGCACCGAGGTGACGTATCCGCTGGTCGAGCTGCTGCTGCCGGAGCTGGAGGAGTTCCTCGTCTACGTCTGGCGCCGTCAGCTCGCCGCCGCGACCGGCCGGGTCGTGCAGGCCGGTGACGACGAGGAGATGGTGGACCGGCGCCTCGCGGTCGGCTTCGCCGATCTGGTCGGCTTCACGCGGCTGACCCGACGGATGGAGGAGGAGGAGCTCGGCGAGCTCGTCGAGGCCTTCGAGACCACCGCCGCCGACCTGGTGGCCGCCCGCGGCGGGCGCCTGATCAAGACCCTCGGCGACGAGGTGCTGTACGCCGCCGACGACGCGGGCACCGCCGCCGAGATCGCGCTGCGCCTCATCGAGACGATGGCGAACGACGAGACCATGCCGGAGCTGCGCGTCGGCCTCGCCTTCGGCACGGTGACCACCCGTATGGGCGATGTCTTCGGGACGACCGTGAACCTGGCCTCCCGGCTCACCTCGATAGCCCCCAAGGACGCCGTGCTCATCGACTCCGCCTTCGCCGAGGAGCTGATCCGCACCGGCGACGCCCCGTCCTCCGAGGCGGAGGCGGCCGAGGAGGCCGCCGCGGCGGAGAAGGAGGGCGAGGAGCCCCCGGCGTACCGCTTCGGGCTCCAGCCGATGTGGCAGCGGCCGGTGCGTGGTCTCGGCGTGGTCGAGCCGTGGCTGCTCACCCGGCGGGGCGACGGCGGGGAGTAGACGGCCGGGAGCGGACGTGGGCGGGTGTCAGCCGTCGCCGTCCAGCAGGTCCACGCACAGCCCGAGCAGCGGCACGCACAGTCCCCCCGGCGGCTCCGGACGCGGGGCGGGCGTCGTGCGGCTCGGCGCGGGCGTGGGGCGCGGCGTGGGAGTGCCGGCGTCCGGGGGCTGCGGGGGCTGCGGTTCGGCGGGCGTCGGATCCCCGGCGCCGGTGCCCGGCGCGTGCGGGGTGTCCGGCGTGTTCGGGCGCTGTGGGACGGTCGTGGAGCCGGCCGCCGACGGGTCCGCGGCGGAAGCACCCGACGCCGGCGGGCGTGGTGTCGTGGAGCCGCTCGCGGACGGGTCCGGTATCGGGTCGCCCGGTCGGGGGGACGCGCTCAGGCCGCCCATGACGGACGTCGCCGACGGGCTCACCCCGGGCGTGGCGCCGCCGCCCGAGGTGGAGCCGGTGCCCGGGTGCTCGTCGGAGTCCCCCGTGCCGTTCCTGCCCGTCTCCACGCGCGGTGCGGCCTCGGCGCCGTAGCCGTCCAGGGCGCCGCCCCCGGGCTCGGGGACCAGGCGTACGAGGCTCAGGGCGCCGGCCGCCAGCGCCAGGCCGCCGACCGCGAGGACGGCCTTGCGGGGACGCGGCCGGCGATGACGGCCCCGGATCCGGGGAAGCCGCGGGCGCGGTGTGGTCGGCGTGTCCGTCGTCGTCATGAACCCTCCCCGGTGCGCAGGTGCCCCCCGCCGCTGCGCTTGGCGAGCGACCATAGGCGCTGCGGCGTGCCGGGCCGGCGGCATCGACCGGATGTCACTCGAACGGGTGGACGGGGGCGTGGTCCCGCGGCGGCACGCGCCCGGCCTTTCCCCGCGCCCCCGCGCCTGCGATGATCGGGCCGTCGAGTTGTTAACCCGCGTTAACCGGAGGGTGTCATGAGCGAGGAGCGGTTCGGAGAGTTCGTCCTGGTGCGGCGGCACGGGGACGGGCATGTCGCGGAGCTCGCCCTCGACCGGCCGAAGGCCATGAACGCCGTCTCGACCGCGATGGCCCGGTCCATCGGCGCGGCGTGCGCGGCGCTGGGCGAGGACCGGGACGTACGGGTGGTGGTGCTGACCTCGACGCACGAGCGGGCGTTCTGCGTCGGCGCGGACCTGAAGGAACGCAACTCCTTCTCCGACGCCGACCTGCTGCGCCAGCGGCCGGTGACGCGGGGCGCGTACACCGCGGTGCTGGAGCTGCCGGTGCCGACGGTCGCGGCCGTGCACGGGTTCGCGCTGGGCGGCGGCTTCGAGCTGGCGCTGTCGTGCGACGTGATCGTGGCCGACCCCACGGCGGTGGTGGGCCTGCCCGAGGTGTCGGTCGGGGTGATCCCGGGCGGCGGCGGTACGCAGCTGCTGCCGCGCCGGGTGGGGGCGGCGCGCGCCGCCGAGCTGGTGTTCACGGCGCGGCGGGTGGAGGCCGCGGAGGCGCGCGAGCTGGGCCTCGTCGACCAGCTGGTGGGCGAGGGGCAGGACCGCGAGGAGGCGCTCGGCCTGGCGTCCCGGATGGCCGCGAACTCGCCCGTGGGGCTGCGGGCTGCCAAGCGCGCGCTGCGGCTCGGGCACGGGCTGGATCTGCGGGCCGGCCTCGAGGTAGAGGACGCGGCGTGGCGGTCGGTGGCCTTCTCGGGGGACCGGGCGGAGGGGGTCGCGGCGTTCAACGAGAAGCGGGCGCCGCGCTGGCCCGGGGAGTGACGGGCGAAGGGTCCGTTCCGGCCCCCGTTCGCGTCACCCATGTCCACTTTTGGGTAAATCGTCCCTAGCCTGGAGTGATGGGTGAGGACAGACGGCTCGCGGCCGTCGTGGCGTTGGCGCAGGGCATGGCCGCCGCGCACAGTTCCCGGGAGGCGTGGCGGGCGGCGGCCCTGGGCGCCTGCCGGGCGCTGGGCGGCAGCTTCGCGGCCCTGTCGGTGTGGGAGCGCGAGCTCGGCCGGCTCCGGGTCCTGGTGAACGTGGGCGAGCGGGCCGAGGACGAGGAGGAGTTCCCCGAGGACGAGTCCTACCCCGTGCACCAGTTCGCGGAGATCACCGAGTTCCTGCACGAGCGCTGGGCCGGCGGCGGCGAGCCCGACGCCTGGGTCGAGACGGCCGCGGGACCCGCGGCGGGGAGCCCCGGGTACGTCCACCAGCGCGTCGCGGCCCTGCGTCGCCGCGGGCGCGGCTGCTGCGTGGTCGCGCCGATCGTGCTGCACGGCCGCGCCTGGGGCGAGCTGTACGTGGCCCGACCGGTGGGCGAGGCCGTCTTCGCGCGGGGCGACGCGGACTTCGCCACCGTCCTGGCCTCGGTGGTGGCCGCCGGGATCGCGCAGACCGAGCGGCTCGAGGAGGTCCGGCGCCTCGCGTACACCGACGCGCTCACCGGGCTCGCCAACCGCAGGGCGGTCGACACCCGTCTGGACGAGGCGGTGGAGCGGCACCGTACGGAGGGTGTCGTCGTCAGCCTCGTCGTGTGCGACCTCAACGGGCTCAAGCGGGTGAACGACACCCACGGGCACGCCGTCGGCGACCGGCTCCTGGAGCGCTTCGGGTCGGTGCTGTCGCTGTGCGGGGCCATGCTGCCGGGGGCGCTCGCGGCCCGGCTCGGCGGTGACGAGTTCTGTCTGCTCGCGGTCGGGCCGCCCGCCGACGCGGTGGTCAAGGCGGCCGAGGAGCTGTGCCGCCGGGCGGCCGAGCTGGAGCTGGGCGACGGCGTGGCCTGCGGGGTCGCGTCCACCGAGGACCCCGTGGGGCCCGTTCGCTCCGCCCGCCGGCTGTTCCGGCTGGCGGACGCCGCGCAGTACCGGGCCAAGGCGGAGCGGGCCGACCGGCCGGTGGTGGCCGGGCGCGAGGGACCCGACGATCCCGTCGTGCGGCTGGCGGACCAGCCGCCCCGGGAGGAGAACGGGGAGCGGCGGCGTTTCCGCGGGCGCCATTCGCCCTAGGGACCGTGCGGCGCCCCCGCGCCGTCCGGGTAAGGGGTGCCCCCCGCGACCAGGGGTGACATCATCGAATTCACTGCGTACGCTCCTGAATATGAATATGCACACTGTGGTGGTGGGGACGTCCGGGGTCACCGCGTCCGACGTCCTCGCCGTGGCGCGTGCCGGCGCCCGGGTCGAGCTCTCCGAGGAAGCGGTGGCGGCGCTGGCCGCGGCCCGCGGCATCGTGGACGCGCTGGCCGCCAAGCCGGACCCCGTCTACGGCGTGAGCACCGGCTTCGGCGCCCTGGCGACCCGGCACATCAGCCCGGACCTCCGCGCCCAGCTGCAGCGCAACATCGTCCGCTCGCACGCCGCCGGCATGGGGCCGCGCGTCGAGCGCGAGGTCGTGCGCGCGCTGATGTTCCTGCGTCTGAAGACCGTCTGCTCCGGGCACACCGGCGTCCGCCCCCAGGTCGCGCAGACCATGGCCGACGTCCTCAACGCCGGGATCACCCCGGTCGTGCACGAGTACGGCTCCCTCGGCTGCTCCGGCGACCTCGCGCCGCTCTCCCACTGCGCCCTCACCCTCATGGGCGAGGGGGACGCCGAGGGTCCCGACGGCACCGTACGGCCGGCGGGCGAGCTGCTCGCCGAGCACGGGATCGCCCCCGTCGAGCTGCGCGAGAAGGAGGGCCTCGCGCTCCTCAACGGCACCGACGGCATGCTCGGCATGCTGGTCATGGCCCTCGCCGACCTCGACACCCTCTACAAGTCCGCCGACGTCACCGCGGCGCTGACCCTGGAGGCCCTGCTCGGCACGGACCGGGTGCTCGCGCCCGAGCTGCACGCCATCCGCCCGCACCCCGGACAGGCCGCGAGCGCCGCCAACATGGCCGCCGTGCTCAAGGGGTCCGGCCTGACCGGCCACCACCAGGACGACGCCCCCCGCGTCCAGGACGCCTACTCGGTGCGCTGCGCCCCGCAGGTCGCCGGTGCCGGGCGCGACACGATCGCCCACGCCCGCCTGGTCGCCGAGCGGGAGCTCGCGGCGGCCGTGGACAACCCCGTCGTCCTTCCCGACGGGCGCGTGGAGTCCAACGGCAACTTCCACGGCGCCCCGGTCGCCTACGTCCTGGACTTCCTCGCCGTGGCCGTCGCCGACCTCGGCTCCATCGCCGAGCGGCGCACCGACCGGCTGCTCGACAAGAACCGCAGCCACGGCCTGCCGCCGTTCCTCGCGGACGACGCTGGCGTGGACTCCGGCCTGATGATCGCCCAGTACACGCAGGCCGCCCTGGTCAGCGAGCTGAAGCGGCTCGCCGTACCGGCCTCGGCGGACTCCATCCCGTCCTCCGCCATGCAGGAGGACCATGTGTCCATGGGCTGGTCGGCGGCGCGCAAGCTGCGCACGGCCGTGGACAACCTCACCCGGGTGATCGCCGTCGAGTTGTACGCCGCCACGCGCGCGATCCAGCTCCGCGAGGGCCTCACCCCGGCGCCGGCCTCGCGGGCGGTCATCGACGCCGCGCGGGCGGCCGGTGTCGAGGGCCCCGGACCGGACCGGTTCCTCGCCCCCGACCTGGCCGCCGCGGACGCCTTCGTGCGTGCGGGGAGCCTGGTGGCGGCGGCGGAGACGGTCACCGGACCGCTGCGCTAGCCGAGCCCACGGGGCCCGTCGCGCAGCTGTGCGACGGGCCCCGTGGCATGACGGCGACTCCCCGGGCGACGGCGCACACGCGGGGCGGCGCCCGGCAAAGTCAAGATTGCCAAAAGAACGTCAAGTGATTTCAAAAATCAAGGCGTTCCCGGCGCACCGAGTACACGACGAACCCCGCACCGAGGCCGAGACAGGCGGTGCCGCCGATGACGTACGGGGTGCTGTCGAAGCTTCCGGTGTCGGCCAGCCGGGCGCTCTGCTCGCCGGTGGCCGCCGTGTCCGTCGACACGGCTCTGGCCTGCTCGGTGACCTGCGGGGACGGGCTCGTGGAGGCGGTACCCGCGGCCTGGGTCCCGGGTGTCGCGTTCGCGGACGGGACGAACCACAGGGCGCACAGCAGGCCCCCCGCGGCGGCGGCGGTCAGCAACGGACGGCGAGCGGATGACACGGAATATCGATCCCCTTGTGGCGCTGGCGAATTGGCCGTGTGGGCAGATGTTAGTGAAAGGCGCGGGTCACAGGAAAGTCACGGGAGCGGTCGGTCGTACTCTCCGGGCATGAGCACTCCAGAGACATCACGTTTTGTGCGGCTTCGCGTGGACCTCGTCCTGGCGATCGACGACGAGGAGGCGGTCACCGGAGCCGCGCTGCAGACCCTCGCTGACGACTCCGAGCTGCCCGACGCGGAACGGGCGCACGCCGAGCGTGCTGTGACCGAGGACACCGCCGAGGCCCTGGCCTATCTCGTGGATCCGTTCGACCTGGTCAGCGCGGTGCCCGGGATTGAACTCCAGCAGGCCTCCTGGAGCAGTGAGCAGATCGACTACGACCCCGACTCGCCCGACTGGGACCTGGACGAGGATGATGGCGGCCAGGACGATCCGGAAGACGGGAAATCAGCGGCCGGCTGACGCGCCGTGGGGAAAATCGTGCCCCCCGGCGGCAACCGCCGTCAGGGGTTTCGCCGTCTCAAGGGGCGCACCGACCGGCCCCCGCACCACCATCGCCCCGAGGCGGAGTGGTATGTCCCACACCGGCTGACGATATGGAACGGGACGAACCGGTCGTAGCGTTGAACGTCTTGACGGGGGAGCTCGGGGTTTCGGGAATCGGCAACGATGGAGAAGCGTGTGATGACGGACGGTAAGCGGCGCAAGGGCCTGGCGGCCGCGTCCGCACTGCTCGGCGGTGTGCTGGTGCTTTCGGCATGTTCCAGCAATGACGCCGGCGCCTCCGGGGGTGGGGACGACGGCACCTCGCAGGCGCAGGTCGACGAGGCGGCAGCCAAGAAGACCTCCGAGGCCCAGATCAAGATCACGCCTGAGAACGGCTCGGACAACGCCTCCATCAACAACTCGGCCACCGTCACCGTGAGCAAGGGCACGCTCACGGAGGTCAAGATGACCACGACGGACGGCACCGAGGTCAAGGGCGAGATATCCGCCGACAAGACCAGCTGGAAGCCCAGCACCCAGCTGGAGCGGGCCACCACCTACAAGCTGACGGCGACCGCGCAGGACTCCGAGGGCCGCGCCGCCCACGAGAACTCCTCGTTCACCACGGTCTCCAAGAGCAACAGCTTCATCGGCACCTTCACCCCGGACGACGGCAAGACCGTCGGTGTGGGCATGCCCGTGTCGATCAACTTCGACAAGGAGATCACCGACAAGGCCGCTGTCCAGAAGGCGATCACCGTCAACACCACCAGCGGCCAGGAAGTCGCCTGCCACTGGTTCAGCACCCAGCGCATGGACTGCCGCCCCGAGAACTACTGGCAGGAGGGTTCCACCGTCACCCTCAAGCTGGCGCTCGACGGCGTCGAGGGCGCCGACGGCGTCTACGGCGTCCAGCAGAAGACGGTCACCTTCAAGATCGGCCGCAACCAGGTCTCGTACGTCGACGCGAAGACCAAGCAGATGAAGGTCACGCAGGACGGCAAGACCGTCCGCACCATCCCGATCTCCGCGGGCTCGCCCGACAACAAGACCTACGAGGGCCAGATGGTGATCTCCGAGAAGTACAAGGAGACCCGGATGGACGGCTCGACCGTCGGCTTCACCGACGACGACGGCAAGGGCGAGTACGACATCAAGGACGTGCCGCACGCCATGCGTCTGAGCACCTCCGGCACCTTCATCCACGGCAACTACTGGGGCAAGGGCATCTTCGGCAGCGCCAACACCAGCCACGGCTGCGTGGGCCTGGAGGACGCCAAGGGCGCCGACGACCCGAACACGCCGGGCGCCTGGTTCTACAACAACTCCATCGTCGGTGACGTGGTCGTCGTCCAGAACACCGGCGACAAGACCATCGCCCCGGACAACGGCCTCAACGGCTGGAACATGGACTGGGCCCAGTGGAAGGCGGGTTCGGCGGTCTGACGCCGAACCTCCCGCGGCTCACCGCGACTTCACGACGGACGCCCGTCGCCCCTCACCGGGGGCGGCGGGCGTCCGCCGTTCCCCCCCCGCTTCTCATCCTCCTCTTACGCGGGCCTTATCCCTTCATCACGGGCCGTCCCTACCTTTCGGCCATGTTCTTCACCTACCTGAGGCGCGAGCTGCGCCGCCGCCGAAGGGCGGCCCTCGTCGTCGCCTCCGGCCTGGCGCTGGGCATCGCGCTGGTCATCGTCGTCGACTCCGTCTCCTCCGGCATGGGCAGGGCTCAGGACAAGGTCCTGCAGTCCCTGTACGGCCTGGGCACGGACATGACGGTCACCAAGGCCGCGTCGCCCACCCCCAGCACCTCCGAACGGCCGCGCTTCCGCTTCGACGCGCAGGACGACGGCTCCGAGGAGGAGCAGAGCACCGACCGCGTCATGGTGCAGGGCTTCCAGACACTGGCGAGTTCGACCGTCGGCAAGGTCGCCGGGCAGAGCGGCGTCGCGGA
Organism: Streptomyces flaveolus; assembly: GCF_014648815.1. GTDB lineage: Bacteria > Actinomycetota > Actinomycetes > Streptomycetales > Streptomycetaceae > Streptomyces > Streptomyces flaveolus. The sequence continues at coordinate 481,067 of NZ_BMRV01000002.1, read as the reverse complement.
CGCGGTGGGCGGGCTGAGCCTGCAAGTCGTCAAGGTCAGCGGACAGTTCACACGCGGTCAGTTCCAGCAGGACGGCTCGGGCGGCGGCCAGGGCCAGGGACAGGACGGCGGGCCGGGCGCCCAGCAGGCCCCCGAGGGCCGCGTCCAGGGCGGTGGCGCGGACTTCGACGTCAACAGCTACTCCGTCTACGGCACCGACGTCACCGAGCCCGCGCTCGGCCCGCTGACCTCCTCCTCGATCACCAGCGGCCGTACCTTCAAGACGTCGGAGACCGACGCCAAGGTCGCCGTCGCCGACGCGGCGTACGCCAGGGAGAAGAAGCTCAAGACCGGCTCCACGGTCACCATCAAGAGCACGAAGTTCCTGGTCGTGGGCATCGCCACGGCCGACAGCGGCGACGCGGCGGCCAACCTCTACGTGCCCCTGGCGCAGGCCCAGACGCTGGGTGACGCGAAGGACAAGGTCACCACGATCTACGTCAAGGCGACCGACTCGCAGCAGATCGACGGCGTCAAGTCCGCGATCCAGAAGAACATCTCGGGCACCACGGTCACCACGTCCGCCGACCTCGCCGACACCGTCTCCGGGTCGCTGTCCACCGCCTCCTCCCTCGCCGCCGGCGTCGGCAAGTGGCTCTCCGTCGTGGTGCTGGCCGCCGCGTTCCTCGTCGCCGGCCTGCTCACCTCCTCGGCGGTCTCCCGCCGGGTGCGCGAGTTCGGCACGCTCAAGGCGCTGGGCTGGCGCTCGGGCCGGGTGACCCGGCAGGTGGTCGGCGAGGCCGTCGTCAACGGCCTGGTCGGCGGCGTCCTCGGCATCGCGCTCGGCCTGGCGGGCGCGTACGCCGTCACCGCGGTCAGCCCGACGCTCGAGGCCCAGCTCGGCGGCGGCACCGGCGGCGGAGGCGCGGTCGGCGGCTTCGGGGGTGGCGGCATGGGCGGCCCCGGCCGGGGGACCGCCGCGAAGACCCTGGACATCGCGCTCACCGCGCCCGTCAGCCTCACCACCATCGCCCTCGCGGTCGCCCTCGCCGTGGCCGGCGGACTCGTCGCGGGCGGCTTCGGCGGCTGGCGCGCCTCCCGGCTGCGCCCCGCGGACGCCCTGCGCCGCGTCGAGTAGCGCCAACCTCCACACCTTTCCCAGGAGTTGCACCATGTACGAACTCAGCGGCGTCACCAAGCGCTACACCCGCGGCAAGGACACCGTGCACGCCCTCGACGGCGTCGACCTGACCATCGCCGACGGCGACCGGCTCGTCATCCAGGGCCCCACCGGCGGCGGCAAGTCCACCCTGCTGCAGATGCTGGGCGCCCTGGACCGGCCCACCTCCGGCGAGATCGTCCTCGACGGCACCGACCTGGCCAAGCTGCCCGAGGCCCGGCTGACCCGGGTGCGCAGCGAGAGCATCGGCTTCGTCTTCCAGTCCTTCAACCTCATACCGACCCTGACCGCGCAGGAGAACGTCGAGACCGCGCTGGTCCCACTCGGCGTCAGGACGAAGGAGCGGCGCGAGAAGGCCGCCGAGGCGCTGGAGTCCGTCGGGCTCGGCGAGCGGCTCGGTCATCTGCCCGGCGAGATGTCGGGCGGCCAGCAGCAGCGGGTCGCCATCGCCCGTGCGCTGGTCAAGCAGCCGAAGGTGCTGCTCGCCGACGAACCCACCGGAAACCTCGACGAGTCGACGCGCGACGAGATCATGGACGTACTCGACCGCATGTGGCAGGAGCTGGGGCTCACCTTCGTGATGGTCACCCACGACTCGGCGATCGCGAAGAAGGCCCCGCGCCTGGCCACGATCCGCAAGGGGCGGATCAGCATCAGGGAGAACGCCTCGGCGTGAGCCCCGGCCGTCACGGGCGGGCGAAGGCCCCCGCCGCCGCGGCCAGCGTGGCCGTGGCGGCGGCCTGTTCGGGCAGCCGCGGGTCGGGAGCGGCCCGCAGCAGCACCAGGTGGTGGTAGAGCGGCGCGGTCGAGGCGACCAGCAGGCGCCGGGCGTCGGTGTCCGACGGGAGTTCGCCGCGCCGCACGGCGCGCTCCACGACGGCTTCGCAGCGCGTGTACCGGTCCTCCCACAGCCGCTGCTGGGCCCGGGCGGCCTGCTCGGAGCGGAACGAGGCGGCGATCAGGGCCGCGGCGACCGACGGCCGGGCGACGAGGGACTCCTGGATCTCGGTGTTGAGCGCCAGCAGGTCGCCCCGCAGGGATCCGGTGTCCGGGGGCTGCCAGTCGTCCTCGCCCGCGGCGTCCAGGACATCGGCGAGCAGGCCGCCGACATCCCGCCAGCGCCGGTAGACCGTGGTGCGGTGCACGCCCGCGCGGGCCGCGACGCCTTCCGGCGTGAGCCCCTCGAAACCGTGGTCACCGAGTTCGGCACACACCGCGGCGATCACCTGGGCCCGGACACGGGCGGTACGGCCCCCGGGCCGGCGTGCGCCCGGGGAGGCGGGCGCGCCGTCGGCGGGGCGGTCGTCGGCGGGGCGGCCGCGGTCCGGCGGAGGGCCCGGCGGGTCGGTCATGGGAAATCCCGATTGCTCATGGACGTGGGGACGTGGCAGCATCCTAATGCATCAGCCGTCGCATTAATGGAGCTGGAAACCGCGATGCCACTCGTCCCCGCCGATCCGACCGTGCTCCACCCGATGCCCGGGCAGCCGCGCGTCGTGCAGCTCAAGCCGCTGGTGAAGTCGCCGCTCATCGAGGTGGGGGAGTACTCCTACTACGACGACCCGGACGACCCGACCGCGTTCGAGACCCGCAACGTGCTCTACCACTACGGCCCGGAGAAGCTGGTGATCGGCAGGTTCTGCGCCCTGGGCACCGGCGTGCGCTTCCTCATGAACGGCGCCAACCACCGCATGGACGGTCCCTCCACCTTCCCCTTCCCCACCCTGGGCGGCTCCTGGGCCGACCACTTCGACCTGCTCACCGGCCTGCCCGGCCGCGGGGACACCGTCGTCGGCAACGACGTCTGGTTCGGCCACGGCGCCACCGTGCTGCCCGGCGTACGGATCGGGCACGGCGCGATCATCGGCACCGGCGCGGTGGTCACCTCGGACGTGCCCGACTACGGCATCGTCGCCGGCAACCCCGCCCGGCTGATCCGCACCCGCTACGACGCGTCCGACATCGCCCGGCTGCTCGCGGTGGCCTGGTGGGACTGGCCCGTCGAGCACCTCACCGAGCACATCCGCACGATCATGTCGGGCACCGTCGCCGGACTGGAGGCCGTGGCCCCGTGACCCCGGCCGGTCCCCGTGACCCCGGACGGCCGGACCCCCGCCCCCGCCCGCCCCGCAACCCGGAACGAGGTGTCGTCGTGCCCCGGCGTCCTGCCCACATCGCGATGGTCGGCATCCCCGTCGTCAGTCACGTGCTGCCCAGCCTCGCGGTCATCCGCGAACTGGTGGCACGCGGCCACCGGGTGACCTACGCCAACGACCCGGCGGTCGGCGACCTGATCGCTCCGACCGGTGCCGAGCCCGTCCCCTGCCCCTCCGTACTGCCGGTCGCCGACAACGACTGGCCCCAGGACCCCGTCGCCGCGATGAGTCTCTTCCTCGACGACGCCGTCCAGGCACTGCCCCGACTGCGCGCCGCCTACGACGACGACCCGGCCGACCTGTACCTGTACGACATCGGCGCCTACGCCGCCCGCGCCCTGGCCGAGTCCCAGAGGCGGCCCGTCCTCCAGCTGTCCCCGACGTTCGTGGCCTGGGACGGCTACGACCAGGACGTCGGGGCACCCCTGCGGAGACTGCCCGGCGCCGACGCGTACCGGACGAGGTTCGCCCGGTGGCTCGCCGAGTGCGGGGCGGCCACCACCGACGTCGACGCCTTCTCCGGCCCCCCTGCCCGGGCCCTGGCCCTGATCCCCCGGGCGATGCAGCCGCACGCCGACCGGGTCGACCCGGGCACGGTGACCTTCGTCGGCCCCTGCCTCGAAGCGCCGGAAAACGCGGACACGTGGACCCGTCCCGCGGACGCGGAGACCGTGCTGCTGATCTCCCTGGGCTCGGCGTACACCCGGCAACCGGAGTTCTACCGCCAGTGCCTCGCGGCCTTCGGCGACCGGCCCGGCCTGCACGTGGTCCTCCAGATCGGCACGCACACCGACCCCCGGGAACTCGGCGAGATCCCGCCGAACGTCGAGGTCCACTCCTGGGTTCCGCAGCGGGCGATCCTGGAGCGGGCCGACGCGTTCGTCACCCACGCCGGCATGGGCGGCTGTGGCGAGGGACTGCTGGCGGGCGTCCCGATGATCGCCGTACCGCAGGCCGCCGAACAGTTCATGAACGCCGACCGGCTGATGGAACTGGGCGTGGCCCGGCGCGTCGACACCGCCGACGCCACCGCCGAGACCCTGCGGGCGGCCCTGCACGGCCTGCTCACCGACCCGGAGGTGCGCCGCCGGTCGGCACGGCTGCGTGCCGACACACGCGCCGAGGGCGGCACCCGGCGCGCCGCCGACCTCGTCGAGGAGGCGTTGGCCTGAGAGCGGAGGCCGGCCGCAGGGTCACGGCGTCAGCGAGGCCGCCGCGTCCGTCCCCCAGCTCGCCAGCAGCCGCAGCGCCTCCGCCGACGACGAGCCCGGCTCGGCGTGGTAGGTGATGAACGCCTGCTCCTCGTCGTCGACCAGGCGGAACGTCTCGAAGGACAGGGTCAGGTCGCCGACCAGCGGGTGCCGCATCCGCTTGACGCCGTAGCTCTTCTCCTTGACGTCGTGCGTGGCCCACAGCCGCCGGAACTCCTCGCTCTTCACGGACAGCTCGCCGACCAGGGCGGACAGCCGCGGGTCGTCCGGGTGCCGGCCCGCGTCCATGCGCAGGAAGCTGACCATGTCGTACGCCTTCTGGTCCCAGTCGACGAACAGCTCGCGGTACTCCGGGTTCAGGAAGACCAGCCGCGCCCAGTTCCGCTCCTGGGCCGGCAGTTCGCCCCAGTCGCCGAAGAGGGCGGCGGCCATGCGGTTCCAGGCAAGGATGTCCGACCGGCGGCCCGTCACGTAGGCGGGCACCGTGTCGATCGACTCCAGCAGCTGGAGCAGCGCCACCCGCACCGGCTGCTGCGCCCGCCCCGCCGAGGCCCGCCTGCGCTGCTGCTTCGGCTTGGCGAGGTGCGTCAGGTGGGCGTGCTCGGCGTCGGTGAGCCTGAGCGCCCGGGCGATGGAGTCCAGGACCTCCGTCGACACGTTCTGTCCGTTGCCCTGCTCGAGCCGTGTGTAGTACGCCACGGACACGCCGGCGAGCTGCGCCAGCTCCTCGCGGCGCAGTCCGGGCACCCGGCGGTGCCGTCCGTACTCCGCCAGCCCCACGTCCTGCGGCTTCAGCCGGGCCCGCCGGGTCCGAAGGAACTCGCTCAGTTCGGCACGCCGGTCCAGCTGTCCATCCATGCCCTCCAGTATTCCCGGTCGTACGCACAGGAGCCTGTCCCCGCTGGTGGTAGGCACGCTGGACGTAGGCACAACCGTGGTCTGGGTGGACTCCGGCGGGAGAGGCAGGGTGGAGAGCGAACACCCCTCTACGAGAATCCCGGAGACTCCGGCATGACCACCACTGTCGCCGCATACGCCGCCCCCGCCGCCAAGGCTCCGCTGGAGCGCACCACCATCGAGCGGCGCGAGGTGCGCGAGCACGACGTCCTGATCGACATCAAGTTCGCCGGCATCTGCCACTCCGACATCCACCAGGCCCGCGAGGGCTGGGGCGAGGCCATCTTCCCGATGGTCCCCGGCCACGAGATCGCGGGCGTCGTGGAGGCGGTCGGCTCCGGTGTGACGAAGTTCAAGGTCGGCGACCACGTCGGCGTCGGCTGCATGGTCGACTCCTGCGGTGAGTGCGAGAACTGCGTGGCGGGCGTCGAGCAGCACTGCGTCCGCGGCAACGTGCCGACGTACAACGGCGTCGGCAAGGACGGCGAGCCCACCTACGGCGGGTACTCGCAGAAGGTCGTCGTCGACGAGGCCTTCACCCTGCGCATCCCGGACGGACTGCTGCTGGACGCTGCCGCGCCGCTGCTGTGCGCCGGCATCACCACGTACTCCCCGCTCAAGCACTGGGGCGCGGGCCCCGGCAAGAAGGTCGCCGTCGTCGGCCTGGGCGGCCTCGGCCACATGGGCGTCAAGATCGCGCACGCCCTCGGCGCCGAGGTGACGGTCCTCTCCCAGTCCCTGCGCAAGAAGGACGACGGCCTCAAGCTGGGTGCCGACCACTACCACGCGACGAGCGACCCGAAGACCTTCGAGGAGCTGGCGGGCTCCTTCGACCTGATCCTCTCCACGGTCTCCGCGCCCCTGGACTTCGGCGCGTACCTGGGCCTGCTGAAGACGGGCGGCGCCCTGGTGAACGTCGGCGCCCCCGAGGAGCCGATCTCGCTGAACCTCTTCTCCCTCATCGGCGGCAACAAGACCCTCGCCGGCTCGATGATCGGCGGCATCGCCGAGACCCAGGAGATGCTGGACTTCTGCGCGGAGCACGGCATCGGCGCCGAGATCGAGCTGATCGCCGCGTCCGAGATCAACGAGGCCTACGAGCGCGTCCTGGCGAGCGACGTCCGCTACCGCTTCGTGATCGACACGGCGACGATCTGACCGGTCGACCGCACCCGCAGGCCGAGCGCGTCCCTCCGGGGGCGCGCTCGGCCGCTTCCTGGGGCCGGGTGGCTCCCACCGGGGTCGGGTGGACCGGCGACGCCGAGGAAGCCGCGATGAAGCGCGCCCTGGCCGCACGGGCCGCGGACACCTCCATCCTCGCCTCGTCCGAGAAGATCGGCACCGCATCCCGGCTCCGCCTCCTGGCCTGGGGCGGCAGGGGGGCGAGGTCCGGACGGCCGGCTGAGGCACCGCGGTGGGTCACGCGGCCGGGACGCCCTCCGGCGGAGCGGCGGACGCAAGGCCGGTCATGTGCGTCCGCCGGGGCAGCAGGAGCGGGGTGGCGAGCAGGAGGACGCCCGAGACGGTGATCGCGGTCAGGGGGCCGGTGAGGCCGGCGAGGACGCCCCAGATCATCATCAGAGCGGCCTGTACGAGTCTGCTGCTGACGCTCCACGTACCGATGACCCGCGCGGCACGGTCCGCGGGGGTCCGTTGCAGGCGTTCCGTGGCGTAGATCGGGTTGAAGACGCCCATGCAGGTGATCAGCAGGCCCTCGACGACGATCACGGTGAGGAGCCCGGGGACGCCGGGCCGGACGAACGCGAGACCGAGCGGGAAGAGGGACCGCAGCCAGCCGGAGACGGCCATCACCCGGTACCGGCCGTAGCGCCTCACCAGGCGGGCCGAGAGGCGGGCGCCCACGAAGCCGCCGAGCGCCGGGATACCGAAAGCGATCCCGTACTGCCAGGCCGGGAAGCCGTACTCGCCCAGCAGGAGGACGGCCAGGAGCGGGACGGTGGCCATGATCAGGCCGCTCACCAGGACCGAGTTGAGGAACAGCCGCCGCAGGACCCGGTCGTGGAGGATGAACCGCCATCCGGCGAGAAGACCGGCTCGGCCCGACCCGGTCGCCGGGTCGCGTGGTGTCGCGACATCGCCGCCGCGGATGCGCAGGATGCCGAGCGCGGACAGCAGGTAGCTGAGGGAGTCGGCCAGGACCGTGACGACCGGGCCGAGCAGCCCGACGAGCGCGCCGCCGATGGGCGGGCCCGCCGCGGTCGCCACCCAGTTGGTGCCCTCGAACCTGCCGTTGGCGACGAGGAGGCGGTCACCGCGGACGAGGTGCTTCAGGTAGGCGCCGGACGCGGCGGTGAAGGCGATGCCCGCGGTCCCGGAGACGACCGAGACGACCAGCAGCTGGACGTAGGACAGCAGGCCGAGGACGTACGCGACCGGGACGCTCGCCATTGCCAGGAACCGGGCCAGGTCCGTGGCGATCATCACCGGACGCTTGGCCCGGTGCTCGACCCACGGCCCCAGCGGGAACGCGGCGATCGCCGCGACCGCGAGCCCGGCCGCCTCCAGCAGGGAAACCGCGAACGCCGACGAGTGGAGCACGCGCACCGCGATCAGCGGGAAGGCGCCGAACGCCGTCCACGTGCCGTACGTGCTGACGGCGTAGGCCAGCCACAGCCGGCCGAAATCGGACCCCGGTCCCACGCGCACGACTCCTCCGGAACAACCGATGCTTGGGTCCGCCCATCACATCGGTCATGGCAGCCCAGGATCAAACAACCGCCCTTGGGTGAGCCACAACCACAGGTTGAGCATGCTTAGGGTGCTCCCATGGACACCGAGGCAGTGCGATCGTTCGTCCGGGCGGCCGAGCTGGGACAGCTCCAGCACGCGGCCGACGAGCTGGGCGTGACACAGCAGGCGGTCTCGAAGCGGATCGCCGCCCTGGAACGCGAGCTGGGAGCCCGCCTGTTCACCCGTACCGCCCGAGGGGTCGAACTGACGCTGGACGGCCAGGCGCTCCTCCCGCACGCCCGGAGCATCGTCGCGGGTGTCGACCGTGCCGTCGCCGCGGTCAGGCCGGCCTCGCGGGCCCTGCGGATCGACGTGCTCGGCCTGCGGAGCGCGCAGGCCGTCGTCCTGCACGACTACTGGCGCTCGCGTCCCGGGACCGACCTCGACGTGGTGACCCTCAGGGTCGACGACCCCCACGTGGCGGCCGCCGCCGTCCAGGCGGGCGAGATCGACGCCTCGTTCCGCAGCGTCACCGATCCGGCCACGCTGCCGCCCGACGTGCGGATGATGCACGCCTTCGACTCCCCGCTGGAACTCCTCGTCGGCCCCAGACACCCGCTCGCCTCGGCACGCACCCTGACACCGTCCCGGCTGCGCGGGCTGCGGATCTGGGTGCCCGGCATCGCGCCACGCAGCGAGTGGGCGGACTTCTACGACCAGCTCACCGAGGCCTTCGACCTGCGTATCGACGCGACCGGCCCGAACTTCGGCAACGAGGTGCTCCTCGACACCCTCGCGGACTCCGCCGACGTCGCCACCCTCGTCGGCGCGCGTGACCGGTACATCTGGCCGGCCCAGCACGACCTGCGGCGCATCCCGATCGTGAACCCGACGCTCGCCTACCCGCTCTCGCTCATGCTCCCCGCGACCAATCCGCACCCGGGCCTGAGGGCGGTCATCGACCACCTCGCCACCCTGCCACCGCCCCCCGGCCCGTCCTGGCGGCCGTCCTGGGCCATGACACGGTGAGCGGCCCGGCGGGCACGGAATCGCGCGGAACCCTCGTGCGTTGAGGGAAGCGGGCGAGGAATGCCGGCGGTGTGCGAGCCGGGCAGCCCGAGCGACCGGACCGAACGATTTTGGAGGGGCCGTAATGGCTGCGCAGACGCAGAGGGCCGTGCTGGCGGGCGGATGCTTCTGGGGGATGGAGGAGCTGATCCGCCGTCTTCCGGGTGTGACCGCGACCCGGGTCGGATACACCGGGGGTGACGTGCCGAACGCGACGTACCGCAACCACGGCACTCACGCGGAGGCCATCGAGATCCTCTTCGACCCGGAGGTGACCGACTACCGCGCGATCCTGGAGTTCTTCTTCCAGATCCACGACCCGAGCACCAAGAACCGCCAGGGCAACGACATCGGCCTCAGCTACCGCTCGGCGATCTACTACGTCGACGACGAGCAGAAGCGGATCGCCGAGGACACGATCGCCGATGTGGACGCCTCCGGACTCTGGCCCGGCAAGGTCGTCACCGAGGTGGAGCCGGTCGGCCCCTTCTGGGAGGCCGAGCCCGAGCACCAGGACTACCTGCAGCGTTACCCGGAGGGCTACACCTGCCACTTCCCGCGCCCGGGATGGCGACTGCCCGCCCGCACGGAGGGCTGACCCGAGGGGCCCGGCCGGGCGTTCCGGCCGGGCCGCCGCCGCGCCCGTGCCTGGGGTGCGGGGCCCCGGGAAAGGGACGACGATGGAAGGGCAGGCCGCGGCGCGATCACCACCCTGGGGGCGTGGAGGTTTGAGATGCCGGTACACCAAGTACGCCCGGACATCAGCGTCCTGAACGACAGCATCGAGGTGCCGGGGATCGGGTACCTCCCGGTGAACGCCTTCGTCCTGCACGCCGCGCAGCCCGTCGTGATCGACACCGGACTCGGGCTGCCCGACCGGAACTTCCTGGAAGCGGTCGCATCCGTGCTGGATCCCGCCGACGTGCGATGGATCTGGCTCACGCACCCGGACCGCGACCACACGGGCGGAATCTTCGATCTGCTGGACGCGGCGCCACAGGCGCGCCTCGTGACCACCTTCCTGTCCGCCGGGTTCATGTCCTGCGAACGGCCGCTGCCGCTCGATCGCCTGTACCTGCTCAACCCGGGACAGCAACTGGACGCCGGCGACCGTACCCTCACGGGATTCCGGCCGCCCCTGTACGACAACCCGGCCACGGTCGGCCTCTTCGACGACCGGTCGGGGGCCTGCTTCAGCTCCGACTGCTTCGGCGGGCCCATGCCCAGTGCCGACTTGGCACACGCCGATGACGCCGGTGCGGTCGGCGCGGAGGACCTGCGGGCCGCGCAGTTGCTGTGGGCCACGGTCGACAGCCCGTGGGTGCACAACGTGGACGTCCAGAAGTTCCTCGGCACCTTCCGGCAACTGCGGGACAGGGAGCCGGAACTCGTTCTCTCCACGCATCTGCCGCCGGCCCCGGCAATGACGGGGCCGATGATCGACACACTGGTCACGGCACCCGGGGCACCGGCCTTCACCGGGCCGGACCAGGCGGCGCTGGAGCAGATGCTGGCCGGCTTCGAGCCCGCCGGCGGCGGGCACGCACCCCCGCCCGGCACCCCGGGATGACGCGCGGCGGCTCAGTGCGGCAGCGTCGCCGGGCTGCCGCCGTTCGCCTCGTAGCCCGCCACCGCCAGGGCGCGGTAGACCGCGAACTCCGCCGCCGGGTCGGGCGACAGGGTCCAGGGCAGGGCGCCGACATGGCCGTCGATCACCATCAGCTGGTTCATGGCCTCCGCCCAGCGCTCGCCGCGGACCAGGAAGAAGACCAGCAGATGGCGCACGTGCGCCTGCGTCGGGTCGTCGGGGCGCGCCGAGTGGACCGCGTGCAGGGCGCCGTGGACCGCCTTGGTGACGACCTCGCCCTGGTAGAAACCGCTGACCAGATTGACCTCGGGCAGGTGCTCGAAGACCGCGAACAGCGGCATCGCGGCCAGCAGTGACCCCTGGGGCGCGCGGGCCGCGGCGGCCTCCGCGAACGAGTACGCCAGGTCCCGCGAGCCGTGCCACTTCTCGCACCAGTAGGGCAGGGCGGCCAGGTGCGCGCCCATGTGGGCCGGGGCGCGGTCCAGGATCTTCAGCCACAGCTGCTCGAACTCCTCGCGCGGGTAGGCCAGGCCGCGCGCCACCGACAGCTCGATGATGTACGGGACCGGATCGCCGGGTGCCAGCAGCGCCGCCTCACCGCACGCCGCCTTCGCCTCCTCCATGATGATCCGGAACTCGTCCGTGCCCGGCGTCGCCGTCCGCCACGCCTGCTGCACCAGGAACTCGGCGTGCACCGCCGCGCCGCCCGCGTCCTTGGGGGCCTCCGCCCGCCACACCCGCAGCCACTGCCCGCCCGGCATCTCGCCGACCCCGCCGGGCCGCTGCTGCAGCTCCAGCGACGCGGCACCCGCGAACGCCTGCACGCGCTGCCAGCGGCGCTCGCCGTCGGTCTCCGTGCCGGCGAGCAGCTGCTGCGCTCCGCGGTAGTCCTGCGTGCGCTGGACCAGGTCCAGGACGTCCAGCAGGTCCTGGTCGGGACCCGGCATGCGGACGTCCAGCTCCTCCTCGCGGGCGAAGCCGTAGTTCGCGGGGTCCGCGGCGTCCGGGTGGCCGGGCGGGACCAGCCCGACCGCGCTCCGTCGGCGCCGCAGCACGGGGAGCAGCACGAAGCCCAGCATGACCAGGGCGATCAGGACCCAGAGAATCTCCATGCCACCAGCGAACCAGACGCCGCCGCCACTTGGCCAACCTGTGCCGGGTGCCTGTGGAAAACGCGCGGAGCCGCTCGCGGCACTACTCTCGGTGCCCATGAGCGACAGGCACATCAGTCAGCACTTCGAGACGCTCGCGATTCACGCGGGCAACACCGCCGATCCCCTGACGGGAGCGGTGGTCCCGCCGATCTACCAGGTGTCGACCTACAAGCAGGACGGCGTGGGCGGCCTGCGCGGCGGCTACGAGTACAGCCGCAGCGCCAACCCGACCCGGACGGCGCTGGAGGAGAACCTCGCCGCCCTGGAGGGCGGCCGTCGCGGCCTCGCGTTCGCGTCCGGACTGGCGGCCGAGGACTGCCTGTTGCGTACGCTGCTGCGCCCCGGCGACCACGTGGTCATCCCCAACGACGCCTACGGCGGCACCTTCCGCCTCTTCGCCAAGGTCGCCACCCGGTGGGGCGTGGAGTGGTCGGTGGCCGACAGCGGCGACCCCGCCGCCGTGCGGGCCGCCCTCACGCCGAAGACCAAGGCGGTGTGGGTGGAGACGCCGTCCAACCCCCTGCTCGGCATCACCGACGTCGCGGCCGTCGCCCAGGTCGCCCGGGAGGCCGGCGCCCGGCTCGTCGTCGACAACACCTTCGCCACGCCCTACCTCCAGCAGCCGCTGGCGCTCGGGGCGGACGTCGTCGTGCACTCCCTGACCAAGTACATGGGCGGCCACTCGGACGTCGTCGGCGGCGCGCTGATCGTGAACGACCAGGAGCTCGGCGAGGAGCTGGCGTTCCACCAGAACGCGATGGGCGCCGTCGCCGGACCCTTCGACTCCTGGCTGGTGCTGCGCGGCACCAAGACGCTCGCGGTCCGCATGGACCGGCACAGCGAGAACGCCGGCAAGGTCGCCGAGATGCTCACCCGGCACGCGCGCGTGACGAGCGTGCTGTACCCGGGGCTGCCGGACCACCCCGGGCACGAGATCGCCGCCAAGCAGATGAAGGCGTTCGGCGGCATGGTCTCCTTCCGCGTCGAGGGCGGCGAGGAGGCGGCCGTCGAGGTCTGCAACCGCGCGAAGGTGTTCACGCTCGGCGAGTCCCTGGGCGGCGTCGAGTCGCTGATCGAGCACCCCGGCCGGATGACGCACGCCTCCGCGGCCGGTTCGGCCCTGGAGGTGCCCGCCGACCTGGTGCGCCTCTCGGTCGGCATCGAGAACGCCGACGACCTGCTGGAGGACCTCAAGCAGGCGCTCGGCTAGGACGCCGGGCTCACCAGCCCTCCCAGCCCGTCACGGGTGGGGTCGTCACGGACGGCGGCTCCACCCAGGGCCGGACGGTCAGCGCCCACACCGTGAACGCCACGGCCGCGGCGCACAGCACCAGCCACATCAGGCGGCGGGCCGCCGTCCTGCGCCGCAGCATCCGGCTCCCGCGGCGCAGGACGTCCGCGTACAGCTCGGGCGGTACCTGCGGCGGCGACTGCTCCATGATGCGCCGCGCGGTGGCCTCCCGTTCGAGCCGGTTCACCGCCGCCCCCCGGTGGCCCGCGCGGTGTCCCGCGCACGCGTGCCGGTCACGACGCCGCCGCCTTCGCCACCCGCCGGGCGGGCTCCGGCCGCGGATACAGCAAGGCGGCCATCGCCCGGTCGTGGACCGTCCGCACCCGTTCCACGGGCAGGGCCAGCAGGGCCGCCACCTGCTCCTCGGCGACCCCCTCGTACAGCCTGAGCACCAGGACCAGGCGCTCCTGCGGGGTGAGTCCGCCCAGCGCGCCCGCGGGGCGCCGCCGGGTCAGGCCGAGGGCGCCGCCGTGGCGGTGCCAGGCCTCGCGGGCGAACCGGGTGGCCAGGTACTGGCGGGCGCGGTCGTAGGGGTCCTCGCCGCGCAGCCCGTCCCAGCACGCGTACGTGTGGGCCAGGGACAGCGCCAGCAGACGCCGCGCGCCGGGGTTGTCGTCCGGCGGCTCGGCGGTGAGCAGGGTGGCGGCGTGCAGCAGCCGGCCCGCCGCGCCCGCGACGAACGCCTCGAACTCCCGGGTCCGCAGGGCGCCCCGGACCGCATGCCGTTCTCGCACCGCGCCTCCCGCCTGGTGGGCGACACCCGTGACCTCCGGGCGCCTGCACCGGGGGTCCGGTCTCATATCAGGCCAGGGTCGGCCCGCGGGTCAAGAGTGCGGGGCCGTCCGTCCGGGGGAGCCGGGGAAAGCCCCGGGAAAGCCCCGGAAACCCGGGGCTCGGCGGGTCAGGAGGCCGACGACTCAGGTCCCCCCGCGCTCTGCGGGGCCGTACGGGCGGACAGGGCGCTGTTGAAGCGCGACAGGAGCGTGCAGAACGCCTCGCGCTCCTCCGGCGCCCAGTCGTGCGTCAGCTCGGCCATCAGCTGACGCCGCGAGGACCGCACCTCGTCCAGCCGTGACACCCCGCGCGGGGACAGCTGGAGCACCACCGCGCGGCCGTCCTCGGGGTGCGACGTCCGCTTGACGAGTCCGGTGTCGACGAGCGGGGCCACCTGACGGGTGACCGTCGAGGAGTCGATCCCCATGCTCGCGGCGAGGGCCTTGACCCCCATCGGGCCCTCTTTGTCGAGGCGGTTGAGGAGCAGGTAGGCGGCGCGGTCCATGGAGTTGCGGACCTGCCCGACCCCGCCGAGCCGGGTCTGTTCCGCGCGGCGGGCGAAGAGCGCCACCTCGTGCTGGAGCGTCTCGAGAAGACCGGGGTCACCGGCGGTCGTCATGTCCATCGACAATTCAGGTGTTGTGGGCATGGCCGGGGGCTCACTTCGTGGAGGGCTGCTAATTGGGGGACAGGGTACGCGGCCGGGCGGCGAGACGTACCGGCGCTGCGCAAAGCGGGTCTCGGAGGTTGGTCACAACGGTCGCCCGCGCCCGTGAACTGCGATGCTGAAGGCATGAGCTACAGCACCGCCGCCGCTGTCCGACCCGTAACCCTCGACGACGTGCGCGGAGCCCAGAAGATGCTCTCGGGTGTGGCGCGGGTGACGGCGATGGAGGGCAGCAGGTACCTGTCGCAGCTGGTCGGGGCGCCGGTGCACCTCAAGTGCGAGAACCTCCAGCGGACGGGTTCGTTCAAGCTGCGCGGCGCGTACGTGAGGATCGCCGGGCTGCTGCCCGAGGAGCGGGCCGCCGGGGTCGTCGCGGCCAGCGCGGGCAACCACGCGCAGGGCGTCGCCCTGGCGTCGACCCTGCTCGGTGTGCGGTCGACGGTGTTCATGCCCAAGGGCGCCCCGCTGCCGAAGATCAGCGCCACCCGGGACTACGGCGCCGAGGTCCGCCTGCACGGCCAGGTGGTCGACGAGACGCTGGCCGCCGCGCAGGAGTACGCGGAGCGCACGGGCGCGGTCTTCATCCACCCCTTCGACCATCCCGACGTCATCGCCGGTCAGGGGACGGTCGGGCTGGAGATCCTGGAGCAGTGCCCCGAGGTGCGGACCGTGGTGGTCGGCATCGGCGGAGGCGGGCTGGTGGCCGGGACGGCGGTCGCGGTGAAGGGGATCCGGCCGGACGTGCGGATCGTGGGCGTGCAGGCGGAGGGCGCGGCGGCGTATCCGCCGTCGCTGGCCGCGGGGCGCCCGGTGGCCGTCGAGAACCCGGTGACGATGGCCGACGGCATCAAGGTGGGACGGCCCGGTGACGTGCCGTTCGAGATCGTCGGCGATCTGGTGGACGAGGTCCGCACGGTTTCCGAGGACGAGCTGTCCACCGCGCTGCTGCTGTGCCTGGAGCGGGCCAAGCTGGTCGTGGAGCCGGCCGGGGCGAGTCCGGTGGCGGCGCTGATGAGCGATCCCGGCGCCTTCGAGGGCCCGGTGGTGGCCGTGTTGTCCGGGGGCAACGTGGACCCGGTGCTGATGCAGGGCGTGCTGCGGCACGGCATGGCCGCGCAGGGCCGCTACCTGGCGGTCCGGCTGCGGCTGACGGACCGGCCGGGCGCCCTCGCCACGCTGCTCGGGGTGTTGTCGGTGGTCGACGCGAACGTGCTGGACGTGAGCCACGTCCGCACCGACCCGCGCCTCGGGCTGACGGAGGCGGAGGTCGAGCTGCACCTGGAGACGAAGGGCCCGGAGCACTGCGCCGAGGTCGGCCGGGCGTTGCAGGACGCGGGCTACCCGGTCATCGGCTGACGGCTCCCGTTCGGTCACTCGTTCGGGGAACTGTCTGGCGAGACGCGATACATCGCGTTAGTGTGTTGCGTGTGCCACCGGGCTGCTCCGCGTCCGGCGGTACGGGCGAGCGGCACCGCGCGGAGCGCCGGGGAACCGGCAAAAGAAGAAGCGGAAAAAATCGCACGATCCTAGGCTTTCCGAAGAATCCCCGACGACGTGGAGACTCATATGCCAGGCGCCATCTATGCCGAAGGCCTGGTGAAGACCTTCGGTGACGTAAGGGCTCTGGACGGCGTCGACCTCGAGGTCCCCGAGGGCACGGTCCTGGGCCTCCTCGGGCCGAACGGCGCGGGCAAGACCACCACCGTCCGCTGCCTGACCACCCTGCTGCGGCCCGACAGCGGCAAGGCCGTCGTCGCCGGCCTCGACGTGCTCAGGCAGCCCGACGCCGTACGCCGCTCGATCGGCCTGTCCGGCCAGTTCGCCGCGGTCGACGAATACCTGACCGGCCGGGAGAACCTGCAGATGGTCGGCCAGCTCTACCAGATGCGGGGCAAGGAGGCGAAGCGCCGGGCGACCGAGCTGCTGGAGCAGTTCCACCTCGCGGACGCCGCCGACCGCCCCACCAAGACCTACTCCGGAGGCATGCGCCGCCGGCTCGACCTCGCGGCGGCCCTCGTCGTCTCGCCGCCCGTGATGTTCATGGACGAGCCGACCACGGGGCTGGACCCGCGCAACCGCCAACAGCTGTGGGAGGTCATCAAACAGCTGGTCTCCGGCGGCACGACCCTGCTGCTGACCACCCAGTACCTGGAGGAGGCCGACCACCTCGCGCACGAGATCGCGGTGGTCGACCGCGGCCGGGTCATCGCCAAGGGCACCTCCGACCAGCTCAAGGCCCGCACCGGCGGCGAGCGCGTCGAACTGGTCGTGCACGAGCGCGAGCACATCCGGACCGCGTCGGAGGTGCTGCGCGGCTTCGGCAAGGGCGAGACGACCGTCGAGGAGCACATGCGCAAGCTCACCGTGCCCGTGACCGGCGGCGCCAAGCTGCTCGCCGAGGTCATCCGCGAACTCGACACCCGCGGGATCGAGATCGACGACATCGGCCTGCGCCGCCCCACCCTCGACGACGTCTTCCTCTCCCTCACCGGCCATGCGGCAGAAGCGAAGGACGAGGCGAACGACCCGGCGGAGGGGGCCGGTCGCCGGCCGGAGGACGCCGGTCACCCGCAGGAGAAGGAGGTCACCAAGTGAGCATGATGGCCGACTCCCTGGTCATCGCCCGCAGAAACCTGATCCGGATGACCAGGATCCCCGAGATGGTCCTGTTCGGGGTCATCCAGCCGGTGATGTTCGTGATCCTCTTCACGTACGTCTTCGGCGGCTCGATGCAGATCGGGAACACCACCGACCCGGGCGTGTACAAGGACTTCCTGATGGCGGGCATCTTCGCGCAGACCGTCACCTTCGCCACCGCCGGATCGGCGGCCGGCATCGCCGACGACATGCAGAAGGGGCTGGTCGACCGCTTCCGCTCCCTGCCGATGGCCCGGGGCGCCGTGCTGACCGGCCGCACGGTAGCCGACCTGGTGCAGACGGCGATCACGCTGCTCGTCCTCGCGATCGTCGCGCTGATCGTGGGGTGGCGCACGGGCTCCGCGGAGCCGACCAACGCCGGACGGATCCTGGCCGGCTTCGGCCTGCTGCTTCTCCTCGGGTACGCCTTCACCTGGATCGGAGCACTGATCGGCCTGTCCGTGCGGACCCCGGAGGCGGCGACCTCGGGAGGGATCATCTGGCTGTTCCCCGTGACGTTCGTGTCGAACGCCTTCGTGGACTCCAGCCAGATGACCCCCTGGCTCCGGCACATCGCCGAATGGAACCCGTTCAGCGCCACGGTGCAGGCCTGCCGGGAGCTGTTCGGCAATCCGGGCGTCGTGCAGTCCGACGCCTGGCCCATGCAGCACCCCGTCTGGGCCTCGGTGATCTGGTCCGTCCTGATCATCGCGGTCTTCCGGACACTGGCGGTGCGCAAGTACCGCTCGGCCGACGGCTGAGGCCGCAGGCGGTGCAGGTCGAGGCCCGGAGTGCCCGCGCTCCGGGCCTTCGGCGTCAAACCGATGTGATCGTCCGATCGTCATCATGATTATCTGAAGGGGTGACATCGAACGGGGGATCACACATGAGCGAAGGCAAGAACGCGGGCAGTGACGGCAGGACCACGGGGGACGACCGGCTCCCGGAGCCGGAGGGGGCGAAGCTCCCGCTGTCCCCGGACGAGATCGAGCGGCACAAGGTCCTCCCCGGCTGGGAGGGCCACTACACCGCGCCGCCCGCGAGCAGCACCGCCGACCCGCTGGACCGGCCGCCGCTGCAACCGTCCACCCCCGGCCTCCTCCCGCCGCCGCCCGCCGGCGGCCGGCCGGTCGACCTGAAGATCGCACCAGGCGTGCTCAAGAAGGTCGCCGGCCAGATCGACGACATCTACGACCACTTCTACAAGCCCGCCGCGTCCCTGGAGGAGCCCGCGCTGAAGGCGGTGGGCGCTCTGGAGGGGCTGGAGTCGGCGCGGGCGGTCCGGCTTGCCCACCGGCAGTGGGAACGGCAGGCCGGCACGGTCACGGGATGGCTCGCGCACATCGCCGAGAGCCTGCGCCTCAGCGACGGCACCTACACCAAGACGGACCTGGCCGTGGGCCAGACCGCCGGCCAGGTGCGGCTCCGCTCGCCGCTGGAGGACTACTGATGGCGGAGACGTTCTACCTCACGCTGCTGTCCGTGGACCTGACGGCGCTGGACGACCTGGCGGACCGCTGGGAGAGCATCCACCGGGACATCAAGGGCCTCGGCAAGCGCATGCACGACGAAGCGCTCACACCGCTGCGCGACAAGGGGTACTGGGAAGGCGCGGCGGCCCCGTACGCCTGGAAGATGATCGACGACATCGAGCGCCAGCTGGAGAACGCCACCAAGGTGGCGGACGCGGCCCGACGCGTCGTCGAGGACGGCGTGGGCGAGCTGAAGTCCGCCCAGAAGGACCTCAAGGACGCCGCCCGGCAGGCCAAGGAGAAGGGCCTGTACATCAACAAGGACGGGACGCTGTCCCCGGACGTCATCGGCAACGTCTGCAAGGTCGAGCTGACCGACGAGGAGAAGAAGACCATCGAGGCGGCGGACCGGGAGATCGCCCGGATCCTCAAGCGGGGGGTCACGGCCGACCGCAACCTCTCCTTCAGTCTGATGGCCGACATCGGCCTGGGCCAGTGGTTCAACCAGGCACCGGGGCTCACCGACATCGACTCCACGAAAAAGATCAGCGAGGACGCCTACAACGCGCTGGACCTCGCCCTCCAGGGCAAGGACCCCTACCCCGGGCTCAGTTCGGACGATCCGTACTCGCTGGGCTGGGACTGGGTGACCGGCGGCGGCACCCGGCACCGCGACTACTACCACGGCGACGAGATGACCGAGCTGATCAGGTCCAGCGAGAGCATGGAGCAGCTGCGGCTGGACACGCTGCAGCAGTGGCGGTCCACCGGTCAGCCGGAGGGCAGCGTGGCGTACTCGATCTCGGAGAGCGGCAAGCTGGGCGCGTTCAAGAAGCTCATCACCACGGACATCCCGGCGATCGTCACCGGCGACGAGGACCATCTGGGCGAGGCGTTCACCGGCTCGTACAACCTGAACTACACGGTCAAGGGCCAGGACCCCGACGGCTCCCTGGTGGTCGAGTACACCCTGAAGAACAACACCAGCAACGAGTCGTTCCTGCACTACGTCGGCTACTACGACTGGCTGGAGAAGTTCAACCGCGAGGAGGGCGCCTTCTCGTCCGTGGACCAGAAGGTCGTCTGGACCGAGCGCATTCCGGCGAAGGAGAAGTGAGTCGGTGTCCCGAGTACGACTGCCGGCGGCGGCCGCCGTGCTGGCCCTGCTGACCTGCCTGCCGGGCTGTTCGTCGGCGCCCACCGCCGTCGAGGCCTGCATGGGGGAGCAGGCGGTCGGCGCGACCTCCGGGCAGCTCGCCGGCACCTACCGGGGCGAGGGCGACGCGGGGGGCGTGACGCTCACCCTGAAGGCCTCGCAGGACGAGCCGGGCAGCGGCACGGTCACCGTGCACGACTGGCCGACCGGCGACTGGTACCGGAGCGAACTCGGCGAGACCTTCGACGGGACCGGCACGTGGGCCGTCGTGCAGGGCGGCACCTCGGCCACCGAGTTCGCACGCCTGTCCCTCTCCTTCACCGCGCCGCAGCGCTTCCTGAAGGGGGACACCCTCGACGCCCTGTCGATCGCCGAGGGCGACGGGCACACCCACCTCTACGCGGACGACGACCCGGACGCCTGCCCCGCCTTCCGGCTGGAGCGGCAGGGCGGCTGAGCCCCCGGGACGACGAAGCCCCCGGCGTCACGAGGACGCCGGGGGCTCGCGAAGGACAGGGATCAGCCGTTGTAGGGCTCGGCCTTGAGGATCTTCACGGAGGCCGACTTGCCGTTCGGCAGCTCGTACTCCGCGTCCTCGCCGACCTTGTGGCCGTTGACGCCGGAGCCCAGCGGGGACTGCGGCGAATAGGTCTCGATGTCCGAGCTGGCGTACTCGCGCGAGGCGAGCAGGAAGGTCAGCGTGTCGTCCTCGTCGCCGTCGAAGGCGATCGTGACGACCATGCCGGGCGCCACCACGCCGTCCGCGGCGGGGGCCTCGCCCACCTTCGCGCTCTCGAGGAGCTGGGTCAGCTGGCGCACGCGGAGCTCCTGCTTGCCCTGCTCCTCCTTGGCAGCGTGGTACCCGCCGTTCTCGCGCAGGTCCCCCTCCTCGCGCGCCGCGGCGATCTTGGCAGAGATCTCGGTGCGCGCGGGACCAGTAAGGTACGCAAGCTCCTCCTTGAGCTTGTTGTACGCCTCCTGGGTCAGCCAGGTGACGTTCTCGCTGGTCTGGGTCACAGGTGCTCCTCGTCGGTACTGGGAATACAAAGCAACGCCCTACCCAGAAGGATGTTCCTCCACGGAAGGGCGAAACCACGAGCCTAACAATTCAGTGGGCAAAGGGGGAGGACATAAGCCACTAGATTCACGTCAACGCAGGTCAGCGTCGACGGATTCCCGGGGCGTCACTCCGCGTGGCAGCCGAGCAGCTCGGCCGAGGTGCCGCGGGCCTTCGTGCGCAGCGTGACGACCTTGTCGATGCGCGTGGCGTCCCCGCCGAAACGGAAGTCGGCCCGGCCCACCTCTTCGCCGTTCTCGGCCTGGGAGCGCATCGTGCAGTAGCCGGCGGCCCCGGCGTCCTTGCGGACCTCCAGATGCACCTGGACCGCCTTGTCGGTGATCTCGAAGCTGATCACCTCGGCGCTGATCTTGTTCTGGCCGACGTAGTGGTAGCCGAACCAGCCGATCACCACGAGCAGCACGGCACCGAGCGCGGCGCCGACGACCTTGAGGGTGCGGTCGGACCGTTCGTCCGAGGAGCGGCCGTAACGGCCCTCGGGCGCTCTCGTGGTCGCCGTGCTCATGATCGTCCTCTCGGCAGGAGCGGGAGAATGTCCCGAAAGGGGCCCCGAAGCGTGTTGTTCCCGGACCCCGGAATTATTCGCCCCCCGATTCGGTCACTATAGAAGCCTCCCGCCCGCCACCCGACCGCCGCCCCTGAACGACGACGCCCCTACGGGGCGGCACCTATTGGATCGCGCCACCGCACACAGGGCGCCGACTGACCGAGGATTGAGTCTTGACTGACCAGCTGCGACTGATGGCCGTCCACGCCCACCCCGACGACGAGTCGAGCAAGGGCGCGGCCACCATGGCGAAGTACGTGTCCGAAGGGGTGGACGTGCTGGTGGTGACCTGCACGGGCGGCGAGCGCGGCTCCATCCTCAACCCCAAGCTGCAGGGCGACGCGTACATCGAGGAGAACATCCACGAGGTACGCAAGAAGGAGATGGACGAGGCCCGGGAGATCCTGGGCGTCAAGCAGGAATGGCTCGGCTTCGTCGACTCCGGCCTGCCCGAGGGCGACCCGCTGCCGCCGCTGCCGGAGGGCTGCTTCGCCCTGGAGGACGTCGACAAGGCGGCCGGCGAGCTGGTGCGCAAGATCCGCTCCTTCCGCCCGCAGGTGATCACCACCTACGACGAGAACGGCGGTTACCCGCACCCCGACCACATCATGACCCACAAGATCACGATGGTGGCCTTCGAGGGCGCGGCCGACACCGAGAAGTACCCGGAGAGCGAGTACGGCCCGGCGTACCAGCCGCTGAAGGTGTACTACAACCAGGGCTTCAACCGCCCCCGCACCGAGGCGCTGCACAACGCGCTGCTGGAGCGCGGCCTGGAGTCGCCGTACGGGGACTGGCTCAAGCGCTGGTCGGAGTTCGAGCGCAAGGAGCGCACGCTCACCACGCACGTGCCCTGCGCCGACTTCTTCGAGGTCCGTGACAAGGCGCTGATCGCGCACGCCACGCAGATCGACCCGGACGGCGGCTGGTTCCGGGTGCCGATGGAGATCCAGAAGGAGGTCTGGCCCACCGAGGAGTACGAGCTCGCGAAGTCCCTCGTGGACACTTCCCTCCCCGAGGACGACCTCTTCGCGGGCATCCGGGACAATGCCTGACATGAGCGCAAGCGCAAGCCTGGCAATGACGCACCTCGTCACCCTCGCCGAGATCGACGAGGACAAGGTCACCCCCGGCGTCCTCGGCTTCATCGTCTTCGCGGTGATGGCCCTGGCGGTGTGGGGTCTGATGAAGTCCATGAACCGGCACATGGGCAGGGTCGACTTCAAGGAGTCCCCGGACCCGGAGGCCGGTGCCCCCGGCGGCGGGACGGGCAAGACCTCCGGCCGGGCCGAGCCGCAGCAGGGCTGACCCGCCCCGGGACGTCCGCGCACCGGGCCGGAGCGGCTGTCGTGCCGCCCGGCCCGGTGACCGTCGGGGTTCACTGCCCCGCCGTCACCGCCACGCCCATCACCTCACGCGCGTGCCGGTCCGGGATCATGCCGAGGCGCCAGGCCTGCCAGCCCGCCTCCAGCCGCACCCCCCGCTCCAGCAGCAGCTGGTACGCCTCCACGTAGTCGTCCAGCTTCGTGTCGCGTGCCGGATGCCGGGCGCGGGACAGCTGGGCCAGCTCCTCCTGCGCCACCGCCGTACCGACCTCCACCCCGCCGGGGGCGGCGTACGGCAGCAGCGTGCAGCGCAGGAAGCGGGCCCAGTCCTCACCGCGCCGGTCGCCGTACGCCGCGAACAGCGCCGCCGCCTCGTCGCACAGGGCCAGCGCCTGCGGCGTACGGGCGTTGCCGGCGTCCACCACGGCCAGCTCCAGGCACGTCCACGCCTCCCCGTGGCCGACACCGATCCGCTGGAAGTCGGCGCGCGCGTCGACGAGGAGCTGGCGGGCGAAGCCCGAATTCCTGAGCGAGCCCGTCTGGGCGGCCCGCTGGTCCCGGGTCACCCGCGCCGAATGGTGCCGGGCACAGGCCAGGCCGTACACGTCCCGCATCCGCGAGAACATGGTGCGGGAGCGTTCCAGCTCACGGACCGCCCGGTCCAGGGCGCCCGTCTCCTCGAGGGCCTGCCCCAGGTAGTAGATGCTCCACGCCTCGCCGCGCGCGTCCTCGTTCTCGCGGTGCCGGGCCGCGGCCTGCCGCAGCTCCTCGGCCGCCTCGGAGGCGTCGCCGTCCATCAGCCGGGCCCGCGCCAGCTGGGTCAGCGCCCACGCCTCGCCGCGGGCGTCCTGGGTACGGCCGTACAGCTCCAGGGCGGCCCGCAGCTCCGACTCCGCCCGCGGTACGTCGCCCATCCGCAGCCGCAGCTGGCCGAGCTGGAAGTGGGCCCACGCCTGGCCGTGCACCGACTCGCCCGCGCGGTGCAGGACCAGGGACTCGGTGAGCAGGTCCATGGCCTCCGCCAGCCGGGCCCGGTCCCGCTGCACGGCCGCCAGCGCGTGCAGCGTCCACGCCCGGTCCGTGGCCAGCTCCGGGGAGGCCTGAAGGTCCAGCGCCTCCCGCAGCTTCGCCGCCGCCTCGGTCAGATTGCCCTGGTGATGCAGCGTGATCCCGAGCGAGCACAGGGCACGCGCCGCCCCCGCGTCGTGATGGGCCTCCATGTACAGGTCGACCACGGAGGTGAGCGTGGTGCGCGCCTTGTCCAGCTCGCCGAGCTGCCGGGCCGCGATACCGGTACGCCACTGCACGGAGCGCACCAGCAGCCCCTGGTCCACGGACTGCGCCAGCTCGCTGATCTCGCCCAGCCGGTACAGGTCGCCCCGCAGCAGGCAGTAGTCGCACAGCGCGCCCAGCAGGTTCAGCACCGTGCCCTGGTCGACGCCCTCCGCGTGCCGCAGCGCCGCCGTGATGAAGCTCGACTCGTCGTCCAGCCAGCGCAGCGCCTCGTCCAGGGACGTGAAGCCGTGCTGCCCGAACCGGTCCGAGCGGGTCGACATGTTGCCGTCCACCAGGCGCAGCACCGAGTCGGCCAGCTCGGCGTAGTTCGCGATCAGCCGTTCCTGCGCCGCGGCGATCTCCGCCGGCTCCTCCTCGTCGAGGAGACGGGCCCCGGCGAAGGCCCGCACCACGTCGTGCAGCCGGTAGCGGCTGCCCCGGACGTGATCGAGCAGCCCCGCGTCCGACAGCGCCGCCAGCTGCCGCGCAGCCTGTGTCTCGTCGGTGGCCAGCAGCGCGGCCGCGGCGGCGGCGCCCAGCGAGGTGCGCCCGGCCAGCGCCAGCCGCCGCAGCAGCCGCCGGGCCTGCTCCGACTGGTCGGTGTAGCGCAGCCACAGCGCCCGCTCGACAGGCTCCACCGGACCGTACGCGCCCAGGTCCGTGGCCAGCCGGCGAGGCGAGCGCGGGCCCAGCGACGAGCCCGCGATGCGCAGCGCCAGCGGCAGCCCGCCGCACAGCTGCCGGATCCGCTCGGCGGAATCGGCGTCGTACGGCCCCGACGCGTCCTCGGCGGCGGCGCCGAGCAACTCCTCCGCGCCGGCCGCGTCCAGCGGCTCCACCGGCAGCCGGAACACCCGCGCGGGCAGGTCGGGCGGCAGCTCCAGCGCCTTCCGGGCGGTGACCAGCACCAGGCTGTCCGACCGTTCGGGCACCAGCGCGCGCACCTGCTCGGGGTCCGAGGCGTCGTCCAGCACGATGGTGACCGGCACGCCCGTCAGATGCTGGTGGTACAGCTCGCTCAGCCGCTTGACCTGCTGGTCCGCCGAGGACCGCTCCCGGAACAGCAACTGCTCGCGGGGCGCCCCGAGCCGGTTCAGCAGATGCAGCAGGGCGTCCCGGGTGGTCAGCGGCGACTCGCCCCCCGAGGAGGCGCTGTCCCCGCGCAGATCGACCACGCACGCCCCGCGGAAGTGGTCCCGCAGCTCGTGCGCGGCCCGCACCGCGAGCGTCGTACGGCCGCTGCCGGGCGCCCCGTGCAGCACCACGACCGTCGGCTGCGTCTCCGTGCTCGCCCGGGCCGCCTGCACCCACTGCCGCAGCCGCGCCATCTCCTGGCGCCGCCCGGCGAACGCGCCCTCGGGCTGCGGCAGCTGCGCGAACGACTGCTCCAGCACACTGCGCCCCCGGGCCGCAGCGCTCTTGTCGGCGCCCCGCAGCTTCGGCCCGGCCTTCTTCGGCCCCGTGGACGCGGCGAGCACCCGCTGCTGGTCCAGGAACGGCCGGATGCCGCGCACCTCCAGCGCGGTGAGCCACTGGAGCCGCAGCTGCTCGGGCCCGCCCGGCTGGCTCGCCGCACCGGCGCGGCGATGGGCGGCCGGCACGTGGGAGCCGGCCACCTTGACCACGGCCGCCGCCGCGCCGACGACGCCCACGGCGACGCCCGCGCCGACCGCCGTGCCCGTGCCGGTGCCGAGCGCCACGTCGGCGACGACCGCGGAGACCGCCGCCACGGCGGCCACCAGCAGGGGAGTGCCGCCGCCCTCCTGGGCGTAGCGCTGCCGGAAGGTGAGCTGTCCGGCCGACGCCTCGTCCAGCGCGTGGGTGTAGGCCTCGTACTCCTCGGCGGCCGTCTCCGCCATCGCGTCCAGGGCCCCGCGGGCCCGCGACAGCAGCACGTTCCCGTCCGTGCGCCCGCCCGAGCGCCGCACCTCCTCCTCCACGGCCCGCGTCAGCAGCCGCTCGGCCTCCACCCGATGACTGTCCCGCATGTCCCGTCCCCCTCCGGCGGCAATGGCATCCCCCTGGTGTCCCCAGGCATCGCCGGGTCCCTCCCGGCCCGCCCCCGGGTCCTTCCCCGGTTGTCCGCCGGTCAAATGTGCCGCGGTGAGGAGACCCTGGGGAGAGGACCGGGGCACGGCGGTGTGCTGTCCGGCGGGGCGGGGGTACTGGGGCAGGATGGACACCATGCCGAACCGACTGGCGCACGAGACGTCCCCGTATCTCCTTCAGCACGCCGACAACCCCGTCGACTGGTGGCCCTGGTCGGACGAGGCCTTCGCTCAGGCGCGGCGGCGGGACGTGCCGGTGCTGCTGAGCGTCGGGTACAGCAGCTGCCACTGGTGCCACGTGATGGCCCACGAGTCGTTCGAGGACGGCCCGACCGCCGCGTTCCTCAACTCGCACTTCGTCAGCGTCAAGGTGGACCGCGAGGAGCGCCCCGACGTCGACGCCGTGTACATGGAAGCGGTGCAGGCGGCGACCGGCCACGGCGGCTGGCCCATGACCGTCTTCCTCACCCCGGACGCGGAGCCCTTCTACTTCGGCACGTACTACCCGCCCGAGCCCCGCCACGGCATGCCGTCCTTCCGGCAGGTGCTCCAGGGCGTCCAGCAGGCCTGGACGGAGCGACGGGGCGAGGTCACCGAGGTCGCGGGCAAGATCGTGCGCGATCTCGCCGGGCGGGAGATCTCCTACGGCGACGCGCAGGCGCCCGGCGACGCCGAGCTCGGGCAGGCGCTGCTCGGGCTGACCCGGGAGTACGACGCGCAGCGCGGCGGGTTCGGCGGGGCGCCGAAGTTCCCGCCGTCCATGGTCATCGAGTTCCTGCTGAGGCACCACGCACGCACCGGCGCCGAGGGCGCGCTGCAGATGGCGCAGGACACCTGCGAGCGCATGGCACGCGGCGGGATCTACGACCAGCTCGGCGGCGGCTTCGCCCGGTACTCCGTGGACCGGGACTGGGTGGTGCCGCACTTCGAGAAGATGCTGTACGACAACGCCCTGCTGTGCCGGGTCTACGCCCACCTGTGGCGTACCACGGGGTCGGAGCTCGCCCGCCGGGTGGCCCTGGAGACCGCCGACTTCATGGTCGGCGAACTGCGCACCGCCGAGGGCGGGTTCGCCTCCGCGCTGGACGCGGACAGCGACGACGGGACGGGCCGGCACGTCGAGGGCGCGTACTACGTGTGGACGCCCGCGCAGCTCACCGAGGTGCTCGGGGCCGACGACGCCGCGCTCGCCGCCCAGTACTTCGGCGTGACCGAGGAGGGCACCTTCGAGGAGGGCGCCTCGGTACTGCAACTGCCCCAGGAGGAGGGCGTGTTCGACGCCGTGCGGGTCGCGTCCGTAAGGGAACGGCTGCTGGCCGCCCGTGCGGAGCGTCCCGCCCCCGGCCGCGACGACAAGGTGGTCGCCGCCTGGAACGGCCTGGCGATCGCCGCGCTCGCCGAGACCGGCGCCTATTTCGAACGCCCGGATCTGGTCGAGGCCGCCGTGGCCGCCGCCGACCTGCTGGTGCGGCTGCACCTCGACGAGCAGGCCCGGCTCTGCCGCACCAGCAAGGACGGCCGTGCGGGCGCCAACGCCGGGGTGCTGGAGGACTACGCCGACGTGGCGGAGGGCTTCCTCGCCCTCGCGTCCGTCACCGGTGAGGGCGTCTGGCTGGACTTCGCCGGGCTGCTGCTCGACCACGTCCTCACCCGCTTCACCGACGACTCCGGCTCCCTCTACGACACCGCCGCCGACGCCGAGCGGCTGATCCGCCGCCCGCAGGACCCGACCGACAACGCCACCCCGTCCGGCTGGACCGCCGCCGCGGGCGCCCTGCTGTCCTACGCCGCCCACACCGGCTCCGAACCCCACCGCACCGCCGCCGAGCACGCGCTCGGCGTGGTGAAGGCGCTCGGCCCGCGCGTCCCGCGCTTCATCGGCTGGGGCCTCGCCGCCGCCGAGGCCCTGCTCGACGGGCCCCGCGAAGTCGCCGTCGTCGGGCCGGACCTCGGCGACGCCGCCACCCGGGGCCTGCACCGCACGGCCCTGCTGGGGACGGCGCCGGGCGCGGTGGTCGCCGTCGGCGCCGAGGGCAGCGACGAGTTCCCGCTGCTCGCGGGCCGCCCGCTGGTGGGCGGCGCGCCGGCCGCGTACGTCTGCCGCAACTTCACCTGCGACGCGCCGACGACGGATCCGGAGCGACTGCGGACCACACTGAACAGCTGAAACGACACGGACGAAACCAACCGCAACGGAACCGGTGGGCGAACTGTTCAGAACCGGTTCCTGTTGTGAGGAAACACGCTCTTCACCGAAACAGCCGATGTGTTTCACAGAAGACCCCTAGCCTCTTCACCGTGACGCGGCGGACGCCTGATCCGGGCGGGCCGTCGCGCAGGGGGAGTTTTCGAAGATCTGGGGGGATCTTTTCTTGCTGACGTCTGTCTTCGTCGCCGCCGTCTCGCTCGCGCTCTTCTGGATGGCGGCCTTCACGCTGTGGTGGCAGATGCACGCCTGGCGCACGCCAGAGGTGCTCGCCTCCACCCGGTTCAGCAGACCCGACGGCGACGAGCACGTGTCGTTCTCGCTGCTGCTGCCCGCACGGCACGAACAGGCCGTGCTCGACCACACCATCCAGCGCCTGCTGACCTCGACGCACACCGACTTCGAGATCATCGTGATAGTCGGCCACGACGACCCGGAGACCACCGAGGTCGCCGAGCGGGCCGCCGGCCGCGACCCGCGCGTCCAGGTCGTCGTCGACACCCACGAGAAGAAGAACAAGCCGAAGGCCATGAACACGGCGCTGCCGCACTGCCGCGGTGACGTCGTCGGGGTCTTCGACGCCGAGGACCAGGTCCATCCCGAGCTGCTCGCCCACGTCGACCACGCCTTCCGCACCACCGGCGCGGACGTCGTCCAGGGCGGCGTCCAGCTGATCAACTTCCACTCCAGCTGGTACAGCCTGCGCAACTGCCTGGAGTACTTCTTCTGGTTCCGCTCCCGGCTGCACCTGCACGCCCAGAAGGGGTTCATCCCCCTCGGCGGCAACACCGTCTTCGTGCGCACGGACGTGCTCCGCGAGGCCGGCGGCTGGGACCCGGACTGCCTGGCCGAGGACTGCGACCTCGGCGTCCGGCTCTCCAGCACCGGCAAGAAGGTCGTCGTCGCCTACGACTCCGACATGGTCACCCGGGAGGAGACCCCGGGCACGCTGATGTCGCTGCTCAAGCAGCGCACCCGCTGGAACCAGGGGTTCCTCCAGGTGTACCGGAAGAAGGACTGGAAGCAGCTGCCCACCTTCACCCAGCGGCTGCTGGCCCGCTACACCCTGATGACGCCGTTCCTCCAGGCCTTCACCGGTGTGATCATCCCGCTGAACGCGGCCGTCGCACTCTTCCTGGACGTGCCGGTCGGCATCGCCTTCATCACCTTCCTGCCGGCCGTCACGGCCCTGGTCACCTTCGTCTTCGAGGTCGTCGGCCTGCACGACTTCGGCAAGCAGTACGGACTCCGCGTCCGCCTCACCCACTACCTGAAGCTGATCGTCGGCGGCCCCTTCTACCAGGTCCTCCTCGCCGGAGCAGCCGTCCGCGCCGTATGGCGCGAGCAACGCGGCCGCAACGACTGGGAGTTGACCAGCCATGTCGGCGCCCACCTCGCGCCCGTGGACCGAGAGGACGTTCCCGCGTGACCTCCACCCTTCCCGCGGCGACCGGCACCACGGTCCCCGCGCAACGCCGGCCTGCCCACGACACCGACCCGGCACCCCGCGGCGCCGCGCCGCCGGGCCGGCTCCGCTCCTCCCGCCCCGACCTGCTGCTGTGCGGCGCGCTGCTCCTGG
Organism: Streptomyces flaveolus; assembly: GCF_014648815.1. Classification (GTDB taxonomy): domain Bacteria; phylum Actinomycetota; class Actinomycetes; order Streptomycetales; family Streptomycetaceae; genus Streptomyces; species Streptomyces flaveolus. Next base: position 451,088 of record NZ_BMRV01000002.1, on the reverse strand, counting down.
CGATCATGGTCGTGCAGGGCTGGAACATCTCCGACTACCCGGCGCTCAGCGACGACGAGGGCACCTACCTCGCCCAGGCCTGGGCCGTCCAGCAGGGCGACGGCCTCGCCCACTACACCTACTGGTACGACCACCCGCCGCTCGGCTGGATCCAGATAGCCGTGCTGACCTGGATACCCACGCTGATCAGCCCCGAGTCGATGACCGTCGGCACCATGCGCGCGGTGATGCTCCTGATCAGCGCCGTCTCCGCGGTCCTCGTCTACGTCATCGCCCGCCGGCTCTCCCTGCCCCGCTGGGCCGCCGGGCTCGCCATGGCCCTGTTCGGGCTCTCCCCGCTGTCGGTCGTGCTCCAGCGGGAGATCTTCCTCGACAACCTCGCGGTGATGTGGACCCTGCTGGCGTTCGCGCTGGCCGCCTCCCCGAGCCGCCACCTGTGGCACCACTTCGGCGCGGGCGTCGCCGCCGCCACGGCCGTGCTCACCAAAGAGACGATGCTCGTCGTCCTGCCCGCCCTGCTGGTCACCATGTGGCGCCACAGCCACCGGGACACCCGCAAGTTCGCGCTGACCGGTGCCGTCACGGCCTGTGCGCTCATCGGGTTCTCCTACCCGCTGTTCGCCCTGCTGAAGGGCGAGCTGCTGCCCGGCGGCGGACACGTCTCCCTGTGGGACGGCGTCGCGTACCAGATGACCAGGCCGGGGTCGGGCTTCATCCTCGACCAGGGCTCCGGCTCCTGGGGCGTCCTCCAGTCCTGGCTGTACTACGACCGCGTGCTGCCCCTCGGCGGCCTCGCCGGGGCGCTGCTCCTGCTGGTCACCTGGCGCTGGTCGGTCACCGCACGGTCCCTGGCCGGACCGGCCCTGACGGTGGCGATCCTCGCCGCCCTCGCCCTGCGCCCGAACGGCTACCTGCCCGCCATGTACGTCATCCAGGCCCTGCCCTTCCTCGCCCTGGTCCTGGCCGGCGGCGCGGCGAGCATCGCCCACGCCGTGCTGCGCAGATGGCGCTCCGAGGCCGAGAAGCGAGGAGTCACCGCGGGCCGGTACGCCCTCGCCGGCGTCCTGGTGCTCGCCGCCGGCGCCTACGTCGTGCCCCGCTGGTACGACGGCGACCGCACGGCCGTCACCGCCGACGCCAACGCCCCCTACGAGGCCGCCGCCGACTGGCTGGCCGAGGAGGTGGCGGACCCCGCCGACACCCGGGTCCTCGTCGACGACGCGCTGTGGCTGGATCTGGTGCACGCGGGGTACCGGCCCGGACTCGGGGTCATCTGGTTCTACAAGGCGGACCTCGACCCGGCGGTGACGAAGACGATGCCGGGCGGCTGGCGCGACCTCGACTACGTCGTCGCCTCCCCGACGGTACGGCGCGACGCGGCCGACCTGCCCAACGTCCGGGCCGCGATGAACCACTCCACCCCGGTCGCCGTCTTCGGCACCGGCGCGGACCGCATCGAGATCCGCCGTATCCAGCCTTCCGGAGCCGCCCGATGAGCCACGAGTCCACCGTCCCCGGCGAGCTGGGCCGTCCGGCCGTGCGCCCCGCGGCCTCGGAGGTGCCCGAGCCGGGTGCCGTCACCATCGTCGTACCGACCTTCAACGAGTCCGCCAACGTACGGCAGTTGCTGCACCGGATCACCGAGTCGGTGCCGGCCCGCCTGCCCTGCGAGGTCGTCTTCGTGGACGACTCCACCGACGACACCCCGGACGTCATCCGGGAGGCGGCCCTGGACTGCCCGTTCCCGGTCACCGTCCTGCACCGGGACGAGCCGGCCGGCGGACTCGGCGGCGCGGTCGTCGAGGGCCTCAAGGCGGCCGGGTCGGACTGGATCGTCGTCATGGACGGCGACTGCCAGCACCCGCCGTCCCTGGTCCCCGAGCTGGTCGCCACCGGCGAGCGGGCGGGCGCCGGGCTCGTCGTGGCCTCGCGGTACATCAAGGGCGGCAGCCGCGCCGGACTCGCGGGCAGCTACCGGGTGGCCGTCTCGCGCGCGGCGACCTGGCTGACCAAGGCCCTCTTCCCGCGCCGGCTGCACGGCATCAGCGACCCGATGAGCGGCTTCTTCGCCATCCGCCGCAGCGAGGTCACCGCGGACGTCCTCCAGCCGCTCGGCTACAAGATCCTCCTCGAACTCGCCGTCCGCAGCCGCCCCCACGCCGTCACCGAGGTGCCGTTCGTCTTCGAGGAGCGGTTCGCGGGCGAGTCCAAGTCCACCGCGCGGGAAGGGCTGCGCTTCCTGCGCCACCTGGCCGGGCTGCGCACCGCGTCGGCACCGGCCCGCATGATCGCCTTCGGGCTGATCGGGCTGAGCGGCTTCGTGCCCAACCTGGCCGCCCTGTGGGCGCTGACCGCGGCGGGGCTGCACTACCTGCCGTCCGAGATCCTCGCCAATCAGTTCGGGGTGGCCTGGAACTTCCTCCTGCTGGAGCGGCTGCTCTTCCGCGACCGGCGCCGGCACCGGCACTGGGCCGACCGGACACTGCGGTTCGCGCTGATCGCCAACGCCGACCTGGTGCTGCGCATCCCACTGATCGCCCTGCTCGTCGGACAGTTCGGGCTGGCCGTGCTGCCGGCCACCGCGCTGGCCCTCGTCATCACCTTCGTCCTGCGCTTCGCCGGCACGGAGGCACTCGTCTACCTCCCGCGCCCGCGCCCGCGCCGGAAGGGCGCGCCGGAGAACGGGCCGGGGAACGCGTCGGAGCAGCGGCGCAAGGACAGCCGTACGGCCCGCACAGCGAGGAGCGAGGCATGAGAAGACCACGAAGGAGAACCTCCGCCCTCCTGGCGGTGTCCGCGCTGACCGGCGGCCTCCTGCTCACCGCCCCCCAGCCCGCCTCGGCCGCCAACCTGATCAAGAACCCCGGCTTCGAGACCGCCGGCACCGGCGACATGCCGTACTGCTGGGAGAAGTCCGGCTGGGGCGACAACGACTTCACCTTCACCACCACCGCCGACGCGCACACCGGCTCCAAGGCCATGAAGGTCGAGCTGACCCGCCGGCTGGACGGTGACCGCAAGGCCCTGATCACCGAGTCCGCCGCGTGCGCGCCCGTGGTGACGGCGGGCAAGCAGTACGACCTGTCCCTCTGGTACAAGACCACGACCCCGGACGCCTCCCTCACCCTCTTCCGGCACGACGCCACCGCGGGCTGGCAGTACTGGACCGACCTCAAGACCCTCGCCCCGGCCGCCGACTGGACCGAGGCGAGCGTCCGCACGCCCGAGGTCCCGGCCGGCACCGACCGCATCAGCTGGGGCGTCTCCGTGTACGGCACCGGCTCCGCGACCACCGACGACTACACGATGGAGCAGGTCGCCGACCCGGTCCCGGAGCCGGAGTGCACGGGCACCGCGAAGGAGTGCGCCGACGGCCGCTGGGACGTGCTGCCCACCGAGAACCCGGTCCGCTCCATGCACTCCGTCGTCCTCCACAACGGCAAGGTGCTGCTGATCGCGGGCTCCGGCAACGACCCGGAGATGTTCGAGGCGGGCACCTTCACATCGGCGGTGTACGACCCGGCGACCGGTGAGTACCGGACGATCCCGACGCCCAAGGACATGTTCTGCGCCGGGCACGTCCAGCTCCAGGACGGCCGCGTCCTCGTCATGAGCGGCAACGCCGGCTACCCGTCGGCGGACGGCACCATCGGCTACCAGGGCTTCAAGGACTCGTACGTCTTCGACCCGGAGACCGAGACCTACACCAAGACCAACGACATGAACGACGGCCACTGGTACCCGTCGGCGACGGTCCTCGGCAACGGCGACGTCATCTCCTTCGGCGGGCTGCGCGAGGACTCCACCGGGTCGGTGACGGCCGAGCGGTGGTCGGACGCGCAGCAGAAGTGGCTGCCGACCTGGCAGGTCAACCAGACCTGGTCGTACTGGGGCCTGTACCCGTCGATGATCCTCATGCAGGACGGCCGCCTCTTCTACTCCGGCAGCCACGTCTTCGGCAACAACATCCCCGGCACCGGTTCGGCGATCTACGACTACGACGCCAACACCGTCACCCAGGTGCCGGGCCTCCAGGACAAGGACGTACGGGACCAGTCGGCCAGCGTGCTGCTGCCGCCGGCGCAGGACCAGAAGGTGCTCACCATCGGCGGCGGCAACATCGACTCCAACCCGGACGCGAACCGCCTGACCGACATCATCGACCTCAAGCAGCCGAACCCCGCCTACGTCGCCGGGCCCCCGCTCCCGCAGGGCACGGTCGACCTCGGTGCCGGGCCGGTGCCGCAGACCGGGAACCAGGGCAAGATGTACGTCTCCGCCGTGCTGCTGCCCGACGGCAAGGTGCTGGAGACCGGCGGCGCGCTGCACAACCGGGCGAACCCGGTCTTCGAGTCCTCGATCTTCGACCCGGCGACCGAGACCTTCGACCCGGTGGCCGCCGACCCGGAGGCCCGCGGCTACCACTCGTCGTCGTTCCTGCTGCCCGACGGCCGGGTGATGTCCACCGGCGACAACCCGGGCAACGGCTCCTGGAACCACGACGTGTCCCTCTACACGCCCCCGTACCTGCTCAAGGGCGAGCGGCCCGTGATCACCTCGGTGATCGACACCGAGTGGACCTACGGCGACACCCAGCGGATCACCGTCGACCGGCCCGTCGCCAAGGCCGAGCTGATCCGCCCGGCCGCCGTCACCCACTCCTCCGACCCGAACCAGCGGTTCGTGGACCTGCCGCTGTCCGTGGACGGGGACAACGTCGACCTGAACGTCACGAGCAACCCGAACCTGGCCCCGCCGGGCTGGTACATGCTCTTCGCGGTCGACGCGAACGGCGTGCCCTCGGTAGCGAAGTGGGTGCACCTCCAGGGCCCCGCGGCCCTGACCGCCAAGGACGCGTCCGCGCACGTCCACTCCTTCGCCGACGCCCCGCAGGGCAAGGTCACGGGCCCCGGCAGGAAGCGTGCCTCGCAGCCGGTCGGCCCCACCGCCTCCGGCTGCGACCGGCACTACGGCTCCGCCAACGTCTGCGTGCCGACCGTCTTCCCGGCCGAGGCGAAGAAGACGACGGCCGCCCGCTGCACCTGGCTGGCCCGCAACGACTACGGCCGCCTGGAGGTCAACGGCAAGGACGACCCGCTGCGCCTGGACCCCGACCGCGACGGTGTGGCCTGCGGGCAGGGGGACCTGCGGAAGAAGCGCTAGGGCTCGCGCCTGGTCCCGGCGAGGGCGCGCTCCACGATGGCCTCCAGCTGTTCGTGGTGCGCGCCCTTCCAGTACGCCCTCCCGCACGCGGTGCACTGGGCGAACACGTCGTAGGAGCGCTCGGTGCCGCCCTTGAGCTGGTCCGCCACCTCTTGCTTGGTGGCCTTCCTCAGCAGGCCGTTGCAGGCGGTGCACCGGGTCCAGGGCCGCAGCTCGGGCCGGAAGCGGTCCAGGACGTCGTGGAGCTGCTCGTCGGGGCGGGTGCTGTAGACGTAGGCGCCGGACCACAGCTCGCGGCGGCGCAGCAGTCCCCGGTCGCGGCTGAGCATGACCCGTTTCTCGGCCGCCGACAGCGCGGCGAGCGCCGGGTCGCCGAGGTCCGTCGACTCGTACGCCGTGTCCACGCCGAGCAGGCGCAGCCGGCGGGCGAGAGTGCCGAGGTGCACGTCGAGGAGGAAGCGCAGGGGAGCGCCCGGGACCCGCTGGGGGTGTTCGACGGCCCTGACGGTCACCGTCTCGCCGCCGGTGGGGACGTGTCCGGGCGGCACCTCGCGGCCGTCCACGAGGAGCGCGCCGACCTCGGTCAGCGGGACGCCGAGGGACTCGACCACGTGGCCGAGGGTGGAGACGCCGTCGGTGGCGGCACGGGCGGCGCCGGTGAGGCGGGCCCGGGGCACGAACAGGCGCAGTCCGGGAGCGAATTCGACGTGGATCTCGGGACCGTTCACCTGGTCAGGATGCCACGCGGGAGATCCGTGCCCTCAGTGTTTTCCGGGGGCCGGCAGGCCGTGCTCCAGGACGTCGAGGGCGCGCTCGACCAGGTCGGCGAGGTTCTCCTCATGACCGTGCTCGGCCCAGTACCGCGAGACCTCCATCAGCCCGGCGACCAGGGACGCCGTCAGGACCCGCAGCTCCAGGGCCTCGGGGTCGAGGCCGGTGCGGTCGGCGACGGCCCGGCCGAGCAGGCGGCCGGTGATGGACATGCTCTCCAGCATCCGGGAGTGCACCGCGGGCACCTCGGACATCAGCCGGGTGCGCAGCCGGGCCGCCTCGGGCTCCGCCTCGACGCCCTGGCCGATCACCTTGCGCAGCACGTACCGGACGGAGTCCGGCCACGGCTCGTCCGCGGGCCGCGCCCGGAGCTCCGCCAGCAGGACCGGGTCGTAGGCGTCCGTGAGGACGATGTCCTCCTTGACCGGGAAGTAGCGGAAGACGGTGGACGGCGACACCTCGGCGCGGTCGGCTATCTGCTCGACCGTGGTGGTGTCGTACCCCTGCTCCCGGATCAGCCCGTACGTCGCGGCGCGGATCGCCTCGCGGGTCTTGATCTTCTTGCGCTCCCGCAGGCCGGGCCGCGGACGGTCGGCGGGGGAGGGCGGGGAGGCAGGTGCGGCCGTCATACGGTCCATTGTCGGACACCACCGGGGGCCGCGGTCACGCCCGTGAGGCGCTACGCCTGCTGGTACGCGACCAGCGAGATCCCGACGTAGTGCGCGATGAAGGCGGCCAGGGTGAAGGCGTGGAAGACCTCGTGGAAGCCGAACCAGCGCGGTGAGGGGTTCGGGCGCTTGAGGCCGTAGATCACGCCGCCCGCGCTGTAGAGGAGTCCGCCCACGATCACCAGGACGAGTACGGCGATGCCGCCGGCCCGCATGAACTCGGGGAGGTAGAAGACGGCCGCCCAGCCCATGGCGAGGTAGCAGGGGGTGTAGAGCCAGCGCGGGGCGCCGACCCAGAAGACCCGGAAGACTATGCCCGCCGCCGCGGCGGCCCAGATGCCCCACAGCAGCCACTGCCCCTGGGCGCCGGGCAGGAGGAGCATCGTGAGGGGGGTGTAGGTGCCCGCGATGATCAGGAAGATGTTGGCGTGGTCGAGCCGCCGCAGGACGCCGTCCATGCGCGGGCTCCAGTTGCCCCGGTGGTACAGGGCGCTGACGCCGAACAGCAGGCAGGCCGTGACGGCGTAGATCCCGCAGGCGATGCGTCCCTCGGACGTGTCGGCGAGGGCGGTGAGCACCAGGCCCGCGACGAGGACGGCCGGGAACATTCCGAGGTGCAGCCAGCCGCGCAGCTTGGGCTTGACGGGGTGCGGCAGGGAGAGCGCCACGGGACCGCGGCCGGCGGCCGGCGTGTCCCTGGGCGCGTCGGAGGCGGACGCAGTCATGTTCGTATCGTACCTACGGGACCGTAAGTTACGCATCAGTACGGACGTCGGGCAGATGACAAGTGGTCATCGTCTCACGGGAGTACCCGGTCCGGCGCTTCCCAGTCGCACCGTCCGCGATCTCGCATGCGCGCCGTCGGCCGCCGAGGTAAAAGAAGTTCCAGGCGAACTCCAGGCGCACGCAAAGAATCACGGAGCCGACCACTGATACGTGGCGATCCTCACCCCGCTCAGGTGTGAGGCCCTCTGGACATATGGGCACTCTCGTCGGATGATCAAATGAGTGCGGTCGGCACCGGATGAGCAGCGTGAGCTCCTCGCGTGACGCGTCCGGGTCGCAGCCCCCACGGGGCCTCCAACAAAAAACCCCTCATCTAGGAGCAATCGTGGCGCGCGACATCGTGGCATCCCCGGACGTCCCCACCCGGCATCAGGAACTGATCTCGTGGGTGAACGAGATCGCCGAACTGACCCAGCCGGACAACGTGGTCTGGTGTGACGGCTCCGAGGCCGAGTACGAGCGCCTGTGCGAGGAGCTCGTGGCGAAGGGCACCTTCAAGAAGCTCGACCCGATCAAGCGCCCCAACTCCTACTACGCGGCCTCCGACCCCTCCGACGTCGCCCGCGTCGAGGACCGCACCTTCATCTGCTCCGCCAAGGAGGAGGACGCCGGCCCGACCAACCACTGGAAGGACCCCGCGGAGATGCGGGAGATCTTCCGGGGTACGGGCGGCGAGGGCGGTCTGTTCCGCGGCTCCATGCGCGGCCGGACCATGTACGTCGTGCCCTTCTGCATGGGCCCGCTCGGTTCGCCGCTGTCCGCGCTCGGCGTGGAGATCACCGACTCCGCGTACGTGGCCGTCTCCATGCGCACCATGACCCGCATGGGACAGCCGGTCCTGGACGAGCTCGGTGACGACGGCTTCTTCGTCAAGGCCGTGCACACCCTCGGCGCCCCCCTCGCGGAGGGCGAGGCGGACGTCCCGTGGCCGTGCAACAGCACCAAGTACATCTCGCACTTCCCCGAGGACCGCGAGATCTGGTCCTACGGCTCCGGCTACGGCGGCAACGCCCTGCTCGGCAAGAAGTGCTACGCCCTGCGCATCGCCTCCGTCATGGCCCGCGACGAGGGCTGGCTCGCCGAGCACATGCTCGTGCTGAAGCTGACCCCGCCCACCGGGGAGCCCAAGTACGTCGCCGCCGCCTTCCCGTCGGCCTGCGGCAAGACCAACCTCGCGATGCTCGAGCCCACGATCTCCGGCTGGACCGTGGAGACCATCGGCGACGACATCGCCTGGATGCGCTTCGGCGAGGACGGCCGCCTGTACGCCATCAACCCCGAGGCCGGCTTCTTCGGCGTCGCGCCCGGCACCGGTGAGCACACCAACGCCAACGCGATGAAGACCCTGTGGGGCAACTCCGTCTTCACCAACGTCGCCCTCACCGACGACGGCGACGTGTGGTGGGAGGGCATGACCGAGGAGATTCCGGCCCACCTCACGGACTGGAAGGGCAACGACTGGACGCCCGAGTCCGGCACGCCGGCCGCGCACCCCAACGCCCGGTTCACCACGCCCGCCGCGCAGTGCCCGATCATCGCGCCGGAGTGGGAGGACCCCAAGGGCGTGCCGATCTCGGCGATCCTCTTCGGTGGCCGCCGCGCCACCGCGGTCCCGCTGGTGACGGAGTCCTTCGACTGGAACCACGGCGTCTTCCTGGGCGCCAACGTGGCCTCCGAGAAGACCGCCGCCGCCGAGGGCAAGGTCGGCGAGCTGCGCCGCGACCCGTTCGCCATGCTGCCGTTCTGCGGCTACAACATGGGCGACTACATGGGTCACTGGATCGACGTGGCCAAGGACAAGGACCAGTCCAAGCTGCCGAAGATCTACTACGTCAACTGGTTCCGCAAGGACGACGAGGGCAAGTTCGTCTGGCCCGGCTTCGGTGAGAACGGCCGCGTCCTGAAGTGGATCGTGGAGCGCCTGGAGGGCAAGGCTGACGGCGTCGAGACCCCGATCGGCGTGCTGCCGACCAAGGAGTCCCTGGACACCGACGGCCTCGACCTGGCCGACGCCGACCTGGACTTCCTGCTCAGCGTCGACAAGGAGGTGTGGCGCGAGGAGGCGGCGCTCGTCCCCGAGCACCTGAACACCTTCGGCGACCACACGCCCACCGAGCTGTGGGACCAGTACCGCGCGCTGGTGCAGCGCCTGGGCTGATCCCCCCTGGTTCCGCGGCCGGTCCGGCTAGCCCTGACCCGCGAAGTCGTCACGAAGGCCGGCCGCGAGGGGTCTCCTCACGCTCCAGTAGCTCGATGTCCCGGAGCACGGAGAGACCCCGCTCGGGCCGGGTCCCCGCACAACGGCGTGCGACGGACCCGGCCCTTCGACATTCCTTGGCCTCACCATGAGACGCCGGTGGCTGACGCGTCCCGAAGGGGCGCGGGGAACTGCGCGACCAACCACACACGACCGAAAGCCGCCGACGCACAAACACCCCCACGGCGCCGCCGCGACCCGCCCGAGCCACGCAGTGAATGGCACCCGGTCCGCGCGTCGCTGCGGGTGCGCGCGGACCGGGGCCGTCGGAGGGAGCCCGGTGAGGGCTCAGTGGGACGCCAGTTCGCGCGGCTCCAGGGCCGCGGCGTGGGCGTCCATGCGCTCGGCGGTCAGGATCGCGACCGCCGTGTCGGCGCGGGAGGCGGCCACCACCAGGGCGCGGCTCGCCAGGGTGTGCGCCCTGCGGTGCAGTGCCGCCAGGTGCGGCGCGGGCGGCGCGGCGGTCACCGGCACACGGGCCGGCGCGTGACCTCCCCGCAGCCGGGCGACCTGCTCCGCGAGCCGGGCGGCCGCCGTGTCCAGTTCGTCGGAGGGGTCCAGGGCGCGCAGCTCGTCCGTGGCGGCGAGCAGGGCCGCGAGATGACCCGCGAGCTGGATGTCCAGCTCCTCCTCACGGGACCGGTGGGGGAAGTCCGAGGTGCTGCCGGCCACCGTGCTGTGGACCGACTTGCTGCGGATCGGTTCGTACATGGGACGGCCTCCTGAGTGCTTCAGGAAACCATCCTACATTGGATTCAATCTAAAGTTGAGAGGCGTCGGGATTTGGCTCAGGGTTGTCCGTAGCCGTCCAGGAAGTTCCCGATCCGGCCCACCGCCTCGCGCAGGTCACCGGCCGTCGGCAGGGTCACCACACGGAAGTGGTCGGGCTCGGGCCAGTTGAAGCCGGTGCCCTGGACGACCATGATCTTCTCCTGGCGCAGCAGGTCCAGGACCATCCGCCGGTCGTCCTTGATCTTGAAGACCTTGGGGTCGAGGCGCGGGAAGAGGTACAGCGCCCCCTTCGGCTTCACGCAGGTCACGCCCGGGATGCTGGTCAGCGCCTCGTGCGCGGCGTCGCGCTGCTCGCGCAGCCGGCCGCCCGGCAGCACCAGGTCCTTGATCGTCTGCCGCCCGCTGAGCGCGGCGACCACGCCGTGCTGGCCCGGCATGTTGGCGCACAGGCGCATGTTCGCCAGGATCGTCAGGCCCTCGATGTACGACTCGGCGTGCGCGCGCGGTCCGGAGACGGACATCCAGCCGACCCGGTAGCCGGCCACCCGGTACGCCTTCGACATGCCGTTGAAGGTCAGGGTGAGCAGGTCCGGGGCGATCGCGGCCGTCGGGGTGTGCACCGCGTCGTCGTAGAGGATCTTGTCGTAGATCTCGTCGGAGCAGACCAGCAGGTTGTGCCGGCGCGCGATGTCGGTCAGCCCGCGCAGCATCTCCTTGTCGTACACCGCACCCGTCGGGTTGTTCGGGTTGATGATGACGATGGCCTTGGTGCGGTCGGTGACCTTGCGCTCCACGTCCGCGAGGTCCGGCATCCAGTCGGACTGCTCGTCGCAGCGGTAGTGCACCGCCGTGCCGCCGGACAGGGAGACGGCGGCCGTCCACAGGGGGTAGTCCGGCGCCGGGACGAGGACCTCGTCGCCGTCTTCCAGCAGGCCCTGCATGGCCATCACGATCAGCTCGGAGACGCCGTTGCCGATGAAGACGTGCTCGACGTCCGTCTCGATGCCGAGGGTCTGGTTGTGCATGACGACCGCCCGGCGTGCGGCCAGCAGGCCCTTCGCATCGCCGTAGCCGTGTGCCGTCGAGACGTTGCGGAGGATGTCCTCCAGGATCTCGGGCGGGCACTCGAAGCCGAAGGCCGCCGGGTTGCCCGTGTTCAGCTTCAGGATGCGGTGACCGGCCGCCTCCAGCCGCATCGCCTCCTCGAGCACCGGGCCCCGGATCTCGTAACAGACGTTGGCGAGCTTGGTCGACTGGATCACCTGCATGTCCGCGAGCTTACGACCCGGTTACGGCCCCCGGGTCGTGTTTTCCACCACGTGAGACGCGCGGCCCCGGGTGGCTGCCGCCGTCCTCGGCCGTGCCCGGTGGACCGGATCGCGCCAACTCGCGGCCGGATACCGCTCCTTGTCCGCACCCCCTCTCCATCATGACAATGCGCATGACAATCAGGGCGCCGCCCGGAAGACCTCCGGCCGGTGCCCTCCATAGAGGGGACCCCCACATGAACAAGCCTCTCCTTGCCGCGCTCGCCACCCTGGCCGTCACCGGGGTGGGCGTGGCCCCGGCGGTCGCGTCACCCGCGGCTCCCACGTCCCGTACGGCTCCCGCGTCACCCGCGGCTCCCGCCGTCCGCGCCGTGACCTTCGCCGGCACCGTCGCGCTCAGCAACTGCTCCGGCTCCGTCGTCCGCCTGCCCGCCTCCGAGGACGACGACCCGGCGCTGGTCATGTCCAACGGCCACTGCCTGGAGACCGGCTTCCCGGCGGCCGGCGAGGTCGTCGTGGACCAGCCCTCCAGCCGGACCTTCGGGCTGCTCAACGCCTCCGGCACCCGAGTCGGCACCCTGCGTGCCAGCAAGATCGCCTACGCGACGATGACCGACACGGACGTCTCGCTGTACCAGCTCACCAGCACGTACGCCCAGATCCGCGGCACCTACGGGATCAGCCCGCTCACCCTCAACGACACCCACCCGTCGGCCGGCACCGCGATCACCGTCGTCTCCGGCTACTGGAAGCGGACCTACGCCTGCAGCATCGACGGGTTCGCCTACCGGCTGAAGGAGGGGGAGTGGACCTGGAAGGACTCGGTCCGCTACACCTCCGCCTGCCGGACCATCGGCGGCACCTCCGGCTCGCCCGTCGTCGACAACGCCACGGGCAAGGTCGTGGCCGTCAACAACACCGGCAACGAGGACGGTGGACGCTGCACCGACAACAACCCCTGCGAGGTCTCCGAGAACGGCACGGTCACGGTCCGCAAGGGCATCAACTACGGCCAGCAGACCTACCAGATCCCGGCCTGCTTCGGCCTCGACAGCAAGCTCGACCTCGGCCGCAGCGGCTGCGTCCTGCCCAAGCCGTAGTCAGCGCGGGCTCCGGCGGACCGACCGTCCGGCCAGGACGTCCGTCCGGCGCCCGTCCTCCATCACGAACCGTCCGTCGACCAGCACGTACGGGATGCCCGTCGGAAGCCGGCGCGGCTCCTCGTACGTGCTGCCGGCCGCGACCGTCGCCGGGTCGAAGAGGACCAGGTCGGCCCGGTACCCCTCGCGGATCCTGCCCCGGTCCGGCAGCCGCAGCCGGGTCGCCGGGCGGGCGGTGAGATGGGCCACGCACTCCTCCAGAGACAGCACGCCCAGCTCCCGCACGTAGTGGCCGAGGTAGTGCGGGAAGGTGCCGTAGGCGCGCGGGTGCGGCTTGCTGCCCTGGAGGATGCCGTCCGAGCCGCCGGTGTGGACGCGGTGGCGCATGATCGCCCGGACGTTCTCCTCGTGGCCGACGTGCTGGAGGATCGTCGGGGCCAGCCGGTCGGCCAGCAGCAGCCGCCGGGCGACCGTCCACGGGGTCTCGCCGCGCAGCCCGGCCGACTCCAGGACCGTCCGGCCGACGTACTCAGCGAGGGCCGGGTCGCTCACGCCGGAGATCTCGATGGTCTCCCACTCCACGGGCACGCCGTGGCAGCCGTCGGAGCCGATCCGCTCCATGTGGTGCCGGATGCGCTCGGCGGTCTCGTCGTCCGCCAGCCGCTTCAGGATCTGCTCCGGGCCGCCCTCGCTCGCCCAGCTCGGCAGCAGCGCCACGAGCGTGGTGCAGCCGGGGGTGTACGGGTAGGTGTCGAGCGTGATGTCGGCGCCGGCGGCCAGCGCGTCGTCCAGCAGCGTCAGCAGCTCGGGCGCCCGGCCCTTGTTCACGCCGAAGTTCATGGTGGCGTGCGCCAGGTGCAGCGGACAGCCCGCCTCCCGGGTCAGCTCCACCATCTCCTCGTACGCCTGGAGCGCCCCGGCGCCGTAGGAGCGGTGGTGCGGGCAGTAGTAGCCGCCGTACGACGCCACCACCCGGCACAGCTCGGTCAGCTCGGCGTCCTCGGCGTACATGCCCGGCGTGTAGGTCAGCCCGGACGACATGCCGACCGCGCCCTGTTCCATGCCCTCGGCGACCAGCCGGCGCATCCGCTCCAGCTCGGCCGGTGTCGCCTCCCGGTCCTCCCAGCCGACCGCGAGGGCGCGGACCGTGCCCTGCGGGATCAGGTAGGCGGCGTTGACGGCGATGCCCCGGTCGAGGCGGTCCAGGTACTCGCCGACCGACCGCCAGTCGAAGTCGATGTCGTCGCCGGGACCGTTCCACCCGGCGATGGCGCGGCGCACCTCGCCGAGGGTGCGGTCGTCGACCGGCGCGTACGACAGCCCGTCCTGCCCGAGGACCTCCAGGGTGACGCCCTGGGCGGCCTTCGCGCTGTGGTCGGGGTCGCGCAGCAGGGCCAGGTCGCTGTGGGCGTGCATGTCGATGAAGCCGGGGGCCAGGACCAGACCCTCGGCGTCCAGCTCGCGGCGGGCCCGGGGGCGCTGGCAGCCGGCGGACGCCGCCTCCTTGACGATCGACACGATGCGGCCGCCGTCGACGACCACGTCGGCGCGGTACGAGGGCTCACCGGTGCCGTCGACGACCTCGGCGTCCCGGATGACCAGCTCTTCCACCAGGGCCTCCTCTAGAAGAACGTGCGGATGTAGTCGACGACCGTCCCGTCGGCCTCCGCGACGGGGATCAGCTGCCACTTGTCGAAGGACGTGCACGGGTGGGACAGGCCCAGGCCGACCCAGTCGCCGACCTCCAGGTCCGCGTCCGGAGCGGTGCGCAGCCAGGCGTGCTGGTCGGACAGGCCCGTCACCGTGACACCGTCCGCCCCACGCTCGGGGCCGCCGGACGCGGGGCGGACCACCTGGGCGAAGGGCAGGTGGAGGTCGTAGGCCGCGTCCCGCTTGCCGGCGTTGGTGAAGGCCTGCTCGGGAGCGGGGCGGGAGACGACCTGGCTCCACAGGCGGAACGCGGGCTCCAGGGCGCCCTCGGCGGGGACGCGGTTGAAGGGGGTCAGCTCGCGGTAGTGCCCGTCGTCGTGCGAGACGTAGGCGCCCGAGCGCAGCAGCTTCAGCACGGGCAGGGAGAGGTCCGGGACCTCGGCGAACACGTCGGCCACGGCGTCGAACCAGGCGCTGCCGCCCGCGCTGAGCACGATCTCGTCCAGCCCGGCGAACCGCCCGGCCTTGTCGAAGTCCACGGCCAGGGCGACCAGCCGCCGCAGCCAGGCGTGCACCTTTTCCGGGTCGGCGTCCGGCACCTCGCCCTCGTACCCGGCGACACCGGCCAGCCGCAGCGTCGGTGCGGCGGCCACCGCGTCGGCGACCGCCGCGCACTCCGCCTCCGTGCGCACCCCGGTCCGGGCGCCCTCACCGGCGGCCAGCTCGACCACGACGTCCAGCGGGCGGGAGGCCCCCGCGTCGGCCAGTGCCGCGTCCATCAGCCGTACGCCGGGGACGGAGTCGACGTAGCAGACGAAGCGGAAGTCCGGGTCGGCGTCCAGCTCCGCGGCGATCCGGCGCAGGGCGGAGGCGTCGACCAGCTCGTTGGCCAGGAAGATCCGCCCGATGCCGAAGGCGCGGGCCACCCACACCTGGTGCGGCACGGCGAGTGTGATGCCCCAGGCGCCGTGCTCGATCTGCCGGTGGAAGAGCTGGGGGGCCATCGAGGTCTTGCCGTGCGGGGCGAACGCGAGCCCGTGCCGGGCGGCGTACGTCTCCATCAGCTTCAGGTTGTGCTCCAGGCGCTCGGCGGAGAGGGCCAGCACGGGGGTGGTGAAGCCGCCGGTGAAGAGGTTGCGGCGCTGGGCGGCCAGTTCGGCGACGGTCAGGCCCGCGGCGTCCGGCGGGAGGCCCTTGAAGCGGTGGTCGACGTGCTCCTCGGCCAGGCGGGCGAGGGCTTCGGTGCCGGTGTCGAGGGCCATGGAGCCTCCCTGAGGTGGGTCGTTGCATCCTCTGCAACAACCGTTGCGTATATCGCTCACTGCTGTCTAACATCTCGGCCAACGCGGGGTCAACGGAGCCTCCGCCCGCGACAGGACAAGGAGCCCCACCATCGTGACCGCCGACGGCCCCACCAGCACCACCCCCGACGTCGTGGACGTCGTCGCGCTCGGCGAGTCCATGGTCACCTTCCTGCCCTCCCGCCCCGGACGCCTCGCCGACGTGCCCTCCTTCGACCGCGCCATCGGCGGCGCCGAGTCCAACGTGGCCTGCGTGCTCGCCGCGGCCGGACACACCGCCCGCTGGGTCAGCGCGGTCGGCGCCGACGGCTTCGGCGACCACCTGGTCGAGGCGATCGGCGGGTACGGCGTCGACGTCCGCGCCGTCCGCCGCGACCCGGGCCGGCCGACCGGCATCTACTTCCGCACCGCCGGGGACCGCGCCACCGACGCGCACGAGGTGGCCTACTACCGCGCCGGCTCCGCGGCCTCCGCGATGTCGGCCGCCACCCTGGACCTCGACGCGATCCGCTCCGGACGCGTCCTCCACCTGTCCGGCATCACCGCCGCGCTCTCCGCCGACTGCCTCGGCCTGATGCGCGAACTGACCACCCGCCGCCCCGGCCGTCCCCTGGTCTCCTTCGACGTCAACCACCGCCCCGGACTGTGGCGGGACGGCGACGGCCCGGCCGTGCTGCTGGAGCTGGCGCGCGGCGCCGACCTCGTGTTCGTCGGCGAGGACGAGGCCTGGGGACTCGGCGGCCCCGAGGCCGTGCGCGCCGCGCTGCCCGAACCGGAGCTGCTCGTCGTCAAGCAGGGCGCGACCGGCGCCACCGCCTTCCACGGGGAGCACGTCACCTCCGTCCCCGCCCTGCACGTCGACGTCGTCGCCGCCGTCGGCGCGGGCGACGCCTTCGCCGCCGGGTTCCTCTCCGCCACCCTGCGCCACCTGCCCGTGCGCGAGCGCCTGCGCCACGGCCACCTGATGGCCGCCGCCGCCCTCACCGCCCCCGGCGACCTCGCCACACCCCCCGCCCGTCACCACGCCGACCGCCTGGCCGCCCTCGACGACGACGCGTGGGGGAGACTGCGACTCGGCCCCGGCTGGACACAGGCCGACGAAGGGGCCGACGAGGAGGTACGCACACCATGAGCCAGACCGTCGACCGCGCGCTCAGCATCCTGCCGCTGCTCGCCGAGGGACCCGCCGACCTGGGCAAGGTCGCCGACCGGCTCGGCGTGCACAAGTCCACCGCCCTGCGCCTGCTGCGCACCCTGCACGAGCACGGCTTCGTCTACCGCCAGTCCGACCAGCGCTACCGCCTCGGCGCCCGGCTCATCGCCCTCGCCCAGGAGGCGATGGAGAACCTGGACGTCCGCGAGATCGCCCACACCCACCTCGTACGCCTCAACGAGCAGTGCGGACACACCGTCCACCTCGCCGTCTACGAGGAGAACGAGGTCCTCTACATCGACAAGGTCGAGAGCCGCTACCCGGTCCGCATGTACTCCCGGATCGGCAAGCCCGTCGCCATCACCGTCGCGGCCGTGGCCAAGCTGCTGCTCGCCGACCTTCCCGAGAACGAGCGCCGCGCCATCGTGGAGAAGCTCGACTACCCCCTCTACACGGCCCGTTCGACTCCGAACGCCGACGCCTTCCTCAAGGAGCTGGCCAAGGTGCGCGAACAGGGCTGGGCCACCGACCTCGGCGGCCACGAGGAGTCCATCAACTGCGTCGCCGCCCCCATCCGGGGCGCCGACGGCAGGGTGGCCGCCGCGATGTCGGTCTCCGCGCCGAACGTCGTCGTCACCGCCGACGAACTCCTCACCCTGCTCCCGCTGGTGCGCCGTACGGCGGACGCCATCAGCGGCGAGTACTCCGGCAGGACCCCCGTGCAGCACCCCGAGCACCACCCCGAGAAGGACACGGTATGACCGACAAGACCGAGAAGACCGCCCTCACCCCCGCGACCCACACCGTCCCGCCGGCGAAGTTCTCGCACGGCGTCCGCAAGGGCAACATCCTCCAGGTCGCCGGCCAGGTCGGCTTCCTCCCCCACGAGGAGGGCAAGGCCCCCACCCCGGCCGGCCCCACCCTGCGCGAGCAGACCCTCCAGACCCTCGCCAACGTCAAGGCGATCCTCGAAGAGGGCGGCGCGAGCTGGGACGACGTGATGATGATCCGCGTCTACCTCACCGACGTCGACCACTTCGCCGAGATGAACGAGATCTACAACGCGTACTTCGAGGAGCAGGGTCTCACCCAGCCGCCCGCCGCGCGCACGACGGTCTACGTCGGTCTGCCCGCCGGACTCCTCATCGAGATCGACGCGCTGGCCGTCCTCGGCTGACCTTCTCCACCCCGCCGGTCTGTGAACGGCACGGCGCTCCCCACCACGGGGGCGCCGTGCCGCGCTCCTCCCTGCCCGAAAGTCGTATGTGTTTACCCAGAGGACCCCCGAATGTCCTACATGTCCCTCCAGCTCGCCGCCGCCGAGACCCCGCCGCACACCGGCGGTCTGCTCACCCTGATCGACGGAACGGCAGGGCTGCTGACCGTCGCCGCGATCGGCATCGCGCTCCTGCTCTTCCTGATCATCAAGGTGCGACTGCAGCCCTTCGTCGCGCTGCTCGCCGTCTCCATAGCCGTCGGCCTGCTCGCCGGCCTGTCGGTCACCGAGCTCTTCGGCACCGTCCAGAAGTCCGACGCGGTCTCCACCATCGAGTCCGGCATGGGCGGCATCCTCGGCCACGTCGCCATCATCATCGGCCTGGGCACCATGCTCGGCGCGATCCTCGAAGTGAGCGGCGGAGCGGAGGTGCTGGCCTCCCGCCTGCTCGGCCTGTTCGGCGAGAAGCGCGCCCCGCTCGCCATGGGCCTGACCGGCCTGATCTTCGGCGTCCCCGTCTTCTTCGACGTGGGCATCTTCGTCCTCGCGCCCATCGTCTACGCCGCCGCCAAGCGCTCCGGCAAGTCGGTCCTGCTCTACTGCCTGCCCCTGCTCGCCGGCCTGTCGATGACCCACGCCTTCCTGCCGCCGCACCCCGGCCCGGTGGCCGCCGCCGGACTGCTGCACGTGGACCTCGGCTGGGTGATCCTCATGGGCGTCGTCTGCGGTGTCCCGGCCGTGCTCGCCGCCTGGGCGTACTCCGCCTGGGTCGGCCGCCGCATCTTCGTCCCCGTACCGCAGGACATGGTCGAGGCCGCCGAGGAGGCCAGGCAGGCCGTCATCGACGAGCAGCGCAAGGCCGGTGTCGCGCCCCGCGAGACCCCGGTGCCGCTCGGCACGGTCCTCGGCATCATCGGCACCCCCCTGGTGCTCATCCTCGCCGCGACCTTCTCCTCCATCGCCCTGGACCCGTCCACCACCCGCTCGGTGATCGAGTTCTTCGGCAACCCCTTCGTGGCCCTGACCATCGCCCTGTTCCTCGCCTACTACCTGCTCGGCATCCGGCGCGGCTGGTCCCGCAAGTCCCTGGAGACCGTCTCGACGTCCTCGCTGAAGCCGGTCGGCAACATCCTGCTGGTGGTCGGCGCGGGCGGTGTCTTCGGCGCGGTCCTCAAGGCCAGCGGCGTCGCCCAGGCGCTCTCCGACACCTTCCACGACGTCGGCCTGCCCGTGATCGTCCTGTCGTACCTGATCTCCCTGGTGCTGAGGGTCGCCCAGGGCTCGGCGACGGTCGCCATCGTGACGACGGCGGGTATCGTGGCGCCCCTGCTCGCCGAGGGCGACCACTCCCAGGCGTTCGTCGCGCTGGTCATCATGGCCATCTCGGCGGGCTCCATCTTCGCCTCGCACGTCAACGACGGCGGCTTCTGGATGGTGGCCAAGTACTTCGGCATCAGCGAACGGGACACCCTCAAGACGTGGACCGTGCTGGAGAGCGTGCTGTCGCTCGGCGGCTTCGTGATGGCGGCGGTGCTCAGCCTGTTCGTGTAGGGGCCTGCCCGGCAACTCCCGTCCCCCCGCCCGGTATCCGCCCGGAAAGAGCCCCGGCCCCGACCGGCCCGTGCGGTGCAATGGAAGCACGGGGGGAGCACCGGAACGGGCTTGTGAGGGCGGAGGCGGCGATGGGATTCTTGATTCCATGCCGCATCCCCCTCACAAGTCCGATCACGCCACGGTGCTCGCCGAGGTGAGGGCGGTGCGGCGGGCCGGAGTCGTCAGGCTCCGCGGACTGGACATCCCGGAGCTCTCCCGCCTCGCCCGCGAACGGCTGGGGACACCGGGGGAGTTACCCGGCCTCGCGGTCGAACGGCTGCTCCGGGACGCCGTCGCCGGCATCGGCGGCGGCACCCTCCAGACCGCCGCCGAGTACACCCTCGGCCTCGCCCAGGGCACTCGTGACTGGCCCCCGGCCGACCGGCGCCGCCGGGCCGCCGAGGTGTACGGCGTCAGCGTCGAACGGTTCCGCAAGCACCACGAGGTGATGGTGCTGGACCAGATCACCGAGCAGATCCTCGGCCTCACCGCCACCGCCACCGCCACCGCCACCGCCGTCGCCGTCGCCACGGCCGACGACGACGCCGGCACGGCCCACGACGCGGCCGACGGCCTGGACGCACCGGCCCCCGGGCCGCGCCAGCTCGCCCCCGCCCACCGCGTGATCAAGCCGCGCGTCCACGACCGCGTCGTCCCCGTCACCCTGCACGTCCACTCCGTGGACCTCCTGCGCGGCGTCGACGTCGTCGTCTCCCCGTCCAACACGTACTTCGCTCTCCCCGCGCCGTACAAGGCCTCGGTCGCCGCGACGCTGCGCCGGGCCGCGGCCCGCACCGACGCCACCGGCGGAGTCGTCGAGGACCACGTCCACGACGAACTGCGCGACTGGGCCCTGCGCCACGGCATCCCCGGCCGCGCGGCCCTGCCCGGCACCGTCGCCCCCACTTCCGCCGGGGCCATGGCAGCCCAGGGGGTGCGCCGCATCTACCACCTCGCCGTGGCCGTACCCCGGCCCGGCACCAACGACTACGACGTCCAGCCCGCCGACATCACCCGCGCCGTCGACCGGGCCTTCACGCTGCTCGCCGCCGAGTCCGGGCGACACGACCCGCCGCTCACCTCCGTCTGCCTGCCGCTGCTCGGAGCCGGCCGCGGCGGCCTGCCCGCCCTGGAGAGCTTCGGCGCGCTGTGGACGGCCGTGGAGGCGGAACTGGCGCGCGGCGCCCCGTGGGACATCCACCTGGTGATGCGCCGCCAGGCCCGCGCCGACCTGGTGGAACGGCTCCTCACCGGGCGGCGCCCATAGCCGCGGCCGGGCGGGCGGCGGCGCCCGACCCGACGACCGGTACCGACGACAAGGGGGACCAGTGAATCCGTACGCCGTGCTGGCCGCGGCGGCAGCCGAATGGCACCGGCTGGCCGACCGCGTCACCGGACCCACCCGTGAGCGCCTCGCCGCCCTGCTGACCGTCGTACGCCACCGCGAGGCCGGCGAACCAGCCCGCCGCGGTGCCGCGGAGGAGGCCGCCGGGCTGCTCCGCCGGGCCCTGCCCGACGAGTTCGGCACCGCGCAGGAGGCCCGGCTCGCCACCGGCGTCACGACCGGCACGGGCAGCGCCACCGACACCGGCACCGACCCGTCCTACCTGGGCTTCCGCGCCGACGACCTCGCCGTCCTGCTCCTCGACGGGCACCGCATGGTCGGACCCGTGCTCGGCCCGGTGCGCGACCGGCTGCTCGCCGAACCCGCCCTGGACCCGGCCACCGTGCTGCGCGACGGCGGCGACCCGTACGCCCGCGACCTGATCCGGCTGCCCGGACCCGGCGGACTGGCCCGGCTGCCCCGGTTCCAGTTCTCCGAGGGCTGCCTGCCCTGGCTGGTCGTCCTGGAGGTCAACGGGCTCCTCGACGCCGCCCGCGACCCGTGGGGCGCCGCCGACTGGTGGCTGGCCGGCAACGCCTGGCTCGGCACCGCGCCCGCCGCCCTCCTCGGCACCGGACAGGAGCGGCGGCTCGCCGACACCGCGCGCCTGCTGACGGAGGACGTGTGACCGCACCGACCGCGCAGTACGAGGAGGCAGACCCGCCGTGCCCAACTACCGGCCGCCCGAGAACCTGACGGGCACCCCGGCCAAGGCGACGCTCGCGCAGGGCACCCTGCTGCACCGCGTCCACGCCCTGCACCGGAACGCCACCGCCTTCAACCCGCAGCCGGCGCACTGTCTCTACGGCGGCGGACGCTTCGACGCCACACCCTGCGACCGCTACGGCTACCTCTACGCCGGTACGACCCCGGGCGCCGCCGTGTGCGAGACCCTGCTGCGCTCCCTGCCCTTCGACCCCGAGGGAGGCCCGCGCCTGGTGCCCGGCGTCGGCGTCGCCCGGCGCGGCCTGAGCACCCTGCGGCTGACCGCCGACCTCACCGTCGTCTCCCTGATGAGCGCTCAGGACCTCGCCGGAGTACGGCAGGACAGCTGGCTGGTGCAGACCGAGGCACAGGACTACGCCTACACCCGGGACTGGGCGCACTGGATCCGCCGCCACACCGCACCCTGGGCACAGGGCTTCGTCTGGGCCTCCAAGCGCGAGCCGGGCGACCGTACGGTGGTCCTCTTCGGTGACCGCTGCCCGCCCGGCGCCCTCGAAGCCCTCCCCGGCCACACCGTCGACTTCTCCACGGCCGACGGACGCCGCTACCTCGACTCCGTGCTCCAGCCCTACCACGCGCAGCTCGCCCCCCAGTAGAAGGCCCGCACCGTGCCCGACACCCCCGTCTCCCCCGAGGAACTCGCCGCCGAACGCGAGCGGACCCTCGACGCGCTCGCCGGGCTGTCCGCCGACGACCCCGACGTGCCCGGCATGTGCGCGTACGTCGGCGAACTCAGCTACCGGCTGCACCACCTGGACGGCGCCGGCCCGCAGGGCGAGGACCTCGCCCTGGCCGTGGAGGCCTTCGAGCGCGCCTTCCGCAAGCCCGGGCCCGAACCCGCCTGGTCCGCCTGGCGGATCCTGTACGGACACCTGCTGGCGATCGAGTACGACGAGTCACAGGACCTCGAACTCCTGGACCGGGCACGGGAACTGCTGCGGGCAGGCGCCGACGCGCTCGCCCCCGACGACCCCACCACCGACGACCCGGACTTCGACGAGATCCGCGTCCTCGGCCGCCGCGTCCTCGCCAACTGCGCCAAGGAGCGCTACGTGCGGCGCGGCGCGGACGACGACCCGGGCGCGCTGCTCGACGAGGCGGTGCTCCGCCACGCCGACGCCCTGGACGACGCGACACCCGGAGACGAGGACGAGACCGAACTGCACATTTCCCTCGGCTTCCTGCATCTGCAGCGCGCCGAGCTGCGCTCCGACCCCGGCGCCGCCGCAGAGTCGGCACGCCACTACGCGGCGGTCCTCGACGCCGGCCCGCCGGGCGTCGACCTGCCGCACGTCCGGCACAGCCTGGGCCTGGCCCTGCTGCTGCGCGGCCGGACCACCGCCGACCGCACCCTGCTGGAGGCGGCGCGGGACGCCTTCGGCACGGCCCGCGCGGAGCTGCGCCGGGCCGGCCGGACCGGCGGGGAAGAACCCGGCTGGGCGTTCCAGTCCGAGGCCGACGCCGTCTTCGTACGCGCGCTGATCTGGACCTCGTGGCGGGACAACGGCCAGTGCGCCGCCGCCGAGGTCGAGCTGCGGGACCTGCTGGCCCGGCCGGACGCCGAGGACCGGCTGGCACCCCCCTACCTCGACCTGTTCGGCCGGCTCCTCTACGAGCGGGCCGCCGACCGCGACGACGACACCGGCCGGGACCGGGGCATCGCGCTCGTGCGGCGGGCCCTCACCCGGTGGGAGCCGGCCCGCGACGGGGACCTCACCGCGACCGCGTTCTTCCTCGCCGCGTTCCAGCAGGCCCGCTACACCGGCGATCCCGACGCGCGACGCCTCGACGACGTGCTGGTGGCGACCGGGCGGCTGCTGGAGCGGACGTCCGCGGACTCGGAGATCGGCCGGATGGCACGCGCGCTGGACGGCTGGGCCCGGTACATGCTCGCCGACCACGGGATGCTGCCGGAGGTCGACGGACAGCCGCAGGGCCTCGACCTCGACGCGCTCAGGAAGGCCACCGGCGGCCTTCTCGAAGACTTCCAGGAGGGCCGGTCCTTCGTCGACTTCGGCGAGGACGAGTTCCTGCGCGGCATCGGCCGGGACATGACGTCACGGCGCGCCCGCACCGGACATCTCGCCCGGCTGCTGGAGCAGTTCCACGCCGCCGAGCCGGGCGGCGAGGCCCGCGCCCACGCCGCCGCGATGATCCTGAGCAACCTGCCCATGATCGACCCCGAGGGCGACCTGATCGGTCCCGACATCCGGCGGGAGCTGACCGAGGCCGTGCTGCGGCGCGCCGAGACCGACCCCGGCTGGGCCGGCCGGGCGCACGCCGTCATCGGCATCGCTCGCCTCCACGAGGAGACCAGCACCGGCTCCGGTGCCGGGCTCGACGAGGTCCTCGCCCACTTCGACCGGGCCGAGGAGGCCGGCGGTCAGGACGACTACGGGCTCGCCCTCGCCCGGTTCATGGCGCGGACCCAGCGCGGCCAGACCGGCGGCGCGGCGGACGACATGGAGGAGGGCGCGGCCGTCTGGCGGCGGCTGCGGGACGACCCCGACCTGCCCGCGCACGTGCGCCGCACGCTGGACCTCCAGCAGGCGGGCTTCGACGCGCAGACCGCCGTCCGGCGCGGGGACCTGGCCGCGGCCGACCGGCACATCGCGGCCCTGGCCGAGGGGCACGCCGCGATGCCGGACGAGGACCCCTCGCGGATCGAGGCCTTCACCGCCCTGGAGAACGTGCGGGACGCCCGCGACGCCCTCGCCCGCAACCTGGGGGCCGCGCCGCTGCCCCCGCTCGTCGGCCGTCCCAGCGCGGCTCAACTCCGGCGCGAGGCCAAGCGCCTGCCCCGCGACCACCGTGCCTGGGTGCTCGGCGACAACGGCATGCGCCGGTTCATGCGGGCCGGGGAGGCGAACGACGGGCCGGGCCTGGTGGACGCCGTCGGCCTGCTCCAGGAGGCCCACGACCTGTCCGCCGACGGCAGCGACGACCGGCTGCGCTACGCCTACTGCCTCGGCGTCGCCCACTGCGCCCTGTCCACGCTCCAGTTCGACCGGCTGCACAGCCGGGAGCGGCTGGCCAAGGGCATCACGTTCCTGGAAACCGTCTTCGAGGAGGCCGGCGGGCCCGAGCACCGCCTCTACGCGGAGATCGGCCTCGCCCTGGCCCGGGCCTACCGCACCCGCGACGACCTCCACCGGCGCGACCGTCCCACCGCCCGCCGCGTCGGCCTGTCCTCGCTGCGCGGCCACACCTGGGCCGCGCTGCTCCAGACCGGCACCGACCACGCCGCCCTGGCCGTGACACAGGCCACCGGGGCGGCGCTGGAGGTCGCCGGCTGGTGCCTGAACGACGGCAGGCCCGAGGAGGCCCTCCAGGCTCTCGACGCCTGCCGCGGGCTCGTGCTGCACGCGGCCGTCGCCTCGACGACCGTGCCCGGCCTGCTGGCGGCGGCCGGCCGCACCGACCTCGCCGACGAGTGGCGTGCCTCCGGCGCCGTTGCCGCCGAGGATCCGGCCGACCCGCTCACGGCCGCGCAGACCCCGCCGAGCGTGCCCAGCTCGCTGCGCCGGCGGGTGTTCGCCGCGCTCACCGGAGACGACGCCCCGGGCGCGGCGCAGCTCCTGGACCCGCCCACGCCGGAGGAGATCGGCCGGGCCCTGCGCGCCGTGGACAAGGACGCCCTGGTCTACCTGGTCCCGGCCGGCGACGACGTCCCCGGCACCGCCCTGGTCGTCACCTCCTCCGCCCAGGTGCACGCCGTACCGCTGCCCACGCTCAGCCAGGAGGCGGCACCGCTGAGGGCGTACGCCCCGGCGTCCCAGGCATTCGCCCGCACCGACGGGGCCGCTCCCGGCCGCGACCTCGGTCCCGTGCCGGGCTACACCCCCGGTGACGGCGGGCGGCCCCAGGACGCGCAGACCCGGTTGCGGGAGCAGATCGAGCGGCTGTGCGGCTGGGCCTGGTACGCGGCGATGCGGCCGCTGCTGGAGGCGTTCCAGATGCCGGGCGGACGGCCCCCGCGCCTGGTACTGGTACCGATGGGCACGCTCGGGCTCGTCCCGTGGCACGCCGCCTGGGAGTCCGGCGGGCCGCGGGGCCGCCGCTACGCCCTCCAGGCCGCCGAGATCTCCTACGCCGCCTCGGCCCGCCTGCTGTGCCAGGTCGCGGCCCGGCCCGCCGCACCGCACACCGGCCCCGCGCTCGTCGTCGGCAACCCCACCGGCGACCTGCGCTACGCGGGCGAGGAGGCCGACGCCGTGCAGCGCGTCTTCTATCCGCAGGGCCGCTTCCTCGGCCGCCGCACCACCGCCGCCGCGGACACACCGGACGGCGCGGGCACCCCGCGGGAGGTGCTGGACTGGCTGCGCGGCCCGGCGGCGGCCGAGGACGGCGGCGTGCTGCACCTCGCCTGCCACGCCGCCGTCGCCGCCAACGCCCGCCGCAGCGCCTATCTCGCCCTGAACGGCGGCAGGCTGGCCGCGGAGGAGCTGACCGACGCGGCCGGCGGGCAGAACCGCCGGCTGTCACTGGTGCTGCTGGCCGCCTGCAGCAGCCATGTGTCGGGGCGTGGCCACAACGAGGCGTTCAGCCTCTCCACCGCGTTCCTCGTGGCCGGCGCGGACTCGGTCGTCGGCTCGCTGTGGCCGGTCCCGGACGAGGCGACCTCGGTGCTGATGTTCCTCACGCACCACTTCCTGCGCACCCACGGCGAGCCCCCGGCGAAGGCGCTGCGCCGCGCCCAGCTGTGGATGCTGAACCCCGACCGGGAGCTCCCCGACGACCTCCCCCCGGCCCTGGCGGCCCGCTCCCGCCGCATCGACCCGCACGACCTGACCGCCTGGGCCGGCTTCACCCACCTGGGCCGGTGACCGGACCGGCCTGTCCGGCCTCCCCGCCCGGTACGAGCGTGCGCAGCGGCACGGTGAGCGTCGTCCACTGTCCCGGGGCGGGCCCGAGTGCCGGGCCCAGGTCGCGGGGGGTCGGGACGGTGTGCGGATCCCACGCGGGCAGCTGGAAGGGCAGTGTGTTCAGCTCGCGTTCGGCGACGATCAGCTTGAGCCAGTCCCGGACCTGGGCGCCGGGCGTCGCCGGCCGGTCGGGCGGCAGGGCCAGCTGAACGGGCCTGCCGTCCAGGGCGTGGCCCGTGCGGCCGGGGCCGATGAAGTGCCCCGGGTACAGCAGGGAGTGGCAGGCGTAGCTGTCCGTCAGGTCGAGCAGGAGGCACCACAGGGTGCGGTCGGGGGAGCGGTTGTGCAGCCGGATCGACACCCAGGGCGCCTCCAGGCCGGCCTGACCGGGCGTGTACGGGCAGACGATCTCCCCGCCGCCGTCCGGCAGCAGCACCTCGCCCGCCGCGTTCCACGGCGCGATCTCCACCCGGACCAGGCCGTCCAGCGGTGAGGGCCGGGGGGTGAGGTCGCGGATCTCGTGCCAGCGGGTCAGGTGCTGCAGGCAGAGGGCCACCCGCGCGGCGTCGCCGCCGTCCCGGTACGGCAGCGGCGCGGTGAACGGCGTCCCGTCGCGCCGCTCCACGTGCGCCTCGTGCTCCACCACCCGCACCCGCAGTTCCAGGTTGGCCGCCTGCCCGGGCCCGTCGACCACCCGCAGCAACGGCAACGGCGCCACCGCCTCGGCCAGCTCCCGCACCGCCCCGGCGGGGCCCTCCAGCCGCACGCTGCCCGGCGCCAACGCGAGCGCCGAGACCACCACGGGGTAGACCCGGCCCCGATCGGGCACCCAGCCCACCGGATCGACGAGCGTCCGCTCCATCCGCACGTCCCGGGCCCGCAGCACGAGCCCGCCCGCGACGGTTCCAGCAGCACCGGCCCCGGCGCCGACCGACTCGGACGTGGCCTGACCGGCCCCTCCCGGCCCGGCGTCGATGGGCCAGGTTCCGTTCGGCGCAGCAGCGGTGGGTCCGCTCCCGCCCGGTCCGGCCAGGCCCGCCCCGGCGCCGACCGGCTCGGTCGCGGCCTGCGTGGTTCCGTGGGGCCCGGCAGCGGTGAGCCCGACCCCGCCCGGCCCGGCCAGGGGCGTCCCAGCCCCGGGGCCCACGGGCCCCGCAGGGTTCGGTACGGCTCCGGTGGGCGTGCCTGGAGCCGGTCCGGCTCCGCCCGCCTCCGTGTCCGCCACCGTGAACTCCGCCCCGTCGGTCACCTCCCGGAGCCCGTGGACCGTGCCGCAGTCGACCTCCCAGCCGTCCGGGCCGTAGCGCAGCAGGTGGGGGCCCGCCGGTGCCGAGCGGTGGTGCTGCACGCCGAGGAACGGCTGGTCCGCCGGGCCGCCCGGCGCGTCCGGCAGGAGTACCGGATGCTGCTCGCGCCCGGCACGCGCGACCCGCCCGGCCGCGGCCGCCAGCAGCTGCCGGCAAGTGGCGTCCGGCCCCGCGGCACGCGCCGCGCCGACCAGGGCGTGCGTGAACACACCGTGCTGCCGCCCGTCGAACCAGTCCTCGTACGACGGCTGGTTCAGCCGGCTCGCCGCCATCAGCAGATGCCCGCCGGGCGCCTCCACCACCGCCTCCCGCGCCGCCGCACCGTCCGCCGGGACCCTCCAGGCGGGGCTCGGCGTGGCGTACCGCACCCCCTCCGGCCACCGGGTCCCTCCGCCCGAATGGCAGCAGTCCAGCACCGCCGTGACCTGGGCACCGCCCGCCGCGACCGTGTTCAGCAGCGCACCGAGCCGCTTGTCGAGCAGCGGGCCGTCCACGCACAGCACCGCCTGGTTCATGCCGGTCGCCTCGACGAGCAGGTCCGCCCCCGTGGCGGGCAGCTGCGTGCCGTGCCCGGAGAACCACAGCAGCGCCGTGTCCCCGGGCCCCGCCTTGCCCAACTCCCGTACGACCGCGTCCTCCACCGCGGCCACCGTCGCCGCGCCGTCCAGCAGCACGGTGACGACCGCCCGTTCGCCGGCGAGGTCCGCGACCAGCCGGCGCGCCTCGGCGATGTCGTTGCCGCAGCCCGACAGGGCCGGCGCCACGTCGGCCGGATAACCGTCCACTCCCACCAGGAGCGCATGGATCTTCCCCATGCCGGAGAGTCTGTCAGTGCCCGCGACACCACGCCGCGCGAACGCGATGACCAAACCGGGTCCATTCCGGGCGTGTTCGGGTCACCGACAGGTCGTTTGGTGATTGGAGTCGCGCTCTTGACGGAACGTCATTACGCTTCACTTCCCGTGCATCACGCAACCGGTCCTCCGGTGCGCGCCACCCATGACTCTCGGGGGACACCATGGGGTACGCAGAACACCCACGCCGCATCGTCCGGCCCGGACAGCAGGGGCCACAGGGACAGTCCGCCCGGCCCCTGTCGTCACCGGGCGCCGGCCGCCGCCTGGTCGGCGACCTCGGTACGCCCCGGCGCCAGGCCGGCGGCGCCCCGGGCCCGGACGTGACCCGCCGCGAGCTGTACCGGGCGCGCCCGCAGGCACTGCGCGACGCCCTCCACCGGCTGGACGCGGGACTGGACGACCAGGCCTGCCGCTCCCTCGCCGAGTGGATCCGCGAGGAGTACACGACCACGTACGGCGCGGTCCCGCTCGGCTTCGTCGCCCGCTGCTACCTCGGCCCGCCCTACGTGGACCACATGCTCAACCTCTTCGGCGTCATCGTGCGGCACTTCGCCCCCGCCGAGCCCATGCCCGACCCGTACTCCTCGGCCCGGATGCTGGCCCGCTCCGGCGGCTACGCGTACATCGAGGTGTACAGCGACGGACTGATCCTGCCGGTCCTCGAGGACGGCACGGTCGTACGGCCCTGACACAGCCCCGCCCCGAGAAGAACGCCGGCACCCGAAGCCCCCGCACGTGAACGGAGTTCGCGCATGTCCGAGGTCGACTACGCACTGCACCGCAAGGTGCAGGAGGTCAGCAACCTCGTCGTCAGACTCACCGAACAGGTCGGCTCGGTGTCCGGCCAGGTCTCCACGGTCGAGGCCAACCAGCAGCAGACCCGCACCGAACTCCAGGAGCTGCGGGACGAGTTCCTCGCCTTCGTGCGGCAGGCCGAGACCACGGCCAACGTGCAGCGCGCCGAGACCCGCATCGGTGTCATCGAGGACAAGATCGACCACGAGTTCGGTCACCACAAGACGGTCCGCCGCACCGCCGTCGGCATGCTCCAGGCCTTCGACGTGGGCCTCGTCTCCGAGGACAACGTCCGGATGGTCAGCGACCAGCTGATGATCCAGACGCCCCGCTACTGGCTGGCGCCCGCCCTCGTCGCCCTCGCCTCCTGGTCGGCCGACGACCGGGGCCTGTGCGAGCGCGCCGTCGACGAGGCGTTCCGCCGCTCACCCGACCGCACCGCACTGTTCTTCGCCCTCGTCCTGCGCCGCCAGGGACGCCGCGAGGGCGCCGTGCGCTGGCTGCGGCACTACCTGCTGGCCCAGGACCCGGCCTCGCTCGGCCGCGAGTTCGCCGTCATCCTGGAGGCCATCGCCCAGGGCGCCTTCGGCGTCGTGGGCCGCGACCTGCTGGACCGCACCCTCGCCGAATGGCGCTCCCAGCTCGCGGACAGCGCCGACGCGCAGACCAAGCAGATCACCCGCTGGCGCGAGGAGATCGCCGCCCTGCGCGGCGCCTCCAGCCAACAGGAGTTCCCGCGGCTCGCGGCCGTCTCCCCGCAGTGGGGCCAGCTCGACGGCGTGCTCTCCGGCGCCCGCGGCCAGCAGCTCCTGCTCGACAAGTACCGGGCCATCCTCGACCGGGAGTTCGCACCCTCGGAACGCATCGAGGACGCCGTCGACGACATCCTCGACCGGCTGGTCTCCGAGTACGACAACGAGGAGCTGCCGCTGCGCCGCGACCTCGCCTTCAACCAGGCGGTCGTCGACCACGACGGCGACCTCGACTCCGCGCGCCGGGTCGCCGACGCCGACGCCGCCTCGTACGAGGAGACCCTCGACTACCTGACCGTGCAGACCACGGCCGCCCTCAACCCGGAGGCCATCGGCACCTCACCGGCCACGCAGCGCCTGGCCGTCGCCGCCTGCCACGAATGGTTCCAGCAGGCCCACGCCGGACACACCCGCGACTACCGCGCGGCCATGCCGCAGGACGTCCAGGCGCACTTCGACACCGCGTACACCGTCGCCGCCCAGTCCTTCCGGCTGCCGCCCTGGACCGGCTCGTTCACCCAGCCCCTGGCCACCCTGGAGAAGTCCCTCGCCGACCACTGGGACCGGCACATGACCCCGTTCGTCGAAGCGCTCGGCTACCCGTGGCTGAAGAAGGCCGCGCCGCTGGTCGCGGTCGTGATCGGCATCCTGCTGATCGTCACCCAGGCGAGCGTCGGCTTCGCGCTCGGCGCCGCCGCGGTCGTCGGCGTCGTATGGGGCCTCGTCCTGAACAACGGCGCCCAGGCCGCCCGGCGCAACCAGGACACCGCCCGCCAGGCCCTGGAACAGGCCAAGACCGAGTCCCTGCACGCCCTGCGCGGCGCCTCCGCCGAACTCACCGACTGGTACGAGAAGTTCCGCGCCGCCGACCAGGTGGAGGCGAAGGTCCGCGAACTGATCGCGTCCCTGCGGACCGAGAGCGGACCGGCCTCGCCGTTCGAGGGCCGCACCGTACGCCAGGAGGACGACAACCGATGACCACCCCCAGCACCCCGCCGGCCGGTTCCCCCACCCCGCCCCACCCCCGCACACCCCCGGGCGCGTCCCCGTGGGCCGGCTCCGCCGACGCCGGACGGACCCAGTCCTCCCCGTGGGGCGCCGTCCGCCGGCCGCAGCAGGAGCGCGTCACCAGCAGGCTGCGCAAGCTCGTCGAGGGCCTGCCCGACTGGGAACCGCTGCCGCCCGGCGAGACCCTCGTACGCCGCCCCGGGAGCACCGCCCCGTGAGCGGACTGTGGGGCCACGGCGGCGCCTACCAGGCCTGGGCCGACTTCCTGCGCCGCTGGGCGGCGCGCGAGCCCGTCGACCCGGCCGCCCTGCCCGCCCTCACCGACGAGCAGTACGACGCCGCCACCTGGGTACGCCTCGGCGCCCACCTCACCAGCGCCTTCAACACCCGCCTCGGCTCCTGGGCCGACGCGCTGGTACGGGCCCTGGACCAGGCCCGCGACGAGTTCAGCTACGGCCGCGAACTCACCCAGGCCCGCGCCGGACTGCGCGAGGTCCGCGCCCTGGCCGCCCACCCCGGGCTGCCCGAGTCCCTGCGCACCGAACTGCTCCGCCTCGTCGACCAGCAGATCCCCCACGTGCAGGAACAGCTGGAGCACCAGCTGGCCGAGGAGGAACGCCGCGGCGCCGACCGGCGCCTGCTGGAACGCCGCCGCCGCACCCTGCGGGACAACGCCCTCACCGGCGTCCTCGCCGCGCCCCCGCCGGCCACGCCGACCGTGCCCGACCCCTGGGCGGCCGACGTCCCCGGCAGCCCGCCCCGGCGCCGGATCGTCCCCGGCTGACCCCCCAGGGGCCGCCCGCACAGACCCGCCCCGCACCGGCACGCGCACCCCGCCCACCCTCGCCCCGAAGGCCGCACCCGTATGTCGAACTACGCCGAGAGCCTCACCCACCTCGACAGCTACATCTCCGCCCGCGTCCCGGTCATCGCCATGCGGACCATCGAACAGCAGCGCGCCCTGAGGCTGCTGCGGGAGGCGGCCACCCAGTCCCGGCGCAGCAACATGCCGTTCTGGATCTACACCCGCGCCACCGGCCTGCGCGACCTGCGGACCAACGCCTCCGTGCAGGACGACCGCTCGCTCACCGGCGCCATGGACTTCGCCGCCACCCAGTTCGGCAGCCGCGCCAACGCCACCGTCGTCTTCGTCGACCCCGACGAGCTCGAGTCGGACACCCCCGTCACCCGGCACTTCGCCGAACTGGCCCGGCTCGCCGACAGCAACATGGGCAGCATCGTGATCATCACGGACACGCCCGTCTGGAGCGGCCTCCAGCGGCTCGGCATGAGCCTCAGGCTCGACCTGCCGGACTCCGAGGAGATGTACGCCATCCTCAGCGGCTTCCTCGGCGACCACCACGGGCACATCCCGATCGAGTGGACCGAGGAGGACGCCCGCCGCGCCGCCGAGTTCCTCAGCGGCGTCACCGAGGCCGAGTGCATCAACCTGATGGCGACCATCGCCGCCAAGGGCGCCATCCTCAAGGAGGACGTCCTCGGCCTCGCCCAGGCCAAGGACCGCATCTTCAGCGACCTGACCGGCCTCGAACGCGTCCAGCTCCGCGACAGCGACTACGCCGTCGGCGGCCTCGTCGGCCTGCGCACCTGGCTGCGCCGCAAGAACGACATGATCTCCCGCGACCTGCGGCAGACCGCGCTGCGCCCGCCCCGCGGCGTCCTGCTGGTCGGCGTCCCCGGCTGCGGCAAGTCCCTGTCCGCCAAGGCCATCGCCCACGAATGGCGGCTGCCGCTGTACCGGCTCGACATGGCCAGCATCCACGGCAAGTACCTCGGCGAGTCCGAGGGCCGCTTCCGCGAGGCGCTCGCCATGGCCGACCGGGTGGCCCCCTGCATCCTGTGGATCGACGAGATCGAGAAGGGCCTCGCCGGCCGCGACGACATGTCCGGTGTGCCGCAGCGCATCATCGGCCAGTTCCTGTACTGGCTCCAGGAGTCCCAGTCCCGCGCCTTCGTCGTCGCCACCGCCAACGACATCCGCAGCCTGCCGCCCGAACTGCTGCGCAAGGGCCGCTTCGACGAGCTGTTCTTCGTCGACCTGCCCGACGCCGAGGACCGCCGGGAGATCCTCGGCATCTACTACCGCCGCTACCTGGAGACCGAGCCGGAGCCCGATCTGATCAACCGGCTCGTCGACCTCTCGGAGGGCTTCGCGGGCTCCGACATCGAGGCCGCGCTGCACGACGTCGGCGAGGAGGCCCTGATCCGTGGCGGTGTCGCGGCGCTCAAGGACTCCTTCGTCCTCGACACGTTCGCCGACGTACGGCCGCTGAGCGTGAGCAACCCCGAGCAGATCGAGGAGATCCGCGCCTGGGGCCGCGAACGCGCGGTACCGGCCGGCCGCGGCGCGGTGACGCCGGTCCCGGGCGACGGGGCGCGGACGCGGCGGATCGTCTTCATGGACGAATGACGGGCGCGGCGGGGGCCGACGCACAACTGTGACGTGCGTGAACGCGGGTGACCCGCGGTCCGGCTGTTCCCGGCACAGGAAAGTCGTCCATACTTCCGCCGTGGAGCAGCGCATAGGTTCGAGCAGCAAGCCCCTGGAAGGCGCCGGTTTCGACCCGGCCTTCATCCCCGGGCTCACCTCGCCCGTGTCCGGCGAGCCGGAGGACGCGAAGCCGGAGGAGGTGGAGGAGGAGAAGCCACCGGCGGCCGCGGAGCCCACCGCCGACACGGCCACCGTCGAGGATTCCGGCCCCGACGACGACGCGGAACCCGGCACCGAGGAGGTCCCCGACGGCCCGGTCTTCGAGGCGTCCGACCGCCGCGCCCGCATCGTCGCCGACCACAAGGGCGTACGCCTGGCTCTCGACGACCAGGAGTGCGAGTTCCGCTGGGACGAGATCGGCGCGGTGGAGACGGAGACGGGGCGCTTCGGCAGGCGGTTCACCATCACGGTGCACACCCCGGACCGCCGTTGGTACCCGATCGAGATCGAGGCCACGTCCCGCAGCCGCTTCAAGGACTGGGAGGCGGCACTCGACGAGGTCCTCGACGCGTACTTCGAGGACGGCGCCCCCGAGCCCTCCGAGGAACCCGAGCGAGCCACCGCCGAGTAGGCACATCACGTGAAGATCCCCGCACGCCCTCTTGCCCCACGGGCCGCTTTCCGCTTCCTTGACTCGCATGGCGGACACCACGGGCAACACCAGGGACACCGGTGCACCACTCGGAGCCGGGGCCGACTCGGCCCCCCGTAAGTCCAGTTGGCGCCACATCGGGCCCGGCATCGTCGTCGCCGCGACCGGTGTGGGGGCCGGCGACCTCGTGGCCACCCTGATCGCGGGCAGCAACTTCGGCTACACGCTGCTGTGGGCCGCGATCGTCGGCTGTCTGGTGAAGATCTCCCTCGCGGAGGCGTGCGGCCGGTGGCACCTGGCCACCGGCCGCACGCTCTTCGACGGCTGGGCGAGCCTCGGCCGCTGGACCATGTGGTTCTTCGCCGTCTACGCCGTGATCTGGGGCTTCGTCTACGGCGCGGCGGCGATGTCGTCCAGTGCCCTGCCGCTGCAGGCCCTGTTCCCGGACGTGATGGACCTCAAGTGGTGGGGCGTGGCCTGCGGCCTGGTCGGCCTGGTCTTCGTCTGGTTCAACAAGTACGCCGTCTTCGAGAAGGTCATGACGGTCCTGGTGGGCGTCATGTTCGTGGTGACGGTCTACCTGGCCATCAGGGTCACACCCCACCTGGGCGACGCCTTCGCCGGCCTCCTGCCGGTCCTCCCGGACGAGAAGGACTCCGTCCTCAACACGCTCGGCCTGATCGGCGGGGTCGGCGGCACGATCACGTTGGCCGCCTACGGCTACTGGGTCAACGCCAAGGGCTGGACCGACACCGGCTGGATGAAGGTCATGCGCCTCGACAACCGCGTCGCCTACGCCACCACCGGCATCTTCGTCGTCGCGATGCTGTTCGTCGGCGCCGAGCTGCTGCACTCGGCGAACATCGCCATCGCGAGCGGCGACAAGGGCTTGATCCAGCTCGGCGACGTCCTGGAGGCCCAGTACGGCACCGCGACCGGCAAGCTCTTCCTGATCGGCTTCTTCGCCACCTCCTTCACCTCGCTGATCGGCGTCTGGCACGGCGTGAGCCTGATGTTCGCCGACTTCCTGGCCCGGCAGCGGGGCGAGCGGGAGGCGCGCGGCGACGAGCTGGCGTCGGGCAGCCGGGAGCGCTCCTGGGCCTTCCGCGCCTACCTGCTCTGGCTCACCTTCCCGCCCATCGTCCTGCTCTTCCAGGGCCAGCCCTTCCGCCTGATCATCATCTACGGCGTCCTGGGCGCCGCCTTCATGCCCTTCCTCGCCCTCACCCTGATCTGGCTCCTCAACTCCGCCCGCACACCGCGCGAATGGCGCAACGGCGCGCTGAGCAACGGCATGCTCGCCGTCGCCGGCCTGCTGTTCCTGGTGCTGTGCGTGAAGCAGGTCTGGGACCAGCCGTGGTCGGAGTTCTTCTGAGCCCGCCCGAGTGGCTCAGCGCAACCGGTCCCACTCGGGGCTGAGCGCGATCTTCTCCAGCTGCTCCATGGTCAGCGCGGGGGCGTCACGGGTGGCGTCCTCGTGCTGGGCTCCGGTGTTGAAGGCGCTGACCACGACGCGGAGGCCGCCGGGCCGCATGGCGTCGGCCGTCCACATCACCACCCCGGAGCCGCCCTTCTCGCCGGGCCCCTGCGAGGTGGCGAGCAGGGTGCCGTCGGGGCGGGTCTCGGCGTTGCCGTAGAGCTGGTCGGCGACGTCGCGCATGTCGGGCTGCACGTTGATCTGGACGAGGCTGCTGCCCTCGCCGTCGTCGAGGACGAGGTAGGCGTATCCCGTCTCCTGCTCGCCCCGCGAGACGACGTCGACGCCGTCGGGCAGCAGCGACACCAGCGTCTTGCCGATCGCCGTGCCGGACGCCTCGGGCATCCGGCTCGGTGCCGCGGACTCCGACGCCTTGGCCTTGGCGCCCGCCTTCGGGTCCTCGGGGATGGCGTCCACGACCCGGCGCCACACGTCGGCGGTGACGACCTTCTGCAACTCGGCGGGCGACAGCGGCGGCTGCGGCCGTGTGATCGCGGCGTCCTTCTCGGCCGGAGCGTTCCACTCGCTCACGGACACGTGCTGTCCCCGGGGCGTGACCAGCTCCGCCGACCACCACTTGGTGTCCACGCGCCGGTCGGGGTACTCGTAGCCCTGGTAGATCATGAGCACCGAGCCGTCGGCGAGCCGGCTGGTGGTGCAGTCGTCGTACGCGACGATCGTCCTGTCCGGGCAGGTCGTCCGCTCGCGGACGTCCCGGCTGCCCGGTTCCACCCGGTCGAGGCTGATGCCGACGGCCGCGGCGCCCTCGCCGTCGTCGAACACGACGTGGGCGTACGGGGGCAGCCCCGGGCCGGGTCCCTGGGCCTGCTCCTCGCTGACCTGGCCCTCGGGCAGCAGCTCCTTGAGGGCCTGGAGGAGGTCGTCGCCGGAGAAGGAGGCGGTGGGTGCGGGGCTCGCGGTGGTGGCGCTCGGCGGCGCCGCGACCGACGCCTGCCGCGGTTCGGCGGCGTCACCGCCGCCCGGCAGCAGCAGTGCCCCGCCGACGCCGACCAGGGCGATCCCGGCCGCCCCGCCGAGCACACCGGCCCGCCGCCGCAGCCGGGCCCGGCGCCCGCGGGTCTGCCCACCGGCGGCCAGCGCGGTCCGGTCGGCGTCGAAGCTGTCGCCGGTGTCGCGCAGTGCGGCGCTGAGCCGGTCCTCGAAGGGATCCCGGTGCTGGTTCTCGGGCATGGCGAACCACCCTTTCGACAAGGTGAGAGGAGAGAGGTGAGGGAGGCGGTGGCCGTCAGGGTCTGGCGTACTCGGCGAGATTTTTGCCCAGCAGCTCCCGCAGCCGGCCGAGCGCCCGCGAGCACCGCGTCCGCACGGCCGCCGAGCTGACGTTGAGCACATCGGCGGTCTGGTCGACGGACCGGTCCTCCCAGTACCGCAGGACGATGACGGCCCGGTCCTTGGCGGGCAGCCGGGCGAGCGCGGCCAGCAGGGTCAGCCGCAGCGGAGCGTCCCCGTCCGCGGCGCCCGGCAGGTCGGGGAACACATCCGTCGCCCGCTCGCCGCTGCTGCGCCGCCGCTGGTGGGCGAGGAACGCCCGGGTGAGCACGGTCTGCGCGTAGGCGGCCGGGTTCTCGGCCCGGGAGACGCGGCCCCAGCGGACGTACAGCCGCCCGAGGGTGTCCTGCACGAGATCCTCGGCCAGATGCGTGTCCCCGGCGGTGAGCAGACACGCGGACCGGTACAGATGCCCGGCCCGCGCCCCCGCGAACTCGGCGTAGTCGTCCGCCCGCCCCTGCCCCATACGACGCGTCCCCCTGCGCTCGCCCGGTACTGCCTACACCTCATTGATGCGGTGGGGCCCGGGAAATGTTTCATACGACTTCACGGGCATGCGCGTGCACTGCCGAACGGCGCAAGCCCCTGCCCACGTCACCGTGGGCAGGGGCTTGCGGGGAGCCGGACGGGTCACGGCAGGGCGTGGACGTGCGCTCCCACCGCGTTCGACCAGGCGTTGCCCGCCGTCGCGTCCCAGTTCGTGGACCAGGTCATGGCGCCCCGCAGGGACGGGTACGTCTTCGACGGCTTGAAGGTGCCGCAGTTCGTGCCCTTGGTCAGGCAGTCGAGGGCGTTGTTCACGACGCTCGGCGACACGTAGCCGCCGCCGGCGGCGCGGGTGGCGGCCGGCAGGCCCAGGCCGACCTGGGACGGGTCGAGGCCGCCCTCCAGCTGGATGCAGGCCAGGGCGGTGAGGAAGTCGACGGTGCCCTGGGAGTACACCTTGCCGTCGCAGCCCAGCATGGAACCGCTGTTGTAGTACTGCATGTTGACGACGGTGAGGATGTCCTTCACGTTCAGCGCGGTCTTGAAGTACCCACCGGACGTCGACTGCATGTCGATGGTCTGCGGCGCCATGGTGAGGACCATGCCCGGGCCGGCCTTCGCCGACAGCGCGCGCAGGGCCTGCGTCATGTAGGTCGGGTTGAGCCCGTTCTCCAGGTCGATGTCGACGCCGTCGAAGCCGTACGTCTGCATGAGGGAATGGACGGAGTTGGCGAAGTTGGTCGCGGAGGCGGAGTCGTTCACCGTGACGGTGCCCTTCTCGCCGCCGATGGAGATGATGACCTTCTTCCCGGCCGCCTGCTTGGCGCGGATGTCGGCCTTGAACTGGTCGACGGTGTAGCCGTTCAGCCCGGCCGTGTCGAGGTTGAAGGTGACGGCGCCCGGCGTCGTCGTCGCGTCCGCGAAGGACACGGCGATGATGTCGTACTGCGGGGAGACGTCCGAGATCTTCTGGACGGCGGCGCCGTTGTTGAAGTTCTGCCAGTACCCGGTGACGGCGTGCTTGGGCACGTCGCCGCCGCCACCGCCGCCGGACTCCGCCGTACGGGCGGTCACGGCCGCCGACTTCGCGGACTCCCCGGCCGCGTTGGTCGCCGTGACCTGGAAGGAGTACGACGTCGAGGCCGCGAGGCCGGTCACGGTGGCCGAGGTGCCGGTCACGGCCGTCACCTTCGTACCGTCGCGGTAGACGCTGTAGCCGGTGGCACCGGAGACCGCGTTCCAGGCCAGTGACGCGGAGGAGGAGGTCGTCCCGGAGACGCTCAGCCCGGCCGGCGCGGCGGGAACGGTCGGGCCGGGCTCCTGGCTGCCGCCGCCCCCGTCCGGGCCGTACACGGACACGTCGTCGACGTAGTACGCCGACTGCCCGTACCAGCCGTGCGTGTACACGGACACGGAGGTGGTCGAGGCGCCGGTCCTGAAGCTCGTCGACAGCTGCTTCCAGGAGGCCGAGTCGGGGGTCCAGGTCGACACGTCGGTCGTCCCCGTACCGGTCACGCCCAGGTAGGAGTACCCGCCCTGGACCCACGCGCTGAGCGTGTACGTGGAGTTGGGCTGCACCTTGACCGTCTGCGCGCACCGGGCGTTGTCCTGCCCGCCGGGCGTCGCCTTGAGCGCGGCGCTGCCGGAGTGCGCGGGGGAGGCGACGGTCGTCCCGCTGTTCGCGGAGCAGGTCCAGTTGCTCAGGCCGGCCTCGAAACCGGCGTTCTTCGCGTTGTTGACGTCCGCGGCGGACGCCTGGCCGACGGCACTGACGGTGAGCGCCAGAGCGGCGGCCACGGCACCGGCCGCGGACCCGACCCGTATCCGTCGTTGTCCGCGCCGTCTGAGTACGGGCTCCACTGGGGCCTCCGGTGGGGGAGTGGGGAGGAAGGGGGAGGGACTCACGAACTGCCGACGGTGGCCACCGCGTTGACCTACAAGGTGGTCCAGACCAATTGAGGGTGTCAAGGGGTAGGTACGGACCAAGTCGACGCCGGCCTACGGAAGATGACCGGAGATCGCCCCTCCTTGCCCGGTCGCGACGTGTTCGCGTTGCAGTCAGCAAAGTGACAATGTGATGATCCCGGGCATGGCTGATCACGGGGGAGCCGACGGGACGACCAGCAGCGGACAGCGGTCGCGCCTGGCCGAGTACGCGGAAGCGGCACGGAGCGCCGTGCCGCCGATCACGGAGACAGTGAGCGCGACGGTGCCGGACGACGTACCGCCTGTTGAGGACTCGTCGGGAGACAGCGCGGGCGTAGCCGCGGCACGCCGGGAGTTCGCAGCCCTGGTGGGGGAGTTCCGGCGGACGGCCGTCCTCGTCCCGCTCGACGAGGACGACGTACCGCTGACGGGAGACCACGGCGGTGTGCGGTGGATCTACGCCTTCACCGACGAGGCGGCCCTCGCGCGATTCGCGATGGCGAGGGGGCAACAGACGCGCGAGTGGGCCTATCGGCGGGTCCTTGGAGCGCGGCTGCTGGACGTCGGCGTCCCCGCGGCCGGGGTCCCCTGCGGGGTGGCCGTGGACGTCGGGAGTGACGACGCAGTGCTGCTGCCTCCGGTGTCGGGGGTCGTGCCGGAGGCCATGGCTGTGGACGCCGACGGGAACGGGGACGGGGAGGAACCGCGATGAGCGGCGCTGACGGCAAGGACCTGCAGGCCGAGGGCCTGAACCTGATCACCCAGGGCATCACCCTCACCCTGGAGGAGCTTCGCGAGCTCGGCATGGTGGGGCAGGCCGGAGCGGGCCGGGGCTTCTCCGACATCTCCCTCTCGGGCCTGGAGGTCGGACACGAGGGCCTGACGTCCGCGTTCACGTCCTTCTGTGAGCGCTGGGAGTGGGGCGTGCGCGCTCTGGTGGTCGAGGGCAACAACTTCGCGGCCGGCGTGGGGCTCGCGGCGGGGACGCTGTACGAGACCGACCAGTACGTGGAGGGCACGCTGAAGGTCGCGACGAACTCCCTCGTGGGCAATCCGT
The DNA here is from genome assembly GCF_014648815.1 of Streptomyces flaveolus. Lineage (GTDB taxonomy): Bacteria > Actinomycetota > Actinomycetes > Streptomycetales > Streptomycetaceae > Streptomyces > Streptomyces flaveolus. The sequence continues at coordinate 410,396 of NZ_BMRV01000002.1, read as the reverse complement.
ACGCGACCGAGGAGGAGATCACCGGCAAGAGCTGGTCCCAACTGGGCAGCGACACCGTCGACGCCTACCTCAACCCCGACTACAGCAAGGAGTCGTTCGACCAGGCCTGGGCGAACAGCAAACAGGGGTGGATGGACGCCGGCCGGGACGTCATGACCTCGAACACGATGATGCCGCCGGGGTTGAGCCCCGAAGACCTGCGCCACCGGGCCGGCATCAGTGACGAACAGTACGAGCAGGCGTTGGACGAGACCTTCGGGCCGTCACCGGAGGAGCGCGCCCAGGCGGCCCAGCAACCGCAGCCGGAGCAGCCCCGGCAGCACTGGCAGGCCCGTCAGGACGGGAGCGCCGGCTGATGGGAGTGGGAGATCTCGTCAACTCCGGCCTCGGAGCACTGGAAGACGGCTTCGACGCCGGCAAGAAGATCGTCGGCCAGGGCATCGACAAGGGCTCCGACCTGCTCGGTGCCGGTCTGGAGAAGGTCGGTGCCGAGGGCTGGGCGGACAAGGTCGAGGACCTCGGTGACGAATGGGCCTCCGACCTCGGCGCCACCCCGGGCGAGCAGCAACTCGGACAGACCGACCAGGCCAACGAACTGATCCACGGAAACCCGGAGACGATCCGGTCCAGCGCGAAGCACCTCAAGGACTTCCACAAGGGCTTCGACAAGGTCGGCGACGGGATGCGCAAGCTCGACTCCTCGCAGTGGAAGGGCGAGGCGGCGGAGGCTTTCCGTAAGAAGTTCGCGATGCACCCCACGAAGTGGCTGCACGCGGCGGACGCCTGCGACAAGGCCGCCAAGGCCCTGGAGTCCTACGCCGACACGGTCAAGTGGGCGCAGGGGCAGGCGAAGGAGGCCGTCGAGCTGTACGAGAAGGGGCAGAAGGCCTCCAAGGAGGCGGTGGAGGCGTACAACAAGCGCGTCGACGCCTACAACTCCGCCGTCAAGGCGAACGAGGACCCGGGCCCGCGCCCGGAGCCCTTCAAGGACCCTGGCGCCGCCGACGTCAAACGCGCCCACGAGATCCTGTCCGAGGCTCGCCGGCAGCGCAACGACGCGGGCGGCACCGCCGCGGACTCGGTCCGCGCCGCCCTGGCGCACGCCCCGGCCGAACCGCCGCCACTGGACCGGCTCATGGCGAACACCGTCGACGGAGCCCAGTCGGCCGCCACGGAACTCACCCACGTCGTCGGCGGCGTGGTCAAGGGTGGAGCCGGCCTGGTCAACTTCGTCCGCGGACTGAACCCGCTCGACCTGTACAACATCACCCACCCGGCCCAGTACCTGCAGAACGTCAGCATGACGCTCTCCGGTCTGGTCTCCACCGTCGCCCAGCCGGAACGGACGCTGAAGACGGCGTGGGAGGGCTTCAAGCAGGACCCTTCCGAGGGCATCGGACGCCTGATCCCGGAGCTGGTCGGCACCAAGGGCCTGGGCCTGGCCCGGGGCGGGTTGCGGGTGGCGGCGAAGGAGGGGGCGGAGCAAGCGGCGGCTGCCGGGGCGCGGCGGACCGCGCGCAACGCCGCCGAAGCGGACCGTTCGGCCGCCTCCGTCGCCGAGGACGCCCGGGTCAACAGGGGAACGGACCCCGTCGACCTCGCCACCGGCAAGATGTACCTCCCGCAGACCGACGTCGACCTGCCGGGCGCCCTGCCCCTCGTCCTCGGCCGACGCGTCGAGTCGGGCTACCATCTCGGCCGATGGTTCGGTCCCTCCTGGTCCTCCACGCTCGACCAGCGGCTGGAGATCGACCCGGAGGGCGTCGTCTTCGTCACCGAGGACGGCATGCTGCTGACGTACCCCCATCCGGCACCGGGCGTCCCCACCCTGCCCAGCCACGGTCCCCGCTGGCCGCTCGACCGGGAGGACGGCGGCTACACGATCACGGACCCGCGCACCCGAAGCGTCCGGCACTTCGCCGACCGCGGCGAGCACCTCGCCGTGCTGGAGCAGATCGACGACCGCAACGGCAACTGGATCACCTTCGAGTACGACGCCGACGGCACGCCGCTGACGGTCGCCTCCAGCGGTGGTCACGAGGTCCGCGTGACCACCGACGAGGGCAGAATCACGGCCCTTCACCTGGCCGCCACCGGCCAGGAGCTGAAGCGCTACGGCTACACGGACGGCAACCTCACCGAAGTCGTCAACTCGTCCGGGCGGCCACTGCGTTTCACCTACGACCCAGCGGGCCGCGTCACCTCGTGGACCGACACGAACGACCTCAGCTACACCTACGAGTACGACGACCGCGACCGCTGCGTCGCCGAGGGCGGACCGGCGGGCCACATGAGCCTGCGCCTCGCCTACGGCGACCCGGACCCGGACACCGGACTCCGTACCACCACGACGACCACGGGCGCCGGGCACACACGCCGCTTCCTGGTCAACGAGGCCAGCCAGGTGGTGGCCGAGACCGACCCGCTGGGCGCGGTCACCCGCTACGAACGCGACCGCTACAACCGCCTGCTGTCGCGGACCGACCCGCTGGGCCACACCACGTCGTTCCGCTACGACGACACCGGCAACCTGACCGGGGTCACCCGTCCCGACGGCCGGGAGACGAGGGCCGAGTACAACGACCTGCGCCTCCCGGTGAAGGTGGTGAACCCCGACGGCAGGGTCTGGCGCCAGACGTACGACGACCGAGGCAACCGGACGTCGGTCACCGACCCGGCGGGCAACACCAGCACCTTCACGTACGACGAGGCCGGTCGCCTCACCTCGGTGACCGATCCGCGCGGCAACGTCACCACGGTCCGATGCGACCGCTCGGGCCTGCCCATCTCGGTCACCGATCCGCTCGGCGCGGTCACGACCTACGAGCGCGACGAACTGGGCCGCCCGGTCGCCGTGACGGACCCCACGGGCGCGGTGACCAGGCTGGACTGGTCCGTGGAAGGTCACCTGCTGCGCCGCACGGCCCCCGACGGCACGACGGAGTCCTGGACCTACGACGGCGAGGGCAACAACACCAGCCACACCGACCCCATGGGCGGCGTGACCCGGTACGAGTACACGCACTTCGACCTGCTCACGGCCCGCACGGGCCCCGACGGCGTCCGCTACGAGTTCGACCACGACACGGAACTGCGCCTCACGAAGGTCACCAACCCGCAGGGCCTGACGTGGACCTACGCGTACGACCCGGCCGGACGCCTGGTCAGGGAAACGGACTTCGACGACCGCACCCTCGCCTACACCCACGACCCGGTGGGGAGGCTGATCTCGCGCACGGACGCGCTGGGCCAGACGATCCGCTTCGAGCACAACGACCTTGGCCAGGTGACCCGCAAGGACGCCGAGGGCCGGGTCACGACCTACGCGTACGACTTCACGGACAGCCTCGCCCAGGCCACGGGCCCGGATGGTTCGACGCTGACGATCCTGCGGGACCGCTACGGCAGGGTGCGCGAGGAGACGGTCGACGGCCGCACGCTGACGTACGCGTACGACGAACTGGGCCGTCGCACCGGCCGTACGACTCCGACCGGCGCGACGACGACGTGGTCGTACGACGAGGCGGGCCGCAGGACGGACCTGGTGGCCTCGGGCCGCCCGATCGACATCACGTACGACGCGGCGGGCCGCGAGCTGTCCCGCCGCGTCGGCGAGAATGTCGCGCTGGACCACACCTTCGACGCCCTCGGCCGCCTGACGACGCAGTCGGTCACGGGGGCGGGTGGCCGTACGGTCCAGCACCGCACGTACACCTACCGCGCCGACGGCAACCTGATCGGCATCGACGACCAGCTCACCGGGCGCCGACGCTTCGACCTGGACGCCACGGGCCGGGTCACGGCGGTCCACGCGGCCGACTGGACGGAGACGTACGCCTACGACGCGGCCGGCAACCAGGCGCACGCCGAGTGGCCGGCGTCCCACCCGGGCACCGAGGCCACCGGCGAACGCGCTTACACGGGTACGCGCATCACCCGCGCCGGCCGGGTCCGTTACGAGCACGACGCCCTGGGCCGCATCACCCTGCGCCAGAAGACTCGCGTGTCACGCAAGCCGGACACATGGCGCTATGAATGGGACGCGGAGGACCGCCTGACAGCGGTGACCACCCCGGACGGCACCCGCTGGCGCTACACCTACGACCCGCTCGGCCGCCGCACGGCGAAACTCCGCCTCGCGGAAGACGGCGAGACGGTCGTGGAGCGGGTGAACTTCACCTGGGACGGCACGACCCTGTGCGAACAGACCACGACCTCACCGGACCTTCCCCACCCGGTTGCCGTCACCTGGGACCACCAAGGCCTACGCCCCCTCGCCCAAACGGAACGCATCCTCTCCGGCGAGGCCACGCAAACGGAGATCGACACCCGCTTCTTCGCCATCGTCACCGACCTGGTCGGCACTCCGAGCGAATTGATCGACGAACAGGGCGAGATCGCCTGGCGAACCCAGAGCACCCTGTGGGGCACGACAGCCTGGGCAACGAACAGCACGACGTACACACCCCTGCGCTTCCCGGGCCAGTACTACGACCCGGAAACGGGCCTGCACTACAACTACTTTCGCCATTACGACCCCGAAACGGCCCGATACCTGACTCCAGACCCGTTCGGGCTGACACCTGCACCCAATTCCGTGTCGTATGTTCCTAACCCGCACGCATGGGCGGATCCGCTGGGACTCGCACCCTGCCGCCCTGGGGGGCCGAGCGTTGATTACATGGAGGACAGCGGCATCCCTGCGGGAGCGCCGGTCACGCATGGCCCTAGCAGCACGTTGATCGGCAACGATGCAGCAAGCATGCGGAACTTCCAGAACGTACTGAACGAAGGCCGCCACGATGTGGTTGCGCATGGTTCACGGGACGGCTTCCTCGAGTTTCCGGGCGGCAATGTCAATGGGGGGCAAATTGTCGATGCCGTTATCAATAACCCGCACTATAATGGCGGGCCGCTTCGCCTCATGGTCTGTCATTCCGGGGCTGACACCTCTGGCATAGCTCAGCAAATAGCCAACGAGCTCGGCGTGACAGTGAAGGCACCCACGGATAAGGTGGGAACGAATCCCGTTCTTGGGAGAGGGCAGGTCCCTCAGATCGCAAACGACGGGTACTGGAGAACCTTCCTGCCCATCATAGGAGGAAATTGATGAAACTCGTTGGTTTCTATCGCGAAATGTCTCAGGGAGAGTCGCCGTATGAAGAGGTCATTCCGCAGGCGAGTTCAGGGATTGGTCAATATCCGACCAGGAGTGTGGAACGGTACCTAACTTCTGGGCACCCGGTGCTTGATGTTATGGAACTGACGACGGACGTGATAGGGGGCCAGTTCCGCGTACCCGGAGGGTCGTCAGTGCTGACCGATGGATCGTATGCCTGGCGGTTGGATCTCGCGAATTATGTGAGTCATCATTCCATCGCCTTGCCTCAAGAGTTCATCCAATTTATGCATGAGCATGATTTTACGGTGCCATCTGTGGCTCGAGATGATCTGATTGCAATTTCCGCGGAAGTAAATCGCATGCTTGGCTTCCGGCCTGACTCCGGCTCGGGTGTCCGGTCCTGATGTCGGATTCGTGCTGAATGGGCATGGGGCCCACGGGTGACCCTTCGGAGTTCCTGACTACTGTTCGAGGCGTGAGCGTCTCGTGCAGGACGGCGGGCGTGCTCGTCTGCTGGGAGGATGGCGAGGAAGGCGTGCGCGAGCGTGCCCAGGGTGACCCAGCGGGACCAGGACGCGTAGTGCCGGACCCGATGCTCGTCCAGGGCGGCCAGGCCCTTTCCGGATGGGAAGAACTCCTCTGCTCGCCATCTTGATCCAGCGACTCGCACCAGCGTGGTCAGCGGCACAGGTGTGGGCGAGTAGCAGTGGTAGTAGGCGAGTTCGCCGGTGCTGCGGTGGCGGCGGATCAGCAGTTGGCGACTGCCGGGCCTTTGGTCGGCGAGGTCGACGACGGTCCAGTCGTAGAAGCGATGGCCGTTGGTTCGGGACCCGGCGGAGAGCTTCTGCCAGGCCCGTTTGGGTGCCTCCTTGGCCGGCGTGTCCGCACGGAACTTCCCCGCGCCGGTAATGACTTCGTGCGAGCAGGCCACCGCGAGGATGTAGCCGGTGCCGCGTTTCTCCAGCGCGTCTCGCAGCTTGGGGTTGCCGCCGTAGACCTTCTTCCCGTACGGCGCAGTACTGGTCAGAAGGGCCGATCTTCCGGAACAAGGGAAGGCTCGCGGAGGCGCTCAGGTGAGGAGCCGGATGCAGGGGGCGTTCTTGCTGGTGGCGAGCGGGTGGGTGCAGTGGGCGCATGTGTCGTGCACCGGTCGGACCAGGTTGGTCTGCGTGCTGAACGTTCCGGACTCCTGGGCCTGAGGGCAGTAGTACCCGAGGTGCAGGCGGACCCACGGCGTGAGCGACAGTGCGGTGGCCGCCCGGCCTCCCTTCGTGTCGTGGAACGGCGCCCACCAATAGTCGACGACGGCCCGCAGCGACGTCCGTTCCCGCTCGTTGGTGACGTCGAAGGCGGCGATCCTGGCCGGGGAAGGGTGCTCGGGGTGTTCGTCGTCGGCTGAGCACAGTGCATGCTCCTGACCGTGCTGGAAGGAGGTCGTGCGCCGGGTGCGTCGGCAGACGAAGCAGTCCAGGCTCAGCTCCAGCCCCTTCTGCCAGTGCAGGTTGTGAAAGCTCTCGTCCCGCGCGGGGACGGCCAGTTCGGCAGTGATCTCGACGCTTCGCAACACCGCGCGATCATCCCAGGCCGCCGACTGAGACACTCGGTCCGCCCCCTCGGGCCACGTTCCTAGCGCCACGGATCAAGCGCGTGCTTCCCCCGCGTCCGCCCCGCCTCCAGGAGTCGCAGCACAGCCGGCCCCTCCGCCAGCGGGTGAACCTCGGGGGTGCCCGGTGGGTACACCCCCCGCGCGATGAGGTCCGTCAGCTCGGTCAGCAGTGACCCGTACAGGGACGGCGCCGCGGTCGCGAGCGCGCCGATGTGCAGGCCCTTGAGCTGGACCTGGTGCCTGAACACCAGGTCGTGGGTGTTGATGTCGGCCTCGCCGGACGCGGCGCCGAACACCACCACGCGGCCGGTGAAGGGCTTGGTGACCGACAGGCTGACGCCCATCGTGGCGCGGCCCACCGACTCCAGGACCAGGTCGACACCGCCGGTCAGGCGGGTGATCTCCGCGGCCAGATCGGGTCGTGCGCTGTCCAGGACCGCGTCCGCGCCGAGCGCCGTGACGGTGTCGTGCTTGCCCGGCGACGCGGTGGCGATCACGCGCGCCCCGTAGTGGTGGGCCAGGCGGACGGCGGCCTGCCCCACTCCGCCGGCCGCGGCATGGACGAGGACCACCTCACCGGCCGAGATCTCCCCCAGCGGCTTCAGTGCCGCCAGTGCCGTGGCCCAGTTCAGCACCAGGCCCAGAGCCTCGGCGTCGCTCCAGCCGGAGGGGACAAGGAGCACGCCCGCGGCCGGCATCGTCATGTACTGCGCGAACGCCCCCGGCCCGGTGCCGACGACGTGAGTGCCGTGGGGGATCGGGCGCTCGATGCCCGGGCCGGCGCCCACGATCTCGCCGGCGGCCTCAAAGCCCGCCACGTAGGGCGCCTGTGGGCCACCCCCGTAGGTGCCACGGCTCTGCATGACGTCCGCGAAGTTGACCCCCGCCGCACCCACGCGGATCAGGTACTCCCCGGGGCCCGGCACAGGGATCCGCCGATCGGTGGTGAGGGCCAGGTCACCCGGGCCCCGCCGCGTCCCCTGCACCAATGCCCGTACCGTCTGCTCAGCGGCCTGCCGCTGCTCCTCGATGTCCATGCACGGGAACGTAGAAGCCTCACACAGATGTCAAGGTCAAGTGGCCGCCCTCAGCGGTCGCTCTGCCGCGCCTCGCGCAGGTACGCGTCGAGAGCCGCCTGCTGCTCGCTGAGACCGGCGATGCGCGCGGCGAGCCGGTCGCGGTAGTCCTCCACCTCTCGCAGGAACTCCGCGCACACCGCACCCGCGTCGGCATCCGGCGCGGCGGCCAGGTGGGGCAGCACCTCCCGGATCAGACGCACCGGCAGCCCGGACTCCAGCAGGGAGCGGATGACGCGGACCCGGTCGACGGTGGACCGGCAGTAGTCCCGGTATCCGTTGCCGGACCGGCCGGGGACGATCAAACCCTCGTCTTCGTAGTACCGGAGCGACCTGGCGCTCACGCCACTGGCCCTGGAGGCTTCTCCGATCTTCATACCGAGACCCAACGCCCCGGCCCGACGCAGTCTTCCGGTCCCGGCAAGCCCGTTCACCCTGAGCGAGCCCGCCCCGGCCCCGGCCGGCGGCGGATTGCTCAACCTGTCCCGTTTTGCCGCCTCTTGTGCCCCGTAAGTTCCCCTTGAGGTACAGAAACGCTGTTCTCCGGTCACAGACGCGTGGTTACAGTGCTCACGTAGTCACGCAGTGAAGTCGTCCGGGTGGGCCGCAGTGATGCCGGCCGGCCCGGGGGCATGGGGAGACGGGGAGCCGCGCGTGCCAACTGCCATTGCCGTGACCAGTGCCGACATGGCGCTGCCGCCGCAGGACGAACGGACCATGCCCGCGGTGGTGCTCCAGGACGTCGACCAGCGTCCCCTGGAGCAGGCGCTGGGCGAGTTGCAGGCGCTGGTCGAGCAGCACGGGCACGTGATCGTGGTGTGCTCGCAGGGCGTCTCCCCGGGGGTGGAGCGACGGCTGCACACCGTCCGGTCCCTGCTGGAGACCGACCGGATCGCCCTGTTCCGGCCGGCCCTGCCGCCGCTCGGGCTCGCCGTGCTGGCCCGCCAGTTACGGCAGCTGGCCTCCTGCGACCTCAGCCCCGGCGTCCTCGCCTCGGCCGGCCGGCTGCTCACCCACTACATCCACGCCGGCGCGCTGCTCGGCTCCGTCGCCCGCCTCGACCACGTCCCCGTGGGTCTGAAGTCGCACGCCAAGTCATGGGTGCCGGGCAGCCAGTTCGGCGTCGTCGCGCACCCCGAGCCGCAGCTGGTGCGGATCGGCCCGGACGCGGCCCTGGCCGGACCCGAGTTCGGGACCTGGATGCTCCTCGCCAAGGGGCAGCTCGCGTCCGACTGGGTCACCGGCACCCTGGCCCCCTCCTGGAAGGTCCAAGGGCTGCGCGAGACCCCGCTCCCGGCGGAGTCCCCCGGCTGGTGGGGGACCGGCAGGCTCACCGAGTTCTGCGCGTACCTGCCCGACCTGTCGGTCCTCTACCAGCTCGTCACCTCCGTACGGCAGAGCACCTGCCACTGGTGCGGCATCGACGTCATCGGCGACCGCTGCGTCTTCTGCTCCGCGACACCACCCGCCGACGGCGGCCACCCCGCTCCCGGCCCCCGCCGCGAGCTCCAACGGGGCAGACGCGCGCTCACCGGGTAGGCCCGAACCGTCCATCGTCCCGCCCTCCGATCCGGCTCAACCGATTCCCCCAATGAGGTTGCACGGCCCATGAACTCCCGTCAGCGCCGCGGCATCATCCTGCTGATCCTGTCGGTCCTCTGCGCCCTGGGCGCCTTCGCCGGCGTGCTGTCCGTCATCAACGACGCCAAGTCCAAGGTCGGCCCCGAGGTCACCGCGTACCAGGTCAAGAAGAACGTGGCGCCCTACACGTCCCTCAGCGCGGACCAGTTCGAGAAGATCGAGATGCCCGAGCGCTGGCTGTCGGACAACGCGGTCACGGACCTCTCCGGGATCCGCGGCAAGATCGCCGTGACGACGCTGAAGGCGGGCTCCTTGCTGCAGAGCGACATGATCGTCGACCAGCCCGCCCTCCAGCCGGGGCAGCAGGAGGTCGCCATCATGATCGACGCGGCGACCGGCGTCGCCGGCAAGATCACGCCGGGCGCCACCGTGAACGTGTACGCCACCTTCGAGGGAGAGCGCGAGGGCGCCCCCGACCTGTCCAAGATCATCGTGACGAACGCCAAGGTCATCGACGTCGGCGAACTCACCTCGCTCCAGCCCGGCGACAAGAGCAACGACCGCCGGCCCACCGACGCGGTCCCCATCACCTTCGCCCTGTCCACCATCGACGCCCAGCGCATCACCTACGCCGAGTCGTTCGCCCAGCGGGTCCGGCTCGCGCTCGTGGCGCCGGGCGGCGACACCACGGTCCCGGACCAGGACCGTACGTACGAACTCGCGAAGGACAAGTGAGAGGCCCGCATGCCCACGAGGATCCTCCCGGCAGTCGGCGACGCGGACGCCGTACGGTCCATCACGACCCTGCTCAGCCAGCTCCCGGACGCCGAACCGGTCGCCCCGGTGACCGACTCCACCCAGCTCGTCGACACCCTCGCCCGGCTGGCCGCCGAGTCGGTCGACGAACTGCCCGAGGTCGTCGTGGTGCACGAGCGGATCGGCCCGGTCCCGGCGCTGGAGCTGATCCGCGAGGTCGCCCTGCGCTTCCCGGCCGTCGGCGTCATCCTCGTCACCTCCGACGCGAGCCCCGGCCTCTTCCAGGCCGCCATGGACTACGGCGCCCGCGGCCTGGTCGCCCTGCCGCTCAGCTACGAGGAACTCGCCAGCCGCGTCCAGGCGGTGGCCCAGTGGTCGGTGGGCGTACGCCGGCACCTCGGCAGCGGCGGCGACGTGTTCACCGGCGTCGGCGGCACCGTCGTCACGGTCAGCGGCGCCAAGGGCGGGGTCGGAGCGACCCTGACCGCCATCCAGCTGGCGCTCGCCGCACAGGCGTCGGGGCGCGCCACCGCCCTGGTCGACATGGACCTCCAGGCCGGCGACATCGCGTCCTACCTGGACGTCCAGTTCCGCCGGTCCGTGGTCGACCTGGCCGCCATCAACGACATCTCGCCGCGCGTCCTGGCCGACGCCGTCTTCCGCCACGACACCGGCCTCGCCCTGCTGCTCGCCCCCGGCGAGGGCGAACGCGGCGAGGAGGTCACCGACCGCGCCGCACGCCAGGTCGTCAGCGCCCTGCGCTCCCGCTACGAGGTCGTCGTGATCGACTGCGGCGCCCAGCTCGGCGGGGCCGGTGCGGCGGCCGTGGAGATGGCCGACAAGGCGCTGCTGGTCACCACCCCGGACGTGATCGCCGTCCGGGGCGCCAAGCGGGCGGTGCGGATGTGGGACCGGCTGCAGATCCGCAAGGCGGAGGAGACGACCGTGGTCGTCAACCGGCACACGCGCGCCACGGAGATCCAGCCCCCGCTGGTCCGCAGGATCACCGGCACGGCGGTCGCCGCCACCACCGTCCCCGCGGGCTTCAAGGAACTCCAGGGCGCCGTCGACTCCGGGCGCATCCACGAACTCGACAGCCGGAGCACCGTGAAGCAGGCCCTGTGGGCTCTCGCGGGCGAGCTGGGGCTCGCCAAGGCGGCCGGGGGCGACCGGAAGGGCGGCCGGTTCCGCAGCGACCGGGGGTCGGTGAGCTTCCGGCGCCGGAAGGACGGTGGGGGATGAGGACCTACGGCTTACCCCTGCGGCGGGCGGGGAACGGGGACCGCTACGGCGACCGCGGCCAGGTCACCGTCGAGTTCCTCGGCATGACACCGACGATCATCGTCACGCTGGTGGTGCTGTGGCAGCTCGTCCTCGTGGGATACACGTTCACCCTCGCGGGTAATGCTGCGGACGAGGCGGTACGGGCGGCGACGGCGGCCGGTCCGGGGGCGCGGCAGGGAGCCTGCCAGGACGCCGGCCGGGACAAGCTGCCGGGGGCCTGGGAGGGGGGCGCCGGTGTGGACTGCGGCACCGCGAACGGGTACGTCACGGCCGACGTGCGGCTCGAGGTCCCCATCCTCTTCCCGGGGGTCGTCGGCTTCCCCTACACCGTGCACGGGCACGCGGGCGCCGTCGAGGAAGAGGAGGACGACTGAGATGCCGTACTCCCACCGGCGCGGACGGGACGCCGACCGCGGCCAGGTCGCCATCGAGTACCTCGGCTTCCTCCCGATCCTGATCATCGTCGCCATGGCCGCCGTACAACTGGGCCTCATCGCGTACACCGCCCAGCAGGCCGGCACCGCGGCCCGCGCCGGGGCCCGGGGGGCCTCGCTCCAGGAGAGCGCCCAGGAGGCCTGCCACACGGCGGTCAGCGACTGGCTGGCCGACGGCACGGACTGCCCGCCCTCGTACGGCGGGGACGAGGTGACGGTCACCGCCTCCGTCGACATCCCCTCCATCGTCCCGGGCTGGGACTTCGGGGACGCGACCAGGACGGCGACCATGCCGCTCGACCACCGAGCGGACGAGTGACCGCGTGAACGAGGAGCAAGGAGCACCGGACGCATGAGCCTGCGCGCACGCATCCACTCGCCCGAGGAGCACGGCAGCCGGGGCGAGGACGGACACCTCGTCGCCTCCTACCGGGCCAAGCTCCTGGAGGAGATCGACCTCGCGGAGATGAGCTCGCTCGCCATGGCCGAGCGCCGGGCCCGGCTGGAGCGCGTCCTCGGGCACATCATCAGTCGCGAGGGCCCGGTCCTGTCCACGGTCGAGCGCTCCCAGCTGATCCGCCGGGTCGTGGACGAGGCCCTCGGCCTCGGCATCCTCGAACCCCTGCTGGAGGACGCCTCGATCACGGAGATCATGGTCAACGGACCGGACTCGATCTTCGTCGAGCGCGGCGGCCGCGTGGAACAGCTCCCGCTCCGCTTCGCCTCCAACGACCAGCTGATGCAGACCATCGAGCGGATCGTGTCCACCGTCAACCGCCGTGTGGACGAGTCGAATCCGATGGTCGACGCCCGCCTCCCCTCCGGCGAGCGCGTCAACGTCATCATCCCGCCGCTGTCCCTGACCGGCGCCACGCTCACCATCCGCCGCTTCCCGCGCTCCTTCACCCTCCAGGAACTGATCGGCCTCGGCTCGCTCGACGAGCACATGCTGTACCTGCTGGCCGGACTGGTGCAGGCCCGCTTCAACATCATCGTCTCGGGCGCCACGGGCACCGGGAAGACGACCCTCCTCAACGCGCTGTCCGGCCTGATCCCCGAGACCGAACGCATCATCACCATCGAGGACTCCGCCGAACTCCAGCTCCAGCAGGCCCACGTGATCCGCCTGGAGTCGCGCCCGCCCAACGTCGAGGGCAAGGGCCGCGTCACCATCCGCGACCTGGTCCGCAACTCGCTGCGCATGCGCCCCGACCGCATCGTCGTCGGTGAGGTCCGCGGCGGCGAGTCCCTGGACATGCTCCAGGCCATGTCCACCGGCCACGACGGCTCGCTCGCCACCGTCCACGCCAACAGCGCCGAGGACGCCCTGATGCGGCTCCAGACCCTCGCCTCCATGTCGGACGTCGAGATCCCCTTCGTGGCGCTGCACGACCAGATCAACAGCTCCGTCGACGTCATCGTGCAGCTCACCCGGTTCGCCGACGGCGCCCGCCGCATCACCGAGATCGCCCTGCTGGCCAGCCACGGCGGCGAGCCCTACCGCCTGGCCACGGTCGCCCGGTTCAACGCCCAGCCGATGACCGCCGACGGCCGCATCTACGGCGCCTTCGAGTACTACCCCCTCCCGCGCCGCACCGCCGAGCGCCTCTACATGGCGAGCCAGCCCATTCCGCAGGCCTTCGGCGTGGCCCACTCCGCAGAACAGCTCGCCACCCGAGAAGCCAGGTAGGACCGCCCGATGGAACTGCACACGCTCGTCACGCTCACCACCGGCATCACGCTGCTGACCTGCGCCCTGGCGGTCATGGGCCTGCACTCCTACGCCGCCGGAAAGGCCCAGCGCGAAGCCCTGGTCGACCGCCTCTCCGCCACCGGGCAGCTCCCCTCCGCCGGCCGCAGGCGCCGCTTCCGCACCCTGGACCGCCGCCTGCGCCGCACGCGGCTCGGCAGGAAACTGGAACTGCGCCTGGCGGCGACCGGCCTGGACATCACCCCCGGCGAGTTCTTCGCCTACATGCTCGCCACCGTCGCGGGCCTGTGGCTGGTCGGCCAGGCCGCCCTGGCACCGTTCTTCGGCCCGCTCGCCGGCCTGCTGGGCATCTGGGCGGCGATGCAGTTCCTCACCTGGCAACGCCAGAAGCGCATCGAGAAGTTCATCAACCAGCTCCCCGAACTCGCCCGCATCCTCGCCAACGCCACCCAGGCCGGCCTCGCCCTGCGCACCGCCATCGGCATGGCGGCGGAGGAGCTGGAGGCCCCGGCCGGCGAGGAACTCGGCAAGGTGGCCGACCAGCTGGCCATCGGCTCCTCGATGGACGACGCCCTCGGCGAACTCGCCGAACGCCTCCCCTCCCGCGAGCTCGTCGTCCTGGTCACCACCCTCGTCCTGTCCAACCGGGCGGGCGGCCAGGTGGTCAGCGCGCTGCGCAACCTCACGGAGACCCTGGAGGAACGCAAGGAGACCCGGCGCGAGGTCCGCACCCAGCTGTCCCAGGTCAGCATGACGTCGTACGCCGTACCGGTGCTCGGCGTCGGCTCGTTGTTCCTGATGAACGGGGTGAAGGACGGCGCCCTGGAGCGGATGACGGGCTCCCCGGTCGGCCAGGTCGCGGTGATCACCGCCTTCGGCCTCTACGCCGTCGGCTTCGTCCTCATCCGCCGCCTGTCCCGCATCGACGTCTGAGGAAGGAGGAGCCATGGGACTGCTGCTCGCACTGGTCATGGGCCTGAGCGTCTGGGGCGCGTTCGCCGGGATCCGCATGTATCGCGCCGACGCCAAGCTCCCCGGCGACCTCGCCCTCGCGCTGGAGGTCGGCTCCACCCGCACCGGCGCCGTCGACTCCCTGGTCGACCGCCTCGGCATGCGCTACGCCCCCGCCGTGCTGCGCCTCATGGGCCCGGCCCTGGTCGCCAGGTACCGCCGCCGCATCGACCTGGCGGGCAACCCCGGCGGCCTGACCATCGACCGTTACGCCGCCCGCCGCGCCGTCTACGGCTTCCTGGGCGCCGTCGGCTTCCTGGTCTTCCTGCTGCGCGGCCAGTACCTCGTCGCGCTGCTGCTGCTGGCCTTCGGGGCGTTCTGGACGGAGGTCGGCATCTGGTCGGCGATCCGCATCCGCAAGGACGTCATCGAGCGCACGCTCCCCGACTTCCTCGACGTCCTGGCGGTCGTGGTCAGCGCCGGCCTCGGCTTCCGCCAGGCCCTGGACCGCGTCGCGATGCGCTACGAGGGTCCCTGGGCCGACGAACTGCGCATCACCCTGCGCCAGATGGACCTCGGCATGAGCCGACGCCAGGCCTTCGCGGAACTGCGCCGGCGCAACGACTCCGAACAGGTGGCGATGTTCGTGACGGCACTCCAGCAGGGCGAGGAGCTGGGCGCCCCCATCGTGGACACCCTGGTGTCCCTCGCCAAGGACATGCGCCGCACGGACGCCCAGAACGCCCGCCGCAAGGCCGCCCGCGCCGTCCCCAAGGCCACGATGATGATCACCACGTTCATGGTCCCGGCCACGATGATCCTGCTCGGCGCCGGGCTGATCCTCGGCTCGGGCACGGACTTCGGCACGATCACGGGCGAGTAGGGGAGGACGGACGGCATGGCCACGACCAACCCGCCGGCGAGGGACCTGACGGCACACCAGCCGGGCGACAGGCCCACCCGCACGCGGCGCCGCCACCGCCCGCCGCGGCCGGCTCCGCCGGTCACCGCCCCACCCGCGGACGCGGCTCCGCCGGCCGGCACCGCCCGCGAGGCCGCACCGAGCGTCCCGGCGACCCCCGTACTGCCGCCGGGCTGGGAACCGCTGGAGTCGCCGACGGCGCCGCCGCCGGGACGGGAAACGGCGGAAGCACCGCCTGAGACGCCATCGGCACCCGACCGGCCGGCGGCCGGCACCGACGCACGCCCGGACGCCCGGGACGCGACGCGGGGTCCGCTCCCCGCGCCCGGCACCGAGGAGACGCCGCAGGCCCCCGCGCTCACCCTCCAGGTGAACGCCCTCCAGGCCCTGTGCCGCCAGGTCTTCGGCTTCCGGCTGGCCATGATCGCGCTGGCCGCCCCCGCCGCCCTGCTCAACGCCAGCCCGGGCCTGGGCGCCCGTCTGGTCGGCGCCGCCGTGGTCGTCACCTTCATGGTCTCGTACGTCCTCGTCCGCGACTGGGAACGCTTCGGCCCCCTCCTCCTGCGCCACCCCACGCTCCTGGCGGTGGACACGCTCTTCGGCTCCCTGCTCCTGATCTCCGCCGGCCCCGACACGACCCTCGCCTACGTCAGCGTCTGCACCCCGCTCCTCGCCGGACTCGTCTACGGCTGGCGCGGCGCTGCCGTCTTCGCGTCGCTCCAGTCGCTGATCCTGCTGCTGGTCCACGCGACGCTGAACCCGCACCCGGGCGTGGCGGAGGCCTCGCTCCTGCCGGGCCTGTGCGTCATCGCCGGGGCGGCGGGCTCCAGCCTGCGCGGGCTGCTGCTGCGCTTCGGCTCCGCCACCGAGGCCCTGACCGCGGTCCGGGCCCGACTGGCGGTCGCCGAGGCGGTGAGCGCCGAACGCGCCCGTCTCGCCCGCGAACTGCACGACTCCGTCGCCAAGACCCTGCACGGCGTCGCCCTGGCGGCCGACGCCCTGGCCGCCACGGCGGGCAGCGACCGCATGGACCCGGCGCAGGCCAGACGCCAGGCAGAACTGGTGGCCCGCTCGGCCCGCAGAGCCGCGGCCGAGTCCCGCGAACTCCTGACCGACCTGCGCCGCGAGACGGACCCGGCGCACGGCACGGACCTCGCGGCGGAACTGGCCGAAAGGGTCCGGGACTTCACGGCCCGCACCGGCGTGCCCGCCATCTGCCACCATCCCGCGCCCGACGCGCCGGTCCCCCCGGTGCCCCCGGCGGTGGCCCGCCAGCTTCTCACGATCGTCTCCGAGGCCCTGGAGAACGCCCACCGTCACGCCGCACCCGCCCACGTCCACGTCCGCACGGCCGTGCGGGGCGACCTCCTGCGCATCAGCGTGCACGACGACGGCACTGGCCTCCCTCCGGGCACCGACCTCGAACGCCTGCGCGGCTCCGGTCACTTCGGCCTGGTCGGCATGGTCGAGCGGGCCGCCTCGGTGGGTGCCCGCATCCGCATCGGACGGGGCGGCCACGCGCGGGGCACGGAGGTCCGCGTGGACCTGCCCCTGGCCGCCCTGGCGCCCGCACCCGGCGCGAGCACGAGCCCGCCCGCATGAGCACGGCGTACCCGACGACCCCCCATGTCAGGAGAGGAGCACCTCCGATGCCGGACGACGAGACGAACCGGAACGGCCACCGACTCCACCCCTTCCCGCCGCCCGCGCCCGCCGCCGCCCTACGGGTCGTCGTGGCCGACGACAACCCGGTCGTCCGCGCCGGTCTCACCGCGCTGCTCTCCGGCCGCCCGGACATCACGGTCGTCGCCGAGGCCGCCGACGGCCGCCAGGCATGCGAGGCCGCACAGCAGCACTGCCCCGACGTGATCCTCCTCGACGTCCGCATGCCCGGCGTGGACGGCATCTCCGCCCTGCCGTACCTGGTCGGCATCGCCCCGGTGCTGATGCTGACGTACAGCGGGGAGTCGGAGATCGTCCGGGAGGCCCTGCGGCGCGGTGCGGGGGGCTACCTGGTCCACGGCGAGTTCACCGCGGACCAGTTGGTGGCGGCGGTACGGGACGTGCGGCAGGGCAGGGCCCACTTCACCCCGACGGCGGCGGACGCGCTGCTGGCCCAGCTGCGGGAGCAGGGTCGGGGGAGTGCGAGTGCACATGTCTCGGGCAGGCCCAACTCGCCTGCGCATCCACCCAATAGACGTACATCTGTACAGACTCTTTCGCAACTGCAACCGAATGTGGGACAGTCGTCGTCTGGTACTCCCGACAGGTCGCGGTTCCAACTGAGCACGAGGGAGGTGGAGATCATGGACCACATCGCATCCGGCATGACCAACCAGCAGATCGCCGCCACGTGCTTCATCAGCGAGAAGACGGTCAAGAACCACATCAACCGGATCTTCGCCAAGCTCCACAGCACGAACCGCTCCGAGGCCACCGCCAAGTGGCTGGGCCTGGGGTGAGCGCGATGAGCCGACCCTCGGTACGCAATTGGGCCCGCGATTGGGTCCTGGGGCCCTCGGAGGGGCGGACGGTCCCGCCGTACGTTCCGGACGACGAGCGCGGCACCGGCCACCCTGGAGGACAACACCATGAGCAACTGGCTGCACACCACCGTCACCCACCTGAAGTCCCGCGCCGCGCGGAACGACAAGGGACAGACGGCGGTGGAGTACCTGGGGATCATCGCGGTGGTGGTGGCGATCGTGCTGGCGATCACGGGGACGGACATCGGGCAGACGATTTACAACGCGATCAGGGACAAGATCACCGAAGTTACCGGTGGCTGACGCGCGGTCGTAACGGCGGCGACGAGGGGCAGGCTTTCCCCATCTACATCACGGTGGTGGGAGGTCTGCTCTTTCTCGCGTTCGCATACTTCGCGGTCGGCCAGGCCGCAGCAACTCGCAATGAGGCTCAGACAGCTGCTGATGCCGCCGCTCTTGCGGCGGCGTTGGAGACGCGGGATGCCCTTGCGGGCCAGTGGCTGCAGAATGTTGAGAAGCCTGATGTCTGGCAGGAGATCTTCGACGGCAACACGCCAGTCGGCAACGGGTGCTGGCGCGCATACCAACTAGCGGCACGCAATGACGCAAGCGTGGACTGCACCCTGGTGGGGCCGCTGTCCTACAGGGTCGTGGCCGAGACCAATGAGACTGTCGGGGACACCATCGTGCCGGGTACGGAGGGCCAGAGAGCGACAGAGTCTGCCACTGCCGTCATCGAGCCCCGTTGCTCGTTTGAGCTACCTGTTGAGGACCCCGGCGATGACACGCTGCCCAAGCTCGCCTGCGAGGGGGGCCAGGACTGGGATCTCGAACCGGAAGATGTCTCGGAGTTGCCGAAGCCCGAGGATCTGTTCGATGTTCACCTGGCCGACTGACATGCGAACGACGAGGACGAAGGAAGCGGAATCATGAGTATTCGGTTCACACTCAAGGACAGCAGGGGAGCGGTCGCATTGACAATCGCGATCGGGCTGGCCTTCGGCGTGGTGGGTTGTGGGGGCGCAGATGAGGACAACAAGCCCAGCCCCTCCGCGTCTGCCTCTAAGGCCAGTGGGTCACAACCGAGCGCTCAGGAAAGCCAGTCGGACGAGCCCCTCGCCGAGTTGAGGGGTCCCGCGGGTCTATTTCTCAAGATTACCGCCGCACAGCGTGATTCAGGTGGTTTCGTCACTGTGAGCGGTGACCTGAAGAACGACGGCAGTAAGACCGTCAACGTGCCTGCGCAATTGAGCGGCAATGAGACCGAGATCATCCGCAATGGCAGCTCGCTCGGCGGAGCCACCTTGGTCGACTCGAAAGGAAAGAAGCGGTACTACGTACTGAGGGACACGGAGGGCCGACCGCTTACTACCAGCAATCTTCCTGCTCTGAAGGCGGGGGAGTCACTTCCGGTCTTCATGCAGTTCCCCGCACCCCCAGCCACCGCGACCGAGGTGACGTTCCAGCTCCCCATGTTCTCGGCTGCCGGCATCGAGATCTCCGGGTGAGGCCCACCATGACCCCGTACCCCCGCCTCACCCTGGCCCTCAGCACCGCCACCCTCCTGCTCGCGACGAACCTCTACGGCGCCACCGCCCACGCCGACGACGACCCCGTCGACCCCCCAGGCACCGAAGCCTCCGCCTCCGCCCCGGTGGACGTCGACCCCAACGACCCCGACCTCAAGCTCCCGGACGGGGCCACGCTCGCGCAGGCCAAGGTGTTGGACATCAAGTCGGTCGTCGAAGACCAGAGCGGTGACGAACGCCGCGAGGACACCAACACCAACGTGACCTTCGCGCTCCAGGCCGAGGTGCTGTTCGGCAAGGACAGCGCCAAGCTCGGCGGCGAGGCGAAGTCCCGTGTCGCGGGGATCGCCGAGGAGATCAAGAACCAGAACGCCAACAAGATCCGCGTCTTCGGCTTCACCGACAACCTCGGCTCCTCCGCCCACGGCGACGTCCTGTCCAAGCAGCGCGCCAACGCCGTACAGGAACTCCTCGCCCAGACCCTGAACGACGCCGGCATCACCTACGAGGTCCGCGGCTACGGCGAGGACTACCCCATCGCCGACAACTCGATGGAGGCGGGCCGCAAGAAGAACCGCCGGGTCGAGGTCTCCTTCCCGCGCACCTCGTGAAGCCCGCCCCTACCCCTCCACCGCCTCCACCCGCACCCCGGCCCGCACCCCCCACCCGGCCATCGCCCCCGCCTCCGCCTCCAGTACATGCCGGGCGCGGAGGCGCGGCAGGCCCAGGCGGCCCGGGGGCATGGTGCGTACGGCGATGACCGTGAGACGCCGGTCCAGGTAGGCCACGTCGATCGGGAAGCGCATCCGGAACGTGTGCACGCTGTTGGCCGGCGACAGCAGCAGCGCCCCGTCGATCGAGTCGCGGCCCAGCAGCCCCTTGGTGCGGGCCCGGTAGGACGCGGCGATCTCCAGCGGCACGGTGACCGCGTTCCCGTCCGGTCCGCCTTCCACGACCAGGCGCCCCCGCCCGTCCCGCCAGCGTCGCCCCATGCCGACTCCCTCCCCGCGCCACGCCCCGACGGCTTGCCGGACCGCGAAATGTCGTTGTCCCGCGCCCCGCGCCAAGTGTAGGAAGGGCCCATGACCGCACTCGGCGTCGTGTTCCGCCCCCAGCTCGCCCCCGAACGGCTGCGTGCCGTGTCACGCGTCGCGGAGGAGGCCGGGCTGGAGGAGCTGTGGCTGTGGGAGGACTGCTTCCTCGAGGGAGGGATCTCCACGGCCGCCGCCGCCCTCGCCTGGACCGAGCGGCTCCGGGTCGGCGTCGGACTGCTGCCCGTGCCCTTGCGCAACGTGGCCGTCACCGCCATGGAGGCCGCCACCCTGCACCGCATGTTCCCCGGCCGCCCGATCCTCGGCGTCGGACACGGCGTCCAGGACTGGATGGGCCAGGTCGGGGCGCGGGCCGAGTCGCCCGTCACCCTCCTGCGGGAGTACCTGCTCGCCCTGCGGGCCCTGCTGCGCGGGGAGCGGGTGACGACCGGGGGACGGTACGTCCGGCTCGACGACGTCGCCCTCGACTGGCCGCCCGCCCAGGCGCCCGAGGTGCTCGCCGGGGTCACCGGGCCCCGTTCGCTGCGGCTCGCCGGGGAGGCCGCCGACGGGACGATCCTCACCGCGTCCAACCCGCCCGACGCCGTGCGGCAGGCCCGTCGGCTCATCGACGAGGGTCGGACGGCGGCCGGGCGGACGGAGCCGCACAGGGTGGTCGTGTATCTCCTCGCGGCCACCGGACCCGGCTCCACCGAGCGGCTGCGGGCCGAACAGCGGGCCGAAGGCCTCGGAGCCGTGCCGGACCTGGGCGTCGCCGGCGACGCCGACGACGTGGCCAAGGCCGTCCGGCGGCTGGCCGAGGCCGGCGCCGACACCGTCGTCCTCCAGCCGACGGGCGACGAGCCCGACCCCGAGGGCTTCGTCCGGTTCGCCGCCGAGCAGGTCCGGCCCCTGGTGGACTGACGCCCCAGCCGTCGACCACCACCAGTACTCCCGCGAAGACCACAGACACAGATCGGATCGACCGTCCCATGGCCCCCGCCTCCTCCCGCTCCTTCGACGACCTCGTGGCCGAAGGCGACGCCGTCCCCACCGAAGGGTGGGACTTCTCCTGGTTCGAGGGGCGGGCGACCGAGGAACGGCCGTCCTGGGGATACGCGCGCTCGATGGGCGGGCGGCTGGCCGGGGCCACCGCCGTGCTGGACGTGCAGACCGGCGGCGGCGAGGTCCTGGACATCGCCCTCGGTGTCGCCGCCCCGCACCGGCCCCCGCTCGTCGTCGCCACCGAGGGATGGGCGCCGAACGTCGCCAAGGCCACCGAACTGCTCCGCCCGCGCGGCGTCCCGGTGGTCGCCTCGCCCGACGACGCGCCGTTCCCGTTCGGGGACGGGGTCTTCGACCTCGTCGTCAGCCGGCATCCCGTCCGGCCGCACTGGGACGAGATCGCGCGCGTGCTGCTGCCCGGCGGCACGTACTTCGCCCAGCACGTCGGCCCCGCGAGCGTCTTCGAGCTCATCGAGTTCTTCCTCGGCCCCCTGCCCGAGGAGAACCACCACCACCGCCACCCCGACCGTGAGCGTGCCGACGCGGAGGCCGCCGGGCTGGAGATCGTCGACGTGCGGGCGGAGCGGCTGCGGATGGAGTTCCACGACATCGGCGCCGTCGTCCACTTCCTGCGCAAGGTCGTGTGGATGGTCCCCGGCTTCACCGTCGAGGAGTACCGGCCCCGCCTCCGCGAACTGCACGACCGCATCGAGGCCGAGGGGCCCTTCGTGGCCCACAGCGCACGCCACCTCTTCGAGGCCCGCAAACCGAGCCCGTAGGCCGGGGACGGGCACCGGGGCTCAGGCGTGGGGGCCCACCGTCACCTCGCCCACCACCAGCTCCGCCTCGGCCTCCAGCACGTCCCCGACCCGGGCCGCCTGCGCCGCCGGCTCCCGCTGCTGCCGCGCCGTCGGACGCCCCAGCGGTTCCACCGTCACCGTGGTGCGCCGCCCCCGGCGCCGCTGGTGCCAGGCGCCCGCCACCACTCCGTCCACCAGCGGCACGGGGAAGTTGCCCGCCTGGCCGCCCGCCGGCGCCCGCTCGGAGGCGGCCCCGGGGAACAGCAGCTCGCGCGGCTGCGCGGCGATCGCGTACGGACCACGTCGGCGACCGGTGTGCCCGTTCGGGCGGACATGGCCAGGAACTGTCGTTCGAG
Organism: Streptomyces flaveolus; assembly: GCF_014648815.1. Lineage (GTDB taxonomy): Bacteria > Actinomycetota > Actinomycetes > Streptomycetales > Streptomycetaceae > Streptomyces > Streptomyces flaveolus. The sequence goes on along the minus strand of NZ_BMRV01000002.1, from coordinate 387,746 downwards.
CCGCCGTGCGCTCGCCGCGGCCCAGGTGATATCGCGGTCTTCGTCATGAAGGGACGTGAGCACCCCACTGGGTCGGAAACTGTCCGCAAAGGCCGAGATACGCGCCCGGTCGGGTGGAATGTTCCGGGCGTAAGCGACCTACCTTCGCAAATGTCCGTGCTCCGGAGGGAGCGTGCGGAATCGTCCCGCGATCCTCACAGGGTTTCCACATCGTTATCCACCGGCGCCCCGCACGGGTCGAAACCGTCCGCCGTGATCACGTAAATTCGAAGCAGGTAATTCGCGTGAGCAAAGCTGCGCGTGTGGCACCGCGCAGTGGAGGGGGCTGCGCGGTGCCCGGTCAAGCGGGCGTTCGCCGGTGGTGTCACCCGGTGGAGGGATGCGGGGGCGCTTCGCCGTACCGGACCTGGCGCGCATTCGAGCCTCCGTGTCGCCACTCCTGTCACCCGTTTCCCTGTGAATTCCGTGTGAGTGGCCGCGTTTTGGCCATGATTCAGGGCGGAATAGGCGATTCCGTGAGCACCCGGGCGTCGCCGGACGATTCCGGAGAGTAGTTGTGGCACGCCGATGCACGCAGCATCACTTACGAAGGGTTATGGTGGAAACCCCCCCTCGGGCCGGTCCGTCTCCCCCCCCACGGACCGGCCCGTTTTTTCTGCCCTCGGCGCCGCCCGGTCCCAGGGGCCCGCACCCCGACCCGCCCGAGTGCCCTCGTGGGGCGCCCGTCATGAGGAGTTCACCGGTGCGTCGTCCTGCGTCGTTGCATGGCGGAGCTCGTTCGAGGGCATAAGGCAAGCAGGTCGACGCCCGAACCACGGGCATCGGATCTCAGCGGACGGCACAGAGCCGTACGCCCGGGAGGCCCTTTGCACCAGCCCTACCGTGCGGTCACGGCGCGGAAGAAGCGGCGGAGGGCCGGTTCGCGGTCCGCGCCCGTGCAGGGCGGCCGACGACCGGCCGGCTCGCTCCCGCCCTCCCGGCCCAGCATCCACTCCGTCGCTCCCCGACCTCTTCCGAGGGGGTACGTCCTTCCGTGGTGACCAGCACAAAGCGCCACAAGCCAGATCGGCGCACCTACGTTCTCGACACCAGCGTCCTGCTGGCCGACCCCAACGCCCTGAACCGCTTCGACGAGCACGAGGTCGTGCTCCCGATCGTCGTGGTGACGGAGCTGGAGGCCAAGCGGCACCATCCCGAACTCGGCTACTTCGCCCGGCAGGCCCTGCGCCTGCTCGACGAGTTCCGCGTGCGGCACGGTCGCCTCGACGCCCCCATCCCGATCGGGGATCTCGGCGGCACCGTGCGTGTCGAGCTCAACCACTCGGACCCCAGCGTGCTGCCCACCGGCTACCGCCTGGGGGACAACGACTCCCGCATCCTCGCGGTCGCCCGCAATCTGCAGGCCGAGGGGTTCGACGTCACCGTCGTGTCGAAGGACCTCCCGCTCAGGATCAAGGCGTCCTCCGTCGGCCTGCTCGCCGAGGAGTACCGCGCCGAGCTCGCCATCACGGACGCCTCCGGCTGGACCGGCATGTCCGAACTCACCCTGCCGGGTGAACAGGTGGACGTGCTCTTCGAGGAGGGCCGGGTCTACGTCCCCGAGGCCGCCGAGCTGCCCGTCCACACGGGGCTGACCATCCAGTCGGAGCGCGGCAAGGCGCTCGGCCGCGTCACGCCCGACGGCAGCGTCCGGCTGGTGCGCGGCGACCGGGAGGCGTTCGGCATCAAGGGCCGCAGCGCCGAGCAGCGGATCGCGCTCGACCTGCTGCTCGACCCGGACGTCGGCATCGTGTCCATGGGCGGCCGGGCCGGCACCGGCAAGTCGGCGCTGGCTCTGTGCGCGGGACTGGAGGCCGTGCTCGAACGCCGGCAGCACCAGAAGGTGATGGTCTTCCGTCCGCTGTACGCGGTCGGCGGGCAGGAGCTCGGCTATCTGCCCGGCTCCGAGGCGGAGAAGATGAGCCCCTGGGCGCAGGCCGTCTTCGACACGCTGTCGGCGGTCACCAGCCGTGAGGTCATCGAGGAGGTCACCGCCCGCGGCATGCTGGAGGTCCTGCCGCTCACCCACATCCGCGGCCGCTCGCTGCACGACGCGTTCGTGATCGTGGACGAGGCCCAGTCGCTGGAGCGGAACGTCCTGCTGACCGTCCTGTCCCGGATCGGCGCCAACTCGCGGGTCGTGCTGACCCACGACGTGGCGCAGCGGGACAACCTGCGGGTGGGGCGGTACGACGGAGTGGTCGCCGTCGTCGAGAAGCTGAAGGGCCATCCGCTCTTCGCCCACGTCACGCTGACGCGGTCCGAGAGGTCCCAGATCGCGGCGCTAGTGACCGAAATGCTGGAGGACGGGCACATCTGAGAACTGCGACCCGACAAGGGTCTGTTGCCCCGACGGTCGACGCCGTCCGGAAAGGCCAAGAGCCTAGCCGGGCGGCGTCGTCGCGCGTGGAGGTTTCTCGAAATCCCCAGGCCCAAACGGGATGTGAGCTTTCACACGCAACACAGAATTGCCTCACCCCGTCGGGTTACGGCAGAGTCTCATTCCTGTCAGGCCCCGCATACGACACATCTGTACCCCCAGCGGTACGGCACCACAGAAGCACCAGGCCAACTCCATAGCAGCGTCGTATGCCGCCCGAGCACCACGCGGCGCTCCCGTCGAGGGAGTTGTCCACCGGGCCCGTGCCTCCCGTGACCCGTAGTTGGGGAGGCCAGTGCCAGGGGCACGATTGCGTCCGCGAGGGTCACCGAAGCGGGCGATGCTGGAAGGAAACCGTGTGAGCCGGATCTCGGTCCGGGGATTCGCAGTGGCCTCGGCCACGGCGGTCACCGCAGTCGGAAGCGTCGTCGGCGTTGCCTCGGGCAGCACCGCGCAGAACCACGACGCGGAGGCGACGGCAGCAGGCACGACGCTGCTCGCGGACATCCCCATGGGCGAGCAGGCGCAGGTGCAGACCGCGTCCCTGACGCAGCAGGCCGACGTACAGGCCATCGCCGCGGACGCGAGCGCCAAGAAGGACGCCGAGGAGGCGGCCCGCAAGGCAGCCGCCGAAACCGCCGTCGCCAAGCAGGAGAAGGCGAAGAAGGCGGCCGAGGAGGCCAAGAAGCGCGAGGCGGAGCAGGAAGCCGCCAGCCGCGACGCCGAGCGCGAGTCCACGACCTTCGCCGTCCAGAGCTCCTACAGCGTCAGCCAGATCCAGGCGATGGCACGGCAGATGGTGCCCAGCGGCCAGTGGCAGTGCTTCAGCAACATCGTGGACCACGAGTCCAGCTGGAACTACCAGGCCGTCAACGCGTCCTCGGGCGCCTACGGCCTCTTCCAGGCCCTGCCCGGGTCCAAGATGTCCTCGGTGGGCTCCGACTGGCAGACGAACCCGGCCACCCAGATCAAGTGGGGCCTCAACTACATGGACAGCCGCTACGGCAGCCCGTGCGACGCCTGGGCGTTCTGGCAGAACAACCACTGGTACTGAGCCGGCCCGGCACGGACCACCGCTCAACCTCGCGAAGCCCCTCGCCGTCCTACGGTGAGGGGCTTTCGCGCTCCCGCCATGTACGGTCGGACCGGAACGACTCCAGGGGGGAGTGGTGGGGAGAGACGGGGGAAGAGGACGGATCATGTCGCGAGTGCCAGGGTGGCTGGACCGGCTCGGCGCCGGACTGACCCGGATGAGCAGGCAGTTGGACCAGCGTCGTGCCGAGGCGGAGGGGGAGGACCCCGAAGCCCACGACGCCGTACCGGGGCACGCCCCGGACCACGTGTCCTCGCCGGACGCGGACCACGGGTCCGCCGGGCACGGGCACACGCTCGTGGACCACACGCCGGTTCTCCGGGAACGGCCCGACCCCGCGCAGGCGGTGCCGTGGGGCATGCGGGTCGCGGCGGAAGCCGGATGGCGGCTGCTGGTCCTCGCGGGCACCCTCTGGGTGCTGATGAAGGTGATCAGCGCCGTACAGCTGGTGGTGCTGGCGTTCGTGGCCGCGCTGCTGATCACGGCCCTGCTCCAGCCCTCGGTGGCGTGGCTGCGGCGGCGCGGGGTGCCCCGTGGGCCGGCCACGGCGCTGACCGCCATCCTCGGCTTCGTGGTGATGGGCCTGATCGGCTGGTTCGTCACCTGGCAGGTCATGGAGAACATCGACAACCTCTCCGACCAGGTCCAGGACGGCATCGACGAACTGCGGAACTGGCTGCTGAACAGCCCCTTCCACGTCACCGACAAGCAGATCAACGAGATCGCCAAGAACCTGCGCGACGCGGTGGGGGCCAACACCGACCAGATAACCTCCGCAGGACTGGAGGGCGTCACGGTCGTCGTCGAGGCACTCACCGGCATCCTGCTGGCCGCCTTCTCGACGCTGTTCCTCCTCTACGACGGCAAGCGCATCTGGCAGTGGACGCTGAAGCTGGTGCCGGCCGCGGCCCGGCCGGGCGTCGCCGGTGCCGGTCCGCGCGCCTGGCGGACGCTGACCGCGTATGTGCGCGGCACGGTCGTGGTCGCGCTGATCGACGCCATCTTCATCGGCCTCGGCATCTACTTCCTCGACGTGCCGATGGCCGTGCCGCTGGCCGTGTTCATCTTCCTGTTCGCCTTCATCCCGCTCGTCGGCGCCGTGGTGTCGGGCGCCCTCGCGGTCGTCGTGGCGCTGGTGACGCAGGGCATGTTCGCGGCGGTCATGACGCTCGTCGTCGTGCTGGTGGTGCAGCAGATCGAGGGCCACATCCTGCAGCCGTTCATCCTCGGGCGCGCGGTGCGGGTCCATCCGCTGGCCGTGGTGCTGTCGGTGGCCGCCGGCGGCATGGTGGCCGGCATCGGCGGCGCGGTGGTCGCCGTACCGCTGGTCGCGGTGACGAACACCGTCGTGGGCTATCTGCGGGCCTACTCCCGCGAGGCCGCCGTGCGGCAGGCGCCCAGGCCGCGCGGCGCGACGTCGACGGACGCGTCCCCGGCGGCGGAACCGCGGCCGGAGCCCGCCGCCGAGGCCGAGCCGTCACCGGAGGCGCCCCCGGCCTAGCGACGCGAAGGGCCCCGCTCACCAGGACGGTGAGCGGGGCCCTTTTCGCCGGGTACGGCGGGACTACTGGGCGAGAACCGCCTCGGCGTCCAGCGTGGCGCCGACGGCCTCGATCACCGCGGCGATCTTGAAGGCCTCCTGGATGACCTCGCGGTCGATGCCGGCCTTGCGCAGCACCTGCTCGTGCGAGTCCAGGCACATGCCGCAGCCGTTGATCGCGGACACCGCGAAGGACCACAGCTCGAAGTCGACCTTGTCGACGCCCGGGTTGCCGATGACGTTCATCCGCAGACCGGCGCGCAGGGTGCCGTACTCGTGGTCCGACAGCAGGTGCCGGGTGCGGTAGAAGACGTTGTTCATCGCCATGATGGCGGCGGCCGACTTGGCGGCCGTGTACGCCTCCGGCGTGAGGTTCGCCTTCGCCTCCGGCTCCAGCTCGCGCAGCACGATCGGGGAACGCGAGGCGATGGCGGTCGCCAGCACGGTGCCCCACAGCTGCTGCGCCGGGAGGTCGGAGTTGCCGATGACCGAGCCCAGGTTGAGCTTCAGGTCCTTGGCGTAGTCCGGTATGGCGGACTTCAGGGAGTCGAGGGACATGTCAGATCACTCCCCGGCCAGCAGCGCGACCGGGTCGAGGGTCTCGTCGCCCTTGCTCCAGTTGCACGGGCAGAGCTCGTCGGTCTGCAGCGCGTCGAGGACCCGCAGGACCTCCTTGGGGTTACGGCCGACCGAGCCGGCGGTCACCATGGTGAACTGGATCTCGTTGTTCTGGTCCACGATGAACACGGCGCGCTTGGCGAAGCCGTCCTCGCCCTCGATGCCGAGGTCGCGCATCAGCTCGTGCTTGGAGTCCGCCATCATCGGGAACGGCAGGTCGGTCAGGTCCGGGTGGTCCTTGCGCCAGGCGTGGTGGACGAACTCGGAGTCGCCGGAGAAGCCGAGGACCTGGGCGTCACGGTCGGCGAACTCGTCGTTCAGCTTGCCGAAGGCGGCGATCTCGGTCGGGCACACGAAGGTGAAGTCCTTGGGCCACGCGAAGATGACCTTCCACTGACCCTCGTAGGTCTTGTGGTTGATCTGCTGGAACTCCTTGCCCTTCTCCAGCGAGACGCAGGCGGTCAGATCGAACTCGGGGAACTTGTCACCGACAGTGAGCACGCGCTCTCCTTGCAGCGAAGAAACACCCGTTTTGCGAGTGTTTCCCATGGGTTGGACGTTATTGATGTTGGCACACAGTGCATTGATTAGTGAAATAGCTACACTCGGTCGAGTTGATCGGAGGTGGCTATTAGTGACCGGTAAGAAGAGGCAGCCCAGCCTCGCCCAGCTGCGGGCCTTCGCTGCGGTCGCCGAGCATCTGCACTTCCGCGATGCCGCCGCCGCGATCGGCATGAGCCAGCCGGCGCTCTCCGGCGCCGTCTCGGCCCTGGAGGAGGCACTCGGTGTCACCCTCCTGGAGCGTACGACGCGCAAGGTGCTGCTCTCACCGGCGGGGGAACGGCTCGCGGTGCGGACGAAGGCGGTCCTGGCGGAGGTCGGGGCGCTGCTGGAGGAGGCGGAGGCGGTACGCGCGCCGTTCACCGGGGCGCTGCGGCTCGGCGTCATCCCGACGGTGGCGCCGTATCTGCTCCCGACGGTCCTGCGGCTGGTCCACGACCGTTACCCCGACCTCGATCTCCAGGTCCACGAGGAGCAGACGGCGAGCCTGCTGGACGGCCTCGGGTCCGGCCGCCTCGATCTGCTGTTGCTGGCGGTGCCGCTCGGTGTCCCCGGCGTCACCGAACTCCCGCTCTTCGACGAGGACTTCGTGCTGGTCACCCCGCTCGACCACCGGCTCGGCGGCCGGGAGGGCATCGAGCGCGGCGTGCTGCGCGAGTTGAACCTGCTGCTGCTCGACGAGGGGCACTGCCTGCGCGACCAGGCCCTCGACATCTGCCGGGAGGCCGGCCGCGCGGACGTCCCCGCGACCACGACGGCGGCGGGCCTGTCGACGCTGGTGCAGCTGGTGGCGGGTGGCCTCGGCGTGACACTGCTGCCGCGCACGGCGGTCCGCGTGGAGACGTCCCGCTCCACCCAGCTGCTCACCGGCTCCTTCGCCGACCCGGCCCCCACCAGGCGCATCGCCCTCGCCATGCGCACGGGCGCGGCCCGCGCCGCCGAGTACGAGGAGCTGGCGGCGGCGCTGCGGGAGGCGATGGAGGACCTTCCCGTGCGGACGGTCCGCGGCTGACGGGCGCACCGGCGGGACCGCCGGCCCCGTCCGGACGCGCGGACGGGCACGGGGTGCGTGCCGCGTCCGGGCTCGGGACGGACGGGACTACTCGGTCCGCAGCCCCTCCGGGCGCATCAGGCGCAGCAGCGGCGGCAGGCTGGCCAGGGTCACCACCAGGACGACCGCGGCGCCGATGCCGGTCATCGACAGGACTCCGATCCAGTCGACGGCGACCGGGGTGCCCGTCATCTTCAGCAGCACCGTGCCCAGCGTCAGGCCGACCACCGCGGCCAGCACCAGGCCCAGCGCGATCGGTATCGCGGTCTGCCACAGCACCGACAGGCTCAGCGTGCGGCGCCGGGTGCCGAAGGCGACCAGGGACGACAGCAGCTTCCTGCGCTCGCGCAGCTGCTCCAGCTGCGAGACCAGCAGGCTCGCGCCGATCAGCGCCAGCACGCACGCGGCGCCGACGAACAGACCCGTGCGGATGGCGTCGAACCGGTCGGTGCGTTCGGTGGCCGTCCAGACCATCGGGTACGCCAGCGGGTCGACGGACGCCGCGGTGTTCCGCACCCGGTCGTACACGTCCGGCACGGACTCGTCGAGCCGGAGGTAGGCGTGGCCCTCCAGCGCGGGGGCGAGCGAGTCCGGCAGAGCCTTCGGGGTGATCAGGAACCCCCCGCGGTCGATCCCGGCGAGCAGGCCACGGCGCGGCGCCGCCTCCTTGACGCCCGGCGGCACCTTCCAGGGGATCTCCCGGCTCTTCGGGCTGCCCTCGTACGACGGGTCGAGGTACATCGTCCGCCCGCCCTTCGCGAGCGCCATCACATCGACATCGGCGTCCCACTCGGCGCCGCGCACGGCGAACACGTCACCGTCGCGGCACGAGGTCAGCGTCGCGATCTCGCGCAGCGCCACGCAGTCGCCCACGGTGAGCGTCGTCGAGTTCTCCGGGTCCTTGCGCCGGTCGCCGGCGTAGCCCTCGGAGTAGGAGAAGACGGCCTCGACACCCTGGGTGGCCCGGAGCTTCCCGGCGGCCGCGTCCACCGGTGTCCCGGTCGGCAGGGCCACCTCCATCTGCGCCTGCGTGACGTCCTTCCCGGTGCTCTTGGTGTAGTCGTCGTCCACGCCCGCGAACAGCATCTGCAGCGCGATCGCCCCGGCGACGGCCACGGCGATGCCGTTGACCATGCGGGCCGCCGTACCGCTGCTCAGCTGCAGCCGGCGCACGGCCAGCTGCCAGGACACGCCGCCCCGGCCGAGCCGGGCGACGACCGTCTCCACGATCCACGGCAGCAGCGCGGTGACGCCGACCAGCAGCAGGACGACGCCGCCGGTCACCAGGTACTGGTTGAAGTCCCCGTTGCCGCGGCCCTTGCCGATCATCGGGTACAGCATCGCCAGGCCGGCCACCGGCAGCAGCAGCCGCCACCACAGCCGTCGGCGCGCGGGCTTCGCCGTCCGCACCACGCCGAGCGGCTCGATGACCACCCCGCGCAGGGCGAACAGCGTCACCAGCACCGCCGCCGCCGGTACCGCCACCGCCACCAGCAGCGCCAGCAGCGGGGAGGGGTTCAGGTAGCTCGGGAAGACGCTGATGCGGAACACCTCGGCCGTACCGGCCAGCTGGCGTCCGATCATGAAGAACCCGGCACCGAAGAGGAGTCCGAGCACCGCGCCCGCCAGCGCCTCGCCGGCCGCGATCCGCCGGGTCATGCGGCTGTCGGAGCCCACCAGCCGCAGCGCGGCGAGCCGCCGGTCGCGCCGCTCGCCGCCGAACCGCACGGCGGCGGCGATGAACACCGCGACCGGCATCAGCAGCACCACGAAGACGACGAGGACGAGCAGCAGCAGCACGGGGTCCGACTGCTCGGGCCCCGGGTCGGGGTCGCCGAAGTGGTCGATCCGGACGATCCGGCCGCTCTCGATGCGGGGCGCGAGGTCCTCGGCCCCCCGGAAGAAGGCGAGCTCGTGCGAGCCGATCAGCCCGCTCTCCCCGATCGTGCCGGTGATCCGCTCCGGCAGCCGTTCCCGCAGCAGCTTGCCGGAGTCCGACTTCAGCAGCTCCTTGAGCGCGGGGGACACCACCATCTCGCCCACGGCCGGGAACTTCTCCACCCCCGGCGGCAGCGGTGCCCGCGGCCCCTCGGCCTCCAGGGCGCGGCCCCGGACGGTGTCGTCGCGGAAGTCCGTGTCGACGTCGGCGACGATCAGGGTGTCGTCCGCCTTCGGCGTCCGCCCGTAGTCGAAGGTGATGTCGGTGCGCGCGGCCTCCCGCTCGTGCCGGACGGTCAGCGCGTTCGGCAGCGCCGTCGTCAGCAGCAGCAGCGCCACCCCGAGGCCGACGCCGACGGCCGTCAGCAGGGCCCGGGTCCAGCCCTCGCGCCCGCCGGTGAAGGCGAACCGGAAGCCCATGCCCAGGTCCGCGGCCCAACGGCGCCCTCTCATACGGCCCGCTCCATGTCCCGGGACTTCCCGTCCCGTACGACGACCTCGCGGTCGGAGTACGCGGCCACCCGCGCCTCGTGCGTGACCAGCACGACGGCGGCGTTGGTGGAGCGGGCGGCGTCCGTGAGCAGTTCCATCACACGCTCGCCGTTGAGGGAGTCCAGCGCGCCGGTCGGCTCGTCGGCGAACAGCACGCGCGGGTTCGTGACCAGCGACCGTGCCACGGCGACGCGCTGTCCCTGGCCGCCGGAGACCTCGCCGGGCCGCTTCTTGCGCAGGTCGTCGACCTCCAGCCGCTCCATCCAGGCCAGCGCGGCCCGCTCGGCCTCCTTGCGGGAGGTGCCGTTCAGGCGCAGCGGCAGGGCCACGTTCTCGACGCAGGTCAGCTCCGGCACGAGCTGCCCGAACTGGAACACGAACCCGAACTCCGAGCGGCGCAGCGCACTGCGCTGGGAGTCGGTCATGCCGGACAGCTCCCGCCCGTCGTACGTGATCGTCCCCGAGTCGGGGGTCACGATCCCGGCGAGGCAGTGCAGCAGCGTCGACTTGCCGGACCCGGAGGGGCCCATCACGGCGACGACCTCGCCCGGATGGATGGAGAACTCGGCGCCGTCGAGGGCGAGCGTCGGGCCGTAGGCCTTGGTCAGCTTCTCGGCCGAGAGCAGGGAACCTGCGGGAGCGGTCATCGGGCCACCACCTCACGGAGCTTGTCGAGGCGCGCGGCGGTGAGCTCCAGCCAGCGCAGGTCGGCCTCGAGATGGAACAGGGCGTGGTCGCAGATGAGCTGGTCGGCGAGGTCGCCCTTGCGCTTGCGGTCGGTGAGGATGCGCATGCTGCGCAGGTGCTCCGAGCGCTGGGTGTCGAGGATGTCGGCGGCGTCGCGGTGGGTGAGCAGCGCGAGGACGACCTTCGTGTACAGCGTCGACTGGAGGTACGGCTCGGGCTTCTCCGGCGTGGCGAGCCACTGCTGCACGTCGGTGATCCCGGCGTCGGTGATCGCGTACCGCTTGCGCTCGGGACCGCCGCCCGCCTCGATGCCGTCGACCACGACGAGGCCGTTCTTCAGCAGGCGGGACATCGTCGAGTAGACCTGGCCGTAGTGCAGCGGCCGGTCATGACCGAACTTCTCGTCGAAGGCACGCTTCAGGTCGTAACCGTGGCGCGGCCCGGACTCCAGGAGTCCCAGGAGGGTGTGACCGATGGACATGCCCGCACTCTACACACGGTGTATACGCGCCATGTATACGCGGGGTGCAGAGACCCTGGCACGGGGTGCGGGACCGCAGGTCGGGGCCGAATGTCACGGTTCCGCTACGACAGTGGCCGCGCCCCCGCGATCACGCGGCGGCGCGGCCGGTCACGGCGGTGGCGCCGCGCCCGGACCGCGCCGCGGAGGGCGCCCCCGGCGCGGCAGCGGCCCGGCGTCCCCGGGCAGCCGGCCTGCCTCCGCGAGCGCCCTGCGCAGCAGGAACTCGATCTGGGCGTTGGCCGAGCGCAGCTCGTCGCCCGCCCAGCGGGCCAGCGCCTCGTACACCTGCGGGTCCAGCCGCAGCAGCACCTGCTTGCGCTGCTGCGGCCGGCGCTTGGGGGCCGGGCCCTCGGACGAAGGCGTGCCCTCGGGCGGGGTCGTCACTGGTAGAGCGTCCCCGTGTTCAGGACCGGCTGGGCGGCGCGGTCACCGCACAGCACGACCATCAGGTTGGACACCATCGCCGCCTTGCGCTCGTCGTCCAGCTCCACGATGTCCTGCTCGCTGATGCGGGCCAGCGCCGCCTCGACCATGCCGACCGCGCCGTCCACGATCTGCCGCCGCGCCGCGACCACCGCGCCGGCCTGCTGCCGCTGGAGCATCGCCGACGCGATCTCCGGCGCGTACGCGAGGTGCGTGAAGCGGGACTCGATGATCTGCACGCCGGCCGCCTCCACGCGCGCGTGCAGCTCGACGGCGAGCTTCTCGGTGATCTCCTCGGCGTTGCCGCGCAGCGAGAGTCCGTCCTCCTCGTGGGCGTCGTAGGGGTACTCGATGGCGATGTGCCGCACGGCCGCCTCGGTCTGGGTGGAGACGAACTCGATGTAGTCGTCCACCTCGAAGGTGGCCTGCGCGGTGTCCTCCACCCGCCACACCACGACCGCGGCCAGCTCGATCGGGTTGCCGTAGGCGTCGTTCACCTTGAGGACGGCCGTCTCGTGGTTGCGCACCCGCGTCGAGATCTTGGTGCGCGAGGTGAACGGGTTCACCCAGCGCAGCCCGTCCTGCCGGATCGTCCCCCGGTACCGCCCGAAGAGCTGCACCACCCGGGCCTCGCCCGGCGCCACCATGTTCAGTCCGCACATCGCCAGGAACGCCGCCAGGGCGATCACGATGCCCCCGACGATCAGCCCGGCCTTCGCGCCGGTCGCCGAGACCGCCGTGGCGGTGACGATCAGCCCGGCGCCGACGAGCAGCCCGAGCAGCCCCAGCAGCAGCGCCAGCCCGCCGCCGATGCTGGGCGCCTGGGTCTCCCGCACCCGCGGTGCCGGCATCTGCGGCACGTCGGCTTCGACCTGCGGTGTTTCTCGTACGGACATGGTGGTCCCCCGTTCTCGCGAGGTGCGCTCGCACGCACTCCGATGATTGCTGCGGTCTATCTAAGTGATAACACTTTTCCCTGTCATGACAACCCTCAACCCCTCTCGGACGTCGGTTCCCTTGGAACGGGTGCTGATTCTCACGTCCGTACAAGGGCGGATCCGCAGCCGTTTGCCATATCTCCCGGTGTTAGCTTTCTGAGCTGACCTGAGCGGCGAACCTGTGTGACGGGTGAGCACACACGACCGAATCGGAGCGGATCGGACCCATGGGACGAGCGGAAGAGAGAAGAGCGCGCCAGCGCGGTGGCCGCCGCGCGGCGCCGAGTCGACGCCGCTCCTCACCGACGGCCGACCGGAGTCTCATACGCCGGCTGTTCACCTGGAAGAAGATCCTCGGCACGTTCTTCGGCGTGATCCTGCTCGGCATGGGCGCCTTCATCGTGCTGTACATGGTGATCGACATCCCCGAGGGGAACGCCGACGCCCAGCGGCAGGGCAACGTCTACAAGTACAGCGACGGCTCGATCATGGCCCGCAAGGGCTACAACCGCGAGATCGTCGACCTGGCCAAGGTCCCCAAGGACGTCCAGCACACCTTCGTCGCCGCCGAGAACAAGACCTTCTACAAGGACTCCGGCGTCGACCTCAAGGGAACCGCGCGCGGGGTGCTCAACACGCTCTCCGGCAAGGGGGCGCAGGGCGGTTCGACGATCACCCAGCAGTACGTCAAGAACTACTACCTGACCCAGGACCAGACCGTCTCCCGCAAGCTCAAGGAGCTGGTCATCTCCCTGAAGCTCGACCGGGAGAAGCCCAAGGACTACATCCTCGCCGGATACATCAACACCAGCTACTACGGCCGTGGCGCCTACGGCATCCAGGCCGCCGCCCAGGCCTACTACCGCGTCGACGCCGAGGACCTGACGGTCGAGCAGGGCGCGTACCTCGCCGCGCTGCTCCAGGCGCCCAACCAGTACGACTGGGCGATCGCCAGCGAGACCGGCAAGAAGCTCGTCCAGGAGCGCTGGAACTACGTCCTGAACAACATGGTCGAGCAGAAGTGGCTGGACAAGGCCGACCGCCAGGCCATGACGTTCCCGGTCCCCAAGGAGCCCAAGCCGGCACCCGGGATGGAGGGTCAGACCGGTTACCTGGTCGAGGCGGCCAACACGGCGCTGAAGAAGCAGCTCGTCGCCGGCGGCACCGCCGAGGACATGAAGCAGGCCGAGGCGATGGTCGAGGAAGGCGGCTGGACCGTCACGCTCAACGTCGACAAGAAGAAGCAGACGGCGCTCGAGAAGGCCGTCAAGGAGCAGCTGACCAGTAAGCTCGACCCGGCCAAGCGCGACGTGGACGCCGACGTCCAGGCCGGCGCCGTGTCCGTCGACCCGAAGACCGGCGCGGTCGTGGCGATGTACGGCGGCGTGGACTACGTCAAGCACTTCCGCAACAACGCCACCCGCGACGACTACCAGCCCGCCTCCACCTTCAAGCCGGTCATCCTCGCCGCCGCCGTGGACGAGGACGCCGAGACGCAGGACGGCGTGCCGATCACGGCGAACACCATGTACGACGGCACGAGCAAGCGCCCCGTGGTGGACGGCGGCCAGGAGGTCGGCTTCGCCCCCGAGAACGAGGACGACGCCGACTACGGCCCCATCGACGTCCAGGAGGCGATGAACAAGTCGGTCAACTCCGTCTTCGCGCAGATGGGCGTCGACGTCGGCATGTCCGAGGTCGTGGACGTGGCCGGCAAGCTCGGCATGGAGACCGAGGGCATGGAGGCCGTCCCCGCGCAGACGCTGGGCAGTATGGGCGCGAGCCCGCTGGAGATGGCCGGCGTCTACGCCACCCTCGACAACCACGGCAAGAAGGTCACCCCGGCCGTCGTGAAGTCGGTCGAGCACAACTCCCGCAAGGTCGAGTTCCCCGACCCGATCGGCGACCAGGTCATCAGCCGCGAGGCCGCCGACACGGTGACGTCCGTGCTGACCGGCGTGGTCGACGACGGTACGGCCAAGAAGTCCGTGCGCGACAACCCGATGCGCGACGGCCAGCAGGTGGCCGGCAAGACCGGTACGTCCGACAACAACAAGTCGGCCTGGTTCACCGGCTTCACGCCCGGCCTGGTCACCTCCGTGGGCCTGTTCGGCGAGGACTCTAAGACCTTCGCCCAGGTACCGATGTACGAGGCGGGCGGCCAGCCCCGCGTCAACGGCGGTGGCTTCCCGGCGCAGATCTGGGCCGCGTACACCTTCGGCGTGATGACGGACGTCGCCGAGTTCGACCTGGAGACCAAGCAGGGCGCCGCGGTGCAGCCCACCACCTCGCCCACGGTCAGCGAGTCGCCGTCCGAGTCGCCCTCGGAGGAGGAGACGGCCGAGGAGACGCCGACCGAGGAGCCGACGACCGAGGAGCCGACCGAGGAGCCGACGACCGAGGAGCCGGAGGAGTCCCCGTCGATGTCCCCGTCCAACAGCCCGTCGACCCAGCCGCCGACGGGCGGGGTGTCCACGGAGCCGGAGGACCCGCTGTTCCCGGACAACGACCGGCGCGAGCAGTAGCCCGCAGGCCGTCGGCAGGTACGTGAAAGGGCGCCCGGTGCTTCACCGGGCGCCCTTCCGCTGCCTCTAGCCCCGGTTCAGCTCGAACCAGACCACCTTCCCGGTGCTCAGCCGGGTCGCGCCCCAGCGCCGGGCCAGCCGGTTCACCAGGTACAGCCCGCGCCCGCCCTCGTCCGTGGCGCGCGCCTGCCGCAGCCGCGGCAGCTGCGGCACGTCGTCGCCGACCTCGCAGCGCAGCACGTCGGTGCGCAGCAGCCGCAGGGTGACCGGCTTGGTCGCGTACCGCACGGCGTTGGTCACGACCTCGCTGACCAGCAGCTCCACCGAGTCCGTGAGCTCCTCCATGCCCCAGCGGCCCAGGGCGCGCCGGGCCAGGCGGCGGGCCTTGCCGGGGGCCGCGTCCTCCGGCTCCAGGGACCAGTACGCCACGTCACTGGGCGCGATGCCGTCGAACCGGGCGGCGAGCAGCGCGATGTCGTCGTCCCGGTCGCCCGGCCCGAGCATGTCCAGCACCTCGTCGCACAGGGCTTCCAGGGGCGGCGGATGGTCCGGCCCGGTGAGCTGCGCGGTCGCCGCGAGACGCTCCCGCAGCTGCTCTATGCCGGTCCACACGTCGCGCAGGCGGGACTCGACCAGACCGTCCGTGTAGAGCAGCAGGGTGGCACCCGCCGGGGCGTCCAGCTCCACCGCCTCGAAGTCCACGCCTCCGACGCCGATCGGGGCGCCCGCGGGCACCCGCAGCACCTCGGCACGGCCGCCCAGGTGCAGCAGGACGGGCGGCGGGTGACCGGCGTTGGCGACGGTGATGCGGTGCGAGACCGGGTCGTACACCGCGTACAGGCAGGTCGCCATGCGGTCGGTGCCGAGGCGCTGGGCCTGCTCGTCCAGGTGGTGCAGCACCTCCTGCGGGGGCAGGTCGAGCCCGGCCAGGGTCTGCGCGGTGGTCCGCAGCTGGCCCATGATGGCCGCCGACGTCATCGAGTGGCCCATGACGTCCCCGACGACCAGCGCGACCCGGCTGCCGGGCAGCGGGATCGCGTCGTACCAGTCGCCGCCGACCCGCGCCGTCTCGGCGGCCGGCAGATAACGGGAGGCCAGCCGTACGCCGGTGCAGCGCGGCAGGTTCTCCGGGAGCATCGTGCGCTGCAGCTCGTCGGCGATGTACGCCTCGCGCCCGTACAGCACCGCCTTGTCGATGCCGAGCGCGCTGTGCGTCGCGAGCTGGGCGGCGACCAGCAGGTCGTCACCCTCGAAGGCGATGCGCTCCGGGCCGCGCAGGAACAGGGCCGCCCCGATCACCCGGCGCCGGCCGCGCAGCGGCGCGAGGATTGCGCGCCGGCCGCCGGGCACGGCGAACTCGCCGCCGTCGCCGAGCAGGTCGGGCAGGGCGGCACGGGCCGCGGGGGTGTCCGTGAAGACCGGGCGGACCCCGCGCAGCACCTCGGCGAGCGCGCTGCCGGGCCGCACCTCGCACAGCTCGGAGCCGACGGCCTCCAGCTCGGAGGGCTCGGGCTGGGCGGCGGGCAGGAAACCGCCCTCGGTGTCCCGCTCGGCCGGTATCCGGTCGGTACGGCGCAGCCGCAGCACCAGGGGGCCGGTGGGCCGCTCGTCGCCGACGGGCAGCGGCTCGCGCAGATAGACGAGGATGGCGTCCGCGAAGGTGGGCACGGTGGCCCGGCACAGCCCCATGACGATCTCGTCCAGGTCCATGCCCCGGGCGATCCGCCGGGTCGCGGCGCCGACGAACCGCAGCCGGTCCCCGTCCCGCCGCATGGGCGTGGGCCGTCCCGGCGCGGTGGGCTGCCCGGTACGCCGGTCCGGCTCCGGGGACGTGTCACGGCCGTCCTGCCCCGCCGGCGCCCCCGACCCGCCCGAGGCACCGCCCGGCTGGAGCGGGACGCCCTCGGTCGTGGGCCGCGGGCGGTGGGTGTCGGGCTCGGCGGAGTGCTCCGCGCCCGGCTGGGAGTGCTCGAAGGCGGCCGCGCCGGGGACGGGCGGCGTCTGCCCGGTGCGCCCCTGTGCCGGTAAGGCGGCCTCGGGGGCCCGCGGCGGCACGGGGGCACTGAGGAACGCCCCGCGGGAGTCCGTGGGGTCGGCGCCCGTCGGGGGGCGTTCGAAGGAGGTCGGGTGCTCCGTCACGCGTGTCGAATCCATCCGTCCGGGACTGCGCGCGGCGCGTGCAGTTCGTCCCGCAGAAATCCCGATACCCGCAAGACGGGCCCCAGGAACGGAATTCCCGCGTGGTCAGAGGCTGTTCCTGTGCCACCGGCGGGCCGTTCACGACCCGTGCCGGTATTGCCCTCGTACCCCTCGCTCACGTCCTGCCGCCCCTCGGTGACGATCGGTCAAGCACAGTGCACGCTCCGCCGGTTGCCGCTGCGCACCCTTGCGGAGGACGATCCTACGTTTCTTGCCCGGGGGCGCATCAAGGGTCTCATGGGGACACGTGCGCGGGAGTGCGATCCCAGTCGCCGGGCAGCGACGGTACCGGCCAGGACGGATCCGGTCGCCACTGTTCCCAGCCGTCCGAGAACGGCGGCCCCCAGGCCCGGATCACCTCGACCGCCGCGCGTCCCGCCCGGCGGACCTGCTCGGCGAGGCCGGCGTCCACCAGCCGGTCCCGCTGGGCCTGCGCGAACTCGTCCTCGTCCCGCCAGCGCCAACTGCGGTCCGGCTGCACGGTGATGTCCAGAAAGTGATCCTCGGAGTCGACGCCGCCCTCCCAACGGGTCAGCGGCTCCTCCAGGTTCACGTACCAGTTCTTGAACACCCAGCCCGGGTCCCAGAACAGCCACACCGACCAGGGGTCACCGGGCCGGGCCAGCTTCAGCACACCGGTGCCGAACCAGCGGTCGCGCTGCACGGTGCGCGGCTTGGTGTAGCGCGACCCCAGCGGCTCCAGGTGCACGGGCGTGCCGTCGGCGAGCACCGGCTTCACGCACTCGGTGCCGGGCGCCATCCACACGGCGAGCAGGTCGGCGTCGTCGCGGACGACGGTCACGGGGCGCGCGATGTGGACGTGCCGGCCGCCGTTCTCCCGGTACCGCCACAGGATGTGACTGCCGGGTGCCCAGAATTCCGCCGGGGCGGCCGGACCGCCCGCCCGTGCCGCCGCGTTCACCTCTTCACCGTCTGCCATGGACAGATATTAGGTGCCCAGGCCATCCGATGCGGGTGATCGCGCGGAGCGCCCGCGTCCCCGACGGCCGTCCGGTCACGGGTGGGTCATCCGCAGCACGTCCAGGGCCTCGTCCAGTTGCTCGTTCGTGAGATCGCCGCGCTCGACGTACCCGCCCTCCAGCACCACCTGACGGATCGTCTTCCGCTCGGCCAGCGCCTTCTTGGCGACCTTGGCGGCCTCCTCGTACCCGATGTACTTGTTGAGCGGCGTGACCACGGAGGGGGAGGACTCGGCGTACTCGCGGGCCCGGTCGCGGTGGGCGACGATGCCGTCCACGGTCCGGTCGGCCAGCAGTCGCGAGACGTTGGCGAGCAGCCGCACCGACTCCAGCACGTTCTTGGCGATGACCGGCAGCATCACGTTGAGCTCGAAGTTGCCGGCCGCCCCGGCGGTGGCGACGGTCGCGTCGTTGCCGGTGACCTGGGCGGCGACCATGAGGACGGCCTCCGGGATGACCGGGTTCACCTTGCCCGGCATGATGGACGAGCCGGGCTGGAGGTCGGGCAGCGAGATCTCCGCGAGGCCGGTGCGCGGCCCGGAGGACATCCACCGCAGGTCGTTCGCGATCTTCGTCAGCCCGACGGCGATGGTCCGCAGCTGCCCACTGGTCTCGACGATGCCGTCGCGCGCGCCCTGCGCCTCGAAGTGGTCGCGCGCCTCGGTCAGCGGCAGCCCGGTCGCGCGGGCCACCTCCTCGATGACGGCGGCGGCGAAACCGGGCGGGGTGTTGATGCCGGTGCCGACCGCGGTGCCGCCCAGCGGCAGTTCGGCGAGCCGGGGCAGCGACGCGTTCAGCCGCTCGATGCCGTACCGCACCTGGGCCGCGTACCCGCCGAACTCCTGGCCCAGGGTGACGGGCGTGGCGTCCATGAGGTGCGTACGCCCGGACTTCACGACGTCGGCGAACTCCCCGGCCTTGCGCTCCAGGGCGGCGGCGAGGTGGTCCAGCGCGGGCACGAGGTCCCGGCTCACGGCGGCGGTCGCGGCGATGTGGATCGACGACGGGAAGACGTCGTTGGACGACTGGGAGGCGTTGACGTGGTCGTTGGGGTGCACGTCCCGGCCGAGCCGCTCACTGGCCAGGGTGGCGATGACCTCGTTGGTGTTCATGTTGGACGAGGTCCCCGACCCCGTCTGGAACACGTCCACGGGGAAGTGCTCGTCCCACTTCCCCTCGGCGACCTCGCCGGCCGCCTCCCGGATCGCGGCGGCGACGTCCTCGTCCAGGACCCCCAGCTCGGCGTTGACCTTCGCCGCCGCGCCCTTGATGCGGGCCAGCGCCTCGATGTGCGCGCGCTCGATGCGCTGTCCGGACACCGGGAAGTTCTCCACCGCGCGCTGCGTCTGCGCCCGCCACTTGGCGTGGGCGGGGACCCGCACCTCGCCCATGGAGTCGTGCTCGGTGCGGTACTCGGTCCTGTCCTGCTCGTCGGCCATCGACGATCACCTCCACGTGTCACAGCGTCCGCGCCGGGACCACTGTTCCCCGTGGAGGCGAATCGTCACCGTCCTCGTCAGGCGAGTCCGGGACCGCGTACCGGAATGGACGTGAAGGTGGGCGCCGGGGCCGGGTCCTGGAAGAAGTCGTTGCCCTTGTCGTCCACCACGATGAACGCCGGGAAGTCCTCGACCTCGATCTTCCAGACCGCCTCCATGCCGAGCTCCTCGTACTCGACGACCTCGACCTTCTTGATGCAGTCCTGCGCGAGACGGGCGGCCGGGCCGCCGATCGAGCCGAGGTAGAAACCGCCGTGCGTGCCACAGGCGTCGGTGACCTGCTTGCTCCGGTTGCCCTTCGCCAGCATCACCTTGGAACCGCCCGCCGCCTGGAACTGCTCCACGTAGGAGTCCATCCGCCCGGCCGTGGTCGGCCCGAAGGACCCGGACGCGTAGCCCTCCGGCGTCTTCGCCGGACCGGCGTAGTACACCGGGTGGTCCTTCAGGTACTGCGGCATCTCCTCACCCGCGTCCAGCCGCTCCTTGATCTTGGCGTGCGCGATGTCGCGCGCCACGACCAGCGGACCGGTGAGGGACAGCCGGGTCTTGACCGGGTACTTGGTCAGCTCGGCCAGGATCGCGTCCATCGGCTGGTTGAGGTCGATCTTGACGACGTCGCCCTCCTCCGCCAACTGCTCGTCCGTGGTCTCCGGCAGGAACCGCGCCGGGTCGGTCTCCAGCTGCTCCAGGAAGACGCCCTCGGCGGTGATCTTCGCGACGGCCTGCCGGTCCGCCGAGCAGGACACGGCGATGGCGACCGGGCAGGACGCCCCGTGCCGCGGCAGGCGCACCACGCGCACGTCGTGGCAGAAGTACTTGCCGCCGAACTGCGCGCCGATGCCGATCTTCTGCGTCAGCTCGAAGACCTTCTCCTCCAGCTCCTTGTCCCGGAAGCCGTGCCCGAGCTCCGAACCCTCGGCCGGGATCTCGTCCAGGTAGTGCGCGGAGGCGTACTTCGCGGTCTTCAGCGCGTACTCGGCCGACGTGCCGCCGACCACGATCGCCAGGTGGTACGGCGGGCAGGCGGCCGTACCGAGCGAGCGGATCTTCTCCTCCAGGAACTTCATCATGGAGGACTCGTTGAGGACGGCCTTCGTCTCCTGGTACAGGAACGACTTGTTGGCCGAGCCGCCGCCCTTCGCCATGAACAGGAACTTGTAGGCGCCGCCGTCGGTCGCGTACAGCTCGATCTGGGCCGGGAGGTTGGAGCCGGTGTTCTTCTCCTCCCACATGGTGAGCGGAGCCATCTGCGAGTAGCGCAGGTTCAGGTTCTGGTACGCGTCGTAGATGCCCCGGCTCAGGGCCTCCTCGTCGCCGCCCGCCGTCAGGACGTTCTGGCCGCGCTTGCCCATGACGATGGCCGTGCCGGTGTCCTGGCACATCGGCAGCACGCCCGCCGCCGCGATGTTCGCGTTCTTCAGCAGGTCGAGCGCCACGAACTTGTCGTTGCCCGACGCCTCGGGGTCGTCGATGATGCGGCGCAGCTGTGCCAGGTGGGCCGGGCGCAGGTAGTGCTGGATGTCGTGGATGGCCTCCTCGGCCAGCTTGCGCAGCGCCTCCGGCTCCACCTTGAGGAAGGTCCGCCCGTCGGCCTCGAAGGTGGAGACACCCTCGGCGGTCACCAGCCGGTACGGAGTGGTGTCCTCGCCCTGGGGGAGCAGATCGGTGTACGCGAACTCAGGCATCTCGCCCATTCCTCACTCGACATCACGCGCGGCTGGATTCCTCAGCAACGACGGCTGGCCTCCGTTGGCAGCGTCCACCAGCGTAAAACCTGCCGTCGGCGGCGAGCTTGTGAGGTAAGGCTCACTGGGCCGCGGGGGAAGCGGACCGCGACAAGGTCCTCCCCACCCCTGGTCGCGATCTATCGCGTTTGGGTACGCTGCCGACGTGGACCTTCAGAAGCACGACCGACAGCCGCAGGCGGGCACGGCGCCGCACGTCACCGAGCTGCGCGCCTCGGACGCCGACCGCGACCGCATCGCCGACATGCTGCGCGACGCCCTCGCCGAGGGGCGTCTGACCGCCGAGGAGCACGCCGAGCGCGTGGAGGGCGTGCTGGCCGCCAAGACGGTCGGCGAGCTGGACGTGTTCGTGCGCGACCTGCCCGCCGCGCACGGCGGACGGGGCGCCACCGCGGCCCCGGCCCCCGACCGCCCCACCCTCGGCGCGATCCCGGCGGACCCCGAGGAGAACGTGGTGGCGGTGTTCAGCGGCGCCGTCCGCAGGGGCCGCCGGCGCGCGAGCCGCCGTATCCACGCCTACGCGGTGTTCGGAAGCGTCGAGATCGACCTCAGCGAGGCGCTCTTCGAGCACCAGCAGGTCGTGATCAAGGCGTTCGCCGTCTTCGGCAGCGTGGATGTGCGGGTCCCGGAGAACGTGTCGCTGCGCGGCGCGGGCGGCGGTGTCCTCGGCAGCTTCGAGGTGGACTCCCTCGACTCGGCCGAGGCCGAGGCCCCCGTCATCTACGTGGACGGCTGGGCCGTGCTGGGCAGCGTCGAGGCGCGCCCCAAGCGCGGCAAGCTCGTCGCGGACATCCTCGACCGGGTGCAGCGCAAGGTCGAGAAGGGTTTGCGCAAGCACGTGTAGCGCGGCGCCCGCCGCGGTGGGAAACCCAGTGCATAGGCGCGCGCACAGCGGGTAAGCCTGACGCATCGTCTCTCGCTCGCGAAGCCGTCGTCAGGAGTAGACCGTGCTGCAACCGCCGCATTCGTCCCTGCAGGTAGCTGCCGTTCCGGCCCAGCGGGTACCCGTGCGGGACAGGGACCAAGACGCTCCGTGGCACACCGAGGCGGTGTGCCGGCGCGACGAGGCCGGACTGTTCTTCGCACCCTCCAAGGAACCCACCGCCGCCCGGCTCTCCCGCGAGGAGGCGGCCAAGCGCGTGTGCGCGCGCTGCCCGGTCATGGTCGAATGCCGCGAGCACGCACTCCTGCAGCCGGAGCCCTACGGCGTCTGGGGCGGCCTCACCGCCGCCGAACGCCGAGTGGTCCTGGCCCGCCGCCGGCGCCGCGACCTGGAGCTCCAGAAGACGACCCGCACCGCAGCGGGCCGCATAGCCGCGGCGGGTTAGCACCGACGTACAGGAAGAGAGGCACCCTCTCCGCACAGAGGGTGCCTCTCTTCATGACGCAGTGGGCAGTGCCGCCGGCGGCGCGGGGCGTGATTTCTCACGCCCGGGAGCAAGCAGACGCAGGGGCGCGGGGAACTGCGCGGCCAGCCACGACGCAGCCGCACCCGCCACGCGCCGGCACCCCCGCTTCAGAGGGCGCCCCGCGAGACCGACGGAGTCACTTCGCCCGGTCGAAATCGATCGCGCTGTACGCCCGCAGCTTGCTCAGCCGGTGCTCGGAGTCGATCCGCCGCACCGTGCCCGACTTCGACCGCATCACGATCGAGTCGGTCGTGGCCGTCTCGGACCGGTACCGCACGCCCCGCAGCAGCTCCCCGTCGGTGATGCCGGTCGCGACGAAGAAGACGTTGTCCCCGGAGACCAGGTCGTCGGTGGTCAGCACCCGGTCCAGGTCGTGCCCGGCGTCGATCGCGCGCTGCCGCTCCTCGTCGTCCTTGGGCCACAGCTTGCCCTGGATGGTGCCGCCCAGACACTTCACGGCGCAGGCCGAGATGATGCCCTCGGGCGTGCCGCCGATGCCGAGCAGCAGGTCGATGCCGGTGCCCTCGCGCAGCGCCAGGATGGAGCCGGCCACGTCACCGTCGGAGATCAGCTTGATCCGGGCGCCGGTCTCCCGGACCTCCTTGATCAGGTCCTGGTGCCGGGGCCGGTCGAGGATGACGACGGTGACGTCCTCGGGGGTGCGGCGCTTGGCCTTGGCGACCCGGCGGATGTTCACGGACACGGGCGCGTTGATGTCGACGAAGTCGGCGGCCTCCGGCCCGGTGACCAGCTTGTCCATGTAGAACACGGCCGACGGGTCGAACATGGAGCCGCGCTCGGCGGCGGCCAGCACGGCGATCGCGTTGGTCATGCCCTTGGCGGTCAGCGTGGTCCCGTCGATCGGGTCGACGGCGATGTCGACCTCGGCCCCGGTCCCGTCCCCGACCTGCTCTCCGTTGAAGAGCATCGGGGCCTCGTCCTTCTCGCCCTCGCCGATGACGACGACGCCGTTCATCGAGACGGTGGAGACGAGGGTGCGCATGGCGCGCACCGCGGCACCGTCGGCGCCGTTCTTGTCGCCGCGCCCGACCCAGCGGCCGGCGGCCATCGCCGCGGCCTCGGTGACCCGGACGAGCTCCAGGGCGAGGTTGCGGTCGGGGGCCTCTGAGGGGACGTCCAGCTCGGACGGCAGATGATGATGCTCGGTCATCGGAGCGCACCTTTCTGATACGACGACGGCCGGATGAGGGTATGGGGCGCACTCTATCGTCAGTCCGACAAAATGAGCAGGGGACCCCACGGATGAGCGGGTCGGGGACCTGCGACGATAGGGGCGTGGCAGGTACGAAAGGCAAGCAGAAGACGGCCCGGGACATGATCCTCTCCCTGGGGGTCATCGTGCTCGTGGGGCTGGGCATGTGGCTCTTCATCCCGCACAGCGAGGGGGAGCCCGACATCAAGCGGGTCGACTACCGGGTCGAGCTGCTCACCGCGCGCCGCGCCGCGTCGTACCCGATCGCGGCCCCCGAGGGGCTGTCCAAGGACTGGAAGCCGACCTCCGTACGGTTCCGCGGCGACGACTTCGACGCCTGGCACCTGGGCTTCCGCGCCCCCGACGGCGAGTACGTCGCGGTCGAGCAGTCCACGCAGAAGCCGGTCACCTTCATAGAGGAGGCCAGCCAGGGCGGGCGGAAGACCGACGCCACCGAGCAGATCGCCGGGCGGACGTGGACCCGCTACGAGGGCGGCCGGTACGACGCGCTGGTGCTCGAGGACACGGACGGCACCAAGGGCGCGACGACCGTCGTGGCGGGCACCGGGTCGTTCGAGCAGCTGGCCGACATGGCGGCGGCACTGAAGACGGGTTGAGCCCCGGCCGGGACAGACGTACGACGAAGGCCCCCGGCGCGCTGCCGGGGGCCTTCGTCGTACGGTGACCGCGGCGCACCGCGGGCGTCGTCTCAGACGGTGGTGACGACCTGCTCGTACGACAGGCGCGGGGAGCGCGGGAACCAGGCGTCCGGGCCCGGGCGGCCGATGTTGACGACCATCAGCGGGGTGTGGTCGTCGTCCAGGAACTCCTTGCGGACACCCTCGAAGTCGAGGCCGGTCATCGGGCCGGCGGCCAGGCCCGCGGCACGGACGCCGACGATGAAGTACGCGGCCTGGAGGGCGGCGTTCAGCGTGGCGGAACCCTCACGCACGGGGCGCTCGCTGAAGAAGGCGTCCTTGGCCTGCGGGAAGTGCGGGAAGAGCTCCGGCAGCTCGTCGTGGAACTCGTTGTCCGCCGAGAGGATCGCGACCAGCGGGGCGGTGGCGGTCTTGGGCCGGTTGCCCTCGGCCATGTGCTGGACCAGACGCTCGCGGGCCTCGGGGGAGCGGACCAGCGTGATGCGCAGCGGGGACTGGTTGAAGGCGGTCGGACCGTACTTGACCAGGTCGTAGATCGCCTGCACCTGCTCGTCGGTCACCGGCTCGTCGGTGAAGGTGTTGGCGGTGCGGGCCTCGCGGAACAGCAGGTCCTGGGCGGCGGGGTCAAGAACGAGAGACATGCGTGAACTTCCTCGGGATGTGCGTCGGCCCCGCGGTTCGGCACGGCAGCCGTTGACGGGGACGACGCTACGCCAAAGAAGTTCAAGCTTCAACCAATAGGGGAGTGGAGTGATCCGCTTCACGTGATCAAGGGGCGAAGAGTGACGCGGGTCACGTCCGGCGGGCGATCATTTCGCTCGCCGGCCGCCGTCCTACCAGGCAACAGACCGCCACTCGCACCGATGGGACCGCGCCGACATGACCAGCACCGTGAAGGGCCCCGCCTCCTACTTCCCGTCGATCGAGAAGAAGTACGGCCGACCGGTCGCGGAGTGGAAGGAGCTGATCCGCTCCTCGTCGCTCACCCGGCACATGGAACTCGTCACCTGGCTCAAGACCGAGCACGGACTGGGCCACGGACACGCCAACGCGCTCGTCGCGCACACGCTCGCCGAGGACAGCGGGAAGTAGAGGAGACAGCGGAAGCAGGGGACGGGAGGGGGCTACGCGTCCCCGTCCTCGTCCCCCGCCCCGGTCTCCTCGGCCAGCGCCGCGTCCAGGCGGGCCCGGGCGCCCTCCAGCCACCGCCGGCACACCTTCGCCAGCTCCTCGCCCCGCTCCCACAGGGCCAGGGACTCCTCCAGGGTCGTACCGCCGGCCTCCAGCCGCCGTACGACCTCGATCAGCTCGTCCCGCGCCTGCTCGTACCCGAGCGCCTCGGACACGGCCGCCGGCTGCTCCACCTCGCTGGTCATCCACCCACCCTATGCGTCGACTCGTACGGAGAAATCACCCTCACAGACGCGGGCGCGCAGCGTCTCGCCCGGCTCCACCTCGCCCGGGTCCCGCACCGCGTGGCCGTCGGCCCGTTGCAGCACGGCGTACCCGCGCTTGAGGGTCGCGGCGGGGGAGAGGGCCACCACGCGCGCGTGCGTGTGCGTCAGCTCGGAGTCGGCCCGGTCGAGCTGGTGCCGCAGCGAGCGGCGTCCCCGCTCCAGCAGGGCCGTCACCTGCTCGGCCCGCTCGTCGATCATCCGGTGCGGGTCCTGTATCGCCGGCCGGGCCAGCGCGTGGGCCAGCCCCCGCTCCTCGCGGTCGACGAACGCCGCCACACACCGCCGCGCGCGGTCCCGCAGCTGCCGCACCCGCTCGTACTCCTCGCCGACGTCCGGCACGACCTTCTTCGCGGCGTCGGTCGGCGTGGAGGCGCGCAGGTCGGCGACGAGGTCCAGCAGAGGACTGTCCGGCTCGTGCCCGATCGCCGAGACGACCGGCGTACGGCAGGCGGCGACCGCCCGGACCAGCTGCTCGTCGGAGAACGGCAGCAGGTCCTCCACGCTGCCGCCGCCGCGCGCGACGACGATCACGTCCACGTCGTCCCTCGCGTCCAGCTCCTTCACCGCCTGCACCACCTGCGGCACGGCGTGCACGCCCTGCACGGGGACGTTGCGCACCTCGAAGCGGACGGCGGGCCAGCGGTGCCGGGCGTTCTCCAGCACGTCCCGCTCGGCCGCGGAGGCCCGCCCGCAGACCAGGCCGATCAGCTGCGGCAGGAAGGGCAGCGACTTCTTCCGCTCCGGCGCGAACAGTCCCTCGCGCGCGAGGGACTTCTTCAGCTGCTCCAGCCGTGCGAGCAGCTCCCCGACGCCCACCGGCTTGATCTCGGCGGCCCGCAACGACAGCTGGCCCCGCGGCGCGTACCACTCCGGCTTGGCGTGCACGACCACGCGGGCGCCCTCGCCGACCACGTCCGCCACCGCGTCGAACACCTGGCGGTAGCAGGTCACGCTCACGGAGATGTCGTACGAGGGGTCGCGCAGCGTCAGGAACACCACTCCGGCGCCCGGGCGCCGCGACAACTGCGTGATCTGTCCCTCGACCCACACCGCGCCGAGCCGGTCGATCCAGCCCCCGATCAGCCGTGACACCTCGCCGACGGGCAGGGGAGCTTCGGGGGACGTGTTCGCAGCCATGCGCCCGAGCGTAACGGCCACGTACGACAACGCTCCCCGCCCTGACACACCCGCGCCGCCCACCGCCTGGCTCCCGCCGAGCCGACCGCGAGACTCCCTCCCCACCGCTCCGGGCCGGACCTGCGCCCCGGCCGACCGCGCCGGCCCTGCCCACCGCGCTGCGGGCACGGGCCCACCCCGTGGTGACCGTCACGCCCCGGGGGAGCCAGCGGTACCGCCGAGCCGAGGCGACCGTGTCCCCCGGCCGCATCCTGACCCCACGCCGGAATCGATGGCGTCCGCTTCCTCCTGCCCGCCCCGGGCCGGGCGATCGGCCTCGTCACCTCGTGCCGCGGTCGGCCTCGCGCCCAGCCGGCCCGCTCCCACCGACCCGGCCGCGACGCCCGATCCACCTCACCCCCCCGCGGGCGCTCCCGCACCCGCCCCCGTGTGCCCGGCCTCCCGGGCCAGGCCCTCACGCCCCCGCCGGACTCCTCCGTCGCCATTGCACCGCCAAGACCACCAGCCCGATCGCCAGCCAGATCGCCCCCACCACCTGCGCGGTCCCCGAGGCCTCCACGATCACCGCGATCGTGATGGCCGCGCCGAGCACCGGCACCAGTACATGGCGCCACCAGCTCACCGGACCCCCACGGCGCCGGACCGCGAACCAGCCCACCACGCTCGCGTGCAGCAGCGTGAACGCGGTCAGCGCGCCGACGTCGACCACCGACACCAGATGGTCGAGGCCGTCGTCCCGCCGGGCCGCCCACACCGCCGCCACCAGCGTGATCACGGCCGCGACCAGCAGCGCCACCCGCGGCACCCCGGCGTCCGTGCGCGACAGCGCTCCCGGCAGCCGCCGGTCACGGCCCATCGCGAACAGCAGCCGCCCGGCCGCCGCCTGCCCGGCCAGCGCGGCGAACGCCGCACCGATCGCCTTGCTCACCGCCACCAGGTCGTGCAGCCACGTCCCCACGGACGAGTCCACCGCGTCGTAGAACGCCGACCCCTGACGCCCCGGCTCCGCCGCCAGCCGCGCCGACGTCACCGGCTCCAGCAGCGCCACCAGGTACGTCTGCGCCACGAACAGCACACCCGCCAGCGCCAGGCAGAACAGCAGCGCCCGCGCCACCTTCGCCGACCCCCCGGTCACCTCCTCCGCGAACGTCGCGATCGCGTCGAAGCCCAGATACGACAGCACCGCCACCGACACCGCGCCGACCACCGCCGACAGCGCGAACGCCCCCTGCGTGCCGTCCCCGGACAGCGGCGACAGCCAGTCCCGCTCGGCGCCGTCGCGCGCGAGGACCACGATCGCCGCCGCCACGAACACCAGCAGCACCGCGATCTCCAGGGCGAGGACCAGGAACCCCACCCGGGCCGCCGTCCGCACCCCCCACAGGTTCAGCGCCGTCGTGACGACCACCGCGAGCGCCGTCCACACCCACCGCGACACCTCAGGGACCAGCGCCTCCATGGCGATACCGGAGAACAGATAGGCCACCGCCGGGATGAGGACGTAGTCCAGCATCGCCATCCACCCGGCGATGAAACCGGTCCCGTTGCCGAGCGCCACGCGCGCGTACGCGAACACCGACCCCGCCTGGGGGACCACCCGCACCATCTGGGCGTAGCTGAAGGCGGTGAACGCCATCGCGACCGTGGCGACGACGTAGACGAGGGCGACCGCGCCGTGCGACTTGGCGTCCAGCGTGCCGAAGACGCCTACCGGCGCCATGGGCGCGATGAACAGCAGCCCGTAGACCACCAGGTCCCTGAAGCCCAGGCTGCGCCTCAGCTCGTGTTCCTCACCGGCCCCGGGGGCCGTCGTACCGGACTCGGACATCGTGCCTCCGCCAGCGCATCGGACTGTGCCTCGGAACGTCCCCGCCAGTGTCCCCGCCGATGCCGCGCCCACGCGATCTCTGACCCGCCGAACGCGGCCTTACGATGGGTGCCATGACCGCTTCGCCTGGCCGCCGTGTCCTGCTCGCCGCCCCCCGTGGTTACTGCGCGGGTGTGGACCGCGCCGTGATCGCCGTCGAGAAGGCCCTGGAGCAGTACGGGGCCCCCGTCTACGTCCGGCACGAGATCGTCCACAACAAGTACGTCGTGCAGACCCTCGAGAAGAAGGGCGCGATCTTCGTCGAGCAGACGGAGGAGGTCCCGCCGGGGAACATCGTCATGTTCTCCGCGCACGGCGTGGCCCCCGTCGTCCACGAGGAGGCCGAACGCGGCCGGCTCGCCACCATCGACGCCACCTGCCCCCTCGTCACCAAGGTCCACAAGGAAGCCGTCCGCTTCGCCAACGACGACTACGACATCCTCCTGATCGGCCACGAGGGCCACGAGGAGGTCATCGGCACCTCCGGCGAGGCCCCGGACCACATCCAGCTCGTCGACGGCCCCGAGGACGTCGCCAAGGTGGAGGTCCGCGACCCGTCGAAGGTGGTGTGGCTGTCGCAGACCACCCTCTCCGTCGACGAGACCATGGAGACCGTCGACGCGCTCAAGGAGAAGTTCCCGCAGCTCATCTCCCCGCCGAGCGACGACATCTGCTACGCCACGCAGAACCGCCAGCTCGCGGTCAAGCAGATGGGCGCCGAGGCCGACCTGGTGATCGTCGTCGGCTCCCGCAACTCCTCCAACTCCAAGCGCCTGGTCGAGGTCGCCAAGCAGGCCGGCGCGCGCGCCGCCTACCTGGTGGACTTCGCCGACGAGATCGACGAGGCCTGGCTGGAGGGCGTGACCACGGTCGGCGTCACCTCCGGCGCGTCCGTCCCGGACGTCCTGGTCGAGCAGGTCCTGGAGTGGCTGTCGCCGCGCGGCTTCGAGGACGTGGAGATCGTCAAGGCCGCCGAGGAGTCGATCACCTTCTCGCTGCCCAAGGAGCTCCGCCGCGACCTGCGCGAGGAGGCCGCCGCGCTGGTGGCCGAGCGGGGCGGCGCCGGTACGGCGGGGGCGTGACCGCCGGGAACACGCCGCCCGCGTGACGGTCTGTGGCCCGTCGTAACGTGGAGCCATGCAGATCTTCGGCGTGGACATCGGCGGATCCGGGATCAAGGGCGCCCCTGTTGATCTCGACAGGGGCGACCTGGCCCAGGAGCGCTGCAAGGTGCTCACCCCCCACCCGGCGACCCCCGACGGGGTGGCCGACGGGGTGAAGCAGGTCGTCGACCACTTCGGCTGGACCGGCCCGGTCGGACTCACCTTCCCGGGCGTCGTCACCGGCGGCGCCACGGTGCGTACGGCGGCCAACGTCGACAAGAGCTGGGTCGACACGGACGCGCGCGCCCTGTTCAGCGAGCGGCTCGGCGGACTGGACGTCACGGTCGTCAACGACGCGGACGCCGCCGGCGTGGCCGAGATGCACTTCGGCGCCGGGCGCGGGCGGCAGGGCACGGTCGTCCTGCTCACCTTCGGCACGGGCATCGGCAGCGCCGTCTTCACCGACGGCGTCCTCGTCCCCAACAGCGAGCTGGGCCACCTCGAGCTGGACGGCCACGACGCGGAGAAGCGGGCCTCCAGCAAGGTCAAGGAAGACCACGACCTGTCCTGGGAGCAGTGGGCCCAGCGGGTGCAGAAGTACCTCGCCCACGTGGAGATGCTGTTCTCTCCCTCGCTGTTCATCATCGGCGGCGGGGTCAGCCGCAAGTCCCACAAGTTCCTGCACTACATCGAGGGCATCCAGGCGGAGATCGTCCCGGCGCAGCTGCAGAACAACGCGGGCATCGTGGGAGCGGCGATGCGCGCGGCGGGCTGAGCGAGCGGCTCAGGGGCGCCGGGCCGGCCGCGGGTCCGGTTCGCACCGGGCTGTCACGGCGCCCCGCAGCGTTCCCCTCGCGCGGAGGCCGGCACGGCACACGACGCGCCCCGCCGCCTCGCGCCCTTCATGCGGAAGACAGGCGCGGCACCGCGGCCACCTCGCGCCGTTCTGCCGAGGCCGCCCCGGCCACGTCTCGCATGCGTACCGAGACCGCCGCGACGCCCCCGGCCGCACGACTCGTCGCACGGCGCCCGTCACGGCGTGGCTGTGGTGCCCGCACCCTTCACGACGCCGTCGGCCGGTTCCGGGCGGCGGCGGCCCGGCGGCGTACCAGCCGGATCCGCCGGGCGATCACGATCGACCCGGCGACCAGCGTCCCGCCGTACAGCCAGCCGGCCTCGGTGGCCAGCGCGGTCACGAGGCCCATCAGCCGCCCGCCGACACCCCCGTCACCGCGCTCGGCGACGGTCGACAGACCGGCGGCGAAGGAGATCGGCACGACGACGGGTGCGATCAGCAGGTCGCCCCTGCGCACCCAGAACGCCGTGAGCACGCACACCGGCAGGAACAGCAGGCCGTACACCGTCAGGGACCCGCCGAACAGCACCTGGTCGAGGAACCCGAGCACGACCATCACCGCCGCGCAGAACAGTCCGCTGCCCAGCCCGGTCAGCCGGGGATTGGGCGTCGCGCGCACCCGCCGCAGGACCCGCGGCACCAGCGGCGCCGGCGCTCCCGCCCTGGGCCGGACCGGCGGTCTCGCCGGCCCGCCGCCGGCACCCCGCCCCTGCGGGGGCAACGGCGTCCGGCCCCGTCGCGGTCCGTACTGCGCAGGTCGCGTCCCGTGTTGCTCCACTGGACCAACTTAGGTCTGTTTATGTGCCGAATAGGCCGACAGACACGCCGTGGGGCGATGCCTGGCCACGCGTTCGACGCCCGGCACGGCCGTTACCGGACACCCCGTAGACTGGTGGATCGGCCCAGTCTGGCCTGCCCCGCCCTCCGCATCCTCACGTACGGGAAGTCGCAACGTGTCGCTCACGATCGGAATCGTCGGTCTGCCGAATGTCGGCAAGTCGACCCTTTTCAACGCCCTGACCAAGAACGACGTGCTCGCGGCCAACTACCCGTTCGCCACGATCGAGCCCAACGTCGGCGTCGTGGGCGTGCCCGACCCCCGTCTGTCGAAACTGGCCGAGATCTTCTCCTCCGAGAAGGTCCTCCCGGCGACGGTCGACTTCGTCGACATCGCGGGCATCGTGCGCGGCGCGAGCGAGGGCGAGGGCCTGGGCAACAAGTTCCTGGCCAACATCCGTGAGTCCGACGCGATCTGCCAGGTCATCCGCGCCTTCAAGGACGAGAACGTCGTCCACGTCGACGGCAAGGTCTCGCCCAAGGACGACATCGAGACGATCAACACCGAGCTGATCCTCGCCGACCTGCAGACCATCGAGAAGGTCCTGCCCCGCCTCCAGAAGGAGTCGCGGATCAAGAAGGACGTCGCACCGAAGGTCAAGGCGGTCGAGGAGGCCAAGGAGATCCTGGAGAAGGGCGACACCCTCTTCGCCCACGGCATCGTCCAGGGCAGCGAGCGCGCGGAGCTCCTCCACGACCTGCACCTGCTGACGACGAAGCCCTTCCTCTATGTCTTCAACGTCGACGAGGACGAGCTCACCGACGAGGACTTCAAGAACGAGCAGCGCGCGCTGGTCGCCCCCGCCGAGGCGATCTTCCTCAACGCCAAGCTGGAGGCCGACCTCGCCGAGCTGGAGGAGGACGAGGCCCTGGAGCTCCTCCAGTCCGTCGGCCAGGACGAGCCCGGCCTCGCCACCCTCGCCCACGTCGGCTTCCGCACCCTCGGCCTGCAGACCTACCTGACGGCCGGTCCCAAGGAATCCCGCGCCTGGACCATCAAGAAGGGCGCCACCGCCCCCGAGGCCGCCGGTGTCATCCACACCGACTTCCAGAAGGGCTTCATCAAGGCCGAGGTCATCTCCTTCGACGACCTGGTGGAGACGGGCTCGGTGACGGAGGCCCGCGCGAAGGGCAAGGCGCGCATGGAGGGCAAGGACTACGTGATGCAGGACGGGGACGTGGTGGAGTTCCGCTTCAACGTGTAGCGGGTGCTGGATCACCACGTCGCTGATCTGGCAAGCATGCAGGTCAGAGAGGGCTCGGCTTGCTGAAGTCGAGCCCTCTGTCTTTCCCGTGCGGGGACGTGCACTGTCCTCGGCAGGGAGCGTCCGGTTCACGATGTGGCCCGGGGGTGCGTCTCTTGTCCGAACACCGCAGGTCGGCGAGGAGGCCGTCGAGCGCGCTGTCGAGGGTGGCGGCATTGGCCTGGTCGAACCATGTGGTCCGGATGCGTTCGTTGTTGCCCTTGGGGGTCTCGTGGTCGGCCGCGAGCCGTTGCAGGGTGCGGGTCTCGTCGCCCAAGGCGCGGCCGACGGCCCGGAAGAGGCCCCGCACGTAGCGTTCCGCGTCGTCGGCGGGGATGCCGTGTCCGGCGGCCCACGACGTGAGCGCGGCGAGGTAGGCGTAGTGGGTGGTAAGTGTCCCGGTCAGTGCGGAGAAGACGTCGAAGGCCGCCTCGTCCGCGACCGGCAGTGCTCCGCCGAGCTGCTCGAAGAAGGCGTCGGCGGCCGGGTGCGACGGGTACGTCACGGTGACAGAACGGCGTTCGCGCACGGAAGGCAGCGGGATGGCGCGTACCAACGGGGCGTCGGTGGCGAGCATGCCGCGCAGGTCCTCGTTCGCGACCCCGGCCATCACGTTGACAACCACTTTGGCCCCGTCCACCCGCAGGCCGTCCAGTGCTTCGTGCCGGTCCTGACGGCGTACGGCGATGATCGCCAACTCCGCTCGGTGCAGGACCTGTTGGTTGTCAGCGCAGACGCGGACGCCGTCGTACCGCTCGGAGAGTTCGGTGGCGGTGCGGGCGCCACGCGGCGAGAGGAACACTTCGGGCGCCGGGCCGCCCGCGCCGCACAGGCCCTGCACGATGGCCCGGCCGATCTCTCCCACTCCGATGATGCCGATGCGTTCCACGGTGCCGTCCTCCCTGGTGTGTATCGGTGGGTTCTGTGCCGAACGCGGAGTTGCCGCACGTCATGGCGATCGCGGCTGTCTCCACAGCAGAGCGATCGCCAGGGCGCCTGCCAGGCAGGGGGCCACCCCGGCCCAGCCCAGGGCCGGTGGCAGGCCGGTCGAGCCTGAGGTGTCCTTGGTGAGGAGCCCGGTCAGCCCGAGGCCGGCGCCGAGGACGAAGAGCATGGTCGAGGCAGGACGGGCCCACCGCTTGCCCGCTTTGACGGCCCAGGCCGCCCCGAGCCAGGCCAGGGCGCCGAGTGCTCCGGTGATGGACAGCAGCATGAGGTAGGTGTCGACGGCCGAGTCCACGCGGGCTTGGGAGTAGGTGGGATAGCCGGCCCGGATGTGGTCGACCAGCAGGTGGGTGGTGGCACGGTCCGCGTAGGGGGTGACGGTCGCGATGACGGTGAGACCGAGTCCCGTGTACATCGCGCCGATCGCCCCTCTCCGGTGAGTGCTCGACAGGGCGTTCCGCCTGGGTGTACGGGGTGGGTGGGTGCGCGGTCCGGCGTTCATCGGTCGCCCCTCACTTCGTCAGGGCCGCGCGGAGGAATGCGAGGATCTCCGCGCGGGCGGGCTCGGCCTGCGGCTGCACTCCCGGCAGGGTGAGGAACGCGTGCACCGCCTTCGGGTATTCGGTGATCCGCACCGTCGTTCCCGCCGCGCTCAGCCGCTCGGCGTAACGGCGGCCGTGATCTGCCACCGCGTCATGGGTCGGCACCACCACGAGCGCCGGCGCCAGCGAGCCGAGGTCCTCGGCGTGCAGCGGGGAGACCGAGCGGCCATCGGCACCCGGTGGTACCGCGAGGCGCTGGAACAGTTCCAGCTGCGGAACCGAGAGGCCCGTGCCGTATCCGTGCTCGGACATCGAGGCGTGCGCGTACATCGTCCTGGTCACGTCGACGGCGGGATTGACCAGCACTTGCGCCACGAGCCGCAGGCCGGCCTCCCTGGCCCGGATCGCCGCCAAGGCGCTGATCAGCGCGCCGCAGCTCTCGCCGAAGACGGCCACCCGGGCCGGATCGATGCGCCACCGCTCGGCGTGCCGCACCACGTGCTCAAGCACGTCCCAGCCGTCGGCGGCGGCCTCGGTGAGCGAGGTGTCCCGGTCGAGGAGCCGGTGCTCGACGGAGACGACGAGCGCGGGCAGGCGGGCGGCGAGGTGGCTGTTGGCCCAGTCGCACTGGACGGCTGTGCCCACGAACCCGCCTCCGTGCACATGGAGTACGAGGGAGAGCGGGGTCTGGTGGGTGCCGCTGGGCCGGTACACGCGCACCGGAACGTCACGGCCGGGCAGTGGCACCTGCTCCCAGCCGATCGTGGCGCCCGGATCAGGGTGCCCCAGGAGGGGCCGGGCCGCGTCGGACGCCCGGAAGTGGTTCTCCGCGACCCGATAGGCGGCCAGACCCTCGTCCGTGACCGACGACCAGTCGGGCTGTGGCGGGCGCTCCGCGGTGGCGGTTTCGCTCATGTCCGTTCTCCGTCTTCTTCAGCAGGTCAGCCAAAACCTACGCTGTAGGTTTCATTGTGTACGCTAATTTCTACGTCGTAGGTTTGACAAGGGGTTGAGGAGGGATGGCCGTGGCCAGGCGTGCCCGGGGCACATCGGCGGGGCTCGACCGGGAGCGCATCGCGGCCGCGGCCGTCGCGCTCGTGGATCGCGACGGTCTCGAGCGTTTCGGCGTACGGCGACTCGCCGAGGACCTGGGGGTCGATCCGATGTCGCTCTACCACCACGTCAAGGGCAAGGCCGCGCTCCTCGACGTGGTCTGCGAGGCCGTGCTCGCCGAAGTGGCGGCTGCTCCCGACGGCGCGCCGAACGGCTGGGAAGAGGTCGCCCGGAGGACAGCCCACTCCTACCGGGACATGGCTCGTCGGCATCCTCGGGTCTTCCCGCTGCTGGCCACCCGTGCTCAGACTTCGCCGGTGGCCCTGACCGCTCTGGAGCGTCTGGTCTCCGCGATGCGTACGGCCGGCCTGCCTGACCGAGTGGCAGCGGACGCCCCGATGGTGCTGTTCGGCTTCCTCAACGGGCACTTGCTGGCATCCACCGGCGGCGGACCCGACGGGCCCGCACCCGTGCCCGAGTTCGACCCCGGTGCGCACCCCGGCATGGCCGCCCTGGCGCCCCGGTGGGCCGACTTCGGTTCCGCCGCGGAGTTCGACCGGATGCTCGACATCGTGCTCGACGGGATCAGGGCTCAGGCAGCTTGATCGGCCTGAGAGGGAGGCTCGTGCGCGGAGAACGTCAGCCGGCCGCCCACGCCGAGGGTGATGTCCGCACAGCCCCGCGTCCGAAGGCGGACGAGAAGGGCGGCCGGCTCGACCGGGTCGCGGACGTCGCCCTCGTGGAAGGCGTATAAGGACCGGCTGGGCCCACTGTCGGCCCCGACGAGTACTCCGCCCGGTCCGAGCACCTGGAGGATCTCGGCGAGTAGGAGGCTCTGGTGGGCATCATCGGTACGTGACGCAGCATCGCGCTTCCTTTGCGTCCCAGCCGGTCGCGACCGTGGCCATGAGGCCATGGACCACCAGGACCCCCGTCGGCCACCAGCGCAGACGCGTCCTCAGGACCGGCCCCGAGCGGAACGGCAACTGCCATGTCAGAGCAGACCCAGCACGACGGTGCTCGCCTCGCATATACTCCTTCGCTCGGAAGGACCTGGGCTCGATCAGGCTTGCCTTTGAGCAACGCGCGCGAGGAGACCAATGCCAGAGCAGGTACCTCATCTGCAGGAGTTGGCGACGCGACTCGCAGCCGGCCCAGCGTTCCTCATTTTTGGCCAATCAGGTACGTGCGACGAACGTGCCGCCGCGCAGTATCGCTGGAGCGGCGTCTACACGACGCGTACCAAGGCGGACGTCGCGGCGCGATTCCGCACCGATTGGCGGACGGTCATGCCGGTTGGTGCGATGTCCTCCACTCCGTCACGTAGTCAGACCGAGCTCGAGGTCTGCTACTTACTCGGAGGTGAAGACCTCCCCGAGGGGCAGCAGCCGGCGGCCAATCCCCTGGAAGCTGCCGACATCCGGATGAGATGCCTCCAGGAACTCACGCGTCTGATGACGGAGACCGTCACCCCGCGAGGTGTCGTCGTCATCGAAGGGTGGACGCCTGGCGACGACCTGCCGGCGACCGACTTGGTGCCCGCATTGCGGTTGCTCGGTGCGGGGCAGGTACACCTGTTCTCGGGCGGTCCATGGGTCGGCGATGTCTTCGTCGAGAGCCTGGTCAGCACTGGTCAGTTGGTACTGCATCTCGAAACGCTCGACGAAGCCATGAGCAGGCTCGCCGAGATGGGCGCCCTGTCGATCGGCACCACCTCAACCCGCAGCCATGCTTCTCAACACGTTATCGCGATCGGCGATGGTTTCGTTGAAATTGACATTCACACCTGGAACCAGATTCGACGTTCCGCTCGCCCCGTCGACCTGGACCTGCTGACACCGCCGGTCCTGAGTTCGGAGGCCGCACGATACCAAGAGTTCCGCAACTTCATGGGTGCTACCGAGGGATCGCCCCAATGGCGGGGCATTGCTGCGGGTATGCAGATTCGCCGGGATTTCGAGGACGCCCTTGCGCTCCAGGTAGCGGAAATGCTCAACGATCCCGACGTTCTTCAGCCGGTCATCCTGCGTGGCCAGACAGCAACCGGCAAGAGCGTGGCCTTGGCTGCGCTCGCCATGGAACTCGCCCGAAGCGGCGACTGGGCAGTGTTGCACCAACCGCGGCGTACTGTCCGGCCGTCCTTCGACGACATTGACACGTACGCTGCCTGGGCCGAGCGTCATGGAGCGAAAGCCACCGTCCTCATCTGGGATGGAATGGTGGATCCTGACGAATACGCAACCTTGCTCCGGCAACTGCGTCGGCGCGGTCGCAAAGTTCTGGTTGTCGGGTCTGGATACGCCGGCCGAGACGGCATATTTCCGTCCATCGACGCCCCGGCGGAACTTTCCGACGGTGAACTGACGCAATTCCTCTCCCTGCTCAGATCCTTCGACATGGAAGTTCGAGCTCCCAAGTCCGCCGCGTTGGACATCAGCTTCCTTGCATTCCTCTACCACGCGCTCCCCGACTCTCACTTCACCCTCACCAGCGGCTTGGCACGCGAGATGCGGGCAGCGGAGCGGGGTATGGAGAAGCTCGTCCGAAAACAAGGAACACACCTGAGCCAGGGTGAGCGCGTCACCGCGATGGCAGCCGCACTCAGGGCGGCCGGCCTCGACCTCAGCGACCTGCTCCCCAGCCCAGAATCGGACGAAAAACCCCTGCTGGAGCAGGCATTTGATGAACGTCGTCCGATGCAGAGGGTGACGACCCTGGTATTGACGGCGTCCCGACATGGCCTGCCTGTCCCGATCGATCTAGCCCTCCGCATCCTCGGTCGTGAAGGGGCGCAAACGATCCAGGAAGTGCTGAATTCCTTCGACATCATCCGAGACATTGAGGATGACAACGGAGAGATCTTCCTGGCGATCCGCACTCACCTCGAGGCGGAGCTTCTGGCGCGGCACGAGGTCTCACTCGAGGTAGAGGTCGAGGTCATCACCGAAGTCATTCGAACCGCTCGGATCAGTGAAGGTTACACGGGGGCAACGGACGAGGTCGGTTTTGTGGTCTCGCTCCTCGAACGAATCGGCCCGAAGTCCAGAGACGGCAAGTATCGTCCGTACTACAAGGACATCTCTGCCGCACTGGCTGATCGGCGAAATGAGACCGGACGCTATCATCCCCGGCTTGTGCTGCAGGAATCGAACTTCACGCGTGCCTTCGTGCACTGGCGCCAGGAAAAGCGCGACGGGACCGCAGAGGAGCGAATCGCGGATCTTGAGCACAACCGCGATCTGCTGGAAGAGACTCTCTCCGACAGCCGGGTGAAGGGGCCGATGCGCCTGTCCCTCTCTGTTGAGCTGGCTTCGACCCTGGGCTCCATCATTCATGAGATCTCCTCGGAGCCCGAGATCGCTCAGACGTCGGGGGTCATCAGCGGGCTGGATGACATCCTTCGGGCGGTTCTCGAGGCAAGAACCATCGATCCGGGGAACCTCTACCCGGTCGACGTACTGGCATGGTCGACCCGCGATGCGATCAGGACCAACATGCTCGCGCCTCAGGAGCGACTGGACCGGCTCACCAACGCTGTTGCCACATTGGCTTCGGTGGACCGAGCACCGCTGTCGGGGAAGCAACAGGCAGACCTCGACAAGCGCGAAGCCGAACTCCATAAGCTGCTGGCCGATGACGAGGCTCTATGGGCGAACCTCCGCAGTCTCGAAGCGAACGCCGACCCGGCTGCGGTCTACTTTCTGGCCAAATTCGAAGCCGAGGAAGGACCAGAAGGTGAGGCGAAGGCGCTCAGCCGGTTGCAGTCCGCACCGTTGGAGACGAAGAGGGACTGGCGCTGCGCTCAGCTGCTACTCGACCTGACATGGAAAAGGATCACCGGCCGGCAACTCCTGCGTGGTGACCGTCTGCCGGTCTACTTGTCGCAGACCGACTTGGCGATCCTGCTCCGTCTCGCCACCGACCTTGACGATGCTGAGCTTCCCGACCGGCACAAGCTCGTCTTCGTCAAGGCGTTGGGGTTCTTCATGTTGGGGGACTACAGCCAGGCCAAGCAGCTGTTCCGCGAGGTCAACCAGATGACACAACAGCTGACTCGACGCCTGCACACACTCATGCTGCTCGGCGATGAGTCAGGCCGCCCGAGGGCGTTCACTGGAAGGGTGCTGTGGGCTGATGAGTCCGGCGGGGAGGTCTGGGTCAACGAGCTCAGTGCGAAAGTCCACTTCGAACCACGTCATTTTTCGGCTTCACAACAGTTCGCGAAGAATCAACCGCTACCCGCATTCTTCATCGGGTTCAAACTTACCCGTGGACCAGTGGCTGAACCCCGGAGCCTGTACCACGAGACGCGGCTGCGATGACTGATCCCCTTGCCGTCCTTGCCAGGAACAAGATCGTGTGTACTGGCGTGACGCTGGACTGTGAAACGCCTGCCGCCCCAGTGCCGGGCCCCGCCACGGAAGCAGCCTTCGACGTGTTGGTCACGGAATATTACAAGTTGTTCCGCGAGACCTTGCGCAGTGACGTGGCCTTCCTGCGTTCAGTGGAGTCGCCGAGGGGGGTCGTGGCCTTCGACGCAATGGTCAGGAAACTCCGACACGCGAAACAGCACAACGATGATGTGGCCAAGAAGTTCTATATGTCCTGGACCGCGGACAGGTCCTGGGAGGCCGCAGCAGAAGCCCTCTGGGAGGCGTTGATCCTGGCTTTATCCGAGCTGGGGCGCATCAGTTCACGGGTGCGGAGAGAGCCAAAGCTGAAAAAGGCTTGGGAAGACAGTGTCGCAACCGATACGGAAACGATTTTCGAGGCGGTCTCTCGCGATCTCAGTGTCAGTTTCCATGGCGGCTTCAGGAAGAAATTACTGCATAACATCAACGTCAGGCGGCAGCGTCTGAGGCCAGAAGACGATGTGCGTGCAGAGGTCGTGCAGTTCTGCGTCCAGGAAATTGTTGCAGTCCAGAGTCCTGCGCTGCCTGTTCCGCATCATCAGATTCTTGACAGGCTGGGCCTCTTGGGGAAACGCAATGCATGTGCGGCACTGCTGGTGGCGCACTCCGTCAGCGCGACCACGGCATTGCGAGGTGAAGCTTTCCTCGAACGTGTCGAGCAGATGTGGCGTCTTGGGACGTCATGACGTTTTCGTAGCGCTCCTTTTGAGAGCGCCGGAGCGACCGATGCCCCGTTGCGACGCGGTGACGCTGTAGCCGCACAGCGGCCGGCCCGCCGACCGTC
Organism: Streptomyces flaveolus; assembly: GCF_014648815.1. GTDB lineage: Bacteria > Actinomycetota > Actinomycetes > Streptomycetales > Streptomycetaceae > Streptomyces > Streptomyces flaveolus. The sequence continues at coordinate 346,997 of NZ_BMRV01000002.1, read as the reverse complement.
CAGCCGAGCCTGCACGGAGTGGATGGCAGCGGGCGACGTACGCCGACATGCCGCGTCGGCCTGTGCGGCTTCAGTGCGGTGCTGGTTGCGTCCGACCGGCGATTCATCACCACATCGGCCTTTCGAACAGGCGGTCCACACGGGGTCTGGCTCACCGGAGTCAGACCCCTCATGTGTACCGCTCCGCATTGGCGACGGCGGGAAGCGCTACTTCGTGGCCCCCTGGGCGAAGCCGTTGTAGATGTAGCGCTGGAGGAACAGGAAGATCACGAGGGTCGGCACGATGACGAGAACGGCTCCGGCCGAGATGTTCTCCCAGTGCGCCCCGAAGGGTCCCTTGAACCGGAACAGGGCCGTCGACATGGTCCCGAGGTCCTCTGCGGGCATGTAGAGGAAGGGGATGTAGAAGTCGTTGTACGTGGTGATGCCCTTGATGATGACCACGGTGGCGATGGCCGGCTTCAACAGCGGAAAGATGATCTTCCGGTAGATGGTGAAGGAGTTGGCGCCGTCGAGCCGTGCGGCCTCGTCGAGGGACTTCGGGATCCCGCGGATGAACTGGAGGAAGATGTAGATGGCGACGATGTCGGTGCCCATGTAGAGCAGGATCGGTGCCCAGCGGGTGTTGAACAGTCCGAAGCTGTTGACGACCTGGAAGGTGGCGACCTGGGTCGTCACGGCCGGTACCAGCGTGGCGATCAGGAACAGCGCCATGACGAGCTTCTTGAAACGGAAGTCGAAGCGGTCGATCGCGTACGCGGTCATGGAGCCGATGATCACGGTTCCGGTGATCGAGAACAGCAGGATGAAGGCCGTGTTGCCGAAGGCCGTCAGCAGGTGGCCGTCGGTGAAGGCCGTGGCGTAGTTGGAGAAGTTGAGCCAGTCGTCCGGCAGGGCCAGGGCGCCCTGGCCGTCGGAGATCTCCCCGTAGGACTTGAGCGAGGTCAGAAAGATCACGACGAGTGGCAGCAGCACCACGACGGAGGCGACGACCAGCGACAGGTACGTCAGGGCCGTGCCGACGCGCGGACGGCGGCGCGTGCGATCCTGCGGGCGGGCGGGAGCGGTGAGGGTCATACGAGATCCACCTTCTCGTCGGGCACGAGGCGGCGCTGGATCCAGGTGATCACCAGGATGATCGCCAGCAGAACCACGGCACAGGCCGAGGCCAGGCCGGTCTTGTTGAACTGGAAGGCGAACTTCACCGTCTGGATGACGAACGTCGAGGTCTCCGTCGCGCCGCCGGTCATGATGTACGGGATTTCGAACACGGAGAGGGAGCCGGAGATCGCCAGGATGACGCTCAGGCTCAGCACCGGCCGGATGCTCGGCGCGATGATGTGCCGGAACTGCTGCCAGCGGCTCGCCCCGTCCAGCTGGGCGGCCTCGTAGAGTTCGCCGGGGATCGACTGGATCGCGCCGAGGAACAGCACGAAGTTCAGGCCGGTGAAGCGCCACACGGACACGCCGGCCATGGAGGTGTTGGCCGACTCCGGGCTGCCCAGCCAGGCGTGGTCGCTGCCGACGCCGAACCAGGAGAGGACCGAGTCGAGCGTGCCGCCGTCCTGGAAGAAGTACAGGAAGACGAAGCCGATCGCGACGCCGTTGATCAGGTACGGGAAGAACAGGATGCCTTTGAACAGGTTCCTGAAGCGCAGGTCGAAGCTGAGGACGGCGGCGAAGTACAGGGCGATGACGATCTGTACGACGGACGCCGCCAGGTAGTAGAAGCTCACCGCGAAGACCCGGAACAGCTCGGGGCGGGTGAAGATCTCGGTGTAGTTCTCCGTGCCGACGTAGTCGCGGTCGGGGCTGACGCCGTCCCAGTCGGTGAAGCTGTAGTAGATCATGTTGCCCACCGGCACGTACGTGAACGTGATCAGCAGGGCGAGGGGGGCCAGCAGGAACAGCCACGGCGTGATCTTGCGCATCGGCCGGTCGCGCCACGAGGCGCCGGCCGGCGCGCGGTGCCGGGAGTTCTGCTTGCCGGTGGGGCCCGGCTCGTTGGCCGGGGCGGGCGGTGACGCCGTGGAGACGGTTCGGGTTCGGGTCATTGCGGAGCCAGGGCCTTTCGTCGTCCGCTGAGGGCACTGGGCGCCGGGCCCCGTCCACCGGGGGCGGGCAGGGGACCCGGCGGGTGCTGGGTTCAGGCGGGTGCCGGGGTCAGGAGCCGGCGGTCTGCCTGGCCTCGGACCAGCGCTTGTTCAGGTCGTCGAAGTAGTCCTCGAGTGATCCGTCCGTGGCGCCGCGGGCGATGTCGATGAGCTTCTTGCGGTAGTCCGGCTTGTTGAGCCCGATCTCGGAGGCGTTGTCGATGGCATCGACCTCGGCCGTCCGCGCCGCGGAACGCTCGATCATCTTGACATCGTTGTCACCGTAATCCTTGAGGGTCTCCGGCATTCCCTCGGACTTCAGGGCCGAGACGGCGCCCTCCTTCGCCGCGTACCCGGACTTCTCGGTGAACCAGTCGATCCACGCCCGGGCGGCCTCCTTGTGGTCGGAGTGGATGTTGACGGCCTGCTGGTAGTCGGAGACCAGGGTGGAGCAGAACTTGCCGTCCCTCTGGGACGGGAGGGGCATGAAGCCGATGTCGTCGGGGTTCTGGCCGGCCTTCTCGGCCGCGTCCCGCATCTGGTTGACGGCCCAGGAGCCGAGCACCATGCTGCCCACCTTGCCCTTGGCCAGAAGGGTCTTGGAGCTTTCCCAGTTGGTGGTGGCCGGGTCCTTCTCCGACAGCTTCTCGTGAACGATGTCGTAGAGCAGGGTGTCGAGGGTGTTGAGGTCGTTGCCCTCGGCCCACGGCTCGTCCATCTCGGCGAGCTTGTCATGGCCCTGGGTGTCGCAGCTGAGGGAGCCGACACTGTTGGTCCAGGGGCTTTCGAGCGGCCAGCCGTCCTTGAAGTTGGTGTAATAGGGGGTCGCCCCGGTCTTGTCCTTGACGGCCTTGAGGTCGTCGAGGAACTGCTCGGTCGTGGTCGGCCAGTCGGTGATCCCGGCCTTCTTCCACAGCGCCTTGTTGTAGACCAGGCCGTTGGCGGTTCCGAAGGTGGCGATGCCGTACGTCTTGCCGGCCACGTCGGTCTTGTCGGTGAAGCGGTAGGTCGGCTTCATCGACGAGGTGTCGCCGAGCGGCGCGAAGAACTTGGGGTAGTCGCCCTTGGCGACCGCCGACGGGATCAGCAGGACGTCACCGTAGTCCTCCGTGTTCATGCGGATCTTCACCTCCCCCTCGTAGTCGGTGAGACCCTCGAACTTGACCTTCACCTCGGGGTAGGTCTCGTTGAACTCGGCGGCGTACTTCTTCATCGTCCCGTCCTCGACCAGGTCGGTGCGATTGGTCAGCACGGTGATGTCCCCCGAGACGCCGTCCGGGTTCACCGGCGCGGCGGCGGTCTCGTCGGCGTTCGGGCTGCCCCCTCCGCTGCACCCCGCGACGGTCAGCATCGCGGTGGCGAGCAGAGCGACGCTCAGCGTCCTCTTCCCCATGTGCCCAGCTCCTTTCCAAGGATCACGGCTCGGGCTCCGGTGGTGGTTGACGGCGACTATGTCAGTCGTCCGTGAACCGGTAAAGCTTCTCAATCCGTCGCGATACTCAATCGTTACACGAGGTGAGAGGGCGCCTCGAAGCGTCCCTGTTCCCGCTGTTCGCCCGCGACAGCTCCTGTCAGGCAATGAAGGCTAGACCGGTTCACTTCTGTGGGGTTAGGTTGAGCCGCGTTGCATACGACACCGGGCCCGTCCCGCCGAAGGAGCCGTAGATGAAGGAAGTCGCCCCGCTCGCCGAGGGCTGGAGCCTGCGCCACAGCGAGAACCTGCTGCCCGCTCAGGTCCCCGGCTGTGTCCACACTGATCTGCTCACGGCCGGCCTGATCCCGGACCCCTTCCTCGGTACCAATGAGAACGACGTGGCCTGGGTCGGCCGGCGTGCCTGGACCTACGTCCGCGACCTGCGGGCCACCGACACCGCCGGGGCGGAGCACGAGCGGACGGATCTGGTCTTCGACGGACTCGACACTGCCGCGACCATCACGCTGGACGGGCGGGAACTGGGCCGGACCAGGAACATGCACCGGCGCCACCGCTTCGACGTCACGGGCCGGCACGGGCTCCTGGAGGTGGACTTCGCCTCCGCCTACGACGAGGCCGCATCGGTACGGGCACTGACGGGGGAGCGCCCGAACGTCTACCCGGAGCCGTTCCAGTACATCCGCAAGATGGCCTGCAGCTTCGGCTGGGACTGGGGCCCGACCCTGGTGACCGCGGGCATCTGGCGCCCGGTCCGGCTGGAGCGCTGGTCGACGGCCCGGCTGGCCGGCGTGCGTCCGCTGGTGACGGTCGACGGCGGCACGGGCCGCGTCGAGGTGCGTGTCGAGGTCGAGCGGACCGCCCAGGGAGCGGCCCGCCCGCTCGCCGTGCGTGCCACCGTCGGGGCCGGCCTCGCGAAGGCGCGCGGTGTCGTGGACGGGACGCAGGCCGTGCTGACGCTGGAGGTGCCCGACGCCTCCCTGTGGTGGCCCCGCGGCTACGGTGACCAGGCTCTGTACGACCTGGAACTCGTGCTCGTCGAAGACGGTCCCGCCTCCGAGGAGCGCCCCCTCGACTCGTGGCGCCGGCGCATCGGCTTCCGGACCGTGGAACTGGACCGCTCGGCGGACCGGCACGGTACCGGCTTCACCCTGGTCGTCAACGGCGAACGGATCTTCGCGCGCGGCGTCAACTGGATCCCCGACGACGTGTTCCCGTCCCGGATCACGCCGGAGCGCTACCGCACTCGGTTGCGCCAGACGGCAGATGCGGGCGTGGACCTGGTGCGGATCTGGGGCGGCGGCATCTACGAGGACGACGCTTTCTACGACGTCTGCGACGAACTGGGCCTCATGGTCTGGCAGGACTTCCTCTTCGCCTGCGCCGCCTACCCCGAAGAGCAGCCGCTGCGCGGCGAGGTCGAGGCCGAGGCGCGCGACAACGTTGTCCGACTCATGCCGCATCCCTCGCTCGTGCTGTGGAACGGCAACAACGAAAATCTCTGGGGCTTTCGCGACTGGGACTGGGAGCCCGAGCTGCGCGGCGACTCCTGGGGCGGCGGCTACTACCTGGACCTGCTCCCGCGGATCGTCGCCGAACTCGATCCCACCCGTCCCTACACCGCCGGCAGCCCCTGGTCCGGTTCCTGGGACCACCACCCCAACGACCCGGCTCACGGCACCCACCACTCGTGGGAGGTCTGGAACCGCCGGGACTACGCCGAGTACCGCGATTCGGTGCCCCGCTTCGTGTCGGAGTTCGGCTGGCAGGCGCCGCCCGCGATGGCGACCCTGCGGCGGGCACTGCCCGGCGAACGTCTCGCTCCCGACTCTCCCGGCATGCTGCACCACCAGAAGGCCGAAGACGGCAACGGCAAGCTGAATCGGGGCGTGGAACGCCACTTCGTGCTGCCCGAGGACGACTTCGACCGCTGGCACTACCTGACCCAGGTCGTGCAGGCCCGGGCGATCGCCGCCGGGATCGAGCACTGGCGCTCGCACTGGCCGGTGTGCGCCGGCACCGTCGTCTGGCAGATCAACGACTGCTGGCCGGTCAGCTCATGGGCAGCCATCGACGGTGACGGCCGCCTCAAGCCCCTGTACCACGAACTGCGCCGGGTCTACGCGGACCGGCTGCTCACGCTCCAGCCGGGAGAGGGCGACGACGGTCCCGTGCTCGCCGCCGTCAACCAGTCCGCCGAGCCCTGGCAGGCACGCGTGACCCTGCGGCGGCTGCGTGCGGACGGAGCCGCCGTGTCCGAGCAGGTGCTCGACGTGACCGTCGCCGCCCGTTCGGTGCACCGGCAGTCCGTGCCGCAGGACCTGGTCCCCGCCCCCCGTTCCGCCAAGGAGTTCCTCGTCGCCGACAGTGGCGACCTGCGCAGTGTGCACCTGTCGGTCACGGACCGGGAATTCGCCTACCCGGTCCCGGACTACGACGTGGTCGTCGAGTCCCCGATGGGTGCCGGGACGGGTAATGTCGAGGTCGTGGTAACAGCACACACCCTCGTACGCGACCTCCTCCTGCAGGCCGACAGGCTGGGACCGGACGCGGTCTGCGACACCGGTCTGCGCACCCTGCTTCCCGGTGAACAGCTCCGGCTGCGGGTCACGGGCGCGTCAGAGACCGGAGCGAACGCCGTGCGAGCAGCACTGTTCTGTGTGGAACCGGCGTGAGCGCACCGCTCGAACGCGTCACCATCAGGGACGTCGCCGCGGCCGCCGGCGTGTCCAAGGGCGCCGTGTCCCTGGCGTTCAACGACAAGCCGGGGGTCTCCGACGCCACCCGGGAGCGGATCTTCGCCGCGGCCCGCCAGCTGGGCTGGGCGCCCAACTCCTCGGCCCGCAGCCTGTCGCGCCGGTCCGTCGACACCGTGGGGCTGGCGATCTGCCGACCTGCGCGGCTGCTGGGCCTGGAGCCCTTCTACATGGAGTTCGTCTCCGGCATCGAGAGCGTGCTGGCCGAGCGCGACTGTTCGCTGCTGCTGCGCCTCGTCGACTCGCTGGAGGAGGAGATCGGGCTGCAGGAACGCTGGTGGCGGGAGCGGCAGATAGGGGGCTCGATCCTGGTCGACTTCCATCACGAGGATCCCCGCATCGCCCCGCTGCGGCGCATCGGTCTTCCGGCAGTGGCGGTCGGCCATCCGTCCCTCACCGGAGGCTTCCCGTCGGTGTGGACCGACGACGCCGCTGCCGTCGCCGAGGCGGTGCGCTACCTGGCGGTGCTGGGGCACCGGCGCATCGCGCACGTGGGCGGTCCCCGAGGGCTCGGGCACAGCGCGATCCGGACGACCGCGTTCGAGCAGACGACGAGCGAACTCGGCCTCGAGCGCGGCCCGCACGTCGAGACGGGTTTCTCGGGCGAGGACGGGGCGCGTGCCACCCGTTCCCTGCTGCTGTCCGCCGAGCGGCCCACGGCGATCCTCTACGACAACGACATCATGGCGGTCGCCGGACTCGGGGTCGCCGCCGAGATGGGCGTCTCCGTGCCGGACGAACTGTCGCTGCTGGCGTGGGACGACTCCCAGTTGTGCCGGCTGACGCATCCGACACTGTCGGCGATGAGCCACGACGTGCACACCTTCGGAGCGCAGGTCGCGCGGGTGCTGTTCGAGGTGCTGGCGGGCCACGACGTGACGTCCCAGCCCTTCGCGACGCCCTCCCTGGTACCGAGGGCATCGACCGCCGCACCTCCTTCGTAGAGGCGGCGGGCACGGGCGGTCGAGGGGCGCGGCGTCATGCCGCGCCCCTTCGCGTTCCGCCGGGGAGGTTCCGCTCCGGGAGGACCCACCAGGAGTTTCGGTGAGGGGCCACGAAAAGACGGGAACGCTTACCCATGAAGGGCGGCCACTTCAGCGGTACGGGGAAAACCGGTTAAGTGGCGCTTCCCTGAACGACTGGCGACGCCGCTCCACCCATTTCGTCGAGTTGCTGTCGGGCGGCCGCCGCCGCACCGATGAGGCCGGCGTCCCGCGCCAGTGCGGCGGGACGCACCTCGAGATCGCGCACGAAGTCGAGGGCCGCGAACGCGCGCAGGTGCCGGCGCAATGGCGTGAACAGCGTCTCGCCCGCCTGCGCGACGCCACCCCCGATGACCGCGACCTCGATCTCCAGCAGCGCCGCGCTGCCGGCGATCGCGGCGGCCAACGCGCGGGCCGAGCGGTCGTAGGCGGCCAGGGCCCGCTCGTCGCCCTCGCGCGCGGACGCGGCGACCGCGGCTGCGGAGGGTTGCGAACCCGGTTGCGGTGACCAGCCCCGCTGCACGGCGTAGCGGGCGATCGCGGTACCGCTGGCGTACCCCTCCACACATCCGTGGGCACCGCAGGCGCAGGGCGGTCCGTCGAAGTCGACGGAGATGTGACCTATGTGGCCGGCGTTCCCGGAAGGCCCGGGATGCAGTCGGCCGTCCAGGACGTAACCGCCGCCGACGCCGGTCGACACCACCATGCACAGGGCGTTGGCCACGCCGCGAGCGGCGCCCAGCCAGTGCTCGGCGGCGGCCATGGCCACGGCGTCCCCGAGCAGGACGGGCTCCAGGCCGGCGACGAGCATCGGATGGGCGCGCACGCTCTCGACGAGCGGGAAGTCCCGCCAGGCAGGGATGTTCACAGGGCTCACCGTGCCGGTGACCGTGTCGACGGGGCCTGCGCTGGCGATGCCCACACCACGTACCGTGCCCCAGGCCTCAGTGGCCGACAGGGTGTCGATCACGGCGTCGACGGTCCGCGCCATGCGTTGGGTGGATTCCCGCGCAGGCGTCGGGAGTTCGGCGCGGTGGACGACGGTTCCCCGTCCGTCCACCAACGCTCCCGCGATCTTGGTCCCTCCGATGTCCAGGGCGGCGTACACCGATACGGTCCTTCCTCCGGTCGCCCCGCGGGACCCTCGAAGCTGCGGTGGCGGCGTCGAGGTGATCCCCGGGCGCGACAACGTTGTCAAATCAGGGAAACGAACAAGGGGTTCTAAGCGAGGGTGCCGCGTCCGCCCGGGTCCTGGCCGACGGTGGCCACGAACAGGGTGCCCCTGCCCTCGACCCGGACGTCCTCGTCCGAGGCGGAGAGGAAGCAGGAGGTGCCGGGGGTGAGCCGCAGCGGCTCGACGCCGCTCGCCCCTGTGTGCAGTCGGGCCGATCCGTCCGCGCAGAAGGCGATGCGAGGGCCGGTCGCGGGCACGAGAGGCCCGCTGGTGCCGTCGAGTTCAGTCTTGTAGAGGGCGAACTCCGCCACCGGGCAGTCGTACAGCCATGTTCTTCCCGGCCCCCGGACGGTCGTCGGCGTGACTACCGGCACGCGCACCGCCGGGTTGGTGATCCGCAGCAGCTCGGGCACGTTCACCTCCTTGGCCGTCAGTCCCGCACGCAGCACGTTGTCCGAGTTGGCGAGCAGTTCCAGACCGACACCGTGGACGTAGGCGTGCAGTCCGCCGGCCGGCATGAACAGGGCCGCGCCGGGATCCAGGACCCGGTGGTTCAGAAGCAGGGAGGCCACGACACCGAGGTCTTCGGGGTGATGCCGCGCCAGGCGCCCCACCGCCGCGTACGCGGCGGCATCAAAGTCCGCGGACCGTGCCAGGCGCCGGCTCGAGGTCACGACGGCGGACACCAGTGACGTCCGCTCGTCCGGAGCCCACTCCAGCAGGGCTCGCAGGGCTTCGGAGAGAACGTGCTCGTCGGTGCCGGCGCGCAGCAGTCCGATCACCGGACGCAGGCCGTCGACCCCGAGGTTCTCCAGCAGGTGTGCGGCCTCCTCGCGTTGGCGGAAGCCGGCCAGGACCTCGAAGCGGGTGAGCGCGCAGAGCAGTTCGGGTTTGGGCCAGTCGTCCGCGTAGGGGCCGCGGCCGCCGTCGGCCTGCTGGGCGGCGAAGGCCGAGCGCGCCTGCTGCCGGTCCGGGTGCACCTGTATGGAAAGCGGCTGCTCGGCGGCCAGCACCTTCAGCAGGAACGGCAGCCTGCCCCCGAACCGCCGGGCGCACGCGGTGCCCAGCTCCCCGTGCGGGTCGCGGGTCACGGCGTCCAGAAGTGTCGTCTCCCGTCCCCCGCGGGTGATCCCCGCCGGGCCGGACGGGTGCGCGCCCATCCACAACTCCGCCTCCGGTCCGGCCGACGGGGTGTTCCTCCCCTGGAGCCGGGACAGCGCGTCGCGTGAACCCCATGCGTACGACTTGATGACCGGTTGTAGTAGATCCACGGTCGTACGTTAACCGTGGGCGAACGGATATCGCGGGCCTCCTGCCTCCTGTTATTGAACCGGTATAGTCGCTGACGAGATTTCCGGTTCAGGCTGATGAGCGGGCGAAAGGCGCCGAACTCCCCGTCGATCCAGCGGTCCCGATGTCACCGGAAGGCACTGCCGTCACCGTCTGCCGCCCCGAAGTCGGCGTCGAGCCGCTGGACATCCACGGCCGGAGTCCAGGCGGCGGCGGATCCCGCGACGCTCCGTGAAGAAGTTCCTCGGCGGCGGCCGAGGCCGGTGGAGAGGGTATGGGCGACAGGCGCACGCCCGCCGGCACGGCCACGAGCGGGAACGCCGGAGGCTTCGCATACCGTCCGGTCGGCGCGAGAGGGGTGTCCCTGCATGGCGGCTCTCTCGTTCGGGGGATGGCTCGCATGTACCGGTTAACCGGGCAGGAACGTAGAGGCGTCCACTTCGCCTGTCAATCGATCGCGCAGACCGTTCTCCTGCTGGCAGCCACTGTCCCCGGTGGACTGTCCGGCGCTGGGTAGCGGGTTTAGCGGTTTAGTCCTCACGTGCTTCCTGGCTCGCTGAGGCGGATCGTGAACCGTCTATTGACAGGGATGGAACATCCGGTGCCTCATGGTGTGGCGCCGAGCGGCCGCAGCCCGGTCCGGCCGCCTCGCCGACCCATCACACCGCTTGTCCGGTGCCCTCCCCGCAACTCCCGACGATTGCGATGCGTGCCTCGGGTGACGAGTCTCCGCCGTCCGACATCGTTGTCAGCCAGTCGTGTCGGCACAGTGCGTCCGGCGGGCCCGGTCAGGCGACGGCACCCCCCGTCCGACCTGCCCGAGGAGACACATGCGAAGGTCAAGAAGCACGCTGATCACGACCGCGGGGATGGCGTTCGCCGTCGTTCTGGGGCTGCTGCTCGCACTCGCCGGGCCGTCCACCGGCAAGGCGGAGGCGGCGGACGGCGGTATCCACGTCAGCAACGGACGTGTCGTCGAGGGCAACGGCAACGCGTTCGTCATGCGCGGGGTCAATCACGCCTACACCTGGTATCCCGAGCGCACCAGCTCCATCGCCGACATCGCGGCCAAGGGCGCCAACACCGTCCGCGTCGTGCTGAGCAGCGGCGGCCGCTGGACGAAGACGAGCGTCTCCCAGGTCTCCACGCTCATCGGCCAGTGCAAGGAGAACAAGGTCATCTGCGTCCTGGAGGTGCACGACACCACCGGCTACGGCGAGGACGGCGCCGCGACCAGCCTGGCTCAGGCGGCCGACTACTGGGTCAGCGTGAAGAGCGCGCTGGAGGGCCAGGAGGACTACGTCGTCGTCAACATCGGCAACGAGCCCTTCGGCAACACCGACTACGCGGCGTGGACCGACGCGACCAAGGCGGCCATCGGCAAGCTCCGCGGCGCCGGCCTCGACCACGCCCTGATGGTCGACGCACCCAACTGGGGCCAGGACTGGTCCGGCACGATGCGCTCCAACGCTGCCTCGGTCTTCGCCTCCGACCCCGACCGCAACACCATCTTCTCGATCCACATGTACGGGGTCTACGACACCGCGACCGAGGTGCGGGACTACCTCAACGCCTTCGTGGGCAAGGGACTGCCCATCGTCGTCGGTGAGTTCGGTGACCAGCACAGCGACGGCAACCCCGACGAGGACGCCGTCATGGCGACGGCCCAGTCCCTCGGCATCGGCTACATCGGCTGGTCGTGGAGCGGCAACGGCAGCGGTGTCGAGTACCTCGACATGGTCAACGGCTTCGACCCGAACTCGCTGACCACCTGGGGCAACCGCTTCTTCAACGGCAGCAACGGCATCGCAGCCACGTCCAAGACCGCCACCGTGTACGGCGGCGGTGACGGCGGCACGGGCGGTACCGCTCCCAACGGTTACCCGTACTGCGTGAAGGGCAGCGCCTCGGACCCCGACGGTGACGGGTGGGGCTGGGAGAACGGCCGCTCCTGCGTCGTCCCCGGCGCTCTCGCTCCCAACGGTTACCCGTACTGCGTGAAGGGCAGCGCCTCGGACCCCGACGGTGACGGGTGGGGCTGGGAGAACAGCCGCTCCTGCGTCGTCCGGGGCAGCGCCGCGGACCGCTGACCGACGGACGCGAGGACGCCCCGCCCCGGAGAGGTCCCCGGGCGGGGCGTCCGGTCGCACGACGCTGTCAGGCACGGCACCCGTTCTGCTGCCGCGACCGGCGAGGCCAGCCCTCGCCGAGACCGGGGGCGATGCCCGAGGGGCGCAGCCGCACTTTCTGGCAGCTGTCCCGGTCGGCTCAGCTCAGCAGCGCGCTCGAGGCGGCTGCCAGCACCGTGTGTGTCTGGTGTTCCACCTGGCGCCCTACCGGTACCCAGCGCAGACGCAGGGCCTGCTCGAAGTCCGCGCACCATGTGGTGAACAGCCCTTCCAGGCCCGCGTCCTCCTGCACGACCTCGCGGTACGGCGTGACCGGGACGAGTGGATCGTGGGCCGCATGGCCACCCGGACCTCCGTCGCCCTGCCGGCCGTCGGAGCGCGCGCGGTGGAACTCCTCGGCGAGGGGCTGAGCGTGGCCCGTACGGTCTCGCCTACGCCCGGTACAGGTTTCGGCGGACGGTGCGACGGCCGTCGCGCGACGGAAAATCCGCAGGGGCGGCCGACCCGAGCACCCGGCTCCCCCCGCACGAACGCCGGGCCGTGCGCCTGTACAGCGTCGTGCTCGTCGTAGGTACGGCTGCCTGCCTGGCGTTCATGGCCACCGTCACCCTTCCCGTCGACATCGCCCTGCTGGTCGGTGCCGCCCGGGGACTGGGCCCGGAGCACGGCCTCGCGGGCAACGCCGACTCGGTGGCGGTGCTGGCCGTCCTGGGCGGCGTCAGAGTCCTGTGGCTCGTCACCTGGTGGCGCAACGGCCGCTCGGGCAGGCGCGTGTGAACGTCCGTCCGGCGGCCGTCAGCCACGCCCGATCACCTGTCGGCACGCCTCCACGTACCCCCGTACCAGCGGGTGGTCCTCGTCCTCCCGGCGCCAGGCGAGCGCGTAACGGCTGGGGCTCAGCCCGCGGACCGGGCGGGTGGTGACGCCGCCCAGGGTGATCAGCGGGGCGTTGCCCGTGGCGACGAGGCAGATGCCGAGGCCGGCGACGAGGGCCTCGTACGTCTCTTCGGTGCCGGCGATCTCCGCGCCGATGCGCGGTGGGCGGGGGGTGTTTCCGGGCAGCGCACGCCGTTCGTCCAGCGCCAGCCAGAAGTCGCGCAGGACGCCCGCCTCCGGCGGCAGGGCGAGGAACGGCTCGTCGGCCAGGTCCGCGAAGTCGACCTCGGTGCGGGCCGCGAGCGGGTGGGTGTCGGGGAGGGCGACCAGGCGGGGTTCCTCGGCGACCGTGGTCCACGCGTAGCGGTCGGCGTCGGGCAGCGGCAGCCACACATAGGCGACGTCGGCCGTGCCGTCGGCCAGGCCCGCCGTCGGGTCGTGCCAGCTCAGCTGCCGCAGCCGGGGTAATGCCTCCGGGTGGGCGGCCGTGAACCGGGAGCGGATCGCCGGCAGCAGACCGCCGCGTCCTGGGCTGGTGCTCATGCCGACGACCAGGGTGCCGCGCCGTGCGGCCTGTGACGCCCGCACCGCCGCCGCGCCCTCGGTCCAGTCGGCCAGCACTCGCCGGGCATGCGGCAGCAGAGCCGTGCCCGCCTCGGTCAGCGTCACACCGCGCGGCTCGCGCCGGAACAGTTCGGCGCCCAACTGCCGCTCCAGCGCCCGGATCTGCTTGCTCAGCGCCGGCTGGGACACGTACAGCCGCTCGGCCGCCCGGGTGAAGTGCAGTTCCTCGGCCACCGCCGCGAAGTAACGCAGCTCCCGCACATGCACGTCCGTCGTCATGACCGTTGGCTATCACTGTGGGTCTTGGACGGGCAACCGGCTTTCCCGGCAGGGTGGTTGGCGGTTGCAGACGGACGAACGGCCAGGGAGACGGTATGAACAAGGTGTGGCTGATCACGGGCGCGAGCAGCGGCTTCGGGCGGGCGATCGCCGAGGCGGCCCTCGCCGAGGGTGATGTGGTCGTCGGTGCGGCACGGCGGCCCGAGGGGCTCGACGACCTGGTGGCCGCCCACCCCGACCAGATGGAGGCGGTGCGCCTGGACGTCGCCGACACGGCCGCCGCCGAGGCCGCCGTACAGGACGTGGTGGCGCGGCACGGGCGGATCGACGTGCTGGTCAACAACGCGGGCCGTACACACGTCGGCGCCTTCGAGGAGACGGGCGAGGACGAGCTGCGTGCCCTGTTCGACGTGCACGTCTTCGGGCCGGCTGCACTGACGCGGGCCGTGCTGCCGCACATGCGGGAGCGGCGCTCGGGCGCGATCGTGCAGATGAGCAGCATGGGCGGGCAGATGTCCTTCGCGGGCTTCTCGGCGTACAGCGGGACGAAGTTCGCGCTGGAGGGCATGAGCGAGGGGCTCGCGGACGAGGTGCGGGAGTTCGGGATCAAGGTGCTGATCGTGGAGCCGGGGGCCTTCCGCACCGGCCTGTTCGCGAGCGGTGCGGCCGGGCTCAGCGCCGACAGCGGTGTGTACGCCAAGGTGAGCGAGACCCGTGGGCTCGTCACCGGCGGCGACGGCAGCCAGCCCGGCGATCCGGCCAAGGCGGCGGCACTCGTGCTCGCCGCGCTGGCGGCCGACGACACCCCGCTGCGGCTGCCGCTCGGCGACGACGGCGTCAGCGCGGTTCTCGGCCACCTGGACCAGGTCCGGGCGGATGTGACGGCGTGGGAGAAGCGCACCCGGGCCACGGGCTTCGACGACTGAGACGCACGCGGGCCGGGAAGCGTCGTCCCCGGGCCGTCGTACCTGATCTCGCGTACCGCCCCCGCCCCGCGCGCGCATACCATGCGCTCAGTCACGCGGCCGTGCGTTCCGGGCGGTCGCCCTCACCCCGCGGAGCCTTCGCGTCGCCGCACGGATCAGGAGCACGGCACCCGTGTCCATACCGCCGCCCCCCGGTCCCCAAGGGCCTTACCCGCAGGGACCGTACGCCCCGCAGCAGCCTCCGCCGGTCTGGGGCGGTCCCTACGGGGCGTACCCGCGGCAGGCACCCGTCAACGGTGTGGCCATCGCCGCGCTCGTCCTCGGCGTGCTCTGCTTCCTCCCTGCGGTCGGGCTCGTGCTGGGGCTGGTCGCCCTGCGTCAGATCAGGAGGAAGGGCGAGCGGGGCAAGGGGCTCGCCGTGGCCGGTTCCGTGCTCTCCTCCGTGGGTCTCGCCCTGTGGGTGGTGTCGCTCTCCACGGGTGCCGCCGCCGACTTCTGGCAGGGCTTCAGGGACGCCGCACGGGGCGAGGGCACCGCGTACGCGCTCTCCGAGGGCCAGTGCTTCACCACGCCCAGCGGATCCCTGCAAGGGGTCACCTACGACGTCGACGTGGTGCCCTGCCAGGACGAACACGACGGCGAGGTGTTCGCCGTCTTCGATCTGCCCGGCGGCTCCTACCCCGGCGACGACGAGATCACCCGGTCCGCCGACGACCGGTGCTACGCGTTCCAGGACACCTACGCCATGGACCGCTGGGCCCTGCCCGCCGACGTCGACGTGTACTACCTGACGCCGACCCGGCAGAGCTGGCGCGCGGGCGACCGGGAGATCACCTGCCTGTTCGGCAACACGGACGAGCAGGGCACGCTCACCGGCTCGCTGCGCAATGACGCCAGGACGCTCGACCCGCACCAGGTCACCTATCTGACGGGGGAAGGCGCCCTCAACCGGGCCATGGACGAGATGCCCGAGGCGGAAGCCGTCGAGGACGACTTCCCGGCGTACGGGGTCTGGGCGGGGCAGGTGTCGGAGGCGCTGCGCCACGAGCTGGGGCTCCTGCGCCGGCACGACTGGCCCGCCGGGTCCGAGCGGCAGGTCGCCGCCCTGATCGAGGACCTGGACACGGCGCAGAAGGAGTGGGGCGAGGCGGCCAGGGCCACCGACGTCGACACGTACTACGAGCACTACGACAAGGGGTTCGACCTCATCGAGGCCGACACGACGGTCACCGCACGCAAGGCCCTGGGACTGCCCACGACGCCGCCGTACTACGAGGAGGGCGGCGCCGACGGGGGAGACGGCACCGGCATGGAGGTGTGACGGCGTCCCCAGTGGGGAGAAAGTGCCTGCGTGAAGCCCTCGACGGCACACGTCATCACTTCGAGTGAATCTCTGGCCTTCGCTTGCCTGGCACAACCTACGGTTGCCACGCTGTTGCTGTCTGTACAACCTGATGGGAGCGGCCAGTGACATTCGGTGAGCAGCCGGCGTACCTGCGTGTCGCGGGTGATCTCCGCAAGAAGATCGTCGACGGCCTGCTGGCGCCGCACACCCGCCTCCCCTCCCAGGCCCGGATCCGCGAGGAGTACGGCGTCTCGGACACCGTCGCCCTGGAGGCGCGCAAGGTGCTCATGGCCGAAGGACTGGTCGAAGGACGCTCGGGATCCGGAACCTATGTGCGCGAGCGGCCCGAGCCCCGGCGCATCGCCCGCTCCGGGTACCGTCCGGCCGGCGGTGCCACGCCCTTCCGGCAGGAGCAGGCCGACGCCGGGGCCCGCGGCACGTGGGAGTCCCGCAGCGAACAGGCCGAGGCGAGCGGTGCCGTCGCCGAGCGGCTCGGGATCAAGCCCGGGGACCGGGTGATGTGCACGCGGTACGTCTTCCGGGAGGGCGGCGAGGCCATGATGCTCTCCACCTCCTGGGAGCCGCTCGATCTCACCGGCCGCACGCCCGTGATGCTGCCCGAGGAGGGCCCGCTCGGCGGCATGGGCGTCGTCGAGCGGATGGCCGCCATCGACGTCGTCGTGGACAACGTCACCGAGGAGGTCGGCGCCCGCCCCGGCCTCGCCGAGGAGCTGCTCGCCCTGGGCGGTGTCCCCGGGCACGTGGTGCTGGTCGTCCGGCGCACCTTCTACGCCTCGGGCCGCGCGGTCGAGACGGCCGACGTGGTCGTCCCGGCCGACCGGTACCGGGTGGCGTACCACCTGCCCGTCAAGTAGGGCCGGGGCCCGTCGGCGGCGGACGTCCGCCGTCAACGGGCCCCGCCGCTCTGTGAGATGGCGCACGCCTCCGTGCGCCTCTCGCGCCCCCTCATCCGCGTCGGCACCGCGTCCGGGGCCCCTTCCCTGTTCCGCGGCACCGTCCCGCACCGCGGAATTCCGGTCGTTCTCGCAGGTCGCCTCCTCGTGCCGCGTACGCCCCTGACCGGAAGCATCGGTGGCCCAGGACGGCGCATCGGGCATCGTGCGCCCCCTGCGTTCTGGCTGGTTGCGTCCCTCTTTGTGAAAAGCCGTATTCGCTGCGTGAAGGTTAGGCGTAGGGTCGGGCATATGCGGATTGCGGTTTCCTCGACGGGCGGGGCGTGACGAGGGCCGCGGTGGGAAGCGGAGGGGCGCGATGAACGACAGCACGGTCACTCTTCCCTGGCTGGTCTTCCGCCAGGACGACAACGGCAATCGCTATCGCGTGGGCCGGTACGCGACCCGGGCCGAGGCCCAGAACGTCGCGGACGCGCTCGACGGTCGCGGTCACAAACAGCTCTACTGGGTCGAGAAACTCGGCCCGAACACCACCGGCCCGGCCGACTGATCCGGCGTACCGCCGCGTCGTCGGGCCCCGCGGGGCAACTAGGCTCCGCCGTATGACGGAACGGATCGTGGTGGGCGCCGCGCTGGTCGACGGCGGGCGTCTGCTCGCCGCACGGCGCAGCGCGCCGGCCGAGCTGGCCGGACGCTGGGAGCTGCCCGGCGGCAAGGTCGAACCGGGCGAGACGCCCGAGGCGGCCCTCGTGCGCGAACTGCGCGAGGAACTCGGCGTGGCGGCCGAAACCGGCGAGCGGGTCCCGGGCCAGTGGCCGCTGAGGCCCCCGTACGTCCTCCAGGTGTGGACCGCCCGCCTGCTGCCCGGCTCCGCCGCCCCTGAACCCCTCGAGGACCACGACGCCCTGCGCTGGCTCACCCCCGGCGAGATCTGGGACGTGCCCTGGCTCGACCAGGACGTGCCGGCCGTCGAGCGGGCGCTCGCACACCTGACACCGGAGGCGAACGACGCGCGGGGCGCGTAGGGGGAGCCGGTGCGGGCGCCCCCGTACGCCGCCGGTGCTTCCATGCGCCCGCGGGTCCTCAGGTGTCCTCGTGGACGGTAACGGGCCCCTCATATCGGGTATGGGCCCATTAACCCCATGAAACCGGACAGAGTGGGGTTGCCGGCCGGGGAAGTGATCGGCGTGATCGGGACCGAAGGCGACTGCGTCGAATGGGTTTTTCCCGGGGAGCCGGGCGCCGTGCGGACCGCGCGCTCCCTCGTCCGCGACCGGCTGCGCGGCTGGGACCTCGACAGTGTCGGCGACATCACCGCCCTGCTGGTCAGCGAGCTGGTCACCAACGCCCTGCGGCACGCCACCGGCCCCATCGGCGTCCGTCTCGTGCTCCGCCCCGACGGCCTGGACGGCGTCCTGCTCGTGGAGGTCTCCGACCCGCTCCCGGACCCGCCCCGCGAGCGTGCCGCCCGGCCCGAGGACGAGGGCGGCCGCGGGCTGCAACTGGTGGCCTCCTCCGCCCGCCGCTGGGGTACCCGCCCAGGTGGGACCGGCAAGACCGTCTGGTTCGAACTCGCGGTGCCGGAGTGACGGGCGAGGGCCGCGCCGAAATGTCCCGACATCCGGTACCGTCCCGTCGGCCGACCGGTTCAGGCCAGTGGCAGTTGTCGAAGTACGTGATTCGATGCCGTGTCCGCTGGTTAGAAGACTGGAAGTGTTGTCACGGTCCGGACCGAAAAGCATCGGGACCGTGCTGTGATCGTGAACACCGTGTCGTGCGGCGCCGTAGTGCTGGATACTGCGGGCAGCCGCCCCCGGTGACCGGTGCCGGGTGCGGTGAGCTGGAGGGGACGGTTCGCGTGAGCGAGATACCAGCGAGGGCCACGGGGTCCGAGGGTCCGTCGGCCGTTGCCGGGGCCGGCGCCGCGGGCGCTGCCGGGGTCCCGGCGGGCACCGGTCCCGGCGGTGGCCCCCACGGAGACGCGCCGTCCGGTGACGCCGTGTGGCAGAGCAGCCCGCCCGGCTCCATGTACGACTACATCAAGGTCGCGTCCTTCTCCATCGGCCCCGACGGCCTCGTCGACCAGTGGAGCCTGCGCGCCGAGCAACTGCTCGGCATCCCCGCCGAACACGCCGTCGGCACCGACCCCATCGAAACGTTCATCGACCCCGACCTGCGGGAACGGGGCCAGCGCAAGATGGCCGAGATCCTCGACGGACGCGAGTGGACCGGCGTGGTCCCCTTCCGCGCACCGGCCGTGGTGACCGAGGACGGGAAGCACGAGCGCCGCGGGCCGCGAGGCCTCGCCGAGGTGTACGTCATGCCGACGCGGACGGAGGACGGCGAGAAGGCCGCCGTCTGCATCGTCGTCGACGTCCGCACCCTGCGCAGCATCGAGACCGACCTCGCCGCCTCGCAGGCCATTTTCGGCCAGTCCCCGTTCGGGTTCCTGCTGATCGACCCCGAGCTGCGGGTGCGCCGCGCCAACCAGCGGTTCGCCTCCATCTTCGGCGGCACCCCCGACACCCACCGGGGCAAGGGTGTCCACGACTACCTGTCGCGCGCCGAGGCCGACCGGGTCTCCGCCACCCTGCGCCGGGTGCTGGAAACCGGCGAGTCCATCACCGACATGCACGTCACGGGCTTCGTGCCCGGCTCCGACGAGCGCCGCCACTGGTCCGTCAACCTCTACCGGGTGCACAGCGGTTCGGGCCGGCCCATCGGCATCGCCTGGCTCGGCACCGACATCACCGCCCGCCGCGCCGCCGCCCGCGAGGCCGCCGCCGCCCGGCGCAACCTCGCACTCCTCAACGACGCCGGCGCCCGCATCGGCAACTCCCTCGACCTGGAGACCACCGCCCGCGAGCTCCTCGACGTCGTCGTCCCCGGCTTCTGCGACCTGGCCACCGTCGACCTCTACCAGGGGATGCTGGCCGGCGACGAGACGCCGCCCGGGCTCGCCGACGGCAGCGCCGAACTGCGCCGCGTCGCCTTCTCCAGCGCCGTCTCCGACGCGCCCTTCCACGGCGCCGGCGAGCGGGTCAAGCTCGGAGCCGTCCACCACTACCCGTTCAACTCGCCCTGCGCGGACGCCCTGCGCACGGCCCGCCCGCGCACCGTGCCCGCCGAGGACGGCGGTCTCGTGCAGTCCACGCTCGCCGTCCCCATGGTCGCCCACGACACGGTCGTGGGACTCGCGCAGTTCGCCCGGACCAAGGGCAGTGAGCCGTTCGGGGACCGCGACCGCGACCTCGCCGTGGAACTGGCGGCGCGGGCCGCCGTCTGCATCGACAACGCCCGCCTCTACCGGCGCGAGCACGAACGCGCGCTGATCCTCCAGCGCTCCCTGCTCCCGCCCGGCGACCCGGAGGCCTCCGGACTCGACATCGCCTGCCGCTACCTGCCGGGCAACGCGGCCACCGGCCGGCCCAGCGAGGTCGGCGGCGACTGGTTCGACGTCATCGAACTTCCCGGCCACCGCACCGCCCTGGTCGTCGGCGACGTCATGGGACGCGGACTGCGCGCCGCCGTCGCGATGGGCGAACTGCGCACCGCCGTGAGGACGCTGGCGCAGCTCGACCTCGAACCGGCCGAGGTGCTCTCCCACCTGGACGAGATCGCCCGGGGCCTCGGCGCCCCCGGCGGGGTGCAGCAGGCGACGCGGGCGGCCCGCCGCCCCCGCGAGGCCGACCTGTCCGAGGTCTACCTCGCGACGTGCGTCTACGCCGTCTACGACTCGGTGACCCGGCGCTGCACCTTCGCCAACGCGGGCCATCTGCCGCCCGTCCTGGTCGAGCCCGGCGAGTCCGCGCTGATGCTGGACGTCCCGCCGGGCCTGCCGCTCGGCGTCGGCGGCGAGCCCTTCGAGGAGGTGGAGGTCGAACTGCCCGAGGGCGCCCTGCTCGCGCTCTACACGGATGGACTGGTCGAAAGCCGCGATCACCCCCTGGACGAGGGCCTCCAGGCCTTCGTCGGTGCGCTCACCGATCCCACGCGTCCCCTCGAGGACGTCTGCGACCAGGTCCTCAACACCCTCGACAGCCACCACGGCGAGGACGACATCGCCCTGCTGATGGCCCGCGTCCAGGGACTGCCCGCCGAGTCCGTCGGCGACTGGACCCTGCCGCGCGAGCCGCGCAGCGTGGGCCGGGCCCGCGAGTACGCCCGCGCACAGCTGCTCAGCTGGGACCTGGAACCCCTGGTCGACACCACGGAGCTGCTGGTCAGCGAACTGGTCACCAACGCGCTGCGGTACGGCGAGGGCGAGATCAGGCTCCGCCTCCTGCTCGACCGCACCCTGGTCTGCGAGGTCTGGGACTCCGGCCTGGTCCAGCCCCGCCGGCGCCGCGCCCGCGACACCGACGAGGGCGGCCGCGGCCTGCAACTGGTCGGCCTGCTCAGCGCCGCCTGGGGCTCACGCCGTACGCCGCGCGGGAAGACGGTGTGGTTCGAGCTGCCCCTGCCGGGCGGCGACACCCAGCTGACCGACCCGGCGGAGGCCCTGCTCAGCCTCTTCTGACGCGCCCCGGTGTCGTCCGGGACCGGGCGCGCCGGGTGCGGCGCATCCGGGCGTACCCGGCCAGCAGCAGCACCGCCCCGGCCGTGACCAGGGGCGGCACCAGGTCGGCGGAGATCATCGCGACGCACCCCTGACCGCAACCGGAACACCGGTTCGAGTCGTCCCCGGTGGCAACACGCTCGGAGCGTATGCGCCGGAACCGGCCACCGCGACCGGGGACGGCCACAGGGAGGGGACACCGTGGAGGACACGGAGCCGACAGCCACCGAACCGGCAACGACCGATCCGGCACGCACCGAACCGGCTGCCGCCGACGGCGATCGGACCCCACAGAAGCCACCCGCGGGGAAACGACGGCTCCGTCGCATCCGCCGCACCGCCCTCGTCGTTCTCCTCGTCCTGCTCGTCCCCCTGCTCACCGCCGAGGCCGCCCTGCGCGTCAACTACATGGGCGACCCCGCCGACGGCACCTACACCAGGAACCGCGACGCGATCTGGCTCGGCCACGCCTGGGTCGACGGCCGCAAGGACGACGCGGACGTCACCGCGCTCGCCCGCCGCCTGAAGACGACCGGCATCCGCGACCTGTACGTCCACACCGGCCCGATGGAGCACGACGGCACCCTGCCGAAGTCGCTGTACCCGAAGGCGCGCTGGCTCACCGACGCCGTGCACCGGGAGATGCCCGGCGTCCGCGTCCAGGCCTTCCTCGGCGACGTCCTCGCCACCGAGAGCCCCCACGGCATGCGCCTGGAGAGGGCGGCCACCCGGGCCGCGGTCGTCCGCTCGGCCCGCCAGGTCCTGCACGCCGGCTACGACGGTGTCCACCTCGACCTGGAGCCGCTGCACTCCGGCGACCGGAACTACCTGTCCCTCCTGGACGACGTGCGCGCCGTGACCCGCGCCGAGGGCGCGCAGCTCTCGGTGGCCGCCCACCAGATCGACCCGCTCCCCGCCTTCCACTCCTTCTGGGGCACGGTCGCCGGGCACCCCAAGTGGTGGTCGCAGGAGTTCTTCGGCCAGGTCGCCCGCCGGGTCGACCAGATCGCCGTCATGTCGTACGACACCATGCAGCCCCTGGAGAGCCTGTACGGCGGTTACGTCGCCCAGCAGACCTCCCTCGCCCTGGAGGTCACGCCGCCCACCACCCACCTGCTGATGGGCCTGCCCTTCTACCACGAGAACCGCTTCGGCCACTGGAATCACGCCGAGACCGTCGCCGCCGCCGTCCGCGGCGTCCGCCTGGGCCTGTCCCGCACGGACGCCGACCGGGCCCGCTTCGGTGTCGCCGCGTACATCGACTTCGCGGCGACGGAGGAGGACTGGACGGCGTACCGCGAGGGCTGGGTGCGCTGAGCGGGCCGCGAGGCGCTAGGAGCGGCGCCTGATCTTGGAGCCCAGCCACACCAGCGGGTCGTACTTGCGGTCCACGGCCCGCTCCTTCAGCGGGATCAGCGCGTTGTCGGTGATCCTGATGCCCTCGGGGCAGACCTCCGTGCAGCACTTGGTGATGTTGCAGTAGCCGAGGCCGTGTTCGTCCTGGGCCGTGCGTTTGCGGTCCAGGCCGGTCTCCGCTGCCGCGTCCAGCGGGTGCATGTCCAGCTCGGCGACCCGCATGAGGAAACGCGGACCGGCGAAGGCCGGCTTGTTCTCCTCGTGGTCGCGGACGACATGGCAGGTGTCCTGGCACAGGAAGCACTCGATGCACTTGCGGAACTCCTGCGAGCGGTCCACGTCCTCCTGCATCATCCGGTACTCACCCGGCCCGAGGTCGGCGGGCGGGACGAACGCCGGGACCTCCCGGCCCTTGGTGTAGTTGAAGCCGACGTCCGTCACCAGGTCCCGGACGACCGGGAAGGCCCGCAGCGGGGTGACGGTGACCGTCTCCTCGCGGCCGAAGACCGACATGCGGGTCATGCACATCAGCCGGGGACGCCCGTTGATCTCCGCCGAGCACGAACCGCACTTGCCGGCCTTGCAGTTCCAGCGCACGGCGAGATCGGGGGCCTGGGTCGCCTGGATGCGGTGGATGATGTCCAGGACCACCTCGCCCTCGTTCACCTCGACGCGGAAGTCCTCCAGCCCACCGCCCTCCACGTCGCCCCGCCACACCCTGAAGCCGGCCTCGTAGCCGCTCATTCGGACAACTCCTCCTCGGCGAGGTACTTGACCAGCTCGTCCTTCTCGAAGAGGGCGAGCAGGTCGGGGCGGATGGGCTCGGTGGTCTGCCGCTCCAGGCTGATCTGGCCGCGCTCCGGGTCCGTCGCCGCCAGGCCGCCGGTCGGGTCGGCCAGGGTGCACAGCAGGTTGACCGGACGCCACCGGGGTTCCATCGACGAATGGTCCTCGCGGGTGTGCCCGCCGCGCGACTCGGTGCGTTCCAGCGCGGCCCGCGCCACGCACTCGCTGACCAGCAGCATGTTGCGCAGGTCCAGGGCGAGGTGCCAGCCCGGGTTGAACTGCCGGTGCCCCTCCACTCCGGCCCGGCGGGCCCGCAGCCGCAGCTCCGCGAGCTTCTCCAGGGCCTGCTTCATCTCCGGCTCGCGGCGGATGATGCCGACCAGGTCGTTCATCGCCTGCTGGAGTTCCTGGTGGAGGGTGTACGGGTTCTCCGGCGGCCCCTCGTCGGGCCGCTCCGTCTCGGCGGAGAACGGCCGCAGCGCCTCCGCGGCGGCGGCGGCGACCTGGTCGTCGTCCACCCGGGGCCGGTCACCGGCCTCCCGGGCCGCCGCGTACTCGGCCGCGTGCCGGCCCGCCCGGCGCCCGAACACCAGCAGGTCGGACAGCGAGTTGCCGCCGAGCCGGTTGGAGCCGTGCATGCCGCCGGCCACCTCACCGGCCGCGTACAGCCCCGGCACCCCGCGCGCGGCGGCCGTGTCGGAGTCGACGGCGACACCGCCCATCACGTAGTGGCAGGTGGGCCCGACCTCCATCGGCTCGGCCGTGATGTCGACGTCGGCCAGCTCCTTGAACTGGTGGTACATCGAGGGCAGCCGGCGCTTGATCACCTCGGCCGGCATCCGGGTGGACACGTCGAGGAAGACCCCGCCGTGCGGTGAGCCCCGGCCCTCCTTCACCTCGGCGTTGATCGCGCGCGCCACCTCGTCGCGGGGGAGGAGTTCGGGCGGACGCCGGTTGTGGTCCGGGTCGTCGTACCAGCGGTCGGCCTCCTCCTCCGACTCGGCGTACTTCTCCTTGAACACGTCGGGGACGTAGTCGAACATGAACCGCTCGCCGTCGGAGTTCCGGAGCACCCCGCCGTCGCCGCGCACCGACTCGGTGACGAGGATGCCCTTGACCGACGGCGGCCAGACCATGCCCGTCGGGTGGAACTGCACGAACTCCATGTTCAGCAGCGGCGCACCGGCCAGCAGCGCCAGGGCGTGGCCGTCGCCGGTGTACTCCCACGAGTTCGACGTCACCTTGAAGGACTTGCCGATGCCGCCCGTGGCGATCACCACCGAGGACGCCTCCAGGACGAAGAAGCGCCCCGACTCGCGCTCGTAGCCGAAGACCCCGGAGACCCGGTTGGCCTCCTTCAGCACCCGCGTCACCGTGCACTCCTGGAAGACCTTGAGGCGGGACTCGTAGTCCCCGGTCTCCCGGGCGTCCTCCTGCTGGAGGGAGACGATCTTCTGCTGGAGCGTGCGGATCAGTTCCAGGCCGGTGCGGTCGCCGACGTGCGCGAGGCGCGGGTACTCGTGGCCGCCGAAGTTGCGCTGCGAGATCCGGCCGTCCCCGGTCCGGTCGAACAGCGCGCCCCAGGTCTCCAGCTCCCACACCCGCTGCGGGGCCTCCTGGGCGTGCAGCTCGGCCATCCGCCACTGGTTGAGGAACTTGCCGCCGCGCATGGTGTCGCGGAAGTGGACCTGCCAGTTGTCGCCGGAGTTGACGTTGCCCATGGCCGCGGCGATGCCGCCCTCGGCCATCACGGTGTGCGCTTTGCCGAACAGCGACTTGCAGACGACGGCCGTACGGGCGCCCCGCTCGCGGGCCTCGATCGCGGCGCGCAGTCCGGCGCCGCCCGCGCCCACCACGACGACGTCCCACTCCTGCCGGTCGACCACGGACATCAGTAGCCCTCACTCATCAGAAGAAGCGCGGATCGTCGAAGACACCGGACGCGACGAGGTACACGTAGAAGTCGGCGAGCGCCACGCTCACCAGCGACGCCCAGGCGAGGGCCATGTGCCGGGCGTTGAGCTTCCCGACCAGCCGCCACATCCGGTAGCGCACGGGGTGCCGGGAGAAGTGCCTGAGCTTGCCGCCGACGATGTGCCGGCAGGAGTGGCAGGAGAGGGTGTACGCCCAGATCAGCACGATGTTCGCCAGGAACACCAGGCTGCCCAGACCCATGTGTCCCCAGGCGTAGTGCTCGTCGCGGAAGGCGAGCACGGTGTCGTAGGTGAGGATGCCGGCGACCAGCAGCGCCGCATAGAAGAAGTACCGGTGGACGTTCTGCAGGATCAGCGGGAAGCGGGTCTCGCCGGTGTACTTCTGGTGCGGCTCGGCCACCGCGCAGGCCGGCGGGGACGCCCAGAAGCCCCGGTAGTAGGCCTTGCGGTAGTAGTAGCAGGTCAGGCGGAAGCCGAGCGGGAAGATCAGGATGATGATCGCGGGGGAGACGCCCCACCAGGGGCCGAAGAGCTCCCAGTTCGGGCCGGCGCGCATCGGCTCGCAGTTCTCCGCCAGACACGGGGAGTAGAAGGGCGAGACGTACGGGGCCGCGTAGTAGTCGGCGTTCGCGAAGGCCCGCCAGGTCGAGTAGACGACGAAGGCCAGCAGCCCGGCGGCGGTGGCGGCCGGTGCCAGCCACCAGCGGTCGGTGCGCAGGTGCGGGGCGCGGATGGCGGCGCGCGTCGGGGCGTGCACACCGCCGCGGGGACGGGGTTCCGTGTCGGATGGTTCCGTTCCAGTGGCCACGGGTCGGCTCCGGGTCGGTGTCAGGGGGCGCGGCGATCGCGGGCGCCGAGGCCCTCGTCGTCCGAGTCCGTCCACAGGGAGCCGTCGTACGGCGTGTCGGGGATCGGGACGAGGTCGGGCCGCTTGGCCGCGTCGGGGGAGACCGCCGCCGCCCGCAGCAGCGCGACGCTCTCCCGCAGATGGTCGGCGTCGGTGCGGACCCGGCGCATCTCCAGGCCGTCGCCGCCGAGCTGCTGTGCCAGACGGCTCACCGACCGGGACAGGTCGTCGAGGCAGCGCTGGAGGGATGACAGGTCGTCGTGCACGGACATGACGTGACCTCACTTCCGTAGGACCCGGCACGCGGCCGGCCCTGGATGGCGACGTTCATGCGCCTGCGAGTGTCGCGCGTCACACCTGCCGCTGGGAAGGGACGTGCACCGATTGGCCGGGGCGTACAGGTGCGCGATGCGGTGCGTTGCGCCGCACGGGTGGGCTTGCGCACCGTCACCGCCGTGTCTCCCCGTGTCGCCGAACCGTTTCCTCTTCAGTGGCCGCATAGCGCACCAATACAAATGATCAACTCCATATACCGCAAAAGCGATCACCACGGACGTGATCACCACTCCCGCGGCCTACCGGAGGTAGCAGAGATGTCCCACGTCGGCGTCGGACCCCGCGCGGTCATGCGCTCGGTCGCCTTCCTCACCTCGGGTGTGCTCGCGCTCCCCGCGCTGGCCGGCTGCAGCTCCGAGGACCCGTCCGGGAAGCCGCTCGCCGGGCAGGACATCGCCCCCGCGGCCCGCGCCCGGATCGCCGACGGCGGCACCCTGCACTGGGCCGTGGACTCCGTGCCGGACACCCTGAACACCTTCCAGTCGGACGCCGACGCCACCACGACCCGCGTCGCGCAGGCCGTGCTGCCCTCGATGTACCGGACGGACGCGACCGGGCGCCCGGTGCGCAACCCCGACTACCTGGAATCCGCGAAGGTCGTCGACACCGAGCCCAAGCAGGTCGTCCTGTACAAGCTCAACCAGCAGGCCGTCTGGAGCGACGGCCGGGAGATCGGTGCCGCCGACTTCGCCGCCCAGTGGCGCGCCCTGTCCGGCCGGGACAGCGCCTACTGGACCGCCCGCAACGCCGGCTACGACCGCATCCAGAAGATCGAGCGCGGCGACAACGACCTGGAGGTCAAGGTCACCTTCAGCCGGCCCTACGCCGACTGGAAGTCGCTGTTCACACCGCTGTACCCGAAGGACGTCATGGGCACCCCGGACGCCTTCAACGACGGAGCCCGGCGCAAGGTCAAGGTCACCGCGGGGCCCTTCGCCCTGAAGAAGGTCGACACCAAGGACGACGAGGTCGTCCTCACCCGCAACCCCCGCTGGTGGGGGGACCAGCCCAAGCTCTCCGAGATCGTGCTGCGCGCCGTGCCGCGCGACAAGCGGGTCTCCGCGCTGGCCGGCGGCGAGGTCGACCTGGCCGAGATCGACCCGGACACCGCCGAGCAGGTCGCGCTCGCCGCCGGGCCCCGGGACGCGGGTACCGGCGCTCCGGTCATGGGCGCGAGCGGCAGCCCGGCCCCGGGAGCGGGCGGTGCGCCGCTGCCCGGCCCGGACGGCAAGCGGTCCGCCGCCGACGACCTGCGCTCCTGGGCCGTCGCCAACGGCTCCGACGAGGACGCCGCCGACGACGAGACCCTCGCCCGTGAGAAGCGCCGCGAGGCCGTCGAGAAGCACCGGCGCCGGCAGCAGGCCCTGCGCGGATTCGAGCTCCGCAAGTCGCTGGAGCCCGCCTACACCCAGCTCGCCCTCAACGGCGCCGACGGCCCCCTCGCCGACGAGCGCGTGCGCCGCGCCGTCGCCCGCGCCCTGGACCGGGAGGCGCTGGCCGAGGCGGTGCTGGGGCCGCTGGGCCTGCCCGCGGAGCCCGTGGGCAGCCACCTCGCCCTGGCCGGCCAGCCCGTGTACGCCGACAACAGCGGAGCGCTCGGCGGCCAGGACGCCAAGGAGGCCCGCGCCCTCCTCGCGGACGCCGGGTGGGTGTCCGGCGGTCCCGTGGACAAGCGGGAGAAGGGGGAGGAGGCAGCCGGCTCCGAGGGCGAGAAGACCAAGGACGACAAGGACGACCAGGAGACGGAGAAGTCCGAGGGCGGCGACGACGGCACCTACATCGTCGGCGAGGACAACAAGAACGACGACACCGACCAGGAGAGCGGCGAGAAGCACCGGAGCGGGAAGAACACGGCCCAGGGCGGTGCCCCCGGCGCCTACGCCCCCAAGGGCACCGCCGCCCCGGTGGGCTCGGCGGTGAAGCCGCTGGCCAAGGACGGCGAGGCCCTCACCCTGCGCTTCGTGCTCCCCTCCGGCCCCGGCTCCGGGGCGCTGCGCACCGTGGCCGACCGCATCTCCGGCATGCTGAAGAAGGTCGGCATCGGCACCGACATCACCAAGGTCTCCGACGAGAGCTACTTCAAGGACCACATCGCCTCCGGCGAGTACGACCTGGCGCTCTACTCCTGGCCGACCACCGCCTTCCCCGCCACCGACGCCCGCCCCATCTACGCCAAGCCCGTCCCGGCCGCCGACGGCTCCCTGAACGTCGCGCAGAACTACACCCGGGTCGGCACCGACCAGGTCGACCAGCTCTTCGACCAGGCCCTGGCGACGCTGGACGAGAAGGAGGCCCGCGACCTGCTGCGCAAGGCCGACTCGCGGATCTGGGCGGCGGCGGGCTCCATTCCCCTCTATCAGCGCCCCCAGCTGACCGCCGCCCGCGACAACCTCGTCAACGCGGGAGCCTTCGGCTTCGCCACCCCGGTCTACGAGGACATGGGCTTCCTGAAGAAGGGCGCCGAGGGCGCGCCGCGGTCGGCGAGCCCGTCCTCCTGACCGGGTTCCCCGGCCCCCGGACACGGCCCGGCAAGCCCCCGCCCTCGCGGCCCCGTACCATTGGGTGAGGCCGTGGCATGTATCGCCCGGCAGGCCCGCGTGACACGGACGTCCGCGAGGGCCGTCCTCACACCCTCCGGGAGTACGCCACACATGGCTGTGTCTGTTACGCGTCACAACATCCGCAACGTCGCCATCGTCGCCCACGTCGACCACGGCAAGACCACCATCGTCGACGGGATGCTCAAGCAGGCCGGTGCCTTCGCCGCGCACCAGCTCGACTCCGTCGACGACCGCATGATGGACTCGAACGACCTGGAGCGTGAGAAGGGCATCACGATCCTGGCCAAGAACACGGCGGTGAAGTACCACCCGAAGGATGGCGGCGACGTCATCACCATCAACATCATCGACACCCCGGGCCACGCCGACTTCGGTGGCGAGGTCGAGCGCGGTCTGTCGATGGTCGACGGCGTCGTCCTGCTCGTGGACGCCTCCGAGGGCCCGCTGCCGCAGACCCGCTTCGTGCTGCGCAAGGCGCTCCAGCAGCGGCTGCCGATCATCCTCTGCATCAACAAGACGGACCGTCCGGACGCCCGGATCGACGAGGTCGTCAACGAGACGTACGACCTCTTCCTCGACCTGGACGCCGACGAGGAGCAGATCGAGTTCCCGATCGTCTACGCCTGCGGCCGGGACGGCGTCGCCTCCCTCACCAAGCCCGAGGACGGCACGGTCCCGTCGGACTCCACCAGCCTGGAGCCGTTCTTCTCGACGATCCTGGACTACATCCCGGCCCCGACCTACGACGAGGACGCCCCGCTCCAGGCCCACGTCACCAACCTGGACGCCGACAACTTCCTCGGCCGCATCGCGCTGCTGCGCGTCCACCAGGGCGAGCTGAAGAAGGGCCAGACGGTCGCGTGGATGAAGCGCGACGGGTCCGTGCAGAACGTGCGGATCTCCGAGCTGATGATGACCGAGGCGCTCACCCGCAAGCCCGCCGAGAAGGCCGGCCCCGGTGACATCTGCGCGGTCGCCGGCATCCCGGAGATCATGATCGGCGAGACCCTGGCCGACCCGGAGAACCCGGTCCCGCTGCCGCTGATCACGGTGGACGAGCCGGCGATTTCCATGACCATCGGCACCAACACCTCCCCGCTGGTCGGCCGCGGCGCCACCGGCAAGGGCGCCGACAACAAGGCGGTCGTCAAGGACCGCAAGGTCACCGCCCGCCAGGTCAAGGACCGCCTGGACCGCGAGCTGATCGGCAACGTCTCGCTCCGCGTCCTGGACACCGAGCGCCCGGACGCCTGGGAGGTGCAGGGCCGCGGTGAGCTGGCGCTGGCCATCCTGGTCGAGCAGATGCGCCGCGAGGGCTTCGAGCTGACCATCGGCAAGCCGCAGGTCGTCACCAAGGAGGTCGACGGCAAGACGTACGAGCCCGTCGAGCGCATGACGATCGACGTGCCCGAGGAGCACATGGGCGCCGTCACGCAGCTCATGGGCGTGCGCAAGGGCCGGATGGACAACATGTCCAACCACGGCTCCGGCTGGGTCCGCATGGAGTTCGTGGTCCCCTCCCGCGGCCTGATCGGCTTCCGCACGGAGTTCCTGACCCAGACCCGCGGCACCGGCATCGCCCACTCCATCCACGAGGGCCACGAGCCGTGGTTCGGCACCCTCACGACCCGTAACAACGGCTCGCTGGTCGCCGACCGCTCCGGCGCCGTCACCGCGTTCGCGATGACGAACCTCCAGGAGCGCGGCGTGCTCTTCACGGAGCCCGGCACCGAGGTGTACGAGGGCATGATCGTCGGCGAGAACTCCCGTGCCGACGACATGGACGTGAACATCACCAAGGAGAAGAAGCTCACCAACATGCGGTCGTCCTCGGCCGACTCGTTCGAGGCGATCGTCCCGCCGCGCAAGCTCTCGCTGGAGCAGTCGCTGGAGTTCTGCCGCGACGACGAGTGCGTCGAGGTGACTCCCGAGGCCGTCCGCATCCGCAAGGTGAACCTGGACGCCCGTGAGCGCGCCCGCGCCGCGAGCCGCGCCAAGCACGGCTGATCGCACCGCCGCGACGGCGCCGGGCACCCCTCGACGAGAGGGGTGCCCGGCGCCGTTTTCGCGTTCGTGGTGCGACCATCTGGAGAGGGGCTCGCGAAAGCGTAGGGAAAACCCTCGATTTCGTGGGGAGACGCCGTCCGGGGCGCCGGCTCGCACTACCCTGCCCGCAAGTCACGCGGCGGCACGGGCCGGTGGGGCCGGGGTCCGCGTCACCGAGGTCAACGGCCTTGCACACGGAGCGTGCTGAGCGCGGGGCATGCCTGTGGGGCACCCTGCACGGCGGGCACGTTACTCGCAATCTCTTTTCCTGACACAGGTGTCCGCTATTCGGGCGCCGCCTCCCGATAGATGTGTAACAAGTCCGTTTCGCAGTGATCTCTCACCAAACCCTTTGTCCGGATTTTGGAAGATCTAGCCCCTATCTGTGATCGAACCGAGACCTCGAGAGTGTGGTTCGGTCCCTGGCGAATGGCAGATAGTTAGGCGCGTAGAGCTCGTATGAACGGGTCACGCGCTGACGGCGCAGACTCGCGAGCGCGGGGGCACTTGACGGATATCGGGCACCGGTGACGGGGCCGGAAGCTGTCGTGTGCTCCTCTTTGCGGTGAACCAGCGGATTCATGAGGAGGAACCCATGCGAGGTGCCACAAGCGCCATATGGGTCGCGTCGTCCCCGGTGGCAGGTGCAGGTCCCGTGGGTGGGTTCAGTTCCGTTGCCTTCGCCGCAGTGGCGATCCGGTGGCGCGAACTTCCTTGACGGCTCGTTCCCGCGGCCGGCCGGTGCCGGCCGCGAGCCAGGGTTCCCCGAGG
Source organism: Streptomyces flaveolus (assembly GCF_014648815.1). Classification (GTDB taxonomy): domain Bacteria; phylum Actinomycetota; class Actinomycetes; order Streptomycetales; family Streptomycetaceae; genus Streptomyces; species Streptomyces flaveolus. Next base: position 315,041 of record NZ_BMRV01000002.1, on the reverse strand, counting down.
GCGGGTCCGCCGCCCAGTCGTTGTTCCCCTCGCGCGCTTCGAATGACATACGCCGTGCGAAGGCCGTCGGACCACTCGTGCACTACCGACGGTCTCCAACACCTGTGAAATGGACGAATCATGACGAGTCCAATCGAGATTGAGGGTGCTGAAGCCTCTTCCGTCTTGGACAAAGAGAGCGCACCGCAGGGTGACGCCCAGGAGTCGAAGAAGTCTGAGGGGCGCAGCCCGGGGCAGTTGATGTGGGGTCGCTTCAAGCGCGACCGCGCCGGTGTCGTCTCTGCCTGCGTCGTCCTGTTCTTCTTCGTGGTCGCGGCAGCGGCGCCGCTGATCTCGAAGGTGTACGGCAAGAACCCGTATACGCTCTACGGTCAGGACAACCCCGACCTCCTGGACATGTTCACCATGCCGGCGAAGCCGGCCGGCGGCATCGACGGCGAGTTCTGGTTCGGCATCGAACCCGGCCTGGGCCGCGATGTCTTCACCCAGCTGCTGTACGGCATGCGGACCTCGATCGCCACGGCACTGGCCGCGACGATCATCATGACGATCGTGGGTGTGCTGATCGGCCTCGCCGGAGGCTACTTCGGCGGCAAGACCGACTACTGGCTCGGCCGGGTGACCGACTTCTTCATGGCCCTGCCCAGCCAGCTGTTCTTCGTCGCCGCGATGCCCGTGATCACCACGGTGTTCGTCGCCCCCGACGAGGAGACGCCCACCTACGTGCGCACCTGCGCGATCATCATCGTGATGGCCTTCCTGGGATGGATGAGCATGGCGCGGATCGTCCGGGCCGCCACGCTGTCCCTGCGTGACCGGGAGTTCGTCGAGGCGGCGCGCATCTCCGGCGCCTCGTCCTGGCGGATCATCCGCAAGGAGCTGCTGCCCAACATCGTCACGCCGACGCTCGTGCAGGCGACCCTCACGCTGCCGAGCACCATCCTGAGCATCGCCTTCCTCTCCTTCGTGGGTGTGGGATACGTCGAACCCACGCCGGACTGGGGACGGATGTTCGCCATCGGCGCGAACATCGTGGAGCAGGACCCGTACTACATGCTCTTCCCCGGCATCGCCATGGTGATCTTCGTCGTGGCCTTCAACCTCCTCGGCGACTCGGTACGGGATGCCTTCGATCCCAAGACGGGCCGCTGAGCCCCCACGGGGACTCCTCGCTCTGCCCCAGGTCGGGCCCGGTGCCACACAGCCCGTCTCCGGCCGCGTAACAGCAGTGCTCACTACTCACAGGCAGGTGGATTCGACTCCATGAGCATCTTCCGAAACCGCACCGCTACGGCCGCGCTCGTCGCGGTGGCGGCGGGCGCCCTGACCCTCACCGCCTGCGGCGGCGGCGACAGCGGCAACTCGTCCAAGGACAACAGCAAGAGCAAGAAGGACGCCGCGTCGCAGTCCAAGCCGGTGCAGATCGGTGACGCGGCGGCGTCGACCGGTCCGGCGGCCGAGGTTCCCGGTGCCAAGCCCGGTGGCGTCGCGACCGTGTACCAGGAGGACGACTTCTCCCACCTGGACCCGGGCCAGATCTACGTCTCGGACGGCAAGCTGCTCAGCCGCCTCATCTACCGCGGCCTGACCCAGTACTCCGAGGACGACAAGGGCAACCTGACCGTCGTGGGCGACCTCGCCACCGACGCGGGCAAGGCGTCCGACGGCGGCAAGACCTGGACGTACACCCTCAAGGACAACCTGAAGGACGAGAACGGCAACCCGATCAACTCGGCGGACATCCGCCACACGGTCGAGCGCCTGTACGCGTCCTACATCACGGACGGTCCGGTCTACCTCCAGCAGTGGCTGTCCGGTGCCGGCACCACGTACCGCAAGGCGTACGAGGGCCCGGACAAGGGCAAGCACCTGCCCGACAACGTCCTGGAGACGCCGGACGACAAGACGATCGTCTTCCACTTCAAGGACGCGCAGCCCGACCTTCCGCAGATGCTGACCATGCCCGGTTACAGCGTCGTCCCGGAGGAGACGGACACCAAGGAGAAGTACGACACCGACCCGGTCGCCACCGGTCCGTACAAGATCGCGGACTTCAAGCCGGGCAAGTCGATGAAGCTGGTCAAGAACACCCAGTGGGACGCGAAGTCCGACTCGGTGCGCCACCAGTACGTGGACGGCTTCAACATCGAGATGAACCACGATGACGAAGACCAGACCAAGACCCTGCTCGCCGACCAGGGCGAGGCCAAGAACGCGATGATGTTCACGGGCCAGGTCGCGACCACGCAGCTGCAGAAGGTCGTCAGCGACAAGAACGCCATGAAGAACCGCACGATCCAGGGCTACGCGCCCTACGTGTGGCAGCTCAACTTCAACATGGACCGCGTCAAGGACAAGAAGCTCCGTGACGCCATCGCCCTGGCCCTGCCGGCCTCCTCGGTCTTCAAGGCCGATGGTGGCGCCTACGGTGGTGAGGTCGCCAACTCGCTGATGTCGCCCACCACTCCGGGCTACGACGAGAGCTACGACCCGTTCAACCGCGCCAAGAAGCCCAACGGTGACATCGAGGCCGCCAAGAAGCTGATCAAGGAAGGCGGCTTCGAGGGCAAGAAGCTCGTCTACGCCTACGGCAACACGCCGACCCGTCAGCAGCAGGCCGTCCTGATCGCCGACGCGCTGGGCAAGATCGGCCTCGACATTCAGAAGAAGGAGATCGACGCCGCTACCTGGTACGAGCAGGTCGGCAAGGTCAACAACGGTCTGGACCTGTACATGACCGGCTGGGGCCAGGACTGGCCGTCCGCGTCCACCGTCTTCCCGCCGGTGTACGACGGCACGCAGATCCAGGACGGCGCGTCGAACTACTCGCACATCAACGACAAGCACGTCAACTCGGAGATCGCCCGCATCCAGAAGATCACCGACACCGCCGAGGCCACCAAGGCGTGGGGTGAGCTGAGCACCTACATCACCGAGAAGATCAACCCGGCCGCGCCGATCTACTACACCAAGGTCTTCCAGATCTTCGGTTCGAACATCGGCGGCATCCGCTACAGCTCCGACTCGAGCTACGTGGACGTCACCCGGATCTTCCTCAAGAAGTAATCCGCCCTGTCGGGAAACCGGTGGTGGGTGCGCGGCGGAGCGCCCACCACCGGGGCCCGGATCCCCTTTTAGACCTCCCAACCGATTGCCGCCGTCCTGAGAGCAGCTGCCTGCCATGCTTCAATTCCTCATTCGCCGGACGTTCGGCGCGGCGCTGATTCTGCTGTTGATCAGTGCGTTCACGTTCTTCATGTTCTTCGCGATCCCGCAGGACCCGGCCATGCTGGCCTGTGGCAAGAACTGCACGCCGGACGCGCTGGCGATCATCCACAAGAACCTCGGCCTCGACTCGCCGGTCCCCGTCCAGTACTGGAACTTCATCGTCGGCATCTTCGCCGGCCGTGACTTCGCCGTCGGTCACTGCTCCGCCCCCTGCTTCGGTGTCTCGTTCGCGAACAACCAGAACGTCTGGGACACGATCGTCGACCGCTTCCCGCTGACGCTCTCGCTGACCGTCGGCAGCCTCCTGGTCTTCCTCATCGTCGGTCTCGGCGCCGGCATGCTGGCGGCGAAGAACCGCGGTACGTGGCTGGACAAGACGTTCAGCTCCGGCTCTCTGGTCATCAGCTCCATGCAGATCTACTTCCTCGGTCCGCTGGTCCTGCTGCTGTTCGTCTACAACACCGGCTGGCTGGACAAGCCGAAGTACGTGCCGTTCTCCGAGGACCTCGGCGGCTGGTTCATGGGTCTGCTGATCCCCTGGCTCGTCATGGCGACGATCTTCACCGCCAACTACACCCGCATGAGCCGCTCGTCGATGATCGAGCAGCTCCAGGAAGAGCACGTGAAGGCGGCCCGCGCCAAGGGCATGTCGGGCAACTACGTCTTCTTCCGCTACGCCTGGCGCGGCTCTCTCATCCCCATCGTCACCATCCTCGGCATCGACCTGTCCGCGCTGCTGTCCGGAGGCATGGTGACCGAGCTGACGTTCGGCCTCGCCGGTCTCGGCCGGCTGGCGCTGGACTCCGTCACCAACAAGGACCTGCCGATGCTGATGGGCGTCATGCTGATCAGCGCCGCGCTCATCATCGTCTTCAACCTGATCGTGGACGCCCTGTACGCCGTCATCGACCCGCGCGTGCGCCTGTCCTAGGAGAACCACCGTGACCACTCAGACCAAGCCCGAAGAGGCCGCGCCCGCCGCCGCGGGGGACGCCTTCCTGTCGGTGCGCGACCTCAAGGTCCACTTCTCCACCGAGGGCGGCATCGTCAAGGCGGTGGACGGGCTCTCCTTCGATCTGGAACGCGGCAGGACCCTCGGCATCGTGGGCGAGTCCGGCTCCGGCAAGTCGGTGACCAACCTGGCCGTCCTCGGCCTGCACAACCGCAAGAAGACCGCCATCGACGGGTCGATCACACTGGACGGTCAGGAGCTGACCGACGCCAGTGAGAAGCAGATGGAAAAGCTGCGCGGCAAGAAGATGGCGATGATCTTCCAGGACGCGCTGACCGCGCTGTCGCCGTACTACACGATCGGCCGCCAGATCGGCGAGCCGTTCATGAAGCACACCGGCGCCTCCAAGAAGGACGCCCGGGTGCGCGCCATCGACCTGTTGGAGAAGGTGGGCATCCCGCACCCGCAGCAGCGGGTGGACGACTACCCCCACCAGTTCTCCGGCGGCATGCGGCAGCGCGCGATGATCGCCATGGCGCTCGCGTGCGACCCGGACCTGCTGATCGCCGACGAGCCGACCACGGCGCTCGACGTGACGGTGCAGGCGCAGATCCTCGACCTGCTCAAGGACCTGCAGCAGGAGTTCGGCTCCGCGATCATCATGATCACCCACGACCTGGGCGTGGTCGCCAACATGGCCGACGACATCATGGTGATGTACGCCGGCCGGGCCGTCGAGCGCGGCACGGTGCGCGAGGTGCTCAAGTCGCCTCAGCACCCGTACACCTGGGGCCTGCTGGGATCGATGCCGAGGCTCGCCTCCGACGTCGACGAGCCGCTGATGCCGATCCCCGGATCGCCGCCCTCGCTGCTGAACCCGCCCTCGGGCTGCGCGTTCCACCCGCGGTGCGCGTTCACCGACAAGGTCTCCGGCGGCCGTTGCTCGGGTGAGCGCCCGACGCTCGCCCCGGGCCGCGCGGCCGCCTGTCACCTGACAGGGGAACAGCGGCAGCAGGTGTTCATCGAGACGATTCAGCCCCGGCTGGGCTGAGCGGAAACCGGCGACTGGGGCATCACCATGAGCGACAACAGCAAGACGAACACGGCGGTCGCCGACTCGATCCCGCAGCAGCGGGACGGCGGCAGCGCACCCCTCATGCGGGTCAAGGGCCTGAAGAAGCACTTCCCGATCAAGGGCGGCTTCCCGATCCGGCGCACCGTCGGCGCGGTCAAGGCCGTCGACGGCGTCGACTTCGAGGTCTTCGCGGGGGAGAGCCTCGGCCTGGTCGGCGAGTCCGGCTGCGGCAAGTCGACGACCGGCCGGCTGATCACCCGTCTGTACGAGCCCACCGAGGGCACCATCGAGTACAACGGGCAGGACATCACCAAGGCGAACCGGGCGCAGCTGGCGCCGATCAGGTCCGAGATCCAGATGATCTTCCAGGACCCGTACGCGTCGCTGAACCCGCGGCAGACCGTGGGCACGATCATCTCGGGCCCGATGGAGATCAACGGCATCAACCCGCCCGGCGGCCGGGAGAAGCGGGTCCGGGAGCTCCTGGAGATCGTCGGGCTCAACCCGGAGCACTACAACCGCTTCCCGCACGAGTTCTCCGGCGGCCAGCGCCAGCGCATCGGTGTGGCGCGTGCCGTCGCCCTCCAGCCGAAGCTGATCATCGCCGACGAGCCGGTCTCGGCCCTCGACGTGTCGATCCAGGCCCAGGTGGTGAACCTGCTGCAGGAGGTGCAGCGGGAGATGGGCATCGCCTTCGTCTTCATCGCCCACGACCTGTCGATCGTGCGGCACTTCTCGCAGCGCGTCGCGGTGATGTACCTGGGCAAGATCGTGGAGATCGCCGACCGCGACTCCCTCTACAACCGGCCCCGCCACCCGTACACGCACGCGCTGCTGTCGGCCGTGCCGGACGCGGACATCGACGCGGAGAAGAAGGAGCGCATCCGCCTCCAGGGTGACGTGCCGTCGCCGATCTCCCCGCCGTCCGGCTGCCGCTTCCGCACGCGGTGCTGGAAGGCCCAGGACAAGTGCGCGACCGAGGAGCCGCCGCTCGTCCGCATCGAGGGCAGCAAGGCCGGCCACCTGACGGCCTGCCACTTCCCGGAGGAGCCGACCGTCGAGGCCCGCGCCGAGGACATCGTCCTCGACCCGGCTCTCGCGGCGCTGGAGGAGGGCACCGACGGCGGGGCGGGAGCCTCGAAGAGCTGACCCGGCAGGTCCGGCCCCGGCGGCCGGGGACCTGACGGCCCATGGACCGGGGGCGGGAGGAGATCTCTCCCGCCCCCGGTCCTTCGCATGCCGCCGGACCGCCGCCCTTCCGCCGTACGTCCGTCCGGAGGACCCCCGAACCCGTACGGACCGGACGAATGTGCGCCACAGGATTCGCCCCCCGATGCTGGCCGACAAGGGACCAGCGGACGAGTCAGGCACTGGGAGGCACTCCATGCGCGGAGCCACGCACGCCAAACGGGCCGCATGCGCGGCGGCGGTAGCCCTCGCGGTGACGGCCTGCGGGGGCGGGGGCGGCGACAGCGGGTCGGACAGTGGTGCCGTGCTCAGCTCCTCCTGGGGCGACCCGCAGAACCCGCTGGAGCCGGCCAACACCAACGAGGTGCAGGGCGGCAAGGTCCTCGACATGATCTTCCGGGGGCTGAAGAAGTACGACCCGGAGACCGGCGAGGCGAAGGACATGCTCGCCGAGAAGATCGACACCTCCGACTCGCGGAACTTCACCGTCACGGTCAAGGACGGCTGGACCTTCAGCAACGGCGAGAAGGTCACCGCCCAGTCCTTCGTGGACGCCTGGAACTACGGCGCGAGCCTGAAGAACAACCAGCGCAACGCGTACTTCTTCGCGTACATCGACGGCTACGACAAGGTGCACCCCGAGGACGGGAGCAAGCAGAGCGCCGACACCCTCTCCGGGCTGAAGGTCACCGGCCCCCGCACCTTCACGGTCAAGCTCAGCCAGAAGTTCTCGACCTTCCCCGACACCCTCGGCTACCCCGCCTTCGCCCCGCTGCCCAGGGCGTTCTTCGACGACCACGACGCCTGGCTGAAGAAGCCGGTCGGCAACGGCCCGTACCAGGTCGACAACTACGCCCGCGGCTCCCAGATGTCCCTGCGCACGTGGGAGCAGTACCCCGGTCCGGACAAGGCCGACAACGGCGGCGTCGACCTGAAGGTCTACACCGACAACAACACCGCCTACACCGACCTGATGGCCGGCAACCTCGACCTCGTCGACGACGTCCCCGCCGCCCAGCTCAAGAACGTCAAGAACGACCTCGGCGACCGGTACATCAACACCCCCGCCGGCATCATCCAGACCCTCGCCTTCCCGTACTACGACAAGGACTGGAACAAGCCCGGCTCCGACAAGGTCCGCACGGGCCTGTCGATGGCGATCGACCGCAAGCAGATCACCGACACGATCTTCCAGCAGACCCGCACCCCGGCCACCGACTGGACCTCGCCCGTCCTCGGCGAGGACGGCGGCTACAAGGCCGGGCTGTGCGGGGAGGCCTGCGAGTACAACCCCGACCAGGCCAAGAAGCTGATCAAGGAGGGCGGCGGCCTGCCCGGCGGCCAGGTCAAGATCACGTACAACGCCGACACCGGCTCCCACGGACAGTGGGTCGACGCCGTCTGCAACTCCATCAACAACGCCCTGGACAACGACCGTGCCTGCGTCGGCAACCCGGTCGGCACCTTCGCCGACTTCCGCAACCAGATCACCGGCAAGAAGATGAGCGGCCCCTTCCGCGCCGGCTGGCAGATGGACTACCCGCTCATCCAGAACTTCCTCCAGCCGCTCTACTACACCAACGCCTCCTCCAACGACGGCAAGTGGTCCGACAAGAAGTTCGACGGCCTCGTCGACCAGGCGAACGGCGAGTCCGACACCGCCAAGGCCGTCCAGACCTTCCAGCAGGCCGAGGAGGTCGTACGGGACAACATGGCCGCCATCCCGCTCTGGTACCAGAACGGCAGCGCCGGCTACTCGCAGCGGCTGTCCAACGTGAAGCTCAACCCCTTCAGCGTCCCCGTCTACAACGAGATCAAGGTCAGCTGAGGAGGCGCCATGGGACGGTACGTCGTCCGGCGGCTGCTCCAGATGATCCCGGTCTTCATCGGGGCCACGCTGCTGATCTTCCTGATGGTCAACGTGATGGGCGACCCCATCGCGGGCCTGTGCGGCGACCGGGAGTGCGACCCGGCCACCGCGGCCCAGCTGAGAAGGGAGTTCGGCCTCGACAAGCCCGTGTGGCAGCAATACCTCACCTACATGGGCAACGTCTTCACCGGCGACTTCGGCACCGCCTTCAACGGCCAGCCGGTCACCGAGCTGATGGGGACGGCGTTCCCGGTGACCATCCGGCTGACCATCGTGGCGATCCTCTTCGAGATCGTCGTCGGCATCGTGCTCGGCGTCGTCACCGGCCTGCGTCGCGGACGCCCCGTGGACACCGGGGTGCTGCTGCTCACCCTCGTCGTCATCTCGGTCCCCACCTTCGTCACCGGCCTGCTGCTCCAGCTCCTGCTCGGCGTGAAATGGGGCTGGATCGACCCGGCCGTCTCCACCGCGGCACCCTTCGACGAGCTGATCGTCCCCGGCCTCGTCCTCGCCTCCGTCTCCCTGGCGTACGTCACCCGGCTGACCCGCACCTCGATCGCGGAGAACCGGCGCTCCGACTACGTCCGCACGGCCATCGCCAAGGGCCTGCCCCGCCACCGGGTCATCACCCGGCACCTGCTGCGCAACTCCCTCATCCCGGTCGTCACCTTCATCGGCACCGACATCGGCGCCCTGATGGGCGGCGCCATCGTCACCGAGCGGATCTTCAACATCCACGGCGTCGGCTACCAGCTCTACCAGGGCATCCTGCGCCAGAACACGCAGACCGTCGTCGGCTTCGTCACCGTCCTGGTCCTCGTCTTCCTCGTCGCCAACCTCGTCGTCGACCTCCTGTACGCCGTACTCGACCCGAGGATCCGCTATGTCTGACGACCCCTACGAGCCCAAGCGCGCCATCGCGGCCACCGGCACGGGCGGGACGATGGACCTCGCGTCCAGCGAGGCGGTCACCCTGGAGAAGCCCCCCGGCGGCCCTGACGGCGGCGAACCCCAGGACAAGCCGCGCAGCCTCTGGTCCGACGCCTGGCACGACCTGCGCCGCAACCCCGTCTTCATCATCTCGGGCCTGGTGATCCTCTTCCTGATCGTCATCTCCGTCTGGCCGTCCCTGATCGCCTCCGGCAACCCGCTCAAGTGCGACCTGGCCAAGGCCCAGGAGGGCTCCCAGCCAGGCCACCCCTTCGGCTTCAACGGCCAGGGCTGCGACGTCTACACCCGCACCGTCTACGGCGCCCGTACGTCGGTGGAGGTCGGCGTCCTCGCCACGCTCGGGGTCGCCGTCCTCGGCAGCGTCCTCGGCGGACTCGCCGGGTTCTTCGGCGGAGCGGGGGACGCGGTCCTGTCCCGGATCACCGACGTCTTCTTCGCGATCCCGGTCGTCCTCGGCGGCCTGGTGCTGCTCTCCGTCATCACCAGCAACACCGTCTGGCCCGTCATCGGCTTCATCGTGCTGCTCGGCTGGCCGCAGATCTCCCGCATCGCCCGCGGCTCCGTCATCACGGCCAAGCAGAACGACTACGTGCAGGCCGCCCGCGCCCTCGGCGCCTCCAACTCCCGTCTCCTGCTGCGGCACATCGCGCCCAACGCCGTCGCCCCCGTCATCGTCGTGGCGACCATCGCGCTCGGCACCTACATCTCCCTGGAGGCGACCCTGTCCTTCCTCGGCGTCGGCCTGAAGCCGCCCAGCGTCTCCTGGGGCATCGACATCTCCGCCGCCGCCCCCTACGTCCGCAACGCCCCGCACGCGCTGCTCTGGCCGTCCGGAGCCCTGGCCATCACCGTCCTCGCGTTCATCATGCTCGGCGACGCGGTGCGCGACGCCCTCGACCCGAAGCTGAGGTGAGCCGCCGCCATGCTGCTCGAAGTGCGCGACCTGCACGTGGAGTTCCACACCCGGGACGGCGTCGCCAAGGCCGTCAACGGCGTCAGCTACGGCGTGGACGCGGGCGAGACCCTGGCCGTGCTCGGCGAGTCCGGCTCCGGCAAGTCCGTCACCGCCCAGACGATCATGGGCATCCTCGATGTCCCGCCCGGCCGGGTCACCGCGGGCGAGGTGCTCTTCGAGGGCCGGGACCTGCTGAAGCTGAAGGAGGAGGAACGCCGGAAGGTCCGCGGCGCCGAGATGGCGATGATCTTCCAGGACGCGCTGTCGTCGCTGAACCCCGTCCTCACCGTCGGCGACCAGCTCGGCGAGATGTTCACCGTGCACCGGGGCATGTCCCGCAAGGACGCCCGCGCCAAGGCCGTCGAGCTGATGGACCGGGTGCGCATCCCCGCCGCCAGGGAGCGGGTGAGGCAGTACCCCCACCAGTTCTCCGGCGGCATGCGCCAGCGCATCATGATCGCCATGGCGATGGCCCTCGAACCCAAGCTGATCATCGCCGACGAGCCCACCACCGCCCTCGACGTCACGGTCCAGGCCCAGGTCATGGACCTGCTCGCGGAACTCCAGCGCGAGCTGCACATGGGCCTGATCCTCATCACGCACGACCTCGGGGTGGTCGCCGACGTCGCCGACAAGATCGCGGTGATGTACGCGGGCCGGATCGTGGAGACGGCCCCGGTCCACGACATCTACAAGGCCCCGGCGCACCCGTACACCCGCGGCCTGCTGGAGTCGATCCCGCGCCTGGACCAGAAGGGCCGGGAGCTGTACGCCATCAAGGGCCTGCCGCCCAACCTCACCCGCATCCCGCCCGGCTGCGCCTTCCACCCGCGCTGCCCGATGGTCCAGGACGTCTGCCGCACCGACGTGCCGCCGCTGTACGACGTGACGGAGCCGGAGTGGAGCGGCGCGGAACGCGGGAGCGCCTGCCACTACTGGAGGGAGTGCCTGCATGGCTGAGGCCACCGAACCGATCCTCGAGGTCCGCGGTCTGGTCAAGCACTACCCGCTCACCTCCGGCATCCTCTTCAGGAAGCACGTCGGTGCGGTCAAGGCGGTCGACGGCGTGGACTTCGAGCTGGCCCGGGGCGAGACCCTCGGCATCGTCGGCGAGTCCGGGTGCGGCAAGTCCACGGTCGCCAAGATGCTGGTCAACCTGGAGAAGCCGACGGCGGGGGAGATCCGCTACAAGGGCGAGGACATCACCCGCCTGTCGGGCAAGGCCCTCAAGGCCGTACGCCGCAACATCCAGATGGTCTTCCAGGACCCGTACACCTCCCTCAACCCCCGGATGACGGTGGGCGACATCATCGGGGAGGCCTACGACATCCACCCGGAGGTGGCCCCGAAGGGGGACCGGCGCAAACGGGTCCAGCACCTGCTGGACGTGGTCGGCCTCAACCCGGAGTACATCAACCGCTATCCGCACCAGTTCTCCGGGGGCCAGCGCCAGCGCATCGGCATCGCGCGCGGACTCGCCCTGCGCCCGGAGATCATCGTCGCGGACGAACCGGTCTCCGCCCTCGACGTCTCCGTACAGGCCCAGGTGATCAACCTGATGGGCCGGCTCCAGGACGAGTTCGAGCTCTCGTACATCTTCATCGCCCACGACCTGTCGATCGTCCGGCACATCTCGGACCGGGTCGGTGTGATGTACCTCGGCCGCATCGTGGAGACCGGGCGCGACGCCGAGATCTACGACCATCCCACGCACCCCTACACCCAGGCGCTGCTGTCCGCCGTGCCCGTGCCCGACCCGGAGGCCCGGGAACACCGCGAACGGATCATCCTGGCCGGTGACGTGCCCTCTCCCACCAACATCCCCTCCGGCTGCCGCTTCCGCACCCGCTGCTGGAAGGCCCGGGAGCGGTGCGCCCTGGAGGTGCCCGCGCTGGCCGTGCCCGCCGAGTTCCGGGACGTCCCGGGCCCCGCCGCCCACGACTCGGCGTGCCACTTCGCGGAGGAGAAACAGGTGGTCCCGTCCGAGACGGAAGGCGACGGCAACGGCAGCGGGCCGGGGTGACATGGCGCTCCCCGGCCCGCTTACGGCACCCGCACGGCCGTACGCCGATCAGCGTGACGCGTCCGTATATCGGTACCGCTTCGCCGAAGTTGCCCGCGTGTTACGGCGGTTGCTGCCTTCGGGTGAGGTCAGGCCAGCGACCGCTTCAGGAAGTCCACCTGGAGCCGCAGCAGGTTCTCGGCGACCTCCTCCTGCGGGGTCATGTGCGTGACGCCGGAGAGCGGGAGCACCTCGTGCGGGCGTCCGGCCGCCAGCAGGGCCGAGGACAGGCGCAGGGAGTGCGCGACCACCACGTTGTCGTCCGCCAGCCCGTGGATGATCATCATGGGGCGGTGCGGCTCGGCGGCGTCGACCAGGCCCGCGTCGTCGATCACCGAGTTGCGGCGGTAGACCTCCGGCTGCTCGTCCGGGTGGCCGACGTAGCGCTCCTGGTAGTGGGTGTCGTACAGCCGCAGGTCCGTCACGGGGGCGCCCACGATCGCCGCGTGGAAGACGTCCGGTCGGCGCAGTGCCGCCAGCGCCGCCAGATAGCCGCCGAAGGACCAGCCGCGCACGGCCACCCGGTTCAGATCGAGCGGGAAGTCGGCGGCGAGGGCCTGGAGCGCGTCCACCTGGTCCTGGAGGACGACCGCGGCCACGTCGTCCTTGATGGCCTTCTCCCAGGCCGGCGAGCGCCCCGGCGTGCCCCGCCCGTCGGCGACGACCACCGCGAAGCCCTGGTCGGCGAACCACTGGGACGTGAGGTGGGCGTTGTGCGCGGCCACCACGCGCTGGCCGTGCGGACCGCCGTACGGGTCCAGGAGCACCGGGAGGGAGGTGTCACCGTGGTAGTCCGTCGGCATAAGCACGGCGCACGGGACACGGCGTGCGCCCCCTTGGGTGAGTGTCACGCGCGGGGACAAAACGGGGTGTTCGGCGTGCGAGGCGACGGTCGCCACCTGCTTCCCGTCCCGCAGAACCTGCGCACGGGCCCCCGGCCGGTCGAGCGTCGCGGAGACGAGAACGGTCACGCCCCCGGCGCGCACCGCCGAGTGCACGCCGGGCTCCTGCGAGACGCGCTCCACGCCGAGCTCGTTCACCCGGTACACGTGGACCTCGCCGGTCTCCGCGTCGGCCGCGTCCTCGCCCGCGGAGGCGGAGACCAGCACGTCGTCGCCGGAGACGTCCAGCACCGCACGCAGGTGCAACTGCGGTCCGGTGAGCGGCCGTTCGCCGACCGCCAGCACCCGCGCCCCGCCCTCGTCGGCGATCCGCACCAGCTGCCCGGACGGGCTCCAGCAGGGCACACCGGGGAAGAGTTCCAGCCAAATCGGATCTTCGTCCGCGTGCACCATCCGGGTCGTCCCGGACGCGGTGTCCACGGCCAGGAACAGCTGGCTGCGCTGGTCGCGCGCCTGTACGAGGATCAGTGGCGCGCCCGCCGCTGACCAGTGCACTCGCGCCAGATACGGGTACCGCGCCCGGTCCCAGAGGACCTCCGTGCGCCCCCCGTCCAGCCCGATCACGAACAGCCGTACGTCCGCGTTGGCGGTGCCCGCCGCCGGGTACGGGACGTGTTGTGGATCACGCCCGGGGTGGGCCGGGTCGGAGATCCACCACCGCCTGACCGGCGTGTCGTCCACCCGCGCGACCAGCAGCCGGTCGGACTCCGGGCCCCACCAGAAGCCCCGCGCCCGCCCCATCTCCTCGGCGGCGATGAACTCGGCGAGCCCGTAGGAGACGCCCTCGGCGTCCGGCTCGGCCAGCGCCCTGTCCCCGTCCCCCTCGGCGCCCACCACCCGCAGGGCGCCCCGGGCTACGTAGGCGACGTGCCGTCCGTCGGGGGAGGGGCGCGGGTCGATCACCGGGCCGGGGGTGGGGAGTTCACGTGCCGTCCCCGCGCGCAGCTCGGCCGTGAAGAGCCGCCCCGACAGGGCGAAGGAGGCCAGTTCGACGGCCGCGTCGGTGGCGTACCCGACGATGCCGGCGCCGCCCTCGCGGCTGCGCTCCCGCCGCGCTCGCTCCTCGGCCGACAGGCGTTCCTCGGCGCCGCCCAGGAGGGCGCGCGGGTCGGCGGCGACGCGCTCCCCGCCGTCCGCGACGTCGAGGACCCACAGGGAGTTGGCCCGGTCCGTACCGGAGCCGGAGCGCAGGAAGGCGACCCGTGAACCGTCGGGTGCCACGGTGAACGAACGCGGCGCGCCGAGCGTGAACCGCTGGGTGCGGGCGTGCCGTTTGGGGAAGGAGTCGGACTCGGTCGTCATGCCCTGACCATATTGGCCATGCGCCCCCTTGTGCGGCCGTGCGCCGATCGATGCGCGCGTACGGATAGTTATGATCACTAGCGCATAGTGGGTATCAACTGGGTGCCCGCTGCGTGGATTTATCTGCTCCTGCGTACCGAAGCGTTCCGATAGTCCGACCGCGTCCGACCTTCCCATGTCCCTGGGTTCTTTGGAGGTGAGCCGCCGTGGCACTCTCGATTTCGGCGGTGGTGCTGCTGGCGATCATCGTCTTCCTGCTGGTCAAGAAGTCAGGACTGAAGGCAGGGCACGCAGTCGTCTGCATGCTGCTCGGCTTCTACCTGGCCTCGTCGACCGTCGCCCCCACGATCAGTGAGGTGACGTCGAACATCGCGGGGATGATCGGGAGCATCAACTTCTGACGGCCGGCTCAGCCCTGGGCGGCGACGTCCAGGGCGGTCCCGTACAGCCGGGAGACCCTCAGGAGGATCACCACACGGCGGTCGGGCAGCGGCTGCTCGCCGGGGGCCGCTCCGTCCGCCGGGTCCACGATCTCCGCCTCGCCCTCCGCCACGGCGAACGACCAGACGTCCGGGCCGTTGACGTGCAGTGAGGCGTGCGGGTCGCGGCGCAGTTGGCGGACCTTGAGGCGGTCCGCGGTGGAGGACACGCGCAGGACGCGTTCCTCGGCGTCCCAGTCGTAGAGGACGGTCGACAGGTGCGGGTGGCCGCTGCTCCTGACGCTCGCCAGCACGCCGAACCGCTGCCCGCGCAGCAACCGGGAGAGCTCCTGGTCGGTGAGCGCCCGGGGGGCCGGGCCGTCGTTCCTGGTGGTGCCGGCGGGGGCCTCGGTGGCGGTGTTCTCGCTCATGGGGATCGGCCTTTCGTCGGTGCGGGGCGGGGTGAGGGGGCGGGTCACACGGCGGCGGAGCGGCCGGGCCGCGGTGCGCCGGCAGCCGGCTCCTGGGGAGCCTGCCGCCCGGGGCGGCGCAGCATCGTGAAGGCGACGGCGAACGCGGTGATCAGGAGTCCCGCGCCCACCGCGAAGGCGAGGCGGTAGCCGCCGGTCAGCGCCTCGGCGGCGGTCCGGCCGTGTGCCGTCAGGCTCTCGGTGCGGGAGGCGGCCAGGGTGGACAGGACCGCGACGCCCAGGGCCATGCCGATCTGCTGGGTGGTGTTGAACAGGCCGGACACGAGACCGGCGTCCTCCTCGTTCGCGCCGGACATGCCGAGCGTGGTCAGCGCCGGCAGCGCGAGGCCGAAGCCCGCGGCGAGCAGCATGACCGGGAGCAGGTCGACGGCGTAATCGGCCCGGACGGGGACGCGGGCGAGGAGGCCGAGGACGCCTATGAGGAGCACGATGCCCGCCAGCAGGACGTTGCGCTCACCGAAACGGGCGTTGAGGCGGGCCGAGGCTCCCAGGGAGACCGCGCCGATGACGGCGGCTGCCGGGAGCATCGCGAGACCGGTCTCGGCGGCGCCGTACCCGAGCACCTTCTGCAGGTAGAGGGCGACGAGGATCTGGAAGGAGAAGAGCGCGGCGACCATCAGGACCTGGACCAGGTTGGCACCGGAGACGCTGCGTGAGCGGAAGACCCGCAGCGGCATGAGCGGGTTCTTCGCGGTGGCCTGACGGACGAGGAACGCGGCGAGCAGTACGGCGGCGAGGGCGCCGAGGCCGAGGGTGCGCCCCGAGGCCCAGCCGTACTCCTCGGCCTTGACGACGGTGGAGATGCCGAGCATCAGGCCGGCGGTGACCAGCACCGCGCCGAGAACGTCCGCGCCCGCTCCGAGACCCAGGCCGCGGTCACGGGGCAGGACGCGTACGGCGATCGCGAGGGCGGCGATGCCGATCGGCAGGTTGATGAAGAAGATCCAGTGCCAGGTCAGCGCGTCGGTGAGGACCCCGCCGAGGACCTGTCCGATGGACGCGCCCGCCGCGCCGGTGAAGCTGAACACCGCGATGGCCCTGGAGCGCTCCCCGGGTTCGGTGAACAGGGTCACGAGGATGCCCAGGCTGACGGCGGAGGCCATCGCGCTGCCGATGCCCTGGAGGAAGCGGGCGGCGATCAGCGCGGCGGGCGAGGTGGCCACGCCGGCCAGCAGCGAGGCGGCGGTGAAGACGGCGACGCCGGCCAGGAACATGCGCCTGCGGCCGATCATGTCGCCGAGCCGGCCGGCCAGGAGGAGCAGGCTGCCGAACGCGATGAGGTAGGCGTTGACGACCCAGCTGAGGCCGGCGGGGGTGAAGTCGAGGTCGTTCTGGATGACCGGCATCGCCACGGTGACGATGGAGCCGTCGAGGATGATCATCAGCATCCCGGTGGCGATGACTCCGAGGGCGAGCCGGCGTGTACGCGGGTCGGGGGGAGGAGCGGGAGGAGCGGGCGACGGTGCGGGACCGGATACGGCAGACATGGCGCTCTCCTGTCAGTCGGGGCGACAGGAGAGACCGTAGCAGATGGTTTTGTTGCAGACTATTTTTCTCGGTCCTACTTGGCCTGGCGTGCCCGGCGGGCCGGGCGGGGAGTCTCGACCGGGGTCGCCAGGCCGTCGTCGACCAGGCGGTTGAGGATCCGCAGAAGGGCCTGCGCGTCCCCCTCGGGGAGCGAGGCCAGGGCTTCGCGGTGCACGCGGTCGACGATCTGCTGACTCCGTCCGGCGACACGGGCGCCCTCCTCGGTGACGGCGATGATCCGGGCCCGCCGGTCCGTACTGGAGGGGCGGCGCTCGGCCAGGCCCGCCTTCTCCAGGGCGTCCACCGTCACCACCATGGTGGTTTTGTCCATGTCACCGATCTCGGCGAGCTGGATCTGGGTGCGCTCCTCCTCCAGGGCGTGCACGAGCACGCAGTGCATGCGGGCGGTCAGGCCGATCTCGGCGAGAGCGGCGGCCATCTTGCTGCGCAGGACGTGGCTGGTGTGGTCGAGCAGGAACGACAGGTCCGGTTCGGTGCGCGAGGGGGTCATGGCGGTCATGTCCGCCAGCGTAGGGCAATTCGATCCGTGACGGATTATCCGGCAGAGACCTTGATGGGCCGCTGTGGAGCGCGCCCCGCAACGGCACCGGCGCCGGACCGTCCCCACGGACGTCTCCCGCGTTACGAGGACGAGCGCGCGGCCTCATAGGGTGGCCCCATGACGGAACTCCCCGCCCGGCGTCTGCTGCTGGTGCACGCGCACCCGGACGACGAGTCGATCAACAACGGCGCCACCATGGCCAGGTACGCGGCCGAGGGCGCCCACGTGACGCTGGTGACCTGCACCCTCGGCGAGCGGGGCGAGGTCATCCCGCCCGCACTCGCGCACCTGACCGGGGCCGCCCTGGGCGGACACCGCAGGGGCGAGCTGGCGGAGGCGATGCGCGCGCTCGGCGTGGACGACTTCCGGCTGCTCGGCGGGCCCGGCCGGTACGCCGACTCCGGGATGATGGGCCTGCCCGACAACGACGACCCTGGCTGCCTCTGGCAGGCCGAACTCGACGAGGCCGCGGCCCTCCTCGCCGAGGTGATCCGCGAGGTACGGCCCCAGGTCCTCGTCACCTACGACCCCGACGGCGGCTACGGCCACCCCGACCACATCCAGGCCCACCGCATCGCCATGCGCGCGGTGGAGCTGGCGGCCGAGGCGGGCTGCCCGGTCGCCAAGGTCTACTGGAACCGCGTGCCGCGCACCGTCGCCGAGGGCGCCTTCGCCCGGCTCCGCGACGACCTGCCCGGCCTGGCGTTCGAGAAGGCGGCCGGAGTCGAGGACGTACCGGGCGTCGTGGACGACGAGCGGATCACCACCGAGATCCGCGCCGAGGGCACCCCGTACGCCGCCGCCAAGGCCGCGGCCATGCGCGCGCACGCCACCCAGATCACCGTGGCCGAGCCGTACTTCGTCCTCTCCAACGAACTGGCCCAGCCGATCTTCACCACCGAGTACTACGAACTGGTGCGCGGCGAGCGGGCCGGTGACGGGGGCGGGCGCGAGAGCGACCTGTTCGCCGGGATCCGGATCGAGGAGGCGTCGTGAGCGGGCGTACCGAACCGCCGGCCTCCGCCCTGGCCCAGCCGCTGCGGCCGCCGTCCCCCGGGCGGGCAGCCCTCTACCTCGGGCTCTTCGTCCTCGGCGCGGTGACCGGCGTCGCGGGAGCGCTCGTGCAGCCGGCCTGGTTCCCGGGCGGGCTGCTGCTCGCGCTGGCCGCCGAGGCGGGACTGTGCCTCGGTGCCGGCCGCGCCATGGGCCGTCGCGGCGGGGCCGTGGCCCCCGCCGTCGGCTGGGCGGTCGCCGTGGTGCTGCTCACCGCCAGCCGCCCGGAGGGCGACTTCGTCTTCGCCGCGGGCGCCGGCTCCTATCTCTTCCTGCTCGGCGGCATCGCCATCGCTGTGATGTGTGCCACCCTCGCGCCGGTGCGGCAACCGGACGGCGGCGGCGCCCGACTTGGCAAATGACGTACTACTTCGCCGTGGCACGGACGTGCGAGTCCGGTGCGGGTTTCCCCGGCAGTCATGGGATACGCGTGAGAAGTGGCCAGTATGGTGGTGCGCGCCGCCGAGCCGCCCGCTTTCTGGTGTGCCGGGCGGCGGAGCCAACCGGGAGAACCTGCCTTGAGTCGTGAAACTGACAGTCCGTCCTCCGGGCCCCACGGGCGCGGTGGAGCCGCGTACCCGTCGGGCACCCCGCCCTACGGGACCCCCGTGGCTTCCGGCGCCGGTGCGGACGCGGGCCGTTCGGCCACGCGGCCGGAGGAGCGCAAGACCGAGACGACGCTGACGACCCGGATCCGGATCAACATCCCCGGGTCGCGGCCCATTCCGCCGGTCGTCGTGCGCAAGCCCGTCGCGGACGCCGAGAGCGCCGCCGCCGACACGGAGACGGCCGAGCAGCCCGAGCCGGGCGCCACCGCGCCCGCGGGCGCGGTCGAGCCTCCCGCCGAGCCCGCCCAGCCGGCCGAGGACAAGCCGACCAGCGACTGGTTCGCGCCCCGCAAGTCCGCGCCGGGCACACCCGGTCAGGGCGGCGGCTCCACCAACGGTGCGGGTCTGCCCGGTGGTTCCGGGGCCGGCAGCGCCGGCCCGGGCACCGGTCCGGGCCGAGCGTCCTCGGGTGCCGGTACGGCCGGCGGTGCGCGCCCGGGCGGCGGGAGTGGCCGCCCCGGTGGCGTGGTCGGCTCCATGAGCGTGCCGGGTGGTTCCCGGCCCGGTTCCACCAACGGCGCCGGCCTGCCCGGCGCGACCGGCGGACCCGTGGCGCCCGGACACGGCGGCGGCACCGGTTCCTTCGACGTGACCGAGGCGCTGGCGGCCGGACCGCTCGGCGGCAACGGGACGCGCCCGGGCGGCAACGGCACCGCCGAACGCGGCCGTGACGGCCTGCCGTTCTCCCCGGAGGACGGGCGCGGCGCGCGGAGCGTCTTCGACGGACTGGACGGGCAGAACCAGCAGAGCGGCCAGAACCGCCGGAACGGGCAGCCCGCTTCCGGCGGTCCCAAGGCGCCCGCGGGCCCGACGACCGGGCCGGTCACCGGGGACGGCCCCCCGCCGGTGCCCCCGCTCGACGGGCTGGGCGCACCGGGCCGGACCGACGCCCAGCGCGGCCCCGCACCCACCGGCCCGCGCGCCCCCGGCGCCCTCGGCGTACCGGGCGTTCCGGGCGGACCCCAGGGGCCCGGCAACGGCCCCGGCACCGCCCGTCCCGGCCCCGGTGGCGGGCTGAGCGACGACACCGCGATCCTCACCCCGCAGCGGCCCGCCCCGGAACCGCCGGGCGGCGCCCGCTACGGCAACCCGGACAACGTCTCCGGCAACACCGTCACCAGCGGCATCCCCGTCGTACCCGGCGACCGCAACACCCCGTTCCCCGGCGCGTCCCCCGACGGCCCGCGCCCGCACACGCCCCCGAAGGCGCCCGCCCCGGCCCCCGTGCCCCCGGCGGGTTCCGCCAAGCCGGCCGCCAAGAAGAAGGGCCGCAAGAAGCTCCCGCTGCTCGTCGGCGGCCTGATCGTCCTCGCCGGCGGTGCCTACGGCGCCGGCCTGCTGATGAACCACTCCGACGTGCCCAAGGGCACCACCGTGCTCGGCGTCGACATCGGCGGCGGCACGCGCGACGACGCCGTCGAGAAGCTGGACGACGCCCTCGGCGCCCGGGTGAACAAGCCGCTGAAGCTCACCGTGGGCGGCGACACCGTCTCCCTCAAGCCGGATCAGGCGGGGCTCCAGTTCGACACCCAGGCCACGGCCAGCGCGGCGGCGACCAGCGACTACAACCCGGTCTCCGTGATCGGCTCGCTCTTCGGCAACCACCGTGTCGTCGATCCGGTGATGCCCGTCGACGAGGAGAAGCTGCACGCCGCCCTCCAGGACGCGGCGGGCGGCGCCGGCTCGGCGACCGAGGGCACGATCAGGTTCGAGTCCGGCAAGGCCGTCCCGGTGTACGGCAAGGCGGGCAAGGGCATCGACGTCGCCAAGTCGACCGACGCGGTGGAGAAGGCGTACCGCGCCCAGGTGGAGACCGGCGCCTCCACCGCGGTGAACGTGCCGACGACCGACCGCCGGCCTACGGTCTCCAACGCCGAGGTCGACCGGATGATGAAGGAGTTCGCCGAGCCGGCGATGTCCGGCCTGGTGACGGTCCGCACCGACGCCGCGCACTCGGTCTCCTTCAGCCCCGGCAAGTCGCTGTGGAAGTTCCTCGCCGTCAAGCCGCAGAACGGCAAGCTGGTCGAGTACTACGACCTGGCCGCCCTGAAGGAGCTGTACGGCGACACCTTCGACGGCGTGCTCATCACCCGCGCCACCGGCCAGAAGACCCCGGTCACCGTCCAGGACGTGATCGGCGCCCTGCGCCCGGCGCTGAAGAGCACCGGCAACCGGGTCGGGGTCATCGACACCAACCCCAGCTGACGCACGGCCGACACGACGAGGGGGCACCCGGCGGACACCGGGTGCCCCCTCGTCGTGGCTCGCCCTGACCGGCGCCTCTGAGCGGGCAGCCTGGTCTTCGCCGTCCTCGGCGTCGCCATCGGACACCTGGCGGCCGGGTACGGGGTCCGCCCGTCACGGTGATCGTGTACTTCGGCCTGTCCATGCTCGGCGGCCTGTGGATGCCCACGACCACCTTCCCGGGCCGGCTCCGGAACATCGCCCCATGGCTGCCCACGCGCGCGTACGCTGCCCCGGGGCAGGCGATCGAACCGAGTCACGCCCCGCACGCACAGGATCCCGCCGTCCTCGCCGGTGATCGTCCTCACCACCTTCGGCCGGCCCGGCCATCTGCGCAGCGCCATGGAGTTCGGCGCGGACGCCTTCCTGGTCAAGGACGCCCCGGCGGCCCAACTGGCGCAGGCGGTACGGAAGGTCCTGGCGGGCGAGCGGGGCATCGACCCCACCCTGGCGGCAACGGCACTCGCCGAGGGCGCCAACCCCCTCACCGACCGCGAACGCGAGATCCTGCGCGCCGCGTCCGACGGCCCACCAACGCGGAACTCGCCAAGGCCCTGCACCTGTCCCAGGGCAGGGTCCGCAACTACCTCTCCCCAGCCGTCCAGAAACTGACGGCCTGCGACAGGGCGGAGCCGGTCCGCACAGCGAGGGACAAGGGCTGGCTGTAACGCAGCCCACCAGCCCACCAGCCTGCGGGCGGCCGTGCCTCCCCCAGTGCCTGAACGGCCTGGCACCCCGCACCTCAGGGCCGCGCACCCACCTGCCCCGCGCCGCACCGGCGTTCAGTTCAACAGCGCCCGAGCCGCCCGCGCCTCCCCCCGCACCCTCTCCGCCGCCCCCTCATCCACCGCCCCGACCACGTCGGCATACGCGTCCAACTCCACCGCCCCCGCCACGAACTCCCCCCGCTGCACCAGCAACTGCGCCCGCTCGTACCGCAACCGCGCCGCATGCGACGGCAACAGCAACGCCAGGTCGATCGCCCACAGCCCCACGTCGGACCGCTCCGGACGAGCCGCCGCCCACGCCCGGACGTTGTTCAGAATCCGCGACACCACGTCCAACGGCGCCGCAGGCTCCAGCATCGACGGATGCAGCCCCGCCCCCGTCGCCCCGGCGACCAGCATCTCCGCGTCGTTCCCGCTGAGCACCCGCCCGCCGTCGAACGGATCGGCGAGCACCCGGTCCCCCTCCGGCCCGAAGCCGACCACGAAATGCCCCGGCAGCGCGACCCCGTACACCGGAGCCCCCGCACGCCTGGCCACCTCCAGCCACACCACCGACAGCAGGATCGGCAGCCCCCGCCGGCGCCGCAGCACCTCGTGCAACAGCGACGACTCCAGGCGCCGGTAGTCCGCCGCGACCCCGTGGAACCCGTACCGCTCGCCCAGCAGGTCCCGCAGCGCGACCGCCCAGGCCCGCGGCGAGCCCGGCCGGAACGGCACCTGCCCGGCCAGCCGGTCGAATTCCATCTGCGCGGCGTCCAGACCCGCCTCGTCCAGCCCTTCGTCCGCCACGGCGCCCACCAGGAGGCACAGCGTCGACAGATCGGGCCGCTCGGACCGCGCCTCTTCGGCGAACCGACGCCGTACCTCGGCGGAACGCTCGGGCGACGGCGGATGGGGGAGGTGACGCATATCAGGCTCGTGCCCTCTCACGGCGGTCAGCGAACGGCGAACGACACCAGGCGGCCGGCACTCAGCCCTGCCCCGCCCCGGCGGCGCCTTCGGGCGCGCGGTAGTGGTGGTACGCGTGGTGCGCCGAGAACCCCATCCCGGCGTACAGCGCCCGCGCCCCCGCGTTGTCCGCCTCGACCTGCAGCCACGCCGCCGAGGCGCCCTCGTCGAGCGCCCGCCGGGCCAGCGCGGCCATGACCTCGGTGGCGAGCCCCCGTCGCCGCTGCCCGGGATCGACCTCGACGGCCGCGAAGGAGGCCCACCGTCCGTCCACGACACACCGCCCGATCGCGGCCGGCGCCTCCGCACCGGGCACCGTCGCGAACCACACCGACGGCCCCCCGCCCAGCACCCGCAGCGCCACCTCGCTCACCCCCTTGCGCTGGTACCGCGACAGCCACGCCTCGTCGGCCTCCCGGGACAGCACCACACCGGCCCCCTCGGCCCGGTCGGCGACCGGCGCCAGCCCGCCGGTCCACACCTCGGCCGTCACCTCCCGCACCCAGCCCCGCCGCTCCAGCTCCGCGCACAGCAGCTCCTGCGTGCCCTCGGCGCCGGTGGCGGTCTGGACGTACGCGGGCAGTCCACGCGCGCCGTACCAGCGGCGTACGGCGGTCAGCGCGTCGTCGAGGGGCATCCCCGGATCGCCGAGCGGCAGCACGGAGTTGGCCCGCCGCGTGAACCCGGCGGCGGCCCGCAGCTCCCACTCGCCGAGCCACTCGCTCTCCACCGGCCGCCAGGCCCTCGCCGCGACCCGCGCCAGTTCCTCGTAGGACGCGGCGGGACCGCGCCGACGCGCCGGGGCGGACGGTACGACCTTGGCCGCGACCAGGGTGGATTCCGGGATCCGGACCGACTCGCCACTCTTGCGTGTGATCAGCAGCACACCGTTGTCCCATGATGTGAGAACACCGACCGTGTCGGTGAACTTCTCACCTGCGACACCAGGTTCGCTCAAGCGCCGAACGGAGACTCGTTTGCCCACGTCAGCGGCCGTAATGCGGACCTCGAGTCGGCCGGCGGCAGAGATTTCCACGGGTCGGTCCACCCCTCCTGTTCGGATCATGCCCAAGAACGGAGATACTAGGGGCGGGCATCGACGACGCCGCGCTCCCGCGCGCCAGGCGGCGGAGCCTGAGGAGGCCCGCCAGCGCCCTATCGAGGAGGAACGACAGCGTGACCTACGTCATCGCGCAGCCTTGTGTCGACGTGAAGGACAAGGCGTGCATCGAGGAGTGCCCGGTCGACTGCATCTACGAGGGCCAGCGGTCCTTGTACATCCACCCGGACGAATGCGTCGACTGTGGTGCCTGTGAGCCGGTCTGCCCGGTCGAGGCGATCTTCTACGAGGACGACACTCCGGAGGAGTGGAAGGACTACTACAAGGCGAACGTCGAGTTCTTCGACGAGCTCGGCTCGCCCGGCGGCGCCAGCAAGCTGGGTCTGATCGAGCGCGACCACCCCTTCGTCGCCGCGCTGCCGCCGCAGAACCAGTAACGGCGGCCCGCACGCGCGCCGCCTCGGTCCCGTACGGCCCGGTCACCCCGATCGGCGCCGCACGGGACCGAGGCGTTTGCCGTACCGGGCGCCCCGACGAAAGTGAGCCAGTAACGTGTCCGCAGTCTCCGACCGCTTGCCCACCTTCCCCTGGGACAAGCTGGAGCCGTACAAGAGGACGGCCGCCGCGCACCCGGACGGCATCGTCGACCTCTCCGTCGGCACTCCGGTCGACCCGGTCCCCGAGCTGATCCAGAAGGCCCTGATCGACGCGGCGGACTCCCCGGGCTACCCGACCGTCTGGGGCACCCCGGCACTGCGCGACGCGATCACCGGCTGGGTCGAGCGCCGCCTCGGCGCCCGTGACGTCACCCACCGCCACGTCCTGCCGATCGTCGGCTCCAAGGAACTCGTCGCCTGGCTCCCGACCCAGCTGGGCCTCGGCCCCGGCGACCGCGTGGCCTTCCCGCGCCTCGCGTACCCGACGTACGAGGTCGGCGCGCGCCTGGCCCGCGCGGAGTACGAGGCGTACGACGATCCGACCGAGCTGGACCCGGCGGGGCTGAAGCTCCTCTGGCTCAACTCCCCGTCCAACCCGACCGGCAAGGTCCTCTCGCAGGCCGAGCTGGCCCGGATCGTCGCCTGGGCCCGCGAGCACGGCATCCTCGTCGTCTCCGACGAGTGCTACCTCGAGCTGGGCTGGGAGGCCGACCCGGTCTCGGTACTGCACCCGGACGTCAACGGCGGCTCCTACGACGGCCTCGTCGCCGTCCACTCCCTCTCCAAGCGCTCCAACCTCGCGGGCTACCGCGCGGCCTTCCTGGCCGGCGACCCGTCCGTCCTGGGCCCGCTCCTGGAGATCCGCAAGCACGGCGGCATGATGACCTCGGCGCCGACGCAGGCGGCCGTGGTGGCGGCCCTCGGCGACGACGAGCACGTCCGCGTCCAGCGCGAGCGGTATGCGGCCCGCCGCGCGGCCCTGCGCGAGGCGCTCCTCGGCCACGGCTTCCGCATCGAGCACAGCGAGGCCAGCCTCTACCTGTGGGCCACCCGCGACGAGTCCTGCTGGGACACGGTCGCCCACCTGGCCGAACGCGGCATCCTCGTGGCCCCGGGCGACTTCTACGGCCCGGCCGGCGAGAACTTCGTCCGCGTCGCCTTCACCGCCACGGACGCCCGCGTGGCAGCGGCGGTCTCCCGCCTGTAGCGCAACGAAGCGACGGGGCCCGGGAGCGAACCCGGACCCCGTCGCCGCAGCAGCCGGCGTCGGCCGGCCGTCAGCGCACCGGCAGCCCCTTCACCGGCAGCGCGTCACCCGCCGGCAGTCCACCCTTCGTGGCCGTCGAGGCGGTCTCGCCGACGACGCCCGTCGCGTCGCCGGCGGCCTTCTGCGCCACGGGCGTGGCCTTCTTGACGAGCGAACCACCGGTCTTGCCCGCGGCCGGCACGGACTTCTTGACGGCCTTGCCGCCGGTGTCGCCCGCGACCTTGGTGGCGTCCTTCGCGGCGCCGTCGACGGCCTTGCCGACGTTCGCCCCGTCCAGCGCGGTCAGCCCGCCGAGGTTCGGGGTGGCCGGCAGTTCGGGAGCCGCACTGGCGGAGCCGGCCGCACCGACCCCGGCAGCCGCTCCCGCAGCGACGAGCAGCGCGGCACGGGCGATCCGGCGGGTCAGGGGGAGGGACATGATGCTCCTTCGACGGAAGTCAACGATGAGGTTCCGACCTCGCCCGGCGGGTGATCGCCGGGCTCGGACGCAGTGACTACCGCTCGAAGCCCACGAAGGTTGCGGCGGCGCGACGTAAAGAGTTGGCAATGCGTCGCATTATCGGTTGCACAGAAAAGCGGGCAAAAAGGCTCCCGCCGGAAAGCCTGCTGAATCCTTACAGCGCTTTGTTTTCCCGGGTTCCGGGAGATTCGGGGGTGACGACGCGAAAACCTGCGCACCCCGTCGACTTCGTGCCGGTGCGACTCCCTCTCGCGGGTGACGGCTCGTACTACCGCGCGGACGTGATCCGGACCGAACCCGTGCCCTGCTCCGCACCGTGGGTGCCGGCCTTGCCCGTCGCGTGCCACTTGCTGTCCGTGTTCCCGGCGGTCCACTGCCGGCCGGCGTAGGTGACCCGCTCGATGCGCAGCGCGGACGCGTTGGCCACCGCCCAGTGCGCCAGCTGCCAGCCGCGCCGCTCGGCGCTCCGGCCCGCGCCCGAGCCGTGGCCGCCGTCCACGGGCAGGGTCACGGTCCGTCCGTCGGAGCCGCCGCGGGCGCCCGGGGACGCCGCGCGACCGGGCTCCGTCGAGGTGCCCACCTCCGCGCCGGCCGGCTGGAGCACATCGCGTCCGAAGTCCCGTACCAGCGCCGCACGTACCGCGTCCGGCCCCTCGGCCCGGTGCGCGCCGGGGCGCCCTTCGCAGGTCAGCGTCGCCGCGGACCGGCCGGTCAGGGCCGCCGCCAGCAGCGTCGCGTCCGGCTCGTGCTTGGCGTACGCGTCGGGGAAGCCGCTGCGCTGCACGCGCTGCGCGGCGACCGTCAGGGGCAGGCGCGTGTATCCGGGCACCTCGACCAGGTGGTCGTAGAACATGCCCGCCGAGTACGCCGGGTCCATGATCTCCTTCGGGGTGCCCCAGCCCTGCGAGGGCCGCTGCTGGAACAGGCCGAGCGAGTCACGGTCGCCGTAGTCGATGTTGCGCAGCGCGGACTCCTGCAGCGCGGTCGCCAGGGCGATCGTCACCGCCCGTTCGGGCAGGTCGCGTGCGGTGCCCACGGCGGTGATCGTCGCCGCGTTCACCGCCTGCTCCGGCGTGAACTCGTAGACCGTACGGTCGTCGTCGCCCGAGACGACCTTGCAGCCCGGCGCGCCGCCGGTGACGTACTGGACCGTGAGGTAACCGGCGACCGCGAGCAGGACCACGAAGGCAGCCCCGGCACGGAGGAGGCGGCCGCGGCGTTTGCGGGTGGGGGACGGCTCAGACACGCGTACAAGGTACTGGAGAGTAGGGCTCCTGGTGTGCCGGGTGCGGATGATGCGCGAGGACGCCGTCCACGACCCGGCGGGTAGGGTCGACGGCATGGCCGATACCCCGCTTGACCTCACGCTGGACGCCGCGGAGCTCACCGCGCGGCTCGTCGACTTCCCCTCCGAGAGCGGCTCCGAGAAGCCCTTGGCGGATGCGATCGAGAGCGCACTGCGCGCCCTGCCGCACCTGACGGTCGACCGGTACGGCAACAACGTCGTGGCCCGCACGGACCTGGGCCGGGCGGAGCGCGTGATCCTCGCCGGGCACATCGACACCGTGCCGATCGCCGACAACGTCCCCTCCCGGCTGGACGAAAACGGCGTCCTGTGGGGCTGCGGCACCTGCGACATGAAGGCGGGCGTCGCCGTGCAGCTGCGCATCGCCGCCACGGTCCCGGCCCCCAACCGCGACCTGACCTTCGTCTTCTACGACAACGAGGAGGTCGCCGCCGAGCTGAACGGCCTGAAGCACGTGGCCGAGGCGCACCCCGAGTGGCTGGAGGGCGACTTCGCGGTGCTCCTGGAGCCGTCGGACGGCCAGGTGGAGGGCGGCTGTCAGGGCACCCTGCGGGTCCTGCTGAGGACGACGGGGGAGCGCGCGCACTCCGCACGGAGCTGGATGGGCTCCAACGCGATCCACGCGGCCGCCCCGATCCTCGCGCGCCTGGCCGCGTACGAGCCGCGCTACCCGGTGATCGACGGCCTGGAGTACCGCGAGGGCCTGAACGCGGTCGGCATCACGGGCGGGGTGGCGGGCAACGTCATCCCCGACGAGTGCGTGGTCACCGTCAACTTCCGCTACGCCCCGGACCGCAGCCCCGAGGACGCCCTCGCCCATGTCCGCGAGGTCTTCGCGGACTGCGGGGTCGCGGAGTTCGTGGTCGACGACCACAGCGGCGCGGCCCTGCCGGGACTGTCCCACCCCGCCGCGGCGGCCTTCATCGAGGCGGTCGGCGGCACCCCGCAGCCCAAGTACGGCTGGACGGACGTGTCGCGCTTCTCCGCGCTCGGCGTCCCGGCGGTCAACTACGGCCCGGGCAACCCCCACTTGGCGCACAAGCGGGACGAACGGGTCGAGACGGCGAAGATCCTCGCGGGGGAGGAGCGGCTGCGGTCCTGGCTGACGGCATGATCCGGTCCGGGTTTACGCCGCTGCGTGCCGGACATGCTGAGGTCCCCCGTACGTAACCCGCGTCGATCTACGCTGAGGTGGAACCACCTGCAAACGGAGGGAGCGCACATGCCTACAGGCAACCCCGAGGGCAAGAAGCAGCCGCCGGAGGAACAGCGCCTGGGCCCGGTCCTCCGACGGCGCGACCAGGTCCAGGGGAGCACCACGGACCAGCGCCTGCTGGACGAGCGTGCCCCCACGGACTGGGTCCACACCGACCCCTGGCGCGTCCTGCGGATCCAGTCGGAGTTCATCGAGGGCTTCGGCACGCTCGCCGAACTCCCGCCCGCGATCAGCGTCTTCGGCTCCGCCCGCACACCGGTCGACTCGCCGGAGTACGACGCCGGCGTCCGGCTGGGCCGCGGCCTGGTCGACGCGGGCTTCGCGGTCATCACCGGCGGCGGTCCCGGGGCGATGGAGGCGGCCAACAAGGGCGCGCTGGAGGCGAAGGGCATCTCGGTCGGCCTCGGCATCGAGCTGCCCTTCGAGCAGGGCCTCAACCCGTACGTCGACATCGGGCTGAACTTCCGTTACTTCTTCGTCCGCAAGATGATGTTCGTGAAGTACGCCCAGGGCTTCGTGGTCCTGCCCGGCGGCCTCGGCACCCTCGACGAACTCTTCGAGGCGCTCACCCTGGTGCAGACCCAGAAGGTCACCCGCTTCCCCATCGTCCTCTTCGGCTCCGAGTACTGGGGCGGCCTGGTCGACTGGCTCCGGGGCACCCTGGTCGCCCAGGGCAAGGCGGCGGAGAAGGACCTGCTCCTGTTCCACGTCACGGACGACGTGGACGAGGCCGTCGCCCTGGTCTCCAAGGAGGCAGGCCGCTGAACCGAGGGTGCCGCCCGCAGGGGTGCAGCGGACGCGCGCACGGCAGGGGTGCGACGCAGTACCCGCCGGGGTCCAGGGGCGAAGCCCCTGGGGACGGGAACGGGTAAGGGCGGCGGGGGCGAGAAAACCCCCACGCCGCCCCACGCGCCGCCTACGCCCCTACGCCAACCCCCGCCGAGCCACCGCGGGTGCCCGGTGGCCGGCGATCGTCGCCACCATGTCCAGCACCTGCCGCGTCTCCGCCACCTCGTGCACCCGGTACACCCGCGCCCCCAGCCACGCCGACACCGCCGTCGTCGCCAGCGTCCCCAGCACCCGTTCCTTCACCGGCCGGTCCAGCGTCTCCCCGACGAAGTCCTTGTTGGACAGGGACACCAGCACCGGCCACCCCGTCTCCACCATCTCCCCGAGCCGCCGCGTCGCCTCCAGGCTGTGCCGCGTGTTCTTCCCGAAGTCGTGCCCGGGATCGATCAGCACCGACTCCCGCGGCACCCCCAGCGCCACCGCCCGCTCGGCCAGCCCCACCGTCACGTCGAGGATGTCGGCCATGACGTCGTCGTACGTCACCCGGTGCGGCCGCGTCCGCGGCTCGGCGCCACCGGCGTGCGTGCACACCAGCCCCACCCCGTACCGCGCCGCGACCTCGGCGAGCTTCGGGTCGACCCCGCCCCACGCGTCGTTCAGCAGGTCCGCCCCCGCCTCGCACACGGCCTCGCCGACCTCGTGCCGCCAGGTGTCCACGCTGATCACGACGTCCGGGAACCGCCGCCGCACCTCCGCGACGAAGCCCACGGTCCGCCGCGCCTCCTCCGCCGCCGACACCTCGTCGCCGGGCCCGGCCTTCACCCCGCCGACGTCGATGATCGCGGCCCCTTCGGCCACGGCCTGCTCCACGCGCGCGAGCGCCGGCTCGTCGCGGAAGGTGGCGCCCTGGTCGTAGAAGGAGTCCGGGGTCCGGTTCACGATCGCCATGATCACCGGCTCGTGCGGCGCGAACTCACGTGTGCCCAGCCTGAGCATCCCCTGTGACATCTCCTCGTCCATACCGTCCCTCACGTCCCGCTCCGGCTCCGACGTCCCGCTCTTCGGCGTCCGCCGCGTCCTTCGACCGCCTGCGATCGTCCGCCTGCGATCCCGACTGTCAGACTCGCATGGCACGATCGGACCCGACACAACGACTCCGATCCAACCAGCCGACCATGGGGGCCCAGCGGTGGTCATGTTCCTCTTCCTCGTCGTCGCGCTCGCCGTCGTGGTCACCGCGGTGACGCTCGCCGTGGTGAGCGGCGGCGACAGCGGGCCGCTGCCCGAGGCCGCGCCCGAGCAGCTGCGGGACTCCCTGCCCCCGGACCGTCCGGTGGCCCGCGCGGACGTGGAGCGGCTCCGCTTCCCGCTCGTCGTCCGGGGCTACCGCATGGCGGACGTCGACGACGCCCTCGGCCGGCTCGGCGCCGAGCTCTCCGAGCGCGACGCCCGCATCGCCGACCTGGAGTCCGCGCTCGCGGGCGCCCGGGCCGCCGCCCACCACGTCACCATGGAGAAGCCGGCCCAGGAGGAGCAGCAGTGAGCGCCGGTGAGGCCGTCGCCGGTCCGGACGGTGCGCCGCGCTGCCCCTGGGCCCTGTCCACCGCGGACTACGTGACGTACCACGACGAGGAGTGGGGCCGCCCGGTCCACGGCGACGACGCCCTGTTCGAGCGGCTCAGCCTGGAGGCCTTCCAGTCCGGCCTGTCCTGGATCACCATCCTGCGCCGCCGCCCCGGCTTCCGTGCCGCCTTCGCGGACTTCCGGATCGCCGAGGTCGCGGAGTTCACCGACGAGGACCGCGAGCGGCTGCTCGCCGACCCGGGCATCATCCGCAACCGCGCCAAGATCGACGCGACCCTCGCCAACGCGCGCGTGCTGACCGCATGGGCCCCCGGAGAGCTGGACGAGCTGATCTGGTCCCACGCCCCCGACCCGGACGGCCGCCCGGTGCCCAAGACCCTCGCCGACGTCCCGGCCGTCACCCCGGAGTCGACGGCCCTGTCGAAGGCCCTGAAGAAGCGGGGCCTGCGCTTCGTCGGCCCCACGACGGCGTACGCGCTGATGCAGGCGTGCGGACTGGTCGACGACCACCTGGCGGCCTGCGTGGCCCGGCGGGCGTGAGCGGCGCGGCCCGCGACCGCACCGCCCGCCGCGCCCGGCTCAGCGCCCCAGGTAGACCGGCTTCTCCTTGTCGACGAACGCCTGCACCGCGATCCCGTGGTCCTGCGACGACCCCGCCCGCGCCTGCAGCTCGTCCTCCTTCTCCAGCGTCTCGGAGAGCGAGTGCGTCAGCCCGTAGGCCATCGCCTCCTTCAGCGCCGCGTAGGCCACCGTCGGCCCCTCGGCCAGGGCCCGTGCCGTCCGCTCGGCCTCGGCGCGCAGGTCGGCGGCCGGGACGACCCGGTTGGCGATGCCGAGCTCGTACGCCTCCTGGGCCTTGACGCTGCGCGGGAACAGCAGCAGGTCGGCGGCGCGCCCGGGGCCGACGACGCGCGGCAGCGTCCAGGAGACGCCCGAGTCGGCGGTCAGCGCGACGCCCGCGAACGACGTGTTGAACGCCGCCGTCTCCGCGACGATCCGGTAGTCCGCGGCGAGCGCGAAACCGAAGCCCGCCCCGGCCGCCACCCCGTTCACGGCGGCGACCACCGGTTTGGGCGCCTCGGCCAGCGCCCGCACGATCGGGTTGTAGTGCTCGCGGACCGTGCTCATGGTCCGGCCCTCGCCGGTCTCCCGGTCGGCGGCCAGCAGCCCGATGTGCTCCTTGAGGTCCTGGCCGACGCAGAACGCCCGCTCCCCGGCCGCCGTCAGCAGCACCGCCCGCACGGCGTCGTCCGCCGCGGCGGACCGCACCACGTCCCGGAGCGCGACCTTGGTCTCGATGTTCAGCGCGTTCATCGCCTCGGGGCGGTTCAGCGTGATCGTCGCGAGCCCGTCGCTCACCTCGTAGAGCACGGTGTCGGCCATGGATATCCCCTCCGCGTCGCGGCTTGTGTCTGCAGGACAGCATGACGGAGATCACCGGCGGCGGACCGCCGCAGGGGTGTGACCTCCGTCAAAGAATTCCGGTCCGTATCCATTCGGCGGGAGTGGGTCGGGGCGCGCAGTATCGCAGTCACATCGCCGAATTGAGTGGTTTTGCTCGCGCGCGTTGCCCAAGCGATGCCGACCGATGTTGGTCATCGGGTCCTGGGATGCGGGATAATGGCTGGGAAGCAATGTGTTCGATGCCGGTGTCGCGCGTCCAAGCCGGACTGCGCGTGCCCTCACGGGCCGTCGGCGGTGACGGTGAGCTGGTATCAGGAAGGGGAACGAGCATGGCGGCCATGAAGCCGCGGACGGGCGATGGCCCGCTCGAGGTGACCAAGGAGGGGCGGGGCATCGTCATGCGCGTTCCGCTCGAAGGCGGCGGTCGACTCGTCGTCGAGCTGACCCCCGACGAGGCCGACGCGCTCGGCGACGCCCTCAAGAAGGTCGTCGGCTGACGCGCAAGCGACCATACCCGTTCAGTCGCCCCGGTGCCGTACCTGGTGCCGGGGCGATTGATTTCCCGGTTTTTCTCCGGCTTTCCGGGTTTCTCCCGGACGGTTTCATAACGTTTTCATGCGTCCCGCGCTGCTTCTCCCCGCCTGGCTACCGCTTCACCGCGCACAGCAGCCCGTCGCCCACCGGCAGCAATGACGGCACCAGTTCCTGGCTCTCCCGCACCGCGCGCAGCACCTCTCGCAGCCGCAGCACCTCGGTGGGCTGCGGTCCGGAGTCGATCGTCCTGCCGGTCCCGAAGACGCCCTCGAACGCGACGAGACCCCCCGGACGCAGCAGGCGCAACGATTCGGCGAGGTAGTCCAGGTACTCCAGCCGGTCGCCGTCGCAGAAGACGAGGTCGTAGCCGGCGTCCGCCAGCCGGGGCAGGACGTCCAGGGCGCGGCCCGGGATGAAGCGGGCCCTGTTGCTGGCGAAACCCGCGGCCCGGAAGGCCTGCCGGGCGAACTGCTGGTGCTCCGGCTCCGGGTCGACGGTGGTCAGGACCCCGTCCGGCCGCATGCCCTGCAGCAGATGGATCCCCGACACGCCGCAGCCGGTACCGATCTCCGCGACCGCCTTGGCGTCCACGGCGGCGGCGAGCAACCCGAGCGCCGACCCGGTGCCGGGTGTCACCGAGCGCAGGCCCGCCTCGCAGGCCCGGTCGCGTGCCCAGCGCAGCGCGTCGTCCTCGGCGACATAGGCGTCGGCGAACGCCCAGCTCGTCTGCCGGTTGCCGGTAATGACCCTCTCCTGTCCCCGTCGTTGCCTCGGCGTGACTGTATCCGTTGGCGTCGGGAACCCGCAGATGGGACCGGTCGTTTAAAGGGGTACGGGAAGACACGGCGTAGCGGCCGGCACGGCGACGGGGGCAGCGGATGGGCAGGGGCACCGAGCAAGTGCTGACGCAGCCGTACGAGCGGTATCAGCTCAGATCAAATTCTCGTAAAACTGCTTATCCGGAGCTAACGGGCGAGGTGGCTATGGTAGGGGCTCCACTGGACACCACCAGAGCCGACAGGGGAGGTGCGGCCGTACCTGTGGATCGGGGAGGAGTGCTGCGGCGCTTTCTCGGATCGGCGGGCAGGCCGAAATCCGTGAACGACACCGCTGCTGACCACAGCCACGCCACTGGTCCTGCCTCAGGACACACCCAGACCGCGACCTTCACCAGCGACGCGGACGGGCAGGCGTGGACTCCGCCCACCTGGGAGGAGATCGTCAGCACACACAGCGGCCGGGTCTACCGCCTCGCCTACCGCCTCACCGGCAACCAGCACGACGCCGAGGACCTCACCCAGGAGGTGTTCGTCCGCGTCTTCCGGTCCCTGTCGACCTACACGCCGGGCACCTTCGAGGGCTGGCTGCACCGCATCACCACCAACCTGTTCCTGGACATGGTGCGCCGCAAGCAGCGCATCCGCTTCGACGCGCTCGGCGACGACGCGGCCGAGCGGCTGCCCAGCAAGGAGCCCACCCCGCAGCAGGTCTTCCACGACGCCCACTTCGACGCGGACGTCCAGCAGGCGCTGGACACCCTCGCGCCCGAGTTCCGCGCCGCCGTCGTCCTGTGCGACATCGAAGGGCTGTCGTACGAGGAGATCGCCGCGACCCTCGGCGTCAAGCTCGGCACCGTCCGCTCCCGCATCCACCGTGGCCGCTCCCAGCTGCGCAAGGCCCTCGCGCACCGTTCCCCCCAGGCCCGCGCCGAGCGCCGCTCCTTCGTGGCCCGTGTTCCCGCACTGGGAGGAGGGGGCACGAGCGCGTGAGTGGGTCACGGCCGGAACCGGAGGGACACCTCGCGGAGCAGCACCTGGGAGACCGACTCTCCGCCCTCGTGGACGGAGAGCTCGGTCATGACGCGCGTGAGCGCGTGCTGGCGCACGTGGCGACCTGCCCGAAGTGCAAGGCGGAGGTCGACGCGCAGCGCCGTCTGAAGAACGTCTTCGCGGCCGCCGCCCCGCCGGCCCCGTCGGAGAGCTTCCTGGCCCGCCTCCAGGGGCTTCCGGGCGGCGGCGACGGGGACGGCCACGGCTCGCCGCTGAGCGGCGGGCGGTTCTCCGACCCGATGCCCGGCATGCCCGGGAAGTTCGAGTTCGGTTACGTCCCCGCCCGCCCGCACTCCTCCCTGCTGGCGTCCTCGTCGGCGGACCGGGGCTTCCGGATCCATGACGTGAGCCGGCACGAGTCGGAGCGGACGGCCTCGCGAGGCATGCGGTTCGCCTTCGTCGCCGCGGGAGCGGTGTCGCTGGCCGCGATCGCGCTGGGTGGTGTCACCCTCGGCACACCCGACACCACCACGGAGGCCCGGGGTTCCGGCGCCGGCAGCAATGTGACGCCGCTGGGCACCCAGGGCGCGGGAGCGGCCAAGAGCCCCGAGAGCCAGCGCCGCCGCTCGGCCGGCCCGCTGCTCGGACAGGCCCAGGGCCAGCGGACGCTCGGCGAGGCCCCCGTGGCCCCGACCGAGGTCTCCGCGCCGCTGCTGCCCGGCCTGCCGGCCCCCGCGGGCTCCGACCCACGGCAGCAGGCCGTACGGGCGCTGACCAAGCCGGTCACGGTCGGCGCGGTCGCCGTGTCCCCGCTGATACGGCCGCTGGACGCGGTACCGCCGCTCGCGCTGGCCGCCTGGCCGTCGCCGCCCGTGGTCGAACCGCCCGGTCTGTTCACCGCACCCGCCCCCGATCCGCTCTCCTCCCCCCGGGCCTCGGCGCTCCCCGCCGTGCCCCACCGTCCGGCTCCCTGACGGGATCTGCGCGTCGGCGCGCGGACCTGATTGAATCCGGGATGGCGCCAGAGCCCTTGGAGCCGACGATCCGCGGCCAGGTGTGGGGAGAACATGAACGAGGGGAAGCCCACGAAGGCGAAATGGTGGAGCCGTCCTCGCCCGTCCGGGGACGGCTCCGACGGAGACTTCGAACTGGCACGTCCTCGCGCCGCCCACGGCACCGGCGACGCCGAGCCCGACGGGGGTGACTTCCCGCTGAAGCGCCCCGAGGCGCCCCGGGCGACCGGCGAGCGGGATCACGACGGCGACTACGAACTGGACGGCCCCGCGGCACGCCCCGTCGAACCGACGCCGGACACCGACGCCGCCCCTGACGCCCCCGTCATGGTCCCGGAACCACGCACCACCACGGACGCCCCGGTCACCGATGCCGCCGCAGGTGCCCTGGACGCTGCCGGCACCAACGCGTCCACCGGCGCCCCCGATGCCCGAGGGGCCGCCGACGCCGACGCCGCCCACGCCCCGGGCGTTCCCGGCACCGCCCCCGGCGACCCCCGCGCCGACGACACCCCCGCCTCCGTGTCCGTCGCCGAGCGCCCCCGGCCCCTGCACGACCCCGACCCGTACAGCACCCCGCCCTACGGCGAGCCCGGCCCCTGGGCACCCGCCCCGCCGGTCCAGCACCCGACGGCGACGCCGGCTCACGGCACCACGGCCCCGGTGCACGGCACGACGGCGCCCCCAGCGGCGCCCGCAGGGCCGGCGACGGCACCCTCCGTCACCCCGATGCCCGACCCCGCCTACGCGGACGCCCCGCCCCCCGCCCCGCTGCTCCAGCACCCGGTGACGGCCCCCCTGACGCCCGCTGCGGCCACCATCGCGGGCACGCCCACCGCGCCCGGCACGACCGAGCCGTCCCCGCCCCCCGGCGCCGCCCAGCCCCCGGGCACCCCCGCGCCCGACCCCTGGCGGCGGTACGACCCCTGGGCCGTGGCAGCCGCCGGCCCGCTCCAGCAGAACGGCGCCGCCGTCGGGACGCGCGAGCAGCGACGCAAGCGGGCCCGGCGGACGCTCGTCGTCGGCGCCGTGCTGATCGCCCTGGTCTCCGGCGGCGTCGGCGGCGCCGTAGGGGCCTACCTGGAGCGCCACGGCGGCATGGGGACCGTGGAACTGCCGCAGGCCGGGAAGGA
The DNA here is from genome assembly GCF_014648815.1 of Streptomyces flaveolus. Classification (GTDB taxonomy): domain Bacteria; phylum Actinomycetota; class Actinomycetes; order Streptomycetales; family Streptomycetaceae; genus Streptomyces; species Streptomyces flaveolus. Next base: position 278,004 of record NZ_BMRV01000002.1, on the reverse strand, counting down.
ACCGGCCGACCGGGCCCCGGGCAGCGTCGCCGGGATCGCCGCGCGAGCCCTGCCCAGCGTGGTGACCCTGCACGTGAGCGGCAGCGACGCCGCGGGCACCGGCACCGGCTTCGTCCTCGACGGCAGCGGCCACATCCTCACCAACAACCACGTCGTCGAGCCCGCCGGGAACGGCGGCGAGATCACCGTGACCTTCCACAGCGGTGACACCGCCGAGGCCACCGTCGTCGGCCGCGACAGCGGTTACGACCTCGCGGTGGTCGAGGTGAAGGGTGTCGAGGGACTCACCCCCATGCCGCTCGGCAACTCCGAGAACGTGCAGGTCGGCGACCCCGTCGTCGCCATCGGCGCCCCCTTCGACCTGGCCGGCACGGTCACCTCCGGCATCATCAGCGCCAAGGAGCGGCCCATCACGGCCGGCGGCGAGGAGAGCGACGGCAGCGACGTGTCGTACGTCGACGCGCTGCAGACCGACGCGCCCATCAACCCCGGCAACTCCGGCGGCCCCCTCCTGGACGCCCAGGGCCGGGTCATCGGCATCAACTCGGCCATCCGGTCCGCCGACAGCGGCGCCGCCGAGTCCGACGGCGGCCAGGCCGGCTCCATAGGACTGGGCTTCGCCATCCCCATCAACCAGGGCAAGCGCGTCGCCGAGGAGCTGATCAACACGGGCCGGGCGACACACCCGGTCATCGGCATCACCCTCGACATGGGCTACACCGGCGACGGTGCCCGCGTGGGCACGCAGGGCAGCGACGGCGGCCCCCCGGTCACCGCGGGCGGACCCGGTGCCGACGCCGGCCTCAGGGCCGGGGACGTGATCACCGAGGTCGACGGCCGGCGCGTGCACTCCGGTGAGGAACTCATCGTCAAGACCCGCGCCCACCGCCCCGGCGACCGCCTGGAACTGACCGTGGAGCGCCAGGGCAGGGAGACGAACGTCTCGTTGGTGCTGGGCTCCTCCGACGGAGGCTGAACACCCGGACAGGCCGACATAAGCCCAGGAAACGGGGCCAGGAAGGCAAACAATCGGGAAAGCGCTCGCATACGCACGGTCGGTGGTCACGGGACGGTACCGGCCGGGCAGGGTCGGCGGGTACCGTGGTGGCGGCCCGGACATCCCAAGGAGCTTCAGGTGTTCAATGACATAGGCGCACTCGAGCTGGTGACGCTCGTCGTCCTCGCCGTGCTCGTGTTCGGTCCGGACAAGCTCCCCAAGGTCATCCAGGACGTGACGCGGACCATCCGGAAGATCCGGGAGTTCTCGGACAGCGCCAAGCGGGACATCCGGGAAGAGCTGGGCCCCGAGTTCAAGGACTTCGAGTTCGAGGACCTCAACCCCAAGACGTTCATCCGCAAGCAGCTGGACAACGACGAGCTGGGTCTCAAGGAGATCCGCAACGGCTTCGACATGAAGAAGGAAATGGCCGAGGTCGCCGACGCGGTCCACGGCCGCGAGTCGGAGACGTCGTCCTCGGGCGGGGCCATCGACATGTCCAAGAAGATCGACATGGCGAAGAAGCCCGAGATCCCCGCCCGCGACGAACGCCCGCCGTTCGACGCCGACGCCACCTGAGTCCGGCGAGCCGGCTGCTGACGGCCGTACGGGCCCCGTGCCAGAGCCGTACGTGACGCGTTTCATACTCCGAACCGGTCGCACGCGGCCTGATCGCGGTGCTGGTGCGGCCCACGCGCCGGGCGCTTTCCCGGCTGTCCGCACTGGTGTGGCTATGCTGCCGAGTTGTTGTGCGGAGCGGACGAGTGCGCCCGAAGGGGGGTGGGCCGATCCGCTCCGACGAGAGCGAGGAGGCGTCCGGGCACATGGAGACGACGAACGCGGCGGTCGCGCAGGCGCCGGCCGCGGAGGACGGACAACCAGTCCCCTCCGCCCGGCGTACGGTCGACGGCTATCTGCGGGCGCACTTCCCGTGGTACGGCCTCGACGAGGCCTTCACGGGGCGGCGCTGGCTGATGCAGGTCGGCACGGCGGCCGACGGAGCCGTGGAACACGGCTCGATCGGGCACGGCGACGAACCGTCGGTGCGCAACGAGCACGTGGCGGGCGACGAGCAGGACGCCAAGGAGAAGTTCGCGGTGGTCGTGACGGTGGCCGCCAACCCCGAACGGCGCAGTGCCGACGGCACGGGCCTGCTGGAGGCCACCTCGGTGTCCTCGGCGGCGTGGCTCGCCGGTGTGGGGCTGCTGTCCTTCACCTGGCCCGGCCAGATGGACCACTCGCTGCGCGACAACTGGCTGGAGCAGCAGACCGAGACCGCGTGGGTGCTGGCCGACGACCTCGACGGGGAGGACTGGACGACGCTGTCCCTGCCCGTGGACGGCGTGCCGACGTCCTTCCACTACCGGGAGTCCGAGTTCGGCTGGGTGCTCGCCGGCTCCACCGACCGGGGCGTCCACCTCGGGGCGTACGGCCGGGGAATGAGCGCCTACGGGCTCGCCTTCTCGGTGGTCAAGGACATCGCCGCCTACGACGCCTGACCTGCGGCCGGGCGTACGACACGGGGCGCCGTCCTCCAGGACAGCGCCCCCGGGGCCGTACGGGACGTCAGAACTTGTTCCTGGGCGTGATCCCCAGCGACAGCCCGGACAGGCCGCGCTGACGGCCGCCCAGCTTGCCCGCGATCGCCCGCAGGGCCGCGCCCGCCGGGGACTCCGGGTCGGACAGCACCACGGGCTTGCCCTCGTCGCCGCCCTCGCGCAGACGGACGTCGATCGGGATGGAGCCGAGGACCGGGACCGAGGCGCCGGTGGTGCGGGTCAGTCCGTCGGCGACGGCCTGACCGCCGCCCGTGCCGAACACGTCGACCATCTCACCGCAGTGCGGGCAGGGCAGGCCGGACATGTTCTCGACCACGCCGACGATCTTCTGGTGGGTCTGCACGGCGATCGCGCCGGCCCGCTCCGCCACCTCGGCGGCCGCCTGCTGAGGGGTCGTCACGACGAGGATCTCGGCGTTCGGGACGAGCTGTGCGACGGAGATCGCGATGTCGCCGGTGCCGGGCGGCAGGTCGAGCAGCAGGACGTCCAGGTCGCCCCAGTACACGTCCGCCAGGAACTGCTGGAGCGCGCGGTGGAGCATCGGGCCGCGCCAGACGACCGGCGCGTTGCCCGGGGTGAACATGCCGATCGAGATGACCTTCACGCCGTTGGCGGAAGGCGGCATGATCATGTTCTCGACCTGGGTGGGCCGCCCGTCGGCACCCAGCATGCGCGGCACGCTGTGGCCGTAGATGTCGGCGTCGACGACACCGACCTTCAGGCCGTCGGCCGCCATCGCCGCCGCCAGGTTCACCGTCACCGACGACTTGCCGACGCCGCCCTTGCCGGAGGCGACCGCGTACACCCGGGTCAGACTGCCCGGCTTGGCGAAGGGCACCTCGCGCTCGGTCTGACCGCCGCGCAGCGCGGAGGCCAGCTCACGGCGCTGCTCGTCGCTCATCACGTCCAGTTCGACGTCGACCCGCGTGACCCCCTCGACCCGCGAGACGGCGTCGGTCACCCGCTGGGTGATGGTGTCCCGCATGGGACAGCCGGAGACCGTCAGGTACACGGCGACCGCGACCGCTCCGTCCGCGCCGATCTCCACCGACTTGACCATCCCGAGCTCGGTGATGGGCCGGTTGATCTCGGGGTCGTTCACCGTCGCCAGTGCCTCGCGCACCGCGTCTTCCGTAGCCATAGACACGATGGTACGGCGCCGCCCACGGGGCGCGGAAAGCCCCGTCAGCGGTCGTGTACGTCACGCCCCGCGGACCGATCTGCCGGGAATACCCCGTCACCGCGGCGGTGGCCGTCCTGCCGCTCCTCCATCTCCTTGATCAGGTCGTGGAGCTCGGAGCGGATCCAGTCCCGCGTCGCGACCTCGCCGAGGCCGATGCGCAGGGCGGCGATCTCCCGGGTCAGGTACTCGGTGTCGGCGATCGACCGCTCGTTCTGCTTGCGGTCCTGCTCCAGATTGACCCGGTCCCGGTCGTCCTGCCGGTTCTGCGCGAGCAGGATCAGCGGCGCGGCGTAGGAGGCCTGCAGCGACAGCATCAGCGTCAGGAAGATGAACGGGTACTCGTCGAAGCGCAGGCCGCTCGGCGCGGACACGTTCCACACCACCCACAGGATGATGACGACCGTCATCCAGACGATGAAGCGCCCGGTGCCCAGGAAGCGCGCGACGCGCTCCGACAGCCTGCCGAAGGACTCCGGGTCCCACTCGGGCAGCAGCCTGCGGCGCGGCGGGCGGGGCTGGTCGAGGCGGGCCCGGGCACGGGAGGCCGCCGTCGCTCCCGACGCGGCACGCTCGCGGGTCGTGGTCTCGCGCTCAGGCACCATCGGCGCTCACCTCCCCCGCCGAATCCTCCAGGTGGTACTCGGTCTCCCGCCAGTCGTCGGGCAGCATGTGGTCCAGTACGTCGTCCACGGTGACCGCGCCCAGCAGCGACCCGGAATCGTCGACGACCGGCGCCGCCACCATGTCGTACGCGGCGAAGAACCCGGCGACCACGGGCAGCGCGGCTTCCGGATCCAGGGGCTGCAGGTCGTCGTCGATGATCGAGCCGACCAGCGTGTACGGGGGGTCGCGCAGCAGGCGCTGGAAGTGGACCGTGCCCAGGTACTTGCCGGTCGGGGTCTCCTCGGGCGGGCGGCAGACGTAGATCTGCGCGGCGTGCGCCGGCGACAGGTCGGGGTTGCGGATGCGGGCCAGGGCGTCGGCGACGGTGGCGTCGGGCCGCAGCACGATCGGCTCGGTCGTCATCAGACCGCCGGCCGTGTGCTCCTCGTACGCCATCAGGCGCCGCATGTCGGCCGCGTCGTCGGGCTGCATCAGGCTCAGCAGCCGCTCCTTGTCCGCCTCGGGCAGCTCACCGAGCAGGTCGGCCGCGTCGTCGGGGTCCATCGCCTCCAGCACGTCCGCGGCGCGTTCCTCCTTGAGCTTGCCGAGGATCTCGATCTGGTCGTCCTCGGGCAGCTCCTCCAGCACGTCGGCCAGCCGGTCGTCGTCGAGGGCGGCGGCGACCTCGGCGCGGCGCTTGGCCGACAGGTGGTGCAGCACGTTGGCGAGGTCGGCGGGGCGCAGCTGCTCGAAGGTGGCGAGGAGGTTCTCGGCGCCCTGCCCCTGCTCCTCCACGGAGAAGCCGGTGACGCCGGACCACTCGACGGTCAGCGTCTCGCCCTTGTTGCGCCGGAAGGCGCCGCCCTTCCTGCCCTTGCGGACGAAGACCTTGTCGATCTCCCAGTCCCGGCGGGCCGGCAGCTGCTGCACCGACAGGTCCAGGACGGTGGCCTCCTCGCCGTCCTCGGTGAGCGTCACCCGCCGGTCGAGGAGCTCGCCGAAGACGAGCCGCTCGGTGGGCCGCTGCTCGAAGCGCCGCACGTTGAGCACCCCGGTCGTGATGACCTGCCCGGACTCGATCCCGGTGACCCGGGTCATGGGCAGGAAGATGCGGCGGCGGGTGGACAACTCGACGACCAGACCGAGCACCCGCGGGGGCTTGCGGCCGACGCGGAGCATGACGACCAGGTCGCGCACCCGTCCCACCTGGTCGCCGGCCGGGTCGAAGACGGCGATGCCGGAGAGGTGCGAGACGAAGATCCGGGGGGCGCCCGCTGCCATGGCCGCGGCTCCTTTTCGTCAGTCAGTCCGTGAGAGGAGTTTCGTACTGTGTCTCTTTTCCGAATTGCCCGCTCGGACGGCCTTCAGGCTAGCCCGTCCCGAAGAGGTCCGCCCTGGCGGCCGGTCCGGACGGACTGGCTCCGATCACCGCGTTCGGCCCCGGTACGCTGCGGTACGCCGCTTGGATCTCCGTCAGAAAGGCAGCCCCACCTGTGACCGTGACTCCCCGGCGCCGATTCCGCAGGGCCGCCTGGCTGGGCGCGGTGTGCGCCCTGGCCGTGACGGGGGCGGGGCTGACGGGATGCAGTAGCGAGGACCCGGACGCGGGCACCAACGGGGTGGGCAAGCTGCCGGCCGAGAAGATCCACGCCAAGACGCGCGCGGTCGCCGGATCCGCCCGGGCGGTCCGGCTGCACGGGACGGTGGCCGCCGGCGGCAGCACGTACACCCTGGACATGCGCCTGAAGTCCGACGGCGGCACCGGGTCGGTCGCCGCCGAGGGGACGACCTTCCGGCTGCTGCGGGTCGGTGAACAGCTCTTCCTCAAGGCCGACGCCGGTTTCTGGAGCCACGACGGCGGCGACGCGGCGGCCGCGGAGAAGCTGGCCGGCAAGTACGTGAAGGTGCCGGAGGGCGACCCCGCGTACCAGAAGTTCAGCGGCTTCACGGACAAGGACGTCCTCCTCGACGGGTTGCTGACCCTGCACGGCACGGTGGAGACGGACGGCCGGCACGAGCAGGCGGGCGTGCGCACCGTCCGGATCACCGGCGACCAGGGCTCCGGCGGCTCGCTGGACGTCTCCCTGGAGGGCACGCCCTACCCGCTGCGCCTGGTGCGGGCGGGCAGCGCGGGCACGCTCAGCTTCTCGGACTGGAACAAGGACTTCGCGCTCGCGGCACCGGCCAAGGACGACACCCTGGACTACGGCAAGCAGCTGCCGACGTCGTAGGCCGTGTCGGACCTAGCCCCGCCGGTTCTTCTTCCGGCGCTTGAGCAGCAGGCGCGGCAGTCCCGCCGGGACCGGTTCGCGTGTCGTCGCCGGGCTCGGCAGCGGCGCCTCGGCCAGCGAACCGTCGGGCAACGGCGCGAGGGCCCCCGTCGGCTCCAGGCGCAGCACCCGGCACTCACGGGCCCAGCGGTCGGTCATCGCCTCGCCGTCCGGGGCGTTCAGCCGCTTGCCCTTGAGGTCGGCGACCGCGGCCTGCCACGCCTCGGAGCCGGACGGCAGCTCGACGACCTTCGCCGCCCAGGAGACCAGCCGGCCCCCCTTGTCCTTGCTGCGCACCGTCACCTCGGCCGCGGCCCCGTCGGCCAGGCCCGGCAGGGGCTGCTCGCCGGGTCCGTCGCCGATGACGCAGGCCGCGCCCTCGTGCCAGACGTGCCACAGCGCACGGGCGGGCACGCCGGGGCCCCTGACCCAGATGAGGCCGGACTTCTTGGTGGCCTCCTCGACGAGGGCCTGGTCGAGCAGCTCGCTTGTCATGCGGTCAGCCTATCCAGGTGCCCGCGGGCCGCTTCAGAGCCAGCCGTTGCGCTTGAGGGTGCGGTGGATGCCGAGACAGAGGCCGACCGTGATCGACAGGACCAGCGGGTAGCCGAACTTCCAGTGCGTCTCCGGCATGTAGTCGAAGTTCATGCCGTACACCCCGCACACCATCGTCGGCACGGCGATGATCGCCGCCCACGAGGTGATCTTGCGCATGTCCTCGTTCTGCGCGACGGACGCCTGGGCGAGGTTGGCCTGGAGGATGGAGTTCAGCAGCTCGTCGAAGCCGATGACCTGCTCCTGCACCCGCGCCACGTGGTCGGCGACGTCCCGGAAGTACTTCTGGATCTCCGGGTCGATCAGCCGCATCGGGCGCTCGCTGAGCAGCTGCATGGGCCGCAGCAACGGCGACACCGCCCGCTTGAACTCCAGCACCTCGCGCTTGAGTTGGTAGATCCGGCCGGCGTCGGTGCCGCGCGGACTGCCCTTGCGGCCCGGTGAGAACACCTCGGTCTCGACCTCGTCGATGTCGTCCTGCACCGCGTCGGCGACCGCGATGTAGCCGTCGACGACGTGGTCGGCGATGGCGTGCAGCACCGCGGAGGGGCCCTTGAGCAGCAGCTCGGGGTCGTCCTGCAACCGGTGTCGCAGCGCCCGCAGGGAGCCCTGCCCGCCGTGCCGGACGGTGATGAAGAAGTCCCGTCCGGTGAAGCACATGACCTCGCCGGTCTCGACGACCTCGCTGTTCGCCGTGAGCTCGTCGTGGTCGACGTAGTGGATGGTCTTGAAGACCGTGAACAGCGAGTCGTCGTAGCGCTCCAGCTTGGGCCGCTGGTGGGCCTGGACGGCGTCCTCCACGGCAAGCGGGTGCAGCCCGAACTCCCGGGCGATACCGGCGAATTCGTCCTCGGTGGGCTCGTGCAGGCCGATCCACACGAATCCGCCGTCCCGGCGCACCTGACGCATCGCCTGGTGGGGGCTCAGCGGCGCGTCGCTCCGGACGCGCGTGCCGTCGCGGTAGACGGCGCAGTCGACGACGGCGGAGGTGGTCTCCGGGTCGCGGGTGGTGTCGTAGGCGCCGTTGTCCTTGCGCAGCGAGACGCGGGACGGGCGGACCGCGGCGCGCAGGTCACGGATCATCGACATGGCAGGCTCCTTCGCGACGGGCAGCGAGCGTGCCGGCGACGGGTGGAACCACCCGGAATGAGGACGTCCAGATCACGCGTGCTCGGCGCGTCCACAAAGCGGGGGGCACCGCATCGTCGCGGTGGCCGGCTTCACTGCTGATTCAGCGCTGCTGGTGCAGGCAGGCAGATCAGGCAAAACGAGACGAAGTGCTCTTCCGAGGAAAGGTGCGCGAGCAGGAAGCGGCGGCGGGAAGAAGCCGGAGCAGCTGCCTCAGCGGCCGGAAGAGCGAGTGGTACTGCACGGTCGACTTCGGTCCATGCCGCCCACCTCCTCCGGCCGGTCCCTCGTGAGGGACGATCCATACCCCTGTTTGGAGGGGTTCCCCGTAGGGGAGTGTTCATAGCGTCGGGGCCATGATCGCGACTCCTCCAGTGCCTGGAGGGCCTGGGAGATGACCCCAGCTGCGTGCTGCCCCAAAACCGCTGGCCCAGAGTACCAGTGCCTCGACGTGTCAAGGTGCCGCTTTGCCGCGTACTGACGAGTTCTATGCTCGCCGCATGGCTGATGTTCTTCCTCTGGTCGAGGCCCGGTTGCGGACGGCACTGGGCGAACCGGACGCACGCGCGGCGGTCACCTTCCTCGGCGCCGACCGGATCGAGGTGCTGCGCTTCCCCGGCGGCGGTCCGGAGGGCGACATCGTCCGCTACGCCACCCTCGGCATGTCCGCGCAGCCCATGGCGGACCCCACGGCCGTGCTCGCGGACCCGGTCAAGGGTCCCCGCGCCGAGCTGGTCCTCTCCGTCCGGGCGGGCCTCGCCGACACCGGCAAGGTGCTCCGGCCGCTGGCCGTGCTCGCGGCGTCCCCGCAGGTGGAGGGCGTCGTCGTGGCGCCCGGCGCCTCCCTGGACGTCGGCGAGCCGCTGTGGCCCGGCGCCCCGTTCACCTCGGTGCTGGTCGCCGAGCCGGGCGGTCTGGTGGAGGACCTGGAGCTGGACGCCCCGCTGGACCCCGTCCAGTTTCTGCCGCTGCTCCCGATGACGCCGAACGAGGCCGCCTGGAAGCGGGTGCACGGCGCCCAGGCCCTCCAGGAGCGCTGGCTGACGCACGGGACGGACCTGCGGGATCCGTCCCGCAAGTCCGTCCCGTTGGAGTGACGGAACTCACCGCGGCCCAAGGCTCGTCAGCCGTGGCTCAGTCGGCGAAGACGGTGACCCCGTCCTCGGCCGCGTGCTTCGGCTCCAGCTCCTCGGCCTCGTGCGTCAGTGCCCGGCGCCGTACCGCGACCACGGCCGCGCCCAGTACGGCGGTGACCGCGGCCACCACGAACGGGATGTGGATGTCGGTCCACTCCTCGATCTTCGGCGCGAAGTACGGAGCGGCGGCCGCCGCGAACCAGCGCACGAAGTTGTAGCCGGCGCTCGCCACCGGGCGCGGCGCGTCCGACACGCCGAGGGCCAGCTCGGTGTACACGGTGTTGTTCACGCCGATGAAGGCACCGGACAGGATGGTGCAGACGATCGCCGCGGTGTGGTTGCCGTACCCGAGGACCAGCACGTCGGCCGCGAGCAGCACCAGCGAGCCGCCGAGCACCTTCAGCGAGCCGAACCGCCTCTGCAGGCGCGGCGCCACGAGGACCGAGAACACGGCGAGCAGCACGCCCCAGGCGAAGAACACGGCGCCGGACTTGTACGGCGTCATGTTCAGCACGAACGGCGTGAAGGCCAGCACCGTGAAGAACGTGTAGTTGTAGAAGAACGCCGAGACCGCGGCGGAGGCGAGGCCGCCGTGGCCCAGTGCCTTGATCGGGTCCAGCAGCGAGGTCTTGCGGGCCGGCCTCGGCTGCTCCTTCAGGAACACCGTGATGCACAGGAAGCCGATCGCCATCAGGAACGCGGTGCCGAAGAACGGGTAGCGCCAACTGGCGTCACCCAGCAGCGCGCCCAGCAGCGGGCCGCAGGCCATGCCGAGGCCGAGGGCGGACTCGTACAGCAGGATCGCCGCGGCGCTGCCGCCCGCCGCCGCGCCGACGATGACCGCGAGGGCCGTCGAGACGAACAGCGCGTTGCCGAGGCCCCAGCCGGCCCGGTAGCCGACGAGCTGGCCGACGGTGTCGGAGGTGCCCGCCAGGCCCGCGAAGACCACCACGAAGGCCAGCCCGAGCAGCAGGGTCTTGCGGCCGCCGATGCGGCTGGAGACGAAGCCCGTGACCAGCATGGCGACGGCCGTGATCAGGAAGTACGAGGTGAACAGGAGGGAGACCTGGCTGGCGCTCGCGGCCAGGCCCTTGGCGATGGACGGCAGGATCGGGTCGACGAGCCCGATGCCCATGAAGGCGACGACGGACGCACCGGCGGTCGCCCACACGGCCTTGGGCTGTCGCAGGATGCCGCCCGCACCCGCGTCGAAGGGGTCCATGGTTGCTCCAATGCCGACAGAGAAGGTTGGTGTATGCACATAGTAAGTTAGCGAGCCTAAATAGTGCAAGATGCATCTATTTTTCCCTGGTCAAGCCCGCCGCCCGGATGGGTGATCGTCCTTGACGTGGGCGGGCGAGGGTAGGACCGTGGGGCTGTATGAGGGGCGAACCCAGTTGCCCGAAGTGTGGTGGCCGGGTCAGGGCTCCCGGTCTCTTCGCCGATTCATGGCAGTGCGCCGTGCACGGCACGGTGCACCCGCTCCAGCCCGTGATACCGCCCAGCGTCGAGGCGCTCGGCGTCGTGGTGCACCGCACCCAGGTGCCGGTGTGGATGCCGTGGCCGCTGCCGGTGGGCTGGCTGTTCACCGGCGTGGCCTGCGCGGGCGACGACCGCAGCGGCGGCCGGGCCACGGCGGTGGCCTGCTCGGGGCCGGGCCCGCTCGGCGGCATCGGTGAGCTGATCCTGGTGGCCGAGGAGCTGGGCGTCGGACTCGGCGCCCGGTACGCGGGGATCGACGCCCCGGACCCCGGCCCCTACATGGACGTCGAGAAGCCGGCGCAGGCCAAGGTCCTCGCCGCCGGCCGCCCGACCCCGCTGTGGCACGTCTCCGGCGTCCCGAGCGACCGGGCGGTGTTCGCCGGGGAGGCGCTCGGGATGTGGCTGTGGGCCGTGCTGTGGCCCGAACAGTCGGGGCTGCTCATGTACGACGAGCTGGTGCTGACCGACCTCCGGGACGCCGGCGCCGAGGTGGACCTCGTGCCGTGCGGCGCCCTGTCGCCGCGGCTGATCCAGCCGTAGGGCAGGGGTCGGAGGCGGGCGGGGCAGCGTGGACGTAGGGGGCGCGAGGCCGCTTCGGGTGTGACATCGGGGTACGAAATTCCGGTTATCCTTGGGCGTCCCCTTCCGTCCCGTCACCGCCTGGAGTCAGCGTCGTGCGCATCGATCTGCACACCCACTCCACCGCGTCCGACGGCACGGACACCCCGGCCCAGCTGGTGCGCAACGCCGCCGCGGCCGGGCTGGACGTCGTCGCGCTGACCGACCACGACACCACCCGCGGCCACGCCGAGGCCGTCGCCGCGCTGCCCGAGGGCCTGACGCTGGTCACCGGCGCCGAACTCTCCTGCCGTCTCGACGGCATCAGCATGCACATGCTGGCCTACCTCTTCGATCCCGAGGAGCCCGCCCTGCTCGCCGAGCGGGAGCTGGTCCGGGACGACCGGGTGCCGCGGGCCCGGGGCATGGTCGCCAAGCTCGACGCACTGGGTGTCCCCGTCACCTGGGAGCAGGTCGCGCGGATCGCCGGCGACGGCTCGGTCGGGCGCCCGCACGTGGCCTCCGCGCTCGTGGAGCTCGGCGTCGTGCCGACCGTGAGCGACGCCTTCACCGAGGACTGGCTGGCCGACGGCGGCCGGGCCTACGTCGAGAAGCACGAGACCGACCCCTTCGAGGCGATCCGGCTGATCAAGGGCGCCGGTGGCGTCGCGGTGTTCGCCCACCCGGCCGCCGCCAAGCGGGGCCGTACGGTGCCGGAGGCCGCCATCGCCGAGCTGGCCGCCGCCGGGCTGGACGGCATCGAGGTCGACCACATGGACCACGACGCGCAGACGCGGGCGCGACTGCGCGGGCTCGCCGCGGAGCTGGGGCTCCTGGTGACCGGTTCCAGCGACTACCACGGCAGCCGGAAGACCTGCGAGCTGGGCGAGTACACGACGGACCCCGAGGTGTACGGGGAGATCACGCGGCGGGCGCACGGGGCGTTCCCCGTGCCGGGGGCCGGCGGAGCCTGAGGCCCGCGGAGCCCGCGGCCGCAGGCCGCTCTCGTCCCCCACCCCGTTCGTTGTCCCTGTCATCGCAAGGCTTTGTCACGCTCATGTTCGACGTCGCCGTCTTCGGCTCCCTCTTCCTGACCCTTTTTGTCATCATGGATCCCCCCGGGATCACCCCGATCTTCCTCGCGCTGACCGCCGGCCGGCCCGCCAAGGTGCAGAAGCGGATGGCCTTCCAGGCCGTCTGCGTGGCCGGTGGCGTGATCACGGTGTTCGGGCTGCTCGGGCACCAGATCCTGAACTACCTGCATGTGTCCGTACCCGCGCTGATGATCGCGGGCGGACTGCTGCTCCTGCTGATCGCGCTCGACCTGCTCACCGGCAAGACGGACGAGCCCAAGCAGACCAAGGACGTCAACGTCGCGCTGGTGCCGCTGGGCATGCCGCTGCTGGCGGGGCCCGGCGCCATCGTGTCCGTCATCCTGGCCGTGCAGAAGGCCGACAGCGTGACCTCGCAGGTGTCGGTCTGGTCGGCCATCCTCGCCATCCACGTGGTGCTCTGGCTGGTGATGCGGTACTCGCTGCTGATCATCCGCGTCATCAAGGACGGCGGTGTCGTCCTGGTGACCCGCCTGGCGGGCATGATGCTCTCCGCGATCGCCGTGCAGCAGATCATCAACGGCGTCACCCAGGTGATCCAGGGCGCGTGAGCGCCGGACACGACAGAGCCCCCGTGCGGCACCGGTGACGGTGCCGCACGGGGGCTCCCGGCGTGTGGAACGGTCCGCGCTACAAGGCCGAGGTGTCGGCGGGGCGGATCCACAGGCGCTGCCCGATGGCGGCGGCCTGTTGGACGATACGGTTCACGGAGGCGGCGTCCACGACGGTCGTGTCGACGGGCGTTCCGTCGACGTCGTCGAGTCGCATGACTTCAAAGCGCATGGGCCTCTCCCTTGATCTGGTCATCCTCCTGAGGAGAACTACTGGTGTGGGCCCCGGGTCGTCGGTGCCCGGGCGTCCATACGAGTCAACAGGCCGGGTGTTACGAACATTCCCTACGCTAAGGAAATTTTTCGAACAACTAATTACTGACACGTAAGAAGACCGCGTCGGAGCGATCGGTGCCGGCACAAGACCGACCGGGACCGGTTGTGTTCGCAGCGTGACCGCCGGGACAATGGAGGCGATGAACGACGACCTCGCGTCCCTGAACGCCCGCATCGACCGCACCAACGAGCTGCTGCAGCGCATGCTCGCCGAGGTGGCGAAGACGCCCTCGACCCACGCGATCTTCGTCGACGCCGGGTACCTCTACGCGGCGGCGGGCCGACTGGTCGCCGGGACCGAGGACCGCCGGGCCTTCGACCTGGACGCCGAGGGACTGATCGAGGCCCTCATCGACAAGGCGCGCACGATCTTCGCGGACAGCCGCCTGCTGCGGGTCTACTGGTACGACGGCGCCCGGCGCCGCATTCACACCGCCGAGCAGCAGTCCATCGCCGAGCTGCCGGATGTCAAGGTCCGCCTGGGCAACCTCAACGCCAACAACCAGCAGAAGGGCGTCGACTCCCTCATCCGCTCCGACCTCGAGTCCCTCGCCCGGTACCGCGCTATCAGCGACGCGGCGCTGCTCGGCGGCGACGAGGACCTGGTGTCGGCGGTCGAGGCCGCCCAGGGCTACGGCGCCCGCGTCCACCTGTGGGGCATCGAGGCCCCCGAGGGCCGCAACCAGGCCGACCCGCTGCTCTGGGAGGTCGACAGCCAGCGCACCTTCGACCTCGACTTCTTCAAGCCGTACGTCTCCCGTCGTACGGCCCACGCCTTCGAAGCGGCGGGCGCGGTCCGGCCGGCCCGGGAGGACGTCCGCTTCGTGGGCGCCCAGATCGCGGCGAAGTGGCTGGCGGCACGGGGCCGCGAAGCACTGCTGGAGCTGCTCCCCGGCCACCCCTACCTTCCCGGCTCCGTGGACCAGGACCTGCTGGTGGAGGCCGAGGGCCTGCTGCAGTACTCGCTGCGCGGCCAGGCCGACCTGCGCCGCGCGCTGCGGGACGGCTTCTGGGAGCACCTCCGGGCGCAGTACTAGGGCGGGCCCGGGGCCCATCCGGCCCGTCCTACGGTCGTGGCGCGGGGACGCCGTCCCAGAAGTCGGCCAGGGCCTGGGCCGTCGCCAGCGGCTGATCCGTGTTGGGCGAGTGCTCGGCCCCCGGGACGACGGTCCGGCGCGCGTCGAGCCGTACGGCCATCTCGTCCAGGAGGGGCACGGGCCAGGTGTCGTCGAAGGCGCCCGACAGTACGTGGAACGGCAGTGGCACCGCGGCGAGTTCGGCGACGCGGTCCGGCTCGGTGCACAACTGGCGCCCCGTGGCGAGCAGTTGGGCAGGCCGGGTGCCGAGCCAGCGCTCGCGCAGCCGTTGCGGAGCGTCCGGGCCGTGGGCGGGCACCGGGGCGCCTGCCTCCTCGGGCGGCCCCATCGCCTGCATCACCTCCCACACCTGAGCCATCGTCATGGTGTCGAGCGCGTCCCGCAGGAGTTTCACGCGCTGCTGCTGGGAGACGGAGATCCGCGCCGGGCCCGACGACATCAGCGTGAGGGAGACGAAGGGGGAGTGGTCGAGCAGCACGGCGGCACGGGCGATCTGGCCGCCGAGGGAGTGCCCGACGAGGTGCACGGGCGTTCCGAGCGCGGCGACCTGCGCGAGGACGTCCCGGGCCAGCTCGTCCTGCGCGTAGCCGGACTCGTCGTGCTCCGGGCCGTCGGACTCGTACTGTCCCCGCCCGTCCACGGCGACCGTACGGTACCCGCGCGCGGCGAGGGGCTCGTGCAGCAGCGTGAAGTCCTCCTTGCTGCCCGTGAACCCGGGCAGCATCAGCACGACCCCTTTCGGCACGCCCCCGCCCGCCACGGGCGAATCGACGACGGCGAACTCACCACGCGCGGTACGCAGCCGGTACGCGCGGGCATCGGGCGGCGGGGTGAAGCGGGCATTCGTGCTCACGGGCAGAGATTATCCGGGGACGGGACGCGGGGCGTCCCCGGGCGGCGCACCCCGCGGCCGGCCGCGCGGCCTGCGGTCGTCGTGCCTCCCCCAGTGCCTGAACGGCCTGGGAGGCACTCCGTCAGCGCGGACAGGCGACTCCACCCGCGGCGTCATCCCACCGCACCGCCCGGACAGCGGGACCGGATACGCCGTCGGCCCGGCCCCGCCTGGGTGGCGGGACCGGGCCGACGGACGGATCAAGCGGTGGGATCAGCTCTCGGCCGACTCCGCGGGCTGCTTCGCAGCCGTGGCCGCCTTGCGCGTACGGCGAACCTTCGGCTTCGCCTCGGCCGCGTCGGCGGCCTCGACGGGAGCCTCGGCGACCGCCGCGGCCTTGCGGGTCCGACGCCGCGGTGCCGCCTCCGGCTCCTGGGAGGCCTGGGCCGGGATCTCGGCGGTGGCCTCGGCCGGTTCGGCGGCCTTGCGGGTGCGGCGGCGCGGCTTGGTCTCCGCGGCCTCGGCCGTGTCGACGGCGGCTTCCGCCTTGGCGGCGGCCGTCTTGCGGGTGCGGCGCGGCTTGGCCTCGGCGGCTTCCGGGGCCTCGGTGGCCTCGACGGCCTCCGGCGCTTCGGCAGCGGCCTTGCGGGTGCGGCGGCGCGGCTTGGTCTCCGTGCCCTCGGCCGTGTCGACGGCGGTCTCCGCCTTGGCGGCGGCCGTCTTGCGGGTGCGGCGCGGCTTGGCCTCGGCCGCCTCCGGCTCCTGGGAGGCCTGGGCCGGGATCTCGGCGGTGGCCTCGGCCGGTTCGGCGGCCTTGCGGGTGCGGCGGCGCGGCTTGGTCTCCGCGGCCTCGGCCGTGTCGACGGCGGCTTCCGCCTTGGCGGCGGCCGTCTTGCGGGTGCGGCGCGGCTTGGCCTCGGCCGCCTCCGGGGCCTCGGTGACCTCGACGGCCTCCGGCGCCTCGGCAGCGGCCTTGCGGGTGCGGCGGGGCTTCGTCTCCGCCGTCTCCGCCGGTGCCGTCGCCTTCTTGCGCGTGCGGCGCGGCTTCGTCTCCGCCGGCTCGGCGGCCGGCTCGGCCACTCCCTCGGCCGTGTCGACCGCTGTCTCGGCGGCAGCCGAGGCCGTGGCCTTGCGGGTGCGCCGACGCGGCTTCTCGACGGGCGCCTCGACCGCGGTCACCTCGGCAACCTCGGCCACCGGGGCCTCGACCACAGCGGCCTCGACAGCCGTCGGCTCGGCCACCGCGGCGGCCTCCACCGCCGCGGCCGGTGTCTCGGCGGACCTGCGGGTGCGGCGACGACGCGGCTTCGCCGGGGCCTCGACGTTCTCCGAAGCTTCCGGAGCCGTGCCCTCCGCCGTCGCCACGGCGGTCTCCGGTGCCGTGGCCTCCGTCGTGGCGGCCGTCACCGGCTGCTGGGCCGGCTCACCGCTCCGCGTACGGCGACGGCGACGCAGGGTGCGGGGCCCCTGGGCGGTGCCCTCCGTGTCCGTGGCGCCGTCCGCGCCGCCGGTCACGGCCTCGGGCGCGGTGGTCCCGGCGGCCGGCGCCTCCACCTGCGCCCCGCCGCGCGTACGGCGACGACGGCGCGGCGTCGTACGGGAGGAACGCTCGCCGTCGGAGGAACGCTCGCGGTCGGCGGAACGGGACTCGTCCCGGCCACCACGGCCACCGCGGACGCGAGCGCCCCGGCCGCCCGGCTCGCCCAGGTCCTCCAGCTCCTCCGCGTCCAGCCCGGCGCGCGTGCGCTCCGAGCGCGGCAGGACGCCCTTGGTGCCCTCGGGGATGCCGAGGTCGGTGTAGAAGTGCGGGGAGGTGGAGTACGTCTCCGGCGGCTCGTTGAAGCCCAGGTCCAGCGCCTTGTTGATCAGCTGCCAGCGCGGGATGTCGTCCCAGTCGACCAGCGTGATCGCCGTACCCTTGGCGCCCGCGCGGCCGGTGCGGCCGATGCGGTGCAGGTACGTCTTCTCCTCTTCCGGCGACTGGTAGTTGATGACGTGCGTCACGCCCTCGACGTCGATGCCGCGGGCGGCGACGTCGGTGCAGACGAGCACGTCCACCTTGCCGTTGCGGAAGGCGCGCAGGGCCTGCTCGCGGGCGCCCTGGCCGAGGTCGCCGTGGACCGCGCCGGAGGCGAAGCCGCGCTGCTTGAGCTGGTCGGCCAGGTCGGCCGCGGTGCGCTTGGTGCGGCAGAAGACCATGGCCAGTCCCCGGCCGTCGGCCTGCAGTATGCGCGCCACCATCTCGGGCTTGTCCATGTTGTGCGCGCGGTAGACGAACTGCTTCGTGTTGGCGACCGTCGCGCCCGCGTCGTCCGGCGAGGTGGCGGAGATGTGCGTGGGCTGCGACATGTAGCGGCGGGCCAGTCCGATGACGGCGCCCGGCATGGTGGCCGAGAACAGCATCGTCTGGCGCTTGGCCGGCAGCATGTTGATGATCTTCTCGACGTCGGGCAGGAAGCCCAGGTCGAGCATCTCGTCGGCCTCGTCGAGGACCAGGCTCTTGATGTGCTTCAGGCTCAGCTTCTTCTGGCCCGCGAGGTCCAGCAGACGGCCCGGGGTGCCGACGATCACGTCGACGCCCTTCTTCAGGGCCTCCACCTGCGGCTCGTACGCCCGGCCGCCGTAGATCGCGAGAACGCGCACGTTGCGGACCTTGCCGGCGGTCAGCAGGTCGTTGGTGACCTGCTGGCACAGCTCGCGCGTCGGGACGACGACGAGGGCCTGCGGGGCGTCGGTCAGGGACTCGGGCGCCGCGCGGCCCGCCTCGACGTCGGCGGGGACGGTGACGCGCTCGAGGAGCGGGAGGCCGAAGCCCAGCGTCTTGCCGGTGCCGGTCTTGGCCTGGCCGATGACGTCCTTGCCCGACAGGGCAACGGGGAGCGTCATCTCCTGGATGGGGAAGGGAGTGAGGATGCCGACGGCCTCGAGGGCTTCGGCGGTCTCGGGGAGGATTCCGAGGGATCGAAACGTCGTAGTCAGGGTGCTGCCTCTTCTGTGTGCGTGGTGCGAGGCGAGCGCGCGGGTCGTGCCGGACCGTGTCGGGGACGTCGGCCGCCCTTACGGGTGGGGCCGTAGGACACGGGACCTCTGTCGACGCTCCAGCGCTCGTACCACTGAGGGTCCCCCTCCGGGCTCCGTACGCAGTGTGGCGTACGGCAGGGAGGGCTGTCGGGTCGGAGCCGATCGGGCCACCGACCGGGCATCCTCATGCGTGCGGCCCGACGAAGATGTCACGTACCCGTACGTCACATACTCGGCAGGCGCATTACCACCATACCCCGGATTCGCGCACACGCGATGGCCGATTTGGTCACGTAGTCGTCGTCACAGTGACTGACCAGGCCCTTACGGTCCGCGGCGGGCGGGCTATTGTGCGCTGCATGACGAGCTCTGACAAGCCTGGCAACGCCGCAGACGCCCCCGCCGAAACCACCGGAGCCACCGGAGTCGCCGCCCAGGACTGGGCGACGGCAGCCGCCGACCCGCAGTACCGTGCCGCGGTCGTGGACCTGCTCGGCGCGCTCGCGTACGGCGAGCTGGCGGCGTTCGAGCGGCTCGCGGAGGACGCCAAGCTGGCGCCCACGCTGGCGGACAAGGCGGAGCTGGCGAAGATGGCGTCGGCGGAGTTCCACCACTTCGAGCGGCTGCGCGACCGGCTCGCCGAGATCGGTGAGGAGCCGACGGCGGCCATGGAGCCGTTCGTGGCCGCCTACGACGGTTTCCACAAGCAGACGGACCCCTCGGACTGGCTGGAGGGTCTCGTCAAGGCCTACGTCGGCGACTCCATCGCCAGCGACTTCTACCGGGAGGTCGCCGCCCGGCTCGACTCCGACACCCGGAGTCTGGTGCTGGCCGTGCTGGACGACACCGGGCACGCGAGCTTCGCCGTGGAGAAGGTGCGCGCGGCGATCGACGCGGACCCGCGGGTGGGCGGGCGGCTGGCGCTGTGGGCGCGGCGGCTGATGGGTGAGGCGCTGTCGCAGTCCCAGCGGGTGGTCGCCGACCGGGACGCGCTGTCGACGATGCTCGTGGGCGGTGTCGCGGACGGCTTCGACCTCGCCGAGGTGGGCCGCATGTTCTCCCGGATCACCGAGGCGCACACCAAGCGGATGGCGGCGCTGGGGCTGGCGGCCTAGGCACCGCCAGGACCGGGGGCCGGGGTACCGCTCGGTCCGGGCACCACCCGGACCGGGTTCCCGTGCCGGCCGGCACGGGAAGCAAGCCCCGGCGTCAGTCCGGGCGCCGTGATCCGCCCGGGTGCGGCACGGGCCGTCCTCGCCGTCGGCGCCACCACCGGCGGCCGGTCAGGCGGTCGCCGAACGGCGCCGCAGTCTTCCCGCCGGCCGCAGCAGCAGCGACAGCGAGGCCGCCGATACGGCCGCCGCGCCCATGAGGACCAGCAGGAGCCCGCCTGCACCCAGCGCGGTGTGCGTGACGAACGCTCCGAACAGGGCCCCGGCGACACCCGTCGGCAGGACCAGGACGCGGTCGGGGAGGCGGTGCGGCAGACGGTGGGCGGCGGCCCAGGCCAGAGCGAGGCCGAGGATCGAGGCGCTGAGCGCTTCCAGGAGCATGTCGGGGTCCCTCCCACGTGGCCGGCCTGCCCAAAACGGTCATTGGCCGACTTACCCCTGACCTGCGGAATGCAATCCTCCTCCTGTGGGTGAGCTGTGCTCCGGACGGGGAAACGGGAAAGGGCCCGGCGGTCGTGGCCGCCGGGCCCTTCTCCGTGCTTCTTCCGTCGGCTACAGCGCGCCGAAGCCCACCTTGCGCGGGCTCGGCTCGCCGAGCTCGACGTACGCGAGGCGGTCGGCCGGGACCAGGACCTTGCGGCCGTGCTCGTCCACGAGGCTCAGCAGCTGCGACTTGCCGGCCAGTGCCTCGGCCACCACGCGCTCTACCTCCTCGGCACTCTGACCGCTCTCCAGAACGATCTCGCGGGGCGCGTGCTGCACGCCGATCTTGACCTCCACGGCTATGTCCCTCCGACGGTCAGTGATGTGCGCGATCTTCCGCGCCGTACCCAGCACACATTAGCCCGGTGAGGGGACGTCCACGCTCCGCCCGAGAACGCCAGGAGCGAACAGCCGGGGGGAACAAACGCCGCCGTACGCCGAACGTGCGACGGTCAGTGCTGCTCGCTGCCGTGCAACGGGAAACCGGCGATGCCCCGCCAGGCCAGCGACGTCAGCAGCTGGACCGCCTGGTCGCGCGGCACGCTGCGGTCGCTGTGCAGCCAGGCGCGGGCCACCACCTGGGCGAGGCCGCCCAGTCCGGAGGCCAGCAGCATCGACTCGGCGCGGGAGAGGCCGGTGTCCTCGGCGATGACGTCGCAGATCGCCTCGGCGCACTCGTTCGTGACCTTGTCGACGCGCTCGCGCACGGCGGGCTCGTTGGTCAGGTCCGACTCGAAGACCAGGCGGAAGGCGCCGCCGTCGTCCTCGACGTACGCGAAGTAGGCGTCCATCGTCGCCCGGACGCGCTGCTTGTTGTCGGTCGTCGACGCGAGCGCGTTCCGCACGGACTGGATCAGCGCCTCGCAGTGCTGGTCCAGCAGGGCGAGGTAGAGGTCGAGCTTGCCCGGGAAGTGCTGGTACAGCACCGGCTTGCTGACACCGGCGCGCTCGGCGATGTCGTCCATCGCGGCGGCGTGGTAGCCCTGCGCCACGAACACTTCCTGGGCGGCGCCCAGCAGCTGGTTGCGTCGGGCACGGCGGGGAAGGCGTGTGCCCCGCGGGCGTACCGCCTCTGTCTGCTCGATGGCTGTCACGCCGCCTCCCAAAGTCGTCCACGTGCGGTGTGCGCCGCGTCGCCATCGTACTTTTCGGTAACCGTGGTGTGCGCGGTGCGAGCGCAGAATTTCACGGACCGGACGGTGGCGATAGCCGCACAACAGGTTTCAAAAGGTCGCAGGCCGGGCAAAAATCGGCCTCCCTCCTGCTCGGCGGCCCCCCGCCTCAGCGGTAGTCGTCCTCGTCGTGCGAGACGACCCGGGCCTGTTCGACCAGGTCGGCCTCGTTGGCGCGGTCCGGTTCCACGTCGGTCAGCGGGTCGTCGCGGTCGGGCGTGATGTCGGCGTGCTGCTCGGCCGCGTCGGCGTCGGGGGCCTCGACGCCGAGTTCCTGAGGCTCCCGGTCCTCTTCCTCGAAGGTCTCCGGGTCGGTGGGGTCGACGGTCATGCTGGGCTCCCTTCCTACGGACGTCCCTGGATGCAGGGGCCACATGCGGGTGCCCTCTCCATGAGCCTAGGAGACACCCGATTCCGCCGCCAGGCGTCACCGTGCGCCGATCGCGGGTACCCGGCCGCCCGGCGCCGCGCCCGTGCTTGTGATGGCGAACACATGAGCCACTGCGTGATCGTCTCGTAACATTGGCGCATGTCTTCGACCGAGCTGCCGTCCGTGCCGCCCGCCAACGTGCTGCCGAAGGTGGCGGCCGTCAAGGTCGTGGAGGGCGAGCGGCTCAGCTCGGTCCACCTGCCCGGAATCACTCTGACGGTGCGCTCCAGGCGGCCGGCGCGCCAGGGGCTCCCGCCCGCGCTGTACGTCCACGGCCTCGGCGGTTCCTCGCAGAACTGGTCGGCGCTGATACCGCTGCTGGACGACGTCGTCGACAGCGAGGCCGTCGACCTGCCCGGCTTCGGTGACTCGCCGCCACCGGACGACGGCGACTACTCCGTCTCGGGTCACGCGCGCGCGGTCGTCCGCCACCTCGACGCGGCCGGGCGCGGCCCCGTCCACCTCTTCGGCAACTCGCTCGGCGGCGCGGTCGCTACGCGCGTCGCCGCGGTGCGGCCCGACCTCGTGCGCACGCTGACTCTCGTGTCGCCCGCGCTGCCGGAGATCCGCGTCCAGCGCAGCGCGGTGCCGACGGGGCTGCTGGCGCTGCCGGGAGTGGTGTCGCTGTTCACCCGGCTCACCAGGGAGTGGACCGCCGAGCAGCGGGTCCGCGGGGTGACGGCGCTCTGCTACGGCGACCCCGGGAGGGTGTCGCCGGAGGGCTTCCGCAACGCCGTGGAGGAGATGGAGCGGCGGCTGCAACTGCCGTACTTCTGGGACGCGATGGCGCGTTCGGCGCGCGGGATCGTCAGCGCGTACACCGTGGGCGGCCAGCACGGGCTGTGGCGGCAGGCCGAACGGGTTCTCGCGCCGACCCTGCTGGTCTACGGTGGACGGGACCAACTCGTCGGTCACCGCATGGCTCAGCGCGCGGCCCGCGCCTTCCGTGACTCCCGGCTGCTGACCCTGCCGGAGGCGGGACACGTGGCGATGATGGAATATCCGGAGACCGTGGCCACGGCGTTCCGCGAACTCCTCGCGGACACCGAGGGGTCGGCGGTCGGCAAGAGCACCGACGGGGCCGTCGACGACGAGCCCGCCAACCAGACCACAGGAGGCTGAGGCGCGAGTGGGACGCCACAGCCGCCGCGGACCCGCCCCCAAGGGCGACAACGCGGACGCCCCCGCGGCAGCGCGGGAGGACCGGGCCGGACGCCCGGGCCGACGACGCATGCCCGCGCCGCCGGCGAACGGAGTGCCGGGCCCGGTCGCCCAGGGCACGGTGCCGGGCGGCGCCTGGGGCCAGACGGCCCCACAGCCGCCGGACGGCACGCCGGCGCACGGCGTTCCCCGGCTCCCCGACGGCACGCCCGCGCAGGGCTTTCCGCGGGTTCAGGGCGGTACACAGGCGCAGGGCTTCCCGAGGTTCCCGGACGGCACGCCCGCCCACGGTTCGCCGCGTGTCGGGGGCGGTGCGTCTGCGCAGGGTGCCCCCGGCGGTGCGCCTGCGCGGGGTGTGCCCCGGTTCCCGGGCGGGACTCCCGCGCAGGGGATGCCCCAGGTTCGTGGCGGGCATCCCGAGCAGCGCGAAGCCGGCGGAGGCTGGGGCGACGTGGGCGGGCGGGCCGCGGCCGGACCGCAGCCCGGCGTGTCCGCGCCCGGCCGGCCCACGGGGCCCGGCGTGCCGTTCCCGCGGCAGCGGCAGGCGCCCGAGCAAGGGCCGCGGCGGGACTACCTGGACGCCTTCGGCGAGGACGACGACGTCTTCTCGACCCGCACCCAGCGCCGTACCCCCGTCCCCGCCCAGGCGCCCGACCCGTACGCCTCCGTCACCGACTGGAGGTCCGGCGACGCCCCCGGCACCCCCGGCGCCGACGACGCGGCACCCACCGGTGAACCCGCGCCGGCCAAGGGCGGCAAGGGGAGGACCTTCACCGGCATCGCCGCCGCCGCCGTCACCACCGTGCTGGCGGTCGTCGTGGCCGGCCAGGTCGCCGACGGCCAGAACGCCGAGGGCGCGCGCTCCCAGGCCGCGACCGACCAGGCCCGGGACGTCCGCGACCCCGCGTCCCGTGCGGACGAGCGGCCGATCCCGTCCGCGTCCGGTGCCGCGGCGCCGCTGACGTACGAGCAGAAGATGGCCAAGACCTATCCGCTCGGCGCCACCTACAAGGGGTCGGGGAAGTTCGAGGCGATCCCCGGCATCGACAAGGCGCCGGGGACGGGGCAGAAGTACACCTACCGCGTGGACGTGGAGCAGGGTCTCGGCCTCGACGGTGAACTCTTCGCGCAGGCCGTGCAGAAGACGCTCAACGACAACCGGAGCTGGGCGCACAACGGCGCCCGTACGTTCGAACGCATCCACTCCGGGCAGCCCGACTTCGTGATCACGCTCGCCAGCCCCGGCACCACGGCCGACTGGTGCGCCAAGTCCGGCCTCGACACCACCGAGGACAACGTCTCCTGCGACTCGGCCGCCACCGAACGCGTGATGATCAACGCCTACCGGTGGGCGCAGGGCGCCGAGCCCTTCGGCGACCAGATCCACGCCTACCGGCAGATGCTCATCAACCACGAGGTCGGCCACCGCATCGGCTACAACCACGTCTCCTGCGACAAGGACGGCGAACTCGCCCCGGTCATGCAGCAGCAGACCAAGTTCGTGGACCACGACGGAATCGACTGCCGTCCCAACGCCTGGGCCTACCCCAACGGCTGACCCGCCAGGCATGGCCGACGCGTTGCGCACGGTGACCGCTTGATCCCTTAGCGCGACCGAACGCGTCCCGCACGGGAAAGTTACGACCGTTCACCCCTTTTGGTGGCGCGATGGACAACCGTCCATCGCGCCACCGCCTGGTCCGCATACGTTCGTCCCGCTGCGAGCCGCCGGGCCAACGGCGGCTCCCCAGACGGGAGATCGGGGGTGCGCGCGTGCGCATCGGACTGCTTACGGAGGGTGGCTATCCGTATGTGAGCGGTGAGGCCGGACTCTGGTGCGACCGGCTCGTGCGCGGGCTGGGGCAGCACGAGTTCGACGTCTACGCGCTCAGCCGCAGCCGGCACCAGGAGGACGAGGGATGGGTCCCGCTGCCGCCGCAGGTCACCCGGGTGCTCACCGCGCCGCTGTGGGACGCCGACGACGACGGCCGCAGGGGCGGCTCGCAGGGGATCGTCGGAAGGGTGACGCGGAGCGACCGCTGGGCGTACGGACGGCGCGCACGCCGGCGCTTCGCCGAGTGCTACGGCGAGCTGGCCGCCACCCTCTGCACCGCCGCTCCGCAGGACCCGTCCGGTACGTCGGAACAGGCGTCGGCCGTTGAGGCGGACCGTTTCGCCAGTGCGCTGTACGGCCTCGCCGAACTCGCCCGCGACGAGGACGGACTGGCGGGCGCCCTCCGCTCGGAGACCGCCGTGCGCGCCCTGGAACGCGCCTGCCGCGCGCCCGGCGCCCCGCGTACCGCCCGCGCGGCCCGCGTCCCCGAGCTGCTGACCGTCGCCGCACGCCTCGAACGCGCCCTGCGCCCCCTGTCGCTCGACTGGTACGACGCCGACAGGCTCGGCGCGGTCGACCTGTGCCACGCGGCCTCCGGCGGTACCGCGGCCCTGCCCGGCCTGCTCGCCCGGCACTTCCACGGCGTGCCCCTGCTGGTGACGGAGTACGGCGTGCGGCTGCGGACCCACTACCTCACGGACCACGGTGCGCCGCCCGCGATACGGTCCCTGCTGGCCGCCTTCCACGGCCGGCTGGCCGCCGAGACCTACCGGCGCGCGGCCGTGATCACGCCGGGCAACGCGCACGCCCGCCGCTGGCAGGAACGCTGCGGCGCCGACCGCGCCAAGCTCCGCACGGTCCCCCCGGGCATGGACGCGGCGCCCTTCGCGGAGGCGGGGGAGTCCCCGCAGTGCGCCGATCCGCACACCCTCGTCTGGGTCGGCCGCGTCGAGCCCGCCAAGGACCTGGTCTCGCTGCTGCACGCCTTCGCGGAGATCCGCAGGCAGGAGCCCGCGGCACGGCTCAGGATCGTCGGCGCCCCCGTCGGCCCCGAGGGCGCGGCCTACCTCACCCACTGCAAGGCCCTGGCCGCACAGCTCTTCCCCGACGAGGCCACCGGTCCGCACGCCGTCGGCGACAACCCGGTGTCCTTCGAGGAGACCGGCGGGCCGGAACTGCCCTCCCGCGCCGACGCGTACGCCTCGGGCGCCCTCGTCGTCCTCTCCAGCGTCGTCGAGGGATTCCCGGCCGGCCTGGTCGAGGCCATGTTCTGCGGCCGGGCGACGGTGTCCACGGACGTCGGCGCCGTGGTGGAGGCCATCGGCGGCACCGGACTCGTCGTGCCCCCGCGCAATCCGCGGGCGCTCGCCGAGGCGTGTGTCGCCCTGCTGCGCGACCCCGAGCGCCGTGAGCGCCTGGGCGCCGCCGCGCGCGCCCGCGCGCTGGAACTGTTCACCGTCGAACAGAACGTCGCGGCATTTCACGGCATTTACCTGGACATCCTCGCGCGCACGCCGGTCCGCCGCGTCGTCCTCGACGCGACCGGAGAGCCCCTGCCGTTCGCCGTTCCCGCCGAGGCGCAAGTCACCGGCCGCTGGACCGGCCCCGCCGGCCGAGTCGTGGCCCGGGGCGGCCCCGCCTGGGCGACGGACACCCCCGTCCGCGCCACGACCGCGGCTTCCACGAGCGAGGGGGTCCGATGAGCGGCCTGGGCGAACTGGACCGCCCCGAGACCCCCAGCAGCCCGGGGGCCTGGGACGAGCGCTCACAGGAGTGCCTGGACGTGGAGAGACCCGGTGCGGGAACGCCCGCCGGTGGACGCCCGGGCGCGGGGCGCACCGAAGGGGCGACGCCGGCCGGCAAGCAGCCGGCCCCCGCCGCCCGCCGCGCCGCCGATCCCGTCAAAGCTCTGATGCACCGTCACCGCGACCTGTGCGAACGGGCCGTGGACCCCCTGGAGATCGCGGCGGGACTGGAGGCGCACGGCGTCACCGACCGGACCGCGGCCCGCTTCCGGCACCGGAACGTCTTCTCCCTCGCCGAGGAGATGTTCGCCCGCGTCCCGCGCGACGCCGATGCACCCGCGCGCCTCGCCGCACCGCCGGCGCCCCGGGTGCGAGGCACCTGGATCGTCCTCGCCCTGCTGCCCGGGGTGCTGTGCGCCGCAGCCGTGGCCGGCCTGCGCCTCACGGACGGACGGTCGCGGCTGACCGTGGCCGTCGTCGCCGTCCTCGCGGTGACCCTGGCCCTGCGCGCCGCACTGCGCCGGGGTCCGCTGAGCGCCGGTACCGACGCCGGCTCCACCTCGACCTGCTGGCTCGTCGGCTACGCCCTGCTCGGCGACGGCCTGCTGAACGCCGCCGTCACCGGAGGCCCCGACGGCCTGCCCGACGGCACCGGTGACGGACCCTGGCCCGTCACCGTCGCCCCCGTCGTGGCCCTCGCCCTGGCCTGCGCACCCGCCGCCGTAAGCGCCTACCTGTTCGCTGCCGGGGCCCGCCGCAAACTGGCCGCCAGCCGCGGACTGACGGACTTCTCGGCCTCCGTACGCCCCCTGCTGCTCGGCACGTTCGCCCTGTTCCTGGTCGCCCTGACGGCCCTGCTCGCGCTGACCGGCGCTGCCCTCGGCGAGTCCGCCGCCTACCCCCAGGCGCTCACCCTCGGCGCGCTCCTGCTGCCGGCCCGTCTCCTCGCCGTCCACGGCTTCACCCACGCCTCCAGGCTCGTCCTCACCGTCACGGCAGCAACCGAGGCGACCGCCCTCGCCACGGTCTTCGCCGGCCGCCTCCCCGGCTGCGGTTTCCTGGCCACTCCCGTCGAGGCCCTCGTGGCCGCCTCGGGCCCGGCCGGTGTCCCGGTGACGGCCTGCGGCATCGGCGCCCTGGTCCTCCTCGTGCACGCGACCCGCCGCCTCACCAGAGCGTCCGCCCACGCACCCACGGAGCAGCCGCGATGACCGCGCGCTCCGGGCAACCCCCCACCCACGTCCCGTACCACCCCCAGAAGGAGACCCCCAGATGACCACCTCCCGACCGGACGCCTCGGCCCCGGGAGCCGCGCGATGAGAGTTCTGCTGATCGGGGCCAACGGCTATATCGGCCGGTTCGTCGCCGACCGTCTGCTCGCCGACCCGGCCGTCCAGCTCACCGCCCTCGGCCGCGGCGACGACGCCGACGTCCGCTTCGACCTCGCGACCGGCAGCCCGGGCGCCCTCACCCGCTTCCTCGACGCCGTCCACCCGGGCGTCGTCGTCAACTGCGCGGGCGCCACCCGGGGCGGCGCCCGCGAACTCACCCGCCACAACACCGTCGCCGTCGCCACCATCTGCGAGGCCCTGCGCCGCAGCAGTTGCGGCGCCCGTCTGGTGCAGATCGGCTGCAGCTCCGAGTACGGGCCCAGCCAGCCCGGCTCGTCCACCGCGGAGGACGCCGTACCCCGGCCCGGCGGCCCCTACGGGGTCAGCAAACTCGCCGCCACGGAACTGGTCCTCGGCTCCGGTCTGGACGCCGTCGTCCTGCGCGTCTTCTCGCCCGCCGGCCCCGGCACGCCCGCCGGCTCCCCGCTGGGGCGCCTCGCCGAGGCGATGCGGCGCGCCATGCAGTCCGGCGACGGCGAGCTCAGGCTCGGCGGCCTCGGCGCCCA
This sequence comes from Streptomyces flaveolus, assembly GCF_014648815.1. Lineage (GTDB taxonomy): Bacteria > Actinomycetota > Actinomycetes > Streptomycetales > Streptomycetaceae > Streptomyces > Streptomyces flaveolus. The sequence continues at coordinate 249,690 of NZ_BMRV01000002.1, read as the reverse complement.
GCGCGACTTCGTCGACGTCCGCGACGTGGCGCGTGCCGTCCACGCCGCATCGCTCTCCGCCGCGCAGGGTGTCATCAACATCGGCTCCGGCCGCGCCGTCCGCCTGCGCGACGCCGCCGCCACCCTCGCCCGCGTGGCCGGCTACGGCGGCGCCCTGCACGAACTCGACGCGCCGCCCGGCGCGCTGCGGCCGGTCATCGGCCACCCCCGCACCGAATCCGTCGGCCACCGCGTCGACACCCTGGCGCACCATCGCACCGAGTCCGTCGGCCTCCACCGCCCGGATTCCCCGGTGCACCGCGGCGACCACCGCGCCGACGCCGAGCACGCGGCCCCGGTCGCCCACCCCTACCCCGACGGGTGCGGCGGCTGGCAGCAGGCCGATGTGCGCACCGCGCGCGACCGGCTCGGCTGGCGGCCCCGGATCAACCTGGAAGAGTCCCTCGCCGACATCTGGATGGAGGCGGCATGCCGTATCTGACCAGTGAGCACACGGGCACCGCGAACACCAGCGTCCGCACCGGCCTCGGGGTCCCCGGTCTCGCCCACCCCCTCGTCGCACCCGACGAGTGGGCCGGCCTCACCAGCCCCGGCACCCCCCTGCACTGGGTCGTCCTCAACGTCGCCGACGGTCCCGGCACCCAGCCCGACCCGCACTGCCTGGAGGCGTCCGGCCGGCTGCGCAACGCGGGCGTCCGCGTCCTCGGCCACCTCGACGCCGCGTACGGAGCCCGCGGCTTCGGGGAACTGATCTCCGACGCCCACCGCTATCTCGACTGGTATCAGGCCGACGGCTTCCTTCTCGACCGCTGCCCGTCCGAACGGGCCGCGCTCCCGGAGGTCCGCCGCACGGTCGGCACGCTCCGCGTCATCCGTGACGACGCCCACATCGTCCTCGGGCACGGCACCCACCCGTACCCCGGCTATGCCGAGAGCGCCGACCAGCTCGTCACGTTCTCGGGCGCCTGGAGCGACTACCGCTGGTCCCAGGCGGCCGAGTGGAGCGCCGACTACCCGCCCGAGCGCTTCTGCCACTTCGTCCACGGCGTCCCCCGCGGTCATCTGGAGGAGGCGCTGCGCATCGCCCGCTGGCAGGGCGCCGCCACGATCTACTTCACCGATCGCACGAACCGGTCCGGGCGAGTGGACCCCTGGGAGACGATGCCCGGCTACTGGGACGAGATCGTCTCGCGTATCGGGACAGGTGTCTCGGAATGAAAAAGGCCGTGGCAGTGTTACGGAGAGAACAACCGTAATGATTGACCGACCAACGGAGTCCCCGTGTCGCTGCCACCCCTGGTCGAGCCGGCCGCCGAGCTCACCGTAGACGAGGTCCGCAGGTACTCCCGCCACCTGATCATCCCCGATGTGGGGATGGACGGGCAGAAGCGGCTGAAGAACGCCAAGGTGCTCGCCGTGGGCGCGGGCGGCCTCGGCTCGCCGACCCTGATGTACCTGGCGGCAGCCGGTGTCGGCACGCTCGGCATCGTGGAGTTCGACGAGGTCGACGAGTCGAACCTGCAGCGTCAGGTCATCCACAGCCAGGCCGACATCGGCCGTTCCAAGGCCGAGTCCGCCCGCGACACCATCAAGGGCATCAACCCGTACGTGGACGTGGTCCTTCACCAGGAGCGGCTCGAGGCCGACAACGTGATGGACATCTTCAGCCAGTACGACCTGATCGTCGACGGTACGGACAACTTCGCGACCCGCTACCTGGTCAACGACGCCTGTGTGCTGCTGAACAAGCCCTACGTCTGGGGCTCGATCTACCGCTTCGACGGCCAGGCCTCCGTCTTCTGGTCCGAGCACGGTCCCTGCTACCGCTGCCTCTACCCGGAGCCCCCGCCCCCCGGCATGGTCCCCTCCTGCGCCGAGGGCGGCGTCCTGGGCGTGCTGTGCGCGTCCATCGGCTCCATCCAGACCAACGAGGCCATCAAGCTCCTCGCGGGCATCGGCGAGCCGCTGGTCGGCCGCCTGATGATCTATGACGCCCTGGAGATGCAGTACCGCCAGGTCAAGGTCCGCAAGGACCCGAACTGCGCGGTCTGCGGCGAGAACCCGACCGTCACCGAGCTCATCGACTACGAGGCCTTCTGCGGCGTCGTGTCCGAGGAGGCCCAGGCGGCGGCCGCCGACTCCACGATCACTCCCAAGCAGCTCAAGGAGTGGATCGACGACGGCGAGAACATCGAGCTCATCGACGTCCGCGAGCCGAACGAGTTCGAGATCGTCTCCATCCCGGGCGCCCGGCTGATCCCGAAGAACGAGTTCCTCATGGGCTCCGCCCTGGAGAGCCTCCCGCAGGACAAGAAGATCGTCTTGAACTGCAAGACGGGTGTCCGCAGTGCGGAAGTCCTCGCGGTCCTGAAGTCCGCGGGCTTCTCGGACGCCGTCCACGTCGGCGGCGGCGTGATCGGCTGGGTCAACCAGATCGAGCCGGAGAAGCCGGTGTACTGAGCCGTCACCGGCTCGGGACATCCGGGATCCGCTCGTCCCGGTCTCCGAACGGCGGGGGTTTCGCGCACCGCAGGTGCCCGAAGCCCCCGCCGTCGTCATGAGCAGACCTTGCCGTCCTTCGGCACCGTTCCCTTCAGCAGATAGGCGTCGACCGTGGAGTCGACGCAGTCGCTGCCGCTCCCGTACGCCCCGTGGCCCTCGCCCTTCCAGGTGAGCACCACACCGACGTCCTTGCCCAGCTCGTCCGCCATCCTGCGGGCGCCCTCGTAGGGCGTGGCCGGGTCGCCGGTGTTGCCGACCACGAGGATCGGCGCCGCTCCGGGCGCGCTCACCTCCGGCGTCTCGTGCTGCCCGGGCACCGGCCAGTCGTGGCACCAGCCGGCCGTGTCCCAGCCGAGGAAGGGGCCGAACACGGGGGAGATCTCCTCGAACTCGGGCAGCCGCTTCCTGGTCTCCGCCGCCGTCGGCCGCTGCTTGCCGTCCAGGCACGATATGACCCGCTGCGAGTGGGTCGTCGTGCCGTAGTGCCCCGATCCGTCGCGCTCGTTGTAGCCGTCGGCGAGGGCCAGCAGCTCCGAGCCGTCACCGTCCTGGGCCGCCGCCAGCGCACTCGTCAGGGTCGGCCAGCCGTCCTTGCTGTACAGCGGCAGCACGATGCCGGTGATCGCGAGCGTCTGCGTCAGCTTCCGTCCCCCGGACGACGTCGGCAGCGGCTCCGCGTCGATCCGCTTCAGCAGGTCGGCGATCTTTCGCGTGCCCCGCTCGGGGTCCTGCCCCGTGGACTTCAGGTAGTCGTCCAGCGCGCGCTGGAAGCCTCGCGTCTGGTTCTCCGCGTGGCCCATGGTGTCGGCGCTCGGGTCCACGACCGCGTCGAGGACCATCCGGCCCACGTGCTTCGGGAACAGGTGGGCGTAGACACCGCCGAGTTCGGTGCCGTAGGAGATGCCGAAGTAGTGCATCTTCTCGTCGCCCAGCACATGCCGCATCAGGTCCATGTCGCGGGCGGTGTCCGTGGTCGAGACGTGCGCCATCAGCTTGCCGACGGCCTTCTCGCAGCCCTTGCCGAAGTCGGCGGCGTCCTTGAAGAACGCCTGCTCCTCGGCCGGGGTGTCCGGCGTCGCGTCCACCGACTCGGCGTCCCCGATCGCCTCGTCGTCGCGGCAGCGGATGCCCTCGCTGGCGGCCACCCCTCGCGGGTCCCAGCTCACCAGGTCGTAGCGCTCGTGCAGTGCGGAGACGGTGTCGGCGTAGGACGGCATCATGGACACGCCCGAGCCGCCGGGTCCGCCGAAGTTGAACAGCAGGGAGCCGGCGCGCCGGTCGCCGCTCGCCTTGGACCTGATCAGGGCCAGCCCTATCGTCTCGCCGTCCGGCTCGGCCCAGTCGAGCGGCGCCTCGAGCGTGGCGCACTGCCAGTCGCCGCCCGGCGCGGGAGCGTCCGCGGTGCCCTTGCAGCGGCCCCAGTCGAGCGTCTGGGAGGCCAGCGACGCGGGCACCCCGGAGGGCGGCGCCGCGGACGGCCGCGCACTGCTCGCGTCCCCGTCCTTCTGATCGTCGCCGGACGAGCCGCCGCTGCAGCCCACCGTCAGCAGTGCGGCGGCGGCGGCCAGAGCCGTCCACCGTACGAGACGTGCCATGAACAATCCCCCCTCGCCGGCCCTCCGCACCGTGCGGCGGATGGCGTCATGCCATCGTAGGCGGCGGGCATGACGCCCGCCGGGCCCTGTGGACAACGCTGTGGCCTGGGAGTTCGGGAAGGTGGCGCGCGTCGGAGATCAGGAGCAGACGGTCCCGGCCGACGGCACCTTCCCGTCCAGCAGATAGCCGTGCACCGCGTCCTGCACGCACTTGTTCCCGCTGTTGTAGGCCCCGTGCCCCTGCCCCTTGTACGTCAGCTCCACCCCGACGCCCTTGCCCAGCGCGTCGGCCATCCGCGCCGCGCCCTCGTAGGGCGTCGCCGGGTCGCCGGTGTTGCCGATCACCAGGACCGGCGGCGCGCCGGGCGCGCTGACGTCGGGGTGGTCGGCCGCGCCGGGCACCGCCCAGTCGGTGCAGCTGACCATGCCCCAGGCGAGGGAGTCGCCGAACAGCGGGGAGGCCTTGCGGAACGCGGGCAGCTTCTCCTCCACGTACGCGGGGCCGTACCGGGCTTTGTCGTCGGCGCAGTTGATGGAGATGTTCGCCGCGGTGCTGTTGCTGTACTCGCCGTTCTCGTCGCGCCCGTTGTACGAGTCCGCCAGCACCATGAGGATCCTGCCGTCTCCGTCGTAGGCCTGCTCCAGGCCCTCGGTGAGGTACTGCCACAGGTCCCTCGAGTACAGCGCCTGGAGGATGCCGCCCGTCGCGGCGGACTGGGTGAGGTCGCGGGGGAACACGCCGGGAATCGGTTTGCGGTCGAGGTCCTTCAGCAGCCGCGCGATGCGGTTCTCGACGTCCTGGACGCTGTCGCCGACGGGACAGTCCTCGACCTTGGACACGCAGTCCTCGGCGTAGTTGTCGAGGGCGAGCTGGAAGCCCTCGGCCTGCCCGAGCGAGCTCTGTTCGGCGTTCTGCGTGGGGTCGACGACCGCGTCGAAGACGGCTCGGCCCACCTGCTTCGGGAACAGGTGGGCGTAGACGCCGCCGAGTTCGGTGCCGTAGGAGATGCCGAAGTAGTACAGCTTGTCGTCGCCGAGGACCTGGCGCATCAGGTCCATGTCGCGGGCCGCGTCGGTGGTGGCCACATGCGGCAGCATCGTCTTCGAGTGCTTCTCGCAGGCGGCATTGAATCCCTTGGTGTTGTCCAGCAGCTCGGTGCGCTCGGCCGCGTCGTCGGGGGTGGCGTCCTGCTGGAAGTACGTGTCGAGCTGCTCGTCGTCCAGGCACTCCACCGGGGCGCTGCGGCCGACCCCGCGCGGGTCGAAGCTGACCAGGTCGTATCGGGTGCGGAGGTTCGCGTAGTCCTCGCCGAAGGCGGGCAGGGTGGTGACGCCCGATTGGCCGGGGCCGCCGAAGTTGAAGACCAGCGAGCCGATCCGCCGGTCCGCCGCGCCGTCGGCCTTCGCCCGGATCAGCGCGAGGCCGATCGTGTCGCCCTCGGGGTCGTCCCAGTCGCGCGGGGCCTTCATGGTGGCGCACTGCCAGTCGCCGCCGTTCGGCAGCGGGGAGGGCGGAGGGCCGCCGCCCTCGGCCTGGGACGGTGCCGGGCAGTCCTCCCAGGCGAGCTTCTGGTCCGTCAGGTCCGTGTCGTCCCGTGGACCGTCGCCGCAGCCCGCGAGGAGGGCGGACAGCAGTACGGCGGTGGCGGTGAGGGCGGCGGCGCGCAGCCGGGTGGGAATCGGCATGCCCCCATCGTGCGGCCGGGCGGGTCCGTGCGCCCGGGGCACGAGCCGTACGAGGTACGGGGCGGGGCAGGGTTCTCGCTCCCTACAGCGCTTCTTTCCGGGACAGGTGGTTGAACGCCAGCCAGCCCGGCAGCACCGGCAGCCACAGGGTGAGCAGCCGGAACAGCAGCACCGCCGGTGCGGCGACCTCCTTGGGCAGGCCGACAGCGATCAGGCCGACCGTCAGGGTCGCCTCCACCGCGCCGACACCGCCCGGCGTCGGTGCCGCGGACCCCAGCGCGTTGCCCGCGAGGAAGACGACGGCGACGCTCGCGAGGCTGATCGAGGACGACTCGTCGCCGAAGGCCCGGATCGAGGCGTCCAGGCACATCACGAAGCAGGCGGTGAGCAGCAGCATGCCGCCGATCCCGGTGACCAGCTTCTGCGGCCGCTGGAGGACGTCCAGCATGCGCGGCACGACGCCGGCGAAGAGCGACCGTACGCGCGTGACGACGAACTTCCGCAGGAACGGCACCGACGTCACCACGAGCACGAGCACCGCCACCGTCAGCAGACCGGCGATGACCGTCCGGGACGGCGACAGCGAGGGTGTCTTCTCGGTGCCGGTCAGGTAGCCGAAGGACAGCAGCATCAGGATGTGGCAGCCGAGCCCGAACAGCTGCGACGCGCCGACGCTCGCCACCGCGAGCCCCGGCCGTACTCCCGCCCGCTGAAGGAACCGGGTGTTCAGCGCGACGCCGCCGACCGCCGCCGGAGCGACGATCTTGACGAACGACCCGGCCACCTGTGCGGCCACGGTCCGTACGAACGGCACCCGCTCGGGCACGAACCCGAGCAGGGCCATCGCCGCGGCGACATAGCTCGCCGCCGAGAACAGCACGGCCGCGGCGACCCAGCCCCACTGGGCGTTCGCGATCAGCGGCCCGAACTCGATGTGCGTGAGCTGGGTCAGCAGGAAGTACGCGCCGATCGCACCGGCGATGAAACTGATCAGCGTGCGGGGGCGCACCCGCTCGAGCCGGGCCGGCTCGACAGGGGCCTGCGGCCTGATCCGCAGCACCGCGTGCCGGATCTGCGTGAGCAGGTCCTCCTCGCGGGCCTCCTCCAGCGCATCGTCCAGGGCCCGCTTCTCGGCCCGCTGCTCCGCGCGCGCGGCCTTCTTGTCGGGCTTGCCGGGTACGGCGGCCTCTTCCGCGCCGGCCGCCTCGGAGCGGGCCAGCTTGGCGTGGCGGGACGCCTCGAGGACCGCTTCCCGTTCGCGCTCGGCCCGCTCCCGGGCCAGCTTGCGCAGGGTCGCGCGGGTGGAGCGGCTGAGCGCGATGGGCTGGAGCATCGGCAGGCAGTCGGCCACGGCGTCGGGGCCGAGCACGTCCACGGCCGAGGCGACCGCGCGTTCGGCGCCGACCCGCAGGCCGAGCGTCACCAGGAGCTGGGAGATGTCCATGCGCAGCAGCAGGTCGCCGGCGGCGATCTCGCCGATGCGCAGCTCGGTGAGGATCACGGTGCCGGAACGATCCACCAGGATGGCGTCGCCCACCAGCCGGCGATGCGCGATGCGCCGGGACTGCAGGGCCCGCACCTGCTCCCAGGCCTCGCGCAGCAGGCCGTCGGTGATCTCTTCGTCCGGCAGGGAGTCGAGGGTGCGGCCGCCGGTGTGCTCGTAGACGAGCATCACGGCGTCGGGACCGAGTTCGGACGTCGCGATCAGCTTCGGCGCGTTGGCTCCGGCCGCGATCGCCGCGTAGGCGAGCAGCGCCTCCTGTTCCAGCGCCTGCCGCAGCGAGGGGAGGCTGCTGCGGGTGGCGAAGCCGCGCAGTGTCAGATTGCGCCACGCGCGGTAGAAGAAGCCCTGCGCCTGCTGCTCGCGGTCCACGACCGTCACGTCCAGCGGCCGGCCGTCCTCCAGCGTGACGAAGTAGCGCCGGCCCCGGTCGCCGGTCTCGGCGTTGTCCTGCGGCGCCTCCTCGCGGGCGGCGGTCACCGGGCGGAAACCGACGGTCCGCAGGCCCGCCATCAGCGTCCGGCCGGTGGGGCGGGCGTTGGGGGAGCCGACCGCGTACAGCGTTCCGTAGGCCACCGTCCAGCCGATCAGAACGGTCAGGATGATCGAGAACGGCGTCGTGTAGCCGGTGACGAGCATGGAGAAGGCGTCGAGGAGCAGCACGATCCACAGCACCGCGCGCCAGCGGGGTCTGCGGGACATCCCGACGGCCGTCATGTAGGCGATGACCGGTGCGAGGTAGCCGTGCACCGGGTCGGTGAGCGCGTGGATGTCGCCCGGTGAGGGCTGGGTGAGCGCCTCCTGGATGGAACCGGGGGCCGCCTTGGCCACCCACAGGTCCGTGGCGAGCGTCACCCCGTGCGCGAGGACCGCGGCGAGCACACCGTCGGCGATCCGCAGCCCGTCCCGTTTGATCAGCCGCTCGACGGCGAACGCGACGGGCACCAGGAGGATCGCGATGCTGGAGGCCAGTCCCGCGACCTTGATCAGCAGGTCGGGGGCCTGTCCGGTGCCCTTGTTGATGTCCTGTTCGAGACCCGAGGTGGTGCCGTGCGCGAAGGCGGCGACGGCGAGCAGCACGACGACCGCCAGCACGCCCACCAGCAGCCGCATCAGGTCGGACGGCCGGTGCACGCGCGAGGGGAGGAGTGGTTCGTCACCCTCCACCTCGTCGATGTGTGCCACGTCGTCGGGGGCGGCGGCGGTCGCCGAGGGGCCGCCGACCGCGTTCCGGGTGGTCTTCTCGTCCCCGTCGGTGGGCTTCTCGCCACCGTCGGTGGTCTTCTCGCCGCCGGCGGCGGACTGCTCGCCACTGCCGCCGGGCTTCTCGTCGCCGTCGCCGGGCTTCCCGCCGCCGGCGGCCGCGTCCGGGCGCGACGAAGCGTCAGAGGTGCCCTCGGCGTCCTCGGGGTGCACACCCTGCTGCTTCATCGCCTCTTCTTGCTCTCGTATCACTGGTCACCGACCGCACGATGGTGGCATGCCGGACCGACAGCCGGGGGCATCAGGGTGCCCGTGCGGGCGGCACAGTCTGCCCGAAGCCTCGCTCGCGGGCGAGGGACGCGCACCGTCGCGAGCGCGTCGCGTTGTCGGTGGGGTGGGGCAGGATGGGGCGGATGAGCGAGCAGAGCCTTCCGGACGAGGTCCCTCCGGAGTACGGGGACGCGCTGCCCGAGTACGCCGAGCGGGTCCTCGACGTCGCCGAACTGGTTCCGCCGGGCCGCGTCATGACGTACGGGGACGTCGCCGAGTACCTGGAGGAGGGCGGCCCCCGGCAGGTCGGCCGTGTGATGTCCCTCTACGGCGGAGGCGTCTGCTGGTGGCGGATCGTCCGCGCCGACGGGGTCCTGCTCGCCGGGCACGAACTCGAGGCGCTCGGCCACTACCGGGCGGAGGGCACGCCCCTGAAGGAGGCGAGCAGAGCCGCCGCGGGCCATCTGCCGCGCATCGATCTGAGACGAGCCCGGTGGGACGGCGGCGAACGCGCGCAGGGTCACACCTGACAGCTTCCGACATCGGGCGGCCCGGTGTGTGACCAGTGATCCGTATGAGGGAACCGGGACACATCGGACACGTTCGTGACATGACGTACGTTCGAGGGGCGGGAGACACACGCGCCGTGAGTGACCCGAGGGAAGAAGAGGAAGTCCTGCTTCCGCCTCATGCGTCGGCGTAGCGTCGGCCGCGCGCGTCCCCCTCATACGGCGGCCACCGCCGTCCCCGCAGGACGGACAGCCCACCAGCACACCCACCAGGACCGGCGAACCACGTGAGCTCCTCTTCCTCCACCGGACGCCCGTCGCGCCCCCAGGCGCGACGGGGGAGCTCCGGCGCCTACCGACTGGTGCGTACCCAGCCGCCGCGTGTGGCTCCCCCTCGTCTGGACGCCGCGCAGCGCGCCGTGGTTGACCACGGGGGCGGGCCGCTGCTCGTCCTCGCCGGTCCGGGCACCGGCAAGACCACCACCCTGGTCGAGTCCGTCGCGGACCGGATCGCCCGTGGCGGCGACCCGGAGCGGATCCTGGTCCTGACCTTCAGCCGCAAGGCGGCCGTCGAGCTGCGCGACCGGATGGCGCTGCGCATGGGCGCCGCGCGCGCTCCCCGGGCGACCACCTTTCACTCCTTCGGTTACGCCCTGGTCCGCGCCCACCAGGACAGCGAGCTGTTCGTGGAGCCGCTGCGGCTGCTGTCCGGTCCGGAGCAGGACGTGGCGGTCCGCGGGTTGCTGGCCGGACAGGCGGACCTGGAGCGGCTCGGCCTGGCGCACGTGCGCTGGCCCGACGAGCTGCGCGCCTGCCTGACCACCCGCGGCTTCGCCGACGAGGTCCGCGCGGTCCTCGCCCGCAGCCGTGAGCTGGGCCTCGGCCCGGACGCCCTGGAGGCGTTCGCCCGGCGCATCGGCCGCCCCGACTGGCGGGCCGCCGCAGCCTTCCTCGCCGAGTACCTCGACGTACTCGACCTGCAGGGCGTCCTCGACTACGCGGAACTCGTCCACCGTGCGGTGCTGCTCGCCCGCCGCCCCGAGGTCGCCGCGCAGCTGGCCGCGCGGTACGACGCCGTGTACGTCGACGAGTACCAGGACACCGACCCGGCCCAGATACGGCTGCTGCACGCCCTGGCGGGCGGCGGACGCACCCTCGTCGCCTTCGGCGACCCCGACCAGTCGATCTACGCTTTCCGGGGCGCGGACGTGAACGGCATCCTCGACTTCCCGCACGCCTTCCCGCGCGCGGACGGCCGCCCCGCGCCGGTGGAGGTGCTGCGGACCTCGCGCCGCTCCGGGGCCGCCCTGCTGGCCGCGACCCGGCTGCTGACCCAGCGCATGCCGCTGACCCGCCTGCCCGCCGACAAGGTGCGCGCGCACCGCGAGCTCGCCTCCGTACGGGACGGGGGGCGTGTCGAGGTGTACACCTACCCGACGTCCGGCACCGAGCTCGACAACATCGCCGACATCCTGCGCCGGGCCCACCTCGAGGACGGGGTCCCCTGGAGCGACATGGCCGTCCTCGTGCGCGCCGGCTCGCGCACCATCCCGGCGGTGCGCCGCGCGCTCACCGCGGCCGGGGTCCCGCTGGACGTCGACGGCGACGACCTGCCCCTGCGGCACGAGCCGGCGGTGGCACCGCTGCTGACGGCCCTGCGCGCGGTGGCGACGGCGGAGGCGGAGGAGCGGCCGCGCACCCGCGCCGGCGACGCGGCGGAAACCGAGCGCGGCTCGGGGGGCGTGCCCGAGGCCGTGCCCGGTCCCGGCGGCGTGTCCGATGCCGGGCCCGGCGTCGGTGGGGTGCCTGATGCCGAGCCTGGCTCCGGGGACGTGCCCGGCGTCGGTGAGGTGCCCGAGACGGCCCCTGGCGGCGGTGTGCCCGAGGCCGCGCTCGGCGCCGGCGAGGCGCCACAGGCCGCGTCGTACGCCGGCGGCGTACCTCACGTCGTGCCCGGTCCCGGCGACGTGCCCCGCGCCGAGCCCGGCCCCGACGACGTAACGGAAACGGGGCCCGGCCCCGACGACGTGCTCGAAACCGAGCCCGACCGCGACGACGTACCCCGAACCGAGCCCGTCGCCGGCGACGTGCCCGAAGCCGGCCGCGCGGCAGACCCCGCCGGAGGCGCCTGCTGGCTCGGTACCGAGACCGCCCTCACCCTGCTCACCTCCCCCCTGGCCGGCATGGACGCCGCCGACCTGCGCCGCCTCGGACGCGCCCTGCGCGACGAGGAACGCGCCGCCGGCAACCCGCTGCCACCGCCCTCGGACGAGCTGCTCGCCCGCGCCCTGGCCGAGCCCGAGCGCCTCGCGGTGCACGACCCGGCGTACGCGCGCGGTGCCCAGCGCCTCGGCGCGCTGCTCCGCAAGGCCCGCGAGCGCCTCGCCGGTGGCGGCAGCGCCGAGGAGGCACTGTGGGACCTGTGGGACGGCACCCCGTGGCCCACCCGCCTGGAACGCTCGGCCAGGCGCGGCGGCGCCGCCGGACGCAACGCCGACCGCGACCTGGACGCCGTGTGCGCCCTGTTCGCGACCGCCGCGCGCGCGGAGGAGCGTACCGGCGGGCGCGGCGCGCTGAACTTCCTGGAGGAGATCGACGCCGAGGACATCGCCGCGGACACCCTCACGCGGCGTGCCGTCCGACCCGACGCCGTCCGCCTGATGACCGCGCACCGCTCCAAGGGACTCGAGTGGCGGCTGGTCGTCGTCGCGGGCGTCCAGGAGGGCCTGTGGCCGGACCTGCGCCGCCGCGGCTCCCTGCTGGAGGCGGACCGGATCGGCCGCGACGGACTCGCCGAACCCCTCACCCCCGGCGCGCTGCTCGCCGAGGAGCGCCGCCTGTTCTACGTGGCCGCCACGCGCGCGCGGGAACGCCTCGTCGTGACCGCCGTGAAGGCACCGGCCGACGACGGTGACCAGCCCTCCCGGTTCCTGACCGAACTCGGCGTCGAGCCCTCCGACGTCACCGGCCGCCCACGCCGCCCCCTGGCCGTCGCGGCCCTCGTCGCCGAACTGCGCGCCACCACCGTGGACCCGCGCGTCTCCGCACCCCTGCGCGAGGCCGCCGCCCGCCGGCTGGCCCGCCTCGCCGCGCTCGCCGACGAGGACGGCCGCCCGCTGGTGCCGTCCGCCCATCCCTACCGCTGGTGGGGCATGTGGGACCCGACCGAGAGCAAGGTGCCGCTGCGCGACCGCGACCAGCCCGTCACCCTCTCCGGCAGCGCCCTCGACCAGCTCGCCAACACCTGCGCCCTCCAGTGGTTCCTCGGCCGTGAGGTGAAGGCGGACGCTCCCGCCACCGCCGCCCAGGGCTTCGGCAACGTGGTGCACGTGCTGGCCGACGAGGTCGCCTCCGGGCACACCCCGGCCGACCTCGACGTCCTCATGGAACGCCTGGACTCGGTGTGGAACGCGCTCGCCTTCGACGCGCCGTGGAAGTCGGCGCAGGAGAAGGCCAACGCCCGCGTGGCTCTCGAACGCTTCCTGAAGTGGCACGTCATGGACCGCGCCGGGCGCACACCGGTGGCGAGCGAGCACGACTTCGACGTGACCCTGGAGGCGGGCGACTACGAGGTCCGCATCCGCGGCCAGATGGACCGCGTCGAGGCCGACGGCGACGGCCGCGCCTACGTCGTCGACTTCAAGACCGGCAAACAGGCGCCCAGCTCGGCCGAGGTGGCCCGCCACCCCCAGCTCGCCGTCTACCAGCTCGCCGTCCGCGAGGGCGCCGTCGACGAGGCCTTCGACGGGGTGCGCCCCGAGCCGGGCGGCGCGGAACTCGTCCAGCTGCGCCAGGGCGCGGCCAAGCGCGACGGCGGCGAGACGCTGCCCAAGGTGCAGGCGCAGGACTCCCTGGCGGGCCCGGAGGGGGAGTGGGTCGGGGACCTGCTGGCCACGGCCGCCGGCAAGGTCCTCGACGAACGGTTCACGCCCACCGCGGGCCAGCACTGCACGCACTGCGCCTTCCGCGCGTCGTGCAGCGCGCGGCCCGAAGGGCGGCACGTCGTGGAGTAGGGCAGCCGGCCGCGGCCCGGGAGGACCGCTCGCCGTGGACCGGAGCGCCGGGTGTGACCAGACGCACCACACGTGCTGACCTGCGCTTCTCCCCGCCCGCAGGCCGCATCCGGCATCCACTGTCAGTCGCCGCCGCTAGCCTCTTCGACGTGCCCGCCCGTATCACCGATCCCGAGCAGCTCAAGGAGCTCCTCGGCATCCCCTTCACCCCGGAGCAGACGGCCTGCATCGTCGCGCCGCCCGCCCCGCAGGTGATCGTGGCCGGAGCCGGGTCGGGCAAGACGACGGTGATGGCGGCCCGCGTGGTGTGGCTGGTCGGCACCGGCCAGGTCGCCCCGGAGCAGGTGCTCGGCCTCACCTTCACCAACAAGGCCGCCGGCGAACTCGCCGAACGCGTCCGCAAGGCCCTCGTCCGGGCCGGCGTCACCGACCCCGACGTCATCGACCCGGACAATCCGCCGGGCGAGCCGGTGATCTCCACGTACCACGCCTTCGCGGGCCGCCTGCTGACCGACCACGGCCTGCGTCTCGGGCTGGAGCCGTCGTCCCGCCTGCTCGCCGACGCCACCCGCTACCAGCTGGCCGCGCGCGTGCTGCGCGAGGCACCCGGGCCGTATCCGGCGCTCACCCGCTCCTTCGCCGACCTGGTCAGCGACCTCCTCGCCCTCGACGCCGAGCTCGCCGAACACCTCGTACGCCCCGAGGAGCTGCGGGCCTGGGACGCGGGCCTCCTGACCACCCTCCAGGGCGCCAAGCTCACCAACGCCGATCTGCGCAAGGTCCCCGAGGCCGCCGCCGCCCGCCGCGAACTCGCCGACCTGGTGATCCGCTACCGGGCCGCCAAACGCGAACGCGACCTCCTCGACTTCGGCGACCAGATCGCCCTGTCCGCCCAGCTCGCCGGGCTCCCCGAGGTGGGCCGCGTCCTGCGTGACGAGTTCCGGGTCGTGCTGCTCGACGAGTACCAGGACACCTCGGTGGCCCAGCGCATCCTCCTCGCCGGCCTGTTCGGCGGCGGCACCGGCCACCCCGTGACCGCGGTCGGCGACCCCTGCCAGGCGATCTACGGCTGGCGCGGCGCCTCCGTCGCCAACCTCGACGACTTCCCGGAGCACTTCGCCCACGCCGACGGCCGCCCCGCCACCCGCCAGGCGCTCAGCGAGAACCGCCGCAGCGGCGGCCGCCTCCTCGACCTCGCCAACGGCCTCGCCGAACCCCTGCGCGCCATGCACGCGGGCGTGGAGGCCCTGCGCCCCGCGCCCGGCGCCGAACGCGACGGCACGGTCCGCTGCGCCCTCCTGCGCACGCACGCCGAGGAGATCGACTGGATCGCCGACTCCGTCGCCCACCTGGTCCGCACCGGCACGGCGCCCGGAGAGATCGCCGTCCTGTGCCGCACGGCGACCGACTTCGCCGAGATCCAGGGCGCGCTGGTGGCCCGCGACGTCCCCGTCGAGGTCGTGGGCCTGTCCGGGCTGCTGCACCTGCCCGAGGTGGCCGACCTGGTCGCCGTCTGCGAGGTCCTCCAGGACCCCGGCGCCAACGCCGCCCTGGTCCGCCTGCTCACCGGCCCGCGCTGGCGCATCGGCCCGCGCGACCTGGCCCTCCTGGGGCGCCGGGCCCGGCTGCTCGTGAGCCACGCGCGCGTGGACGGCGACGACGACCCCGACCGGCGTCTCGCCGCCGCCGTCGAGGGCGTCGACCCGTCCGAGGTGATCTCCCTCGCGGACGCCCTCGACACCTTCCTGGAGACCCCGCTCGACGGCACCGGGGACGACGACGGCCTGCCCTTCTCAGCGGACGCGCGCGTGCGCTTCGCCCGCCTGGCCACCGAGCTGCGCGACCTGCGCCGAGCCCTGTCCGACCCCCTGATGGACGTCCTGCACCGCGTCCTCGCCACCACCGGTCTGGAGGTCGAGCTGTCGGCGTCCCCGCACGCGCTGGCCGCCCGCCGCCGCGAGACCCTGTCGAACTTCCTGGACGTCGCCGCCTCCTTCGCCGCGAGCGACGGCGAGGCCACGCTGCTCGCCTTCCTCGGCTTCCTGCGGACCGCCGCGCAGTACGAGAAGGGCCTCGACAACGCGCTGCCCGGCGGCGAGAACACGGTCAAGGTGCTCACCGCGCACAAGTCCAAGGGCCTGGAGTGGGACGTCGTGGCCGTCCCCGGGCTGGTCACCGGCACCTTCCCCAGCGGGCAGGGCCGCGAGAAGTGGACCGCCCAGGGCAAGGTGCTGCCGCACGCGCTGCGCGGCGACGCCGACACCCTGCCCGACGTCCCGTCCTGGGACTCACGCGGCCTGAAGGCCTTCCACGAGGCCATGAAGGAACACCAGCACACCGAGGAACTCCGACTCGGCTACGTCACCTTCACCCGCCCCCGCTCCCTGCTCCTGGGCTCCGGCCACTGGTGGGGCCCGAGCCAGAAGAAGCCGCGCGGACCCTCCGACTTCCTCCAGGACCTGTACGACCACTGCGCCGCCGGGTACGGCGAGATCGAGGCATGGGCGGACGAGCCCGCCGAGGACGAGGAGAACCCGGCCCTCCTCGCGGACACCGCCGACCGGGCCTGGCCCCTGCCCCTGGACGACACGGCCCTCGCCCTGCGCCGGTCCGCCGCCGAGACGGTCCTCGCCCACCTGGACGCCCTCGCCGCCCAGGACGACGGCCCGCCCGCCGCCACGCACGACCCGGACGTCTACGACGACCCGGACTGGCCCCCGCCCCCCGAGGACGACGGGCCCTTCCCCGACCCGGAAGAGGCCTTCGAGGGGGCCTTGGAAGAGCCCTTCCCCGACGACGAGGACCCCGGTCGGCCGGAGGACTCCGCCGACTGGGACTCCTGGACGCCCGACCGCCCCACCGCGCGCCCGACCGTCCCCCACCAGGCGCCACCGCCGCCTCAGCCCGGCCGCACCGGCGTCCCCCGGCCCCAGGAGCCCCTGCCGGACCCCGCCCCCCGGGCGACCGGCGCCTCCCGGCTCACACCCGAGGAGGCCCGTACCGTCGCCTCCTGGGACCGCGACCTGGACGCCCTCACCGGCGAGCTGCTGCGCGCCCGCGAGAGCGTCACCGAGGTGCACCTCCCGGCGTCGCTGACCGCCTCCCAGCTGCTGCGCCTGGCCGCCGACCCCGACGGCTTCGCCCAGGAGCTGGCCCGCCCCATGCCCCGCCCGCCCCAGCCCGCCGCCCGCCGCGGCACCCGTTTCCACGCCTGGGTCGAGTCCCGCTTCGAAGCACTGACCCTGCCCATGCTGGAACCGGAGGAGCTGCCCGGCAGCGAGGCCGAGATCGCCGACGAACGCGACCTGGAGTTCCTCAAGGACGCCTTCGAACGCACCGAGTACGCGCACCGCACCCCGTACCGCGTCGAGGCGCCCTTCCAGCTCACGCTCGCCGGACGCGTCGTGCGCGGCCGGATCGACGCCGTCTACCGGCAGGGCGAGGGCCCGGCGGCGACGTACGAGATCGTCGACTGGAAGACGAGCCGCGACGGCACCGCCGACCCCCTCCAGCTCGCCGTGTACCGCCTCGCCTGGGCCGAGCAGCAGCGGGTGCCGCTGGAATCGGTGACGGCCACCTTCCTGTACGTACGCAGCGGCGAAGCCGTGCGGCCCGACGGCCTGCCGGACCGTGCCGCACTGGAGCGCCTGCTGCTCGGCGAGCCGGTCGGTGACGAACCGCACGATCGGGGTGTGCGCGCGGGCCGATAGGCTCGTGAGCATGAGCCACACCGTTGACAATGCCGTCAGCGCCGTCCGTACGTACATCGAGCACCACCGGGTCGCCTTCCTCGACGACCTCGCCGAGTGGCTGCGCATCCCGTCCGTGTCGGCCCAGCCCGCCCACGCGACCGACGTACGCCGCAGCGCCGACTGGCTCGCCGCCAAGCTGAAGGAGACCGGCTTCCCGACCGCCGAGGTCTGGCCCACCGCGGGCGCCCCGGCCGTCTTCGCCGAGTGGCCCTCCGGCGACGCCGCGGCACCGACGGTCCTCGTCTACGGCCACCACGACGTGCAGCCGGCGGTCCGTGAGGACGGCTGGCACAGCGACCCCTTCGAGCCCGTCGTCCGCGACAACCGCCTGTACGCGCGCGGAGCCGCCGACGACAAGGGCCAGGTGTTCTTCCACACACTCGGCGTCCGCGCCCACCTCGCCGCCACCGGCCGCACCGCACCGGCGGTGAACCTGAAGCTGCTGATCGAGGGCGAGGAGGAGTCCGGCTCCCCGCACTTCCGCGCGCTGGTCGAGGAGCACGCCGGGCGGCTCGCCGCCGACGCGGTGATCGTCTCCGACACCGGCATGTGGTCCGAGGACACCCCCACGGTCTGCACCGGCATGCGCGGCCTCGCCGAGTGCGAGATCCGGCTGCACGGACCCGACCAGGACATCCACTCCGGCTCCTTCGGCGGCGCGGTCCCCAACCCCGCCACGGCCGCCGCCCGCCTGGTGGCCGCCCTGCACGACGACCACGCGCGCGTGGCGATTCCCGGCTTCTACGACGGCGTGATCGAACTCACCGAGCGCGAACGCGACCTCTTCGCCGAACTGCCCTTCGACGAGCACCGGTGGCTGCGCACGGCCAAGTCGTACGCCGCCCACGGCGAGGCCGGCCACACCACCCTGGAGCGGATCTGGGCCCGCCCCACCGCCGAGGTGAACGGCATCGGCGGCGGCTACCAGGGCCCGGGCAGCAAGACGATCATCCCGTCCTCCGCCATGGTGAAGCTCTCCTTCCGCCTGGTCGCGGGACAGGACCCCGGCCACGTCGAGAAGGCCGTCCGCTCCTGGGCCGCCGAGCAGGTGCCGGCCGGCATCCGCTGCGAGATCACCTTCGGATCGGCCACGCGCCCGTGCCTGACACCGCTGGACCACCCGGCGCTGCAGTCCGTGGTCCGTGCCATGGGCCGCGCCTTCGAGAAGCCGGTCCGCTTCACCCGCGAAGGCGGCTCCGGACCGGCCGCCGACCTCCAGGAGGTCCTCGGCGCACCGGTGCTCTTCCTCGGCATCTCCGTCCCGTCCGACGGCTGGCACGCCCCCGACGAGAAGGTCGAGCTCGACCTGCTCCTCAAGGGCGTCGAAACCTCCGCCCACCTGTGGGGCGACCTGGCGGAGCACTGGCGCCACGCACCCTGAGCCCCCGCTCGACGCGGATCCGGACCGGCAGCGCGCGCGGCACACTGAAAGGGCCGTCCCGCGCCGCCGATCCCTCCCGGACCCGGTCGCCACCCGCCGTACGACCCGCTGAACCGCCTGCCGAACCACAACCGCTCACCGGGGGAGTTGGAAGCACCCGTGACCACCTGGACCGATCACACCGCCGACCGTCCCATCTCGCTCACCGCCCCGAACGGCGTCGACCGAGCCGCCCACCACCGGCTCGACGAGGCCTGGCTCGCGGCGGCGTGGAGCCACCCCTCGACGCGCTGCTTCGTGGTCTCCGGCGGTCAGGTCCTCATCGACGAGACACCCGACGGGCGCACCGAACTCGTCATGACCCCCTCCTTCGAGGCCCCGCTCACCGAGGCGCACCGGTACTTCCTCGGCACCGACGAGGACGGCGTCAGCTACTTCGCGCTGCAGAAGGACTCCCTGCCCGGCCGCATGGACCAGTCCGCGCGCCCGGCGGGGCTGCGCGAGGCCGGCCTGCTCCTGTCGCCCCGCGACGCGGGCCTGATGGTCCACGCGGTCGCCCTGGAGAACTGGCAGCGTCTGCACCGGTTCTGCTCCCGCTGCGGCGAGCGCACCGTCATCGCCGCGGCCGGTCACATCCGCCGCTGCCCCGCCTGCGGCGCCGAGCACTACCCGCGCACCGACCCCGCCGTGATCATGGCCGTCACCGACGCGGACGACCGCATCCTGCTCGGCCGCCAGGTCCACTGGCCCGAGGGCCGCTTCTCGACGCTCGCCGGCTTCGTGGAGCCCGGGGAGTCCATCGAGCAGTCGGTGCGCCGCGAGGTCTACGAGGAGGTCGGCATCGCCGTCGGCCCCGTCGAGTACGTCGCCAGCCAGCCCTGGCCCTTCCCGTCCAGCCTCATGCTGGGCTTCATGGCCCGCGCGACCTCGACGGACATCGACGTCGACGGCGACGAGATCCACGAGGCCCGCTGGTTCTCCCGCGACGAGCTGGGCGCCGCCTTCGAGTCCGGCGAGGTGCTGCCGCCCTACGGCATCTCGATCGCGGCCCGCCTGATCGAGCTCTGGTACGGCAAGCCGCTGCCGACCCGCGGCTTCGTCTGACGCGTGACATGACGGAGGGGCGGCCCCCCGCACGGGGAGCCGCCCCTCTGTCGCGTACCGAGCCGCTCAGGCGCCGATCTTCTGCTTCACCTGCGCCAGCGACGGGTTCGTCAGCGTCGAGCCGTCGGGGAAGAGCACGGTGGGAACCGTCTGGTTTCCGCCATTCGCCTTCTCCACGAACGCGGCGGAATCCGGGTCCTGCTCGATGTTGATCTCGGTGTACGCGATGCCCTCGCGGTCCATCTGGCTCTTCAGCCGACGGCAGTAGCCGCACCACGTGGTGCTGTACATCGTCACAGTGCCCGGCATGTCTCTCGCGCTCCTTCGGCGGCTCGGGGATGAGGTCGCAGGGGGTGAACGTCCGTGGCGGCGCCGCCATTCCCGGCGCGTGACGCTTGTCGCATCAGTACGACCATCGGTCCGTACCTGTGGACAACCGGCGCACCCGTCTCCTGCGACCTGGCAGCATGGCCATGTGACAGCAGCAACGCACTCCACCCTTTTCCCGCAGGTACCGGACTCGGCCGACGCGGTGCTCGAAGGGCTCGACCCCGAGCAGCGCGAGGTGGCCACCGCCCTGCGCGGCCCGGTGTGCGTGCTGGCCGGCGCCGGTACCGGCAAGACCCGGGCGATCACCCACCGCATCGCCTACGGGGTGCGCGCCGGGATCCTCCAGCCGTCCAGCGTGCTCGCCGTCACGTTCACCAACCGCGCCGCGGGAGAGATGCGCGGCCGGCTGCGCCAGCTCGGCGCGGCCGGTGTCCAGGCCCGTACCTTCCACTCGGCGGCGCTGCGCCAGCTCCAGTACTTCTGGCCGAAAGCGATCGGCGGCTCCCTGCCCCGGCTCGTCGACCGCAAGATCCAGCTCGTCGCCGACGCGGCCGCCGCCTGCCACCTGCGTCTCGACCGGGGGGAGCTGCGCGACGTCACCGCCGAGATCGAATGGGCCAAGGTCACCCAGACCGTCCCCGCCGACTACGCCCCCGCCGCGGCCAAGGCGGGCCGGGAGGCGCCACGCGACGCCGCGGAGATCGCCCAGCTGTACTCCGCCTACGAGGACCTCAAGCGGGGGCGCGGCGTCATCGACTTCGAGGACGTACTGCTGCTCACGGTGGCCGTCCTCCAGGACCGGCACGACGTCGCCGAGCAGGTCCGCGCCCAGTACCAGCACTTCGTGGTCGACGAGTACCAGGACGTCAGCCCCCTCCAGCAGCGCCTGCTGGAGCTGTGGCTCGGCGACCGCGACGACGTGTGCGTGGTCGGCGACGCCAGCCAGACCATCTACTCGTTCACGGGAGCAACCCCCGACCACCTGCTCGACTTCCGCAGCCGGCACCCCGGCGCGACCGTCGTCAAGCTGGTCCGCGACTACCGCTCCACCCCCCAGGTCGTCCGCCTCGCCAACGGCCTGCTCGCCCAGGCCCGCGGCCGGGCCGCCGACCACCGACTGGAGCTGGTCTCCCAGCGCCCCACGGGCCCCGAGCCGGTGTACACCGAGTACACCGACGAGCCGGCCGAGGCCGAGGGAGCCGCCCGCCGCATCCGCGAACTCGTCGACTCGGGCGTCCCCGCCGCCGAGATCGCGGTCCTGTTCCGTACGAACTCCCAGTCCGAGACCTACGAACAGGCCCTCGCCGACGCCGGCGTCCCCTACCAGCTGCGGGGTGCGGAACGCTTCTTCGACCGTCCCGAGGTGCGCAAGGCCGGCAGCGCCCTGCGGGCCGCAGCACGCTTCGGCGGCAACGACCACCTCCTCGACGACGCCGTCGACCTGCCCTCCCAGGTGCGCGCGGTGCTGTCGGGGGAGGGCTGGACACCGCAGCCCCCGGCGGGGTCCGGAGCCGTCCGGGAGCGCTGGGAGTCGCTGGCCGCCCTGGTCTCCCTCGCCCAGGACTTCGCCGCCGCCCAGCCGGGTGCCACCCTGAGCGACCTCGTCGCGGAACTGGACGAGCGGGCAGGCGCCCAGCACCCTCCGACCGTGCAGGGCGTCACCCTCGCCTCGCTGCACTCGGCCAAGGGCCTGGAGTGGGACGTCGTCTTCCTGGTGGGCGTCGCCGAGGGCATGATGCCGATCACCTACGCAAAGACCGACGAGCAGATCGAGGAGGAACGCCGCCTCCTCTACGTCGGTGTCACCCGCGCCCGCGAGCGCCTGTACGTCTCCTGGGCGCTCGCCCGCTCGCCCGGCGGCCGCCCGAGCCGCCGCCCCAGCCGTTTCCTCAAGGGACTGCGGCCCGGTTCGGCGCCGACCGGCGCCCGCACCTCCGCCGGCGGTCCGGGCGGTGTGGAGCGCGGCTCCGGGCGCGGACCCACGGCCGCCGCGCCGCGGCGGACCCGGCGGACGCCGGCCCGCTGCCGGGTCTGCGGCCGCACGCTCACCGAGGCCGGTGAGATGAAGCTGATGCGCTGCGAGGACTGTCCGTCCGACATGGACGAGGGTGTCTACGAGCGGTTGCGCGAGTGGCGGGCGGTCCAGGCGGGGCGCAGCGGGCAGCCGGCGTTCTGCGTCTTCACCGACAAGACGCTGATGGCGATCGCGGAGTCCGTGCCGGAGGACGAGCACGAGCTGGCGAGGATCCCGGGGGTCGGCGCACGCAAGTTCAACCGCTACGGAGCCGATGTTCTGGCCATCTGCGCAGGCCGGGACGTTGCCGGGCTTGACGACGGAGACTGATCCGAACTCGTCGAAAAAATAGTTTGCGCATGCCCCGGGAATCCCCATAGGTTCTTGGTCACGGGGAACAGCGGCCTTCCCGGAGGCCCTGGATCCGTGCTGTACTTGCATATCCGCGGACCGGTTCGCACCGGTCCCCCGAGACGCCGAGAGGAGGCGAGCCCAGTGATCAGCATCAACATCAGCACCACCGCCGGTTCCACCGCCAAACTGACCGATCGCTCTGCCGTCTCCCTGCGCATGCTCGGCGTCTCCAACCCGGGCACCGGTCTGTCCGGCATCCGTGCCGCGCGTCCGGCGTCCGCCTCCGTCGCTCCCTCGGGCCTTCCCGTCCGTGAGCGCAATGAGCGACCGACCAAGGCACTGGAAGCAGCAGTAGCGGCACAGGCTCATGCCTATGCCTTTACGGCGACCGGTGCCGGATTCCGGAAGCAGACGACGCAGCACCACCTGATGTGGGCCTTCCGTGGGCCAGAACCCTGGAGTGATCCAGCCTGATCTCGATCAGGCCGGCGCCTTCAGGGCCGCGGAACCCCATCCGGGATCCGCGGCCCTTCTGTTTTCCCCGAACGGGGACGACAGCACGAAGGAGCCTCGGGACAAGAAAAGAACCCGGTACCAAGCCGCACCCGGCCGACCGGCCGGAACGACCAGACGAGGAAGACCAACCGTGCAACTCGAAGCGCACGCCCCGTCCGTACCGCCTTCCGACACGATCCCCAAGCCCGGCCTCACGGAGGACCCCACCTTGACCCCGCTCACCGCGCTCACCGCGCTCGACGACGCCATCGAGAACCTCGGCGTACCCGTCCCCTGCCGTTCCTACGACCCGGAGGTCTTCTTCGCGGAGTCCCCGGCGGACGTCGAGTACGCCAAGTCCCTCTGCCGCACCTGCCCGCTGGTCGAGGCCTGCCTCGCCGGCGCCAAGGAGCGCCGTGAGCCCTGGGGCGTCTGGGGTGGCGAGCTGTTCGTCCAGGGTGTCGTCGTCGCCCGGAAGCGGCCCCGTGGCCGCCCGCGCAAGAACCCGGTCACAGCATGAACATCACCGGAACGATCGACCGCCCCCTCACGCACGACCCCAAGAAGCAGGCCCCGATGAAGCCGTCCACCGACGAGATCACTGGCACCGCGCCTGAAGACTTCACCACCAGCGACGCGAAGGACTCGCGTCAGAACAGGACCCGCGAGATGCAACTCATCCCAGAAGCCCTGGCACGTGCGCATATGCACGAGCGCCTGCATGAGGCCGAGCGGGAACGCCGGGCCATGCGCCTGGTGACCGCCCGCCGGATGCAGCGCCGGGCCGAGCGCGCCTCGCTGCGCGCCCGGCGCGCGCTCGCCATGGCGGTCATGCAGTAACCGACCACACCCGAAGCGGTGGCCTCCGTGCAGGAGGCGAAGACTTCCCCGTGGGGGCCGGTCCGTCCGAACGGACCGGCCCCCACGGCGCGTTCAGCCCCGGCGGCTCACGCCTCCACGGCCTCCTCCGCCACGTCGTCCCCGTACTCCTCGAACTCGGCCGGGTCCTCGCCGTCGTCCTCGGGGACGAAGCCCACGAGCCACTCCTCCAGCTCCTCGCGCAGCCGCACCGTCGCGCCCAGCTGGCACAGCACCCCGATGGTGCTGAGAGTCACCCGGTGGATCAGCAGATAGGCCGGAGGCAGGTTGAGCTGCTTGGCCAGCTGGTAGGCGGGGGAGCGGGGATCGGCGATCCGGGCCGCCTGGCTGCGCATCCAGCCGCGGGTGAAGGTGAACTCGTCGACCCGGGCCGGCTCGATGATCGGCAGGAGGTAGTCGAGGACGGCGTCGGGGTCCAGCTCTATCGACTCCTTGACGAAGCCCTCCGAGCAGAGCATCTCGTAGACGGCCTCGGCCTCGCCGTCCAGCGTCATGCGCAGCGCCGCGCCGATGGGTTCCGGCAGTCCGCCCGGGAGGCGGTCGACCGTGCCGAAGTCCAGAACGCCCAGCCGCCAGTCGTCGTCGCCCTCCGGACCGCCGGGCAGCAGCCGGAAGTTGCCCGGGTGCGGGTCGGCGTGCAGGAGGCCGGTGCGGGCCGGCCCGGAGAACAGGAAGTGCGCCAGGAGCTGGCCGGCCCGGTCCCGCTGCTCCGGTGTGCCGTTCGCGATGATCTCCGACATCGGGATGCCGTCGATCCACTCGGTGATCAGGACCTGCTCGCACTCGTGGACCACGTCCGGCACCACGATGTCCGGGTCGCCCGCGAACTCCTCGGCGTGGGCGCGCTGCGCCTGTGCCTCGAGGTCGTAGTCCAGCTCCTCGGAGACCCGGTCCTTCAACTCCGTGATCAGCGGCTTGATGTCCATGCCGGGCACGAGCGGGCCGAGGAGGCGGGCGAAGCGGCTGAGCTGGTTCAGATCGGACAGCAGCGCTTCGCCGGCGCCCGGGTACTGGACCTTGACGGCCACCTCGCGGCCGTCGTGCCACACCGCCCGGTGCACCTGGCCGATCGAGGCCGCCGCGGCGGGCTTGTCCTCGAATTCCAGGAACAGGTCGGGCCAGTCCTCGCCGAGCCGCTGCGCGAGCACGGAGTGCACCGTGCGCGTCGGCATCGGGGGAGCGGCCTCCTGCAGCTTGGTCAGCGCGGCCCGGTAGGGACCGGCGACCTCTTCCGGCAGCGCCGACTCGAAGACGGACAGGGCCTGCCCGAACTTCATCGCGCCGCCCTTGAGCTCGCCGAGCACCTTGAACAACTGCTCCGCCGTGCGCTGCTGGAGCTGCTGGCCGACGATCTCCGCGGACTCGCCCACGATCCGCTTGCCCAGTCCCCAGGTCGCCCGCCCGGCGAAGCCGAGCGGGAGCGCGGCGAGCTTGGCGGTCCGGGTGACCGCCTTCCGGGGAAGATCAGACATGCGCCCTCCAAGTCCCAGCCGGCCGCGCCGCTGCTGCCTCACGGCGGGCTTCGACTGACGGCCATTGCCCAGCCATTGTCGCGCGCCGACCCCCGTTCCCGGGGGTGTGTTCCTGCTTACCTTTCTGGGCGGCCCCGCACGGGCACGCGGAGTGGGGCCGGACCGGGCGCGTACGCCAGCGCAGAGCGGGCAGCGAGACCTCCCAGCGCGCGTCGGCGCTGGACGGTGTCCGGCCGTCGAGGAAGGCGAGGGCGTGGGCCGCCGCCAGCCCGGCGACGGCCGTGGCCAGCGTCAGGTCGCAGGGCGGTACCTGGCGCTGCCGGCCGGAGCGCCACTGCGCGACCAGCCGCGGCCAGGCGGGGTCACGGTCGGTGCGGTCCGCGTGCAGACAGCCTGCACAGCCCGTCTCGCCGGGCAGGACCAGGGGGCCGACCACGCCGGTCCCCTCCACGACACCGGCGTACAGGTGGGGCGTGCCCGACGCCATGAGGGAGTCGGCGTGGGCCGGATCGGGCGCGTGCGACGCGACGTCGTCGCGCGGGGCGAGGACCACCAGGGAGAAACCCGGGCCGCCGGCCTCGGGCGGTGACGTGGGGACCCGGCGCGGCGGCCGGTCCGGGGCGGTGCGGCGCACGGCCCGGCGGGCCGCCTCGTCCCGGCGCTCGCCGACGGCCTCGGCCGGCAGCCCTCCCGGGGTGACGTCCCACGGTTCGACGCGTCCGGTGTCCCGCACGTCGACCTCGCCTACACCGGCCGCCGACAGCAGGCAGGCCAGTACGGCGCCCACCCGGCCCGCGCCCCGTACCCGCACGCGCATCGATCGCCGGGCGGCCAGGTGCCGCATCGCGTCCCCCGGCCGGGAGGTCGTCAGGGACAGGGACGCGAGGTCCGGGCGGAGCCGGTCGAGGACCTCCTTCTTCTCCCGCAGGGAGTCGGCGGCCGGCCCGCCGCCCCGGGAGTCGTCGAGGAGCCCGGCCCCCGCCAGCCGTTCCACCAGCCGGTCGACATGGCCGTCCGGCAGGTCCATGCGCCGCCCCTCCTCGCGCAGGAGCGCCGGCCCGCGGGTGCCGTTGAGCAGGTCGAGGAAGCTGCCCGTCGCCGTGTCCACCGGGCGGAGCGTGAGCGCGTGCGCCGGGGTCATCCCGAACTGCACGGTGTTGAGATCGCGCCACCCGCGCCTGAGCGCGGGCTTCACCATCGGATGCATGACAGAACCCCCGTAAGTCCTCGAACGTCCCCGTGCGCCGGCGGTGGCCGGACGTGCGGTGGCTGTGCGGTCGGCCACACGTCCGCCGGCGAGTGCCAGCATGCCCGGATTGGCCGCGAGGCGTCGAAAGTTGTCCACAGGTGGTGGGTGTTTGTCGTACAAGCTGTCGTGCGGATCGGCGCGGACCCGTCCCGGAGCCGGGACTTCGCCGGGTGCAGCGGGTAACGTCGGGGCGTGTCCGCCGACCCACTGCACCGCGCCGGAGCGCCCCAGCGCACGCCGACGAGTCCGCCGCCGAGCGGCACGGGGGCGAGCGCGATCGAGGTTCGCAGGAGCACCCGTCGACGCCGGACGGTCTCCGCGTACCGCGAGGGCGATCGCACCGTCGTGCTCATCCCCGCCCGGATGTCCGAGGCGGAGGAACGACGCTGGGTGAGCGTCATGCTGGACAAGCTGGCCGCCCAGGAGAGCAAGCGCGTCCTCGGCGACACCGAGCTGGCCGAGCGCGCCGAGCGGCTGTCGGCCCAATACTTCGAGGGCCGGGCCCGGCCCGCCTCGGTGCGCTGGGTCACCAACCAGAACACGCGGTGGGGCTCGTGCACCCCGGCCGAGGGCAGCATCCGCCTGTCGCACCGCCTCCAGGGCATGCCGGAGTACGTCGTCGACTACGTACTCCTCCACGAGCTGGCTCACCTGCTCGTCCCCGGGCACGGGCCCCGGTTCTGGCGGCTGCTGGAGGCGTACCCCCGGACCGAGCGGGCCCGGGGCTACCTCGAAGGTGTGGTCGCCGCCGACCGGCTGCCGCACGTGCCCGGCGCCAGGAGCGAGTGACAGGGCTGCGGAAAGGCGTCCGGTACGGGTGGGCGCGCGTTCTGTACCGGCTCTGTACCGACATCGTCCGGTGTCCGCGTTTGCCGTTAGCCTGACGCGACGCACTCACATTCGGATGGGGGACGGTCGTAACGCATGGCCAGGGAATTCCAACGCGGCCACAAGGCCAGGATCAGTGACCTCACCGCGGGCACGGATCTGTACGTAGGCGTGCAGATCTCCGGCCCCGGTCTGACCTTCGACATCAGCTGCTTCGGGCTCGACGCCGACGAACGGCTCTCCGACGACCGGTACTTCGTCTTCTTCAACCAGCCGAAGACCCCCGAGGAGTCCATCCAGCTCCTGGGTGCGCAGGCGGGTGACACGGAGTCCTTCCGCGTGACCCTGGACAGGATCCCGCCGCAGATCCAGAAGCTGTCCTTCACGGCGACGATCGACGGCGCCGGGCAGATGTCGCAGGTCGGCCCCGGATACATCCGGATCGTCGCGGGCGGCGAGGAGGTGGCCCGGTATCCGTTCAGCGGGTCGGAGTTCTCCACCGAGCGCGCGGTCATGCTGGGCGACTTCTATCTGAAGGACGTGTGGCGCTTCGCCGCCGTCGGGCAGGGATTCGACGGCGGTCTCGAGGCGCTGCTGAGGAACTTCGGCGGCGAGGTGGCCGAGGACGAGGCTCCCGCGCCACAGCAGGCGCAGCAGCCGCAGACCGGTGCCGCCCCGGGCTTCGCCCCGCCCGCCCAGGCATCGGCACCCCCGGCCTTCGGCGCCCCTGCAACTGCACCCGCGCCGGCTCCTGCACCCGCGCCGGCTCCTGCTCCCGCGCCGGCTCCTGCTCCGGCCCCCGCTCCGCAGGGCTTCGCAGCGCCGCCCGGAAGCACGCCGCCCCCGGCGCCCGCGCCCAACGTGCACGCCGCGCCGACCATCATCGCGCCCCTGCACACCCCGCCCGGCGGCTCCCCGGTGCCGCCCCCGGCCCCGGCGCCCGCGCCGTTCGGCCAGCCGGGTCAGCAGCAGCCGTACGGCCAGGTCCCCGGCCAGACCGCCCCGCCGCCCCCCGGCTACGGCCAGCCCCCTGCCCCCCAGACCCCGCCCCCGCCGCCCGGTTACGGTCAGCCGGCCCCGCCCCCGGGCTACGGGCAGCAGGCACCGTACGGTGCCCCGCAGGCCGTGCCCCAGGCCGCCCCGCAGGGCCCCGGCGTGGCCGCCGCGCTCCAGCAGTTCCGCGAGACGGCGCCCGGGCAGCGCTGGACCCAGCAGAACAAGAAGCTGGTCCGCGTCGACCTCGGTGCCGAAGGACAGCCCGTCCTCGCCCGGCAGGGCAGCATGGTGCTCTACCAGGGCAAGGTCGACTTCAGCTACAAGGGCGCCGGATTCGCCGGCCGGGTCGTAGGCAACGCGACCGGCCAGGAGATGCAGCTGATGCGCTGCTCCGGCAAGGGACAGGTGTTCCTCGCCGACAACTCGGCGATGCTGCACCCCATCGAGCTCCAGGGCGACGCCGTCTGCGTCTCCGCGGAGAACGTCCTGGCCTTCGACGAGAGCCTCCAGTACGAGGTCCGCCGCATCGAGGGGCATGGCATCCCCGGTGGCGCGCTGTTCACGATGCAGTTCCAGGGCACCGGCACGGTCGTCGTCAAGACCCACGGCGTGCCCGTGGTGCTGCCGGTCACGCCCACGACGTTCGCCGACTGCAACGCCGTCGTCGCCTGGTCGGCCGCCGCCCAGGTCGTCGTCTCCAGCCAGGTGCGGATGCGCCGCAACTCCTACGCGGGCGACACGGGCGAGAGCGTCAACCTGCAGTTCCGGGCCGCGCCCGGCAACTTCGTCGTCGTCCAGCCGTACGAGATCTGAGGGAGAGCCCGACATGAACCAGCCGCTCGCGGGCTACGCCCCCGCGCCGGTCACCGCCCGCATGGAGAACCACGGCAACCACATGCTGAAGGTCGCCATGCAGACCGGGAACGACCTCCTCGCGCGCGTGGGCTCGATGGTCGCCTACGAGGGCTTCGTCCAGTACGAGCCCAACCCGCCGGCCGTGCGCCAGATCGCCAAGGACTGGATGACCGGCGAGGGCGCGCCGCTGATGAAGTGCTCCGGCGACGGGCTGCTCTACCTCGCCGACTACGGCGCGAACGTCGTCGTGATCAACCTCAACGGCGACGGGATCAGCGTCAACGCCACGAACCTGCTCGCCTTCGACGCCCACCTCACCTGGGGCGTCGAGCGGGTCAAGGGACTGGCGAAGTTCGCCGGCCAGGGCCTGTGGAACACCAAGATCTCCGGCCAGGGCTGGGTGGCGCTCACCTCCCGGGGCAAGCCGATCGTCGTCGACTGCGGCGGTGGCGAGGACGAGACGTACGTCGACCCCGACGCGCTCGTCGCCTGGTCCCCGAACCTCAAGGTGAAGGGCAAGCGCAGCTTCAAGGCGCAGTCGCTGATCGGCCGCGGCAGCGGCGAGGCCTACCAGATGGCCTTCTCCGGTCAGGGCATCGTCGTCGTCCAGCCCAGCGAGGACAGCACCGACCGCCTCCGGGTCCGGGGCTGAGGGGGAGCCAGAACATCATGCAGAGCCCGCTTTTCGCGTACAACGACCAGCAGACCCAGGAACGCTGGAGCCTGCAGAACAAGCACATGCTCCGCGTTGCCCTGGAGGGCCACGACGACGTGCTCGCCCGCAAGGGCACGATGGTCGCCTATCAGGGCCTCGTCGAGTTCGACGCCGAGTACCAGAGCAACAACCAGTCACGCGCGCGTGCGCACA
The DNA here is from genome assembly GCF_014648815.1 of Streptomyces flaveolus. Taxonomy (GTDB): domain Bacteria; phylum Actinomycetota; class Actinomycetes; order Streptomycetales; family Streptomycetaceae; genus Streptomyces; species Streptomyces flaveolus. The sequence continues at coordinate 219,834 of NZ_BMRV01000002.1, read as the reverse complement.
CCGGTGAGGGCCTGGACCTGATGCGCTGCCACGGGCAGGGCACCGTCTACTTCGCCAACCTCGCCCAGTGCATCCACGTGATGGAGGTCGAGCAGGACGGTCTCACCGTGGACAGCAGCTACGTCCTGGCCATGGACTCCTCCCTGCACCACGAGGTCATCGCCGTCGACAGCCTGTACGGCATCTCCGGCTCGGGGAAGTACCAGCTCAACATCACCGGCCGGGGCAGGGTCGCGCTGATGACCTCGGGCTCCCCGCTGCTGATGCAGGTGACGCCCGACAAGTACGTCAACTGCGACGCTGACGCGATCGTCGCCTGGTCCACCGGTCTGCGCGTGCAGATGCAGGCCCAGACGCACTCCTCCGGGGTGTGGCGGCGCCGCGGGAACACCGGCGAGGGGTGGGAGCTCAGCTTCATGGGCAGCGGCTTCGCGCTCGTGCAGCCCAGCGAGCTGCTGCCGCCGCAGAACGCCCAGATCGGGTCGGGCCTGGCCGCGCAGTACGGCATGGGACAGCAGGGCGCCCGTGGTCAGAACCAGGGCAACGTCTGGAGCTGACCGCGGGACACAGCCACAGTCCGGTGAGGGGTGACCGCGGGTGCGGTCACCCCTCACCGGTCACAGTCGGGCGCGGGTGGCCTCCACCAGGCGGACGACCGACTCGTCGGCGACGTCCGCGACCTCGGCGTAGGGGAACCAGCGCAGGTCGAGGGACTCGTCGCTGATCGCCTCCACGGCCCCCTCGGGAGCCACCGCCGCGTACTGGACGTCCAGGTGCCAGGCGCAGGGCGTGTGGTGGCGGTCCAGCCGCACGGGACCGCCGGGCAGCAGGGTCAGTCCGGAGATGCCCGACTCCTCCGTGGCCTCGCGCAGGGCGGCGCGCGCCAGCGTCTCGTCGACCGGCTCGCAGTGTCCGCCCATCTGCAGCCACATGCGCATCTTCCGGTGCAGGGTGAGCAGCACGCGCTCGCGCGACGGGTCGACCACCAGGGCGCTCGCCGTGATGTGCCCGTCCGCGCAGGCCTTCCACATGCCGTCCGGATGCGCCGCCAGATGGTCCAGGTAGACCTGACGCAGCTCGTCCTGGCCCTCGTGGCCCTTGAGGACCAGGACCGCGTCGTCGTGGAGGGTCACTCGGCGCCGTCGCCCTTGCCGTCGGCCTCGTCCTGGCCCTTCTCGTCCTTCTTCTTCAGGTCCGTCTTGCCCGCGGCCTCGCCGAGCATCTTGTCCAGCTCGGAGAAGTCCAGCTGCTCGCGGTGCACGAAGCCGTCCGGGTCGTCCAGGTCGGTGGCGTTCGGCAGCATGTCCGGGTGGGCCCACAGGGCGTCCCGGCCGTCCACTCCGCGCGCGTCCGTCACGGACGCCCACAGACGCGAGGCGTCCCGCAGGCGGCGCGGGCGCAGCTCCAGGCCGATCAGCGTGGCGAACGTCTGCTCCGCCGGACCGCCCGAGGCGCGACGGCGGCGCAGCGTCTCGCGCAGCGCGTCCGCGGAGGACAGGCGCGGCTTGGCGGCGGCGTGCACCACCGCGTCCACCCAGCCCTCGACCAGCGCCAGCGCCGTCTCCAGACGGGCCAGGGCGGCCTTCTGCTCCGGGGTGTCCTCCGGCTGGAACATGCCCTGCTGGAGTGCCTCCTGCAGCTGCTCGGGATTCTGCGGGTCGAACTGGCCGACCACGTCCTCGAGCTTGGCCGTGTCGACCTTGATCCCGCGGGCGTAGCCGTCGACCGCGCCGAACAGGTGCGAGCGCAGCCACGGCACGTGCGCGAACAGGCGCTGGTGTGCGGCCTCGCGCAGGGCGAGATACAGCCGCACCTCCTCCTGGGGGACGCCCAGGTCCTTGCCGAACGCCTCGATGTTCACCGGCAGCAGCGCGGCCTTGCCGGCCGGGCCGAGCGGCAGGCCCACGTCGGTCGAGCCGACGACCTCGCCGGCGAGCACGCCGACGGCCTGACCGATCTGGGTGCCGAACATGGCGCCGCCCATGGAGCGCATCATGCCGATCAGCGGGCCGGCCATGGCCTGCATCTCCTCCGGCAGCACGTCGCCCATGGCGGTGCCGACCCGCTCGGCGACGGGGTCGACGAGCTCACGCCAGGCGGGGAGGGTCGCCTCGACCCACTCCGCGCGGCTCCAGGCCACCGCGGAGCCCGCGCCGGAGGGCAGGGCGGTCGCGTCGTCCAGCCACAGGTCGGCCAGGCGGACGGCCTCCTGGACGGCGCTGCGCTCGGTGGGGCCGACGCTCGCGTCCTTCGTACCGTCCGGGGTGCCCTGGGCGACCGTCTGGCGGGCGATCTGCTTGGCCATGTCCCAGTTCACCGGGCCGCCCTCGTAGGAGAGCATCTGGCCCAGCTGCTGGAAGGCGGCGCCCAGGTCGGTGGGGTTCATGGAACCGAACATGGCAGCGAACGGGTTGTCGGCACCGGGGCCTCCAAGGCCACCGGCTCCGGACATCCCGAAACCGAACGGGTTGGCCGGTCCCTGACCACCGCCGCTCTGCTGGTCCTTCTTCTTGCCTTCGTCGCCGTCGTCCGGCTCCTCCGGCGGAAGGCCGAATCCGAATGGGGTGTCACTCACGGGGTTCCTCGGCTGGTAGGGCCGCCGGTTCTTTCCGGCGGCACGGCTGCCCGACATCACCACCCAGCGTAGACACCCGCGGCGGTTCGGGCCTCGGTGCTTCGCCGACTGACGGCCTGCGGCAGGATGGATGCCACCTGGTACGTACGCGTCACTCGCGCCCGTACTGAAGACAACCGCTGGAGACGCCCGGTGAGTTCCCCAGATCCGCAGGTTCGCGCAGCGCGAAACCAGTCAACCAGTTCCGCCGCCCCCGGCGCGCGCGGACCCGTCGTCGCGGTCACCGGTGCCGCCTCCGGCATCGGCGCCCTGCTCACGGCCCGACTGGCCGCGTCCGACGAGGTCAGACAGGTCGTCGCCATCGACGAGCGGCGCGGCGAGTGCGCGGACGCGCGCTGGCAGATCCTGGACGTGCGGGACCCGGCCATCGCCGAGAAACTGCGGGGCGCGGACGTCGTGGTGCACCTGGCACTGGACCTCGATCTGGAGACCGACGCGGCCGCCCGGACGGCTTACAACGTCCGGGGGACGCAGACCGTGCTGACCGCCGCCGCGGCGGCCGGAGTGCACCGCGTCGTGCTGTGCACCTCCGCGATGGTCTACGGCGCGCTGCCGGACAACGAGCTGCCGCTGTCCGAGGACGCCGAGCTGCGCGCCACGGCCGAGGCCACCGGGGTCGGGGACCTGCTGGAGATCGAGCGCCTCGCGCGCCGGGCGCCGCGCGCCCACCCGGGCCTGAACGTGACCGTCGTCCGCCCAGCGGTCCTGGTCGGGGGCATGGACACCGCGCTGACCAGGTATTTCGAGTCGCCCCGGCTGCTCGTGGTGGCCGGGTCGCGGCCCGCCTGGCAGTTCTGCCACGTCGACGATCTGTGCAGTGCTCTCGAGTACGCCGTCCTGGAGAAGGCCGAGGGGGAGCTGGCCGTCGGGTGCGACGGCTGGCTGGAGCAGGAGGAGGTCGAGGAGCTCAGCGGGATCCGGCGGATGGAGCTGCCGTCGGCCGTCGCGCTGGGCGCCGCGGCCCGCCTGCACCGGATCGGACTGACGCCCTCCCCGGCCGGGGACCTGGCGTACACGATGTACCCCTGGGTGGTGAGCGGCAGCCGGCTGCACGACGCCGGGTGGCGGCCGAAGTACACCAACGAGGAGGTACTCGCGGAGCTGCTGGAGGAGGTCGCGGGCCGGCACACGGTCGCCGGGCGGCGTCTCGGGCGCAAGGACGCGACGGCGGCCGGGGCCGCGGGTGCGACGGTCGCCCTGCTGGGCGCGGCGGCGGTGGTCCGGCGGGCGCGGAAGGCCCGGCGGCGGATCTGAGGCGGGCGCCGTCCTGTAGGAGGCTCCAAGGCGGTACGCGCGAGTGCCGGGCGATGACGCTATTCCGTGCCGCGCGCACCGTGGGGCACGATGGGCCCATGGCATCCACGAACGACCACCCCGGTGAGCAGGCCGCCCCGGACCCCGTCAAGCTGATCGGCATCCGGGAGACGCCCCTCTCCGTGGACGAGGTCTTCCGGGCCGTCGGGGACGACGCCTCCGGCGGGACCGCGCTGTTCGTCGGGACCGTGCGGAACCACGACGGGGGCACCGACGTCGACCGGCTCGGCTACTCGTGTCACCCCAGTGCCGAGGCCGAGATGCGGCGGATCGCCGAGAAGGTCGTCGCCGAGTACCCCGTACGGGCGCTCGCCGCCGTACACCGCGTGGGGGACCTGGAGGTCGGGGACCTCGCCGTGGTCGTCGCCGTCTCCTGCCCGCACCGGGGCGAGGCCTTCGACGCCTGCCGGAAGCTCATCGACGACCTCAAGCACGAGGTGCCCATCTGGAAGCACCAGACCTTCTCCGACGGAACCGAGGAGTGGGTCGGCGCCTGCTGAGGGACGAACCTCGCCGATCCCCCTGACTCCGGTTGCGTAACCGGCCCCCCGGCGTGAGCGTTGTCACGGCGGATGGTTAATCTGCTGATCAGTCAGTCGCGGAGCTCATGGGGTTGGGAGGTCGGCATGGCGGCGCTCGCCTGGTTGCTGATTCCGCTGGTCGCCGCGGTGGCCGCGGGTCTGTGGGGAAGCTGGGCCAACCGCACCCGCAAGATGCGGAGCGACGGCCCCGAGCTCGACGGGTACGCCCGGTTCCGCGAGGCGATGGAGAGGTCCCGTACCGGAGCCTGACGGGTGTCGCCCTGACGATGCTCCGACAGCCGCGTCCCGTAATGTCGTCCCATGCCACGCCGCACCGCGACGATGCTCGCCTCCACCCTGATGCTGATCGCGCTCCTGTGCGCGGGTGTGTTCATCCCCGTGCCCTACTCGGAGATGTCACCGGGGCCGACGGTGAACACGCTCGGGGACCACGACGGCGAGCCGGTGCTGCAGATCTCCGGGCACAAGACGTACGAGACGAGCGGTCATCTGAACATGACCACCGTCCGGGTCACCAGTGCCGACTACCGGATGAACCTCGTGGAGGCCGTCTACGGATGGTTCTCGCACGACAACCGGGTGGTGCCGCACGACACGCTCTACCCGGACGGCAAGACCGAGGAGGAGGCCACCCAGGAGAACGCCGAGGAGTTCAGCCAGTCCCAGGAGAGCGCGAAGGTCGCCGCCCTGAAGGCACTGGACATCCCGGTGAAGTCCTGGGTGATCGTCTCCACGGTCGTCAAGGGATCCCCGGCCCAGGGCCGGCTGCACGCCGGTGACGTGATCCGGGCCGTGGACGGCACGACGGTCAAGGAGCCCGGTGACGTCGCCGACCTGGTGACCGAGCACAAGCCCGGCCAGGACGTCGTCTTCACCATCGTGCCCGCCAAGGAGCAGGCCGCCGCGGAGAAGGAAGGCCGGACGCCCACGAAGACCCAGGACGTCACGATCACCACCGCGACCTCCGACGACGCCGGCGAGAAGCGTGCCATCGTCGGCATCAGCGCCGGGACGGACCACACGTTCCCCTTCTCCATCGACATCAAGCTCGCCGACGTCGGCGGACCCAGCGCCGGTCTGATGTTCGCGCTCGGCATCTACGACAAGCTCACGCCGGGCAGCCTCACCGGCGGCACGTTCGTCGCCGGCACCGGGACGATCGACGACGCCGGCAAGGTCGGTCCGATCGGCGGCATCGGGATGAAGACCATCGGCGCGCGGGAGAAGGGCGCCCGGTACTTCCTGACGCCCGCCGACAACTGCGCGTCCGCCGCCGCCGACACCCCGGACGGGCTCACCCTCGTGAAGGTGGACACCATCGACGACGCCCTCGGCGCCCTCGACGACATCCGCACCGGGAAGACCGACGACCTGCCGAAGTGCACGGCCGGCTAGAGGGCGCCCCGGGCAGCCCGAGGGGCCGCCCGGGACCGTCCGGGACTACTCCTCGAAGGTCGCCGTCAGCGCCTGGGCGAGACCGGGCACCAGATCGGAACCCGTGAGGACCTCGGTGGCGGAGTCCTTCTCCCGCAGCCGCAGGGCGGACTCACGGGCGCCGTCACGCAGCACCGCGACCGTCATGCGGACCTCCTGACGGTCGGGGTGCTCGGCCACCCACCGCGTCAGCTTCTCCCCGTCCAGGTCCGCCGGCACCTGGGCCTCGGCGGACGGCGGGAGCATCAGGCGTTCCACGGCCAGCGCGCAGCCGACCACGGCGTCGGGCCAGGCGATGGTTCCGAGGAACTCGTCCAGCGGCTGGTCCGTGGGGATCTCGTCCTGCTCGATCGGGGTGAAGCCGGAGCTCTCCGTCTCCTCCTGGAGACCGAGCCGGTCCGCGAGCGTGGGCTGGTCGGCCCGCAGCCGTGCGGTGTCGACAAGGGCGAAGAGGCGTGCGGGCTGGTCCCAGCCGAGGCCGGAGACGTACTCGTCGATCTCGAGTACGGCCCGGGTGAGGGGGCTCGCTGCCATGGGGGTGTTGGACATGGTCACAATCCTGCCTCGTTCCTGGGCCGAATCGGGAACCGAGTAAACGATGAGTAAGTTGCATAGGTGTGGGCCCACGACGACGGGGGCGCACGGGGGGCCCACGAACCCGAGGGCCTGACGGATCAACAGCGACTTCGAGGTGCGCACCTTGGCTTTCCAGATGCCGGACCGAGGCGGAGGCCCGACGGGGCCACGGATCAGAGTGGGCCGCCCGTCCCGGCGTGTCCGCACTCTGCTGATGACGCTCGGTGTCCTCGCCGTGCTCGGCATGGCGTTCACCATGTTCGCGGGCTTCTGGACGGACTGGCTGTGGTACCGGTCGGTCCATTACTCGTCGGTGTTCACGACGACGCTGTGGACGAAGATCGGTCTCTTCTTCGTCTTCGGCCTGCTCATGGCGCTCGCCGTCGGCCTCAACATCTGGCTGGCCCACCGGCTCCGCCCGCCGTTGAGCGCCATGTCGATGGAGCAGCAGAACCTCGACCGCTACCGGATGGGCATCGCCCCGTACAAGAAGTGGCTGCTGCTCGGCATCACCGCCCTGGTCGGCCTGATCGCCGGCGCGTCGGCCTCCGGCCAGTGGCGGACGTGGCTGATGTGGGTCAACGGCGTGCCCTTCGGGCAGAAGGACCCCCAGTTCAAGCTGGACGTCTCCTTCTACGCCTTCGACCTGCCCTGGTACCGGTTCCTGCTCGGCTTCGGCTTCGCGACCGTGATCATCTCGGTGATCGCCGCCGCGCTCACCCACTATCTGTACGGCGGCCTGCGCGTCACCAGCCCGGGAGCGCGCGCCACGGCCGCGGCCACCGGCCACCTGTCGGTGCTCATCGGCGTCTTCGTCGCCCTCAAGGCGGTCGCGTACTGGCTCGACCGGTACGGACTGGCGGTGAAGTCCAGCGACTTCAAGGCGACCGACAACTGGACGGGGCTGAGGTACGTCGACGCCAACGCCTACCTGCCGGCCAAGACGATCCTGTTCTGCATCGCCGTCATCTGCGCGCTGCTGTTCTTCGCCACCCTGTGGCGGCGCACCTGGCAGCTGCCCGTGATCGGCTTCGGCCTGATGGTGCTCTCGGCGATCCTCATCGGCGGTCTGTACCCGGCGCTGGTCCAGAAGTTCGAGGTGCAGCCCAACGAGCAGGCCAAGGAGGCGCCGTACGTCGAGAAGAACCTCGAGGCGACGCGCAAGGCCTACGACATCGAGGGCACCCAGGTCACCGAGTACGCCGGCGAGAGCAAGACCGACGACAAGACCGGGCTCCGGGACGACGTCGATGCGACGGCGTCGATCCGCATCATGGACCCGAACATCATCTCGCCGACGTTCCAGCAGCTCCAGCAGATGCGTAACTACTACGCGTTCCCGAACAACCTGGACGTCGACCGCTACTCCAAGGACGGCAAGGACCAGGACACGGTCATCGGTCTGCGCGAGCTGAACCTGGCCGGGATCCCGAAGAAGAACTGGATCAACAACCACTTCCGCTACACCCACGGCTTCGGCGTGGTCGCCGCCAAGGGCACCCAGGTCGACTCCGAGGGCCGCCCGGTCTTCACCGAGTCCGACCTGCCGTCCAAGGGCGACCTCGGGACGTACGAACAGCGGGTCTACTACGGCGAGAAGACCACCACGTACTCCATCGTCGGCGGTCCCCAGAAGGAGATCGACTACTCCGACGACAACGGTGAGAAGACCACCAGCTACAAGGGCGACGGCGGGGTGGACCTGTCCAACCCGATCAACCGGGCCGCGTACGCGGTGGCGTTCAGCGAGCCGCAGATCCTCTACTCCGGCGCCATCGGCGACGGGTCGAAGATCCTCTACAACCGCACGCCGAAGGAGCGCGTCGAGGCGGTCGCCCCGTGGCTGACCATCGACGGCGACGCCTACCCGGCGGTGGTGGACGGCCGGATCCAGTGGATCGTGGACGCCTACACGACGACGAACGGCTACCCGTACGCCTCCCGTACGACGCTCGGTGACACGACCGCCGACTCGCTGACCGCCCGCAACGACTCGCGCGCCGTGGTGGCCCAGCAGAACCAGGTCAACTACATCCGCAACTCGGTGAAGGCGACCGTCGACGCGTACACGGGCGACGTCAAGCTGTACCAGTGGGACACCCAGGACCCGGTCCTGAAGACCTGGATGAAGGCGTTCCCGGACACGGTCAAGGCCAAGAGCGAGATCTCCGACGCGCTGATGGCCCATCTGCGCTACCCGCAGGACCTGTTCAAGGTCCAGCGAGAGCTGCTCACCCGCTACCACGTGAAGGACGCCACGACGTTCCTCAGCGGCAGCGAGGTGTGGCAGGTGCCGGACGACCCGACCAACAAGTCGGGCGACGCGGTGCCGCCGTACTACCTGAGCATGAAGATGCCCGACCAGAAGCAGCAGGCGTTCTCGCTGACGACGACGTTCACGCCGATCGGACGCGACAACCTCAGCGCGTTCATGGCGGTCGACGCGGAAGCGGGCACCAAGGACTACGGCAAGATCAGAGTCCTGAAGCTGCAGACGAGCACGACCGTGAACGGACCCAAACAGGTCCAGAGCCAGTTCAACTCCGAACAGGACATCGCCGAGTCCATCAGGCTGCTGAGAGGCGGCGACTCGGAGGTCGAGTACGGCAACCTGCTGACGGTGCCCCTCGACGGAGGGCTGCTCTACGTGGAACCGGTCTACGTGCGCGGCGGCGACCTCAAGTACCCGCTGCTGCGGAAAGTGCTGGTGTCCTACGGCGGCAACACCGCCTTCGAGGACACGCTCGACGAAGCCCTGAACAAGGTCTTCGGGGCGAAGGGTTCGGCCACCGAGCCACCGGACCAGGGGGACGACACCACGACACCGCCGCCGACGTCCACCAACCCCACGGTCCAGGACGCGCTGGACGACGCCCAGAAGGCCTTCGAGGCCGGTCAGGAAGCTCTCAAGCAGAACGACTGGGCGGCGTACGGCAAGGCGCAGAAGGACCTGGAGGACGCCCTCCAGAAGGCCGAGGACGCGCAGGCCCAGGCCGGCCGGAGCGGTGGCGACAACAACGGCGACAAGAACGGCGACAAGAACACGGACGACAAGACCCAGGACGGCAAGGCGAGTCCCAGTCCGACCCCGACCGGCGGCGCCGGCGGGTCGGGCAGCGGCTGAGCTGGTCAAACGCCCATCCCGCGCCGTGATACGGTTGTGAACACAACGGCGCGGGGTGGAGCAGCTCGGTAGCTCGCTGGGCTCATAACCCAGAGGTCGCAGGTTCAAATCCTGTCCCCGCTACTGAAGTCGTGAGCTACGTGCGAACGGCGACGAAGGCCCGGATTCCCAAAGGGATCCGGGCCTTTGTGATGTGCGAACGCATGTGCCGATGACGGCGACGGCCGCGCCGGTGGGGGGAGTTGGGGCGATCCGTGTTTGACTTGTCTCCCTGTGGGCATGTCGACAAAACGCTGAAGTGACCTCAATGACTGCGGTATACCAGGTGTACCCGGGTTGCGGGTGGTGCGACGATGGACGTTATGGGGGAGATGGCAAATCTGTTCGAGACGGGGCGTTTTGTGCAGCCGTCCGGCCGGGAGGAGACCGGGGACGAGGCTCAGGAAGCCGCCGACGAGGCCGCCGAGGAGGTACGCCGGCGGATCGCCGCCGAGGCCGGTGACGTCGAGGCGATGAGCGTGCTCGGGGCCATGCTGCTGCGCCGTGGTGATCTCGACGGAGCCGAGTCCCACCTGCGTGCCGCCACCGCGGCCGGTGACCGCGCCGCCGCCAACAACCTGGGTGTCCTGCTGCACCAGCGCGGCTATGCCGACGAGGCCGCCGGATGGTGGCGGATCGCCGCCGTCGCCGGGTCCTGTGCGGCCGCTCACGCGCTGGGGCGGCACTTCCGCGAGCGCGGGGACGAGCCCGCCGCCGAGTACTGGCTCCGCCAGTCCGCCGAACAGGGACACGTGCTGGGCGCCTACGCGCTCGCCGACCTGCTGGAGCACCGCGCCGACACCGCCGGCGCCGAGCGGTGGATGCGGGCCGCGGCCGAGCGGGGGCACCGGGAGGCCGCGTACCGGCTGGCCCGGACGCTGGACCGGCGCGCCGGTCGGGACCTCGACGGCGACGGCGATGCCGGTGTCCTGCGCTCCGTGACCGACCGGGCCGACCGGGCCGAAGAAGGGAGCGAGGAGGCCGAGCAGTGGTACCGGCAGGCCGCCGCGCGTGGCCACCGGCGGGCCGCACTGCACCTCGGGGCGATCCTGGAGCGGCGGGGCGAGCTCAGGGAGGCCGGGCGCTGGTACCTGACGTCCGCCAAGGACGGCGAGCCGCGCGCGGCCTGTGCGCTGGGCTTCCTGCTGCGCGACGCCGGGGACACCGAGAGCGCCGCCGTGTGGTGGCTGCGGGCCGCGCAGGACGGCGACGGCAACGCGGCCAACGCGCTGGGCGCGCTGCACGCCGAGCGCGGCGAGCCGCAGACCGCCGAGCGCTGGTACCGGGCCGCGCTGGACGCCGGGGACGACAACGGTGCCTACAACCTCGGGCTGCTCTGTGCCGAGCAGGGCCGCACGGCACAGGCCGAGCAGTGGTACCGGCGCGCCGCGTACGCCGGACACCGGGAGGCCGCGAACGCGCTGGCGATCCTGCTGCTCCGGGGCGGGGACGCGGTCGGCGCCGAGCCGTGGTTCTCCAAGGCCGCCGAGGCGGGCAGCGTGGACGCCGCCTTCAACCTCGGCATCCTGCACGCGGGACGGGGCGAGGACCTCGCGGCACTGCGCTGGTACGAGCGGGCCGCCGCCGCCGGGCACACGGAAGCGGCCCTGCAGGTCGGCATGGCGCGGCTGCGGGACGGCGACGAGCCGGAGGCGGAGCGGTTCCTGCGGTGCGCGGCGGGCGGCGGCAGTCCGGAGGCCGCGTACCGCCTGGCCACGCTGCTCGACGCGCGCCGGCCGCCGGCGCCCGCGCACGAGCTGGGGGAGCCGGCGCAGGAGAAGACCGAGTGCGAGGAGTGGTACGAGCGGGCGGCCTCGCAGGGCCACCGCCGGGCCCAGGTGCGCGTCGGGATGCTGGCCGCGGCACGGGGCGACGTGGTGGAGGCGGCGCGGTGGTACCGGGAGGCGGCCGAGGCCGGCTCCCGCAACGGCGCGTTCAACCTGGGGTTGCTGCTGGCGCGGGAGGGCAGCGAGCCCGAGGCCGTCGTGTGGTGGCGCCGAGCCGCCGACGCCGGGCACGGGCGGGCGGCGTTGCGGCTCGCGCTGGTGTGCGCGCGGCGGGGGGAGCTGGACGAGGGGCAGCGGTGGGCCGACCGGGCGGTGTCGTTGGGGCCGCAGGAGGTTGCGGAGCGGGCGGCTCGGTTGCGGGACGCGTTGCGGCAGGAGCTGTCGGCGTAGCGCTGCGCCGAGCTTGGGGCGTGCGTCCAGGGCGCCGGTGCCCGTGCCGGGCGCGGGTGGGTCGTGCGGCCCGGCGTGGACGGGGGTGCTGGTGCGCCCGACAGCTGCGATTTGCTTCTTGTCATGCGGGTGACGTAGTGTTCCATTCATCGACGCGGGGTGGAGCAGCTCGGTAGCTCGCTGGGCTCATAACCCAGAGGTCGCAGGTTCAAATCCTGTCCCCGCTACTGAAGGCCGAGGGCCGGAATCCGAAAGGGTTCCGGCCCTCGGTGCGTTGGTGTGTTCGGCGCGTGGAGCTTCGGCGCATCAGCGCAACGCGAGAGCCCCGGCACCCATCGGTGCCGGGGCTCTCGTGCGAACCGGGTTACGCCGCGGCGCAGTTCGGGCAGGTGCCGCGGTACGTCACCTCGACGTCGGAGACCGTGAAGCCGAAGCGCTCCGTGTCGGGGAGGTCGGCCAGCGGATTGCCGGTCGGGTGGACGTCGCGGATCGCGCCGCACTGCGCGCAGACCAGGTGGTGGTGCGGCCGGTGAGCGTTCGGGTCGTACCGCTTCGCGCGCTTGTCCGTCGCGACCTCCAGCACCTCACCGAGCGAGACCAGCTCGCCCAGGGTGTTGTAGACGGTCGCCCGGGAGATCTCCGGCAGCTTCGTGACAGCCCTGGCGTGCACCTCGTCGGCGGTCAGATGGACGTGATCGCCGTCGAGGACCTCGGCCACGACGCGTCGCTGCGCGGTCATGCGCCATCCGCGACCACGCAGCCGTTCCAGTAGGTCACTCATACAGACCAGCCTAACAGCAAGGGGGACCAGGTCCCGAACGGGTGTGACTTTGGAGTCTTACTTGACTTAGACATTGTCCATTGTAGGATCGGGAACGGCATTAGCCAAGGGACAGGTTTTGCAGGATTGGCGCAGGAGGCGTACGTGACTCAGGGACCGCTTACTACGGAGGCCGGTGCTCCGGTAGCCGACAACCAGAACAGCGAGACCGCGGGCGTCGGCGGCCCCGTGCTCGTCCAGGACCAGCTCCTCCTCGAGAAGCTGGCCCACTTCAACCGTGAGCGCATCCCGGAGCGTGTCGTGCACGCCCGTGGCGCCGGTGCCTACGGCACCTTCACGGTCACCGCCGATGTCACCAAGTACACGCGCGCCGCCTTCCTCTCCGAGGTCGGCAAGGAGACGGAGACCTTCCTCCGCTTCTCGACCGTGGCGGGCAACCTGGGTGCGGCGGACGCCGTCCGTGACCCGCGTGGTTTCGCGCTGAAGTTCTACACCGAAGAGGGCAACTACGACCTCGTCGGCAACAACACCCCGGTGTTCTTCATCAGGGACGCCATCAAGTTCCCCGACTTCATCCACACCCAGAAGCGCGACCCGTACACGGGCTCGCAGGAGGCGGACAACGTCTGGGACTTCTGGAGCCTGTCGCCGGAGTCGACCCACCAGGTGACCTGGCTGCACGGTGACCGCGGCATCCCGGCCTCCTACCGGCACATGGACGGCTTCGGCTCGCACACGTACCAGTGGAACAACGCGGCCGGCGAGGCCTTCTGGGTGAAGTACCACTTCAAGACGGACCAGGGCATCAAGAACCTGACCGTCGAGGAGGCCGAGGCCCTCGCGGGCAAGGACCCCGACTCCCACCAGCGCGACCTGCGTGAGGCCATCGAGCGCGGTGACTTCCCGTCCTGGACGGTCGGCGTGCAGATCATGCCCGTCGCCGAGGCCGCGACCTACCGCTTCAACCCGTTCGACCTGACCAAGGTGTGGCCGCACGCGGACTACCCGATCGTCTGGTTCGGCAAGCTGGAGCTCAACCGCAACCCGGAGAACATCTTCGCCGAGGTCGAGCAGTCGATCTTCTCCCCGGCGCACTTCGTGCCCGGCATCGGCCCGTCCCCGGACAAGATGCTCCAGGGCCGCCTCTTCGCCTACGGCGACGCCCACCGCTACCGCGTCGGCATCAACGCCGACCACCTGCCGGTGAACCGCCCGCACGCCACCGAGGCGCGCACCAACTCCCGTGACGGCTACCTGTACGACGGCCGCCACAAGGGTGCGAAGAACTACGAGCCGAACAGCTTCGGCGGCCCGTTCCAGACGGACAGAGCCCTGTGGCAGCCGGTCGCGGTCTCCGGTGTCACCGGTGACCACGAGACCCCGAGGCACGCCGAGGACAACGACTTCGTCCAGGCGGGCAACCTCTACCGCCTGATGACGGAGGAGGAGAAGGAGCGCCTGGTCGCCAACCTGGCCGGCGGCATCTCCCAGGTCTCGCGCGAGGACATCATCGAGCGCGCGATCAACAACTTCCGTCAGGCCGACGGTGACTTCGGCAAGCGGCTGGAGGCCGCGGTCCAGGCCCTGCGCGGCTGACGTCCAGCACTGGACCGCTTGTCGTAGCGGCGGGCCGGACCCCCGGGAACGGGGGTCCGGCCCTTCGTCGTACCGCCCGGTCGTCGTCCGCCGGACGGCGTCAGGCGATCACCGCCGGCGCCTCGCGCTGCCGCCGCACCGGTGCCCAGCAGCGGATGATGTCGCGGACCGAGACGATGCCGACGGGCTCGTCGTGCTCGAGGACGATGAGGTGGCGGAAGCCGCCGTGCGCCATCGCCCCGGCCGCCTCCTCCACGGTCCAGGACGGCGCGGCGAACACGACGTCGGTGGTGGTGTGGGCGTGGGCGCGTTCGGCGTCCGGGTCCTGGCCCCGGCCGAGGGAGTTGAGGATGTCGCGTTCGGTGAGGATGCCGATGCCGCCGGCGTCGGGGTCGTGCACCACGGCCGCGCCGACGCGGCGGGCGGACATCAGTGCGGCGGCCTGGCGCAGGGTGTGGGTGGGGCCGATGGTGAGGACGACCGAGCTCATGGCTTCGCGGACGAGCATGGGTGGAGCCACCTCCTGCCGGTGATCCATGAGTTAGTTCATGGATTCACAAGTTCACAAGTGGGGGGACTCTCAGAGTGGCAGGTAAAGCGGGGGTCAACAAGGGGGCGCGGAGGGCGAGTCGGCGGGCGTGCGGGGGGACTCAGTAGCGCTGGTTGAGATAACCGAGCAGCTCGTCGTGGAGCCGGCCGTTGGACGCCGCGGCGTTGCCGCTGTGCGGGCCGGGTCGGCCGTCCAGGCCGGTGAAGGTGCCGCCGGCCTCCGTGACGATGATGGCGTTCGCGGCCATGTCCCAGAGGGAGAGCTCGGGTTCGGCGCACAGGTCGACCGAGCCCTCGGCGACCATCATGTAGGGCCAGAAGTCCCCGTACGCGCGCGTGCGCCACACCTCGCGGGTCAGGTCCAGGAAGCCGTCCAGCCGGCGCTGCTCCTCCCAGCCGCTGAGCGAGGAGTACGCGAAGGAGGCGTCGGAGAGCGCGGAGACCTGGGAGACCTGGAGCCGGGACGCCGAGGTCAGGCTGCGGCCGGTGAAGGCGCCGTGGTCCTTCACGGCCCACCAGCGGCGGCCGAGGGCCGGGGCGGAGACGAGGCCGACGACGGGCTGGTACCCGCCCTCGCCGGCCTCCATGAGGGCGATCAGGGTGGCCCAGACGGGGACGCCGCGCACGTAGTTCTTCGTACCGTCGATCGGGTCGATGACCCAGCGGCGGGGGCCGGCGCCCTCGGTGCCGTACTCCTCGCCGAGGACGGAGTCGCGGGGGCGGGCGCGGGCGAGGTGGTTGCGGATGAGTTCCTCGGCGGCCTTGTCGGCCTCGCTCACCGGGGTCATGTCCGGCTTGGTCTCGACCTTCAGGTCGAGGGCCTTGAAGCGGTCCATCGTCGCGGCGTCGGCGGCGTCCGCGAGGACGTGGGCGAGGCGGAGGTCGTCGAGGTAGTCCGGCATGCGGCCACGGTATCGGGCGGGGGTGGGGCGGGGCCACCAGGGTTTGTGCGGGGCGTTGTGGGGGCCGGCCGGTGAGGCCGGTGTTGGTGGGGGTGCGGGCGTGTCGGTGCGGGGCCGGGGTGGGTGGTGTCGCCCGGCGTGGCGCGGTGCCTCCCGCACTCTCGGCTCTCTCGAGCGGGGGACCCCCACCGCCCACCCGTGCCGCCCTGGGGGTACCTCCCAGGCCGTTCAGGCACTGGCGGAGGTACGACTTGCCCGCAGCTGCGCCGGAGGGCAGGAGTGCCTGAGGCCAGGCTGGACGGCGGGAGTGCCCGTGGCTGCGCCGGCCGGCGTGGCTGCGGCGGCCGTGCGGTGGGAGAGTGCAAGGCCCCTTGACAGGTATGGCATACCCGTCAAATCTGGGCGCTGAGTCGCTTCGGCCGAGGGAGGCGATGATGCCCGCAGCCCGGGAGTCCCTGCTCGACGCCGCGTACACGGCGCTGGCGCGTCGGCCGTGGGCCGCTGTGCGGATGGTGGACGTGGCGGCGGCGGCCGGGGTGTCGCGGCAGACGCTGTACAACGAGTTCGGGAGCAAGGAGGGCCTCGGCCGGGCGCTCGTGCGGAGGGAGGCGGACGGGTATCTCGCCGGTGTGGAACGCGCGCTCTCCGCGCTCGGCGACCCACGCGAGCGGCTCACCGCGGCGGCCGAGTGGACGACCTCCGCGGCCGGGGAGAACGCGCTGGTGCGGGCCATGCTCACCGGCTGCTGGGGTGCGTGGCTGCCCGCCCCCGCGCCGGGGGCCGTACCGTCGTCCTCCTCCGCCGTGCCGGCCCAGCGCCGGGCCGACGGCCCGCTGCCCTCGCCCGGCGACTTCGTGGCGCTCGTCCGCGACCGCGCCGTCGCCGCCCTGTCCGGGCCCGGCGTTCCCCGCGCGGAGGCCGCCGACCTCGCCCGCACCTGCGAGCTCACGGTCCGGATCGCCCTGTCCTGCGTCGCGGCTCCCCCCGCCGAGGGCGGCGTGTCGGAACTCGTCCGTACCGTCCTGCCACGGCAGTTGGCGCCGTGACGGCCGGAGGAGTCAGTGCGCCGAGCCCGACAGCTGAAGCCCGATGACGCCGATGATGACGAAGCTGATCGAGACGATCTTCAGCGTGGAGACCAGGTCACCCAGGAACACCATGCCGTAGATCGCGGTGCCCGCCGCCCCGATCCCGGTCCACACGGCGTACGCCGGGCCGACGTCGAGCTTCTTCAGTGACAGGGTCAGCAGGCCGAAACTGCCCAGTGCGAAGGCGCAGAACGCGATCGTGGGCCAGAGCCGGGTGAAGCCGTGCGAGAGCTTCAGACACACGGCGAAGCCGGTCTCGAGCACCCCGGCCACTATGACCAGCAGCCACGCCATGTGTCGTCCTCCCGTGGTCCCGTACCGTGACCGCTTCGTCGATTCGTCGGCTTTTGCTCGGGCTTGGATCCGGCTTGGTGCGATTATGCACTTGCCGGTCGCACGGCACGGCAAACAACGCGGAGGTCAGTCGCCTTCCGTCCGTTCCCGCGTCGCCAGCAGCCGGCGCAGCGAGTACAGCCGCGCCGGGTCGGCGTGACCCTCGGCGACCCACGCGTCCAGCGCGCAGTCGGGCTCGTCGTGGCTGCACGCCCGCGGGCAGCCCTCGGTGCCCGGCACCAGGTCGGGGAAGGCGTTGATCACGCGGGACGGATCCACGTGGGCGAGCCCGAACGACCGTACGCCGGGGGTGTCGACGACCCAGCCGCCCGTCTTCGAGGACAGCGGCAGGGCGAGTGCCGAGGTCGTCGTGTGCCGGCCGCGTCCCGTCACCGCGTTGACGTGGCCCGTGACCCGGCGGCGGTCCTCGGGCACGAGTGTGTTGACGAGGGTCGTCTTGCCGACGCCGGAGTGGCCGACGAAGGCCGTGATCTTGCCGTCCAGATGTTCCCGAACGAGGTCGGCCGCGGCGCCGTTCTCCAGCTCCTCGCGGCTCGTGACGACGTACGGGATGTCCAACGCGCCGTACAGACCGAGCAGTTCGTCGGGCGGGGCGAGGTCCGACTTGGTCATCACGAGCAGCGGGGTGAGGCCGCCGTCGAACGCCGCGACCAGGCAGCGGTCGATCAGGCGCGGGCGCGGCTCGGGGTCGGCGAGGGCGGTGACGATGGCGAGCTGGTCGGCGTTGGCGACGACCACCCGCTCGTAGGGGTCGTCGTCGTCCGCCGTGCGGCGCAGCACCGAGGTGCGCTCCGCGATGCGGACGATCCGCGCGAGCGTGTCCTTCGTGCCGGACAGGTCGCCGACCAGTGCCACCCGGTCGCCGACGACCGCCGCCTTGCGGCCCAGCTCGCGTGCTTTCATCGCCGTGATGATCCGGTCCTCGACGAGGCACGTCAGCCGGCCCCGGTCCACGGTGAGGACGAGTCCCTCGGCGGCGTCCTCGTGCTTGGGCCGGATGTGCGTACGCGGACGGTTGCCCTTGCGGTTGGGGCGGGAGCGGATGTCGTCCTCGTCGGTGTGCTTGCCGTAGCGGCGCATGGCGAACGGTCCCTACGCCCCGAGCATCCCGGTCCACAGGTCGGGGAAGTCGGGCAGTGTCTTGGCGGTCGTCGCCACGTTCTCGATCTCCACGCCCTCGACCGCGAGGCCGATGATCGCGCCGGCGGTGGCCATGCGGTGGTCCTCGTAGGTGTGGAAGACCCCGCCGTGCAGGCGGCGCGGGCGGATGTGCAGCCCGTCGGCGGTCTCGGTGACGTCGCCGCCGAGCCCGTTGATCTCCTTGGTCAGCGCGGCCAGCCGGTCCGTCTCGTGCAGCCGCAGGTGCGCCACCCCGCGCAGGGTCGAGGGGGAGTCCGCGAGGGCCGCGACGGCCGCGATACCGGGAGTGAGCTCGCCGACCTCGCCGAGGTCCACGTCGACGCCGTGCACGGCACCCGATCCGGTGAACACGAGGCCGTAGTCGGTCAGTTCACAGGAACCGCCCATGTCGGTGAAGATCTCGCGCAGCCGGTCACCGGGCTGGGTGGTGCGGGCCGGCCAGTCGGGGATCACCACCTTGCCGCCGGTCACCAGCGCCGCCGCCAGGAACGGCTGGGCGTTCGACAGGTCCGGCTCGACCGTCAGGTCGCGGCCGAGCAGCGCGCCCGGCGTGACCCGCCAGACGTTCGGCTCGCCGCCGGACTCCGGGGTGTCCACCTGCGCGCCGACCGAGCGCAGCATGTCGACGGTCATGCGGATGTGCGGCATGGACGGCAGCGCCGAGCCGGTGTGGCGGACCTCGACGCCCTGGTTGAAGCGCGGGCCGGACAGCAGCAGGGCGCTGACGAACTGCGAGGACGACGACGCGTCGATCTCGACCGGGCCGCCCTCCAGGGCGCCGCCGCCGTGCACGGTCATCGGCAGCGCGCCGCGCCCGTCGTCGTCGACGCGGGCGCCGAGCGCGCGCAGCGCGTCGATCACCCCGTGCAGCGGGCGCTCGTACGAACGGGGATCGCCGTCGAAGCGGACGGGGCCGTCGGCGAGCGTGGCCACCGGCGGGAGGAAGCGCATGACCGTGCCGGCGTTGCCGACGTCGACCGTGGCGGGACCGTGCAGACCGGCCGGGATGACCCGCCAGAACTCGCCGGTGCCGTCGGGACCGACACCCTCCTCGATCTCGACGCCCATCGCCCGCAGTGCCCCGGCCATCAGCAGGGTGTCCCGGGAGCGCAGCGGGCGGCGCAGCCACCCGGGCTCGGAGGCGAGGGCGGCCAGCACCAGGGCGCGGTTGGTGACCGATTTGGACCCGGGCACATGGACGGTCGCGTCGACGGCTCCGCTCGCGTGCGGGGCGGGCCAGAGGGCGGTGTGCGCGGGATTCACGGTCATGGGCCCCACTTTAATGGCTGAAGCCGATCGGAGATCTTGATCAAAGGCGGCGAAATCCGACCGAAACTGCGACATGGGAATTGCCGTGCATATATGCGGCAGTTCTCGGCGCCCGCGCGGCCACCGGCCCCGGGGGCCCCGCTCACAGCTCCAGCAGCCAGCGGCCCCCGCCGATCAGCGAGCACAGCGAGACCGCGTGGAACAGGAAGAACCACACCGCCGCCGGCGCGTGGGACAGCCGGGCCAGCTGGTCCGCGTCCGAGTCGCCGGCCCCGCCCCGCGCCCGCTTGGCCTGGAGCTCGAACACCGGCCGCACACCGCCCAGCAGCAGGAACCACACCGCCGCGTACGCGAACGCCGCCTGCACCTGCGGGCCGGCCAGCCAGGACACCAGCAGGAACGTCCCGCCGGTCAGCACGACCGTCAGCACCCCGTACGCGTTGCGGATCATGACCAGCAGGGCGACCAGCAGCGCCGTCGCCACCCACAGCAGCAGCGTGACGCGCCCCGAGGCCAGCAGCGCGGCCCCGCCGAGACCCAGCAGCGAGGGAGCCGTGTAGCCGGCCACCGCGGTGAGGATCATGCCGAGCCCGTGCGGCTTGCCCCGGCTCACGGTCAGGCCGCTGGTGTCCGAGTGGAGGGTGATCCCGGTCAGCGTGCGCCCCGTGAGCAGCGCCACGAGCCCGTGACCGCCCTCGTGGGCGATGGTGATCGCGTTGCGCGCCGTCCGCCACAGCGGGCGCGGCACGACGACGGCGAGCGCGGCGACCAGGGTGGCGATCACCACCCACAGCTCGGGGTCGGGCTGGGTGCCGGTGACCTCGGCCCACAGGGAGGTGGGCGAGACCGATGCGAGGTGGTCCATAGGGGGTGAAGGCTCCTCGTACGAGCGCGGGGTCTGGCAGTGTGGCACGTATGTGCGGACGGTATGCGGCGAGTCGTCGACCCGAGGATCTCGCAGGAATCTTTGAGATCGAGAAGTGGGAGCCCGAGGAGACCCTGGAGCCCGACTACAACGTGGCCCCCACCAAGGAGGTCTACGCCGTCCTGGACCGTCCTCTGAAGGACGTCCAGGACCCGAAGCCGGTTCGCCAGCTGCGCAAACTGAAGTGGGGACTCGTCCCCTCCTGGGCCAAGACCCCCGAGGGCGGCGCCCGGATGATCAACGCCCGCGCGGAGACCGTCCACGAGAAGCCTTCCTACCGCCGCGCCTTCGCCACCCGGCGCTGCATCCTGCCCGCCGACGGCTACTACGAGTGGGTCACCGGCAAGCAGGAGCGGGACCTGGAGGTCGAGGGGCGCAGGAAGCGGCCCCGCAAGCAGCCCTACTTCGTGACCCCGGCCGACGGTTCCGTGTTCGCCATGGCGGGGCTGTACGAGTTCTGGCGGGACAAGACGCTGCCGGACGACCACCCGGGGGCCTGGTGGGTGACGTGCTCGGTGATCACGACCGAGGCGGAGGCCACGCCGCTCGCCGTCGCCCCGGCCGACGGCCCGCACGCCCTGGCCGACATCCACCCCCGGATGCCGCTGATGCTGACGCCGGACCGATGGGACGCCTGGCTCGACCCGGCGCGCACCGACCCCGACGACCTCACCTCCCTGCTGTCGCCCCCGCCCGCCGGGATGATGCGCGCGTTCCCCGTCTCCACGGCCGTGAGCAACGTCCGCAACAACGGGCCGGAGCTGCTGAAGGAGCTGGACGGGCCGGAAGAGGGCACACTCTTCTGACGTGAAGACCGAGATCATCGACACGGAGGCCGGCGCCGCCCGCATCACCTGGCACCCGGCCGCGAAGCCCCGGCTCGTCCTCGCCGCGAGCCACGGCGCCGGCGGCGGCATCGAGGCGCGCGACCTGGCGGCACTGGCGGCGGCGCTGCCCGCGCGGGGCGTGACCGTGGCCCTGGTCGAACAGCCCTGGCGGGTGGCCGGCAAGAAGCTGGCGCCCGCCCCGAAGACCCTGGACACCGGCTGGCGGGGTGTCTGGCCCGCGCTGAACGGCCCCGGCCTGCCGGTGATCTCGGGCGGCCGCAGCGCCGGCGCCCGCGTCGCCTGCCGCACCGCCACCGAGCTGGGCGCCCACGCCGTCCTCGCCCTCAGCTTCCCGCTGCACCCGCCGGGCAAGCCGGAGAAGTCCCGCGCCGGGGAACTGCTCGGAGCCGGGGTGCCCACCCTCGTCGTACAGGGCGGCAATGATCCGTTCGGGAAGCCGGAGGAGTTCCCCGAGGGGACCTACGAACTGACCCCGGTGCCGTACGGCGATCACGGCTTCGCCGTGCCCAAGCGGGCGGGGATCACGCAGGAGGAGGCGCTGCGAATGATCACCGACGGCGTCGCGGAGTGGGCCCGCTCACTCGGCTGAGGGCCCGGGAATGACCGGCGGGCGACCACTGTTGTGGCCGACATACAGAGTTGCTGAGCATCAGCACCGACGCCGTACGAGAGGAAGTCCGCCGCATGGCATCAGCCTTCTGCCCAAGTCGCAGCAGCCGCGCCGACCTGGACTGGACGGTGCTGCACGCGGCGAAGACCGCCCCTGTTCGGGCGGCGGGCGGACCGGATCGTCGTCTATCCTCCGATTCGAGCGGGGCCGGTTTCGTCTCCGCGACGTCACTGGAGGAGGTGGGTCCGGTCACTGGGACCGACGCAGGGACCGAACACGGCCAGGCGGAGCAGCCCGAGGGCCGGGGCACGGGCGCGGAGTCGACCGCGGAGCGCAGCGCGCGCTTCGAGCGGGACGCGCTCGAGTTCCTCGACCAGATGTACTCGGCCGCGCTGCGCATGACCCGCAACCCGGCCGATGCCGAGGACCTGGTGCAGGAGACCTACGCCAAGGCGTACGCGTCCTTCCATCAGTTCCGTGAGGGCACCAACCTCAAGGCGTGGCTGTATCGCATCCTCACCAACACCTTCATCAACTCCTACCGCAAGAAGCAGCGCGAACCTCAGCGCAGCGCGGCCGAGGAGATCGAGGACTGGCAGCTCGCGCGCGCCGAGTCGCACATGTCGACGGGGCTGCGCTCCGCCGAGTCGCAGGCGCTCGACCACCTGCCCGACTCGGACGTGAAGCAGGCGCTCCAGGCGATCCCCGAGGAGTTCCGCATCGCCGTCTATCTGGCCGATGTCGAGGGCTTTGCCTACAAGGAGATCGCGGACATCATGGGGACACCCATCGGTACGGTGATGTCCCGGCTGCACCGGGGCCGCCGTCAGCTGCGCGGCATGCTGGAGGACTACGCCCGCGACCGTGGTCTGGTCCCGGCCGGCGCCGGAGAGTCGAACGAAGCGAAAGGCTCGGGGTCATGAGCTGCGGAGAGCCGCACGAGACGGATTGCAGCGAAATCCTCGATCATCTCTACGAGTTCCTCGACCGGGAGATGCCGGACTCGGACTGCGTGAAGTTCGAGCACCACTTCGAGGAGTGCTCGCCCTGCCTGGAGAAGTACGGGCTGGAGCAGGCCGTGAAGAAGCTGGTCAAGCGGTGCTGCGGACACGACGACGTGCCGGGTGACCTGCGCTCCAAGGTCATGGGCCGGATCGACCTGATCCGCTCGGGCCAGTCGGTGCCCGAGCACGACGTGACGGCCGCGCCGTCCACACCGCAGGAGTCCTGAGCCCGGCGGGCCCCGTGTGACGCGTCACTCGTACGTGCTAATCCGCGGGGCATCCGCCCGCCTCCCCCTCTCGCCGAATCTAGGCTCGCGAGCCTGACAGGCACGGCCGGGGGAGGCGCTCATGGACGCGGTACCGGCACGGGCGCGTGCGTATGTCGCCGGTGTCGTCCTCGCCGCCCTGCTCTGTCTGCGCCCGCTGCCCCAGGTGGCCACGCCCTGGTGGGCCGTGCTGCTGCTCGCCGGGCTGTACGCGGGCTGCGAGCAGGTCGCCCGGACCCGGTTCGTCGGGACCTGCTACCCCGTACTGCTCGCCGGGGCCTTTCTGCTTCCGCCGCCCGCCGCCGCACTCGTGGCGCTGCCGGGGGCCCTGCTGTCCCCGGTGACCCAACGCCCGACCGCCCTGCGCCGGATCTGGCGGGCCGCGCAGCTGACCCTCGCCGTATGGGCCGCGGCCCGGGTGCACGCGGAGTTCGGCGGACGGGACGCGGTCGCGGCCTCCGACTTCCCCTACGCGCTCGTGCCGGCCGGGGCCGCGGTGCTGGGCTTCTGCCTGGTGCTGACCCTGCTGGACGGCGGAATCCTGGCGCTGGCCGACAGGGTGCCGTCACGGCGGGCGTGGCGGGGGCTGTTCTTCCGTTCGCTCGCCCCGATCGCCGTGCACGGGCTCGCCGGTCTGATGATGGCCGTCCTGTGGCGCAGCCCCTACGGTCCGGTCGCAGCGCTGCTCGTGCTCCTGCCGATGTGCGTGGCGTGGTGGGCCTTCGCCCAGTACCACCGGGAGCGGGCCGCGCACCAGGCGACCATCCGCGCCCTCGTCCAGGCCGTCGACATCAAGGACGGCTACACCCGCGGGCACAGTGAGCGGGTCGGCCACGCCTCGATGATGATCGCCCGCGAGCTGGGGCTGGACGACGAACGCGTCGAGACGCTCCGCTTCGCCGGGATCCTGCACGACGTGGGCAAGCTCGGCGTGCCCACACGGCTGCTGCGCAAGGACGGGCCGCTCACACCCGAGGAACGGCGCGTGATCGAGCTGCACCCCGAGTACGGGCACGAGATGGTGCGCGGCATCCGCTTTCTCGGCGAGGCCCGGGCCGCCGTACTGCACCATCACGAACGCCTGGACGGCAGCGGATACCCCTACGGGCTGGCGGGCGGCCAGATCCCCGAGTCGGCCCGGGTGGTCGCCGTCGCCGACGCCTTCGACGCCATGACGTCCACACGCTCCTACAGCAGGGCGCGGCCCGTCGCGGCGGCCGTGGAGGAGCTCCAGCGGTGCGCGGGAACCCATTTCGACCCCCGGATGGTCCTGGCGCTGGTGCGGGCCCTGGAACACCACGGCTGGCACCCGGCCGTGACCTCCGACGTCCCCCCCGTCCGCCCGTCCGGGGCGGTCGACGGCCGCAGCGAGGACGCGCACGACAGTGTGGCGAGGGGGGCTTCGTGAGGCGGCCGGCGCACGACACGCGTGTCCGCGGGGCCGGGGCGCCGGGACGGGCCGGCCGGGACGCACGGCAGCCGGCGGTCGGCTCCGCCGGCGACCGGACGCCGGTCCCGCGGGCCGGAAGGGGCGCGCGGTGACGCCGCCGGGGGCGGCCGGGGCGACGGGGGGCCTCCATCCCGCCCCGACCGGCCGTGGCCGAGCCGGTCCCTGGTCGTTGCGGGAGCGGCCCGGGGCGGGGGCGCGGACCCCGGCGGTGCTCCTGATGCACGCCGGCGCCGCCCTCGTCGCGCTCGTGTGCCTCGCCTCCGTGCTGTGGTCGGGCACCGTGGAGCGCCCCGTCGCGCTCGCCTTCGGGATCCTCGTCGCGCTCGGCGAGCTCACCCGCCGGGCCGGGGACGAGGGCCGGGAGACGGCGCCGCTCGGGACCGCCGGAGCGCTGGCGTACGCCCTGCTCGGGGAGAACGCCGGACAACCCGTGCACCACGGGGCCGCCCAGACCGTCACCGTGGTCCTCGTCGCCTCGCTGCTCGGCAGCGTCCCGCACGTCGCGCGCGGCGACGGGCCCGTGCTCGACCACCTGGCGCGGCGCCTGCTCACCGTCGCCTTCGCCGCCGTGTGCTTCCAGCTGCCGGCCGGTCAGGGCACCTTCCGTGACTGGGGCGGCCCCGCCTACGCGCTGCTGCTGATCGCGCTGCTCGCCCTGACCGCGCTGTGCGACGCGGTGCTCGCCGCGGCACCGGCGCACGCGCGGACCGGCTGGCCCTTCGGCCCGCTGCTGCGCGAGGAGCTGCGAGCCATGGTCGGCATCACCTCCGCGGTGTGCGCGACGGGGGCGGTGATGGCGCTGGCGGTGGCCGTCGCGGGACTGTGGGCGCTGCCCGTCTTCAGCGTGCCGTTGCTGCTCACCCAGCTGTCCTACCGGCGTTACGCCGCCGTCCGGGCCACCTACCGGCAGACCATCGCCTCCCTGGCCCGGGCCACCGAGATCGCCGGGTACACCCCGGCCGGGCACGCCCGCCGCGTCGCCGAGCTCAGCGCGGCCGTCGGGCGGGACCTGGGGCTGTCCGGGCCCGAGCTGACGGTGCTGGAGTACGCGGCCCTCATGCACGACATCGGACAGCTGAGCCTCGTCGACCCGGTCCCGGCGGGGGCCACGGCGGGCCTGCCCGTGTCCGAACAGCGGCGGATCGCGCTGCTCGGCGGGGCCGTGGTACGCCAGACCGGCGTCGACGCGGCCGTCGCCGTGGTGGTGGAGCGGCAGGCCGACCCCTGCCACGAGCAGCCGGTCGCCGCGCGGATCGTGCGCGCGGTGAACGCCTACGAGGAGAAGGCACGGGACGCCGGGCCCGGCGGCGACCTCACGGTGCTGGAGGAGCTGCGCCTGGCCACGGCCGGCGACTACGCTCCGGAAGTCGTGGAGGCACTGGCCCGAGTGCTCTCCCGAGGCAGCCTTACCTCGCCCTCGGCTGGGTAACCCATGGGTAATGAGCGCCCCGCAGGCCGTACATGGTTTGATGCGCAGGAGAGGGTGTACGGGGGCGCGGAAAGGCACAGCCAGCCCACAGAACGGAACTGGCAGGCGGGAATCGTGAGGATCTTCGGCAAGGGACGGCACCGGCCCTCCGCCTCCTGGCGGCAGGCCACCGACCGCGCGTTCACGCTGATCGGCGACGGTCGCTACGAGGACGCGGGCGCGCTGCTGACGCGAGCGGCCGACCTGGAACCCTGGCTGTCGGAGTCGTGGTTCAACCTCGCCCTGCTGCACAAGTTCCGGCACGACTGGGAGCAGGCCAGAGCGGCGGGCCTGAGGGCCGTGGCGCTGCTCGACCGGGACAGCGGAGCGCCCGACTGGTGGAACGTCGGCATCGCCGCGACCGCCCTCCAGGACTGGCCGCTGGCCCGGCGCGCATGGCAGGCGTACGGGCTGAAGACGCCCGGCGACGCCACGGACGCCGGTGAACCCCTCGGCATGGACCTCGGCAGCGCGGCCGTACGGCTGTCGCCCGAGGGCGAGGCCGAGGTGGTGTGGGGGCGGCGGCTGGACCCCGCCCGCGTCGAGGTGCTGTCCATTCCGCTGCCGTCCTCCGGGCGGCGCTGGGGCGAGGTCGTGCTGCACGACGGCGTCCCGCACGGGGAGCGGACCACGGCCGCCGGGCACGCGTACCCCGTCTTCGACGAGATCGAGCTGTGGGCGCCGTCGCCCGTCCCCACCTGGGTGGTCCTCCTGGAGGCCGCCACCGAGGCCGACCGGGACGCGCTGGAGCAGCTCGCCGCCGACGCCGGTTTCGCCGCCGAGGACTGGTCGTCCTCCGTGCGGCTGCTGTGCCGGATGTGCTCGGAGTCCCGGATGCCGTCCGACGAGGGCGACGGCGAGCATCTCGACCCGCACGATCACAGTGAACCGGGGCACCCCGGGCCGCTCGGGCACCGGACCGACGGGCAGCTGTGGGTACCGGAGCGCGAGTGCGGGGTGGCCGCGCCGGCCTCCCTGGTGCGGGGGCTGCTGGACGGGTGGGTGGCGGACAGCCCGGATTCCCGGGACTGGCGGGACCTCGAAGAGGTCTGCTGAGGTCGTCGTCCCGTTCCCCGTACCCTGTAACAGGCATCAACCCGGGTTTCATGAGGAAGGCGTACGTCGGTCATGGCGCAGCAGGACACCGATCAGCAGCACGCGGGCGTGCTCCCCGTGGACGACGAGGGCTTCGTCGTCGACACCGAGGACTGCGAGGAGCGCGAGACGGCCTGGCGTGAGCGCGGTACCTCGCGTCCGATCACGGTGGTCGGCAATCCCGTACTGCACAAGGAGTGCCAGGACGTCACCGACTTCGGCGAGGAGCTCCAGCAGCTGGTCGCCGACATGTTCGCCAGCCAGCGCACCGCCGAGGGCGTGGGCCTGGCCGCCAACCAGATCGGCGTCGACAAGAAGGTCTTCGTCTACGACTGCCCCGACGACGAGGGCGTCCGCCACGTCGGCGTGGTCTGCAACCCGCGCCTCGTCGAACTGCCCGCCGACCGGCGTCGTCTGGACGACAGCAACGAGGGCTGCCTGTCCGTGCCGACCGCCTACGCGCCGCTCGCCCGCCCCGACTACGCCGAGGTGACCGGTCAGGACGAGCGGGGCAACCCGGTCAAGGTGCGCGGCACCGGCTACTTCGCGCGGTGTCTGCAGCACGAGACCGACCACCTCTACGGGTACCTCTACATCGACCGGCTCTCCAAGCGCGAACGCAAGGACGCGCTGCGGCAGATGGCCGAGAACGAGCCGCGCTACCCCGTGGTCGCGAACGACTGAGACCTCACCCCGGCCTCACAAGCCCCAGGCGCACGGCGTCCGTTCGGGTCCGACCCGAGCGGGCGCCGTTCGTCTGCCCGTCACCCGTTCGATCCCTGTCGCCCGCCCGGAGATCCAAAAGCCGACACACAACAGGAAAATTCCGGCGCCGTCGGGTAGTGAATGGAGCAAATCCGTTCCCAGAACGGTCAGTTGTGGTGCTGAATGGAAGAGCGGGGATACGCAACGGCGCACGCCCCGCTCAGCGGGAGGAGTGCGCCACCGGCGGCTGAGAGGGGTTTGTTCGTGCATGCTTTCCCACACGGCACCACAGCGACACCGACCGCGACCGCAGTTCCACCGCAGCTCTCACTCCCGGTGATCGAGGCGGAATTTCCCCGGCAACTGCACCCGTATTGGCCGAAGCTCCAGGAGAAGACCCGCACCTGGCTGCTCGAAAAGCGGCTCATGCCGGCGGACAAGGTCGAGGAATATGCCGACGGCCTGTGCTACACGGACCTCATGGCCGGGTACTACCTGGGCGCCCCCGACGAGGTCCTTCAGGCGATAGCCGACTACAGTGCGTGGTTCTTCGTCTGGGACGACCGGCACGACCGGGACATCGTCCACGGCCGTCCGGCCGCCTGGCGGCAGCTGCGCGACCGGCTGCACACGGCACTGGACTCACCCGTGGACCACCTGCACCACGAGGACGCGCTGGTCGCCGGATTCGCCGACAGCGTGCTGCGGCTGTACGCCTTCCTGACGCCGACGTGGAACGCCCGGTTCGCCCGGCACTTCCACGCGGTGATCGAGGCGTACGACCGCGAATTCCACAACCGCACCCACGGAATCGTGCCCGGCGTCGAGGAGTACCTCGCACTGCGCCGGCTCACCTTCGCGCACTGGATCTGGACCGACCTGCTGGAGCCGAGTGCGGGGTGCGAACTGCCCGACGCCGTGCGAAAGCACCCCGCATACCGGCGGGCGGCACTGCTGAGCCAGGAATTCGCCGCCTGGTACAACGACCTCTGCTCGCTCCCGAAGGAAATAGCGGGCGACGAGGTCCACAATCTCGGAATCAGTCTCATCAGCCATCACCAACTGACCCTGGAAGAAGCGATAGAAGAAGTCCGGCGACGCGTGGAGGAATGCATCACGGAATTCCTCGTCGTCGAACGGGACGTATTACGGTTCGCCGACGAACTAGACGACGGAACCGTACGCGGAAAGGAACTGGGCGGCGCCGTGCGGGCCAACGTCGGCAATATGCGGAACTGGTTCAGTTCCGTCTACTGGTTCCACCACGAGTCCGGCCGGTACATGGTCGACAGCTGGGACGACCGGTCCACGCCCCCGTACGTCAACAACGAAGCGGCAGGTGAGAAATGACCGTCGAGTCCGTCAACCCCGATATCCGGACCGATCGCGCGCCGGAGCTGCGCGAGCCGCCCGTCGCGGGCGGCGGCGTCCCGCTCCTCGGCCACGGCTGGAAGCTGGCCCGCGACCCGCTGGCCTTCATGGCCCAGCTGCGCGACCACGGCGACGTCGTGCGCATCCGGCTCGGCCCGAAGACCGTGTACGCGGTCACCACGCCGGCGCTCACCGGCGCCCTCGCGCTGAGCCCCGACTACCACATCGCCGGCCCGCTGTGGGAGTCGCTGGAGGGCCTGCTCGGCAAGGAGGGCGTGGCCACCGCCAACGGCCCGCTGCACCGGCGTCAGCGGCGCACCATCCAGCCCGCCTTCAAGCTCGACGCGATCCCCGCCTACGGGCCGATCATGGAGGAGGAGGCGCACGCGCTCACCGAGCGCTGGCGGCCGGGGGAGACGATCGACGCCACCTCCGAGTCCTTCCGCGTCGCCGTGCGCGTCGCGGCCCGCTGCCTGCTGCGCGGCCAGTACATGGACGAGCGCGCCGAGCGCCTGTGCGTCGCCCTCGCCACCGTGTTCCGCGGCATGTACCAGCGGATGGTCGTCCCGCTCGGGCCGCTGTACCGGCTGCCGTTGCCGGCCAATCGCGAATTCAACAACGCGCTGGCCGATCTGCACCTCCTGGTCGACGAGATCATCGCCGAGCGCCGCGCATCCGGTCAAAAGCCGGACGATTTGCTGACGGCTTTGCTGGAGGCCGAGGACGACAATGGCGACCCGATCGGCGAACAGGAGATCCACGACCAGGTCGTCGCGATACTCACCCCCGGCAGTGAAACCATCGCCTCCACGATCATGTGGTTGCTTCAGGCACTTGCCGAACACCCGGAACATGCCGACCGCATACGCGACGAAGTCGAAGCGGTCACCGGTGGGCGCCCTGTGGCATTCGAGGACGTCCGCAAGCTCACGCACACCGCCAATGTCATCGTGGAGGCCATGCGTTTGCGCCCCGCGGTATGGGTATTGACGCGGCGCGCCGTGGTCGAGACGGAACTCGGTGGCTATCGCATTCCGGCCGGTGCGGACATCATCTACAGTCCGTACGCAATCCAGCGCGATCCGAAGTCGTACGCCCGCAACCTGGAGTTCGACCCGGACCGATGGCTTCCGGAACGCGTGAAGGAACTGCCGAAATACGCCATGCGGCCGTTCAGCCTGGGCAATCGCAAGTGCCCCAGCGACCACTTCTCCATGGCACTGCTGACGCTGATCACGGCGGCCCTCGCGACCAGGTACCGCTTCGAGCAGGTGGCGGGCTCGAACGACGCGGTGCGCGTCGGCATCACGCTGCGTCCCCACGACCTGCTGGTCCGGCCCGTGGCGAGGTGAGCACGGCGGGGACGCGTCTCAGGCGGCGGCTCCGGGGCCCCGGAAGGCGCGCCGGTAGGCGTGCGGGGTGGTGCCGAGAGCCCGGACGAACTGGTGCCTCAGGGCCGCCGCCGTACCGAAGCCGGCGCGCCACGCCACCGCGTCCATCGTCTCGTCCGTCGCCTCCAGCAGCCGCTGGGCCAGCAGCACGCGCTGGCGCAGGATCCAGCGGTAGGGGGTCGTGCCCGTCTCCTGCTGGAAGCGGCGGGCGAAGGTGCGCGGCGACATGTGCGCCCGCGCCGCGAGCTGCTCGACGGTGACCTCCTGGTCGAGGTGCTGTTCCATCCAGGACAGCACCTCGCCGACGGTGTCGCAGGAGGAGCGCGGCAGCGGCCGCTCGATGTACTGCGCCTGGCCGCCGTCCCGGTGGGGCGGTACGACCATGCGCCGGGCGATCTTGTTGGCGACCTCCGGACCCTGCTCCTTGCGCACGATGTGCAGACAGGCGTCGATCCCGGCGGCGGTGCCGGCGGAGGTGATCACCGGGTCCTCGTCGACGTAGAGCACGTCCGCCTCGACCCGCGCCCCCGGGTACTGCCGGGTCAGCTCGTCGGCGTGGTGCCAGTGCACCGCGCACCGCCGGCCTTCCAGCAGCCCCGCGGCGCCGAGCACGAAGACCCCGGAGCACACGCTCAGCACCCGCGCCCCCCGGTCCACGGCCCGCCGCAGGGCGTCCAGCAGCGCGGGCGGGTACGCGCGGCGGGCGTAGTCGCTCCCGGCCGGCACGGTGATCAGGTCGGCCTCGTCGAGCCGGTCCAGCCCGTACGGCGTCGAGACGGTGAGCCCCCCGACATGGGTGCCCAGCGTCGGGCCCTCCGCGGAGACCACCGCGAAGTCGTACACGGGCAGCCCGTCGTCGCTGCGGTCGACGCCGAAGACCTCGCAGACGACGCCGAGTTCGAAGGGATGCGCGCCGTCCAGCAGAACGGCGGCCACGTTCTTCAGCATGCCGCCAGTGTGCCTCGGAAGTGGCAGGAAATCGAGGTCCTACGGCAGTCCTGCCACTCACGGTAAGGAGTCTGGAGCGCGACAGTGGTGTCTATGAACGCAGACCAGACAGAAGCCCTGATCGGAATGCTCCTGACCTTCGGACTCCTGGTCCTCATGGTCCTCCCCTCGGTGATCGGCATCGTGCGCGACCGGCGCATCGACCGTCAGATCAGGAAGGCCCAGGAGGACCGGGAGGCCCGGCAGGCCCCGGAGTCCGTCACACGGAGGGAGACTCAGAAGTCCTCGTCCAGGTCGACGGTGCCCTCCACCGCCACCTGGTACGCGGAGGGACGCCGCTCGAAGAAGTTGGTCAACTCCTGAACACCCTGGAGCTCCATGAAGGAGAAGGGGTTCTCGGAGCCGTACACCGGGGCGAAGCCGAGCCGCGCCAGACGCTGATCGGCCACGCACTCCAGGTACTGCCGCATCGAGTCGGTGTTCATCCCGGGGAGGCCGTCACCGCACAGGTCGCGCGCGAACTGCAGCTCGGCCTCGACCGCCTCCCGCAGCATGTCGGTGACCTGCTGGCGCAGCTCGTCGTCGAAGAGGTCCGGCTCCTCCTTGCGGACGGTGTCGACCACGTCGAAGGCGAACGACATGTGCATCGTCTCGTCGCGGAACACCCAGTTGGTGCCGGTGGCCAGGCCGTGCAGCAGGCCCCGGCTGCGGAACCAGTAGACGTAGGCGAAGGCGCCGTAGAAGAACAGGCCCTCGATGCACGCCGCGAAGCAGATGAGGTTGAGCAGGAAGCGGCGGCGGTCGGACCTGGTCTCCAGGCGGTCGATCGACTCGACCGAGTCCATCCACCGGAAGCAGAACTCCGCCTTCTCCCGGATCGAGGGGATGTTCTCCACGGCCGCGAAGGCGGCGGCGCGGTCGTCCGGGTCGGGCAGGTAGGTGTCGAGCAGCGTCAGATAGAACTGGACGTGGACGGCCTCCTCGAACAGCTGCCGGCTCAGGTACAGCCGCGCCTCCGGGGAGTTGATGTGCTTGTAGAGGGTCAGCACGAGGTTGTTCGCGACGATCGAGTCGCCCGTCGCGAAGAAGGCCACGAGCCGTCCGATGAGGTGCTGCTCCTCGGGGCTGAGCTTCGCGAGGTCGGCGACGTCCGAGTGGAGGTCGACCTCCTCCACGTGCCAGGTGTTCTTGATGGCGTCGCGGTAGCGCTCGTAGAAGTCCGGGTAGCGCATGGGGCGGAGGGTCAGCTCGAAGCCCGGGTCGAGCAGGTTCTTCGTGGTGTCGTTCATCACTGGCAGGCCTCGCAGGACTCGGGGTTTTCCAGGGAGCAGGCGACCGCTTCGGGGTCCGGGGCGGCCTGCACGGGCACGGTGGCCCGGCCGGCGGCGCGGGCGATGCGGGTCGCCGGCCGGGAACGCAGGTAGTACGTGGTCTTCAGGCCCTGCTTCCAGGCGTACGCGTACATCGAGGAGAGCTTTCCGATGGTCGGCGTCTCCAGGAACAGGTTCAGCGACTGGGCCTGGTCGAGGTACGGGGTGCGGGCGGCGGCCATGTCGATCAGTGCGCGCTGCGGGATCTCCCAGGCGGTGCGGTACAGCGCGCGCACGTCCTCGGGGATCCACGCGAAGTCCTGCACCGAGCCGTTCGCCTCGCGCAGCGCCTCCCGGGTGCGGGCGTCCCACACGCCGAGCCGCTTGAGGTCGTCGACCAGGTACGAGTTGACCTGGAGGAACTCGCCGGACAGCGTCTCGCGCTTGAACAGGTTGGACACCTGCGGCTCGATGCACTCGTAGACGCCCGCGATGGAGGCGATCGTGGCGGTCGGCGCGATCGCGAGGAGCAGCGAGTTGCGCAGCCCGGTCGTCGCGATGCGCTCGCGCAGGGCCGCCCAGCGCTCCGGCCAGGCCGGCTCCACGTCGTAGTGGTCGGGGTGCAGCACGCCCCGGGCGGTACGGGTCTTCTCCCAGGCCGGCAGCGGACCGTTCCGCTCGGCGAGGTCGGCGGACGTCTCGTACGCGGCGAGCATGATCCGCTCGGCGATGCGGGTGGACAGGGTCCTGGCCTCGGGGGAGTCGAAGGGCAGGCGCAGCTGGAAGAAGACGTCCTGCAGGCCCATCGCGCCGAGGCCGACCGGGCGCCAGCGGGCGTTGGAGCGGCCCGCCTGCTCGGTCGGGTAGAAGTTGATGTCGACGACCCGGTCCAGGAAGGTCACGGCGGTGCGGACGGTGGCGTCCAGCCGCTCCCAGTCGATGTCGCCGCCGGCCACGAAGGCGCCCAGGTTGACCGACCCGAGGTTGCAGACCGCGGTCTCCCCGTCGTCGGTGACCTCCAGGATCTCCGTGCACAGGTTGGAGGAGTGGACGGTGTGGCCCGGCTCGGCGGTCTGGTTGGCGGTGCGGTTGGCGGTGTCCTTGAAGGTCATCCAGCCGTTGCCGGTCTGCGCGAGGGTGCGCATCATGCGGCCGTACAGCTCGCGGGCCGGGAGGGTCTTCCTGGCCAGGCCCTTCGCCTCGGCCTCCCGGTAGGCCGCGTCGAACTCCGCGCCCCACAGGTCGACCAGCTCCGGGACGTCCGAGGGCGAGAACAGCGACCAGGGTCCGTCCGCGTCCACCCGGCGCATGAACTCGTCCGGGATCCAGTGCGCGAGGTTCAGGTTGTGCGTGCGGCGGGCGTCCTCGCCCGTGTTGTCCCGCAGCTCGAGGAACTCCTCGATGTCGGCGTGCCAGGTCTCCAGGTAGACCGCCGCCGCGCCCTTGCGCCGGCCGCCCTGGTTCACCGCGGCGACCGAGGCGTCCAGGGTCTTCAGGAACGGGACGACGCCGTTGGAGTGCCCGTTGGTGCCGCGGATCAGCGAACCCCGGGCGCGCACGCGGGAGTAGGCGATGCCGATGCCGCCGGCGTGCTTGGAGAGTCGGGCGACCTGGTGGAGACGGTCGTAGAGGGAGTCCAGCTCGTCCTTGGGGGAGTCGAGGAGGTAGCAGGACGACATCTGGGCGTGCCGGGTGCCGGAGTTGAAGAGGGTGGGGGAGGAGGGCAGGTAGTCCAGGCGGCTCATCAGCCCGTAGAGCGCGGCGACCTCGTCCACCGAGCGGAGTGTGTCGTCCTCGGCGAGCCCGGCGGCCACGCGCAGCAGGAAGTGCTGGGGCGTCTCGACGACCTTGCGGGTGAGCGGGTGCCGGAGCAGATAACGGCTGTACAGCGTGCGCAGCCCGAAGTAGCCGAAGCGGTCGTCGGCGGCCTGGTCGGTCAGCGCGTCCAGGCGGGCCGCGTGCAGCCGCACGAACTCGGCGGTGCGGTCGGCGATCAGGCCCTCGCGGTGGCCGGTGGCGACGGACTCGGTGAAGGAGGTGACGCCCTGGGAGGCGGCCTCGGCGCGGATGCCGATGGTCAGCAGCCGGGCGGCCAGCCGGGAGTAGACCGGGTCCTCCGAGATCAGACCGGCCGCGGCCTCCGTGGCCAGCTCCCGCAGTTCCGCCTCGTCGGCCCGCGCGGACCGGCCGCGCAGGGCGGCGGCGGCGACCCGGCCGGGGTCGGCGTCGGGGAGGTCGGCGGTGAGGTCGGTCAGGGTCCGCAGCAGGGCGGCACCGGGTCCGTCGGCTTCCTCGGTCACGGGGGTCGCAGAAGCCGTCGCAGCGGACGCTGAAACCGGGTCGGCTGGCGCGATGGTCACGTGGGGCACTCCCTCGCTCGGCACGGGGCCAGGCGGAGGGCAGGGGCAGCTCACGAGCGCACGCGGCGTCGCGTCCACCGGCCCATTCCGCGAGGCCCGGACGTCATGGCACCCGGACCGGGACGGCCGGGCGCACTGTCGGCAGGTCCTCGGACTGAAGCCCGTGCGCGCTCACGCGGGTACGCGAACACACACAAGTACACCGTTGCGGGACAGTTCCGGATTCGCACCGGATTCCCCTGCGGCGACAGCGAGCATGAGCATACATCTTGTGCCGGGTTCCGCGAGCACCCCCAGATGTTGTGCCGCGCCGGTGTCAGAGCGTCAGTTGATAGGTGAGCAGCGTGATGTCGTCGAGCTCCGGCAGCGGGTTCCAGTCGCGGTCCGGTGTGCGGGTGAAGCCCAGGCGTTCGTAGAGCCGGTGGGCGGTGCGCATGGTCCGCTGGGTCGACAGCACGACGCGTACGCAGCCCTCGACGGCCCGCGCGCGGTCGACACAGGACCGTACGAGGGCCTCGCCGACGCCGCGTCCCCGCGCGTCGTGGGCGACGGCGAGCATGCGTATCTCGGCCTCGCCGGGCCGGGCGATGTCGGCCATGGGGCCGCCGGACGGCACGAAGGTCACGCCGCCGAGGACGCGGCCGTCCGCGGCGGCGACCAGGAGCTCCGCGGAAGCGGCCCGCGCGGCGACGTTCCGCAGTTCGCCGAGGTAGGGGTCGCTCTCGCCGAAGTCGAGGAGGCCGTCGTGGAGATAGGCGTGGGCGGTGATGCTGCCGAGGGTCCCGTACTCGTCGGGTGACGCCGGCCGGATCGCGAAGTCCATGGGCCGAGTGTGCCCGACGGGCACGACGACGGGCCGCCGGATTTCTCCGACGGCCCGTCGCTCGCGGGGGGATCAGTGCGAGGTGCCCGCGGTGGCCGGGGGCAGCTCCACCTGGACGCCGGGGTCGCCCGCGTCCGCCGTGTAGTCGCTCGGCCGGGTCTCGTCGACGCCGTCGGGCGCCTTGACGGCCTTCAGGACGAAGGTCAGGACCACGGTGACCAGGACGTTCAGCACGAACGCGGTGAGACCGATGTAGCCGATCTCGCCGATGCCCGGGATCTCCTTCGAGGAGCCGCCGAAGTGCGCCTGCGTCGGCGAGGCGACCCCGTACGCGGCGGCCGTGCCGTAGACCATGCCGACCGCCCAGCCGGCGAGCAGGGCCCAGCGGTGGAACCAGCGGGTGAACAGGCCGCCCACCAGGGCCGGGAAGGTCTGCAGGATCCAGATGCCGCCGAGCAGCTGGAAGTTGATCGCGACCGTCTTGTCCATCGTCAGGACGAAGACCAGCGCGCCCACCTTCACGAGCAGCGACACCAGCTTGGAGACCTTGGTCTCCTGCGCCGGGGTGGCGTCGGGCTTGATGAAGTCCTTGTAGATGTTGCGGGTGAAGAGGTTCGCGGCCGCGATCGA
Source organism: Streptomyces flaveolus (assembly GCF_014648815.1). GTDB lineage: Bacteria > Actinomycetota > Actinomycetes > Streptomycetales > Streptomycetaceae > Streptomyces > Streptomyces flaveolus. Next base: position 183,110 of record NZ_BMRV01000002.1, on the reverse strand, counting down.
CATGATCGCCGCCGGGACCAGGGCACCGATGCCGATCGCCGCGAAGGCCACGCCCGCGAACCAGTCCGGGAACATGTCCTCGAACAGCTGCGGGATCGCCAGCTGGCCGTTGCTCACCTTGACCCCGGCCGCGATCGCCATGAAGCCCAGCAGCGCGAGCAGGCCGAGCATCAGGGAGTACAGCGGCAGGATCGTGGTGTTGCGGCGGATCACCTCACGGCTGCGGGAGGACAGCGTCGCGGTGATCGAGTGCGGGTACATGAAGAGCGCGAGCGCCGAACCGAGCGCCAGCGTGGCGTACGTCCACTGGCCCGCCTCGGGCGGTACCACCGCGCCGCGTGGCTTCCCGGTCGCCTCGTTGGTCTGGCTGAACGCCTCGCCCGCCTTGGCGAAGATGTCGTCGAAGCCGCCCAGCTTGATCGGGATGTAGATGATCGCCACCGCGATCACGATGTAGATCAGCGTGTCCTTCACGAACGCGATCAGCGCGGGAGCGCGCAGACCCGACGAGTAGGTGTACGCCGCCAGCACACCGAAGGCGATCAGCAGCGGCAGGTCCTTGACGAACCAGTTGGTGTCCTCGCCGCCGCCGACGCCCATCACGTCCAGTACGGCCTGGATGCCGACCAGCTGGAGCGCGATGTACGGCATCGTGGCGAGGATGCCGGTGACGGCGACCGCGAGCGACAGGCTCTTGGAGCCGAACCGGCCGCGCACGAAGTCCGACGTCGTCACGTAGCCGTGCTTGTGGGACACCGACCACAGGCGGGGCAGGAAGGTGAAGATCAGCGGGTAGACGAGGATCGTGTACGGCACCGCGAAGAAGCCGGACGCGCCCGCCGCGTAGATCGCCGCCGGGACGGCCACGAAGGTGTACGCCGTGTAGAGGTCGCCGCCCAGCAGGAACCAGGTGACCCAGGTGCCGAACGAGCGGCCGCCGAGGCCCCACTCGTCGAGGCTGTGCTCGTTCTCGGCCTTGCGCCAGCGGGCGGCCAGGAAGCCCATCGCGGTGACGAGCACGAAGAAGAAGATGAAGACGGCGAGTGCGACGCCGTTCACGCCGTCGTTCACTTGGCACCGCCTTCCCGGCGGGCGCGCTGGTCACGCTGCCAGAGCTTGTACGCGATCACCGTCAGCACGGTGGAGATCAGCACCCACGCCATCTGGTACCAGTAGAAGAACGGGATGCCGATGAACGTGGGGTCGGTCTTGGCGTACGAACCGACCCACAGCATGGCGACGAACGGTGCGACAAGGCAGAGGGCGATGACGACGCGCACCGGCGTCACCGTCGGCCCTCTGTTCACTTCTGGGGCTTGTGACATGCGGTGGCTCCGTCCCCTCGCTGATCACCTGGTGCAGTGCGCACGAAAATGTAGGTGACGGCGTCAAGAGAGCGGAAGACCTCGTCCGTATATCGGTCCTCAACCGCAATGTCGCGTGCCGGAGGGGAGCGGCACCCCTCAGTCCTGGGGACGCTTGAGGCGGGCCACGAACTTGTAGCGGTCGCCCCGGTACACCGACCGGACCCACTCCACCGGCTGGCCCGTCCGGTCCAGCGAGTGCCGGGAGAGCATCAGCATCGGCAGGCCGACGTCGGTGCCGAGCAGGCCGGCCTCGCGCGGGGTCGCCAGCGAGGTCTCGATGGTCTCCTCGGCCTCGGCGAGATGGACGTCGTACACCTCGGCGAGGGCCGTGTAGAGGGACGTGTACTTCACCAGCGACCTGCGCAGCGCGGGGAAGCGCTTCGCCGACAGATGGGTCGTCTCGATGGCCATGGGCTCGCCGTTGGCCATGCGCAGCCGCTCGATGCGCAGCACCCGCCCGCCCGCCGTGATGTCCAGCAGCTCCGCCAGCCGCTCGTCGGCGGTGATGTAGCCGATGTCCAGCAGCTGCGACGTGGGTTCGAGGCCCTGGGCCCGCATGTCCTCGGTGTACGACGTGAGTTGCAGCGCCTGCGACACCTTGGGCTTGGCGACGAAGGTGCCCTTGCCCTGGATGCGCTCGAGGCGGCCCTCGACGACCAGTTCCTGCAGGGCCTGGCGCACGGTGGTGCGCGAGGTGTCGAACTCCGCGGCCAGTGTGCGCTCGGGCGGGACCGGCGTGCCCGGCGCCTGCGTCCGGGTCATGTCGAGCAGGTGCTTCTTCAGTCGGTAGTACTTGGGCACGCGCGCGGTACGGACGGTCGCCCCACCCTCGTTCTCCGCACTGCTGACGTCGGTGCTCATGCTCTGCCTTCCCGGCTCCGGGTGCCGAAGCGACCGACATCCCCTATCGGCCACGGCTCACATCGTGGCACGGGTTGGTGCCGGGAGTGTCCCGCACGCTCCGTGATCCCTTCTGTATACCTCCGAGGCCCCCGTTGGTCTAGTCCACCGCGCCGCCCGAGGTCATTGGTACGCGCCGTCCGGCCGGTCCCGGCGCCGCGTCCGGCGACGGTGGTACACCCGGCACCGGTCCGTCCGATGTGTCGCTTGCGCAATGAAAGGTCCCTGCATATCTCGGTCGCATCACGGACGCCCGGAGGGCGCTTGAACACCCTTGACAGCCCTATTGGTCTGGGCCAAGCTCCCCGTACTGGTCTACACCATTGGTCCAGGTCCCGGCCCCATGGGCGGTCCGCGTCGACGAGCAACCGCGGGGAGGCAGGGGGGTTTTGTGGCATCCCTGAGGAGGGTGGCGTGAAGCGCAAGCTGATAGCCGCGATCGGTATCGCGGGCATGATGGTCTCGATCGCGGCGTGCGGGGGCGACGACGGCGGCGACGACGGCAAGAAGGCCGGAGCGGACGGCTACGCCGGCCAGACGCTGACCGTGTGGGTGATGGACGGTTCCTCGCCCGACCAGTGGCAGTCGGACCTCGCCAAGGAGTTCGAGGCGAAGACCAAGGCCAAGGTCAAGTTCGAGATCCAGAAGTGGAACGGTATCCAGCAGAAGCTGACCACCGCCCTCTCCGAGGAGAACCCGCCCGACGTCTTCGAGATCGGCAACACCCAGACCCCGGCCTACGCCAAGACCGGCGGCCTCGCGGACCTGAGCGACCTCAAGAGCGAGATCGGTACCGACTGGTCCGAGTCCCTCAACAAGTCCGCCGTCTTCGACGGCAAGCAGTACGCGGCCCCGTGGTTCGTGGTCAACCGCGTCGTCGTCTACAACAAGAAGATCTGGGCGGACGCGGGCATCAAGGAGCTGCCCAAGACCCGCGACGAGTTCTACAACGACCTCAAGACGATCGGCGAGAAGACCGACGCCGAGCCGATCTACCTGCCCGGCCAGAACTGGTACCACTTCGTGGGCCTGGTCGTCGGCGAGGGCGGCGAGCTGGTCAAGAAGGACGGCGACAAGTACGTCTCCAACCTGTCCGACCCGAAGGTCGCCGCGGCCACCGAGACCTACAAGAAGTTCCAGGCCCTCTCCAAGGCCCCCAAGGACAAGGACGAGGCCACCCCGCAGCAGGGTGAGATCTTCGCCAAGGGCAAGACCGGCGCCTTCATCGGCATGGGCTGGGAGGGCGCCACGGCGATCGCCACCAACCCGGCGATCGAGAAGGACCTCGGCTACTTCACCATCCCGGGTGCCTCGGCGGACAAGCCCGAGGGCGTCTTCCTCGGCGGCTCCAACCTGGCCGTTGCCGCGGGCAGCAAGAAGCAGGAGCTCGCCAAGGAGTTCCTGAAGCTCGCGCTCTCCGACAAGTACGAGGGCGGCCTGGCCAAGGCCAACGGCGTCATCCCGAACAAGGAGGCGCTGCAGAGCAACCTGAAGGGCAACGCCGCCGCCGAGGCCGCGGCGCCGGCCGCGGGGACCGGCGGCACCACGCCGCTGATCCCGGAGTGGGCCGCGGTCGAGAACGACCCGAACCCGATCAAGACGTACCTGACGGCCGTCATGAAGGGCAAGTCCCCGGCGGAGGCCGCCAAGCAGGTCGAGGGCGAGTTCAACAAGCGCCTGGCGCAGCAGCAGTAACACCGGGTGAGCCGGGGCGGGGGCTGGCACACGACGGCCCCCGCCCCGGCTTGAGTTGGACAGGTCGAGAAGAAGAGAGACCGCGAGCATGACCGTGCAGACCGAACGGCCGCCCCGAGGCCCGTCGGACGTCCGCAAGGCGGACGGCGGGAACACCGGCCAGGCGAAACCGAGAGCCGCGTCCCGCGCCGGCGCGCTCGTCCCGTACCTGTTGCTGCTGCCGGCCTGCGCGGCCACTGTGCTGCTGCTCGGCTGGCCGCTGCTGAAGGACGGCCTGCTGTCCTTCCAGAACCTCAACATGGCGCAGCTGATCCAGCACGTCACCGAGTGGACCGGCGTCGACAACTACAAGGAGGTCCTCACCGGCGAGGACTTCTGGCGGGTCACCGTCCGCTCGATCCTCTTCACCGCGGTCAACGTCGTCCTCACCATGGTGCTGGGCGGCCTGATCGGCCTGCTGCTCGCCCGCCTCGGCAGGGTGATGCGGTTCGTGCTGATGATCGGCCTGGTGCTGGCCTGGGCGATGCCGGTGGTCGCCGCGACCACCGTCTACCAGTGGCTCTTCGCCCAGCGCTTCGGCGTCGTCAACTGGGTCCTGGACAAGCTCGGCTGGCACTCCATGGCCGACTTCAGCTGGACCGGCAGCCAGATGTCGACCTTCTTCGTCGTCACCGTGCTGATCGTCTGGATGTCCGTCCCGTTCGTCGCGATCAACCTGTACGCCGCGACCACCACCATCCCCGGCGAGCTCTACGAGGCCGCCTCCCTCGACGGGGCCGGCGTCTGGCGCAGCTTCACCACGGTCACCCTGCCGTTCCTGCGGCCGTTCCTCTACGCGACGACCTTCCTGGAGATCATCTGGATCTTCAAGGCGTTCGTCCAGGTCTACACGTTCAACGGCGGCGGCCCCGACCGTCTCACCGAGATCCTGCCCGTCTACGCCTACATCGAGGGCGTCGGCAACCAGCACTACGGCATGGGCGCCGCGATCGCGGTCCTGACCATCCTGATCCTGCTCGGCCTGACCGCCTACTACCTCAGGATCGTGCTCAAGCAAGAGGAGGACGAGCTGTGAAGCGCTCACTCTTCGGCCGCCTGTGGCCCAACGTCACGGCCGTCGTCCTGTTCATCGGCCTCGTCTTCCCCGTCTACTGGATGTTCGCCACGGCCTTCAAGCCGACCGGCGACATCATCTCGGAGGACCCGGTCTGGTTCCCGACCGACATCACCTTCGAGCACTTCAAGACCGCGGTCGACGCCGACCACTTCTGGACCTACGTCACCAACTCGCTCATCGTCACCGTCTGCGCGGTCGTCTTCTCGCTGATCATCGCGCTGGCCGGGGCCTTCGCCCTGGCGCGGATGCGGTTCAAGGGGCGGCGCGGCTTCATCGTCGGCTTCATGCTCGCCCAGATGGCGCCCTGGGAAGTCATGGTCATCGCCATCTACATGATCGTGCGCGACGCGTCGATGCTGAACAGCCTCGTCCCGCTCACGCTCTTCTACATGATGATGATCCTGCCCTTCACCATCCTGACGCTGCGCGGCTTCGTCGCCGCCGTGCCGAAGGAGCTGGAGGAGTCCGCGATGGTCGACGGCTGCACCCGCGCCCAGTCGTTCCGCCTGGTCATCCTGCCGCTGCTCGCCCCGGGCCTGATGTCCACCTCGATGTTCGGCTTCATCACCGCCTGGAACGAGCTCCCCCTCGTCCTGGTCGTCAACAAGGAGGCGGAGTCCCAGACCCTGCCGCTGTGGCTGACCAGCTTCCAGACCGTCTTCGGCGACAACTGGGGTGCGACCATGGCCGCCTCCTCCCTCTTCGCCGTCCCCATCCTGATCCTCTTCGTCTTCCTGCAGCGCAAGGCCGTCAGCGGCCTGACCGCCGGCGCCGTGAAGGGATAACGCCATCCGATGACGACAATCGCCAGCGGTACCGACACGCTCACACGCGACGCGCTGACCGTCCTCCAGCCCGGATTCACCGGCACCACCGCCCCCGACTGGGTGCTGCGCCGCCTCGGAGAGGGCCTGGCCTCCGTCGGCCTCTTCGGGCGCAACATCGCCTCGGACGAACAACTGGCCGCCCTCACCGCCCAGCTGCGCGCCGAGCGCGAGGACGTGCTGGTCGCCATCGACGAGGAGGGCGGCGACGTCACCCGTCTCGAGGTGCGCGCCGGCTCCTCCTTCCCCGGCAACCTCGCCCTCGGCGCGGTGGACGACGTGGGGCTCACCCGGCAGGTCGCCGCGGAACTGGGCCGCCGCCTCGCCGCCTGCGGCGTCAACCTGAACTGGGCCCCGTCCGCCGACGTCAACTCCAACCCCGGCAACCCGGTCATCGGCGTGCGCTCCTTCGGCGCCGGCACCGACCTGGTCGCCCGGCACACCGCGGCCTACGTCACCGGGCTGCAGTCGGCGGGCGTGGCCGCCTGCACCAAGCACTTCCCGGGGCACGGAGACACCGCCGTCGACTCCCACCACGCCCTGCCGCGCATCGACGTGGACGCCTCGGTGCTGGCCGAGCGCGACCTGGTGCCCTTCCGCGCGGCCGTCGCCGCCGGCAGCCGCGCGGTGATGAGCGCCCACATCCTGGTCCCGGCCCTGGACCCGGACCGTCCGGCAACGTTGTCCCGCCGCATCCTGACCGACCTGCTCCGCGGCGAGCTGGGCTACGACGGTCTGATCGTCACCGACGGCATGGAGATGCGGGCCATCGCGGGCACCTACGGCATCGAACGCGGCAGCGTGCTGGCCGTCGCGGCCGGCGCCGACGCGATCTGCGTGGGCGGCGGCCTCGCCGACGAGGAGACCGTACGGCGACTGCGCGACGCCCTGGTGGAGGCGGTCCGTTCGGGCGAGCTGCCCGAGGAACGCCTGGCCGACGCGGCCGAGCGGGTGCGCGCCCTGGCCCGCTGGACGTCGGCGGCCCGGGCGGACGCCTCGCGGTCCGTGACCGCCGACGGCGACGTGGGCCTGCGCGCCGCCCGCCGCGCCCTGCGCGTCACCGGCGCCGAGGGCTTCACCCCCCTCACCGCACCGCCGTACGTCGCCGCGCTCACCCCCGTCGCCAACATCGCGGTCGGCGACGAGACCCCCTGGGGTGTCGCCGCCGAGCTGGGCCGCCTGCTCCCGGGCACCGAGACCGGCAGCTTCGCCGGAGCGCAGGCCGGGGACGAGGTGCTGGCGGCGGCCGGCTCGCGCCGCGTCGTGGCGGTCGTCCGCGACGAGCACCGCCACCCCTGGATGGCGGCGGCCCTCGACACCCTGCTGGCGGCCCGGCCCGACACGATCGTGGTCGAGATGGGCGTCCCCGAAGCCGAGCCCCGCGGTGCCCTGCACGTGGCCACCCACGGAGCGGCACGCGTCTGCGGCCGGGCGGCGGCGGAGGTCGTCGCGGGCGTCTGACCCGAGCACCCGGCCCGTCACGACGAAGGCGCCGCACCCTCCGATCGGGGGGTGCGGCGCCTTCCGCCTTCGGGTCCGCAGGTGGTGTGCGCGGACCTGTCGGTCAGATGCCCTGCCAGTCGGGCTTGTGGGCGTAGGTGTGCCGGAAGTAGTCGGCGAGCTTCAGCTTGCTCGCGGCGGCCTCGTCGACGACGACCGTGGCGTGCGGGTGCAGCTGCAGCGCGGAGGCGGGGCACACGGCCGCGACCGGGCCCTCCACGCTCGCGGCGACCGCGTCCGCCTTGCCCTCGCCGGTGGCCAGCAGCACCAGGTGCCGGGCCTCCAGGATGGTGCCGATGCCCTGCGTGATCACGTGGTGCGGGACCTGCTCGATGTCGCCGTCGAAGAACCGCGCGTTGTCGACGCGGGTCTGCTCGGTCAGCGTCTTGATCCGGGTCCGTGAGGCGAGCGAGGAGCACGGCTCGTTGAACCCGATGTGCCCGTCGGTCCCGATGCCCAGCAGCTGGAGATCCACCCCGCCGGCCTCGCCGAGCGCGCGGTCGTAGGCCTCGCACGCGGCCTGCACGTCGGCGGCCGTGCCGTCCGGACCCATGAACGCGTCCATGCTGATCCCGAGGGGTTCGAGCACCTCGCGCCGCAGCACCGAGCGGTACGACTCCGGGTGCTCCGCCGGCAGCCCCACGTACTCGTCGAGCTGGGCGATCCGCGCCCGCGCGGTGTCCACGGAGCCCGCACGCACCCGGGCCGCCAGCGCCTCGTACACGGGCAGCGGCGTCGAGCCGGTGGCGACCCCGAGCAGGGCGTCGGGCTTGCGCCGCAGCAACTGCGCCATGGCCTCGGCAATGAGCTCGCCGCCCGCCCTGGCGTCGGGAACGATGACAACTTCCACGCTTGCCTGCCGTTTCGAAGTAAGGGACCCACCCGGTGCCCGGGACTGGCTATGTGGTTTAGACCAATCTAACAGAGGAGGGCCCCGCAGGCGTGTCGAAACGGCGGCCGGACCGGGACGCGCGCCGACGTGCGCGCGGAAATTGCCCCGGCTGTCCGGCCCCGCTCGTGAGCCAACAGGGTTAGGCTTCAGGCGACCACCCGGACGTCCGGGTGGTCGTCGGAACACGACAACTGCAAAGACCGTCCACCGCATGGACATGGCTAGTGGTCTAGTCCACAATGGTCACCGAGACACTGGCCGCGACTCTCATGCGAGATGGACGTCGGACTTCCGCCTTCCCCGCACAGGAGGGCGGACCGAGGAACCGGAGCTCTCTGCCCTGACTGCCCCGGCTCCTCATCCTTCGGCCGACCGGGACCGCACACCCCATCGGCCGATGTTGCTCCGGGCTGCGGTGCCGGGAGGGTTGAGGGTCCCTCCCAGGCGCCGCGGCCCGCGGGTGTTTCCGGGCCCCGACGCCGCGGAATCTGGCCGATTTCGATCGCTGTCCGTACCGCCAGGTACGCTCGGCCACGTGCCCTCCATGAACGAACTCGTACGCCAGCACACCGCCCTCGACGACTCCGACCTCGAGTGGCTCCACCTGCTGGTCTCGGAGTGGCAGCTCCTCTCCGACCTCTCCTTCGCCGACCTGGTCCTGTGGGTCCCCACCCGCGACGGCACCCGGTACGTGTCCGTCGCCCAGATGCGGCCCAACACCGGCCCGACCTCGTACCAGGACGACATGGTCGGCCACCTGGTCCCGCGCGGCCGGCGCCCCATGCTGGACGTCGCCCTGGACGAGGGCCGGATCGTGCGCGAGGGCGACCCGGAGTGGCGCGAGGAGGTCCCGGTCCGCGTCGAATCCATCCCCGTACGGCGCCAGGGCCGCGTCCTCGGCGTCATCGCCCGTAACACCAACCTGCTCACCGTGCGCACGCCGAGCCGTCTGGAGCTCACCTACCTGCAGAGCGCCTCCGACCTCGCGCAGATGATCGCCGCCGGGGCCTTCCCCTTCGAGAACCAGCAGGTCGACATGGACGCCTCGCCCCGGGTCGGCGACGGCCTGATCCGCGTCGACGGGGACGGCATCGTCCAGTACGCCTCCCCGAACGCGCTGTCGGCCTACCACCGGATGGGCCTCGCCGCCGACCTGGTCGGCCACCACCTGGGCCGGACCACGGCCGAACTCGCCCCCTCCCGCGGCCCGGTGGACGAGGCGCTCGCCAAGGTGGCCAGCGGCTGGGCGCCGCGCGAGTTCGAGATCGAGGCGCACGACGGGGTGATCCAGTTCCGCGCCATCCCGCTCAAGCCCAAGGGCACGCGCATCGGTTCGCTGGTGCTGCTGCGCGACGTCACGGAACTGCGCCGCCGTGAGCGAGAGTTGATCACCAAGGACGCCACCATCCGGGAGATCCACCACCGGGTCAAGAACAACCTCCAGACGGTGGCGGCCCTGCTCCGGCTCCAGGCCCGGCGCATCGAGTCCGAGCGCGGCCGCGAAGCGCTGGAGGAGGCGGTACGCCGGGTCGGCTCGATCGCGATCGTGCATGAGACGCTGTCTCAGAACCTGGACGAGCGCGTGGAGTTCGACGAGATCGCCGACCGGGTGCTGGCGATGGTCGCCGAGATCTCGCCCGGCAAGGTGACCGGCCGGCGCACCGGCCGCTTCGGCATCCTGGACGCCGAGGTGGCCACCCCGCTGTCGATGGTGCTGACCGAGATCCTGCAGAACGCGCTGGAGCACGGCTTCCGCGAGGGCGACACCGGCACGGTCGAGGTCTCCGCGGTGCGCGGGGGGACGACGAAGGAAGCACGGCTGCTGGTCACCGTCCAGGACGACGGTGTCGGCCTGCCCGCGGACTTCGACCCGCACCGTTCCGGCAATCTCGGGCTGCAGATCGTCCGCACGCTGGTCGAGGGTGAGCTGGGCGGCACCTTCGACATGGTCCCGGCCCCCGAGCGCGGCACCCGCGTGATCCTGGACATCCCGGTTCCGGCGGAGAAGTAGGAGCGGCGGGGGCCGGGGCGGAAGCAGGAGGGGGAGCGGGGGGCCGGAGACAGCAAAAAGCCCCGGACCGGTGAGGGTCCGAGGCCAGTGCTCATGCGATGCGGAGCATCGGGGTACTGCGCGCTGCGGCTCGGGGGCGGGAGTTGCGTACTCGCTGTACGCGCCGCCAAGCTCAGGCTGTCAGCAGGGGTGACTGGTCAGGCGGAAGCCTGACGAGCCCGGTTGCGGGCGGCACGGCGCTTCATCGCGCGGCGCTCGTCCTCGCTGAGACCACCCCAGACGCCGGAGTCCTGACCGGACTCGAGCGCCCACTGCAGGCACTGCTCCATGACAGGGCAGCGACGGCAGACGGCCTTGGCTTCCTCGATCTGCAGCAGCGCGGGACCGGTGTTGCCGATGGGGAAGAAGAGCTCGGGGTCTTCCTCGCGGCAAACGGCGCGGTGACGCCAGTCCATGGCTGCTACCTCTCCTTGGTATGACTGTGCAGGATGCTTGTGAATGTGAACGCTTTCACGAATCCCTCAACAAGGGAAGGGCCTACCGCCAGGTTCCCGGCGTGGTCCTTGGGTTTGAAGAGGGGTTCCGGTGATCTGTGGAGGCTGGTGTTGCGGGCCGTCCCGATCGCCAAGAAGAGACTCGCAAACCTCGGCGGTGGATACAACCCCTTCCGGAAAGTTTTTTTTGATTCTTCGGTGTCGACTAGGTCACAGCCGTACTTCTATGGGGTGGACCCTGGTCTAAACGTTCGAGTGAAAGGACTTTTGCCGGTTCTGCTCACACAATCACACGCAGTGCACGGCGTACGCCTGTGAACGTCACGCTCGTCCGCAGCCCCAGGTGGTCACCGTCCATCTGGAGGGGCAGGGGCACCTTCGAATGCAAGGTGAAGGCACTCAGATCGTGCAGGGAGACGGCGTGCTTTCCGCGGGGGCCGCGCTCGGGGGACGAAGTGAGCAACTGGGTGCCATACCGGGCGACCGCGGCCGTCGACAGCCGGCTGAGTCCGAACACGTCGAGCCCGGTGTCGAACGACGCCTCGGGCGACGCGTAGATCGGACGGTTCCCGAGGAACGTCCACGGGCACGTGTTCGAGACTATGGACAGCACCAGATCGGTGACCGGGTCCTCACCGGCGCGTTCCAGCGTGATGGTGCCGCTGCGGCGGTGCGGCTCACCGATGAGCTGGCGCACCACCTGGCGGACGTAGAGAGCGTGTGTGGATTTCTTGCCCTGTTCGCGGTGCTGCTCGACCCGGCCGACCACACCGGCGTCGAAGCCCAGTCCGGCGTTGAAGGTGAACCAGCGGGCCGGCACGGCCTCGTCCTCCGAGCCCGGCGTGCCGGACGCCAGCCCCAGACCGACGGTCCGTTCACTGCCCTCGCGCAGCGCGTCCAGCAGGGCGCCGGTGGCCTCCACCGCGTGGTTGGGCAGGCCGAGGGCGCGGGCGAAGACGTTGGTGGAACCGCCGGGCACGACCGCGAGGCCGGGCAGGTGCTCCGGGTCGGGTCCGGCGTGCAGCAGGCCGTTGACGACCTCGTTCACCGTGCCGTCGCCGCCGAGGGCCACCACGAGATCGATGTCGTCGCTCAGCGCCGCCTGCCGGCCGAGGTCGCGTGCGTGGCCGCGGTACTCGGTGGTGACCGCCTCCAGCTTCATCTCGCTCGCGAGCGCGTGGATCAGCACGTCGCGCGTGCGCGCGCTCGTGGTGGTTGCCGCCGGGTTGACCACGAGAAGTGCACGCATGGTGTGCAGGGTACCTACTGGGCGGTACCCCGGCCCAGACCGAGGTAGGGATCAGGTAAGAGACCGGCGCGGGACCGGGCCGCGGACACCGGCGTCGTGCGGGCTACCCTGCAGGGGTGAGCAGTGAGCAGAACCCCACCCCCGAAGCCGAAGCCGCCGAAGAGGCGGGCCCTCGCCCCGGCCGGCTGACCGCCGCGGCCGCGCTCGCCGCGCTGGAGGGGCTGGCGCTCGTCGTCGGCGGCGCCTGGATGCTCGTGGAGGGGCTCACGGGGCAGCCCGACGACCGGACCTCGGCCGTCACCGGCGGCGTCACCCTGATCGTCCTCGCCCTGCTGCCGCTGCTCGCCGCGCGCGGGCTGCTCGCGCGGCGCGGCTGGAGCCGGGGGCCCGCCGTGATCACGCAGATCATGGCCTTGCCGGTGGCCTACAACCTGCTGCAGGCCGACAGCGTGGCCATCCCGGCGGGGATCGTGCTCGCCGTGGTGTCCGTCACGGCGCTGGTCCTGCTCGTGAACCCCACGACGACCCGGGCCCTCGGCATCCGCGGTCCCGGCCGCGTCGAGAAGTAACGGGCGCGACCGGCGCCGACGGCTACTCCTCGACCAGCAGCTTCTCCCGCAGCTGCGCCAGTGTGCGCGCCAGCAGCCGCGACACGTGCATCTGGGAGATCCCGACCTCCTGCGCGATCTGCGACTGGGTCATGTTGCCGAAGAAACGCAGCAGCAGGATCCGCTTCTCGCGCGGCGGCAGGTCCTCCAGCAGCGGCTTGAGCGACTCCCGGTACTCGACGCCCTCCAGCGCCTCGTCCTCGGCGCCGAGGGTGTCCGCGACCGCCGGCGACTCGTCGTCGGTGTCCGGGACGTCCAGGGACAGCGTGGAGTACGCGTTGGCGGACTCCAGGCCCTCCAGGACCTCCTCCTCCGAGATCGCCAGCTTCTCGGCGAGCTCGTGGACCGTGGGGGAGCGGCCGTGCAGCTGCGAGAGCTCCGCCGTGGCCGTCGTCAGGGCCAGCCGCAGCTCCTGGAGCCGGCGCGGGACGCGCACCGCCCAGCCCTTGTCCCGGAAGTGCCGCTTGATCTCGCCGACGACCGTGGGCGTCGCGTAGGTGGAGAACTCCACCCCGCGGTCCGGGTCGAAGCGGTCGACGGACTTGATCAGCCCGATGGTGGCGACCTGCGTGAGGTCGTCCAGGGGCTCGCCCCGGTTGCGGAAGCGGCGCGCGAGGTGCTCGACGAGCGGCAGGTGCATGCGGACCAGCCGGTTGCGCAGTTCCGCGTACTCGGGGGTGTCCTTCGTCAGCGTGCGCAGCTCCAAGAACAGGGCCCGCGCCCCGCTGCGGTCCTGCGGGTCGTGCCGCGTGCCCTGCGTGCCGCGCGCGCCAGGCGCCCGGTCGTCGGAGTGTCGCTCGTGCTCGCTCATCGTCCCGCCCGTCGCCCTTTCCCGAGCCCTCGCCTCCGCTCGGCCGGGCCGGGCGGGCGTGCCCCCGGTCCGCCCGGCCGTGGGCGCGCTCCGCACGGCACCGCCCCCGGCCCCCGGAGGGACCTCGTCCTCCGGGTGCTGCCGGGCCTGCTCGGGAATGCCGTCGATGCCGTCCGCCATGCGCGGGGCCTCGTTCTCAGAACGTGCGCCCTCGGCCGACCGCTCTCGTGTGCCGCGCTCTTCGTCCCGCACCGGCCCGTCCCCGTTCCTCACGTCGGCCCGGGTCCCGCGCCGCGCTGTTTGTAGAGGCTGATCGAAACGGTTTTGTCCTCGTCCACGGCGGAGGAGACCTTGCCCGCGAGAGCGGACAGGACGGTCCAGGCGAAGGTGTCCCGTGAGGGGGCGTGACCGTCCGTGGTCGGCGCCGAGACAGTGACTTCGAGCGAGTCGTCGACGAGGCGGAAGACACAACTGAGCACCGAGCCGGGCACGGCCTGCTGCAGCAGGATCGCGCAGGCCTCGTCCACTGCGATGCGCAGGTCCTCGATCTCGTCGAGGGTGAAGTCCAAACGGGCTGCGAGGCCGGCCGTCGCCGTACGCAGCACCGACAGGTAGGCACCCGCGGCCGGCAGCCGGACTTCCACGAAGTCCTGGGTCGCGGGCTCGCCTGCGATCTGGGACACCCTCACCTCCAAGGTGGTACAAGCGTTACAGGGCCGAGGGTCGCCCCCCGGGGTAACGCGACGCGTGGTTCAGCGGTGACGTTATCGCGCTCCGAACTTTCCTGTCCCCGAGACCCCAACCCCTTGCTGTCACTCATAGTAAACACATGAACACGCACAGTGGCTAGGGGTTCGGCGGGCCCAAATCGGGAGAGCGCGCGCCGGGTTGACGTACCCAGGCGCCGGACGGTCGAACCGTCCCCCGGCGCAGTCGTACAGGGGTCACACGAGCACGTGATCGACGAAGCACCAGCGCCAGGTCTCCCCGGGCTCGAAGGTCCGCATCACGGGGTGGCCGGTCTCCTTGTGGTGCGCCGTCGCGTGCTGCCTCGGCGAGGAGTCGCAGCAACCGACGTGGCCGCAGGTGAGACACAGCCTCAGCTGCACCGGATCCGTCCCCTCGGCCAGACATTCCGGGCAGGTGTCGCCCAGCGGCTTCGGCTCCGGGTGCGGCAGCGCGTCGGCGTGCGTGCACTGTTTCATGATTGCCAGGTTACGACGGGCGTGCGGATGACCGCGCGAAGGAAAAGGGTGGGCGAGGACCATGGACGTGATGCCGCTGCTGTTGCTGGTGGCGGGGAGTGCCGCGATCGCCGCGGCGGGCCGGCGCACCCCGGTTCCGGCGCCGCTGCTGCTGGTCGCGGCCGGTCTGGCGGTCAGCTACGTGCCCGGGGTGCCGGACTACACCCTGGACCCGCACATCGTCCTGCCCCTGCTGCTGCCCCCGCTGCTGTACACGGCGGCCACCGACAGCTCCTACCTCGACCTGCGGGCCCAGCTGCGGCCGGTGGCGCTGCTGTCCGTGGGGTACGTGCTCTTCGCGACCTTCGTGGTCGGCTGCGCCGCCTACCTGATCGTGCCGGGGCTGCCGCTGACCGCCGCGCTGGTGCTCGGTGCGGTGGTGGCCCCGCCGGACGCGGTCGCGGCCACGGCGGTCGCGCGCCGGGTGGGACTGCCGTCCCGGATCACCACGATCCTCCAGGGCGAGTCCCTGGTGAACGACGCCACCGCGATCACCGCCTACAAGGTCGCCCTCGCGGCGGCGGTCGGCGAGGGCGCCACCTGGGCCGGCGGGATCGGCGAGTTCCTGATCGCCGCGGTCGGCGGTGTCGGCGTCGGGCTGGTGCTGATGGTGCCCATCCACTGGCTGCGCACGCACGTGAAGGACGCGCTGCCGCAGAACACGCTCTCCCTGCTGATCCCGTTCGTCGCGTACGCGGTCGCCGAGCAGGTGCACGCCTCCGGGGTGCTGGCGGTGGTGGTCGTCGCGCTCTACCTCGGCCACCGCGCGTGGGAGGTCGATTTCGCCACCCGGCTCCAGGAGGAGGCGGTGTGGAAGATGGTCGCCTTCGTCCTGGAGTCCGCCGTGTTCGCCCTGATCGGTCTCCAGCTGCCCGTGGTCCTCAAGGGCCTCGGCGCGTACGAGGGTGCCGACGCCGCCTGGTACGCCGTCGCCGTCTTCCTGGTCGTCGCCGCCGCCCGTTTCGTATGGGTGTACCCGGCGATCCTCCTGCCGCGGATGCTGTCGGCACGCATCCGTGCGCGCGAGGAGGACCCCGGCTGGACGGGGCCGTTCGTGATCGGCTGGGCCGGGATGCGGGGCGTGGTCTCGCTGGCCATCGCCTTCTCCATCCCGCTCACCGTGCACGGCGGCGCGCCCTTCCCCGAGCGCAATCTCATCCTGTTCCTGACCTTCACCACGGTCATCGGAACCCTGGTGGTGCAGGGCGTGACCCTGCCGCCCCTGATCCGCCTGCTGAAGTTCCCGCCGCACGACGTGCAGGCCGAGACGCTCGCGGAGGCCAACGCCCAGGCGCAGGCCTCCAGGGCCGCCGAACAGTGCCTGGACGACCTGCTCGCCGACGAGCGCAACGCCCTGCCGGCGCCCCTCGCCGAGCGCCTGCGCACGGTCCTGGAGCGCCGCCGCAACGCCGTCTGGGAGCGCCTCGGGCAGGCCAACCCCGTCACCGGCGAGACCGTCGACGACACCTACCGGCGGTTGTCCCGGGAGATGATCAGCGCGGAGCGCGAGGTGTTCGTCCGGCTGCGGGACGGCCGGTACATCGACGACGAGATGCTGCGGACGCTCCTGCGCCGCCTGGACCTGGAGGAGGCGGCGGCGTACCGGGAGGCCGCGTAGGGCCGTCCGGCGGAGCAGGGCGTAGGGGAGCCGCGGCACCGGACCAGTCCGTTCGGGCGTGGGGGAGCGGGCGACGCACGACAACGCCGCCGGGGACGGCGCCCACGCCCCTTCGGGCAGGGGGAGGGCGTGCCGGCCTCAGGGGAAGGGGCGGCCGGTGATGACCGCCGCGAGGGTCGTCCCCCGCGGGAAGGCGCCCTCCTCGGTCAGCGCGAGCAGGCCGTACAGCATCTTGGCGACGTACACGCGCTCGACGGGCAGGCCGTGGCGTCGTTCGAAGTCCGCGGCGAACGATTCGAGCTCGGGGGTGGTACGGGCGTAGCCGCCGCAGTGGAAGCGGTCGTCGAGGCTCCAGGTACCACGGGGCCCGCCGAAGGCCCGCTGCTGGAGCCGCCGTACCTCGTCGGCCAGGAAGCCGCCCTTGAGTACGGGTATCCCGAGCGTCCGCCGGTCCGGGAGGCCGGCGGCCAGCCCGGCGAGCGTGCCGCCGGTGCCGCAGGCGAGCGCGACGATATCGGCGTGCCCGGCCAGTTCCTCGCCGAGGGCCCGGCAGCCGCGGACGGCCGCGGCGTTGCTGCCCCCCTCCGGGACGACGACGGCGTCCTCGGCGCCCGCCGCCCGCAGCAGGGCCGTGAGAGTCCCGGGTTCGGCCTTGCGGCGGTACGTCGAGCGGTCGGTGAAGTGCAGCCGCATGCCGTCGGCCACGCAGCGGGCCAGGGAGGGGTTGAGCGGCCGCCCGGCCAGCTCCTGGCCGCGCACCACGCCGACCGTCGACAGCCCGAGCAGTCGGCCCGCGGCGGCCGTGGCGCGCAGGTGGTTGGAGTACGCGCCCCCGAAGGTGACGACGGTACGGCCGTGCGCCGTGGCGAGATTCGGCGCGAGTTTGCGCCATTTGTTGCCGACCAGGTCCGGGTGGATCAGATCGTCGCGCTTCAGCAGCAGCCGCACCCCGCGCCGCTCGAACCGGTCGTCCACGGCCTCCTGCAACGGTGAGGGCAGCCGGGGGCGCAGGGCGGCGAGGTCGGCGGGGTCGGTGCTGGTCACCCCGCCATTGTCACGCCGCTCCGCGCGCGGCGTCCGCGGTCACTGCAGCCGGTCCCGGATCCGCGCCCGCATGGACGCCATCGTGAACCCCCTCGGGTCCACCTTCCCCGGCTGCCACTCGAGGTGGCCGATGACGGAACGTTCCGTCCACCCGTGATGGCGGCAGACCGCGGCGGCGGCCCGCTCGATCGCCTCCAGCTGTGCCGCCGGCCAGGGATCCTCGCCGTCGCCCAGGTTCTCGCACTCGAATCCGTAGAAGTGCCGGTTGCCGTCGGTGTTCGCCTCGTTGTCCCGGGGCAGCGCCCGCTCCGCGATCACCGCGCGCAGGACCTCGTCGTCACCCAGCCCGGCGTGGTTGGCCCGGCCGTAGCCGACCAGGTGGACCCTGCCGTCCTTGGTGACGACCCCGTGGCACAGCGGGCCCGGCAGACCCTCGTAGCCCTTGCGGCAGATGTCCACGGTGCGCGCGCTGCCCCTGGTGACCGTGTGGTGGATCATCACCCCGTGGACGGGGCCCCACGGGCCCTTGTGGTTGCGGTTGTGGTGCCGCCAGTCGCCGACCTCGACGACGCTGAGGCCCTCCGCCTTCAGGGCCTTGAGGAACGTGCTCGCGGACATGGGTGAGGCCATGGCCGACTCCTTCACGCTGCGCGACGACCGCCGGGCGCGACCGCCTCGTACGGTGCTTGTACCGAAACGGAGCCGTCCCTACGACTCGTTCGGGCCGTGTGCGAGCCGATCCGGACAATGTTCGCCCCGGGGCGGCGGCGGGGCCCGGCCTCGTGCGGCTGTGCGAGGCCCCTCTTCCTGCCCCGGCGGACGGTGATCCATTCCCGCTCTTTCGGGTAATAGCACCGGCACGCTCCGTGAGGAAAGCTGGTCCGCGCACATCGATGCCGGACGCAGGCGTCCGGCATGACCGGGAGGGCAATTCCTTATGTCGGTAGGCGAAGAGGTCCGCACCGAGCAGACCAGGCCGCAGCAGAGCCTCGGCACGGCGGCCGCGCGGAACCTGGCCACCACGACCAAGTCCGTACCTCAGATGCAGGAGATCAGCTCGCGCTGGCTGCTGCGCACGCTCCCCTGGGTGGACATCCAGGGCGGCGCGTACCGGGTGAACCGGCGCCTGACCTTCGCCGTCGGCGACGGCCGGGTGACGTTCGTGAAGACCGGCGACCGCGTCGAGGTCATCCCCGCGGAGCTGGGCGAGCTGCCGGCCCTGCGGTCGTACGAGGACGAGGAGGTCCTGTCGGAACTCGCCCAGCGCTGTGAGCAGCGGGAGTTCGGCCCGGGAGAGGTGATCGCCTCGTTCGGCGGTCAGGCCGACGAGGTCTACCTGCTGGCGCACGGCAAGGTCGAGAAGATCGGCACCGGTCCGTACGGCGACGACGCCGTCCTCGGAGTCCTCGCCGACGGCGCCTACTTCGGCGACCAGGCGCTGCTCGACGGGGACGCCATCTGGGAGTACACCGCCCGCACGGTCACCGCCTGCACGGTGCTCGTGCTGCCCCGCCAGGAGGTGGAGCAGGTCGCGGAGCGCGCGACCACCCTGCGCGAACACCTCCAGCAGCAGCGCTCGATCCCCGAGCAGCGCACCAACAAGCACGGCGAGAAGGCCATCGACCTCGCCGCAGGCCACAGCGGCGAGCCGGACATCCCGCACACCTTCGTCGACTACGAGGCGCGGCCCCGTGAGTACGAACTGAGCGTCGCCCAGACCGTGCTGCGCATCCACTCGCGCGTGGCCGATCTGTACAACCAGCCGATGAACCAGACGGAGCAGCAGATCCGGCTGACCGTCGAGGCGCTGAAGGAGCGTCAGGAGCACGAGCTCATCAACAACCGCGAGTTCGGGCTGTTGCACAACTGCGAGTACGACCAGCGGATCCAGCCGCACGACGGCGTGCCCGGCCCGGACGACCTGGACGAGCTGCTCAGCCGCCGGCGCGGCACCAAGCTGCTCCTCGCCCACCCGCGGGCGATCGCCGCCATCGGACGTGAGCTCAACAAGCGCGGACTGGTTCCCGAGACGATCGACATCGCCGGCAACCGCATCCCGACCTGGCGCGGTGTGCCCATCTACCCCTGCAACAAGATCCCGGTCAGCGAAGCCCGTACGTCCTCGATCATCGCGATGCGTACCGGCGAGGCGGACCAAGGCGTCATCGGGCTGCGGGCCACCGGCATCCCGGACGAGATCGAGCCGAGTCTGTCGGTGCGGTTCATGGGCATCAACGAGCAGGCCATCATCAAGTACCTGGTCACGGCCTACTACTCGGCCGCAGTCCTCGTGCCCGATGCGCTCGGCGTCCTGGAGAACGTCGAGATCGGCCGCTGGCGGTGACGCCTGTCTCCCGAACGCCGTGTCCCCGTCCGTCCGGGCGGGTACACCCCGGGGGTACGCAGACGGACGCATGGGGGAGGTGAGCCGATGACGGAGGCTGGGCACGGCGCCGCCGAGGCGCCTCACCCCACCGGAATCCTGGAACGGCACGGGACCATCGGCGGGCAGCGCGACAAGGAGCCCGAGGTGGCGGCCGTGTCCGACGGGACCGAGGCGGCGGAGCTCCTGCGCCGGTCCCGGGCGTCGGTCGATCCGGAACTGCGGTCCGCCATCGCGTCGCTCCCCGCCGCCATGCGCCGGGTCGCGCTCTACCACTTCGGCTGGCAGCACGCGGACGGCACGCCCGCGTCCGGGAACGCGGGCAAGGCGATCCGTCCCGCCCTCGTGCTCACCTCGGCCGCCGCGCTCGGCGGGGCCGCGGCCCGGGCGGCGGCGGTGCGGGCGGCGGCGGCGGTGGAGCTGGTCCACAACTTCACGTTGCTGCACGACGACGTGATGGACCGGGACGCCACCCGCCGTCACCGGGCGACCGCCTGGGCGGTGTTCGGCGACGCCGACGCGATCCTCGCGGGGGACGCCCTCCAGGCGCTGGCCCTGCGGCTGCTGGCGACGGACCCGCACCCGGCGTCCGCCGCGGCGGCCGTCCGGCTGGCGGACTGCGTCATGGAGCTGTGCGAGGGGCAGCAGGTGGACACCGCCATGGAGCGGCGCGGCCCGCACGAGGTCACCCTCGGCGAGACGCTCGCGATGGCCGAGGCGAAGACCGGTGCGCTGCTGGGGTGCGCCTGCGCCCTCGGCGCGCTGTACGCCGGCGCGGCCGACGAGGACGTCCGGGCGCTGGACGCCTTCGGCCGCGAGGCCGGCCTGGCCTTTCAGCTCATCGACGACGTCATCGGCATATGGGGCGACCCGGGCCACACCGGGAAGCCGGCCGGCGCGGACCTGGCCGCCCGCAAGAAGTCGCTGCCGGTGGTCGCCGCCCTCGCCGCCGGTACCCCGGAGGCCGCCGCGCTCGCCGAGCTGTACGCGGCACCGTACGCGGAGGACGAGGAGGATCTGGAACACACGGCACTGGCCGTGGAGCGGGCGGGCGGCCGGGACTGGGCGCAGGCCCAGGCGGCCGACCGGATGGCGCGGGCCATGCAGGAGCTCGCCCGCGCGGTGCCCGAGCCGGAGGCAGCGGGCGGCCTGCTCGCGCTGGCCGAGTTCGTGACCCGGCGCAGCACCTGACGGCCTCGGCCGCGCAAGACCCCGGAGCCCGTGCAGGGCCGTTCGGCACCTGACCGCCGTACGACCGCACCGCCGAGGGCTCCGGTACGGCGGGTCCCGCACTTCCCCACGGTGTGCGGGGCTCGCCACCTCGTCGGCGTACCGCCCGGAGCACCGTTCACGCTCCGCAGATGCCTGCGGATAGGCTCAACCGCCGTACGCATGGGCGCTGTTGAGGCGAAAGGGCGGGCGGGACATGGGTGTGGCGATCCGGACGGCGGGGGAGGGCGACCGGGAGCTGGTCGTACGGCTGCTGGACGAGGCTTTCCGGGACGACCCGGTGAGCCGCTGGGTCTTCCCCGGCGAGGAGTACCGCCGCAGGACCCACCACCGGCTCATGGCCGCCTTCACCGACGCCGTACTGGCGGACGGGTGGATCGACGTCACCGAGGACGGCGCGGCCTGCGCGCTGTGGCTGTCCGTGTCCGAGGGCGGGCACGATGGCGAGACCGACGGCGCCGACGGACCCGCCCAGGTACGCGAGGCGGTGGATCCGGACAACGAGCGCGTCGAGCGGATAGCCAGGCTGACGGAGGGCATCCACCCCTCCGGCCGTGCCCACGCGTACCTGTGGATGATCGGCGTGGCCCCGGGGCGGCAGGGCGAGGGCCTGGGCACCGCGCTCATCGAGTCGGTCCTCGACCGCTGCGACCGCGAGGAACTGCCGGCCTATCTGGAGGCGAGCAGTGCCCGCAGCCGAGGGCTGTACGAACGCCTCGGCTTCGAGTTCACCGGCCGCGCCCTGGACCTGCCGGACGGCCCCCGGATGTGGCCCATGTGGCGCGAGCCGCGGCAGGGGGCGCGCTAGGCCTCCGGCACCACCGTCGCCACGATCCGCTCCACCAGAGCGTCCGGGACGTCCACCGTGGGCAGTACGCCGTTCAGGACGTCCGGCAGGGTCAGGTGTTCCAGGATCAGCCCGAGCATCGCGAGATAGAGCACGACGACGGTCTCGTCACCGCCGGGCAGGCCCGCCGCGCGGTGGAACTCCATGCCCTCCTCCAGGTCGCCCCGCACCGAGCGGGTGTACGAGGCGAGCAGTCCGGGGCGCCGGGTGGCCTCCAGGCGCATCTCCAGCAGGGCGAGGTAGCCGGTGCGGTCACGGGTCGCCCGGCCCATGAGGTC
Organism: Streptomyces flaveolus; assembly: GCF_014648815.1. Classification (GTDB taxonomy): domain Bacteria; phylum Actinomycetota; class Actinomycetes; order Streptomycetales; family Streptomycetaceae; genus Streptomyces; species Streptomyces flaveolus. The sequence goes on along the minus strand of NZ_BMRV01000002.1, from coordinate 160,998 downwards.
GTGCATGAAGGCGGTGACCAGTGAGCGGTCCTTCGGCCTCGTCAGCAGTTCCGCCACCACGTCGGGATCGGGCGCGAGCCGCTGGTGCAGCCGGGCGTCGATCTGGCGCAGCAGGTCGTCGCGACCGGTGAAGTAGTTGGACGCGGTGCCCACGGGCACGCCCGCCTCGGTGTCCAGCGCGCGGAACGTCAGCCCGCGTGCCCCCTCGCGGGCCAGCACCTCGACGCCCGCGTCGACCAGGGCGGCACGCCGCTCCGGGTTGCTGACCATGCGGAACCCTTCCTCCTGCTCGATGGCTTCGTACGGTCTTCGTCCGTACGTCGCGGAAATCCCTTGCAACCACTACACATGAAGCACTATAACTGAAGTGGTTGACAGACCGGACTTCCTCTCCCGACGGAAAGAGACCACTTGCGCAAGCTCACGTACTTCATCGCCTGCTCGATCGACGGCTTCATCGGAGGCCCGGACGGCGACGCGTCCTTCATGATGCCGTTCGTCGACGAGGAGTTCCTCGCGTTCCTGAAAGCGGAGTATCCGGAGACGATGGCGACGCACGGCCGCCGGGCTCTGGGTCTCGACGACCTGCCCAACAAGCGGTTCGACACGGTCGTCCAGGGGCGGGCCAGTTACGACCTGGCCCTGAAGGAGGGCATCACCAGCCCCTACGCCCATCTGCGGGAGTACGTCGCCTCGCGCACGCTCGTCCCGTCGCCCGACCCGAAGGTCGAGATCATCTCGACGGACCTGGTCGGCAGGGTCCGCGAGCTGAAGGCGGAGGACAGCCCGCTCGGCATCTACCTGTGCGGTGGTTCCGCCGTGGCGGGCGAGCTGATCGACGAGGTCGACGAGCTGGTCATCAAGACGTACCCCGTCCTGCTGGGCACCGGCATGCCCATGTTCGCCTCCGGCTTCGACGTCTCGGAGTTCGTGCCGGACGCGGAGGCGGTACGGGTGTTCGGGAACGGCGTCATGGTGCGGTCGTACAGCAGGAAGCGCTGAGCCGCCCTCCGGGGCACGGCACCGGACGGCGAAGGGCCCGGCCGCAGGAGCGGCCGGGCCCTTCGGTCTGTCCGTCGGCCTGCGATGGTGCACCGATCGCCGGCGTGCGGAGAGAGTGACCGGACGTCAGGCCTTCTTGGTCTCCCAGAAGATCTTGTCGATCTGGGCGATGTAGTCCAGCGCCTTCTGGCCGGTGGCCGGATCGGTCGACGCCTTGGCGGCCGAGAGGGCCTTCAGGGTGTCGTTGACCAGCTGGTGCAGCTCCGGGTACTTCTCGAAGTGCGGGGGCTTGAAGTAGTCGCTCCACAGCACGGAGACGTGGTGCTTCGCGAGCTCGGCGCGCTGCTCCTTGATGACCGTGGCACGCGCCTGGAAGTGCGGGTCGTCGTTGCCGGCCATCTTCTCCTGGACGGCCTTCACCGACTCCGCCTCGATGCGGGCCTGGGCCGGGTCGTACACGCCGCAGGGCAGGTCGCAGTGGGCGCTGACCGTGACCTTGGGGGCAAACAGGCGGGAAAGCATGGAGCGTTCCTTCCTCGTGATCGTCTTCTCAGGGGGGACATTACTCCCTGGGAGACCCGTTTTCGCGAGTGCCCCCGTGGGCTTAGGACAAAAGTCCGGGGTGAGACTGAGACTGGTGGAGGAAAGACCGGGGAGGTGCCGGGTGATGCCGGAGCTGTCGCAGGAGACCGAGCGGGCGAGAGGGCCGCTGCCGTTCGGGCCGGCCGAGGTGACCGGGCCGTCGATGGTGCCCACGCTGCACCACGGGGATCTGCTCCTCGTGCACTGGGGGGCCAGGGTCAGGCCCGGTGACGTGGTCGTGCTGCGGCACCCCTTCCAGCAGGACCTGCTGGTCGTGAAGCGGGCGGCGGAGCGGCGCGGGGCCGGCTGGTGGGTGCTCGGGGACAACGCCTTCGCCGGCGGCGACAGCACCGACTACGGGACGGTCCCCGAGGACCTCGTGCTGGGCAGGGTGCGCTTCCGGTACCGGCCGCGGCGGCCCGGTCAGCGCTCGCCGCTCGCCGTGGTCCGCTGGGCCTCCTCGGCGCTCAGGCCGGTGCTGTCCGACCGGTCCGCCTCCAGGCGCTTGCGGGCGCGGTAGGCCGCCACGTTGGCACGGGTGGCGCAGCGGTCGGAGCAGTAGCGCCGGGAGCGGTTGGTGGAGGTGTCCAGGTAGGCGTTGCGGCAGGGGGACGCCTCGCACAGACCCAGGCGGTCCACGCCGTACTCGGTGAGGTGGAAGGCCAGGCCCATCGCGGCGATGGCGGCGAAACCGGCGGTCGCGTTGGACGGGTGGTCCGCCAGGTGCATGTGCCACAGCGGGCGGCCGTCGTCGTCGCGCTGGTCGTGGCCGGAGATCTGCGGGCTCACCGGGAACTCCAGGAGCAGGGAGTTGAGGAGGTCCACGGCGAGCGTCTCGTCGCCCTCGTCGGCCGCCTCGAAGACCGCGCGCAGCCGCCCCCGGACCGACCGGAACCGGGTCACGTCCGAGTCCGTGGCCCGCCGGGCAGCCGACTGGTTGGCGCCGAAGAGTTCGCGGACGGCCTCGACCGAGGTCAGGGAATCCTGCCCCCGCGCCGGTTCCTCGGTGTTGACGAGACGCACGGCGTAATCCGAGTAATAGGCCAGTTCCACTTGTAGTCCTTACGAAGGGGCTCTATGGTCGTGCCTGCGGTCAGGTAACAGCTGATCGTGCTTACAGGGTATTACGTACGCCGACGTGACGGAGGGGCTCGATGACGGACGCGGAGATCACCACCACCGGTGCCGACTGGAACGCCTGGCAGCAGAGCTGGGACCGGCAGCAGGAGTGGTACATGCCGGACCGCGAGGACCGTTTCCGGATCATGCTCGACATGGTCGAGGCCCTGACCGGCCCCGCACCCCGCGTGCTCGACCTCGCCTGCGGCACCGGCACCATCACCGCCCGGCTGCTCGCCCGGTTCCCGGACGCCGTCAGTACCGGCGTGGACCTCGACCCCGCGCTCCTCGCCATCGCCGAGGGCACCTTCGCGGGCGACGACCGGGTCTCCTTCGTCACCGCCGACCTCAAGGACCCCGACTGGTCGGCCAAGCTGCCGTACGACTCCTACGACGCCGTCCTGACCGCGACGGCCCTGCACTGGTTCCACGCCGAACCCCTCACCGCCCTCTACGGCCGCGTCGCGGAGCTGGTCCGCGACGGCGGTGTCTTCATGAACGCGGACCACATGATCGACGAGACCACGCCCCGGATCAACGCGGCCGAGCGCACGCAGCGGCACGCCCGCATGGAGGAGGCAAGGCGGGACGGTGCCCTCGACTGGGCCGAATGGTGGCAGCTCGCCGCCAAGGACCCCGTCCTCGCCGAGCCCACGGCCCGGCGCTTCGAGATCTACGGCGAGCACGCCGACGGCGAGATGCCCTCGGCGGCCTGGCACGCGCGCGTGCTGCGCGAGAAGGGCTTCGGCGAGGTGCGGCCGGTGTGGTGCTCGCCGTCGGACACACTGCTGCTGGCGCTGAAGTAGGACCACGCGCCGAGGGGCGGTACGGAGATCCGTACCGCCCCTCGGCCTGCGCGTGTGCTCAGAGAACCTTGGACAGGAACGACTTGGTCCGCTCGTGCTGCGGGTCGGTCAGCACGTCGCGCGGGTTGCCCGACTCGACCACGACGCCGCCGTCCATGAAGACCAGGCTGTCGCCCACCTCGCGGGCGAAGCCCATCTCGTGGGTGACCACGACCATCGTCATGCCGGACTCGGCCAGGTCGCGCATGACGTCCAGGACGTCACCGACCAGCTCCGGGTCCAGGGCCGAGGTCGGCTCGTCGAACAGCATCAGCTTCGGGTCCATCGCGAGGGCCCGGGCGATCGCGACCCGCTGCTGCTGGCCGCCGGAGAGCTGCGAGGGGTAGTTGCCGGACTTGTCGCCCAGGCCCACGCGGTCCAGGAGCTGCATGGCGCGCTGCCTGGCCTGCGTCCTGCTGACGCCCTTGACCTGCACCGGCGCCTCCATGACGTTCTCCACGGCCGTCATGTGCGGGAACAGGTTGAAGCGCTGGAAGACCATGCCGATGTCCCGGCGCTTGAGGGCGACCTCGCTGTCCTTGAGCTCGTAGAGCTTGTCGCCCTTCTGGCGGTAGCCGACCAGGTCCCCGTCGACGTACAGCCGGCCGGCGTTGATCTTCTCCAGGTGGTTGATGCACCGCAGGAAGGTCGACTTGCCGGAACCGGAGGGGCCGATGAGGCAGAACACCTCGCCCTGCTTCACCTCCAGGTCGATGCCCTTGAGGACCTCGACCGCGCCGAAGGACTTGTGGACGCCCTCGGCCTTGACCATGGCGTGGGAGGACTGCTTCATGCCGCGGCTCCCTTCGGACGGCGCGTGGGCAGAACCGCGGCCCTGAGGCGCTGCAGCGGCGTCGGCGGCAGGGACCGGCTCGAACCGCGGGCGTAGTAGCGCTCGACGTAGTACTGCCCGACGCTCAGGATCGACGTCATGATCAGGTACCAGGCGGCGGCCAGGAAGTACATCTCGACCGGGGAACCGGCGTTCTGGCCGATGTCCTGGGCCTGCTTGAACAGGTCGTAGAACTGCACCGCCGAGACGAGCGAGGTCGTCTTCAGCATGTTGATGACCTCGTTGCCCGTCGGCGGCACGATGACCCGCATCGCCTGCGGGATCACGATCCGGCGGAGCGTCTTCGTGTGGCTCATGCCCAGGGCGTGCGACGCCTCGGTCTGTCCCTCGTCGACCGAGAGGAGACCGGCACGGCAGATCTCGGCCATGTACGCGGCCTCGTTGAGACCCAGGCCGAGCAGCGCCGTCAGCAGCGGCGTCATGAAGGACGACCAGTAGTCCTTGTAGACCGGACCCAGGTTGATGTACTCGAAGACCAGGCCCAGGTTGAACCAGACGAAGAGCTGGACCAGGACCGGTGTGCCGCGGAAGAACCAGATGTAGAACCACGCCACCGACGAGGTCACCGGGTTCTTCGACAGCCTCATCACGGCGAGCAGGATGCCGCCGGCGATGCCAATCACCATCGAGAGCACCGTGAGGACCAGGGTGTTCCAGACGCCGTCGAGGATGCGGTCGTCGAAGAAGTACTCGGGGATCGTGCCCCAGTTGATCTTGCCTTGCGCGAAGGCGTAGACGACCGAGCCCAGGAGGGCGAGCACGACGACCGCGGACACGTACCGTCCCGGGTGCCGGACCGGAATGGCCTTGATGGCCTCCGGCCCGGCGGGGGGCCTCGCGTCGGGACCGGTCGTCTTGTTGACGTCAACAGTCACGGATGGAGCCTTTCAGAGCCGCGTCGAACGGGACGGTTCAGGAGCCGCCGTTGATCTTGGCCTCGGTGACCGCGCCGTCCGCGACACCCCACTTCTCGACGATCTTCTTGTACTCGCCGCTGTCGATGACGGCCTGCAGGGCCGCCTGCAGCGCGTCGCGCAGCTGGGTGTTGTCCTTGGCGACGGCGATGCCGTACGGGCCCGCCTCGACCTGGTCGCCGACGATCTCGAAGTAGTTGCCGCCGCCGGAGTTCTTCACCGAGTACGCGGCGATCGGGAAGTCGGCGGAGACGACGTTCGCGCCCTTGGAGCGCATCCGGGTCTCGGCCTCGGGGTTGGTCGCGAAGTCCTCGATCTTCAGGGTCTTCTTGCCGGCCTTCTCGCACTTCTGCGCCTGTTCCTTGGCGAGGTCGTGGGAGAAGGTGTTGCGCTGCACGGCCATGGTCTTGCCGCAGAGGTCGTCCCAGGTCTTGATGCCCTGGTCGTCGCCCTTGTTGGTGTAGAGCGAGACGCCCGCGGTGAAGTAGTCGACGAAGTCGACGCCGGCGCCGACCTTCTTGCCGGTGTCGGCGTCGATGCCCTCCTGCCGGTCCTTGGTGTCGGTCATGGCCGACATGGCGATGTCGTAGCGCTTGGACGCGAGACCGCCGACCAGGGTGTCGAACGTGGCGTTCTGGAATTCGAACTTCACCCCGAGCTGCTTGCCCATGGCGGCCGCGAGATCGGGGTCGATGCCGGCCGTCTTGCCGGAGTCGTCCTTGAACTCGACCGGAGCGTAGGCGATGTCGGATCCGACCTTGATGACGCCCTTGTCACGTATCGCCTGCGGCAGCTTTTCGGCCAGCGGGGCTCCCGAGGCGGACTGGCTGTCGCCGCCGTCGTTCTTCTTGGTCTGGTCGCCGCATCCGGTGAGCAGCAGAGCGCCTGCGACCGCGATCGCACCGACCGCTGCTAGCCGGGACTGCGCGGCGGTCGGACGACGGGTGGAGCTTGCGGTCATGGTGGTTCCTCCGGCGGATGATGGAGTTGCCGATGGGACGGGACGCCGGCCGGGGGACCGACAGGCGCTGTGGGTCGACGAGAGCACACGCCTTCGAGTGTCGCGACCTCGTGTGATTACGGCATCTTGCCATTCGGACTCGGCCATTCAGGGGAGCCGTCATGTCAAAATCGGATAACGGGTGACCCCCCGAACCGCACCAGGTCGGTACATCACGACCGAACCTTTGCGGGAATCAGCCCTTCCGGCCGGAAGATCTTCGGTATTTCTCGCGATGCGGACATGGTTCGCGGGCGCGTGCCCCCGTTGAGGCGCTGTTCTCCGGGACTGTCAAGAGGTGCCAGGAAGTTGACCGGATACCCGGCTATGAGTCATGTCACCGACATGCGACGTGCGGCGTCCGACATGTGAGCTTGCACTTATCGGACTCGTCGCGGGAGGTGTCCGTCGGGTAAGAAGGTTCTTTACACCCCTCATCAGGGGCTCAGGGCGCGTGTGCGGCGCGCCCGTCGCGCAGGGGCCCGTGCGCATCAACGTGCCATGTCCCTGGGCGGTGCCCGCCCACCCCTCACCAGGAGTGGACAAACCCTCAAACCATGAACACTTAAGGGGTAAGACAAAGTGGCAGCGGAGATCGTCAATCCTCGCAGCGACAGTGACGTCAGTACGGACCAGGAGGCCGGGGCCGAGCCCCTCGACTCCTTCGACCCGGCGTTCGCGCTGCACCGCGGCGGCAAGATGGCTGTGCAGGCCACCGTGCCGATCCGCGACAAGGACGACCTGTCCCTGGCGTACACGCCCGGCGTCGCGAAAGTGTGCAGCGCGATCGCCGAGCAGCCCGACCTCGTGCACGACTACACCTGGAAGTCCTCGGTCGTGGCGGTCGTGACGGACGGTACGGCGGTGCTGGGACTCGGGGACATCGGGCCCGAGGCCTCTCTTCCGGTGATGGAAGGGAAGGCGATCCTCTTCAAGCAGTTCGGCGGTGTGGACGCGGTCCCGATCGCGCTGGACTGCACGGACGCCGACGAGATCGTCGAGACGGTGGTGCGCCTCGCGCCCTCGTTCGGCGGAGTCAACCTGGAGGACATCTCGGCACCGCGGTGCTTCGAGATCGAGCGCAAGCTCCAGGAGCGTCTCGACATCCCGATCTTCCACGACGACCAGCACGGCACTGCGGTCGTGACGCTGGCGGCGCTGCGGAACGCGGCGCGGCTGAGCAAGCGGACGCTGGGTGAGCTGCGGGCGGTGATCTCGGGCGCGGGCGCGGCCGGTGTCGCCATCGCCAAGATGCTGGTCGAGGCCGGCATCGGCGACGTCGCGGTCGCCGACCGCAAGGGTGTCGTCTCGGCCGACCGGGACGACCTGACGCCGGTGAAGCAGGAGCTCGCCTCCTTCACCAACAAGGCCGGGCTGACCGGCTCGCTGGAGGAAGCCCTCGCGGGCGCCGACGTCTTCATCGGCGTCTCCGGCGGTACGGTGCCGGAGCAGGCGGTGGCCTCGATGGCCGAGGGCGCGTTCGTCTTCGCCATGGCCAACCCGAACCCCGAGGTGCACCCGGAGGTCGCGCACAAGTACGCGGCGGTCGTGGCGACGGGGCGGTCGGACTTCCCGAACCAGATCAACAACGTGCTGGCGTTCCCGGGCATCTTCGCGGGCGCGCTGCAGGTGCGGGCGTCGCGGATCACCGAGGGCATGAAGCTCGCGGCGGCGGAGGCGCTGGCCTCCGTCGTGGGCGACGACCTCGCGGCGGACTACGTCATCCCGTCCCCGTTCGACGAGCGCGTCGCGCCGGCCGTCACGGCGGCGGTGGCGGCGGCGGCTCGTGCGGAGGGGGTTGCGCGCCGGTGACGGTGTGACCCGTGTGGTGAACGGCCCCGTCCTGGTGGACGGGGCCGTTTGCTGTTCGGGCAGGGCTTGGGTGCTGGGTGGGGTGGGAAGGGGCCGGCCGACCGGGCCGGCGTGGGGTTGGCGGGGTCGGCTCGGTGGAGGGTGGGTGCGCTGCCCGGCGTCGCGGGGTGCCGCTGCGCCCACCCGTGCCGCCCCAGTGGCACTCCTGCCCGCAGCTGTGGTGGTTCCGTGGCAAGAGGGTGTGTGTCACACGGGCGTGCGGTTTCGGATGGCGGGTGCGGAATCTATCGTCAAGGTCATGTTCGCTGCCTACGCCGCCCGAATCGACCGCGACCAGCCGCTGAACGGTCTGGAGTTGGGGGAGCGTCCGGCCCCCGAGGCCCGTCCCGGCTGGAGTGTCGTCGATGTGCGGGCCGCTTCCCTCAATCACCACGACCTGTGGTCCCTGCGTGGTGTCGGCCTCCCGGAGGACCGGCTGCCGATGATCCTCGGCTGTGACGCCGCCGGTGTCGACGCCGACGGCAACGAGGTCGTCCTGCACTCCGTGATCGGCCAGACCGGCCACGGCGTCGGGCCCCAGGAGCCCCGCTCCATCCTCACCGAGCGTTACCCGGGGACGTTCGCCGAGCAGGTCGCCGTGCCGACCTGGAACGTCCTGCCCAAGCCGAAGGAGCTCTCCTTCGAGGAGGCCGCCTGTCTGCCGACCGCCTGGCTGACGGCCTACCGGATGCTGTTCACCAACGCCGGGGTGCGTCCCGGTGACTCGGTGCTGGTGCAGGGCGCCGGCGGCGGGGTCGCCACGGCCGCGATCGTGCTCGGCAAGGCCGCGGGGCTGCGGGTCTTCGCCACCAGCCGGGACGAGGCCAAGCGGAAGCGGGCCCTGGAACTGGGCGCGGTGGAGGCCGTGGAGCCGGGCGCGCGGCTGCCGCAGCGGGTCGACGCCGTCATCGAGACCGTGGGTGCCGCGACCTGGTCCCACTCGGTGAAGTCGCTGCGGCCCGGGGGCACGCTCGTCATCTCCGGCGCCACCAGCGGCGACCGGCCCTCCCATGCCGAGCTGACCCGGATCTTCTTCCTGGAGCTCAAGGTCGTCGGCTCCACGATGGGCACCAAGGACGAGCTGGAGGACCTCCTCTCCTTCTGCGCCGCCACCGGCGTTCGTCCGGTCATCGACGAGGTGCTTCCGCTGGACCGGGCCCGGGAGGGCTTCGAGCGGATGGCGTCCGGCGAGCTGTTCGGCAAGATCGTGCTCACCGCCTCCTGAGCCCACCCTTCCTCCCGAGCGTCCGCGGCGGGTCCGGTTCCTCCGGGCCCGCCGTTCGCTGTCCCGCCCCCCGGATCCAGTCGTCAACTGGGGTTGACGGGGCCGTCCTGTCAACCTAAGTTGACTGCATGAGCGAAGCAACGGATCTCGCCGCGCGTGCGGGCGACCGCGACCCGCGGGTCGGGCTGCGGGCCGTCGCCGCACTGCGACGGCTGCTGGAGCAACTGGAGGCGGTGCAGGTGCGCAGCGCGCGCAATCAGGGCTGGTCGTGGCAGGAGATCGCCACGGAACTCGGGGTCAGCAGGCAGGCCGTGCACAAGAAGTACGGGAGGCATTGATGTTCGAGCGGTTCACGAAGAACGCCCGCGCCGTGGTCCAGGGCGCCGTCGAGCACGCCGAACGGACACGGGCGGGGAGCGTCGGCGCCGAGCACCTGCTGCTCGCCCTGCTGGACCGTGAGGGGAGCCGTGCCTCCTTCGCGCTGACGGCGCTCGGGGGAGGCGAGGGCCGGGAGTCGGTGCGCCGGGCCCTGGAGGAGGCGCGGCGGCGCGCCGGTCTCTCGCAGGCCGAGGCCGATGCCCTCGCCGGGCTGGGCATCGATGTCACGGAGGTCGTCGCCCGGGTGGAGGAGACCCACGGCGTCGGCGCCATGTCCGGCGGTCGGTCGGGCCGGCGCTCACGGTCGGGGCGTCCCGGCTTCGGCAGGGACGCCAAGGACGTCCTGGAGAAGTCCCTGCGGATGGCCCTCGCCCGGCGTGAACGGTACATCGGGGACGAGCACCTGCTGCTCGCCCTCACCGTCCGCCCGGGAGTGCCCGCCGAGGTGCTCGCCGACCACGGCGTGACCCACGACTCGCTGACCCGGGTGCTCGGCGGCCCGGGGGAGGCCTGCGCCTGACCCGGACGGACGGGCCCTGCGGCGCGGGAAGGGGTGGCGCAGCCCCTGCCCGCACCGGGGGTTCAGGCCTCAGGTGTCCGCAGTATCGCCCCGATGTGGGCGGCCGCGGTGGACAGCTCGCGGCGGGCGTCGCGGAGCTGGTCGGCCGTGACGCCGTGGTCGCGGGCGGCGTCACGGATGTCGTCCCGGAAGCGGTCCAGCAACCGGTCCAGGTCGCGGGCCGGGTCACCGGTGGACTCCGCGGTGTCCTCGTGGGCCCAGGCCGGCTCGTACCCCGCCGGAAAGTCCTCGGGGGCACGGGAGTATTCCGGCCGGGGGGCGGACGTACCGGTGTCGGTGCGGCCGAACCCCCAGTCCCTGCCGAGGTCCTTCCCGAACTCGCCGACCTCCTTGACCAGTTCGCCCAGGCCCTCGCGCAGTCCCGTCGGCCAGTCGCCCCGCGAGAAGTGGTCCTGCATCTGCTCCTGCACCCGCTGGGCGATGCGCTGCACCTCCTCCTGCGCCTGGGCACGGGCCCGCTCCTGCGCTTCCTTGGCCTGGCGCCGGGCCCGCTGGGCCTCGTCACGGGCCCGGCGGCTCTCGTCCTTGGCGCGGCGGGCCTGCTCCTTCCACTCCTGCTTGACCCGGCGCATCTCCTCCTTGGCGGCGCGCCAGGCCTCCTTGTCCCCGAGGTCCGCGCTGTCGCCGAGGTCCCCCGTTCCTTCGGCCCGGGGGCCCGTGCCGGTGCCCCGGCGGGCCTCACCGGCCGCCGCCCGCATCTCCCGGCGCAGATCACCGGCCGCGCCGCGCACATCGGCCCGGATCTCGGCCGCGAGCTCGGCGACCGAGTCGCGGATCTCCAGCTCCAGGTCGGCCAGCTCGCCGCTGCGGTCGGCCAGCTCGGCGCGGCCCGCGTCGGTGATGGCGTACACCTTGCGGCCGCCTTCGGTGGTGTGGGTGACCAGGCCCTCCGCCTCCAGCTTGGCCAGGCGCGGGTACACCGTGCCCGCCGACGGCGCGTACAGGCCCTGGAAGCGCTCCTCGAGGAGGCGGATCACCTCGTAGCCGTGGCGCGGGGCCTCGTCGAGCAGCTTCAGGAGGTACAGGCGGAGGCGGCCGTGGGCGAAGACGGGGGGCATGTCAGAGCACCTTCTTGTCGGTCGTGCCGTCGGCCGGGGCGTCGGTGACGCCGTCGTTCCGGCCGGAAGCGGAATTGTCCCCCGAGTCGCCCCGTGTGCCGTGCCCCGGTCCGGTGTCCTCCGGCTCCGGCTCCCACGGTGTGTCCTCCACGGGCGGCCGGCGCAGCAGCGCGATCGAGCCGGAGACGGTCGTGGCCCTCAGCCGGCCGTTGCCCGCGCCGAGCCGGCCGGTGATCCGCTTGGCGCCCCACTGGCCGGTCACCCGGAGGTCCTCGAAGGCGCTGGAGACCGTGCCGCTCGCGGTGTTGGCCTCCACCTCGGCGTCGGCCGGCTGGGGCAGCCGGATGGCGATCTCGCCCGAGACGCTGGTGAGACTGATGTCGGTGGGTCCGTCGGCCGCGTCGAGGTCGACGATCATCGAACCGCTCACCGAGTCCGCCTTGACGGACGAACCCGCCTCCACCACGGTCAGGTCCCCGGAGACGGAGTTGAAGCGCAGGTCCCCGGTGAGGGCCTGGGCCTCCAGATTCCCGGCGACCGTGTCCGCGCGGACCGGTCCGGCGAGGCCCACCAGGGTGGTGTCCCCGGACACACCCCTCACCTCGGTGCCCGCGTCGATCCCGGAGACCACGGCCGCGGCGCCGACGACGCCCACCTCCACGCGGGTGCGGGTGGGGACGGCCAGGGAGACCACCGCGCTGCGGCGCCAGCCCTTGCGGTCCAGCCACTTCAGGAAACCCTTCCAGGGCAGGTCCTCGTAGGCCACGGTGAGGGTGCCGTCCCGGTGGGTGACGATCAGGGGCGGGCCATCGATCTCGGACACTTCCAGTCTGGCGGAACCCTCGTCCGTGCCCACGACGTTCACCGTTCCGTTGACGATGCGTACGTGGAGCTCGCTCACGGACTCGTCGAAGGAGAGCTTCCTGGGCTCCGCGACGGACCACTCGGACATGGTGAAGACCTCCCGACCGAACGCGCCATATCGCGTCCCTCGCCATTCACGATATATCGTGGTGGTCGGAAGTCAAGACACCTGTTCGTGTGGTGCGTGGGGTCGAAGAAGGCCCCAGGACATGCCGAACGGGGTGCCGTGACCGGCACCCCGCGCGAGATCGGCAGTAAAAGACGGGCGTTCCTACTCGTCCTCGTCCTCGTCGTCCAGCCGCGCCAGCCACGTGGCCAGCCGCTCCACCGGCACCTCGAAGTCCGGGTTCAGGTCGACGAACGTCCGCAGCTGCTCGGCGAGCCACTCGAAGGTGACCTCCTCCTCGCCGCGCCGCTTCTCCAGTTCCTCGATGCCTCGATCGGTGAAGTACACAGGTGCTCTCCTGGGGATGGGCCGCCTGGGGCCTCGGGTCCTACCCGTCAAGGTTATGCGCCCGCGCCCGGAGGGCGAGCTCCGCGTCCCCGGGCCCGGCCTGGGCCCATGACGAAGGGCGCGGCCCCCGGAGGCACCGGGGGCCGCGCCCTTCATCTCAGGCCGTACGAGGCTCAGGCCTCGAACACCTCACGCACCAGCTGCTCCTGCTCGGCCTGGTGCCGCTTCGCGGAACCGACGGCCGGGGACGAGCTGTGCGGGCGCGAGATACGCCGCAGGCGCTCGCCGTGCGGGACGTCGGCGCCGACCGCCAGGTCCAGGTGGTCGATCAGGTTGAGCGCGATGAACGGCCAGGCACCCTGGTTCGCCGGCTCTTCCTGGGCCCACAGGTACTTCTCGGCGTTCGGGTACTTGGCGATCTCCGCCTGGAGCTCGGCACCCGGCAGCGGGTACAGGCGCTCGATGCGGATGATGGCCGTGTCCGTGACGCCGCGCTTCTTCCGCTCGGCCTCGAGGTCGTAGTAGACCTTGCCGGCGGTGAAGACGACCTTCTTGACCGCGGTCGGGTCGACCGAGTCGTCGCCGATGACCGGCTGGAAGCGGCCCGTCGTGAACTCCTCCGCCTTCGACGCCGCCGCCTTCAGGCGCAGCATCGACTTCGGGGTGAAGACGACCAGCGGCTTGTGGTGCGGGTTGTGCACCTGCCACCGCAGGAGGTGGAAGTAGTTCGCCGGCGAGGTCGGCATCGCGACCGTCATGTTGTTCTGCGCGCACAGCTGGAGGAAGCGCTCCGGGCGGGCCGAGGAGTGGTCCGGGCCCTGGCCCTCGTAGCCGTGGGGGAGGAGGAGGACCACACCGGAGGTCTGGTTCCACTTCTGCTCCGCCGACGAGATGAACTCGTCCACGACCGTCTGCGCGCCGTTGACGAAGTCGCCGAACTGCGCCTCCCACAGCACGAGCGCGTCGGGGCGGGCCAGCGAGTAGCCGTACTCGAAGCCCATCGCCGCGTACTCGGACAGCAGGGAGTTGTAGACGTTGTACCGGGCCTGCTCGTCGGCCAGGTACAGCAGCGGCGTGAACTCGTCGCCCGTCTCGCGGTCGATGATGACCGCGTGGCGCTGGCCGAAGGTGCCGCGCTGCGAGTCCTGGCCGGCCAGGCGCACCGGCACGCCCTCCAGCAGGAGGGAGCCGACGGCGAGGGTCTCGCCCATGCCCCAGTCGATCGTGCCGTCCTCGACCATCGCCGCCCGGCGCTGCAGCTGCGGCAGCAGGCGCGGGTGGACGGTGATGTGGTCGGGGATGTTGACCTGCGACTCGGCGATCCGCTTGACGACCTCGGCGGTGACCGCGGTGTTCACGGAGACCGGGAACTCGGCCTGCGGGTCGGTGGGCGCGGCGGCCGAGGGCTGCGAGGTGGCCTCGCGGACCTCGGTGAAGACCTTCTCCAGCTGGCCCTGGTAGTCCTGGAGCGCCTGCTCGGCCTCTTCCAGGGTGATGTCGCCACGGCCGATCAGGGACTCGGTGTACAGCTTGCGCACCGAGCGCTTGCGGTCGATCAGGTCGTACATCAGCGGCTGGGTGAAGGCCGGGTTGTCGGACTCGTTGTGACCGCGGCGGCGGTAGCAGATGAGGTCGATCACCACGTCCTTGTTGAACGCCTGGCGGAACTCGAAGGCCAGGCGCGCGACGCGCACGACGGCCTCCGGGTCGTCGCCGTTCACGTGGAAGATCGGGGCCTCGATCATGCGGGCCACGTCCGTCGCGTACATGGAGGAACGCGAGGACTCGGGGGCCGCGGTGAAGCCGACCTGGTTGTTGATGACGATGTGGACCGTGCCGCCGGTGCGGTAGCCCCGCAGCTGCGACATGTTCAGGGTCTCGGCCACCACGCCCTGGCCCGCGAAGGCCGCGTCGCCGTGGATCGCCACCGGCAGGACGGTGAAGTCCGTGCCGCCCTTGTTGATGATGTCCTGCTTGGCGCGCGCGACGCCCTCCAGGACCGGGTCCACCGCCTCCAGGTGCGAGGGGTTGGCCACCAGCGAGACGCGGATCTGGTCGCCGTCCAGGCCGGTGAAGGTGCCCTCGGCGCCCAGGTGGTACTTCACGTCGCCGGAGCCGTGCATCGACTTCGGGTCGAGGTTGCCCTCGAACTCGCGGAAGATCTGCGCGTACGACTTGCCGACCACGTTGGCCAGCACGTTCAGCCGGCCGCGGTGGGCCATGCCGATGACGACCTCGTCGAGGCGGGACTCGGCGGCCGAGTCCAGCACGGCGTCGAGCAGCGGGATGACGGACTCGCCGCCCTCCAGGGAGAACCGCTTCTGGCCGACGTACTTGGTCTGCAGGAAGGTCTCGAAGGCCTCCGCCGCGTTCAGCCGGCGCAGGATGCGCAGCTGCTCCTCGCGCTCCAGCTTGGAGTGGGCGCGCTCCACGCGGTCCTGGATCCACTTGCGCTGCTTCGGGTCCTGGATGTGCATGAACTCGATGCCGGTGGTGCGGCAGTACGAGTCGCGCAGGACGCCGAGGATGTCGCGCAGCTTCATCATCGACTTGCCGGCGAAGCCGCCGACGGCGAACTCGCGCTCCAGGTCCCACAGGGTGAGCCCGTGCTCGGTGATGTCCAGGTCGGGGTGCTTGCGCTGCTGGTACTCCAGCGGGTCGGTGTCGGCCATGACGTGGCCGCGGACCCGGTAGGAGTGGATCAGCTCGAAGACGCGGGCGGCCTTGGTGACGTCGTCGTCGTGGGAGGCGTCGATGTCCTTGAGCCAGCGGACCGGCTCGTAGGGGATGCGCAGCGCCTCGAAGATCTCGTCGTAGAAGCCGTTCTCGCCGAGGAGCAGGTTGGCGACCTGGCGCAGGAACTCGCCGGAGGCGGCGCCCTGGATGACCCGGTGGTCGTAGGTCGACGTGAGCGTCATGACCTTCGAGATGCCGAGCTTGTTCAGGGTGTCCTGGCTGGTGCCCTGGAACTCCGCCGGGTAGTCCATGGAGCCGACGCCCATGATGACCGACTGGCCGGGCATCAGACGCGGCACGGAGTGGACGGTGCCGAGGCCGCCGGGGTTGGTCAGCGAGACGGTGACGCCGGTGAAGTCGTCCATCGTCAGCTTGCCGTCGCGGGCGCGGCGGACGATGTCCTCGTAGGCCTGCCAGAACTCGAAGAAGTTCAGCGTCTCGGCCTTCTTGATGGCGGCCACGACGAGCTGGCGGTCGCCGTTGGGCTTCACCAGGTCGATGGCCAGGCCGAGGTTGACGTGCGCCGGCTTGACGAGGGTCGGCTTGCCGTCCTTCTCGCCGAACGCGTAGTTCATCGTCGGCATGGCCTTGATGGCCTGCACCATCGCGTAGCCGATCAGGTGCGTGAAGGAGATCTTCCCGCCCCGGGCGCGCTTGAGGTGGTTGTTGATGACGATGCGGTTGTCGAACAGCAGCTTCACCGGGACCGCGCGCACGGACGTGGCCGTGGGCAGCTCCAGCGAGGCGTTCATGTTCTTGGCGACCGCGGCGGCCGGGCCGCGCAGCGTCACCAGCTCGGGGCCCTCGGGGGCCTCCTTGGCGGGCTCGGCCTTCGCCTGCGGCTTCGCGGCCGGAGCGGCGGGGGCGGCGGGAGCCGCGGCCGCGGGCTGGGCGGCCGGCTTCGCGGGGGCGGCGGCCGGCTGGGGAGCCGCCGGAGCCGGGGCCGGGGCGGGCTGCGCGGGAGCGGCCGGGGCGGGAGTCTGCGCCTGGGGCGCCGGGGCGGCCTGCGGCGCGCTCGTGCCCGTGGTCGTCGCGGAGCCGGAAGCCGCCTGGGCGGCGGCCGCCCCTGGCTTGTAGTCGGCGAAGAAGTCCCACCAGGCTCGGTCCACGGAATTCGGGTCCTGGAGGTACTGCTGATAGATCTCGTCGACGAGCCATTCGTTGGCACCGAACGCGGCAGCGGGGTTCTTGCCCGCTTGGTCGGTGTCGGTCGAGATGCTCGAGTTACTGGGGGACTGTGGCGACACGGCGAGAACCGCCCTCTTCCGCTTCACAAGGTGGTGGACAGCGGGAATCAAGGCTACGCCTCCCCGGACCGGAAGGTCAGACCGGGCCCGTTCAACGTCGCGTAAGTCACATTGCAGACCGTGTTTCGGCGCTGGAAATGGCGGGAAACAAGCGAGGTTCTGTTGCGCTTGGGAAGGGGAGACCGCGGCCCTGCGCGAAGAATTCGCGGGCCTGTGCCTGATCACACGTGTCCGTCAGCGCGAACGCTCGTGGATCTTGGTGCTCCGCTTCGAACCCTACGTCAACTCGACGTCGTCGGCAGGCCCGGAAGAGTGATGAGAATCCGGCAGCCCCGCTCGGATTCGGCCACTCCGATCCGGCCGCCGTGCAGATCCACCGCCCAGCGGGCGATCGCCAGCCCGAGTCCGGTGCCGCCGTCGCTGCCGGGACCGTGCGGCCGGGACACCGAGCCCCGGTTGAACCGCTCGAACACCCGTCGCCACTCCGACCGCGGAATGCCGGGGCCCTCGTCCAGAACCTCCAGCTCCAGGGATTCCGGCTGCGCCCCGCGCCGCGCCCTGACCGTCACCCGGCCGTGCGGCGGGCTGTGCTTGACCGCGTTGTCGATGAGGTTGGCGACGACCTGGTGGATGCGCTCGGGGTCGGCGTGAGCGGTCAGGTCGGACGGGAACACGTCGAGGGCCAGATGCACGTCGGTACGCGTGTGGCTGCCGGATCCGGAAGCGATGCCCGCGCGTGCCGAGGCGACCATGTTGGCCTCCTTCAGCACGCCCGACAGGTACGGCCACACCTCGAAGCGCCGCTTGCGCAGCGGTACGACGCCGTTGTCCAGGCGGGAGAGGTCCAGCAGCGTCTCGACCAGCCGGCCGAGCCGCTCCGTCTGCCGCAGGGCGGTCCGCATGGTCTCCGGGTCGGCCTCGGTGACGCCGTCGACGATGTTCTCCAGCACCGCGCGCAGGCCCGCGATGGGGGTGCGCAGCTCGTGCGAGACGTTCGCCACCAGCTCCTTGCGCTGGAGGTCCTGGGCCTCCAGGTCGTCGGCCATGCGGTTGATCGTGACGGCCAGGTCGCCCAGCTCGTCGCGCCGGTTCTCCCGCACCCGGCGCGTGTAGTCGCCGTGCGAGATGGACCGGGCCACGGCGTTCATCTCGTCCAGCGGGGCGGTCAGCGAGTGCGCCACGAACTGCGTGATCAGCAGTGTGGCGATCATCGAGAAGACCGTGATGAAGCGCAGCTCCGTCTTGGTGTGCACCGCGATCACCGACAGGCCGGTGGTGATCAGCACCGAGGTGACGACGAGTGCGCCCAGCTTGGTCTTGATCGAGAACGGGCGTACGCCGCCCCAGGGCTCCCCGGGGCTCCTCCGTGCGGCTTCCCGTCCCGAGCTCATGGCGTCGGCGTCTCCAGCGCGTAGCCCACGCCGTGCACGGTGCGGATGCGCTCGGCCCCGATCTTGCGGCGCAGCGCCTTGATGTGGCTGTCGACGGTCCGCGTGCCGGAGGCGTCGGCCCAGTCCCAGACCTCGGCCAGCAGCTGCTCGCGGGAGAGCACCGCGCGCGGGGTGTTCGCCAGGCACACCAGCAGGTCGAACTCGGTGGGCGTCAGGTGGACGTCCTCGCTGCGCACCCGCACCCGGCGCTGTGCGTGGTCGATCTCCAGCTCGCCGAGGCGCAGGATGCCGCTGCGCGGCGTCGAGGCGGCCACGACGGCCCGCTCCACCCGGCGCAGCAGCACGTGCACCCGTGCGGCCAGCTCGCGCATCGAGAACGGCTTGGTCATGTAGTCGTCGGCGCCCACGCCGAGGCCGACCAGCATGTCCGTCTCGTCGTCGCGCGCGGTGAGCATCAGCACCGGCACCGGGCGCTGGGCCTGCACGCGCCGGCAGACCTCCAGGCCGTCGAAGCCGGGCAGCATGATGTCGAGGATCAGCAGGTCGGGCTGCCAGGCCTCGGCCGTGTCGACGGCGGCCGGGCCGTCGCCCGCCGTTTGCACCAGGAATCCCTCGGCGCGCAGGCGGGTCGCGATGGCGTCCACGATCGTCTGGTCGTCCTCGACCACCAGCACCCGGCGCTGTGCGCCCTGGGTGGCCGTCGCCGTGCCGTTGTGGGAGGTCTGTGTCTGCTCCATCGCCCGCCCCTGAGGTGTGCTTTCCGGAATCCGTGGGGTGATCCCATGACTGCGCTTGACGCTTGAATGATCTGCGCCAGGGCAGCAGCGTACGGGGAGGTGACGCGCCTTTGCTATCCAGGCCCGATGCCGAGGTGGACGACGTCCGGAACGCCCCGGGCAACGGGGATCTCTTCGGTACGCACCTGCTGGAACCCGGCATTACGCAAGGTTTCTTCGAATTCCGGAGAGGGCTGCGCGGACCATACGGCGAGCACCCCGCCGGGCCTCAACACCCTTGCGCAGCCCGCGAGTCCGGCCGACGAGTAGAGCCCGTCGTTGCCCTCGGTGACGGTCCAGTCGGGGCCGTTGTCGATGTCGAGGCACAGCGCGTCGTACGTGTCGGAAGTCTCATTGACGTAAGCCACGAGATCCGCCTCGAGGATCTCCGTGCGCGGATCGGCCAGTGCTCCGGCGGACAGCTCGGCCAGTGGTCCGCAGCGGTGCCAGTCGATGACGGCACGTTCGCGTTCGACGACCGCGATGCGCCCCCAGCGGGGGTCGGCGGCCGCGTGGGCCAGCGAGAAGCCGACGCCGAGCCCGCCGATGAGGACGTGCGGCGCCGCCCGGCCGTCGAGCGCCTCGGCCGCCGCGTCCACCAGCCGGCGCTCCGAGCGTCCGTCGGAGGTGTCCATCAGGAAGCAGCCGTTCGCGATGATCTGCAGCAGCTTCCCGTGCCGGCGCAGGACGACCTCGCCGTACGGGCCCTCGCGACGGTCCAGAACTTCCGGGGTGCCGTGGGAGTCGTAAGAGGTGATGGGCATCGGCCCATCCTGGCACTCCGGCAAGGGGAATGGCCGGCGGTCCGGGGGCGCTGATGGTGCGTGAGGGCGGCTCGCGAGGGGCATCGCCCCTTGATCGCTCAGAGCGAACAGGCCTCCGGGAACATTCATCGCCTCCCGAGCATTGAGTCGGCATAACTCAACTTGACTGCCGAAGGGGAGATCATGGCTGCTGAGTCCGCTGCCTTCACACCGCTCACCCTGCCCGTGCTGCCGCTCGACGACGAGGTCGTGCTGCCGGGGATGGTCGTCCCCCTGGACCTGAGCGACTCCGAGGTTCGGGCCGCGGTGGAGGCCGCGCAGGCCGCCGCCAGGGACGAACCGGGCAAGCCCCGGGTCCTGCTGGTCCCGCGCATCGACGGCACCTACGCGAAGACCGGCGTCCTCGGCACGGTCGAGCAGGTCGGCCGTCTCGCCGACGGAGACCCGGGCGCGCTGATCCGCGGCCGGAGCCGGGTGAGCATCGGCGCCGGCACCACCGGCCCCGGCGCCGCGCTGTGGGTCGAGGGCACCCGTATCGACGAGAGCGTGCCCGATCCGCTGCCCGGCCAGCTCGCCGAGCTCGTCAAGGAGTACAAGGCGCTCGCCACCGCCTGGCTGCGCAAGCGCGGCGCCTGGCAGGTCGTCGACCGCGTCCAGGCCATCGACGACGTCTCCGCGCTCGCCGACAACTCCGGCTACTCGCCCTTCCTCACCACCGAGCAGAAGGTCGAGCTGCTGGAGACCACCGACCCGGCCGCCCGCCTGAAGCTCGCCACCCGGCAGCTGCGCGACCACCTCGCCGAGCAGGACGTCGCCGAGACCATCGCCAAGGACGTCCAGGAGGGCGTCGACAAGCAGCAGCGCGAGTTCCTGCTGCGCCGCCAGCTCGAAGCCGTCCGCAAGGAGCTGCGCGAGCTGAACGGCGAGCAGGAGGGCGAGGAGTCCGACGACTACCGCGCCCGCGTCGAGGCCGCAGACCTGCCCGAGAAGGTCCGCGAGGCCGCGCTCAAGGAGGTCGACAAGCTGGAGCGGTCCTCCGACCAGTCGCCCGAGGGCTCGTGGATCCGCACCTGGCTGGACACCGTCCTCGAGCTGCCGTGGAACGAGCGCACCGAGGACGCCTACGACATCCAGGGCGCCCAGGCCGTCCTGGACGCCGAGCACGCGGGCCTCCAGGACGTGAAGGAGCGGATCACCGAGTACCTGGCCGTGCGCAAGCGGCGCAGCGACCGCGGCCTCGGTGTCGTCGGCGGCCGGCGCGGCGGTGCCGTGCTGGCCCTGGTGGGGCCGCCCGGCGTCGGCAAGACGTCGCTCGGGGAGTCCGTCGCCCACGCCATGGGCCGCAAGTTCGTCCGCGTCGCCCTCGGCGGCGTCCGCGACGAGGCCGAGATCCGCGGCCACCGGCGTACGTACGTCGGCGCGCTGCCCGGCCGGATCGTGCGGGCGATCAAGGAGGCCGGGTCGATGAACCCGGTCGTGCTCCTGGACGAGATCGACAAGGTGGGCTCCGACTTCCGGGGGGACCCCGCCGCCGCACTGCTGGAGGTCCTCGACCCGGCGCAGAACCACACCTTCCGGGACCACTACCTGGAGGTCGAGCTCGACCTGTCCGACGTCGTGTTCCTGGCCACCGCCAACGTCCTGGAGGCCATCCCCGAGGCCCTCCTCGACCGCATGGAACTGGTCCGCCTCGACGGCTACACCGAGGACGAGAAGGTCGTCATCGCCCGCGACCACCTGCTCCCGCGCCAGCTGGAGCGGGCCGGTCTGGACAAGGACGAGGTCACGATCGACGAGGGCGCGCTGCGCAGGCTGGCGGGCGAGTACACCCGCGAGGCGGGCGTGCGCACCCTGGAGCGGTCGATCGCGCGGCTGCTGCGCAAGGTGGCGGCCCAGCACGAGCTGGGGGAGCGGGACCTGCCGTTCACCGTCACCGACGGCGACCTGCGCGGCCTGATCGGCCGGCCGCACCACGTGCCCGAGTCCGCGCAGGACCCGGCCGAGCGGCGCACCGCGGTGCCGGGCGTGGCCACGGGCCTCGCGGTCACCGGCGCGGGCGGCGACGTGCTGTACGTCGAGGCGTCCCTCGCCGACCCGGAGACGGGAGCGGCGGGTCTGACGCTGACCGGTCAGCTGGGCGACGTGATGAAGGAGTCCGCGCAGATCGCGCTGAGCTTCCTGCGCAGCCACGGCGCCGAACTGGAGCTGCCGGTGGCCGACCTGAAGGACCGGGGCGTGCACATCCACTTCCCGGCGGGCGCGGTCCCCAAGGACGGTCCGAGCGCGGGCGTCACGATGACGACCGCTCTCGCGTCGCTGCTCAGCGGGCGCCTGGTCCGTACGGACGTGGCGATGACCGGTGAGGTCTCGCTGACCGGCCGGGTCCTGCCGATCGGCGGTGTGAAGCAGAAGCTGCTCGCCGCGCACCGGGCCGGGATCACCACGGTGATCATCCCGAAGCGCAACGAGCCCGACCTGGACGACGTCCCGGCGGAGGTGCTGGACAAGCTCGACGTCCACGCCGTCACCGACGTCCGCCAGGTCCTGGAACTGGCCCTGGCACCGGCGACGAGCGGTGCCGAGCCGGAGGTTCCGGTCGCGGCGTGACGGACGTGACCGGGAGAGGTGAGGGCCCGGGTCCCCGAGAGGGGGACCCGGGCCCAGCCCCTGTGCGGGTCAGCCGTCGGCAAGCGCCCGTCGGCGCTGCCCAGCCGTTGGCGAGTGCCTGCACGCGGTCCGGGGCGCCGTTGCTGTTTTGGTCCGGGGCCACCCCCCGGGCCCCCGGCCGGGGGCGCGCCGCTCAGCCGGTGGCGAGTGCTTGCACCCGGTCCAGGGCCCCGTTGAACTTGTCGTGGTCCCCGACCGTCGGGCCCGACGAGGTGTACTGCCACATCGTGTAGTAGCCCCAGCCGGCCGGCAGCGTCCCCACCGTGGAGGCGTACCGGGCGATCCACAGCGGGTTGTACGCGGCGAAGCCGCCGTAGTTGCCGGTGCACTGGGTCCACCAGCTGGTGGCCGTGTAGATGACGGCGTCCCGGCCGGTGCGGGCCTTGTACTGGTTCAGGAAGTCCCGGATCCAGGTCACCATCGCGCTCTGCGTCTTGCCGTAGCAGGCGGCCCCGTACGGGTTCCACTCGATGTCCAGCACGCCCGGCAGCGTCTTGCCGTCCCGGGACCAGCCGCCGCCGTGGTCGACGAAGTAGTTGGCCTGGGTCGCGCCGCTCGTCGTGTCCGGGGTGGCGAAGTGGTACGCGCCGCGGATCATCCCGACGTTGTAGGAGCCGTTGTACTGCTGGGCGAAGTACGGGTTCGTGTAGTACGTCCCCTCGGTGGCCTTGACGTAGGCCCACTTGACCCCGCTGTTCCACAGGGTCGACCAGGCGACGTTGCCCTGGTGGCCGGAGACGTCCACGCCCTCCGTCTGGGTGGCGTCGCCGGGGACGGGGGTGCCCTGCTGTCCGTCGTGGGCCAGGACGCCCATGCCCATGTGGGCCGAGCCGCGGGACGGGACGTCGGCGGCCGACGAGGGCTGGGCGAGGAGGAGGGAGAGGGCGGCGAGCAGAATCCCGGTGGCGGCGAAACGCCGCCCGCGGGCCGATCCGGATCTGTGCACGAGCATGAACGTGCCTCCGATGGCTCGGTGGTGCTCGGTGGGGGTTGCGTGCGTGGGGAGAATCCGTGAGTGGCGTGAGCATGCCATTCACAGGTCCGGTGAAGACGCTACGCACGTAGAACGGGGGGTGGGAAGAGGGACTGGAAGCTGCCGTTGGTCTAAGCCTGCGAAATACTTGCCGAGCTGCGGTGATGGCGGCCCGTGGCGGAAACTTTCAGGACCGGGAAAATCGAGGCAGGGGCTGACGTGCACGAAGACGGAAACGGCGGCGGTCGCCAGGGCGAATCCCGCCCGACCGGCAGTGGTGTGAACCAACCGCAGTTCCTGGCCCTGGAACGCGAGTTGACCGTCCTGTTCCGGCGCGCCCGGGCCAACCAGGGCGAGATGGCCCGGGAGGTCCACCCCGACCTGGAGTCGTCCGCGTACGGCCTTCTCGTCCGGCTCGGCGAGTCCGGTGGCCAGCGCGCCACGGACCTCGCCGCCTACATCGGAGTCGGCAAGGCCACGATGTCCCGCCAGTTGCGCGCCCTGGAGGAACTCGGCCTCGTCGCCCGCGAACCCGACCCCGCCGACGGCCGCGCCTGGCTCGTCACCCTGACCCCGGAGGGGCAGGAGCGGGTGGGCAGGGTGCGGGAGGCCCGCCGGGCCCGGTACGCCCGCCGGCTCGGCGACTGGGACCCGCGGGAAGTGGCGGAACTGGCCCGCCTGCTGCACGAGCTGAACCGCGGGATGGAGAAGTAGCGCCGGGGGCCGTCCTCGTCACAGCTCCGCGTACACGACCGTCGCGTCGTCGTGCGTCTTGCTGCGGCCGAGGAACTCCCGCGCCCCCGCCGCGTCCTCGCGCTCCAGCTGCCGCACCCGGTCCACCAGTGCCTGCGCGCCCTGCTTGCGCACCAGGGCGAGGCAGTCCGCCCAGTCGCCCTCGCGGAACTTCTCCACCCAGCGCGCGGCCCCGTCCGTCAGCGCCGCCAGCGTCCGCACGTCCTCGCGCGGCAGCGCCCCCGTCACCGCCCGTGCCGCCACCGCGGGATCCGCCGCGGCCGTGAAGAAGCCGCCCTCCTTGTTGCGGAAGCCGGCGTCCACGATCGCGTCCGTCGCGAGGGCCGAGCGCGGCAGGCGGGCCAGCCGGTCGTCCAGAACCGCCGTGACCGCGCCGGCGGGAGCCTCCACCAGCAGGGCGGAGTCGGACAGCACCAGGTACTCGACCAGGTCGGGGGACCAGCGCGCCAGGACCACGGTTGCCTGAGGGGTGCGCGGGTGAGAAAGATCACAGGTTTCCGCGTGTGCCGCGGAGGTACGCGCGATGGCGCGGGACAGGACGTCGGAGAGAGGAACATCCGCGAGTGAAACGGTCAGTTCGGTCAGCGCCCCACCGAGCCGCGCGGTGAACCAGGGCACGGAATGCAGACAGCCCGTCGCCCCCCTCGGCGGTGTCACGCCGTCCAGCACGACGAGCGAACCACCCTGTCCCGAGGCCGGTAGTGCGACGCTCGCGAAGTCCTCGTTGGGGTGGTCGGCGAGGCCTGGTTCCGAAACGAGTTCCGTACGCATCCGGCCAGTCTGCACGACCCCTTCACGGTGTCCGCAAAAGACCGGCAACTCTCCCAGGAAACGCCCCGGTCGCGCAGGTCAGCAGCCGGATTTGGGGTGGAATGCTTCACTCCGGGAACGCGTGGCGGCACATAGTGCCACCGCCCGCCGCAGACGTCCAACCGGCGCGCGGACCGGGCACGTCGCACGAGCCACGGGAACTTGCCCGCCAACTCCCGTCCGGGGTTCACTCCTTCGGGTGGCGGGTCAGGTGATGCACGCCCACCGCCCACCGGCACTGGGAGGGTCGGGAACCGGTGGGGGGCCTGCCCTGCTCACGCGGTTTCCCCGTCCGGCGCACGGTCGGCGGCGGGGGAGCAGCCCAGAGCTTGGGGAAGGGTGCACGCGCCGGCCGGCCAGTTGACGGAGCGCCACCCGGGCCCACGGGTACACGAGTCAGGAATGCGAGCACCGGTGCAGAAGACGCGGCCTCGTCGTACAGGCAAGCAGACGGCCCCCGCGGGGAGCGCGGAGCGGATCCCCGGCACCCCCTCCACCCCGGTGGCCGAGGCGCCGCCCGTCGGCAAGGGCCGTCCCACCCATGTACGCAACCGGCTCATCGTCGCCGTGGCGGTCGTGGCAGCCGCCGTCGCCGGAGCCGGGGCCCCCTCCGTCGTGGCCGCCTCCGGGCAACTGCACGACTCGCAGGACCTGGTGACGCTCGCCGAGCAGACCCAGGACGCGCTGACCCTCGCCCACTCCCTCGCCGACGAGCGGGACGAGGTCACCCCCTACATCGCCGCGGGCCGTCCCAAGTCCAAGGCCCCCTCCGAGCAGCGCAGCGCTCGCGTCGACCGGCAGGTGGAGGAGCTGCTCGCCGACACGGACACGCCCGCGTCCCTGCGCGAGGACCTCGACGCCATCGCCGCGCTGCGCCGATCGGCGCTCACCGGGAAGAGCACCGCTCTCCAGGCGCACGAGGCCTACTCCGACGCGATCGCCGAACTCCACGCCCTGGCCGAGGAGCTGGCCGAGCGGATGCCGCCCCGAGCGGGCGCCGGCGCCCACGCCCTCGCCGAACTGGACACCGCCGTCCAGCAGGCCGCCGCCACCCGGGGCCTGCTGCTCGCGGCCCTCGGCGTGCCGAGCAGCACCGAGACCGTCATCGACCCGATCACCGGGCTGCCGACCGAGTCCGTCACCTCCTCGGACGCCGACACCGAGCAGCGCGACGCCCTCACCGCCGCCGCCCAGCAGGCCCGGGTGCGCTCCGACGCGGCCCTCGCCGACTTCCGCGAGGGGGCGCCCAAGGAGGCGCGCGACAGCTTCGATGCCACGGTCGCCGGGCCGGAGGTCAACTCCGCCGAGAAGTACCTCGCCGGGCTCACCGACCAGCCCACCCTCTCCGACGACGACCTCGGCACTTCCGTCAAGAAGCTGGACGCTGCGCTCTCCGCCCGCGTCGACGCCATGCGCGGCGCGGAGTCCGCCCTGTACGAGAAGCGCACCCAGGCACTCGAGCGGCTGCGCGACGACGACGTGACCGCGCTGGAGATCCGGATCGCCGCCCTCGGCGCCCTGGTCCTGCTCGCCCTCGGTATCGCCACCGCCATGGCCCGCACCCTCACGCGCCCGCTCTCGGTGCTGCGCCGCGGCTCGGCCCGGCTCGCCGGCGCGGCGGACCCCGCCGTGGAGGAGCCGGTCGCCTTCACCGGCCGCAACGACGAGTTCGCCCAGGTCGTCCGCTCCGTCAACGCCCTGCACGCGCACGCCGCCACGCTCGCCGAGCGCGTCACCACGCTGGAGGCCGACCGCAAGCACCTCGTCGGGCAGCGGCAGAAGATGGCCGACGCCCGCGAGGAACTGCGCGCCGAACTCGCCGAGTCCGCCGCCCAGCTCGAGGTCGTCCGCAAGAGCATCGGCTCCACCTTCGTCAACCTGGCGCTGCGCACCCTCGGTCTGGTCGAGCGGCAACTCGCCGTCATCGAGAGCCTGGAGGAGCGCGAGCAGGACCCGGAACGCCTCGCCACCCTGTTCAAGCTCGACCACTTCGCCACGGTCATGCGCCGGCACAGCGAGAACCTCCTCGTGCTGGCCGGCACCGAGCACATCCAGCACAGCGCCGGTCCGGTGCCGCTGGTCGACGTGGTCCGGGCCGCGGTCAGCGAGATCGAGCGGTACGAACGGGTGCGCATCGCCGCGCTGCCGCCGCACGCCCACGTGGCCGGTTTCGCCGCCGACGACCTCTCCCACCTGCTCGCCGAGCTGATGGAGAACGCCACGTCCTTCTCGCCGCCCGACCTGCCCGTCGAGGTCTCCGGCTGGCTGCTGGAGAACGGCGAGGTGATGCTCTCCGTCCAGGACGAGGGCATCGGCATGGCCACCGAGCGGCTCCAGCGGCTCAACGCCCGCCTCACCGACTTCGACCCCGAAGCGCCCTACGACCAGGAGGGCGAGGACGGGCTCGGGCTCGGCCTGTACGTGGTGGCCCGGCTGGCCCACCGGCACGGGGCGCGCGTGCGGCTGCGGGAGCAGAAGCAGGGCGGCGTCGCGGCCGTCGTGGTCCTGCCGAGCACGCTGCTCGCGGCGGCGCCCCCGGCGGCCCTCGCCCCGGTCGCGCCGGTGTCCGACGGCACGGGCTCCTTCACCCTGCCGGGCGCCGGCGCGGAGGCCAACTCCAACGTCCTGCACGGCCGCGCGGAGAAGGGGGTGCGGCACGACGTCGACCCGCTGGTGGCCTCGGCGGAAGAGGCCGTACGGCGCGCGGAGGCGGAGGCCGAAGCGGAGCCCGCGGCGGACGCGGCGGACCCCGGGCTTACCCCCGAGCCGACGGAGACGGGCACCCACGCGCAGGAGCCCACCGACGAGGCCGCCGAGACCAGCGAGACGGGTGCTGCCGAGCCGCAGGAGGCCCCGGAGACCGAGGGCGCGCACGGCGTCAGGGACTTCCCGGACGACACCACCATGGAGCTCTTCCTCCCGGCACAGGAGCAGGAGCAGGCGGAGCCTCGCGACCAGGCTCCGACCGAGCCCCCGGCCCCCGAGCCGGCCGCCCCGCAGCCCCCGGCCCCGGCTCAGCCGCACGGCGCCGCCCAGCCGGAGGCACCCGCTCCCGCCGACCCCTACGCCATCGGCCCCGAAGTCCACGAACGCACCGCGGACGAGG
Organism: Streptomyces flaveolus; assembly: GCF_014648815.1. Classification (GTDB taxonomy): domain Bacteria; phylum Actinomycetota; class Actinomycetes; order Streptomycetales; family Streptomycetaceae; genus Streptomyces; species Streptomyces flaveolus. The sequence continues at coordinate 133,050 of NZ_BMRV01000002.1, read as the reverse complement.
GCGCCGAGCCGGCCGGTGGCCCCGTCACCGCCAAGGGTCTGCCCAAGCGGACCCCGAAGATCACCACACCCGCCGCGGTCCCACGGCCGCGCACGGCGGGTTCCGTCGACGCCGAGGCGCTGCGCCGCCGCCTGGGAGGGTTCCGCCGGGGGGCGGAGGCCGGGCGGCGCGACGTCGAGGCCGAGATCGCCGAGCGGACGGACCAGCACGAGGCGCCGCCGGCCGCAGGCACCACCGAAGAAGCCACGGGGGGCACCGTCGAGGAGGCAAGCAGTTGACCGCTCCCAGTACCTTCGGGCTGAGCAGCGAAGCCCGTAATCTGCACTGGCTGCTGACCAACCTCGTCGAGGAGGTCCCCGGCATCCTGTCCGTCGCCGTGGTCTCCTCCGACGGCCTGCTCCTGCTCTCCTCCGACCAGGACAGGAACGAGGCGGCCCGGGTGGCGCGGGGCGAGCGGCGCACCGGCCCGCGCGGCTCCGCGGCCGACCTCGCCACGGTCGTCTCCGGCGTGGGCAGCCTGACCATCGGCGCCGCCCGGCTGATGGACTTCGGCAACGTGAAGCACACGATGGTCGCCATGGACGAGGGCAGCCTGTTCGTGATGTCGATCAGCGACGGATCGCTGCTCGGCGTGCACGGTTCCGCGGACGCCGACATGAGTGTCATCGCGTACCACATGGCGCTGTTCGTCGGCCGAGCCGGTCACGTCCTGACCCCCGAACTCCGCAGCGAGCTGCGGAAGTCCCTGGAGTCCGAGTCGACGGGGAGTGCCCGATGAGCAGCAGTCCCGGGAAGAACAGCCGGGGTCACCTCCCCGTACGCGGCGCGGACCGCAAGCCCGCCCGCGTCCGCCCCTACTCGCTCACCGGCGGCCGCACCCGCTTCGGCCACGTGCTGCTCGTCGAGACGTTCGTCGGCGCCACCGCGGGCACCGCCGCGCTCGAAGCCGCCGAGGAGCGCAAGGAACTGACGAACGGTTCGCTGACCTCCCGCGTGATGCCGGAGATGCGGGCCATCGTCGAACTGTGCCGCCGTATGCGTACGGTGGCCGAGATCGCCGCGCTGCTGAAGATGCCGCTCGGCGTGGTCCGCGTGCTCCTCAGCGACCTCGCGGACCAGGGAAAGATCCGTGTGTACGGCACCGGGACCGGCCACGGCACGGGCCGCCCGGACCGCGCTCTGCTCGAAAGGGTGCTCAGTGGACTCCGTCGTCTCTGACGCCGCCGCCTACGGCGTCTCCCCACTCGTCGACCCGGACGAGACCGTGCAGCCCTGGCAGACGGATCGCACCCGTGCGCCGATCGCGACGAAGATCGTCGTGGCGGGCGGCTTCGGCGTCGGCAAGACCACGCTGGTCACCGCCGTCTCGGAGATCACGCCCCTGCAGACCGAGGCGCTGATGACCGAGGCGAGCGAGGACACCGACGACCTCACCGCCACCCCGGACAAGCTCACCACCACCGTGGCCATGGACTTCGGCCGCATCACGCTCGACGACGACCTGGTGCTCTACCTGTTCGGCACGCCGGGCCAGCAGCGGTTCTGGTTCATGTGGGACGACCTGGTGCGCGGCGCGATCGGCGCCGTCGTCATGGCCGACACCCGCCGCCTGACGGACTGCTTCCCGGCGCTCGACTACTTCGAGAGCTGCGGACTGCCGTACGTCGTCGCGGTCAACCACTTCGACGGCAGCGAGCTGTTCGATGCGGAGGACGTGCGGGAGGCGTTGACGATCCCCGCGCACATACCTGTAATGATCATGGATGCGCGCCGCCGGATCTCGGCCATCGAGACCCTCTTGTCCCTCGTGGGCCACGCGCTCGACGAAACCCCCGAGTAGAAGACGGAACACCCGCATGCGGAAGATACTCGTCGTCGGAGCCGGGCAGTCCGGTCTCCAGCTCGCCCTCGGCCTCCAGTCGCACGGCTACGAGGTCACCCTGATGTCCAACCGGACCGCGGACGAGATCCGCACGGGCCGGGTCATGTCGACGCAGTGCATGTTCCACACGGCACTCCAGCACGAGCGCGATCTCCAGCTGAACTTCTGGGAGTCCCAGGCCCCGAAGATCGAGGGACTCGGCGTCTCGGTGGCGGCCCCCGGCTCCTTCGACCCGGGCCCCTCGCAGCGCGCGATCGACTGGCTGGGCCGGCTCGACGGCTACGCGCAGTCGGTCGACCAGCGGGTGAAGATGGCCGGCTGGATGGAGACCTTCGCCCAGCGCGGCGGCCAGCTCGTCATCCACGGCGCGGCCGTCGGCGACCTGGACTACTTCTCCCGCGCCTACGACCTCGTCCTCGTCTCGGCGGGCAAGGGCGAGCTGGTCCAGATGTTCGGCCGGGACGCCTCCCGCTCCCCGTACAGCGAGCCGCAGCGCGCCCTCGCCGTCGCCTACGTGCACGGGCTGGGCCCGCGCCCGGAGCACCCGGACACGGAGGCCGTCCGCTGCAACCTGGTGCCCGGCGTCGGCGAGATGTTCATCATGCCGACCGTGACCACCTCCGGCCGCGCCGACATCCTGTTCTGGGAGGGCATACCCGGCGGTCCGCTCGACGCCTTCAAGGACGTGAAGGACCCCTCGGAGCACCTCTCCCTGACCCTGGAACTCATGGAGAAATTCCTCCCCTGGGAGTACGCGCGGGCCACCAAGGTCGAACTGACCGACGCCGGCGGCACCCTCGCCGGACGCTACGCCCCCACCGTCCGCAACCCCATCGGCCGCCTCCCCGGCGGCGGCGCGGTCCTCGGTGTCGCCGACGTGGTCGTCGCCAACGACCCGATCACCGGCCAGGGTTCCAACTCGGCCTCCAAGTGCGCCGCCGCCTACCTCGCCTCGATCCTGGAGCACGGCGACAAGGAGTTCGACGAGGTCTGGATGCAGCAGACCTTCGACCGCTACTGGGAGACGGCCCAGCACGTCACCAAGTGGACGAACGCCATGCTCGCGCCGCCGCCGGAGCACGTCCTGAACCTGATCGGCGCGGCCGGTCAGCTCCAGCCGGTCGCGGACCGCTTCGCCAACGGCTTCAACAACCCGGCGGACTTCGAGAACTTCTTCTTCGACCCGCAGAAGACGGAGGCCTACCTGATGGAGGTCTCCGGAGCCACCGGCGCGTAGGGCGCGGCGTATCCCTCGTCGGATCCGCCCGTCGCCCCCTCGGGGAGCTTCGGCGGCGTGTACTGCCGCAGAGGCTCCCCACCGGGGTCGGGGCGTACGGCGCCCAGCACCGGGTTGGCCGCGATCGGCGACACCTTGACCTCGGCGCCGGGCCGCGGCGCCTGGACGACCATGCCGTCGCCGAGGTACAGCGCCACATGGGTGGCCTCGGGGAAGTAGACGACGAGGTCGCCGGGCCGCAGGTCCTCCAGCGGGACGCGCTCCAGCCGCGCCCACTGCTCCTGGCTGGTCCGCGGGATCGGTGTCCCGGCCCGCTGCCAGGCCACGGAGGTCAGCCCCGAGCAGTCGTACGACGCCGGGCCCTCCGCGCCCCACTGGTACGGCTTGCCGACCTGCTCCACGGCGAAGCGCACCGCCCGGTCGCCCTCCGCGGACGGCTTGTCGTCGTCGCCGATCGCGCCGGACGCCATGAACCGCTCCTGGGCCTCGGCGATGCCGTTCTTCTCCAGGGCGGCCAGCTCGGTCAGCTGCTCGGTGCTGAGCGAGGCGAGCAGTTCCTCCACGGCGTGGAGCCGGGCGCGTACGCCGTCGCGGTCCTTTTTCTGCCGTTCGGCGAGGGCTACTTGCTCGTCGAGGGCCTCGCGGGCCCGGCGGGCCAGGTCGTCGGCCTTCTTCTCGTGGTCGGCCAGGCGCCCCACCGTCTCGACGCGCTCCAGGGCCAGCCGCCCGATCACATGCCCCTGGTCGAGGGCGTGCTGGGGATCGCGGGCCAGCAGCAGCCGCAGGTAGGGGGAGAGGCCGCCGCTGTTCTGGTACTGCTGCCGGGCCAGCCGGCCCACCGCGCCACGGCCGTCGCGCAGGGAGAGCCGGGCCCGGGCCAGCTCGGTCTCCAGCCGCTGCACCTTCGCGCGCTGCCTCGTCAGCTTCTCCTCGGTGCCGTTGTAGGTCTCCGTGGCCTTCTCGGCCTCCCGGTACAGACCCTGAAGGTCCGTCAGCAGCTCGGCCACGGAACGCTCCGCGGGGGCGGGCGCGGGCTGCGCCGTGGCGGACACGGGTGCGAGCGCGATCCCCGCCGTCACCGCCGCCGTACAGGCCAGACGGAGAAACCTTCCTGACATGCTGTCACCTCCGGTGCGGCGGCCCCTTCGTCCGCTCCGCACCGCGAGCATCAGCCGGTTGTCCGGAACGCGCGCGTCGAGTGTGCGCGGTTCGGCGCAATGACGTCACCCGTCGGCGTCGTCCGGCTTGCCACCCGGCGTGGTGTCCGGCCGGGACCACGGCCAGCGCCGACGGGAGCCCTTGCCGCCCTCGGGGTCGTAGGCGTACTTCCAGCGCGCGAACCCGATCCGCGCCCGGTCCGAGCGGGGCACGCGCCGGTAGACGAGCACGGTGGGCGCTCCGCCGTCCGGGGCCGGTACGGGGATGCGGTACGTCTTCGGCGGGTGCCCGGTCGGACCGACCAGCACGGGCAGCACCCGCCCGTCCATGGGGCCGCCCTCGAAGGGGGTGTCTTCGCTCTTCACGGCACCAGTGTCAGACATCCTCCGCCAGCACCTCGACCAGCGCCGAGGTCTGCGGGTCGCGCCGCGCGGTGACCGTCAGCATGGCGAGGAACTGCTCGACGAGCCAGTCCCGCAGCTCGTCGAGCGGCGGCTGCTTGCCCTCGTCCAGCCAGATCAGAGAGGCCGCCTCCACCGCCGTGATCCACATCCGCACGGTCATCCGGAGCCGCGGGCCGGCCTCGGCGACCTCCAGGTGGCTCATGATGTGGTCGGCGGCGGCCCGGCGCACGCCGTCCACGATGGACGTGGTCCGGGAGGTCTCGGCCACGCTGCCGCCCCGCAGCAGGGCGCTGAAGCCGGTGTCGTGCTGGTCGACGAAGGCCAGGTAGCGGTCCAGGGCGCGGGACAGCCGGGTCAGCAGGGGCCCCTCGCGGGGTTCGTCGAAGCACTGCCGCAGCTCGTCGGCGGCCGACCTGAGGGCGGCCTCGTAGAGCTGCTGTTTGCCGCCGGGGAAGTACCGGTACACCAGCGGGCGCGAGACCCCGGCCTGCTCCGCGACGTCGTCCAGGGAGACCTCCTCCGGCGGCCGGTGGGCGAAGAGGGCGAGCGCGGCGTCGAGCAGCTGACCGCGGCGCTCCTCGACGCTGAGCCGGCGGTAGGCGGGGGTGGGGGCCTGCGGGGTCATGGACCGCAGCGTAATCGCTCCGCTGGGTGCGGCTGGGGGGCCGGTGCGGTGGGCGGTGTCCGGATCGCACTGTCAGGTGCGGGAGAGGAGGGACGGGTGGGTTGCGCGGCGTCACGGGGTGCCGGCGCTGAGGCGAGGCGGGGGTGGGTCGCGCGGCCCGGCGTTACGGGGTGCCGCTGCGCCCACCCGTGCCGCCCCAGCGGCACTGCTGCCCGCAGCTGAGGGGGGTCGGCTGCGGGGGTTATGCCAGCAGGCCCGAGGACTTCCACAGGCGGCGGCCTGCTCCGCGCAGGACGCCGATGTCGTCCAGGAAGTCGGTCAGGCGCTTCGCGCCGGTCTGCATGATCTCCCTGCGGTGGCCGCTGGCCTGGACCTGGGCCAGGGCCTCCCGCTTGTCCAGGCCGACGTTCGTGTAGACCTCGGGGTTGATGAAGGCCTTGGAGAAGACGCGGGCGAACTCGCCGGAGGTGACCCGGGTGAACTCCTGCGACCACTTCGGGGCCGTCACCATCTGGCGGCGCAGCTCCTCACGGGCGTAGCGCACGTGACGGGCCTCCTCCACGACGTGGATGCGCGTGACGCCCCGGATCAGCGGCTGGATCCGCTCGTCCGGGAAGGTCAGCCGCTGCATCCAGTCCAGGACCTCCTCGCCGAGCAGCGTGGCGGTGAAGGAGCCGGGCGTCGTGGAGATCGTCTTGAACAGGCGGCCCAGGTGCTGGTGGACCGGGCTGACCGGGTACCACGGGGTCTCGCCGCGGGAGATCAGCCGGGCGAACATCTTGGAGTGCCGGCACTCGTCCTCGATCTCCGTCAGCGCGTACCGCACGTGCGCGCTCGTCGCCGCCTTGTCGTAGATGTGCCGCACCAGCAGCTGCATGAGGATCAGCTCGAACCAGATGCCGAGCGAGGCGAGCGCCGCGGCCTCGTGCTGGGAGAGCAGGATGCGCTGCTCCTCGCTCATCCGCTTCCACATCGGGGTGTCGTACAGCGACACCAGCTCCGGAGGCCAGAACCACTTGCCCTCCTCGAAGGGCGCGTCCCAGTCCAGTTCCTTGTCCGGGTCGAAGGAGTGCTTGGCGGACGAGTCGAGGAGCCGTTCGGCCACCTGCTCCCGGTCCTTGAGCAGGCCGAGCGCGTCGCGCAGACCGTCGAGCGCGTCGGCTTCCGTCAGGGTCGTCATGGCTGTCCCACCTCTTCGTGTTACCCGCGGTCACTCACTCGTCTTATGAGACTGCCTGTCAGCAAGCTCGTCAATCCCCTGGGCGAGACTTGTTGACCGCGAGTAAAGAAGTGAGAGGTGTTCAGGTTCCTAGACCGGGCAGCCCAGCCCCTCCGGCACCTCGACCGTCGCCGGCGTCGACGCCCCCGCCGGGAACGACGTCCGCAGGGTGAAGGCGTACGGCGTCGGACCGTGCGTGCGCAGGTGGAGCAGTCGCGCCTCCGCCTCCGCGACCGTCGGCCGGTGGCCCGCCGGGACCCACCACAGGGTCGCCATCGCCTCGGCCACCCGCTCGAACCACTCCCGGCGCCGGGCCAGCATCTCCCGGTGCCGCCCCTGGTACATGAACGCCGTCAGGGCGTTCGCGTCCCGCCACACCGACATGTTGATGATCAGCCAGGAGTCCCCGAGGACCGGGATGTCGGTCGCGTCCCCCGCCTCGCTCTGCAGGCGCCACACGAACCCCTCGGCGGAGTCCGCGTCGGCGTTCACCGGGTCGAGCCCGTCCACGAAGTCCTTCAACTGCGGCGAGTCCAGGGGGGCTTTGAGGCGGGCGATGTTGACCTGTGCGAGTTCGTACGCGGCGTCAGTCATGTACCGAACGTTAGGTCGGGCCGTCTGTGGGCCGGTACCCCCGTCTCATTCCGCGAGCACCGCCTCCATCACCGCCCGCGCGATCGGCGCCGCCAGCCCGCCCCCGCTGATGTCCTCCCGGCCGCCCGGGGAGCCCTCCACGACCACCGCCACCGCGACCTTCGGCTCCAGGTCCCGGTCGTCCTGTGCCCACGAGACGAACCAGGCGTACGGAGTCCCCGAGTTGCCGACGCCGTGCTGGGCGGTGCCGGTCTTGCCGCCGACCGTGGCCCCCGGGATCGCCGCGTTCGCGCCGGTGCCGTCCTCCACCACGCCGGTCATCAGCTCCTTCAGCTTCCTGGCCGTCGACGGCCGCATCGCCTCCCGGGCGGGGCGCGACCCGGCCGTCGCCACCAGGCTGCCGCCCGCCCGCACCGTCCGCTCCACCAGGTACGGCGCCCGCACCTGCCCGCCGTTGGCCACGGCCGCCGCCACCATCGCCATCTGCAGCGGAGTGGCCCGCGTGTTGTACTGGCCGATCGACGACAGCCCGAGCTGCGCCCGGTCCACCGAGGTGTCGAAGGTGCTCCGCGCGACCGAGAAGGGGACGCGCAGCCCATCGTCGTTGAAGCCGAACGCCTCCGCCGTGGCCGCCATCTCCGCCACGCCCACGTCCACGCCGAGCTTGGCGAACACCGTGTTGCAGGACCACTCGAAGGCCTCCCGCAGCGAGGCGTCCCGGCATCCCTCGCCCTCGTTCGTCAGCCGCGTCCGCGTTCCGGGCAGCGTGTACGGGTCGGGGGAGCGGGTCGGCGCGTCCAGGTCCCGGATCACGCCCGCGTCGAGCGCCGCCGCCGCGGTGACCACCTTGAACGTGGAGCCCGGCGGATAGGTCCGGCGCACCGCCCGGTTGAGCATCGGCTTGTCCGGGTCGCCGTTCAGCCGCTCCCAGGTCCGGGTGGCGGCCGTGCTGTTCCCGGACAGCAGCTGGGGGTCGTACGACGGGGCGGAGACCAGCGCCAGGATCCGCCCGGTCGACGGCTCGATCGCGGCCACCGCCCCCTTGCGACCGCCGAGCCCCTCGAACGCCGCCTGCTGCGCGGCCCCGTTGATCGTCGTCACCACGTCGCCGCCCGGGTTGCGGTTGCCCGTGACGTCGTTCCACAACGGCAGCGGCGCGAGCATCGGGTCGGCGCCGGACAACAGGCTGTCCTCGGCGTGCTCCAGCAGGGTCGTCCCGTACACCTGCGAGGCGAAGCCGGTGATCGGGGCGTACATCGGGCCGTTCGCGTACGTCCGTTCGAAGCGCAGGTGCTCGCCGGTGTCCCGGGAGCCGGTGACCGGCTCGCCGCCGACCAGGATGTTGCCGCGCGGCTGCTGGTAACGGGCGATGTCCGGACGTCGGTTGGCGGGATTGTCGTCGTACTCCGGCGCCTGGACGATCTGGACGCGGGCGGCGTTCACCACCAGGGCGACCAGCAGCAGGGCGCAGAAGGCGGCGGCGTGCCGGATGTGCCGGGTCACCGCGGCCCCTCCCCGCTCACGGCGCCGCCCGCCCGTCGCCGAGGCTGCGGGCCGCGTGGCTGACCCGGATCAGCAGGGCCACGATCGCCCAGTTGGTGACCACCGACGAGCCGCCCTGGGCCAGGAACGGCATCGCCATGCCGGTCAGCGGGATCAGCCCGGTCACCCCGCCCGCGATGACGAACACCTGGAGCGCCACGATCGAGGAGAGACCGACCGCGAGCAGCCGGCCGAACGGGTCGCGGGCGGCGAGGCCGGCCCGGAAGCCGCGCTCCACCAGCAGCGCGTACAGCAGGAAGATCGCGGTCAGACCGAGGAAGCCCAGCTCCTCCCCGGCCGTCGCCAGGATGAAGTCCGACTTGACGGCGAACCCGATCAGCACGGAGTGTCCCAGGCCCAGGCCCGTGCCGGTCACCCCGCCCGCGGCGAACGCGAACAGCGACTGGGCGAGCTGGTTGGCGCCCCCTCCGGCCTCGATCGACGCGAACGGGTGCAGCCAGTCCTCCACCCGGCTGTGCACGTGCGGCTCCAGCCAGCCCACGGCGACCGCGCCCAGCGAGGCCAGCAGCAGGCCGACCGCGATCCAGCCGGTGCGGCCGGTGGCGACGTAGAGCAGGACGACGAACAGGCCGAAGAACAGCAGCGAGGTCCCGAGGTCGCGCTCCAGCACCAGGACGCCGACGCTGACCAGCCACACGGCGACGATCGGGCCGAGCACCCGGCCGGTGGGCAGTTGCAGCCGCCACACGCGGCGGCCCGCGTACGCCAGGGCGCTGCGATTGGCGGCCAGGTAGGCGGCGAAGAACACGGCGAGCAGCACCTTGGCGAACTCACCGGGCTGAATGGAGAAGCCCTCGACGCGGATCCAGATGCGGGCGCCGTTCACGGCCGGGAACAGGATCGGCACGGTGAGCAGGACGAGCGCGGCGGCGACGCAGACGTAGGCGTAGCGCTGGAGGGCCCGGTGGTCGCGCAGGAGCAGGACGACGACGATGAACAGCGCGACGCCCAGCGTGGACCACACCAGCTGGGCCGGGGCCGCCCGGTCGTCCGGCGTCTCCAGGTCGAGGCGGTAGATCAGCACCAGGCCGAGGCCGTTGAGCAGCACACCGATGGGCAGCAGCAGCGGATCGGCGCAGGGGGCGCGCAGCCGTACCGCCAGATGGGCGAGGACGGCGAGCACCCCGAGCCCGGCGCCGTAACCGGCGGCGCCGGGCGGCAGGGTGCCCTGCTGGGCGAGGCCGACGTTGCAGTAGCCGAACACCGACAGCAGGACGGCCATGACGATGAGGGCGAGTTCGATGCCACGGCGCCGGGGGAGGCGGGCGGCGGGAGCGGGTGTGTCCGCCTGTGCCACGGTGATTCCGGTCTCGGTTCCGGCCTTGGTCATGTCCGGAACTTACCCAAATGGCGGGGTGTGCGAGCTGTCGGCATCAGCACCAGCGCGGCGCGGGACCGATGTTGTCGATGTAGCGGGCCGCGCCCCAGGCCCAGGTGCCGTCCGTGAGGAGGTACCAGAGCGGGTTGCCCTGCACCCGGTCGCCGGGGGTCTTGCAGTAGATGTGGACGATCTCGCCCCGGCGGACGTACCGGATGACCTGCGAGCCGCGGCTCGGCGAGGTGCGCAGGGCGAGCCGGTCGGCCGTGACGCGGCCCCGGTAGTCGCCCTGCTGCTGCCGGCCGTCGTGCCCGCCCCCGTCGCCGCCGTTCCCCCCGGTGGGGTTGCCGGAGGCGCTGCCGGAACCGGAGCCCCCGCCGCCCCAGTCGTCGTTCGCGACGGCGGGCGTGACGGCGACGGCGGCGGCGAGCGCGCCGGCGGCTGCCGTCACGGCGATGCGCCGGGTCAAGGGGGAACGGGGGTTCAGCAGCGACATGGGTACCTCCCGAGAGGCGAAAGCGCCGACGCGGTCGAAAGTGCCGACGTGGTCGAATGTGACTAATCGCCACATTAGGAGCGGTGGGTGGCGGTCGCCCGTCGCACTGCGCCATCGGGGAAGGGCCGGACGCTCCGCGGGGAGTCCCTGCCGGTCAGGTCCGCTGAGGCAGCGTCAGGATCGCCAGCGCCCCGCCGTCGGGCGGATTGGCGAACTCCAGCCGCGCGCCGAGCACCTCCGCCTGCCCCAGCGCGATCGTCAGCCCGAGCCCGTGCCCCTTCGCGCCGCCCTCGGTGCGGAACCGCTGCGGCCCGTGCGCGAGGAGGTACTCCGGATAGCCGTCCCCGTGGTCCCGCACGGTGATCACCGGACCGTCCACGGTGAGCACCACCGGCGCCCGCCCGTGCCGGTCGGCGTTCGCGACGAGATTGCCGAGCGCCCGCTCCAGCCGCCGCCGGTCGGTCTCCACCCGCGCGTCCCGTACGACGTCCACCCGGGCATCGGTGCCGGAGCCCCGCACGACCCGCCGGGCCAGCGAGCCCAGCTCCTCCGGGTCCGCCTCCAGACGCTCCCGCCCGGTGTCCAGCCGGGAGATCTCCAGCAGGTCCTCGGTGAGCGTGCGCAGCGCGGCCACCCGGTCCCGCACCAGCTCGGTCGGACGGCCCGGCGGCAGCAGCTCGGCCGCCGCGTGCAGCCCGGTCAGCGGGGTGCGCAACTCGTGCGCCACGTCCGCGGTGAACCGCTGCTCGGCGAGCAGCTTGCCCTGCAGCGACGCCGCCATGGAGTCCAGCGCGGCGGCGACCGAGGCCACCTCGTCCTGCGGGCGCGTCGGATCCTTCGTCCGGGGATCGCCGACCCGCGCGTCGAGGTCGCCCGCGCTGATCCGCCGCGCCACCCGCGCCGTCGTGTGCAGTCGGCGCGTCACCCGGGTCACGGCGAACGCGCCCACCACCAGCGTCGCCCCGATCGCCAGGCCCGACGACCACACGATCGCCCGGTCCAGGCCGTCGATGGTGCGCTCGCCCTGGGAGTGGTCGACCCGCACCGCGAGGACCCGGCCGCCGTCGGCCGGACCCGCCGCCCACATCGTGGGGCGCCCATCGTGCTCGGCGACCATCGTGCCGCGCCGGCCGGAGGCGGCCAGCTCCCGCAGCGACGGCGGCAGCCCCGGCGGATCGACGCCCGCGCCCCGGCGCAGCGGGTCCCCGGCCTCGTACGCCGCCGTCGCCTCCCGCAGCCGGGCCAGGGCGACGTCCCGGGCCTGCCCCACGGTCTGGTCGGTCACCGAGACGTGCACCAGGACGCCGAGCAGGGCGGCGAGCGCGCAGCACATCACGGTGATGAACACGGCGGCCTTCAGGGCGAGCGGACCGGCCCATCGCGGAAGGGCGGCCCTCACCGGGGGCTCGCCGACGAGGACGGAGACGGGGACGGGGACGGGGACGGGGAGGGGGAGGGGGAGGCGGAGGGGCGTTTCGCGCCCGCCGCGTCGCCGGTGCGCAGCATCTCGTCGCGGGTGAGGAGCATCGCGTTCTGGTCCGGGTCCCAGGTCCACTGGAGGCGGTACTCGTAGCCCGCCACCTCCGAGGGCGACCGGACGATCACCGACCGCCCGGCAAGCTCGACCGCGCTCACTGCGTCCTCGTAGGACATGACCCGCACGAGCCGGCCCTGCTCCACGCTGTAGACGCGCACGGCCGTCATCTTCGCGGGCAGCAGCCGGAAGCCCAGCGTCAGCTCCGGGCGCCCGTCGCCGGTCAGGTCCCGGTAGTACGGCTTGAGGACGGGGCAGCCGGCGCTCTCGCCGGCCGCGTCGCAGTCGGCCATGCGGCGGGCCGTCTCCCGGTTCGGCGCCTTGGCGCCCGCGTAGTCGTCCGGGTGCGCGGCGATCTCGGCCCGTACCGTGGCCACCGGGTCCACACGGCGGATGTCGCCGCCCGGCACGGCGACGCCCTCGACCACCTCGTGGTCCACCTCGCCGATGTCGTAGGCCGGGGACGACGCCGGCGTCAGGTCCGGCCACAGCCGGGCGGGACTGACCGCGGTGGGCGTGGCGCCCGCGCTCCGCAGCCCGCCCGTGTCACCGCAGCCCGCCACCGTCACCGAGGCCACCGCGAGCGCCAGCAGCACCCGGGCGGCGGGGACACGGGCCGGGCGCCCACGGCGGCTGGGGAGCACGGCACTCCTGGAGGTCGGTGATCGTCGAGTCGGCGATCGTCGTCGGTGGCCCCGCACCCTCGTTCGTACGGGAGTCCATTTTGCCTGCCCCGCCGCGCGCCGGGCTACTCGGCCAGTTCCTCCAGCAGCCGGGCGGTCACCAGACCGGCCCGCAGGTACTCCGCGAACAGCTCGTTGTGCAGCGCCCACGGCGAACGGCGGGTCCGGATCAGCCGCATCGCCTCCTCGGCGCCGCGGCCCTGGTGCATCAGGACCTGGGCGACCACCAGCCCGGAGCGGTTGTACCCGTGGTAGCAGCGGACCAGGACCCTGCGTCCCCCGGCCAGCGCCTCGCCCGCGGCCTGGGCCAGCCGGATCACCCCCGCGAGCTGCGTCCCGTCCAGCGGCCCGTCGGGGATCGGCCACACCTGGTGCTCGACACCCGGGTCCGGGCCGTGACCGGGCAGCCTGAGCAGGGTCTGCACGAGGTCGAACTCGTCGCGCACCACGACGGACTCCAGCAGCCCGCCCTGCCGCCTGAACTCGTGCCCGCCCATCCACAGTCCGGGCACGATCTCGTCCCACGGCCTGGCCGGGGCCGGTACGTCGGATCCCTTGCCACGGGTACGCAACGCGCCTCCCCATCCCGCCCGAGGACCTGCCCCGTTCCCGTTCCAAGGTAGCCCGGTCTTGCCCCACGAGCACCCTCCTGGTCCCATGGTCGTGGGGTGATGGTGCATGAGCGGACTGCGCGTCATACCGACCTGGCGGCACGGCCGGGAGCGCCTCTACGTCTGCCGCGCGGACGGCGGGAACATCGCCTGGTACGACCGTGAGGCGTCCCGGGTCAGCCTGCTGAGCGACGAGCGCGAGGACGAGGTGCTGGAGGCCCTCGGGCCCTTCCTCACCGGCCCCGTCACCGTCGGGCCGCCCCCGGTCCCCACCCCCGCCGAGCTGGCCCGGCTCTCCCTCCACCCGGACGACGACCTCGCCCCCAACCGGCCCGGCGAGGCCCTCCTGGTCGCCCTGGACCGCGACCCCGGCCCCGCGCACCGGCTGCGGCCCGACCCGCGCCGCCGGGAGCTGGCCGCCGAGCAGCTGACCGGGCAGGTCCTCGACCGGCTCGACGGCGCCGGCTGGCACACCCTGCACTCGGTCCCGCTGCCCGGCGGCGACCGCATCCACCACCTGGTGATCGGGCCCGGGGGCCTCTTCGCCCTCCATGTGCTGCCCGCCCGCAGGCAGCGGGTCCGGATCGCCGACCCGCTGGTCACGCTGGGCCGTCGCGCGCCGTGGCCCCTGCTGGACCGGGTCCGCGCCGACGCCGACCGCGCGTCCTACGCCCTGACCGCCGAGGTCCGGCCCGTCCTGGTCCTCGCCGGCCCGGCGGGGGTGGACGTCGCGGTCCCGCCGCGCGAGGTCCGCGTCCTCACGGCCGAGGAACTGCCCGGCCTGGCCCGCCCGGGCGGGGTGCTCAAGCCGGCGGACGTGGAGGCCCTGCACGCGATGGCCCGGGACCGCACCGCGTGGACGCGGGTCTGACGTCCGGCATCGGAACGGCGGCGGGAACGCGGATGTGACGGTCCTGCGTCGGGCCGGGCCCGGGAACCGTCAGGGCAGCGGTGCCGAACGCCGCCGGTCGAACAGAGGTGCCAGCAGGTCGCCGTAGTCCTGCACCCGCGGCCCGAGGTCCCCCGCCCGGAACACCAGCTGCTCCGCCCGCCGGCACGCGGCCACCTCCTCCCACGTCACCGGCGTGGAGACGGCCGGTTCGGTGCGGGCCCGCATCGTGTACGGCGCGGCGGTCGTCTTGCGCGCGGCGTTCTGGCTCCAGTCCACGAACACCTTCCCGGGGCGCAGGCTGCGCGTCATCCGGTGCACCACCAGCCGCGGCAGGGCCCGCTCCGCCTCCACGGCCAGCGCCTTCGCGTACTCCGACACCCGCTCGGACGACGACCCGCGCACCCCGGCCAGCAGGTGCAGCCCCTTCGCGCCGGACGTCTTGGCGTACGCCTCCAGCCCGTCCGCCGCCAGCCGGTCCCGCAGCCACAGCGCGACCTCGCAGCAGTGCACCACGGTCGCGGGCGGCCCGGGGTCCAGGTCGAACACCAGCCGGTCGGCCTCGCCGGGATCGTCCGCGGTCCACTGGTGCGTGTGGAACTCGGTCACCAGGTTCGCCGCCCACATCAGGCTCGCCAGGTCCTGCACCAGCACCATCCGGGCCGGCCCCTCCGACCGGGGCACCTCGGCGGTGGTGACCCAGTCGGGCGTACCCGGCGGCACGTTCTTGGTGAAGAACAGCTGGCCGTCCGGTCCGTCCGGGTACCGCAGGAAGGACACCGGGCGGTCCCGCAGGTGCGGCAGCAGCACCTCGGCCGTCGTCGCGTAGTAGTGCAGCAGCTCGCCCTTGGTGAGGCCGGTCGCCGGATACAGCACCTTCTCCAGGTTGCTGAGGGCCACCCGCCGCCCCTCCACCTCCGTGATAGGCGCCATACGATGAGAATCTCATGAAACACGGACAAACCGCCCAACGTGGCAAGTGATCGGAAGGGTGCTGCACGTGAGGTCCATCTGGAACGGCGCCATCTCCTTCGGCCTGGTCAGCATCCCGATCAAGCTGGTGAACGCGACCGAGAGCCACGCGATCTCCTTCCGCCAGATCCACACCGAGGACGGCGGCCGGATCCGGTACCGCAAGGTCTGCGAGCTGGAGGACCGCGAGGTCACCCAGGGCGAGATCGGCAAGGCCTACGAGGACGCGGACGGCTCGATGATCCCCATCACCGACGACGACCTGTCCCACCTGCCGATCCCGACCGCGCGGACGATCGAGATCGTGGCCTTCGTGCCCGAGGAGCGCATCGACCCGCTCCAGCTGGACGCCGCGTACTACCTCGCGGCGAGCGGCGCCCCCGCCGCCAAGCCGTACACCCTGCTGCGCGAGGCGCTCAAGCGCAGCAACCGGGTCGCCATCGCCAAGTACGCGCTGCGCGGCCGTGAGCGCCTGGGCATGCTGCGGGTCGTCGGCGAGGCCATCGCGATGCACGGTCTGCTGTGGCCGGACGAGGTGCGCGCCCCCGAGGGCGTCGCCCCGGACACGAACGTCACGGTCCGCGACCAGGAGCTGGACCTCGCGGACGCCCTGATGGACACGCTCGGCGAGATCGACCTGGACGACCTGCACGACGAGTACCGCGAGGCACTGGAGGAGGTCATCGCCGCGAAGGCCGCCGGCGAGGCGCCCCCGGAGAGCCCGGAGCCGGCGCGGTCCGGCAAGGTGCTGGACCTCATGGCCGCCCTGGAGAACAGCGTGCGGGCGGCGCGCGAGTCCCGGGGCGAGGAGGGGGAGGAGGCCGAGGTCAGGACGCTGCCCAAGACGGCGGCGCCCCGCACGCCGAAGGAGACCGGCGGCAAGAAGTCCACGTCGACGGCGGCGAAGAAGACGGCGGCGAAGAAGACGGCGGCCTCCACGAAGAAGTCGACGGCCGCGGGGTCGGGGAAGAAGACGGCGACCAGGAGCACGGCGAAGAAGGCGACGGCCAAGAACACGGCCTCGAAGAGCACCGCGAAGAAGACGGCCTCCCGCAGACGCAGCGCGTGACTCCACGGGAGGCGGTGGCCGGCCGCGGGTCTGGGGGCGCGGGCGGGTGACGGTCCGGGTGGCGGTGCGGGGTGTTGGCCGGATGCCGCACAGGCGCCGGCACGGGTGCTGGTGCGGGCACTGGCCCGCCGGTGCCGGCGCGCGGCGCTGCGCCGGGGCGGGTTCCGGTGCGGAGCGTCGGGTCGGTCCAGGGACGCGGGTCGCGGGGCACCGCCCGGCCGGTGACGTGGACGCTCAGGGATCGTCCAGGTGGAGGCGGGGCTCGGGGATCGGCGGACGGTACGGGCTCGAAAGCCGCGGGCTCGCGGAGGCGCGGGTGTCACTCGGCCGGTGACGTGGACGCTCAGTCGATCGTCAGGGTGGAGACGGACGGACGCCCGGGGAGCGGCGGACGGTACGGGCTCGAAGGCACCGCGGCGGCGCCGGGTCACCCGGGCGGTGGCGCCGTCGCTCAGCCGATCGTGAGGGTGGAGGCGGACGCCCGGGGAACGGCGGACGGAAGGGGCCGGAAGGCCGCGGGGCTCGCGGAGGCGCCGGGTGCCGGGGAGGCGGCGGTGGGCAGGGCCGTCTCCTCCAGACGTCGGCCGATGGTGTCGCCGGGTCCTCGGACGGGGGTGCCGGGGCCGGTGGACAGCTGCGACCACGCCGTGAGCGCGAGGGCCACCGCGGCCGCCGTGCCGACCACCCGTCCGACCCGCCGGAGCCGGGCACGGCCGTCCAGCTCATGCCACGCCGGACCGGCCCACGGCTCCTGCGGACACCAGAGGTCACCGACCGCGTCCACCCCCTCCCCGCCCGGCGACGCCCCCGACCCAGGGCGCACCCCTCCGGGGCGGGGGCGCGGACGCGGGTACGCACCCGGGCGAAGGCCCGGCGAGGGACGCGCGTCCGAGCCGGGGAACGCGTCGGTCCCCGAGAACGCGTCGGTGTCCGCGCCCGGGTGTGGCTCCGCCGGATGCGCGTCCCCGGAGCCGGGGAGCGCGCCGGTCCCCGGGCCCGGTTCCCGGTGTCCGTCCCGCGCAGGGCCCGTGGCCGGAGGGCGGGGGCGGTGGCCCTGGGCCCGCTCCCGGGCGGACGGTTCTCTCGGGGCGGTGGCGCGGATGGCCCGCTCACTGTCCGCGAGGAACTTGCGCCAGACCTCCTCGGGCACGGACGGCGTACCGTCCCGCCCCTCCGGCGTGGCGCCGCCGCCCGGTTCGGATGCCGCCATGGTCCCCCTCTTCCCGGTCCCGCCGAGTACGCCCCCGCCCCGCGGAACGACGCCTCGCCGCCCTCCACCGCCAACCCCATGAACGCGCACAGACACCGGGCCGTTCCCGGGTGCCGCCGCGCGCACCCGGCCATCATGGCGGCACCGGTCTCGGTCGGCAGGAAGCGGGCGGCAATCGTCCAGGCGCTCACCGCCCTCAGCGAGGCGGGCGGCGGGAATCACGGCGCCCCCCGGCGCCTGATTCCCCCCGCCGTTCCCGTGGAGCGCCTCAGGGAGCCGCCGGTGACGGCGTCGGCGTCGGCGAGGCCGTGTTCACGTTCAGGTCGGGGCGCGGCCTGAGCACCAGCACCCGCTCTCCCGGCTGGGGCGGGGGCGGGGTGACCTTCTCCTTCGGGAGCTTCGCCGGGCCGGTCTGCTGGAAGGTGACCTGGTCGTACTCCACCAGTCCGGTCTTCTCCAGCACCGTGATGTGGTCCAGCACGGTGTCGTTGGCCAGGTCGGCCAGCTGCCGCACGAGCGTGTTCTTGGTGGTGGCCCGGATCTTGGCGATGGCCGGGAAGATCTGACCGTGGGTCACCCGCATGATGTTGACCGCCGAGGAGTCGAACTCCCTGCCGCTCTTGGCATCGACGGTCGCCACGAAGCCCTGCTGCTGCGGGGAGGCCAGGTTGGGCAGGGTGATGCCCAGCTCGGGGGCGATCTCGCGGCACATCGCGTCGAGGCCGGCGTGCCCGACGACCAGGTGCTCGCCGGCCGTCCTCATCTCCTTGGTCGTGCCGCGCCGCATGGCCATCTCGCCCAGCGGGTACTCCCACAGCCCGGCGGAGCGGACCTTGACGACGAAGTCGCGGTCGGCCTCGGTGAGCGGCCCGTACTTCGTGCTCGCGACGACGCGGTCCTGATTGCCGTCGGGCTTCTCCAGACCGAGCACGGCCGGGAAGGCCAGCGCGGTGAGGGTCAGGGTCATCGCACCGAGCAGGACGACGACGCCGATCCTGCCGCGGGACAGCCGCATGATGCCTCCAGGGCGACGCGTGGGACTCGTACGCCAGGAGGTACGCAAACGGCGCGCGGATCGATCACCGCTCCGGCACAAAACTTGGGCCGGCCCCGACCCCGGTCCCGCTCAGCCGAGATTCGCCCCGTACACCCGGTCGACGGTGATCGTCACCAGCACCCGGCGGTCGGACACCATGACCGCCCGGTACTCGTCCCAGTCCGGGTGCTCCCCGGCGGCCGCCCGGTAGTACTCCACGAGCGCCTCGACCTCCGGGCCGTGCGGGTCGGTGCCCGGCCCGGTCAGGGTCGCCGTGCCCTCGGCGGTGGCCCAGGACCTGCCGTCCGGGGCGGTCACCTCCAGCGCGGCCCGCGGGTCCCGGCGCAGGTTGGCGGTCTTGGCCAGGCTCTCGCGGGTCGAGACGCGGATGACGCCGGCCTCGGGGTCGTAGGACGGGGAGACGGGGGACAGCTGCGGGCGGCCGTCCGCCTTGATCGTCGCGAGCACGCCGAGCCGGCTCGCCGCCAGCAGGGTGCGCGGGTCGAAGGAGGGTGTGGTGGTCATGGAGGGATCATCACCCCTCGCCCCGCCGGCTGTCCCGCGAACCGCCCACCGGCGGGGCCGGCCGTGGTCAGGGAATCGCGGGTCCGCCCAGGTGGTCGCCGTCGCGGTCGTCGACGGTCCGCGCGGGCCGCGTGCCGTGACGGCGACCGGAGCGCGTCGGGGCCGCCCGCGGAAGGCGGGCGGCCCCGACGTCGCGGGCGGCGGACCGGCGTCAGCCGGCGGTGGTCCGGTCCCAGGTGTAGAAGCAGCGCGCCATCGCGTCCTTGGGACTGCGCCAGGTCGCCGGGTCGTACGCCGACACGTACGGCTCGAGCCGCTCGCTGACCAGCCGGAACTCCGGATGCCCGGTCAGCCTGCCGATGGCGGGAGCCGGGTCGTCGTCGCTCTCGATGAGGTGCAGGTACACACCGTCACCGAACTCGAAGAGACGGCGCCGGTTGACGCCCACCAGATGGGGCAGCTCGCCGCGGTCGGACTCGGCGAACACCTTCGCGATGTCCGGTGCCGCGCCCGGTGCCATCCGGGCGACGATCAGGGTGTGGTGCATGGGGAGGTGCCCTTCGTCGGTGCCAGTCGGCACTGTGGTTCGACGGGATCAGTCGGCGAGCACCGCGGCGGTCCGCCGCTCGCCCGCGGCCTGCTCGATCCGGTCCCGGATCAGCTCCATCTGCGTACGGGAGTTCCGGTTGATGTTGTCCGTCATCCCCGCGTCGTCGACGGGCGCCTCCGGCTTCATCGCGAAGTCCTGGACCCAGCGCATCCGGGTCCCCTCCGCGGTCTCGGTGTACTCCCAGACGATGTTCATGTACTGGAAGGGACCGGTCTCCACCCGGTGGGCGCGGACGGTGCGGGTCACGGGGTCGGCGACGCGCTCGGACACCCAGCTCCACACCCGCCCCTCCTCGTCCGGGTGCATGGTGAGCCGGAAGGTGACCCGGTCGCCGTCGCGTTCGAGGACGTCCACGGAGGCGTACTCGCTGAACAGCCGGGGCCAGTTCTCGATGTCGTTGGTCATGTCCCAGACCAGCGGCATCGGCGCGGCGATGGTGATCTCGTTGTCGGTGTGCCCTGCCATGTCACACTCCCGTCTTCAGGGCGCCGTTGACCAGCGCGAGGAAATCCGCGGGCGTCTTGCAGCGCTCGGCCTGCTCCGGCAGGCCCAGCCCGTACCGCTTCTCCAGCTCGGCCACGATGCCCAGCAGGCCGAGGGAGTCCAGGCCGAACGTGTCGAAACCGGCGTCGGCCTGCTGCTGGAGGGTGACCGGGTCGACGTGCACACCGGCGGTGCGCTTCATGAGCGCCGACAGTTCCTCGACGGTCACCTGGTAGTCCACTTGGTCGGTCATGCGGAGGTGCTCCTTCACTCGGATCGGCGCCCACCGGGAGGCGGCGCCCGCTCGGGATGGTGATGGCTCGGGAGGGGCGGTACGGGGCCGGCCGGTGCTCAGGCGGTGGGCGCGCCCTGGCGCAGGACCAGCGCGGAGTTGCAGCCCATGAGCCCCCGGCCGAGGACCAGGGCCGTGCGCGACTCCGCGGGACGGGCCCGGCCGGCCACCAGGTCCAGGTCGTGGCAGACGTCGTACACGTTCGGCGTGGGCGGGATCAGCCCGTGCTCCATGGCGAGCACCGCGGTCGCCACGTCCAGCACCGGCGCCGCGCAGTACGCCCGCCCGGTCCCGGTCTTGGGCGCGGTGACCGGCACCCGCCGTGCGTGCGGCCCGAGGGCGTCGGCGAGCGCGAGGGCCTCGGCCCGGTCCGCCTCCGGCACCCCGAGGGCGTCCGCGAACACCACGTCCACCTCCTCGGGCCGGCAGCCGGCCTCCGCCAGCGCGCCCTCGATCGCCCGCGCCAGCCCGGCCCGCGACTCCTCCCAGCGGGAGGCGCCGGTGAAGGTCGCCGCGTGCCCGGCCACCGTCGCCCGCGTGTCGGCCCCGCGCTCGCGCGCCGCGCCCTCCTCCTCCAGCAGGAGCATCGCCCCGCCCTCGGCCGGTGCGAAACCGCAGGCCGCCTGCGTGAACGGGCGGTAGGCGCGGTCCGCCTCGGTGGCCCGGCTCAGCTCGGGGTAACCGAGCTGGCAGACGATCGAGTACGGGGCGAGCGGCGCCTCCGTCGCGCCGCACACCACCGTGTCGGTACCGTTCCGCACGGCCAGCGCCGCGTGCGCCAGGGCGTCCAGACCGCCCGCCTCGTCGGCGGCGACGACACCGCACGGGCCCTTGAAGTCGTTGCTGATGGAGATCTGGCCCGTGCTGGCCGCGTAGAACCAGGCGATCGACTGGTACGGGCCGACGTACCGCGACCCCTGGCCCCACAGGTTCTGCAGCTCCCGCTGCCCGAACTCGCCGCCGCCCGAACCGGCCGCGGTGACCACGCCCACCGAGTACGGCGACTCGACGTCGGCACGGCCGAACCGCGCGTCGGTGAGCGCGAGCTGCGCGGCGGTCAGCGCGAAGTGCGTGAACCGGTCGGTCTGGACGAGATACCGCTCCTCGATCAGCTCCGACGGGTCGAAGCCGCGCACCTCGCCCGCCACCCGCAGCGGCAGGTTCTCGCAGCCCTCCCGGGTGACGGGCCCGAGGCTGCTGGTGCCGTCCGCGACGGCTTTCCAGTGCGCCTCCGCCCCGATGCCGTGCGGGGACACCACGCCGAGGCCGGTGACGACCGCCCGCCGGGGCCGTTGTCGTCCGCTCATCGCGGCCCTCCTTCCGTGCCGGAACCAGAACCGGAACCGCTGAGTACGACGGCGGACTGGAAGCCGCCGAAGCCGCTGCCCACCGACAGCACGTGCCGAAGCGAACGCTCCCGGGCCTCGCGCGGCACGTAGTCCAGGTCGCACTCGGGGTCGGGGGTCGTGTAGTTGGCCGTGGGCGGCACCACCTGGTGGTGCATCGCCAGCACGCATGCGGCCAGCTCGATCGAGCCGATCGCGCCGAGCGAGTGGCCCACCATGGACTTGATCGAGCTCATCGGCGTCTTGTAGGCGTGCTCGCCCAGCGACCGTTTGACGGCCGCGGTCTCGTGCCGGTCGTTCTGCTGGGTGCCGGAACCGTGCGCGTTGACGTAGTCGACCGAGGAGCCGTGCAGCCGGGCCATGTCGAGCGCCGTGTCGATGGCCCGCGCCATCTCCAGGCCCTCCTTGGTGAGCCCCGTCATGTGGTACGCGTTGCCGAACGTCGCGTAGCCGGAGATCTCGCAGTACACGTCCGCGCCGCGGGCCCGGGCGTGCTCCAGGTCCTCCAGGACCAGCACCGCCGCACCCTCGCCCATGACGAAACCGTTGCGGTCGGCGTCGAAGGGCCGGGAGGCGTGCGCCGGGTCGTCGTTGTTCGGCGAGGTCGCCTTGATGGCGTCGAAGCAGGCCATGGTGATCGGCGAGATCGGCGAGTCCGCCGCGCCCGCCAGGCACACGTCGACACGTCCCTCGGCGACGGCGTGGTAGGCGTACCCCACCGCGTCAAGCCCGGACGTGCACCCGGTGGACACGGTCTGCACCGGCCCGTGGACGCCGAACTCCTCGGCCACGGCCGACGCGAGCGTCGCCGGGGTGAAGGCCCGCTCCAGATGCGGCTCGGCCTGCCGCTCGTCCACGTCCCACCGCGAGCCGCGCTCGCTGACCAGGACGTAGTCGTGCTCCAGCCGGGTCGTGCCGCCGACCGCGGTGCCCAGCGTGGCACCGGCCCGCCACGGGTCCAGCCGGCCGAGGTCGAGCTCCGCGTCGCGCACCGCCTCGGCGGCGGCGACGAGCGCGAACTGCACGTACCGGTCGCACCGCTGCACGGTGGCGAGGTCCAGCCCGAGCGCGGAGGCGTCGAAGTCGCACTCGGCGGCGATCTGGGAACGCAGGCCGGCCGGATCGAAGAGGGAGATGCGCCGCGTCGCCGTACGGCCGTCGGACAGCAGCCCCCAGAACTGGGGCACGCCGATCCCGCCGGGGGCGACGACGCCTATGCCCGTGACGGCGACCCGTCGCCGCGTCATGACACCGCCTCGGCCGCGGCGGCGGGACGCTCGTGCCCGGCGCACCCCGCGTGGCCCTCGTGCGGCAGGGCGTTGCCCTCCGCGTCCTCCGTGTCGACGTGGCCGAGCTCCGGCCGCGGGGCCAGCGGCCCCAGGTGGAACACGATCCGCGCCTCCACGCTGCCCACGTTGCGGAAGCGGTGGCGCACGTTCTGCGGGATCAGCACTCCCTGCCCGACGGAGAGCGAGTGCGGCGCCCCGTCCAGGTCCACCTCGAGGGTGCCGTCGGTGACGTACACGAACTCCTCGGAGTACGGGTGGTAGTGCTCGGCGATGCGGTCGCCGGGCTGCACGATGGCCACGCCCATGAAACCGCTGGTCGACCCGGCGGTGGTGGGCGTGAGAAGGGCGCGGAGGTCTCCGCCGCGGCGCGTGTTGGGCGCGATGTCGCCGAGGGAGACGATGCGTACCTGCTGGTCTGTCATGTCGGTCACTCCGGAAGGACGGAAGGCGGTGGGGGAGGACGGAGCGCGGCCCGGCCGGCGGGCCGGTGCGCGCCGACGGATCAGGAGGGGAGCGAACGCCGGTCGGTCAGCGGCGTCATGCGGGCCCGCGCGAGCAGCCGCGACAGCGTGCCGGCGTCCGTCAGGGGCCCGTCGATGCCGACGGAGGCGATGTCCAGCAGCCGCTCGGCCACCGCGACACCGGCCGCACCGTCGGACCCGGCGCGGTCGTGCAGCCCCAGGACGAACGCGGGCGCCTCGTCCGGGTCACCGGCCACGTCGACCAGCCGTACGACTAGGTCGTCGCGGTGGAAGACGGTGGCGGCGAGAACCGGACCGTCCGGCGTGTACACGGCGGACGCGTCCTGCCGGGCCAGCAGCCGGGCGAGTTCCGGCCCCGCGCCTGCCCGGACCGGATACAGCAGCGCACACCGCTGCGGGCGCGCCTCGGCCCCGGTCGCGGACGCCACGTGATGGACGGCCGGCATCGCGGCCAGGGTGAAGAACCGGCGGGCGGAGTGCGGGTCGTTCAGGTCGCGGTCCTGCTCCAGGTACGGGTTGAGGGCCTCCTCGACGGCCCGCACCCCGGGCTGCCGGGCGACATGGCGCAGCGCGGTCTGCAGATCGCCCCGCACCTCCACGGCCCGCACGATCCGGTTGCCGTGCATGAAGAGCGAGGTGCGCAGCAGCCGGGTGGTCTCGTCGACCTGGGCCTCGGGGGACGCGTAGTTGGACAGCAGCTCGGCGACCTTGGCCTCGCTGCCCGGCCGCACGGTGAAGGTCAGGGCGTGCCGGACGACGTTGCCCCCCACCCGGGGAGCGGCCCGCAGCGCCTCACCGGCCGCGGTGGACGGCGCGGCACCGTCGGCCGTGGTCTCCCGCAGCACGCTGTAGCGCAGGGAGCGGGTGTCTCGGACGCAGTCCTGCAAGGGCTCGACGGCCGTCAGGTGCTCGTCGCTGTTGACCCACGCCAGGAAGGGTGCCGCGCTCTCCCATTCGCTGGTGAGCAGCCACTGCGTCGGGTTCTCCAGGGACTGGCACAGCTGGTCGCTGACATGTCCCGGCACGGCCGCGACCCGGTGGCGGATGCGCTCGTAGGCGTGGAGGAACTCCTGCTGCATGCCGTCGTGGATGTCCAGCATCAGCACGACCCGCACGCGGGATCCGTCGAACGCGGATATCGAGACGCCGCCCGCGTCCGCGGACACGGCGGCCGTCGCCCCGGCACCCATGGCTGCGGCATCCGTCGATCCGGCATCCGACGACACGACGGGAGAGACCGTCATCCGGCCCACCTCTTCTCGGGGGAACTTCCTCGTGGACGGGGGGAGTACGACCGTCGCTGCGCGCGCCGTGTGCGGCGGGGTGCGCCGGTCGCGTAAGCACGATCGTGTGCCGTGCCCCCGGGGACCGCGAACCAGACGGGTTAAGCGGGTGAAGCCTGAGCCGCCGCAGGCGTCACGGGGCATGCATGAAGGCCCGGCCCCTGCATGTCACGGGACCTGCCACTCGACGACGGCCCGACCGGGGCCCGACGCAATGGAGGACGAGCGATGAACGAAAGAGCCGATCGATCGGGACCCGGGATCCACCGCGTCCCGGTGCTGATCGTCGGAGGGTCCCTGGTCGGCCTGTCGACCTCGGTTTTCCTGGGTCGGCTCGGCGTCCGGCACACGCTGGTGGAGCGCCACGCCGGCACCTCCATCCACCCCCGGGGACGCGGCAACAACGTCCGCACGATGGAGCTCTTCCGGGTGTCGGGCACCGAGCCGCACATCCGGCGGGCCGCCGCCACGCTGGCCGACAACCACGGCATCCTCCAGACGCCGACGCTGGTGGGCGACGCCGGGGAGTGGCTGTTCAAGCAGATCGATCCCGGCAACGGACTCGCCCGGTTCAGCCCCAGCGGGTGGTGCCTGTGCAGCCAGAACGACCTCGAGCCCGAACTGCTCGCCCACGCCCGCGAACTCGGCGGCGAACTGCGCTTCGGCACGCAACTGCTGTCGTTCGACACGGACGCCGAGGGCGTCACGGCGGTCGTCGAGAACCGGGAGACCGGCGAGCACACCACGATCCGCGCGGACTACCTGGTGGCCGCCGACGGTCCCCGCAGCCCCGTCCGCGAGCAGCTCGGCATCGGTCAGAGCGGTCCCGGCGACCTCTTCCACAACATCAGCATCACCTTCCGCTCCCGCCGGCTCGCCGACGTCGTGGGCGAACGCCGCTTCATCGTCTGCTACCTCACGGCTCCGGACGCGGACGGCGCCCTGCTCCCGGTGGACAACCGCGTGAACTGGGTCTTCCACGCCCCCTGGCACCCGGAGAACGGCGAGACGGTGGAGGACTTCACCGACGAGCGCGTCGCCGCCCACATCCGCCGCGCGGTCGGCGACCCGGACCTCGACGTCGAGATCACCGGCAAGGCCCCCTGGCACGCCGCCCAGCGCGTCGCCCGCAGCTACCGCTCGGGCCGCGTCCTGCTGGCCGGCGACTCGGCCCACGAGATGTCCCCCACCGGCGCGTTCGGCTCCAACACCGGCATCCAGGACGCCCACAACCTCGCCTGGAAACTGGCCGCCGTCCTCGACGGCTGGGCCGGTGACGGCCTCCTCGACACCTACGACGCCGAACGCCGCCCGGTCGCGGAGGCCACCAGCGCCCGCGCCGCCGCCCGCTCCGCCGAACACAGCCACCCGGGCTTCGCCCCGCCCCCGGCAGCCGGAGGCGGCGGCGGACCGCAGCGCGGCATCCTCAACGTCGCCCTCGGCTACCGCTACCCCCAGGGTGCGGTCGTCGGCGCGGACCCGGCGACGCCGGTGGTCCCGGACGCGCTCTCGCTGACGGGCGAACCCGGCAGCAGGGCCCCGCACCTGTGGCTGCGCCGCGGCGACGACCGCGTCTCCACCCTCGACCTCTACGAACGCACCCTCGTTCTGCTCAGCGACGCGACGGAGGCCAGCGGCTGGCACGAGGCCGCGACGCGGCTGGCCCACGAGATGCGGGTCCCGCTGACGCCGTACCGGGTGGGCAAGTCCCCGGACGCCGAACTGCTGCCCGAGGACGACGACACCGACTGGGCGAAGTCCCACGGTGTGACGCGCGGCGGGGCGGTCCTGGTGCGCCCGGACGGCTTCGTGGCGTGGCGCGCCCCCGGACCGGCGCCGGACCCCGCGGCGATGCTGCGTCAGGTGCTGACGTCGGTCCTGTCCCTGGCCTGACACTCGGGGCCTCGCTTGACCAGTCCCGAGCGGCATGGTTCACGCCAACGGGTGAATCCCTGAATGGACGTCCGGTCCGCCCCCGCCGGGTGCGCTGTGCTGAATCCCCTGAGACACAGCGCGCGTCACCGGGCAGGGGGAACGGAACACATGGACATGGTCGTCCTGGGTGCCTGGCTGCTGACCGCGGCCCTGGGCGCCTACCTCGCCACCGTCTGGATCCGCCACGGCGGCCTGCGCCAGCGCACGCCCGGCGTGACGCGGCTGCCGCTGTGGCTGGTGGTCGGTCACGTGGTGCTCGCCGTCAGCGGCCTGGCCGCCTGGGCCGTGTACCTCGTGGGCGGGCTCCGGGGCACGGCGTGGGCGGCCTGCGCCGCGGTCCTCGTCGTGGCCGCCCTCGGCTTCATGATGCTGCTGCGCTGGCTGCCCAGCTCCGGCCGCCATGCGCAGGCCACCGGCACGGCGGAACGTCACTTCCCGCTGACCGGGGTGGTCGCGCACGGCATGAGCGCGGGCGCGACGGTGCTCCTGGTCGTCCTCGTGGTGCTCCGCCAGGTCTGAGGACGGGGCCGGGCGCTGTCAGTGGCCGCGCAGCCGGGCGAGCGTGGCGTCGAGGTCGGCGGGCCGGGGCCGGTTGCGGGGGATCTTGGCCAGCACGGCCGCCATGCCGCAGGTGTCGGTGAGGGCGGAGAAGACCAGTCCGCCCGCGATGCCCGCGGACAGCAACTGGAAGGCCGGGTGCACCAGCACGCCGAGCAGGAGGCCCAGCAGCACGATGAGTCCGGCGGTGAGACGGACCTGCCGTTCCATGCCCCAGGTGGCCTTCGCGGTCCCCGCGGGCCGGACGAGTTCGTGCCCCTGCGCGGCCCACGCGCCGGTGCCTCCGACGAGGGTCGCGGCGTGGACGCCGTGCTCGGCGAGGACGCTGCAGGCGTTCGCGGAGCGGTTGCCGGAGGCGCAGACGACGAGCACGTCCCCGCGCTCGGCGGCGGCCCGGACGGCGGGCAGGGCTTGCCGGAGCCGGTCCAGCGGCACGTTGAGGGCGCCGGGCAGGTGACCGCCGGCGTACTCGCCGGGGGTGCGGACGTCGATGACGGTGAGTTCGTGCAGGCGGGAGTGGGCCTGGCGGGGGTCGAGGGTGGCGGGGGTGGTCATGGGGAGGTCCTTCCTGTGGACATGGGTCGTGCCGGGGTGGCCGCTCACGGGACGAGCGCGTCGGCGAGCATGAAGAGGGCCACCGCGAGGAGTGCGTAGGCGAAAAGGGTCTGCAGCGTCCGGCCCCTGACCTTCTCGGCCAGGCGTCTGCCGTCCCAGGCGCCGAGCACGGCGGCCGCGGTGAAGGGGCCGACGACGGCCCAGTCCAGGTGCATCCCGGTGCCCGCCCGGGCGCCGAGCGCGGCCAGGGAGTTGACCGTGATGACGAGGAGGCTCGTACCGACGGCCCGGCGCATGGCCAGACCCAGCACGCCCACCAGCGCCGGAACGGCGAGGAAGCCGCCGCCCACGCCCAGGAACCCGGTCACCGCGCCGAGCCCGGCACCGACGGCACCGGCCTTCGCGGGACGGACGGGGGGACCGGGACGGCCGGACGGGTCGGTGGCCGGGGAGCGCAGCATCCGCGCCGCGGCCAGCGCGGCGACGACCGAGAAGGCCACGAGCAGCGCCGTCGCCGGCACCCGGTCGGCCAGCGTTCCGGCGAGCATCGCCGGTACGACGCCCGCGGCGGCGAACAGGAGCCCGGTGCGCCAGGCGACGTTGCCGTCCCGGGCGTGCCCGCTCAGCGCGGTGACGGAGGTGAGGGTGACGATCACGAGGCCGGCGGTCGTCGCGTCGGCCGGGCCGAAGTGGAGCAGGTAGATCAGGGCGGGTACGGCGAGGACGCTGCCGCCCCCGCCGAGACCCCCCAGGGCCAGGCCGACGACGGCACCGGCGACGAGCGCGGCGATCAGAGCGGTCATGCTC
This sequence comes from Streptomyces flaveolus, assembly GCF_014648815.1. GTDB lineage: Bacteria > Actinomycetota > Actinomycetes > Streptomycetales > Streptomycetaceae > Streptomyces > Streptomyces flaveolus. Next base: position 104,385 of record NZ_BMRV01000002.1, on the reverse strand, counting down.
AGCGGTCGGCGCGGTCGGCGCGGTGGCCCGGGTCGTCCGGGTCGCCGAGGCCGGTCACCGTCAGCCCGGCCGCGTCGGCGGCGCCGAAACCGTCGTCGACGGCCACGACGTCGCGTCCGGCGGCGTGGAGCAGCGACGCGGCGATCGCGGCCCGCATGCCACCCGCACAGTGCACCCACACCGTGCCCGCCGGCACCTCGCCCAGCCGCTTGGGCAACTCGTGGACCGGAATGTGCACGGAGCCCGCTATGCGCCCGGCGGCCCGCTCGGAGTCCCGCCGTACGTCGAGGACGACCACCCCGTCCGTACCGCGCTCGGCCAGTCCGGCGAACGTCGACCTCGGGAACGACACCGGCCGCCCGCCCTCGGGCACCCATGCCTCGGGCGCCCCGGTCGCGGCGCTCGCGGGCCGGTCGATACCCACCCGGACCAGCTCCCGCTGTGCGGCGGCCACCTGCTCCGGGGACTCGGCGAGCAGCGTGACGGGCTTGCCCCACGGGATCATCCAGGCCAGGTAGGTGGCGAGCTTGCCGTCCGCCTCGAAGTTGTACGACCCGGCGACATGCCCCTCGGCGAAGGCCACGCGGCTGCGCAGGTCCACGACCCACTCACCGGCCGCCAGCCGGGCGGCGATCTCCTCGGCGTCGGCGACGGCCGGCGGGGTCAGGTCGACCGGGGCGGGGCCGCCGGCGTTGGCCGGGCTCATGTGGGTGTAGTACGCGGGCACGTCGTCCAGCCCGGCCAGCAGCCGGGCCACGAAGGAGTCGACGTCCTCGGTGAGCGCGGCGTTGACGGCCTTCTCCCGGCCGATCGTGGTGGCGTCCCCCTCGGCCTGCGCGGAGGAACAGAAGCTTCCGAAGCCGTGCGTCGGGAGGACGGACGTCTCGTCCGGCAGCTCCGCGGCCAGCCGGTGCGCGGAGGCGTGCTGGGCCCGGGCCAGTTCCGCGGTCAGCCGCGGCTCCACCAGGTCCGGACGCCCCACGGTGCCGATCAGCAGCGAGCCACCGGTGAACGCCGCCACTGGCATGCCGTCCTCCCGCAGTACGTACGACGTGTGGTGCGGGGTGTGCCCCGGGGTGGCCACCGCCCGCAGCTCCAGCCCGGCGTCGACGTCGACCGCGTCACCGTCCGCCACCGGCACCCGCGAGAACGAGACGCCGGCCCCGGCCGGCACCAGGTACACGGCGCCCGTCACCCGGGCCAGCTCCAGACCGCCGCTGACGTAGTCGTTGTGGAGGTGCGTCTCCACCACGTGCGAGATCCGCACCCCGCGCCGGGCGGCCACCGCCAGGACCTGGTCGATGTCGCGCGGCGGATCCACCACGACCGCGCGCCGGGCGCCGCCGGCCAGGTAGGAACGGTTGCCGAGCCCTTCCAGCTCGAGGGTGTCGACGAAGAACATCGGGAACTCCTTCACAGACAATTACCCCCCGGGGTATCCACCGTAGCACGGGTACCCCCGGGGGTATTTTGGCGCTTGACCTGAACCAAACTTGAGCTTCTAGGTTCGTTCCGGAGCCGCAGGAGCCGACCGGCGGCGGCTACCGAGGAGGTTCACCATGACCGAGCACCCGGCCCCCACCGAGCACCCGGCCTCGACCGAGATCCCCGACCGCTACCGCTACGCCGTGATCCCGCACATCATGGTCGACGACGCCGCCGCGGCGATCGACTTCTACCAGCGGGCGTTCGGCGCCCGCGAGGCCTTCAGGATCGACGCTCCGGGCGGCGGGATCCTGCACGCCGAGATCACCGTCGGGCGGTCGGTCCTGATGCTCGGCGACGCGGGCGCGGGCGGCGCGCAGACCGACGCCTTCGCCGCGCCGGCCTCGCTCGGCGGCGGCACCTCCGTCATGCTGCACGTCTTCGTGCCGGACGTCGACGGCCTGGCGCGGCGCGCGGAGGCCGCCGGCGCGGAGATCCTCCAGCCGCCGACGGACATGTTCCACGGCGACCGCACCGTCATCCTCAAGGACCCGTCGGGTCACCGGTGGGTCTTCCTGACCCACCTGGAGGACATCTCGGAAGAGGAACTGCTGCGCCGCCTGCCCACCGCCGGCTGACCGGCGTCCGGGAAGCGGTGTTGTCAGTCCCCCCTGCCATCATCCCGCCATGCTGAACGACGCCTCGGTGACCGGCTTTCCCGGCCACGACTCGCCCCCGACGAGCCCCGCCGCCCGGCTGATGCGCGCGCTGACCGACCCGGCGTTCACGGACGGGGACGGACGCCACGACCCGTCACAGGTCACCGACGAGGAGCTCGGCAGCCTGTTCGTCGCGGCCTACCGGCTGGACGCCTCGGCCACCGCCTCGATGCGGGCGGCAGCCTTCACGGTCCGGGCCGCGGCCGGGGAACGGCAGCCGCGCTACACGCCCGCCGCATGCCGCCGGCTGTTCGAGCTGCTCGTCGAGGAGTGCGAGGAGCACGGCTGGGCCGACCTCACCCTGGGCCTGGACGCACTGCAGCACTGCACGGGACCGCTGCCCGACGTGACCCAACCGGCCCGCGCCCTGGTCGGGTTGTGGCTGGCCAAGGACGTCGTACGCCAGCCCTACGCGCTGCTCGCCGTCGCGGGCCTCGCCGGGGACGGGACACTGAGCACAGTCGTGGAGCGGCTCTCCCGCGACGCCGGCCCCATCGTCGCCGACGAGATGACAGCCATCGCGGGACTCCCCACGGCCGAACAGGCGGCACTGTCCGAGATGGACCGGGAGCACAGATTCGTCTCGCCGCTCGCCCACACCTGGCGCCGATCCTCCGCGAACCCGGCGTACGTGGCGTTCACCCGCCGCGCGCTGGAAGCGGCCGCCGACCGCACCGACGCCATCCGGGCCGGCGAGATCCCCTACCGGGCGGACAAGGCGTTCACCGACCGGGAGGTCACCTCGCTCGGCCAGGCCCTGCGGGTCGCGCTGCTGCGGGACGAACCCTGGCTGCCCGAGCTGTTCGACCGGCTGCTGCCCGGCATCGCGCTCGCCCCCACGGCGGCGAAGACCCTCCCGTCACAGGCCCTGCTGTACGAGGTGGTCCGCGCCGCCCAGGACTACCCGACACCCGAGCTGGTCACCGCGATCCGCACCGTGCGCCGGACCGTCCGGCACGCCGGGGTGCCCAAGCAACTGGACAAGATGCTCAAGAAGGCGGACGCGGCCCTGGCCGAACGCACCGACGTGGCACTACGGCTGCCGAGGCTGGACTTCGACGGCGACGGCGTCCTGCACCGGCCGGCCGGCGCCTACCGGGCGGTCGTCAGGGTCACCGACACCGCCACCCTCACCTGGGAGAAGGACGGCCGCCCGCTGCGCACCGTCCCGGCCCCGGTCCGCCGCGACCACCCCGCCCTGGTCAAGGAACTCCGCGACCTGGTGAAGCGGCTCAACGCCCAACTGGCCACCCTCCTGCGGGCCCTGGAGGGCGGTTTCACCGTCGACGCCGTCCACCCGTACGGCTGGTGGCGCACCGAACTCGCCGGCCACCCCCTCGCCCGGACCCTCGTAGGCCGGCTGATCTGGGAGATCGAGGTCGCGCCCGACGAGTGGCGGGCCGTACTCCCCGAGACGGACGAGCCCCTCCCCGACGCACCCGACGACGCATCCGTACGGCTCTGGCACCCGCTCCGCTCCGACCCCGACGCCGTAGGGGCCTGGCGGGACCTGCTCAGCGAACGGCGCATACGGCAACCCTTCAAGCAGGCGTTCCGCGAGATCTACTTCCTCACCCCGGCCGAGGAACAGACCGGCCTCTATTCCCACCGCTTCGCCGCCCACCTCGTCCACTACCGCACGTTGTTCGCCCTGTTCCGCGCCCGGGGATGGAAGAGCCGCCTGCTCGGCCCCTGGGACGACGGGGACGGCGACGAGGCCGAGCGCACCCTCGCGGCGGGGGAGTGGCGGGTCCGCTTCCACCACACCTGGTCCGACTCCACGGGCGACGACGACCTGGCCACGACCGACCAGGTGCGCTTCGACCACCGGCAGGAGGACGCCTGGCGCGAGACACCGCTCGCCGACGTGCCCCCGCTGGTGTTCAGCGAGGCCATGCGCGACGTGGACCTCTTCGTCGGAGTGACCTCGATCGCCACCGACCCCGACTGGACCGACGGCGGCGACCGGCGCGCCTACTGGGAGCGGACCGCGTTCGGCGAGCTGACCGAGAGCGCCCTGGCACGCCGCGACGTACTGGAACGGCTCCTGCCCCGCCTGAAGATCGCCGACCGCTGCACACTCGACGGCCGCTTCCTGCGCGTCCGAGGCGACCTGCGCGCCTACAAGATCCACCTCTTCTCGGCCAACGTCCTGATGGAACCGGACGACAGCTACCTGTGCGTCGTCGCGGCCCGACGCCCGGTGGACCGCACGGTCTTCCTCCCCTTCGACGACGAACGGCTCGCCCTGATCCTGAGCAAGGCGTTCCTGCTGGCCGCCGACACCGACATCACCGACGAGACCATCCTCCGCCAGATCGAACGAGGTGCCTGATGGCCGACGTGACCTTCCGGGACGAGACGCCGACGGGCAAGCAGCTCACCGAGTGGAAACTGACCGGCCTGCCCGACCGCATGACGGTACGAGAGCTGATAGCCCTCAGGGTCCGAGAGGAGGCCGCCCGTCACAACGCCCACCCCGTCGATGTGGCCCGCCGGACGGAGGCAGCCGAACACGCCTTCCTGACCAACGGCTTCTTCGTCCTGTCCGGCGACCGCCAGCTGGAGGCCCTGGACGAGGTGGTGGACCTGGCTCCGGCCCCCACCCTGATCTTCATCAAGCTGGTCGCCCTGGTCGGCGGCTGAGAGGGCCGTACAGTGGCCCGAGCCAACAGCACAGCCACACAGGGGAATTGAGCACGCATGCGATCATCCGGACCGACCCGGACGCTCCTCACCGCCATGCTCTGTGCCGCAGCCGTCCTGCTCCTCGGCGCGTGTGGGACCGAGGTGGCCGGCCGGGGGAACGGAACGTCACCGTCACCGAGGGCGACCGAACCGATCCCGTGGACGACGATGCAGCCGTCCGCGGTCACCGGAGTCCGTGTCGGCGAGGACCACCGCACCCTGCTCCTCGACACCCAGGTGCCCAGCGGCCCGCACCCGTGCGTGCGGGAGCTGAAGGCGGTGCTCACCAAACCCCTCTCGGACCTCGCCCGGGTGCAGGTCACCTTCACGTCGCCGGCCGGGGACAGGGCGTCCGGATGCACCGAGGAGGGCACGGCCACCGCACGGGTGAGGCTGCCGGAACCGCTGGGCGACCGCGACGTGATCGTCGACAACTACACCCGCTTCACCGCCGACGGCGCCACCCCACCCGCGCTGCGCCTGTGCGGGGAACTGGGCTGCACCCCACCGGCCACGGGCTGCACCGCCCCGTCCTACGAACAGGCACTGAAGGCGGCCGACGCCCCCATGCACACGTACCGCAACGCGGAACACTGCGACGGCAAGTGGCTGGTCCTGGACTTCTCCTGGCGCACGGGACCGATCTGCGGCGACACGACGAACCCCGCGTGCACGTCCCGCCTGGGCGACCGCTGGTTCTACCGCGCGGAGAAGACGGGCTGGGACCCGTTCTTCCGCACCGCGACAGGAGGCTGCGAGGCCGTACAGCAGAGGGAGCCCGCGTTCCCCACCCGACTGTGCGCGTCACTGCCCCCGCTGTCCCGCAGCGGAACGGAATGACGTGACGTTGCCATGCCGACCGCGCCGGTGATTGGGTGACACGGTGCAACAGCCGCCTCAACAGCCCCAGTACGGCCCGTACGGCCCGTACGCACAGCCCACCCCGTACTACGCCCAGCCGACGCCCCAGCCCGTCGTGCCGCCGGCGGAACTGTCCGGCCTGTGGGAGCCACAACCACCGCGCTCGAAGGCCGGACGACGGTTCCGCTTCGTCCTGACGGTGCTGTACTTCCCGCTCCACGTGGTGCTGTGGCTGATCATCATGGCTTTCGTGGTGGCCTACGGGCTGGCGATGGAACTCGTCTGCGGGATCCTCCCCTTCCTCGAACGCCCGGTGATGAAGGTCCTGGACCTTGACCGTCGGCCGCTTCCCCGCGCGCCCACGCTGGTGGACCTCGTGGGGCGAGCTGCAACGCGAGGACGACCCGGCCTTCCACCGGGAGCGCATAGAGAAGCACCTCCGCAAGCAGAAGCCCAAACAGCGCACGACGCTGATCAGAACCCACAAACACCGCTGCGTCGGAGCCCGCACCCTCCTGGAGATCGCGGCCCCACACGGCTGGACCCTCAGCGACGGAGCCCCCACCCGCCTCCGCGAGGGCATCGAACTGTCCCGAACGACACCCTGACGGACGGTGACCAGGGCAAACCAGCTAGTCACTGTGCGACCTCGCGGCACGGCCCTGGCCGGCCCTTCACCGTCGAGGACCAGGCGTGATCGACCCAGAAACTTTCCCGAAGCCTATTGACTCGGCAGATAGCCTGCCTAACCTGGTTAATAAGCCACAAAACCGGAAGAGTCACAAAGTCGATGAGGACGTCTAGTCGGCGGAGTGACTTGGACAGGATGTGGTCCAGGCCCCCGGCAAGCCGGCGCGATACCGGAGCGACAGTGACGACTGGAGCCCCAGGACACGTGCAGCACTACCGGGGACTGTTTTTTGCCCGCACGGCCCTCGCAGCACGGTTGGCTCCCGGCCGACGGCACACCGCAGGCACCCAGGGCTACTGACGGCGACCACCACGTCACCCCGCACACGCCCGGCATACGGCTGCACACACGCGAAGACCCCGGCCTCAGCGTTTCCGCTGGTGACGGGGTCTTTGGGCACCTCATACAGGGTGCCCCCGGCAGGATTCGAACCTGCGCACACGGCTCCGGAGGCCGTTGCTCTATCCCCTGAGCTACGGGGGCGTGTCGGCCGGGGAGCTGTTGCTCGCGGCGACGGGTAGAACACTACCAGCTCGGTCGGGGTGGTCATGAACGGGTTTTCACCGCCGACTGCCCCTCCCCGCCGGGGCCGAAGCGGAGCGTCGGCGTCAGGGGGCCGGGCGGCGATGTCCCCCGCGTGGGGTGGAAGTGGGGAAAACCCGGACGCGATGGCCGGGCCGGACCTACTCTCGAGTTGTGCCTAGGGCGTCTGGCCGAGTTCTTGTTGTGGACGACAACAAGGTCATCCGGCAGCTGATCAGGGTCAATCTCGAGCTGGAGGGCTTCGAGGTCGTGACCGCGGCCGATGGTGTCGAATGTCTGGAAGTGATCCATCAGGTGCGGCCCGACGCCGTCACGCTGGACGTGGTCATGCCGCGGCTGGACGGTCTCCGGACCGCCGCGCGGCTGCGCGCGGATCCCCGGACCCGGGATCTTCCCCTCGCCATCGTCAGCGCCACCTCTCAGTACGAGGTCGGCGCCGGGGGAGAAGGCGGTGTCGCTGTCGCTGTCGCTGTCGATGGTGGCGTCGACGCCTTTCTGTCCAAGCCGTTCGAGCCCGCCGAGCTCGTCGCCCTCGTACGGCAGCTGGTCGACGGGCGGAGCGACGTCTTCGGGGCCGGTGCCGCCGGGGAGAGCGAGGCCTCCGCTCAGGCCGAGTCGGCCGGGTAGTCCGTCCGGCATCGCCGATCACGCGGGCTTGCGTCCACATCCCGGGATTGCCGTAAACCGGTTCGCTTACCCACCCCCCTCCTCCCCTACGCTTGACCCGTGACCCCCGTAGAGCTCTCCCGCACCGTGCTGCACGCGGTGCGTCGCGCTGTCGACGCGGGTGAGCTCCAGGTGGCCGTTCCCGAGCGGGCCGTGGTCGCTCCGCCGGGGCCCGGGGGGTGTGGCGACTACGCCACCAACATCGCGCTCCAGCTCGCCCGGCCGGCCGGGCAGCCCCCTCGCCGTGTCGCCGAGGTGCTGCGGCCGTATCTCGCCGACGTCGACGGCATCACGGACGTCGTCCTCACCGGGCCCGGCTTCCTCAACATCAGCCTCCACGGCACCGCCCCCGCCGCCCTCGTCGAGGAGATCCTGCGGCGCGACACCCGTTACGGGTACGCCGACGGACCCGACGGCCGGGTCGTGCAGCTGCACTGCTCCCGCGACCTCCGTGCCGTCGTCGTCGCCGAGGCAGCCGCCCGCATCCTCCGCTCCCAGGGCGCCCTCGTCCGCACGAGCTGCGAGGCTCCCCTCGCCCCCGAGTGGACCGCCGCCCTCGGTGTCCGCGTCGACGCCGCCGGACCGGCGCCGGCCGGGCTCGCCGTGAACATCCGGCCCGTGCCCGCCCCCGGCGATCCCGATCCCCTCCGCCTCGGTCGCGACGCCGGCCGCTGGGCCCTGCTCCACCCCGCCCCCCACGACCGGCCCCGGACCGGCGACGAGCACCTCGTCCAGCGCGAGAGCAACCCGCTCTTCCGCGTCCGGTACGCCCACGCCCGCGCCCGCGCGCTCACCCGGAACGCCGCCGACCTGGGCTTCACCGCCGAGCCGGGCCCCCTCGCCCAGCCCGCCGGTCGCGCAGCGGTCCCCGCCGAGTCCACACCCCAGGACCTCCTCGCCGCCCTCGCCGACCACCCTCGCGTCCTCGCCGCCGCGGCCGAGCACCGCGCCCCCGACCGGCTCGCCCGGCACCTCGTCACCGTCGCCGATGCCGCGCTGCCCTTCCTGCCGGCCGTGCTCCCGCGCGGGGCGGAGAAACCCTCGGCCGCCCACCGCGCCCGGCTCGCGCTCGCCGAAGCCGCCGGGACGGTGCTGGCCGGCGGCCTGTCCCTGCTCGGTATCGACGCACCCGACCATCTCTGAGAGAGCCCTGAAGACGCCATGAGCCGTTCCGCCCACCCCGCCGGGCCCCGTCACGCCGACGTCCTCCCCGAGGGGCACTACTCGGCACCGCCCGCCGACCTCAACGCCCTCGACCCCAAGGTCTGGGCCCAGACCGTCGCCCGCGACGCGGACGGCGCCGTCACCGTCGGCGGGATTCCCGTCACGCGGCTCGCCGAGGAGTACGGCACCCCCGCCTACATCCTCGACGAGGCCGACTTCCGGGCCCGGGCGCGGGCCTGGCGCACCGCCTTCGGTGCCGACGCCGACGTCTTCTACGCGGGCAAGGCCTTCCTGTCCCGCGCCGTCGTGCGGTGGCTGGACGAGGAGGGGCTGAACCTCGACGTGTGCTCCGGTGGTGAGCTGGCCACCGCGCTCTCCGCCGGGATGCCCGCCGACCGCATCGCCTTCCACGGCAACAACAAGAGCGAGCGGGAGATCCGGCGGGCCGTCGAGGCCGGTGTCGGGCGGATCGTGCTCGACTCCTTCCAGGAGATCGTGCGCGTCGCCCACATCGCGCAGGAACTCGGCAGGCGCCAGCGCGTGCAGATCCGTATCACCGTCGGCGTCGAGGCCCACACGCACGAGTTCATCGCCACCGCCCACGAGGACCAGAAGTTCGGCATCCCGCTGGCCGGCGGGCAGGCCGCCGAGGCCGTGCGGCGGGCGCTGCAGCTCGACGGGCTCGAGGTCATCGGGATCCACTCCCACATCGGGTCGCAGATCTTCGATATGTCGGGCTTCGAGGTCGCCGCGCACCGCGTCGTCGGGCTGCTCAAGGACATCCGCGACGAGCACGGCGTCGAGCTGCCCGAGATCGACCTCGGCGGCGGCCTCGGGATCGCGTACACCAGCGACGACGACCCCCGCGAGCCGCACGAGATCGCCAAGGCGCTGACCGAGATCGTGACGAGGGAGTGCGAGGCCGCCCGGCTCGCCACCCCCCGCATCTCCGTCGAGCCCGGCCGGGCCATCGTCGGGCCCACCGCCTTCACGCTCTACGAGGTCGGCACCATCAAGCCGCTGGAGGCGCTGCGTACGTACGTCTCCGTCGACGGCGGCATGTCGGACAACATCCGCACCGCGCTGTACGACGCCGAGTACAGCGTCGCCCTCGTCTCCCGCACCTCCGACGCGGAGCCCATGCTCGTCCGGGTCGTCGGCAAGCACTGCGAGAGCGGCGACATCGTGGTCAAGGACGCCTTCCTGCCGGGCGACCTGGCACCGGGTGACCTCATCGCCGTACCCGCCACCGGGGCGTACTGCCGGTCCATGGCCAGCAACTACAACCACGTGCTGCGGCCGCCCGTCGTCGCCGTGCGGGACGGTGAGGCACGAGTCATCGTCCGGCGTGAGACGGAGGAGGATCTGCTGCGTCTCGACGTCGGCTGAGACGTCGGGCGACGCGCCTGACCGGGCGTCGGACGAGGCCGGGGTGGAAGATCTTCCGTCCTCCACCCCTGCGAAAATGAAATAAATGTCTCACGATCCGGACGAAACGCAGAAAATCCCGTCCGGTGCATGAGACTGGTCCCACCGTAGAAGGTATGAAGGAAACGAGGTCGGATGATGCGTACGCGTCCGCTGAAGGTGGCGCTGCTGGGCTGTGGAGTGGTCGGCTCAGAGGTGGCGCGCATCATGACGACGCACGCCGACGACCTCGCCGCCCGCATCGGGGCCCCGGTGGAGCTCGCCGGGGTCGCCGTCCGCCGGCCCGACAAGGTGCGTGAGGGAATCGACCCCGCCCTGGTCACCACCGACGCCACCGCCCTCGTCAAGCGCGGGGACATCGACGTGGTCGTGGAGGTCATCGGCGGCATCGAGCCCGCCCGGACCCTCATCACCACCGCCTTCGAGCACGGCGCCTCCGTCGTCTCCGCCAACAAGGCCCTCCTCGCCCAGGACGGCGCCGCCCTGCACGCCGCGGCGGACGCGAACGGCAAGGACCTCTACTACGAGGCCGCCGTCGCCGGCGCCATCCCGCTGATCCGTCCGCTGCGCGAGTCCCTCGCCGGTGACAAGGTCAACCGGGTGCTCGGCATCGTCAACGGCACGACCAACTTCATCCTCGACGCCATGGACACCACGGGCGCCGGGTACCAGGAGGCCCTCGACGAGGCCACCGCCCTGGGCTACGCCGAGGCCGACCCGACCGCCGACGTCGAGGGCTTCGACGCCGCCGCCAAGGCCGCCATCCTCGCCGGGATCGCGTTCCACACGCGCGTGCGCCTCGACGACGTGCACCGCGAGGGCATGACCGAGGTCACCGCGGCCGACTTCGCCTCCGCCAAGGAGATGGGCTGCACCATCAAGCTGCTCGCCATCTGCGAGCGGGCCGCGGACGGGGCGTCGGTCACCGCGCGCGTGCATCCCGCGATGATCCCGCTCAGCCATCCGCTGGCGAGCGTGCGCGGGGCCTACAACGCCGTCTTCGTGGAGTCCGAGGCCGCCGGGCAGCTGATGTTCTACGGGCCCGGCGCCGGCGGTGCGCCGACCGCGTCCGCCGTGCTCGGCGACCTCGTCGCCGTCTGCCGCAACCGGATCGGCGGCGCCACCGGACCCGGCGAGTCCGCCTATGCCGCGCTGCCCGTCTCGCCGATGGACGACGTCGTCACGCGCTACCACATCAGCCTCGACGTCGCCGACAAACCGGGCGTCCTCGCCCAGGTGGCGACCGTGTTCGCCGAGCACGGTGTCTCCATCGACACCGTCCGGCAGTCGGGGAAGGACGGCGAGGCCTCCCTCGTCGTCGTCACCCACCGAGCGTCCGACGCCGCCCTCGGCGGTACGGTCGAGGCGCTGCGCAAGCTCGACACCGTGCGGGGTGTCGCCAGCATCATGCGGGTTGAAGGAGAGTAACCAGCAATGACCCACCAGTGGCGCGGAATCATCGAGGAGTACCGGGACAGGCTGCCGGTCTCCGACAGCACGCCGGTCGTGACGCTCCGTGAGGGCGGCACGCCGCTCGTGCCCGCGCAGGTGCTCTCCGAGCGCACGGGCTGCGAGGTCCACCTCAAGGTGGAGGGTGCGAACCCGACCGGGTCCTTCAAGGACCGCGGCATGACCATGGCCATCAGCAAGGCCAAGGAGGAGGGTGCGCAGGCCGTGATCTGCGCGTCCACGGGCAACACGTCCGCCTCCGCCGCCGCCTACGGCGTGCGGGCCGGGATGGTCTCCGCCGTCCTCGTGCCGCAGGGCAAGATCGCGCTCGGCAAGATGGGCCAGGCCCTCGTGCACGGCGCGAAGATCCTCCAGGTCGACGGAAACTTCGACGACTGCCTCACGCTCGCTCGCGCGCTGAGCGACAACTACCCCGTGGCGCTGGTCAATTCGGTCAACCCGGTACGTATCGAGGGGCAGAAGACGGCCGCCTTCGAGATCGTGGACATGCTCGGCGACGCGCCCGACATCCACGTCCTGCCGGTGGGCAACGCGGGCAACATCACCGCGTACTGGAAGGGCTACAAGGAGTACGCCGCCGACGCGATCAGCACGAGGACGCCCCGGATGTGGGGCTTCCAGGCCTCCGGCAGCGCCCCGATCGTGCGCGGCGAGGTAGTCAAGGACCCGTCGACCATCGCCACCGCCATCCGCATCGGCAACCCCGCCTCGTGGGACTTCGCGCTCGCCGCGCGGGACGAGTCCGGCGGCGCCATCGACGAGGTGACGGACCGTGAGATCCTGCGCGCCTACCGGCTGCTGGCCTCCCAGGAGGGCGTCTTCGTCGAGCCCGCGTCCGCCGCGTCGGTGGCCGGTCTGCTGAAGGCCGCCGAGCAGGGCAAGGTCGACCCGGGTCAGCGCATCGTGTGCACCGTCACCGGCAACGGGCTGAAGGACCCCGACTGGGCCGTCGCCGGCGCTCCCCAGCCGGTCACCGTCCCGGTCGACGCGGCCACCGCGGCCGAGCGCCTCGGCCTCGTCTGAGCACGCGCCCGGCCTCGTCCGCGCACGCGCCCGGCCGGGCGCGTGCCGGGCACGCGGCGGGACGGCCCGGCCGTCCCGCCGACGGGAAAACGCGCCCCTCCCACCGGCGCGAACGGGCGTAAGCGACGCCCATTCGGGAAAGCCCTTAGCGGGGGGTGCACAGGGGGCTTACGACACGCATCGTGCGCCTCCTGTGCGCCCTGTGTCGCCACAGAACCTTCCTTCGATAGGCTGTACCGAACCCGCCCGCCGCATATGCCGCGGAACCGCGCTGTCTCCGCGGTCGGCAAGCGGCAGCGGTGCGGTCGCCCGTTCGGCAGGAAGCGGCGCCCCGGGGTTCCTGTACGTCACCGAATGCCGATCGAACGTCATTCGACCACCACGCAGCTCAAGGAGAGTCATCGAGCGATGGCCGGTCCAGCGTTCCGCGCCGCCGCCGTCCGGGTGCGCGTCCCCGCCACCAGCGCCAACCTCGGCCCGGGCTTCGACGCCCTCGGCCTCGCGCTGGGCTTGTACGACGACGTGGTCGTCCGGGTGGCCGACTCCGGGCTGCACATCGACATCGCGGGTGAGGGCAGCGAGACGCTGCCGCGCGACGAGAAACACCTCCTCGTACGCTCCCTGCGCACCGCCTTCGACCTCCTCGGCGGACAGCCGCGCGGCCTGGAGATCGTCTGCGCCAACCGCATCCCCCACGGCCGCGGACTCGGCTCCTCCTCCGCCGCCATCTGCGCCGGCATCGTCGCCGCGCGCGCGGTGACCATAGGCGGCGAGGCCCGCCTCGACGACGCCGCGCTGCTCGACCTCGCCACCGAGATCGAGGGCCACCCCGACAACGTGGCGGCCTGTCTGCTGGGCGGCTTCACCCTGTCCTGGATGGAGGCCGGCGCCGCCCGGGCCATCAGGATGGAGCCCTCCGATTCCATCGTTCCGGTGGTTTTCGTGCCCGGAAAGCCGGTCCTGACGGAGACCGCGCGCGGTCTGCTCCCGCGCACCGTGCCGCACGTCGACGCCGCCGCCAACGCGGGCCGCGCCGCCCTGCTCGTCGAGGCCCTGACCAGGCGCCCCGAGCTGCTGCTGCCGGCCACCGAGGACCGCCTCCACCAGGAGTACCGCGCGCCGGCCATGCCGGAGAGCGCCGCACTGGTGGAGCGGCTGCGCGGGGACGGCATCCCGGCGGTCATCTCCGGTGCCGGCCCCACGGTGATGGCGCTCGCCGACGCCGGCACGGCCGACAAGGTCGAGGCGCTGGCGGGCACGGACTGGGCGGCCAACCGGCTGAGCCTGGACCAGCAGGGCGCCAGCGTCCTGCCACTGGCGACCTCCGGTGACCTCTAGACGCGGACGGTTGCCGGATTTCGAGAGGGGGAATGTTTGTTGGATCCGGTAGTGTTAATCTCAAGTCTGCACCCGACCCCACCATGGCGAGGTGCCTCGTGTCCCCGTCCGGGACAGACATTCTTCCGGGAGCCCCCCAAGCCGCATTGTGTGCTCGACGTCGTACGTCATCAGTACGGCCGACACGGACACTGAGCGGCCCGCCGGGCACGCTTCGGAACCGGTGCGACCACACCGCGTGACACAGACACTGGGTGCCACGGCCAGGGGGAGCGCCATCACCAGATATCTCTTCCGCCGCTTAGGCGGACCACCGCCCCGGCACGGTTCACACAGCAAGGACCGAAGCCGGACAGCACAACCGGTCGCCGAGCCAGACAGGCCGACGTCCGCTCCAGGGAAGGACCCTTCGTGAGCGACACCACCGATCTGATGGGCGCACGTGTCGAGGAGACCGCTGCCGCGCCCGCCACGGACGCCTCCGCGCCTGCCACCGGTGCCGGCTCCCGGCGGCGCCGCGGTACCGGCCTCGAGGGCATGGTGCTGGCCGAGCTGCAGCAGGTCGCATCCGGCCTCGGCATCAGGGGCACCGCGCGGATGCGCAAGAGCCAGCTGATCGAGGTCATCAAGGAAGCGCAGTCCGCCGGGGGCGCCCCCGCCAAGGCCGCGCCCGCCGCGGACGCCGCCGGCGAGACCAAGCCGAAGCGCCGCGCCACCTCCCGGTCCCGTACGGGCGACGAGAGCGCCACCGCCGAGAAGGCGGCGAAGGCCGGCAAGGCCGACAAGAAGGCGGACAAGACGGCCGCCGACAAGGCCGTGGCCCAGCAGCAGATCGAGATTCCCGGCCAGCCGTCCCCGAAGGTCGCGCCCTCCGCCGACCAGTCGGGCGCCCCCGCCGACGACGCCCCCTCCGAGCGCCGCCGTCGCCGGGCCACCGCCGACGCCGGCAGCCCGGCCGCCACCGACACGGCCGTCGCCGAGGTCAGGAGCGAGCCGAGGAACGACTCCTCCGCGCAGCAGTCGCAGCAGAACCAGGGCGACGCCGGTGACGGCGCCGAGGGCCGCCGCCGCGACCGCCGCGATCGTGACCGCGACCGCGGGCGTGACCGCGACCGCCGGGGCAAGGGCGACGACCAGCAGCAGAACCAGGGCGGCGGTCAGCAGCGCCAGCAGCAGGGCGGCGGACGCCAGGACCGCGACCGCCAGCAGCAGGACGACGACGACTTCGACGGCGGCCGCCGTGGCCGTCGCGGCCGCTACCGGGACCGCCGGGGCCGTCGCGGGCGCGACGACATCCAGCAGGAGCCGCAGATCAACGAGGACGACGTCCTCATCCCGGTCGCGGGCATCCTCGACATCCTCGACAACTACGCGTTCATCCGGACCTCCGGCTACCTGCCCGGTCCGAACGACGTGTACGTCTCCCTCGCCCAGGTCCGCAAGAACGGCCTGCGCAAGGGCGACCACCTCACCGGTGCGGTGCGGCAGCCGAAGGAAGGCGAGCGGCGCGAGAAGTTCAACGCGCTGGTCCGCCTGGACTCCGTCAACGGCATGGCGCCCGAACACGGCCGCGGACGGCCGGAGTTCAACAAGCTGACGCCGCTGTACCCGCAGGACCGCCTCCGCCTGGAGACGGACCCCGGGGTGCTCACCACCCGCATCATCGACCTCGTCTCGCCCATCGGTAAGGGCCAGCGCGGTCTGATCGTGGCCCCGCCGAAGACCGGCAAGACCATGATCATGCAGGCGGTCGCCAACGCGATCACCCACAACAACCCCGAGTGCCACCTGATGGTCGTCCTCGTCGACGAGCGTCCGGAAGAGGTCACCGACATGCAGCGGTCGGTGAAGGGCGAGGTCATCTCCTCGACCTTCGACCGCCCGGCCGAGGACCACACCACGGTCGCCGAGCTCGCCATCGAGCGCGCCAAGCGACTGGTGGAGCTGGGCCACGACGTCGTCGTGCTGCTCGACTCGATCACGCGTCTGGGCCGTGCGTACAACCTCGCCGCCCCGGCCTCCGGCCGCATCCTGTCCGGTGGTGTCGACTCGACCGCCCTGTACCCGCCGAAGCGCTTCTTCGGTGCGGCCCGCAACATCGAGGACGGCGGCTCGCTGACCATCCTCGCCACCGCCCTGGTGGACACCGGGTCCCGCATGGACGAGGTGATCTTCGAGGAGTTCAAGGGCACCGGCAACATGGAGCTCAAGCTCGACCGCAAGCTCGCCGACAAGCGCATCTTCCCGGCGGTGGACGTGGACGCGTCCGGTACCCGTAAGGAAGAGATCCTGCTCGGCAGCGACGAGCTGGCCATCGTCTGGAAGCTGCGCCGGGTGCTGCACGCGCTCGACTCGCAGCAGGCGATCGAACTGCTCCTCGACAAGATGAAGCAGACCAAGTCGAACGCCGAGTTCCTGCTGCAGATCCAGAAGACGACCCCGACGCCGGGCAACGGCGACTGACGTCTTCGCACAGCACAGAGCCGCCCCCGTCACACCGGTGACGGGGGCGGCTCTGTGCGTTTTCTGTGAACAGATGTACGATCACGCCTTCGCGAGTGTGCGGCGCCCGGGGGGATCAACGGGCGCCACGCCGCTCGCCTCACCAATTTCTCATCTCCTGGGGGGACTTGAGTGCCTACATCCCTGCCCGCGTCCGGACGGACCCGCCGCCGCAGACGCGGCACGCGTCTCGCGCTGCCCACGCTCGCCGCCGGCCTCGCCGGGCTCGTGGCCGCCACGCTGACGACGTCGTCCGCCACCGCCGCCCCCACCGCGCCGGACCCGACGGTCCGGCCCGCCCCGAGGACGGTGCCGCAGGCCGAGCTGCAGCGGCGCATCGCGGGCGCCGTGGCCGGCGACGACAAGGCCGGCGAGCACGCCGGCCGGGCCCAGCGCAGTGACACCACCGGCGACGCCGCCGCGATCGACCCGAAGATCATCGGCGGCACGCAGACCGGCATCTCCACCGCGCCGTGGATGGCCCAGCTCTGGTACTACGACGACCGCGGCACCGCGGGCGAGAGCGACGACATCGGCTTCTTCTGCGGCGGCGCCGTCGTCGCCCCGACGAAGATCCTCACCGCCGCGCACTGCGTCAAGGGCTACAACTGGTACGCCAACGGCGCCGTCGTCACCGGCACCGCGCAGCTGGCCACGGGCAGCGACCTGCACGGCGGCACCGTGTCCGGCGTGTGGCGGCAGTGGAACCACCCGTCGTACAACGCGGTGACCATCGACAACGACATGGCCCTGCTGACCCTGCCGAACCCGGTCACGGCCAAGCCGATCCCGATGACGACGGCGAACGACACGGCCTCCTACCAGGCCGGGACCGCCGCCAAGGTGTACGGCTGGGGCCGCACCAGCTCCACCTCCGACGACATCTCCGACGTGCTGAAGACGGCCACGCTGCCGATCCAGTCGGACGCCACCTGCGCCGGCGCCTGGGGCGCGGACTATGTCAAGGGCCACATGCTCTGCGCCGGCGCACCCGCGACCGGCTCCGACGCGGGCACCGTCACGCCGTGCAACGGCGACTCCGGCGGCCCCCTGGTCGTCGGCGGCCGCATCGTCGGCGTCGTCTCCTGGGGCGTCGAGGACTGCGTCGCGAAGGGCGCGTACGGCGTCTTCGCCAAGGTCAGCACCTACGCCGGTGTCACCTACCCGCGGGTGGACGACACCGACCTCAGCGGCGACGGCCGCGCCGACCTGTGGCTGCGCCAGGCCTCCACCAAGGTGGGCTACTCCCAGAACTCCAAGGGCACCTCCTTCGCCGCCCGCGAGGCGTGGGGCGACTGGAGCGGCGTCAACCTGGTCGTCCAGGCCGACCTCGACCGGGACGGCTACCAGGACCTCGTCAGCCGCGACACCGACGGCAGCCTGGTCTGGTCGCACTACCAGCCCTCCAGCCAGTCCTGGGCGCACAAGACCCTCGCCACCGGCTGGGGCAGCCGCAAGCAGATCCTCGTGCCGGGCGACCTGACCGGGGACACCCTGACCGACCTGCTGTCGCTGGACTCCGCGAACACCCTGCTGCTCTACCCGGGCCGCGGTAACGGCACCTTCGGCAGCCCGATCCGGGTGACCACCGGTTTCTCCGCCTACAACCAGCTCCGCGGGCACGGCGACTTCACCGGTGACGGCAAGGCGGACCTGCTCGCCCGCGCCGGCAACGGCGACCTCTACCTGTACCCGGGCCGCGGGTCGGCCACCAGCGCCTTCTCGCCCCGGGTCAAGCTGCGGGCCTGGCCCGACGTCAAGACCGTCGTCTCGCCCGGCGACGTGACCGGCGACGGCAAGGCCGACGTCGTGGCCGTCACGAAGTACGGGAACGCGTACCTGTACGCCGGCACCGGCAAGGCCGGAACCGCGATCTTCGCCACAGCCGTGAAGGTCGGCAGCGGCTACAACAGTTACGACATCGTCAGCTGAAATCGCAGGTGACCGCGGAATTCGCGGTTCCGCAGGCGACTCTCTGTGCCCGGCGCGCCACGCGCCGGGCACAGTGCGTTGTGCAACCCTGTCCCGAGTTCCGCCGTCTGACGTACGGAGGGACGATGGTGAGGTACCGGCGGAAAACCGTCGGAGCCGCACCGACCCGACCCTGAGAAGCAGGGGGTAGCCGACCGGACGAGAACCGAGGAGCACATGTCCGCCGAGAGCATGCCGGATCCCGCCATACCCGGCCCCGGAGAGTCCCGCGCCGACGGGCCCCGCCGCCGGGGCAAGGGGCGCCGCCGCAAGCCCCGCGACAGAAGGCGCAAGGCGCTGCTCGCCATGGCCTGGACCGCCGCGGGCATCGTCGTCCTGGGCGGCACCGGCGCCGGAGTCCTGTACTTCAAGCTCAACGGCAACCTCACGAGCGTCGACATCGACCAGGCCCTCGGCACCGACCGGCCCGAGAAGGCAGACAACGGCTCCGAGAACATCCTCGTCCTCGGCTCGGACACCCGCTCCGGCGGCAACAAGCAGCTGGGCGGCGGCGCCGACGACGGCACCGCCCGCTCCGACACGGCGATGGTCGTGCACGTCCACAAGGGCCACAAGAAGGCCAGCGTGGTCTCCATCCCCCGCGACACCCTCATCGACCGGCCCGAGTGCACCGGCACCGACGGCGAAGAGCACCCCGCCGCGACGGACGTGATGTTCAACTCGGCCTACTCCACCGGCGGCGCCGCCTGCGCCGTGAAGACCGTCGAATCGGTCAGCGGGCTGCGCATGGACCACTACCTCGAGGTCGACTTCAGCGGCTTCCAGCAGCTCATCGACGACCTCGGCGGCGTCGAGGTCACCACCACCGAGGACATCAAGGACCCCGACAGCCACCTCGACCTGAAAGCCGGCACGCACCGGCTCGACGGCGAGCAGTCCCTCGGTCTGGTCCGCACCCGGCACGGCGTCGGCGACGGCTCCGACCTGGGCCGCATCCAGCTCCAGCAGGCCTTCGTCAAGGCCCTCGTCAACCAGGTCAAGGACATCGGCCTGCTCGGCAACCCCAAGAAGCTGTACGACGTCGCCGACACCGCCACCAAGACCGTCACCACCGACTCCGACCTGGGCTCGGTGAACTCCCTGATGTCCTTCGCGAGCGGCCTCAAGGGCATCGGCCCCGGCAACATGCACATGGTCACCATGCCGGTGATCTACGACCCCGCCGACGCCAACCGCGTCCTCGTCGAGGAGGCCAAGTCCCGGCAGGTGTGGGACGCGCTGAAGGACGACCGGCCGATCCCGGCGAGCGCGACCGCGGACACGGCCACCGGCCAGGCCAAGGACGTCGTGTCGGCGTCCTGAGCCGCCCGGCACCCGCAGGCGGCCGACGGCACCCGGGGAATAGATCCCCCGGCCCCCCGGTTTTGGGAGATGCGGCCGGTCCTGGCAGACTGGTACGTCGGCCCCGGTTCACGCTCCCGCATCCCGCGGCGGCGACCCGGCGCCCTCCCGAACCTAGGAGACACCTTGAAGCGCGACATCCACCCCGAGTACGTCGAGACGCAGGTCAGCTGCACCTGTGGCGCGTCGTTCACGACCCGCAGCACCATCGACTCCGGCACCATCCGTGCCGAGGTCTGCTCCGAGTGCCACCCGTTCTACACGGGCAAGCAGAAGATCCTCGACACCGGTGGCCGCGTGGCCCGCTTCGAGGCCCGCTTCGGCAAGGCTGCCGCCGGCTCCAAGAAGTAGCGAGCCACCGATCGCCGGTCCACGGCCGCACCCCCGGGCGGGGGGCGCCGGGACCGGCGTTTTTGGTCGCCCGCCTTCCCCTTCACCGCAGTAGCAGGAGCCCAAGATGTTCGAGGCCGTCGAGGAACTCGTCGCCGAGCACGCCGACCTGGAGAAGAAGCTCGCCGACCCGTCGGTCCACTCCGACCAGGCCAACGCGCGCAAGCTGAACAAGCGTTACGCCGAGCTCACCCCGATCGTCGCCACGTTCCGCTCCTGGAAGCAGACCGGCGACGACATCGAGACCGCACGCGAATTCGCCGCCGACGACCCCGACTTCGCCGCCGAGGTCAAGGAGCTGGACAAGCAGCGCGAGGAGCTCACCGAGAAGCTGCGCCTGCTGCTCGTCCCGCGCGACCCCAGCGACGACAAGGACGTCATCCTGGAGATCAAGGCCGGTGCGGGCGGCGACGAGTCGGCGCTGTTCGCCGGTGACCTGCTGCGCATGTACCTGCGCTACGCCGAGCGGGTCGGCTGGAAGACCGAGATCATCGACGCCACCGAGTCCGAGCTGGGCGGCTACAAGGACGTCCAGGTCGCCGTGAAGACCAAGGGCGGCCAGGGCGCCACCGAGCCCGGCCAGGGCGTCTGGGCCCGGCTGAAGTACGAGGGCGGCGTGCACCGCGTGCAGCGCGTGCCCGCCACTGAGTCCCAGGGGCGCATCCACACCTCCGCGGCCGGCGTGCTCGTCACGCCCGAGGCCGAGGAGATCGACGTCGAGATCAACCCCAACGACCTGCGCATCGACGTCTACCGGTCCTCCGGCCCCGGCGGCCAGTCCGTCAACACCACCGACTCCGCCGTGCGCATCACGCACCTTCCGACCGGAGTCGTCGCCTCCTGCCAGAACGAGAAGAGCCAGCTGCAGAACAAGGAGCAGGCGATGCGTATCCTGCGCTCCAGGCTGCTCGCGGCGGCGCAGGAGGAGGCGGAGAAGGAGGCCGCGGACGCCCGTCGCAGCCAGGTCCGCACCGTCGACCGCTCCGAGAAGATCCGTACGTACAACTTCCCGGAGAACCGCATCTCGGACCACCGCGTCGGCTTCAAGGCGTACAACCTGGACCAGGTCCTGGACGGCGACCTCGACTCGGTGATCCAGGCCTGCGTCGACGCGGACTCGGCGGCCAAGCTCGCCGCCGCCTAAGCACCGCCGCACCACCCGCACCGGACCACAGCTCAGCCCCGGAGGACCAGCGTGAACCTGCTGCTCGCGGAGGTGGCCCAGGCCACCCAGCGGCTGGCCGACGCCGGCGTGCCCTCGCCGCGCACCGACGCGGAGGAGCTCGCCGCGTACCTGCACGGTGTCAAGCGGGGCGAGCTGCACACCGTGCCGGACGCGGACTTCGACGCCCGCTACTGGGAGGTCGTCGCCCGCCGCGAGGCGCGCGAGCCGCTCCAGCACATCACCGGCCGCGCCTACTTCCGCTACCTGGAGCTCCAGGTCGGCCCCGGCGTCTTCGTGCCCCGCCCCGAGACCGAGTCCGTCGTCGGCTGGGCCATAGACGCCGTGCGCGCCATGGACGTCGTCGAGCCGTGCATCGTCGACCTGTGCACCGGCTCGGGCGCCATCGCGCTGGCGCTCGCCCAGGAGGTGCCGCGCTCCCGCGTGTACGCCGTGGAGCTGTCCGAGGACGCCCTGGTGTGGACCCGCAAGAACATGGAGGGGTCCAGGGTCGAGCTGCGCCAGGGCGACGCCCTGACCGCCTTCCCGGACCTCGACGGGCAGGTCGACCTGGTGGTCTCCAACCCGCCGTACATCCCGCTCACCGAGTGGGAGTACGTCGCCCCCGAGGCCCGCGACCACGATCCCCAGATGGCCCTGTTCTCCGGCGAGGACGGCCTCGACCTGATCCGCGGCCTGGAACGCACCGCGCACCGCCTGCTGCGCCCCGGCGGGGTCGTCGTCGTCGAGCACGCCGACACCCAGGGCGGCCAGGTGCCGTGGATCTTCACCGAGGAGCGGGGCTGGGCCGACGCGGCCGACCATCCCGACCTCAACAAGCGCCCCCGCTTCGCGACCGCCCGCAAGGCGCTGCCGTGAACGCCCCGATGACTTCGACCCCGCAGTACGTGTACGAGGAGGCCCGCTAAATGGCTCGGCGATACGACACCAACGACGCGACCGACCGTGTGACCGGTCTGCGTGAGGCCGCGTCCGCCGTCCGCCGTGGCGAGCTCGTGGTGCTGCCCACGGACACGGTGTACGGCATCGGCGCCGACGCGTTCTCGTCGGAGGCCGTCGGTGACCTGCTGGAGGCCAAGGGCCGCGGCCGCAACATGCCCAGCCCCGTCCTGATCGGCTCCCCGAACACCCTGCACGGCCTGGTCACCGACTTCTCGGAGAAGGCCTGGGAGCTGGTCGACGCCTTCTGGCCGGGCGCGCTGACCCTCGTCGCCAAGCACCAGCCCTCGCTGCAGTGGGACCTCGGCGAGACCCGCGGCACGGTCGCCGTGCGGATGCCGCTGCACCCCGTCGCCATCGAGTTGCTCACCGAGTTCGGCCCCATGGCCGTCTCCTCCGCCAACCTGACCGGTCACCCGGCGCCGGAGGACTGCGACGCCGCCCAGCAGATGCTCGGCGACTCCGTCTCCGTCTACCTCGACGGGGGCCCCACCCCCGGCAACGTCCCGTCGTCCATCGTCGACGTCACCGGCGAGGTGCCGGTGCTGCTGCGCGCGGGCGCGCTGTCGGCGGAGGAGCTGCGCAAGGTGGTACCCGACCTCGAGGTGGCGAATTGACGGCCCCTGGGACGGGGCGTGGCATAGGCATCGGGGAACGCGCCGCGGAGGTGACGACGACCTTCGGCTTTCCGCGCGACAGCTTCCGCATCCTCCACGTCAGCACGGGAAACGTCTGCCGCTCGCCCATCACCGAGCGGCTGACCCGGCATTTCGTGACGGAGCGGCTGGGCGTCCTGGGCGGCGGCCTCGTCGTGGAGAGCGCGGGCACCTGGGGTCACGAAGGCGCGCCCATGGAGGCGAACGCGGAGACGGTCCTCGCGGAGTTCGGCGCGGACACGGCCGGCTTCACCGGGCGTGAGCTGCTCGACGAGCACGTGATCCGGGCCGACCTGGTGCTGACGGCGACGCGGGACCACCGGGCGCAGGTCATCTCCATGGGGCACTCGGCGGGGCTGCGCACCTTCACGCTCAAGGAGTTCACCCGCCTGGTGAACGCCATCGACCCCGCGACCCTGCCGTCCCTGGACGAGGGCGTGGTCGCGCGTGCGCGCGCGCTGGTGCGCGCTGCGGCGGCTCTACGCGGGTGGCTTCTGGCGCCGACGGCGGAGGCGGACGAGGTGTACGACCCGTACGGGGCGCCGCTGACGTTCTTCCGGTCGATCGGGGACGAGATACACCAGGCGTTGGACCCGGTGGTCACGGCCCTGACCGGGGTCGCCGCGCGGACGTGACGCAGTAACTCGGGCATTCACGACTTTCCGGGCCTACATTGGTCGTACGTCACCGTCGACGCACGCCCGGAGCTCACCATGTCGGTCACCCACGCCCTCGAGGCCGGTCGCAGCATCTTCGAGGAACTGCTGCGGCAGGATCCCGAGCTGGCCGAGGTCCTGCTCGCCGAACGCCGCCGGCAGTCGACGACGCTCCAGCTGATCGCCGCCGAGAACTTCACGTCCCCCGCCGTGCTGGCCGCCCTCGGCTCCCCGCTCGCCAACAAGTACGCCGAGGGCTACCCGGGCGCCCGGCACCACGGCGGGTGCGAGATCGTCGACGTGGCCGAGCGGCTCGCGGTCGAGCGGGCCCAGGCCCTGTTCGGCGCCGAGCACGCCAACGTGCAGTCCCACTCCGGCTCCTCCGCCGTGCTCGCCGCCTACGCCGCACTGCTGCGCCCCGGCGACACGGTCCTCGCGCTCGGCCTGCCGTACGGCGGTCACCTCACGCACGGTGCGCCCGCCAACTTCTCCGGCCGCTGGTTCGACTTCGTCGGCTACGGCGTCGACGCGGAGACCGGGCTCGTCGACCACGACCAGGTGCGCACCCTGGCCCGCACGCACCGGCCCAAGGCGATCGTGTGCGGGTCGATCGCCTACCCCCGCCACCTGGACCACGCCTTCTTCCGCGACGTGGCCGACGAGGTCGGCGCCTATCTGATCGCGGACGCCGCGCACCCGATCGGCCTGGTGGCCGGGGGAGCGGCGCCCAGCCCGGTGCCGTACGCCGACATCGTCTGCGCCACCACGCACAAGGTGCTGCGCGGCCCGCGCGGCGGCATGATCCTCTGCGGGAGCGAACTCGCCGAGCGGGTCGACCGGGCCGTGTTCCCCTTCACACAGGGCGGCGCGCAGATGCACACCATCGCCGCGAAGGCCGTCGCGTTCGGCGAGGCGTCGACCCCGGCCTTCGCCGCGTACGCCCATCAGGTGGTCGCCAACGCCCGCACCCTCGCCGCCCACCTCGCCGCGGAGGGGTTCGTCGTCACCACCGGCGGCACCGAAACCCACCTGCTCACCGTCGACCCCGCCCCGCTCGGCGTCGACGGCAGGGCTGCGCGGGGGCGGCTGGCGGCGGCCGGGATCGTGCTGGACTGCTGCGCGCTGCCGCACGCGGACGTCCGGGGCCTGCGCCTGGGCACGGCGGCGCTGACCACGCAGGGCATGGGGGAGCGGGAGATGCGGACGGTGGCCACGCTGGTCGCGGGGGTGGTGCGGGGCGCCACGGACCCCGCCGCGGCGCGGGACGGCGTGCGGGACCTCACCGCGGAATTCCCGCCGTATCCGGGCTGAGGCGGGGTAGGGGCACACCTGTGCACAGCCACTCGTGCAACCATCGTCGCTACCCGGAAGTCCTCACTCATATGCGCGCATCGCTAGGGTGTGGGGCTGGGAATGGCCAGCGAGACCTGTGGGGAAGCCCGTGCGTGAATACCTGCTGACGCTCTGCGTCACGGCCGCGGTGACGTATCTGCTGACAGGGCCGGTACGGAAGTTCGCGATCGTGGCGGGAGCGATGCCGGAGATCCGGGCGCGTGACGTGCACCGGGAACCCACTCCGCGGCTCGGCGGGATCGCGATGTTCTTCGGGCTGTGCGCGGGCCTGCTGGTCGCCGACCACCTCACGAACCTCAACGAGGTCTTCGAGAAGTCCAACGAGCCGCGGGCCCTGCTCTCCGGGGCCGCCCTGATCTGGCTGATCGGCGTCCTGGACGACAAGTTCGAGATCGACGCCCTGATCAAGCTGGGCGGCCAGATGATCGCCGCCGGTGTGATGGTGGTGCAGGGTCTGACCATCCTGTGGATCCCGGTGCCGGGCGTGGGGACGGTGGCCCTGACCCAGTGGCAGGGCACGCTGCTCACCGTCGCGCTGGTGGTCATCACCATCAACGCGGTCAACTTCGTGGACGGCCTCGACGGGCTGGCCTCCGGCATGGTGTGCATCGCGGCGGCCGCGTTCTTCATGTACGCCTACCGGATCTGGTACTCGTACGGCATCGAGGCCGCCGCCCCGGCCACGCTGTTCGCCGCCATCCTCATGGGCATGTGCCTGGGCTTCCTGCCGCACAACATGCACCCCGCCCGGATCTTCATGGGCGACTCCGGCTCGATGCTGATCGGGCTCATCCTCGCGGCCGGCGCCATCTCGGTCACCGGGCAGGTCGACCCGGACGTGATGAAGCTGTTCTCCGGTTCCGAGCGCAACGCCGTGCACCAGATGGTGCCGGTGTACATCCCGCTGCTGATGCCGCTGACCATCATCGCCATCCCGGCCGCCGACCTGATCCTCGCGATCGTGCGGCGCACCTGGCGCGGCCAGTCGCCGTTCGCCGCGGACCGGGGGCACCTGCACCACCGGCTGCTGGAGGTCGGGCACTCCCACAGCCGCGCGGTGCTGATCATGTACTTCTGGTCGGCGCTGATCGCCTTCGGCGCGCTCGCCTACTCCGTCAACTCGGCGTCGATGTGGATCGTGCTGGGCGTCGTCTTCCTCAGCGCGATCGGCCTGGTGCTGCTCCTGCTGCCCCGCTTCACCCCCCGCGCCCCGCGCTGGGCCGAGCACTTCGTGCCGCCGCGCTACCGGCGCCGCAGGAAGGCGGCCGCCGAGGCGCCGGCCGCCGCGGACGAGGCGGAGGACCGCGTCCCCGTCGCCGCCGGTGTCTCGGGTGTCAACGGCGCGACCGCCGTCGGCCCCCGCTCGGGCACAAGGTAAGAATCTGACGAGAGCATTGCCAACTCGTGGTGGAACAAAGCGCCGTAATACCAGACAAGTCGGTGCGGTAATTGCACAGACGCGCACTGTCACTCTCATGTGTGACAGCAAGCACACCCTCAGGTAAAGACCTCATCAAATAGTTTGTGATACGGTTCACGAGAACCCCCGGGTAGAGCCTAAGGACCGTAGTGCGACGGTCTCTTGGCCGTCAGGACTCCGTTCGGCCCGGGACTACGCTCGTCCATGACGACACACTGCCCCCTGCGAAAAGCGGAGTTGCCGCCATGCCGTCCAATGACGTCCGGATCTTGCTTCAGGCTGCCGTGCCCACGGCTGCCGTCGGCGCTGTTGCCGCCGTCGTCAGCGCCGTGGTCGCCGGCGGCAAGGGGGCGGTCGGAGCCGTCGTCGCGACCGTGGTGGCGATGCTCTTCATGGGTATCGGTCTCTACGTTCTGCAGCGCACCGCCAAATCGCTTCCGCACCTTTTCCAGGCGATGGGCCTGATGCTCTACGCGGCACAGATCCTGCTGCTGTTCGTCTTCCTCGCCGTCTTCAAGAACACGACGCTGTTCAACCCCCGGTCCTTCGCGATCACCTTGGTCGCCGTCACGCTGGCATGGATCGCGGCGCAGACGCGGGCCCACATGAAGTCCAAGATTCTCTACGTCGAGCCTGAACCGTCGGGCAAAAAGCCCGAAAAGACGGGCCACTCGTCGTGAGGGGTAGGGCCGGGATAAAGAGGCATGTGAAGTCCTGCTATCGTCCGGTGCCAACTGCGGCATCGCGGGCGCGGGCATTCGCGCTGACGCCTGCTCAATCGCGAGGCGAGATGCCCCACAGCCGCCCCCACATCCGTAACACCAGTCCCGTGCCGAACTGCGGCCCCGCGCCGCGCCGACACAACGAGGTTGCCGTATCCATGCGCCACGCTGAAGGAGCCCGCGGTGAGTGCTGACCCGACGCAGGTGCTCGCCTTCGAGACCGACTGCCACATCTTCGACGGCTGTGGCTTCCCGGCTCCCGGCCTGCACTCGTTCCTGTTCGAGCCCCTCTGGGGCGACGCGGACAGCAACGTCTACTTCAACAAGACGATGCTGCTGGCGCTGCTCGGCTCGGTCGTCATCATCGGCTTCTTCTGGGCCGCCTTCCGCAAGCCGAAGGTCGTCCCGGGCAAGCTCCAGATGGTCGCCGAGGCCGGTTACGACTTCATCCGGCGCGGCGTCGTGTACGAGACCATCGGCAAGAAGGAAGGCGAGAAGTACGTCCCGCTGGTCGTCTCGCTCTTCTTCTTCGTCTGGATGATGAACCTCTGGTCGATCATCCCGGTCGCCCAGTTCCCCGTCACCGGCATCATCTCGTACCCGCTGGTGCTGGCCCTGATCGTCTACATCCTGTGGGTCTCGCTGACGTTCAAGCGGCATGGCTTCGTCGGCTTCTTCAAGAACGTGACCGGCTACGACAAGTCGCTCGGTGCAGTGCTGCCGTTGGCCATGACCATCGAGTTCTTCTCGAACCTCTTCGTCCGGCCGTTCACCCACGCCGTCCGGCTGTTCGCGAACATGTTCGCGGGTCACACCCTGCTGCTGCTCTTCACGATCGCCAGCTGGTACCTGCTGAACGGCATCGGCATCGCCTACGCCGGCGTCTCGTTCATCATGACGATCGTGATGACGGCCTTCGAGCTCTTCATCCAGGCACTGCAGGCATACGTCTTCGTGCTCCTGACCTGCACCTACATCCAGGGCGCCCTCGCCGAGCACCACTGAGCGTCCCGTACCCCCAACACCTGGTCGTCCGGTGGCCAACCCCCACCGGTCCGTAAAGAAAAGGAAGAACTGGCATGTCCCAGACCCTTGCCGCTGTCACCGGTGACCTGAAGGCTCTCGGCTCCATCGGTTACGGCCTCGCTGCCATCGGCCCCGGCGTCGGCGTCGGCATCATCTTCGGTAACGGCACGCAGGCCCTCGCCCGCCAGCCCGAGGCTGCCGGCCTGATCCGCGCCAACCAGATCCTCGGCTTCGCCTTCTGTGAGGCGCTCGCCCTGATCGGTCTGGTTATGCCGTTCGTCTACGGCTCCTGATCACTTCAGGCTGACGACCAGCAACCCAGACGAAAGGCAACGACATGAGCCAGCTGCTCATTCTGGCGGCTGAGGGGGAGGCAGAGAACCCCCTCGTCCCGCCGATCCCCGAGCTCGTCATCGGCCTCATCGCCTTCGTCATCGTCTTCGGCTTCCTCGCCTGGAAGCTCCTCCCGAACATCAACAAGGTTCTGGAAGAGCGTCGCGAGGCCATCGAGGGCGGTATCGAGAAGGCCGAGGCCGCGCAGACCGAGGCCCAGAGCGTCCTCGAGCAGTACAAGGCCCAGCTCGCCGAGGCCCGGCACGAGGCCGCGCGACTGCGCCAGGAGGCGCAGGAGCAGGGCGCCACGCTCATCGCCGAGATGCGCGCGGAAGGCCAGCGGCAGCGTGAGGAGATCATCGCCGCCGGTCACGCCCAGATCCAGGCCGACCGCAAGGCCGCCGCTTCGGCGCTGCGCCAGGACGTCGGCAAGCTGGCGACCGACCTGGCCGGCAGGCTCGTCGGCGAGTCCCTCGAGGACCACGCCCGGCAGAGCCGCGTCATCGACCGCTTCCTGGACGAGCTCGACGACAAGGCGACGAAGGCCGAGGCCACGCGATGAACGGAGCGAGCCGCGAGGCCCTGGCCGCCGCACGTGAGCGTCTCGACGCGCTGACGGACTCCACGTCCGTGGACGCCGGCTCGCTCGCCGACGAGCTGGCCTCCGTCACCGCGCTGCTCCACCGCGAGGTGTCGCTGCGTCGGGTCCTGACCGACCCGGCGCAGGCCGGCGAGGCCAAGGCCGAGCTCGCCCAGCGCCTCCTCGGCACCCAGATCAGCGGCCCCGCCGCCGACCTGGTGTCCGGCATGGTGCGCTCCCGCTGGTCGCAGTCCCGCGACCTGGTGGACGCGCTGGAGGAGCTGGCGAACACCGCCGACCTCACCGCCGCGCAGAAGCGGGGCCGGCTCGACAACGTCGAGGACGAGCTGTTCCGGTTCGGCCGGATCGTCGCCTCGAACACCGAGCTGCGCGCCGCGCTGACCAACCGGTCGGCCACCACCTCGGCCAAGGGCGAGCTGCTGCGCAGCCTGCTCGGCGGCCGGGCGGAGCGGACCACGGAGCGTCTGGTGACGCGCCTTGTGACCGCGCCGCGGGGACGTAGCCTGGAGTCGGGACTCGAGTCCCTGTCCAAGCTCGCCGCCGACCGGCGAGACCGGATGGTCGCCGTCGTCACCTCGGCGGTGCCGCTGAGCGACACGCAGAAGCAGCGCCTCGGCGCCGCCCTCGCGAAGATCTACGGCCGTCCGATGCACCTCAACCTCGACGTGGACCCCGAGGTCCTCGGCGGGATCCGGGTGCAGGTCGGTGACGAGGTCATCAACGGCTCCATCGCGGACCGCCTGGAGGACGCCGGCCGCCGCCTGGCGGGCTAGCGGCCACGGCGGCCACGGCGACACGTCGCCGGCGGCCGACGGCACAGCACAACAAGCAGTACGTACTTACGACGGCCCTGGTTGGGCCGTGCAGAGGATTCACCTCTTACTGGGGGGAGTCCCGACTCGTGGAATACCCCCCAAGTGAAACTTCGGGCCCAACAAGGAGAGCAGGGAACTCAGATGGCGGAGCTCACGATCCGGCCGGAGGAGATCCGGGACGCACTGGAGAACTTCGTCCAGTCGTACAAGCCGGACGCGGCCTCGCGCGAGGAGGTCGGTACGGTCACCCTTGCCGGCGACGGCATCGCGAAGGTCGAGGGTCTTCCCTCGGCCATGGCCAACGAACTGCTGAAGTTCGAGGACGGCACCCTCGGCCTCGCCCTCAACCTGGAGGAGCGCGAGATCGGTTGCGTCATCCTCGGTGAGTTCAGCGGTATCGAGGAGGGCCAGCCGGTCACCCGCACCGGCGAGGTCCTGTCGGTCGCCGTGGGCGAGGGCTACCTCGGCCGCGTGGTCGACCCCCTCGGCAACCCGATCGACGGCCTCGGCGAGATCGAGACCAGCGGTCGCCGCGCCCTCGAACTGCAGGCACCCACGGTCATGCAGCGCAAGTCGGTGCACGAGCCGATGGAGACGGGCTACAAGGCCGTCGACGCCATGACCCCGATCGGCCGCGGTCAGCGTCAGCTGATCATCGGCGACCGCCAGACCGGCAAGACCGCCCTGGCCGTCGACACGATCATCAACCAGCGCGACAACTGGCGCACCGGCGACCCGAACAAGCAGGTCCGCTGCATCTACGTCGCCATCGGCCAGAAGGGCTCCACCATCGCGTCGGTCCGCCGCGCGCTGGAGGAGAACGGCGCGCTGGAGTACACGACCATTGTGGCCGCCCCGGCGTCCGACCCGGCCGGCTTCAAGTACCTGGCGCCGTACACCGGCTCGGCCATCGGCCAGCAGTGGATGTACGAGGGCAAGCACGTCCTGATCATCTTCGACGACCTGTCGAAGCAGGCCGACGCCTACCGCGCCGTGTCGCTGCTGCTGCGCCGCCCGCCGGGCCGCGAGGCCTACCCGGGCGACGTCTTCTACCTGCACTCCCGTCTGCTGGAGCGCTGCGCCAAGCTCTCCGACGACATGGGCGCCGGTTCCATGACGGGTCTGCCGATCGTCGAGACCAAGGCCAACGACGTGTCGGCGTTCATCCCGACCAACGTCATCTCCATCACCGACGGCCAGTGCTTCCTGGAGTCCGACCTGTTCAACGCCGGCCAGCGTCCGGCCCTGAACGTCGGTATCTCGGTCTCCCGCGTCGGTGGCTCCGCCCAGCACAAGGCCATGAAGCAGGTCTCCGGCCGACTGCGCGTGGACCTCGCCCAGTTCCGTGAGCTCGAGGCGTTCGCCGCCTTCGGCTCCGACCTGGACGCCGCGTCGAAGTCGCAGCTGGAGCGCGGTCAGCGCATGGTCGAGCTGCTGAAGCAGGACCAGTACCAGCCGATGTCCACCGAGGACCAGGTCGTCTCCGTCTGGGCCGGCACCACCGGCAAGATGGACGAGGTGCCCGTCGCCGACATCCGCCGCTTCGAGAAGGAGCTGCTGGAGTACCTGCACCGCCAGGAGCAGGGCCTCATGACCTCCATCCGCGAGGGCGGCAAGATGTCCGACGACACCCTGCAGGCCGTCGCCGAGGCGATCACGTCGTTCAAGAAGCAGTTCGAGACCTCGGACGGCAAGCTGCTCGGCGAGGACGCCCCGTCCACCGCCAAGTGACGTAAGGAAGGGACCTGACTCATGGGAGCCCAGCTCCGGGTCTACAAGCGTCGCATCCGATCCGTCACCGCGACCAAGAAGATCACCAAGGCGATGGAGATGATCGCCGCCTCGCGCGTCGTCAAGGCGCAGCGCAAGGTGGCGGCCTCCACGCCGTACGCGCAGGAACTGACCCGCGCGGTCACGGCGGTCGGTACCGGGTCGAACACGAAGCACCCGCTGACCACGGAGGCGGACAACCCGACCCGTGCCGCGGTCCTGCTCCTCACGAGCGACCGCGGTCTGGCCGGCGCCTTCAACTCCAACGCCATCAAGGCGGCGGAGCAGCTGACCGAGCGCCTCGAGCGCGACGGCAAGCAGGTCGACACGTACATCGTCGGCCGGCGCGGTCTCGCCCACTACAACTTCCGTGAGCGCAAGGTCACGGAGTCGTTCACGGGCTTCACCGACGAGCCGACGTACGCGGACGCCAAGAAGGTCGCGGCGCCGCTGATCGAGACCATCGAGAAGGCGACGGCCGAGGGCGGCGTGGACGAGCTCCACATCGTCTACACCGAGTTCGTCTCGATGATGACGCAGACGGCGGTCGACTCCCGGCTGCTTCCGCTGCGCCTCGAAGAGGTCGCGCAGGAGTCGACGGCGAAGGACGAGATCCTTCCGCTGTACGACTTCGAGCCGTCGGCGGAGGACGTCCTCGACGCCCTGCTGCCGCGCTACGTCGAGAGCCGCATCTACAACGCGCTGCTTCAGTCGGCCGCTTCCAAGCACGCCGCCACGCGGCGCGCGATGAAGTCGGCCACCGACAACGCGGGCGAGCTGATCAACACGCTCTCCCGTCTTGCCAACGCGGCCCGCCAGGCCGAAATCACCCAGGAAATCAGCGAGATCGTCGGTGGCGCGAGCGCACTGGCCGACGCGACCGCGGGGAGTGACAACTAATGACCACCACTGTTGAGCCGACCGCTGCGTCGGGCGTGGCCACCGGCCGCGTCGCGCGGGTCATCGGCCCGGTCGTCGACGTGGAGTTCCCCGTCGACGCGATGCCGGAGATCTACAACGCCCTCCACGTCGAGGTCGCCGACCCGGCGCAGGCGGGTGAACTCAAGACGCTGACCCTGGAGGTCGCCCAGCACCTGGGTGACGGCCTGGTCCGCACCATCTCGATGCAGCCCACCGACGGTCTGGTCCGCCAGGCCCCCGTGACCGACACGGGCTCGGCCATCTCCGTCCCCGTCGGCGACTTCACCAAGGGCAAGGTGTTCAACACCCTCGGTGAGGTGCTGAACGTCGACGAGACCTACACCGGTGAGCGCTGGCCGATCCACCGCAAGGCGCCCAACTTCGACGAGCTCGAGTCGAAGACCGAGATGTTCGAGACCGGCGTCAAGGTCATCGACCTGCTGACCCCGTACGTCAAGGGCGGCAAGATCGGTCTGTTCGGCGGCGCCGGCGTCGGCAAGACGGTGCTCATCCAGGAGATGATCTACCGCGTCGCCAACAACCACGACGGTGTCTCCGTGTTCGCCGGTGTCGGTGAGCGCACCCGTGAGGGCAACGACCTCATCGACGAGATGAGCGAGTCCGGCGTCATCGACAAGACCGCGCTGGTCTTCGGTCAGATGGACGAGCCGCCGGGCACCCGTCTGCGCGTCGCGCTGGCCGGCCTGACCATGGCCGAGTACTTCCGCGACGTCCAGAAGCAGGACGTGCTGTTCTTCATCGACAACATCTTCCGCTTCACCCAGGCGGGTTCCGAGGTGTCGACCCTGCTCGGCCGTATGCCCTCCGCGGTGGGCTACCAGCCGAACCTGGCCGACGAGATGGGTCTCCTCCAGGAGCGCATCACCTCGACCCGTGGTCACTCGATCACCTCGATGCAGGCGATCTACGTCCCCGCGGACGACCTGACCGACCCGGCCCCGGCCACCACCTTCGCCCACCTCGACGCGACGACGGTTCTGTCCCGTCCGATCTCCGAGAAGGGCATCTACCCGGCCGTGGACCCGCTGGACTCGACGTCCCGCATCCTCGACCCGCGGTACATCGCGGCGGACCACTATCAGGCCGCGATGCGCGTGAAGAACATCCTGCAGAAGTACAAGGACCTGCAGGACATCATCGCGATCCTCGGTATCGACGAGCTCGGCGAGGAGGACAAGCTCGTCGTCCACCGTGCCCGTCGCGTGGAGCGCTTCCTGTCCCAGAACACCCACGTCGCCAAGCAGTTCACCGGCGTGGACGGTTCGGACGTGCCGCTGGACGAGTCGATCGCCGCGTTCAACGCGATCTGCGACGGCGAGTACGACCACTTCCCGGAGCAGGCGTTCTTCATGTGCGGTGGCATCGAGGACCTGAAGAACAACGCCAAGGAGCTGGGCGTCTCCTGAGCCTCGTGCTCATCGTGAGCCCCAGGGCTCACACCGGAGGGGGCGGGCACGTCCCGCCCCCTCCGGCACGCCCCTTAGACTTGTAACCAACACCCGGCTCTCCCGCCGGGTGGTGACCCGAGGAGCCACCTTGGCTGCTGAGCTGCACGTCGCGCTGGTCGCGGCCGACCGAGAGGTCTGGTCCGGCGAGGCCACCCTGGTCGTCGCGCGCACCACGTCCGGCGACATCGGCGTCATGCCCGGTCACCAGCCGCTGCTCGGTGTGCTGGAGTCGGGCCCGGTGACCATCCGTACGAGTGATGGTGGGACGGTCGTCGCCGCGGTGCACGGCGGTTTCATCTCGTTCGCCGACAACAAGCTGTCGCTGCTGGCCGAGATCGCCGAGCTGTCGGACGAGATCGACGTCCAGCGCGCGGAGCGGGAGCTCGAGCGCGCGAAGGCGGAGGGCGACGCCCACGCCGAGCGCCGCGCGGACGTCCGACTGCGCGCGGCGGCGGGGCGCTGACCCACGGCGCTGTGCTATGACGTCACTCAGCCGCGGCTGGGACCGGAGCGATCCGGACCCGGCCGCGGCTGAGGCAGATCAGGGTGATTTTTCCGTTCCGTTACCTAGGAGACGAGGAGGTCGGTGCCGATGGTCCTCGCTCTGACCGTGTGCGGAATTGTCGTCGCCCTGGTGGTGGTCGGACTGTTCGTCTTCGGTCTGCGCCGCAGACTGATCCAGCGTTCCGGCGGCACCTTCGACTGTTCCCTGCGCTGGGACGCGCCCGAGGAGGGCGACGGCGGCGGCAAGGGCTGGGCCTACGGGGTGGCCCGCTACAACGGCGACCGGGTCGAGTGGTATCGCGTCTTCTCGTACTCTCCCCGGCCGCGGCGGGTCCTGGAGCGTTCCGCGATCGAGGTGGCCGGCCGCCGTCTCCCGGACGGGGAGGAGGAGCTGGCGTTGCTCTCCGACGCCGTCGTCCTGGCCTGTCTGCACCGGGGCACCCGGCTCGAACTGGCGATGAGCGAAGACGCACTGACCGGATTCCTCGCGTGGCTGGAAGCAGCCCCGCCCGGACAGCGAGTGAATGTGGCGTAGCCACATTCACTCGCTGGGTGGGGGTCCCCCCGGACGAAGTCTGGGGGAGCGTCAATGTCGCTTAGGCCCGCAGGCCCGTGAGAGTTACTTCAGGCCGCTGTCGATGGCGCTCACCAGCTCGCCGTTCGCGGTGTCGCCGCTGAACTCCCAGAAGAAGGCGCCGCCCAGGCCCTGGTTCTCGGCCCAGTCCATCTTGGACTTCACGGTCGCCGGGGTGTCGTAGGACCACCAGTTGGTGCCGCAGTGCGCGTACGCGGTGCCGGCGATGGTGCCGGTGGCCGGGCAGCTGTTCTTGAGGACCTTGTAGTCCTCGATGCCCGCCTCGTACGTACCGGCCGCCGGGCCGGTCGCGGTGCCGCCGGGCGCCGCCTGTGTGACGCCGGTCCAGCCGCGGCCGTAGAAGCCGATGCCGAGCAGCAGCTTGGCGGCCGGCACGCCCGTCGCCTTGAACTTCGCGATCGCCTCGGCGGAGTTGAAGCCCTGCTGCGGGATGCCGGCGTACGAGGTCAGCGGCGAGTGGGGAGCGGTCGGGCCGTTCTTCTCCCAGGCGCCGAAGAAGTCGTACGTCATCACGTTGTACCAGTTGATGTACTGCGCGGCCGTGCCGTAGTCGGCGGCCTCGATCTTGCCGCCGGCGGAGGCGTCGGCGGTGACGGCCGCGGTGACCAGGTCGTTGCCGAACTCGGCCCGCATCGCCTTCATCATGGAGCTGAAGGCGTTCTTGGTGCTGGTCGTGTCGCAGCTGAGGCCGCAGGCGTTCGGGTACTCCCAGTCCAGGTCGATGCCGTCGAAGACGTCGGCCCAGCGCGGGTCCTCGACCAGGTCGTGGCAGGACTTGGCGAAGGCGGCCGGGTTCTTGACCGCGTCGGGGAAGCCGCCGGACCAGGTCCAGCCGCCGAAGGACCAGATGACCTTGATGTGCGGGTACTTGGCCTTCAGCTTGCGCAGCTGGTTGAAGTTGCCGCGCAGCGGCTGGTCCCAGGTGTCGGCGACGCCGTCGACGGACTGGTCGGCGGTGTACGCCTTGTCGTAGTCGGCGTAGGCGTCGCCGATGGTGCACTTGCCGCCCTGGACGTTGCCGAAGGCGTAGTTGATGTGCGTGATCTTCTCGGCGGAGCCGGAGGTGACCAGGTTCTTCACGTGGTAGTTGCGCCCGTAGACGCCCCAGTTGGTGAAGTAGCCGAGCTTGACCTCGTCGCCGCCGCCCGGGTTGCCGCCGTCGCCCCCGCCGGTGGTGCGGATCTTGACGGCACCGCTGGCCGGGCCGGTCTGGTCGGCGGTGTCGCGGGCCTGGACGGTGTACGAGTAGTCGGTGCCCTTGGTGAGGCCGGTGTCCGTGTAGGTGGTGCCGGTCACCGTGGCGACCTTGGCGCCGTCGCGCAGGACGTCGTAGTTCTTGACGCCCTTGTCGTCGGTCGCCGCGGCCCAGGACAGCTTCACCGAGGTGTCGGTGATGCCGGAGGCGGTCGGGGTGCCCGGCGCGGAGGGGGCCGCGTCGCCCGGGACGGAGGTGCCGTCGCAGCTGCCGCCGTTGAGCTTGCAGCCGGACGGGGAGCCGGAGCCGGTGCCGTTGAAGCCGAACGAGACGGACGCCCCGGGGGCGAGGGTGCCGTTCCAGCCGACGTTCTTGGCCGTCCAGTGGTCACCGGAGTTGGTGACGGTGGCGTCCCAGGCGGAGGTGACCTTGGTGCCCGAGGGGAAGTCCCACTCGACGGTCCAGGAGTTGATGGTCGTGGTGCCGGTGTTCTTCACGGTCCAGCTGCCGCCGAAGCCCGTGCCCCAGTCCGAGGTCTTGGTGAAGGTGGCCGTGGCTCCCCCACTCTCGACTGCGCTCGAGCGGGGGGACCCCCATGTGGCCGCCTGGGCGGGGCTCGCGAGCCCGACCAGTCCGGCGAAGGGCAGGGCCAGGGTCGCGGCCAGGGCCGCGGCTCTGTGTCTGAAGCGCATGCTGCGCCTCCTTATGTGGGGATGTTGTTGTGGGCATGACTGAGCCTCATGCCCGCAGTGCCGCGAGAATAGAAAGGTCTGGACCAGAGGTCAATAGGTCTGGACCAGTGCTCGCCAAGGTGGCTAGATCCCCAACTCCTGAGCCAGCACGGCCGCTTGCACCCGGCTGCGCAGCTCCAGCTTCCCCAGCAGACGGCTGACGTGCGTCTTCACCGTGGCCTCGGCCATCTCCAGGCGCCCGGCGATCGCGGCGTTGGACAGCCCCTCGCCGAGACAGGACAGGACCTCCCGCTCCCTACGGGTCAGGCTGTCGAGGACGGCCGGGTCGACGGTGGCCTCCCGGACCGGCCGCGCCGCGAACTCGGCGATCAGGCGCCGGGTGACGGCCGGGGCGACGATCCCCTCGCCGCCCGCCACCGTGCGCACGGCGGTGATCAGATCCCTCGCCTCGGTGTTCTTCAGCAGGAACCCGGCGGCGCCCGCCCTGAGCGCCCCGAAGACGTACTCGTCGAGGTCGAACGTGGTCAGCACGAGCACGTCGGCCAGCCCCTCGCCGACCACCCGCCGGGTCGCCGACACCCCGTCGAGGCGGGGCATCTGCACGTCCATCAGGACCACGTCGGGGCGCAGCTCCCGGGCCAGTTCCACCGCCCGCTCCCCGTCCGCAGCCTCGCCGACCACCTCGATGTCCGGGGCGCTGCCCAGGATCAGCACCAGTCCCGCGCGGACGGCGGACTGGTCCTCGGCGACGAGGACGCGGATCATGCGGGGTCTCCTTCGGTCAGGGGCAGGGTGGCGCGGACGGCCCAGACCTTCGTGCCGTCCGCCGTCTCGGGTCCGGCCTCGAACGTGCCGTGCAGCAGCGCGGTCCGCTCCCGCATGCCGACCAGACCGGCGCCCGAGCCGGGGGCGCGCGGGGCGTCCCGGTCACCGTACGGGCTGGTGACCCGGACCCGCAGAAGGTGCCCGTCGCGGGTGACGGCCACCCCGACCGGTCCCTTCGACGCGTGCTTGAGGGCGTTCGTCAGCGACTCCTGCACGATGCGGTACGCGGCCAGCTCCACCGGCGCCGGGACTCCGTCGCCGGGCGCCGCCTCCAGGGTGACGTCGAGGCCGTTGGCGCGGGCCCCGTCGACCAGGGCGCCGAGGCCGTCGAGGGTGGGCGCGGCGGCCGGCCCGGTGTCGCCGCCGGTGTCCCGCAGGATGCCGATCAGCCGCCGCATCTCGGCCAGCCCCTCGACGCTGTTCTCCCGGATCACTCCCAGCGCCTGCCGGGTGGTCGCCGGGTCGTCCAGGGACAGGGCGGCCGTGGAGTGGATGGCGATCGCGGAGAGGTGGTTGGCGACCATGTCGTGCAACTCGCGGGCCATCCGCGAGCGTTCCGCGGTCACCGCCTGGACGCGGTCCATCTCGGCCAGCAGCGCGGTCTGCTCGGCGCGCAGCCGGGCCGCGTCGGCGGCCTCGCGGTGGTTGCGCACGATCAGGCCGGTGGACGCGGGCGCGAACGACACGATGCCGACGGCGACGCCGATCAGCAGCGCCTCGGGCACTCGCCACAGCGCGAACGGCACGATCGTGCCGGCCACCGTGAGCAGCCCGGTGATCCACGGGATGCGGCGGGCCGAGGCGGGCGGGCCGTAGAGCACGGCGGCGTACATCAGGTCGGTGTACATGATCACCGTGACCAGGCTGCCCTGCGTGAGCGTGTCGGCGACCAGCGCGGCCGTGCCGATCAGCAGGCCGGTGCGCGGCGCGGCCCGGCGCAGCAGCTCGCAGCCCGCCGTGACGGCGAGCGGGACCAGCAGCGGCCAGCGGCCGTCGAACAGCACGATCGGCTCGTCGGCCGGCCGGACGCCCAGGCCGATGCCCCACAGCAGCAGCCCGCCGAGCAGACCGGCCGACGCGGCGTACACGTCGAAGCGGCGCGGGCGGGGGAGTCGTACGGCCATGCCACCATCCAACACGGCCCGCGCCCCGCCCGCCTGATGCCCGGGAAGGGTCCGGCACTGCATCTTTCGATGTACCGCGGGTTCGTCACCGGCGACGACGAAGGCGGCGGATTCCCACGGGAGCCTGGAAGGGTGAACGAAGGGAGTGCGTCGTGGTCGTCGCGTTGATCATCGCCTGCGAGGTCGGCTTCTGGGTGCTGCTGGCGCTCGGGCTGGCCGCCCGCTACCTGCTGAAGTGGCGCCGCACCGGTGTGGTCCTGCTGCTGTGCGAGCCGCTCCTCGAACTGGTGCTGTTCGCCGTCACGGCGGTCGACCTGAGGAGCGGCGCCGAGCCGGGCTGGGAGCACGGTCTGGCCGCGCTGTACATCGGCTACACCGTGGCGTACGGCCACTACACGATCCGCTGGCTCGACGGCCACGCCGCCCACCGCCTGGGCGGAGGCCCGCCCCCGGTGAAGCCCCCGCGCCACGGCAGGGCCCGGGCCGCCCACGAGGGCCGGCTGTGGCTGCGCACCCTGCTGGGCGCGGCCGTGGCGTGCGCGCTCCTCCAGGGCGCGGTCTGGTACGTCGGCGACGAGGGCGACGTCTCGTCCCTGAGGGCCTTCCAGTGGGCGGCGATCAGGGTGGTGGGCATCCACGGCCTGATCGCGCTGACCTACGCGATCTGGCCGAAGAAGGCCCCGGCGGGCACGTCGGTGACCGGGGCAGGCAAGGGCGCCCCCGAAGGGGCGCGGGGAACTGCGCGACCCGCCACGACGGAGCCGCGGACGAACGACGGCACCGGTCCCCGGCACACCCAGCGGAGCGTCTAGCGTTCCCCGCCCGGCACCCACAGCACGTCCCCCACCTCCTTGTTGGCGGTGCGGGCCAGGATGAACAGCAGGTCCGACAGGCGGTTCAGGTAGGTCGCGGTGAGCGGGTTCATCGTCTCGCCGTGGACCTCCAGCGCCGCCCACGTCGAGCGTTCGGCCCGCCGGACCACCGTGCACGCCTGGTGCAGCAGGGCCGCGCCGGGCGTGCCGCCGGGGAGGATGAAGGACCGCAGCTTCTCCACCTCGGCCAGGAAGCGGTCGCAGTCCGCCTCCAGCCTGTCGACGTAGAACTGCTCGACCCGCAGGGGCGGGTACTCCGGGTTCTCCACCACCGGCGTCGACAGGTCCGCGCCCACGTCGAACAGGTCGTTCTGGACGCGGACGAGGACCTTGACGACCTCCTCGTGCAGGCCGCCGAGGGCGATCACCGTGCCGATCACCGCGTTCGCCTCGTTGGCGTCGGCGTACGCGGAGATCCGGAGGTCGGTCTTGGGGACCCGGCTCATGTCACCGAGGGCGGTGGTGCCCTGGTCTCCGGTCCGGGTGTAGATGCGCGTCAGGTTGACCATGGGGCCAGCGTAGTTACGCTCCGGCGGTCCGGAAGACGCGTGTGCCCACCGTCACGGCCAGCGCGGTGAAGGCGACGGCGACGAGGGCGCCGTACAGCATGTGCGCCGTCGCGTAGCTGCCGACGTAGGCGTCCCGGACCGCGTCGACCAGATAGCGGAACGGCATGAGGTGCGACAGCACGTCCAGCCACCGCGGCCCCAGCGTCATCGGGAGCATCAGGCCGGACAGCAGCATCGACGGCATGGTGAGCGCGTTGATCGTGGGCCCGAACTCCTGCGGGGTACGCACCTTCATCGCCAGCGCGTACGACAGCGAGGCCAGCGAGACCGTGAGCAGGGCGACGAACGCGAAGCCGATCAGGATGCCGGGCAGCGGCGCCCGCAGGCCCATCACCACCGCCGCCAGCACCAGCAGCACCGCCTGGAAGGCGAACACCGTGGCGTCCCGCAGTACCCGGCCCAGCAGCAGCGCGAGGCGGCTGACGGGGGTGACGCGCATACGCTCGACGACGCCCTGGCCGTTCTCGATGATGACCGAGAAACCGGCGAAGGAGGCGCCGAACAGTCCGAGTTGGAGCAGCAGGCCGGGCACGAGCACCTGCCATGAGCTGCCCTGTCCGCCGAGCGGCAGGTCGGTCAGCAGCGGGCCGAAGAAGAGCAGGTACAGCAGCGGCATCAGGACGCCGAACAGCAGCGCGAAGCGGGAGCGCAGGGACTGGCGCAGATAGCGGCCGTAGATGAGGCCGGTGTCGTGGAGCAGCATCGGGGGTCCTCGGATCCTCGGAGTTCTATACGGCTACGGGGGCGGCGTCCGCGGGTGCGGCGCCGCGGCCGGTGATGGCGAGGAAGGTGTCCTGGAGCGAGGCGTCGAGCGAGCCGCCGTACTCCAGCTTCAGGGCGGTGGGGGTGCCCTCGGCCGCCACCACGCCCCGGTCGACGACGACCAGGCGGTCGGAGAGCGCGTCGGCCTCGTCGAGGTAGTGGGTGGTCAGGAAGACCGTGGTGCCGTGCTCGTCGCGCAGCCGGCGCACCAGGTGCCACAGGTCGGCGCGGCTGCCGGGGTCCAGGCCGGTCGTCGGCTCGTCCAGGAAGAGCACCTCCGGGCCGTGGGTGAGCGCCATCGCGATGTCCAGCCGGCGCCGCTGCCCCCCGGAGAGCGCACCGCACTTGCGGTCGAGCAGCCCGCCGAGGTCCAGGTCGCGGGCCAGCTCCTCGGCGCGCTCGGCCGCCCGCGCCTTCGGCAGGCGGTACAGGCGCCCCTGGGTGACCAGCTCCTCCCGCACGGTGATCTGCGGGTCCACGCCGCCCGACTGCGCCACGTATCCGCAGGCCCGGCGCACTCCGGCGGGGTCGGTCGCCAGGTCGTGGCCCGCGACGGTGGCCGCGCCGCCGGTGGGGGCGAGCAGGGTCGTGAGCATCCGGAGGGTCGTGGTCTTGCCGGCGCCGTTGGGGCCCAGGAAGCCGAGGATCTCGCCCTCGCGGACGGTCAGGTCGATGCCGCGCACGGCCTCGACCGGGCCCTGCTTCGTCGCGAAGGTACGGGCCAGACCGGCCGTACTGATGATTGCCATGCGTCCAGAAAAACAGAGGCACTGTATTTTTGCAATGACCCCAAGTTTTGGGCGGCCCCAGCGAAGCTAGGATGCGGACATGGCCGAGGGACTCAGGGAACGGAAGAAGCGGCAGACCCGGCAGTACATCTCGGATGTCGCCACGGGCCTGTTCCTGGAACGCGGCTTCGAGGCCGTGACGGTCGCGGAGGTCGCGGACGCCGCGAACGTCTCCGTCAACACCGTCTACAACTACTTCCCGGCCAAGGAGGACCTCTTCCTCGACCGCTCCAAGGGGGTGGTCGACCGGCTCTCCCGCTGGGTGCGCGGGCGGCGTGACGGGGAGTCGGCGGCTCAGGCCGTGCTGCGGGAACTGCGCGAGGAGGTCGAGTCGGTTTCGCCCCGGATCGGCCTCATGGACGGATACGCGCGCTTCATGGGGGTCATCCACTCCTCGCCCGCGCTGCGTTCCCGGCTCTGGGCGATCGGCCAGGAGGTGCAGGACGACCTCGAGCGCACCCTTCGCGAGGAGACCGGCGCACCGGACGACGACCCCGTCCCCGCGCTGATGGCAGGTCAGATCAGCTGGCTGCACGGCACGGTGATGGCCACCATCGGCCGCCGTCTGATGGCCGGCGGGAAACCCGCCGAAGTGTCCCGCGACATCCTCGTGCTGCTGGACGAGATGGAGGACCTGTTGAGCGACCGGGTGCTCAACTACGCCGTCCGAGGCGCGGACTGACACCCGAATGGCACCCCCCGGTGTGACGTCCGTCATTTGAGACGTGACGCGCGTTACTAACCGGTCACACAGCGGCTCACGCCCGCTAATCTCCGGCCGAGAGGACACAAACGGCCTGTATCAGGGGAGTCGCACAGTGGCACGGAAGCTCGCCGTCATCGGAGCCGGACTCATGGGGTCCGGCATCGCCCAGGTCTCCGCGCAGGCCGGCTGGGACGTCGTCCTGCGCGACGTGACCGACGAGGCGCTGCGGCGGGGGACCGACGGCATCAAGGCCTCGTACGACAAGTTCGTCGCCAAGGGCAGGCTCGCCGCGGAGGACGCCGAGGCGGCCCTCGCCCGCATCACCGCGACGACCGACCTGGACGCCGCCGCCGACGCGGACGTCGTCGTCGAGGCCGTCTTCGAGAAGCTGGAAGTCAAGCACGAGATCTTCCGCGCCCTCGACAAGCTGGTGAAGGACGAGGCGATCCTCGCGTCCAACACCTCCGCCATCCCGATCACCAAGATCGCGGCCGTGACCGAGCGCCCTGAGCGGGTCGTCGGCGCCCACTTCTTCTCGCCGGTCCCGATGATGCAGCTGTGCGAACTGGTGCGCGGCTACAAGACCAGCGACGAAACGCTCGCCACCGCCCGGGAGTTCGCCGAGTCCACCGGCAAGACCTGCATCGTCGTCAACCGCGACGTCGCCGGCTTCGTGACCACCCGCCTCATCTCCGCCCTCGTCGTCGAGGCCGCGAAGCTGTACGAGTCGGGCGTCGCCACCGCCGAGGACATCGACCTCGCCTGCAAGCTGGGCTTCGGCCACGCCATGGGGCCGCTGGCCACCGCCGACCTGACCGGCGTGGACATCCTGCTGCACGCCACGAGCAACATCTACACCGAGTCCCAGGACGAGAAGTTCGCCCCGCCGGAGCTGATGCGCCGGATGGTGGACGCCGGTGACATCGGGCGCAAGAGCGGGCAGGGCTTCTACAAGCACTGAGTCCGCACCGAGTCCACCCCCGGCCCGGGCCACATCACACGCCGGGGTGAATTCGGTATCGGTTCGCTTACAGGCGGCAACCTCCGATCGTTCCGGTCAGTCAGAGGTTGCATGACCTGATATCGCCGAGAGACCACCTCGCGGGACGAGAGATCACCCCGTGAGACACACCGTCGAGACGAGACGCACGCCGGGGAGCGCATATGCACATCAGGGGCGACCACGTCGAGCTGGTCGTCGGGGGCCGCCTCGACGTCCGCAGCGCGGCGGACGCCCGTACGGTCCTGCACTCCGCCGTCGACGACGGTGTCGGCGACCTGGTCCTGGACCTGTCAGAGCTGGACTCCTGGGACGCCACCGGACTCGGGGTGATCATGGGGGCCCACCGGCGGGCCGGGCGGTGCGGCCGGCGCCTGGTGCTGCGCGGCGTACCGCCGCAGATGCAGCGCCTGCTGGTGGCCACCCGGCTGCACAGGATCCTGGCCATCGAGGGCGGCATCGGCGTGGAGACCCTGCCCAGGGTGTGACGCCCCGGGAGCCGGTGCGCCCCGGCGGCCGCGGACCCGCGGGACACGGTCCGGCGAAACGCCCGACGCGCGCAATCCTCACGAGACTGTGACGTCTCGGACGGGCCGGCACCCCGGACTGTCGGACATACTGAGCGAAGGTTTAGGGTCTGGCTGCCCGCCGCATCGCAACCCACTGGCGGGCCCGGACCAGAAGCGACAGCGCGGTGTGCGGCAAGGCCGGGAGGGGTGGTCCCGACCGGGGACCCGGCACACGACGCTTTTGGGGGGCTTGGACCTATGGACCCGAACAACCGGGGACCCGAGGAGCACGGCCACGACGGCAGCACGCCGCGCCCGCGCCCGCCCAGGGACCCCCTCACACCCGACTTCGGACAGCACACACCCGCGCTCGCCCGCACCGTGCAGCTGGTCTCCGGCGACTTCCTGCTCACCGTCAACCCCGTCGACGGCAGCGAGATCGAGGTCTGCCCGCCCGCCGAGCGGCCCGGCCGGCCGGAGAAGCTCACCGCGGCCGAACGCGCCGAACTGGACCGCGCCGCACGGCCGCCCGTCCCCCCGGGACCGGCGCGGCCCGCACTCGGGCTGCTGGCCCGTCAGGACGAACGCGAACGCCTGGCCCGACTGCTCGCCCGCGGCCGGTCGGTGCGCC
The DNA here is from genome assembly GCF_014648815.1 of Streptomyces flaveolus. GTDB lineage: Bacteria > Actinomycetota > Actinomycetes > Streptomycetales > Streptomycetaceae > Streptomyces > Streptomyces flaveolus. The sequence continues at coordinate 59,508 of NZ_BMRV01000002.1, read as the reverse complement.
TGACCGGCCCCGCCGGCTCCGGCCGCACCAGCCTCCTCGACGTCGTCGCCGAGGACTGCGCCGACCTCGCGCCCGACGGCGTGGTCCGCCTCAACGGCTTCCGCCGCACGGCCGACGACCTGCTGTACGACCTCTTCCACGCCGTGTACCGCGCACCCCTGCACCGGCCGGAACGGGAGGAACTGCTCGGCCTCGTCCGCGAGGTCGGCGCGGTCGTCGTCCTGGACGACGCGGAGTTCGGCGGCACCGCCCTCGACGAACTGCTGGACGCCACCCCCGAGTGCGCCTTCCTCATCGCCGCGACGCCGGACGTGCCCGCCCCCTCCGCCGGCTCCGCCGTCGAGGAGGTCTTCCTCACCGGCCTGGACCGCTCGGACGGCGTGGAGCTGCTGGAGCGCGCCGCCGGACGGCCCCTCACCGACGAGGAGGCCAACTGGGCAGGCGACCTCTGGTTCGAGTCCGAGGGCCTGCCGCTGCGCTTCGTGCAGGCCGGTGCGCTGCTGCGCCGGCGCGACCGGCTGCGGGCCGGCGCCGACGCCGTCGACGAGTTCGGCGTCTTCACCGACGCCCGCCCGGCCGACGAGGCGCCCTACGACGCCGCCGAGAGCGACGAGGTACCGCTGCCGTCCGTCGGTGAGGCCGCCGCGCCCGCGCCGCTGCTCGCCGCCCGGCTGAGCGCCTCCGCCCGCGCCGCCCTCCAGCTCGCCGTCGCCCTCGGCGGCGAGGTGCCGCACCAGGCGCACCTGCCCGCGCTGGTCGGCGACACCCACGCGGACGCCGCACTCGGCGAGCTGGCCGACTGCGGACTGGTCTCGCCGGTCGGCTCCCGCTACCGGCTCGCCGCCGGGGTGCTCGCCCAGCTGGAGAGCGCCGGATACGCCGACGACGCACGGGACAAGGCCCCGGCCACCGCCCGGCACTACGCCTGGTGGGCCGGTCACCCCTCGGTCACCCCCGAGCGCGTCTGCGCCGAGGCCGACGCCGTCCTGGCCGCCCTCGCCGTGCTGGTGCCGGCGACGGCCCCGCCCGGGGAGGACGAGGAGAGCCCCGCCGTCCAGCTGGCCCGCACCGCGGCCCCCGCGTTCGCCGCCGGGCTGCACTGGGGCGCCTGGGAACGTGCCCTGCGCTCCGGCGCCGAGGCCTCCCGGCTCGCCGGTGACGTCGCCGAACAGGCCTACTTCCACCACGAACTCGGCGTCCTCGCGCTGTGCGAGGGGCAGCTCGACCGGGCCCGCGCCGAGCTGGAGGCGTCCATCGGGCTGCGCGGCGCGCTCTCCGACAAGCGCGGCGCCGTCGCGGGCCGCCGTGCCCTCGCCCTGGTGGCGGACCGCTCCGGGGACACACCCGGCCTGGGTACCGGCGCGGGCACGCCCGCCGCGGGGGCCGCGCCCGGGGCCGTCGGCGCGGGACTCGGCACCGCCTTCGGCCCGACCGCGGGCGAGGAGGTGCCCGAAGCCCGGCACGAGGAGTCGGCGTCGCCGCCGGCCGGTGTGCCCGCGCCCTTCCCGCCGCTCCAGCCGTCCCCGCAGTCCCCGACGCTCGTCGTGCGCCGGGACGCGTCCCCCGGGCCCTCCCGCAAGGCGGGAGGCGGCATCAAGGGGCTCGCGCGGCGCAATCTGGTGGCCGCCGGCGCGGGCGCGCTGCTCGTCGCCGTGCTCGGCACGGTGGTGACGCTGGGCGCCACCTCCGAGAACGACGCGGGCACGCCCTCCGACCAGGTCGGCGTCAACCCGTCGGCCAGCCAGGGCGTCGACGACGGCAGCCTGGGCGCCGACCGGCCGAAGGACGACGGCAACGGCTCCGCGGACACCGGCGAGGCGACCGCCCGGCCGACCGACCCCGGCCCGGACGGCACCCTCGGCACCTCCGACGACCCGACGCCGAGCCAGACGCCCCGGCCGTCGGGCAGCGCGGGCGGCAGCAGCGGGCCCGGACGCCCGAGCGGCTCCGGCGAACCGAGCGCCTCGGGCGGGCCGACGAAGACGCAGCCGCCGACGTCGCCCGGGCCGTCCACGTCGCCGAAGCCGTCGGCGTCGTCCAAGCCGCCCACCGACCCGCCGTCGCAGACGCCCACGTCCGAGCCGCCCTCCGAGTCGCCGACGTCGGAGCCGCCCCCGCCGTCGACCCCGGAGACCTCCAACAGCGCGACCGGCCCCGGTACCACCCCGACCACCGCGAGCGCTCCCGTCAGCAGCCCCGCGACCGCCACGCAGAGCGGCACCGCGACCGGCGGCACGGGATCCGCTCCGGCGGCCGGGCAGATCATCTGAGGCGGTGACACGGGAGGGGCCGGGTCCGCACCGCGGACCCGGCCCCTCCCGCACGCGGGCTCGACGCCCGTACCGCTCAGAACAGCCGCAGCTTGTCGTCCTCGATGCCGCGCAGCGCGTTGTAGTCCAGCACCTGGCAGCCGATGCCGCGGTCGGTGGCCAGCACCCGGGCCTGCGGCTTGATCTCCTGGGCGGCGAAGACGCCGCGCACGGGGGCGAGATGGGGATCGCGGTTCAGCAGCTCCAGGTACCGGGTGAGCTGCTCCACGCCGTCGATCTCGCCACGCCGCTTGATCTCGATGGCGACGGTCCTCCCCTCGGCGTCCCGGCACAGGATGTCGACGGGCCCGATGGCCGTCGGGTACTCGCGGCGGATCAGGGTGTAGCCCTCGCCGAGGGTCTCGATGCGGTCGGCGAGCAGCTCCTGGAGGTGCGCTTCCACGCCGTCCTTGATCAGGCCGGGGTCCACGCCCAGTTCGTGCGAGGAGTCGTGGAGGATCTCCTCCATCGTGATGATGAGCTTCTCGCCCGCCTTGTTGACGACGGTCCAGACGCCCGCCTCGTCACCGGCGCCCTCCTTGAGGGTGCAGGGAGGCGACATCCAGTTCAGGGGCTTGTAGGCCCGGTCGTCGGCATGGATCGAGACGCTGCCGTCCGCCTTGACCAGAATCAGCCGGGGGGCCGAGGGGAGGTGGGCGGTGAGCCGTCCGGCGTAGTCGACGGAGCAGCGGGCAATGACGAGACGCATGGTCGGCAACGCTACTCGACGCGCCCGTCCCGACGCGATTCGGCTCCGCTCCCGGCGCCCGACGGAACGCCCCACTTCTCCCCTTGGGCCCGTGTTGCGCACTGGCCGATTGTGTGCGTACCGGATGATGCCCATCTGGGCATTCTCCTGGTGCCGTCACGATCGGTTGCTTACGGTATTGAACGGGAGGTCGCGAGGTGTGTACTCAGCGTGTCCGACATCGCGCGCTCCCTTCACTGTCCGGCAACCCCTGCTGGTCGGGGGTGCGAGAGGAGTACCCATGTCGCTCGACGTCTCACCGGCCCTACTCGAAAAGGCCGAGCGAGGCGAGGTCGACGAAGCAGAATTCGTCGACTGCGTCCGGACCTCCCTGCCCTACGCATGGGAGATGATCAGCTCCCTGGTGGCACAGCTGAAGGTCGACGGCGGAGCGTTCGCCGACAACCAGACGCCCCCGCCGGACGAGCAGGCGCGTGGTCAGCTCCTGCGTGCGCTCGCGAGTGACGCCATACGCGGTGCGCTGCAGCGGCACTTCGGGGTGCGGCTGGCCTTCCAGAACTGCCACCGGGTGGCGGTGTTCCCGTTGGACTCCTCCGTCGACGAGACGCTGACCCGTTTCACCTCGGTGCGCAGCCAGGTGCTGAACCAGTCGCCGGAATTCCGCGACTGCTGACGCGATGGTCGTCCGCTTGCCGCTCCGTACGCGGGAGGTGCAGTTCGTACCGGAGCGGCAAGCTTTCCGCCCGGACCTTCGCGGGTCCCGGGCGCCCGTCCGTCCCCGGCCCGATCAGCGGAGCTGGGGGAGTACCTCGGTCCCGAGGCGACGCACGTTCTCCTCGGTGGCCGCGAGGTCGCCGGAGCCCTCGACGAGCAGCGCGAAACGGGAGATGCCGGTCCGCTCGCTGGTCGCCGCGAGCCGGTCGGCGCACAGCCGGGGCGTGCCCACCGGGTGCAGTCCGCAGAGCAGTTCGGTGTACGCCAGCGGGTCGCGCATCTGCCGGGCGCGGCCGTCCACCGTGACATGGGCGCCCAGCCCCTGCCGCAGCCAGCCCGGCATCGCCTTGAGCAGCGTCTCCGCCGCGTCGGCGCGCCGGTCCGCGATCTGGCAGACACCGGCCGAGACATGGGCCGCGCCGTGGATCTCCGCGTCCGGACGGCCGGCGGCGCGGGCGTGCCGCCGCCACAGGGCGACCATCTCGGCCTTCTCCTCGTCCCCGACGTGCATCCCGAGCAGCATCGGCAGTCCCCGCTCGGCCGCCGTGCGCACGCTCGCCGGGGAGGTGCAGGCCACCACGACCTCCGGCCCCGGAGCCTCGGACAGGGCCTCCGAGGGCCGCGGGACGACGGGCACCTCACGAAACCGGAAGCGGTCCCCATGGGCGCCGACGGCCGGTTCGCGCAGCCAGCGCACCAGCAGATCGAGTGACTCCGGGAACCCCGTCTCGTACGCCTCCAGGCCTGCGCCGAACACCTCCAGGTCGACCCACGGGCCGCCGCGGCCCACGCCCAGCGAGAACCGGCCGCCGCTCGTGACGTGCAGCAGCGCGGCCTGCTCGCCGAGCGCCACGGGATGGACGGTGGGCAGCACGCTGACCGCCGTGCCGACCCGGATGCGGCGGGTGCGGCCCAGCAGCAGCGCGGCCAGCGTCACGGCCGACGGACACGTGCCGTACGGCACGAAGTGGTGCTCGGCCAGCCAGACCGTGTCGAGCCCCGACTCCTCGGCGACCTCGGCCGAGCGGACCGCGCGGTGCAGCGCTTCTCCCTGGCCCTGGCCCGGGAACTGGGCGCCCAACACGAAACTTCCAACGCGCATTGCTCTTCCTGCTTCCTCGGCTCCGACACGGAGCTCCCCCACAGGGCATAACCGTCCGACACGTGCCGAGGACACGGCCGGGCGAAGGGATTTGCGGATTGTCTGCAGAATCGGCCGTCACGGGAGGTCCGAAGGCGCCTCGTCCGCGCCGCGTAGGCTGGACGCGGTCCGTAACTCCTGTATAGCTCCGTGAGGTGTCCTGTGTCCCCGCGTCGCAACCGACCCAAGGGAGCCGGCGTGCCCGGCCGGAGCGCCGAGGACGACGGCTCCGGCCGCTACGGCGGCTGGCAGTCGTCGGAGAGCTGGCAGGGCGAGGACTGGAGCGTACGGCACGTCGCGGGCGCGAGCGCGCAGGGGAAGGCGTACCGCTGCCCCGGCTGCGACCAGCTGATTCCGGACGGCGTCCCGCACGTGGTGGCCTGGCCGGCGCACTCGGGCGTCGACGACCGCCGGCACTGGCACAAGTCCTGCTGGAACGCGAAGGACCGCCGCACCACGCGGGTGCAGCGGTCCCGTAACGCGCCGAGGTTCTGAGCGCCGCTCAGACGTCCCGCTTCTGGAGCAGGGCGAAGGCACCGGCGAACACGGCGGCCGTCACCACGAGCATGATCCACAGCGGGTCCCAGCCGGACGGGCCGGACTCCGTGAGCGAGTTGGTGTAGAAGATGCTCATCTGGTTCGGGATCGAGTACTCGAACAGGGCGGTGCGCACGTCCTCCAGGGACCGCGAGAACATGAACAGCGCGATCACCAGCGGCGCGAGCACGGCCCCGATCATGAGGGTGATGGCCCCCGCCGAGTGCCGGACGACGGAGCCGACGGCGAGCGAGACCAGCCCGAGCAGCGCGACGTAGAACGAGACGCCCACGGTGCCCTTCAGCCACTCCTCGCCGGAGGGCGACACCGCGCCGTGGTCCTCCAGCAGGGCCACGTGCAGCAGGGCGACCAGCGTCGCGGACACCAGCGTCACCACGAACGCGACCAGGAAGAAGACGATCGCCTTCGCGGCGAGCACCCGGCCGCGGCTGGGGCAGGCGGTCATCGTCGTGCGGATCATGCCGGTCCCGTACTCCGAGGCGGTGGTCAGCACGCCGAGCGTGATGACGCACATGCTGCCGAGCAGCAGACCGAAGAAGCCGAGGCTGAGCGCGCTCTCGCCGGACGCGTCCGTGGTGGAGTTCGCCACCACCACTCCGGTCAGCGTGCCGATGCCGAGGACCAGCAGGACGAACACGCCCAGCGTCCACATCGTCGAGCGCACCGACCTGATCTTGGTCCACTCGGAGGCCAGCGCGTGCCCGAGATGCGTGCGCACCACCGGGATCGGAGAGGTGTAGGTGGGGTACGGCGAACCGGGCGCCGCCTGCCACTCGGGTGCGGCCTGCGGCATCGGGGACTGGGGCGTGCTCATCGGGCGTCCTCGGACTGGATCGGGTCGGTGACGGGCGCGGGGGCGGGAGCCGGGGCGGCGGGAGCGGGCGAGGGGGCGTCCGGAGGAGTCGCGGGGGCCGCCGGGGACGGCTGCGCGTACGGGTTGTCCGACGGCGTGCCGGCCGCGGGCGCGGCGGGTGCGGCCGGGCCGCCGTACGGGCCCGCGGGGGCCTGGCCGGGCGGGCCCTGCGGCGCGGGCGCGGGCTGACCGCCCGGGTGGGGCGGCGGCGGGGCGTACCAGCCGGGCTGGCCCTGCCCGGGCACCGGCATCGCCGGCTGCGCGCCGGGCGGCAGCGGCTGCTGGAGCCCGGCCTTCTGGTCGATGGTCGACCGGTAGTCGACGGCGCCCTGTGTCATCCGCATGTACGCCTCCTCCAGCGAGGCCTGGTGCGGCGACAGCTCCCACAGCCGTACGTCGGACTCGTGCGCGATGTCGCTGATCCGGGGCAGCGCCAGGCCGGTCACCCGCAGCGCCCCGTCCTGCTCGGGGAGCACGTGCCCGCCCGCCTCGGTCAGTGCGGACGTCAGCTTCTCGCGCAGCTGCGGATCGGTGTCCGGCGTGCGCACCCGCGCGAAGTCGGCGGAGTTCGCCGAGATGAAGGCCGTCACGCTCATGTCGGCGAGCAGCTGGCCGCGCCCGATGACGATCAGGTGGTCGGCGGTCAACGCCATCTCGCTCATCAGGTGCGAGGAGACGAAGACCGTACGGCCCTCGGCCGCGAGCGCCTTCATCAGGTTCCGCACCCAGAGGATGCCCTCGGGGTCCAGGCCGTTGACCGGCTCGTCGAAGAGGAGCACCTGGGGGTCGCCGAGCAGCGCGGCGGCGATGCCGAGCCGCTGGCCCATGCCGAGGGAGAAGCCCTTGGAGCGCCGCTTGGCCACGTCCTGGAGGCCGACCACGCCGAGCACCTCGTCCACGCGCCGGGCGGGGATGCCCGACAGCTGGGCCAGGCTCAGCAGGTGGTTGCGGGCGGACCGGCCGCCGTGCACGGCCTTGGCGTCGAGCAGCGCGCCGACCTGGCGGGGGGCGTTGGGGAGCCTGCGGTACGGGTGGCCGCCGATCGTCACGTGTCCCGCGGTCGGGTTGTCCAGGCCGAGGATCATGCGCATCGTCGTCGACTTGCCGGAGCCGTTGGGTCCGAGGAAGCCGGTGACGGCACCGGGCCGCACCTGGAAGGACAGGTTGTACACAGCGGTCTTGTCGCCGTAGCGCTTGGTCAGGCCGACTGCCTCGATCATGCTCCGCACCCATCGAAAGGTTCAGGACAGCGGGGCACACGCCCCCGTAAGGGTTAGGAGGATATCGAGGCGCTGACGGTTCCCCTCAAGTCCAGGTAAAAAAACCGGCCGCCCTTCCTAGGCGTCCCGCCGCTTCAGCACGAGGTAGCCGCCGACGAGCGCCGCCACCACCCACAGCGCCATGATCCCGAGGCCGCCCCACGGGCCGTACGGGGTGTCGTCGTCGAGCGGTGTCACCACCTGCATGATCTTGCTGCCGGCCTGGTCCGGCAGGAACTGGCCGACCTTCTTGGTCACGTCGACGTTGCCCAGGATGTTGGAGATCAGGAAGAAGAACGGCATCAGGATGCCGAGCGACAGCATCGGTGAGCGCAGCATCGCGGCGACACCCATCGAGAACATCGCGATGAGGGTCATGTAGAGGCCGCCGCCGATGACCGCCCGCAGCACGCCCGGATCGCCGATCGACGCCTTGAGGTCGCCGAGCATCGCCTGCCCGAGGAAGAAGGCGACGAAGCTGGTGATCATGGCGACGACGAAGGCGAGACCGGTGGCCACGGCGATCTTGCTGAACAGGAAGGTGCCGCGCTGCGGCACGGCCGCCAGCGAGGTGCGGATCATGCCGGAGCTGTACTCGTTCGCCACCACCAGCACCCCGAAGACGATCATCGCGAGCTGACCGAGACTCATCCCGGCGAAGCTGATGAAGGTCGGGTCGAAGGAGAGCCGGTCCCGCTCGCTCATGTCGCCGAACTCGTTCTTCGACAGGGCCGAGATCAGCATGCCGAGGGCGACGGTGACGACCACGGCCAGGGACAGCGTCCACACCGTGGAAGCCACCGACCGGATCTTGGTCCACTCGGACCGGACGACCTGTGTCGCGGCCGTGCTCATCGCTGCCTCCAGTCGCTGCCCCACTGCTGTGCCCGCTGCTGTCCGCCCCGCTGTCCGCCCGGCTCCGCCCCTGCTCCGGGCGCCGCCCCGAGCGGCTGCCCGTCGTGCGCGTGGTACTCCACCGACTCCGCCGTCAGCTGCATGAACGCCTCCTCCAGCGAGGCCCGCTGCGGGCTCAGCTCGTGCAGCACGATCTGGTTCCGCGCCGCCAGTTCGCCGATCGCCTCCGACTTGTCGCCGTCCACCTCCAGGACCTCGGCGCCGCTCTCGACGACCGTGATCCCCGCGCCGTGCAGCACGTCGAGCAGCCGCTCCCGCTGCGGGGTGCGGATCCGGACGTAGCTGCGCGAGTTCTCCTCGATGAACTCGGCCATCGAGGTGTCCGCCAGCAGCCTGCCCTGGCCGATGACGACCAGATGGTCGGCGGTCAGCGCCATCTCGCTCATCAGATGGGAGGAGACGAAGACCGTACGGCCCTGGGCGGCCAGCGTCTTCATCAGATTGCGGATCCAGTGGATGCCCTCGGGGTCCAGGCCGTTGACCGGCTCGTCGAACATCAGGATCCGGGGGTCGCCGAGCAGCGCGCCGGCGATGCCGAGCCGCTGGCCCATGCCGAGCGAGAAACCCTTGGCCTTCTTCTTCGCGACCGCCGTCAGACCGACGGTGTCCAGCACCTCGTGGACCCTTCGGGGCGGGATCCCGTTGGCCTGCGCCAGGCACAGCAGATGGTTGTAGGCGCTGCGTCCGCCGTGCATCGCCTTGGCGTCCAGCAGGGCGCCGATGTAGGTGAGCGGGTCCTTCAACTGGTCGTAGCGGCGGCCGTCGATGCGGACGTCGCCGGCGGTGGGCCGGTCCAGGCCCAGCACCATCCGCATGGTGGTCGACTTGCCCGCACCGTTCGGCCCGAGGAAGCCGGTGATGATGCCGGGTCTGACGGTGAACGTGAGGTTGTTGACCGCCACCTTCTCGCCGTACCGCTTGGTCAGCCCCTCGAGCTCGATCATGCGGCCCACGCTAGAACGGGACGAAGCCCCCTGCCACCCCAGTGGCAGAAGGCTTCGACCGTGTTCTGCTCTTGTCCGGCCGGACCGTGTCCCGGCGTCAGCGGGACTGCTGGGCCGGCACCCCGCGGGAGACCGGCTCGTCCTCGGCCGGCGTGCCGGCGGCGGCCACCGCGGCGCCCGTGAGGGTCGCCAGCATCTCGCGCACGTTGGTCAGCTGCGCGTTGATGGAGTCGCGGCGGTTGGTGAGGGCGGCGAGCTCGCGCTCCGACTCGGAACGGATGCGGTCGGCCTTGGCGTTGGCGTCGGCCACGATGTCCTCGGCCTGACGCTGCGCCGTCTCGACGGTCTGGCGGGCGCGGCGCTCGGCGTCCGTGCGCAGCTTCTCCGCCTCCAGGCGCAGCTGCTCCGCGCGGTGCTCGATCTCCGCGAGGCGCTTCTCGGCCTTGGCCTGACGGGAGGCCAGGTCGCGCTCGGACTGCTCGCGGCGCTTGGCCAGGTTCGTCTCGAAGTCGGCGGCGGCCTGCGCGGCCTTGGCGCGGGTCTCCTCGAAGAGGGCGTCCGCCTCCTCGCGCTTGGACTGCGCGTCCTTCTGCGCCTCGGAACGCAGCTGCGACGCGTCGCTCTTGGCCTTCTCGACGATCCGGACGCCCTCGTCCTCGGCCTTGGCCTTGCGCTCCGCGGCGTACGACTCGGCGTCGTTGCGCACCTGCTGGGCCGCCGACTCGGCGAGCTCGCGGTGCTGCTCGGCCGCGCGCCGGGCCTCCTCCCGCAGGTCCTTCGCCTCCTCCTCGGCGAGGCGCAGGATCTTCTCGACCCGCGCACCGAGTCCGGCGTACGACGGCTCGGCGTCGTTGACCTGGGCCTGGGCGTTCTGGGTCTCGAGGTGGAGCTCCTCGATGCGCTTTTCCAGAGCGGTGATGCGGGAGAAAGCGCTGTCGCGATCAGAAATGATCTTGGAGATGTACTCGTCCACCTGAGCGCGGTCGTACCCACGCCGCACGTGCTCGAAGCCGTAGGGGGAAGTGTCGCTCATGGGGTTCCTGTCGAAAGAGACCGGGTGAGGTGATAGAGGGAATCCTAGGCGCCAATGCGGTGTGTCATCGAGCGGATGCGTGTTTGATCTGGAGAATGACACCTCTTTTGAGTGGCTAACACACGGACGGCTTGCCAAAGTTCAGGTCAAAGGTCAAGACGGAGGGTGAGGCAGAGCCTTCCAGGAGACACGGAAACCACCCCGCACGCTAGCCGTCTGACGACTTGCCACCCGAACGGGGGGCGCCGACCGTCGCACCGGCCTTCACTCCGCTGTCCTTGCCGCCCGCCGGGGCCTCGAAGGACTCCAGCGCCTCCAGCACGTCCTGCACCCGCGAGATCTCCGCGTTGATGTCCTCGCGGCGCCGCACCAGGATCTCCAGCTCGCGCTTGCCCTCCTCGACCGTGCGCCGGGCCTCCCGGACCGCCTCGGCCTTGAGCTCCTCGGCCTCCCGGACCAGCGAGGCCTTCTTCTGCTCGGCCTCCTTCAGCAGCCCCTCGGCCTTCTTGACGGCGGCGATGCGCACCTTGCCGGCCTCGGAGTTGGCCTCCGACACCAGCTCCTTGGCCTTCGCCTCCGCCTTGGCGAGCTGCTCCTCGGCGGCCTTGATGAGCGCGTCGCACCGGTCGCCGGCCGACTTCATCGTCTCGGCGGCCTCGCGGCGGGCCCGCTCGTGCAGCTCCTCGATCTCGGAGGTGAGGCGCTCGCGCAGCTCCTCCGCCCGCTCCCTTATGGCCGTCGCGTCCCGCCGGGCACCGACGAGCAGCTCGTCCGCGTCCGCACGGGCCTTCTCCACCCGGGTGTTGCCCTCGACCGTCGCCTCGGCGACGATCCGGTCGGCCTCCGTACGGGCCGCGCCGACCATCGTGTCGGCCTGCGACTCGGCGTCCGCGGTGGTCTTCTGGGCCTGCTGCTGGGCCTCGGTGAGCAGCTTGTCGGCCTCGGCCGTGGTCTCCGTGATGAGCGTGTCGACCTGCTCGGCCGCCTCCGAACGCCGCTTGTTGGCGTCCTTGCGGGCCTCGTCCAGGGTGCGCTCGGACTCCTCGCGGGCGGCCGTCGTGACCCGTTCGGCCTCCGCCGCCGCCTCGGCCTTGAGCCGCTCCGCCTCGGTGCGGATCCGCTCGGCGTGCTGCTGCGCGGAGCCGACCGCCTCGGCGGCCTCGGCCCGCAGCCGCTCCGCCTCCCCGCCGGCCTCCGACAGCAGCCGTTCCGCCTGGGCGCTCGCCTCGGCCCGGACCCGGTCGGCCTCGGCGACCGACTCCGTGCGCAGCCGCTCCGCCTCACCGGCCGCCTCCGAGCGCAGCCGCTCGGCCTCGGCCGCCGCCTCGGTGCGGACCCGCTCCGCCTCCGCGACCGTCTCCGTGCGGATCCGGTCGGTCTCGGCGGCCGTCTCCGTGGTGAGCCGCTCGGCCTCGGACCGAGCCTCCGTGATCAGGGTGTCCGCCTGCGTCGCCGCGTCGGAACGGATGCGGTTGGCGTCCTCGCGGGCGTCCGCCCGGGTGCGCGCCGCGCTCTGCTCCGCCTCGGCGATCGTGTCCGACGCCTCCGTGCGCACCCGCTGGGCGTGCTCGGACACGTCCGCGCGGATCCGGTCGGCCTCCGCGATCGCGTCGGACATCGTGCGCTCGGCCAGCGCCTTGGCGGCCTCCGACTCCTCCTGCGCCTCGCGGCGCAGCCGGCCGGCGTCCTCGCTGGCCCGCTCCCGCTCCGCGTAGGCGTCGGCGCGGACCCGGTCCGCCTCCTCCTCGGCCTCGCGCCGGGTGCGCTCCGCCGCGTGCTCGGCGGCGCTGCGCAGCCCGGTGATCTCCTCCTGGGCCTGCTCGTGCAGCCCGGCGACCGACTCCCGTACCTGCTGGGCGTGCTGCTCGGCGGCCGACACCATCTCGGTCGCGCGCCGGTCGGCCTCCTCGACCAGCCGGGTCGCCTCGGCCTGCGCCTCCTCCACGCGGTTGCGCGCCGAGGCCAGCAGTTCCTCGCTCTGCTCGCGGGCCCGCTCGCGCTCCTGGTCCGCCTCCTGCCGGGCGGCACCCAGCAGCTCCTCGGCCTCGCGGCGGCGCCGGACGGCCTCCTCCTGGGCGGCGGCCAGCGTCTCGGACGCCTCGGCGGCGATGCGCTCGGCGGCGGCCTGCGCCTCCGCCCGCACCCGGTCCGCGCTCTCCTGCGCCTCCGACTTCAGCCGCTCCGCCTCGCTCGCGGCCTCCGACCGCAGCCGTACGGCGACGGCCTCGCCCTCCGCGCGGAACGCGGAGGCGTCGGCGGCCGCCTCGGTGCGCAGCCGCTCGGCCTCCGTCTCGGCCTGCTGCTGGAGCGCGCGGATCCGCTCCGCGGCCTCCGTGCGCAGCCGCTCGCTCTCCTCGGCGGCCTCGCGGCGGATCCGCGCGCCCTCCTCACGGGCCTCGGTCAGCGCCTGCTCGGCGGCGCTCCGGCGCTCCTCCGCCTCGCCGTGCAGCCGCGTCAGCTCCTCGGCGGCCTCCGCCTGCCGGGCCTCCACGGCCCGCTCGGTCTCCTCGCGCAGCTCGCGGGCGGCACGCTCGGCGTCCGCCTGGAGCTCCTCGGCGCGCTCGGCGGCCTCCGCGCGGTGCCGCTCGGCCTCGGCGCGGGTGCGCTCCAGCGTCTCCTCGGCCTGGCGGCGCAGGGTCGTCGCCCGCTCGATCGCCTCGGTGCGGACCTTCTCGCTGTCCGCGGTGGCCGTCTGCCGCAGCTCGTCGGCGTCCGCCTTGGCCTTGGCGAGCAGCTCCTCGGCGGTCTTCGCCGCCTCCTCGATCTGCGCCACGGCCTCCTTGCGGGCCTCGGCGCGGATCTTCTCGCCCTCGGCGACCGCGTCGGCGCGCAGCTGCTCGGCCTCGCCGCGCAGCCGGCGCGCCTCCTCCTGGAGCTCGACCGTCTTGGCGCGGTACTCCTTGGTGTCGTCCTTCGCCGCGCCCTTGAGCTCCTCGGCGATGTCGTGCGCCTCGGCCCGCAGCCGGTCGGCCTCCGCCTCGGCCTCGGTGCGGATCCGCTCGGCCTCCTCGACGGCGGCCTTCGTGGTCCGCTTGGCCTCCTCGGACGCCTTGTTCAGGACGTCCTCGGCGGTCTTGGCGGCCTTGGACAGCTGGGTGGCCGACTCCTCGGCGGTGACCGTACGGGCCTTCTCGGCGGCCTCGGCGACGATCTTCTCGGCCTCGGCGCGGGCGTCCGCGACCAGCTGCTCGGCCTCGGCCTTGGTGGTCTCGGCGTCCTTGGTGGCCTCGCTGACCAGCCGGGCGACCTGCTCCTTGGCCGTTCGCGTGCGCTGCTCGTTGGCCGACTCGGCGCTCGCGAGGGTCTTGGCCGCGGACTCCTTGGCCTCGGCGACCAGTTTCTCGGCCTCGGTCTGCGCCTTGCGCAGCGCCTCCTCGGCCTCGCTCATGCGCTGCTCGGCGGTCCGGCTCAGCTCCTGGGCCTGCCGGCGCGCGGACTCCGACTCGCTCGCCGTGGAGCTGCGCAGCTGCTCGGCGTGGTCGGTGGCCTCCTGCGCCTGCGTGGAGGCGGCGTTCAGCAGCCGTTCGGCGTCCGCGCGGGCGCGGCGCAGGAGCTGCTCGGCCTCGGCGCGCGCCGTCTCGGCGTCGTTGCGCAGCCGCTGGCGGGCCTCGGAGGTCAGCCGTTCGGCCTCCGCGCGGGCCGCGGCCAGGGCCTGCTCGGCCTCGGCGCGGGACTCGTCGAGCAGCCGGCGGGCCTGCTGCTCCGTGCGGGCGCGCAGCTGCTCCGCCCAGGCCACGTTCTCGTTGACGTGCGACTCGACGGTCTGCCGGCGCTCGGCCAGCTCCTGGTCGAGCTGCTGGCGCCGGGTCACCGCCTCCTGGTGCAGCTCGGCCTGGAGCCGGGCGGCCTGCTCGGCGTGCTCCTGGAGGATGCGCTGGGTCTGCGCGCGGGCCTGGCTCAGCTCCCGCTCGGCGTCCGCGCGCAGCTGGTCCGCCTGCACCTGCGCGTTGCGCAGCAACTGCTCGGCCTGGTACCCGATGTCGCCGCCGTCGAAGGCGGGCCGGGACATGATGGTGCGCCGCGCCTCGTGCAGCTTGGCGCGCAGCACCTCGACCTGGTAGCCGAGGTCCTCGGCGTGCTGGATCGCCTTTTCCCGCTCGGTCTTCAGCCGCTTCATCTCGGCCTCGAACCGAGAGAGGTGGTCGACGTCAGCCGCCGGCTCTCGCTCCTGGCTCTCGTAGCCCCGCACTGCGCGGTCCCATCCGTCCCCTGGTCGCAAATCCCTTAGAACGGGCTCCGTCCGTCCACCGAACGGGGCCCCCGGGGGAATGGTGTCAGATCAACGGCGGAGCACGGGCTGCTGCCCCGTCGCTCGCCCCCCGAAACACGGACCCCGGCGGTCCCGGCGCCGACGACGACAGGACCGGGTCACCCTGGACTGAGCGGCGACCGCACCCAACCCTACCGGCCCTTATGTACGAGGGTCAGTGCTCAGGTGACTCAACGGCCGCCGAAGTGACCAGTTCTGTCAGGACGCCATGGCAGTCCTTGGGGTGCAGGAAGGTGATCCGCGACCCCATGGAACCGCGCCGGGGCTCGTCGTACAGCACGCGTACGCCCTTCTCGCGGATGTCCGCGGCGTCCGCGTCGACGTCCGCCGTGCCGAAGGCGATGTGGTGGACGCCCTCCCCGTTCTTCGCCAGCCACTTGCCGACCGCGGAGTCCTCCCGGGTCGGCTCCAGCAGCTGGAGGTACGAGGCACCGCCGTCCGACGTATCGTTGATCTTGAGCATGGCCTCGCGCACGCCCTGTTCCTCGTTGACCTCGGTGTGGAACACCTCGAAGCCGTAGGTGGCACGGTAGAAGTCGACGGTCGCGTCGAGGTCGTGGCAGGCGATTCCGATGTGGTCGATTCGCGTCAGCATGGAATCAGTGCAGCGCGGCGGAGGTGGTTGCGCAACGTGCGGGCGATCACACCGACAGCACAGTGACGGGCGGGATACCGCTCAGTACATTCGAGTAAACCCTCGTTCACTCCTCGGCCTGTGCGGGCCGGAAAAGGGGATCGCAGCTCATGTCTTCTGCAACGAACGGCACGACCTCCGTCATCGTCGCGGGTGCCCGCACCCCGATGGGGCGGCTGCTCGGCTCGCTGAAGTCCTTCTCCGGGGCCGACCTCGGCGGCTTCGCGATCAAGGCCGCCCTCGACCGTGCGGGGATCGGCGGCGACCAGGTCCAGTACGTGATCATGGGGCAGGTGCTCCAGGCCGGCGCCGGCCAGATCCCGGCCCGCCAGGCCGCCGTCAAGGCCGGCATCCCCATGAACGTCCCGGCGCTCACCGTCAACAAGGTGTGCCTCTCCGGCCTCGACGCCATCGCGCTCGCCGACCAGCTGATTCGCGCCGGCGAATTCGACGTGGTCGTGGCCGGCGGCCAGGAGTCCATGACCAACGCCCCGCACCTGCTGCCCAAGTCCCGCGACGGCTACAAGTACGGCGCGGTGCAGATGCTCGACGCCATGGCGCACGACGGTCTGACCGACGCCTTCGAGAACATCGCCATGGGCGAGTCGACGGAGAAGCACAACACCCGCCTCGGCATCGCCCGTCCGGAGCAGGACGAGATCGCCGCCCTGTCCCACCAGCGCGCCGCCGCCGCCCAGAAGAACGGCATCTTCGAGGCCGAGATCACCCCGGTCGAGATCCCGCAGCGCAAGGGCGACCCGGTGCTGTTCAGCAAGGACGAGGGCATCCGCGGCGACACCACCGCCGAGTCCCTCGGCAAGCTCCGCCCGGCCTTCTCGAAGGACGGCACCATCACCGCCGGCTCCTCCTCGCAGATCTCCGACGGCGCCGCCGCCGTGGTCGTCATGAGCAAGGCCAAGGCGCAGGAGCTCGGCCTGGAGTGGATCGCCGAGATCGGCGCCCACGGCAATGTGGCCGGCCCCGACAACTCATTGCAGTCGCAGCCGTCCAACGCCATCCAGCACGCCCTGAAGAAGGAGGGCCTGGAGGTCGGCGACCTCGACCTGATCGAGATCAACGAGGCGTTCGCGGCCGTCGCCGTGCAGTCGATGAAGGACCTCGGCGTATCCACCGAAAAGGTGAACGTCAACGGCGGCGCCATCGCCCTGGGCCACCCGATCGGCATGTCCGGCGCCCGGCTCGTCCTGCACCTGGCGCTGGAGCTGAAGCGGCGCGGCGGCGGCGTCGGCGCGGCGGCGCTGTGCGGCGGCGGCGGCCAGGGCGACGCGCTGATCGTCCGGGTGCCCAAGGCCTGACCCCCCTTCTCCTCACGTACGCGCTAATCGGAACGGAGCTGTGATGCAGGACGTCTCCTCACTGGTCGCCCAGGCCAGGGAAGGCCGGCCGCGGGCCGTGGCCCGGCTGATCTCCCTGGTGGAGGGGGCGTCCCCGCAGCTCAGGGAGGTCATGGCGGCCCTCGCGCCGCTCACCGGGGGCGCGTACGTGGTGGGCCTGACGGGCTCGCCGGGCGTCGGCAAGTCGACGTCCACCTCGGCGCTGGTCACGGCGTACCGCAAGCAGGGCAAGCGGGTCGGCGTCCTGGCCGTCGACCCGTCCTCGCCGTTCTCCGGCGGCGCCCTGCTCGGCGACCGGGTCCGGATGTCGGAGCACGCCTCCGACCCCGGCGTCTACATCCGTTCCATGGCCACCCGCGGCCACCTCGGCGGCCTCGCCTGGGCCGCGCCGCAGGCCATCCGCGTGCTGGACGCGGCGGGCTGCGACGTGATCCTCGTCGAGACCGTCGGCGTCGGCCAGTCCGAGGTCGAGATCGCCTCGCAGGCCGACACCTCCGTCGTCCTCCTCGCCCCCGGCATGGGCGACGGCATTCAGGCCGCCAAGGCCGGAATCCTGGAGATCGGCGACGTCTACGTCGTCAACAAGGCCGACCGCGACGGCGCGGACGCCACCGCCCGCGAGCTCAACCACATGCTGGGCCTCGGCGAGGCCCGCGCCGCCGGGGACTGGCGCCCGCCCATCGTCAAGACGGTCGCCGCGCGCGGCGAGGGCGTCGACGAGGTCGTCGAGGCGCTGGAGAAGCACCGCGCCTGGATGGAGGAGCGGGACGTGCTGGCCGAGCGCCGCCGGGCCCGCGCCGCCCGCGAGGTCGAGACGATCGCCGTCACCACCCTGCGCGAGCGCATCGGCGACCTGCACGGCGACCGGCGCCTCGGTGCGCTGGCCGACCGGATCGTGTCGGGCGAACTGGACCCGTACCGCGCCGCGGACGAGCTGGTGACGGGGCTGACGCAGGGCTGACCCACGGCTGACGCGGACCGGAAAAGGTCTGGCCGGTCCGCGCAGCCCGCTGCTAACTTGACGCGCGTGTTCCTCCTCTTGGCCTAGGGCCCGCCCCGCACGCGACCGCCGCATCCGGCCGTCGCGGGCTTCGGCGTCCCCTTGTCGCCTCCCTCCCGAGGAACCTTCGCGTGTCCACGCCCACTCCGCGGCCCTCGTACGCCGCCGTCCTCCGCGTCCCCCATGCCCGCCGCACGTTCGCGGCCGCCCTCGTCGGGCGGCTGTCGTACGGCACGGTCGGTCTCGCCCTGATGCTCTCCGTGACCCGGGCCACCGGGTCGTACGCCGTCGCCGGCACGGTCATGGCGCTGTTCGGCGCCACGAGCGTCTTCCTGTCCCCCTACCGGGCCGGCCTGGTCGACCGGCACGGCCCGCGCCGGGCCCTGCTCCCCATGGCGCTGCTGTACGCCGCCCTGCTCTGCCTTCTGGCGGCGGCCTGCGGCCGTCCCGGCACGCCCTCGGCCGTCCTCGTGGTGACCGCCGCCCTCACGGGAGCCTGCACGCCCCCGCTCGGTCCCACGATGCGCGCGGTGTGGGCCGGGTTGCTGCCCGACCGGCGGATGCTCCAGCGCGCCTACAGTCTGGACGGCGTCGCCGAGGAACTGCTCTTCGTCTCGGGCCCGCTCCTGGTCGGCGTGGTGGTCGGCGTCGCCCCGCCGGCCGCCGGTGTGCTGCTCAGCGCGCTGCTGGTGGCGGCGGGCACCCTCGCCTTCGCCACGTCACCGGCGGCCGGCGCGCTGCGGACGGCGGGCGGCACGAAGGAGGACGCCGCCCGGGTTGCAGCAGGGCACGGCCGCGCCCTGCTGCAACCCGTCGTGGTCACCGCGGGCGTCGGGGTCGCGGTGAGCGCCGTGGACCTGCTGGTCGTCGCCTTCGCCGGGCAGCGCGGCCTCGGGGGCGGCACCGTCGCCTGGGTGCTCGCGGCCCTGTCGGTGGGCAGCGCGGTCGGCGGTCTGCTCAACGGCGCCGTCACCTGGAAGTCGGCCGCCCGCGCCCGGCTCCCGTTCCTCGCGGCCGGCCTCGGCCTCTGCCTGGCCGCCGCCGGCCTCGCCCCCGGCGTCGGCACCCTGGTCGCGGCCGTCGTCTGCGCGGGGCTGTTCGTGGCGCCGGCGCTGACGACGGCGTACCTGATCGCCGACGAGAGCGTGCCGCCCGGCTTCCGGAACCGGGCGGGCGCCTGGGTCAACACCGCCGTGAACGCCGGGATGTCCGGCGGTGCCGCGGCGGTGGGCCTGCTGGTGGAACGGCTGCCGCTGCCGGTGTGCTTCGCGGTGGCCGGCGCCGTCGCCGGGGCGGTGGCCCTGGTGCCGGGCCGCCACGGCCGGTCGGCCGGGTGGGCGGGGCTGCTCAGTCGTCGTCCGAGCCGGAGTCGTCCGAGCCGGAGTCCGAGCCCTCCGAGTCGTCCGAGCCCGAGTCGTCCGGGCGATCGGCCGTGACCTTGCCGGTCTTCCCATCCACCCGCCAGTCCTGCTCGGCCTTGCCCGAGGTGCGGGTCTCGACCTCCCAGGCGGCCCTGCCGTCGCCGTGGTCGCCGTCGTCGTCCAGCTCCACCGAGGTCACGGTGCCGTGGCCGGCCGCGGCACGGGCGGCCTCGGCGGCGTCCACGGAGGTGCCCTTCAGCGCGGCCCGCACCTCGGCGGTGTCGTCGGTGTCGTCGGTGTCGTCCTCATCCTCCGTCTGCGAACCGAGGACCTTGCCGGACGACGGGTCGATCCGGACGCTGTGCCAGGTGCCGTCCCCGGCGAGGACGTCCACCTCCCACGCGGCGCGCTCACCTTCGTCGTCGCCGTCCTCGTCGTCGAGTTCGGCGGAGACGGCGGTGCCCGGCGCCTCCCGCAGCGCGGAGGCGAGGGCGTCGCCGGCCGGGACCTTCACCGAGGTCACCCGGGCGCCGTCATCGCCCCGGTGGGCCGAGTCGTCGTCCCCTGTGGTCGCCAGGGCCGTCGCCGTGCCGCCTCCGACGAGTGCGGCGGCGGTGACGGCGGCGATCACGATGTTGCGCTTCATGCGGTTCCTCCCGAGTCGTTGACTGTCGCTCCGTTCGAAGTCCCCACTGTCACCGGCCGACGCTGAGGGCAGCCTGAAGCCGCCTGAAGGGATCTTCAGCTTCGTTCTGGAACCCTTGTGCCATGCGCCCGCCCGTCACCCACCACCCTGCCCGAGGCGCTTCGCGCCGCCCCTCCCGAATCTTGATCGTGGAGGACGAGAAGCGGCTGGCCCTGTCGCTCGCCAAGGGACTGAGCGCCGAGGGCTATGCCGTGGACGTCGTCCACGACGGGCTGGAGGGACTGCACCGGGCCTCCGAGGGCGCGTACGACCTCGTCCTCCTCGACATCATGCTGCCCGGCCTCAACGGCTACCGGGTCTGCGCCGCCCTGCGCGCCGCCGGGCACGACGTGCCGATCCTCATGCTCACCGCCAAGGACGGCGAGTACGACGAGGCGGAGGGCCTGGACACGGGCGCCGACGACTACCTCACCAAGCCCTTCTCGTACGTCGTCCTCGTCGCCCGTGTGAAGGCGCTGCTGCGGCGTCGGGCCCAGGGCGCCGAGTCCTCGCCCGTGCACGTCCACGGGGACCTGAAGGTCGACACCGCCGCCCGTCGGGTGTTCCTCGGTGAGGATGAAGTCGCCCTCACCGCGAAGGAGTTCGCCGTCCTGGAGGAGCTCGTGGTGCGGGCCGGGCAGGTGGTGTCCAAGGCGGAGATCCTGGAGCACGTCTGGGACTTCGCCTACGACGGCGACCCCAACATCGTCGAGGTGTACGTCAGCGCGCTGCGGCGCAAGCTGCGCGCCGGGCTCATCCGGACCGTGCGCGGCGCCGGATACCGGCTGGAGGCCGGGCGATGAGCCGGCTCCTCGGATCCGTCCGGGCCCGCGCGACCCTCGCCGCCACCCTCGTCGTGGCCGTCGCCCTCGTCGCGGCGGGCACCGCCGTGCTGCTGTCCCTGCGCTCCAACCTGCTCGGCGAGGCCGGCACCCAGGCGGAACGCTCCGCGCGGGAGGTCGCCGCCGAGCTCTCCGTCGGCACGCCGTACCGCGATCTGTCGCTGGACGTGGACGACCGGCCGGTGCAGGTCGTCGACGAGGACGGCAGGCTGGTCGCCGCCGGCGAGGACCTGGAGCGGATCAGCGGCACCGGTGTCGCCGCGGTGAAGCCGCTGCCGGCCGCCACGGGGGAGCGCGGTGGCGACGACGGCCGGGACGACGAGGACGACGACTCCGGCGACTCCCTCGAACCCGGCGAGATCGGCGAGCGGACCACCGTCAGCGACGGTTCGGCGACGATCGACGGCGAGACGGAGGACTACCGGTTCGCCGCCGTACCCGTGGAGACCCGGGACAAGGGCCGGCTCACCGTCTACGCCGGTGCCCCGCTGTCCGCCGAGCACGGCGCCGTCGACACCGCGCTGACCGTGATGCTGATCGGCTTCCCGGCGCTGCTCGCGGTCGTGGCGTGGGTGACCTGGCTGGTCACCCGGCGCGCGCTGCGCCCGGTGGAGGGCATCCGCCGGGAGATGGCCGCGATCACCGCCAGTCAGGACCTCGCCCGGCGCGTCCCGGTGCCGGACACCCACGACGAGATCGCCCGGCTCGCCTCCACGACCAACGAGACGCTGGCCGCGCTGGAGAGCTCGGTGGAGCGGCAGCGGCGGTTCGTCGCGGACGCCTCGCACGAACTGCGCAGCCCGATCGCCTCGCTGCGGACCCAGCTGGAGGTGGCCGCCGCCCATCCCGAGCTGCTCGACCTGGACGGCGCCGTCGAGGACACCGTACGGCTGCAGCGGCTCGCCGCCGACCTGTTGCTGCTGGCCAGGCTGGACGCGGGGGAGCGGCCCGCCGACGCGCAGGTCGACCTCGCCGCGCTGGCGCGTGCGCAGGCGCAGGCGCAGGGCCGGGCCGGGGTGGGCGTGCGGGCCGAGGACGCCGTGGTGGTCGCCGGATCGCGGGGACAGCTGGAGCGGGTGCTGGCCAATCTGCTCGACAACGCCCAGCGGCACGCGCGCTCGGCGGTGGAGGTGTCCGTGCGCCGGGACGGCGGCGTGGCGGTGGCCGCGGTGGCCGACGACGGAGAGGGCGTGCCGCCGGCCGACCGGGAGCGGATCTTCGAACGGTTCGTACGGCTCGACGCCGCCCGCAGCCGCGACGACGGCGGGGCCGGTCTCGGGCTCGCCATCGCCCGTGACGTCGCCGTGCGGCACGGCGGCACGCTCACGGTCCGCGACGCGCCGGCAGGCGGCGCCCTGTTCGAGCTCCGCCTGCCGGTCGCCTAGGGCGTATCGAGGGGGTCGTCCGGGGTCAGGGACGTCCTCGCTGGCCGCGCAGGTGCTCCGCGATGGGCCTGAGCGCCTTGTCGAGCTCCGTCAGGGCCTCGGGGGCCAGCAGGTCGATGAAGTGCCTGCGCACGGACGCCACGTGGTGCGGCGCGACCTTCCGCATGGTCTCCAGGCCGTGCTCGGTGAGGACGGCGTAGAGTCCGCGGCGGTCGGACTCGCAGTTCTCCCGCCGGACCAGGTTCGCGTTCTCCATGCGGGTGATCTGGTGGGAGAGGCGGCTCTTGGACTGGAGGGTGGCTGAGGCCAGATCGCTCATCCGCATCCGGTCGTCCTCGGACTCGGAGAGGTTCACCAGGATTTCGTAGTCGTTCATTGTCAGGCCGAACGGCTGCAGGTCCTTCTCGAGCTGGTGCGTCAACAGCCTGTTGACCTCCAGGTGGGTGCGCCAGGCACACTGCTCCGTATCGGTCAGCCAGCGGGTGGCCGTCTCGGTCTCCATGAATGAAGTCTACCTAAAAAGTTGAAAGGCGAACTAGTGAGGGGTTCTGTGTGACGGTGAGACGGGTGCGCACGCGTTCGATGTCACACTCCGCAGGTTACCGCTCACAGCCCGAAGCGGCGTTGGAGGTCTCCCAGCTGTCCGGGAAGCCCCGGTACCCCTGACCGGCCCCCCGGCACGCCCTGAGCCCCGCCGCCGGGCACGCCCGCCTGCTGCGGAGTGACCCCCGTGGCCTGCTCCGCCATCAGCGTCTCGCTCGACTGCAGCAGCACCGTCCCCGCCCCCGTGAACTCGAACTGGTGCTCCTCCCCGGAGGCGCCGCCCAGGCCCGTCATCGCACGTAGACCGCCCAGCAGGCCGGTCATGTACCCGTGGTCGTAGTGATGGCAGGGCGAGGGGCAGTCGGCCCAGCCGACCAGGGCCTGCGGGTCCACCCGGATCGGAGGTTCGACGAACACCACCGGACCGTTTGACGCGGCCACGAACTTTCCGGTTCCGATCA
This sequence comes from Streptomyces flaveolus, assembly GCF_014648815.1. Lineage (GTDB taxonomy): Bacteria > Actinomycetota > Actinomycetes > Streptomycetales > Streptomycetaceae > Streptomyces > Streptomyces flaveolus. The sequence continues at coordinate 36,537 of NZ_BMRV01000002.1, read as the reverse complement.
GGGTCAGAAAACCCGGCACGATCGACTGCTTGAGAGCGAGACTTGGCTGAAAAGCGAGCAAGTTGCCCGAGCGAATGGTCAGATTGCCGTCCTCGAGGTCGTACGAATTGACGTCGAAGGCCCGGTCGGCGAGCAGCATCTTGCCCGTCCCCTCCGCCACGACCCAGTCGCTCGCGTGCAGAGGCGAATGGAAGGACGTGCGCACCAGACGGTCCAGCCGGCCGTGCCCGATCCCCTGGAAATCGATCGTCCCGTAGTAGGCGATCATCTTCCCCTTCTGCAGGAACCACCGGCTCCCCGTGAGCTCCACGCAGAAGGTGTACGCGTTGACGTTGTCGTCGGCCGGCAGCGTCGCCGGGTCGTGGTGGACGGTGCTCACAGCTTCTCCTCGGACGCCTGGACGTACACCGTGCCGCTGCCGCTCAGCTCCAGCTGGAACGCCTCGCCGGAGCCGCGCCCCACCATGTCCCGCCAGCCCAGCGCCGTGGACAGCCTGTTGCGGACGTCGCCGTGGTGGGCGACGTACGCCTGCGGGTCGACGTGCACCGACCGGTGCGGGGTGACGGGCACCTCGAAGACGCCCCCGTGGGCCATGACCGCCACCGCGCCGTGCCCGCGCAGCGTGGTCGTGAACAGCCCCTGCCCGCTGACCTGGCCGCGCACCATGCCCATGACCCCGCCCTGCGAGCCCAGGAACATCGTCCCCTGCTCCAGGGTGCCCTCGAAGGCGAGGAGCCGGTCCGCCTCGACGTACAGCGTGTCGCCGGAGAGGTGGACGACCTGCACGTGGTGGCCGCCGTGCCCGAAGAACACCGTGCCGCTGCCCTCGACGGTCATCAGCGGGGTGTCCTCGTTCGCCACCCGGCGGCCGATCATCGACACGACGCCGCCCCGGCCGCCGGTCAGGTTCGGGGTGAAGGACACGTCCCCCTGGTACGCGAGCATCGCGCCGCGCTGACTGAACAGCCGCTGCCCGGGCCTCACGGTCGCCCGGACCATCTTGGAGTTCACTTCCTCGAAGGCCATGTCACACGTCCCCCGCGATCGTGTTCCGCTCGCTCGGCTGCACGTACACCAGTCCGTCGCCCTCGAAGCGGATCTGGAAGGCCTCCCCGCCGCCCTCGCCCAGCAGCGTGCGGAAGGTCACACCCGACTGGAAGGACTGCCGCAGGTTCCCCTGGTGCGCGACGTACGCCCCGGGGTCCACGGTCAGCGGGTACTGCGCGCTCACCCGCAGCACCACCGCCGGACCGTCCGACATGATCGCCGCCTGTCCGTTCCCCTCGACCGTCGTGGTGAACAGCCCGTTGCCCTGCGCGGCGCCGCGGGTCCCCGTGAAGCTGGTGCCCGTGCGCAGCCCGGCGTCGGCCGCCAGGAAGTTGCTGGACTCGACGTACAGCTTGTCGCCCCGGAGTCCCACCAGGGTGATCTCCGAGGCCCGGTCCGCGAACCAGCAGGTCCCCTGCCCCCTCACCTCCATCACCGTAATCTGCTCGCCGGTGAGCCGCCGGGTCACCATGCCCCGGAGGCCCTCACCGCCGCCGCTCAGCTTCTTGAAGGCCATCTCCCCGTCGTACGCGACCATCGAGCCGTTCTTCGCCTTCACGGCGTCCCCGGTCATGTCGACGGCGAGCACCTTGCTGCCTTGGAGTCGGAACATCGCCACAAATGAGAACGTAGCCGTCAGATGGGTCCGCCGACAGGCCCCACGGGGGGACACCGACCCCCTCACCCGGACGTGCCGCGGGTTTGCCACAATGGACGGGCGCTTGTGAGTGTGTTCACAAAGCGCCGGCTCGCGATCGATCCCGCCCCCATCCCCTCTCCCACCGAAGGTGACCCGTGGACCTCAAGACCGCCACCGCCCTCCGCCGCCTCCGCCTGGTCTCGGGCCCCGAGGCGATCTCGTTCCTCCTGCTGCTCGTCTGCTCGGTCCTGAAGCGGACCACGGACTTCAACGCGGTGCCGGTCATGGGGGCGATCCACGGCATCCTCTTCGTGCTGTACGTCCTCTTCTGGGCGGACGCCTGGAACCGCGCCAAGTGGCCCTTCGGTACGGCCGCCCTCTACTTCGTCCTCTCGGTGCTGCCGACCGGCGGCTTCTTCGCCGAGCGCAAGCTCAAGCGGGAGGCCGAGAACGCGGTCATCGCCTCGCGCGCCCGCCAGGAAGGGGTCGTCAACGCATGATCGTCGCCTTCTCCGTGACGCCCCTGGGTGTCGGCGAGGACGTCGGGGAATACGTGGCCGACGCGGTCCGGGTGGTCCGCGAGTCCGGGCTGCCGAACCGCACCGACGCGATGTTCACGTCCGTCGAGGGCGAGTGGGACGAGGTCATGGACGTCGTCCGGCGCGCCGTCGCCGCCGTCGAGGCGCGGGCACCGCGGGTGTCCCTGGTCCTCAAGGCGGACATCCGCCCCGGTGTGACGGACGGCCTCACCTCCAAGGTCGAGACGGTGGAGCGCCACCTTGCCGGGTGACGCGGCCGGCGGGCGGTGGTATCGAGGGGCGAGACGGGGCTGACCGGCATGTGACCGGCCGGTAAGGTCTGATGCCGTGCCGAAGCCCCTCAGCCTCTCCTTCGATCCCATCGCCCGCGCCGACGAACTCTGGAAGCAGCGCTGGGGCGGCGTCCCCTCCATGGCGGCGATCACCTCGATCATGCGCGCCCACCAGATCCTGCTGGCCGAGGTGGACGCGGTGGTCAAGCCCTACGGCCTGACGTTCGCGCGCTACGAGGCGCTGGTGCTGCTCACCTTCTCCAAGTCGGGCGAGCTGCCGATGTCCAAGATCGGCGAACGGCTCATGGTGCACCCCACCTCCGTGACGAACACCGTCGACCGCCTGGTCAGGTCGGGTCTGGTCGACAAGCGCCCCAACCCCAACGACGGCCGCGGCACGCTCGCCAGCATCACCGACAAGGGCCGCGAGGTCGTCGAGTCGGCCACCCGCGACCTCATGGCGATGGACTTCGGTCTCGGCGCGTACGACGCCGAGGAGTGCGGCGAGATCTTCGCGATGCTGAGGCCCCTGCGGGTGGCGGCGGGGGACTTCGACGAGGAGTGAGGCCGTCGGCGGGCCCGCCGCAAGATCGCCCGAAACGGGTGGTTACGCTCGTGGGCATGAAAAAGAGCGTGCTGACCCGCTACCGCGTCATGGCGTACGTCACCGGTGTCCTGCTGATCGCCCTGTGCCTGGGCATGATCGCCAAGTACGCCCTGGAGATGGACGGCGCCGCCGACTTCACCCGGGTCGTCAGCATCGCCCACGGCTGGCTGTACGTCATCTACCTCGTCTTCGCCTTCGACCTGGGCTCCAAGGCGAAGTGGCCGGTCAAGAAGCAGCTCTGGGTGCTGCTCGCGGGGACCGTCCCGACGGCCGCCTTCTTCGTGGAGCGGAAGATCAGCCGGGAGCTGGACGCCAAGGTCGCCCGGCCCGCACCGGCGCCCGCCAAGGCCTGACCCCACCGCCGTACGGACACCCGTACGGCGGTACCCCATCGACATTTACTTGGACGTCCTAGTAAATTCGAAGTATGGACGCTGACGCCATAGAAGAAGGCCGCCGTCGGTGGCAGGCTCGCTACGACGCCGCGCGCAAGCGTGACGCCGACTTCACCACGCTCTCCGGCGATCCCGTGGAGCCGGTGTACGGGCCCCGGGACGGGGACCGGTACCAGGGGTTCGAGCGGATCGGGTGGCCGGGGGAGTACCCCTTCACCCGGGGGCTGTATCCCACCGGCTACCGAGGGCGGACGTGGACCATCCGGCAGTTCGCCGGGTTCGGGAACGCCGAGCAGACCAACGAGCGGTACAAGATGATCCTCCGCAACGGCGGAGGGGGGCTCTCCGTCGCCTTCGACATGCCGACGCTGATGGGCCGCGACTCCGACGACCCGCGCTCGCTGGGCGAGGTCGGGCACTGCGGGGTCGCCATCGACTCGGCCGCCGACATGGAGGTGCTGTTCAAGGACATCCCGCTCGGCGACGTGACGACCTCCATGACGATCAGTGGGCCCGCCGTACCCGTGTTCTGCATGTACCTCGTCGCCGCCGAGCGGCAGGGCGTCGACGCCTCCGTGCTCAACGGCACGCTCCAGACGGACATCTTCAAGGAGTACATCGCCCAGAAGGAGTGGCTCTTCCAGCCCGAGCCGCACCTGCGCCTCATCGGCGACCTGATGGAGTACTGCGCGGCCGGCATCCCCGCCTACAAGCCGCTCTCCGTCTCCGGGTACCACATCCGCGAGGCCGGGGCGACGGCCGCGCAGGAGCTGGCGTACACGCTGGCGGACGGTTTCGGGTACGTCGAGCTGGGGCTCAGCCGGGGGCTGGACGTCGACGTCTTCGCGCCCGGGCTGTCCTTCTTCTTCGACGCGCACGTCGACTTCTTCGAGGAGATCGCCAAGTTCCGCGCGGCCCGGCGCATCTGGGCGCGCTGGATGCGGGACGTCTACGGCGCGAAGAGCGAGAAGGCGCAGTGGCTGCGGTTCCACACCCAGACCGCCGGGGTCTCGCTGACCGCCCAGCAGCCGTACAACAACGTCGTCCGCACCGCCGTGGAGGCGCTGGCAGCCGTGCTCGGCGGGACCAACTCCCTGCACACCAACGCCCTGGACGAGACCCTCGCCCTGCCCAGCGAGCAGGCCGCCGAGATCGCCCTGCGGACCCAGCAGGTGCTGATGGAGGAGACCGGCGTCGCCAACGTCGCCGACCCGCTGGGCGGTTCCTGGTTCGTCGAGCAGCTCACGGACCGGATCGAGGCGGACGCGGAGAAGATCTTCGAGCAGATCAAGGAGCGCGGGCTGCGCGCCCACCCGGACGGGCAGCACCCCATCGGCCCGATCACCTCCGGCATCCTGCGTGGCATCGAGGACGGCTGGTTCACCGGCGAGATCGCCGAGTCCGCCTTCCGCTACCAGCAGGCGCTGGAGAAGGACGACAAGAAGGTCGTCGGCGTCAACGTCCACACCGGCTCCGTCACCGGTGACCTGGAGATCCTGCGGGTCAGCCACGAGGTCGAGCGCGAGCAGGTGCGGGTGCTGGGCGAGCGCAAGGGGGCCCGGGACGACGCGGCCGTGCGCTCCGCGCTGGACGCGATGCTCGCCGCGGCGCGGTCCGGCGGGAACATGATCGAGCCGATGCTGGACGCGGTGCGGGCCGAGGCCACGCTCGGGGAGATCTGCGGGGTGCTGCGGGACGAGTGGGGGGTGTACACGGAGCCGGCGGGCTTCTAGCCGCCGGTCCAGGTCGAAAGGCCGGTCGGGTCCCGGTCGGTCAGGAGGTGGGGGCGGGCCGGTCGGGCGGCTGAGCGGTCAGGCCCCACAGCAGTACCTGGGTGAACCCCCGTACCCACTCGCCGTCCGCCGGTTCCGCGCTGACCAGGGTGCGGTGCACCACCGCACCCGCCACCACGTCGAAGACGAGGTCCGCGGTGCGGGCGGCCTCGGCCGGGTCGGTCTCGGCGGGCAGCTCGCCGCGCGCCTGGGCGCGGGCCCTGCCCTCCAGCACCAGGCGCTTCTGCCGGTCGACGATGGAGGCGCGGATGCGTTCGCGCAGCGCGTCGTCACGCGTGGACTCGGCCACCACCGCCATCAGCCCGCTCTTGGCCTCCGGCCGGGCCAGGATCGCCGCGAACTGCAGCACGACGCCCTCGATGTCGGCGGCCAGGCAACCGAGGTCGGGCAGTTCGAGTTCGTCGAAGAGCTCCGCGACCGCGTCCACGACGAGTTCGTTCTTGCCCGCCCAGCGGCGGTACAGGGTCGTCTTGGCAACCCCGGCCCGCGTCGCCACGTCTCCCAGGGTGAGCTTCGACCAGCCGAGGTCCACCAGGGCCGCCCGTGTCGCGGCCAGGATCGCGGTGTCCGCGGCGGCGCTGCGCGGGCGCCCGGCACGGCCGGCGGGGGTGCTGCTCTGCATGTCCCGACCATAACCGGCGCGTTTGGGCCCGCCGGCCGTGAGGGAGATCACCGGGGCGGGGTGTTCCGACGGGCCGTCATGGCATTACGCTACGACTCGTAGCGAAAGCGCGGGTACGCCCGTGCCCGAGCGACGACCACGGGCGCAGGGTGGGGACCCGGCGCCGGACAACCGTGCCGACGGCACACGTCAGGGCGGGCTTTCACACCGCTTTTCACACACGCGCGCAGGACAGGGGAGGATAGACCCATGCAGCCACGGAACATGTCCATGAGCGGGGTCGTCGACCTCGCCGCGGTGAAGGCGGCCCAGGAGGCCAAGGCCAAGGCGGAGCAGGCGCGCGCCGAGGCCGCCCGGCACGGTGGAGCGGGGGGCGTCTCCCCGGCCGATCTCGTCATCGACGTCGACGAGGCCCGCTTCGAGAGCGACGTCCTGCAGCGTTCCACCGAGGTCCCGGTCGTCATCGACTTCTGGGCCGAGTGGTGCGAGCCCTGCAAGCAGTTGAGCCCCGTCCTGGAGCGGCTCGCCGTCGAGTACAACGGGCGCTTCCTCCTTGCCAAGATCGACGTCGACGCCAACCAGATGCTGATGCAGCAGTTCGGCGTCCAGGGCATCCCGGCCGTGTTCGCGGTCGTGGCCGGACAGGCGCTGCCTCTCTTCCAGGGCGCCGCCGGTGAGGCGCAGATCCGTCAGACCCTGGACCAGCTGGTGCAGGTCGCCGAGCAGCGCTTCGGCCTGACCGGCCTCGTCGTCGACCCGGAGGCGGAGCCGGGCGCGGAGCGGGCCGCCGCCCCCGAGCGTCCGGCCGGACCGCACGACGCGGCACTGGAGGCCGCGGTGCAGGCGCTGGACGCCGGGGACCTGGCCGGCGCCGTCCGCGCGTACAAGAACGTGCTCAGCGACGACCCGGGCAACACCGAGGCCAAACTGGGCCTCTCCCAGGCCGAGTTGCTCCAGCGCGTGCAGGACGCCGACCCGCAGCGGGTCCGTCAGGACGCGGCCGACAAGCCGGACGACGCGCAGGCGCAGATCGCCGCCGCCGACCTGGACCTGGTGGGCGGGCACGTCGAGGACGCCTTCGGCCGGCTCGTCGACACGGTGCGCCGCACGGCCGGGGACGACCGGGACGCCGTACGGATGCGGCTGCTGGAGCTGTTCGAGGTGGTCGGTGCCGACGATCCGCGGGTGACCGCGGCGCGCAGGGCACTCGCCCGCGCCCTGTTCTAGAGGGCGCTCCGGGGCCCGTTCGCCGGGCGGTCGCGGACCGTCCGGCCGGGTGATGCCCGAGTGGGAGAACTGCCGACGAGACGTCAGTGCGGCCGCGCTTTACCAAATCTTGGTAATCGCGGCCGCTGTTACTGCCAGTAAGTCGCAGACGTCGTTCTGTCGGATTCTGTCCAGCGATCAATAGTTTTGTTCCGCCCTCATGGCACACCCAGCGTCGCCGTCCGGGACCGGTGTGTCGTCCCGCGGTTATCCGGCCGTTACTAGCGAGTAATGAACCCCTTGTGTCGGCGGCGAGAATGCACCACGATCGGCGACGCTCGGTCCATTCCCGTACCCCGAAAGCCAATCGGGTCGCGGGGGTTCCTGGGTCCCCACCGAGCAGAGCCGGCGGCAGTGGGCCGGCTCTTGGGCAGGGGGGTCTTCACCCACCCGGTGAAGCCTGTCCAGCAGGGTTGTGCGTGATGCGTGTCAGGCGCGACCAGTGGTTGTCGCTCGGGGGTGATCGCCGGTGATTCGGGCGCGTTGTACGTGCCGCCGAGCGCGGGCGCTCTCCTTCCCGAGGACGTAGCACTTCTCCCATCCCTGCCAGGCCGAGCCGCCGATCCGGCGGCGGGCCGAGGCCAGGAGATGTACGTCCGAGAAGGAGGAAATATGGAGTCCCAGGTGCGTGGCGGGACCAGATGGAAGCGGTTCGCCGTCGTCATGGTGCCCAGCGTGGCCGCGACGGCCGCGATAGGCGTGGCGCTGGCGCAGGGTGCCCTGGCCGCGTCGTTCAGCGTTTCCGGCCAGTCGTTCAAGGTGACGGCGGAGCAGCTCGACGGTACGGGCTTCGTCCAGTACGGGGCGATCGACTCGGGTTACACGCTCGACGGACAGAAGACGGCTCACCCCGTCGCCGTCTCGGCGTTCAAGTCCGCGTCCATCAAGGGCATGTGCCAGTCCGTGGTCACCCCGGACATCCCGCTGATCGGTTCGGTCAGCCTGATGCTCAAGGCGGGCGGTGGCAGCACCCCGGTCGAGGCCGAGAACCTGTACATCGACGTCGAGCAGCTCGAGGCCGATGCCACCTTCCGCGGCATCGACATCGGTGTGGCCGCCAAGGACGCCACCAAGGGTCCCGGCATCAAGAAGGGCGACACCGCGAACCCGTACGGGTTCTCGCAGCAGGCCGACTCGGCCACGCTGAAGAACGTGAAGCAGACGGCGTGGGCGACCACCGCCGGAACCTTCAAGCTCAGCGGTCTGAAGATGTCGCTGTCCAAGGGTGTCAAGGAGTGCTACTAAGCACTCGCTGACGGGCGGGGGAGCCGATGGCGCCCCCGCCCGTCCACTCTCCGGCCGCGCCTTCGCGCACGGCCCACATCTCCACCACAGCAAAGCCGTACCAGGGAGCTGTTTTCCATGAGCGCCGAGACTCCTGCCGCCACCGGCCAGTTCACCCGCCGTAGGCTGCAGTTCCGTGCCTGGAGAGGTGCGCGGCCGTTCTGGGCCGGTCTGTTCGTCGCCCTCGGCGGACTCCCCATCGCCTACTTCCCGTACGCGAACCTCCAGATCGGACACCTGACGCTGGCGATGGCCACCACCGCGGGCGCCGGGTCCCTGATCATCGGCGTGCTGCTGGTCGTCCTGGGCGTCAGCCTGTGGTTCCAGAAGCACGTCCGGGTCTTCGCGGGCGTGGCGGCGATCCTGCTGGCGCTGGTGTCCATCCCCGTGTCCAACCTCGGTGGTTTCCTCATCGGTTTCCTGCTCGCGCTGGTCGGCGGAGCGATGGCCGTGTCGTGGGTACCGGGTCAGCCGCCGCAGGCCGAGCCGCCGGTGGAGGGCAAGGGAACGGGCGACGCGCCCGAGGGCGTGGTCCCCGGCATCCCGGTGCCCGACGCCACGGTGCCGCAGCCGCGGGACGGTGTGGAAGAGCCGAACGATCTGTCAGGAACGAGCCCGGCCAACGGGGCGAACGGGAGGCACAGTGCCGGCTGACGAGGTGACCCGCGGGACTGACGTGGAGGCGTCCCGTGCGAGAACCGGGCCGCGCCACGCGGCACCCAAGAAGCCGTTGTTCACCAGGTTCCACATGCCGGCCGGGAAGGCGATAGCCCTGGCGGCGATGCCCACGGCGGTCCTCATGGGGATGGGGTTCACGCCGACGCTGGCCCTCGCCGACGGCAACGACGCGGCGCCGCCGTCGAACAGCCTGACGGCCGACGAGTACAAGGACTGCGTGGCGGCCCTCGAGGACGCCGAGAAGGGCCCCTCGGAGTCCCCCACGCCGTCGCCCTCGGCGACCGACGGGGCGGACGACGAGAAGGCCGACGACAACGAGGCCGACGACAAGGGCGACGCGACGGAGCCCGACCCCTCGGCCTCCGGTGACGCGGACCAGGACAGTGGCAAGGGCGCCGAGCAGGGCGCCGGTTCGACCTCTTCGCCGGATTCAGGTTCCGACGACAAGGCCGAGCCCGCACCCTCCGCGTCCTCCGGGGCGCAGAGCCAGGAGACGGCGTCCGGGACGGAGACCCCGTCGCCCTCGCCGTCCGAGAGCGACAGCGGAGGCGTGCTGAAGGACCTCGGCGACGCCATCGGGGGCATCCTCACCGGCGGCAAGGCCGAGGAGAGTCCGAGCCCCACGCCCACCCCCTCGGCGTCCGCGAGCGCCGGCGAGGGTGCCGGTGAGAGCGCCGCGAAGGACGCCTCCGACACCGTGGAGGACACGGTCGAGAAGGCCACCGACGCGGCGACGGACACCGCGAAGGACGCCACCGACGCGGCGTCCGGGGCGGCCGAGGACACCGGGAAGACGGTGGACGAGGCCGCCGACGAGGCCGCGGAGGCGACGGAGGCCGCCGAGGACGCCACGGCCTCGCCCAGCCCCGACGCCTCCGAGAGCGCCGGCACGGACGTGGACGACTGCCCGGTCGCCACGGACGCGGAGGGCGGCGTCGACAACAAGGTGCCGCTGCCGGACGACCCCTGGTACCTGAACGCCAGCTCGCTGCTGCTCAAGGGCGCCTCGTACAAGGGCGTCGTGGAGGTCAGGACGGCCAACGGCACCACCAAGAAGGTGCTGAAGTACGTCATCTCGAACGGCACCGACATCGGCGACCTGCACCAGACGGTGAAGGACGAGCAGTCCGGCAAGACCTACCACGTGCAGGCGGCCCAGGGCTCGACGTCCACGATCCGCGACGGCGAGACCGTGATGTACACCGAGAGCATCTCGGGCAACCTGCTCGGGCTGATCCCGATCACCTTCGATCCGGAGAACCCGCCGCCGCTGGACATCCCGCTGATCTACTTCACCAAGGTGACGGTCGTCCAGGCCGGCCAGTTCGGCGGGACCCTGCACATCCCCGGGCTGCACCAGTACACGACCTGAGCGCACCCCCAGGCCCGTTCCGGGAGCCGCGAAAGAGCGAGGGCGCCCCCTGACCACAGGGGGCGCCCTCGTCGTGCACCGCGGGCGGCGTCAGGCGCGACGCGACTCGCCGAGGTGGTGCACACGGACCATGTTGGTGGTGCCGGGCACGCCGGGGGGCGAACCGGCGGTGATCACGACGATGTCGCCGTCGTTGAAGCGGCTGAGCTTCACCATCTCCTGGTCCACCAGCTCGACCATCTCGTCCGTGCTGTTGACGAACGGCACCACGTACGGCTCCACGCCCCAGCTGAGCGCCAGCTGGTTGCGGGTGGACTCGTCGGTGGTGAAGGCCAGGATCGGCTGGGCCGCGCGGTAGCGGGACAGGCGGCGCGCGGTGTCGCCGGACTGGGTGAAGGCCACCAGGCCCTTGCCGCCGAGGAAGTCGGCGATCTCGGCGGCGGCACGGGCCACCGAACCGCCCTGCGTGCGCGGCTTCTTGCCCGGCACCAGCGGCTGGAGGCCCTTGGAGAGCAGCTCCTGCTCGGCCGCGGTGACGATCTTCGACATCGTCTTCACGGTCTCGATCGGGTACGCGCCCACGGACGACTCCGCCGACAGCATGACCGCGTCCGCGCCGTCCAGGATCGCGTTGGCCACGTCGGAGGCCTCGGCGCGGGTCGGCCGGGAGTTGGTGATCATCGACTCCATCATCTGGGTCGCCACGATCACCGGCTTGGCGTTGCGCCGGCACAGCTCGATGAGGCGCTTCTGCACCATGGGGACCTTCTCGAGCGGGTACTCGACGGCCAGGTCGCCGCGGGCCACCATGACGGCGTCGAACGCCATCACGACGTCCTCCATGTTGTCCACCGCCTGCGGCTTCTCCACCTTGGCGATGACGGGGACCCGGCGGCCCTCCTCGTCCATCACACGGTGGACGTCGGCCACGTCCTTGGCGTCCCGGACGAAGGACAGCGCGACCATGTCGCAGCCCATGCGCAGCGCGAAGCGGAGGTCCTCGACGTCCTTCTCGGACAGCGCGGGGACGTTCACCGCGGCGCCGGGCAGGTTGATGCCCTTGTGGTCGGAGATGACACCGCCCTCGATGACGATCGTCCGCACCCGGGGGCCGTCGACCTCGGTGACCTTCAGCTCGACGTTGCCGTCGTTGATGAGCACCTGGTCGCCCTTGGCCACGTCGCCGGGCAGGCCCTTGTACGTCGTGCCGCAGATCGTCCGGTCGCCCGGCACGTCCTCGGTGGTGATGGTGAACTCGTCACCGCGCACCAGCTCGACGGGGCCCTCGGCGAAGGTCTCCAGGCGGATCTTGGGGCCCTGCAGGTCGGCGAGGACACCGATGGCCCTGCCGGTCTCCTTGGCGGCGGCCCGCACACGGTCGTAACGCCCCTGGTGCTCGGCGTGAGTTCCGTGGCTGAAGTTGAAGCGGGCCACGTTCATGCCGGCTTCGATCAGCGCGACGAGCTGCTCGTGGGAGTCGACCGCGGGGCCGAGAGTACAGACGATTTTCGAACGGCGCATGGGGCGATCCTATCGGTTTGTTTCGCTGCGGAATATTCCGTCTGGCGGAAAATACAAAAGGGCGGGATGCCGCTCAGGTGAGATTCCCTGAACCAATTACCAGCGCGTAGGTTTGTGTCGCGATCTCCATTTCCTCGTCGGTCGGCACCACGGCCACCGCCACCCGCGCGGACGCGGGCGAGATCAGCCGCGCCGCGTCGCCGCGCACCGCGTTGAGGTCCGCGTCGACGGCCAGGCCCAGTCCCTCCAGGCCCGCCACGGCAGCTTCCCGCACCGGCGCCGCGTTCTCCCCGACCCCGGCCGTGAAGGCGACCGCGTCCACCCGTCCGAGAACGGCGTAATAGGCGCCGATGTACTTCTTCAGCCGGTGAATGTAGATGTCGAAGGCGAGCCGCGCCCGCTCGTCGCCCTCGTCCACCCGGCGGCGGATCTCCCGCATGTCGTTGTCGCCGCACAGGCCGAACAGACCGCTCCTCTTGTTGAGGAAAGTGTCGATCTCGTCCGTGGACATTCCGCCAACGCGCTCCAAATGGAAGATGACCGCAGGGTCCAGGTCTCCCGACCGCGTACCCATCACCAGTCCCTCCAAGGGCGTCAGTCCCATGGAGGTGTCCACGCACCGGCCGCCCTCGACCGCCGACGCCGAGGCGCCGTTGCCGAGGTGCAGCACGATGACGTTGACCTCCGACGGATCCTTGCCCAGTAGCCGCGCCGTCTCGCGGGAGACGTACGCGTGCGAGGTGCCGTGGAAGCCGTAGCGGCGGATGCGGTACCGGTCGGCGATCTTCGGGTCGATCGCGTAGCGCGCCGCGGACTCCGGCATCGTGGTGTGGAACGCCGTGTCGAAGACGGCCACCTGGGGCAGGTCGGGGCGGAGCGCCCGCGCGGTGCGGATGCCGGTGAGGTTGGCCGGGTTGTGCAGCGGTGCCACCGGGATCAGCCGCTCGATCTCCGTCAGCACGGAGTCGTCGACGAGGGTGGGCTCGGTGAAGAACATGCCCCCGTGCACGACCCGGTGCCCGATCGCGGCCAGCTCCGGGGACTCCAGGCCCAGACCGTCCCGGCTCAGTTCCCCGGCGACCGCCTTCAGGGCGGCCTCGTGGTCGGCGATGGGGCCGTTCTGTTCGCGGGTGTCACCGCCGGCCACGTGGGTGTGCTTGAGCCGGGAGGTCTGCTCGCCGATCCGCTCGACGAGGCCCACCGCCAGCCGGCTGTTGTCGCGCATGTCGAGCAGCTGGTACTTCACCGACGAGGAGCCGGAGTTGAGGACGAGGACGCGGGTGCCACTCACAGGTCGGACGCCTTCTCACTGGGGGACTGCTGGGCCTGGATCGCCGTGATGGCGACGGTGTTGACGATGTCCTGGACGAGCGCGCCCCGGGACAGGTCGTTGACCGGCTTGCGCAGGCCCTGGAGGACCGGGCCGACGGCGATGGCGCCGGCCGAGCGCTGCACGGCCTTGTACGTGTTGTTGCCGGTGTTCAGGTCGGGGAAGATCAGCACGCTGGCCTGCCCGGCGACCTCCGAGCCGGGCAGCTTGGTCGCGGCGACCGACGGCTCGACGGCGGCGTCGTACTGGATCGGTCCCTCGACCCGGAGGTCGGGGCGGCGCGAGCGGACCAGGCCGGTCGCCTCGCGCACCTTGTCGACGTCCGCGCCGGAACCGGACGTGCCGGTCGAGTACGACAGCATCGCGATCCGCGGATCCACGCCGAACTGCGCCGCCGTGGACGCCGACTGCGTCGCGATGTCGGCGAGCTGCTCGGCGTTCGGGTCCGGGTTCACCGCGCAGTCGCCGTAGACGAGGACCTTGTCGGCCAGGCACATGAAGAAGACGGAGGAGACGATCGACGCCTCCGGCTTGGTCTTGATGATCTCGAAGGCCGGGCGGATGGTCGCCGCCGTCGAGTGCACGGACCCCGACACCATGCCGTCGGCCAGCCCCTCCTGCACCATCAGCGTGCCGAAGTAGTTGACGTCGGAGACGACGTCGTACGCCAGCTCCACCGTGACGCCCTTGTGGGCGCGCAGGGCGGCGTACTTCTCGGCGAAGGAGTCGCGCAGCTCGGACACCGCCGGGTCGATCAGCTGGGCGGCGCCGAGGTCGATGCCGAGGTCGGCGGCCTTCTTGCGGATCTGCTCCACGTTGCCGAGCAGCGTCAGTTCGCACACGCCCCGGCGCAGCAGCACCTCCGCCGCGTGCAGCACCCGCTCCTCGGTGCCCTCGGGCAGGACGACCCTGCGCAGGTCGGAGCGGGCCTGTTCGAGCAGCTTGTGCTCGAACATCATCGGGGTGACGCGGTCGCTGCTCGGCGCGGAGACCCGCTTGCTGAGGTCTGCGGTGTCGACGTACCGCTCGAAGAGGCCGAGGGCGGTCTCCGCCTTGCGCGGGGTGGCCGCGTTCAGCTTGCCCTCCAGGGAGAACAGCTGCTCGGCGGTGGGGAAGCTGTTGCCCGTCACCGAGAGCACCGGCGTGCCCGGGGCGAGCCGGGCGGCGAGGGTGAGGATGCCCTCGCCCGGCACCTCGTTCAGGGTCAGCAGCAGGCCGGCTATCGGCGGGGTGCCGGCGCTGTGCGCGGCCAGGGTGCCGATCACCAGGTCGGCCCGGTCGCCGGGGGTGATCACCAGGCAGCCGGGGGTCAGCGCGGCCAGCAGGTTGGGCAGCATGGCCCCGCCGAAGACGAAGTCCAGCGCGTCGCGGGCGAGACCCGAGTCGTCCCCGAGGATCACCTCGGCGCCGAGGGAGTGCGCGATCTGGGAGACGGTCGGCGCCGACAGCGCGGGCTCGTCGGGCACCACCCAGCAGGGCACCGGCAGCCGGTTCGCGAGGCGCTCGGCGATCTCGTCCCGGTCCTCGCGGGCGACCCGGTTGGTCACCATGGCGAGGACGTCGCAGCCCAGCCCGTCGTAGGCGCGGAAGGCGTTGACCGTCTCGGCGAGCACCGACTCGGCGGTCTGCTTGCGGCCGCCCACGACCGGGAGCACCGAGGCGCCGAACTCGTTGGCGAGCCGCGCGTTCAGCGACAGCTCGTCCGGGAGCTGGGTGCCGGCGAAGTCGGTGCCGAGGACGAGGACGACGTCGTAGTCGCGGGCGACCAGGTGGAACCGGTCGACCAGCGCGGACACCAGCTCGTCCGTGCCCTGTTCGGCCTGGAGGGCGGAGGCCTCCTGGTAGTCCAGGCCGTAGACCGTCGTGGGGTCCTGCGAGAGCCGGTAGCGGGAGCGCAGCAGCTCGAAGAGCCGGTCCGGCCCGTCGTGGACCAGGGGTCGGAAGACGCCGACCCGGTCGACCTGCCGGGTCAGGAGCTCCATGACCCCCAGCTCGACGACCTGCCGGCCGTCGCCGCGGTCGATACCGGTCACGTACACGCTGCGCGTCACGCGTGCTCTCCGTTTCGTCTGGTGGTTGTCCTGATGGCGGCTTTCCGGCGGCGGCTGTCCCCATGCACAAAAATCGCCCACCGGGGTGAGCAGAACCCTCTTGACAATACCTCTCCCAATAGATAAGGCGCCCGTCAGTGAGCGGCGCTCGAGGGCCGCTATGGTGCCGACCGTACGGAAGCGGCATCCCCTTGGGGGACGTGAAAGAATCGGACATGGCTCACCGGTGTCCACAGCGAGCAGGAGACACAGCACGATGCGTATCGGAGTTCTCACCGCAGGCGGCGACTGCCCCGGCCTGAACGCAGTGATCCGGTCGGTCGTGCACCGAGCGGTCGACAACTACGGCGACGAGGTCATCGGCTTCGAGGACGGCTACGCGGGCCTCCTGGACGGCCGTTACCGCGCCCTCGACCTGAACGCGGTCAGCGGCATCCTGGCGCGCGGCGGCACCATCCTCGGCTCCTCCCGGCTGGAGCGCGACCGGCTCCGCGAGGCCTGCGAGAACGCGGGCGACATGATCCAGAACTTCGGCATCGACGCGCTGATCCCGATCGGCGGCGAGGGCACGCTGACGGCGGCCCGGATGCTGTCCGACGCGGGTCTGCCGGTGGTCGGCGTGCCCAAGACGATCGACAACGACATCTCCTCCACCGACCGCACCTTCGGCTTCGACACGGCGGTCGGCGTGGCGACGGAGGCGATGGACCGCCTCAAGACCACCGCCGAGTCCCACCAGCGCGTGATGGTCGTCGAGGTCATGGGCCGGCACGCCGGCTGGATCGCCCTGGAGTCCGGCATGGCCGCCGGCGCCCACGGCATCTGCCTGCCCGAGCGGCCCTTCGACCCCGCCGACCTGGTCAAGATGGTCGAGGAGCGGTTCGCCCGCGGCAAGAAGTTCGCCGTCGTCTGCGTCGCCGAGGGCGCCCACCCCGTCGACGGCTCCATGGACTACGGCAAGGGCGCGATCGACAAGTTCGGCCACGAGCGCTTCCAGGGCATCGGCACGGCACTGGCGTACGAGCTGGAGCGCCGGCTCGGCAAGGAGGCCAAGCCGGTCATCCTCGGTCACGTCCAGCGCGGCGGCGTGCCGACCGCCTACGACAGGGTGCTCGCCACCCGCTTCGGCTGGCACGCGGTCGAGGCCGCGCACCGGGGCGAGTTCGGCCGGATGACCGCGCTGCGCGGCACGGACGTCGTCATGGTGCCCCTGGCCGAGGCCGTCACCGAGCTGAAGACGGTGCCGAAGGACCGCATGGACGAGGCCGAGTCGGTCTTCTAGCCGGGAACGGGGCCCGGCCCCGGCCGGGCCCGGCCCGCGCATCCGGTCAGGCCCGTTCCTCCGTCACCGCGGCGGTGAAGCGCGCCGCCAGCGCCCGGACTGCGGCCCGCAGTTCCTCCCCGCCGTCGACGCGGAAGGCGAACGGCAGCGTCGCCAGCCACTCCTGCGCGTACATGTCCGGGTTGCGGGTGCTGCCGACCAGCACGCACCCGTCCCCCGAGGGCTCGAGCCGCCCCATGGGCGGCCGGACCCACGGAGCCACCTCGCCCGGCGGGGCGTCGAACACCACGCGGGTGGCGAACTCCCAGCCGAGCCCCAGGTGCTCCTCCAACACCGCCACCGGATCCAGGTCCTCGGGCGGCTGGAAACCGTGCCCGGTCGGCCGGACCGCGCGGATCCGGTCGACCCGGTAGGTGCGGACCGCGTCGGCGCGCCGGGAGTGGCACAGCAGATACCAGCGCCCGTGGCGGACGACGAGGGACCAGGGTTCCACCTCGGCCTCCCCCTCGTTCCCGGCCTCGCTGCGGTACGTGACCAGCACGCGGCGCCGGGCCGCGACGGCGTCGACGAGGTCGCTGGTGACGGCCGGATCCGGGCGGACCGCGTACGGGTCGGGCGCGGCCGACGCGTACTCCCGCAGCAGTGCCGCCTGGCGGCCGACGCTCTCCGGCAGCGCCTTGACGACCTTGCCCAGGGCGGTGCCGACCAGGTCGTCGGCGTCGGCCGCGGCCGGCTGGTCGCCGAGCACCGCCATCACCAGGCCGAGCGCCTCGGCCTGCGTGAAGTGCACCGGGGGCAGCCGGGTACCGCGCCCCAGCCGGTACCCGCCGTGCGGCCCCCGGGCCGACTGCACGGGGATGCCGGCCTCCCTGAGGATCCCGACGTACCGGCGCGCGGCCCGCTCCGTGACGCCCAGCCGCGCGGCGAGGTCGCCGGCCGTCGTTCCGGGGCGGGCCCGGAGGATCTCCAGGGTGCGCAGCGCTCGCGCGGTGGGGCTGAGGTCGTTCGGCACGGGAGCAGGCTAGTCCGGCCGGCGGCTTCGGCGGTCGCCGGACGAACCGGCAGCGGATCGTCCGGATCTCCTCCTACGGTGAAGCCGCCGCGGGGAAGTCCTCGCGGCAGTGGAGCCCTGCCTCAGGTGACCCCTGCGTCAGGCGATCTCTGCTCCGACGAACCCTGAGAAGGGGAACCGACCATGGACATCCTGCTCGTCGGCGGCCTGTGGCTGGACGGGTCCGTGTGGGACCGCGTCGCGTCCGCGCTGGAGCCGCTCGGCCACCGCCCCGCGCCGCTCACCCTCCCCGGCCAGGGGGACGGCGCCGCGTCCGCGACGCTCGACGACCAGCTGGCGGCGGTGCTCGCCGCGGTGGACGCGGCGCCCGGCAGATGCCTGGTGGTGGGGCACTCCGCCGCCTGCACCCTGGCCTGGCTGGCCGCCGACCGGCGGCCGGAGCGAGTGGCCGAGGTCGCTCTCGTCGGCGGCTTCCCGACCGGCGACGGACAGCCGTACGCCGACTTCTTCGAGGTGCGCGACGGTGTCATGCCCTTCCCCGGCTGGGACCCGTTCGACGGGCCGGACGCCGCCGATCTCGACGCGGAGGCCAGGCGGCAGTTCGCGGCCGCCGCGATCCCCGTGCCCGAGGGCGTGGCCCGGGGCGTGGTGCGGCTCGCGGACGAGCGGCGGTTCGAGGTCCCGGTCCTGGTCGTGTGCCCGGAGTTCACCCCCGCACAGGCGCGGGAGTGGATCGCCGCCGGCGACGCCCCGGAACTCGCCCGGGCCGCGCGCGTCGGCTTCGCCGACATCGACTCGGGCCACTGGCCCATGATCACCAGGCCCGCCGAGCTCGCCCGGATCCTGGCCGCCGCCGCCGACGCGGTCTGACCGGCGCGCCTCACTGGGTGTGCTTGCGGACCACCGTCCAGAAGTGCTCCACGATCCGCTCGAGGTAGTCGCGGCCGGCCGCGCTCGAGTCGCCGCTGCCGCCGCCCCAGCTGAGGGTGGCGACCATGTGCCCCTGGTAGTCCTGGTGCAGTTCCTGGAGCACGTCCTCCAGGATCCGCCGGTCCAGCGGGGCGATCTTGGCGACCTGGCGGACGTACCCCTGCCAGCGGGTGTTCACCGCGCTGCGCAGCAGGTCGGCGAGTTTCCCGTCGCGCCCCGTGACGGTCACGAAGTCGGGCATCTCGAGGCCGAGCACGTCGGCGAGCGCGGAGGACTGGCGGTCGGTGCCGCGCCAGTCCTCCTTCTCCTCCATCTTCAGATAGGCGTCCAGACCGAGCCCGACGGCACGCGCGACGTCCTCCGGTGCCAGCCCGCGGGCGATGCGGTGCTCGCGCAGGGTCTGCGGGCGGCCGATGAGCTCACCGGGCGAGCACCACAGCACGCCCGCGAGGGCCGTGAGCTCGGAATTGCCGGGGGAGGCGAGCCCCCGCTCCCAGGCGACGACGAGGTCCGGGGTGACGTACGGCAGCCCGTACGACACCCGCATGCCGTGGGCGACGTGCTCGGGCCCCATGCCGAGGGCGGCACGGAGGCGGCGGGCGGCGAGGGCGTTGAACGGGGGACCCGACTGGTTCGGGTGAGGTGAGGGTCGGCGCACGGGCCACACCGTAGGGGGCCCCGGCCGACTTGACTACGGGCTGTTCACCCAGCGATACGGATTGTGCGAACCTACGGGCACGAACGGGCGCCGCCCCGCTCACCCCCTGACCGGCGGGCCTCACCCCTTGACTGCCCCGCCCAGCGCGAAGCCGCCGCCGAGCCGCCGCGAGATCAGCACGTACAGCAGGATCACCGGCGTCGAGTAGACGAGGGAGAACGCCGCCAGCTGCCCGTACGCCACCATGCCCCGGTTGCCGAAGAAGTCGTTGATGCTCACCGACGCCGGCATCTGGTCCGGGGTGAGCAGCAGCATGAAGGGGACGAAGAAGTTCCCCCACATCATCACGAACGAGAACACGGTCACCACCGCCACCCCCGGACCCATCAGCGGCAGCACGATCCGCAGCAGTGACTGCAACGGGGACGCGCCGTCCGTCCACGCCGCCTCCTCCAGCTCCTTGGGCACGCCGTCCATGAAGTTCTTCATCAGCCAGATGGCGAACGGCAGTTGGGACGCGGCGAAGAAGAAGATGGTGCCCTGGAGGGTGTCGATCAGGTTCACCCGTACGAACAGGGCGTAGACCGGCACCATGATCGCCGTGATGGGCAGGCTGGTCGCGAACAGCACGGTCAGCAGGAACGGCCGGTTCAGCCGGGACCGGAAACGGGACAGCGGGTACGCCGCGAGCACCGCGCACACCACCGTCAGCAGGGTCGCGCCGCCGCACAGCACCAGGCTGTTGAGCAGCGGGGTGAAGGTGATGTCGTCGGTGAGGATCGCGTCGAAGTTGTCCAGGGTGAGGCCGTCGGGAGCCTTGACCCGCAGGCTCGCGTGCGGGTCGAGGGCGGACAGCACCACCCACGCCAGCGGCAGCACGAAGGCCGCGGCGGCCACCAGCAGCCCGGCGTCGGCGGCCAGGCGCCGTCTCGTACGACGGGAGGCGGGCGTGCGCGTCATGCGGGCCATGGGCGATCAGACCTCCGTCCGCAGCAGGCGCAGATACACGACCGAGAACAGCGATCCGATCAGCAACAGCAGCAGCGCCACCGCCGTGCCGTAGCCGATCAGGCTGTTCTGGAAGGCCTGTTCGTACATGAACAGCGGCAGCGTCTGGCTCCTGCCGCTCGGGCCGCCGCGCGTCATCACCCAGATCAGGCCGAACACCGACAGCGTCTGCAGGGTGTTGAGCATGAGGTTGGTGCCGATGGAACGGCGGATCATCGGCAGCGTGATGTGCCACATGCGGCGCCAGCCGCTCGCCCCGTCCACCTCGGCGGCCTCGGTGACCTCCTTCGGGATCTCGTTCAGGGCGGCCGAGTACACCAGCATCGAGAACGCCGTGCCCCGCCAGACGTTGGCGAAGGACACCGCCAGGATCGGCAGCGTGAACAGCCAGTTCTGGGAGGGCAGATGGAGCCAGTCCAGGATGGCGTTGAGGGTGCCCTCGCGGCGGAAGAAGGCGTAGAGCAGGAAGCCCGCCACCACCTCCGGCAGCACCCACGCCGTGACAACGATGCCGCCGGTGAGCGTACGGACCGGCTTCGAGGCCCGCTGCATCAGCGAGGCCAGCGCCAGCCCCAGGGTGTTCTGCCCGATCAGCGACGACAGCACCGTGAAGACCAGCGTCAGCCACACGGCGTTGAGGAACGCCTCGTCCTGGAAGGCCCGCCGGAAGTTGTCGAACCCGACGAAGGACTCCTCGGCCTGCCCGGTCAGCTGGAGGTCGGTGAAGGCGATGACGACGCAGTAGACGATCGGGCCGGCGAGGAAGAGCAGCAGCAGGACGACCGCGGGGGAGACGGGCAGGGCACGGACCAGGGAGCGGCGCATCGAGCCGGGCCCCCGGCGGGCCGGGACGGCGGCGGGCGGGCCCGGCGGGACCTTGCGGACCTCCGGGCCGGTGTGCCGCGGCGCGGCCGCGGTCACTTGCGGACCACCTGGCCGTCGGTGGCCTCCTTCAGCGCCTCGTCGTAGCCGCGCGCCGCCTCCTCGACCGACAGGTCACCGGTCGTCACGCCCTCCATGGCCTCCTGGACGGCGACGGACACCTTCGGATACGCCGGGTAGGCGGGCCGGTAGTGGGTGCTGGCGACCAGGTCGGTGAAGAACTTGATGCCGGGCTGGGCCCGGACGTACGCGGGGTCGCTCGCGACGTCCTCGCGGACCGCGATACCGGAGTTGGCGACGTACCACTTCTGCGCGTTCGCCTTGGTCTGCATCGTCTTGATGAACTCGAAGGCCAGGTCAGGGTTGGCCGCCTTGGCGGGGATCGCCCAGGTCCAGCCGCCGGACATGCTCACCTTGCCGGGGGCCTGGCCCTTCTGGGTCGGCATGGCGGCCAGGCCGAGCTTCTCGGACCACTCGGGCCACTCGTGGCCGCTTCCCTCCAGCCAGTCCTGGGGCAGCCAGGAGCCGTCCAGGGCGATGCCGAGCTTGCCCTGCGGGAGGAGCTCGCCGCGGACCGTGGTGGCGAAGTTGGGGTCGAGCGCGTCGGACACCTCGGGGCCGAGCTTCTCCTTGTAGACCGTCTCGACGAACGCGAGGGAGTCCTTGAAGCCCTGCCCCGCCGCGATCCACTTCTTGCTGCCCTTGTCGTACAGCGGGTCGGTGGTCCCGTCGTTCGTGCCGTACAGCAGCATCTCGAAGCCCTGCATGGTGGCGGCCTCGCCGGCGGGCTTGCCCGTGTACACGTTGAGCGGTGTGACGCCGGGGACCTTCTCCTTGATGGTGCGGGCCGCCGAGAGCACGTCGTCCCAGGTCCTCGGCTGCCAGTCGGCGGGCAGACCGGCCTTGGCGAAGACGTCCTTGCTGAACCACAGCCCGCGGGTGTCGGTGCCGTCCGGGACGCCGTACGTCTTGCCGTCCTCGCCCTTGGCCGCCGCCTTCGCGGTGTCGATGAACCTGTCCCAGTCCTGCCACTTGGCGAGGTAGGCGTCGAGGGGCTTCAAGTACCCGCTGGTGATGTCGGAGTTGATGAGGAAGGTGTCCTCGTAGACCAGGTCCGGCGCGGTCTTGGGGGAGCGCAGCATCTGCTGCACCTTGGTGTAGTACTCCGAGTCCGGGGCCTTGATCGGGACGAGCTCGACCTTCTTGCCCGGGTGGGCCTTCTCGAACTGCTTCTTGATGTCGGCGAGGTAGGTGTCCATCACCTTGACGGAGTTGTCCGTCGACTGTTTGAAGGAGACCTTCACCGTGTCCGGATCGCTGCCGGAGCCGCTCGAACAGGCGGCGAGTGCGGTGGAGGCGAGCGCGGTCAGGGTGACGAGAGAGGTGAACCGGACGGTGGGACGCACGGGCAACGACCTCCTGCTGGCGCACGACGTTGTGGCCGGGACGGCTGCTCGGCGAAGGTAAGAGGGGTGGTCCAGCCAGGTCAATGCGTGTGCGGTGGATTACCTGCGTGGATTGCCTGTGCTCATCTGCTCCGCTCGGTGTCCCGGATCCACCGATAGACCAACTCCGGCCGCCCCACCTGCCCGTAGAGCGGACTCCGCTGTGCCCGGCCGGTGTCCACCAGGTGCTCCAGGTAACGGCGGGCGGTGATCCGCGAGATGCCCACGGCCTCGGCCACGCCGGCCGCGGTGAGGCCCTCCTCCGCGCCCCGCAGCGCGCCCGTCACCCGCTCCAGTGTGGGCGCGCTGAGCCCCTTGGGCAGCGCCGCCGGGCCGGGGGCCCGCAGTGTGGCCAGCGCCCGGTCCACCTCCTCCTGGCCGCTCGCCTCCCCGACGGTGCCCCGGAACTCGGCGTACCGCACCAGCCGGTCCCGCAGGGTGGCGAAGGTGAACGGCTTCAGCACGTACTGGACGACGCCCAGCGACACGCCCTCCCGTACGACCGTCAGGTCCCGGGCCGACGTCACCGCTATCACGTCGGTGTGGTGCCCGGTCGCGCGCAGCGAACGGGCCAGCTGGAGCCCGTGCACGTCCGGCAGGTGCAGGTCGAGCAGCAGCAGGTCGACCGGCGTACGGTCCAGCAGCCGCCGCGCCTGGGCCCCGGTGTGCGCCTTGCCGACGGCCGTGAACCCCGGCACCCGCTCGACGTACATCACATGCGCGTCGGCGGCGACGGGGTCGTCCTCGACGACGAGCACGCGGATGGGCTGCTGATCACTCATCCCGGGCCTCCGCGACCCGGTCGCGGACCGCGGTCCTGCGCGCGGCTCCGACGCGGGGCGCCGGGCGGCGCGGGGCCGGGACCGCGAGGGGCTGCCCGACCGACGGGACGCGGCGGGGGTGCTCGGCGGCCGGGGTCCGACGGGGTTGCCCGGTGGGCCGGCGGTGCGTGGCGTGGGTCGTGGTCATGCGTGGCCTCCGGGTGCCGCGGCCGGGCTGCCCGACGACAGGACGCGGCGGGGCTGCCCGACGGACAGGACGCGGCGGGGGTGCTCGGCGGCCGGGGTCCGGTGGGGCCGGCCGACGGCCGGGGCCCGAAGCGGTTGCCGGGTGGTCCGGTGGTGGGCGGCGCGGGTGGTCGTCATGCGTGGCCCCCGGATGCCGCGGCCGGGCTGCCCGTCGGCGACGTCGCTGTCGGCGAACCGGCGCCGGCCAGCGGCAGCCGTGCCTCGAAGCGGGCGCCGCCCCCGTCGGCCTCCGTCACGGTCAGCGTGCCCCCGTGCCGGTGCACCGCCTGGTGGACCAGCGCGAGACCCAGGCCCCGTCCGCCGGGCCCGGCCGGCTTGGTCGAGAAGCCCCGCTGGAAGAGCAGGCCGGCACGGGCGGGGTCCACGCCCGCGCCGGTGTCCGACACGCGCAGCACCAGCTCCGGGCCGGCCCCGGCCCCGTCCGTGTCGGTGTACGCCGCCACCGTCACCCGCGAGGGCACCCGGCCCTGGGCCGCGTCCACCGCGTTGTCGATCAGGTTGCCCAGGATCGTCACCAGGTCCCGGGCGGGCAGGGACGACGGCAGCAGCCCGTCGTCCAGCCGGCTGTCCTGCGACACCACCAGTTCCACTCCCCGCTCGTTCGCCTGTGCCGTCTTGCCCAGCAGCAGCGCGGCCAGCACCGGCTCGCTCACCGCCGCCACCACCTGGTCGGTGAGCGCCTGCGCCAGCTCCAGCTCGGCCGTCGCGAACTCCACCGCCTCCTCGGCGCGCCCCAGCTCGATCAGCGAGACCACCGTGTGCAGCCGGTTGGCCGCCTCGTGCGCCTGCGAGCGCAGCGCCTGCGTGAAGCCGCGCTCCGAGTCCAGCTCGCCCATCAGCGACTGCAGCTCGGTGACGTCGCGCAGGGTCACCACCGTGCCCCGGCGCTCCCCGCCCGAGACCGGCGAGGTGTTCACCACCAGCACCCGCTCGGCGGTCAGGTGCACCTCGTCCACCCGTGGCTCCGACGCCAGCAGCGCCCCCGTCAGCTGCGCCGGCAGGCCTAGGTCGGCGACCGAGGTGCCGACCACGTCGCCGCTCACGCCGAGCAGCTCCCGTCCGCCGTCGTTGATCAGCGCGACACGGTACTGCCAGTCCAGCATCAGCAGCCCCTCCCGTACCGCGTGCAGCGCCGCCTGATGGTAGTCGTGCATGCGGCTGAGCTCGTCCGCGTTCATGCCGTGGGTGTGCCGGCGCAACCGCGCGTTGATCACGTACGTGCCGACCGCGCCGAGCACCAGGGCGCCGGCCGCGACGCCGAGCAGGGCCGTCAGCTGGTCCTGCACCCGCTTGCTGATCTCCTCGACCTTGATCCCCGCGCTGACCAGGCCGACGACCCGTCCGTCGTCCCGCACGGGCGTGACCGCCCGGACCGACGGACCGAGCGTCCCCGTGTAGGTCTCGGTGAAGGTCTCGCCGCGCTGTGCGCGCTCGATGTGCCCCTGGAAGAGATGGCCGATCTGCCGCGGGTCGGGGTGGGTCCAGCGGATCCCCCGCGGGGTCATGATCGTGACGAAGTCGACGTCGGTGTCCCGCATGACGCGCACCGCGTACGGCTGGAGCCGCGCCGTCGGGTCGGCGGTGCCGATGGCCTCCAGCACGGACGGCGAGTCGGCGATCGACAGCGCCACCGACCTGGCCTGACGTCCCGCGGCCTCCTCGGCCTGCCCCCGGTCGCTGAGGTAGGTGAACAGCGCGTACCCGGCGACGACGACCGCTATCAGCACGGCCTGCATCGCGAAGAGCTGGCCGGCCAGGCTGCGGGGGCGGGGGACGCTGAGGCGCATGCCGCCAGTGTCTCTCCTGGCTGATTGCGAACTAAATGAACGCAAGGGTGACCGCGCTCACAGGGCGGGAGATAGTCACCGCATCCCCGAACCGAACCGCCCGGACGTGAGCCGCACGCCGGTGATGCCGACGACGTCGTCAAGGAGGGCCGCCGTGACAGCCGATACGGCACCTGCCGCACCCCCCGCCAAGCGGGACCGCACGCACTACCTCTACATCGCGGTGATCGTCGCGGTCGCCCTCGGCATCGCCGTCGGCCTGGCCGCCCCCGACTTCGCGGTCGAGCTGAAGCCGATCGGCACCGGCTTCGTGAACCTGATCAAGATGATGATCTCGCCGATCATCTTCTGCACGATCGTGCTGGGCATCGGCTCGGTGCGCAAGGCGGCGAAGGTCGGCGCGGTGGGCGGCATCGCCCTCGCCTACTTCATGGTGATGTCGCTGGTCGCCCTGGGGATCGGCCTGATCGTCGGCAACATCCTGGACCCGGGCACCGGCCTCGCGGTCACCGACGCCGTCAAGGAGACCGGTCACGCGCAGGTCGACGCCGAGGCCAAGGACACCACCGAGTTCCTGCTCGGCATCATCCCGACCACGATCGTCTCGGCGTTCACCGAGGGCGAGGTCCTGCAGACCCTGCTGGTCGCCCTGCTCTGCGGCTTCGCGCTCCAGGCGATGGGCAAGGCTGGCCAACCCGTGCTGCGCGGCGTCGAGCACATCCAGCGCCTGGTCTTCCGCGTCCTCGCCATGATCATGTGGGCGGCGCCGGTCGGCGCGTTCGGCGCGATGGCGGCGGTGACCGGTTCGGCCGGTGTGGACGCCCTGAAGAGCCTGGCCGTGCTGATGCTGGGGTTCTACGTCACCTGCATCCTGTTCGTCATCGTGGTGCTGGGCGCCCTGCTGAAGATCTGCACCGGCGTCAACGCGCTCGCGCTCTTCAAGTACCTGGGCCGCGAGTTCCTGCTGATCCTGTCCACGTCCTCCTCCGAGTCGGCGCTGCCCCGTCTCATCGCCAAGATGGAGCACCTGGGCGTCAGCAAGCCGGTGGTCGGCATCACCGTCCCGACCGGCTACTCCTTCAACCTCGACGGCACCATGATCTACATGACCATGGCCTCGCTGTTCATCGCCGACGCCATGGGTACGCCGATGTCGATCGGTGAGCAGATCCCGCTGCTGCTGTTCCTGTTCGTCGCCTCCAAGGGCGCCGCCGGTGTCACCGGCGCGGGCCTGGCGACGCTGGCCGGTGGTCTCCAGTCGCACAAGCCCGCCCTGGTGGACGGCATCGGCCTGATCGTCGGCATCGACCGCTTCATGAGCGAGGCCCGCGCCCTGACCAACTTCGCGGGCAACGCGGTGGCCACCGTCCTGATCGGCACCTGGACCAAGGAGATCGACAAGGAGCGGGTCGCCGAGGTGCTGGCCGGGCGGGTCCCGTTCGACGAGCGGACGCTCCTCGACGACGGCCACGGCCGCGGCGACGACGACACCCCGGCGGAGCTGCCCGAGCAGGGCGGCGAGAAGGAGCTGGCGAAGGCCTGACGCCCGCCCCGCGAAGACCCCGGGCGGCTGAGGGCTCCCCCGTTGCTCAGCCGCCCGGCCTCTTCTTCCCTCCTTGCCTTGACGTCCGCGTCAAGGCTTACGTTCGTCCTCATGCGAATCGGTGAGCTGGCCGCACGCGCCGGGACCACGACGCGGACGCTGCGGTACTACGAGTCACGCGGGCTGCTGCCCGCGCGGCGGGACGCCCACGGGTACCGGACCTACGACGAGCGCGACGTGAAGCTGCTGGAGCAGATCAGGACGCTGCGCGACTTCGGGTTCGACCTGGAGGAGACCCGGCCCTTCGTGGACTGTCTGCGGGCGGGACACCCGGAGGGCGACGCGTGTCCGGCGTCGCTCGCCGTCTACCGCCGCAAGCTCGCGGAGCTGGACGCGCTGATCGGCGAGCTCCGGGGCGTGCGCGCGACGGTCGCGGGCCAGCTGGCGCGCGCGGAAGCGGCGCGGGACGGGCTGGCCACCGAGGCGCTGGTTCCGGGGGGCCCGGAGCCCGAGTGCGAACTGGGAGGGCGAGGACTGTGAGCGTAGCGAGTGGTGTGGCCGAGGTGACCGACGCGACCTTCGCGGAGGAGGTCATCGGGGCCGGGCTGCCGGTGCTGGTGGAATTCACGGCGGACTGGTGCCCGCCGTGCCGGCAGATGGCCCCGGTGCTCGGCGCCCTGGCCGCCGAGGAGGCGGACCGGCTCCGGGTGGTCCAGCTGAACGTCGATCTGAACCCGGAGACGACCAACGCCTACAAGGTGCTGTCGATGCCGACCTTCATGGTGTTCCGGGACGGCGAGCCGGTGAAGGCGATGGTGGGCGCCCGGCCCAAGCGGCGGCTGCTGGAGGAGCTGTCCGACGTGCTGTGACCCCATCGGCAAAAGAAATCCCCCGAGCGCAATTGCGCTCGGGGGATTTCTTTGCGTATATTCGATGATTCGTGACTTCGGATAAAGGGCGTCACGAAGAAGTTCACTGAGCACAGTATATGCGGGCGGGAGTGGCATTGTCAAACAACGAATTTCCGGACGATGAATTGCGGCACGAACAGGAATTCATCGACGGACTGTACGCGCGCGTGGACGCGCTGCGCGGCGACACCGAGGTCGCGGTCACGGACGCGCTCGCGCGGGGCAACACCCCGATGCAGGCCCGGCTGGAGCGGGACATCCTGGTCGCCGAGCGCTCCGGACTGCTCGCCGCGCTCAACGCGGTGGACGGCTCCCTGTGCTTCGGGCGGATCGACCTCGCCTCCGGCCAGGGCCACCACATCGGCCGCATCGGCCTGCGCGCCGACGACGCCGAACGCACCCCGGTCCTCATCGACTGGCGCGCCGACGTCGCCCGTCCCTTCTACCTGGCGACCGGCCACACCCCGATGGGCCTGCGCCGCCGCCGGCACATCGCGAGCGAGGGCCGCCGCGTCACCGCCCTGCACGACGAGATCCTCGACCTCGGCGACGAGAGGCGCACCGGCCACGAGGACCCGTCGGGCGACGCCGTGCTGCTCGCTGCGCTGAACTCCGCGCGCACCGGCCGCATGGGCGACATCGTGCAGACCATCCAGGCCGACCAGGACCGCATCATCCGCGCCCCGCACCGCGGTGTGCTGGTCGTCGAGGGCGGCCCCGGCACCGGCAAGACCGCCGTCGCCCTGCACCGCGCCGCCTACCTGCTCTACGAGCACCGCGAACTGCTCGCCAAGCGCGCCGTCCTCATCGTCGGCCCCAACCCGGCCTTCCTCGGCTACATCGGCGAGGTACTGCCCTCGCTCGGCGAGACCGGGGTGCTCCTCGCCACCGTCGGCGAGCTGTTCCCCGGCGTGAAGGCCACCGCCGCGGACACCCCCGAGGCGGCGGCCGTGAAGGGCCGGGCCGACATGGCCGACGTCCTCGCCGAGGTGGTCCGCGACCGGCAGGCGCTGCCCGACCCCGTCATCGCGATCGAGCACGACCGCGACGTCCTCATGCTCGACGACGACCTGGTCAACGTCGCCCGCGAGCGCACCCGCGCCACCGGGCTGCCCCACAACGCGGCCCGCGAGCACTTCGAGGGTCACATCCTGAACACCCTCACCGACATGGTCGCCGAGCGCATCGGCACCGACCCCTACGACGGCTCCAACCTCCTCGACCCCAGCGACATCACCCAGATCCGCGACGAACTCGCCGAGAACCCCGAGGTCTGGGCGGCCGTCGACCGGCTGTGGCCCCGGCTGACCCCGCAGCGCCTCGTCGCCGACTTCCTCGCCGCGCCCGAGGCCTTCCTGTCCGCGGAGGACGCCGCCGCCGTCCGCCGCCCGGTGACCCGGCACTGGACCGTCGCCGACGTCCCCCTGCTGGACGAGGCGGCCGAGCTGCTCGGCGTGGACGACCGGATCGCCCGCTCCCGCGCCGAACGCGAGCGGGAGGAGCAGATCGCCTACGCGCAGGGCGTGCTCGACGTGTCGTACGCCTCCCGGACGTACGAGTTCGAGGACAAGGACGAGGAGGACGCCGAGGTCCTGTCCGCGCACGACATCATCGACGCGGAGCGGTTCGCCGAACGCCAGGAGGAGGACGACCACCGCAGCGCCGCCGAGCGCGCGGCGGCCGACCGCACGTGGGCGTTCGGGCACATCATCGTCGACGAGGCGCAGGAGCTGTCCCCGATGGCCTGGCGGCTGCTGATGCGCCGCTGCCCGACCCGCTCGATGACCCTGGTCGGCGACCCGGCGCAGACCGCGGAGGCGGCCGGCGTCGGCTCCTGGTCGAAGATCCTCGCCCCCTACGTCGAGGACCGCTGGGAGCACACCCGCCTCGGCGTCAACTACCGCACCCCGGCCGAGATCATGGATCTGGCGGCGGCCGTCGTCCGCGCCGAGGACCCGGAGTTCGACCCGCCGAGCTCGGTGCGCTCCACGGGGGTGCGCCCCTGGGTCCGCGCCACCGGCGACCTCCCGGCCGCCGTCGCCGAGGCCGCCCGGGAGCTGGCCCCGGACGAGGGCCGCCTCGCCGTCATCGCCCCGCGCGCACTGCACCGGGCCCTCGCGGCCCGGCTGGACGGCGTCACGGCGGGTACCGAGCCGGACCTGACCCGGTCCGTGGTCCTCCTCGACCCGCGCCAGTCCAAGGGCCTGGAGTTCGACTCCGTCCTGGTCGTCGAGCCCGGCCGCTACGGCACGAGCGACCTGTACGTCGCCCTCACCCGGGCCACCCAGCGGCTCGGCGTCCTGCACACCGAGCCGCTGCCGAAGGGACTGGTCGACGCGTAGCCGGGAGGCGCTACGCCGGACGCAGCCACACCGTCGCCAGGGGCGGCAGGGTCAGCCGGATGCTCGCCGGGCGGCCGTGCCACCCCTGCGGCTCCGGCTTCACCGGGCCGGGGTTGCCCACGTCGCCGCCGCCGTACCGGGCGGCGTCGGTGTTGAGCACCTCGTGCCAGGCGGGCACCTCGTCGGGGACGCCGAGCCGGTAGTCGGGGCGGACGACCGGCGCGAAGTTCGACACTGCCAGCAGCGGGCTGCCGTCCGCGTCGCACCGCAGGAACGCGAGGACGTTGTCCTCGGCCGCGTCCCCGACCACCCACGAGAAACCGGCGGGGTGGGTGTCCCGCTGCCACAGCGCGGGGGTGTCCCGGTACACGGTGTTCAGATCGCGGACCAGGTCCAGCACGCCCCGGTGGTCGGCCGCCGCCCCGTACTGCGGATCGAGCAGCCACCAGTCGGGGCCGCGCTCCTCGGACCACTCGGCGCCCTGCGCGAACTCCTGGCCCATGAACAGCAGCTGCTTGCCGGGGTGCGCCCACATGAAGCCGAGGTACGCCCGCTCGTTCGCGCGCTGTTGCCACCAGTCGCCCGGCATCTTCGACACCAGCGACTTCTTGCCGTGCACCACCTCGTCGTGCGATATGGGCAGCACGTAGTTCTCGCTGTACGCGTACACCATGGAGAAGGTCATCTCACCGTGGTGGTACTTGCGGTGCACCGGCTCGTGGCTCATGTACTCCAGCGAGTCGTGCATCCAGCCCATGTTCCACTTCAGCCCGAACCCGAGCCCGCCGAAGCCGCTGGGCCCCTGGTGGTGCGTGGCCCGCGTGACCCCGTCCCAGGCCGTGGACTCCTCGGCCACGGTCACGACGCCCGGCACCCGCCGGTACACCGTGGCGTTCATCTCCTGGAGGAACGCCACCGCGTCCAGGTTCTCCCGGCCGCCGTGCTCGTTGGGCGTCCACTGGCCCGGCTCGCGCGAGTAGTCCAGGTACAGCATCGAGGCGACCGCGTCCACGCGCAGCCCGTCGATGTGGAACTCCTCGCACCAGTACACGGCGTTGGCGACCAGGAAGTTGCGCACCTCGCGGCGCCCGAAGTCGAACTCCAGCGTCCCCCAGTCCGGGTGAGCGGCCCGCAGCGGATCGGAGTGCTCGTACAGGGGGCGCCCGTCGAACTCGGCCAGCGCCCAGTCGTCGCGCGGGAAGTGTGCCGGCACCCAGTCCATCAGGACGCCGATGCCGGCCTGGTGCAGCCGGTCGACCAGGTACTTGAAGTCGTCGGGCTCGCCGAGCCGGGCCGTGGGCGCGTAGAAACCGGTGACCTGGTAGCCCCACGAGCCGCCGAAGGGGTGCTCGGCGACCGGCATCAGCTCGACGTGCGTGAAGCCCAGGTCCTTGACGTACGCGGGGAGCTGCTCGGCGAGCTCACGGTACGTCAGGCCCGGTCGCCAGGACGCCAGATGGACCTCGTACACCGACATCGGGGCCTCGTGCGCGGGCGCTCCGGCGCGTCCGGCCAGCCACTCGTCGTCGCCCCAGGTGTAGTCCGAGGCGTACACGACGGAGGACGTGGCCGGCGGCACCTCCGTCCGACGGGCCAGCGGGTCGGCGCGGAAGGTGCGCGAGCCGTCGGGCCGGGTGATCTCGAACTTGTACAGTTCGCCCGCGTCGATGCCGGGCAGGAACACCTCCCACACGCCGGTCCCGCCGAGCGACCGCATGGGGTGGCCGGTGCCGTCCCAGAAGTTGAAGCCGCCGGCGACCCGCACCCCGCGCGCGTTCGGCGCCCACACCGCGAAGCGGGTGCCGGTCACCCCCTGGTGGGTCGTCGGGTGCGCGCCGAGCGCCTGCCACAGTTGCTCGTGCCGGCCCTCGCCGATCAGGTGCAGGTCCAGGTCGCCCAGTGTGGGCAGGAAGCGGTACGGGTCCTCGGTCTCCTGGGCCGTTCCCTCGTAGGCGACCAGGAGCCGGTAGGCCGGGACCTCGTCGAGCGGCAGCAGACCCGAGAAGAAGCCGTCCCCGTCGTGGTCCAGCTCGGCGCGCAGTTCCCCGGCCAGGACGGTCACGGCGAGCGCGTACGGACGGAACACCCGTACGGCGATCCCGCCGGGCACCGGGTGGGCGCCGAGCACGGCGTGCGGGTCGTGGTGCGTACCGGCCAGCAGCCGCTCCCGGTCACCGGCGTCCAGCGCGACGGAGGCGGTGGGCACGACGGGGGCGGGGGCCGTCCCGGCGGTGGTCCGCCTCGGCGCGGGAGTCTTCTTCGCGGCGGCCTTCTTCGAGGCGGTCCGCGTCCCGGCGGCCTTCTTCACCGCCGGGGCCTTTTTCGCCGCGGGGGCCTTTTTCGTGGCGGCCTTCTTCGCGACGGCTTTCCTGGTGACGGCGTTCTCCGTCACGGTCTTCTTGACGGCCGCCGTCTTCGCGACCACCTTCTTCGCAGACGTCCCCTTCGCAGGCGTCTCCCGTGCGGCCGTCTCCTTCACGACCGCCTTCTTCACGACCGTCTTCGCCGTCTTCTTCGCCGCCTTCTTCGCGGGTGTCCGCTCTGCGGCCGCCTTTTTCGCGCTCTTCTCCTCGGCCGTCTTCTTCGGATCCGGACCGCTGGACGGGGGGCGGGGGGTCACGGGGGAGCCTCCTAGGCGCAGGGCGAGCGGGAAAAGGGGGTCAGGAGGTGACGCCGGGCCGGTCGGGCATGGCCAGGCGGCGCACCGCGGACAGGGGTACCGGGAGCCAGTCGGGGCGGTGCCGGGCCTCGTACACGACCTCGTAGACGGCCTTGTCCGTCTCGTAGGCGCGCAGCAGCACCGGGTCGGTGCGCGGGTCGAAGCCGCCGGCCTCCGCGTAGCCGGTGCAGTACGCGGCCCGGCAGGTCTCGGCCCAGCCGGGCACCGGGACCTCGGCCGAGTGCGCCGCGTAGTCGAAGGAGCGCAGCATCCCCGCGACGTCCCGTACCGGCGGCTGCGGCATCCGCCGCTCGGCCAGCGGTTTCGCGGGCTCGCCCTCGAAGTCGATCAGCGACCACTGCCCGGTGGGCGACCGCAGGCACTGCCCGAGGTGCAGATCGCCGTGGACGCGCTGCGCGGTCCAGGTGCGGCCCTCGCCGGCCAGATCGGCCAGGGCCGTGAACGCCGTGCGCAGCCCGGACGCGTACGGCCGCAGAGCGGGCACCGCGTGGACGGCCTCCTCCAGCCGCGCGGTCATGCCGTCGACCAGCGGCCGCAGCTGGCTGTGGCCCACCGTGACCGTCGGCAGCGCGCGGGCCAGCGCGGTGTGCACCTCGGCCGTGGCCCGGCCGAGCGCGCGCGCCTCGGCGGCGAAGTCCTGGCCCTTGGCCAGTTCGCGCAGGGCCAGCTCCCAGCCGTCGGTCGCGCCCTGCACATAGGGCTGGAGCACGCCCAGCACCCAGGTCTGCCCGGCCAGGTCCGACACCATCCAGCCCGTGGGCGAGGGCACCCGGGGGCAGCCCTCGCGAGCCAGCGCCAGCGGCAGCTCCAGATCGGGGTTGATCCCCGGCACGATCCGGCGCAACAACTTGAGAATGAACGTATCTCCATACACGACCGACGAGTTCGACTGCTCGGCGGTCATCAGGCGCGGCACCAGTCCGGTGCGGATCTCCTGGTCCGGGTCGCGCTCGAAACGGAGCCCGCCCACGCGGGCCCGGGAGCGCAGCGCCTCCAGCAGCACCTCGGCGGGCCTGGAGTCGTACAGGGCGTCGTAGGCGGTGCGCCCGGCCAGCGGGCCCTCGGTGACGTGCCCGATCATGGCGGGCGCCAGCCGGGGCGGCAGCGCCTCGCGCACCCCTATCAGGAGCTGGTAGCAGTCGCCCGGCTGCTCGGGGGAGCCGAGGGCCGGCACGAGCGGCTGGTGGGCGCGCACCAGCACGTGGAAGAGGCCGAGACGGGCGTCCGCCGGCAGCAGCTCGGTGGCCGCGACCAGCGAGAACCCGGTGACCGGTCGCCCCTTGCCCGCGAACCAGCGTTGCCGCGGCAGCCATTCCCGCAGCAGCGGGTCCAGGGACGCCAGGAGTCCGGGCGGGCTCGTGACGGTGCGTATGACGGCTTCCGACATGGCGTCGCGTCCTTTCCCCGGGTCGACGGGGTGTTACTGATGCGTGCCCCGGGCGGGGCGACGGAAACCGCCCCGCCCGGGGTCTGGGTCTAAGCGGCGTCCTTGCGGAGCCGGAACCAGTAGAAGCCGTGCCCGGCCAGGGTCAGCAGGTACGGCAGCTCCCCGACCGCCGGGAAACGGACCCCGCCGAACAGTTCGACGGGGTGGCGTCCCTCGAAGGCGCTGAGATCGAGCTCGGTGGGCTGTGCGAACCGGGAGAAGTTGTGGACGCACAGCACCAGGTCGTCCTCGTACTCGCGCAGGAAGGCCAGCACGGCGGGGTTGGACGAGGGCAGTTCCGTGTACGAGCCGAGGCCGAACGCCACGTTCTGCTTGCGGATCTCGATCATCCGGCGGGTCCAGTGCAGCAGGGAGGAGGGCGACGCCATGGAGGCCTCGACGTTCGTCACCTGGTAGCCGTAGACCGGGTCCATGATCGTCGGCAGGAACAGCCGGCCGGGGTCCGACGACGAGAAGCCGGCGTTGCGGTCCGGGGTCCACTGCATCGGGGTGCGCACCGCGTCGCGGTCGCCGAGCCAGATGTTGTCGCCCATGCCGATCTCGTCGCCGTAGTACAGGATCGGCGAGCCGGGCAGGGACAGCAGCAGGGCCGTGAACAGCTCGATCTGGTTGCGGTCGTTGTCGAGGAGCGGGGCGAGGCGCCGCCGGATGCCGATGTTGGCGCGCATCCGCGGGTCCTTGGCGTACTCGGCCCACATGTAGTCGCGTTCCTCGTCGGTGACCATCTCGAGGGTGAGCTCGTCGTGGTTGCGCAGGAAGATGCCCCACTGGCAGCCCGACGGGATCGCCGGGGTCTTCGCCAGGATCTCCGAGACCGGGTAGCGCGACTCCCTCCTGACCGCCATGAAGATCCGCGGCATCACCGGGAAGTGGAACGCCATGTGGCACTCGTCGCCGCCGCTCGGATAGTCGCCGAAGTAGTCGACGACGTCCTCCGGCCACTGATTGGCCTCGGCCAGCAGCACGGTG
This sequence comes from Streptomyces flaveolus, assembly GCF_014648815.1. GTDB lineage: Bacteria > Actinomycetota > Actinomycetes > Streptomycetales > Streptomycetaceae > Streptomyces > Streptomyces flaveolus. Next base: position 1,196 of record NZ_BMRV01000002.1, on the reverse strand, counting down.
TCCGGATACTGGTCGTCGATCTCCTTGCGCACCCGCTTCAGGAAGGCGTGCGTGGCCGGGAGGTTCTCGCAGTTGGTGCCCTCCTGCTGGTACAGGTACGGCACGGCGTCCAGCCGGAACCCGTCGATGCCGAGGTCCAGCCAGAACTTCAGGGCGGAGATCATCTCCTCCTGTACGGCCGGGTTCTCGTAGTTGAGGTCCGGCTGGTGGGAGAAGAAGCGGTGCCAGTAGTACTGCTTGCGGACGGGGTCGTACGTCCAGTTCGACGCCTCCGTGTCCACGAAGATGATCCGCGCGTCCTGGAACTGCTTGTCGTCGTCGGCCCACACGTAGTAGTCGCCGTACGGGCCGTCGGGGTTCTTCCGCGACTCCTGGAACCACGGGTGCTGGTCGCTGGTGTGGTTCATGACGAAGTCGATGATCACGCGCATGCCGCGCTGGTGGGCGGCGTCGACGAACTCGACGAAGTCGGCCAGGTCGCCGAACTCGGGCAGGACGGCGGTGTAGTCGGAGACGTCGTAACCGCCGTCCCTGAGCGGTGACTTGAAGAAGGGCGGCAGCCACAGGCAGTCCACGCCCAGCCACTGCAGGTAGTCCAGTTTGGCGGTCAGGCCCTTGAGGTCACCGACGCCGTCGCCGTTGCTGTCCTGGAAGGAGCGGACGAGGACCTCGTAGAAGACGGCTCGTTTGAACCAGTCCGGGTCCCGGTCCTTGGCCGGTGTGTCCTCGAAGGTGTCCGGTACGGGCTCGTTGACGATCATGTTGTGGGGGACCCTCCGATCTGCGGGGTGGACGGTCGCAGAACCGTGCAGACATGCGCGGGCGTCCGGCCCGGCTCGAGGCGCACATAGTTGGCCCTGCCCCAGTGATAGGTCTCACCGGTGAGCTCGTCGCGCACCGGCACCGACTCGTGCCAGTCCAGGCCGAGTTGCGGCATGTCCAACGAGACCGTGGCCTCCTGGGTGTGGTGGGGGTCGAGGTTGGCGACCACCAGAACCGTGTTCGATCCCTGCCGCTTCGAGTACACGATCACCTCCTCCTTGTCCGCGTGGTGGAAGTGCAGATCACGCAGCTGCCGCAGGGCCGGGTTCTCGCGTCGGATGCTGTTGAGTCTGGTGATGAGGGGGGCGATGGTGCGGCCCTCGCGGTGGGCGGCGTCCCAGTCGCGGGGTTTGAGCTGGTACTTCTCGCTGTCG
>NZ_BMRV01000001.1 GCF_014648815.1 Streptomyces flaveolus | reverse complement strand
GACTCTATCAGATCCTTTTCCGATCCGATTTCCTCGGCGCTTTCCAGGTTCCCGCTTTCGCGTTTCCCTTTCCGGCGGTTCCGACTCTATCAGATCCTTTCGGGCCCTGATTCCCGGTCGGCGGGATTTGTCGAGGCTTTCGCGCTTTCGCTCGTCGGCCTTTCGACATTCACTACGTTAGCCGATTTCCCTGCCGACTCATAATCGAGCCGGTGAGTTCGAATTCGGGCATGCGGACACGCCGAAATCGGCCTCGCGAGAGGAGTCGTCGTAGTGGGTTGGCCGCTCCGGCTGCAGGCGATCGCCGTACCCGGTTCAGCGGCTCGGGCCACGTTACGCGCCTCGTAGGGGCGAGTCAACTTCGGCGGCGCCGTGGCACGTGGGCACGGTACGGACTGACCGTCGGGTCGTCCGCGACCCAGTAACGCCACGGGTGGACGCCACCTTCGCCGGCCACGCCGGTACGCGGGCCGTTGCGTACCTGACCGCGCGGTACGGGGGCGCCCGTCAGGATGCGCAGCGGGGTGTCCTCGGTGGCGCACGCGTCCGTGCCGTTCAGGGCGCGGTCCACGCCGAGGGCGGTGGCCAGGCGGGCCGGGCCTTTGGCCAGTTCCTTGTCGTTGCGGGCCGAGAGTCGACGGGTGCGGGCCAGCTCAGCGCCCTCGATGATCTCGCCGGCGCGGAGCAGAACGGCGCTCGCCCTGCCTTCGGGACCGCAGACCAGGTTCATGCAGAACCACATGCCGTAGGTGAAGTAGACGTACACGTGTCCGGGGGGACCGAACATCACGTCGTTGCGGGGTGTGCGGCCTCGGTAGGCGTGCGAGCCGGGGTCGTTCTGACCGTCATAGGCCTCGACCTCTGTCAGGCGGAGGGCGATCGGACCGTCCGGGGTGTTCCGCAGGAGGATGCGGCCCAGGAGGTCGGGGGCGACCTCGAGGATGGGGCGGTCGAAGAATTCCCGGGGCAGGGGCGTACGGTCGGGGCTCGCGATCATGCCGTCCGAGCGTAACGCAGGCGGGTGGGTTCGCAGGGGTGGTCAGCGGGCGCCCGCCTTGTCAGGGTGAGGGGCGCGGAACCGGTCGCGGCCGGATCGCGTTTCTAGGGATCAAGGGTTCACACACAGCCTGGAGAGGGAGAGACATGGCGTTCAAGAAGCTGCTCGCGAGCCTGGGGGCCGGCGGTGCTTCGGTGGAGACCGTGCTGAGTGAGGTCAACGTCGTTCCGGGCGGTGTCGTCCAGGGTGAGGTGCGGATCCAGGGCGGTTCGGTCGACCAGCAGATCGAGGGTCTGTCGGTGGGTCTGCAGGCCAAGGTCGAGGTGGAGAGCGGCGACCAGGAGCACAAGCAGGACATCGAGTTCACGAAGGTGCGGCTCGGCGGTGCCTTCGAGCTGAAGGCGAACGCGGTGCACGCGGTGCCGTTCGGTCTGGAGATCCCGTGGGAGACGCCAGTCACGATGATCGACGGGCAGGCGCTGCGCGGCATGGACATCGGGGTCACGACCGAGCTGGAGATCGCTCGTGCCGTGGACTCCGGTGACCTGGACGCGATCAACGTGCACCCGCTTCCGGCGCAGAAGGCGATCCTGGACGCGTTCATCCAGCTGGGCTTCCGCTTCAAGAGCGCGGACATGGAGCGCGGTCACATCCGGGGTACGCGCCAGAAGCTGCCGTTCTACCAGGAGATCGAGTTCTTCCCGCCGCAGCAGTACCGGGGGCTGAACCAGGTCGAGCTGAGCTTCGTGGCCGACGCGCAGGCGATGGACGTCGTGCTGGAGATGGACAAGAAGCCGGGCCTGTTCAGCGAGGGCAGTGACACGTTCCGGTCGTTCAAGGTGGGGCTGAACGACTACCAGGGGACCGACTGGACGGCGTACCTCAACCAGTGGCTGTCCGAGGTCGGCAGCAAGCGGAACTGGTTCTAGTGGTTCTAGGCTCGGTCATCTCTGCACCGAACGATCAGGAGGTACCGAGGTGACCGAGCTCAAGCGGCGTCCGCTCCCCCATGACTTCCACCCGCCCGTGCCGTCGTTCACGGTCACGAGCGACGACGTCCAGGAGGGGGCGACGCTCAAGGACGCTCAGGTCTACGCGGCCGGCAACACCTCTCCGCATCTGCGGTGGGAGGGCTTCCCCGCCGAGACCAAGAGCTTCGCCGTGACGTGCTACGACCCGGACGCCCCGACGGGCAGCGGGTTCTGGCACTGGGTGGTGTTCGACATCCCGGCCTCGGTGACCGAGCTGCCGGTGGGCGCGGGCAGCGGCACGTTCGAGGGGCTGCCGAAGGGCGCTGTACAGGCGCGCAACGACTACGGCAGCAAGGACTTCGGCGGTGCCGCGCCCCCGGCCGGGGACGGCCCGCACCGTTATGTCTTCACGGTGTACGCCGTGGACGAGGAGAAGCTCGGCCCGGACGCCGACGCGACGCCCGCCTTCGTGGGTTTCAACCTGCGGTTCCACACGATCGCCCGTGCCCAGCTCGTCGGTGAGTACGAGGTGCCCGCCGACAGCTGAGCAACCGAGCGTTCATGGAACGTTTGCCCGCCTCTGGTCTTGGAAGTGATCAGGGGCGGGCATTTTTGTTGCCGGGGGCCTTGCAGGGGATGCGGGGACGGCCCTCGTGGTGAGCGGCGGATATTGCGTTGTCCATCCCGGCGTGCCCGGCCAGAGTTGATCCCAGCCCGCCAGGGGGTGGGCCGGTGCACACGGGAGGTGGGCTGGTATGCGGGACACGCTGGTGCTGAACGCGAGCTTCGAGCCGCTGTCGACGGTGACGCTGAATCGAGCCGTCGTCTTGGTGCTCCAGGACAAGGCCGTCGTCGAACAGGCCCACCCCGAACTGCGGATGCGCGGAGCCGCGCTGGACATACCGGCGCCCCGGGTGATCAGGCTGTGCCAATACGTGCGGGTGCCCTTCCGAAGACGTGCGCCGTGGTCGAGGCGGGGTGTGCTGGTCCGGGACCGGCACCGGTGCGCGTACTGCGGCCGGCGGGCGACGACCGTGGACCACGTGGTGCCGAGGTCGCACGGCGGGCAGGACACGTGGCTGAACACGGTGGCGTCCTGCGCGGAGGACAATCACCGCAAGGCGAACCGGACGCCGGAGCAGGCGGGCATGCCGCTGCTGCGGACGCCGTTCGAGCCGACGCCGGCCGATGCGATGTTGCTGGCGCTGGCCCAAGACGATGTCGAGGCGCTGCCGGAGTGGCTGGCGCTGAGCGCGGCGTAGGGCATCTGCCGGGGCCGGTCGGTCTTCGGCTCACGGTTGTGTGTGGCTGGTCGCGCCCACGCGGCGGAGCCGCAGATCGGCACGGCCCCGCGCCCCTGAGGCGGGTGCGGGGAACGTCGTTCCTGAGGTCCGTCAGTCGATGCTCGGCTTTTCGCGGCGTTCCTGGGCCGGGACGGAGGCCCCTGCGGTGCTGCCGCCGTTGCCGCTTCCCGAACCGCCGCCCAGGCCACCGAAGTTACCCATGGCGCCGGACAGGCCCTTGAGGGCGTCGCCGATCTCGCTGGGGACGATCCAGAGCTTGTTGGCGTCGCCCTCGGCGATCTTCGGGAGCATCTGAAGGTACTGGTAGGAGAGCAGCTTCTGGTCCGGGTCGCCGGCGTGGATCGCCTCGAAGACCGTACGGACGGCCTGGGCCTCGCCTTCGGCGCGCAGGGCGGCGGCCTTGGCCTCACCTTCGGCGCGCAGGATCTGGGACTGCTTCTCGCCCTCGGCGCGCAGGATCTCGGACTGCCGGACGCCTTCGGCCTGGAGGATCGCGGCGCGCTTGTCGCGGTCGGCGCGCATCTGCTTCTCCATCGAGTCCTGGATGGAGGTGGGCGGTTCGATGGCCTTGAGCTCCACGCGGTTGACGCGGATGCCCCACTTGCCGGTGGCCTCGTCGAGAACGCCGCGCAGGGCCGCGTTGATCTCCTCACGGGAGGTCAGGGTCCGCTCGAGGTCCATGCCGCCGATGATGTTGCGCAGGGTGGTGACGGTGAGCTGCTCGATCGCCTGGATGTAGCTGGCCACCTCGTACGTCGCGGCGCGGGCGTCGGTCACCTGGTAGTAGATGACGGTGTCGATGTTGACGACCAGGTTGTCCTGGGTGATCACCGGCTGCGGCGGGAAGGGGACGACCTGTTCGCGCAGGTCGATGCGGTTGCGAATGGTGTCGATGAAGGGGACCACGATGTTGAGCCCCGCGTTCAGCGTCCGCGTGTAGCGGCCGAAGCGCTCGACGATGGCGGCACTGGCCTGTGGGATGACCTGGATGGTCTTGATCAGGGCGATGAAGACCAACACCACCAGGATGATCAGTACGATGATGACCGGTTGCATCGTGGCTCCGCGTACCCTTCTCCGCCTGAAGATCTTGCTGGTCGAGTCTGACAGACCGTCGCATGCCCCGGGGCATGTTCGGGCCACTTGCTCGTGCCGGTCACATGATGATCGCGGTGGCCCCCTCGATGTCCACGACGTCCACTTCCTGGCCGGCTTCGTAGGCGCGGCCGGTGTCGAGTGCACGTGCCGACCAGACCTCGCCGGCGAGTTTGATCCGGCCGCCGTTCCCGTCGACCCGTTCGAGCACGACGGCCTGTCTGCCCTTCAGGGCGTCGACGCCGGTGGCGAGTTGGGGCCGTTGGGAGCGGTGCCGGGCGGCGATGGGCCGTACGACGGCGATGAGGGCGACCGAGACGATGACGAAGACGAGTACCTGGACCACGAGGTCGGCCCCGACGCCGGAGGCGACGGCGGCCGCGACCGCGCCGACGGCGAGCATCCCGAACTCCGGCATCGCGGTCACGACGAGCGGGATTCCGAGCGCTGCCGCGGCGACGAGCCACCACACCCATGCGTCGATGTCGTTCACGTGGTCATGGTAGGTCCGTGACACGTGCCGGGGACAGGGCGCACAGGGGGCGGTCAGGTCAGGGGGAGCCCCTGTGCGGTCCAGCGGTCGCCGACCTGCTCCACGACGAGCGGGAGGCCGAAGCAGAGGGACAGGTTGCGGGAGGTGAGTTCGAGTTCCAGGGGGCCCGCGGCCAGGACCTTGCCCTGGCGGATCATCAGGACATGGGTGAAGCCCGGCGCGATCTCCTCGACATGGTGGGTGACCATGATCATCGAAGGGGCGATGGGGTCGCGGGCGAGGCGGCCGAGGCGGCGGACGAGGTCCTCGCGGCCGCCGAGGTCGAGGCCGGCGGCCGGCTCGTCCAGGAGCAGCAGCTCGGGGTCGGTCATCAGGGCGCGGGCGATCAGCGTGCGCTTGCGCTCGCCCTCGGAGAGGGTGCCGAACCTGCGGTCCAGGTACTCCGTCATGCCGAGGCGGTCGAGGAAGGCGCGGGCGCGCAGCTCGTCGATGTCCTCGTACTCCTCCTGCCAGCCGGCGGTCATGCCGTAGGCGGCGGTCAGCACGGTCTGCAGGACGGTCTGGCGCCTGGGCAGCTTGTCGGCCATGGCGATGCCGGCCATGCCGATGCGCGGGCGGAGCTCGAAGACGTCGGTGCCGGGCTTGCCGAGGGTCTCGCCGAGGATGGTGGCGGTGCCCTGGCTGGGGTAGAGGTAGCTGGACGCGACGTTGAGGAGGGTGGTCTTGCCGGCGCCGTTGGGGCCGAGGATGACCCAGCGCTCGCCCTCCTTGACCGACCAGGAGACCTGGTCCACCAGAGCCCGGCCCTCGCGGACCACGGATACGTCCTGAAGCTCCAGAACATCGCTCATGAGCGCAGTGTCTCCCCTTGCAGTGTGGCCGGTCTCGGCTGTCGCGTACGCCTGTGACTGGGGCCGCCGCGCCGGTGGGCGCAGGCCCTCCAGGAAATCTACGCCACCGGTCGGCTTCGCTGTTCCATCGGTCCGGTCCTTAGGGTGGGGGCATGCTCTCGGAACCACGCGCAGGGCGCCTTGCCGCCTGGGGAAATGCGCTTATTGCCGGAATCGTCTCGCCGGATGACGCCGCGGTCGCGATCGTCGGCGAGGACGCGGTGCATCGGGTGGAGGGGTTGCCCGGTGAGGCGGGGCCGGTAGGTCTCACGCTGGCGCTCGGGCGGTTGCGGGCGCTCGGGGCGACCGGGCTGCGGGTCGCACTGCCCGCGCCGGGGCATCCGCTGGGGCTGAGCGGGCCGCCGGAGTTCAACGCGCGGGCGCTGGAGGCCGAGGAGGCGGTGGTCTGTCACGGGGCCGCGCTGGGGCTGGTGCCGGAGGTGTACGAGGCCGGGCCGTCGGGTGATGTGCACGTCGAGGTCGTCTGGCACTGCCTGCCGGTGCGGGAGGCTCCGCCGGCGGACGTGCCGTCGCTCGGGGAGGCGGAGCGGGAGCTTGCGGAGGCGCTGCGGGACGCGACGGAGGTGTTGACGCGGCTGGACGTCGCCGGGTCGGGGCCGGTGGCGGAGGCGGCGATCGCGGCGTACCGGGCGCGGGCGGAGCGGGGGCGGGAGGTGCTGGCGCCGGGGTATCCGCCGCGGGCCGTGCGGGTGCTGGAGTTGGCGCAGCGGGTGGGGGCGTTGGTGGCTCTGGCGTACGAGAACGGGCACGGGGGTGCGGTGAGCGCGTCGGAGATGGCGGCGCGGGGGGAGGCGTTGCGGCCGGTGGAGCGGACGGCTCGGCGGGCGCAGGTCGCGGCGTACAACTCCGTTGTGGAGGAGCGGGAGCGGTGACGTCCCTCGGTGGGGTGCCCGGCGTCGGTGGGGTGCCCGGGGTGGGGTGCGCAGCCCGGCGCTGACGGGGTGCCGCCTGCGCCCACCCGTGCCGCCCCAGCGGCACGACTGCCCGCAGGCTGGGTGGAGGGGTGGGGTGCGGCACGACTGCCCGCAGGCCGGCTGGGTGGCGGGGGTGGGGTGCGGCACGACTGCCCGCAGGCCCGGGGAGGGTGCCATCGCCCGCAGGCTCAGCCTTGTGTACGCGAGCGGCCTCCCGGGTGGGGCCGGGAGGCCGGGGCGCTGTGGGGGTGGTGGCTCAGTGGTTGAGGCCCAGGTTGCCGAAGGCCGGGTTCAGGAGGCCGATGACGTTGACGCTGTTGCCGACCGCGTTCACCGGGATGTGGATCGGGGCCTGGACGACGTTGCCCGAGATGACACCCGGGGAGCCGATGGCCTCACCGTGGGCGTGGGAGCCGTCGGTGGCGGAGGCCATGCCCGCACCCGCGGCGATCAGCCCGCCGGCCACCATCGTCACGGCCGCTGCCTTCTTCAGGTTCTTCACTTGCTAAACCCTCCCTAGCGATTGCCGCGGCACTCGCCGCAGCACGCACTGGAGAACGGCCGGGCGTGGAGAAGGATGCGCCATGTGGGGGACATTCCCACGACGGTATGAATCTCGCACCGGAGTGGAACCCTCCGCGTTGCGGCGGCGTACCGGTCGGACCATCAGCCGGTCACACCGTGGCGTACCGCCCACAGCGCGGCCTGGGTGCGGTCCGCGAGGTCGAGTTTCATCAGGATGTTCGAGACGTGGGTCTTCACGGTCTTCTCGGAGAGGACCAGTGCCCGGGCGATCTCCCGGTTGGACCGGCCGTCCGCTATCAGGCCCAGCACCTCCCGCTCCCGCTCCGTGAGCGACCCCCCTCGGCCCTGGCCGGAGCCGCTCTCCTCCTGGGACAGGAGGGCGCCCGCGATCTCGGGCTGCAGCAGGATGTGCCCGGCGTGGACGGAGCGGATGGCGCCGGCCAGCGCGTCGGGGTCGACGTCCTTGTACACGTAGCCCGCCGCGCCCGCCCGCAGGGCCGGGACGACGGTGCGCTGCTCGGTGAAGCTGGTCACGATCAGTACGCGCGCGGGGTTGTCCAGCTCGCGGAGCCGGCGCAGCGCGTCGACGCCGTCCATGCCCGGCATCTTGACGTCCATGAGGATCACGTCGGGTTTCAGCTGCTCGGCGCGTGCGACGCCCTCGGCTCCGTCGGCGGCCTCGCCGACGACCTCGATGTCGTCCTGCACCTCCAGGAAGGTGCGCAGCCCCCGGCGGACCACCTGGTGGTCGTCGACGAGCAGCACCTTGATCGCATCAGCCACCGGGAACCTCCATCTCGATCGTGGTGCCCTTGCCGGGCGCCGACTCCACCGTCAGCGTGCCGCCGGCGCCGTTCGCCCGGTCCCGCATCGAGACCAGGCCCAGGTGGCGTCCCGCGCGGCGCACCGTGCGCGGGTCGAAGCCGCTGCCGTCGTCGGTGACGCGCAGCACGGCTCCGGGGCCGCGCCGGGTCAGCGTCACGTCGACGTGTTCCGCTCCGGAGTGGCGCAGCGCGTTGTGCAGCGCCTCCTGGGCGACGCGCAGCACGGCCTCCTCCTGGGCGGCGGGCAGGGCCTTCACGCCGTGGCCGGTGAAGGTCACGCGCGCGGTGTGGGCGCGGTCCAGGACCTGGACCTGGGTGCGGAGGGTGGCGACGAGTCCGTCCTCGTCCAGACCTGCGGGGCGCAGTTCCACGACGGCGGCGCGCAGCTCGTCGGCGGCCTCGGCGGCGAGCGCGGCGACCTGCTGGAGCTCGCCCTTGGCGCGCGCGGGGTCGCGGTCGACCAGGGTGGCGACGGCCTGGGCGGTCAGGCGCAGCGAGAACAGTTTCTGGCTGACGGCGTCGTGCAGCTCGTGGGCGAGGCGGGAGCGTTCCTCGGCGATGGTCAGCTCGCGGCTGCGCTCGTACAGGCGGGCGTTGGTGAGGGCGATCGCGGCGTGCTGGGCGAGGATGCCGAGCAGTTCCTCGTCCTCCTCGGTGAAGCCGCAGCCGCCCTGGGGCTTCACGCACGGGGGGTGTGGGGGGTGTCCCCCCACGGGGCGCAGCTTGTTCGCCAGGAAGAGCGCGCCGATGACCTCGTCGCCGTCGCGGATCGGCAGCCCCAGGAAGTCGGCCAGGTCGGGGTGGGCGGACGGCCAGCCCTCGAAGCGGGGGTCCTCGCGGACGTCGGCGAGGCGCTCGGGCCGGGCGTCGTGCAGCATCGCGGCGAGGATGCCGTGCTGGCGGGGCAGGGGGCCGATGGCCTTCCACTGCTCGTCGCTGACGCCGTCGACCACGAACTGGGCGAAGCCGCCGTGGTCGTCGGGGACGCCGAGCGCCGCGTACTCGGCGTCGAGCAGCTCGCGGGCGGAGGCGACGATCGTCTTGAGGACGTCGCGCACCTCGAGGTGCCTGCTCATGGCCAGCAGCGCGGAACTCACCGCGGCGAGGCCGGACCGGGGGCCGTGACTCATGTCCTCACGGTACCGGCGGCCCCGACGGCCCGGATCGGGCCTGTGGCGGCCGCCGCCTGGGGCGCTGGACCTAGGTCGGTGGGTGTAGGGCCGGGGTCCCGTCCGTGGGGCCTAGGGCGAAGGGCCCCGCGGGGTTGCGGCCCGTGCCCGAGGCGGTGGGTGCGGCCCGGTTCCTAGGTTGAGGCCACGCCGATCAGGAGGCGCCGACGACGAGGAGACGGGTCATGCCGGTAGCGATCATCACAGGGGCGTCGAAGGGACTGGGCCGGGCGCTCGCCGAGGCCCTGGCGGAGCGGGGCTGGAATCTGGTGCTCGACGCCAGGACGCCGGAGGTGCTCGAGGGGACGGCGGCGGCGCTGGCGTCGTACGGCACGCGGGTGACGGCGCTGCCCGGGGACGTGACGGACGTCGGGCACCGGGCGGAGCTGGTGGCGGCGGCGTGGCGGCTGGGCGGGGTGGATCTGCTGGTCAGCAACGCGAGTGCGCTGGGCTCGGAGCCGCTGGTGCGGCTGGAGGAGCTGCCGCTGGACGGGCTGCGCCGGGCGCTGGAGGTGAACACGGTGGCCGCGCTGGGTCTGGTGCAGGAGGCGCTGCCGCTGCTGAGGTCGGCCGCGGCGGGTGCGGTGATCACGGTCAGCTCGGACGCCGCCGCCGAGGCGTACGAGACGTGGGGCGGTTACGGGGCGTCCAAGGCGGCCCTGGACCAGCTGGCGGCGGTGCTGGCCGCCGAGGAGCCGGGGCTTCGGGTGTGGGCGGTCGATCCCGGGGACATGGCGACGGACCTGTACGCGGCGGCCGTACCGGACGACGACGATCCGCGGCCCGATCCGGCGGATGTCGTCCCGGCGCTGCTGCGGCTGCTGGACGAGCGGCCGGCGAGCGGGCGCTACGCGGCCCCGGCGCTGCTGGAGGGACGGCGGTGACGCTGGCTCTGAAGGTGCCCGAGGAGCTGTCGGCACGGCTGCCGGCCGAGCAGCGGGGTCCCGGGCTGGACCGGCACGACGTGCGGCTGCTGGTGTCGCGGGGCACGGAGGTGTCGCACCACTCCTTCGCGGAGCTGCCGCGGCTGCTGCGGTCCGGTGACCTGCTGATCGTGAACACGTCGGCCACGCTGGCCGCGGCCGTCGACGGCCGGGTGGGGGACGCGCGCGTGGTGGTGCACTTCTCCACGCGCGGTGACGACGGCCGGTGGGCGGTGGAGCTGCGGGAGCCGGACGGGCGGGGCACCACGCGCGCGCGTGCGGGAGTACAGGGTGAGGCGCCGGCCCGGGAGGGAGGCCGGCTCGCGGGAACGGAGGTGGGGCTGCCGGGCGGCGGGCGGCTGACGCTGGAGGAGCCGCTGAGTGCCCGCGGGGAGCGGCTGTGGTGGGCGCGGGTGACCGGGGCGGAGGTGGCGGCGGTGCTGCGGGAGCACGGGCGGCCCATTCGCTACTCCTATACGGAGCGGGATCAGCCGTTGTCCGTGTACCAGACGGTGTTCGCGCTGCCGTCCGCCGACGGGTCGGGCAGTGCGGAGATGCCGAGCGCCGCGCGTCCCTTCACGGCGCGGCTGGTGGCGGAGCTGGTGAGCCGGGGGGTGCAGTTCGCGCCGGTGACGCTGCACACGGGGGTGGCGTCGGCACAGGCGCACGAGCCGCCGTATCCGGAGCGGTTCCGCGTTCCGGAGGCCTCGGCGCGGCTGATCAACGCCGCGCGGGCGGGAGGCCGGCGGGTCGTGGCCGTGGGGACGACGGCCGTGCGGGCGGTGGAGTCGGCGGCCGGTGCCGACGGGGTCGTTCGGGCCCGGGAGGGGTGGACCGGTCTGGTCGTCACTCCGGAGCGTGGGGTGCGGGTGGTGGACGGGCTGCTGACGGGGCTGCACGAGCCCGAGGCGTCGCACCTGCTGATGCTGGAGGCGGTGGCGGGACGTGCGGCGATCGACCGCGGGTACGAGGAGGCGGTGCGCGGGCGCTACCTCTGGCACGAGTTCGGGGACGTCCATCTCCTCCTGCCGTAGGAGGCCCCCGGGACACCCCTCACACAACGCGTTGCTCAAGCAACCCTCAGTGAGATGACCGTGCCCTCGATGTGAGCCCTCGCATAGGGTGCACGTCACGTACGAAGGGGAGTAGGAGAACGACTCGTCCGTTTTGAGCGGGGCAGACGGTCCTGTCTGCCCCGTTTTGCCGGACCCTGATCCACTACCCGGCTTCGTACGTCACACCTTTGCCTCCGGATTTTGCGGCCGCTAAGAATTGCTCTCGTCGCTCAGCGCCGCGGGTTTCGCCCCGCAGCGTTTGTGCCCCGGATGCACCCCTGTCCCCACCGGACGAGAGCGACCTCCGCGCTATTCGAAGAGGTCTATCCCGCCATGCCCAAGAACATCCTCACCCGTGGTTATCGCCGTTCCCTGGACCGCGCCCAGAGCCTGAACCGCGCCCAGAAGACCGCGTTCGCCGGTGTCGGCGCGCTCGGCGTCACCGCCGTCGCCCTCGCCGCCTTCCCGGCCGGCGCGCAGACGACGACCACGAGCGAGGCCGCTCCGGCGGCCAAGGTGGCGTACAGCAGCCAGCAGCAGATCAAGGACGTGCACGCCGGCGTCGCCGACCAGCTCGCCGGTGCGAGCCAGAAGGTCGCCGCCATCGAGGCGCAGAAGGAGGCGGCCGCGAAGCAGGCCGCCGCCCAGCAGAAGGCGGCCGCCGCGAAGAAGGCCGCTGCGAAGAAGGCCGCCGCCAAGCGCGAGGCGAAGGAGACCGCGAGCCGGTCCGCCAAGCGCGCCGAGGTGAAGCAGGTCTCCGCGAAGTCCTACCCGAACAACCTCGACGGCTGGATCCGCGAGGCCAGGTCCATCATGGCCAAGCACGACATTCCGGGCACCTACAGCGGCATCCACCGCAACATCATCCGGGAGTCCTCCGGCAACCCGAAGGCCATCAACGACTGGGACATCAACGCCATCAACGGCATCCCGTCGAAGGGCCTGCTCCAGGTCATCCCGCCGACGTTCAAGGCCTACCACGTGCCCGGTACGTCCTGGGACATCTACGACCCGGTAGCCAACATCGCCGCCGCCTGCAACTACGCCGCGGACAAGTACGGCTCCATGGACAACGTCAACAGCGCGTACTGAGGTCGGCGCGGACCTCTTCACGCCGACGCTCCGCCGAACGCCGAAGGGCGGCACCCTCCTGACGGGGTGCCGCCCTTCGGGGCGTGAGGCCGGGGCTACTTGCGCATGACCTCGGGCTCGTGGCGGCGCAGGAAGCGGGCCACGAAGAAGCCGCAGATCACGCCGAGGACGATCAGCGCGGCCATGTCCATGCCCCAGGCGCCGACGGAGTGCTCCCACAGCGGGTCCGTCCCGGCACCCTCCTCGGGCGGGCTGATCCGGTTGAAGTCCAGCGTGGCACCGGCGGCGGCGACCGCCCAGCGGGACGGCATCAGGTACGAGAACTGGTTGACGCCGACCGCGCCGTTCAGGGCGAAGAGGCAGCCGGTGAAGACGACCTGGATGATCGCGAACATGACCAGCAGCGGCATGGTCTTCTCCGCGGTCTTCACCAGCGACGAGATGATCAGACCGAACATCATCGAGGTGAAGCCCAGCGCCATGATCGGCAGGGAGAGCTCGATCATCGTGGCACTGCCGAGGATCAGGCCCTCCTGCGGGATCTCCCGGCTGGCGAAGCCGATCACGCCGACCAGCAGGCCCTGGAAGACGGTGATCATGCCGAGCACGAACACCTTCGACATCAGGTACGCGGACCGCGACAGGCCGGTCGCGCGCTCCCGCTCGTAGATGACCCGTTCCTTGATCAGCTCACGGACGGAGTTCGCGGCGCCGGCGAAGCAGGCGCCGACCGCGAGGATCAGCAGGACCGTGGTGGCGGTGCCGTTCGGGATGATCCGGCCGGTCTTCGGGTTGGCCGGGTTGGGCAGCAGGCCCTTGTCCGCGTCGATGAGCAGGCTCACCGCGCCGAGCACGGCCGGCAGGATCACCATCAGGGCGAGGAAGCCCTTGTCGGAGGCGATCACCGAGACGTAGCGGCGCACCAGGGTGACGAACTGCGACATCCAGCCCTGCGGCTTCGGCGGCTTCATCGCCTGCATCGGCGAGACCTGTACGGCCTGCGGCGCGACGGCGTCGAGGTCCGCGGCGTACATCTGGTAGTGCTGCGAGCCCTTCCAGCGGCCCGCCCAGTCGTAGTCGCGGTAGTTCTCGAAGGCGGAGAAGACGTCGGCCCAGGTGTCGTAGCCGAAGAAGTTCAGCGCCTCCTCGGGCGGGCCGAAGTAGGCGACCGAGCCGCCCGGCGCCATCACCAGCAGCTTGTCGCAGATCGCCAGCTCGGCCACCGAGTGGGTGACGACGAGGACGGTACGGCCGTCGTCGGCGAGGCCGCGCAGCAACTGCATGACGTCGCGGTCCATGCCCGGGTCGAGGCCCGAGGTCGGCTCGTCCAGGAAGATCAGCGACGGCTTGGTCAGCAGCTCCAGGGCGACGGACACGCGCTTGCGCTGGCCGCCGGACAAGGAGGTGACCTTCTTGTCCTTGTGGATGTCGAGCTTGAGCTCGCGCAGCACCTCGTCGATGCGGGCGTCGCGCTCCGCGCCGGTGGTGTCGGCCGGGAAGCGCAGCTTGGCCGCGTACTTCAGGGCCTTCTTGACGGTCAGCTCCTTGTGCAGGATGTCGTCCTGCGGGACCAGACCGATGCGCTGGCGCAGCTCGGCGAACTGCTTGTACAGGTTCCGGTTGTCGTAGAGGACCTCGCCCTGGTCGGCGGGCCGGTAGCCGGTGAGCGCCTTGAGCAGGGTGGACTTGCCGGAGCCGGAGGGACCGATGACCGCGATCAGCGACTTCTCGGGGACGCCGAAGGAGACGTCCTTGAGGATCTGCTTGCCGCCGTCGACGGTGACGGTCAGATGCCGGGCGGAGAAGGACACCTCACCGGTGTCGACGAACTCCTCGAGCCGGTCCCCGACGATGCGGAACGTCGAGTGGCCGACGCCCACGATGTCCGTCGGGCCGAGCAGCTGGGAGCCGCCCTTGGTGATCGGCTGGCCGTTGACGTACGTGCCGTTGTGCGAGCCGAGGTCGCGGATCTCCATGCGGCCGTCGGGCGTCGCGTGGAACTCCGCGTGGTTGCGGGAGACCTGCAGGTCGGAGACGACCAGGTCGTTCTCCAGGGCACGGCCGATGCGCATGACGCGGCCGAGCGAGAACTGGTGGAACGTGGTCGGGCTGCGGTCCCCGTAGACCGGTGGCGCCCCCGCCGCGCCGCCGGGTCCCTGCTGCTGGGGGAAGTGCGCCGCGGGCTGCTGCGGCTGCGGCGCGGGCTGCTGCGGCACGGCCTGCTGCGGCTGCTGCCAGCCGGCCTGCTGCCCCTGCTGCTGCGGGGCCTGCCGCGGCGGCTCCTGCACCGGTGCCTGCGGCGCCCAGCCCGCGTTCGCGCCCTGCGCGGCGTACGGCTGCTGCTGCGGCTGGGCCTGCGGCGTGCCGGCGGCGGACTGCCCGGCGGTCAGGCTCAGGCGCGGTCCGTCGGTCGCGTTGCCCAGGTTCACGACCGTGCCGGCGCCGAGCTCCATGTGCTGGATCCGCTGCCCGTGCACGAACGTGCCGTTGGTGCTGCCGTGATCCTCCACGACCCAACTGCGGCCGTTGAAGCTGATCGTGGCGTGGCGCCAGGAGACCCTGGCGTCGTCGAAGACGAGCTCCCCCTGCGGATCGCGCCCGAGCGCGTATGACCGGGACGGATCGAGCGTCCAGGTCCGTCCATTAGATTCCAGTACGAGTTCCGGCACTCCATGCCCCACTGAGTTGTCCCCCGAATTGCCCCCGTCGCGGGGAGTCTAGGGATGTCGAACATCGGGGGGAACTATTCCAGGCCCGGCCCCCTGACCGAAAGTCGGGCCTTGTGAAAACCGCGTACAGGCCCACCGGCCGTTTCCGTTGACGGGGTTGAAACCTGCCCGGAGAGTGGTAATCCACGCGAGGGGGGACATGCGCGGCAACCCCGCCGCGCAGCGGATCGGGGGGTCTGCCATGAGCGCGTCCACGAGCGTCGGGAACGAGGGGTACGGCACGAGGGTGCCGTGGGCGGACGTGGTGCTGTCCGCGATCGCCTCCGTGAGCTGGGCGTTGATCGGCATGGCGGGAACGGCGGCACTGGGTCTGCGGCTGCTGGACGCGGACGCGGCGGGCTCTCTGGGTCCGATGACGGCGGCGGCCGTGGCGCTCGGCGCGGGTGGGTCGGTCACGCCGTCCGGCGATGTGTCCGCGTTCGGGCTGAAAGGTGCCGAGGCGCACACGGCCGTCGAGATCACGCCACTGGGCGTGGGTCTCGTCGGTGCGCTGCTGCTGTCGTTCTTCTTCCTCCGCTCCTTGCGGGCGGCGGGAGTTGTGGTCTCGCCCGCCGAACTCCTCGCCCGCGCGGTCGCGGTGACGGTCCTGTTCGTGGCGATGCTGAGGGGGCTCGCCTGGGCGGGGCACGACGTCGTGACCATCGACGGCGGCTCGCTCGGGCTCGACGACCTGCCCGGCGGCGGGGGCGGTGACGGGGGCGTGGAGATCCCGGGGCTCGGTGATCTCGGGGACCTCGGCGGGTTGCTGCCCGACCGGGTCGGTGACCTGGTCGGCGCCGAGGCCGCGGTCGGTTTCCGCGTCGAGACGGTGCCGACGCTGCTGGGGGGACTGGTCTGGTGCGTCGGGGTCCTGCTGATCGCGCTGCTGGCCTCGCGCCGCACGCCCCTGCCGCGCGGGTGCGAGGCCGTGCACCGGGTGGTGCGGCCGGCCGTGTCCGCCCTGGTCACGGTGGCGCTGACGGCGGTGGCGGCCGGGTACGCGGCGGCGGCGTACGCGGCGATCGGTGACGATCATCCCCGGCGGATCGCGGGGGCGGCGCTGCTGGGTGCGCCGAACGGTGTCTGGCTCGGCGTGCCGATCGGTCTGTTCGTGCCGTGGGACGGGCGGGCGACGGGTCCGCTGACCCGCTTCCTGCCGGATCCGCTGGACGAGCTGCTGAGCGCGGGTGGCGACGAGCCGGTCACGCTCGAGCGACTGGCGGAGCTGGACGGGCGGGTCTGGCTGCTGGGCGTGGCGGCGGCGTCGCTGATGCTGCTTGCGGGGGTGCTGACGGCGGCGCGGACGCCGGTGGCGGGAGGTTCGGGCTTCGTCGGGCGGTGTGCGCTGCGGCTGGGGATCGCCACCGCGTTGTCGCTCCCGCTGCTGGCCCTGCTGACGGAGGTGTCCGTGGACGCCTCGCTGTCGGTGCTCGGCATCGACGCGTTCGGGGCCGGCATCGACCTGCGTGGCCATCTCGGCGCGGCACTGCTCCTGGGCGCGGCGTGGGGCGCGGGCGCGGGAGCCGCGGGGGCGCTGCTCGCGCGGGTGAGCGGAGCGGCGGGCCGGTGGGCGACGCCCGCGGCACGGGGTGCCGCGGTGGCCGGGGCGGCGGGAGACGCCGGGGCGGGGTTCGGAGGGGCACCGGGGTCGTCCGGGCGGAGCGGTGCCCCGTACGGGCCGGAAGGTTCCCCGTACCGGTCCGAAGGCGCCCCGTACCGGCCGCCCGACGCGGACACCAACCCGTATCTGCGTACCCCGGACGCAGCGCGCGGACCCGAGGACGCCCGGCCCCCGGGTGCGGGAGCGGCTCCGCCGGGTGAGCGGCCGTCCGACGACGGCCGCGACCTGTACGGCGCCGAGACCGTGGTCGGCCCCCTGGACCCGTCCCCGCGTCCGCCGGGGCGGCCCGGGCGGCCCGGGGACCGGCCGCCGTCCCGGTGGGGCGAAGGTCCTCCTCCCCCGCCGCCCCCGCCTCCGGCGCCGCCACGGGGGCCGAGGGGCGGGCAGTGAGCCCGCCCCCACGCAGGGCATGGCTGCCACGGGTACGCCGCAGTCCCGCGCTGTGGCAGGCGGCGGACCCGGCCGAGCCCGCCGGCGGCTGCACGGGGGCGAGGGGCAGGGGCGGAGGGTGCGCGGCGCCCGGGCGGGGCGGCGCGTCGGGCGGCCGCCGGGGCGCGGCGCCCGGACCGGGCAGCCGCGGACGGCGTCGTACCGGGCCGCGTGGCCCGCGGCCGTGCCGTCCCGTCATGTCCGCGCAACCCGGGCGTCGCCGAGTGTTCCGTGTCCGCCAGGCGGACCTCGCGGGCGGAAGGCACCGCGTGCCGGATACGGTGAGAACACCATGAGCGCTACGCAGACCTCTGACGTTCCCACTCTCCTCGTCAAGATCTTCGGCAAGGACCGGCCGGGCATCACGGCCGGCCTGTTCGACACCCTCGCCGCCTACTCCGTCGACGTGGTCGACATCGAGCAGGTCGTCACCCGTGGCCGGATCGTGCTGTGCGCGCTCGTGACCGAGCCGCCCCGGGCGCTGGAGGGCGATCTACGGGCGACCGTCCACAGCTGGGCGGAGTCGATGAAGATGCAGGCCGAGATCATCTCCGGCATCGGTGACAACCGGCCGCGCGGCCTCGGCCGCTCCCTGGTGACCGTGCTCGGCCACCCGCTCACCGCGGAGGCGACGGCCGCCATAGCGGCCACGATCACCCGGACCGGCAGCAACATCGACCGTATCTTCCGGCTCGCCAAGTACCCCGTGACCGCAGTCGAGTTCGCGGTGTCGGGCGTCGAGACCGAGCCGCTGCGCACCGCCCTGGCGACCGAGGCGGCGGCGCTCGGTGTGGACGTCGCGGTCGTCTCGGCCGGGCTGCACCGGCGGGCGCAGCGCCTGGTGGTGATGGACGTCGACTCCACGCTGATCCAGGACGAGGTCATCGAGCTGTTCGCGGCGCACGCGGGCTGCGAGGACAAGGTCGCCGAGGTGACGGCGGCCGCGATGCGCGGGGAGCTGGACTTCGAGCAGTCGCTGCACGCCCGCGTGGCGCTGCTGGCGGGGCTGGACGCCTCCGTGGTGGAGAAGGTGCGCGCCGAGGTGCGGCTGACGCCGGGTGCCCGCACCCTGATCCGCACGCTGAAGCGGCTCGGCTACCAGGTGGGGGTCGTCTCCGGCGGCTTCACCCAGGTCACCGACGATCTGAAGGAGCGGCTGGGGCTGGACTTCGCCCAGGCCAACACGCTGGAGATCGTCGACGGCCGGCTGACCGGCCGGGTCACCGGGGAGATCGTGGACCGGGCCGGCAAGGCGCGGCTGCTGCGCCGGTTCGCCGCCGAGGCGGGCGTACCGCTGGCGCAGACCGTGGCGATCGGGGACGGCGCCAACGACCTGGACATGCTGAACGCGGCCGGGCTCGGGGTCGCCTTCAACGCCAAGCCGGTGGTGCGCGAGGCGGCGCACACCGCGGTGAACGTGCCGTTCCTGGACACGGTCCTGTATCTGCTCGGCATCACCCGCGAAGAGGTCGAGGCGGCGGACACCCTGGCCGAGGACCTCCCCGACGGCCTCGACCTGCCCTGACCCGCCGCCGGTACGACGAGGGGCCCGGACCGCACGGGTGCCGGGCCCTGCCGCGTCGGGTCGGGTCGGGTCGGGTCGGGTCAGTCGGTCGGCGCCCAGTAGTCGACCAGCGAGGCCACGCCCGGTTCCACGGTCTTCCAGGAGCCGGTGAAGGACAGGACGGCGAAGGCGGCGGCCGGGAAGCCGCGGCGGCCCATCCGCTCACGGACGTCGTCCTCGGCCGAGCCTGCAAGGATCTCGGTGAGCCCCTCCATGGCCGGGTTGTGGCCGATCACCAGCACGTTCCGCAGGTCGTCGGGGGTCTCGTTGAGCACGGCGATCAGTTCGCCGGGCGAGGCCTCGTAGATCCGCTCCTCGTAGACGGTTTTCGGCCGGTGCGGGAACTCCGCGACGGCGAGCTTCCAGGTCTCGCGGGTCCGCACGGAGGTGGAGCACAGGGCCTGATCGACGGGGATACCGGTGTCGGCGAGCCTGCGTCCGGCCTCTGCGGCCTCCTTTCGGCCTCGATCGGCGAGCGGCCGCTCGTGGTCGGACACCTGTGGCCAGTCGGCTTTCGCATGCCGGAAGAGGATGATCCTGCGGGATTCTGCGACGCTCATGGCATCCAGCTTCGCATGAAACAGGCCACGGGGCGCAGGGAGTTGACATGCGGATTCACCGGGGGAACGCACGATCGGACGGCATCGCCGGCCGGCCGCGTGCCTCGGGTCCCGCCGTGCGGCGTCAGCGGGCGGTCAGGTGCTGCACCCGCTCCAGGAGGTGCGCGATCGCCGGCTCGCCGCCGGCCGCGTGGGCGTCCGCGGGGTCGATGATCAGCAGGAGCAGCGTGACGAAGGCGAGGGCGGGCAGGGCGAGCGCCCACCAGGGCAGACGCATCTCGACGCGGCCCCGGGTCGCCGGGTGGGTCCGGGTGTGGGTAGGGGCCGACATGAGTGCCTCCGCTGGTCTTCGGACGTCCCTGGTCCGTGCTCCGCGATCCGCCTGACGCGGTCACCTCTCGAAGCTACGGAATCCGAGGGGTCCGGCCCATCCGGAGGACCACCCACTCGACCCTGACCCCTGCCCCCTAGGGGACGGGGGGTTAACCCCACCCCCGGCCGGTCACGGCGAGGCGATCGTCGCGACGATGCCGATGATCACGAAGATCGCGAGGATGGCGCCGAAGACGAGCAGCAACTTCTTCTGGCTGTTCTGGGGGTTCGGGTCCAGGACTGGCATGGCGACAGTCTCCCATCCCGGTCCCGCGACGAGGTCGGCGGGCCGGGATCAGCGGGCCGCTTCCTGCTCCACGGTGCGGTCGCGCCCCGCGAGGACGCCCACCACCATCTGCGGCACCATCAGGGCGGCCATCAGCGCGATCGGCAGGCCCCAGCCGCCGCTGTGCTGGTAGAGCACGCCCACCAGGAGCGGACCCGGGATGGAGATCAGGTAGCCGGTGCTCTGCGCGAAGGCGGACAGCTGGGCGACGCCCGCACCCGTCCTGGCCCGCATCCCGACCATGGTCAGGGCGAGCGGGAAGGCGCAGTTGGAGATGCCGAGCAACAGCGCCCAGACCCAGGCACCGCCGGCCGGAGCCAGGTACAGCCCGGCGTATCCGGCGAGCCCGCACAGGCCCAGGACCACCACGATGGGGCCCTGCTGCGGCAGGCGGGTGGCGACGCGCGGGATGACGAAGGCCAGCGGCACGCCCATCACCATGATGACGGCCAGCAGCAGACCGGCGGTGCCGGCGGACACCCCGGCGTCCCGGAAGATCTGCGCCGCCCAGCCCATCGTGACGTAGGCGGCCGTGGCCTGGAGTCCGAAGAAGACGGCGAGCGCCCAGGCGGTACGGCTGCGGGTGATCCGCAGAGCGGGCTGCTCGGCCGGTCCGTCCGTGCCCGCGGGGGCGTCCGTGGGGGTCTCCTGGGCGGAGGGCGCCTTCCGGTTCCGTACGAAGGGAATCCACGGCAGGACGGCCGCCGCCGCCAGCGCGGCCCACACCGCGAGGCCGGGCTGCCAGTCGCCGCCCAGCGCGTTCGTGACGGGCACGGTCGCCGCGGCGGCGATCGAGGTGCCGAAGGCGAGTGCCATCGAGTACAGGCCGGTCATGGAGCCGACCCGGTCGGGGAAGAAGCGCTTGACGATGACCGGCATCAGGACGTTGCTGACCGCGATGCCCATGAGCGCGAGGGCGCTGGCGGCCAGGAAGCCGGCCGTGCCGCCCGCGTACGGGCGTATCAGCAGGCCCGCGGCGATGGCGACCATGCCCGCGCACACCACCGCGCCGGGGCCGAAGCGGCGGGCGAGGCGCGGGGCGGTGACCCCGAAGACGGCGAAGCAGAGCGGCGGGACCGAGGTGAGCAGTCCGGCGACGCTGCCGCTCATGCCGAGCCCGTCGCGGACCTCTTCCAGGAGCGCGCCCAGGCTGGTGATGGCCGGGCGGAGGTTGAGGGCGGCGAGGACGATGCCGAGCATGAGCAGGCGTGTCGTCCACGTCGTCCACGCGCGCGTGCCGGGCCCTCCGGGTCCCGCGGGTCCGTCGGGTCCCCGGGTGTCGCGTGCTGCCGACTCGCCGACGGTCGTGGAGTTCAGCGTCCGGGTTTCCTCACTAGCCATGAGGCCCATCATAGAATCATGGGATGATTGGTTGTCCACCTGCGGCTCTCCGCCGCGGGATCGTGTGCGAAGGTGAGCCATGCCCCTGAGCCATCCCCGTCGTTCGGCACTGTCCGAGCAGGTCATCACGGCGTTGCGGCAGCAGATCGCCTCGGGCGAGTGGCCGGTCGGCTCCCGCATCCCGACGGAGCCCGAGCTGGTCGAACAGCTCGGTGTCGCGCGGAACACGGTCCGTGAGGCGGTCCGTGCCCTGGCCCACAACGGGCTGCTGGACATCCGTCAGGGATCCGGCACGTACGTGGTGGCGACCAGCGAGCTGGCGGGCGTGATGCACCGCCGCTTCGCCGACGCCGACCCCCGGCACATCGCGGAGCTGCGCTCCACGCTGGAGTCGTCGGCGGCCAGGCTCGCGGCCGAGCGGCGCACGGAGAAGGACCTCAAGCAGCTCGACGCGCTCCTGGTGCGCCGGGAGGAGGCGTGGGAGTCGGGTGACACGGAGGCGTTCGTGGCGGCGGACGCGACCTTCCACCTGGCCGTCGTGGCGGCCTCGCACAACGACGTGATGACCGCGATGTACGCGGACCTCGGCGAGGTGATGCGGGACTGGCTGCGCGAGGACGTGGGCAGCGAGCTGACGCCGGAGACGCACATGGACCACACGCGGCTGGTCGACGCGATCCGCGCGTCGGACGCGGCGACGGCCGGCCAGGAGGCGGCGGGCTATCCGTTCCTGTGCCGCCCGGGCCGCCTCCACAGGCCTGCCGCGGATCTCGGCTCACCCGCCTGAGGCTCCCCTCAGCCGGCTCGCCGGTGGCTCACCCACGCCGTCTGTACGTCCTTCCAGCACCGTCCGTCCAGCCGTACGGTCTGCGCGGGACCGGCCTCGACCGCCGGTCCGTCGCTGTCGAGGTCCCACCAGCGGGCGCACTCGATGTGCAGGCGCACCTCGTCGGTGTCCGGGTACGGGTTGTGGCAGTAGGCGGTCACGCCGGAGCCGTCGACACGGATCCGGCACTCGGCGCCGAACAGTTCGGCAGGCGCGGCGTCCCGGGAGGGCACGCGCGCGTGGGACATCGCTTCGCACGGCAGGAGCAGCACGCAGGCGAGGGCGAGGGTCGCTGAGGCCAGGCGGTGGAGTGGACGCACAAGAGGACCTCCTCGGCCGTGCTGGGGAGGGAAAGCGCGTGGGGGACTCGTCCTCAGCGTGCGCCGCCGGCCGCCCGGCCGCCCGGCCGATTCAGCCGAACGGGTGACAACGCGAAGGGCCCGCGCCCCGAAGGGGACGCGGGCCCTCGAAGGCGCTCGGTCAGGCGCCGATGGCGTGCAGACCGCCGTCGACGTGGATGATCTCGCCGGTGGTCTTCGGGAACCAGTCGCTCAGCAGCGCGACGACACCCTTGCCGGCCGGCTCCGGGTCCTTGAGGTCCCACTCCAGCGGGGAGCGGCTGTCCCACACCGAGGCCAGCTCGCCGAAGCCCGGGATGGACTTGGCGGCCATGGAGCCGATCGGGCCCGCCGAGATCAGGTTGCAGCGGATGTTCTGCTTGCCGAGGTCGCGGGCCATGTAGCGGCTGGTGGCCTCCAGGGCGGCCTTGGCCGGGCCCATCCAGTCGTACTGCGGCCAGGCGTACTGGGCGTCGAAGGTGAGGCCGACGACCGAGCCGCCGTTCTGCATCAGCGGCAGGCAGGCCATGGTCAGCGACTTCAGGGAGTACGCCGAGACGTGCATGGCGGTGGCGACCGACTCGAACGGCGTGTTCAGGAAGTTGCCGCCGAGCGCGTCCTGGGGCGCGAAGCCGATGGAGTGCACGACGCCGTCCAGGCCGCCGAGCTCCTCGCCGACGACGTCGGCCAGGCGGCCGAGGTGCTCGTCGTTGGTGACGTCGAGCTCGATGACCTTGGTGGGCTTCGGCAGCTTCTTGGCGATGCGCTCGGTCAGCGTCGGCCGCGGGAACGCGGTCAGGATGATCTCGGCGCCCTGCTCCTGGGCCAGCTTGGCGGTGTGGAAGGCGATGGACGACTCCATCAGCACACCGGTGATCAGGACGCGCTTGCCCTCGAGGATTCCGCTCATGGTGTTCAGTGACCCATTCCCAGTCCGCCGTCAACGGGAATGACGGCTCCAGTGATGTACGACGCGTCGTCCGAGGCGAGGAACCGCACCGTCGCGGCGATCTCCTCCGGCTGCGCGTACCGGCCGAGCGGCACCTGCGACACGATGCCGGCCCGCTGCTCGTCGGTGAGCACCTTGGTCATGTCGGTGTCGACGAAGCCGGGGGCGACGACGTTGAAGGTGATGTTGCGCGACCCCAGCTCGCGGGCGAGGGACCGGGCGAAGCCGACCAGGCCGGCCTTGGAGGCGGCGTAGTTCGCCTGTCCCGCGGAGCCGAGCAGCCCGACCACCGACGAGATCAGCACGACGCGGCCCTTCTTGGCGCGCAGCATGCCGCGGTTGGCACGCTTGACGACCCGGAAGGTGCCGGTGAGGTTGGTGTCGAGGACGGACGTGAAGTCCTCCTCGGACATGCGCATCAGCAGCTGGTCCTTGGTGACGCCGGCGTTGGCGACCAGGACCTCGACGGTGCCGTGCGCTTCCTCGATCTCCTTGTAGGCCTGCTCCACCTGCTCGCTGTCGGTGATGTCGCACTTGACGGCGAGGAAGCCCTCCGGCGGCTCACCCGAGCGGTACGTGATCGCGACCTTGTCGCCGGCGTCGGCGAAAGCGCGGGCGATGGCGAGGCCGATGCCCCGGTTGCCTCCGGTGACGAGAACCGAGCGGCTCAACGGATCACCCTTTCAATTGCGGTCTGGTGTCCGCCCGACACCCGGTCGACGGGCGGCGATGACAGGCGGCTTCCTCGAAAACCTATCGGTCCCCGCCCGCTCCCGGGGAATCGGGCACCCACAGTGGCTCAGGGCACTCACTGTCGGGTCCCTACAGAAAGGCACCGGCGCCGCACGGAAAGGTGTGGTCCCGTACCGGCCGACGCGACATGATGCGGCGCAGCCCCCGGTACCGCCGCGGACGACCGGTCACCGTCGACAGAAAGAGACGCAGGTGCCTCATAGCATCGACGAAGCCTTCACGGCACTCCCCCTACGCGCCCTCGCCGACGCCGCGCTCGCCCGCGCGCGTTCGCTGGGTGCCGAGCACGCGGACTTCCGGCTGGAGCGGGTGCGCAGCGCCTCCTGGCGGCTGAGGGACGCCAAGCCCGCCGGGTCGTCGGACACCACCGACCTCGGGTACGCGGTACGCGTGGTGCACGGCGGGACGTGGGGTTTCGCGTCCGGTGTGGATCTCACGCTCGACGCCGCCGCCAAGGTCGCCTCGCAGGCGGTGGCGATGGCCAAGCTGTCCGCGCAGGTCATCAAGGCCGCCGGGTCGGACGTGGGGGCACCTCCCACGCCTTTCGGGCAGTGGGGGAGGGTGGAGCTGGCCGACGAGCCTGTGCACGCCGACCGGACGTGGATCTCGTCGTACGAGATCGACCCCTTCACCGTGCCCGGCGAGGAGAAGGCGGCGCTGCTGGCCGACTGGAGCGCGCGGCTGCTGGCGGCCGACGGGGTCGACCACGTCGACGCCTCGCTGCTCACCGTCCACGAGAACAAGTTCTACGCCGACAGCGCGGGGACCGTGACCACGCAGCAGCGCGTGCGGCTGCACCCGGTGCTCACGGCCGTGTCGGTGGACGACTCCAGCGGTGAGTTCGACTCCATGCGCACCCTCGCGCCGCCCGCCGGACGCGGCTGGGAGTACCTGACGGGCACCGGCTGGGACTGGGACGCCGAGCTGGCCGAGATTCCCGGGCTGCTGGCCGAGAAGATGCGCGCGCCGAGCGTGGACCCGGGCCTGTACGACCTGGTCGTCGACCCGTCCAACCTGTGGCTGACGATCCACGAGTCCATCGGGCACGCCACCGAGCTGGACCGCGCCCTGGGGTACGAGGCCGCCTACGCCGGTACCTCCTTCGCCACCTTCGACCAGCTCGGCAAGCTGCGCTACGGCTCGGAGCTGATGAACGTCACCGGCGACCGCACCGCCGAGCACGGCCTGGCGACGGTCGGGTACGACGACGAGGGCGTCGAGGGCCAGTCCTGGGACCTGGTGAAGGACGGCACGCTGGTCGGCTACCAGCTCGACCGGCGCATCGCGAGGCTCACCGGGTTCGAGCGGTCCAACGGGTGCGCCTACGCCGACTCCCCCGGCCACGTGCCGGTGCAGCGGATGGCCAACGTGTCGCTGCGGCCGGATCCGGGCGGGCTGTCGACGGAGGATCTGATCGGGGGCGTGGACCGGGGCATCTACGTCGTCGGGGACCGGTCGTGGTCCATCGACATGCAGCGCTACAACTTCCAGTTCACCGGTCAGCGGTTCTTCCGCATCGAGAACGGGCGTCTCGCCGGGCAGCTGCGGGACGTGGCCTACCAGGCGACGACCACCGACTTCTGGGGGTCCATGGCGGCCGTCGGCGGTCCGCAGACGTACGTCCTGGGCGGCGCGTTCAACTGCGGCAAGGCCCAGCCGGGACAGGTCGCGGCCGTCTCCCACGGCTGCCCGTCCGCCCTCTTCAAGGGAGTCAACATCCTCAACACCACGCAGGAGGCGGGGCGATGATCGCGCGCATCGAGGTCGGCCGGGGGTCCGGGGGTCGCCCCCCGGGCAAGCACAGTCTCAACACCACGCAGGAGGCCGGTCGATGATCGCGCGCACGAACAAGCCGCACGAGATCGTCGAGCGGGCGCTGGAGCTGTCCCGGGCGGACGGGTGCGTGGTCATCGCCGACGAGGAGTCCACCGCCAACCTGCGCTGGGCGGGCAACGCGCTCACCACCAACGGCGTCACGCGCGGGCGCACGCTCACCGTCGTCGCGACGGTCGACGGGCAGCGGGGCACGGCGTCCGGCGTGGTGTCGCGCTCGGCGGTGACCGTGGACGAGCTGGAGCCGCTGGTGCGGGCCGCCGAGGCCGCCGCGCGCGGCGCAGGGCCCGCCGAGGACGCGCAGCCGCTGGTCACGGGCGTGCCCACCTCCCCCGACTTCACCGACGCGCCCGCCGAGACGTCGTCGGCCGTGTTCGCCGACTTCGCGCCGGCCCTGGGCGAGGCGTTCGCCCGCGCGCGTGCGGGCGGCCGGGAGCTGTACGGCTTCGCCCGCCACGAGCTGACGTCGACGTACCTGGGTACGTCCACGGGTCTGCGGCTGCGGCACGACCAGCCCACCGGGACGCTGGAGCTGAACGCCAAGTCCCCCGACCGCACCCGGTCGGCGTGGGCGGGGCGTTCCACGCGGGACTTCAAGGACGTCGACCCGGCGGCGCTCGACGCCGAGCTGGCCGTACGGCTCGGCTGGGCGGAGCGCCGGGTGGAGCTGCCCGCCGGCCGGTACGAGACGCTGCTGCCGCCGACCGCGGTCGCCGACCTGCTGATCTACCAGCTGTGGTCGGCCTCGGGCCGGGACGCCGCCGAGGGCCGCACCGTGTTCTCCACGCCGGGCGGTGGCACGCGCGTCGGCGAGCGGCTCGGCGAGCTGCCGATGACGCTGCGCAGCGACCCGCACGAGCCGGGCCTGGAGAGCGCCCCGTTCGTGATCGCGCACGCCTCCGGCGGCGACCAGTCGGTGTTCGACAACGGGCTGCCGGTCGCGGCGACGGACTGGATCCGCGCGGGTGAGCTGAACCGGCTGACCACCACCCGGCACAGTGCCGCGCTGACCGGGCTGCCGGTGGCCCCGGCGATCGACAACCTCGTCCTGGAGGGCGGCTCCGGCCGCTCCCTGGAGGAGATGGTCGCCGGCACCGGGCGGGGGCTGCTGCTGACCTGCCTGTGGTACATCCGCGAGGTCGACCCGGCGACGCTGCTGCTGACCGGCCTGACCCGGGACGGCGTCTACCTCGTCGAGGACGGCGAGGTCGTCGGCGAGGTGAACAACTTCCGCTTCAACGAGTCGCCGGTCTCGCTGCTGGGCCGGGCCACGGAGGCCGGGCGCACGGAGAAGACGCTGCCCAGGGAGTGGGGCGACTGGTTCACCAGGGCCGCGATGCCCGCGCTGAGGGTGCCGGACTTCAATATGAGCTCCGTCAGCCAGGGCGTATAACCTCGTACCTGATTCCGGGACCACCCGTCGAGCCCATCCGAGGAGACAAGAGAACCGTGACGGACATCGTCGACGAGCTGAAGTGGCGTGGCGTGATCGCCCTGTCCACTGACGAGGACGCTTTGCGCAAGGCGCTCGCGGACGGTCCCGTCACGTTCTATTGCGGCTTCGACCCGACCGCGGCCAGCCTGCACGTCGGCCACCTGGTGCAGGTGCTCACCATGCGCCGGCTCCAGCGGGCGGGCCTGCGCCCGCTGGCCCTGGTCGGCGGCGCCACGGGCCAGATCGGCGACCCCCGCCCCACGGCGGAGCGCACCCTGAACGACCCGGAGACGGTCGCGAACTGGGTGACCCGGCTGCGCGGGCAGATCGAGCCGTTCCTGTCCTTCGAGGGCGACAACGCCGCGGTGATGGTGAACAACCTGGACTGGACGGCCGGCATGTCGGCCATCGAGTTCCTGCGTGACATCGGCAAGCACTTCCGCGTCAACAAGATGCTGACGAAGGACTCGGTCGCGCGGCGGCTGGAGTCGGCCGAGGGCATCAGCTACACGGAGTTCAGCTACCAGCTGCTGCAGGGCATGGACTTCCTGGAGCTGTACCGGCGCCACGGCTGCACGCTCCAGCAGGGCGGCAGCGACCAGTGGGGCAATCTCACGGCGGGCCTGGACCTGATCCACCGGCTGGAACCGCAGGCCCAGGTGCACGCGCTGGCGACCCCGCTGATGACCAAGGCGGACGGCACCAAGTTCGGCAAGACCGAAGGTGGCGCCGTCTGGCTCGACCCGGAGATGACGACGCCGTACGCGTTCTACCAGTTCTGGCTGAACGCCGACGACCGGGACATCTCGGGCTACATGCGGATCCTGTCCTTCAGGTCCCGTGAGGAGCTGGAAGAGCTGGAGAAGCAGACCGAGGAGCGTCCGCAGGCCCGGGCCGCGCAGCGCGCGCTGGCGGAGGAGCTGACGACGCTGGTGCACGGTGCCGACCAGACGGCCGCGGTGATCGCCGCGTCCAAGGCCCTCTTCGGCCAGGGCGACCTGTCCGAGCTGGACGACCGGACGCTGACCGCGGCCCTCTCCGAGCTGCCGCACGTGAAGGTCGCCGAGCTGGGCCCGGTCGTGGACCTGTTCGCCGAGGTCGGCCTGGTGGCCAGCAAGTCCGCCGCGCGCCGCACGGTCAAGGAGGGCGGCGCCTACGTGAACAACGTCAAGGTCGCCGGTGAGGACGCCGTCCCCGCCGCGGAGGACCTGCTGCACGGGCGCTGGCTGGTGCTGCGCCGCGGCAAGAAGAACCTGGCCGCGGTGGAGGTCACCGGCGCCTGAGCGCGCGTACGAGGGGCGGTTCGCGGTGCCTTGCGGCGACCGTGGGCCGCCCCTTCGCCGTACGCGTCAGGCGCGTTCCCGCCGCCTGTTGCCCCGCACCGCCATGTAGGCGGCGTCGCCGAGGGCGACGATGATGATCGCGGCCACCAGCTGGAAGAGGTGGCGCCACCAGTCGATGCCGGAGGTCGCCTCGACCCCGACCGCGCGGGCGATCGCGTTGCCGGCGATGGCACCGAGCATGCCGAAGATGGTGGTCAGCCACAGGGGGCTGTGCTGCTTCCCCGGAATGATCGCCTTGGCGATCAGACCGAGCACGAATCCGACGATGATCGCCCACAACCAGCCCATGGCTGCCTCCCTCATACGGCTCCAGGTGAGCATTGCCGCCAGTCTTCGGCCGTACCGCGAACGGCGCATGCCGGGTACGGCCGAACGGGGCATCCGCCTACGCGGCGCGGCGCACGCCGGGCGCGCGAACCGGGGGCGACCCGGTCTCGTGGGAGGCGCGGACGCGGCGTAACGTGGAGTCGTCCGGGACCGGGGTCCCCGAGCGGCCGCGGACGGAAGCGGGGCGGGGAAAGACCGATGCGGGCGGTTGGTGGAACGTGATGCGGAAGCTGGGCGGCGGGCAGAACACAGAGGTCTTTCGGATCACCGGGGCCCGTACGGGCCTCCAGGAGGATGTGCGCGGGCGGCAGCGCCGCTACGTCATCTCGATGTCGGTCCGTACGGTTTCGGTCATCCTCGCGGCATGCCTGTGGAACGTGGAACGGCACGTCGCGATCGTGGCGCTGGTGCTCGGCGCCGTGCTGCCCTACATCGCGGTCGTGATCGCGAACGCGGGACGGGAGAACGCGCCGTCGTTGCCGTCGACGTTCGTGACGGTGCCCGCACCGCCGATGATCACGGCCCCGCGGGCGGACGACGGCCGGGCGGAATCCGTCCCGGAAGACGCGGCGCCGGGTCCGGCGCCGGGCTCCGCCGGTGGGCCGCACGGCACGTCGTGACCGCCGAGGAGGCGGCGATCGGGCGCCCGGGAACCGGTCGGGGCGGGCGTCGATTCCGCGCCAGGCTCAAGAAAAGCTCAGATCAATCATGTTGTTCCGGTGCCGGGTGGCGGGTGACCCGTGACATACTTCGTACGCGCTCCGCATCCCCCGTCGGAGCGACGGACCGACGCCGGGCAGCTCCCCCCGTGGCTGCTCGGCGTCGCCTTTTTCCGTGAGTTGTGAGACGAACCTGTGAGTGACGAACCGACCCCGATCTGCTCCGCCAAGGGCTGCCGCAGTGCCGCCGTGTGGGTGCTGGCGTGGAACAACCCGAAGGTGCACACGCCGGAGCGCCGCAAGACGTGGCTCGCCTGCGAGGAGCACCGGGAGCACCTCTCCCAGTTCCTCGGGGTGCGGGGCTTCCTGAAGGACGTCGCCAGGTTCGAGGACTGGCAGGCGGCCGAGCGCTAGCCGCCGATCGCCGACATCGGCCGGTCGGGCTGGACGAACGTCGGGTCGTCGAGGCCCGCGCCCGCCTTCTTGCCCCACATGGCGAGCCGCCAGATGCGGGCGATCTCCTCGTCCGGGGCACCGGAGCGCAGGGCTGCGCGCAGGTCGGTCTCCTCGGTGGCGAACAGACAGGTGCGCACCTGGCCGTCGGCGGTCAGGCGGGTGCGGTCGCAGGCCGAGCAGAACGGTCGGGTGACGGAGGCGATGACGCCGACGCGGTGCGGGCCGCCGTCCACCAGCCAGCGTTCGGCGGGGGCCGAGCCGCGCGCCTCGGAGCCCTCGGCGGTCAGCTCGAAGCGGGTGCGCAGGGAGGTGAGGATGTCACCGGCGGTGACCATGCCCTCGCGCTTCCAGCCGTGCTGGGCGTCCAGGGGCATCTGCTCGATGAAGCGCAGCTCGTAATCGTGCTCGACGGCCCAGGCCAGCAGGTCGGGTGCCTCGTCGTCGTTGAGGCCCGGCATCAGGACCGAGTTCACCTTCACCGGGGTCAGGCCCGCATCGCGGGCGGCCTCGAGGCCCTCCAGGACGTCCTTGTGGCGGTCCCGGCGGGTGAGCGTCTTGAAGACGTCCGGGCGCAGGGTGTCCAGGGAGACGTTGACCCGGTCCAGGCCCGCGGCCTTCAGGGCCGTCGCCGTGCGCCTGAGGCCGATGCCGTTGGTGGTGAGGGACATCTGGGGGCGCGGCTCCAGGGCGGCGACCCGCTCGACGATGCCGACCAGGCCGGGGCGCAGCAGCGGCTCCCCGCCGGTGAAACGCACCTCCTCGATGCCGAGGGAGGTGACCGCGATGTCGATCAGGCGGACGATCTCGTCGTCCGTGAGCAGGTCGGGCTTGGCCAGCCACTGCAGGCCCTCTTCCGGCATGCAGTACGTGCAGCGCAGGTTGCAGCGGTCGGTCAGCGAGACCCTCAGGTCGGTGGCCACTCGGCCGTAGGTGTCGATGAGCACGTGGGCCCCCTCCTCGACGCGGATCGGTGGAGCGCTTCTCTCCTCCGACACCTGCGAGCCTACGTGACCGCGCCGACAACGACAGCGGCCCGATCCCTACGACGTACGGCGCGGCCCCGTCGTAGGGATCTACGACGGGGCCGCGGCGGGAGGGGATCAGTGGGCGCCCGTGCCGGTCAGCGACCGGACCTCGAGCTCCGCGTACTTGGCCTTGTCGGGCTCCTCCTTGGACAGGACCGTGCCGAGCCAGCCCATGAGGAAGCCGAACGGGATGGAGATGATGCCCGGGTTCTTCAGCGGGAACCAGGCGAAGTCGACGTCCGGGAACATCGCCTTGGGGTCGCCGGAGACCACCGGCGAGAACAGCACCAGGCCGACGGCGACGATCAGGCCGCCGTAGATCGACCACAGGGCGCCCTGGGTGGTGAACCGCTTCCAGAACAGGCTGTAGAGGATGGTCGGCAGGTTGGCGGAGGCCGCGACCGCGAAGGCCAGGGCGACCAGGCCGGCCACGTTCAGGTCGCGGGCGAGGGCGCCGAGCGCGATGGAGACGATGCCGATGAAGACGGTCGCCCAGCGGGCCGCCCGCATCTCCTCCTTCTCGGTCGCCTGTCCCCGGCGGATGACGTTGGCGTAGATGTCGTGCGCGAAGGAGGACGACGAGGCGAGGGTGAGGCCGGCGACCACGGCGAGGATGGTCGCGAAGGCCACCGCCGAGATCGTGGCCAGCAGGATCGCGCCCCAGGCCGAGTCGACGCCGCCGAGGTGGAGGGCGAGCAGGGGCGCGGCCGTGTTGCCGGACGGGTTGGACGCGATGATCTCGTCCTTCCCGATGAGCGCGGCGGCGCCGAAGCCGAGGGCGATGGTCATCAGGTAGAAGGCGCCGATGATGCCGATCGCCCAGTTCACGGACTTACGGGCGGCCTTGGCGTTGGGCACCGTGTAGAAGCGGATCAGGATGTGCGGCAGGCCGGCCGTGCCGAGCACCAGGGCGATGCCGAGGGAGATGAAGTCCAGCTTGGAGGTGCCGGTCGCGCCGTACTGGAGGCCGGGCTCCAGGAAGGCGGAGCCGGCGCCGCTGTTCTCGGCGGCCTTGCCGAGCAGGTCGGAGATGTTGAAGTCGAACTTCAGCAGCACCAGGAAGGTGATCAGGATGGTGCCGCCGATCAGCAGCACGGCCTTGACCATCTGGACCCAGGTGGTGCCCTTCATGCCGCCGATGGTGACGTACACGATCATCAGGACGCCGACGAGGGCGACGATGAGGACCTTGCCCGCGTCGGAGGTGATGCCGAGCAGCAGGGAGACGAGGACGCCCGCGCCGGCCATCTGGGCCAGCAGGTAGAAGATCGACACGACGATCGTGGAGGTGCCCGCGGCGGTGCGCACGGGGCGCTGGCGCATGCGGTACGCGAGGACGTCGCCCATCGTGTAGCGGCCGGAGTTCCTGAGCGGCTCGGCGACCAGCAGCAGGGCGACCAGCCAGGCGACCAGGAAGCCGATGGAGTACAGGAAGCCGTCGTAGCCGAAGAGGGCGATGGCGCCGGCGATGCCGAGGAAGGACGCGGCCGACATGTAGTCGCCGGAGACGGCGAGGCCGTTCTGGAAGGCGCTGAACTGGCGGCCGCCCGCGTAGAAGTCCGCGGCGTCCTTGGTCTGGCGGCCGGCCCAGACGGTGATGAAGAGCGTCGCGACGACGAAGACGGAGAAGAGCGTGATGATCAGCGGCCGGTGCTCGCTGGCCTCGTTGGCGGCGAGCTCGGCGGCGAAGACGGTCTGTGCGGGGCTCATGCGCCGCCCTCCATCCGGGACTTGATGGCCTCGGCCTTGGGGTCGAGCTTCGCGGCGGCGTGCCGCGAGTACCACCAGGCGATGAGGAACGTGGTGACGAACTGGGCGAGGCCGAAGACGAACGCGACGTTGATGTTGCCGAACAGCTTGGTGCCCATGAAGCCGCCGGCGTAGTTCGACAGCAGCACGTAGAGCAGGTACCAGGCGACGAAGGCGATCGTCAGCGGGAAGGCGAAGGAGCGGAAGGTGCGGCGCAGTTCGGCGAACTCCGCACTCTGCTGCACCTCGGAGAACTCCTCGGCGGAGGGGAGTCGGTGTTCCTCTGCTTTCGAGGGGGGCGGTGCGTCGGTGGCCACGGAGTCTCCTCGTACGACGGACATGACGGCTTGTACCTCGGTGTTCTCGCGGGAACCCGATCGTGCTCGGGCTCCCTGTCCAACGACACGGCGCCTTGCGGGGCCCGGTTCAACACCCGTGGCACTTTCCCAAGTCACTTGGGGGAAGTCATTGCTGGCCAGCGACTTCGGGAGATAGCTTCGCCCTGCACCACTGCGTCATGTACCTGCCCGAGCACCACCTGTGTCTCGGGCCGGTCTCGTTTTCCGGATGATGTGGAGACCCCATGATTCATCTGCGTTCCAGACGGCGGCTCTCTCCCGCCGTACCGGTCGTGCTGTCGCTGACCGCGTCGCCCGGCTTCCCGCCGAGGCCCGCGAGGTCGGGGACGCGCTGCGCGCGGTGAAGTCGTCCCGCTCCGCTCGTCCCTCCGTCTTTCTCATGAACTGGAGACCTCGCACATGACAGCGCCCCACTCCCGTCACCGCCGCGCCGTCGCGATCCCGGCCGGCATGGCCCTGGCCGCGGCCCTCGCCTTCCTGCCCAACATCCAGGCCTCCGCGGCCGAGGCCGCCCCGGCCGCCGCCGCCGACGGCGCGTCGCTCAGCTACGTGGTCAACGTCCAGCCCGGGCACGGTCCTTCGGCGCAGGTGAAGCGGGCGATCGCGAAGGCCGGCGGCACGATCGTGACGTCGTACGACCGGATCGGCGTGGTCGTCGTCCACTCGGCCGACCCGGACTTCGCGAAGACCGTGCGCACGGTGCGCGGTGTGCAGTCGGCCGGTGCCACCCGCACCGCGCCGCTGCCCTCGGCGGCGACGACCGACGTCGGCACGCCGAAGGTGCTCACCGCGCAGGAGGCCGCCGCCGCCTCCGCTCAGGCCGCCGAGGGCCAGGACCCGCTGGAGCCCCGTCAGTGGGACCTGCCGGCCATCAAGGCGGACAAGGCGCACGAGAAGTCGCTGGGCAGCAGCAAGGTGACCGTGGCGGTCATCGACACCGGCGTCGACGACACGCACCCGGACATCGCGCCGAACTTCGACCGGCAGGCGTCGGTCAACTGCGTGGCGGGCAAGCCGGACACCACCGACGGCGCCTGGCGGCCGAGCGCGGCGGAGAGCCCGCACGGCACGCACGTGGCCGGGGAGATAGCCGCGGCCAAGAACGGCGTCGGCATGACCGGCGTGGCGCCGGGCGTGAAGGTCGCGGGCATCAAGGTGTCCAACCCGGACGGCTTCTTCTACACCGAGGCCGTGGTCTGCGGCTTCATGTGGGCGGCCGAGCACGGGGTCGACGTGACCAACAACAGCTATTACACCGATCCGTGGTACTTCAACTGCAAGAACGACCCGGACCAGAAGGCGCTCGTCGAGGCCGTCTCGCGGGCCTCGCGGTACGCGGAGAAGAAGGGCGCGGTCAACGTCGCCGCGGCCGGCAACGAGAACTACGACCTCGCGTCCGACGAGATCCTCGACCCGTCCTCCCCCAACGACACGACGCCCGGTGACCGGGTGATCGACCCGTCGGAGTGCTACGACATCCCGACCCAGCTGCCGGGTGTCGTCACGGTCGCGGCGACCGGCGCGAAGGGCCTGAAGTCGTCCTTCTCCAACTACGGTCTGGGCGTCATCGACATCGCCGCGCCCGGCGGCGACTCGACCGCCTACCAGACCCCGGCCCCGCCGGCGACCAGCGGCCTGATCCTGGGCACGCTGCCCGGCGGCAAGTGGGGCTACATGGCGGGTACGTCGATGGCCTCGCCGCACGTCGCCGGTGTCGCCGCGCTGATCAAGTCGACGCACCCGCACGCCTCGCCGGCCATGGTCAAGGCGCTGCTGTACGCGGAGGCCGACGCCACGCCGTGCACCAAGCCGTACGACATCGACGGCGACGGCAAGGTGGACGCGGTGTGCGAGGGGTCGAAGAACCGCAACGGCTTCTACGGCTGGGGCATGACCGACGCGCTGGACGCGGTGACCCGCTAGCCGGGATGCCGTACCGGCGTACATGTTGATCGAGTCAATACTGCATGGTGCAGTCATGACCGACATCGAGTTCGCCTGGTCCGCCCTGGGCGGTGATCCCGCCCTTCTCCGGCGCGTGACGACCACCGTGCGGGAGGGTGCCCTGGCGGGGCGCCTTCCCGTACGGGAGTCCGCACGCGTCTGCGTCGGCGTGTGCGCGCTGGCCGCCGCCGAGCTGGCGGCGCGGCGGGACGGGCTCGCGCGCGTGCCCGGCGTGCGCGTGGACGACGGAGCCGTCGCCACCGCGTTCACCAGTGAGCGCCATCTGCGGGTCGCCGGACGGGAGCCGGTGTCGTTCGCACCGCTGTCCCGGTTCTGGCGCACCGCCGACGGGTGGCTGCGGACGCACGCGAACTATCCCCATCACCGAAGGCGCCTGCTCGCCGCCCTGGACCTGCCGGCCGACCCGGCGCTCGTCGCTGCGGCGCTCGGCGAACGGTCCGCCACCGAGGTCGAGGAGGCGGTGTACGCCGCCGGCGGCCTGGCGGTCGCGCTGCGCACGCCGGCCCAGTGGGCGGCGCACGAGCAGGGCGCGGCGGTCGCCCGCCATCCCCTGGTCGCACGCGAGCGCCTGGACTCGGCACCCGGGCGCGTGTTCACGCCCGCCCCGGCGGGCGCCGCCTCGCCCGCCGCCGGGCTGCGCGTCCTGGACCTGACCCGGGTCATCGCGGGGCCGGTCGCCACCCGCACGCTCGCGCTGCTCGGCGCGGACGTCCTGCGCGTGGACCCGCCCGGACTGCCGGAACTGCAGGACCAGCATGCCGACACGGGCTTCGGGAAGCGGTCGGCGACCCTGGACCTGACGTCCGACGGGGCGGCGTTCGAGGAGCTGCTGGCCGGCGCCGACGTCGTCGTCACCGGGTACCGGCCGGGTGCCCTGGACCGGTTCGGACTCTCCCCCCAGGCCCTGGCCGAACGCCGGCCGGGGCTGGTCGTGGCCCAGCTGTCGGCCTGGGGCGCGGACGGGCCGTGGGCCGGGCGGCGCGGCTTCGACAGCCTGGTGCAGGCGGCCACCGGCATCGCCACCGTCGAGGGGTCCGCGGAACGGCCCGGGGCCCTGCCCGCCCAGGCCCTCGACCACGGCACCGGCCATCTGCTGGCGGCCGCCGTGCTGCGGTCCCTGACCGACCGGTCACGGGAGGGCGGCAGCCGGCTCGTCCGGCTGTCCCTGGCGCGGACCGCCGCCTGGCTCCTGGACGGTGTCCGGACGGACGACACGGGAAGGGCGCGGCGCGAGCACGCCGGGGCGTACCCGGGGCCGGAGCCCTGGCTCGCCGGACGGGACAGCCCGCTCGGGCGGCTGCGGTACGCCCTGCCGCCGGTCTCCTACGCCGGCGGCCCGGCCGACTGGGCCCGCCCGCCGGGGCCCTGGGGCACGGACGCGGCGGCGTGGCTGTGACGTCCCCCGGTTCCTTCTCCTGAACTTGCCCGGTTCTGGGCGAGTTGGTGAAGATCTCGAGGTGACCTCGACAAGACCCCCGTCCCGGCCCACCGACTCCGGACGGCACGCGCGGCCCTCCGGTACCGGCCGGGCCGCGGCCGTTCTCGTGCTGGTGGCGCTGGCCGCGCTGATACCCGTGCTCGGCCCGTCCCCCGCCCTGCACGGCACCGGAGAGGCCGAAGCGCCCGGCACCGGCGGCATCGCCCTGCTGCGCACGGTGCTGTTCGCGGCGCTGAGCATCCCGGTCGGCGAGCTGTTCGTGAACCGGCTGACCCGGTACCTGCCCGGCGCTCCCCCGGACCGGCCCCGCAGCTGGTCCCCGCACGCCAACGCCGCCGCGTTCGTCGCCGCGCTGGGGCTCGCTTCGGTCGTGGCCACCGGCAACCTGGTGCCGGGCGGCATCGCCGAGATCGACGTCGGCGGCCTCTACGAGTCCCGTGACGGCAAGCTCGCGCTCCTCGAGGTCAACGCGTTCCTCGTGGCGGGCCTGTGCGCCGTCTCGCGCCGGCCGGGCACGCAGGTGTGGCCGCTGGCCGCCGTGGTCGTCGCGGAGGCCCTGCGCGCCCATCCCACCACCGAGTACAGCCCGCTGATCGGCTCCGGCCTGACCCTGGTGCACCTGACGTGCGCGTCGCTGTGGGTGGGCGGTCTGCTGTACGCGCTGCGCGTCCTGCGCCGGTGGCGGGGCGCCGCGGCGGGCGCGGCCCTGCTGGGTCTCTACGCGCGCGTGGCGGCCGTTCTCCTCGCCGCCATCACGGCGACGGGGGTGTGCAGTTCGCTGCGCCGGATGCCGGCGGGCACGATCCTGGACCAGCTGACGGACACCGCGTACGGGAGGGTGTTGCTCGCCAAGGTGATCCTGGTGGCGGCCGTCGCCGTCCTCGCCCTGTGGGCCCGGATCCGGCTGAGCCGCGCCGCCGACCCGCTGACGGCCGGCACGCCCGCGCGCGGAGAGGTCCTCGCCCTGGGCCTGGTGGTCGCGGTGTCCGGGCTGCTGACGGCGCTTCCGGTGCCGATCCGCTGGTGAGACCGGGCCGGAGGGGCCCTCGGCGGGCGTGGGTTCCGTCACACACGGGGGCCGCCGTCCGAGGTGTCGGAGGCGCCCGGCCGACGCCCCGCGGCCGTCGGGGCGGTCGCGGTGGCGGCAACCCTCGCCCGGCCGCACGGACTTGACGCGGCAGCGGCGCACGGGGCCCGACGGGGCACCTGCGCGGAGGGACTGTCGGTCGCGGCCCGTATCCTCATGGACCATGCTCGAAGACCGCACGACCGCAGCGTCGTCCGCCACCGCGTGGCCGGCCGCGTATCCGCAGGGGTACGCGGTCGTTGACGTGGAGACCACCGGCCTGGCCCGCGACGACCGCATCATCTCGGCGGCCGTCTACCGGCTGGACGCGCGCGGAGAGGTCGAGGACCACTGGTACACGCTGGTCAATCCGGAGCGGGACCCGGGCCCGGTGTGGATACACGGACTGACGAGCGAGGCCCTCGAGGGCGCGCCCCTGTTCCGGGACATCGCCCCGGAGTTCGCGGCCCGGCTCGACGGCCGGGTGCTCGTCGCGCACAACGCCGTCTTCGACTGGCAGATGATCGCCCGGGAGTACGCGCGCGCGCAGGGTGCGGCCCCGGTGCGTCAACGGCTGTGCACCATCGCGCTCTCCAAGGAGCTGGGGCTGCCGCTGCCCAATCACAAGCTGGAGTCGCTGGCCGCGCACTTCGGCGTCGTGCAGCAGCGGGCGCACCACGCGCTGGACGACGCGCGCGTGCTGGCCGAGGCGTTCCGGCCGAGCCTGCGCGCCGCGGCGGCGGGCGGTCTGCGGCTGCCGCTGCACGAGTGCCGGCCGCTGACGGAGTGGGCGGACCGGCCCGCGCCCCGGATCGGACAGCAGGCGGGCTACGGCGGGTCCCGGCAGAGCAGTTGGCGCCCCTCCCGCAAAAGGCCCGCATGCCCCTATCCCAACCCTGGCCGGTACGAAGAGGGCAAACGGCTCAAGCAGGGCATGCGGGTCGCCTTCTCGGGTGACACCTCGATCGAGCGGGACCTGCTGGAGGACCGCGCGACCGAGGCCGGGCTGCACGTCGCCGGCAGCCTGTCCCGGCTGACCAGCCTGCTGGTCACCAACGACCCCGACTCGGGCACCTCGAAGGTGGTCAAGGCCCGGCAGTACGGCACGCCGGTGGTGGACGAGGCGGCCTTCGGGCAGCTGCTGGGGGACGTGGAGCCGGCGGACGGCTGAGCCGCGCGCGAGCCGTACGGACGGGTGATTGCCGGGCGACTCGCCCGGCACCCGCTCGCCCGTGCCGCGGTGACGGCTCACCCTGTGGCGCATGGCGACATGCGAAGTCTGCGGCAACAACTACGGAATGACCTTCGAGGTCCACGCGCAGGGGGCGGTGCACGTCTTCGACTGCTTCTCCTGCGCGATCCACCGGATGGCCCCCATCTGCGAGCACTGCCGGGTGCAGATCATCGGCCAGGGCGTCGAGGTCGAGGGCCACTGGTACTGCGGCGCCCACTGCGCCCGCGCCGAGGGGAGGGCGGGCATCGTCGACAAGGTCTGAGGCCGGACCGCGGCCACAAGCCCGTACCCGCCGCATCGCACCCCACGACCGAGTTGTACCGTCGTGGGGTGTACCGCTTCCTGTTGTCCCGCCAGTGGGTGATCCTCACGCTGGTGGCCCTGCTGCTCATCCCGACGATGATCCGGCTGGGCTTCTGGCAGATGCACCGCTACGAGGAGCGCACCGCCCGGAACGACCTGGTCGCCGAGGCCCTCGGTGCGAAGCCGGTGCCCGTGGAGTCGCTGACCGCTCCCGGCAAGAGGATCACCACGCACGAGCGGTACCGCACCGTGACCGCGAAGGGCCGCTTCGACACGGACCACGAGGTCGTCGTCCGCCGGCGCACCAACGCCCAGGACAAGATCGGCTACCACGTGCTGACCCCGTTCGTCCTCGACGACGGCAAGGTCCTGCTCGTCAACCGGGGCTGGATCCCCGCGGACGGCCCCAGCCAGACCGAGTTCCCCGAGGTTCCCGCCCCGCCGCGGGGAGAGATCACCGTCACCGGGCGGATGATGCCCGACGAGACGACCGCCGCGAGCGGCATCAAGGACCTCGAGGGCCTGCCGGACCGGCAGATCATGCTCATCAACAGCGAACAGGAGGCCGCCCGCCTGGACGCCCGGGTGCTCGGCGGGTACGTCGTCCTGACGGACCCCGAGCCGAAGGGCGGCACCCCCGAGGCGATCGGCAGGCCGGGCAACGAGGACGCCGCGCTGAACTTCGCGTACGCGATCCAGTGGTGGCTGTTCTCCGCGGCCGTCCCGGTCGGCTGGTGGATCCTGGTCCGTCGCGAGAAGCGCGACCGGGAGAGCGCCGAGGACGTGGAGACCGCGGAGGCGGAACCCGCCCCCGTGTAGCGGCGCGCCCGCGGGCGCGCGGCAGCCGGTCCGGACCCGATTGCTCCGTCACCGGCCGGGAAGACGGAACCCCGTGCACCCCCACATCGAGGACTACGCGCTCATCGGCGACCAGCAGACCGCGGCCCTGGTCGGCACGGACGGCTCCGTGGACTGGCTGTGCCTGCCCCGCTTCGACTCCGCCGCCTGCTTCGCCAAGCTGCTCGGCGACGAGGACAACGGCCACTGGCGCATCGCCCCCGTGGGTGCCGAGCACTGCACCCGGCGTGCCTACCGCCCCGACACCCTCGTGCTGGACACCGAGTGGGAGACGGACGACGGAGCCGTCCGGGTCACCGACTTCATGCCCCAGCGCGACCGCGCGCCCGACCTGGTGCGCATCGTGGAGGGCCTGCGCGGCGAGGTCACCGTGCACAGCGAGCTGCGGCTGCGTTTCGACTACGGCTCGATCGTGCCGTGGGTGCGCCGGTCCGACGGTCACCGGGTGGCCGTCGCGGGACCCGACTCCGCGTGGCTGCGCAGCGAACCGGAGGTGCGCAGCTGGGGACAGGACTTCGGGACCCACGCGGAGTTCACGGTCGCCGAGGGCGAGAAGGTCGCGTTCGTCCTCACCTGGCATCCCTCGCACGAGCCGCGCCCGCCGCTGATAGACCCGTACGAGTCGCTGGAGCACAGCGTCGAGGACTGGCGCGCCTGGGCCGCCCACTGCCGCTACGACGGTCCGCACCGGGACGCGGTGGTCCGCTCCCTGATCACGCTGAAGGCACTCACCTACCGGCCGACCGGCGGCATCGTGGCCGCGGCCACCACCTCGCTGCCCGAGGAACCGGGCGGCGTCCGCAACTGGGACTACCGCTTCTGCTGGCTGCGCGACTCCACGCTCACCCTGGGCGCCCTGCTGTCGGCGGGGTATCTGGAGGAGGCCGAGGCCTGGCGCGACTGGCTGTTGCGCGCGGTCGCCGGCAACCCGGCGGACCTGCAGATCATGTACGGCCTGGCGGGCGAGCGGCGGCTGCCCGAGTTCGAACTGCCGTGGCTGTCCGGCTTCGCCGAGTCGACACCCGTGCGGATCGGCAACGACGCGGTGAACCAGCTTCAGCTGGACGTGTACGGCGAGGTCATGGACTCCCTGTCGCTGGCCCGGCTGGCGGGCATGCACCCGCAGCCGCAGATGTGGGAGCTCCAGTGCGCGCTGATGGACTTCCTGACCACGGCCTGGCGGCAGCCGGACGAGGGGTTGTGGGAGGTGCGCGGCGGGCGCCGGCAGTTCGTGCACTCGAAGGTGATGACCTGGGTGGCCGCCGACCGGGCGGTGCGCACCCTGGAGGACCACCCCGAGCTGGGCGGCGACCTGGACGGCTGGCGCGCGCTGCGCGAGGAGGTGCACCGGGAGGTGTGCGAGAAGGGCTACGACCCGGATCGCAATACGTTCACCCAGTCCTACGGCTCGGCGGAGCTGGACGCCGCGCTGCTCCTGATCCCGCGGGTGGGCTTCCTGCCCGCGGACGATCCGCGCGTCGTCGGCACGGTCGACGCGATCGGCAAGGAGCTGACCCGGGACGGCCTGGTGCGCCGCTACAGCACCGAGGGCCCGCCCGTGGACGGGCTGCCGGGCGGCGAGGGCACGTTCCTGGTGTGCTCGTTCTGGTACGCGGACGCGCTGCACGCGACCGGCAGGACCGCGGAGGCGCGGGAGCTGTTCGAACGGCTGGTGGGGCTCGCCAACGACGTGGGGCTGCTGGCCGAGGAGTACGACCCGGTGGCGGGCCACCAGCTCGGGAACTTCCCGCAGGCGTTCAGCCACATCGGTCTGGTGAACACGGCCCTCGCCCTGTTCGGCGACGAGGAGGCAGGATAGGGCCATGGATCTTGGACTGAAGGACCGGGTGTACGTCGTCACCGGAGCCACCCGTGGCCTGGGCAACGCCGCCGCGCGCGAGCTGGTCGCCGACGGCGCGAAGGTGGTCGTCACGGGGCGGGACGAGAAGAGCGTCGCGGACGCCGCGGACGCGCTGGGCGCGGGCGCGGTGGGCGTGGCCGCCGACAACGCCGACCCCGGGGTCGCCGCGCGGCTGGTCGCGACCGCCCGTGAGCGTTTCGGGCGCTTCGACGGCGTCCTGATCAGTGTGGGCGGGCCGCCGCCCGGCTTCGTCGCGGACAACACCGACGAGCAGTGGCAGGCCGCGTTCGAGTCGGTGTTCCTCGGCGCGGTGCGGCTGGCCCGCACGGCGGCCGCCGAGCTGGACGACGGCGGGGTCATCGGCTTCGTCCTGTCGGGTTCCGTGCACGAGCCGATCCCGGGCCTGACCATCTCCAACGGCCTGCGGCCGGGGCTGGCGGGTTTCGCCAAGTCCCTCGCCGACGAGCTGGGCCCGCGCGGCATCCGCGTCGTCGGCCTGCTGCCGGGCCGCATCGACACCGACCGGGTGCGCGAGCTGGACGGCCTGTCCGCAGACCCGGAGGCGACCAGGGCGGCGAGCGAGTCCCGTATCCCGCTGCGCCGCTACGGCGCGCCGGAGGAGTTCGGCCGCGCGGCGGCGTTCCTGCTGTCGCCCGCGGCGTCGTACGTGACGGGCGTGATGCTGCCGATCGACGGCGGCAGCCGGCACGGCTTCTAGGCCCGGCCGTCGCCCTCCCCCGTCCTCCACCCGCAGGACGGGCCCGGCGGTTCACGGTGCCCCACCGACGGGGACGCCCGGCTGCGTCCGGTGCCCGTGACCGGTCCGGCGCCGCTGTCCCACGCCTGGGTCGTCACAAGCAGCGTCCATCGGACAGGCGGAGGCCCGGCGGCACCGCTCCCCTCTGGAGGTGCAGTCGTCGCCGGACGGGCGGGAACCCTCCGCGGTGCTTGCCAGGCG
Source organism: Streptomyces flaveolus (assembly GCF_014648815.1). GTDB lineage: Bacteria > Actinomycetota > Actinomycetes > Streptomycetales > Streptomycetaceae > Streptomyces > Streptomyces flaveolus. The sequence continues at coordinate 812,044 of NZ_BMRV01000001.1, read as the reverse complement.
TCACCGGAGGGGCGGAGGTCCGGCAGGGGAGCCCGGTGCCTGCCCCCGGCGCAGGGGTCAGCTGACTCGTTCGGCGTGGTGTTTGACGCCGTGCAGGCGTACCTCCGCCGCGTGCCAGGCGTCACCGGACGGGCGTCCGGCAGGGGAGCCCGGTGCCTGCCCCCGTCGCGGGGTCAGCTGACTCGTTCGGCGTGGTGTTTGACGCCGTGCAGGCGTACCTCCGCCGGGAGGGCCGCGAGGCCTGCCGAGTCGCGGGCGTGGGTGAGGGCGCGCGTGGTGAGGTCGTCCAGCGCGGTGCCGGGGTCCACGTGCGGGGCCAGCAGCAGCCGGAGGCGGGCCCGCGGGGTGTCGCGCCGTCCGGTGAGCCGGACCTTGGACCGCTCGACCCCGTCCACCCGGTCCGTCTCCTGGGCGAGGACGCCCTCCAGCGCCCGGCCGCGCAGCACCGCGCCCTCGCCGTCGCCCGTGTCGACGAGGATCTCGGAGAGCCGGCGGCGGCGCAGCACCGCGACGAGCCACCACAGGGCGAGCAGCAGCAGGACGGCGAGCGCGGCGATGACCACCGGCCACCACCAGCCGGAGTCCCGCCAGCGGGTCCGCTCGGCCTGAGTGAGCAGCACGTCGTGCGGCCCCTGGTGCACCCACCAGGAGGGGGGCGACACGTCGAACGACACCGCGAGCACGGCACCGCCCACGGCGATCAGCACCAGGCCCACGAGTCCCAGCAGCACACGGTCGACGGTCCTGAGCACGGTCCTCATCCCTTCCGTCCCGGTCGCGCCACGCGGACCGACACGGCGGGCGGCCGGGCGAGCCCCAGCCCGCGCACCGTGTCGTCGAGGGCACCGTCCAGGTCGGCTCGTACCTCGTCCAGTTCCCTGAAGTGCGCGAGCGCGCGCACCCGGGCCTTCCTGCGACGCACCTTCACGCGCGCCGAGTGCACGCCGGGCACCTCCATGGCCCGGTCGCGCAGCACCGCGGAGGCGGCGTCCCGGTGCAGTCCCGCGCGTACGTCCGGACGGGTCCGCCGCATCGGCAGCATCCTGCGCAGGCCGGGCGTTACCGCCAGCACGAGCAGCCAGAGCCCGAGGGCGGCGGCGACGCCGGCGCCGACCCGCACCCACGTGTCGTCGAGGGGCCGTTCGGCGAGCTGCTGGGCCAGATCCCGGCGCCAGCCGAGGGCGGAGCGGCCGGCTCGGACGGCGACGACGTCGTAGAGGAAGGCACCCACGGCGATCAGGAGGAGCAGGGCGACGATGCCCGCGGGGACGCGGCGCGCCGACCAGAAGCGGCCGCGCGGTCCGCGCTCGCCCTCGGCCAGCGACTGCGGCGGGGGGCCGGTGTCGTCCGTCTTCTCCATGACGGGCAGGTGCTGCGTGCTGCCCTCGGTGCCCTGGGGTTCGCTCATCGCGTCCTCCCCTGTCCCGCGCCGTACTCCGCCGCCAGGTGCAGCCGCTCCACCTGGACGCCGACCTCCGGAACCGCCATACCCGCCAATCCGCGTACCCGCTGGACGACTTGATGGCGCACCTGCCCGCAGCGGGCGCCGATGTCGCAGGGGTAGTCGAGTTCCACGTGGACGCGTACACGGGCGATGTCGTGGTGGACGACGACGGTGGCGTGCGGTCGTTCGGCGTCCGGATGGAGCACACCGACCGCCTCGCGTGCCGCCTGGGCGGCGATCTTGGCGACAACCCGGTCGGCGATCCGCGTGGCCCCGCGCTCGCCCGCCGGAACCGCCGTCAGAACCTCACCGGTCTCACCGGCACCCTCACTCACGCCGGTCACCGCCGCCGATCGTCACGGGCACGGAACAGGTGGCCGAGCTCCAAGTCCCCCTCCAGCAGCCCGCCTACGACGAATCCGACGGCCCCCAGGGCCGCCACCAGCAGGAAGGCTCCGAATCCGCCGAAGTATCCGGCGAATCCCAGCGCCATCCCGGCGATCATGCCGACCACCGCCATGCTCATGGTGTGCTCCCCTCAGTCCGTGTCCCGTTCACCTGATCCGCGGCTCGTCCGGCTCCTCGTCCTCCTCGTCCGGCAGCTTCACGTCGCTCACCGCGATGTTGACCTCGACGACCTCGAGGCCGGTCATCCGCTCCACCGCCGCCACCACGTTCTCCCGTACGTCCCGGGCCACATCGCTGATCGACACGCCGTACTCGACGACGAGTTCCAGATCGAGCGCCGTCTGTTTCTCGCCGACCTCGGCCTTCACGCCGCGCGACACCGACTTGGTGCCGCCGGGCACCCGGTCCCGCACGGCGCCGAAGGTGCGCGACATCCCGCTGCCCATGGCGTGCACACCCGCGACATCGCGTGCCGCCATTCCGGTGATCTTCTCCACGACGCCGTCGGCGATGGTGGTCCGGCCGCGGCTGCCAGGATCACCGCCTCCACGCCGGATCGCCTGCGCCCTCCCGGTCTCCGGCGTGTCCTTATCCGTCAAGTCGCTCATGTCGGCACATCCTTCGGTCGATGTTCTTTCACCACGGTAAGCACGGTGACGCGATTGCGCGCCGGGGATGCGGCACGCTGAAGGAATGACAACGCCTGATCGGTGGACGCGGACGGTACGGGAGCAGCTGGGACTCGGCAGGCTGCTGCCCCTGGGCGGGCCGCGCGACGGCGCATGGGTCGCCGAACGCGCGGCACTGGAGGTATTGCTGGACGCGGCGCGAGCTGTACCGGGGGTGCGCACGGGACACCTGCGCATCGCCCTCGCCGACCCGGAGGAGACGCGGGAACCGGTCGTGCCGGCACCGCCGAGCGCGCTGCCGCCCGGTCCGCTGCGGATGACGGCCGACTTCGCGGCGTCGGCGGCCGAGCCCCTGCCGGCCGCGGCGACCCGGCTGCGCGCGACGCTGGCCGAGGCGGCGACGCGCCGGATCGGGCTGATGGTGACAGAGGTGGATCTGCGGGCGACGGAGCTGCTCGATGGAGCACCGGAGCCGGCACCGGGTCCCGAACGGGAGCCGGCCTCCGGGCCCGTGGGCGGACCGGCGGCCCGGGCGGAAGCGGACGACACGGACGAGGGCCGGGCGGCGGGCGCCGCGCTCGCGGTCCCCGGCGTGCGAGGTCTGACCGGCACACTGGGCCGTCCGGTGCACATCACGGCGCCGGACGCCGGACGGGAGGCGGCCCTGCCGCGCCGCCACGTCCGGGTGGAGCTGGCGGTCGACGCTGACCGGCCGGCCGCGGAGGTGGCCCGCCGGGTCAGAGCAGCGGTGACCGAGGCCCTGCCGGACCACCCCACGGTGGCCGTACTGGTGACGGCGATCGGCTGAACACCCGCAGCGGAACGAGCCGGGCGGGCGGAGCCGGGTACGGCGGGGCGTGCTGCGGACGCCCCGCCCACTCGGTCCGATCGCCGGAGGCTCAGTCCCCGAGGCCGGCCAGGTCTCGCAGCCGGCGGCCCTGGGCGGCGCGCTCCGCGGCGCGCTGTGCCTCGTAGTCCCGGCTCTGGGCGCCCTGAAGCAGCGCCTTGGTCTCGACGACCGCGTCGCGCGGCGCGGAAAGGATCGCGGCCACCAGGTCGCGCACGGCGCCGTCGAGCTGGTCGGCGGGCACGGCGAGGTTGGCCAGGCCGGTGCTCGCGGCCTCCTCGGCCGTGACGAAGCGACCGGTCACGCAGATCTCCAGCGCGCGGGCATACCCGACCAGGGACACCAGGGGATGCGTGCCCGTCAGGTCCGGCACGAGGCCGAGGCTGGTCTCGCGCATGGCGAACTGCACGTCGTCCGCGACGACCCGCAGGTCACAGGCGAGGGCCAGCTGGAAACCGGCCCCGATGGCGTGTCCCTGCACGGCGGCCACGGACAGGATGTCGCTGCGCCGCCACCAGGTGAACGCGTCCTGGTACTCGGCGATGGTCGCGTCCAGCTCGGCGTCGCCGCCCCGGGCGAGGTCGATGAACGACGGTTCGCCGTCGAAGCCCTCCGGCGTGAACGCCTGCCGGTCGAGGCCGGCCGAGAAGGACTTGCCCTCGGCCCGCAGTACGACGACCCGGACGGAGCCCGGCAGCAGCCGACCGGCCTCGGCGAGCGCCCGCCACAGAGCGGGGCTCTGCGCGTTGCGCTTGGCGGGATTGGTCAGCGTCACCGTGGCGATCGCGTCGTCGACGGTGAGCCGCACGCCGTCCTTGTCGAGTGCGGGAGCGGGTTCGTGGGCGGGCGAAGCCATGGGGCGCCTCCGGAAGGTGCGGTCGTCGTCCCCGCCGTGCGCCGGCTTGCGCGCCGTATCACGACAGGGCTAAGTGACTGCACAGTAACCACCCGGACGGTCCGACGACCGACCGGGTGACCACCTTCACTTTCGGAGCCGAGGGGTCGCCCGGGACGTCAGGCCGATGCGGCCTTCTTGCCCCGGGTCGCCCCGCCACGCCCTCGGAGCGTGACGCCCGACTCACTGAGCATGCGGTGCACGAAGCCATACGAGCGGCCGGTTTCCTCGGCCAACGCCCGGATGCTCGCACCGGCGTCGTACTTCTTCTTCAGGTCTGCCGCGAGCTTGTCGCGCGCGGCGCCGGTCACCCGGCTGCCCTTCTTCAGAGTCTCGGCCACCCGTGCCTCCTCATGGGAAGTGCGCTCTGGTCTCCTCATGATCACCCCTCCTGGGCCTCATGGCCACCCATTCGGCAAGGTCGATGAGACAAGGTTGTGACGACAGGAGCGCGTCCCCACATACGGAATGGACCGTTCCAAAGATTCTCGCGCCCGCGGCCGAGTGGATTTCCTGGCGAAACCGCAGGTCAGAAAGGCGACACGGCCGGGGCCTCCAGAGTGGAGGCCCCGGCCGCGAAATCGATGTAGGACACACCTCATGATGAGGAGATCTCACACAGATGGTGGATCACGGATCGGCCGAATGATCCATACCCAGTGGATCATCCATTCGATCAAGCGAGGGCGACGAGGTCCGCGTAGTCGGAGCCCCACAGGTCCTCGACGCCGTCCGGAAGCAGGATGATCCGCTCCGGCTGGAGCGCCTCGACCGCGCCCTCGTCGTGGGTGACGAGCACGACCGCGCCCTTGTAGGTGCGCAGCGCGCCGAGGATCTCCTCGCGGCTGGCCGGGTCGAGGTTGTTGGTGGGCTCGTCGAGCAGCAGCACGTTGGCCGAGGAGACCACCAGGGTGGCCAGCGCCAGACGGGTCTTCTCGCCGCCGGAGAGGACACCGGCCGGCTTGTCGACGTCGTCGCCGGAGAACAGGAACGAGCCGAGCGTCTTGCGGACCTCGACCAGGTCCAGGTCGGGGGCGGCGGAGCGCATGTTCTCCAGGACCGTGCGCTCCGGGTCGAGGGTCTCGTGCTCCTGCGCGTAGTAGCCGAGCTTGAGGCCGTGGCCCTCGATGACCTTGCCGGTGTCGGGCTTCTCCGCCCCGCCCAGCAGGCGGAGCAGGGTCGTCTTGCCCGCGCCGTTGAGGCCGAGGATGACGACGCGGGAACCCTTGTCGATGGCCAGGTCGACGTCGGTGAAGATCTCCAGCGATCCGTACGACTTCGACAGCCCCTCGGCCATGAGCGGGGTCTTGCCGCACGGCGACGGCTCGGGGAAGCGCAGCTTGGCGACCTTGTCGGACTTGCGCTCGGCCTCCAGGCCGGCCAGCAGCTTGTCCGCGCGGCGCGCCATGTTCTGCGCGGCGACGGTCTTGGTGGCCTTCGCCCGCATCTTGTCGGCCTGCGAATGCAGCGCGGACGCCTTCTTCTCGGCGTTCTGCCGCTCGCGCTTGCGGCGCTTCTCGTCGGCCTCGCGCTGCTGCTGGTAGAGCTTCCAGCCCATGTTGTAGACGTCGATCTGGGCGCGGTTGGCGTCCAGGTAGAACACCTTGTTGACGACCGTCTCGACCAGATCGACATCGTGGGAGATCACGATGAAGCCGCCGCGGTAGGTCTTCAGGTAGTCCCGCAGCCAGACGATCGAGTCCGCGTCGAGGTGGTTCGTGGGCTCGTCGAGCAGCAGCGTGTCCGCGTCCGAGAACAGGATCCGGGCCAGCTCGACGCGGCGGCGCTGACCGCCGGAGAGCGTGTGCAGGGGCTGGCCGAGCACACGGTCGGGCAGGTTGAGCGCGGCGGCGATGGTGGCGGCCTCGGCCTCGGCGGCGTATCCGCCCTTGGTGAGGAACTCCGTCTCCTGGCGCTCGTACTGCTTGAGTGCCTTCTCCCGGGTGGCGCCCTGGCCGTTCGCGATGCGCTGCTCGTTCTCGCGCATCTTGCGGATCAGGGTGTCCAGGCCGCGGGCGGAGAGGATGCGGTCGCGGGCCAGCACGTCGAGGTCGCCGGTGCGCGGGTCCTGCGGGAGGTAGCCGACCTCGCCGGAGCGGGTGACGGTGCCGCCTGCGGGGATGCCCTCGCCGGCGAGGACCTTGGTGAGGGTGGTCTTGCCGGCGCCGTTGCGGCCGACCAGGCCGATGCGGTCGCCCTTGGCGACGCGGAAGGTGGCGCTTTCGATGAGGACGCGGGCACCGGCGCGCAGCTCGATGCCGGAGGCGGAGATCACGGACAGACTCCAGGGCGGGTGGTTGACGGGATGGGCGGCTGAGGACGTTTCCCGCCGTCTAATGCGCGAGGAGAATGGCCATGGGGCCAGTCTAACGGGGTCGTGCAACCACTTTTCCCGGAAGCCGGTCCCCCCGGTCCTCTGTTCGGCGCTCCCCTGTTCGGATGCGCTGGTCGGGGGCGCCGTCAGTGGCCGGTGCGAGACTGGGCGACGGGCCGGATCCCGGGACCTTCCGGCGTCCGGTCACCGTCACCGGCTCACAAGGGAGTGATCGGCATGACAGGCATGGACGGCGGCCGCCCGAGCGTCTATCCGACGCTGCTGTACGCGGACGCCAAGGCGGCGGTCCGCCAGCTCACGCAGGCCTTCGGTTTCACGGAACTGGCCGTGTACGAGGGCGAGGACGGCTCGGTCGCGCACGCCGAGCTGGCCCAGGGCAACGGCGCGGTGATGCTCGGCTCCAAGGGCACGGGCAGCCGCTTCGACGAGGCCATGAAGAACGCCGGCCCGACGGGGGTGTACGTCGTGGTGGACGACGTGGACGCGCACCACCGGCGGGCCGTGGAGCACGGCGCGGAGATCCTGATGCCCCCGACGGACCAGGACTACGGCTCGCGGGACTACATGGCCCGGGACCTCGAGGGCAACATCTGGAGCTTCGGGACGTACGCGCCCGAGATCCGGGGCTGACGCCGGGGGCCCCGCGCCAGGACGCCTCGTTCAGCTGCCTCCCGTGTGCACCTGGAACGCGGCCCGGCGCACGGCCTTGGCCAGAGCCGGGTCGGGGTGGGCGGCCGCGAGGGCGACCAGGACCTGCACGGTGCGCGGGTGCCCGACGGCGCGGACCTCGTCGAGGAGGGCCGGGACGGTGGGCTGCACGGCGGACTCCAGATGCCGGACCAGCAGCGGCGCCTCGCCGTGGTCGGCGACCGCGGCGGCGGTGTCCACCCACAGCCAGGTGGCCTCCTGCCGGGTGAGGACCTCGTGGGCGTCCTCGGGGTCGGCGCCGTCGTGCTCGGCCAGCCACAGCAGGGCGTAGGGACGCAGCGTGGGCTCGTCGAGCACGGCTCGGACGTCGGGCTCGGCGGGGGCGCCGACGACGCGCAGCGCCTCGAAGGCGTGGCCGCGCAGCAGGGCGTCCTCGCCGCGGGCGGCGGCGAGCAGCTCGGTGACGGCGCTGCCGACGGGGCGGGCGGCGAGCCAGGCGCGGTACTCGGCGCGGGCCGCGTTCGGCCGGAGCCGGCCGCAGCCGCGGAGCATGTCCTCGGCCGACTGCTCGATGTTCCCGGCGGGGCTCTGCGCGGCCACGCAGATCTGCTCCAGCTTGACCCAGACCGCCCAGCTGCCCAGCGGGGTGAGGGTGGCGTGGCCGTCGCCGCAGGTGAGGGCGCCGACGGAGGCCAGGGCGTGCAGCGCCCAGTCGAGGAGCGGGGCGAGCGGGGCGCCGTCCGTGGTCCGTTCCGGCTGCGGGGCGTCGGGGGTTCCCGGTTCGAGCCGGGGGCCGTAGGGGACCTCGCAGCGCTCGGTGCGCAGTTCGGTGACGCGCTGCTCCAGCAGGTCCAGGAGCTGTTCGACCGGGACGGGCCCGGCGGACAGCTGGAGGAAGGACAGCACCTGGGGCATGGCGGAGACGACCTCGGCGACGGCGGCCGGCTCGTGGCCGTCGGGCTCGGGGTGGGCGAGCGACCATGCGTCGAAGAGGGCGACCCAGCCGCGCAGGACCGCGCTGTCGTCGCGGTTCCAGGCGCGCAGGCGCCAGCCGGGCCGGGCGGTGCCGCCGTGCACCTCGACCAGCCCGGCGAGGCGGGCGGTGTCCCAGTGGGCACGGACCTCGGCCACGGTCAGACCCAGCTCGCGGGCCGCGTGCTCGGCGGTCGCGTCGGACAGGGTGGCCTTGCCGTCGGCGGTGGCGCTGCCGCGGCCGGGGCCGAGGGCGGCGTCGGCCCAGCGGGCGATGCGGGCGGCGCCGGCCAGGCCGGAGCGCGCCATTCGGGCCAGTTCCGACCGGGCCGGTGTGCCCTCCGGGGGGCGCGGTGCGGCGCGGTGCGGGCGGCGCTGGTTCATCGCTCTGGGGGCGGCGGCCAGGGGTCGCGGACGGACGAGTCGAAGCCTGGAGTCGCGCGGGATACGGGACGTCACGGGTGCAGTCTTCCGGTTGACGGTCCGAAAACCCAAACGGAATGCCCGGGGCGGCGGCGGACAGGGCCGCCGCGGGGCCTGAGCAGGCGGCCCGGGAGGGAGAACCGGCCATCGGCACGGCCCTGAACGGAACCTGAGCGGCGCGCGGCGGGGCGGGGCCCCGCCGGGGTCACACGAGGGGGGTCAGGAAGCGCCGCAAAGTCTCCAGGTAGGAGTCGGGGTCGGCGTTCCACATGGCGCCGTGCGGGGCGTCCCGGACGGTGTGGAGGGAGACCAGCCGGGAGTGGGCGTCCGCGAAGCGGCGGGTGAGCCGCCAGGGGGCGACCGTGTCGTCGGGGCCGTGGAAGACGAGGGTCGGCACCGTGAGGGCCTCGCGGCCGGCCTGGGCGGCGGCGCCGTCGGCGTGCAGTCCGGCGCGGCCCTGCGCGGCGCGGACCGCGAGCGGCAGCAGCACGCCGGGTGTGCGGCGGGCGGCGGCCAGGGCGCGCAGGGTGGTCTCCCAGCTGAGCACCGGGGAGTCCAGGACGAGCCCCGCGATGCGGTCGCGGGCGGCGGAGTGCGCGGCGGTGCGCAGGGCCATGGTGGCGCCGGTGGACCAGCCGAGCAGGACGATCTGGCGGGCGCCGTGGTCGAGGGCGTAGTGGACGGCGGCGTCCAGGTCGTGCCACTCGGTCTCACCGAAGTGGTGCAGTCCGTCGGGAGAGGGCGGGGCGCCGGCGTCGCCGCGGTAGGCGAGGGCGAGCACCGGGACGTTCCGGTCGTGCAGGGGGGCCATGAGGTTCAGGGCGTGTTCCCGGGTGATGCCGAGGCCGTGCACGGCGATGACCCAGGTGGGGCGGGCGCCGGGCACGAACCAGGCCGGGAGGGAGCCGAGTTCGCCGGGGACGTCGACGTCGGTGTAGTCCAGGCCGAGGGCGGTGCCGGGGGTGCCGACGTACAGGTTGGGGGTGAGCCAGGCCCGGTCGCCGGTGTCGAAGGTGCCGTGGGTGACGCTCTCGAGGCGGCGTACGACGGTGTCGGCGCCGTGCTGGGCGGTGCTCAGGACCGGGCCGACGACCGCGTGGGACGCGTCGCCCGCGAGGCCGTAGCGGCCGGGGCGCAGCGCGGCGAGGTCCCGGGTGAGGGTGATCTGCCCGGCGGCGGTCCCGTGCACGGTGAGGCGGGGTTCGGTGGGCAGGGGCCGGCCGGGGGGCGCCTTGAGCGCGGCGTCGCTGGCCAGTCGGCCGGCGGCGACGCTCGCTGCGCCGGCCGCCGCCAGGGCTGCGGTGACTGCGGCGGCCGTTGCTGTGACAGTGCGCATGGGGCCAGTCTCCCGGTGGAGTCCGTGGGCGGCCAGCGGGCGGACGACACGGAGTGACGACGCCCGGCCGGGCCCGGGCCATGGGCCGGCTCGACTGCCGGTACCCCCGAACCCGCCCCGTAACCCCCGGCCCCGCCTCGTCCGGCGGCGACCGATCGCCGCCCCGGCTCCGGCACGGCACCGCCGACCGCGGGTCCGACGGAACACCCCGCCGCGGCGTCGCCGAGCAGCGGACGCCCCCCGGCCCAGGACGGACGCCACACACCGCACCGTGCACACGCACCCGCCCGCCGGCCCCGCAGGACGCCCACCGCCGCGTCCCAGCCGGGCGGCGGACGCCTCCCTGGCCGAGCGGCGGGCGCCGGCACCTCCGGCCCGGCGCGACGGGCGGCGCACACCCCGCGGCCCGCAGCCGCCGAGCACCCGCATCCGGACCTGGCACCGCCGCAGCGGAAGCCGCTCGTCCGGGTCGCCTCCGCAACCGCCCGTACGGTCCCGGCGAGGGGTCCGCCGCCGGGCGCCCCGCCCTCCGGGGCGCAGGTTCACTCGGCGTGACGACGGACAGCCGCCCGGCAGGGCCCGTCAGGTCGGCTGGCCGTAGCCGCGCAGGCGTTCCGACGCCTCGTCCAGCTGGGCCGGGGTCAGCAGGTTCGGGGTGTGGCCGGGCACCGAGGAGGCGGTCAGCCACAGGCGGCACATCCACTCGAGCTGGGCGGTGCGGTCGTAGGCCTGGTCGAGGGTGGTGCCGTAGGTGATCGTGCCGTGGTTGCGCAGGAGGCAGCCGGTGCGGTCGGTGAGGGCGGCCAGCATGTGGCGGGCGAGTTCGTCGGTGCCGTAGGTCGCGTAGGGGGCGACCCTGACGGGGCCGCCGAGCGCGGCGGCCATGTAGTGGACCGGCGGGAGCTCGGGGACGAGCAGCGAGACCGCCGTGGCGTGCACGGCGTGGGTGTGGACGACGGCGCGGGCGTCGGTGGTGCGGTACACGGCGAGGTGCATGGGCAGTTCGCTGGTGGGGACCAGGGTGCCGAGCACCTGTCGGCCGTCGAGGTCGACGCCGGTGACGTCGCCGGGGGCCAAACGGTCGTAGGGCATACCCGAAGGGGTGATCAGTACCGTGTCGCCGATCCGTACCGAGACGTTGCCGGAGGTGCCGACCACGAGCCCGTCGGACACCGTCCGCCGGGCCGTGGCGACGAGCGCCTCCCAGGCCTCGGACTCTCCTGCGGATACCCGTCCGACCCGCGATTCCGTCACAGTTCACGCCTCCCGCCGGGCGTCGCGCACGCCCCTCGCCGCGCCGCGGTCCGGCGCCCCGCGGCGATCCTGCCAGGCACGTCTCCGGAGAGCGTCGGCGCGGGCACGCAGCGCAGGCGTTCACGGAGGTCACGACCCCGTTTCCGGTCACCATGACGCCCGGTCCAGTTCATCTTCCGTTCACTCTGGTTACCTACGTTCGACGCGCCAATGACCTCGAACGATTGCCTGGGTAAATGGAAAGCTTCTCGCTGATCCTCGCGATTGTGGTGGTAACCGCACTCGCGTTCGATTTCACGAACGGTTTCCACGACACCGCGAACGCGATGGCAACGACCATTTCGACCGGTGCACTCAAACCCAAGGTCGCGGTGGCCATGTCCGCCGTGCTGAACCTTGTGGGCGCCTTCCTCTCGGTGGAGGTCGCCAACACGATCTCCAAGGGTCTCGTCGACGAGACCGGCATCCGTCCCGAGGTCATCTTCGCCGCGTTGGTCGGCGCGATCCTCTGGAACCTGCTGACCTGGCTGGTCGGGCTTCCGTCCAGCTCTTCGCACGCCCTCATGGGCGGTCTGATCGGCGCCGCCGTGGCCTCGGCGGGCATCGGCGCCGTGCACGGCGACGTGCTCGTCACCAAGGTGCTCCTGCCGGCCGTCGCCGCCCCGATCGTCGCGGGCGTCGCGGCGATGCTCGCCTCCCGGCTGACGTACTCGCTCGGCCGCAAGGCCGACGGCAAGGCCGCGGAGAAGGGCTACCGTGCCGGGCAGATCGCCTCGGCCGGCCTGGTCTCGCTCGCCCACGGCACCAACGACGCCCAGAAGACGATGGGCATCATCACCCTCGCCCTGATCGCCGGCGGCGCCCTCGCCCCCGGCGCGAACCCGCCCGTCTGGGTCATCCTGTCCGCGGGCCTGGCCATCGCCCTCGGCACCTACCTCGGCGGCTGGCGCATCATCCGCACCATGGGCAAGGGCCTGACCGACCTCCAGCCGCAGCAGGGCTTCGCCGCCCAGACCAGCGCCGCGACGGTCATCCTGGCCTCCTCCCACCTCGGCTTCTCCCTCTCCACCACGCACTCGGTCTCCGGCTCGGTCATGGGCGCGGGCCTCGGCCGCAAGGGCGGCGTGGTCCGCTGGTCCACGGCCACCCGCATGTTCGTCGCCTGGGGCCTGACCCTGCCGGCCGCGGCCCTGGTCGCCGCGCTCGCCGAGTGGGTCTGCGGCTTCGGGGACTGGGGCACGGCGCTCGTCGCGGTCTTCCTGGTCGCCTCCAGCTTCGCGATCTGGCGGATCTCCCGGCGCGAGGTCATCGACCACACCAACGTCAACGGCGGCGACGCGCCGGAGCCCGAGCCGGCCGGCGTGGTGACCACGGCGATCGCCGCCGTGACCCCGCCCCCGGCGGGCGTGAGCGAGGAGCTCACCGCCACCGTCGCGGCCCCGCCCGCCGGCGTGGACACCAAGACCCCGTCGGCCGCCACCACCGTCTGAGCCCGCGTCCGGGTACGAAGGAAGAGAACCGCCATGACAATCGACTGGGCAGCCCTCGGCTCCGTCTTCGGGGTCAGCCTCGTGGCCACCGTGGCTCTGGTGGCCCTGTTCACCCTCGGCATCGTCGGCCTCTCCCGCCAGGAGCGGGCCACCGCCCAGGGCGGTTCCGCGGTGCTCGCGGTCACCGGTGCCTACGCCTGCTTCGCGGCCTGCGCGGCGGCGGTGGCGTACGGGATCTATCTGATCGTCGCCTGACCGGCAGGCGCACACCGTGCGCGGGGCGTGGGACGGACTCCACCGTCCCACGCCCCGCTGCTTTTTCCGTGCCGGCGCACACCACCCGTGTGTGGGCCTTCGCACACTCCCCCGCTGCAGGTCAACAGCAAGTTGACGGGTGTTCGCGGGCCGTGGTGGACTGCCGGAGCCATTACGGCGGCAGGAGAGGAAGCCGGTGCGAGTCCGGCGCGGTCCCGCCACTGTCACCGGGGCAGTACGCAGGTACGGCCCCGCGAGCCAGGAACTCTCACCGCCGATTTCGTCGAACCAGGGCGTGGACACCCTGAGTGAGGACATATCGCCATGCGCGGCTGCCGTTCCGGGCTCACCAGAGACGCACTTCCGCTGTCCCTTCCCACGGCCGGCTGAGCCGTGCGCGCCGAACGCGTCTTCGCGTACGGCGCCGCCGCCGGCCTTCTCGGCGACCTCCTCCTCGGCGATCCGCGCCGCGGACACCCGGTCGCCGCGTTCGGCCGTGCCGCGGGCGCCGTGGAACGGGTGCTGTGGCGTGACCACCGGGGCTGGGGGGTGCTGCACACCGCCGTGTGCGCCGGTGGCGCCGTCGTCCTCGGGACCGCCGCCGCCCGCGCCGTACGCCGCTCCCCCGCCGCCTCCGTCGCGCTGACCGGCGCCGCCACCTGGGCCGTCGTGGGCGGGTCCTCGCTTGCCCTGGAGGCCCGCGCCGTCGGGCGGGCGCTGGAGGCCGGGGACGTCGAGGCGGCCCGGGCCCGGCTGCCGCACCTGTGCGGGCGGGACCCGCAGGCGCTGGACGCCGACGGGATCGCCCGGGCCGTCGTGGAGTCCGTCGCCGAGAACACCTCCGACGCGGTCGTCGGCGCCCTGGTGTGGGGCGCCGTGGCCGGAGTGCCGGGGCTGCTCGGCTTCCGGGCCGTGAACACGCTGGACGCCATGGTCGGCCACAAGTCCCCCAGGTACCGCCGCTACGGCTGGGCCTCGGCCCGCCTCGACGACCTCGCGGGCTGGCCGGGCGCCCGCCTGACCGCCGTGCTGACCACCGTGGCCGGCGGCGACCCCCGGGGCGCCGTGCGGGCCTGGCGTGCCGACGCCGCGCGGCATCCGAGCCCCAACGCCGGGCCCGTGGAGGCGTCCTTCGCGGGCGCCCTGGGCGTGCGGCTCGGCGGGACGCTCTCGTACGGCGGCCGGGTCGAACACCGGCCGGTGCTCAACGGGGCGGCGGGACGCGCCGTCCGGGCCGGATCCGGCGACATCGAGCGGGCCGTACGGCTGTCCCGGCGCGTGGGCTGGCTGGCGCTGGGCGTGTGCGCGGGCGCGCGGCTGCTCGTCCGCGGGGTCAGCAGGAAGGGACGTACGTCATGAACGGTGGCCTCCTCGTCGCCGGCACCACCTCCGACGCCGGCAAGAGCGTCGTGACCGCCGGGATCTGCCGCTGGCTGGTGCGCCGGGGCGTCAAGGTAGCGCCCTTCAAGGCGCAGAACATGTCGCTCAACTCCTTCGTCACCCGCGAGGGCGCCGAGATCGGGCGGGCCCAGGCCATGCAGGCGCAGGCGTGCCGCGTCGAGCCGACCGCGCTGATGAACCCGGTGCTGCTCAAGCCGGGCGGCGAGCAGAGCAGCCAGGTCGTGCTGCTCGGCAGGCCGGTCGGGGAGATGAGCGCCCGCGGCTACCACGGCGGGCGGCAGCGGCAGTTGCTCGGCACGGTGCTCGACTGCCTGGCCGAGCTGCGGGGCACGTACGACGCGGTGATCTGCGAGGGGGCGGGCAGTCCGGCCGAGATCAACCTGCGCCGGACGGACATCGTGAACATGGGGATCGCCCGGGGCGCCGGGCTCCCGGTCCTCGTCGTCGGCGACATCGACCGCGGGGGCGTCTTCGCGTCGTTCTTCGGCACGGTGGCGCTGCTGTCGCCCGAGGACCAGGCGCTGGTCGCCGGGTTCCTCGTCAACAAGTTCCGGGGCGACGTGTCGCTGCTGGAGCCCGGCATCGACATGCTCCGGGACCTCACCGGGCGGCGGACGTACGGCGTGCTGCCCTTCCGGCACGGGCTCGGCATCGACGAGGAGGACGGGCTGCAGGTCTCGCTGCGCGGGACGGTGCGGGAGTCCGTGGTCGCGCCGCCGGTCGGCGAGGACGTGCTGCGGGTCGCCGTCTGCGCGGTCCCGCTGATGTCCAACTTCACGGACGTGGACGCGCTGGCCGCCGAACCCGGTGTCGTGGTGCGGTTCGTGGACCGACCGGAGGAGCTGGCCGACGCCGACCTGGTGATCGTGCCGGGGACGCGCGGGACGGTACGGGCGTTGGAGTGGCTGCGGGAGCGGGGGCTCGCGGAGGCGATCGCGCGCCGGGCCGCCGAGGGCCGGCCCGTGCTCGGCGTCTGCGGTGGCTTCCAGCTCCTCGGCGAGCACATCGAGGACGAGGTCGAGTCCCGCGCCGGGCACGTGGACGGGCTCGGACTGCTGCCCGTGCGGGTGCGGTTCGCCCGCGAGAAGACCCTCACCCGGCCCGTCGGCGAGGCCCTCGGCGAGCGCGTCGAGGGGTACGAGATCCACCACGGGGTCGCCGAAGTGACGGGCGGCGCCCCCTTCTTGGACGGCTGCCGGGTCGGCCAGACCTGGGGCACGCACTGGCACGGCTCGCTGGAGTCGGACGGCTTCCGGCGGGCGTTCCTGCGCGAGGTGGCCGCCGCCGCGGGCCGCCGCTTCGTGCCGGCCCCCGACACCTCGTTCGCCGCGCTGCGCGAGGAGCAGCTCGACCGGCTCGGCGACCTGATCGAACAGCACGCGGACACGGACGCGCTGTGGCGGCTCATCGAGTCCGGCGCGCCACAAGGACTGCCCTTCATTCCACCGGGAGCGCCCGCATGAGCACAGTGTTGTTGTTGTCGACCGCCGACACGGATCTCCTGGCGGCCCGTGCGTCGGACGCCGCCTACCGGATCGGCAACCCGACCCGGGTCGACGTCCGGGAGGACCTGCCGGGGCTGGTCGAGGGCGCCGACATCGCCGTCGTACGCCTGCTCGGTGGCAAGCGGGCCTGGGAGGACGGGCTCGCCGCGCTGAAGGCGTCCGGGATCCCGACCGTGCTGCTCGGCGGCGAGAGCGTGCCGGACGCGGAGCTGATGGCCGAGTCGTCGGTGCCGGCCGGCGTGGTGGCCGAGGCGCTGCGCTATCTGGTCGAGGGCGGCCCGGACAACCTCACACAGCTCGCCGGGTTCCTGTCGGACACGGTGCTGCTGACCGGCGAGGGCTTCGACGAGCCCCGGAAGATGCCGGAGTACGGCGTCCACGGCTCCCGGTCCTTCGTGGAGGGCCGCCCGACGGTCGGCGTGCTCTTCTACCGGGCCCACCAGCTCAGCGGCAACACCGCGTTCGTGGACACGCTGTGCGACGCGATCGAGGCGCGCGGCGCCAACGCGCTGCCCGTGTACTGCGGTTCGCTGCGCGGCGCGGACCCCGCGCTGTACGAGCTGCTGGGCCGGGCCGACGCCCTGGTCGCCACCGTCCTCGCCGCGGGCGGCACACACGCCTCGCAGGCGTCGGCGGGCGGCGACGAGGAGGCGTGGGACATCGGTGCGCTGGCCGACCTGAACGTCCCGGTGCTGCAGGGGCTCTGCCTGACCTCGTCCCGGGCCGCCTGGGAGGCGTCGGACGCCGCGCTCTCCCCGATGGACGCGGCGATGCAGGTCGCGATCCCGGAGTTCGACGGCCGCCTGATCACGGTGCCGTTCTCCTTCAAGGAGCAGGGCCCCGACGACGTACCGGTGTACGTGGCCGACCCCGGGCGGGCCGGGCGGGTCGCCGGGATCGCCGTGCGGCACGCGGCCCTCAGGCACAAGCCGAACGCCGGCAAGAAGCTCGCGCTCGTCTTCACCGCGTACCCGACCAAGCACTCCCGGGTGGGCAACGCGGTGGGGCTCGACACCCCGGCGTCCGCGGTCCGGGTGCTGGACGCGCTGCGGGACGCGGGGTACTCGCTCACCGACTACCCGTCCGGCGGCGACGAGCTGATCCACCGGCTGATCGAGGCCGGCGGTCACGACGTCGAGTGGCTGACGGAGGACCAGCTGGCCGCGGCGCCCGCGCGGGTGCCGCTGGCCGACTACCGGGCCTGGTTCGAGAAGCTGGACCCGCAGCTGCGGGACGCGATGACCGAGGCGTGGGGCGAGCCGCCGGGCTCGCTGTACGTCGACGGGGACGACATCGTGCTGGCCTCCCTCCAGTTCGGGAACGTCGTCGTCATGATCCAGCCGCCGCGCGGCTTCGGGGAGAACCCGATCGCGATCTACCACGACCCCGACATGCCGCCGTCCCACCACTACATGGCGGCGTACCGGTGGCTGGAGAACAGTTTCGGCGCCGACGCGATCGTGCACATGGGCAAGCACGGCACCATGGAGTGGCTGCCCGGCAAGGGCCTCGGGCTGAGCGGCGGCTGCGCGCCGGACGCGGTGCTGGGCGATCTGCCGCTGATCTACCCGTTCATCGTCAACGACCCCGGCGAGGGCACCCAGGCCAAGCGGCGCGGGCACGCCACGGTGGTCGACCACCTGGTCCCGCCGATGGCCCGCGCCGACACCTACGGCGACCTGGCCAAGCTGGAGCAGCTGCTCGACGAGTACGCGCTCGTCTCCGACCTGGACCCGGCGAAGGCGCCCACGGTCCGGGCGCAGATCTGGACGCTGGTCAAGGCGGCCGAGCTCCACCACGACCTGCATGTGGACGACCAGCCGGACGACGACGCGTTCGACGAGTTCGTCATGCACATCGACGGCTATCTGTGCGAGATCAAGGACGTGCAGATCCGCGACGGCCTGCACGTCCTGGGTGGCGGCCCGGTCGGCGAGCCGCGCGTCAACCTGGTGCTGGCGGTGCTGCGCGCCTCACAGGTGTGGGGCGGACAGGCGAACGCGCTGCCGGGTCTGCGGGCCGCGCTGGCCGCGCACTTCGGGCTGGTCGAGAAGGAGCTGCTGGCCGAGCCGGGCGCCCCGGTGAAGGTGGCGGTGGAGCTGACGGAGCTGGTGGAGGGTCCGGCACGCACCGCGTCCGACGCGATCGACCTGCTGGAGCAGCTGTGCCGGCGGTTCGCGGAGGGGATGGAGTCCCGGGACTGGGACGTCACGGCCGTACCGGGTCTGGTGCGGGAGGTGCTGGGCACCGCACTGCCCGACGCGGTCGCCGTGCTGGAGTTCGCCTGCCGGGAGGTCGTGCCGCGGCTCGCCCGGACGACGGACGAGATCGGTCACATCCTGCGGGCGCTGGACGGCGGTTACGTCCCGGCGGGACCGTCCGGCTCGCCGACCCGCGGACTGGTCAACGTCCTGCCGACCGGCCGGAACTTCTACTCCGTCGACCCGAAGGCGATCCCGTCCCGGCTGAGCTGGGAGGTCGGCCAGTCCCTGGCGGACTCGCTGATCCAGCGGTACCTGAGCGACACCGGCGAGTACCCGAAGTCCGTCGGCCTCACGGTGTGGGGCACGTCCGCGATGCGCACCCAGGGCGACGACATCGCCGAGATCCTGGCTCTGCTGGGCTGCCGTCCGGTGTGGGACGACGCCTCGCGCCGGGTCACCGGCTTCGAGATCGTGCCCCTGGCCGAGCTGGGCCGGCCGCGCGTGGACGTCACGGTGCGCATCTCCGGGTTCTTCCGGGACGCGTTCCCGCACGTCGTCGGGCTGATCGACGACGCGGTGCGGGCGGTGGCGGAGCTGGACGAGCCCGCCTCGCAGAACTTCGTCCGCGCCCACGCCGACGCGGACACCGCCGAGCACGGCGACCGGCGCCGGGCCACGGCACGCATCTTCGGCTCCAAGCCGGGCGCGTACGGAGCCGGTCTGCTGCCGCTGATCGACGCCCGCAACTGGCGCTCCGACGCGGACCTCGCCGAGGTGTACGCGGTGTGGGGCGGTTACGCCTACGGCCGCGGCCTCGACGGGCGGGCGGCGCGCGGGGACATGGAGACGGCGTTCCGGCGGATCGCGGTGGCGGCGAAGAACGTCGACACCCGCGAGCACGACCTCGTGGACGCCGACGACTACTTCCAGTACCACGGCGGCATGGTCGCCATGGTCCGGCACCTCACGGGCGCCTCCCCCGAGGCGTACGTCGGTGATTCGGCCACCCCCGACCAGGTGAAGACCCGGACGCTGGGCGAGGAGACCCACCGCGTCTTCCGCGCCCGCGTGGTCAACCCGCGCTGGATGGCGGCGATGCGGCGGCACGGCTACAAGGGCGCCTTCGAGATGGCGGCCACCGTGGACTACCTCTTCGGCTACGACGCCACGGCCGGGGTCGTGGACGACTGGATGTACGAGAAGCTCAGCGCCGAGTACGTGTTCGACGCGGAGAACCAGGACTTCATGAAGAAGTCCAACCCCTGGGCGCTGCGCGGCATCACCGAGCGGCTGCTGGAGGCCGCCGACCGGGGGCTGTGGGCGGAGCCGGACGCGGAGACGCTGGAGCGGCTGCGCGCCACCTATCTGGAGCTCGAAGGCGACTTGGAGGGTGACGACAAGTGAGTGTCCCGTTCCCGTTCACGGCCGTCGTCGGCCAGGACGACCTGCGCCTCGCGCTGCTGCTGAACGCCGTGTCCCCGGCGGTCGGCGGCGTGCTGGTGCGCGGCGAGAAGGGCACCGCCAAGTCGACGGCGGTGCGTGCCCTGTCCGCGCTGATGCCGGAGGTGGAGGTCGTCTCCGGCTGCCGGTTCTCCTGCGATCCGCACTCTCCCGACCCCGCGTGCCCGGACGGGCCGCACGGGACGGGGGCCTCCGGGTCCCGCCCGGCGCGGATGGTGGAGCTGCCCGTCGGCGCCTCCGAGGACCGGCTCGTCGGCGCGCTGGACATCGAGCGGGCGCTGTCGGAGGGCGTGAAGGCCTTCGAGCCCGGCCTGCTGGCCGACGCGCACCGCGGGATCCTCTACGTCGACGAGGTCAACCTGCTCCACGACCACCTGGTCGACCTGCTGCTGGACGCCGCCGCGATGGGCGCCTCGTACGTCGAGCGCGAGGGGGTGTCGGTGCGGCACGCCTCGAAGTTCCTGCTCGTCGGCACGATGAACCCCGAAGAGGGCGAGCTGCGGCCGCAGTTGCTCGACCGGTTCGGGCTCACCGTCGAGGTCGCCGCCTCGCGCGAGCCCGACGTGCGGGTGGAGGTCGTGCGGCGCAGGCTGGCGTACGACGACGATCCGGCCGCGTTCGCCGCGCGCTGGGCCGACGAGGAGGCCGCCGTACGGGCCCGGATCGTGGCCGCGCGGGCGTTGCTCCCGTCGGTGCGGCTCGGCGACGGGGCGCTGCGGCAGATCGCGGCGACCTGTGCGGCCTTCGAGGTGGACGGCATGCGCGCCGACATCGTGATGGCGCGCACGGCGACCGCGCTGGCCGCCTGGGCCGGGCGGACCGAGGTGCTGGCGGAGGACGTGCGGCAGGCCGCGCTGCTGGCCCTCCCCCACCGGCGGCGGCGCAACCCCTTCGA
The DNA here is from genome assembly GCF_014648815.1 of Streptomyces flaveolus. Classification (GTDB taxonomy): domain Bacteria; phylum Actinomycetota; class Actinomycetes; order Streptomycetales; family Streptomycetaceae; genus Streptomyces; species Streptomyces flaveolus. Next base: position 791,642 of record NZ_BMRV01000001.1, on the reverse strand, counting down.
CGCGCCGGGGCTGGACGAGGACAAGCTCGACGAGACGCTGGAGGAGTTCGGCGGGCAGGACGAGGGCGACGGCGACGACGATCCGGACCCGGGTCCCGGCGGCGGTCCCGGTGGACAGCCGGAGCCCGACGACGCGCCCCGGGGCGACGGTGACACCGCCGCGCGGCCCGAGGCCGGGGAGGGCGGGGAGCCGCAGCCGTCCGGCGGCGCCGGCGAGCAGTCCCCCGTGCGGGCCGCCGAGCCGTTCCGCACGAAGGTGCTGAGCGTGCCCGGGCTGGGCGAGGGTGCCGCCGGGCGGCGATCGCGGGCGCGGACCGAGCACGGGCGGACCACCGGGGCCCGGCGGCCCCGGGGGGCGCTGACCAAGCTGCACCTCGCGGCCACCGTGCAGGCCGCCGCCCCGTACCAGCGGGCGCGGGGGCGCAGCGGACCCGGGCTGGTGGTGCGCCGGGACGATCTGCGGCAGGCGACGCGCGAGGGGCGTGAGGGCAATCTCGTGCTGTTCGTCGTGGACGCCTCCGGGTCGATGGCGGCGCGGCAGCGGATGAGCGCGGTGAAGGGTGCCGTGCTGTCGCTGCTGCTGGACGCCTACCAGCGGCGGGACAAGGTGGGGCTGGTGACCTTCCGGGGTTCGGCCGCCGATGTCGCCCTGCCGCCGACCTCGTCGGTGGACGCGGCGGCCGCGCGGCTGGAGTCGCTGCCGACCGGTGGCCGTACGCCGCTCGCGGCCGGGCTGCTGAAGGCGCACGAGGTGCTGCGGGTGGAACGGCTGCGGGACCCGGCGCGGCGGCCGCTGGTCGTGGTGGTGACGGACGGACGGGCCACCGGTGGCCCGGAACCGGTCGTGCTCGCGGGGCGTGCCGCGCGGCTGTTCGCGGCCGAGGGCACCGCCTCCGTGGTCGTGGACTGCGAGACGGGGCCGGTGCGGCTGGGGCTCGCCGGGCGGCTCGCGGAGGAGCTGGGCGGTACGGCGGTGACGTTGGACGAGCTGCGGGCGGATGCGATTGCCGGGCTGGTGAAGGACGTACAGGCGAGCAGGAGGGCCGCGTAATGCCGCAGGGGCAGCCGAGTGTCGTGCCGGACGACGGACTGACGACCCGTCAGCGGCGTAATCGTCCGCTGGTCGTCGTGCACACGGGCGTGGGGAAGGGCAAGTCCACCGCCGCCTTCGGGCTGGCGCTGCGGGCCTGGAACCAGGGATGGCCCATCGGGGTGTTCCAGTTCGTCAAGTCGGCGAAGTGGAAGGTCGGCGAGGAGAACGCCCTGCGGGTGCTCGGCGCCAGCGGTGAGGGCGGGTCCGTCGACTGGCACAAGATGGGCGAGGGCTGGTCCTGGGTCCAGCGGGACGCCCAGATGGACAACGAGGAGAAGGCCCGGGAGGGCTGGGAGCAGGTGAAGCGGGACCTCGCCGCCGAGACGTACAAGCTGTACGTGCTGGACGAGTTCGCCTACCCGATGCACTGGGGGTGGGTCGACACCGACGAGGTCGTCTCCGTGCTCCGGGACCGGCCGGGGACGCAGCACGTCGTGATCACCGGGCGGAACGCGCCGGAGAAGCTGGTGGGGTTCGCGGACCTCGTCACCGACATGTCCAAGGTGAAGCACCCGATGGACGCCGGGCAGAAGGGGCAGAGGGGCATCGAGTGGTGACCTCCTCCGTCCCCCGTCTGGTCGTCGCCGCGCCCTCCTCGGGCAGTGGCAAGACCACCGTGGCCACCGGGCTGATGGCCGCGCTGACCGCGCGGGGCCTCGCCGTGTCCCCGCACAAGGTCGGGCCCGACTACATCGACCCCGGGTACCACGCGCTCGCCACCGGGCGGGTGGGTCGCAACCTCGACGCCTATCTGTGCGGGCCCGAGCTGGTCGGGCCGCTGTTCCTGCACGGGGCGCGCGGGTGCGACATCGCCGTGGTCGAGGGTGTGATGGGGCTGTACGACGGGGCGGCGGGCGAGGGCGAACTCGCGTCCACCGCGCAGGTCGCCAAGCTGTTGCGGGCGCCGGTGGTGCTGGTCGTGGACGCGTCGTCGCAGTCGCGGTCGGTGGCGGCGCTGGTGCACGGGTTCGTGTCCTTCGATCCGGAGGTGCGGATCGGGGGCGTGATCCTCAACAAGGTCGGGTCGGACCGGCACGAGGCGCTGCTGCGGGAGGCGGTGGACTCCGTCGGGGTGCCGGTGCTGGGGGTGCTGCGGCGGGCGCCGCAGGTGGATGTGCCGTCCCGGCATCTGGGGCTGGTGCCGGTCGCCGAGCGGCGGGCTTCGGCGGTGGAGGCGGTTGCGGCGATGGCGGCGCAGGTGGCCGGCGGGTGTGACCTGGAGGCGTTGGCCGGGCTCGCGCGTGGTGCCGGTGCGTTGCCCTGTGCGGCCTGGGATGCGGCTGAGGCCTCGGCCTCCTCGCCCCCGCCGCCCCTTCCCTCCCCCACTCTCGGCTGCGCTCGAGCGGGGGGACCCCCATCGACCTCGGGGGCTGCCGCTCCCGGGCCCCCGCTTTCGGTCCTGAACGGGCCTCGTCCTCAAACGCCGGACGGGCTGGAGATTGCCGGCCCGGGTGTGAGGGTGGCCGTCGCCGGTGGAGCCGCGTTCACGTTCTCCTACGCCGAGCACGCCGAACTGCTCGCCGCCGCCGGGGCCGAGGTCGTCACGTTCGATCCCCTGCGGGACGAGGAACTGCCCGACGGGACCCGTGGGCTGGTCATCGGCGGGGGGTTTCCCGAGGTGTACGCCGCCGAGCTGTCGGCCAACGAGGGACTGCGCAAGAGCGTCGCCGAACTCGCGCTGAGCGGTGCTCCCGTCGCCGCCGAGTGTGCCGGGCTGCTGTACCTGTGCCGGGAGTTGGACGGGCTGCCCATGTGCGGGGTGCTCGACGCCTCCGCGCGGATGTCCGAGCGGCTCACCCTGGGCTACCGGGACGCCGTGGCCGTGAGCGACAGTGCGCTGGCCGTCGCGGGGACGCGGATGCGGGGGCACGAGTTCCACCGGACGGTCGTGGAGCCGGGGGCCGGGGCGGCGCCGGCGTGGGGGATGCGGGCGCCCGAGCGGCGCGTCGAGGGATTTGTGGAGCGCGGTGTGCACGCGAGCTATCTGCACACGCACTGGGCGTCCGCGCCCGGTGTCGCCCGTCGGTTCGTGGAGAGGTGCCGGACGTCATGAGCAGCAGGCTGATCGGGGTGGGGGTCGGGCCCGGGGACCCGGAGCTGGTGACCGTCAAGGGCGTGAACGCGCTGCGCGCCGCCGAGGTCGTCGTCGTTCCCGTGATGGACACCGGGGAGCGGGGAAGAGCCGAGGCGACCGTGCTGCACTACGTGCCCGCCGAGAAGGTCGTCCGGGTCGTGTTCGCGCTGAACGAGCGCACCGACCGGGGGCGCCGGGAGGCGGCGTGGGACGCGGCGGGGGAACGGGTGGCCGCGCTGCTGCGGGCCCACGGATCCGTCGCCTTCGCGACCATCGGCGACCCCAACGTGTACTCGACCTTCACGTATCTCGCGCAGACCGTCGGCGAACTCGTGCCGGGCACCGTCGTGGAGACCGTGCCGGGCATCACCGCCATGCAGGACCTCGCGGCCCGGTCGGGTGCCGTGCTGACGGAGGGCACCGAGCCGCTGACGCTGGTGCCGGTGACCGCCGGGGCCGCTGTGCTCAAGGACGCGCTGAACGGGCCGGGGACGGTCGTCGCCTACAAGTTCGGCCGGCAGGCGGCCGAGGTCGCCGAGGCGCTGCGGGAGACCGGGCGGCTCGACGACGCCGTATGGGGCTCGGCGCTGGGGCTGGCGGAGGAGTCCGTGCGGCCCGCCGCCGAGCTGGACGGGGCGCCGCTGCCCTATCTGTCGACGCTCATCGCACCGGCACGGCGCGAGGGCGGGCGGGGCGGCAAGCTGTGAGCCACCCGGATCCCGGGACGTCACTCGGCGATGCCCACCACCAGCCAGATGAAGGCGGCGCCCGCGATCGTGCACAGCAGGGTCGACCGGGCGGGGTGCTCGTGGTGGGCCTCGGGCAGGATCTCGGCGGCGGCGAGATAGAGCAGTACGCCGCCGAAGAGGCCGAGATACCCGCCGAGCACGCCCTCCGGGATCGTGAAGAACAGCGTGGACGCCGCGCCGACGACGGGGGCCACGGCGTCGGCGACGAGCATGGCGACGGCCCGGCGGCGCGCGTTCCCGTACAGGCTGGTGAGCGTGTAGGTGTTGAAGCCGTCCGCGAAGTCGTGGGCGACCACGGCCAGCGCGACCGCCGCGCCCATGCCGCCGCCGACCTGGAACGCCGCGCCGATCGCCACGCCGTCCATCGCGCTGTGTCCGACCATCGCGGCGGCGGCCGTCAGTCCCACCTCGGGCGTGCGGTGGCCGTGCTCGTCGGCGCCGTGCGCGGCGCGGCGGGCGGCCAGCAGGCGCTCCACGAGGTGGGCGAGCAGGAATCCGGCGACGAACAGCAGCAGTGCCGCCGGGACGCCGAACACCTCCCGGCCCGCCGCCTCCAGCGCCTCCGGCAGCAGGTCGAGGCCGACCACGCCCAGCATCAGACCGCCGGCCAGGCCCAGGACCAGGTGGCGCCGGTCGGTCACGCGCTGTGCCGTCCAGCCACCGGCCAGCGTCATCAGGAACGCGCCGAGCGCGACGAAGACCGCCATGCGCCCTTGGTATCCGATCAGCCCGCGTTCACGCGCGTCCGACAGCAGCAACCGCAGTAAATATGCGCAGGAGAGGACCGATTTCCATGGACCCCATGGCTCCCACCACCGGTACCGGTGCCGGCAAGGTGACCTTCGTCGGTGCCGGCCCCGGCGCCGCCGATCTGCTGACGTTCCGCGCCGCCCGCGCCATCGCCGAGGCCGACGTCGTGATCTGGGCGGCGAGCCTGGTCCAGGCGGAGGTCCTGCAGCACGCGCGCGAGGACGCGGAGGTCCTGGACTCGGCGACCATGTCGCTGGAGGACGTCGTCGCCGTCTACCGGCGGGCCCGCGAGGAGGGGCTGCGGGTGGCCCGCATCCACTCCGGTGATCCGGCCCTGTGGGGCGGCACGCAGGAGCAGCTGGACCGGTGCGCGGAGATCGGCATCGCGACCGAGGTGGTGCCCGGCGTCTCCGCCTTCTCCGCCGTCGCCGCGCTCGCGCAGCGGGAGCTGACCATCCCGGAGGTCGCGCAGTCCGTCGTCCTCACCCGGCTCGGCGGGGGCAAGACGCCGATGCCGCCCGGCGAGGAGGTCCGCGAGTTCGCGAAGCACGGCACGACCATGGCGGTCTTCCTGTCGGCGGCGCGCAGCGGCCAGCTGGTGCGGGAGCTGCTGGAGGGCGGCTATCCGACCGATACGCCGGTCGTCGTCGCCTACCAGGCGACCTGGCCGGAGGAGCTGGTCGTGAAGTGCACGATCGGCACGCTGGAGGAGACCGTCAAGGAGCACAAGCTCTGGAAGCACACCCTGTTCCTGGTCGGCCCGGCGCTCGACGCGCACGGCACGCGCTCGCACCTGTACCACCCGGGGCACTTCCACGGGTACCGCAAGGCCGACCCCGAGGCCCGCAGGGAGCTGCGCGCGCGGGGTGCGAGCACATGATCACGGTGGTCGGGGCGGGGACCGGTTCCCCGCTGCCCGAGGACGTGGCCGACGGCGCGGAACTGGTCGTCGGCGGGCGGCGCCACCTGGACGCCGTACGGCTGCCGGAAGGTGCCGAGCGGGTCGTCCTCGGGGCGCTGGCGCCCGCCCTGGACACGGTCGCGGAGTACGTCGCGAAGGAGCGGCCGGTGCTGGTGCTGGCCTCCGGCGACCCGGGGTTCTTCGGGATCGTGCGGGCGCTGGCCGAGCGGTTCGGGCGGGAGCTGCTCGACGTGCGGCCCGGGGTGTCGTCCGTGGCCGCCGCGTTCGCGCGGGCCGGGCTGCCGTGGGACGACGCCGTGGTGGCCAGCGCGCACGGGCGGGACCTGCGGACGGCGGTGAACCTGTGCCGCGCCCACCCGAAGGTGGCCGTGCTGACCGGGCCGGGGGCGGGTCCGGCGGAGCTGGGGGCCGCGCTCGCGGGCGACGGGCGGGTGCTGGTCGTCGCCTCCGCGCTCGGTTCCGGCGAGGAGCGGGTGGAGCGGGTGACGCCCGCCGAGGCCGCCGCCCGGGACTGGGGCGCGGCGGTCAGCGTGGTGCTGTGCCTGGACGAGGCGCGGGCGCTGGGCCCGGTGCGCTCGGTGGCCGGGCCGCGGCCGGGTCCCGCCGGATGGGCGCTGGACGAGGCCGCGTTCGCCCACCGCGACTCGATGATCACCAAGTTCGAGGTGCGGGCGCTGGCGCTGGCCCGGCTCGGTCCGCGCCCCGGCGACCTGGTGTGGGACGTCGGCGCGGGCTCGGGGTCCGTGGCCGTGGAGTGCGCGCGGCTCGGCGCGGCCGTCACCGCGGTGGAGAAGACGCCGGACGGTGTCGAGCGCGTGCGCGCCAACGCCGCCGCGCACGGGGTCGACGTCCGGGTGGTGCACGGCGCGGCGCCCACGGCGCTGTCGGGTCTGGACGATCCCGACGCGGTGTTCGTCGGCGGCGGCGGGCGTGAGCTGCCGGCGATCGTCTCGGCCTGCGCGCGTCGCGCCCGGCGGTCCGTGGTCGTCGCGATGGCCGCGCTGGACCGGGTGCCGGCGGCCCGTCAGGCGCTGCTCGACGCCGGGCTGGAGTGCGACGGGGTGCTGCTCCAGTCGTCCCGGCTCGCGCCGCTGCCGGGGGACGTGACGCGGCTGGCGGCGACCAATCCCGTTTTCCTGCTGTGGGGCGTGAGGCCCGGCAGTCCTACCGAAGAAACCGAAGAAGGAGGGGCCCAGTGATCGGCCTCATTTCCGCCACCGCGGCGGGGGCTGCGGCGCGGGACCGGCTGGCCGCGGCGTGGCCGGACCGCACGCGCGTGTACGAGGGTCCCGTCGCGGACGCCGTCCGGACCGCGTTCGCCGAGTGCGAGCAGCTCGTGTGCTTCCTGGCCACGGGGGCCGTGGTCCGGCTCGTGGCCCCGCTGCTGGACGACAAGCGGTCCGACCCGGGCGTGGTGTGCGTCGACGAGGGCGGACGGTTCGCCGTGTCGCTGGTCGGCGGGCACGGCGGCGGCGCCAACGAACTCGCCCGCGCGGTGGGCGGGGTGCTGGGCGCCGAGCCGGTGGTGACGACGGCGACGGACGCCGTGGGCCTGCCGGGCCTGGACACGCTGGGCCTGCCCGTCGAGGGCGATGTCGCCGGGGTCTCGCGAGCCCTGCTGGACGGTGAGCCGGTGGCGCTGCGGGCCGAGGTCGTCTGGCCGCTGCCGCCGTTGCCGCTCGCCGCGGAGGGGGCGTTCGCGGTCCGGCTAACGGACCGTCTGGTGGAGCCGGCCGAGCGTGAGGTCGTGCTGCGCCCGCCGTCCCTGGTCGTCGGTGTCGGCGCCTCGAAGGGGGCGCCGGTGGACGAGGTGCTCGCTCTGGTGGAGGCGGCGCTGCGGGACGCCGGGCTGTCGGCGGCGTCGGTCGCCGAGCTGGCCACCGTGGACGCCAAGGCCGGGGAGCCGGGCATCGTCGGGGCGGCCGAGCGGCTGGGCGTGCCGCTGGTGACGTACCCCGCCGGGGAACTCGCGGACGTCGAGGTGCCCAACCCCTCGGACGCGCCGCTCGCCGCCGTCGGCACCCCGTCGGTCGCGGAGGCCGCGGCACTGGTGGGCGGGGGCGAACTCCTCGTGCCCAAGCGGAAGTCGGCGGCGGTGCCCGCCATGGCGACCTGTGCCGTCGTACGGCGGCCGGGGCGCGGGCGGCTCGCGGTGGTCGGGCTCGGGCCGGGTGCCCGGGACCTGCTGACGCCGCGGGCGCTGGCGGAGCTGCGGCGGGCGTCCGTGCTGGTCGGTCTCGACCAGTACGTCGACCAGATCCGCGATCTGCTGCGCCCCGGCACCCGGATCCTGGAGTCGGGGCTCGGGGCGGAGGAGGAGCGGGCGCGGACGGCCGTGGCCGAGGCCCGGCGCGGGCGGACGGTGGCGCTGATCGGCAGCGGGGACGCCGGTGTGTACGCCATGGCGTCGCCGGCGCTGGCCGAGGCGTCCGACGACATCGACGTGGTCGGGGTGCCGGGCGTGACGGCGGCGCTGGCCGCCGGGGCGATCCTGGGCGCGCCGCTGGGCCACGACCACGTGTCGATCAGCCTGTCCGACCTGCACACGCCGTGGGAGGTCATCGAGCGGCGGGTGCGGGCGGCGGCCGAGGCGGACCTCGTCGTGACGTTCTACAACCCGCGCAGCCGGGGCCGGGACTGGCAGCTGCCGAAGGCGCTGGCGATCCTCGCCGGGCACCGGGAGCCGACGACGCCGGTCGGTGTCGTCCGCAACGCGTCGCGCGCCGACGAGTCGAGCCAGCTCACCACGCTCGCGGCGCTGGACCCGGCGACGGTCGACATGATGACGGTCGTGACGGTGGGCAACACGGCGACCCGGGAGATCGCGGGGCGCATGGTCACCCCGCGCGGCTACCGCTGGCAGGAGGCGTCCCGGTGAACCGTGTGGTCCACCCCATCGAGGAGGAGTCCTACCGGCGTCTGCGCGCCCGCCTGGACACCTCGCACTTCGCGCCGCTGACCCGGGCGGTGGTGGAGCGGGTCATCCACTCGGCCGCCGACCTGGAGTACGCGTCCGACCTCGTCATGGACGAGGGCGAGCTGGCGAAGGCGCACGCGGCGCTGCACGCCGGGGCGCCCGTCGTCGTGGACGTCGAGATGGTCGGCGCGGGCATCACCCGGCGGGAGACCGTCTGCCGGCTGAGGGACGCCGTCGCCGGGCCGGGACTGACCCGCTCCGCGCACGGCATCCGGCTGGCGTACGAGCAGGTCGGGCCCGGCGCCCTCTGGGTGATCGGCAACGCGCCCACCGCGCTGGAGGAGCTGCTGACCCTGGACGCCTCCCCCGCGCTCGTCATCGGGCTGCCCGTCGGCTTCGTCGGCGCGGTCGAGTCCAAGGCGGCGCTGCGCGAGAGCGGGCTGCCCGCCGTGAGCAACGTGTCCGAGAAGGGCGGGTCGGCGGTCGCGTCCGCCGCGCTCAACGCCCTGCTGTACCACCCCACGTCCCCCGAGGAGACCCTGTGACCACCCCGCCCGCCCTGCTCATCGCCGGCCACGGCACCCGGGACGAGGCCGGAGCCGAGGCGTTCCGTGACTTCGTGCGCGAGCTGGGCCGCCGCCATCCCGAACTGCCCGTCGCGGGCGGCTTCATCGAGCTGTCCCCGCCGCCGCTGGGCGAGGCGGTCGCCGAGCTGGTGGAGCGCGGCGTACGCCGGTTCGCCGCGGTGCCGCTGATGCTGGTGTCCGCCGGGCACGCCAAGGGCGACATCCCGGCGGCGCTGTCCCGCGAGAAGGAGCGCCACCCCGGCATCTCGTACACGTACGGGCGTCCCCTGGGCCCGCACCCGTCGCTGCTGCGGGTGCTGGAGCGGCGGCTGACGGAGGCCGTCGATCCCTCCTGGGACCCCTCCGAGGTGACGGTGCTGCTGGTGGGGCGCGGTTCGACGGACCCGGACGCCAACGCCGAGGTGTTCAAGGCGGCGCGGCTGCTGTGGGAGGGCCGCGGGTACGCGGGCGTGGAGACGGCGTTCGTGTCGCTGGCGCAGCCGGACGTGCCGGGCGGTCTGGACCGGTGCGCTCGGCTGGGCGCCGGGCGGATCGTGGTCCTGCCGTACTTCCTGTTCACCGGCATCCTCCCGGACCGGGTCCGGCACCAGACGGAGCAGTGGGCCGCCGCGCACCCGGAGACCGAGGTGCGGTCGGCGGACGTCATCGGGCCCGAGCCGGAGCTGCTCGACCTGGTGTGGGAGCGGTACGAGGAGGCGGTGAAGGGCGATCTGCGGATGAACTGCGACAGTTGCGTGTACCGGATCGCGCTGCCCGGCTTCGAGGACAAGGTGGGGCTGCCGCAGCAGCCGCACTTCCACCCCGACGACGACGGTCACCACCACCACGGGCACCATCACGGGCATGGCCACGCACACTCCCATGCACAGTGACCTCGGCGGCCTCGACCTGCGGCACCACGGGGACGCCGAGGTCCGGGACGACGGTTCGGCGCTGGTGGACCTGGCGGTGAACGTCCGCGCGGACACGCCCCCGGCGTGGCTGCGCGAGCACGTGGCCGGCTCGCTCGGCTCCCTCGCGGCCTACCCGGACGGGCGGGCCGCGCGGGCGGCGGTGGCGGCGCGGCACGGGCTGCCGGTGGAGCGGGTGCTGCTGACGGCGGGCGCGGCGGAGGCGTTCGTGCTGCTGGCGCGGGCGCTGAAGGTACGCCGGCCGGTGGTCGTCCACCCCCAGTTCACGGAGCCGGAGGCGGCGCTGCGGGACGCGGGGCACACGGTCGGCCGGGTGCTGCTGCGGGAGGAGGACGGCTTCCGGCTGGACCCGGCGGCCGTCCCGGCGGACGCCGACCTGGTGGTGATCGGCAACCCGACCAACCCGACGTCGGTGCTGCACCCGGCGGACGCGCTGGCGGAACTCGCCCGCCCCGGACGGACGTTGGTCGTGGACGAGGCGTTCATGGACGCGGTGCCGGGTGAGCGGGAGGCACTGGCCGGGCGGACGGACGTGCCCGGGCTGGTCGTCCTGCGCAGCCTCACCAAGACGTGGGGGCTGGCGGGCCTGCGCATCGGGTACGTGCTGGCGGCCCCGGAGACGGTCGCCGGCCTGGAGCGCGCCCAGCCCCTGTGGCCCGTGTCCACACCCGCGCTGGTGGCGGCCGAGGCGTGCGTGGCGCCGCGTGCGCTGGCGGAGGCGGCCCACGCCGCCCACCGCATCGCCGCGGACCGGGACCGTCTCGTCGCCGGGCTACGGCGGTTCGCCCCCGCGGGACTCCGGGTCGCCGAGCCCCCCGAGGGCCCCTTCGTCCTGGTCCGCCTGCCGGACGCCGCGGCCGTGCGGCACCGGCTGCGCGCCCTCGGGTACGCGGTCCGGCGCGGGGACACGTTCCCGGGCCTGGGCGCGGACTGGCTGCGCCTCGCGGTCCGGGACCGGACGACGACGGACGGCTTCCTGACGGCGCTGGACCGCGCCCTGGCTCCCTGACGCCCCCGGCCGCGCAGCCGGCACCGCCTGCGGGCAGTCGTGCCTCCCCCAGTGCCTGAGCGGCCTGAGAGGTGTCCCCAGGGGCGGCACGGGTGGGCGCTGGGGTCCCCCCTCTGGGGGAGGCACCCCGCCAACGCGGGCAACCGCCCCCCCTCCCCCGGCCCACCCGCGCAGGCGGCACCCCGTCAGCGCGGGCAAGCCCCCCGGCCTCGCCCGCCCCCGCCCGCCCCGCCGTCAGCCGCGCCTGCGCCGGGCCACGGCCAGCGCTCCGCCGCCCGCCAGGACCAGCGCGGCGGCGCCGGCCGCGATGTACGGGGTGGTCGAACTGCCGCCGGTCTCGGCCAGGTCGGCCTCGGCGGGAGCGCCCTGGGGCTTCACGTCCGCGGCCGGTTCGGCGGACGGCTCCTCCGCCTTCGCCGGGGGCTGTGCGGCCTCGGCCGGCGGGGCCGCCGGGGACTCGCAGGAGGCGCTCGCCAGGGTCAGGGTGCCGTCGACCTCGGCCACGCCCAGGTCGAGCGGGTCGACGTGCACGGTGAGTTCGAGCGCGGTGGCGGCGGCCGTGCGCGAGGTGGTCTCCGTCTTCGACAGGTCGAGCCGCACCTCGCCGACGCCGGGCACCTTCACGTCCGTCGTCCCGCCGGTGGTCAGCGTGACCTTCTTGCCGAGGACCGTGACCGCGCCCAGCAGGTTCGAGGCGGCGACGGGCTTCTTCCCCGCCTCGCAGGTCGCCGTGGAGGTGACCTGCCCGACCTCGATGACCGACAGCAGCGGCAGTCCGGGGACGTGGACCCGGGCCCGGGCCAGTTCCGTGCGGCCCTCCGCCTTGTCCGCGGTCGTCGTCGCCCCGGCGTCGGCCACGTCGGCCCGCAGGACGCTGAAGGGTTTGCCGCCGTCGACGCCGTCCAGCCGGGCGGTCAGCGCGGTCTTCCGGGCGCTCTCGGGCGCCTGCACCTCGTTGAGGGTGACCGTGAGCGGGACGTTCACGGTCCTCTCGAGCAGGGACACGTCGAGGTCGGTGCGCAGGACGGTGGCGCTCGCGCGGCCGTGGTCGCCGGTCGCGTGGGCGGTGCCCGCGCCGGCCAGGACCACGGGTCCGGCGGCCAGGGCCATGGCCGCCGTGACGGTGACGAGGCGGCGCGCGGGCATGCGGAAGGTGTTGCCGTTCAAGGTGGTGGGACCCCCAGAAAGACATGCGTGCGGAACACGCATGAGCGACATGCTTGGGACCCGGAAAGGATGTCCCCGCCCGGTCCCAACCGTCAGTGATCCAGGGTCACTTCACCCCTTCGTGGGGTTTCCGCGAGCCTTTTCGAATCCTCCGGCACGCGTGTTCCCCGACGTCACCCGTGTCGGCTATCCGACGACCCGCCCGTTCAGCACCACCCGGCGCGGAGCCCCGAGCACGCGCACGTCCGCGCGCGGGTCCTGCTCGTACACCACCAGGTCCGCCGGCGCGCCCTCGTCGAGGCCGGGCCTGCCGAGCCAGCGCCGGGCCGCCCAGGTCGCCGCGGCGAGGGCCTCGACGGGCGGGATGCCGGCGGTGACCAGTTCGGCGACCTCCGCCCCCGCCAGGCCGTGGGCCAGGGCGCCGCCCGCGTCCGTGCCGACGAAGACCGGGATCCCGGCGTCGTAGGCGTTGCGGACGGTGTCGTAGCGGCGGGCGTGCAGCCGGCGCATGTGGTCCGACCAGCGCGGGAACCGGCTCTCGCCACCCTTGGCGAGGGCGGGGAAGGTGGCGATGTTGACCAGGGTGGGCACGATGGCGACGCCCCGCTCGGCGAAGAGGGGGATCGTGTCGTCCGTCAGGCCGGTCGCGTGCTCGACGCAGTCGATGCCGGCCTCGACCAGGTCGCGCAGCGAGTCCTCGGCGAAGCAGTGGGCCGTGACGCGGGCGCCCAGCCGGTGCGCCTCGGCGATGGCGGCCTCCACGGCACCGCGCGGCCAGCAGGCGGACAGGTCGCCGAGGTCGCGGTCGATCCAGTCGCCGACCAGCTTCACCCAGCCGTCGCCGCGCCGGGCCTCCTGGGCGACGTAGGCGACGAGGTCCTCGGGCTCGACCTCCCAGGCGTAGTTGCGGATGTAGCGGCGGGTGCGGGCGATGTGCCGGCCCGCGCGGATGATCTTCGGGAGGTCCTCGCGGTCGTCGATCCAGCGGGTGTCGGAGGGCGAGCCCGCGTCGCGGATGAGGAGGGTGCCCGCGTCCCGGTCGGTCAGCGCCTGCTTCTCGGCGACGTCCTCGGGTACGGCGCCGTGCTGGTCGAGGCCGACGTGGCAGTGCGCGTCGACCAGGCCGGGCAGCGCCCAGCCCTCGACGGTGCGGACGTCGCCGGCCCCGGCGGGACGGTCGTACGAGATCCGGCCGTCGATGACCCACAGCTCGTCGCGGACGTCCTCGTCCCGCGGGCCGACGAGCACCCGACCCTTCACGTGCAGCACCGTGCGATCGCTCATGCCCCGCACCTTAGACGGGGCCGCCGGGGCCGTTCGAGTGCCCGGTCACCGGCCGCCGTTCCGCGCGGGCGCGCAGTTCGGTCGCGCCTCCGGCCGCGACAGCGCTCGCGACGGCGGTCAGGGCGAGGACGGCGAGGCCGGGGTTGACGTAGCCGGGGATGTCGGCGGAGGCGTAACCGTCGCCGTCGCCGGTCTCGCAGCGGAAGCGCAGGGGCAGGTAGGAGACCGAGTAGTCGACGACCCGCGCGGACGCCTCCGGGGACGCGCCGGTACGGCAGGGACGCATCGGCGAGGAGCCCGTGCCGCTGTCCTCCGCCTGCATGACCGCGGATCCCACGCACAGCGCGCCCCAGCCGTAGAGCAGGGCGGCGGCCCCGCCGGCGACTGCGGCGACGACGCGGAGGGCGGCGCCCGGTCCGCGCGGCGCGGGGACGCCCGCAGGGCCCGCCACCGGGTGCGGGCGGCGAGGGCAGGTGCCGGCGCCCCGGCCGAGGACGACGGCCGTCGACACCGCGACGAGGACGAGCAGCAGGACGATCACGGGGTCGAGTCCATCACCCGGAGATCACCGTGGCTGTGGCGGAAGCCACGATTCCGGGCGTGGGGGTGTCGCAACGGACGGCCTCCCCCGCGAGTGGGGGCGCGGGCCACGGTTACTCTCGACTCCGTACGCGTCGTACACCTGACCGTGAGTGAAGAGAGCACCGCCGTGACCCACCCCTTCCTGGACCTCGCCCCGCTGAGCGCCGCCCGTTTCGCCGCGATCGAGGACCGGGTGGCGCGCCTGCTCGGCACGCGGCAGGACGTCCTGATCACGCAGGGCGAGGCACTGCTGCCGCTGGAGGGCGCGATCCGCGGGTGCGCCGGGCCGGACACCGTCGCGCTGAACGTCGTCACCGGGCCGTACGGGCAGACGTTCGGCGACTGGCTGCGGGACTGCGGCGCGACGGTGCACGACCTCGCGGTGCCGTTCCACACCGCCGTGACGGCCGACCTGGTCCGCCAGGCCTTCGCCGAGCACCCGGAGATCGACTTCGTGTCCCTGGTGCACGCGGAGGCGGCGACCGGCAACACCAACCCGGTCGCGGAGATCGGCGAGGTGGTACGGGAGCACGGCGCGCTCTTCTACCTGGACGCCGTGGCCTCCGTGGGCGCCGAGCCGGTGCTGCCGGACGCGTGGGGCGTGGACCTCTGCGTCATCGGCGCACAGAAGGCGATGGGCGGCCCGGCCGGGGTGTCGGCGGTGTCGGTGAGCGAGCGGGCGTGGGCGCGGATGGCGGCGAACCCCGGGGCGCCGCGCCGGTCGTACCTGTCGCTGCTGGACTGGAAGGAGCGCTGGATCGACGGCGGGCGCAAGGCGCTGCTGCACGCGCCGGCGCAGCTGGAGATGCTGGCGCTGGAGGCCTGCGTCGAGCGCATCGAGGCGGAGGGCCTGGAGACCGTGATGGCGCGGCACGCGTCGGCGGCGGCGGCCACCCGGGCCGGGGCGCTCGCGCTGGGCGGCGGCCTGGAGCCGTACGTGTACGAGGCCCGCGAGGCGGCTCCGGTGGCGACGACCCTGCGGGTCCCCGCGGAGCTGGACGCCTCGGAGCTGGTGGCCCGGGCGCTGGCGTCCGACCCGGCGCTGCCGCTGGCCGCGGGCGGCGGCGCGCTGGCCAAGGAGATGGTCCGCGTCAACCACTACGGTCCGGACGCGACGCGCGGGGCCGTGCAGGGCTGTCTGGCGGCACTGGGTGCCGCGCTGGCCGAGAAGGGCGCCACGACCGATCCGGAAGCGGCCCGCCGGGCCGCCGGGGACGCCTGGGACGGGCGGTCGGCCACCGGCTTTACGGGAGCGTGAATTCGAGGCAATTACGGAAGTTCACAGAAAGTGAATTGAGTAATTACCTCGATAGGCTCCCGGTATTCTCCTGCCCGGTTTTCCTGGGCCTAAACCCACTGATTTCTTGAAGCCCGGGCATCGGTCTCCGAGCCCCCCGCAGCGGGTTGCATGATTGTGACCCGTTGCACATGCTGCCCGTTTTGCACGTTATACACCGGTCATTTACCACCAAATCGCCGCTCTCTCGCGCGGAAGCACGCGCCCGCGCGATAACACATGACGCGCTCATACGTAACCCCATCCGGCGATGCATTTTTTAATTCCACTGGGTAAATTCAATTTGCATGACCGCCGTGCAAGCAGACCTGCGAATCGATCGCCCGGAAGTGGCCGACGGAGCCGCCCTGTGGCGGATAGCGAGGGATTCGAAGGTTCTCGACCTGAACTCGTCCTACAGCTATCTGCTCTGGTGCCGTGACTTCGCCGCCACCTCGGCCGTTGCCCGCGACGGGCACGGCGTGCCGATCGGCTTTGTCACCGGCTACCTGCGGCCCGACCGGCCGGACACGCTGCTCGTGTGGCAGGTGGCGGTGGACGAGGCTTACCGTGGACGAAAGCTCGCGGCTTCACTGCTCGACGAGCTGGCCGCCCGGACTGTCGCGGAGTACGGGACGGCGACCCTGGAGACCACCATCTCACCCGACAACACCGCGTCCCAGCGGTTGTTCACCTCGTTCGCCGAGCGGCACGGTGCCCGGCTCGAGCGCGAGGTGCTCTTCGAGACGGACGTCTTCCCCGACGGACCGCACGAGCCCGAAGTGCTGTACCGCATCGGCCCTCTCCCCGCCGCGGCCCGCGACTGACCGACCGGCCCCCCGGGCGTCGGTCCACCGGTCCCGGCCGCCCGGCCCCCACACTTCCCGGCAGAGACCGCCCCGGTCCCCGGATCCGTACGACCTTCCTCTCCCACCCTCACCCCACGAGGAGCGATTCGTCGTGACCATCACCCAGCCCGACCTCAGCGTTTTCGAGACCGTCGAGTCCGAGGTGCGCAGCTACTGCCGCGGCTGGCCCACCGTCTTCGACCGTGCGCACGGCAGCCGCATGTACGACGAGGACGGCCACGAGTACCTCGACTTCTTCGCCGGAGCCGGCTCGCTCAACTACGGGCACAACAACCCCGTCCTGAAACGGGCGTTGATCGACTACCTGGAGCGGGACGGCGTCACGCACGGGCTGGACATGTCGACCACCGCCAAGCGCCGCTTCCTGGAGACGTTCCAGAACATCGTCCTGCGGCCGCGCGATCTGCCGTACAAGGTCATGTTCCCGGGCCCGACGGGCACCAACGCCGTGGAGGCCGCGCTGAAGCTGGCGCGGAAGGTGAAGGGGCGCGAGTCGATCGTGTCGTTCACCAACGCCTTCCACGGCATGTCGCTGGGCTCGCTCGCCGTGACCGGCAACGCCTTCAAGCGGGCCGGCGCCGGCATCCCGCTGGTGCACGGCACGCCCATGCCGTTCGACAACTACTTCGACGGCACCGTCGAGGACTTCCTCTGGTTCGAGCGGCTGCTCGAGGACCAGGGTTCCGGCCTCAACAAGCCGGCCGCCGTGATCGTCGAGACCGTGCAGGGCGAGGGCGGCATCAACGTCGCCCGCGCCGAGTGGCTGCGCGCCCTGTCCGAACTGTGCGCACGCCAGGACATGCTGCTCATCGTCGACGACATCCAGATGGGCTGCGGCCGTACCGGCGCCTTCTTCTCCTTCGAGGAGGCGGGCATCACGCCGGACATCGTCACCGTCTCCAAGTCGATCAGCGGCTACGGCCTGCCCATGTCGCTGTGCCTGTTCAAGCCGGAGCTGGACGTCTGGGAGCCGGGCGAGCACAACGGCACCTTCCGCGGCAACAACCCGGCCTTCGTCACGGCGACCGCCACGCTGGAGACGTACTGGACCGACGGGTCGGCGATGGAGAAGCAGACCCGCGCCCGCGGTGAGCAGGTCGAGCAGCACATGATCGCCATCACCGAGGAGAACCTCGCCGACATCAAGGAGTACCGGGGCCGCGGCCTGGTCTGGGGCCTGGAGTTCCACGACAAGGACCGTGCGGGCCGCGTCGCCAAGCGCGCCTTCGAGCTCGGACTGCTCATCGAGACGTCCGGCCCCGAGAGCGAGGTCGTCAAACTCCTGCCGGCGCTCACCGTCACGCCCGACGAACTGGACGAGGGCATGAAGACCCTCGCCCGCGCCGTGCGCGAGACCGCCTGACACCCACCCCTTCCGGCGCCCTCGGCCCACGCGACCGTGGGCGCCGGGGACCCTGCACACCCTTCACCTAGGAGGCATCGCCACACCGTGATCGTCCGTTCGTTCAAGGAGATCGAAGGCACCGACCGGCACGTGAAGTCCGCGTCCGGCACCTGGGAGAGCAAGCGCATCGTCCTCGCCAAGGAGAAGGTCGGCTTCTCCGTGCACGAGACGATCCTGTACGCCGGTACGGAGACGTCCATGTGGTACGCCAACCACATCGAGGCCGTCGTCTGCACCAAGGGCGACGCCGAGCTCACCGACCGCGAGACGGGGAAGACGTACCACATCACCCCCGGCACGATGTACCTCCTGAACGGCCATGAGCGGCACACGCTCAAGGTCAAGGAGGACTTCCACTGCATCTGTGTCTTCAACCCGCCCGTGACCGGACGGGAGGACCACGACGAGAACGGCGTTTACCCGCTGCTCACCGAGGAGGTGTGAGTCATCGTGACCATCACGACCACGAACATCACCGATCTCTATCCCACCCGCGGTGCCACCGAGGTGGCCACTCCCCGGCAGGACCCGGTGGTCTGGGGCAGCCCCGACACCCCCGGCCCCGTGTCGGCCGGTGACCTCCAGGCGCTGGACCGCGACGGCTTCCTCGCCATCGACCAGCTCATCGGCCCGGACGAGGTCGCCGTCTACCAGCGGGAGCTGGAGCGGCTGACGAGCGACCCGGCCATCCGGGCGGACGAGCGCTCGATCGTGGAGCCGCAGTCCAAGGAGATCCGGTCCGTCTTCGAAGTGCACAAGATCAGCGAGGTCTTCGCGAATCTGGTGCGCGACGAGCGCGTGGTCGGCCGGGCCCGGCAGATCCTCGGCTCGGACGTCTACGTCCACCAGTCGCGGATCAACGTCAAGCCGGGCTTCGGGGCCAGTGGCTTCTACTGGCACTCGGACTTCGAGACCTGGCACGCCGAGGACGGTCTGCCGAACATGCGGACGATCTCGGTCTCGATCGCGCTCACCGAGAACTACGACACCAACGGCGGTCTCATGATCATGCCGGGGTCGCACAAGACGTTCCTCGGGTGCGCGGGGGCCACGCCGAAGGACAACTACAAGAAGTCCCTGCAGATGCAGGACGCGGGGACCCCGTCCGACGAGGCGCTGACGAAGATGGCCTCGGAGTACGGCATCAAGCTGTTCACCGGCAAGGCCGGCTCGGCGACCTGGTTCGACTGCAACTGCATGCACGGCTCGGGCGACAACATCACGCCGTTCCCGCGCAGCAACGTGTTCATCGTGTTCAACAGCGTGGAGAACACGGCGGTCGAGCCGTTCGCGGCACCGATCCGGCGACCGGAGTTCATCGGCGCTCGGGACTTCACGCCGGTGCGGTGAACCGGTCCGGCCGGGGGTCCGGGGGTCGTCCCCCGGGCAACACAGCATCGGCGCTCGGGACTTCACGCCGGTGCGGTGAACCGGTCCGGCCGGGGGTCCGGGGGTCGTCCCCCGGACAACACAGCATCGGCGCTCGGGACTTCACGCCGGTGCGGTGAACCGGTCCGGCCGGGGGTCCGGGGGTCGTCCCCCGGGCAACACAGCATCGGCGCTCGGGACTTCACGCCGGTGAAGTGAGCCGCGTCTGAGACTCGGGCAGGGGCCTCTTCGTGTGGGACGGGAGGCCCCTGCCCGATGCCGTTCCGCCCGGCCGGCTCAGCCCGCCAGCACGTCCAGCAGCCGGTCGACGTCCGCCGCCGTGTTGTAGACGTGGAACGCGGCCCGCAGGTTGCCCGCCCGGTCCGAGACCTGCACGCCCGCCCGGCTCAACTCGCCCTTCCGGTGGCCGAGTCCGGGCACGGACACGATCGCCGACCCGGGCGCGGGGACCACCTCGTGGCCCAGGGAGCCCAGGCCCTGGCGGAACCGGTCGGCGAGGGCCGTGTCGTGGGCGTGGACGGCGTCCACCCCGAGTTCCTCGATCAGCGCGAGGGAGTGGCGGGCGCCCGTGTAGGAGAAGAGGGCGGGGCTCTCGTCGAAGCGCCGCGCGGAGTGGGCGAGTTCCTCGACGGGGCCGTAGCAGCTGTCCCAGGGATGCTCCCCCGACGCCCACCCGGCGAACAGCGGCGTCAGTCCGCCGAAGTCCTCCGGGACGACGAGGAACGCGACGCCGCGCGGGCAGAGCACCCACTTGTAGCCGACGGCGGCCACGAAGTCGAAGTCGTCCGCGGCCAGCGGCAGCCATCCTTTCGACTGCGAGGCGTCGACCAGCGTCCGCGCACCGTGCGCCCGAGCGGCGTCCCGCAGGGCCGCGAGGTCGGCGATCCGCCCGTCGGCGGACTGCACGGAGCTGACCGCGACCAGCGCGGTGTCCGGGCCCACCGACTCGGCGATCCGCTCCAGCGGCACACTGCGCACCTTGAGGTCGCCCCGCATGTGGAGGGGGTTCACCAGGGAGCTGAAGTCGGCCTCCGCGGTGAGGACTTCGGCGCCCGCGGGCAGTGAGGCCGCGACGAGCCCGCTGAAGGTGGCGACGGACGCCCCGGTCGCCACCCGGGAGGCGGGGACCTCGAGGAGGCGGGCGAAGGCGGACCGGCTCGCCTCGACGTCGGCGAACATGTCGAGGGGCTGCCCGGCCGCCGCCGACTGGGCCGCCTCGCGCATCGCGGCGAGGGTCCGGGCGGGCACCAGGCCGGTGCTGGCGGTGTTCAGGTACGTGGTCTTCGGATCGAACTCGGCACGGACGAGGGTCTCGAAGCTCTCCATGGCACCACTGTGCGGCCCCGGGACCTCCCCGTCCATTGCGTATTTCTGCGCGATATCCCCAAGGACTGCTTATGCGAGCCCGTGACCTGGGCGTTTCAGCTCTGGGGCACCGCGCAGCCGTCCGGGCCGCACGCCTCCGCGGCCCCGTCCCCGGCGGCGTCGACGAGCTTCAGCGGCGTCCGCTCGCCCCACGCCTGGGTCAGTGCCCGGGCGAAGACCTCGGCGGGCTGGGCGCCGGAGACGCCGTAGGCCCGGTCGAGCACGAAGAACGGCACCCCGGTCGCCCCGAGCTGCGCGGCCTCGCGTTCGTCGGCGCGCACCTCGTCGGCGTAGGCGGTGGGGTCGGCGAGCACCGCCCGGACGGTGTCCGCCTCCAGGCCGGCGCCGACGGCCAGTTCCACGAGCCGTTCGTCGTCGTTGAAGACGGAACGCTCCTCGGCGAAGTTGCCGCGGTAGAGCGCGTCCAGCAGCGCCTCCTGCCGGCCCTTCTCCTTGGCCAGGTGCAGCAGCCGGTGCATGTCGAAGGTGCTGCCGTGGTCACGGCCCCGGGTGCGGTAGTCCAGGCCCTCGGCGGCGGCCTGCGCGCCGAGGTTGTCCTCACCGGCCCGTGCCTGTGCCTCGCTCATGCCGTACTTCGCGGTGAGCATCGTCAGCACGGGCTGGACGTCGTCCTTGGCCCGCCCGGGGTCCAGCTCGAAGGACCGGTGCACCACCTCGACGCCGTCCCGGTGCTCGAAGGCCGCCAGCGCCTTCTCGAAGCGGGCCTTGCCCACGTAGCACCAGGGGCAGGCGATGTCGCTCCAGATCTCGACGCGCATGTGTCGGCTCTTCTCCAGGTCGTACGGGTGCGGAGGCCTCCCCTCCGCCGCGTACGTGAACGTTCAAGCGTCGCGTCTCATTCCCCGGGCACGTCGAAGCGCAGGTACAGGTGGTGGTCGCCCTCGGCGGGCGGGTTGTCCGGGTCGGGGATCCAGCCCTGCCGGGCGTAGAAGGCCTGGGCGCGCCGGTTGCCGGCGTGGACGTCGAGGACGGCCGTCCGCCTGCCGTCGGCCTGCCACTGCTCGACGCAGGCCGCGTGCAGGGCGGTGCCGATGCCGGAGCGCCAGTGGTCGGGGTCGACATGGAACTGGTACAGCTTGACCGTGCCGGCCGGGGCGTCCTCCGGGACGCGGAACGAGGCGATGGCGACGATGCTCCCCCGCTCCACGGCGCACAGCACGTGTCCGTCGGTCCGCTCGACGGCGGTGCGCCAGGCGGCGGCCCAGTCGTAGCCGTCGTCGGGGAGCCCGTCCGGGTAGTACGTCGCCCGGGCCCGGACGTGCAGGGCGGCCACGGTCTCCGTCTCGGCGGGAAGGACGGTGCGGATCACCCGGGTTCCGGGCACACGTGCGTCGATCACGCTGTGCAGGACGCGGGGGCCGGGCTTCCGGTTGCGTCAGCTGCCGTCGCGCAGGTCCGCCGGCGGGCTCGGCCGGAACTCCAGGTGGTCGTACCTCACCACGCAGCCCTCGCCCGTCGGCGACTGGGCCATGAAGCCGGCCAGGGCCGCGCCCGTCTCCTTCTCGTCGCCGAGCGTGAACACGCGGACGAAGGTCCAGCGTTCACCGTCGCGGGAGGCGTGGAAGGCGAAGGCCCGCCCGGTGCGGCTGACGCGCAGCCACACCGCGTCCCCCTCCACGGTGAAGGAGTTGCAGTCGTCGGAGTGCCCCCGGGTGACCACCGTGCAGACGGTGGCCGCGTCCGGGGAGTACTCCAGGCACAGCTTGGCCCAGGCCCGCTCGCCGACGTGGACGTACAGCACTCCGGCGTCGAAGGCGGCCCGGAAGCCGACGCTGACCCGGGCGATCAGCTGGAAGTCCCCGTCGGGAGCGCCCAGCAGCCGGGGCGCGTCGGAGGCGGGCTCCAGCGCCTCCCCGCCCGGCGGCACGAACCGGTCCTGCCGGGGCCCGGCCACGCCGGTGAGCACACCGTCCTCATACGACCAGGTGCCGTCGGGGCCGTACGGGCGGAGCGGAAAGGGCAGTTCGGGAAGTTCGAGATCCACTGTGTCATCCTCTCAGGCCCGGTGTACGCCCCCAGGGGCGCGGGGCTGCATCGATATGCGGCTCCGCCGCGTGGGCGCGACCAGCTGCAACGGCGCAGCACCCCGCATACGAGCCGCACCCCCACGGCGCTACCGCTCAAGCACTCCGTTGAACCGCCGAGGCAGCCCCAGCGGATTGTCGTCCCGCAGTTCCGGCGGCAGCAGCGCCTCGGGCGCCCCCTGATAGGCAACGGGCCGCAGCCACCGCTCGATGGCCGTACCCCCCACCGACGTGGACGTCGACGTCGTCGCCGGGTACGGCCCCCCGTGGTGCTGAGCCGCCGCCACCGCGACCCCCGTCGGCCAGCCGTTGACCAGCACCCGCCCGGCGAGCGGCGTCAGCTCCGCGAGGATCTCCGCGCCGCGGCCCTGGCCCGCCGCCTCCTCGGCGGAGAGCTGCACGGTCGCCGTGAGGTTTCCCGGCAGCCGCGACAGCACGCCCCGGACCTCGGCCTCGTCGTCGTAGCGGGCCACCACGGTGACCGGCCCGAAGCACTCCTCCAGGAGCAGGTCGTGCTCGCCCTCGGCGGTCAGCCGTCCGGCCGGCACGGTCAGGAAGCCGGGGCTGACGGTGTGCTCGCCGCCCGAGCCGGGCGTCACCGGGGACTCCACGTCGGGCAGCGCCGTGCGCTCGGCGACCCCGGCGACGAAGTTGTCCCGCATGCGGTGGTCGAGCAGCACCCCGGCGTCGGTGTCGCTGACGGCGTCCGTGAGGGTCTTGACCAGGCCGTCACCGGCGGCACCGGACGGCACCAGGACCAGGCCCGGCTTCACGCAGAACTGGCCGACGCCGAGGGTCATCGAACCGGCGAGCCCGGCGCCGATGGCCTCGGCCCGCTCGGCCGCCGCGGCCTCGGTGACGACGACCGGGTTCAGGGAGCCCAGTTCGCCGTGGAAGGGGATCGGCACGGGCCGGGCCGCCGCCGCGTCGAACAGGGCGCGGCCACCGCGTACCGAACCGGTGAAGCCGGCCGCGGCGATCAGCGGGTGCTTGATCAGCTCGATGCCGGCGTCGAAGCCGTGCACCAGGCCGAGGACGCCCTCGGGGATGCCGTGCCGGGCGGCGGCCCGGCGCAGCACGCTCGCGACCAGCTCGGACAGCGCCGGGTGGTCGGGGTGCGACTTGACGACGACCGGGCAGCCGGCCGCGAGGGCGCTCGCGGTGTCGCCGCCGGGGACGGAGAAGGCGAAGGGGAAGTTGGAGGCCGAGTAGACGGCGACGACGCCGAGCGGCACCTTGTAGCGGCGCAGGTCGGGGATCGGCGGGGTGGCCGTGTCGTCGGGGTGGTTGATGACGACGCCGAGGAACTCGCCCTCGTCGACGATGTCGGCGAAGGCCCGCAGCTGGTAGCAGGTGCGGGCGAGTTCGCCGGTGAGCCGGACCGGGCCGAGCGCGGTCTCGGCGTCGGCCACCTCCACGAGGGTGCTCTCGGCCGCCTTCAGCTCGTCGGCGGCGGTGCGCAGGAATGCCGCGCGGACGGCGCGGTCGGCGAGGGCCCCGCGCGCCGCGTGGGCGGCACGGACGGTGGTGTCCACCTCCTGGGCCGTGGCCTCCACCGCGACCTGTTCACGCTGCTTCCCGGTACGGGGGTCGACACTCCAGACTGGTGCTGCTGCCACCGCGGGTCCCTCCACGTGCTCTGCGTTCTCTGCATCGGGGTCGTTCGATATACTGAACGCTGTCTCCGATGATGAATACGGTGGACATTATTTCCCGTCGAACGAAGGGGTCAAGGGCGATGTCGGCTGGCGAGACGGGGGGCGGAGCGCAGGTCAAGTCCGCCGTGCGGACGGTTGAACTGCTCGAGTACTTCGCCGGACGCCCCGGCATGCACTCCCTCGCGTCGGTCCAGGAGGCCGTCGGCTACCCCAAGTCGAGCCTGTACATGCTGCTGCGCACGCTGGTCGAACTGGGCTGGGTGGAGACGGACGCGACGGGCACGCGGTACGGCATCGGTGTCCGGGCGCTGCTGGTCGGCACGTCGTACATCGACGGCGACGAGGTGGTCGCGGCGGCCCGGCCGACGCTGGACCGGCTCTCCGACGACACCACGGAGACCATCCACCTCGCCCGGCTGGACGGCACCAACGTCGTCTATCTGGCCACCCGCCAGTCCCAGCACTACCTGCGGCCCTTCACCCGGGTCGGCCGCCGGCTGCCCGCGCACTCGACGTCGCTGGGCAAGGCGCTGCTGAGCACCTACAGCGACGAGCAGGTCCGCAAGATGCTGCCGGAGACCCTGCCGGCGCTGACCGAACACACCATCACCGACCGGGAGAAGCTCGTCGAGGAGCTGCACCAGGTGCGGGAGCAGGGCTTCGCGGTGGACCGCGAGGAGAACACCCTGGGGCTGCGCTGCTTCGGCGTGGCGATCCCCTACCGCACCCCCGCGCGGGACGCGATCAGCTGCTCGGTGCCGGTGGCACGGCTGACGCCGGCGCACGAGCAGATGGTGAAGGACGCGCTCTTCGACGCGCGGGACCGGCTGGCCCTGGCGACGCGTAGGCTCTGATCCATGCACATCGCACTGCGCGAGGTCCACGACAGCGATCTGCCCGTCTTCTTCCGGCAGATGAACGATCCGGAGGCCCTGCGCATGGCGGCCTTCACCCCGCCGGATCCCGCCGACTGGGACGCCTTCACGGCGCACTGGAACACGATCCGGGCGTCGCGCGACGTCGTGCGGACCATCCTGGGCGACGGTGACGTCATCGGCAGCGCCGCGGTGTACGGGGATCCGGGCGAGCGCGAGGTGACGTACTGGGTGGACCGGGCGTACTGGGGCCGGGGCGTGGCCACCGCCGCCCTGCGGGCCCTGCTCGCCGAGGTCGAGGACCGTCCGCTGTACGCGCGGGCGGCCGCGGACAACACCGGGTCACGGCGCGTGCTGGAGAAGTGCGGCTTCGAGACGAGCGCCCGGGCCCGGGGCTTCGCTCCGGCGCGGGGCGAGGTGATCGACGAGGTCGTCCTCCACCTCGCGGACTGACGGGCCCCGCCGCGCGGCGGACGCGGATCGGGTGCGCAGGACTGCCCGGGGGTGGGGCCGGCCACCGTGATGACGCACGTGGCGTCGGTGCACGCCTACGAGGCCGGCTTCGCGAAACCGATTTCATGAACGGAAGATGAGAAAACGGGGCGCATGGGAACGATCCGCTCCCGCTCGTTCGTCCTGTGGGCGGGATGAACAAGACGATCAGGCGCGCATCGGTCTTCACGCTGCTCCTGGTGTTCGCTCTGCTGGTGCGGGCGACCTGGGTGCAGTTCTACGACGGTCAGGCGCTCGCGGACGACAAGGACAACCGGCGCAACGCGATCGAGACGTACGCGGAGCCGCTCGGGAACATCATCGTGGCCGGACGCTCGGTCACCGGATCGGCGCCGACGAAGGGCGGCGACCTCACGTACAAACGCGCGTACACGGACGGAGAGCTGTACGCGGCTGTGACGGGCTACGCCTCGCAGGCGTACGCGCCGACGCAGCTGGAGGGCATCTACCAGGACCTGCTCAACGGCACCGACCCGCGGCTGAAGACGCTCATGGACACGGTCACCGGCCGACGGGCCGATCCGGGCAACGTGATCACGACGATCGATCCGGACGTGCAGAAGGCCGGGCTCGAGGCGCTGGGCGACAAGAAGGGCGCCGCCGTCGCGATCGACCCGAAGACGGGCAGGATCCTCGCGGTCGTCTCCACCCCGTCGTACGACCCGTCGTCGCTGACCGACGCCAACACCGCCGGTGAGGCGTGGCAGAAGCTCACCAGCGACCCGGACAAGCCGCTGACCAACCGCGCGCTGCGCCAGCCGCTGCCGCCGGGCTCGACGTTCAAGCTCGTGGTGGCGGCGGCCGCGCTGGAGGACGGACTGTACGGCTCGGTGGACGAGCGGACCGTCAGCCCGGACCCGTACACGCTGCCGGACACCACGACGGACCTGTCCAACGAGAACCCGAACGCCCCCTGCGAGAACGCCACGATCCGCACGGCACTGCAGTACTCGTGCAACAACGTCTTCGCGAAGATGGCCGTGGACCTGGGCCAGGACAAGCTCCGGGCGACGGCCGAGAAGTTCGGCTTCAACGACGAGACGCAGGACGTGCCGGTGCGGGCCTACACGAGCGTGTACCCGAAGGACATGAACCGGCCGTCGACCGCCCTGACGGGTATCGGCCAGTTCGACGTGACGGCCACCCCCCTCCAGATGGCCATGGTGTCCGCGGCCATCGCCAACGGCGGCAAGCTGGTCTCGCCGCACATGGTGTCGCAGATCACCGGCGGTGACGGCGACGTGCTGGAGGACTACGACGACTCGGCGGAGACGAAGCAGATCGTCAGCTCCTCCACCGCCGAGCAGCTGCAGTCGGCCATGCAGACGGTGGTCGACGAGGGCACCGGGTCGAACGCACAGATCTCCGGCGCGACCGTGGGCGGCAAGACGGGCACGGCCCAGCACGGCGAGAACAACAGCAAGACGCCGTACGCCTGGTTCACGTCCTACGCCAAGTCCGGCTCGTCGGACGGGGAGGTAGCCGTGGCCGTGCTCGTCGAGCAGTCCGACGCGGCCCGCTCCGAGGTCAGCGGCAACGGGCTGGCGGCCCCGGTGGCCAAGGCGATGATGAAGGCGGCGCTCAAGGACTAGGACGCGGGGGCTGCGACGCAGGGGCCGGAACTCACCTCCCCCTCCGGTTCGGGCTGCCATACGGTGTTCGGCGCACCGTACGGTCGGCACGGCCGACGCTGCTACAGTTCCGGATCCCCGCCCGGCGCACGGTTGTTCGACGCCGGGGAAGCCGCTGCGAGGAGAGTCCGCCCGTGGGCACAGTCGTCGACGACGCCGCCTCCGTGGAGTTCCACGCCTTCTTCGAACGCCACTACGCCGAACTGTCCCGGCTCGCCCATCTGCTGACGGGCGAGCCGGACGCAGCCGACGACCTGGCGGCGGACGCCCTGCTCGCGCTGTGGCACCGCTGGGACCGGGTGCGCGCGGCGGAGCATCCGGTGGCGTACGCGCGCGGGGTCGTCGCCAATCTGGCCCGCAGCCGGATCCGCAGCGCGGTGCGCGAGCGCCGGCGCGTCGCCCTGTTCTGGTCGCAGCGCGAGGAGAGGACGGAGAACCCGGACGTCGCGGGCGTGGTGGACGTGCAGGAGGCGCTGCGCGCCCTGCCGTTCCGCAAGCGGGCGTGCGTGGTGCTGCGGCACGCGTTCGACCTCTCCGAGAAGGACACCGCGCTCGCCCTGGGCGTCTCGGTGGGTACGGTGAAGAGCCAGACGTCGAAGGCAATGGCCGAACTGCAGCGGGTCCTCGGCACGCGGGGAGCGCCGCAGCAGGTGCACGCGGCGATCGCACGCACCGGTGAGGCCGCGGGAAGGAAGCGATGACCGGGCGGCGGGACGTGGACGAGGAGCTGCGCGCCCGGCTGCACGAGGCGGCCGGGGCGCACGAGCCCGACCGTGCGCGCATGCTGGCCCGGGTCGAGCGGGGCATGGCGGGCCGGGGCCACGCCGGGCTCCGGGCGGCCCGCCCGCCGGCGCTGGGCTGGGCCCGGGTGGCCGGCGCGACGGCCGCGGTGGCGGGCGTCCTCGCGGCCGGCGGGTACGGTGTCGCGTCCGCGGTGAAGGACGACGCTCCGCCGCAGCGCTCGGTCGCCACGTCGCCGACGTCCTCTCCGTCGGCGGCCGGCCCCACGAGCCCGACGGCCCCCGCGCCCCGGACGTCGTCGGTCGCGCCGGCACCGAGCACCTCGGCCGGGACGCGGGAGCCGGACCGGCCGTCGTCCTCCGGGACACCGGCCGGCACCGCGACCGCCACCGCCCGTCCGCCGGCCGCCGGGCCCGAGGTCGGCCCGTTGTGGTCGGACGGCTCCGTCGACCCGCACAGCAACGACTACTGGGCGCAGAGCAACATCACCCTGCGGACGAGCAGCCCGCTGACCGCGCTCACCGTCGAGCTGAGGGTGGCGCAGACCGGCGGGGTCGCCTCCACCGGCGCGTGGCGGTCGCTGCCCGAGGACGACTTCACGTTCACGGTCGAGGAGCGGGACGGCTTCCTCGTCCACCGGTGGACGCTCAAGCGGGGCCGTACGGTCCCGGCGGGCGAGTGGATGTTCGCCGGCCAGTACAACCACGAGCGCGGCGGCCGGGACGCGAACGGCGACCGCTACTCCGCGACGGCCGAGGCCGGAGGCGAACAGCTGTCGGTGCAGGGCGGCTTCGCGCCGCACGACGGCGGTTCCTGAGGA
This sequence comes from Streptomyces flaveolus, assembly GCF_014648815.1. Classification (GTDB taxonomy): domain Bacteria; phylum Actinomycetota; class Actinomycetes; order Streptomycetales; family Streptomycetaceae; genus Streptomyces; species Streptomyces flaveolus. The sequence continues at coordinate 763,010 of NZ_BMRV01000001.1, read as the reverse complement.
AACTCCGCTGACCCGGCAACCCTTTCCCCGTCCGTGGCGACCAGGGAGCGAAAGCTCCCCCTCCCCACGCAAGGACATGGGCATGACTGCACGAGCAGAACAGCGCGTCCGCCACCGCCGCAGGCCCGGCAGGCGCCGGGCGGTGATCGCCTCGGCCACCGCCCTGGGCCTCACGGGTGCGGCGATCGTCACGACGACGATGCTGACCACCGCCGGCGCCGCGTCGTCCTGGCCCACGGACACCGGCAGCAAGCCCGTCTCGTCGACGATCCCGGTCTCCGGCACCTACGACGGCAAGATGAAGAAGTTCTACGGCACCGGCGACCTCGGCACCTCCGGCCAGGACGAGGACCAGGGCCCGATCTTCGAGCTGGCGGACGGCGCCGTTCTCAAGAACGTGATCATCGGCACCCCGGCCGCGGACGGCGTCCACTGCAAGGGGTCCTGCACCCTGCAGAACGTCTGGTGGCTGGACGTCGGCGAGGACGCCGCCAGCTTCAAGGGCACGTCGCCGTCGGCCGTGTACACCGTGTACGGGGGCGGCGCGAAGAACGCCGACGACAAGGTGCTCCAGTTCAACGGCGCGGGCAAGCTCGTCGTCACCAAGTTCCAGGTCGAGAACTTCGGCAAGCTGGTGCGCTCCTGCGGCAACTGCAAGAAGCAGTACCAGCGCACGATCATCATCAACGACGTGGACATCACCGCGCCCGGCAAGTCGATCGTCGGCGTCAACCAGAACTACGGCGACACCGCGGCGCTGCGCAACATCCGCATCCACGGCGACGGCAAGAAGAAGATCGAGACCTGTGTCCGCTTCCAGGGGAACGACACCGGCAAGGAGCCCACGGCGCTCTCCCCGGTCGGTCCCTACGGGAAGACGTGCGACTTCACCGCCTCGGACATCACGTACCAGTGACCGTCCGGGCCCCCGGTCCGCCGGTCCGCCCCCCGGGCCGGCGCGCGCCGTCCGAGCCCCCACTCGGCCGGCACAGCGAACGCCCCCGCCGGTGACGACCGGCGGGGGCGTTCCCCAGGCCGCGGGAGGTCACTCGACGAAGTACGTCGGGTTGGGCAGCTTGTAGGTCCGGTCCGCGTAGCCGCCCTGCAGGTCGGAGTACTGGTCGCCGAAGTTGGCGACGATGTCGTACCCGAGGTCCCGCTCGATGTGGCGGCGGGTGCCCGCCTTGAACTGCACGGTGGTGCAGGTCCAGGCGCCCGGGGTGGCGCAGTGGGACAGGTAGGACGGCGGGTTCGCCTTGTCCTTGAGGAACATGTGGCCGGCGTCGAGGTTCACATCGGCGCCCACCTTCTTCAGGTTCTCGACGGCGGCGGTGCGCTGGGACTCGCTCAGGCCGGAGTTGTAGAAGACCTCGACGCCCTTCTCCTGCGCGTAGCGCACGAGTCCGGGGCTGCCGAACACGGCGGGGCGATCGGCCTTGTTGACGTAGGCGGCCCAGGTGGCGCTGTCGTAGCCGTAGTTGTTCTTCTTCTCGTAGTCGAGGCTGAGCAGCAGCGTGTCGTCGATGTCGAAGACGACCGCCGGCCGGTCGCCCCGGTGGTGCGCCGCCGCGCGGGCCGCCTTGTCGATCTGCTTCCTCGCCGCGGCGTCGATGCTCGCCAGGTCCCTGGCGTACTGGCTGTCGGCGGAGGCCCGGTAGACGCCGTCGTCGTCGAGGGCGGTGCCGTAGTAGGTGTCGATGTCCTTGGTCAGCTGCCCGATGTTGTAGGGCTCGTGGGTCGAGTTGGCCGTCGACTGGCCGGCGGTGGCCGCACCCGTGCCGTAGAGGGCGGCACCGGCGACGGCGCAGGCGGCGGTGACGGCGGCGATGCGCAGTGGTTTATGCATGAGACACGTTTCTACGCGCGTCACCCCCGGGTGCGCGAGGGGTGTGGCCGGATCGGTACCCCTTTACCTGGCAAAGATCGCGTCAAGCCAGCCGAGGGCGTCGTCCTGCATGGGGCGGGTGAAGGCGTGTCCGACGCCGGGCACGACTTCGGTGCGCAGCCGGTCGCCGGCGCCCAAGGACTCCCAGACCGCGCGGAGTCGGGCGTGGGCCGCCCGGACGCCCTCGGGCGTGAACAGCGGATCGTGTGCGCCGCTCAGGAACAGCATCGGCCTCGGCGCCGCGAGGCTCGCCACGTCGGGGAGGTCGAGGTGCCGGGCGAGTCCGGGGTGCAGCATGTGGAACGCCGACTGTCCGCGCAGGGTGTTGCTGCCGGGGAGCGTCAACTCCTTCAGGCCGGTCATCCAGCACACGCTGACGGCGGCGGCGACGTCGTCGCTGAGCGCGGCCGTCTGCCAGGCGCGGTAGCCGCCCAGGGAGAAGCCGAGGGCCGCGACCCGCCGGGCGTCCACCCGGTCGAGGCCGGCCAGGAAGCCGGCGGCCCGGGCGTCCTCACGGGCCATCAGCCCGGCGAGGGAGCTGCCGAGGTGGAGGAGGTTGCCGGCGAGGGCCTGCTGGCGCTCATAGACGAGCGGGTCGCGGTCGCCCCAGCCGAGGGCGTCCAGGCACAGCACCACGTAGCCGCGCCGGGCCAGTTCGTCGCCGGGGAACCGCCCGCCGAAGTGGCGGTCCGCCCAGTCGCGCGCGGCGGCCAGGCGCGTGTCGTCGTACCAGGGCCGGACCAGTTTCTCCTTGCCGATGTCGAAGCGGGAGCCGTGGTCGTGCAGGAGGAGGACGGCCGGGAACGGCCCGGCGCCCTGCGGGGTGAGCAGGGCGCCGCGGACCCGGGCGTAGCGGGTGAGGGAGAGGGTGACCGTCTCGCGCGTGTATCCGTCGCCGTCGTCGCGGTCGGCGAACTCGGCGGCGTACGGCGTGCCCTCCTGCCGGTCGACGAGGAGGTGTGCCTCGACCGTGGCGCGGGCCGTCCGCCGCCACCGCGCGAAGTCGCGGACCGGCGAGGTGCCCCAGGCGAGCGGGAAGGTCAGCTCGTCCCTGAGCGCCCGGTGGAAAGCGGGCAGGTCACCGGTGGCCGGCATACGGACGCCAGTCGCCGAGGTACGCCTCCCTGGTGTGCGCCGCGGCCTCGGCGCGGGTCAGCTGCGGCCGGTTCGCCGGGACGGTGATCGCGGCGCCGGGGCCGGTGTTGCGGTACTCGCGGAACCGCTGCTCCTGCCACGGGTACGTGTCCCGCATGTTGGCGTAGGGCGCGAGGGCGTCGATGCCCGCGCCGAGGTGGGTCTCGCGCACGGTGAGCATCGGGCGGGCGGTGGTGTCGGAGCTGGGCACCCAGGGGCGGGCCAGCTTGTAGTAGCCGTCGGGTGCCTCGCTGGTGACGTGCCCCCGGGTCACGAGGTAGCCGCGCGGGTTGGCACCCGCCGTGGACGGCGCGAACACGAAGCCGTGGGGGGCGGCGGCGAGGTCGGTGCGGACCAGGGTGCGGAAACGGCAGTTCTCGTACACGGCGGTCGCCCGGCCGAAGACGAAGTCGACGTCGCCCTCGACGTAGCAGTGGGCGTAGTACTGGCGGGCGAAGTGGTCGAGGGCGCGGGTGTCGGCGTAGAGGGTGTCCTGGTGGCCGAGGAAGCGGCAGTGGTGGAACGCCGTGCGGTCGCCCTGGGCCTTGAGGGCGACGGCCTGGGTGCCGGTCCAGTCGGGGTGGTCGGCGCGCAGCCAGTCGTTGGCGAAGGTGATCCGGCGGGCGGTGAAGCCGTCGGCCTGCACGGTGACGGTGGCCGAGCCGCTGGTGCCGTAGGTGCCGGAGCCGTCGGGCCGGGGGGTGCCGGCGGCGTTGTCGTAGACGATGACGGTGGCGCGCGGGTCCTCACAGGCGCCGATCCAGGTGGCATCGGTGCGGGTGGCGTCGACGGTGACGGTCTCGCGGTAGGTGCCGGGTGCGAGGACGAGAGTCCAGCCGCTGCCGGTGGCGGCGGTCACGGCGGCCTGGACGGAGGTGAAGTCGCCGCGGCCGTGCGGGTCGACGTACAGGGTCTTCGGGGTGCGGCGGGCGGACGGCGAGCCGTGGCGGCCGAACGGGCGGGAACGGTGGCCGGCGAGGGCCGGGCCGGCGGCGAGGCCGACGGCGGCCGCGGCACCGGCGGCCGCGAGCAGGAAGCCTCTGCGGGACGGGGCGGGGCGGGGCATGCGCGTGCTCCTTCGGGATGACGGGGCCGGGGGTGGGCCGGGGCGGTGCGGGCGCCCCGGCCCGGTTCGGGGGCGCGTCAGCGCAGGCGGCCGGCGCCCGCGCCGTGGTCGACGACCGCGGGGACGGCCTTCGCCGGGAGGATGTGGGTGCGCAGGGTGGGCGTCCAGCCCGCGCCCGGCCGGAGGGTCTCGCCGGGGATCTCGGCGTTGTGCACGGCGATCAGGTCGACCGTGCGGCCGTTGACCCGGTTGTGCGCGGCGGTGACCGGCGCCTCGCTCCACTTCTTCAGGACCTTCGCGGCGCTGATCCCGTCCGGGAGCGTGAAGGCGTTGTGCTCGGCGACGAGCGCGGACTCCTTGCCGACGCCGAAGCTGTAGGCGTAGTCGTCGCCGGCCACGAAGTGGTTGTTGTAGACGTCGACCTGGCCGAAGCGGACGCGGGGCGCGCGCTCGACGAGGTTCTCGAACAGGTTGTGGTGGAAGGTCACCTTGAGGTGGCCGCGGTCGCCGACGGCGGTGGACTCGCTGTCGCTGTTGCCGATCAGGATCGTCTTGTCGTGCTCGGCGAAGACGTTCCAGGAGGCGGTGACGTAGTCGGCGCCCTTGACGACGTCCAGCTGGCCGTCGTGCTGCTGGTAGAGCATGCCGAAGTAGGTCGGGGCCGCGCTGTCGGGGTGCTCGCCGTCGGTGAAGGTGTTGTGGTCCAGCCAGACGTGGGTGGCCCCGTGGACGACGGCGCTGTCGTACTCGGAGTTCCAGTTGCCCTTGTCGCCGTCCGTGGGGTCCCACTGCGGGAAGCAGTCCACGGGGCTCTCGAAGGTCAGGTTGCGGACGATGACGTTGTCCACGCCTTTGATCTGCAGGCTGGCGCCCTTGAGTCCGGCGTTCCTGCCGACGCCGATGATGGTGGTGTCGGCCGGGACGTTCGCCTTGATCGACTGGTCCTGCCGGGCGGCGGAGGCGCGGCGCAGGCCCTCGGGGCTGTCGTCGGGCTCGTCGCTCAGGTCGGTGTCCAGGCCCCACTTCTCGGGCGCGTACTTCTCCAGATAGGCGTCGAAGTCGTAGCCGGGGGCGGCGAAGGCGTCGCAGCCCTCGGAGACGGCGTCGATGGTGCCCTTCACCTTGATGATCCTCGGCGCGTCGCCTCCGGCGGCGAGGGCGGCCTTGAACTCGGCCCAGGTGGTGACCGTGTACACGTGCGCGGCGTCGGCGGCGGCGCCGCCGGTGGTGCCGGTGCCCTGGGAGGCCCAGCCGTCCTTCGCCGGCAGCGTCTGCCGGGCGACGTCGTGGGAGCGGTGGTGGCCGGGGCCGGCCTCGGCGGTGGCGGCGGTCAGGCTCAGCACGAGAGCGGTGCAGCCGGCCAGCGCGGCCGCTCTTCCTGTGGCATGCCCATGCCATCTTAGTGTGCTCATGGTGCGGTTCTCCGTTTCCGGTTCAGGGGGGTGTTACGCGGTGACGGGCCCCGGCCAGGTGATCCAGGACGCGGGGACGTCCTCGTCCAGCCGGCGCACGTCCCGGTGCGCCAGCACCCGCGTGCGCAGCAGCTCCCGCGCGACCAGCCGGGCCACCTCGATCGCGCCCGGCGGGTTGAAGTGGGTGTTGTCCTGCTCGGTGGCGGTCCAGTTGAAGTAGGTCTTGGTCTCCTCGACGCCGAGCCGCTGCCACAGCGCGAGGGACAGCGCCTGCACGTCGAGCAGCGCCACGCCCTCCTCGGCGGCCAGCGCCCGCATCGCCGCCGGATACTCGCCGTGGCTGGGCACCGCGTCGCCGTCCGCGTCGAAACGGCGCCGCTCGACGGGCGTGGCCAGCACGGGCCGCGCCCCGCGGGCCCGGGCGCCGTCGACGTACAGGCGCAGGTGGTCCTGGTAGGTGGTCCAGGGCTCGGTGTAGCGGGTGGGGTCCTCGTCCTTCTCGTCGTTGTGCGCGAACTGGACGAGGAGCAGATCGCCGGGCCGGATCACACCGAGGATCGCGTCCAGCCGTCCCTCGTCCACGAAGCTCTTGGAACTCCGCCCGTTGACGGCGTGGTTGGCGACGGGAAGCTCCTTGTGGAGGAAGAACGGCAACGCCATGCCCCACCCGGTCTCGGGCGCGGCGTCGGCGTACTTCTGGGCGGCGGTGGAGTCGCCGGCGACGTAGAGCGTGCGGGCCCGCCGCCCGCCGGCCTGCGCGCTACCGAGACCGGCGAACGCCAGCGGAACAGCGGCGACGGCGGCCGCGGTGACGTGCCTTCGGCTGAGTGACACGCTGGGTGCCTTTCATGAGTGGGGTTGGACAGCCCCAGGGGCGCCGGGCTGTATCGATATGCGGCTCCGCCGCGCGGGCGCGACAAGCCAGGGACGGCCCGCAAGCCTGCGACCACAGACCGCCCCACGGCGACGTCCAGCCCGGGCGGTCAGCCCATCTGCTCGTTCCACTCGGCCTGCGCCTCGTTCAGCTGCTCCGCCATCGTGTCGAGGAACGACTTCGCACTCATCTTCCCGAGCAGCACCTTCTGGAAGTTCGGCTCGTTGTCCGCCTTGGAGATGGTGTTCCAGTCCGGCAGGTAGTACGGCAGCTGGACGATGGTCGTGGACCCGTCGTTCAGCGCCTCCGCCGCCAGCTTGGTCGGCTCCGCCTTGGCGATCCACGCGTCCTTCGCGGCGTCCGTGTTCGACGGCACCTGCCCGGCCGACTCGTTGAACTTCGAGTTCTGCTCCTTCGAGGTGGCGAACTCGATGAACTTCCAGGCGGCCTCCTTGTTCTTGGAGCTCTTGAACAGCCCGAGCCCGTCGACCGGGTTGGACACCTGGACCCGCTTGCCGGAGGCGCCGACCGGCTGCGGGATGCCGCGGAACTTGTCGACACCGAGCGCCTTCACGTGGTCCTGGTAGGAGCCCAGGTTGTGGTTGAGCATGCCGATCGTGCCGGAGTCCCACTGCGCGACCATCTTGGCGAAGTCGTTGTTGACGTCGGCGGCCGGCGTGACCTTCTTGTAGAGGGCCGCGTACTTCTCCAGCGCCTCGACGTTCTTCGGGTCGTTGACGGTGGTCTTCTTCTTGTCCGCGTCCCAGAACGAGGTGATGCCGGACTGCCCGTACATCGCGTCGAGCGCCTGGGCGATGGAGCCGGAGCCGCCGCGGATGGTGTAGCCGAACTCGTTCTTGCCCGCGGCGGTGAGCTTCTCGGCCGCCGTATAGAAGGCGTCCCAGGTCGTCGGCGCCTCCAGGCCCGCCTTGTCGAACAGGTCGGTGCGGTAGTAGAGGACGCCGTTGTTGGCCGAGGTCGGCACGGAGTACAGCCGGCCGTCGCCGCCGCCGGCGGCCCGCAGCGACTCGATCATGTCCTTGTTGACCCTGCCGTTCAGGGACGAGCCGGTGAGCCGGTTGTCCAGCGGCTCCAGCGCGTTCTGGGCGGAGAACCCGGCGAGCATCGCCGCGCCGACGCCGCCGACGTCGGGCAGGCCGCCGCCCTGGATGGCGGTGTCGACCTTGGACTGGTACTCGGTGGCGGCGATGCCGACGTACTCGACGTCGATGTCCGGGTTCGCCTTCTCGAAGTCGGCGATGATCTCCTTCCACACGGCCGTGCGGATGCCGCCGTTGTTGTCCCAGAAGACGATCTTCCCCTTGCCGCTGCCCTCGGCGCCCTGGTCGCCGCCCGCCCCGCTGCCGTCGTCACCGCAGGCGGTGGCGGTCAGCGCGAGCACGGCCCCCAGGGCGACGGCGGCGGACGTCCGGCGCCTGCCGGTGCTTCTGCTGCTGCGCATGCTGATCTTCATTGGTCGGCTCTCTTCTTCTGGATCCAACAGTGCGGTGCTGAACAACGTGGGGGGGGTGGGTGGTGCTGTGGGTGGCTCAGTGGGTGCCGAGCTGCTTCTGCGGTCCCGAGAAGCGCTTCACCAGCGCGGGCACGGCCGCCGCCGGGTCGAGCCGGTAGGCGTAGAAGTCACGCGGGTCGAAGGCGGCGCCCCACTCGTCGTGGCGGCCCGTCGTGTTGCGCAGGATCGATCCGCGCTGCACCAGCTCGGCGGTGGGGTCGGCCTGGTAGGGGTGCTGGACGTCCTGGTAGTAGCTGTTCTCGATGACCATCTTGGTGGCGCCGCGCGACCAGTTCCCGTACGTCCACACGAGGTCGCCCGGATCGGCCTGGGCCGTCAGGTAGTTGTTGTAGAGGTGGGCGTAGGCGGCGTTGTCGACCGAGGGGTTGCGCTGCTTGGTGTTCGCGAACCAGTTGTGGTCGATGGTGATCTGCGTCCGGACGTTCGTCGTCCAGCCGAGCCCGAACGTCTTGTTGTTGTCCTCGAACCGGTTGTACGACACGGTCACGTACTCGCTGTCCTTGCGGACGTCGAGCTGCCCGTCGCAGATGTTCGAGAAGCGGTTGTGATCGACCCACACGTGGTGGGCGGTGTCCATCTGGATGCCGTCGAAGTCGGTGTCCTTGCAGTCCCAGTTCCCGGCGACCGCCGAGTCGCGGATCGTCAGATTGCGGATGATCACGTTGTGCGTGCCGGGGCTCAGGTGCAGCTCGCCGTGGACGATCTCGCCGGTGTCGCCGACGCCGATGATCGTCTTGTCCGAGCCGACGGCGATCTCCGCGCCGAAGGGCTCGACGGCGATCGTGCCCGCCACCCGGATGACGTACGGCTCCTGCGCCGCCGCGTACTTCGCCAGCGCGGCCTGGTCGGTGACGGTGACGACCCGGCCGCCCGCGCCGCCGGTGGTGCCGCCGGCGAGGGAGGCGAAGCCGTGGGGCCGGTCGGTCAGGCGGGGGTCGCCCGCCGCCCCTTCTCCCGGCGGAGCGGCGGCGTGCGTTTCCCCGGCCGCCCCGAGGACGAGGGTGGTGACCAGGCCCAGGACGGCGGCGAGGGTTCTGCCGGTGCCCGGCAAGCGCTTGCTACGGAGGTGCGTCATTGCGGCTCCCAACAGGCGTACGGGTGGGGTGGGTTACTGGGGTCGGATCCGGAACCGGGTGAACTCGGCGGCCCCGGCGTGTCCCCGGCCGGCGGGCGCGAGCGCGAACAGGCCGAGCAGGGCGCCGACCCAGCGCCACGGGGTGGCGGCGAAGACCTGGCCGGTGGGCCGGTGGCCGTCACCGAGGTCGTAGGAGAAGCGGCAGCGTGCCCCGGGCGCCGTCTCGATCCGCAGCCGTACCCGTCCCCCGGGTGCGACGCGGGGGTGGTCGGCGTCGCGTTCGGCCTCGGCCACCGACTCGGCGAACCGGTGCACCAGGTGCACCGCCCCGTCCGCGCCCCGCTGGAGCCCGATCCAGCGGTAGGCGTCGCCCAGCACCGCCAGTCCGGCCCGGGCGCCCGGCTCCGCGCCGTCCAGGCGCAGCTCCACCTCGACGACCGACGGCAGGCCGGGCAGCCGCTGCGTCAGGACGTTCGGCAGCTTGCGCAGGTCGTGCGCGTCGGCCGTGCGGACGCAGGCGAGCCTGAGCCCGTCCCCGGAGTGCTGGGTGGCCCAGCCCTCGCCGGGGTTGGCCGTCCACGACCACTGGCGTCCGTACCGTCCGCCGGGGAAGTCGTCGTCGGTCGCGGGCGCCGCGGGCGGCTGCGGCGGCAGTGCGGGACGCCGGTGGACGGTCACCGGGGCGCCGTCGTCACCGAGGACCGGCCAGCCGTCCGTGCCCCAGGTCATCGGCTGGAGGTGGACCACCCTGCCGTACGCGCCGCGCTGCTGGAAGTGCAGGAACCAGTCCTCGCCGGCCGCGGTGCGCACCCATCCGCCCTGATGGGGGCCGTTGACGTCGGTGTCCTTCTGTTCGAGGACGACCTTCTCCTCGTACGGTCCGAAGAAGTCACGGGAGCGGAAGGCGCCCTGCCAGCCGGTCTCCACTCCCCCGGCGGGCGCCAGGATCCAGAACCAGCCGTCGTGCCGGTAGAGCTTGGGGCCCTCCAGGGTGAACCAGCCCGGGATGCGGTCGGCGTCGACGATCACCTTGCCCTCGTCGAGGAGCCCGGTGCCGTCGGGGCGCATGCGGTGTCCCGTGAGGCGGTTCTTGATGCCGGAGCGGGAGCGGGCCCAGGCGTGCACGAGGTAGGCGTCGCCGGTCTCCTCGTCCCACAGGGGGCAGGCGTCGATCAGGCCCTTGCCGGGTTTCACCAGGTGCGGCTCGGTCCACGGGCCCCGGATCCCGGGGGCGTTGACCTGGAAGATGCCCTGGTCGGGATCGCCCCAGAAGATCCAGAAGCGGTCGGCGTGGTGGCGCAGGGACGGGGCCCAGACGCCGCAGTCGTGCCGGGGCGCGGCGAAGGCGTCCGCCGGTTCCAGGCGCTCCAGCGCGTGGCCGGCCAGGGTCCAGTTGACCAGGTCCCGGGAGTGCAGCAGCGGCAGGCCGGGGGCGCGGCCGAAGCTGGAGGCGGTCAGGTAGAAGTCGTCGCCGACGCGCACGACGTCCGGGTCGGACCAGTCGGCGTTCAGCACCGGGTTGGTGTAGGTGTCCGCGGACTCGGGGGTCACGGGCTCACCGCCTTGCGTACGAGGGTCGCGGCGCCGTCGGCGTCCAGGCGGCCGTCGGCGACGACGGTGACGACACGGCGGACGAGGGTGTCCCCGGGGGCGAGCGCGAGCCGCTCGTCGTGGGCCAGGGAGGAGCCGACGCCCGGGTACTCCTCGGTGCGCACGAACCACGGGTCGCGCCGGGTCCGTTCGGTGGCCCCGGCGAACACCAGCGACCAGGTGTCGCCGGTGAGGGCGAGCCAGTCGGCGGGGCTGCCGTGGACCTGCTGCTCGCCCTCGCGGTCGGCGGTGAAGACGTGCGGGGCCGCGCTCTCCTTGCGGGCCCGCCAGAAGAAGCCGCCGTAGGCCGCGCCGGGGCGCCCGTTGGTGGCGGGGCTGCCGATGGTGAGGGGGTCCGGGGTGACGTTGGTGAGGGAGAAGGTGAAGTCCAGCGCCCAGGCGGTGTCCGTGAGTCCGGTGGCCGCGACGGTGCGGCGCTCGCGCAGCAGCTCGGCGCCGGCGGCGACCCAGCGCAGCTCCTCGACGAAGCCGTCGGGGTCGCGGAGCTGGAAGGCGGCGTGCCGCTGGGCGCCGTGGTTGGCGAGCTCGGTCGGCCCCTGGTCGCGGACGTAGGTGCGTCCGCCCCAGAAGTTGTGGCCCTCGACGTCGGGAACGGCGACACCGACGCCGAGGTGATGGAGGTGGTCGGCGGGGTTGAACTCGGTGACGACGGTGCCGGCCAGGGTGGTGACGGGGTGCAGGTAGGGGCGCGGGGAGAGCCGGACGGGCAGCTCGGGCCGGACGACGTACCGGCCGACGGGGCGGCCCGCCACGCGCAGCACCGGGGAGTCGGTGCCGGTCATCGGGTGCTCACCTCTTTCAGCGGGTGCTCCGTGCGCGGCGCCCACGGGGCACCGAGTTCGGAGTACAGGGAGAGGGTGTCGGCGGCGGCGGCCACGAGTCCGTCGATGCCGGGGACCACGCGGCGGCTCTCGCCGGGGACGCGGTGCCAGGCGCCGTCGGGCAGCGGCTCCGGGTCGGGGGCCCGGCGGATGGCCTCCACGACCTTCATGAACGCGCCGGTCTCGTCCGGCGGGACCAGCAGGCCGGCGCCGGTGGTGAGGTGGTCGACCAGGTTCTCCAGCAGGTCGGTGCGACCGTGGTCGTACTCCTCGGGTCCGTGGCCGGCACGCTGGAGCAGGACGCGGTCCTGCTTGTACCAGAAGGTGATCCGGCCGCGGCTGCCGTGCACCAGGACGTACGGCTCCTCGGCCCGCTCCGCGCACAGGGTGGCGGCGACGGTGACGCGGTGGCCCCGCGCGGTGGTGATCCGCACGCAGGAGGTGTCGTCGGCCTCGATGTCGTTGGCGTGGCTCAGCTCGGCCTCGATGCCGGCGACGTCCTCGGCGCGGGTGGTGCCACCCAGCGCGAGGGCGGTGGCGACGGCGTGCGCGAGGGGGTTGGTCAGCGCGCCGTCGATCACGTCGGCGCCGTCCAGCCGCCGCCGGCCCGCCCAGGGCGCCCGGCGGAAGTAGGCCTCGTCGCGCACCCAGGCCCCGGCCCCGCCGACGCCCACCACCTCGCCGACCGCGCCCTCGGCGATCAGCGCGCGGATCGCGGGCACGGCGTGCGAGCCCAGCGACTGGAATCCGACCTGGCAGGCGACGCCGGCCTCGGCGACCCCGTCGGCCATGCGCCGGAACTCGGCGTACGACGGTGCCGGGGGCTTCTCCAGCAGCAGGTGCACGCCCCGGCGGGCGGCGGTCAGCGCGAGGTCGGTGTGCGTGGGGATCGGCGTGCAGATCACGGCGATCCGTGCGCCGGTGGAGTCGAGCAGGGCGCCGAAGTCGGCGGACTGCTCGGGGAGTTCACCGCCGGCCTCCTGCTCGGTCAGCGGGGTGAGCTCGCAGATGCCGGCCAGGCGGACCAGGCCCGCCCGCTCCAGGCGGCGGATGTTGGCGACGTGCCAGCGGCCATGGCCGCGGGCGCCGGCGAGGACGACGGGGACCCGGCTCATCCCTTCACCGCCCCCGCGCTGAAGCCGGTGATCAGCCACTTCTGGATGAAGGCGAAGACGAGCACGACGGGCACGGCGGCGATGATGCCGCCGGCGGCGAGCGCGCCGAGGTCGACGCTGTCCGCGCTCATCAGGGTGTTGAGGCCGACCGGGATGGTCTGCTTGCCCTGGTCGTTGAGGAACATCAGGGCGAACAGGAAGTGGTTCCAGGAGTGCACGAAGGCGAAGGAGCCGACGGCGATCAGGCCGGGGCGCAGCAGCGGCAGCACGACGATCCGGAAGGCCCGGAACCGTCCGCAGCCGTCGACCCAGGCGGCCTCCTCCAGGGAGTACGGCACGTTCTTGATGAAGTTGCTGATCAGGATCATCGACAGCGGCAGCTGGAAGACGGTCTCGGCGATGATGACACTGCCGAGCGAGTTGATCATCTTCAGCTCGGCGAAGATCTCGAACAGCGGGACCAGCAGCAGCGCGCCGGGCACGAACTGGGAGCAGAGCAGGGCGAGCATGAAGCCCCGCTTGACCTTGAAGTCGAACCGGGCGAGGGCGTAGCCGCCGGCCAGGGCGACGAGCGTCGTCATGACCAGGGTGGCGAGGCCGACCAGCACGCTGTTCTGGAAGAAGGTGCCGAAGGCGCGGTCGGTCCACACCTTCTCGAAGTGCTCGAAGGTGAGGGGCCAGGGCACGAGCGAGGTCGAGCCGGCCGGGCGCACCGCGAAGAGCAGGATCCAGTAGAACGGGATCAGGGTGAAGACCAGGTAGATGCCGAGCGGCAGGTAGACCTGCCAGCGGGGGACCTCGTCCCAGGCGGGGCGCTTCTTCGTGGGGCGCGGCGGTTCCTGGCCGGCCCGCACGGGCGCGGGGGTGGGCGCGGGGGCCTCCTTGATGATCACTTGTTCTCGCCTCCGAACTTGCTCAGCCGCAGGTAGACGATCGAGCAGAAGAGCAGGATCGCGAACGCGACCGTGGTGAGGGCCGACGCGTAGCCGAAGTTGTGCGCGTCGACACTGGTGTTGGCGATGTAGAGGGGCAGGGTCGTGGTCTCGCCCGCGGGTCCGCCGCCGGTCAGGGTGTAGAGCAGGTCCACGTTGTTGAACTCCCACACCGCGCGCAGCAGGGTGGACAGGATGATGGCGTCCTTCAGGTGGGGCAGCGTGATGTGCCAGAACTGCTTGATCCGGCTGGCCCCGTCCACCTCGGCGGCCTCGTACAGGTCCTTCGAGACGGACTGGAGGTCGGCGAGGATGAGGATCGCGAAGAAGGGCACACCGCGCCACAGGTCGGCGACCACCGCCGCGGAGAACACGGTCGAGGTGTCCGACAGCCAGCTGGTGCCGTACGAGCCGATGCCCATGTCGGCGAGGTAACGGGTGATGCCGGTCTGGGAGTTGTAGAGCAGCACCCAGATCGCGGAGGTCAGCACGCCGGAGACGGCCCACGGGGAGAAGACCAGGGCGCGTCCGATCCCCCGGCCCACGAAGGTCTGGTTGACGATGAGCGCCAGCGCCAGGCCGAACAGCAGCTGGAGGCCGACCTCGACGAAGACCCACTTGGCGCTGAAGACGAGGGTGTCCCAGAACTGCGGGTCGTCGGTGAAGATCTTGACGAAGTTGTCGAGGCCCGCGAAGCCGTTGCGCCACGGCTTGGTGGGGTTGTAGTCCTGCAGGCTGTAGTAGAAGACGCTGATGACCGGGTAGGCGATGAAGCCCAGCATCAGCAGGGCGGCCGGACCGATCAGCAGGTACGGGAGCCTGCGCGGCGTGGCGGAGGCACGGCGGCGCCGCCGGGGTGGCGCGGGCGGTTTCGCCACGGCTGCGGCTTGGGCCATGACAGTTCTCCGTTCTGGTACGTCGTGCGTGGGTGGTGCGCGTGCGGTGCGCCTGCGGCGCCGGGGCGGCGCGGGAAGCGCTTTCTCCGGGTGCGTGGGTGTGCGGTGTCCCGCTGCCGCGGGGTCAGCCGGCGTACGGGTCCTGCACCGTGCCCGGGCGGGCCAGGAACGCGAAGTCGCAGCCGGTGTCGGCCTGGGTGATCTGTTCGTTGTAGAGCGCGCCGTAGCCGCGTTCGTAGCGGGCGGGCGGCGGTGTCCACGCGGCCCTGCGGCGCTCCAGTTCCTCGTCGTCCACATGGAGCTGGAGGGAGCGCGCCTCGACGTCGAGGGTGATCGAGTCGCCGGTGCGCACCAGCGCGAGCGGTCCGCCGACGTACGACTCGGGTGCCACGTGCAGCACGCACGCGCCGTAGCTCGTGCCGCTCATCCGGGCGTCGGAGATCCGCACCATGTCCCGCACGCCCTGCTTGAGCAGGTGGTCGGGGATGGGCAGCATGCCGTACTCGGGCATGCCCGGGCCGCCCTTGGGGCCGGCGTTTCGGAGCACCAGCACGCTGTCGGCGGTGATGTTCAGTTCCGGGTCGTTGATGGTGCGCTGCATGGTCCTGTAGTCGTCGAAGACCACGGCGGGACCGGTGTGCTTGAGCAGGTGCGGTTCGGCGGCGATGTGCTTGATGACGGCGCCGTCCGGGCAGAGGTTGCCGCGCAGGACGGCGACCCCGCCCTCGGCCGCGACCGGGTTGTGCCGGGGCCGGATGACGTCGTCGTCGTGGACGAGGGCACCGTCCAGCTGCTCGCGCATCGTGTCGTACGAGACGGTGGGACGGTCGAGGTGGAGCAGGTCGGGGATGCGGGAGAGGAAGCCGGGCAGGCCCCCGGCGAAGTGGAAGTCCTCCATCAGGTACGTCTGTCCGCCGGGACGGACGTTGGCCAGCACCGGGACGGTACGGGCGATGCGGTCGAAGTCGTCGAGGGTGAGGGTGACACCCGCGCGGCCCGCCATGGCGATCAGGTGGATCACGGCGTTGGTGGAGCCGCCGAGGCCGAGCACGGTGGTGACGGCGTCCTCGAAGGCGTCGGCGGTGAGGATGTCGCTCAGCCTGCGGTCCTTGCGGACCAGCTCGACGATGCGCAGCCCGGCCGCGGCGGCCATCCGGTCGTGCCCGGAGTCGACGGCCGGGATGCTGGAGGCGCCCGGGACCGTGACGCCGAGGGCCTCGGCGGCGGCGGTCAGCGTGGAGGCGGTGCCCATCGTCATGCAGTGGCCGGGCGAGCGGGCCAGTCCGCTCTCCAGCTCCTGCATCTCGCAGTCACCGATGAGGCCGGCCCGCTTGTCGTCCCAGTACTTCCACATGTCGGTGCCGGAACCGAGGGTCTCGCCGCGCCAGTGCCCGGGGAGCATGGGTCCGGCGGGCACGAACACCGCCGGCAGGTCGGCGCTGGCGGCGCCCATGAGCAGGGCGGGCGTGGACTTGTCGCAGCCGCCCATCAGCACGGCGCCGTCGACCGGGTAGGAGCGCAGCAGCTCCTCGGTCTCCATCGCGAGCAGGTTGCGGTAGAGCATCGGGGTCGGCTTCTGGAAGGTCTCGCTGAGCGTGGAGACCGGGAACTCCAGCGGGAAGCCGCCCGCCTGCCACACGCCGCGCTTCACGGCCTGGGCGCGGTCGCGGAGGTGGACGTGGCAGGGGTTGATGTCGGACCAGGTGTTGAGGATCGCGATGACCGGCTTGCCGAGGTGCTCCTCGGGCAGGTAGCCGAGCTGGCGGGTGCGGGCTCGGTGACTGAACGAGCGCAGGCCGTCGGTGCCGTACCACTGGTGGCTGCGGAACTCTTCGGGGGACTTCCCGGCCGTCATATCGCCCACCCCGCGGCGATCGCGGCGACCTCGGCGCGCTCGCTGTCGGGCAGCGGCTTGCTGGGCGGGCGGACCTCGCGGCGGCACAGCCCGAGGGAGGCGAGGGCCTCCTTGACGACGGTGACGTTGTTCGCGGAGCCGTTGGCGGCGCGCAGTTCCTCGAAGCGGCGGATCTGCTCCCAGACCTTCATGGCGGCCGGATAGTCACCGGATCGAAGCGCTTCGATCATGTTCAGCGAGACGGCCGGGGCGACGTTCACCAGGCCCGAGGTGAAGCCGGTGGCGCCCGCGGAGAAGTAGGAGGGCGCGTACGGCTCGGCGAGCCCCGCCACCCACACGAAGCGTTCGAGGCCGGCGTCGCGGGCGAAGGCGGCGAACCGGGCCGCGTCCGGGACGGCGTACTTCACGCCGAGGACGTTGGGGCAGTGGTCGGCGAGTTCGGCGAGGCGGGCCCCGGGGAGCTGGGGGTTGCGCAGGTAGGGCACGACGCCCAGTTCGGGCACGGCCTCGGCGATCGCGCGGTGGTAGTCGACCCAGCCGCCCTGGGAGACGTAGGGGTGGACGGGCTGGTGGACCATCACCATCTGGGCGCCCAGGTCGCGGGCGTGCTGCGCGGAGGCCACCGCGGTCGGCACGTCGTGGCCCACGCCGACCAGGATGGCCGCCCGGTCGCCGGCCTCCTCGACCGTCAGTTCGGTGACCAGGCGGCGCTCGGCCGGGGAGAGGGCGTAGAACTCGCCGGTGTTGCCGTTGGGGGTGAGGGTCGTGATGCCGGCGTCGAGGAGACGACGCAGCAGGGCCCGGTAGCCGGCCGGGTCGACGGAGCCGTCCTCGGCGAACGGGGTCACCGGGATCGCCACCACGTCGGCCAGGGCCGTCCGCTGGGTCTCGAACGTCGTTGTCATGCCTGACCGACCTCTTCCTGGGCCTCGGTTCCCGCGTGCGGGAAGGCCCGCTCGACGAACGACGCGATATGGGCGTGGAGGGCGCTCGCCGCGCCGTCCGCGTCGCCCGCGAGAGCGAGGCGCAGGATCTCCTGGTGCTCACCGGCCTCCCGTTCCCAGGAGGGGTCGGCGGCCCAGGCGACGGCCGAGACGAGGGCCGCCTGGTCGCGCACCTCGTCGAGCATCCGGCCGAGCAGCGGGTTGCCGCACGGTACGTACAGGGCGCGGTGGAACTCGCGGTTGGCGAGCGACCGTTCGGCCGTGTCCGTGGCCTGGTCGGCCCGGGACAGCGCGTCGCGGGCGGCGTCCAGGGAGGCGCCGCGGCGGACCGCGCGCTTGAGTGCCTCCGGCTCCAGGAGCAGCCGCACGTCGTAGACCTCGCGCGCCATGTCCGCGTCCACCATGCGCACGGTGACGCCCTTGTACTGGCTCATCACGACCAGTCCGGTGCCGGCCAGGGTCTTGAGCGCCTCGCGCACCGGTGTCTTGGACACCCCGAACTGTGCGGCGAGGTCGGTCTCGACCAGGGCCTGACCGGGCGTCAGGCGTCCGGTGAGGATGCGGCGTTTGATCTCCTCCAGCACGTACTGCGTGCGGGAGGGGATCGGCGTGGGCACAGAGGTCATGCGCGCCTCTCGGATCTCACATATCGCGTCTCATATATGACGTACGGAGTACGACGCGTTGAAGGTAGGAGGGGCGCAGTGCCGCGTCAATGCTTCTGACAAAGAAAGTTCGGACGCGCTCAGACGACGGTGCTGTGGCCCTCGCGCGCGGTGGCGGTCCGTCCGCCGAACGCCGCGGCGGCCCGTGCGGTCGCCGCCTCGGGGGTGAGCGTGGGCCCGACGTGCGTGACGAGCAGGCGCCGGGCGCCGGCCTCGCGGGCGGTGTCGCCCGCGTCCTCGGGCGTCAGATGCACCTGTTCGCCTTCGCGATGCACGTCGATGTCCGCCTCGCACAGCAAGAGGTCGGCGTCGCGGGCGAGTCCGGTGAGCGCGGCACACGGCCGGGTGTCCCCCGAGTAGGCGAGGACCCGGCCGGCGCACTCGGCCCGCAGTCCGTACGCCTCGACGTCGTGCCGGACGGCGCGGGCGGTGAGGCGCAGGCCGCCGTGGCGGGCGGTGTGGCCGTCGTGCAGCGGCCTGAAGTCGAGGAACGCGTCGAGGAACGTGGTGTCCGGGCGCCCGAAAAACCCGGCCAGGCGCTCGGCGCAGCCCTGCGGGGCGTACACGGGGACGGGCGCGGGCGGGGCCATCCCCCCGTAGGCGAAGGCGTACAGCGCGGACAGCAGGTCGGCGGTGTGGTCCGCGTGGAGGTGGGAGATCCAGATCGCGCTCAGCCGCGCCGGATCAGTGTGCCGCTGCAACTCCGCGAACGTCCCGGCCCCGGCGTCCACCCACACCTCGGCCCCGTCCCCACGCAGCAGATACCCGGAGCAGGGCCGCCCGGGGGCCGGGTGCGGGGAGGCGGTGCCGAGGACGGTGAGGGAGAACGCCATACGGCGAGCGTAGGCGCCGACGGAGCCTGTCGGCGGCTGTGCGGGACGAGGGCGGTGGGGGCAGCGGACAGCTGGAGCCCTCACCGCTGGGATACGGGCCCCGGGATCGGCGCGGCGACCGGAGCCGCCGCGCCTGCCGTCGACCGCCCAGGGCCCCGGCCGGGCGGCCCCGGCTCTGTGCTCGGCCCTCAGCGGCCCGGCGCGCGGTCCGTTCCGTCCGGCTCCGCACGAGCCGCGGACGGCGACGGACCGAACGGCGTCAGCCGCACAGGCAGGGCTCGGTCTCGTGGCCCAGGCCGATGACGTCCTGGTCCCGCAGCGCGCCCGCGTACGCCTGGAGTTCGTCGACGTCGCCCTTCAGGTACTCGCCCCAGCCCTCGGCCGTGCCGCTGCGCCCCACCTGGAGCGGACCGGTGCTCGTCCAGCCGTGGGGGAGGTGGGCGGAGGCCCCGTCGTTGGTGTACCCGTCGGCATACAGCTTGACCGTGTCGGTGCCGTCGTCGTAGACGACGGCCAGCCGCGTGCCGTAGTCATCGGCACCGGACGGCCTCGTGACCTGCGACACGACCCTTTCGAGCGCCCCCGCCTCGTCCCGCTCCGGCATGACCAGCTGCCAGGCGGACGCCGACGGGTCGTAGCGCAGCCGGAACGCGTCGGTGTGCTCACCGGCCTGCGAGAGGACCGTCATCGGCCGGGTGGCGTCCGCGTCGTCGATCCTTGCGACGACGGCGAGGGTGAAACTGTCACCGGTGTCCACCACGGGGGCTGCGAGCGCCGCGTGGCCGCTTCGGCCGTCCAGCGACAGGTGCCCGTCGCCGACCAGCGGGTACGGCTTCCAGACGCAGCCGGGGTCGAGGTCGGGGATGCAGGAGTTGTCAGGGGCTTGGTAGATCGAGGCGCCCGTTCCGAGCCGCAGCGGCGAACCGCCCTTGTTCTCGGGTGTGGTGTCGCCGGCGGCCGTGCTGAACGACCAGTGGCCGAGCAGCTCCGGCTTGCGGCGGGCGAGTTCGGTCGATTCCCGCGGGACGACGAGACGGTCGTAGGCGCGGACGTCACCGATGTCGCCGTGCCAGCGCTGCCGGTAGCCGTTCTTGCCGCGGACCCGGCCGATCTGGAACGCGCCTTCCGCGGCGACCGGCGCGGCCTTGGTCTTGGTGCCGACCTCGTGGCCGTTGACGAAGAGCTGGGCGTAGCCGGTCTCGGTGTCGTAGAGGCCCAGCAGGTAGGCCCACTCGCCGGCCTCCGGTGTGCCGCCGGTGACCTTGGCGCCGCCGAGGGAGAAGGCCCAGGCTGCTGCCCCGTCCGTCCGTACGTCCAGCCCCAGGGCGTAGGCGGTGCCGGAGGCGGTGTCCTGGCTCAGCACGGTCATGGCCCGGCCGGTCTCGGCCGGACGCACCCAGGCGCCGACGCCGAAGGTGCGGCCGCTGTCGACGGCCGGGCCGTCCGTGGTGAGGAAGGCGTGGCCGCTGCCGTCGAGGGTGGCCGTGGAGGTGAGGCCGGTTCCCGGGGGCACCGGGCCGCCGAAGGTCACGCCGCGTCCCGCCCGGGCCGCCTGGCCCGCCTCGGCGGCCGCCGTGGTGGAGCCGGCCGGGTCGGCCAGCTTCCAGCGGGAGATGGGCGCACTTCCCGACTTGGGGAAGAAGTGGTAGTCGGTTCGCCCGCTGACCCGACCCGCGCGGTCGACGGCGTGGACGCTGAGGTTCTCGGGGCCGTCCTCCAGCGGGACGAAGCGGATGGTGGCCGGGCCGCCGGGTTCGGCGGGACGCACGGAGCCGTACGGTCCGCCGATGAAACCGTAGCGGTACTCGACGACGTCCGGCGACGGGGAGTCCATGGTGAAGCTGCCGTAGATGCCGACGCCACCGGCCCGCCAGGTCTCCTCGGGATACTCCGGCGAGCTCACGACGGGCGCCTCGGGACTCGTGCCGTCGTAGACGAACCGGCACGGGGAACCGAGCGTCTGTGAACTCCACTCCGAGTTCGCCGAGCCGTCGTTGGCGCGTACGTGCCAGGAGACGATGGTGTCGGTCGGGATGTCGGACGGGAGGTCGATACGGTGCACGATGTCGACGACTGACGGAGTGGTGGTGAACGACCGACGCTGCTCGGTGCCCTGGGAGTCCGACCACCACACCTCGAACTCCGCGCTCAGCCGCTCGGGATAGCCGGGGCGGTCGTCCTCGACCGGGTCGGAGACGCGGGCAGTGAGGATCGGTGGCCGTCCGACGTAGGCCGGTGTGTCACCTGTCGCGCAGTCTTTGTATTCCGCCTGCAGCTCCCGGACCACCGGCGGCAGATTTCCCTGCTGCGCCGCGTGCGAGGTACCCGGCGCGACCGCCCCCACGACCGCCGCGAGGCAACTGCCCAGCAGCAGACCCCGTCTGCCGGATCGTCCGGCTCTTCCTGACATCGATGGCTCTCCTCCCCTTGATGCCCGATCATCGAGCGGCAGGAGGCTAGCAGTGACCACCGACAACAGTGATCACTTTTTTCGAGGCCGGGTGCGCCGGTCGTCGGGGCTCGTGAGCATGCTCGCGTCGTCCCCGCGCTCCCCTACCGCGCGGGGCGCGGCGGGCGGGTCCAGTTCGGGTCGCGGCCGCTGAGGCCCACCGTGCGGTCCAGGAGCGGGGCGTCGGCCGGGACGGGGACGACGGGGCCGAAGATGCCGCCCCCTCCGTCGGACTCCTCCGCGGCGGCGGTGAGGAAGCCGTGCGAGACCTGGAGCGCGGCCGGGTCGGGTGCGTACTCCTGGCCGGTGGCGCGGGCCAGGTCCCAGGCGTGGATCACCAGCTCGTCGACCGCCACGGCAGCGGCGACCGCACCGGGCAGATCGACGCCGCCGGCCCGGGTCATGCCGGTCCAGGCCTCCGGGGCCCGCCAGGCGTCGGCGAGCTCGTCGAGCACCTTGGGCAGCTCCTCGCGCCAGCCGGGACCGATGTCCGGCACGCCCGCGTCGGGACTGGTGTCGGTCGTGGCGCCCAGGTCCTTGCGCGCGGCGTCGCGGAAGGCGACGGCCAGGCCGGTCAGATGGCCGAGCAGGTTGCGGACGGCCAGGTCCGGGCACGGCGTCGGGTCTCCGAGGCACGCGTCGCTCACGCCCTCCGCGAGGCGCGCCACGATCCTCGTCTGCGGTCCGAGGTCGAGCGTGGGAGTGGCGGCGGAGGCGGGGGTGTCCTGGGTCATCAGCTGCTCCTCGGTGACGCGTGGCCGGCTTCCTCGGGAGGTAGACCGGCCACGGCCGCGGAACTCATCGGTCGCGCAGCCCGCTTCCGGGGCCCCTGCCCGAGGCCCGCGGAACCGGCCGTCCCCGGCCGCTGCCCGCCCCCGGGCCGCGCTGCCGGCGACGGCCGTACCGCTCGCCCGGCGGCCGGCGGACGCCGAAGGGGCCCCGCCTCGCCCTCGCCGTCCGCCCCGGCGCGACGCCCCGGGCCCACCGGAGGGTGCCGAGGGGGCACCGTCCCCCTCACCCGGCCGCGCTCACCCCCCGGCGAGCGCCGAGCGCACCGCCTCCAGGTCGCCGTCCGACGCCAGCCCGGCGTGGTACAGCCGCAGTTCCGTCGCGCCCAGCTCACGCGCGCGTGCCGCGTCCTCGGCGAGGGTGTCCGGGCTGCCGCCCATGCCGGAGACCACGGTGAGGTTGGCGGCCAGGACGGCCCCGGCGCGGCGTACCTCGGCGAACGGGGTCAGCAGGCCCGCGCCGCCGGTGCACGGCACGGTCACGCCGTCCGCGACGGACAGGATGTGCGCGGGGTCGACGCCGGCGTTGGCGCCGCAGTGGTACGAGACCGGGTCGGCGTGCAGCAGCACCTGGAAGCCGTCGGGTGCGGCGGCCCGGACGGCCGCGACCGCCGCCTCCTGGAGGGTGCGCGCGGTGTCGTCCCGCCACGCGCGCGTGGCGTTCGCCGCCGTCTCGCCGAGCAGCTTCTCCACACCCGCCCAGCCCCCGTCCGAGGGCGCGGCCCCCCGCCACACCGGCTCCAGCGCGGCCCGTACAGCGGCGGCCAGCCCGTCGGGGTCGAGCCCCCTCGTGCCGTATCCGGCCCGGCAGTCCGGGCAGAAGCACAGCGACATCAGGTACTGCCCGGCGTCGCCGAGACCGACCCCGCCGGTCTTGTCGTGGGCGTGCAGGTGGGCCAGCCCGTACCAGCCGAGGGACTCCAGCTCGGTGCCCCGTGCGCCGGGCCGCACCGCCGCCTCGACGGCCAGGTCCGTGAGGTACGCGCGCGTGGCGGGCTGTGCGATGCAGGGCGCCCAGGGGTAGCGGTCGCCGTAGGCGTTGACGACGGAGGTGTGCGGCTGTTCGGCGCCGAGACGGGAGTTGTGGGCGAGGACGACCCAGGTGTGCACCTCGAGTCCCGCGTCCGCGAGCGCGGCGGCGGCCTCGCCCCAGGCGTCGCCGGGCGCCCAGTCGCCGGCCTCGTACGGGCGGGGCTCGCGGCCCTCCCAGCGGGCGGCGTCCGGCGGGTAGAGGACGGCGGCGTACTCGGCGGTGACGACGCGGTGGCGCGGGTGGCGGGGGGTGAGGGCGCGGGTGGAGTGGTAGGCGGCGGCGAGCGTCACCTGCTCCACGCCGAGGCCCGCGACGAAACCGGCCGCCCCGGGGTCGCCGTTGACGTCCCACGGGTAGACGAACACCGACGTCTTCACTTGCCGTCCCCCTTGTTCCCGTCCGCGCCCTCGCCGGCGAGCAGCTCGTGTCCCCGCTCGATCAGCTGGGCGAGCTGCTTCACATGGTCCTCACTCGGTTCGTGCAGCGGCGCCCGCACCTCCCCCACGTCCAGCCCGCGCAGCCGTACGCCCGCCTTGACCAGGGCCACGGCGTATCCACGGCCCTGGGCGCGCAGCTCGACGAACGGCCGGTAGAAGCCGTCCAGCAGGCGGTGCGCGGTGGCGTCGTCGCCCGTGTGGAGCGCCCGGTGGAAGGCGAGGGCGATCTCGGGGGCGAAGCAGAACACGGCGGACGAGTAGAGGGTGATGCCGAGGGCGCGGTAGGCGAGCTGGGTCTGCTCGGCGGTCGGCAGCCCGTTGAAGTAGAGGAAGTCGCCGCCGGGGACCTCGGTGCGTACGGCGCTGACGATGCGCTGCATCAGGTCGAGGTCGCCGAGCCCGTCCTTGAGGCCGACGACGCCGTCCGTGCGGGCCAGTTCGGCCACGCTCTCCGGGGTGAACACGGCGTTGTCCCGCTGGTAGACGATCACGGGGAGGGAGGTCGCGGCCGCCACCTCCCGGTAGTGCCGCAGCAGTCCCTCCTGCCCGGCGACGACCAGGTACGGCGGCATGGCGAGCAGCCCGTCGGCCCCCGCCTGCTCGGCGAGCCGGCCGTAGCGCACGGCGAGCGCGGTGCCGTAGCCCGCGCCGGCGACGACGGGGACCCGCCCGGCCGTCTCCTCCACGGCCGCCCGCACGCAGACCTGGAACTCCTCGGGTGTGAGCGCGTGGAACTCCCCGGTGCCGCAGCAGGCGAACACGGCGGCGGCCCCGGCCTCGATGCCGTGGCGCACGTGCGCGCGGTAGACGTCGAGGTCGACCTCGCCGCCGGGGCCGTACGCCGTGACGGGGAAGAACAGCGGCCCGCTGGGGACAGTGAGCCGGGCGGCGAGAGGGGCTGAGGTCACGGGCGGTCCCCATTCCATATGTATGATCTGCGTCTATATTTCTGAACGCCTCCACGCTAAGCCGCCGCCCGGAGGCCGGTCAAGCGCGCCAACTCCCGACACACCAGCGGACTCTTCGCTTCCGCACCGCTTCGCCCGGATACTTGACGGGCCGCGCCTCCCCTCCTTAGCGTGTCCACGCATATGAACGCCGTACGTCCATGCGTATGGCGGCCGCTTCGAGGAGACCCCAGGAGACCCCGAGGATGCCCGCTCCCCGCACCGTTCTGCTCACCGGCGCCGCCGGCGGCCTCGGCACCCTGATGCGGGACCTGCTCCCCGGCTACGGCTACGAGCTGCGCCTGCTCGACCTGCGCCCCGTCGAGGGCGAGCCGGACGCGATCGTCGCCGACCTCGCCGACAAGGACGCCGTGCGCGAGGCGGTCCGGGGCGTCGACGCGATCATCCACCTCGCCGGCATCTCCCTGGAAGCCTCCTTCGAGAAGATCCTCAAGGCGAACATCGAGGGCACGTACCACCTGTACGAGGCCGCCCGCGAGGAGGGCGTCGGGCGTATCGTCTTCGCCTCCTCCAACCACGCCGTCGGCTACACCCCGCGCCCGCAGGGCGACGACCCCCTCATCCCGGTCGACACCCCACGCCGCCCGGACACCTTCTACGGTCTGTCCAAGTGCTTCGGCGAGGACCTCGCCCAGCTCTACTGGGACAAGCACGGCCTGGAGACCGTCTCGGTCCGCATCGGCTCCTGCTTCCCCGAGCCGACCAGCGTGCGCATGCTCTCGGTGTGGATGAGCCCCGCCGACGGCGCCCGGCTCCTGCACGCGGCCCTCACCGCGGAGAACGTCGGCCACACCGTCGTCCACGGCTCCTCCGCCAACACCCGGCTGTGGTGGGACCTCACCTCCGCGCGGGCGCTCGGCTACGCACCGCAGGACGACTCCGAACCGTACGCCGAGAAGCTCATCGCCGAACAGGGCGACCTCGACCCGGACAACCCGGCGCACGCGCACCTCGGCGGCCACTTCGTGACCGACCCCCCGATCTGGCCGTACTGACCGGAAGACGACCCCACGACGGGCGGGCGGGCACCGAACGGGCCCGCCCGCCCCCGTATACGGGCGTCCGCGCTGCCCGTTCCCACCCCGTACACCGCTGCCTCCCAGGTCCGCGGCGGGCACCCGGCGGCCGAAGCGGGCACAACCGGGCAGCATCGGGCCCGCAACAGGCCTGGTCAGTGCCGCGGAGCCGCTGTAGAACTTCACCCAGGGACCGCACAGGGCCCGAACGGGCAAGGACGCGGCGACAAGGCGGTGAGGCGGGTGTTCGGCATGAGCGCGAGGACGGCGGAGGAACGGCAGCGCGAGATCGTCCGGGTCGCCCGCGCCACCGGCTCGGTCGACGTCACCGCGCTCGCGGCCGAACTGGGCGTGGCCAAGGAGACCGTACGGCGTGACCTGCGCGCCCTGGAGGACCACGGCCTGGTCCGCCGCACCCACGGCGGCGCCTACCCCGTGGAGAGCGCCGGCTTCGAGACCACGCTCGCCTTCCGCGCCACCAGCCACGTCCCCGAGAAGCGCCGGATCGCCTCCGCCGCCGCCGAACTGCTCGGCGACGCCGAGACGGTCTTCGTCGACGAGGGCTTCACCCCCCAGCTCATCGCCGAGGCCCTCCCCCGGGACCGTCCGCTGACCGTGGTGACCGCCTCCCTGCCGGTCGCGGGCGCCCTCGCCGAGGCGGGCGACACGTCCGTGCTGCTGCTCGGCGGCCGGGTCCGCCCCGGCACGCTCGCCACCGTCGACCACTGGACGACGAAGATGCTCGCCGGGTTCGTCGTCGACCTGGCCTACATCGGCGCCAACGGCATCTCCCGCGAGCACGGCCTGACCACCCCCGACCCCGCCGTCAGCGAGGTCAAGGCGCAGGCCGTCCGCGCCGCCCGCCGCACCGTGTTCGC
This sequence comes from Streptomyces flaveolus, assembly GCF_014648815.1. GTDB lineage: Bacteria > Actinomycetota > Actinomycetes > Streptomycetales > Streptomycetaceae > Streptomyces > Streptomyces flaveolus. The sequence goes on along the minus strand of NZ_BMRV01000001.1, from coordinate 736,789 downwards.
CGGCACGCACACCAAGTTCGGCGCGGTCAGCTTCTGCCGCTTCGCGGAGATCGGCGCGCTGGAAGCCATCGTCACCAGCACCCTCCTGCCCGCGGCCGAGGCCCACCGCTACTCGCTGCTCGGACCGCAGGTCATCCGCGTCTGAGAACCACCCGCACGTCCCCGCAGGGCACCCCCATGCCCCGCACCGCCCCCTATCTCCCCATATGTTCAGGAGCGATCCATGCGAACCCAGAGCCGACGGAGGCCGCGAGCCCTGCTCGCCACGGCCGCCGCAGGGACGCTGCTCGCCCCGCTGCTCTCCGGCTGCTGGGTCGGGGCGGGCGGGGCCGGGTCGGGCGGCGACGCCATCAACGTCCTGATGGTCAACAACCCGCAGATGACCGAGCTGCAGAAGCTCACCGCCGGCCACTTCACCAAGGAGACCGGCATCAAGGTGAACTTCACCGTCCTGCCGGAGAACGACGTCCGCGACAAGATCAGCCAGGACTTCGCCAACCAGGCAGGCCAGTACGACGTCGCCACCCTCTCCAACTACGAGATACCGATCTACGCCCGCAACGAGTGGCTCCACGAGATGGACCCCTACGTCGCGAAGGACCCGGCGTACGACGAGAAGGACATCCTGGGGCCGATGCGCGAGTCCCTCACCGGCGACGACGGCAAGCTCTACGGGCAGCCCTTCTACGGCGAGTCGTCCTTCCTCATGTACCGCAAGGACCTCTTCGCCGCGAAGGGCCTGACGATGCCCGCCCACCCCACCTGGACCCAGGTGGCGGACCTCGCCGCCGAACTGGACGGGGCAGAGCCGGGCATGAAGGGCATCTGCCTGCGCGGACTGCCCGGCTGGGGCGAGCTGATGGCCCCGCTGACGACGGTCGTCAACACCTTCGGCGGCACCTGGTTCGACAAGGACTGGCAGGCCCGGCTCGACTCGCCCGAGTGGGAGAAGGCGACGAAGTTCTACGTCGACCTGGTCCGCGAGCACGGCGAGTCCGGCGCCGCCCAGTCCGGCTTCGCCGAGTGCCTGAACAACCTCACCCAGGGCAAGGTCGCCATGTGGTACGACGCCACGTCGGCGGCGGGTTCCCTGGAGTCGGCCAAGTCCCCGGTCAAGGGAAAGATCGGCTACGCGCCGGCCCCCGTCGAGAAGACCGACTCCTCCGGCTGGCTCTACACCTGGGCCTGGGGCATCCAGAAGGCGTCCCGCAACCCCGACAAGGCCTGGAAGTTCGTCTCCTGGGCCTCGAGCAAGGAGTACGAGCAGCTCGTCGGCGACAAGGTCGGCTGGTCCGACGTCCCGGCCGGCAAGCGGGCCTCGACGTACGAGAACCCGGCCTACCGCGCCGAGGCCGCCGCCTTCCAGGAGATGACCCGCGAGGCCATCGAGGGGGCGAAACCGGGCGACCCCGGCGTGCAGCCGCGCCCCGCGCCCGGCATCCAGTTCGTCGGCATCCCCGAGTTCACGGACCTCGGCACCAAGGTCTCCCAGGAGATCAGCGCGGCCGTCGCCGGACGCCAGTCCGTCGAGGAGGCCCTGAAGAAGTCCCAGCAGCTCGCCGAGAAGATCTCCGAGGAGTACGAGGGACGATGACCGCCACGACCTCGGCCCCCGCGGCCGCACCCGACCACGTCCGCACCACCGTCCGCCCGCCGTCCTCCCGGCTCAAGGCCTGGGCCACCCGGGCCCCGCTGCTCCCCGCCCTGATCTTCATGATCGCGGTCACCCAGCTGCCCTTCGTGGCCACCCTGGTGATCTCCCTCTTCGACTGGAACGCCCTCTACCCGGACGCACGCCGCTTCACCGGCCTCGCCAACTACGGCGACGTCCTCACCGACCCCGACCTGCGCAGGTCGGTGTGGACGACGATCCTGCTGACCGCGGCGGTGGTCCTCGCCAGCCTGGTCCTCGGCCTGGCCCTCGCCCTGCTCCTCGACCGCCGCTTCAAGGGCCGGGGCGTGGTCCGCACCCTGCTGATCGCGCCGTTCCTGGTCGTCCCGGTAGCGGCGGCGCTGCTGTGGAAGCACGTCCTGTACAACCCCGAATACGGCCTGCTCAACGGCCTGTTGCACTACGTCGGCGGCCCGCAGCCGGACTGGATCTCGAACACCCCGCTGCTCGCCGTCGAGGCCTCACTGGTGTGGCAGTGGACGCCGTTCATGATGCTGATCCTGCTGGCCGGACTGCAGAGCCGGGACCAGCAGCAGATCGAGGCCGCCCGGGTGGACGGCGCGAGCGACTGGCAGATCTTCGTCCACCTCACCCTGCCCCACCTGCGCCGCTACCTCGAACTGGGCGCCCTGCTCGGCTCGATCTACATCGTCCAGAACTTCGACGCGGTGTTCACCCTCACGTCCGGCGGCCTGGGCACGGCCAACCTGCCCTACACCGTCTACCAGAGCTTCTACCAGGCCCACGAGAACGGGCTCGCCTCGGCCGCGGGCGTCCTGGTCGTCATCGGCTCGATCGTCATCGCCACCTTCGCGCTGCGCGTGGTGTCGTCCCTGTTCCGCGAGGAGGTGTCCCGCGCATGAGCGCCACCGCCGTACGCCCCGCCGCCGTACGCACCGAGCCCGCCCGAGCCCGCCGCAGGGGCGGCGCCGGTCTGGGCCTGGTCGCCTGGCTGGCCGGGATCGTCTTCTTCCTGCCCATCGCGTGGATGGCCCTGACCTCCTTCCACTCGGAGGAGGACGCGGCCACCAACCCGCCGTCCTTCGCCGCCTCGCTGACCCTGGACGGCTACCGCGAGTTCTTCGGCGCGGGCGGCGGCGCGAGTCCCTGGCCGGCGCTGATCAACTCGGCGGTGGCGTCGGTCGCCTCGACCCTGTTCGTCCTGGTGCTGGCCCTGCCGGCCGCGTACGCGCTCTCCATCCGCCCGGTGAAGAAGTGGACGGACGTCCTGTTCTTCTTCCTGTCCACCAAGATGCTGCCGGTGGTGGCGGGCCTGCTGCCGATCTACCTGTTCGCCAAGAACACGGACCTGCTGGACAACATCTGGCTGCTGGTCGTCCTCTACACCTCCATGAACCTGCCGATCGCGGTCTGGATGATGCAGTCCTTCCTGGCCGAGGTCCCGGTGGCGATCATCGAGGCGGCCCGGGTGGACGGCGCGAGACTGCCGACGGTCCTGGCCCGGGTGGTCGCCCCGATCGCCCTCCCCGGCATCGCCGCGACCTCCCTCATCTGCTTCATCTTCAGCTGGAACGAACTGCTCTTCGCCCGGGTGCTGACGGGCGTGGTCGCCGAGACCGCCCCCGTCTTCCTGACCGGCTTCATCACCAGCCAGGGCCTGTTCCTGGCGAAGGTGTGCGCCGCGTCGCTCGTCATCTCCCTGCCGGTGCTCGCCGCGGGGTTCGCCGCCCAGGACAAACTGGTCCAGGGCCTGTCGTTGGGAGCCGTGAAATGAAGGCCGCCGTCATCGAGTCCGTGGGCCGTGCCGTCGTCAGCGAGGTCCCGGACCCGACGCCAGGGCCGCGCGAGGTCGTCGTCGAGGTCGCGGCCTGCGGCCTGTGCGGCACCGACCTGCACATCCTCCAGGGCGAGTTCGCGCCCGAGCTGCCCATCGTGCCGGGCCACGAGTTCGCCGGCGCGGTGGTCGGCGTCGGCACCCAGGTCACCGAGGTGTCGGTCGGCGACCGGGTCGCCGTCGACCCCTCCCTCTACTGCTACGAGTGCCGCTACTGCCGCACCGGCCACAACAACCTCTGCGAACGCTGGGCGGCCATCGGCGTCACGACGGCGGGCGGCGCGGCGCAGTACGCGGTGGCACCGGTGGCGAACTGCGTGAAGCTCCCCGAGCACGTCCGCACCGAGGACGCGGCGCTGATCGAGCCCCTGTCCTGCGCGGTCCGCGGCTACGACGTCCTGCGGTCCCGCCTCGGCGCCCACGTCCTGATCTACGGCTCGGGCACGATGGGCCTGATGATGCTGGAGCTGGCCAAGCGGACCGGCGCGGCGAGCGTGGACGTGGTGGACCTCAACCCGGCCCGCCTGGAGACGGCCCGCGGCCTCGGCGTCTCGGCGTCGGCCGCCACCCCGGACGAGCTGGACCGGCCCCAGGGCTGGGACCTGGTCATCGACGCGACGGGCAACGCGGCGGCGATCCAGGACGGCCTGGACCGGGTCGCCAAGGCGGGCACGTTCCTCCAGTTCGGCGTGGCCGACTACGCGACGCGCGTGCAGATCGACCCGTACCGCATCTACAACCAGGAGATCACCATCACCGGCTCGATGGCGGTCCTGCACAGCTACGAGCGCGCGGCGGAACTGTTCGCGAACGGCGTCCTGGACCCGGACGTCTTCATCAGCGACCGCCTCCCCCTGACCCGCTACCCGCAGGCCCTGGAGCAGTTCGCGGCGGGAGTCGGCCGCAAGATCGTGGTCGTCCCCTGAGTCCTCTGTCGTTCAGCCCGTCCGGCGTTCGAGGAAAAGGCCGCCCAGGCCGAAGCGGGGGTCTGGGGGCGGCAGCCCCCAGGGACGGGAACGGGAAGGGGCGGCGGGGGCGAAAACCCACTGGCGCCCCGCCCCACCTCCCCCGCGACCCGAATGGCCCCCGGGTAAGGGAACGGTAAAACGACCTCACTCGTTCACCCGGCATGACAGCTATGACCCCCGGCTCGAACATCCCCCTCTCCGCCGCCCGCGTGACGGTGGACGTCAGCGCCCCCGTGCGGCTGGACGTATCGGGCCTGCTGCTCACCGCCGACGGCAAGGTGCGCTCAGACGACGACTTCATCTTCTACAACCAGCCCACCGGCCAGGGCGTGACGTACCGCTCCGGTGGCGGCACCGCCCCGGACGCGATCACGGTCGACACCGCCGCCGTCCCGCCGGGCATCGAGAAGATCGTCGTCACCGCCAGCCCGGACGCCGCCGGCCAGACCTTCCAGGGCATCGAGCCGACCGCCACCATCCGCAACGCGGACGACAACTCCGTCCTCGCCACCTTCACGCCCCCGCAGCTCGGCGGCGAGACGGCACTCGTGATCGTGGAGGTCTATCTGCGCAACGGCGCCTGGAAGGCCCGCGCGGTCGGCCAGGGCTACGCCAACGGCCTCGCGGGCATCGCCACCGACTTCGGCGTCACGGTGGAGGAGCCGGCGGCCCCCGCCCAGCCGGCCCCGCCGCAGGCGGCCACCCCGCCGCCGGCCCCGCCCGCCGCCGCGCCCACGATGCCCGCCGCTCCCCCGGCGCCGCCGGCCACTGCGCCCGCGCCCGCTCCGGGCACCGGGAAGATCAACCTCGACAAGGGCCGGGTCAGCCTCCAGAAGAACCAGACGGTCTCGCTGATCAAGGGCGGCCGGCCGCTGCTGTCCCAGGTCAAAATGGGCCTCGGCTGGGAGCCCGCCTACCGCGGCAAGGACATCGACCTGGACGCGTCGGTCATCGCCTACGGCCCGCAGCGCAACCACATCGACAGCTGCTACTTCGGCAAGCTCCAGATCGTGAACGGCGCGATCCGCCACTCCGGCGACAACCTCACCGGCGAAGGCGGCGGGGACGACGAGGTGATCACCGTCGACCTCGGCCGGCTCCCCATGGACGTCTCCGGCCTGGTCTTCACGGTCAACTCCTTCTCCGGCCAGAAGTTCACGGAGGTCGCCAAGGCCTACTGCCGCCTCCTGGACGGCACGACCGGCGAGGAACTGGTCCGCTTCGACCTCACCAGCGCCGAGCCGCAGACCGGCGTGATGATGGCGAAGCTGATCCGCCAGTTCTCCGGCGAGTGGGAGATGACCGCCATGGGCGACTTCGTCAAGTCCCGCACGGTCCGGGGCATGGTGAAGCCGGCGGGCCAGGCGCTCTAGGGGCCGGGCACAGGGCCGCTCCCCGGACACCCGGCCGCGGCCCTACGCCCGCAGACCGTCCACCACCAGCGACAGATACCGCCGTACGGACGTCCCGTCCTCCGCGCCGGCCATCTCGGACGCCGTCACCACGCCGTGCACCAGCCGCAGCACCTCGACGGGCTCGACGTCGCGGCGCAGCGCGCCCTCGTCCTGCGCCGCCCGGACCAGCCGCGTCGCCGCCCCGCGCACGCAGTCACCGCACGCCGCGCCCACCGCGCCCCCGCCGCCGGTGACGGCCGTGCCCAGCAGCGCCTTCAGGCCGCGCACCTGGAGCATCCCGACGGCGAGTTCGCCGAGCCACGCGACGAGCGCCTCGCCCGCCGGCCGTCCGGCCGCGATCACGTCGGCGCGGGCGGCGATCGCCTCGATCCGTTCCAGGTAGGCGGCCTCCAGCAACGCCCGACGCGTCGGGAAATGCCGGTACAGGGTGCCGACGCCGACCCCGGCGCGCTTGGCGATGTCGTCCAGCGAGGCGCCCTCACCGCGCTCGGCGAAGGCCTGCACCGCCACCGCGAGCAACCGCTCACGATTGCGCCGGGCATCCGCCCGCATGGGCCTGACCTGCGCCATCCCACTACTCCCTGCCCGCCGGGGAACCTCCCCGGCAGCCTACCGCGCGGGGTCCGCACGGCCGGGCGAGCGGCCCGGTGAGCGCCCGCGGCCCGCACCCGTCGTGCGTGGGCGCGGGCCGCGGGGGCCGGTGGCGTCAGGCCGCCGCCCAGGGCCAGTCGGCGTCCCGGGCGGCCTCGAGCAGCGGGACCATCCGGAAGGCCGCGTCCGAGAGACCTCCGAAGGTGTGCCGGTTCGCCCGGCCCGACGGGCCGTGGCCCGCCCGGTACCCGGCGAGGTTCCAGGTGTAGACCGGCACGTCCGCCGGGACCTGCTCGGTCGGGTCGCCGTGCCGGCTGTACGCGTACTGCTCGTCGGTGACGATCAGCACCCGGTCGTGCTTCCGGTAGTGCCGGCGGGCCGCCTCGGTCGTGTCGGTGCCGCCCAGGTCGCCGAAGCGGCCCAGGATCTTCAGCACCGACTCGCCGCGGCGGAACGTCACGCGCCTGCTGGTCGTCCCGAACTCGACGAGGTCGGCGTCCGCCGCCCGCAGTGCGAGCGCCGTGCCGAAGACCGCCGCCGCGTCGGCCCGGTTGAGCTCCGAGCGGTCGGACATCCGCGAGTGGAACATGGAGCCCGAGCGGTCCACGAGGACCAGTGTCCGGCCGGGCAGCGCGGGCACGTTGGCCAGCGAGTGGCCGAGCGCCTGCTCCAGCGGGTACGACCAGCGCAGTGACGGCGCGTGCCGGTACGCGGCGAGGTAGCGGAAGGGAAACTGCCGCGAGCGCGCCACCTGCTCCGGGTCGCTGATCCGCGCCGCGACCTGTGCGGCGACCTCGTCGGACACGCCGGCCTCGTCGAAGTTGCGCAGGTTTCGGATGAGCGCCATGGCACCCATGGACGGGATAACGGCTTCCCACGCCGCCTTGTCCATCGGGCCCTGGAGCCAGCCGGCCAGCATCTCCCAGGTGATGCCCGCCGCCGCGAGCCGCTCGGCACCGTCGGGTGCGGTGACGACCGCCCGCCGCCGCTCGACGGGCAGCGCCATCAGCTCGCGGTGTGCGACCAGGACGCGGTTCGACGCGGGCGGCACCGCGGTGTCGGGATTGTGCCGGCGGTCCAGCGCGTACCGGAACAGCTCGCCCTGCCACGGCTTGTCCGGGTCCGGCGCCGCGTGCACCAGGTTGAGGATGTCGCCGAAGCGGTACCCCTTGGACACGGTGTCGTACTTCAGCAGCGACGTGCCGTGGTAGAGCCGCCGAACGGCGTCGGCGATCCCCCGCTTGACCGGCTTGGGCACGGCGCGGCCGTACGTCGCCGTCCAGTAGGCCAGCAGCTCGCCGGGCTCGTCTGGCCGCTGGAGCACCGAGGCGACGACCTCGCGGTTGGTGGGGCCGTCGGTGGCGCCGGCGTCGAGGCGGGCCTTGACGTACTCGGCGGCGCCGACGATCGAGGCGGTGCGCAGGTTGCCCTCGCCGCGCAGCCAGCCGAGCAGGCCGGCCGTCCAGGACGGGTCGGTGAGGGCGAGTTCGCGCACGAGCCCGGCGAACCGGTCGTCGCGGTCGGCGCCGGACTCGTAGAAGGTCTGCTGCGACACGAAGTTGCCGACCGCCAGCAGGAAGAGCTCGGAGCGCGGGTCACGCTCGTGGCCCCGGCCGCCCTGGTGGGTGGTGAGGACGCGGCCCGTGGACGTCACGCGCGAGGTGGGCTGCGCCTTCGCGGACCTGGTGTTGAATCGCGCCATGATGAATTCCCCCGAATTCGTCCGGAGGGAGGCGTGGCGAAGGAAGGGTGCCCGAGGTCGGAATCGGCGACGGGACTATCCGGACGCTCTGCCGATTGAGCTACACCGACCCGAAGTCGGTGACGAGGATTCGAACCCCGCAACATTCCGGTCAAGGAAGTATCCGCTGCCTGCGCACCGGACACCCTGCCATTCGCTGCGCCTCCCGAGATCAAGTCGGCCGCGGCATCGGGTTCTTTGTCGAGAAGAAGTAGCCGCGGCCCGCGCACCGGGAGGTGCGTGAAGTTTTCGGTGTCCAGAGTTCAGGTCGGCGGAACCGACAAGGTGCTCTAACCCCTGAGCTACACCGGCGCGTTGCGCCGGAGACGGGACTCGAACCCGTGACCGCCCCATTATGAGTGGAAGTAGGTCCTGCCTTCGCACCTGGACGTGCATCACTCTAAAAGGGCGGCCACCGGTCGGGCGAGCGAATTAATTGCCGCGCTTCTGCCGCTTCCACGGCCCGGTGATGGCGAGCATGATGCCGGGCGTCTGGATGTTGGCGTACAGGGTCCGGCCGTCGGGCGAGAAGGTGACGCCGGTGAATTCGCTGTACTCGGGCTCCTCTTCGGACCCGATGTTCAGCTCGTTGCGGGCGATGGGGTAGGTACGGCCGCTGTCCGTGGCGCCGAACAGGTGCTGGACGCCGTCGCCGTCCTCGGCGATGACGAGGCCGCCGTAGGGCGAGACGGTGATGTTGTCGGGGCCGTCGAAGGCACCGTCGGCGGAGGGGTCGGGGTTGACGCCGAGGAGGACCTTCAGGGTGAGGGTGCGGCGCTTGGGGTCGTAGAACCAGACCTGGCCGTCGTGCGGCCGGGGGCTCTCTTCACGGGCGAAGGAGGAGACGACGTAGGCGCCGCCGTCGGCCCACCACATGCCCTCCAGCTTGCGGGCGCGGGTGACCTGGCCGTCGGTGAACTGCTTGCGCACGGACGTGGTCTTCGCGTCACGGTCGGGGACCTCGACCCAGTCGACGCCGTAGACCGTGCCGGTCTTCGTGGCGCGGGAGAGGTCGTCGACGAACTTGCCGCCGGAGTCGAAGCACTTGAACGCCTCGAGGACGCCGGCGTCGTCGGCGAGGGTGCGCAGCCGGCCCCGGCCGTGCCGGAAGCCCTCCGGCGGGGTCCAGCGGTAGAACAGGCCGTTGGGGCCGGAGGCGTCCTCCGTGAGGTACGCGTGGCCGCGCTTGGGGTCGATGACGACGGCCTCGTGGGCGTAGCGGCCAAGCGCCTTGATCGGCTTGGGGTTCCGGTTGGCGCGGCGGTCCTCGGGGTCGACCTCGAAGACGTAGCCGTGGTCCTTGGTCATGCCGTTCTTGCCGGCCTTGTCCTCGGTCTCCTCGCAGGTCAGCCAGGTGCCCCACGGGGTGCTGCCGCCCGCGCAGTTGGTGGCGGTGCCCGCGATGCCGACCCACTCGGCGACGTGGCCGCCGCGGCGGACCTCGACGACCGTGCAGCCGCCGGCGGCCGCCGGGTCGTAGACCAGGCCCTCGGTGAGCGGCACCGGGTGGTCCCACTTGGTGCGGGGGCCGCCGAGTTCGTGGTTGTTGACGAGGAGGGTGGCGCCCCGCGGGCCCTCGAAGGTGGCGGTGCCGTCGTGGTTGGAGGGGGTGTACTCGCCCGTCTCCAGCTTGGTCCGGCCGCTGTACGTGACGATGTCGTACCGGAAGCCGGCGGGCAGGGCGAGGATGCCGTCCGGGTCGGGGACCAGCGGTCCGTAGCCGACCCCGCCGTGGTCGTGGCCGTGGCCGTGCGCCTCCGCGCTCTCGGTGTCGGTGGACGCGAGGGCCTGCGGGGCGGTGGCGAGGGCGCCGACACTGCCCGCCAGCACGACTCCGGCACCGGTGAGTGCGGATCGGCTGGCGAAGTCCCTGCGGGTGAGCGACATGGTGTCTCCTGTGACGATGAGCGTGCCGTGGAGGGTGGCGGACCTCGGTTCGGCGTCACGCTGTCGCCCGCGTCTGAACACCAGCTGAACTGAACACGACGCCCCCCTGCCCACTTGAGTGAATCCGCACGGGGGGCCACAACCGCGGGCATGGGTGCCGCCAAGCGCAGCACGGGCGGGCGCTGCGGCGCCCGGCAAGCACCGGGCCGCGTCACCCACCCGGCACCCGCGGCAGCACGGGGCACCGCGCAGGCGCCGGGCCGCGTCACCCACCCGCCGGTCCGCCGGACCAAGGGCTCCGGGACACCCCGGTCGCCCAGGCCCGCTCAACCCCCGTGCTGCGACCTCGCCTTGAACGCCGCCTTGCGCGCTTCCTTGGCCACCTTCTTGTCGGGGTGCAGCCGCCCCATCGCCTCCAGGACGTCCGCCGTGGCCGGGTGCCCGACCCGCCAGGCGGTGTCGAAGAACCCGCTGTGCTGCATGGCCAGCCCCTGCACGAGGGCCCGCAGTTCCTCGGAGTTCCCCTCGGCGGCGAGCTGCGCAGCGACCGTGTCGATGGTCAGCCAGAAGACCATCTCCTGCGGCGGTGCGGGCACGTCCCGCGCCCCGTGCTCGGTCAGCCAGACCCGGGCCAGCCCCCCGAGTTCCGCGTCGTCGAGGACCTCCCGCAGCGCGGGCTCGGCCCCGGCGCCGACCAGGGACAGCGCCTGCTGGCAGCGCAGTCGGCGCAGGGGCGCGCCGGCGTCCGAGCCGCGGGCCGCGGCCAGCAGTTCGCGCGCCGCGGCGAGCGGTTCGCGGTGGGCCAGCCACAGCTCGGTCTCGGCGTGGGCCGACACCGGCGGGAAGGACGCCGTGCCGTCCAGCAGCGCGTCGGCGCCCTTGTCGGCGAGGTCCCCGACGGCGGGTGCCTCGAAGCCGGCCTCCAGCAGCCGGGTGCGCAGCGCGTACAGCCCGAGCGGGGTGAGCCGGACCATGCCGTAGCGGGCGACGTCGGCCTCGTCGACGGGCGCCGCGGGTTCCTCGTCCGCGTCGGCCATCAGCGCCTCGTCCACCGGCTGGTAGGTGACGAGGCCGACGGGCTCCAGCAGCCGGAACTGGTCGTCCAGCCGCATCATCGCGTCGGAGACCTGCTCCAGGACGTCGTTGGTGGGCTCGCCCATGTCGCTGGGCACGATGACGGACGCGGCCAGCGCCGGCAGCGGCACGGGGGTGTCGTCGGACCCGTCCTCGCCGACGGTGAGCAGGTACAGGTTGCCGAGCACGCCGTCGAGGAACTCCGCCTCGGACTCGGGGTCCCAGCCGAGGGACGACAGGTCGACCTCGCCGCCCTCGGCCATCGCGTCGACGATGTCGTCCAGGTCGGGCACGCTCGCGTCGGCGAGCACCGTCTCCAGTGCGGTGAGCCACACGCCGAGCACGTCCTGCGGGGAGCCGCCCGTGAGCAGGGCGAGGTCCTCGCCCGTGGTGACGGTGCCCTGCTCCTCGTCGGTGATCTCCACCAGCCCGGTGTCCACCGCGATCCGCCACGCCTCGCTCGCGTAGGCCGCGGCGTCGTCCCCGGTCAGCCCGAGCAGCTCGGCCGCGGCCGGCAGCTGCTCCTCGACGAGCCCGCCGCCGGCGTCGACGCGGGTGTCCGGCCCGGCCCAGCGGGCGAGCCGGGCCGCCCGGGAGAGCACCGGCGTGGACAGCGCGTCGCGGGCCAGCTCCGCTTCGGGTCGCAGCCGTGCGGGCGGCAGGGTGGAGCTGTCTGACATCGGCTGATTCTCCTAGCGCGCCTCGACCGCCGTACGGCCATCCTCACCGCCGTACGGCTCAGCCGCTCAGCCTAGACGGGTTTCCACCGATGCCGCCCGGTTCATCTCCCCGTCGGGTGCCGTACATGGCCGAAACCTTGACAACTGACCTGAGCAGGCAGGAGATTGACGCGCGTAGAAAGCGGGGGGACAAGTGTTCACTCAGGTCCACGTGGACCCTGGGGCCCCTCGCGTCCCACCCTCGTCCCGGCGCTCTGTCTCGTCCCCGGAGGGATCCCGTTGGCCAGCAAGTCCTCCGCGCGCCTCGCCGCGCTCACCGTCGCTGCCGTCTGCTCGGCTGCGTCCACCGTCGTCCTCACCTCGCCCGCGCACGCCGACTCGGTGCGCATCCACGACATCCAGGGCACGACCCGGCTGTCGCCGTACGCCGGACGGCAGGTCACCGACGTGGCCGGAATCGTCACCGGCGTCCGCGGCTACGGCTCCTCCAGAGGCTTCTGGATGCAGGACTCCCAGCCGGACGCGGATCCGGCCACCAGTGAGGGCGTCTTCGTCTTCACGAGCTCCACCCCGAAGGTCGCCGTCGGTGACGCGGTCACCGTCTCCGGCACGGTCTCGGAGTTCGTCCCGGGCGGCACCTCGTCCGGCAACCAGTCGCTGACCGAGATCACCCGCCCGACGGTCACCGTCGTCTCGAGCGGCAACGCGGTCCCGGCCGCGACGACCGTCTCCGCCCGGTCCGTGCCGCGCGACTACGCCCCCGAGGGCGACCCGGCCGCGAACGGCTCGGTCAACGCCCTGCCGCTGCACCCGGAGCAGTACGCCCTGGACTACTACGAGTCCCTGGAGGGCATGAACGTCCGGGTCGCCGACGCCCGCGTGGTCGGCGCCTCCGACCCGTACACCGAGCTGTGGGTCACGGTGAAGCCGTGGGAGAACGCCGACCGCCGCGGCGGCACGGTCTACGGCTCCTACGACTCCCAGAACACCGGCCGGCTCCAGATCCAGTCCCTGGGCAAGCCGGCCGACTTCCCCGCCGCCACCGTCGGCGACACCCTCGCCGGCACGACCGCCGGCCCGCTGGACTACAACCAGTTCGGCGGCTACACGCTGGTCGCGAGCGAGATCGGCGCCCTGCGGAGCGGGGGCACCGAGCGTGAGTCGACGCGGGCGCAGAGCGACCGCGAGCTGGCGGTGGCCACGTACAACGTCGAGAACCTCGACCCGTCCGACGCCACCTTCGCCGCGCACGCCGACGCGATCGTGCACCACCTGAAGTCGCCCGACATCGTGTCCCTGGAGGAGATCCAGGACAACAACGGCGCCAAGGACGACGGCACGGTGGCCGCCGACGTGACGGTCGGCAAGCTGATCGACGCGATCGTCGCGGCGGGCGGCCCGCGCTACGAGTGGCGGGGCATCGACCCGGTCGACAGGGCGGACGGCGGCGAGCCCGGCGGCAACATCCGCCAGGCGTTCCTGTTCAACCCGGAGCGGGTCTCCTTCACCGACCGCGAGGCCGGCGACGCGACCACCGCGACCGGGGTGGCGAAGGTGCGCGGCAAGGCGGTGCTCACGCACTCCCCCGGCCGCGTCGACCCGGCGAACGCGGCCTGGGAGAACAGCCGCAAGCCGCTGGCCGGCGAGTTCGTCTTCCGCGGCCGGACGGTCTTCGTCCTCGCCAACCACTTCAACTCCAAGGGCGGCGACCAGGGCCTGACCGCGCAGTACCAGCCGCCGGTGCGCAGCTCGGAGATCCAGCGCCACGCCCAGGCGAAGGCCGTGAACACCTTCGTCAAGGAGATCCTCGCCGCCCAGAAGAACGCGGACGTCATCGCCCTCGGCGACATCAACGACTTCGAGTTCTCCGGGACGGCGCAGATCCTGGAGGACGACGGCGCGCTGTGGTCGGCGGTCAAGTCCCTGCCGCGCAGCGAGCGTTACTCGTACGTCTACCAGGGCAACAGCCAGGTCCTGGACCAGATCCTGGTCAGCCCGTCGATCCGGCGCAGCGGGCACCTGTCCTACGACAGCGTGCACATCAACGCCGAGTTCCCCGACCAGATCAGCGACCACGACCCGCAGGTGCTGCGCTTCCGTCCGTAGCGGCAGGGGGCCTACCCGGGCGTCAGGCCGAGGGCGTGGTCGTACCGGCTGCCGGTGAAGCCCCGTACGTCCGGATGGGTCCGCACCCGGTCCCACTGGTCGGTGGCCGCGCCGATGCCCTCGCCCGGCGCGGCCAGGGCGGCGTCGTAGGCGTGGGCGCTCTCCCACTCGGCGTAGTTCAGCACATGGGTGCCGTCGGTGCTCAGGTGGAAGTGGGCCGAGATCAGGCCGCGGTGCCCCACCGGGTCGTCGGCGAGCGCCTCGAGCACGAGGTCGACCCAGTCGCCGCGGCGCTCCGCCGCGTCCTGGGCGAAGTCGATCCGGACGGTCACGATCAGGCCGGGGACCCGGGTGTCCCCGGCCTGGCGCTCCCGACTGCCGTGGCGCCGGTACCGGCCGAGTCCCAGCCGTTCGATGCCCGGCACGGCGGTGTCGATCTCGTCGACGCGCTCCTGCCGGTGCGTCTTGACGAAGGCCTCGTACGCCTGCTCGCTCGCCCACTGCGAGTGGTGCAGAAGTGTGCTGCCGTCGTGGCCGGTGTAGACGTGGTAGCTCAGCAGGTCGCCGGCGGGCCAGGGACGGTGCTGCCAGGTGCGGGCGATGGCGTCGACGGTCTGCCGCTGCCGCAGGGGGGTGCCGACGCGCCAGGTGCTGAAGAAGGGTGCCCGCGCGCCGGGGCGGGCGAGTTCGGGGTGTGCGTCGGTACGGCGGGTCATGCCGGCCTCCACTGATCGGTGGTCGTCGGGTGCACGCACCACCCTCCGACCTCGACCAAGGTTGAGGTCAACCCCGGACCGACGGCATCGGAACAGGAACGACGAGGGGCCCCGCGCAGGGGCCCCCTCGTCGCGCCGTCTCCGGAATCAGCAGTGCCCGTGCCGCCGGCGCCGCAGCACACCCGCCGCGACCACCGCACCGGCCGCCGCGCCGGCGACGAGCACCGGACGCGGATGCCGCATCCCGGCCTGGACCACGCCGCGCACCCGCTCGGGCACCCGCTGCCGGGCCTGGTGCTGGGCGGTGTGACCGGCCCGGTCCGCCTTGTCGTGCACGGTGTGACCTGCGCGGCTCGCCTTGTCCTGCACGCTGTGACCGGCCTGCGCGGCGGAGCTGCGCAGCTGCACGGTCATGGCACCGGCCTTGTCCCTGAGGTCGGCGGCCCGGGCCTTGGCGCGGCCCTTCACGTCCGCCTTCCCCGCCAGCTCCTCCACGGTGTCGCCGAGCTGGCTGCGGGTCTGTTCGATCTGCCGTCGCAGCTCGTCGGGCCCCTTGGCCCCGCCGGTCGGCTGCGCGGTGGAGCCGGTCCTCGCGCCGTCTCCGCTCGTCGCGTCGGTCATCGATGCGCCCTTTCCCTGATCTCGTCCACGTCGGCCCTGACACTGCCGAGGGTCTGCTCGGGCGTGGGGGGTGCGGCCCGGCGGAGCTGGGCGCGGCCGGTCATGGCCAGGATGCCCGCGATCACGAAGAGCACCGCCGTCACGATGAGTGCCGCGGCCCAGACGGGCAGCGCCAGCGAGAGTGCGGCGGTGGCCGTGCCGGCCAGGGCGAACAGGCCCACGTAGGCGATGGCGCCCGCGGCACCGAGCATTCCGCCGCCGCGCCCGACGCGCTTGCCCTTCTCGGCCAGCTCCACCTTGGCAAGGGCCACTTCCTGGCGCACGAGCCGGGAGAGCTGTTCGGTGGCCTGACCGACGAGTTCGCCCACGGAGTGGTGCTCGTCGTGCACAGGCCTGGTGTGCATGGTCCCGGTCACGGTGTTCCGCCTCCTCTCGGTTCGGAGGCATCCGGGTACCCCCGCCCGACGGGCACTACCCTCGCGCTCGACCGGTCAGCATCACTTACCCATATTCCGTAGATAATTTAAGTAGAGCTACACCATCGGTCGGCCGACACTACCTCCATGACGACTGAGAGCCACCCCGCACCCGCCGCCCCTCCCCGTCCCTTCGGCCGCGCCCTGTGCGCCATGGTCACCCCCTTCACCGAGGCGGGCACGCTCGACCTGGACGGTGCGCAGCGGCTCGCGGACCGGCTGGTGTCGCGGGGCTGCGACGGTCTGGTGCTGTCCGGCACGACGGGCGAGTCGCCGACCACCACGGACGCGGAGAAGGCGGCGCTGGTCACGGCGGTGCGGGAGGCCGTCGGGGACCGGGCGGCGCTGGTCGCCGGGGTGGGCACCGCCGACACCCGGCACACGGTGGAGCTGGCGCGGGCCGCGGAGAAGGCCGGCGCGGACGGCCTGCTGGTGGTCGCGCCGTACTACAGCAGGCCTCCCCAGGACGCGCTGGAGGCCCACTTCCGGGAGATCGCGGACGCCTGCGGGCTGCCGGTCATGCTCTACGACATCCCGGGCCGCACCGGCACCCGCATCGAGCCCGACACGATCGTCCGGCTGGCCGGACACCCCCGCGTCGTGGCGGTCAAGGACTGCTCCTACGACCTCCTCGGCACCCAGAAGGTGCTCTCCCGCACGGACCTGGCGTACTACGCGGGCTGCGACGAGCAGATCCTCGCCCTGTACGCGATCGGCGCCGCGGGCTGTGTCAGCACGGTCGCCAACGTCGCACCGGAGCCGTTCCGGGCCGTCCTGGACGCCTTCGACGCGGGCGACACCCGGGAGGCGGCCCGGCTCCAGCGGCGGACGATCCGCCTCACCGAGCTGATGATGGCCTCGGACCTGCCCGGCACGGTCACCGCCAAGGCCCTCCTGAACGCGCTGGGCCTGCCCGCGGGCCCGGTCCGCGCACCCCTGCGCCCCGCGGACCCCGGGACGACCGACCGGCTGCTGACGGCGTACGCCGAACTCGCCTCCGACGCGGCTCAGTTCCAGGCGTAACCGTCACCGAACAGCAGCGTGTGCTCCAGCACGTCCTCCATCGGGTCGTCGATCTGCCCCACATGGGCGTTGAGGAGCCCGAATCGGGGCCCGTTGTGCGAGCCGGTGGTCGTCTCGTCGGCGTGCGCGGCCCCCGCCGGCACCCAGCACACCAGCACCGCGGCACCCGCCCCGGCCAGCCAACGCGCCACACCCCTCGCCCGCTCGTTCGTCATCCCAGGCTCCTCGTTTCGTCGGATCGGCGTCTGATCGGACTCTGTGTCCACCGGTTCATCCGCCGACCCCACCGGAAAGTCACGCGGAGTCATCCGTACGGGGAAGTGCCCTACGCCGTTGCCGAAGGGCCGACACGATCCCGACGGTGGCCCGGGACCGACATCTGCCGCATGATCACGTCATGACGAGCCCCGCTGCGTTCCGGGACCGGACGAACTGGTCCGGTGGCTACTACGAGTTGGCCATGGAGGTGGGCTCGAGCGAGGACGCCCGGCTTCAGCCCGTCCTGAGCGCCCTGTGGTCCGCCGCGGACGTCCAGGGCTGCTTCGGGCACCGGGACCGTGAACCCGAGGAGCAGGATCCCGTGCCGTGCACGGTCGGCTCCCTGACCGAGTTCGGCCACCTTCACGGACAGGTCCGGCTCCCGACGGGCCAACTGGTCGTGTGCGGGTGCGTGGCGATCCGCGGCGGCGACGAGAGCGGCGACTGGCTGGACTTCTACGTCCCCCTGGGTGCGCTGGATCACGCGGGTCTTGCCTACGGGGACGGTCGGCCGTTCTTCAGGTCCGACGTGATGGACGACTGGCTGGCCGCCATCGGGACCGAGACCTACCGGAGCGCCCCCTTCGGCCTGGGGGTCATCGGCTTCGAGGTCTCCGGTTGCACCGACGCATCGACGCTGGCGGGAAGGTTGCCGCGGACGCGGGACATCGGGTACCTGCTGCCACAGGGCGACGCCCTGCACTACGGCGCCGCCAACACGTGAATCCTCGCCGAGAACCCACGAGCGCCCTCCCGACGAGGGCCGCCGGGGCCGTCGGAAGGGCGCTGCACCCGCCGGGCGGGGCCGGTCAGTTGTGGCTGTTCTGATCGCGATGCAGGTCAGGAGGTCAGCCTGCCCCTGGGGCCGTTTCGGGGCCGTCCTCGGTACTCTCCGGGTCCCGGAAGACGCGATCCACGGCGGCCCGGGTGCGTGCCTCGCTGTTCGGCATCAGGTGCGTGTACGTGCGCAGGGTGAAGCTCGGATCGTGGTGACCCAGGTACTCGCTCAGGGCCTTGATGCTCTCCCCCGCGTCCAGGAGCACCGAGGCGTAGAAGTGCCGGAGAGCGTGCAGCCGTTCTCACGTCCGAGAGGAACGCCGGCGGCAGTCCCGAGCTGAGGAAGTAGGGACTCGCGAGTGCAGACGCTCCCTGAGGCGTGTCCCGCGCAGAAGGCATCCCTGGAACGGTATCCGAGACGTCCGGTGAGCCGACAGGGCCACGATCGAGCGATGCCGATCATAGATGCGGTACAACTTTCCCTACTTCATCAAGGCCCGCGCACGGCGCGGGCGCGCGCCGCCTCTACGGCGCGGCCCGCCTCCTGTCTTCGCCCCGGCTGGCCGCGCCCGGCGGCTGCGGGCATGAAGTGGGGAGAACCCCTCTGTGGCTGGGGCGGTCGGCTCCACGGCTTTAGGCAGCCACTTTGGGGCGAGCCTCTAAGATCTTGGCCCCAACGTCGTGCTTTAACGGGCAGGTCCACAGACTGCCCGACTCGCCATCAGCTTACGGGGCCAAGATCACTCGCCCCAAAGCAGCTCCAGCCCAAATCCGCTCCGCCGACCTGGCGTGCACGAAACACGAAACACCCCTCGCAGCCACAGAGAACCTGGCATCCTTGGAATGCCGAAAGGAGATCCGCCATGAAGGAACGACCCCGTTCACCAGAAAATGAATGCCTCACCTTGCCCAACGGGACACAAGTGCAGCTGGACAAGTACAACTCACTCCACGTCAATCACGAGGAATTGCGCGACACATCTCTTAACCACTTGCGAGATCGTTTACAAAAAATCGAGAAACATGTATCCAAAAGAAAAAACAAACCAATAACAGTCGAGCTATTTATAGAATTTGACCCCGTTGACATCAACTTGCTGAGCGATTGGGAGATTGCGCGACGCCAAAGCGGCGGCCACTATACAGAAACCCGAATAGGCGGACTGCTCGTTTACCTTGAACAAGACGTCCTGCAAGCCTCCCTCTCGGCCGATTTTCCGTACACAGAGAAGGAGGAAGAGGTGATGGAGCGGGTCGGAGGTTACATCCGACATTCGCTCGGAGAAATCACCGATGTGAGGTTCTGCGCTGGGCTTGCGGAGGCACCGGCCTGGAGCTTTCAGGTGATCCCGGATCTTGGCCGCACCGTAGGACACTGCGTTGAAGTCGCACGGTGCTTCGAATCCCTGCTCCGATACAAGAATATGGATCCATCCACCCCCCAGGGCGTGCTTGCGTTGACGATTGCCGGGCAGGCCTCCTGCCTAATCGGACGGATCGAAAATGACTGGCTTGAGGTCAAACAGAGCTACGGAATCTCAGATAAATCTCAGAAGCACGAGTTTGCCTGCGACGTCGCATCATTCGCAAACGCGGGAGGAGGAATAATCGTGGTTGGCATCACAACCAATAAAGACTCACAGGGGCGGGACGTCATCAGCGCAATCACCCCCTGCAGAAACGGATCAATCAATGTTCAAACGTACCAACAGGCTGTATCAGAAAGAGTAATTCCTGCCATTGAAGGGATCTCGTTCGACGTAGTTAGCGTCGAGGGAGGCGACCTTCTAGTCGTGCAAGTGCCAGAACAGCAAGAGGCCAAAATGCCCTTCATTGTTAAGGGTGGAACGATTGGCGATAATACTTCGCGAATCCGAACCTCATCCTTCTCGATCCCAGTTCGCCGCAACGCGGAGAAGGAATTCACGACCCCCGAATGGGTGCACTCACTACTAGCGTCCGGACGAGCTTTCTTGAACTACAAAAGTGGGTGACGGCTTGCGGCAAGGTTCCTACGTACGAGCGCCCTCCCGGGCCGTCCTGGGGCCGTAGAAGGGCGCTCAATGCCGACCAACGTCGACAACTGCCGACAACTCAGCAGCAGGTCAGGGCGTTGATCGATAAGGCGGCCGTAAGTCACGGCCGCCCGTGATCAGTTGTGGCTGTGCAGGACGTCGTTCAGGCCGCCCCACACCGCGTTGTTCGGGCGTGCCTCGACCGCGCCCGTGACCGAGTTGCGGCGGAAGAGGATGTGGGAGGCGCCGGAGAGTTCGCGGGCCTTGACGATCTGGCCGTCGGGCATGGTGACGCGGGTGCCCGCGGTGACGTACAGGCCGGCCTCCACCACGCACTCGTCGCCGAGCGCGATGCCGACGCCCGCCTCGGCGCCGACCAGGCAGCGCTCGCCGATGGAGATGATCACGTTGCCGCCGCCGGAGAGCGTGCCCATGGTGGAGGCGCCGCCGCCGATGTCCGAGCCGTCGCCGACGACGACGCCCGCGGAGATGCGGCCCTCGACCATCGACGTGCCGAGCGTGCCGGCGTTGAAGTTGACGAAGCCCTCGTGCATGACGGTGGTGCCCTCGGAGAGGTGCGCGCCGAGGCGGACGCGGTCGGCGTCGGCGATGCGGACGCCCTTGGGGGCGACGTAGTCCGTCATGCGGGGGAACTTGTCGATCGAGGTCACCTGGAGGTGCAGACCCTCGGCGCGGGCGTTGAGGCGGACCTTCTCGACGTCGTCGACGGCGACCGGACCGAGCGAGGTCCAGGCGACGTTGGCGAGGTGGCCGAAGATGCCCTCGAGGTTCTGGCCGTGCGGCTTGACCAGGCGGTGCGAGAGCAGGTGCAGGCGCAGGTAGACGTCGTGGGCGTCGATCGGCTTGTCGTCGAGCGAGGCGATGACCGTGCGGACCGCGACCACCTCGACGCCGCGACGGGCGTCCGGACCGACCGCCGCGGTCGCGCCGCCGCCGAGCAACTGGGCGGCCTGCTCGGCGGAGAGCCGCTCGGTGCCGGCCGGGCCGGGCTCGGCGGACAGTTCGGGGGCGGGGAACCAGGTGTCGAGGACGGTGCCGTCGGCGGCGATCGTGGCAAGCCCGGCGGCCACGGCGCCGGTGGTGCGAGGAGCAGTCGTGTCGGTCATGAGGGCAACCTAACCGGCCGGGGGCATCGGGTGCGAACCGGCCGGCGGGGCATCTCACGTGGCGAGCGGATGCCCGCGGCGGCCTGCGCGGCTTCATTGGGGGTGCGCGTAGCGCGGTGGGTGGTGGGGTGGGTCGGAGCCGCGCCGGGGGGTGTCCGTCCTCGGAACGGCGCGGAATCGCCCCGCCCGAGCACCGCCCCCTTCACCCCAGCACCCGCTCCAGCACCACCCGCGCGTACTCCTCGTCGTACGGCGCGTCCGTCAGCAGGACCTGGAGGCAGATCCCGTCCAGCACGGCCACCAGCGCCCGCGCCGTGACCGGGTCCGTGCGGGCGGCGAGGAGGGTGCCCACGCCCTCCGCCCACTCCGCGGCGACCGGCCGCAACGCCGGACGGCGCAGCGCGGCCAGGTACAGCTCGTACTCCAGCTCGACCCCCGTCCGGTCACCGGCCAGCCACTCGCCGAGGACGCGGGCCAGTTCGGCCGGCAGGTCGGCCGCGGGGTCCGACAGCGCCGGGTGCGCGGCGACGACCCGGGCGAAGCCCTCGTTGGCCTGGCGCAGGGCGGCGACCAGGAGGTCGTCGAGGGTCGCGAAGTGGTACGTCGTGGAGCCGAGCGGCACGTCCGCCTCCGCGGCGACCGTGCGGTGGCTGAGCCCCGCGATGCCCTTCGCCCCGACGACCCGGATCGCCGCGTCGATGATCCGTTGCCGCCGCTCGGGGTCGTAGCGCCGCGCCATCAGTGCGCCCCGCCCAGGTTCAGCACCACCACGCCGACGATGATCAGCGCGATGCCCGCCGCCTTGGTGAGGGTCATCCCCTCTCCCATGAAGGCCATCCCGATCGTGGCGATGGCCGCCGTGCCCACGCCGGACCAGATGGCGTAGGCCGTGCCGACGGAGAGGGTCTTCAGGGTCTGGGCGAGCAGTGCGAAGGAGATCAGGTAGCCGAGGGCGGTGAGCACGGACGGCACCGGCCGGCTGAAGCCCTCGCTGTACTTCATGGCGGTGGTCCCGGCGACCTCGGCGGCGATGGCTCCGGCCAGGAGCAGGTATCCCATGTGTACGAGCGTACATAACGGGGTCGGTCGCAGACGGGAGAACGGCGGCACCCGAGGGGTACCGCCGTTCTCGCGAGCAGGGTGTCTCAGACGTTGAACCCGAGCGCCCTCAGCTGCTCGCGGCCGTCGTCCGTGATCTTGTCCGGGCCCCACGGCGGCATCCAGACCCAGTTGATGCGCAGCTCGTTGACGAGGCCGTCCGTGGCGGACTTGGCCTGGTCCTCGATCACGTCCGTCAGCGGACAGGCCGCCGACGTCAGGGTCATGTCGACGGTCGCGATGTTCGCGTCGTCGACGTGGATGCCGTAAATCAGGCCCAGGTTGACGACGTCGATGCCCAGCTCGGGGTCGACGACGTCCATCAGGGCCTCGCGGAGCTCCTCCTCCGAGGCCGGCTTCATCTCCACGGTCTCGCTCATGCCGTCGTCTCCTTCTCGGCGTCGGCGTCCAGCGCCTGGGCCGTCGCGTCCTTCCAGGCCATCCAGCTCAGCAGGGCGCACTTCACCCGGGCCGGGTACTTCGACACCCCGGCGAACGCGACCGCGTCCTCCAGGACGTCCTCCATGGCGTCGTCGGGCTCGATCTTCCCCTTGGACTGCATCAGCTCCAGGAAGGTCTCCTGGATCTTCTGCGCCTGGGCGAGTTCCTTGCCGACCAGCAGGTCGTTCAGTACGGAGGCGGAGGCCTGGCTGATCGAGCAGCCCTGCCCCTCGTACGAGACGTCGCTGATCGTCGTGCCGTCGTACTTCACGCGCAGCGTGATCTCGTCACCGCACGTCGGGTTCACGTGGTGCACCTCGGCGTCGCCATCCCTCAGACCACGCCCGTGCGGGTGCTTGTAGTGGTCCAGGATGACTTCCTGGTACATGGAGTCCAGCTTCATGCGATTCGCTCGTCCCGTCAGCCGAAGAAGTTCCGTACGTGCTCCAGGCCGTCGACCAGCGCGTCGATCTCGGCCGGCGTGGAGTACAGATAGAACGACGCTCGCGTGGTCGCAGGAATTCCGTACCGCAGGCAGACCGGCCGCGCGCAGTGGTGGCCGACCCGGACCGCGATGCCCTGCTCGTCGAGGACCTGGCCCACGTCGTGCGGGTGGATGTCCCCCAGCGTGAAGGAGATCGCCGCGCCGCGCTCCTCGGCCGTGGTGGGGCCGATGATGCGCAGGTCCGGGACCTCCAGCAGCCGCTTGACCGCGTACTCGGTCAGCGCGTGCTCGTGGGCGAGGATCTTGTCCATGCCGATCGAGTTGAGGTAGTCGATCGCCGCGCCGAGACCGACCGCCTGCGCGACCGGCGGCGTGCCCGCCTCGAACTTGTGCGGTGCCGGGGCGTAGGTGGAGGAGTGCATCGAGACGGTCTCGATCATCTCGCCGCCGCCGAGGAACGGCGGGAGGTCCTCCAGCAGCTCCTGGCGGCCCCACAGGACGCCGATGCCGGTCGGGCCGCACATCTTGTGGCCGGTGAAGGCGACGAAGTCGGCCTGGAGGGCCTGTACGTCCAGCGGCATGTGCGGCGCCGCCTGGGAGGCGTCGATGCACACGAGGGCGCCGACCTCCTGGGCGCGGCGCACGATCGCCTCGACCGGGTTCTGGGTGCCCAGGATGTTGGAGACCAGCACGAAGGAGACGATCTTCGTCTTCTCGGTGATGACCTCGTCGATGTTCGAGAGGTCCAGGCGGCCGTCGTCCGTGAGACCGAACCAGCGGAGCTTCGCGCCCGTGCGCTGCGCGAGCAGCTGCCACGGCACGATGTTGGAGTGGTGCTCCATCTCCGTGATGACGATCTCGGTCTCGTGGTCCACGCGGTAGGGCTCGTCGGCCCAGCCGAGCATGTTCGCCACGAGGTTGAGGGACTCCGAGGCGTTCTTGGTGAAGATCACCTCGTCGCGCGACGGTGCGTTGATGAACTCGGCGACCTTGTCACGCGCGCCCTCGTACAGCGCCGTGGCCTCCTCGGCGAGGACGTGCACGCCACGGTGGACGTTGGCGTTGTGCTGCTCGTAGTACTCGTTGAGCACGTCGATGACCTGACGCGGGGTCTGCGAGGTCGCGGCGTTGTCGAGGTAGACGAGCTTCTTGCCGTCGTGGATCACTCGGTCCAGGATCGGGAAGTCCTTGCGGATCGCCTCGGTGTCGAGGAGGCCCGGCAGCTGTGTCACGCGGATGCGCCACCCTTCGTGTATGCCTCGTAGCCCTCTTCCTCCAGCTTGTCGGCGAGCTCGGCACCGCCGGACTCCACGATGCGGCCGGCCGAGAAGACGTGGACGTGGTCGGGCTTGATGTAGCGCAGGATGCGCGTGTAGTGGGTGATCAGCAGGGTGCCGACCTCGCCGGTCTCGCGGACGCGGTTCACGCCCTCGGAGACGACGCGCAGCGCGTCGACGTCCAGGCCGGAGTCGGTCTCGTCGAGGATCGCGACCTTCGGCTTGAGCAGCTCCAGCTGGAGGATCTCGTGGCGCTTCTTCTCACCGCCGGAGAAGCCCTCGTTGACGTTGCGCTCGGCGAAGGCGGGGTCCATGTTGAGGCGCTCCATGGCCTCCTTGACCTCCTTCACCCAGGTGCGCAGCTTGGGGGCCTCGCCGCGGACGGCGGTGGCGGAGGTGCGCAGGAAGTTGGAGACCGAGACGCCGGGGACCTCGACCGGGTACTGCATGGCGAGGAAGAGGCCGGCGCGGGCGCGCTCGTCGACGGACATCTCGAGGACGTCCTCGCCGTCGAGGGTGACGGTGCCGCCGGTGATCGTGTACTTGGGGTGACCCGCGAGCGAGTAGGCGAGGGTCGACTTGCCGGAGCCGTTGGGGCCCATGATGGCGTGCGTCTCGCCCTGCCTCACGGTGAGGTCGACGCCCTTGAGGATCTCCTTCGTGGCGTTGTCGGCCTCGACGGTGACGTGCAGGTCTCGGATTTCAAGCGTTGCCATGGGTGCCTCAGGACTCCTGGGTGAGGGAGACGAGCACGTCGTCCCCTTCGATCTTTACGGGGTATACGGGGACGGGGCGCGTCGCCGGAAGACTGTCGGGCTTGCCCGAGCGGAGGTCGAAGCGCGAGCCGTGCAGCCAGCACTCGATGTGGCAGTCGTCGACCTCGCCCTCGGACAGCGAGACGTTCGCGTGCGAGCAGATGTCGTGGATCGCGAAGATCTCGCCCTCGGTCCGCACGACGGAGATCGGCGTGCCGTCGAGTTCCACCCGCTTCGGGGTGTCCTCCTCCAGCTCGTCCGCTCCACAGACGCGTACGAAGGTCATGCGACCGACGCCTCCAGCTCCTCTTCGATCTTGGTGAGGAGGCGCTCCTCGATGTCCGGGACACCGATCTGCTGGACCAGCTCGGCGAAGAAGCCGCGGACCACCAGGCGGCGGGCGTCGATCTCGGGGATGCCGCGCGCCATCAGGTAGAAGAGCTGCTCGTCGTCGAAGCGGCCGGTGGCGGAGGCGTGGCCGGCGCCGACGATCTCGCCGGTCTCGATCTCCAGGTTCGGCACCGAGTCGACCCGCGCTCCGTCCGTGAGGACGAGGTTGCGGTTCATCTCGTAGGTGTCGGTGCCCTCGGCCTTGGCCTCGATGAGCACGTCGCCGATCCACACCGCGTGCGCGTCGTCGCCCTGGAGCGCGCCCTTGTAGACGACGTTCGACTTGCAGTGCGGGACGTTGTGGTCGACGAGGAGGCGGTGCTCCTGGTGCTGGCCCTTGTCGGTGAAGTACAGGCCGAACAGCTCGGCCTCGCCGCCGGGGCCGGCGTACTGCACGCGCGGGTGCAGGCGGACCAGGTCGCCGCCGAAGGTGACGACGACGGACTTGAAGGAGGCGTCGCGACCGATCAGGGTGTTGTGCTGGCCGACGTGCACGGCCTTGGCGTCCCAGTCCTGGACGGAGACGACGGTCAGCTTGGCGCCGTCGCCGAGCACGAACTCGACGTTGGCGGCGAGCACCGCGTCACCGGTGTGGTCGATGACCACGACGGCCTCGGCGAAGGCCCCGAGCTCGACGACCTGGTGGCCGTAGGCGACCCCGCCCTCGCCGTGCACGGCGATGCGGATCGGCTCGGTGAGCACCGTCTCCTTGGGGACGGTGACCACGCCGGCCTGCTCGAAGGCGGAGTACGCCTGGGCGGCGACGCGGTCCACGGGGGCGCCCGCACGGCCGATCCGGACGTCGTCGCGCCCGACGGTCTCGACGGTGACGCCCTCCGGCGCCTCGACGGTGACCTTCACGCCCTCGCCGGTGACGGTGGCGGTGCCGTCGTGCAGGCCGCGCAGCCGCTCCAGCGGGGTGAACCGCCACTCCTCCTCGCGGCCGTGGGGGACCGGGAAGTCCGCCACGTCGAAGGACGGGGGCGCGCTCATGCGCGTGGCGACGGTCGAGTCGGCCTCGGCGGCCACCGCGATCGCACCGGCGGTGGTGGAGCCCACCGGGATGTTCTGAGCCTCAGCCATGGCTGTCGTAGTGCTCGCTTTCCGTTACGTAAGGGGCTGGACGGTCAGGACCGGGGGCGGGTCAGCCCACCGCGCCTTCCATCTGCAGCTCGATCAGCCGGTTGAGCTCGAGGGCGTACTCCATCGGCAGCTCCTTGGCGATCGGCTCGACGAAGCCGCGCACGATCATCGCCATCGCCTCGAACTCGGTCAGACCGCGGCTCATCAGGTAGAAGAGCTGGTCCTCGGAGACCTTGGAGACGGTCGCCTCGTGGCCCATGGACACGTCGTCCTCACGCACGTCCACGTACGGGTACGTGTCGGAGCGGGAGATGGTGTCCACGAGCAGCGCGTCGCACAGCACGTTCGACTTCGATCCGGCCGCGCCCTCGCCGATCTCCACCAGGCCGCGGTAGGAGGTACGGCCGCCGCCGCGCGCCACCGACTTGGAGACGATGTTGGAGGACGTGTTCGGCGCCATGTGGACCATCTTGGAACCGGCGTCCTGGTGCTGGCCCTCGCCCGCGAAGGCGATGGACAGGGTCTCGCCCTTGGCGTGCTCGCCCATCAGGTAGACGGCCGGGTACTTCATCGTCACCTTGGAGCCGATGTTGCCGTCGATCCACTCCATGGTCGCGCCCTCGTACGCCACGGCGCGCTTGGTGACCAGGTTGTAGACGTTGTTCGACCAGTTCTGGATGGTCGTGTAGCGGCAGCGGGCGTTCTTCTTGACGATGATCTCGACCACGGCGCTGTGCAGGGAGTCCGACTTGTAGATCGGAGCCGTGCAGCCCTCGACGTAGTGCACGTAGGCACCCTCGTCGACGATGATCAGGGTCCGCTCGAACTGGCCCATGTTCTCCGTGTTGATGCGGAAGTAGGCCTGGAGCGGGATCTCGACGTGCACGCCCGGCGGGACGTAGATGAAGGAGCCGCCGGACCACACGGCGCTGTTCAGCGACGCGAACTTGTTGTCGCCGACGGGGATGACGGTCCCGAAGTACTCCTTGAAGAGCTCCGGGTGCTCCTTCAGGGCCGTGTCCGTGTCCAGGAAGATGACGCCCTGCTCCTCCAGGTCCTCGCGGATCTGGTGGTAGACGACCTCGGACTCGTACTGGGCCGCGACACCGGCGACGAGGCGCTGCTTCTCCGCCTCGGGGATGCCGAGCTTGTCGTACGTGTTCTTGATGTCCTCGGGCAGGTCCTCCCAGGACTCCGCCTGCTTCTCCGTGGAGCGCACGAAGTACTTGATGTTGTCGAAGTCGATGCCCGACAGGTCCGAGCCCCAGTTCGGCATGGGCTTCTTCTCGAAGAGGCGCAGGCCCTTGAGGCGGAGCTTGGTCATCCACTCCGGCTCGTTCTTCTTCGCGGAGATGTCCCGGACGACGTCCTCGTCGATGCCGCGCCTGGCAGAGGCGCCGGCCGTGTCGGAGTCGGCCCAGCCGTACTCGTACTTGCCCAGGCCCTCGAGCTCAGGGTGAGCAGTCTCCGTGGGGAGAGTCATGCGGGGTTCCTCCCGGCCGTGCTTGCGGATGCGTTGTCGATGGTCTTGGAAGTCTTGGGAACGTACGTGGTGCAGACGCCGTCGCCGTGCGCGATGGTCGCGAGCCGCTGCACATGCGTACCGAGCAGCTCGGCGAAAAATTCCGTCTCCGCCTCGCACAGCTGCGGGAACTGCTCGGCGACGTGGGCGACCGGGCAGTGGTGCTGGCAGAGCTGCTCGCCCTGCTGGGGCCGGGGCGCGCTGCGCGCGGTAGCAGCGTACCCGTCCGCGCTCAGGGCCTTGGCCAGGGCTTGTGTCCGCTGCTCGGGGGCGACGCCCTCGACGGCCTTGCGGTACGCACCGGCCTGGGCGGCGATCCGGGCACGGGCGAAGGCGGCGATCGCCTGCTCCCCGCCCTCCTGCTCGGCGATCCAGCGCATGGCGTCCACGGCGAGCTTGTCGTACGACTGGTCGAAGGCGTCGCGGCCGCAGTCGGTGAGCGCGAAGACCTTGGCCGGGCGCCCGCGCGTGCGCGTACCGTAGACCCGCTGTTCACGGGCTTCGACCACGTCGTCGGCGACCAGGGCGTCGAGGTGGCGCCGGACGGCGGCCTGGGTCAGCCCCAGACGCCCGGCGAGCTCGGCGACGGTCGACGGCCCGTGGTCCAGGATGGAGCGCGCGACACGGTTGCGGGTGGACCGCTCACCGGTCGCGAGTTCCTCCTGCGGAGCCTCGCCAACGTTTTTCACAACGCCATTGTTGCGTAATTCCTCAGGGGCGGGCAAGCCGCGTCCGGACGGCCGGATGGTGCCCTGCGTCACTTAGGTATACCTAAGGTGACCTGCGGAAACGATCTTTGATCGATCAAAACGGTGGCGTCCGGGCCGAGCTTCGGCCAGACTCGCCCGCATGCCCGCACCCGCTCCGACCGGCCCACTCGTCACCCGCGGCACCATCGCCGCCGGACTGCGTGAGCTGGGCGTCCGGACCGACGACACCCTCCTCGTGCACTCCTCGCTCAGCTCCCTCGGCTGGGTCTGCGGAGGCCCCGTCGCGGTCGTCCAGGGACTCCTGGACGCGCTCGGCCCGGACGGCACTCTGGTCGTCCCCACCCAGACCGGCGACCTGTCCGATCCGGCCCTGTGGAGCAATCCGCCGGTGCCCGCGCAGTGGTGGGACGCCATCCGCACCGCGATGCCCGCCTACGACCCGCTGATCACGCCCTCGCGCGGGGTCGGCGTGATCCCCGAGACCGTGCGCACCTGGCCGGGGGCCCGGCGCAGCGCGCACCCGCAGACGTCCTTCGCCGCGGTCGGCCCGCGCGCCGCCGAGGTGGTCGAGGGGCACGCGACCGACTGCCGGCTGGGCGAGCGCAGCCCCCTGGCGACCCTGGAGCGGCTGGGCGCGCGGATACTCCTGCTGGGGGCGGGCTACGAGGCCTGCACCGGCTTCCACCTCGCCGAGTACCGGATCCCCTCCCCGCTGGTGGAGGTGGGGCGGCCGGGACCGGTGGGCTGGGAGCGGGTGACCGAGGTCTCCATCACCTCGGAACGGTTCGACGAACTGGGCCACGACTTCGAGCGGGACCGGCCCGTCGTCCGCGGGCGGGTCGGCGCGGCCGACGTACGGCTGTTCCCGCTGGCCGACGCGGTCGCCTACGCCGAGCGGTGGCTGCCGCTGCACCGTCCCCGTGCGGAGGACATCGCGCACCCCCGCGCCTGAGCCCTCGGCGGCGTACCTAGACTCGTGACCCATGCGAAGCGAGCCCGTCGTCCAGGTCCAGGCCCTGGTGAAGCGGTACGGCACGAAGACCGCGGTGGACGGCCTCGACCTGGTGGCCCGGGCGGGTGTCACCGCCGTACTCGGCCCCAACGGGGCCGGCAAGACGACCACCGTCGAGACCTGTGAGGGGTACCGCAGGCCGGACTCCGGCACGGTGCGCGTCCTGGGTCTCGACCCGGTGCGGCAGGGTCCCGAGCTCCGTCCCCGGATCGGCGTGATGCTCCAGTCCGGCGGCGTCTACTCCGGCGCCCGCGCGGACGAGATGCTGCGCCACGTCGCGAAGCTGCACGCCCACCCCCTGGACGTCGATGCGCTGATCGAGCGGCTCGGACTGGGCTCCTGCGGCCGGACGACGTACCGCAGGCTCTCCGGGGGCCAGCAGCAGCGGCTCGCCCTCGCGATGGCCGTGGTCGGACGCCCCGAGCTGGTCTTCCTGGACGAGCCGACCGCCGGCCTGGACCCGCAGGCCCGCCGCGCCACCTGGGACCTCGTGCGGGACCTGCGCGGCGACGGCGTGTCGGTGATCCTCACCACGCACTACATGGACGAGGCCGAGCAGCTGGCCGACGACGTCGCGATCGTCGACGCCGGCCGGGTCGTCGCCCAGGGCTCGCCCGAGGAGCTGTGCCGCGGCGGCGCCGAGAACACGCTGCGCTTCACCGGCCGGCCCGGGCTCGACGTCGCCTCCCTGCTCAAGGCCCTCCCCGCGGAGTCCTCGGCCGCCGAGCTGACGCCGGGCTCCTACCGCGTCGTCGGCAAGGTCGACCCGCAACTGCTGGCCACGGTGACGTCCTGGTGCGCCCAGCACGGGGTGATGCCGGACCGCATCTCGGTGGAGCGGCACACCCTGGAGGACGTCTTTCTCGAGCTCACGGGCAAGGAGTTGCGCGCATGACGACGACAACGACCGCGGGCGCCTACGCCCCCCGGCCCGGCGCGGCGCCGCTCGGCCGCATGATCGCGACGCAGGCCGCGCTCGAGACGAAGATGCTGCTGCGCAACGGCGAGCAGCTGCTGCTGACGGTGATCATCCCGACGCTGCTGCTGGTGCTGTTCAGCTCGGTCGACATCGTCGACACCGGCGCGGGCGAGGCCGTGGACTTCCTCGCCCCCGGCATCCTGGCGCTGGCCGTGCTGTCGACGGCGTTCACCGGGCAGGCCATCGCCACCGGCTTCGAGCGCCGCTACGGGGTGCTGAAGCGGCTGGCCGCCTCGCCGCTGCCGCGCTGGGGCCTGATGACCGCGAAGACGGTGTCCGTGCTGGTCACCGAGGTGCTCCAGGTGGTCCTGCTGACGGTGATCGCCTTCGCGCTGGGCTGGTCGCCGCACGGCAACCCGTTCGCCGTGCTGCTGCTCATGGTGGTCGGCACGGCGGCCTTCTCCGGGCTCGGGCTGCTCATGGCGGGCACGCTCAAGGCGGAGGCGACGCTCGCCGCCGCCAACCTGGTCTTCCTGCTGCTGCTGGTGGGCGGCGGAGTGATCGTGCCGCTGGACAAGTTCCCGGACGCGGCGCAGGACGTCCTCGGCCTGCTGCCGGTGTCCGCCCTGTCGGACGGGCTGCGGGACGTACTGCAGCACGGGGCCGGGATGCCGTGGGGCGACCTCGGGATCCTCGCCGTGTGGGCGGTCGTGGGGCTCGCGGCCGCCGGGAAGTTCTTCCGCTGGGAGTAGCCGGAGGCGCGGGGGGAGACCCTCGTGAACGCGTGCACAAGCGGCCGCCTACGATGGACGGCGTGCCAAACGTGACCCGCGCCGACGCCGCAGCCGCGGTGCGCAACCCGCTCGCCTTCATCGCCGCGCGCTGGACCCCGGAACCCCGGACGGTCCAGCGGGCGGCCTTCGCCGCCCTCGTCATGGCCGTGGTCATCGTGGTCACCGGCGGTGCCGTACGCCTGACCGGGTCCGGCCTCGGCTGCCCGACCTGGCCGAAGTGCACCGACGACTCGCTGACCACCACGAGCGCGATGGGCTTCCACGGCGTCATCGAGTTCGGCAACCGCATGCTCACGTACGTGCTGTGCGCCGCGGTCGGCTGGGCGATCATCGCCGCGCGGTCGCAGAAGCCGTACCGGCGCAGCGTGACCCGGCTGGGCTGGCTGCAGTTCTGGATCGTCATGGGCAACGCGATCCTCGGCGGCATCGTGGTCCTGGTCGGCCTGAACCCGTACACCGTCGCCGCGCACTTCCTGCTGTCGACCGCGCTGATCGCGGTGGCGACGGTGATGTGGCAGCGCACCCGGGAGGGTGACGCGGCACCGCGCCCCCTGGTCGGCAAGGCCGTCGAGCAGCTGGTGTGGGTCCTGCTCGTCGTCTCGGTCCTGCTGATCGCGGTCGGCACGGTGGTCACCGGCGCCGGCCCGCACGCGGGCGACTCCAGCGACGTCCCGCGGATGCCGGTCGACTGGGAGATGATCACCAAGGGGCACGCCGTGCTGGCGTGGATCGTGGTGACGCTGACGTTCGCCCTGTGGTTCGTGCTGAAGGCGGTCGACGCGCCCAAGGGGCCGCTGGCCCGCACCCGCGACCTGTTCCTGATCCTGCTCGCCCAGGGCGTCATCGGCTACGTGCAGTACTTCACCGACCTCCCCGAGATCCTGGTCGGCTTGCACATGTTCGGCTCGTGCCTGGTGTGGATCGGGACGCTGCGGGTGCTGCTGTCGCTGCGGGAGCGCCCCGAAGAGTCGGCGGCCGAGCTGCCCGTTCAGGAGTACGAGGCCACCAGCATGTCGATGGCCGGCCCCAGGTAGCCCCGGGTCAGCTCGCCGCGGCGGGCGATCCACTCCTCGGCGGGCGGCTCGGGAGTGCCGTAGCGCCGGCGCGCGATGTCCTCGACGACCTCGCCGGGCGCGCCGAGGCCGGGCAGTTCCGCCAGGGCCTCCCGCTTGGTGATCAGGCGGCCGTCCCGCAGGGTGACGGTGGCGCGGGCGAAGGTGAGCAGGCCCAGGTCGACCCAGACGTCCTCCCGCCACAGCTCCGCCTTGCGCAGGACCGGCCGCCAGTAGTCGCGCTCGTTGCGGACGACGTACTCGGCCAGTTCCGCGTCCGGCACCGGCGGCAGCAGGAGGTCCGGCGCCTCGCCGTACAGGACGCGTCCGAAGCTGTGCAGCTCCCGCCGGGTGACCGGGGTGACCGTCCGCTTGAACAGCTGGCGGTGGGCCCAGGTCAGGTGCCGCTGCTCGGGGTCGGCGGCGGTGTCGGGGGACAGATAGGTGCAGTGCAGCTGCCCGGCCAGGGGCTGGGCGCGCAGGCGGGCGTGGAGCTGCCCCAGCCGCCAGGCCGTGCGGGCCGTGACCGGCCGCGGCAGGACCGCGATCAGGTCGAGGTCGCTGCGGCCCTCCTGGTAGTCGCCCCCGCCCAGTGAGCCGTGGGCCCAGACGGCGACGGGGTCGAGGGGCATCAGGCCGGTGAGGAAGCGGTCGAGCAGCGCGTCGGTCGGCATCGGATCAGTATGTGCGGCTCACTCCAGTGCGTACACCCGGCGCGCGTTGCCCGAGGCGATCATGGTCGCCACCCGCTGCGCGTCCGTCTGCGCCCACGCCCCCTCGGCCACCCAGGTGCCGAGCACCCGGCCGAGGGCCTCGCGGAACAGACGCGCGCCCACGACGTGCAGCTCGGGCAGGCCCTGGGCGCCGCTGGAGAAAAGGATCTTGCCGAACGGGGCCAGCTCCAGGATCTCCGCGAGCACGGTCGCGGCGCGGGCGCCGGTGCGCACCAGGGCGGCGCCCGAGTCGGCGTAGACGTGCGGGAAGACGCCGGCGAGGTGGGCGGCGTGGCGGTGGTAGGGGTAGCCGTGCAGGAGGACCAGGTCGGTGCCGAGGCCGGCGGTGGCCCGCACGAAGTCGGTCAGCAGCACGGGGTCGGTGCGGTCGATGCGCAGGCCCGGTTCGCCGAGCCCCGCGTGCAGTTGGAGGGGCAGCCCGGAGGCGACGGCGATCCACAGCAGGTGACGCAGCAGGACGGGGTCGCTCAGTTCGCCGCCGACCTCGCGTCCGGCCAGCCAGCGGGCGGCGGCGCCGCGCACCTCGCCGGGGCCCGGCGGCTCCGGGGCGAGCGCCAGCCCGTGCCGCACTCCGGCGACGGAGGTGAAGGCGACGGCGTACGCGGCGGCGGCGTGGACGGACTCGGCGAGGTTGGCGAGGAAGGACTCGACGGTGCCGGAGGTGTCGGCGACCTGCTCGGCCAGCAGCTCCAGGCGCACGATCGCGTGGGCGTCGGCGTCCGCCGCGCTGGCCAGCTCGGCGGGGCCGGTGAGGTCGCCGGGCAGGTCCGCGTCGACCAGGTACGTGGTGATGCCGCTGCCGCGCAGCAGTCTGCGGTCCGCCTCCAGGACGCCGAGTTCGCGGCGCCGGGCGAGGTAGCGGGCGGGTGCGCAGTGCGGTTCCAGGCCGAGCAGGGGCGGGCACCAGCGGCGCACCGCGAAGCCGGTTTGGGTGTCGAAGAGGGTGGTGCCCGGGGCGGGTGGTCCCTCGGTGCGGGCCAGCTGGGCCTCGAAGGTGCCGAGGCCCAGCTCCGTTCTCAGGACGCCGTGGCAGTACTGGTCCACCAGGGACGGCGTTTCGATCATCCGGACTCCCCGCGTCGGGACCGTTGCCTCTCGGCTTCCTACGGTCCTAACGGGTGAACCGGCGTCAGGTGTTGCTCGGCCCGCCGACCTGGATGCCCGCCATGCGCGACCACTCGTACCGGCCGGTCGTGACCTTGGCCGCGAACTCGCCGTCGAAGTCCTCGTGGACGGTGATCCCGGACTTCTCCACGGCCTTCTGGGCGACCTCGTAGGAGGGGGCGACCAGGTCGCCCCAGCCGCCGTCCTCGCCGACGAGGACGACGCGGGCGCCGCGCCGGCCGATGTAGGCCACCTGGCCCTCGGCGCCGCCGTGCGCCTTGGAGAAGGATTCGATCCGCCGGGCCAGCCGGGTCACCTGGCGCTCGGCCTTCGCATCAACCTGCTGCGTGTCTGCCATGACCAGGATGCTACCGAGCGGTAGATCGAACGGCGACGGGCGGGGTGCGTGGCCTTGACCACGCACCCCGCCCGTCGGACGGCCGTCGGCTCAGCGCAGGAAGGGGTCTACCGCGATGGCCAGGAACAGCACCGACACATAGGTGATGGACCAGTGGAACAGCCGCATCTCCTTGAGCTTGCCGCCCGTGACCTCGGCCTTGGCGCGGTTCTGCAGCCCGTGGGCCTCCCACAGCCACATGCCGCCGGCCGCCACGGCGACCGCGGTGTAGAACCAGCCGGTGTAGCCCAGCGGCGTCAGCAGCAGCGACACCGCGACCATCACCCAGCTGTAGATCACGATCTGCCGGGCGACGACCTTGTTGGAGGCGACGACCGGGAGCATCGGCACGCCCACGCGCGCGTAGTCCTCCTTGACCTTCATGGACAGCGGCCAGTAGTGCGGCGGTGTCCAGAAGAACATCACCCCGAAGAGGATGACCGGCGCCCAGGACATCGAGTTGGTGACGGCGGACCAGCCGATCAGCACCGGCAGGCAGCCGGCGATGCCGCCCCAGACGATGTTCTGCGAGGTGCGGCGCTTGAGGATCATCGTGTAGACGACGACGTAGAACAGGAGTGCGCCCAGCGACAGCCACGCCGACAGCCAGTTGACGGTGAGGCCGAACAGCAGCGTCGAGACGATCGCCAGGGTGATGCCGAAGGCGAGGCACTCGCGCGGGCTGACCATGCCGGTGACCAGCGGGCGCTGCGAGGTGCGGTCCATCAGCGCGTCGATGTCTCGGTCGATGTACATGTTCAGCGCGTTGGCGCCGCCCGCGGACAGGTAGCCGCCGACGCAGGTGAGCAGCACCAGCCACAGATCGGGCACGCCCTGCTCCGCCAGGAACATCACCGGAACGGTGGTGATCAGCAGAAGCTCGATGATCCGCGGCTTGGTCAGCGCCACGAACGCCTTGACACGGGCCCCGAACGGCCGGTGACTCGGGCTCTGGCTCGTCCCGATTACCCCCGCAGGACGGGATTCAACGGCCGTCACGCACACCCCTGACAGAGACTCCCAGCGAGCCTGCCCGGTGAAGTGGCGGTAAAGGCTCGCGCGTACCACGCCACTTTAGACGTTGCCCAGACCCCGGCATTCGCGGGGGTGCGTTCGTGTTGAGGGGGGCGCTCCGACGTGCATACGGAGAGTCGATTGAGCGGTCAGATGAGCGGCTGCGTATTCACTTGCCGAATGCGGTTTCGCCCAGTCGACAGGCGGATCCACAAGAGTCCCGGCAGTCTGGTTTCCAGCGGAAAAACGCACGTACTTACGGGGGTAGGCTCGACAGCGGCCGGCCGACGCACGTATGCGCCGGCAGCCGGTGGGCGCCACGTGCACCGGCATCCGACATGTGGAGAGGAGCCCTGACTCAGGGTGAGCACCAAGCCGACCACCACAGACCTCGAGTGGACCGAACTGGACCAGCGGGCCGTGGACACCGCCCGCGTCCTGGCCGCCGACGCCGTACAGAAGGTTGGCAACGGCCATCCGGGTACGGCGATGAGCCTGGCGCCCGCCGCCTACACCCTCTTCCAGAAGGTGATGCGGCACGACCCGGCCGACGCGAACTGGGTCGGACGCGACCGTTTCGTGCTGTCCGCCGGACACTCGTCCCTGACCCTCTACACCCAGCTGTACCTGGCCGGATTCGGCCTGGAGCTGGACGACCTGAAGTCCTTCCGCACCTGGGGCTCCAAGACGCCGGGTCACCCCGAGTACGGCCACACCACGGGCGTGGAGACGACGACCGGCCCGCTCGGCCAGGGTGTCGCCAACGCGGTGGGCATGGCGATGGCCGCCCGCTACGAGCGCGGCCTGTTCGACCCGGAGGCTCCCGAGGGCGAGTCCCCGTTCGACCACTTCGTCTACTGCATCGCCGGTGACGGCTGCCTCCAGGAGGGCATCTCCGCCGAGGCCTCCTCCCTCGCGGGCCACCAGAAGCTCGGCAACCTGATCCTGCTGTGGGACGACAACCACATCTCGATCGAGGGCGACACCGAGACCGCCGTCTCCGAGGACACGGCCAAGCGCTACGAGGCCTACGGCTGGCACGTGCAGCGCGTCGAGCCGAAGGCGGACGGCGACCTGGACCCGAACGCGCTCCACGCGGCGATCGAGGCGGCGAAGCAGGTCACCGACCGGCCGTCCTTCATCGCGATGCGCTCGATCATCGCCTGGCCCGCCCCGAACGCGCAGAACACCGAGGCCGCGCACGGCTCGGCGCTCGGCGACGAGGAGGTCGCGGCCACCAAGCGCGTCCTGGGCTTCGACCCGGAGAAGACCTTCGAGGTCTCCGACGAGGTCATCGGCCACACCCGCAAGGCGCTGGAGAAGGGCCGGGCGGCCCGCGCCGTGTGGGAGAAGTCGTACCAGCAGTGGCGGGACAACAACCCGGACCGCGCCGCCGAGTACGACCGGATCGCCAAGGGTGAGCTGCCCAAGGGCTGGGAGGAGAAGATCCCGGTCTTCGAGACGGGCAAGGGTGTGGCCACGCGTGCCGCGTCCGGCAAGGTCCTCCAGGCGCTCGGCGCGGTGATCCCCGAGCTGTGGGGCGGCTCCGCCGACCTGGCCGGCTCGAACAACACCACGATCGACAAGACGTCGTCCTTCCTCCCCGCGGGCAACCCGCTGCCCGAGGCGGACCCGTACGGCCGCACCATCCACTTCGGCATCCGCGAGCACGCGATGGCCGCGGAGATGAACGGCATCGCGCTGCACGGCAACACCCGCATCTACGGCGGCACCTTCCTGGTGTTCTCCGACTACATGCGCAACGCCGTGCGTCTGTCCGCGCTGATGCACCTGCCGGTGACCTACGTGTGGACGCACGACTCCATCGGCCTGGGCGAGGACGGTCCGACCCACCAGCCGGTCGAGCACCTCGCCTCGCTGCGCGCCATCCCCGGTCTGAACGTGGTGCGCCCGGCCGACGCCAACGAGACCGCCATCGCCTGGCGCGAGATCCTGCGCCGCTGGACGAAGGAGTTCGGCAAGGGCCAGCCGCACGGTCTGGCGCTCACCCGCCAGGGCGTGCCGACGTACGAGGCCAACGACGACGCGGCCAAGGGCGGCTACGTCCTGTTCGAGGCCGAGGGCGGCGACGCCCAGGTCGTACTGATCGCCACCGGTTCCGAGGTGCACGTGGCCGTCGAGGCCCGTGAGGCGCTCCAGGCCGACGGTGTGCCGACCCGCGTGGTGTCGATGCCGTCCGTCGAGTGGTTCGAGCAGCAGGACCAGGGGTACCGGGACAGCGTCCTGCCCCCGTCCGTGAAGGCGCGTGTCGCGGTCGAGGCCGGGATCGGTCTCACCTGGCACAAGTACGTCGGGGA
Source organism: Streptomyces flaveolus (assembly GCF_014648815.1). Classification (GTDB taxonomy): domain Bacteria; phylum Actinomycetota; class Actinomycetes; order Streptomycetales; family Streptomycetaceae; genus Streptomyces; species Streptomyces flaveolus. The sequence goes on along the minus strand of NZ_BMRV01000001.1, from coordinate 698,782 downwards.
CGCCGGCCGGATCGTCTCCCTGGAGCACTTCGGTGCTTCGGCCGACGGCAAGCTGCTGTTCCAGGAGTTCGGCTTCACCGCCGAGAACGTGGCCGCAGCGGCCCGGGAATCGCTCGCCGCAGCCCAGCGCTGACGCTCGTACATACGACACGTAGGAGATGCATTTTCCATGACAGACGCACTCAAGCGCCTCTCCGATGAAGGCGTCGCGATCTGGCTGGACGACCTGTCGCGCAAGCGGATCACGTCCGGCAACCTCGCGGAGCTGATCGACCAGCAGCACGTCGTGGGCGTCACCACCAACCCGTCGATCTTCCAGAAGGCGATCTCGCAGGGCGACGGCTACGACACGCAGCTCACCGACCTCGCCGCCCGCGAGGTCACCGTCGAAGAGGCGATCCGGATGATCACCACGGCGGACGTCCGCGACGCCGCCGACATCCTGCGTCCGGTCTTCGACAACACCGGCGGCAAGGACGGCCGGGTCTCCATCGAGGTCGACCCGCGCCTCGCGCACAACACCCGGGCGACGGTCGCCGAGGCCAAGCAGCTCGCCTGGCTGGTGGACCGGCCCAACACGCTGATCAAGATCCCGGCGACCGAGGCCGGCATCCCGGCGATCGCCGAGACCATCGGCCTGGGCATCAGCGTCAACGTCACGCTGATCTTCTCGCTGGAGCGCTACCGCAAGGTCATGGACGCGTTCCTGACCGGCCTGGAGAAGGCCAAGGAGCGCGGCCTGGACCTGTCGCAGATCCACTCCGTGGCGTCCTTCTTCGTGTCCCGCGTGGACACCGAGATCGACAAGCGGATCGACGCCCTCGGCACCGACGAGGCCAAGGCGCTGCGCGGCAAGGCCGCCGTCGCCAACGCCCGCCTCGCCTACCAGGCGTACGAGGAGATCTTCTCCTCCGACCGCTGGAACGCCCTGGAGAAGGCCGGCGCCAACAAGCAGCGCCCGCTGTGGGCGTCGACCGGCGTGAAGGACAAGGCGTACAGCGACACCATGTACGTCACCGACCTGGTCGCACCCAACACGGTGAACACCATGCCGGAGGCGACGCTGTTCGCCACCGAGGACCACGGCGAGATCACCGGCAACACCGTCGCCGGCACCTACGAGCAGGCCCGCGCCGACCTCGACGCCGTCGAGAAGCTCGGGATCTCCTACGACGAGGTGGTCCAGCTCCTGGAGAAGGAGGGCGTCGACAAGTTCGAGGACGCCTGGAACGACCTGCTGAAGTCGACGGAGGCAGAGCTCAAGCGCCTCGCTCCCTCGGAGGGCTAAAAATTGTCAAGCAGCAACCCGCTGCGTGACCCCGCAGACCGACGGCTCCCGCGTATCGCGGGGCCGTCGGGTCTGGTCATTTTCGGCGTCACCGGTGATCTGTCCCGCAAGAAGCTCATGCCCGCCGTGTACGACCTCGCCAACCGGGGTCTGCTGCCGCCGGGCTTCTCGCTCATCGGCTTCGCCCGCCGCGACTGGGAGCACGAGGACTTCGCCCAGGTCGTGCACGACGCCGTCAAGGAACACTCCCGTACGCCCTTCCGCGAGGAGGTCTGGCAGCAGCTCATCCAGGGGATGCGCTTCGTCCAGGGCACCTTCGACGACGACGAGGCGTTCGAGCGGCTGCGTGGCACCATCGAGGAACTGGACAAGGCACAGGGCACGGGCGGCAACTTCGCCTTCTACCTGTCGGTGCCGCCGAAGTCCTTCCCGGTGGTCATCCAGCAGCTGAAGAAGCACGGCCTCGCCGACCAGACGGGCGGCTCCTGGCGCCGCGCGGTGATCGAGAAGCCGTTCGGCCACGACCTGAAGTCGGCCGAGGAGCTCAACGCGATCGTCCACGAGGTCTTCGGTTCCGACCAGGTCTTCCGCATCGACCACTACCTGGGCAAGGAGACCGTCCAGAACATCCTGGCGCTGCGCTTCGCCAACACGATGTTCGAGCCGATCTGGAACCGGTCCTACGTGGACCACGTGCAGATCACCATGGCCGAGGACATCGGCATCGGCGGCCGGGCCGGTTACTACGACGGCATCGGCGCCGCCCGCGACGTCATCCAGAACCACCTGCTCCAACTGCTCGCCCTGACCGCGATGGAGGAGCCCGCCTCCTTCGACGCGGACGCGCTGGCGGCGGAGAAGACCAAGGTGCTCGGGGCGGTCCGCCTCCCCAAGGACCTGGGCCGGGACACCGTGCGCGGGCAGTACGCGGCCGGGTGGCAGGGCGGCGCGAAGGCCGTCGGCTATCTGCAGGAAGAGGGCATCGACCCCAAGTCGAAGACCGACACCTACGCCGCGATCAAGGTCGGGATCGACAACCGCCGCTGGGCGGGCGTCCCCTTCTACCTGCGCACCGGCAAGCGCCTGGGCCGCCGGGTCACCGAGATCGCGGTGGTCTTCCAGCGGGCACCGCACTCCCCCTTCGACACGACGGCCACCGAGGAGCTGGGCCAGAACGCGATCGTCATCCGCGTCCAGCCCGACGAGGGCGTCACCGTCCGCTTCGGCTCCAAGGTGCCGGGCACGTCGATGGAGATCCGGGACGTGTCCATGGACTTCGCGTACGGCGAGTCCTTCACGGAGTCGAGCCCGGAGGCGTACGAGCGGCTGATCCTGGACGTGCTGCTCGGCGACGCGAACCTCTTCCCGCGCACCGAGGAGGTCGAGCTGTCCTGGAAGATCCTCGACCCGATCGAGGAGTACTGGGACAAGCACGGCACGCCCGCGCAGTACCCGTCCGGTACGTGGGGGCCCGTCGAGGCGGACGAGATGCTCGAGCGAGACGGACGGAGCTGGCGCCGGCCATGAAGACAGACCTCACGGACACCACGTCCAGCAAGATCAACAAGGCGTTGGTGCTGGGCCGCCGGGCGATCGGCACACCGGCCGTCGGCATGGTGCTCACGCTGGTCATCGTCACCGACGAGGAGAACGCCTACGACGCGCTGAAGGCCGCGAGCGACGCCGCGCACGAGCACCCCTCGCGCACGCTCGTCGTCATCAAGCGCGTCTCGCGTTCGCCCCGGGACCGCACCCGGTCGCGGCTGGACGCCGAGGTCCGCCTCGGCGCCGACGCGGGCACCGGCGAGACGGTGGTGCTGCGGCTGTACGGCGACGTCGTCGACCACGCCCAGTCGGTCGTCCTGCCGCTGCTGCTGCCGGACGCGCCGGTCGTGGTGTGGTGGCCGGTGAACGCGCCGCTGGATCCGGCCGGCGACCCGCTGGGCGCGCTGGCCCAGCGCCGGGTCACCGACACCTACGCCTGCGAGGAGCCGGTACGGGAGCTGGCGGCCCGCGCCGACGCCTACACACCGGGCGACACCGACCTGTCCTGGACCCGCATCACCCCCTGGCGGTCGATGCTCGCGGCGGCCCTGGACCAGGTCGACTGCCGGGTGCAGAGCGTCGAGGTGGAGGGCGAGGAGTACAACCCGAGCTGCGAGCTGCTGGCGATGTGGCTCGCGGACCGGCTGGACGTGCCGGTGCAGCGCACCGCGTCCAGCGGTCCGGGCCTGACCGCGGTCCGCATGGACACGGACTGCGGTCCGGTCGTCCTGGACCGGGCCGACGGCTCGCTGGCGACCCTGTCCATTCAGGGGCAGCCCGCGCGTGCGGTGGCGCTCAAGCGCCGCGAGACCGCCGAGCTGATCGCGGAGGAGCTGCGGCGCCTCGACCCGGACGACACGTACGCCTCGGCGCTGCGCTTCGGGGTGGACCGGCTGAACGCGACGGCCCGTCCCGCAGCAGGAGAGACCGGCGAAGGACCCGTCGCGGTCCCCGCACCCGTCGAGACGGCTGCGAAAGCACCCGCGAAGGACGCGGCGCGGAAGAAGGCACCGGTGCGGAAGGCGGCGGCGAAGTGAGTGACACTCCCCAGCTGGTCGTGCACCGGGACAAGGAGCTGATGGCCGAGGCCGCGGCGGCCCGGCTGATCACCAAGATCGTGGACGCCCAGTCCTCCCGGGGCTCGGCGTCCGTGGTCCTGACCGGCGGCCGCAACGGCAACGGCCTGCTGGCCGCGCTGGCGGCGTCCCCGGCCCGGGACGCGGTCGACTGGTCGCGCCTCGACCTGTGGTGGGGCGACGAGCGCTTCCTGCCGGAGGGCGACCCGGAGCGCAACGTCACGCAGGCCCGCGAGGCCCTGCTGGACGTGGTGCCGCTGGACCCGGAGCGGGTGCACGCGATGCCCGCCTCGGACGGCCCGTACGGCTCCGACGTGGAGGCCGCGGCGGCGGCGTACGCGGAGGAGCTGGCGAAGGCCGCGGCGCCGGAGAACCACGCGACGGTCCCGTCCTTCGACGTCCTGCTGCTCGGCGTCGGCCCGGACACGCACGTGGCCTCGCTGTTCCCGGAGCATCCGGGCGTGCGGGAGACGGAGCGCATGGTGATCGGCGTCCACGGCTCCCCGAAGCCGCCGCCCACCCGCGTCTCCCTGACCCTGCCCGCGATCCGCACGGCCCGTGAGGTGTGGCTGCTCGCGGCGGGCGAGGACAAGGCGAACGCGGTGGCGATGGCCCTGTCGGGTGCCGGCGAGATCCAGGCCCCGGCGGCCGGGGCGCGGGGCCGCGCCCGCACCCTGTGGCTGCTGGACTCGGCGGCGGCCTCCCAGTTGCCGCGGACGATGTACCCGCCGGCCTCGGCGTAACCGCCCCCGCACCGAGAACGCCGGGTTCCCCCTGTTGAAGGGGGGACCCGGCGTTCTCGGTGCGGACGCGGCGTCAGGATCCGTTCGGCCCCGGGGAGTAGGGGTTGCGCGGTGCGTACGGCGGCTGCGGCGGCGCGTACGGGTTCCCCGGTCCGGGGGCGTAGGGGTGGCCGGTGCCCGCCGGCGGATACGGGTGCCCGAAGGGGTTGCCCTGCGGCGGCACATGCGGCAGCCCGGTCGGCGGGAGGTGCCCGGGGATCGGCGGGAGGGTCGCCGGGTGGGCCTTCAGCCGGATCCCGTAGCGCCGCTTGAGCCGGCTCATCTCCAGCAGTGCGATCGCGGTGACCGTCACGGGCGCGCCCAGGATGAAGACGACGCCCAGGGTGAGACTGAGCCCGTGCAGGTCGCCGGTGACGAGGTCCGGGATGGCCATCAGCCAGCTCGTCACGGTGGCCAGCAGCGCCGGGAGGCAGCGGTGGACCGCGGCGGTGCCGAAGAAGTTCCCGGAGACCCTGACGGCCCCCCAGACCACGAAGCCGAGCATCCAGAGCATCGTCATGCCACCGACGATGATCACCAGCGGATTGCCCGTGGCGTTGATCGTGGTGACGAGCACGACCAACGCGGCGACACAGCCGACGAACAGCAGCAGCAGCTTGAGCGCGTTGAACAGCGACCCCCGCAACTGCCCCACGGTGCCGGTGCGCCGCCAGACGAAGAGCATCGCGCCGACCGCCATCGGGGTGATGAACAGCAGGACGAGGGAGGCCGTCAGCGCGTTCTCCAGCAGCTGGGTGACGTCGAAGCCGCCCTCGAAGAGGGTGTAGACGCCGAGCGAGGCGACCGCGCCCGCGATGACCCGGAACCGTTTGAGCTGCTCGATCGACGGATCGGCCGACGGCGGGATCCACGCGGGGTGGAACACCGCGGTCGCCGCCTGCTTCGGATTGAGGAGGGACCGGGCCGTCAGTCTGCCGCCGGTCCAACCTCCGTGCGTACGTGCCACCTTGCTCCCCCGAGCGCTCGCTGTGATGATCGCCGGGGGATTCTACGGCAGGCGGACGGTGTGCCGCCGTCCGCCTTGCTGTGCCGCGGGCTCACTGCCGGCCGCGCAGCTCCCGATAGGCGCCGACCAGCGCCTTCGTGGAGGCGTCCAGGCCGGGGACCTCGGCGCCGTCGGTGAGGGCGGGGGCGAGGCGCTTGGCGAGGACCTTGCCGAGCTCGACGCCCCACTGGTCGAAGGAGTCGATGTTCCACACCGCGCCCTGCACGAACACCTTGTGCTCGTAGAGGGCGACGAGCTGGCCGAGCACCGACGGGGTCAGCTCGCGGGCGAGGATCGTCGTCGTCGGGTGGTCGCCGCGGAACGTCCTGTGCGGGACCAGCTCCTCCGGTACGCCCTCGCCCCGCACCTCGTCCGGCGTCTTGCCGAAGGCCAGTGCCTGGGTCTGGGCGAAGAAGTTGGCCATCAGCAGGTCGTGCTGGTCCTTGAGCTCGTCGCTCAGCTCCGCCACCGGCCGGGCGAAGCCGATGAAGTCCGCCGGGATCAGCTCGGTGCCCTGGTGGATCAGCTGGTAGTAGGCGTGCTGTCCGTTGGTGCCGGGCGTGCCCCACACCACCGGCCCGGTCTGCCAGTCCACCGGGCGGCCCTCGCGGTCCGTCGACTTGCCGTTGGACTCCATGTCGAGCTGCTGCAGGTAGGCGGTGAACTTCGACAGGTAGTGCGAGTACGGCAGCACCGCGTGCGACTGCGCGTCGTGGAAGTTGCCGTACCAGATGCCCAACAGGCCCATCAGCAGGGGGACGTTGGACTCGGCGGGAGCGGTGCGGAAGTGCTCGTCGACCAGGTGGAAGCCGTCGAGCATCTCCCGGAAGCGGTCCGGGCCGATGGCGATCATCAGGGACAGGCCGATCGCCGAGTCGTACGAGTAGCGTCCGCCGACCCAGTCCCAGAACTCGAACATGTTGGCCGTGTCGATGCCGAACTCGGCGACCTTCCCGGCGTTGGTCGACAGGGCGACGAAGTGCCGGGCGACGGCCTCCTTGTCACCGAGCGCGTCCAGCAGCCAGCTCCGGGCCGAGGTGGCGTTGGTGACCGTCTCGATGGTGGTGAACGTCTTGGAGGCGATGATGAACAGCGTCTCGGCCGGGTCCAGGTCCCGGGTGGCCTCGTGCAGGTCGGAGCCGTCGACGTTGGAGACGAAGCGCACCGTGAGCTCGCGGTCGGTGAAGGCGTGCAGTGCCTCGTAGGCCATCGCGGGGCCGAGGTCGGAGCCGCCGATGCCGACGTTGACGACGTTGCGGATGCGCTTGCCGGTGTGGCCCTTCCACTCGCCGGAACGGATCCGCTCGGCGAAGGCCGCCATCTTGTCGAGCACGGCGTGCACGGCGGGGACGACGTTCTCACCGTCGGACTCGATCACCGCGTCCCGCGGGGCGCGCAGCGCGGTGTGCAGCACGGCGCGGTCCTCGGTGATGTTGATCCGCTCGCCGCGGAACATGGCGTCGCGCAGCCCGAACACGTCGGCGGCGGCGGCCAGTTCGCGCAGCAGCCGCAGGGTGTCGTCGGTGACCAGGTGCTTGGAGTAGTCGACGTACAGGTCACCGACCCGCAGGACGTATCCGGTGCCGCGTCCGGGGTCGGCGTCGAACAGGTCGCGCAGCCGCACCTCGCCGAGCTCCTCGCGGTGCGCCGCCAGCGCGGTCCATTCGGGCGTCCGGTTGATCCTGGTACGGCCGTCTGCGTTCATGTCGGACTTCAGCCTTCTTCCTTGGTGTCCCAGCTGTCCCGGCTGTTCCCAACCTAATTGATCAGCGGTGAGGAAGGCCGAAGAGGAGGAAGACCGAAGGTGAAGAAGCCCGAAGGAGAGGCCCCAAGGGGTCGGAAGGCGGCTGACGGCGAACCGCCGGACCGGTTCCCGTGGGCTAGATCTCGCCCCGCAGCTTGGCGAGCGCCTCGGCGAGGATCGCCTCGCCGTCCGCGTCGCTGCGGCGTTCGCGCACGTACGCCAGGTGCGTCTTGTAGGGCTCGGTGCGCGGGGGGTCCGGCGGGTTGTCCCGGTCCTGTCCGGCGGGGAAGCCGCAGCGCGGGCAGTCCCAGGTCTCGGGGACCTGTGCGTCGCTCGCGAAGCTCGGCTGCGTCTCGTGTCCGTTGGAGCACCAGAAGGAGATGCGCAGACGCGGCGCGGACTCGCCGCGCTCGGCCTCGCCCATCGGCCCCGCCCCGACCCGGCTTCCCCGGATCGCGTTGCCACTTGCCACGGTCGTAACTCCCTGCGTGATGGTGCCGCAAAGCGAGTCGGCGTTTCGCTTCGCTGCGAGCGCCTCAGTCTACGTAAGGCCCAACGCGCGTCCAGTGGTTGGAGTTACAAGCTCCCGCACTCAGACGCAAGCCCCATGATAGGCCGCGCCACGGGGCGCGTACCGGACATGGGGCCATACGTACGCAGTGCGTGCCGGGTCAGTTGTTCGCCTTCATCAGCAGGCCGAGCACCATGATGCACGCGAACCACAGCAGACCGACCACCACGGTGATCCGGTCGAGGTTGCGCTCGGCGACCGAGGAGCCGCCGACGGACGACTGCATGCCGCCACCGAACATGTCGGAGAGGCCGCCGCCCTTTCCCTTGTGCATCAGCACCAGCAGCATCAGCAGCAGGCTGAAGACGATCAGGGCGATCGAGAACCCCAAAACCACGGCTGGACCAACTTCCTCGGATTCTGACGGACGACGGGGACACGGTGACCACAGGCCACCATGCCCCCGCAAGGGTACGACGTATCGTCGCTACCGCCTACTCACCGGCAGGCCTACTGGTCGCGGAAGCGCACGATCTTGACGAACTCGTCGGAGTCGAGCGAGGCGCCGCCGACCAGGGCACCGTCGATGTCGGGCTGCGCCATGATCTCGGCCACGTTCCCGGACTTGACCGAGCCGCCGTACTGGATGCGGACCTTGTCGGCCAGCTCCTGCGAGTACAGCTCGGCGACCTTGCCGCGGATGGCCGCGCAGACCTCCTGGGCGTCCTCGGCGCCGCAGACCTTGCCGGTGCCGATGGCCCACACGGGCTCGTAGGCGATCACGATGGTCTCGGCCTGCTCGGCGGTGAGGTCCTTCAGACCGCCCTCGACCTGGGCGAGGGTGTGGGCGACGTGGTTGCCCGCCTCGCGGACGTCCAGCTCCTCGCCGACGCACAGGATCGGGGTCAGACCGTGCTTGTAGGCGGCCTTGACCTTGGCGTTGACCAGCTCGTCCGACTCAGCGTGGTACTGCCGGCGCTCGGAGTGACCGATGGCGACGTAGGTGCAGCGCAGCTTGGCCAGCATCGGGCCGGAGATCTCGCCGGTGTAGGCGCCGCCGTCGTGGGCAGAGACGTCCTGGGCGCCGTACTTGATCTTGAGCTTGTCGTGCTCGACCAGGGTCTGCACCGAGCGCAGGTCGGTGAAGGGAACCAGGACGGCGACCTCGACGGCGTCGTAGTCCTTGTCCGCGAGGGCGAAGGCGAGCTTCTGGACGTGGGCGATGGCCTCGAGGTGGTTGAGGTTCATCTTCCAGTTGCCCGCCATCAGCGGCGTGCGGGTGGTCATTGAGGTCAGTCCTCCAGTGCGGCGAGGCCGGGGAGCGTCTTGCCCTCGAGGTATTCGAGGGAGGCGCCGCCGCCGGTAGAGATGTGGCCGAATGCCTTTTCGTCGAAGCCGAGCGTACGCACGGCCGCGGCGGAGTCGCCGCCGCCGACCACGGTGAAGCCCGGAGCGTCGACGAGGGCCTGGGCGACCGCCTTGGTGCCCTCGGCGTAGTCGGGGTGCTCGAAGACGCCCATGGGGCCGTTCCAGAAGACGGTGGCCGCGTCGGCGAGCTTCGAGGCGTAGAGCTTGCGGGTCTCGGGACCGATGTCCAGACCCTCCTGGTCGGCCGGGATGGCGTCCGCGGCGACGGTGGTGGGGTTGGCCGGGGCCTTGGTCTTCAGGTCCGGGAACTCCCGCGAGACCAGTACGTCGACGGGGAGGACCAGCTCGACGCCGTTCTTCTCCGCGCGCTCGATGTACTCCTTGACGGCCGGGATCTGGTCCTCCTGGAGGAGCGAGATGCCGACCTCGTGGCCCTGGGCCTTGAGGAAGGTGTACGCCATGCCGCCGCCGATGAGGAGCCGGTCGGCCTTGCCGAGCAGCTGGTCGATGACGGCGAGCTTGTCGGAGACCTTGGCGCCGCCGAGCGCGACGACGTAGGGGCGCTGGACGTCATCGGTGAGCTTCTTCAGGACGCCGACCTCGGTGGCGATGAGGTAGCCGGCGTAGTGCGGCAGCCGCTTGGGCAGGTCGAAGACCGAGGCGTGCTTGCGGTGCACGGCGCCGAAGCCGTCGCCGACGTAGACGTCCGCGAGGCCGGCCAGCCGGTCGGCGAAGGCGGCGCGCTCGGCGTCGTCCTTGCTGGTCTCGCCGGCGTTGAAGCGCAGGTTCTCGATGACGGCCACCTGGCCGTCGGCGAGGCCGGCCACCGTGGACTCGGCGGACTCGCCGACCGTGTCCTCGGCGAAGGCGACGTCGGCGCCGAGCAGTTCACCGAGACGGGCGGCGGCCGGGGCGAGGGAGAAGGCCGGGTCCGGGGCGCCCTTGGGCCGGCCCAGGTGCGAGGCGACGATCACGCGCGCGCCCGCCTGCGCCAGGGCCTTGACGGTGGGCAGCACGGCGCGGATGCGGCCGTCGTCGGTGATGGTGGTGCCGTCCAGCGGCACGTTGAGGTCGGCGCGGACGAAGACGCGCTTGCCCGCGACGCCTTCGGAGAGCAGTTCGTCGATCGTCTTCATGCAGAGGGCTCCTGGGTTCTCGTGCTCGCTCGTGATCCTACGAGGGCTGGTCGCTGCGGACGCGACGCAGGGCCCGGGCAGCGCGACCTTGCGCTGCCCGAGCCCTGCTACCGCATTCGAGGTGCCTGCTGAGTCTGAGTCGATCAGAGCTGGTTGCCGACGAAGACCGTGAGGTCGACGAGACGGTTGGAGTAGCCCCACTCGTTGTCGTACCAGCCGATGACCTTCACGTTCTTGCCGTCCTGGACCATGGTCAGGGACGAGTCGAAGGTGCAGGACGCCGGGGCGTTGACGATGTCCGAGGAGACGATCGGGTCCTCGGTGTACTCGATGATGCCCTTCAGCTCGCCCTCGGCGGCCTTCTGGAAGGCGGCGTTGATCTCTTCCTTGGTGACCTCGCGGGAGAGCTCCAGGACGAGGTCGGTGACCGAGCCGGTGGGGACCGGGACGCGCATCGCGATGCCGTCCAGCTTGCCCTTGAGCTGCGGGAGGACCAGCGCGGTGGCCTTGGCGGCACCCGTGGTGGTCGGGATGATGTTCTCCGCGGCGGCACGGGCGCGGCGCAGGTCCTTGTGCGGGAAGTCCAGGATGCGCTGGTCGTTCGTGTACGCGTGGACCGTCGTCATCAGGCCCTTGACGATGCCGAAGTTCTCGTCGAGGACCTTGGCCATCGGCGCCACGCAGTTGGTGGTGCAGGAGGCGTTGGAGATGACGTTGTGCTTCGCCGGGTCGTACGTGTCCTGGTTGACGCCCATCACGATGGTGACGTCCTCGTCCTTGGCCGGGGCCGAGATGAGGACCTTCTTCGCGCCGCCCGCGAGGTGCTTCTCGGCGTCGGCCTTCTTCGTGAAGATGCCGGTCGACTCGATGACGATGTCGACGCCCAGCTCGCCCCACGGGATGTCGGCGGGGTTGCGCTCGGCGAGGACCTTGATGGTCTTGTCGCCGACGGTGATGGTGTCCTCGGTGTGCGAGACCTCGTACGGGAGGCGCCCGAGGATGGTGTCGTACTTCAGCAGGTGGGCGGTGGTCGCGGTGTCACCCAGGTCGTTGACAGCCACGATCTCGATGTCTGCACCCTGCTCCAGCAGCGCGCGGAAGTAGTTACGACCGATGCGGCCAAAGCCGTTGATGCCTACGCGGATCGTCACGAACCGATCTCCTCGTTGGTACGCCGGCCCGATGTGCCGGCGAGCTGTATTTGGGATGTCCCCGACCACCTCCGACCCTACCTCTCCGAGGCGGCCGGGGTGACATCGAGACGCCCCATACCCGGCACGACGGTCCGTACCCGCCAGTAGGGGTACGGACCGCCCGGGTCCCGGGGACCGATCACCCGATTTCGCTACACGGTGTCAGTTCCCAGGGACCGCGATGTCACTCGTCCAGGGCCCCCAGGGCCCGCCGCAGGAGCGCGGCCCGGTCGGCCGGCGCGGTGAGGTGCTCCAGACCGAAGCCCAGCAGCACGGTGTCGTCCGTGGTGACCGCGCCGTAGGTCTGGAACAGGGTGCCGGTGCGGGCCCAGTCCTTCAGTACGGCGGGGCTGCCCGCGGGCGGCCCGGCAACCCGCCAGGCGCCGAGGGAGGTCTCGAAGCCCTCGGTCCCGGTCGCCGTGCCGCCGGTGACCAGCGAGGCCTCGTCGGCGAGGACGCCGCGTCCGCCGCTGCCGGGGTCGGTGACGTAGCTGATCGACACCTCGACGGACTTCCCGGCGTAGGCGCTCAGGTCGAACTCGACCTGCTTCCAGCCGCCGGAGGAGCCGGTGAGGCTGTTCCACTGCCCGGTCGTGCCGGTGGCGGCGCAGCCGTCGTCGGACAGGGTCAGGTAGTGCTCCAGCCAGGGGTGCTCGCCCACGTAGAAGCCGGCCGCGCACTCGGCGGGCACGGCGGTGCCGGTGGCGCCGCCGTTCTCCGGGAGCGTGGTCCACTCGTCGGCGCCGGTGACGTGGGCCTCGACCAGGGCGTGGTCGTAACCGCGCTCGGTGTCCCACAGCAGCTGGGTGCGCAGCGTGGGCCGGTCGGAGGCGGTGACACCGGTGAGGTCGACGGTGCGGGTGAGGCGCTTGTAGGCGTCGTCGGTGTGGACGGCTGCCACCATCCAGTCGCCCGCGTAGGGCCCGTACGGGTTCACCGTGCCGGCGAACTCGCCGGCGCCCGCGCTCGCGAACTGCGGGTAGGCCGCGGGGTCCAGCTCGTCGGAGGTCACGCTGTAGGTCCCGGCGGTGTCCAGCGGGTTGCCCGGGGCGCCGCCGAGCGCGCCGGCGGTTCCGGCGAGCTTGCCGGAGCCGGTGAACCCGGTGGCGCCGGAGGTGGACGTGCGGGTGTAGGCGCCCAGGTAGTACTGGCTGAAGTCGTCGGACGGGGTGCCGTCGCCGAGGTCGACGCTGCCGCCCGCCTGCTCGCCGGCCTCGATCAGCCGGCCGCCCTCGTTGAGGAAGGCGCGCAGCTGGAGCTGGGTGGCGTTGCCCGGGGTCGCCGCGCCGGTGTAGTGGACGACGGTGTCGAAGTGGCCGAGGACGCCGAGCGCGTCGGGAGCGCCCTGGGTGGCGACGTCCCACACGGCGGCCCGCCGGCCGCTCGCCTCGAGCGCGTCCACGTACGTCCGCGTCTGCGTGGCCTTCGCGCCCTCCTCGGCGACGACGAGGACGTCCGCGCGGGGCCGTTCGGCGATCGTGTACGTGAAATGCTCGCTGGAGACCTTCTTGCCCTGACGCGTCTCGCCGGTGAACCAGACCTCGACCTTGTCGCCCGGAGAACCGTCCTTGACCTTGGCCCGGTACTCGTCGAAGTAGAGGTTGTCCTCACCGCCGTACGTCTCGCCGCCCTGCCACGGCCTGAGCGCCATGTCGTGGGTGCGGCCGCCGTTGACGCGGTACTTCAGCTCCTTGTCCCGCACCGCCTTGCGGACGACGACCGAGACCTCCTGGTCGGCGCCGCGCGAGTACGACGTGGTGAAGGGGGCCGGGGTGAAGTCGGCGGCCTCCAGGCCGACCGCGGAGGACGGCCGGTCGGGATGGGCGGCGGTCTCGGCGACGGAGAGCGCAAACGGGATGTTCTTGGCGAACTCCTGCTGGATCAGTTTCTCGTCGTCCGGGAAGTTGAAGCCCGACTGGCAGTCGCCCGCGTTCCACTCGTCGTCCGGGTCCACGGCGGACACGGTCTGGCAGGTCGACATCTCCGGGGTGAACATCGCCATGCCGTTGACGTTGGCCGCGTGGCCGTCCGCCTCGCCGTTGGTGGTGTACAGCTCCGAGGAGACCTGTGGGTGGTAGCCGGGGATCGCGGAGTTGTCCGGGGTGCCGGCGAGGGCCTTGTAGAGGACGTCGTCAGGGGTGTTCGTGGCCACCTGCCAGCCGACGCCGTAGAGGAGGAGTTCGGCGGCGGAGTGGTAGTTGATGCCGTAGGTGAAGCCGATGCGCTTCTGGAAGGCGTCGATCGCCTTGGTCTCGGGCTCGGAGCCCGGGCTGGCGCCGCGGTAGGTCTGGCTGGTGGGGTTGGGGGACGAGCCCTCGTCGTCGTAGCCCCACTTGTAGGCGAAGTTGCGGTTGAGGTCGACGCCGTCGCCGGTGCTGATGACGCCGTCGCCGTTGACGTCGCGCAGGTTCTTGCGCCACAGGCGGTTGGCGGGGTCCTGGAACGTGTAGTCGTAGCCGTCGGGGTTGGCCGACAGGACGAACCACAGTTCGGTGGAGTCGACGATCTTCTTGATCCGCCGGTCCTTCGCGTAGTTGTCCAGATAGTGGTGCATCAGCCGCCGGGTCATCTCCGGGGTGATCCACTCGCGCGCGTGCTGGTTGGACATGTAGAGGACGGAGGGCTTGGAGCCGTCCTTCGACTTCTTGGCGTTCTTGGTGAGCTTGAGCGCCAGGATGTCCTGGCCCCTGACCGTCTTGCCGATGGAGACGACCTTGGTGAGGCCGGGGTTCTGCTGGGCGGTGCGGAGGATCTCCTCCTCGAGGCCGCCGCTGCCGCTGTAGGGCCGGAAGACGCCGTCGGCCGCGGCCTCGACGCGTTCCGCGGTGCGGGCGGAGAGGGTGTGCTCGGTGAGGTCGACGCCCTTCTTCTCCAGCGTTTCGGCCTGCCGGTCGGTGAGGTAGACCTCCACGGTGGCCGTTCCCTTGTCGGGAACCTGCTCGCCGAGTTCGTGGCCGTCCTGGCCGACGGCCAGCAGCAGGGGCACCTGCTCCTGGGTGACGTCGGCGCGGAAGACCTTCACTTCGTCCGCTTCCGGGGTCCCCGGATCCGCGGGTCGTGCCTGGGCGATGGGTGCGAAGCTCACTCCGCCGATCAGGAGCGCGCCGACAGCGAGGATCGATCTCGCTCTTCGTCTCATGAACCCCCCTAGCGTGGGTCCGCCACAGCAGCGAACAGATGCCAGGCTCATGACACCTCAAGATCGAGTCAAGAGCGCGGTAAAGACACGCCGAAGCCGGTGCCGGTCACCCAAGTGGATGCCGGCACCGGCTGTCTGACGGTCCGTGTGCGGGAGCCCGTGCGTGCGCGGGCGGCCGGTGCGGTGCGGAAGCCGGCGGTCCGGCCGAGGTCAGCCGACGAGGTTGTCGGCGAGCTCCTCGCCGAGGTTGGCCTCCGTGCCCGGGATGCCGAGGTCCGAGGCCCGCTTGTCGGCCATGGCCAGCAGGCGGCGGATGCGGCCGGCGACGGCGTCCTTGGTCAGCGGCGGGTCGGCGAGAGCGCCGAGCTCCTCCAGCGAGGCCTGCTTGTGCTCCATGCGCAGCCGGCCGGCCGCGGCGAGGTGCTCGGGCACGTCGTCGGCGAGGATCTCCAGGGCCCGCTGGACCCGGGCACCGGCCGCGACGGCCGCGCGCGCCGAGCGGCGCAGGTTGGCGTCGTCGAAGTTGGCGAGGCGGTTGGCGGTGGCCCGCACCTCGCGGCGCATCCGCCGCTCCTCCCAGGCCAGCACCGACTCGTGGGCGCCGAGCCGGGTGAGCAGCGCGCCGATCGCGTCGCCGTCACGGACGACGACCCGGTCCACGCCACGCACCTCACGGGCCTTGGCGGCGATCGACAGCCGGCGGGCGGCGCCGACCAGGGCGAGCGCGGCCTCGGGGCCCGGGCAGGTCACCTCGAGGGAGGAGGAACGGCCGGGCTCGGTGAGCGAGCCGTGCGCCAGAAAGGCCCCGCGCCAGGCGGCCTCGGCGTCACAGGTGGCCCCCGAGACCACCTGCGGCGGCAGGCCGCGGATCGGCCGGCCCCGTCCGTCCACCAGGCCGGTCTGCCGGGCCAGCTGGTCACCGCCCGCGACCACCCGTACGACGTAACGCGAGCCGCGGCGCAGACCGCCCGGCGCCATCACGATCAGCTCGGAGCTGTGCCCGAAGATCTCCAGGATGTCCCGCTTGAGCCGCCGGGCCGCCATCGCGGTGTCCAGCTCCGCCTCGATCACGATGCGCCCGCTCACCAGGTGAAGGCCGCCGGCGAACCGCAGAACGGCGGAGACCTCCGCCTTTCTGCAGCAGGTCCGGGTGACGGGAAGCCGGGAGATCTCATCCTTCACCGCTGCCGTCATCGCCATGGGCCGATCCTTCCATGCATCCGAAAAATACGGTCGTACGCGGCGGCCAGCAGCTCCGGGTCGTGCCTCGGGGTCCCGTCGGTCCGGGCGACCGGAGCGAGTTCGACCGCGGCGCCGAACCGTTTCGCGGCGTCGGCGAGCGAGTCACGGTCGGGCACGGCGGCCTCGTCGGCCAGCACCACGTCCAGGGCGAGTTTAGGGGCGTGTCGTCCCAAAACCTCCAAATGACGCTGCGGGGAGAAGCCCTCGGTTTCTCCGGGCTGCGGGGCGAGGTTCAAGGAGAGCACCCGGCGCGCCTTCGTCTCGACCAGCGCGTCCAGCAGATCGGGGACGAGCAGGTGCGGAATGACCGAGGAGAACCAGGAGCCGGGGCCGAGCACCACCCAGTCCGCGTCCAGGACGGCTTCGACCGCCTCGGGGACGGCGGGCGGGTCGTTCGGCACCAGGTGCACGGACTGCACCTCGCCCGGGGTGAGGGCGACGGTGGCCTGTCCCCGTACGGTGTCGACCTCCTCCGGCCGCTCCGGGTCGTGGCCCCTGACCAGGGCCTGGAGCTCCAGCGGTACGGCGGACATGGGCAGCACGCGCCCGTGCGCGCCGAGCAGCTTGCCGACCAGGTCGAGAGCCTGGACGTGGTCGCCGAGCTGCTCCCACAGGGCGACGATCAGCAGATTGCCGACCGCGTGTTCGTGCAGGTCGCCCTGGGACTGGAAGCGGTGCTGGATGACGCGGGCCCAGGTCTGGCCCCAGTCGTCGTCGCCGCACAGGGCGGCCAGCGCCTTGCGCAGGTCGCCGGGCGGCAGGACGCCCAGCTCGTCGCGGAGCCGCCCGCTGGAGCCGCCGTCGTCGGCCACGGTGACGACGGCGGTGAGGTCGCCGGTGATCCGGCGCAGTGCGGCGAGCGAGGCGGACAGGCCCATGCCGCCGCCGAGGGCGACGACCTTGGGCTGGGCGCCCCGGCGGCGCGGCTTGCCGCCGCGCGCCTGTTCGGGCCGGGCGGCGCGGGCGTCGGCGGGCCTGCCGCCGCGCCCCTCGGGCACCACCCGGCGCAGCCTGCTCAGCCGCGGAGTACGTCCTGTCATTCCCGTCCCATGTCCCGGTGGACGACCACCGTCTCCACGCCCTCGGCGGCGAGCCGGGCGGCGAGCTTCTCCGACATGGCCACGGACCGGTGCTTGCCGCCGGTGCAGCCGACGGCGACGGTCACATAGCGCTTGCCCTCACGACGGTAGCCCGCGGCGATCAGCTGGAGCAGCTCGGCATAGCGGTCGAGGAACTCCTTGGCCCCTGGCTGGTTGAGGACGTACGACGACACCTCCTCGTTCAGGCCGGTGAACGGGCGCAGCTCCGGGACCCAGTGCGGGTTGGGCAGGAAGCGCATGTCCACGACCAGGTCGGCGTCGACCGGCAGGCCGTACTTGAAGCCGAACGACATGACGGTGGCCCGCAGCTCGGGCTCCTCCTCGCCGGCGAACTGGGCGTCCATCTTGGCGCGCAGCTCGTGCACGTTGAGGCTGGAGGTGTCGATCACCAGGTCGGCATCGCCGCGCAGCTCGCGCAGCAGCTGCCGCTCGGCGGCGATGCCGTCGACGATGCGGCCGTCGCCCTGGAGGGGGTGCGGGCGGCGCACCGACTCGAAGCGGCGCACCAGTGCCTCTTCGGAGGACTCCAGGAAGACGATCCGCCGGGTGACGCCGCGGGCGTCGAGGTCGGCGAGGGACTCGCGCAGGTTGTCGAAGAAGCGCCGGCCGCGGACGTCCACGACCACGGCGATCCGCGCCACGTTGCCCTGCGAGCGGGCGCCCAGCTCCACCATGGTGGGGATCAGCGCGGGCGGCAGGTTGTCGACGACGAACCAGCCCAGGTCCTCCAGACACTTGGCGGCCGTCGAGCGGCCGGCCCCGGACATGCCGGAGATGATCACCAGCTCGGGGATGGCCGCCTCCTGCGCCCCGGCTGTTTCCTTGCCCGTACTCACCTGTGCTCCGTCGTCCTGGCGTCCGTCGGGCCGGGCCGTCTGCGGGCCCGCTTCCTCACCGGCCGTGGCCTGGGTCTGTTCTCGTCCCGTGGCGTGCTGTGTGTCGTGCTCGGTCATCTCTCCTGCCCCCGTCGTTCGTCCGGGGTGCCCGCGGGTACGGGCTCCCCCGGGGCATCCTCCGTCGTCCCGGGTGCCCCGTCGTCGTCTTCCATGATCTCTCCGGTCGCCGTGTTCACGGCGGGCGCGGCCG
This sequence comes from Streptomyces flaveolus, assembly GCF_014648815.1. Taxonomy (GTDB): domain Bacteria; phylum Actinomycetota; class Actinomycetes; order Streptomycetales; family Streptomycetaceae; genus Streptomyces; species Streptomyces flaveolus. The sequence goes on along the minus strand of NZ_BMRV01000001.1, from coordinate 680,566 downwards.
GGGTCGCCCCGGCGAGGGCCACGGCGACCGTCTCGGCCGTCTTGCGGCCTATGCCGGGTACCTCGCAGATCTGGTCGATCGTCGCCGACCGGAGCTTCTTCACCGAACCGAAGTGCTTGATCAGCGCCTGCTTGCGGGTCTCCCCCAGGCCGGGCACGTCGTCCAGGGGGCTCGCCCGGAAGCGCTTGGCGCGTTTGCTGCGCTGATAGGTGATCGCGAAACGGTGGGCCTCGTCGCGGACCCGCTGGAGCAGATACAGGCCCTCGCTGGTGCGGGGCAGCACGACGGGGTCGTCCTCGCGGGGCAGCCAGACCTCCTCCAGCCGCTTGGCGAGGCCGCACACGGCGATGTCGTCGATGCCGAGCTCGTCCAGGGCCCGCTGGGCCGCCGCGACCTGCGGCTGCCCGCCGTCGACGACGACGAGCTGGGGCGGGTAGGCGAAGCGCCTGGGACGGCCGTCCTCGTCCTTGAGCGGCTCCCCCTCCACGACCTCGTCGCCGTCCGCCCACTCGCCGGTCCGCTCCTTCTCGGCCAGGTAGCGCCGGAAGCGGCGGGTGATCACCTCGTGCATGGAACGGACGTCGTCCTGTCCCTCGAAGCCTTTGATCTGGAACCGGCGGTATTCGCTCTTCCGGGCCAGTCCGTCCTCGAACACGACCATGGAGGCCACCACGTCGTCCCCCTGGAGGTGGGAGATGTCGTAGCACTCGATCCGCAGCGGGGCGCTGTCCAGGCCGAGGGCCTCGGCGATCTCCTCCAGGGCACGCGAGCGCGTGGTCAGGTCGGAGGCGCGCTTGGTCTTGTGCAGCACAAGGGCCTGCTGGGCGTTGCGCTGGACGGTCTCCATGAGCGCCTTCTTGTCGCCACGCTGCGGGATGCGCAGCGACACGCCCGAGCCGCGGCGGTCGGTGAGCCACTGCTGCACCGGCTCGACCGGGTCGGGCAGGGCCGGGACCAGGACCTCCTTGGGGACGGCGTCGCCCCGCTCCTCGCCGTAGAGCTGCTGGAGGGCGTGCTCGACGAGGGCGCCGGTGGTGATGTCCTCGACCTTGTCGGTGACCCAGCCGCGCTGCCCGCGCACGCGTCCGCCGCGCACGTGGAAGATCTGGACGGCCGCCTCCAGCTCGTCCTCGGCGACGGCGATCAGGTCGGCGTCGGTCGCGTCGGCGAGCACGACCGCGCTCTTCTCCATGGCCTTCTTCAGGGCCCCGATGTCGTCGCGCAGGCGGGCCGCCCGCTCGTACTCCATGTCCTCGGCCGCCTCGGCCATCTGCTTCTCCAGGCGGCGCAGGTAGGTGCCCGTGCGGCCGGCCATGAAGTCGCAGAACTCGTCGGCGAGGTCCCAGTGGTCGTCCGGGGAGATCCGGCCGACGCAGGGCGCGGAGCACTTGCCGATGTAGCCGAGCAGGCAGGGGCGGCCGGTGCGGGCGGCGTTCTTGAAGACACCGGCCGAGCAGGTGCGCACCGGGAAGACGCGCAGCAGCAGGTCGACCGTGTCGCGGATCGCCCACGCGTGCCCGTACGGCCCGAAGTAGCGCACGCCCTTCTTCTTGTGGCCGCGCATCACCTGCACGCGCGGGAACTCCTCGTTCATCGTCACCGCGAGGTAGGGGTAGCTCTTGTCGTCGCGGTACTTGACGTTGAACCGGGGGTCGTACTCCTTGATCCAGGAGTACTCCAGCTGCAGGGCCTCGACCTCCGTGGACACCACCGTCCACTCCACGGACGCGGCGGTGGTGACCATGCTGCGGGTGCGGGGGTGGAGGTTCGCCAGGTCCTGGAAGTAGTTCGCCAGGCGCTGGCGCAGGCTCTTCGCCTTTCCGACGTAGATCACCCGGCGGTGCTCGTCACGGAACCTGTACACCCCCGGGGTGTCCGGGATCTCTCCCGGCCTGGGGCGGTAGCTGGAGGGGTCGGCCATGACTCACACCCTACTGGCGGGGACCGACAGTCCGACGGGGCTGTGGACGACGGGCGCGGGCCCCTGTGGACAGCCGGCGGCGACACCCCGCGGCAGGCCGTCCGGGGACCGTCCGGGTCCGGTCGGTCACGCGCGGTGGCCCAGGGGGCGCGGGCCCGTGCGTTCTCGGCCAGGAGTGTGCCGCGGTGCGGCTTCAGGTGTTGTCGGGACTAGGTCAACACGCTTCAATGCGGGGGAACTCGGGGCCCTGGAGCGCGGCGTACGGATGTGAAGACCTCCCCTGCGCCGCGACAGGGGGCGGGCCCCGCGGATCCGCGCCGAACGGTCCGACCAGCCGTTGTGAACATTCACAGAAAGGCCCCTGCATGCCGCACGCCACACAGCACGCGGACGCCGACATCGCTGACGCCGACATCGCGGACGTCGTCACCGCGGGCACCGACACCGCGGAACTCGACTCGGTCCTGCGCGGCGGCCCGTTCCACGTCGCCCTGCGCGCCGCGATCGCCGCGCGCGGACTCCCGTTGCAGCGCGTCCAGCACCATCTGTCGCGGCACGGGGTGACGGTGGGCGTCACGAGCCTGAGCTACTGGCAGCAGGGCGCCCGGCGTCCGCAGCGTCCGGAGTCGCTGCGGGCCGTGCGGGCCCTGGAGGAGATACTCCAGCTGCCCGAGGAGTCGCTGATACGCCTGCTCGCCGAGACCGACGAGCCGACGGCGGCACACCGGCCCGCGGTGCGCTCCTACCGGGCCCGTGTCGAGGCCTCCGGCGTCCTGGACCGGCTGCTGGGCGAGCTCGGCCACCCGTCGGCGGACGACGGGCTGCTCACCCTCGGGCACCACGAACGGGTCCGGATCGGGGCCCGGCGCGAGCTGGCGGGGCGCGAGTCGCACCACATCGTCCGCGCCCACCGGGACGGCGTCGACCGCTTCGTCGCCGTCCACCACGGCGACCCGGGGTGCGCTCCCGCGCGGATGGCCGTCCACGCGCTGGAGAACTGCCGTACGGGGCGCGTCCGCACCCACCACGACACCGGTGTGCTGGTGACGGAGCTGCTCTTCGACACCCGCCTGCGGGCCGGGGACACCTATCTCTTCCGCTACGGCGTCGAGGACGGCACCGCGGGCGTGTCGCACGAGTACGTCCGCGCGTTCGGCGCGGCGGGCGGGCAGTACGCCCTCCAGGTGGGCTTCGACGCGTCGGCCCCGCCCGTGCGCTGCCGGCGGTTCACGCAGCACTCGGCGGCGGCGCCGCGCGGCGGCCGTCGGGAGCTGGCCATGAACGGGCCGCACCACTCGGTGCACCTCGTGGAGGCGCGGGTACGGCCGGGCATGCTGGGGATCGCGTGGGACTGGGCGTGAACGGGCGCCGCTGATCCGGGCCCCATCAGGCCTCGGGCGTCGCGACGATCCGGCCCTGCCGCACGTCGACGCGCAGTTCCATGAGCGCCACGGTCGCCGGGGCGTGCAGCACCTCGCCGGTGCGGGCGTCGAATTCACTGCCGTGGCAGGGGCAGACCAGCTTGGTGCCCTCCAGCTTCTTGATGGGGCACCCCGCGTGCGTGCAGATCGTGCTGTAGGCCTTCAGCGAGCCGTCCTCGGCCCGGCTCACCACCACGTTCTGGTCCCGGTAGAGCTTGGCGGCGCCCTCGGCGACCTCGCCCTCCGCGCCGAGGTCGACGGGCGCGGTCGGCTGCGCGGCCGCACCGTCGTCCCCCGGTGAGCAGGCGGCCAGACCGAGCCCGGCGACGGGCGTGAGGGCCGCCGAGCGCAGGACGGTACGACGGCTCGGGACGGGGCGGCCGGGCATGGGGATCTCCACTGGTCGGGGGTGTGCAGGGCGACGATATCCGGCGGCGCGCGATGTGCGTCCGGGTGGGTCGCCGTGCGGAGGGCGCACCGCAATCACCGACGTAAGCGATTGCGCAAACGTTTACGTCCGCCCGGGGACGGGATACGCTCCCCGGCAGCACCAGCACAACGGGGAGCACGACAGGCCTACGACGGAAGGGGCGCTCCGGTGGCAACCATGGCCGACGTCGCGCGGTGCGCGGGCGTCTCCGTGGCGACGGTCTCGCACGTGCTCAACGACACCCGTCCCGTGCTGCCGCACACCCGCCAGGCGGTGCTGGACGCCGTCGAGGAGCTCGGCTACACCCCGAACACCCTCGCCCGCTCGCTGGTGACCTCCCGGACCCGCTCCCTCGGGCTCGCGGTCTCGGCGATCAGCAATCCCTACTTCACGGAGATCCTCCAGGGCGTGGAGGCCGAGGCCCTGGAGCACGGCTACAGCCTGCTCATCGCCGACCCGCACGACGACCCCGGGCACGAACTCACGGTCGTGCGGCTGCTGCACGAGCGTCGCGTGGACGGCATGATCGTCGCGCCGTCCGCCGATCCGGGCGCACTCGTCGCCTACCTGGCGCGCCACCGGGTGCCCGCCGTGTTCCTCGACCGGGTCGTCGACCCGCCGGACAGCGGCGGCCCTCGCTTCGACCAGGTGTGCGCGGAGAGCGCCGGGCCCACCACCGGGCTCGTCGGCCATCTCACCGGGCTCGGTCACCGGCGGATCGGCCTGGTCGCGGGCCGGCCGGGGTTCAGCACGACGCGCGAGCGGATCACCGGGTACCGGGACGGCCTCACCGCCGCCGGGCTGCCCTACGACGAGCGGCTGGTGGTGCACGGCGACTCCGACGCGGCCGGCGGCGAACGGGCCACGGCGGCCCTGCTGTCCCTCGCGGAGCCGCCCACCGCGCTGGTCACCGCCAACAACGCGATGACCATCGGTGCCCTGCGCGCCCTGCGGGACCGCGGTCTGTCCGTGCCCGGCGATCTCGCGCTGTGCTGCTTCGACGACTTCGCCTGGGCGGACCTGTTCGCACCGCGCCTGACCGCCGTCGCACAGCCCAGCAGGGACATCGGTGCCCGGGCCGTCCGGCTGCTGCTGGAGCGGCTCGCCGCACCGGACCGGCCGGCGAGAACCGTGCGGCTGCCCTGCGCCTTCGTCCACCGCACCTCCTGCGGCTGCCCCGAGCAGCCCCGGCACGTCTTGGAACCGGACCACGAAAGGACCCTCCCGTGATCGTCGTCGCCGGTGAGGCACTGATCGACCTGGTACCGCAGGGCACGGGTGCCCTCGCCGCGCTGCGCCCGGCGCTCGGCGGCGGCCCGTACAACACCGCCGTCGCGCTGGGCCGCCTCGGCTCCCCCGCCGCCTTCTGCTCCCGGGTGTCGTACGACGCCTTCGGCGAGGCGCTGCTGGACCGGCTGCGCGAGACCGGCGTGGACGTGTCGCCGGTGCAGCGCGGGGCCGAGCCGACGACGCTCGCCGTGGCCACGGTCGGCGCGGACGGTTCCGCCGCGTACTCCTTCTACGTGGAGGGCACCGCGGACCGGCTGTTCACGGTGCCGTCCGCGCTGCCGCCGAACACCCGGGCGGTGTCCTTCGGCACCTGTTCGCTGGTGCTGGAGCCGGGGGCGAGCGCGTACGAGGAGCTGCTGCGGGAGACGGCGGCGCGGGGCGTGTTCACGGCGCTCGACCCGAACATCCGGGCGGGGCTGATCCCGGACCCGGACGCCTACCGGGCCCGGTTCAAGAGCTGGCTGCCGTCGGTGTCGCTGCTGAAGCTGTCCGCGGAGGACGCCGAGTGGCTCGGCGGCGCCCCCCAGGAGTGGCTGGCGGCCGGTCCGGCGGCGGTGGTGATCACCCGCGGCGGCGAGGGGCTGACGGCGTTCACCCGCGACGGGGGCGAGTACGCGGTGCCGGGCGAGCGGGTCGAGGTGGTGGACACCATCGGCGCCGGCGACACGGTGAACGCGGCGCTGCTGCACGGCCTGGCGGTGCGGGACGCGCTCGACGAGCACGCGGTGGCCGCACTGGGGCCCGACGGCTGGGCCGGCCTGCTCGGCTTCGCCGCCCGCGCGGCGGCGGTCACCTGTTCGCGCGCGGGCGCGGAGCCTCCCTACGCCCGCGAGGTGGCCCTCTGACGGCCCGACGGTCTCAGCCGGCCGGCCGTACGGCCCGCAGGGCGCCGGGACGGCGGCCGTCGAGGCGGTCCAGGGCGGCGGCCGTGGCGTCGTCCGCCGGCAGGTGCACCACGATCCACTGACCGTCCTCGGGGAGCGCGAGCGTCTCGTGCAGCAGGTTCAGCGGGCCGGCCTCCGGGTGCCGGACGTGCTGGGCGCCGACGCGTCGCGGGGTCAGGGCGAGGTCGGCGAAGCGGTCGGTGAACTCCGCGCCCGCCGTCACCGTCAGCTCGTCGGCCAGCTCGGCGACGTACGGGTCCCGCAGCGGGGCGTTGTGCCGGAGCCGGGCGACCAGGTCGTCGGCGACACGGTCCCACTCGGGGTAGGCGTCGCGGGCGCGCTCGTCGGTGAACAGGTGGCGCAGCAGGTTGGGCTGCTCGGCGTCGAGCAGGCCGAGGGGGCCGGTGAGCCGGGCGTAGCCGGCGGTGTGGGCGAGGACGTCGCCGATCCAGTTCAGCACCGCGGCGGGGGCGGGTTCCAGCCGGTCCAGGACGGCACGCACGGTGGGCCGCGCCTCACGGCCGAGCGGCGGGGCCGCCGCGCACAGGAGCGGGTCTCCGCCGTCGGCCTCCTTGGTCAGCCGGCGCAGCACCATGCGGTTGCTCAGGGACAGGTTCAGCGCGTCCGCGAGGGCGCCGAGCACCTGGGCGGACGGGTGGCGGTCGCGCCCCTGTTCCAGCCGGGTGAGGTACTCGACGCTGACGCCGGCGAGCGTCGCCAGCTCGGCGCGGCGCAGGCCGGGCGTGCGGCGGCGGGGGCCGGCCGGGAGCCCCACCTCGGCGGGGCCGACGGACTCGCGCCAGCTGCGCAGGAACGTGCCCAACTCGTTGTCGCTCACCCGTGGAACGTACCAACCCGCGCGGGCGTGAGGGTGGCCCTGCGACTACCACGCTCACGCCGGTCTCCCTCCCGGGGGTGCGGGACACGCAGGGTGGTCGGCATGACGAACGACACCGCCACCACCGCGACCACTCCCCTGCCGATCGCACCCGGCCAGTGGACTCTCGACCCCTTTCACTCCGCCGTGAACTTCACCATCCGCCATCTCGGCATCGCCAAGGTGCGGGGGCGTTTCAACGGTGTGGAGGCCGACCTCTTCGTCGGGGAGACGGCCGGCGACGTCCGGGTGTCCGCGACGATCGACCTGGCCTCCGTCGACACCGGGAACGCCGACCGGGACGCGCACGTGCGCGCCGCCGATCTGCTCGACGTGGAGAAGCGTCCGACGATGACCTACCGCTCGACCCGGGTGTCGGGCGAGGGCGAGGACTGGGTCATGGAGGGCGAGCTGACGATCGGCGAGGTGACCCGGCCGGTGACGCTCGCCGTGGAGTTCGGCGGGCTGGTGGACGTGCCCATGGACGGCAGCCGGCACGCCGGGTTCGAGGCGACGGGTGAGATCCGGCGCAGCGAGTTCGGGCTGGACTTCGCTCCGGGACTGCTCGGGGAGGTGGTGAAGATCCAGCTCGACATGCAGTTCGTGGAGCCGGCGGGCACCTGAGCGCCGGATGCGCGGACGCGCCGTGTCCCACGGGTTCTTCCATGGGGCACGGCGCGTCCATGTGCCGGCGGGCGCCCTGTGTGGCACTGCGGGCAGCCCGCCGGGCCGGTCAGGCCTTGCTCGCCCGCGTCGTCTTCTTCGCGGCCGGCTTGGTGGTCTTGGCCGTCTTCGCCGCGGTCTTCGTCGCGGTCTTCGCCGTGGTGGCGTCGACCTTCTTGGTGGCCGTCTTCCTGGCCGTGGTCTTGGCCGCCACCGTCTTCGCCGCCTTGCGCGTGGCCTGCGCCGGGATCGCGTCGCTGACCCGGTCGGCGTCGAGGATGTCCCTGAGGAACTTGCCGGTGTGGCTGGTCGGGACGCCGGCGATCTGCTCCGGCGTGCCTTCGGCGACCACCAGGCCACCGCCGGCGCCGCCCTCGGGCCCCATGTCGACGACCCAGTCCGCCGTCTTGATCACGTCGAGGTTGTGCTCGATGACGATGACCGTGTTGCCCTTGTCGACCAGGCCGGACAGGACGGTGAGCAGCTTGCTGATGTCCTCGAAGTGCAGACCGGTGGTCGGCTCGTCCAGGACGTAGACCGTGCGGCCGGTGGAGCGGCGCTGCAGCTCGCTGGCGAGCTTCACGCGCTGCGCCTCACCGCCGGACAGGGTGGTCGCGGACTGGCCGAGCCGGACGTAGCCGAGGCCGACGTCCTTGAGCGTCTTCATGTGCCGGGCGATCGCGGGGACCGCCTCGAAGAAGTCGGTCGCCTCCTCGATCGGCATGTTCAGCACGTCGGCGATGGACTTGCCCTTGTAGTGGACCTCCAGGGTCTCCCGGTTGTACCGGGCGCCGTGGCAGACCTCGCACGGGACGTAGACGTCCGGGAGGAAGTTCATCTCGATCTTGATCGTGCCGTCGCCCGCGCAGTTCTCGCAGCGGCCGCCCTTGACGTTGAAGGAGAACCGGCCGGGCATGTAGCCGCGGACCTTCGCCTCGGTCGTCTCGGCGAACAGCTTGCGGATGTGGTCGAAGACGCCGGTGTACGTCGCCGGGTTGGACCGCGGGGTGCGGCCGATGGGCGACTGGTCGACGTGGACGACCTTGTCGACGAGGTCGTCGCCGTCCACGCGCGTGTGCCGTCCGGGCACGCTGCGCGCACCGTTCAGTTCCCGCGCGAGGTGGGTGTACAGGATGTCGTTGACCAGTGTCGACTTGCCGGAGCCGGAGACGCCGGTCACCGCGGTGAAGACGCCCAGCGGGAAGGACACGTCGATGTCCTGCAGGTTGTTCTCGCGGGCACCGTGCACGGTGAGCCGGCGGGACGGGTCCTGCGGGCGCCGCACGTCGGGCAGCGGGATGGCCTTCTTGCCCGACAGGTACAGGCCGGTCTGCGACTCGGCGTTGTCGAGCAGCTCCTTGACGGAGCCGCTGTGCACCACCTTGCCGCCGTGCTCACCGGCGCCGGGACCGATGTCGACGATCCAGTCGGCGACCTTGATGGTGTCCTCGTCGTGCTCGACGACGATGAGGGTGTTGCCCATGTCGCGGAGCCGGACGAGGGTCTCGATCAGCCGGTGGTTGTCGCGCTGGTGCAGGCCGATGGACGGCTCGTCGAGGACGTACAGCACGCCGACGAGTCCGGAGCCGATCTGGGTGGCCAGGCGGATGCGCTGTGCCTCGCCGCCGGAGAGGGTGCCGGCCGCGCGGTTCAGCGAGAGGTAGTCCAGGCCGACGTCGACCAGGAAGCGCAGCCGCTCGTTGACCTCCTTCAGTACGCGCTCGGCGATCTTCTTGTCCCGGGCGCTGAGCTTCAGCTCGCCCAGGAAGTCGGCGCAGTCGCTGATGGACATCGCCGAGACCTCGGCGATCGACTTGCCCATCACGGTGACCGCGAGGACGAGCGGCTTCAGTCGGGTGCCCTCACAGGTGGGGCAGGGCACCTCGCGCATGTAGCCCTCGAAGCGCTCGCGGCTGGCGTCGCTCTCGGACTCGCTGTGCCGGCGCTTGACGAAGGGGACGGCGCCCTCGAAGGCCGTGGTGTACCGGCGCTCGCGCCCGTACCGGTTGCGGTAGCGGACCTCGACCTGGGTCTTGTGCCCGTACAGCAGGGCCTTGCGGGCGCGCAGCGGCAGCCCGGCGAACGGGATGTCCGTACGGAAGCCCAGCGCGTCCGCGAGGGCGCCGATCAGGCGGGCGAAGTAGTCCTTGGTGTGCCCGTGCGACCAGGGGTGGATGGCGCCCTCGTCCAGGGACTTGTCCGGGTCCGGGACGATCAGCTCCGGGTCGACCTCCATGCGCGTGCCGATGCCCGAGCAGTCGGGGCAGGCGCCGAAGGGCGAGTTGAAGGAGAAGGAGCGCGGCTCCAGCTCCTCGAAGGACAGGTCGTCGTACGGGCAGTACAGGTGCTCCGAGTACATGCGCTCGCGCTCGGGGTCGTCCTCGGGGAGGTCGACGAAGTCGAGCACGACCATGCCGCCGGACAGGCCGAGCGCGGTCTCGACGGAGTCGGTGAGGCGGCGCTTGGCGGAGTCCTTCACCGTGAGGCGGTCGACGACCACCTCGATGGTGTGCTTCTCCTGCTTCTTCAGCGTGGGCGGCTGGGAGAGCTGGACGGTCTGGCCGTCCACCCGCGCGCGGGAGTAGCCCTTGGTCTGCAGGTCGGCGAAGAGGTCGACGAACTCGCCCTTGCGCTCGCGCACCAGCGGCGACAGCACCTGGAAGCGGCTGCCCTCCGGCAGTTCCAGCACCTTGTCGACGATGGCCTGCGGCGACTGGCGCGAGATCGGCCGGCCGCACTCGGGACAGTGCGGCTTGCCGATGCGGGCGAAGAGCAGGCGGAGGTAGTCGTAGACCTCGGTGATGGTGCCGACCGTGGAGCGCGGGTTGCGCGAGGTCGACTTCTGGTCGATGGAGACCGCCGGGGAGAGGCCCTCGATGAAGTCGACGTCCGGCTTGTCCATCTGGCCGAGGAACTGCCGGGCGTACGAGGAGAGCGACTCCACGTAGCGCCGCTGGCCCTCGGCGAAGATCGTGTCGAAGGCCAGGGAGGACTTGCCCGACCCGGACAGGCCCGTGAAGACGATGAGCGAGTCACGAGGCAGGTCGAGCGAGACGTTCTTCAGATTGTGCTCGCGCGCGCCACGGACGATGAGACGGTCGGCCACGCCGGTCCGCACCTTTCTTGAGAGAAGTGACAGGGGCGGGGCCCCCGTCCTTCTCAGACTAGGGGGAGCCACTGACAACGCCGGTCGGATTCACCGGTTGTCAACAAACCCCGACTCCCCAGCATGCCCGACGCCGCTCCCGACCATATAGCACGTGCATTCGATTTACGGGCGTCGTCCGCCTCCTTCACCCGAAGGTGTGGTGCGGTCTAGGGTCGGCGCCATGATTGATCACGCGCGTGACCTGGCGTCTGTACGCGACGCCACCGAGCGACTGCTGAGCGCGGTCGGCAAACTGGACAACGCGGGCGTGACGGACCAGTCACGCCTTCCCGGCTGGACCCGCGGCCATGTCCTCGCCCACCTCGCCCGCAACGCGGACGCCCTCGTGAACGTTCTCGAAGGCCGCCCCATGTACGTGTCCGCCGAGGCCCGGGACGCCGACATCGAGCGGGACGCCCCGCGTCCCCTGGAGGCGCAGCTCACGGACGTGCGCGAGAGCGCGGCCCGCTTCCAGGAGGTGGGCGCGGTCCCCGCCGACTGGTCGCGTACGGTCACGCTGCGCAACGGGATCACCGACTCGGCGTCCCGGGTGCCCTTCCGGCGCTGGGCCGAGGTGGAGCTGCACCACGTGGACCTCGGGATCGGCTACGAGCTGGAGGACCTTCCGGAGGAGTTCACCGAGCGGGAGACCGCGTTCCTGGCGGCCCGTTTCACCGGGCACCCGGACGTGCCGCCCACGCGCCTCACGGACGGCACGCGCGCGTGGCGCACGGGCCGCGAGGAGGACCGACGGGAGATCACCGTCACCGGGGCCCCCGCCGACCTGCTGGGCTGGCTCGCCGGGCGGCGCGAGGGGTCCGCGCTGACCGTGGCCGGGGGCACGCTGCCCGCGCTGCCGCCGCTGTAGTCCGGGGAGGCGGTTGCGGACCGCCTCCCGGCGCTAGGCTGGCCGTCATGACGTACAGCGGAGAGGTGCGGGTCGGCGGCCCCGCCCAGGTGCACGAGCTCAAGGACCTGATGATCACCAAGGTCGCGGTCGGCCCGATGGACAACAACGCCTATCTGCTGCGCTGCCGGGCCACCGACGAGCAGGTGCTGATCGACGCCGCGAACGACGCGCACACGCTGCTCGGCACGATCGGTGACGACGGCATCGCCTCCGTCGTCACCACCCACCGGCACGGCGACCACTGGCAGGCGCTCGCCGAGGTCGTGGCGGCCACCGGCGCCCGTACCTACGCCGGCCGGCACGACGCCGAGGGCATCCCCGTACCCACCGACGTGCCGGTCGACGACGGCGACACCATCCGGGTGGGACAGGTGGAACTCACCGCTCGCCATCTGGTCGGGCACACACCGGGCTCGATCGTCCTCGTCTACGACGACCCGCACGGGCATCCGCACGTGTTCACCGGGGACTGTCTCTTCCCCGGCGGTGTGGGCAACACCTTCAAGGACCCGGAGGCGTTCGCGAGCCTGATCCACGATGTCGAGACCAAGGTCTTCGACGTCCTCCCGGACGAGACGTGGGTCTACCCGGGACACGGCAACGACACCACGCTGGGCGCGGAACGCCCGCACCTGCCGGAGTGGCACGCGCGCGGGTGGTGAGCCCCCGTACGCGCCCCGTGTGATCCGTTCACCAGCGGCGGCCCTCCCCGTGCGCTGTCGGCGCGCGGGGGCGGTGCGGTCGACTGGTGGCGGCCCCGCGCAGGACGACGGCTCCTGGGCGGCGTGGGCCGCCGGTCCTCTCTTCCCGCCCTCGGCCGGCGGCCCCGGCCCCTCAGGTGTCGGCCCGCCCCGTCCCCGCCAGTGCCGCGACCCGCTCCACGCCGAACGCGTACCCCTGCACACCGCACCCCGCGATGACTCCGTCGGCGCGCTGCGAGACGTAGGAGTGGTGCCGGAACGCCTCGCGCTGGTGGATGTTGGAGATGTGCACCTCCACCACCGGCAGCCCGTCACAGGTGTTGAGCGCGTCGAGGATCGCGACGGACGTGTGCGAGTAGGCGGCGGGGTTGATGACGATCCCGCAGTGGTTCAGCCGTGCCTCGTGGATCCAGTCGACCAGTTCGCCCTCGTGGTTGGACTGGCGGAAGTCCACCGTGCCGCCGTGTGCCGCGGCGGCCTTGACGCACAGGGCCTCGACGTCGGCAAGCGTGTCGGAGCCGTAGATCTCCGGCTGGCGCTGGCCGAGCAGGTTCAGGTTGGGCCCGTTGAGGATCATGATCGGGGCGTTGGCCAGGGTGCGGGGCACGGTTTCCTCCGGTCCGTTCGAGGTGCGGCGGTCCTTGGCCGACCGGCGCTCGCCCCGGTTTATCACGGTGCGCCGGCGACACGGCCGCCCGTATCCTCCCCGCATGCCGATGATCGTCTATCCGCCCAAGCCCTCACCCGGAGACCGCGTCGCGGTCATATCTCCCTCGTCGGGACTGCCCGGACTGTTCCCGCTCCCCTACGAGTTGGGCCTGGAGCGGCTGCGCAAGGAATTCGGCCTGGAACCGGTCGAGTACCCGGCCAGCCGGAAGATGGGCTCGACGCCGCGCGAACGGGCCGACGACATCCACGCGGCCTTCGCCGACCCGGACGTCAAGGCCGTGTTCGCGTCGATCGGCGGCGACGACCAGATCACCGTCCTGCCGTACCTGGACCGGGAGTTGCTGCGGGCCCACCCGAAGCCGTTCTTCGGGTGGAGCGACAACACGAACCTGCTCGCCTTCCTGCGCAACACGGGAATCGTCGCCTACCACGGCGCGAGCGTGATGTGCGAGCTGGGCCGTTCCGGTGCCATGCACCCGCAGACCGCCGACTCCCTGCGGGCAGCGCTGTTCACCTCGGGCCCGTACGAACTGCGGCCCGCCGAGCGCTGGAACGACGTGGACCGGGACTGGGCCGACCCCGCGACCTTCGCGACGGAACCGGGGTCCCGGCCCGGTTCGGGCTGGTCCTGGGTCAATGCCGACCGGGTGGTCGAGGGGCGCAGCTGGGGCGGCTGTCTGGAGATCCTCGGCGGGCTGCTGATGGCCGACCGCGAGATCGCGCGCGATCCGGCCGAGTACGACGGGGATGTGCTGTTCCTGGAGACCTCGGAGGAACTGCCGAGCGCCACGGAGGTCTTCCGGACGCTGCGGAGCATGGGCGAGCGCGGCCTACTCGGGCGTTTCTCCGCCCTGCTGATGGGCCGCCCGAAGACGTGGTCCTTCGCGCGTCCCCACAGCCCCGAGGAGGGTGCCCGTTACGCGGCGGAGCAGCGGGAGGCGGTGCTGCGCGCGATGCGGACCTACGCTCCCGAGGCCACGATCGTCTTCGACGTGGACCTCGGTCACACCGATCCGCAGGTCGTCGTCCCGTACGGCGGACACGTCCGCGTCGACGGGCCCGCCCGGCGGATCGTCGTCACGTACTGATCCACGCACCGGTCCGCGTACCGGGGCTCCTCGCCGGCTAGGGGTTGACCGCGAGTTCCAGGTACGCCGCGAACAGCACCAGGTGGACACCACCCTGCAGGGGTGTGGCACGCCCCGGCACGACCGTCAGGGAGGCCACCACGACCGTCAGCGCGAGCAGCACCATGTGGGTGGGGCCGAGGCCAAGGACCAGCGGCCCCGAGAGCCAGACGGAGGCCAGGGCGACGGCCGGGATGGTCAGTCCGATGCTGGCCATCGCGGACCCGAGCGCGAGATTCAGGCTGGTCTGCACCCGGTCCCGGCGGGCGGTGCGCAGGGCGGCGATGGTCTCGGGGAGAAGGACCAGCAGGGCGATGATCACGCCGACTACGGCATGATGCAGTCCCGCGGCTTCCACCCCGTCCTCGATGGTGGGTGACACCCCTTTCGCCAGCCCGACGACGCCGATCAGAGCCAGGGCCAGCAGGCCCAGGCTGATCAGTGCGGTGCGGGCCGACGGCGCGTTCGCGTGGTCCTCCACGGTGATCACCTCGCCCTGCCGGGTGATCGGCAGGAAGTAGTCGCGGTGCCGCACGGTCAGGGTCGTGATGAACAGCCCGTAGAGGATCAGTGAGGACAGCGCCGCGAAGGTCAGCTGAACGGTGGAGAACTCCGGGCCCGGCGCGCTGGTCGTGAACGTCGGCAGCACCAGGCTGAGCGTGGCCAGGGTCGCCACCGTGGCGAGGGCGGCGCCGGTGCCCTCCGGGTTGAACACCGCCGTGCCGTGGCGCAGGGAGGCGACGAGCAGACTGAGCCCGACGACGCCGTTGCAGGTGATCATCACTGCCGCGAAGACGGTGTCCCTGGCGAGGGTCGCGCTCTTGTCGCCGCCGTCCGCCATCAGGGTCACGATGAGGGCGACCTCGATGACGGTGACGGCGATGGCGAGCACGAGGGAGCCGAAGGGCTCACCGACCCGGTGGGCGACCACTTCGGCGTGGTGCACGGCCGCCAGGACGGACAGCGCGAGCACGACGGTCAGCAGCGCCACGACCCCACCGGGCAGGTCGCGTCCCCAGGTGAGGCCCAGCAGCACGACCGCGACCACGGGCGTGACGGTCGTCCACTGTGCGAGGAGCGCCCTGGGCCGAGTGATCATGCAGCGATCGTCGCAGAGGCGAACGGACCCCGCACTCCCGGTCGCACGGACGGGGAACGCCGTCGGCCGGGCCGCGCTCAGGGCTCCCTCTCCCGGCCGGCGCCGCGACGCCGGCAGCGGCGGGCGGCTCTGCGCCGCTCGCCGCTGCCGGTGGTGACCTGCGCGCCCGACGGGCGGGCGTGCGCGGGTCAGGCGTCGATGTCCTGCTTCGACGCGTCCTCGGCAGCCGTCGCTTCCGCCTGCTTCCGGGAGGCCCGGAGGCTGGTGATCGTGGTGACGATCAGGACCGAGCAGATCACGCCGAGCGAGACCGGAATGCTGATCTCGGGGACGTGGACCCCGGACTCGTGCAGGGCGTGCAGCACCAGCTTCACGCCGATGAAGCCCAGGATGATCGACAGGCCGTACGAGAGGTGGACCAGCTTCCTCAGCAGTCCGCCGATGAGGAAGTACAGCTGCCGCAGACCCATCAGGGCGAACGCGTTGGCCGTGAACACGATGTACGGGTCCTGGGTCAGGCCGAAGATCGCCGGGATGGAGTCGAGCGCGAAGAGGACGTCGGTGGTGCCGATCGCGAGCATCACGACCAGCATCGGGGTCATGATGCGCTTGCCGTTCTCCTCGATCCACAGCTTGGTGCCGTGGTACCGGTCGGCGACACCGAACCGGCGCTCGGCGGCCTTGAGCAGCTTGTTCTCCTCGAACTCCTCGTCCTCCTCGTCGGCCCGTGCCTCCTGGATGAGCTTCCAGGCTGTCCAGATCAGGAAGGCGCCGAAGAGGTAGAACACCCACGAGAAGCTGGCGAGGATCGCGGCACCGGCGGCGATGAAGATGGCCCTGAGGACCAGGGCTATGAGGACTCCGACGAGGAGTACTCGCTGCTGGTACTGCGAGGGCACCGCGAACTTCGCCATGATCAGGACGAAGACGAAGAGGTTGTCGACGCTCAGGGACTTCTCGGTGATGAAGCCCGCGAAGAACTCGCCGGCGGGCTGGCCGCCGCCGAAGACGAGGAGCCCGAGTCCGAAGAGACCCGCCAGCGCGATCCAGACGACCGTCCAGATCCCGGCTTCCTTGATCGACACGTCGTGCGGCTTGCGGCCGATGAAGAAATCGACCGCGATGAGGGCGGCGAGGCCCACGATGGTCAGGACCCACAGGGTCAGGGAAACTTCCACTTACGCCTCCGGCAGTACGTCACACGGCAGATGTCAGCGTCGTCGCTGCCGGAGGTCTCTTCCACCCCGGACTTCCGGTGCGCGAAGCGCGTCCGGAGCCCACGGGCCGACGCCCCGGGATCTGGCCTGATCCGTATTGACGGGTACGCCGCAGTTGGCAGGGAGTACTCCCCTCCGTACGAAAAACAGTACCCCAATCACCAAGGAAAGGTAAAGAGAAGGGTAAAGGAGAAGCCAAAATGCCAGGTCAGCATGGCTTTACAAGGACTTGGTGCGAGCTTTGGCTCACCGGTTCCACGAGTGACGGGCCGCGGCGACCGCGGTGAGCACCTGTTGCAGCACCTGGCTGCCGGACGGCACGAGCGAGGGCTCGTACGTCCAGGCGTGGCCGACCCACGGGTCGGCCAGATGGTCGTCGGCCACCGGGGTCAGGCGCAGCAGCGAACGCCACAGTGGGTCGAGCAGTGGTCCGTAACCCGCGGACTCCTCGCGGTCGGCGACCAGCATCAGGTGCACACCGACCGCCGGGCCCTCGTCCGCGAGGTAGCGCAGCTGGTTCACGGCCCGGTCGTCGAAGCCGTGCGGGAAGTCGTTGACGATCAGGAGCTGCTGGGACGTGTCGAGACCGGGCGGCAGCGCGTCGGCGGCGCCTCCCCGCAGCGCCATCTGCACCAGGTCGACGCGCTGGGTGAGCCGGGCGAGCACGTCGGCCGTCCCCGCGGCGCCGAGGGCCGGCGGGGCGGCGAGCACTCCGCTCTGCACCAGCGGTGCCAGGGCCTGCGTCCCCGCTCCGGCCGGGTCGATGACGTGGACGGTGAACTCGCCCGCCGGGTAGACGGCGAGCAACCGGGCCGCGTGCGCGACCGCCGTCTCCAGGGCCAGGCGACCCATCTCGTGGGAGTCGGCGAACGAACCGTCGAGCGAGCCGGAACGCCCGCTGTCGATCCACAGGCCGCGCTCCAGCGGGAGCCGGACGAGCATCGGTATGCGTATCCGGTCGGCCTCGGGCAGACGGAGGTCGCCCAGGCGCACCGCCATGGGGATCTCCATGGGCACGCGATAGGCGTGCCAGACGGGGTTGTCCCAGCGCGCGTAGGCCGCCGGCAGGGCGGGCTCGACGACCGCCGCCTCGGCGGCGAGCTGGGCGACGTCCCGGTCGAGGGCTTCTCTGGCCTGGGCCACGAGCTGAGCGTGGCGGGCGCGGGCGGCCTCGCGCGCGGCGTCGCCCTGCCCGCCGATCCGGCTGCGCGGGTCGGACAGGGCCTGGTCGATCTCCTTCTCCATGCGCGACTCGGCGAAGTCGACGGCGCTGCGGTACGCGGCCGCGGTGCGGGCCAGGTCCTCGAACATGCCCCACACCTGGTTGTACAGCCGCTCGTCCATCGACCAGCCGGTGGCATCGCCCGCGACGGGCTGTGCGGGCTGACCGGGTGCGGCCGGGGGCGCGGTCGGCGCGGGCGCGGGCGGCGCCGCGTGCTGCCGGCGCGGGTGGCTGTAGTCGATCGGGCCGCCGGGCGTCTGCGGGCCGCCGGCGCCCTGGGGGTCGTACGGGGACGCCGCCGGTACGGGGCCGGGCGTGCCCTGGGGCGCGCCCGCTCCGTGGTCCGGTCCGAGCGCCGGGGCGGCGGTCTGCCGGGCACGGTCGCCGTCCGCCGTATGCGGCGAGGGGGCCGGGACCGAGCGGGCCAGGCCGCCGGCCACCGCCTCCTGGACCGTACCGGCGAGCCGGTGGGCCTGCGGCAGGCCCTGGTCGGCGAGGAGTTCGGCGAGACCGCCCGCGTAGCCCTGGCCGACGGCCCGTACCTTCCAGGCGCCCTGCCGGCGGTAGAGCTCCAGCGCGACGACGGCCGACTCGGCCTCCAGGCCGGTGATGGTGTAGCTGACGACCTCGGTGCCGTCGAGGCCGGTGACGGCGACGAAGGGCGCGGCGACGGCGCCGAAGCGGAACGGGCCCGCCGTGTCTGCCGCGGCCAGGGCGAGCAGCACACTGACCCGGTGCACGGCGTCCGGAACGGCGTCCAGGTCCACCGCGAGCCGGTGGTCGGCGGCTGCCTGCCGGGAGACCTCCAGTCCGGGCAGCGCGGGCGTGCCCGGATGGGCCACCCACTCGGCCCCGTGGACCGTCCCGTTCTCGTCGCCGAGCGTGGCCGCGGCCACCACCGGCGTGCCGACCGAGACCCGGATCTCCAGACGGGCCTGGGGAAGCGGGTGGTTCTGCCCCCGTACCAGCTCGGCCGTCATCGTCTTTCCCCCTGTGTCACCCGTGCGCCACTCGTGATGTGTGCTGAACCGCCCGCCCGTCCCTGGCGGAACGGGCCGGGTCGGTGTTCCGCCCTACAGGACCGGCAGGATCGCCGGCATCAGGTCCTGGAAGGTGCGGCCGTTGGCCGGGGAGCCGAGGGCGGTCATCGACCAGCCCTGTCCCACCCGGTGCACCTTGGCCATGATCTGGGCCGTGAAGGCGCCGCCGCCGGCCAGCGTGTAACGGGCGAGCTCCTGGCCGTTGGTCTCGTCCACCAGGCGGCAGAACGCGTTCTGCACCTCCTGGAACGTCTGGCCCGTGAAGGAGTTCACGGTGAAGACGATCTGGTCGATGTGGACCGGGACGCGCTGCAGGTCGACGAGGATCGCCTCGTCGTCGCCGCCCTGGCCGACACCGCCGACCAGGTTGTCCCCGGTGTGGCGCACCGAGCCGTCGTCGCTCACCAGGTGGCGGAAGAAGACGACGTCGACCGGCTGCTTGTCGGCGAACAGGACGGCGGAGGCGTCGAGGTCGATCTCCCGGGTGCGCGAGCCGAACAGGCCGCGCCGGGGAGCTGCCTGCCAGCCGAGACCCATGCGCACCGACGTCAGGCTGCCGCCGTCGCTCTTCTGCAGACTGATGGCCTGACCCTTGGTCATGTTGACGGTCACGCGCTGATTCCCCTCTACGAACTGTCCCCTGTTGCCGCGGCGCCCGCGGTTGACCAGAACCCTACGCAGAGCCACCGACAGTGCCGTACCCAGGTCCGCACTTTGTGTCGGTCTTGCAACACACCGCGTGCCGGACGGCCGTCAGGCCAGGCCCGCCTCCTTCATCTGGCGCAGTTCCTTCTTCATCTCGGAGACCTCGTCGCGCAGTCGGGCGGCGATCTCGAACTGGAGGTCCGCGGCGGCGGCCCGCATGCGGGTGGTGAGGTCCTCGATCTGCTCGGCGAGCTCCGCCGCGGGGCGGTCGGTGGGCACCGTCTCCGTCTTCCTGCCCTTGGCCGCCTTGGCACCGGCCGCCGTCTTGCCGCCGAGGGCGGGCACGGGGGCCTTGGCGCCCTTGCCGTCCTTCGTCTGGCGGTAGCCCGAGCCGAGGAGCTGCTCGGTGTCGACGTCCTCGCGGGCGATCTGCGCGACGATGTCGTTGATCTTCTTGCGGAGGGGCTGCGGATCGATGCCGTTCGCCTTGTTGTAGGCGACCTGCTTCTCCCGGCGGCGGTTGGTCTCGTCGATGGCCTTCTCCATCGCCGGGGTGATCTTGTCGGCGTACATGTGGACCTGGCCGGAGACATTGCGCGCCGCGCGGCCGATGGTCTGGATCAGGGAGGTGCCGGAGCGCAGGAAGCCCTCCTTGTCGGCGTCGAGGATGGCCACCAGGGAGACCTCGGGCAGGTCGAGGCCCTCGCGCAGGAGGTTGATGCCGACCAGGACGTCGTACTCGCCGGCGCGCAGCTCGCGCAGCAGTTCCACGCGGCGCAGCGTGTCGACGTCGCTGTGCAGATAGCGGACCTGGATGCCGAGCTCCAGGAAGTAGTCGGTGAGGTCCTCGGCCATCTTCTTGGTGAGCGTGGTGACGAGGACGCGCTCGTCCTTCTCGGTCCGCTTGCGGATCTCGTGCACCAGGTCGTCGATCTGCCCCTCGGTGGGCTTGACGACGACCTCCGGGTCGATGAGGCCGGTGGGCCGGATGATCTGCTCGACGGCGCCGTCCGAGCGGGAGAGCTCGTAGGCGCCGGGGGTCGCCGACAGATACACGGTCTGCCCGATGCGCTCCTGGAACTCCTCCCACTTCAGCGGGCGGTTGTCGAGCGCGGAGGGCAGCCGGAAACCGTGGTCGACCAGGGTGCGCTTGCGGGAGGCGTCGCCCTCGTACATGGCACCGATCTGCGGCACGGTGACGTGCGACTCGTCGATGACGAGCAGGAAGTCGTCCGGGAAGTAGTCCAGCAGCGTGTTGGGCGGGGAGCCGGGCGAGCGGCCGTCGAAGTGCATCGAGTAGTTCTCGACACCGGAGCAGCTGCCGATCTGGCGGAGCATCTCGAGGTCGTACGTCGTGCGCATCCGCAGACGCTGGGCCTCCAGGAGCTTGCCCTGCTTCTCCAGTTCGGTCAGGCGCTCGGCCAGTTCCTTCTCGATGTCGTTGACCGCCCGCTCCAGGCGCTCGGGGCCCGCGACGTAGTGGGAGGCCGGGAAGACGTACAGCTGCTGGTCGTCGCTGATGATCTCGCCGGTGACCGGGTGGAGCGTGGAGAGGGCCTCGATCTCGTCGCCGAACATCTCGATGCGGACGGCGAGCTCCTCGTAGACCGGGAAGATCTCGATGGTGTCTCCGCGCACCCGGAAGGTGCCCCGGGCGAAGGCCATGTCGTTGCGCGTGTACTGAATGTCCACGAAACGGCGCAGCAGCTCGTCCCGGTCGTGCTCGTCGCCGACGCGGAGGGGGACCATGCGGTCGACGTACTCCTGCGGGGTGCCGAGACCGTAGATACAGGAGACGGAGGCGACCACGACGACGTCGCGGCGGGTGAGCAGCGAGTTGGTCGCCGAGTGGCGCAGGCGCTCCACCTCCTCGTTGATCGAGGAGTCCTTCTCGATGTAGGTGTCCGACTGCGGGACGTAGGCCTCGGGCTGGTAGTAGTCGTAGTACGAGACGAAGTACTCGACGGCGTTGTTCGGCAGCAGCTCCCGGAACTCGTTCGCCAGCTGGGCGGCCAGGGTCTTGTTCGGCGCCATCACGAGGGTGGGGCGCTGGAGCTTCTCGATCATCCACGCGGTGGTGGCGGACTTGCCGGTGCCGGTCGCGCCGAGCAGGACGACGTCCTTCTCGCCTGCTTCGATGCGCCGGGCGAGGTCGGCGATGGCCGTGGGCTGGTCGCCGCTGGGCTGGTAGGGGCTGACGACCTCGAAGGGCGCCACCGTGCGTTCGATCTGGGAAACGGGCCGCATGGGATCCACCGTACGACCCCGCACTGACAACCGGTCCGGATCAGCGGTTCTGCGGGGTGCGGGGGCGCCGGTGGGCGAGGCGGCGGGGCGTGTGGTGCGCGGGGTGGTGCACCGGGCGGTGAGCCCTCGGCGGGAACTCGCCGTGGGCGGGGACGCCCGGCTTGCGCTCGACGGGCACTCCGGCCGGGCGCCCCATGACCATCAGCGGGTCGAACAGCACCACGACGCCGGCGAGAAGGAGGAAGGCGAGGGGGCCGATCAGCATGGGGGCGAGCAGCTCGGCCGGTGAGCCGCCCGAGGCGGGGTCGGACGTGCCGTGCAGATGGACGTCGAGCGCGGCCATGCCGGTGTAGTGCATGCCGGTGACGGCGAGTCCCATCACGAGGCTCGCGCCCAGGCTCCAGAGGAACCCCCGGACCTGCCCGGCCGCCCACAGGGCCGCGGTGGCGGCGGCCATGGCTATGGCGACGGACGCGGCCACGGTGAACGTGTCGTACTCCAGCTGCCCGTCCAGCCGCATACCGGCCATTCCCAGGTAGTGCATCGAGGCGACACCTAGGCCGGTGATCGTGCCTCCGGTGAACAGGGCCGTTCCCCGTGCGCCCCGGTAGCCGACTATGAAGATGCCCACGCCCACCATGACGATGGCGACGGCCAGGCTCGCGAACGTCATCGCCCAGTCGTAGCGGATCGGCGTGTGCTCGATCGTGAACCCCATCATCGCGATGAAGTGCATGGTCCATATCCCGGAGCCGATCGCCGCCGATCCGAGGGCGAGCCAGGCGGGGCGCCAGGACCGGGTGACCAGCATCGACCTGGTGGTGCAGCGCAGGCCGAGGGCCCCGCCCAGGCAGGCCATGAGGTAGGCCACCAGCGGTGTGACGAGTCCGTAACTGAAACCGTCGACCGTGCCTTGCATGTGCGGCTGCCCTTCCGCCCGTTTACGTCCCGGAATGCCCTGATGTGCGCCCTTCCCAGGACCGTGCGAACGATCAGGGCCGAGGCAGAGAGTATGACTCCCACCGGAATGGTCGAACGATTCTCCGGCAAAGAATCACGGCCTTGCCCCAGTTGTGCGGCCCCGGTGAGCGGAGTTGAGCAACTCCATTCAGCCTGTGGCCATTCTGCACCCATCTCTCGTTGACTCTCTGCTGTCACAGTGGTGCTGTCCGTGAACGCTCGACGCGAGGAGTACGCATGCACGCGCGCGCACTTGCCGTTCTGACCACCGCGCTCGTGGGGGTCGTCCTCATGGCTCCCGGTTCACACGCAGACACCCTGGACAGCGGCGACGCGCCGACGGTCGTCGCCCACCGGGGCGCCTCCGCCTACGCGCCGGAGAACACGCTGGCCGCCGTCGACAAGGCGGCCGAGCTGGGCATCCGCTGGGTGGAGAACGACGTTCAGCGCACCAAGGACGGCGAGCTCGTCGTCCTGCACGACGAGAGCCTGCAGCGCACCACCGACGTCGAGGAGGTCTTCCCCGACCGCGCGCCGTGGAAGGTGAAGGACTTCACCGCCGCCGAGATCGCACGGCTGGACGCGGGGAGCTGGTTCGGCGCCGAGTACGCGGGCGCACGCGTGCCGACGCTGGAACAGTACGTGCACCGTGTGGATCTCCACCACCAGAAGCTGCTGCTGGAGCTCAAGAACCCCGGGCTCTACCCGGGGATCGAGCGGCAGACCCTCAAGGTCCTCGCCAACGAGGGCTGGCTCGACCGGCGGCACGTGGCCGGCCGGCTGATCGTGCAGAGCTTCGACGCGGACAGCATCCGGACCGTCCACGACCTCAAGCCTGCCGTCAAGACCGGGTTCCTGGGCACCCCGGCCGTGGCGGACCTGCCCGAGTACGCGAAGTTCACCGACCAGATCAACCCCTCCCACGGCTCGATCTCCCTGAGCTACGTCGCCACCGTCCACACCTTCACCGGACCGCACGGCAGGACCATGGAGGTCTTCACCTGGACGGTGGACGACCCGGCCACCGCCCGGCGGGTCGCCGGGTACGAGGTGGACGGCATCATCACCAACAAGCCCGACGTGATCCGGGACGCGGTGGGCGAAGCGGCGGACCCCTCCGGTCTGTGATCCCACGACGCCCGGGGCGGCGGGCGCCCGCGTCCGCCGCCCCGGGCGTTGTCGGTGGCGGGCCGTACGGTGGGCGCATGGACAGCCATGGGCAGTACGAGCAGCAGGTGGTGTGGGCCGTGGTCGGCACCGGCATCGGCCCGCTGCTGCTGGCCGCGACCGGCGACGGTCTGGTCAACGTCGTGTTCCACGCCACGGACGCCGTGCGCGACCGGGCACTGGAACGGCTCGCGTCCCGGCTGGGCACCCGGCCCGTCGAGGCGCCCGGCTCCCCGCTGCTGGCCGAGGCGATACGGCAGGTGGAGGCGTACTTCGCGGGCGAGCGGCACGACTTCGACCTGCCGCTGGACTGGTCGCTGATATCGGGCTTCAACCGGCAGGTGCTGCGGGAGCTGGCGTCCGGTGTGCCCTACGGCTCGGTCGTCGGCTACGGCGATCTGGCCGGGCGGGTGGGCCAGCCCGGGGCCGCCCAGGCGGTGGGCACGGCGATGGGGGCCAACCCGCTGCCGGTCGTCGTGCCGTGTCACCGGGTCGTGGAGAGCGACGGCGGCATCGGCGGGTTCGGCGGCGGCGTGGACACCAAGCGACGGCTGCTCGCGCTGGAGGGTGTGCTGCCCGAGCCGCTGTTCTGACCCGAGCCTTCGCGCTCCGTGGTTTGACCGGGTCTCCCGACCGCCAGAGATGAGGGAGAACCGACGGACTGGGGAGGCAGGCGCGTGATGCTGGTGGTGTCGGAAGAGGTGCGGGCGGCGATCGACGCGCATCGCCCCGTGGTGGCCCTGGAGTCCACGATCATCGCGCACGGGCTGCCGCGCCCGCGGAACCTGCTGGTGGCACGGGAGCTGGAGGAGGCCGTGCGGCAGGAGGGCGGCGTACCGGCGACGATCGCCGTGCTGGACGGGCGGCCGCATGTCGGCCTGGACAAGGGGCAGCTGGAGCGGGTCGCGAACGAGGAAGGCATCCGCAAACTGGGTCACCGCGATCTGCCGCTCGCTCTGGCCGCCGGGGCCAGCGGGGCGACCACCGTGTCGGCGACCGCCCTGCTGGCCGCCCGGGCGGGGGTGCGCGTCTTCGCGACCGGCGGGCTCGGCGGCGTGCACCGGGAGTGGACCGTGACGCAGGACGAGTCGGCCGACCTCGGTCTGCTGGCGCGCACCCGGATCACCGTGGTGTGCGCGGGCGTGAAGTCCATCCTCGACGTTCCGGCGACCCTGCAGCGGCTGGAGACGCTGGGGGTCGCGGTGGCCGGGTACGGCACGGACCGCTTCCCCGGCTTCTACCTGTCCGACTCGGGGCATCCGGTGGACTGGACGCTGCACACCCCGGAGCAGGTGGCGGCGGTGATGCGCGCGCAGGACACGCTCGGCGGGCCGGAGTCGGCGCTCGTCGTCGCCAACCCCGTTGCCCGGGAGGAGCAGCTCGATCCCGTGCTGCACGCACGCGTGCTCGCCGACGCGCTGCACGCGTGCGAGGAGGAGGGGGTCACAGGTCAGGCGGTCACCCCGTTCCTGCTGGACTACCTGGTACGGCACACCGACGGCGCGTCACTGAGCGCCAATCTGGCGGCGGTGCGCGGCAACGTGCGGCTGGCGGCACGTGTCGCGGCGGCGTGGGCCGCGGCATGACCACCGGAACGGACGGCGCGCTGCTGGTCGTCGGGGACGTCGTCACCGATGTCGTCGCCCGGCACCGGGGGCCGCTGGCCACCGGCACGGACACGGCCGCCTCGATCCGGCGGCTGCCCGGCGGGGCGGGGGCCAACGTGGCCTGCTGGGCCGCGTACGCGGGGTGCGGGGACGTTCGGATGCTGGGTCGGGTCGGCGCGGACGCGGGGGCCTGGCACGAGCGGGAGCTGCTGGCGCACGGGGTGCGGCCCCTCCTGGTCGTCGACCGGTCGGCGCCCACGGGGACGGTGGTCTGCCTGGTCGATACGGGCGCCTCGGCCGAGCGGACGTTCCTGACGGACAGTGGCGCGTCGCTGCGGCTGGAGCCCGGTGACTGGTCGGACACGCTGCTCGACGGGGTCGCACGGCTGCACCTGTCGGGCTATCTCCTCTTCTCGGAGCCGAGCCGCGCCCTGGCGGAGGTCGCGCTGGCCTCGGCACACGCGCGTGGGGTACCGGTGAGCCTGGATCCGGCGTCGGCGGGCTTCCTGTCGGATCTGGGCGTCGACCGTTTCCTGGGCCTGATCGAAGGAGTCGACGTCCTGCTGCCCAGCCGTGACGAGGCGTGCCTGCTCACCGGGCTGCCCGACGGCGCGGACGCCGCGGCCAAACTGAGCCGGCACGTTCCGCTGGTGATCGCCAAGCAGGGCGCCGAGGGTGCCCTGGTGGCCCGGTCCGGCGCCGTGTGCGCGCGTGTCCCCGCCGTCCCGGCGTGTCCACGGGACAGTACGGGCGCCGGTGACGCCTTCACGGGGGCGTTCCTCGCCGCACTGGTCGCGGGTGCGACGCCCGAGGACGCGGCGACGGAGGGGTGCCGGGCGGGAGCCGTGGCGGTCGAGCGGGTGGGCGGGAGGCCCCCGCGAGCCGGGGGTGACGGCTGATCGGCGGGCCGGCCGGAACAGGGGCACCGTGCCCGGAGGCGCCGTTGTGCGCCCGCGACCTGCCGTCCGTCCGAGCGGCCTGGGGCGCACCCGGTCGGCGGGAGGCGTCGTGAACGCCCCTCCGCGGCTACGCCTTGCGCCCCCACGCCGAGATCATCGGTGCGGTCGCCAGATC
Organism: Streptomyces flaveolus; assembly: GCF_014648815.1. Taxonomy (GTDB): domain Bacteria; phylum Actinomycetota; class Actinomycetes; order Streptomycetales; family Streptomycetaceae; genus Streptomyces; species Streptomyces flaveolus. The sequence continues at coordinate 654,247 of NZ_BMRV01000001.1, read as the reverse complement.
CATGCTCCCGGACGCGACGTTGGCGAGGTGCCGGTCGATGTCCTCGTCCGTGGCCACGCCGGCGGAGACCAGCTGATCGCGGACCTGCCGGACCGTCGCGGACTCGAGTGCGGAGCAGGCGGGTGAGGTGACCGGGAAGTAGGCGTCGGCCTCCACGCGGCGCAGGCCGCTCTCCCGCAGCAGGCGCGGCAGCCTGCGTCCGTAGGACAGGTCGGCACCGCGGCGGGCGAGCAGGTCGCGGAACCCCTGCCGCAGCCGGTTCGCCAGCTGCTGCTCGGGGCCGTGCTCGTCGGGGCAGAGCAGGGGCTGCAGCGCGGGGTCGGCGTCCTCGACGAGCAGCCGGCCGCCCGGCCGCAGGGCCTCGACCATGGAGCGCAACGCCCGTTCCCGGTCCGGGACGTGAACGAGGACGAGGCGGGCGTGCACCAGGTCGAAGCCCTCCCCCGGGGGTTCCTCCGCGGCCACGTCGTGGACGCGGACCTCGACCGGCGGGCGGGCGGCCGGGGCGACTCGCGAGGTGTCGATGTCGGTCGCGACGACCTTGCCGGTCGGCCCCACCTTCCGGGCCAGCCAGGACACCACGGACGTGCCGCCGGCCCCGACCTCCCAGCAGCGCCAGCCGGGGCCGACGCCGAGCGCGTCGAGGTGCCGGAACGTCGTGGGGTCGAAGAGCGTGGCGAAGGCGTCGAAGCGCTCCGCCGCCTCGGCCTGCTGGTTGTCGAGGAGGTATCCGTCGGTTCGCGTCATGCCCCGATCATCCCAGTTGCCCGGCTTGCCGGAAGCGGGCGACGCTCCGGCGCGACGGGCCCGCGGCACCGCGGGAAGCCGACCGCAAGGGGCCCTTCCACAGGGGGGAACAAAGCGGAATCTCCCGTTTCCACAGGCTCGTACACCGCTGACGCGGAGCTGGCAGACTGGCGCGCCACGGCGCGAAAAGCGCGACGCGAGAGGACCCACGCGAGGAGATCGGAATGTCGATGGCGGGGAATCTGCGGAAGGTGACGACACTCGGCAGGGTCGGCGGCCTCCGCGGAGTGGCGCGGCTGGCCCGGCGGCGCCCGCGCGTCGATCTGAGCCACCCGGCCCGCTCCCCGCTGGGCTCCTCGGTGGTGAACTGCGTGACCTACCGAAAGGGCGTCCGCACTCCCGCGGACGACGAACCGGTCGACGCCGTGCGGCGGATGCGGGAGCACGGCGGCGGTTTCCTCTGGCTGGGTCTGCACGAACCGACGGCCCGGGAGTTCGCGGGCATCGCGGAGCTCTTCCATCTGCACCCGCTGGCGGTCGAGGACGCGATCGAGGCCCACCAGCGCCCGAAGGTGGAGCGGTACGGCGACACGCTCTTCGCCGTGTTCAAGACGGTCTGCTACGTCGAGCACGAGGAACTCACGGCCACCAGCGAGGTGGTGAACACCGGGGAGATCATGGTGTTCGTCGGCGAGGACTTCGTGATCACCGTGCGGCACGGCCGACACGGCTCGCTCGGCCCGCTGCGCGAGGAACTCGAGACCGATCCCGGACAGCTCGCCAAGGGGCCGTCGGCCGTGCTGCACGCGATCGCCGACCACGTGGTCGACGACTTCCTGACGGTCATCGAGTCGGTGCAGGCGGACATCGACCAGGTCGAGACCGACGTGTTCGCGGAGAACGGCGCGCGGGTCGACCCGGGCCGGATCTACCAGCTCAAGCGTGAACTCCTCGAGCTGAAGCGGGCCGTGGTGCCCCTCGGCCGGCCGCTGGAGGAGCTGGCCACCCGGCCGGCCCGGGTGATCGACCCGGAGATACAGGCCTACTTCCGTGACGTGTCCGACCATCTGCTGCGGGCCACTGAGCAGATCGCCGCGTTCGACGAACTCCTCAACTCCATCCTGCAGGCGCATCTCGCCCAGGTGACGGTCGCGCAGAACGAGGACATGCGGAAGATCACGGCCTGGGCCGCGATAGTCGCCGTGCCGACGATGGTCTGCGGGGTGTACGGCATGAACTTCGACCACATGCCGGAACTGGGCTGGCGGTACGGCTACGGCCTGGTGCTGGGCGTCATATCCGCCGCGTGCCTGGTGCTGTACCGGGGTTTCCGGCGCAACGGCTGGCTCTGACAGGGCCCCTGCGCGGCGGGCGTCGCGGAAGTCGTCCGGTCAGCCGTTCCACGCCGGGTGGCGGGGGTCGTCGGCGCGCACCAGGACGTCGGCGCTGCCGGCGGGGTCGGCCTCCTCGGCGTAGCGGTCGAAGGCCGGGAGGGTCCAGTGCTCGGTCTCGGGGGTACGGCGTCGCAGGGCACCGGCGGTGAGGACGAGGTGGACGCTGAGATCGAGGGGGAACCAGTGGCGCAGCAGGAAGGGCCCGTGCAACAGCAGCACGCCGCCCGCCGGGAGATGGACGTAAGGACTGCGGGTGGCCCGGTCGGTCACCGGGTCCCACAGATCGGGCAGCACCCGTCCGTCGCCGCCGGGACCGAGGGGGTCGAAGACCTCACGCCACAGGGCGCCGGTGTCGTGCCAGCCGTTGTAGTAGGCCTCGACGTCCTGACGTCCGTACTCCAGCCGGAGGGAGGCGGGGCGCAGGAAGCCCTCCGTCCCGACGACGAGGGAGGGGCGGCCGCGCAGGCGCAGTGCCTCGCCGACCCGTTCGGCGAGGTCGCCGGGGCGGGCGGCGGGCGCACCGTCGAAGGCGACGCGCGGCCAGGGGCTGCCGTCGGCCGGCGCGAGGTCGAGCAGGCGCTCGGCGAGCCGGTCGCCGAGCCGGTCCCAGGTGATCGCTTCCAGTCGCACGTGCCCATGATGCGCCGTCGGCCGTCCCGCACGCGTGGGGGCCTCTCCGGGCGCCCGCGCCTGCTTCCGCGTCGCTCGGCCATGGTCACCGTGCCCGTGCTGGAGTTGACTGGGGGTGATCGAAGGCAGGCGGTGCCGGAGGGGCACCTGCCCGACGGGTGGGAGTGGACGCGACATGATCGATGGGCCGTACTTCGTGCTGACGGTGCTGGGCGTGCTCGGGACCGGCCTGGCGGCGGGGGTGTTCTGCGCGTTCTCGACGTTCGTCATGCGGGGGCTCGCCGCGCTGCCGCCCGCGCAGGGCGTCGCGGCGATGAACGCGATCAACACGGCCGCGGTGCGCCCGGCGTTCATGCTGGTGTTCCTCGGGACGACGGTGGTCTCCGCGGTGATCGCGGTGGTGACGTTCGTGCTGTGGCCGGACGAGGGCGCGGTGGAGCTGCTGCTGGGCAGCGCGCTGTATCTGTTCGGGTCGTTCGGGGTCACCGCGGCGGCGAACGTGCCGCGCAACACGGCGCTGCTCGGCCTGGAGCCGGGCTCGGCGGAGGCCGCCGGCCGCTGGCCCGCGTACGTGCGCGAGTGGACCGCCTGGAACCACGTCCGCACGGGTGCCTCGGCCGCGGCGGCGGTGGCGTACGTGCTGGCCCTCGCCTGAGTGCCGGCGCCGCGCCGGGCCTGCGGCGGTCCTGCGCGAAGACGGTCGGGCCGGTCGCCGGGAGGGCCTGTGGCACGGCGCCGTCCGGCGCTCTGCGGGCGGCTGCGGCGGGACGTATCGTGACCGGGAGAGCGTCGCCCGGCGACGCCCGGCCTGCCAGCCCGCACGCAAGGAAGACGGCCATGGCCGACCCCAAGGGATTCATGACCACGCCCCGCGAGGACTGGCCCCGCAGGCCCGCCGGGGAACGGGTGCGGGACTGGAACGAGGTGTACGTTCCGGGCGCGCTGCTTCCCCTGATCGGTCCGCAGGCCGACCGGTGCATGGACTGCGGTGTGCCCTTCTGCCACGACGCCTGTCCGCTCGGCAACCTGATCCCGGAGTGGAACGAACTGGTCGCCCGCGCGGACTGGCGGGCGGCGAGCGACCGGCTGCACGCCACGAACAACTTCCCCGAGTTCACGGGCCGGTTGTGCCCGGCGCCGTGCGAGACGGGGTGCGTGCTCGCCATCAACCAGCCGGCGGTCACCATCAAGAACGTCGAGTGCGCCATCGCCGACAGGGCCTGGGAGGAGGGGTTCACCTCCCCGCGTCCCCCGGACCGGCTGTCCGGGCGGACCGTAGCGGTGATCGGGTCGGGGCCCGCCGGGCTCGCGGCCGCCCAGCAGCTGACCCGGGCCGGGCACACGGTCGCCGTGTACGAGCGGGAAGACCGGATCGGCGGGCTCATGCGGTACGGCATCCCCGCGTTCAAGTTGGAGAAGCGGCATCTGGAGCGCCGTGTCGAGCAGATGCGGGCCGAGGGGACGAAGTTCCGTACGTCGACGGCGGTCGGGCGGGACGCCGACGCGGCGGAGCTGCGGGTTCGCTACGACGCGCTCGTGATCGCCACCGGGGCGACCGCCTGGCGCGAACTGCCCGTGCCGGGCCGGGAGCTGGCCGGGGTGCACCAGGCGATGGAGTACCTGCCGCTGGCCAACCGGGTGTGCGAGGGAGATCTGGCGGCCTCCCCGCTGTCCGCCGCCGGCAAGCACGTCGTCATCGTCGGCGGCGGTGACACCGGCGCCGACTGCCTCGGCACGGCGGTGCGCGACGGGGCCGCTTCCGTGACCCAGCTGGACATCTACGCGCAGCCGGGCGGAGAACGCGACGAGGAGGCCGAGCCCTGGCCGACGTATCCGAGGCTCTACCGGCTGTCGGCCGCGCACGAGGAGGCACGTCATCTGCGGTCGGCGCCGGCGGCCGACGCGGACGCGCGGCTGTTCGCGGCGTCCACGCTCCGCCTCACCGGCGACGCGGAGGGGCACGTGCGCTCGCTGCACCTGGTCGGGGTGGACGCCGGACGCCGTCCGCTGCCCGGGACCGAGCGGGCGCTCCCCGCCGACCTGGTGCTGCTCGCCCTCGGGTTCTCCGGCCCGGACCGGACGGACGGGCTCGTCGACGGGCTGGGGCTGGAGCTGGACCCCCGGGGCACCATCGCCCGCGGCCGGGACTTCGCCACCAACGTCCCCGGGGTGTTCGCCGCGGGGGACGCCGCCCGCGGGCAGTCGCTCATCGTGTGGGCGATCGCCGAGGGGCGGTCGGTGGCGGCCGCCGTCGACCGCCACCTGTCGGGCGGCAGCACACGGCTGCCGGCGCCGATCGGCCCGTACGACCGTCCGATGACGGCCTGAAGCGTCCGCACCGCCCGAGCCGTGATCGGCCCCTACACCCCCGGCTGGCCGCGCCTGTCCCCGGTCACGGCTTGCGGGCCACCGCCCCGTATCCGGGGATGACACCGTCGTCCTGCCCGGCGACCGGCTCACCCAGCTCCGGATGCCACAGGTGGGGCACCTCGATGCCCGGTTCGACCAGGTCGAGGCCCTCGAAGAAGCGGGCGAACTCCTCGCGTGAGCGCAGGGCCAGGGTGACGCCGGCGGCCCTGAGCTTCTCGGTGGCCGCCCGCGACTCCTCGGGCGTGAAGTCGGCCGTCGCGTGGGTCATCACCAGATGGCTGCCGGAGGGCAGCGCGGACAGCAGCCGGCCGACCAGGTCGTGCGCGCCGTCCTCGTCGGAGACGAAGTGCAGCAGCGCGACCAGCGACAGCGCCACGGGCCGGTCGAAGTCCAGGACCTTCCTGGCGCCGTCCAGGACGGCGTCGGGATCCCGCACGTCGGCCTGGAGGTACTCGGTCGTGCCCTCGGGTGTGCCGCGCAGCAGGGCCGCCGCGTGGGCCAACACGATCGGGTCGTTGTCGCAGTAGACGACGCGGGAGTCGGGCGCGATCTCCTGCGCCACCTGGTGGAGGTTGGGCTCGGTGGGGATCCCCGCGCCGACGTCCAGGAACTGCCGGACGCCGTGGCCGGCCAGCCAGCGCGTGGCGCGGTGCATGAAGGCGCGGTTGACCCGCGCCATCACCGGCACCCTCGGGTCGAGGGCGAGCATCTGCCGGCCCATCTCCTCGTCGACCGGGTAGTTGTCCTTGCCGCCGAGATACCAGTCGTACATCCGCGCGGGGTGCGGTCTGCTCGTGTCGACGTCGGCATGGTGCTGCCCGGTCATGGCGCGCTCCAAGGTGTGAGGTTCTCGCAGCAATCGGTGATCGACTCAATGCCAAACAGCTTAAGAACATGCATCAACAGCGGTACGTGCTTCAGGACAGCAGGAAGTCCGCCTCCCCCGCCTTCGCTCCCTCGATGAAGGCCGTCATCTCGGCGGAGGTGTAGATCAGCGCCGGTCCGTCGGGATCGGTGGACTGCCGTACGGCTATGCGGCCGTCGGCGAGCTTCATCGCCTCCAGGCAGTTGCCGCCGTTGCCGCCGCTCCACGGCTTGTGCCAGCCCTCGCTGCCCAGCTCGCGGGCGGGCATGCCGTTGTAGATCCGCTCGGCGCGGCCGCGTGGCGATGGCTGGGACGTGATGCGGTTCATTCACAACTCCTTGCGGAGATCCCGGAGGATCTCCTTCGTGCGATGTGCCGTGGCGGCCTGGGCCGCCATGCGGTCCATGACCTCGAGGTGGGTCGCCACCTCGGCGCGCGCGTCGAGGTAGACGGCGCCGGTCAGGTACTCGCTGTAGACCATGTCGGGAAGTTCCGGCACGGCGAATCGGAACAGCACGAAGGGCCCGTACGTGCCGGGGTGCGGCCCGTTCGCGAACGGGGCGATCTGCAGCGTCACGTTGGGCCGCTTCGTGGCGTCGAGCAGCTTGTCGATCTGGGCACGCATCACCTCCGGGCCGCCGACCGGGCGGCGCAGCGCGGTCTCGTCCATGACGACCCACAGCCGGGGCGCGTCCTCACGGGTGAGCAGGTCCTGGCGTTGCATGCGCAGGGCGACATGGCGCTCGATGTCGTCCGGCCGGGTCTGGCCGATGGCGCCCGAGCGCAGCACCCCGCGCGCGTAGTCCTCGGTCTGCAGCAGCCCGGGGACGAAGTGGGGCTCGTAGGAACGGATCAGCGCGGCCGCGCCCTCCAGGCTGACGTACATGGAGAACCAGCCCGGAAGGATGTCGTGGAAGCGCTGCCACCACCCGGGTTTGTTCGCGTCCTCGGCCAGCTGGACGAAGACCTCGGCCTCCTCGTCCCCGATGCCGTAGGCCTTCAGCAGCAGCTGGAGGTACGGGATCTTGAGGGCGACCTCGGCCATCTCCATGCGACGGACCGTCGCGGGGGCGACGCGCAGGATACGGGCGGCTTCCTCGCGCTTGAGCCCCGCGCGTTCGCGCAGGTCGAGCAGTCGACGGCCGAGGACGACCTGGCCGACCGTCGGCGCGGACCGCGGCTCGCTCACCGCCCACCTCCACGAAGAGTCCTGAACCGTCCCGTGATCCGGTGATCCCCGAACCGGCGACCCCGTGATCATCGACGAGCCGGCCGCGATGCGCGCGGACAGCCCGGCGGCGCCATTCGAAGACCTATTCGAAAGCCTGGGCAGACCCTCGGTGATCTGAAGTGGCGCCGCTCGACGTGCTGTTGCGAAGCAGTGTGCCACGGCCTTCCAGACCGTCACACAGCACTCTGCAATTTTCAGAGTGACACTTGCCAAGTGTTCCCGGCGGGGCGATAGTGGCAAGCGTGATTCCGTCCGCGCCCTTAGGAACAGACGCCGTCGCGGCCCCACCGGGCCTCGGCGCCGCCATGGGAGCCGGCCCCGCGGGGGCCGCCGCTGCCGAGCGGCGGTTCCGTTTCGAGCTGGCCGCACACCCAGGCTCTCCCGCGCAGGCCAGACGCCTGACGCGAGCCCGGCTGAACGGCTGGTCGGTGTGCGAGGACACCTGCGACACCGCGGCCCTGGTGGTCTCCGAGCTGGTGACCAACGCGATCGTGCACACCGCGAGCCGGCACATCGTGTGCGAGCTGCACGACGGCGACGAGCTGGTGCGCATAGCCGTGCGCGACGAGGGATGCGCGCCCGGCCAGCCGCACCCGTCCGACGGGCAGCGGCCCGACGACGAGCACGGCCGGGGACTCCTCCTCGTCGACGCCCTGTGCGACGCCTGGGGCGCCCACGAGCACGGGCCCGGACTCCTGGTCTGGGCCGAACTGCCACGCAAGGCCGACACACCGCGCGACCCGTCCGAGCCCCGCAACGACCTGGGCTGGGGCGCCCGCCCGAAGCCCGGACCCGCCGACGACACCGGCGACGACGGCGAGGCGGAGGGACACCACCGAGAGGCCCACCACGGAACGGGGACCGCATGGCTATGAGGGCTCCGTCCGGCGTCCGCCCGCTCGGCCTGGACACCCTGGTCCGTCTGCAGCGCGCGCTGCGCGAGCCCGGAACGCCCCGGCGACTGCCCGTGCCCGACGGCATGACGGCCCCGCTGGGCTGCGACGCGGTGGCGGTCCCCGCGCGCTTCGGCCCTCTGGTGATGCCCCGGCTGCCACGCGTGGGGTGCGTCTACGCCGACGAGGCGCACTGGTGGTGGATCGTCCCGTCCGACTCCGACTACGCCCTGGAGTGGCCCGCCCCTGCGCGGTACGCCACCGGCGCGGTCGTCCCCGACTCCCCGGGCGTTCCCGGCCTCATACACCGGCCGGACGGCACGGTCCCCTACACCCCGCCCATCCCGCTCTACCTGGCACTGTGCCGCCTGACGGACACGACGCCGACGTGGTCACGCCCGGTGAGCGCATAACGCCCGGCGCGCTCCGCGCCGCGCCGCCCGCGCCTGTCCGAGTCCACCGGCCCGTTCCGCCCCGCACATCCCGCATCGCCCGACGCCCGTACCCACGGCGCGCTCCCGTGCGCGAGCGTGCCCACCCCCGGATCGTCCGCGCCGCGAGCCGCCGCCCTACCCGCGCGCTCCCTCCGCCCCTCCGGAGCCGCCGGCCCTCCAGCCGCGACTCGTCACTCCCTCCCGAGCCTCCCGCTCCCCCCCTCGCACCCGGCACGCCCCTGCCCGCTTCGGCCGGTACGGCGTGCGCCCGCGCGCTCCGGTCTCCCCCGCTCGCGCCCTGCCCGGAGTGAGCCCGCCCCCGCGATAGTGGCTCTTCGTCCACGAACGGGGGCCGGCGGTGGGGAAGAGAAGCGGCGCGGAGCCGGCCGGGGTGTCGGAGTCGGAGCGGCTGCTCTTCGGCGGGCCCCTGCGCTACGACATGGGCTGGAACCAGCACGCGGACGCGTTCCTGGAGCTGGGTTTCCGGGCCATGGTGACCCGGCTGCCGTCGCTGCTGCTGTCCAGCCTCCGGCTCGCCCGGCAGGCCGACCCGCAGGCGGCGCGGACCGTACTGGCCGCCGAGGTGGGCCGGGGCGTGGCCCAGGCGGTCAGCCTGCTCGCCGTCAACAGCGTGCTGGCCGGGCTGATGGCCGCCGGCCCGATCGAGGACCGGCTGCGGGGGACCGTCCCCGCACTGGTCACGGTCGCCGCCGTGATGCTGGTGGCGGCGCTGCTGCGGGCGGCCTCGACGTACGCGACCGGGCGGCTGGAGCCCAAGGTGGAGCGGGTGGCCACCGAACGCTATCTGGAGCGGGCGGCGGCCGTGGAGCTCGCCGCGATCGAGGACCATGCGTTCCACAAACTGCTGGACACCGCCCAGTACGGGGCGGCCTCCGCGCGACGCATGATCATGTACGGCACGCGCGTGGTGAACGCGATGATCTCGCTCGTCGCGGCGGCCGGTGTGCTGACCGTGCTGCATCCGGCGCTGCTGCCGCTGCTGGTGACGATGACGCTGCCGAGCGCCTGGAGCGCACTGACGCTGGCCCGCCGCCGGTACGAGTCCTTCCACGCCTGGGTGCAGCACGAGCGGGCAGGACGCCTGCTGGGCAGCCTGCTCATCGAACCGGCGGCGGCCCCCGAGATCCGGGTGCACGGCCTGGGCCCCTTCCTGCTGCGGCACTTCCGCGCGATGTCGGAGACCGCCGAGGCGGAGCAGGCCCGGCTGGCCCGGCTGGCGGCCCGTACGGGGCTGGTCGCGGCGGCGTGGACGGGGCTGGCGACGGCGGCGACGTACGCGACGCTCGGCGGGCTGCTGCTGGGCGGCGCGATGGCCCTGTCGGTGGCGGGTACGGCCGTGATCGCGATCCGCACCGGCTCGCAGAGCCTCGGCACGCTCGTCGTGGAGCTCAACGCGCTGCACGAGGAGGCCCTGTTCGTCGGCGACCTGGAACGGCTGCACGTGGAGGCGGCCGGCCGGGCCATCCCCGTGGGCGGCACCGCGCTGCCGGAGGACCCGAAGGAGATCCGCTTCGAGAACGTCACGTTCCGCTACCCGGGCGACGCCACCCGTCCCGCGCTCGACGGCGTGACGCTCTCGCTGCCGCTGGGCCGGATCATCGCGCTCGTCGGCGAGAACGGCTCGGGCAAGACGACCCTGGTCAAGCTGCTCGCCGGGCTGTACACCCCGGACGGCGGCCGGATCACGTGGGACGGTGTCGACGCGGCGACGGCGGACCGGCACGCGCTCGCCGAACGCGTCGCGATGGTCGCCCAGGACTTCAAGCGCTGGCCGTTCACCGCCCGGGTGAACGTCGCCGTGGGCCGCTCCTCCGCGCCGCTCGGCGACGAACGGGTGGCCGACGCGGTCGCCGAGGCCGGCGCCGAGGAGGTGATCGCGGACCTGCCGCGCGGCCTGGACACCCTGCTGGCCCGCAACTTCAGCGGCGGTCACGAGCTGTCCGGCGGGCAGTGGCAGCGGATCGGGATCGCCCGGGCGGCATACCGGAGGGGCCGCATCCTCATCGTGGACGAGCCGACGGCCGCCCTGGACGCCCGGGCCGAACTGGAGGTCTTCGAGAAGATCCGCGCCCTGGCCGGCAGCGGGCAGACGGTCGTCCTCATCACCCACCGGCTGGCGTCCGTGCGCCACGCGGATCTGGTGCACGTCCTCGACCAGGGCCGGCTGGTGGAGTCCGGAACTCCGGAGGAGCTGCTCGCCACGGGCGGGGTCTACGCGGAGTTGTACGCGCTCCAGGCGGAGCAGTTCACGAAAGCGCCGGTGCCCGCCCCGAAGGCGGGCTGATCCTGCCGTTCACCCGGTGCGCCGCACGTCGTCACGCGGCCGCGTCACCGGCGGTCCCGCCGCTGGGGACGACGACCAGGAACATGTCCGTGGCGAGGTCCATGACGACCTCGGCGGGCAGGCCCTCCAGACGCCGCGCATGCGCGAACTCCTCCGCCGGCCAGGAACCACGCGGCCCGCCGGCGGGAAAGCGCTCGAGCACCGTTCGCCCGTTCACCCTGCACCTCCATGTAGCGCTGTACTCGTAGAGTTAAACGCCAACCATGGAGTGAACGCCTCGTGAAGTGACGGTACTGAGACTAAGTTGACACTCGTTCACCGCAAAGTGTGAGCGCCGTCTCAGCCGTTCGGGTCCTTTCGCTACGCAGCGTGTCAGTCGTCGTACTCGTCGTGGTACCGGATTCCCTCACTGCCCGCAGGCGCCCCGAGAGCCGACGCACGCCCCTCGGGCCGCTCCCACTGTTCCTGCCGGCCGAGCGCGGTCAGGTCGAGGAGGCTGGTGGTCGAGCCGAGCCCGTCGAGGCCGCGCTCGTACGTCGAGTAGGTGTGGAAGACCCGGTCGCCCTCCCGCAGGAAGCAGCTGAGTCCCGGCCGCTCGCTGAGTTCCCCCTCGTGTTCGAGGGTCACCTCGAAGTCGGTGTTGAAGTCGCTGACGTACGACGAGTACCAGGGCAGCGTCCAGCCCATCCGCGCCTTGAACGGCAGGATCTTCGGGTACGGCGCCCGGGACACCGCCGCGAACGAGGTGCCGCGTGCGCGCAGGTGGGCGAGGTGCCCGATCTGGTCCAGGAACGCCGAGCAGCTGCGGCAGCCGGCGTCCCACTCGGGGGCGAACATGAAGTGGTAGACGACGAGCTGGTCGCGCCCCTCGAAGAGGTCGAGGAGGGTGGCCTTGCCGTCGCCGCCCTCGAAGACGTACTCCTTGTCGATCTCCACCATGGGCAGTCCGCGCCGCTCGGCGTTGAGCGCGTCCCGGGCCCGCGTGGCCGCCTTCTCCTTGGCCAGTAAGGCCTCGCGTGCCGCGCGCCAGTCCTCGCGCGAGACGATCTCGGGAAGCGACATGGGCTCCAGCTCCTCCTGAACGACGGTCCGTCGGGGGTGCTGACCGGCGGGAGGCGCGGAACTCATCGCGGCGCGGCAAGATTTTTTCCGTGCCGCCGGTCCGGCGTGACGGCCACCCGTCTGCCGACTGCCCGGCGTGACGGTCACCCGGCGACCGGCAGCTCCGGCAGGCGCAGTCCCGCCCGTTCGCGCCGCGCGGTCAGCTCGTCCCGCAGCTCGGCGAGCCGTTCGGTGTGCCCGGGCGTGAGGCGGCCGCTGTCGTCGAGGTGCACGGCGCACGCGGTGGTGGTGTCGACGAGCCGTTCCAGGACGGCGGCGACCTCGTCGGCGCCCGCGGAGTGCCGGGCGAGCGCCGGCAGCTCGGCGGCGGCGAGGGCGACGGCGGTACGGGCTTCGGCGAGGGTGCGGTAGGCCTCCCGGCGCAGCCGCCACCGGGCTGCGCGGTCGTCGGACTCGCTCAGGACGTGGGCGAGATAGGCCTGCGCGGCGCCGCCCGCCGCCTCCAGTCGGGCGCGTACCGTGCCGCCGCGCTGTCCCGGCATCGGCAGGTGCCCGACGATCAGCACGATCGCACAGGCCAGCAGTGTCTCCCCGATGCGGCTGAGCGCGGCCTGGGGTTCGCCGCCGGTCATGACCAGCGCGAGGACGAGGACGGTGACGACGGCGGTCTGGGCGGCGAAGTGCCGGGCGGCGACGGGCACGAGGGCGCCGCTGACGGCGACGAGCGCGACGAGCCCTTCCGGCCGGGGCAGCACGGCGGCGAACCCGGCGAAGACGAGCGCCCCGAGGACGGTCCCGGCCGCCCGGCACAGTACCCGGGACACGAGCGGCCCCAGGTCGGGCTTGACCAGGAAGACGGCGGTGGCGGGCAGCCAGTACCAGTGCTGGTGCGAGCCGTACCAGTGGCCGTGGTGCAGGATCTGGGCGACGGCGGCGCTGGCTCCGAAGCAGAGACCGACGCGCAGCCCGTACTCCCGGCCGCCGGCGCCGAGGACGGTGCGTGCCATGGAGGCGAGCGGCCGGTTGCGGGTGTGCAGGTCCCGGCCGCTGCCCCGGTCGAAGGCCTCCGCGGCGTGCAGGAGGGCGTCGTCGAGGGCGCGCAGAGCGGGCTCGGTGCGGGTGGGGGCGGGCAGCGGCCCGGTGTGGGTGTTGCCGCGGACGGCCGCGGCGAGTCGCCGGGGACCTTCGGCGGCCCGCGCGGGCACGGGGTGCTCGGCCCAGGCGAGCGCGGTCGCGGCCTCGCCGAGGGGCAGCGCGGCGGCGTACTGCGCGTGCAGCCGCCGTTCGGCCGAGGAGGAGGCGTGGCGCCGCAGCCGGGGCCCGGCGAGCGCGTCCTGGGCGTGGTCGAGGGCGGCGGTGAGCGCGGCCCTGCGGGCGGTGGCGTGTTCGGTGCCGGCGGCCTCCAGCAGCGCGGCGACGGCGTCGTACACGTCGGCGACGGCCGCGCGCTCCCCGTCGAAGCGGAAGTCGAGGCGCACGTCGCCGGTGAGGGAGCCGGGGGTGGGCAGGAGCAGCCGCAGGGTGAGCAGCCATCCGGCGCCGGCGAGGAAGGCGAGGGCGCTCTGCCACCCGGGGTCGGGCAGCGGCATGCCGGCCCCCACGGCGGCGGTGACCAGCACCTGCGTCCCGGTACCGGACGCGACGGTGCCGACGGCGCTGATGCCTCCGGCGGCCAGCCCGAGCACGGTCAGCGCCAGGGTCAGCGGGACGGGGCCGAGGTGCTGCCCCGCGTACGTGCCGGCCAGCAGCCCCGCCGTCCCCGCGAGCGCCGGCACGCCGATCCGCCGGACGGAGGTACGGCGACTGCCCGGCCGGTCGTTGATGCCGGCCAGCATGGCGGCGATGGCGGCGACGACACCGAGGGAGGTGCGCCCGGCGAGCAGGGCGGCGAGCAGCAGCGGCCCGCCGGCCAGCGCTCCCCGCGTGACCGCGCTCCAGGGCACGGGTCCGCGCTGGGCACTCAGGGCGTGGGCAAGCCAGGGCGGAAGCGAGAGGGCGGCGGGGCGGGCGGTGCGGGGCACGGGGCGCGGGGCTCCTGTCGGCTGGTCGAGGGCGGGGGTGAGCCTTCGGGCGACGGTGGCCGGGCTGTGACGTGTGCTGTCAAGGGTACGGTCGGTTTTTGCTGGGGCGGAAACGGGCGGGTTTCGGCGAGGTGACGGCCGACGGGCGGCGGGGCGTTCCTGGACTGCTCGTCGACGCCGCGGCTCCGCGCGGAGTTGCCTCCGCCGTCGGAGGCGGTCACCGACCGCGCCGGGCCGCCTCCATGGCCTCGCCCAGCAGTTCCTCGGCCCGTGCGACCGCCGCTGCCAGGGACTGCGGGTCCGTCGTCACACGCGTCAGGAGTACGTCGGTCCCGCCCAGCCCCGCCCGTTCGACCAGCCCCTTCTCGTTGGTGACCCACTGCCCGCGGGCCGCCAGCACGGCGTGCGCGGTCTGTGTCGCGGCGAGGGCGATCGCACCGGCGACCTGGGTCAGCGCTCCTTTGGGGGCGTGGCCGGCCTTGGCGTAGGCGAGGGTGGCCGTGGCCGCGCCGTACCAGCGCTCCGGAGCGGTGACGCGGAGGGCCTCCGGGTAGCCGGGGCGGGGCAGTTCGCCGCGCAGCACCTCGTTGACGGCCAGCTCCGCGACCACCAGGTACGTCGGAATGCCGGCCAGGTGGAACATCAGCGGCTCCACGCCGAAGCGGCCCGTCTCCGCCCGTGCCGTCTCGTGCTCGACCACGTCGAGGTCGCGGTAGTGCAGGTCGACCCGGCGTTCGTCGATGGTCAGCCAGGCTCCGCCGTTGAAGACGCCGCCGCCCCACGCTCCGATGTCGAAGACCTCCCCCGGCCAGCCGAGGGCACGGAGGTCGTCCGGGTCGAAGGCGCCCCGGTAGTAGACCGCCAGGTCCCAGTCGCTGTCGGGCCGGTGGGTGCCCTGGGCCCGGGATCCGCCGAGGGTGACGGCCCGGACGGTGGGCAGGGCGGCGAGCCGGTCGGCGGTGGTGTCGAGGAAGGCCTGGTCCGTGAGGGAGGGCACTGCTGTGGGCTCCTGGTGGTGGGGGCCGGCATGAACGGACGCCGGCAGCCTAGGCGGCCGGGGCGCGGGGCACGAGGCAAATTCGGATGCGGCGGGCGTGCGGGGAGCGGAGGATCCAGGAGTTGTCCGTACGCCTCCCAGGAGCCTCCGTGATCCAGCGCGTCACCGTACCCGGCCTGTTCCCGCCGCCCGTCTACTCCCACGCCTCCGTCGTCGAGGCCGGGACGAAGCTCGCCTTCCTGGCCGGGTCCGTGCCGCTCGACGCGGACGGGAAGCTGGTCGGCGAGGGCGATCCCGTCCGCCAGGCGGAGCAGGTGATCGCCAACCTCACCGAGCAGTTGCGCGCTGTGGGCAGCCGGCTGGAGCACGTCGTGTCGACCGATGTGTACGTCGTGGGCACCGAGACGGCCGTACTGTCCGCGGTCTGGGACGTCGTGGAGGCGTCCGGGTTGAGCACGGGTCCGCATTCCTCGACGCTCCTCGGGGTGAGCTGCCTCGGGTATCCCGGGCAACTGGTCGAGATCACTGCGACGGCGGTCGTGCCGGAGCAGGTACGCCCGTGAGCGCGTCCGTGAGCCGGCTGGAGGGTGAGCAGGTCGTCCTGCGGCGCGCGACGGCCGCCGACGCCCGCGCCGCGGCCGACGTCTGGCTGCGGTCCTTCGCCGCCGCGCTGCCGGCCGTGGTCCGGCCCCGCACCGACGAGGAGGTCCGGGACTGGTTCCGGCACGTGGTGGTGCCCCGGCGCGAGACGTGGGTGGCGGAGGCCGCGGGTGAGGTGGTGGGCGTGATGGTGCTGGAGGAGAGCGAGCTGGCGCAGCTGTACCTCGCCCCCGACCGGCGCGGGCGCGGGATCGGGGACCGGTTCGTCACGCTGGCCAAGGAGCGCCGGCCGGCGGGGCTGTCGCTGTGGACCTTCCAGGCCAACACGCCCGCGCGGCGCTTCTACGAGCGGCACGGGTTCACGGCCGATCGGTGGACGGACGGCTCCCGGAACGAGGAGCGGGAGCCCGACGTGCGGTACGTGTGGCAGCCGTAGGGCTCTGGCTCGGCCGCTCCGGTCAGGCCTCGGCGCGGGCGTACTTGTCGGTCGCGGCCACCAGCGCGTCGTCCCCGACCGCTCCGGCGTCGTGTCCTGCCTCGTCCACGACCACCAGCTCGCTGTCCGGCCAGGCGTGGTGGAGCCGCCAGACGATGCCGAGGAGGTTGCCGAAGTCGAGGCTGCCCTGCACCAGGGTGCCCGGGATGCCCTTGAGCAGGTGCGCGTCCCGCAGGACCACTCCCTCGTCGTTGCCGTCGCCGAGGAAGTGGTCGTTGCCCCAGTAGTGCGTGACGGTACGGGCGAAGCCCAGGCGGAACACCGGGTCCTGGAAACGCGCGACCGAGCCCGGCGGCGCGGGGATGATCGCCGTCTCCCAGTCGGTCCAGGCCCGCGCGGCCCGCTCCCGCACGGCCGGGTCGGGTGACTCCAGCAGCCGGCTGTAGGCGGCGGCCGGATTGCCGTCGCGCTCGTCGGCCGGCAGCTCGGCGAGGAACCGCTCGTGGGCCTCCGGGAAGATGTTCCCCAGCCCTCGGGTGAGCAGGTCCACTTCGGGGTTCGAGCCGGTCGCGACGCCGGTCAGTACGAGTTCGGACACGACGCCCGGGTGGGTCTGTGCGTACCGCAGCGCCAGGGCCGACCCCCACGACACGCCCCACACCAGCCACCGCTCGATGCTCAGGTGGGCGCGCAGGCGCTCCAGGTCCGCCATGACGTGGGCGGTCGTGTTCACGCTCATGTCGGTGGCGTGGTCGCTCGCCGCGGGTACCGACCGTCCGGCGCCGCGCTGGTCGAGCAGCACGATCCGGTACGCGGCCGGGTCGAAGTAGCGCCGGAGGTTGGGGCTCGTGCGGGACCCGGGCCCGCCGTGCAGCACCAGTGCCGGCTTGCCGTGCGGGTTCCCGGAGGTCTCCCAGTAGACGTGGTTGCCGTCGCCGACGTCGAGCATGCCGTGGTCGTACGGTTCGGTCTTCGGATACAGGCCCATCGGGGCACCGTAGCGTCGGCGGCCCGGCCGGATCATCCCCTTTCCGCCGTGGGCAGGCCCGCCGCCCCTGCGGCGGTGCGCAGCACCTCCCGCAACATTTCGGGGGTGAGCCGGCCGGTGAAGGTGTTGCGCTGGCTGACGTGGAAGCAGCCGAAGAGGTGCAGGTCGGGGTCGTCGGGGGCGTGCAGCGTGACGTGGGCGCCGTGTGCGAAGGCGGGGCGGGGCCGGGGGACGGTCCAGCCGGCCGCGGCGACCGCGGGCAGCGCGGCCTGCCACCCGAAGGCGCCGAGGACGACCACGGCGCGCAGCGTCGGCCGCAGCAGGCCCAGTTCCTGGACGAGCCACGGGCGGCAGGTGTCGCGCTCCGTGGGGGTGGGTTTGTTGGCGGGCGGGGCGCAGTGCACCGGGGAGGTGACGCGCACGCCGTGCAGTTCCAGGCCGTCGTCGGCGGAGACCGCGGTGGGCTGGGACGCGAGCCCCACGTCGTACAGCGCCTGGTACAGCACGTCACCGGAGCGGTCGCCGGTGAACATCCGGCCGGTGCGGTTGCCGCCGTGGGCCGCGGGGGCGAGCCCGACGATCAGCAGGCGCGCGTCCGGCGGGCCGAAGCCGGGCACCGGGCGGCCCCAGTACGTCCAGTCGGCGAAGGCCGCCCGCTTGGTGCGGGCCACCTCCTCCCGCCAGTCGACCAGCCGCGGACAGGCCCGGCACCCCGCGATCCGCTGATCGAGTCCGACGAGGCCGCTGGTGTCCATGTCCCCCACCGTAAGACCACCGGACCACCGCGCCGCCGCCCGGGGGATCACCGTGCCGCCGCCTGCCGGTCGGCACGGCAACCCGGCGTCCCGGCGCTCGCGTCCCGGCGTCCTGCCCCGCCGATATCCGATCCCCCTCACGGGGCCGGGCGACTAAGGTCGGGGCATGGCTTCCGAGCATGACGAAGGCAGAAACGGCGAGGCGACTGCCGTACCGGACCCCGCCGAGGCGAAGGCCGCCGACCACGCCCCGGACCCGAAGACCGCCGCCGCGATCGCCGCCGCCGAGGCTGCCGGGCCGCAGCACGGCGAGAGTGTCCGGGTCGACAGCTGGATCTGGGCCGTCCGCCTGATCAAGACCCGCTCCCTCGGTGCGACCGCCTGCCGGGGCGGTCACGTCCGGGTGAACGGGGAGCGCGTGAAGCCCGCGTACTCCCTGCGTGTCGGCGACGAAGTGCGCCTGCGGCACGAGGGCAGGGAGCGGGTCGTCGTCGTGAAGCGGCTGATCCGCAAGCGGGTCGGGGCCCCGGTCGCCGTCCAGTGCTACATCGACAACTCCCCGCCGCCCCCGCCCCGCGAGGCCGTCGCCCCGGCCGGCATCCGCGACCGCGGCGCCGGACGCCCGACCAAGCGGGACCGGCGCGAGCTGGAACGCCTGCGCGGCCTGGAGGGCCTGGGCCGGCCGGAAGGCGCCTGAGACGACGGACCCGCTCCCGGACCGGGTCCGGGGGCGGGGCGGTGGCGTGCGGGTCCGGACCGCCCGCGGGCCTGTCATCCGCGGACCAGGCGGAGCAGCTCCGCGTTGTGCCCCCGGCGGGCCCAGGCCACGAGCAGCAGCGGGACCATCAGGATGAGCGGCGTCGCCGCGTTCTCGCCGTCGAAGCAGGTGAGCTGGACGAGGAACGCGCCCACCATCAGCCCGCTCAGTGCCGTCGCCGCCACCGACTGGAGCACGGGCACCAACAGGGCGATCGCTCCGGCCAGTTCGAGGATGCCGACGGCGTACATGCCGGCATCGCCCCAGCCCATCTCGTCGAAGGTCTCGGCCGCCGACGCGTGGGCGATCAGCTTCGGCAGGGCGCTCGCGACGGCGAAGAACAGCGCGAGCATCACCTGCACCCCACGCAGGGCGATCCGGGCACCGCGCCCGCGGGCCGCCGGGACGGAGGCCCCGGAGGTGACGGCGGAGGTGGACGTGACGGAGGCGGTGGCCGTGGTCTCGGACATGGGGGTCTCCTGGGCTGGGCGGTCCGTGCTGCTGTCGGGGAGGCAGACCCCTGCCCGCCCCGGAACTCATCGCCTCTGCCGCGACGACCGCCCCCCTTTCCCGCGCCGCCTCCGACGCCGCTTCCCTAGCCCTGGCCCGCGGGAACCGCCCGCACCCACGTCCCGTCCTCGGTGAGATACCGGTCCACCCTCAGTCCCGCCTCTGCGAGCGCCTCCTCGAACTGCTCCGCGGTCAGCGGCCGGGCACGGAAGGTCTGCGTCCAGACCGCGTCCGGGAACGCGTACTCCACGTGAACCGAGTTGACGCCGTCCCCGACCGGCTCCGCCGACACGATCCGCACGGTGAAACCGCTGGGGTCCACCCGTTCGCGCGGCACGTTCGTGTGGTAGTCCTCGCCCTCCCGCTGGATCAGTACGCAGCCGTCCTCCGCGACATGCCGGGCGCACGCACTCAGCAGCCCCCTTCTGACCTCGACGTCCCCGGCGTGGACGAGGAACGACGCCAGCATCACCGCGTCGAACGTCTCCCCCAGGTCGAGGTGCTCGATCGGGCCGCATATCGTCCGTGCTCCGCGCACGTGCTCCAGCATCTCGGCGGACTCGTCGACCGCCGTGACGGCGAACCCGCGCTCCAGCAGCGGCCGGGTCATGCGGCCCACCCCGCTGCCCAGTTCCAGAATGCGTGCGCCCGCGGGCACCGCGGAGGCCACGATGTCCGGCTCGGCGCCGACGGGCAGCCGGGAGTAGAGCTCGACCGCGCAGCCGTCCGGAGTGATGGCTCCGGGTCCCGTCCCCTGGTGTCCCTCTCTCATTTTCAGCTCCATGCCCGTCCAACGGACCGCATCCGCACAGTCGTTCCACTCCGAGGCCGGTTCACCCGATCGAGTGAGCGCCCGGCGGTCGCCGGCGCAGAGCGGCAAACCAGCCGTGCCGTGTCGGGGTCGCGGAAGACAGCGAGGTCGGGCGGCACGGCCCGGTCCGCCGGTCGCACGGCCCGGTCCCGCCGCACGGCTCGGTTTCCTCCCCGGCTTTCCGGGAGTACGTTCTTTGACAGGAGCAGTGGTCCCATGCGTACAGGCAGTGAACCGACAACCGCGCGCAGTGCCCTGCGGGCGCGTTTGTGGCTGTGCGTGTGGGGAGTGGTCTGGACGATCTTCGGGACGGCCGTCTTCGCGCTCACCGGGCGGCCCGGCTGGGCCGCGGCCTTCGGGGTGCTGTGGCTGATCATCACGGTCGACCTGACGGTGGTCCTCCGGCACATCCGCCAGGGCCCGCACTACCAGCCCGGCCGCGACGTCCCGCCGTACCGGCCGCCGGAGCACCGCATACGGACCGATCCGCCGCCACGGCCGCCCAGGAAGCCGGGGACACGCGGGAGCCCGTGGGACTGAGCGCCGCACACCTGACGCCCGGGACCCCGGCCGCCCGCCAAGGGATCAGGAGTCGAACCGCGCCTGTTGCAGGTACTCCGGGTTCGGGTCCAAGGCCGCCGCCAGCCGGAAGTGGCGTCTGGCCTGGTCGGGGCAGCCCCGGCGCTCGAAGGTGCGGGCCAGCGCGAAATGCGCGAACGCGTTGTCCGGCTCGCGTTCCAGGACGATGGTGAACTCCAGCTCGGCCGGTCTGAGCTGCGCCGCCGCGAAGAAGGCACGGGCGCGCAGCAGCCGTGCCGCGGTGCTCTCCGGATGCGCTGCGATGACTTGGTCGAGGAGCTTCACCGCGCCCCCGGGATCACGCGCGGCGAGCAGTTGCTCGGCGGCGCGGAAGTCGATGACGTCCGTCTCCGGAGTCCGTCCGGTCGGACCGCTGGTCTCGGGCACGGCAGAGTCCTTCCCTCGCTGGAAGGGATCAACGCCCGCACGGAGGCCGCTATTCCTGGGCCGGCCGGGGCGGCGGGGTCCTCGCCGGGGCCGCCGGGCTACTCCCCGTGCGCCCTGCGGGCCAGCTCCGCCCACACCTCTTTCACCCGGTGCCGGAGCTCCTCCAGCGGTACGTCGTTGTCGATGACGACGTCGGCGATCTCCCGGCGCTGTTCCCGGGTCGCCTGGGCGGCCATGCGCGCGTGTGCGTCCTGCTCGGTCATGCCGCGCAGCCGCACCAGCCGGTCGAGCTGGGTGGCCGGGTCGACGTCGACGACGACCACGACGTCGTACAGGGGCGCGAGGCCGTTCTCGGTGAGCAGCGGGACGTCGTGGACGACCACGGCGTCCTCGGCGGCGGACTGCTCCAGTTCGCGGGAGCGGGCGCCGACCAGGGGGTGCACGATCGCGTTGAGCGCGGCCAGCTTCGCCGGGTCGGCGAACACGATCGAGCCCAGCTTGGGCCGGTCCAGGCTGCCGTCGCCGGCGAGCACGTCCGCGCCGAACGCCTCCACGACCGCCGCGAGCCCCGGGGTCCCGGGCGCGACGACCTCGCGCGCGATGCGGTCCGCGTCGATCAGTACGGCTCCGCACTCGACGAGCAGCCGCGACACCTCGCTCTTGCCGGCGCCGATCCCGCCGGTCAGGCCCACTGTCAGCATGAGCGGAAGCTTAGGGCCTGCCGGTGACGGCGCCTCGGACGGGGCGCCGCGGACGTCAGCCTTCGCCCTCCCGCTCGGCCAGGAACCGTTCGAACTCGCGGCCGATCTCGTCCGCCGACGGGATCTCGACCGGCTCGGCGAGCATGTTGCCCCGGGTCTGGGCGCCTGCGGCGGCGTCGTACTGGTGTTCCAGGCCCTGGACGAGCGCGGTGAGCTCCTCGTCGCCCTCCTGGATCTGCCGGTCGATCTCGGTCTGGGTGCGGTGGGCCTCCGTGCGCAGGGAGTGCGCCACGCCGGGCAGGACCAGTCCGGTCGCCGCCGTGATGGCCTCCAGGACGGTCAGCGCCGCGTCCGGGTAGGCGGAGCGGGCGATGTAGTGCGGCACGTGCGCGGCGACGCCCAGCACCTCGTGGCCGGCCTGCATGAGCCGGTACTCGACGAGCGCCTCGGCGCTGCCGGGGACCTGCGCCTCCTCGAAGGGGCTGCGGTGGCCCGGGACGAGGTCGGTGCGGTTGCCGTGCGGGGTGATGCCGACGGGGCGCGTGTGCGGGACGCCCATGGGGATGCCGTGGAAGTTGACCGAGAGGCGGACGCCGAGCCGCTCGACGATCTGTCCCACGGCGGCGGCGAAACGCTCCCACTCCACGTCCGGTTCGGGGCCCGACAGCAGCAGGAAGGGTGCTCCGGTGGCGTCCTGGACGAGCCGCACCTCGATGGTGGGTTCCTCGTAGTCGGTCCAGGTGTCGCGCTTGAAGGTCAGCAGCGGGCGGCGGGCCCGGTAGTCCACCAGCCGGTCGTGGTCGAAGCGGGCGACGACCTGGTGGGGCAGTGAGTCGAGCACCTGGTCGACGATCTGGTCGCCGGTCTCGCCGGCGTCGATGTATCCGTCGAAGTGGTAGAGCATGACCAGCCCGGCCGACTCCTGGGCGAGTGCCGTGTCGACCACGGCCAGGCCCTTCGGCTCCCACGCGTACAAACCCTGCGGATCAAGCACAGTGACCGCTCCCCTCCTCGTGTCCGTACGTCATAACGCCGGTGCCGGGACGGGCATTCCCGGAGCGGGGCGCTGTGATCTTGACGGCGGGGGCGGCAGCGCCGGGGCCAAAGCCGGGGCAACGCCGAAGGGCCGTACCTCGAAAGGTACGGCCCCTCAGTGTCAACGGCTAGGCCTCAGCGGCCCGCGATCAGCTCTGGCCGCCGGCCAGCTTCTCGCGGAGCGCGGCAAGCGCCTCGTCCGACGCGAGGGCGCCGGAGTTGTCGCCACCCTCGGAGGAGTACGAACCGCCACCGGACGCGGCCGGAGCCGCACTCGCGGTGTCGCCACCCTCGGCAGCGGCCTTCTCGTCCGCCTCGCGGGACTTGATGACCTGCGCCTGGTGCTGCTCGAAGCGCTGCTGCGCCTCGGCGTACTGGGTCTCCCAGGCCTCGCGCTGGGTCTCGTAGCCCTCGAGCCAGTCGTTGGTCTCGGGGTCGAAGCCCTCGGGGTAGATGTAGTTGCCCTGGTCGTCGTAGGACGCGGCCATGCCGTACAGGGTCGGGTCGAACTCGACCGCCGACGGGTCGGCACCGAAGGCCTCGTTGGCCTGCTTCAGCGAGAGGCTGATGCGGCGACGCTCGAGGTCGATGTCGATGACCTTGACGAAGATCTCGTCGTTGACCTGGACGACCTGCTCCGGGATCTCCACGTGGCGCTCGGCCAGCTCGGAGATGTGGACCAGACCCTCGATGCCCTCGTCCACGCGGACGAACGCACCGAACGGAACCAGCTTCGTGACCTTGCCGGGCACGACCTGGCCGATCTGGTGGGTGCGGGCGAACTGCTGCCACGGGTCTTCCTGGGTCGCCTTCAGCGACAGGGAGACACGCTCGCGGTCCATGTCGACGTCGAGGACCTCGACGGTGACTTCCTGGCCGACCTCGACAACCTCGGACGGGTGGTCGATGTGCTTCCAGGACAGCTCGGAGACGTGGACCAGGCCGTCGACGCCACCCAGGTCCACGAAGGCACCGAAGTTGACGATCGAGGAGACGACGCCGGAACGGACCTGACCCTTCTGGAGGGTCGTGAGGAACGTCTGGCGGACCTCGGACTGGGTCTGCTCCAGCCAGGCACGGCGGGACAGGACCACGTTGTTGCGGTTCTTGTCCAGCTCGATGATCTTGGCCTCGAGCTCCTTGCCCACGTAGGGCTGGAGGTCGCGAACACGGCGCATCTCGACCAGGGAGGCCGGGAGGAAGCCGCGGAGGCCGATGTCGAGGATGAGACCACCCTTGACGACCTCGATGACGGTACCGGTGACGATCCCGTCCTCTTCCTTGATCTTCTCGATGGTGCCCCAGGCACGCTCGTACTGGGCGCGCTTCTTCGAGAGGATCAGGCGGCCTTCCTTGTCCTCCTTCTGGAGAACAAGGGCCTCGATCTCGTCACCGACGGCGACGACCTCGTTGGGGTCGACGTCGTGCTTGATCGAGAGCTCGCGGCTCGGGATAACGCCTTCGGTCTTGTAACCGATGTCGAGCAGGACCTCGTCCCGGTCGACCTTCACGATGACGCCGTCGACGATGTCGCCGTCGTTGAAGTACTTGATCGTCTCGTCGATCGCGGCGAGGAAGGCTTCCTCGTTACCGATGTCGTTGACCGCAACCTGCGGGGTGGTGGCGGTGGTCTCGGTGCTGCTCGTCATGTGGGAAAGGGCTCCGGTACGGACATTGAAGTCGTAGGTACTGCTTACGCCGGGAGCCCGTTTCGCTCTGCAGAAGCCGGACAGCCAAGTAAGCGTCACCGAAAAACTGGCGACGCCTCGAGAACCGAGGGGACATACAACAGATGCGAGCGCGACCTGCTACGTCTGAGGTGCGCAGGCCCGCAGCGCAACTTGTAGCATACGGGGGCGGCCGGGCATGGTCAATGCGCGAAGCCGTCCACCCAGGGCGAACAGCCGCATATCCGGCACAAGAGCCGTCTTCCGGGGCCGCACGGAACCCACCGAGTCCCGTGCCCGACGCCCGGGACAGGCCGGTCGGAAGAGCCGCAGACTAGTACGAGGGAGCCGGTCATCCAAGAGCCCGTAACGTCCGAAGCCGGAGAGACCGAAGCCGAGGCCACCCGGCGTGCCGCCGGTGTCACGGAGAGCGCCCGGGCCAACCGTGGCTGGTGGGACCGGAACGCGGACGAGTACCAGATCGAGCACGGCACCTTCCTCGGCGACGACCGCTTCGTGTGGTGCCCCGAGGGCCTGGACGAGGTCGAGGCCGAGCTGCTCGGCCCGACGGAGGAGCTGAAGGGCAAGGACGTCCTGGAGATCGGCGCCGGTGCCGCCCAGTGCGCGCGGTGGCTGGCCGGCCAGGGCGCGCGCCCGGTGGCCCTGGACCTCTCCCACCGCCAGCTCCAGCACGCGCTGCGCATCGGCGCCGGCTTCCCGCTGGTGCAGGCGGACGCGGCCGTGCTGCCCTTCGCGGACGGCTCCTTCGACCTGGCGTGCTCGGCGTACGGGGCGCTGCCGTTCGTGGCCGACCCCCGGCTGGTGCTGCGGGAGGTGCGCCGGGTGCTGCGGCCCGGGGGCCGCTTCGTCTTCTCCGTCACGCACCCGATGCGCTGGGCGTTCCCGGACGAGCCGGGCCCCGAGGGCCTGTCGGTGTCCGCCTCCTACTTCGACCGCACGCCGTACGTCGAGCAGGACGACGAGGGCCGCGCGGTGTACGTCGAGCACCACAGGACGCTCGGCGACCGCGTCCGTGACGTCGTGACGTCGGGGTTCCGGCTGGTGGATCTGGTGGAGCCGGAGTGGCCGGACTGGAACACCTCGGAGTGGGGCGGCTGGTCGCCGCTGCGCGGGCATCTGATCCCCGGGACGGCGATCTTCGTGTGCGAGCGCGACTGACCCGCTTTCGCCGGGCACACGCGCGTGGAGGGCGGTTTCCCCGGCGTACGACACTGGGGGCGTGATCCGTTACGACGCCCTGGAGGCGCTGCCCGTACGCGGTGCCCTGCCCGCTCTGCACGACGCCCTGGAGGACCACGGCACCGCGGTGCTGGTCGCGCCGCCCGGCACCGGCAAGACGACGCTGGTGCCGCTCGCGCTGGCCGGGCTGCTCGGCGAGGGGCCGGCGCGGCGCGTGGTCGTGGCCGAGCCCCGGCGGATCGCGGCGCGGGCGGCGGCCCGGCGGATGGCCTGGCTGCTGGGCGAGAAGCCCGGTGCGAGCGTCGGGTACACCGTGCGCGGCGAGCGGGTGGCCGGGCGGCACACGCGGGTGGAGGTCGTCACGACCGGTGTCCTGTTGCAGCGGCTCCAGCGGGACCAGGAGCTGACCGGTGTCGACGCGGTCGTGCTCGACGAGTGCCACGAACGGCATCTGGACGCGGACACGACGGCGGCGTTCCTGTGGGACGTGCGGCAGGCGCTGCGGCCGGAGCTGCGGCTGGTGGCCGCGTCGGCGACGACCGACGCGGAGGGCTGGGCGCGACTGCTGGGCGGGGCGCCGGTCGTCGAGGCGCGGGGGGTGTCGTACCCGGTGGAGGTGGTGTGGGCGCCGCCCGCCCGCCCGGTCCGGCCGCCGCACGGGATGCGGGTCGACCCGGCGCTGCTCGCCCACGTGGCGTCGGTGGTGCGGCGGGCGCTGGCCGAGCGGGACGGGGACGTGCTGTGCTTCCTGCCGGGCGTCGGGGAGATCGCCCGGGTGGCGGGGCAGCTGTCCGGGCTGGGGGACGTCGAGGTGCTCCAGGTGCACGGGCGGGCGCCGGCCGCCGTGCAGGACGCGGTGCTGTCCCCCGGGGCACGGCGCCGGGTGGTGCTGGCGACCTCGGTGGCGGAGTCGTCGCTGACGGTGCCGGGCGTACGGGTGGTGGTGGACGCGGGGCTGGCCCGGGAGCCGCGGGTCGACCACGGGCGCGGGCTGAGCGCGCTGACGACGGTACGGGCCTCGCGGGCGGCGGCACGGCAGCGGGCCGGGCGGGCGGGGCGTGAGGCGCCGGGCGTGGTGTACCGCTGCTGGACGGAGGCGGAGGACGCCCGGCTGCCGCGCTTCCCGGCGCCGGAGATCAAGGTGGCCGACCTGACGGCGTTCGCCCTTCAGGCGGCGTGCTGGGGCGATCCGGACGCCTCCGGGCTGGCGCTGCTGGATCCGCCGCCGGGCGGGGCGATGGCGGCGGCGCGGTCGGTGCTGACGGCCGTGGGCGCGGTGGACGCGGCCGGGCGGGCCACGGAGCGGGGCGTCCGGCTGTCGCGGCTGGGGGTGCATCCCCGCCTGGGGCGGGCACTGCTCGACGCGGGTGGCTCCGGTGCGGTGGCGGAGGTGGTGGCGCTGATCGGCGAGGAGCCGCCGCGGGAGTACGGGGACGACCTGGCGTCCGCGCTGCGCGCGGCCCGGC
Organism: Streptomyces flaveolus; assembly: GCF_014648815.1. GTDB lineage: Bacteria > Actinomycetota > Actinomycetes > Streptomycetales > Streptomycetaceae > Streptomyces > Streptomyces flaveolus. The sequence goes on along the minus strand of NZ_BMRV01000001.1, from coordinate 627,406 downwards.
GCGGGGATGACGCCTACGGGGCGCGGTGGCGGTCGGAGGTACGGCGTCTGCGGGCCGCCGCGACCCAGCCCGACGTACCCGCCGGCGGGGCCGGGGACGCCGGGGCGGGCGGTGTCGTGGGACGGGGCGACCGCGACCACCGTCGGGACGGCGGCGGGGCGAAGGAGGGCGTGCCGTTCGGCGGGGAGGACGGGATCGTCGGGCTCGTGGCCGCGCTGGCGTTTCCCGAGCGGGTGGCCAGGAAGGACGGCGGTTCGTATCTGATGGCGTCCGGGACGCGGGCGGAGCTGCCGGAGGGGTCCGGGCTGCGCGGGGCGCCGTGGATCGCCGTGGCCGTGGCCGACCGGCCGGTGGGCAAGGGTCACGCGCGCGTGCGGCTCGGCGCGGTCGTCGACGAGGGGACGGCGCGGCTCGCGGCCGGTGCCCTGCTGACGGAGCGGGACGAGGTGCACTGGGCCGGCGGTGACGTGGTGGCCCGGCGGGTCGAGCGGCTCGGGGCCGTCGAACTCTCGGTGGGGCCCCCGGCCGACGCCGCCCCCGGCCTCGTACGGGACGCGCTGCTGGAAGGGCTGCGGCAGGAAGGGTTCGGGCTGCTTCGCTGGTCGGCCGATGCGCGGGTGCTGCGGCAGCGGCTCGCGTTTCTGCGGCTGCACCTGGGCGATCCCTGGCCGGACGTCTCGGACGACGCGCTGCACGCGCGGGTGGACGAGTGGCTGGAGCCGGAGCTCGGACGGGCCAGGCGGCGGTCCGACCTGGCACGGATCGACGCCGGACAGGCGCTGGCGCGGTTGCTGCCCTGGGCGTCGGGGGAGGCGGCACGGCTGGACGAACTCGCCCCGGAGCGGATCACCGTGCCCAGTGGTTCCAGGATCCGGATCGACTACGGCGATCCCGGGCAGCCCGTGCTCGCGGTGAAGGTGCAGGAGATGTTCGGGCTGGAACGGTCGCCCGAGATCGCCGGGGTGCCGCTCCTCGTCCACCTCCTCTCCCCCGCCGGCCGGCCGGCCGCGGTCACGGCCGACCTGGCCTCCTTCTGGAGGGACGGCTACAAGGGCGTACGGGCGGAACTGCGCGGCCGGTATCCGAAGCATCCGTGGCCCGAGGACCCGGCCGCGGCGGAGCCGACGCGGCACACGAAGGCGCGGCTCGGGCGGGAGTCCGCGTCCGGTTCGTGACGGCGCCCGCTGTCGCACGGCACACGGTGCGAGGGCGTCCCGCCGCGGCGGGACGCCCTCGGTGCCCGGTCCGGCGGGTGCCTACGCGGTGGGCTCGGTCGACGGTTCGGCGGAAGGGCTCGGGGAGGCGTCGGGGGACGGCTCGGTCGACGGGCTCGGTGACGGCTCCGCCTCGGCCTTCGCCACCGTCAGCCGGACGTCGAGGGTGGCGCCGCCCGCGGTGGTGAGGCGCAGCACGAACGTGCCGGCGGTGTCGTCCGCGTACAGCTTCGGCAGCGTCAACAGGCCCTTGGCGTCGGTCGTCAGGCCGCCCAGGGTGCGGACGGCCTTGCCGTCGGCGTCCTTGAAGTAAGGGCCCTTGTCGTTCTCGGCCGGGTCGCCCGCCGACTTGACGAGCGTGGCGGTGACGGCGACCTTGTCCGCGACGGCGCCCTTGTACGTCGCCTTCACCCCGACCCGGTCAGCGAACTCGCCGCCCACGGTGCAGGTGAGCGCCGCGTCGCCGGTGCGCGCGAGGGCGTCGGCGACGCGCTCGGTCACGGTGGCCCGGTAGTCGAGGCCGGCGACCGTACGGCCGACGACGGTGGCCCGGACCGTGAACGCGCCGGTCTTCTCGCCCGCCTGGAGCGCGGGTGCCGCGGCCACGCCGGCGCTGCCGGTGATGACGGTGGCGACCTTCTCACCACCGGCGAAGGTGGCGTCCGTGTCCCCGATGATCGTGAAGCGGATCCGGACCTTGGCGACGGCCTCGCCGCTCTTCGTCTCGGCCCGGGCACTGATCCTCTTGGCGAACGTGTCGCCCGCGGTGGCGGTGAGGCCGGACGTGCCGGCGTTCTCCAGGTGGTCCACCGTGTCGGTGGGGGTCTGCGTCTGAGGCGGGGTCGCCGGGTCGGTCGGAGGGGTGGGGCTCGGTGAACCGGTGCCGGGCGGCGAGGGATTGGCCGGGCCGGTGGGGTTGCCCGGGGACGGCGTCGGCGTACCGGGCGTCTGGGGTGCGGTGGGCAGACCGGGGGTGCCGGTGGCTCCGGGGGACGGGCTCGGCCCGGTCACGGCGGAGTCGTCGTCGCTGCGGCCCTCCGGCAGCGCGCCGGTGCCGTCCGGGACCTCGTGGGTGCCCTTGCGGTAGTACTCCAGCCAGGACAGGACCGTGTGCAGGTACTCCTGCGAGTTGTTGTAGCTCAGGATCGCGCGGTTGAGGTCGGCCTGGACGGACAGGTCCCAGCCGTTGCGGCACAGGTAGTGGCCGGCGGCGAGGGCGGCGTCGTAGACGTTGTTGGGGTCCTTCTTGCCGTCACCGTTGCCGTCGCGGCCCGCCCAGGCCCAGGTGGACGGGATGAACTGCATGGGGCCGACGGCGTTGTCGTAGGTGCTGTTGCCGTCGTAGACGCCGTTGTCGGTGTCCTTGATGAGCGCGAAGCCGTTGCCGTCGAGCTGCGGGCCGATGATCTGGCTGGTGGTGGTGCCGTTCGCGTCGACACGGCCGCCGCGGGCCTGACCGGACTCCACCTTGCCGATGGCGGCCAGGAGTTGCCACGGGAGGTTGCAGCCGGGCTTGGTCCGGCCCAGCTCCGACTCGGCCTTCTTGTAGGCGTCGAGGACGGTCGCGGGGATGCCCGCCTCGGCGGGGCCCCGGGACACGGGGGTGCCGACGGTGGGCGCGGGGCTCGGGCTGTTGAGCGGCGGCAGGTCCGTGTAGTAGGGCGAGTTGCCGGTGGCGCTGTCGTCGGACGGCGCGGAGGGCGACGGCGCGCTGTCGGCGGTGGTCCGTCTGCCGTTGCCGTCCGCCGTGACGTCGGGAGCCTGGGACGCGGACAGGGCCGCGACCGCGACCGCCGCGACGGTGGTGGTGACCGCCGCCTTGCGGAGTCTCCTGTCGAACTGCGCCGCCATAGAGTGACCCCTCCCGTGGACGCCCGCGCGTCCGTCTCCGTCGTCCGTCTGTCTTCGGCTGTGGTGCTCGCGCCGTACCGCCCCTGTTGTGACGATCGGCCCGAGCCGAGGGTTGCGCCGCAACTTTCCGAGCACGACGGTCGTCTGTTCGACCAGTACGGCGCCGCAGGCGACCCTACGACAACTTGCTTTGCGCGGGCACCCGTTCGTGCCCGATATTCACCAGTTGGCCATATGAGGAGCGGCGTTGCCTTTCACCCTCAGTCATGCGGCGGCCGTGCTGCCCGCCGTGCGCGGCGACGGATCCGGGCGGGGGCGTCTGGTGCCCGCCGTGCTGATCGCGGGGTCGTTCTCACCCGACATGACCTATTACGCGGCGAGTCTGGTGTCCGGCGCGATGGAGTTCGGGGACGTGACGCACTCCTTCGCCGGGGTCTTCTCGGTCGATGTGCTCATCGCCTGGGCGTTGGTGGGGCTGTGGCTGCTCGTCCGCGAGCCGTTGGTGGCACTGCTGCCGCGGGCCCGGCAGGGACCCGCCGCCGCCCTGCTGCGCTGCGGGTCGCCACGGGCGCGGGTCCGGCCGTCCCTGGCGGGGTGGTGGTACGTGTCGGCGGCGCTGGGTGCGCTGACGCATGTGGTGTGGGACGCGTTCACGCATCTCGACCGGTGGGGGATGCGGGTGTTTCCCGTGCTGGGGCGGGAGATCGCGGGTTCGCCGCTGTACTGGTACCTGCAGTACGGCGGTTCCGCGGTGGCCGCGGTGGTGATCGCCGTGTTCCTGGCGCGGGCGCTGCGCCACATGCCCCCGGCCCAGCCGCTGGGTGTCCCCGCGCTCTCGGTGCGGGACCGGTGGTGGGCCGGGGCGGTGCTCGGCGGCTGTGCGCTGGCCGGGGTGGTGCAGCGGACGACCCGCTGGTGGGACTACCGGGGGTCCGTGGCGAAGCCCTGGGAGATCGTCCCGACGGTGTGTTTCGGGGCGGGCGCGGGACTGGTCCCGGGGTTGTTGCTGTGCGCGGTGGGGATCAGGGTGTGGCGTCCGTCCCCGGTTCCCGGAGGCCCGGAAGGCGTCGGTACGGAGCCGGGGCGCCGGGTCGCGCGCTGAGGGTGTCGGCGGTGGCGACGAACACGGTGAAGGTGTGCGTGGGCCGCGACCGCGGCAGCAGGGTGAGGGCGAGCGTCAGGTAGCCGCGCGCCAGGTCGGCCCACGGGCGCCAGGCGGGCGTCTCCCGTGGACTCGCGGCGGCCGGGTCCCGGTGGGAGAGCCTGCGGCGGAGGTCTGCCGCGGTGCGGCGCAGGGCCGTCGCGAGGGTGGTGGGGATGCGGCCGGTACTTGCGCCCGGTGCGAAGACCGGGACCGGGAGGAGTGGCACGCGGGCGGGTCGGTCTGTGCTTGCCCGTGCCGGTGTCGTCCGGTGGTGGAGCATGCGTATACCCATGCCCAGCATCCTCGGGGGAGACAGGGGGCGGGGGCTTTTCCGCGGGGGCCACCTGAGTGACGGGCCCTCCGGGGGTTGGCGGGCCGGCCTGAGCCGACGCCCCTCCGACGCCGCCGACACCGGGCCGCCGGGCGGGGCGTGTCCGGGGCTCGGGTGGCGAGCAGGCGTCGGCCTGTTCCCCGGCGGCCGACGCCAAGGGCCGCGCGCCCGGAGGGCCGGGTGCCGCGAGAGTCGGGGAGGGTGGACGTCGGTCCGCTCACCGGCCCCCGCGGCGCCGCCGCCGGAGGCTAGTGCGCTGCCGATTCCCAGTCCGGGCCCGAGCCCACCGAGACGCCCAGGGGGACCCTGAGGTCGACGGCGTTCGCCATTTCGCGGCGGACCAGTTCCTCCGCGGCCGCCCGCTCACCGGGGGCGATCTCCAGGACGATTTCGTCGTGGACCTGGAGCAGCATGCGGGACGCCAGGCCGGCCTCGCGCAGCGCCTTGTCCACGTTGAGCATGGCGATCTTGACGATGTCGGCCGCCGTGCCCTGGATCGGGGCGTTCAGGGCCATCCGCTCGGCCGCCTCGCGGCGCTGGCGGTTGTCGCTGTTGAGGTCGGGCAGGTAGCGGCGGCGGCCGAAGAGCGTCGCCGTGTAGCCGGTGGCCCTGGCCTCGTCGACGACCCGGCGCAGATAGTCCCGGACTCCGCCGAACCGCTCGAAGTAGGCGTCCATCAGGCCCCGGGCCTCGGCCGCCTCGATGTTCAGCTGCTGGGAGAGACCGAAGGCCGACAGGCCGTACGCCAGGCCGTAGGACATGGCCTTGATCTTGCGGCGCATCTCCGCGTCCACCGCGGACTGCTCGACGGAGAACACCTGCGCGGCGGCCGTGGTGTGCAGGTCCTCGCCGGAGGTGAACGCCTCGATCAGTCCCGCGTCCTCGGACAGGTGGGCCATCACGCGCAGCTCGATCTGGCTGTAGTCCGCCGTCATCAGGGACTCGAAGCCCTCGCCGACGACGAAGCCGCGGCGGATCGCCCGGCCCTCGTCGGTGCGGACCGGGATGTTCTGCAGGTTCGGGTCGGTCGAGGAGAGGCGGCCGGTCGCGGCGACCGTCTGGTTGAACGTGGTGTGGATGCGGCCGTCCGCGGCGATCGTCTTGATCAGGCCCTCGACGGTGACGCGCAGCTTGGCCTGCTCGCGGTGCCGGAGCATGATCACCGGCAGTTCGTTGTCCGTCTGCGTCGCCAGCCACGCCAGGGCGTCGGCGTCCGTCGTGTAGCCGGTCTTGGTCTTCTTCGTCTTGGGCAGGTTCAGCTCACCGAAGAGGACTTCCTGGAGCTGCTTGGGCGAGCCCAGGTTGAACTCGCGTCCGGCCGCCGCGTGGGCCTCCTTCACGGCCTGCTGGACCGCCCCCGCGAACATCTGCTCCATGGCCTGCAGGTGCTCCCGGTCGGCCGCGATGCCGTGCCGCTCCATGCGGGCCAGCAGGGCGGACGTGGGCAGCTCCATGTCGCGCAGCAGGTCCGCGGCGCCGACCTCCGCCAGGCGGCCCTCGAAGGTCTCGCCCAGATCGAGGATCGCGCGGGCCTGCACCATGAGCGCCTCGGCCTCGGCGGCGTCGTCCGCGCCGAAGGCCAGCTGCCCGTCGGCCGCGGCGGCGGGGGCCAGTTCGCGGTGCAGGTACTCCAGGGAGAGCGCGTCCAGGTCGAAGGAGCGCCGGCCCGGCTTGACCAGGTAGGCGGCGAGCGCGGTGTCCATGCCCACGCCGGCGACGCTCCAGCCGTGCTCGGCGAAGACGCGCATGGCGCCCTTGGCGTTGTGGAAGACCTTCGGCCGGTCCGGATCGGAGAGCCAGGCCGTGAACGCCGCCTCGTCGGCCTCGTCGATCTCCGTCGGGTCGAACCAGGCTGCCTTCCCGTCGGAAGCGGCGAGCGCCACCTCGGCGACCGAGCCGGTGCCCAGCGCCCAGGTGTCGACCGTGGCGACACCGAGGGGCTGGTCGCCGTGCTCGGCGAGCCAGCTGGCCACCTCGCCCGTGCCCAGCACCGTGCCGTCCAGCTCCACGCCGTCCGCCACGACCGGCGTCGCCTCGGCCTCCTCGGCGCCCGGATCGACGGCGAACAGGCGCTCGCGCAGCGAGGGGTTGCGGATCTCCAGGGTGTCCAGGATCATCGCGACGCCCTTGCGGTCGTACGCCGGCCGCTCCAGGTCGGTGACCCCCTTGGGCAGCTCGACCTGCCGCTCCAGCTCGGTGAGCCGGCGGTTGAGCTTCACGGACTCCAGGTGGTCGCGCAGATTCTGCCCGGCCTTGCCCTTGACCTCGTCGACGCGCTCGACCAGCTCGGCGAAGGACCCGAACTGGTTGATCCACTTCGCGGCCGTCTTCTCGCCGACTCCCGGGATGCCCGGCAGGTTGTCCGACGGGTCGCCGCGCAGGGCGGCGAAGTCGGGGTACTGGGCGGGCGTCAGTCCGTACTTCTCGACGACCTTCTCCGGGGTGAACCGGGTGAGCTCGGAGACGCCCTTGGTCGGATACAGCACCGTGGTGTGCTCGCTGACCAGCTGGAACGAGTCCCGGTCGCCGGTGACGATCAGCACCTCGAAGCCCTCGGCCTCGGCCTGGGTGGCGAGTGTGGCGATGACGTCGTCCGCCTCGAAGCCCTCGACGGCGAAGCGGGTCACGTGCATCGCGTCGAGCAGCTCGCCGATCAGCTCGACCTGGCCCTTGAACTCGTCCGGCGTCTTGGAGCGGTTCGCCTTGTACTCCGTGAACTCCTCGGAGCGCCAGGTCTTGCGGGAGACGTCGAACGCCACCGCGAAGTGCGTGGGCGCCTCGTCACGCAGCGTGTTGGCCAGCATCGACGCGAAACCGTAGATCGCGTTGGTCGGCTGGCCCGTCGCGGTCGTGAAGTTCTCCGCGGGCAGCGCGAAGAACGCGCGGTACGCCAGCGAGTGCCCGTCCATGAGCATCAGGCGCGGGCGGCTGCCGCCGGTGGGGGTCTCGGTCTTCTTCGATGCTGTATCTGCCACGTCCCCGATCCTGCCACGTGCCACTGACAGTCGGTCCCGCCGTCGCCGGTGGCGCGGCTGCGCCGCTTCCCGGCCGCGGGCGCGGCCTTTGTCGCCGCGGGTACGTCGTGGCCGGTCGCGCCCGCGGCGGGGCCGCACTCCGCACACAGCCCCACGCCCCGTCCGGGCGTCGCTCGCGTCCGGTGCCACGGAACCGGTCCTCCTCCGTCGCCGCGACCACTGCTTCCGGACTCCGGGCCGTCCGGCCTCCGTCGCTGTCACAGGGGCATGCGAGGATCGGAGACGTACCTCACACGTGCAGGCGAAGGAGCGCGCGATGGCCACGAAGCCGCCCAAGGGTGATCCGGTTCAGGACGCGCCGCAGGTCACCGATCCCCAGCACGCGGCGGCGGGCATTGCGGCCATCGGCCACACCCTGCGCATCGCGCAGCGGCAGATGGGCGTGCGGCGGACCGCGCTGACGCTGCTGAGCGTGAACCAGAAGGACGGCTTCGACTGCCCGGGCTGTGCCTGGCCGGAGCCGGACCACCGGCACAAGGCGGAGTTCTGCGAGAACGGCGCGAAGGCCGTGGCCGAGGAGGCCACCCTGCGCCGGGTCACCCCGGAGTTCTTCGCCGCCCACTCGGTGGCCGACCTCGCGACCCGCAGCGGCTACTGGCTGGGCCAGCAGGGGCGGCTCACGCATCCCGTGTACCTGCCGGAGGGCGGCGAGCACTACGAGCCGGTCACCTGGGAGCGCGCCTTCGACATCGTCGCGGAGGAGATCACCGCCCTGGACTCGGCCGACGAGGCGGTCTTCTACACCTCGGGGCGCACCAGCAACGAGGCGGCGTTCCTCTACCAGCTCTTCGCGCGCGAGCTGGGCACCAACAACCTGCCGGACTGCTCCAACATGTGCCACGAGTCGTCCGGCTCGGCGCTGTCCGAGACCATCGGCATCGGCAAGGGCAGCGTCCTGCTGGAGGACCTCTACAAGTCCGACCTGATCATCGTGGCCGGCCAGAACCCGGGCACCAACCACCCGCGCATGCTCTCCGCACTGGAGAAGGCCAAGGCGAACGGCGCGAAGATCGTCAGCGTCAACCCGCTGCCCGAGGCGGGCCTGGAGCGCTTCAAGAACCCGCAGACGCCGAAGGGGCTCACCACCGGCGCCGCGCTCACCGACCTGTTCCTGCAGATCCGCCTCGGTGGCGACCAGGCCCTGTTCCGGCTCCTGAACAAGCTGATCCTCGAGACCGAGGGCGCGGTCGACGAGGCGTTCGTCCGGGAACACACGCACGGCTTCGAGGAGTTCGCCGAGGCCGCGCGTGCCGCCGACTGGGAGGAGACGCTCGCGGCGACCGGTCTCTCCCGTGCGGAGATCGAGGAGACGCTGCGCCTGGTCCTCGCCTCGAAGCGCACCATCGTGTGCTGGGCGATGGGCCTGACCCAGCACAAGCACTCGGTGCCCACCATCCGCGAGGTCGTGAACTTCCTCCTCCTGCGCGGCAACATCGGCCGTCCGGGCGCGGGCGTCTGCCCGGTGCGCGGCCACTCCAACGTGCAGGGCGACCGCACGATGGGCATCTTCGAGCGCCCCGCGCCCGCGTTCCTGGACGCCCTGGAGAAGGAGTTCGGCTTCGCCCCGCCCCGCGAGCACGGCTACGACGTCGTACGAGCCATCCGCGCGCTGCGCGACGGCGAGGCGAAGGTCTTCTTCGCGATGGGCGGCAACTTCGTCTCGGCGTCCCCCGACACGCAGGTCACCGAGGCGGCGATGCGCCGCGCCCGCCTCACCGTGCACGTGTCGACGAAACTGAACCGCTCGCACGCCGTCACGGGCGCGCGGGCCCTGATCCTGCCGACGCTGGGCCGTACCGAGCGCGACCTCCAGGGCGGCGGCGAGCAGTTCGTCACCGTCGAGGACTCGATGGGCATGGTGCACGCCTCGCGGGGGCGGCTCGAGCCCGCGAGCGGGCACCTGCTGTCCGAGCCGGCCATCGTGTGCCGGCTGGCGCGCCGGGTGCTCGGCGAGGACAGCAAGGTGCCGTGGGAGGAGTTCGAGAAGGACTACGCGACGATCCGCGACCGCATCGCCCGCGTGATCCCCGGGTTCGAGGACTTCAACGCGCGCGTGGCGCACCCGGGCGGCTTCGCGCTCCCCCACGCGCCGCGCGACGAGCGCCGCTTCCCGACGGCCACCGGCAAGGCCAACTTCACCGCCGCGCCCGTCGAGTACCCCGAGCTGCCCGAGGGCCGGCTGCTGCTGCAGACGCTGCGCTCGCACGACCAGTACAACACCACGATCTACGGCCTGGACGACCGCTACCGCGGCATCAGGAACGGCCGCCGGGTCGTCCTCGTGAATCCGGAGGACGCCGAGAAGCTGAACGTCCGGGACGGCTCCTACGTCGACCTGGTCGGCGAGTGGCCGGACGGCGTCGAGCGCCGGGCACCCGGTTTCCGCGTCGTCCACTACCCGACGGCCCGGGGCTGCGCCGCCGCCTACTACCCGGAGACCAACGTCCTGGTGCCGCTGGACGCCACGGCGGACACCAGCAACACCCCGGCCAGCAAGTCGGTCGTCGTCCGTCTGGAACAATCGGCGACCGACTGAGCGTTCGCTCAGCCGAGCCGACAGGCGCGTCGGACCGACGGATCGCAATGAACGGAGCCAGGCCCATGGGCGAGCAGCAGCAGGTGCAGTTCCCGCAGGAGATCATCGACGAGTACGCCGCCATGGGCGTCGATCTTCCCGCGCTGTTCTCCGCGGGCCACCTGGGGGCGCGGATGGGCGTCCAGGTCCTGGAGGCGGCGCCCGAGCGGGTCGTGGGCACCATGCCGGTGGAGGGCAACACCCAGCCGTACGGGCTGCTGCACGGCGGCGCCTCCGCGGTGCTGGCCGAGACGCTGGGCTCGGTGGGCTCCATGCTGCACGGGGGCAGCTCCAAGATCGCCGTCGGCGTCGACCTGAACTGCACCCACCACCGCGGGGTCCGCTCCGGCCTGGTGACCGGCGTGGCCACGCCCGTGCACCGGGGCCGGACGACGGCGACGTACGAGATCGTGATCAGCGACGAGCAGGACCGGCGGGTGTGCACCGCCCGTCTGACCTGCCTGCTGCGCGACGCGGCCCCCGGCGACGCCGCCCAGGCGGGCTCGGCGGGCTGAGCGCGCCCGCCGAGCAGCGGTGTCCTCAGCGGTGCCGGCAGCGTCATTGCCCCCGTCGGCCCGGCGCCTTAGCGTCGGGTCATGGAACGGGGAGGAGTCCCTCGGACGGCGGCCGCCACGGGCGGGATCCGGCGCGTGCTCTCACTGGCGCTGCTGACGGCTGCCCTGGCGACCGCATGCGGCAACTCCGGGACCGGCGGCCCGCGTTCGGCCACGGTCACCACCGGGACCGGCGCCGGACACACCGGCTCCTCGCGGCCGTCGCCGACGCCCGCGTCGGACGCCGAGTTGTGCGTGCGCGTCGTCGCCCACTGGTCGCGCGAGGTGCTGGACGGTGGCACCTACGGCGACTACCAGTCGATGGGCCTGTCGAACCGGCAGTACGACATCCTGCGGGAGGTCGTGGACGCCGCGCGGCCCGTGCGGCGGGAGCAGGGCGACCGCGCTGCCGACGAGTTGATCGACCGTCGGACGCGCGCCCGGTGCGCCGAGCGCTACAGCGGCGGCGGTGCGAGCCGGGGTCCGTGGCGGTGAGCGGCACCGGGCCCGTCGAGCCGGGCGAGGGCACGCACGCGCGGGAGGCCCCGCAGCACCCCCGCCGCCCCGCCCGGCCGCGCGGGCGCCTCGGCCGCGGCTACGCACGTCACCGCCGGGCGGTCCACGCGGTGGTCGCGGCCCTCGTCGTCCTGGCGGGCGGTGGCTATCTGTACGCCGGCAGACCGCAGGAGCGGCCGGCTCCCCCGCCGCCGCCCCCGCCCCTCCCTTCCCAGGTGGTCGAGCTCGTCTACCTGGACCCGGTGGCCGGCCCCGACAACGCTCCGACCAGCGACTTCAGCTTCGCGGTGCTGCTGAGCGTGCGGTCCGGACCGGCCGTCACGGTGACGCGGGTGTCTCAGCCCTACGCCGGACTTTCCGCGACCTCGACCCCCGCGGCACCTTTCCAGACAAAGCCACATTCCGCCCGCAAGATCATCGTCACTCTGCGGGTGACGGAATGCGAAAAAGCACCACGGAACCCCGGGCTCCCTTTCCTGGATGTAACGCTGCGTAATACGCGCGCAATGGAGGATCACAGTTTCATCCTCGGGCCGCGCTATGCGCAGCACCTCTCCGAGGCCCTCCAAGTCGCCTGTGGCAACGATTCCCGGTAATCACCAAAACGCCTTACACACCTGAACGCGCCCCGTCGGTCCTGCGGGTTCTCAGCATGTGGACAGAGCAAATCGGCCTGAATTCCGCCCTTCTTCCCCGCCAGTACCGCTCTGCATTACCCCGTGTCATAACAAGAGAGTCACAGCCTGAGTCAGACCCTCCTCCACGTTCCCCACACACGCCTAGAGTCACGGCCAGTCACCGCGCCGTCCGATTGTCATCTCGGTCCAGCGCTCGACTCGGCCGTTTCCACGGGGAGGCGGCTGTGCCAGGGAAAGGACTGATCGTGCGTCAACGTTCGCTCATCGCCATCACCGCCGCTCTGGCGGCGGGAGCGCTCACCCTCACCGCCTGCGGCTCGCGCGACGACGACGGCGGCTCGGACTCCGGCAACGGCGGCGGCGGTGGCACCACCGTCGTCATCGGCGTCGACGCCCCGCTGACCGGCGACCTGTCCGCGCTGGGGCTCGGCATCAAGAACTCGGCGGACCTCGCGGCGCAGACCGCCAACAAGAAGAAGCACGTCGACGGCATCACCTTCAAGGTCGAGGCCCTCGACGACCAGGGCCAGCCCTCCGTCGGCCAGCAGAACGCCACCAAGTTCGTCGCCGACAAGGACGTCCTCGGCGTCGTCGGCCCCCTGAACTCCTCGGTCGGCGAGTCGATGCAGAAGGTCTTCGACACCGCCAAGCTGGTCGAGGTCTCGCCGGCGAACACCGGCCCCGGCCTCACCCAGGGCCCGGACTGGCGCACCAAAAAGGTCCGCCAGTACGACTCGTACTTCCGTACCGCGACCACCGACGCCATCCAGGGTCCGTTCGCCGCACAGTACGTGTTCAACGACTACAAGAAGAAGAAGGTCTTCGTCATCGACGACAAGAAGACCTACGGCGCCGGTCTGGCCGCCACCTTCACCGAGGAGTTCAAGAAGCTCGGCGGGAAGGTCGTCGGGACCGAGCACATCAACCCCGACACCAAGGACTTCTCCTCGGTCGCCACCAAGGTCAAGAACTCCGGCGCCGACGTCGTCTACTACGGCGGTGAATACCCGCAGGCCGGTCCGTTGAGCAAGCAGATCAAGGAAGCGGGATCCAAGATTCCGCTGGTCGGCGGCGATGGCATCAAGGACGACACCTTCATCAAGCTCGCCGGCGCGGCCAGCAACGGTGACCTCTCCACCTCCGTCGGCGCGCCGGTCGAGGAGCTCGACTCCGCCAAGCAGTTCGTCGCCGACTACAAGGCGGCGGGCTACAAGGAGGACTACGCGGCCTACGGCGGTTACTCCTACGACTCCGCCTGGGCGATCATCGAGGCCGTCAAGAAGGTCGTCGACGACAACGGCGGCAAGCTCCCCGACGACGCCCGCGCCAAGGTCACCGAGGCCATGCAGAACGTCTCCTTCGACGGAGTGACCGGCAAGGTCTCCTTCGACGAGTTCGGTGACGCCACCAACAAGCAGCTCACCGTCTACGCCGTGGAGAACGGTGCCTTCAAGGCGGTCAAGTCCGGCACCTACACCGGCTGACCCACACCCGCACCTTCCTTCAGAGCCGCGCGGGGCGCTGTTCCACAAGCGCCCCGCGCGCTCTCGCATCCGGCCAACATCCGTCGAACATCCGAACGTCTCGGAGGACATGCGGTGAACGAACTGCCGCAGCAGCTGGTCAACGGCCTGCTACTGGGATCCATGTACGGGCTGGTCGCCATCGGCTACACAATGGTCTACGGCATCGTCCAGCTCATCAACTTCGCCCACGGCGAGATCTTCATGACCGGCGCCTTCGGCGCGCTGACGGTCTACGTCTACATCCTGCCCGACGGCACCTCCATGCTGATCGCCCTGCCCCTGATGCTCATCGGCGCGATGATCGTCGCGGTGACCGTCGCTGTCGGGGCGGAACGCTTCGCCTACCGCCCCCTGCGCGGCGCCCCCCGCCTCGCGCCCCTCATCACCGCCATCGGCCTCTCCCTCGCCCTCCAGCAGGCGGTGTGGGCCTGGTACCCCGAGGCCAAGTCGGCTCGCACCTTCCCGCAGATCGAGGGCGGCCCCTTCCACCTCGGTGACGTCACCCTCCAGACCGGAGACATCTTCCTGTTCGTCGCCGCCCCGATCAGCATGGGCGTGCTGGCCTACTTCGTCATGAAGACCCGCACCGGGCGCGGCATGCAGGCCACCGCTCAGGACCCGGACACCGCCAAGCTCATGGGCGTCAACACCGACCGCATCATCGTGATCGCGTTCGCCCTGGGCGCCGCGTTCGCCGCCGTCGGTGCCGTCGCCTACGGATTCAAGTACGGCCAGATCGACTTCCGTATGGGCTTCATCCTCGGTCTCAAGGCCTTCACCGCGGCCGTCCTCGGCGGCATCGGCAACATCTACGGCGCGATGATCGGCGGCATCGTCCTCGGCGTCGCCGAGACCCTGGCCACCGCCTACATCGCCGACATCCCCGGCCTGGACAAGTTCGGCAGTCAGTCCTGGGCCGACGTCTGGGCCTTCATCCTCCTCATCCTCGTGCTGCTGTTCAGGCCCCAGGGCCTGCTCGGCGAACGCGTTGCGGACAGGGCGTGACACCGATGACCACACAGACCACCGCTCCGAAGACGGCCGGCGCCTCCGCCGCGGCCGACACCTCCGGCCTCATCGGCATACCCGCGCCCGTCGGCCGCGCCCTCGCCACCGGCGGCGGCGTCCTCACCGTCGTCTCCACCTTCCTGGCCTGGACGTGGACCGCCGAGTTCCCCGGCGACCTCACCGTCTACGGCTACCCGGGCGGCCTCCAGGTGCTGGTACTGGTCGCCGGCGCCCTCACCACCCTGTTCGGCCTGGCCTCGTACGGAGTCAAGGGGCTGCGCTGGCTCGCGCCCGCCGGCGCCGACGCGGCGCTGAAGTTCGCCGCCCTCGCCGCCTTCGCGACCACCTGGTACACGATCATCGCGATCAGCGCCCAGCTCGGCGGCCTGGTCAACCTGGAGCCCGGCGGTTACGTCGCGGCGGCCGCCACCCTGATCGCCCTCCTCGGTTCCCTCGCGCTCCCCGTCGAGCGCCCCGAACCGGACCCGATCGACCCCGACGAGTCGGGCTGGGAGCAGTTCAAGCACACCACCGCGCACAACTGGCAGACCGTCAAGGCCGCCTTCTCGGCCGGCACGCCGCGTCCCGTGCGCCCCCTGCCCTCGTACGTCGAGATCCTGATCATCGTCGGGATCCTCGCGGTCGCCCTGCTCGTCTTCACCTACGGCATCGGCACGGAGTACGACGAACTCTTCGTCGGCTTCCTGATCGTCTCCGGGCTCGGCTTCGCCGCCGTGCACCGAGCCGGTCTGATCGCCCAGGCCACCGAGATCACCTCCCGGCACCAGAACATCACCGTCTGCGGCGCGTTCGTCGCGGCGGCCTGCTTCCCCTTCACCCAGTCCGACGACCAGTACGCCACCCTCGGCGTCTACATCCTCATCTTCGCCACGGTCGCCCTGGGCCTGAACATCGTCGTCGGCCTCGCGGGCCTGCTCGACCTCGGTTACGTCGCCTTCCTCGGCGTCGGCGCCTACGCGGCCGCGCTGGTCTCCGGTTCGCCCAGCTCGCCGTTCGACGTGCACTTCCCCTTCTGGGCCGCGGTCATCGTCGGTGCCGTGGCGTCGCTGGTCTTCGGTGTGCTGATCGGCGCCCCGACCCTGCGGCTGCGCGGCGACTACCTGGCCATCGTGACCCTCGGCTTCGGTGAGATCTTCCGCATCACCGCCAACAACCTGGACGGCACCTCGGGTCCGGACCTCACCAACGGCTCCAACGGCGTCTCGTCCATCCCCGACCTCAAGATCCTCGGGTGGGACCTCGGCGTCCAGCACGACATCGGCGGGTTCACGATCGGCCGGTTCGCCAACTACTTCTTCCTGATGCTGCTCATCACGGCCGTCGTCGTCCTCGTCTTCCGGCGCAGCGGCGACTCCCGCATCGGCCGGGCCTGGGTCGCCATCCGCGAGGACGAGACCGCCGCGCTCGCCATGGGCATCAACGGCTTCCGCGTCAAGCTCGTCGCGTTCGCCGTCGGCGCCACCCTCGCGGGCCTGGCGGGCACCGTGCAGGCGCACGTGACCTACACGGTCACGCCCGAGCAGTACCTCTTCGCCGGCACCACCCCACCCAACTCCGCCTTCCTGCTCGCCGCGGTCGTGCTCGGCGGCATGGGCACCATCGCGGGTCCGCTCATCGGCGCCTCGCTGCTCTTCCTGATCCCCAACAAGCTCCAGTTCCTCGGCGACTACCAGCTCTTCGCCTTCGGACTCGCGCTCGTCCTGCTCATGCGTTTCCGTCCGGAAGGCCTCATCGCCAACAGGCGCCGCAAGCTGGAATTCCACGAAGAGGCCGAAGCGCCCACCACCCTGAGCAAGACAGGGGCCTGACCACCATGACCACCGACACCACCACCAAGGACACCACCGCGGGCGCCCCCGCCCCCGGCACCCCCGTCCTCGACGCACGCGGCGTCACCATGCGCTTCGGCGGTCTGACCGCCGTGAACGGCGTGGACCTCACCGTCAACAGCGGTGAGATCGTCGGTCTCATCGGCCCCAACGGTGCCGGCAAGACCACCTTTTTCAACTGCCTGACCGGTCTGTACATCCCCACCGAGGGCGAGGTCCGCTACAAGGGCCAGGTCCTGCCGGCCAAGTCCTTCAAGGTGACGGCCGCCGGCATCGCCCGTACGTTCCAGAACATCCGTCTGTTCGGCAACATGACGGTTCTGGAGAATGTCCTCGTCGGCCGCCACACCCGCACCAAGGAGGGCTTCTGGTCGGCCGTCCTGCGCGGCCCCGGCTTCCACAAGGCCGAGGCCACCTCCCGCGAACGCGCCATGGAACTCCTCGCGTTCGTGGGCCTGGCCGCCAAGGCCGACCACCTCGCGCGCAACCTGCCCTACGGCGAACAGCGCAAGCTGGAGATCGCCCGGGCGCTCGCCAGCGAGCCGGGCCTGCTGCTCCTGGACGAGCCGACAGCCGGCATGAATCCGCAGGAGACGCGGGCCACCGAGGAACTCGTCTTCGCCATCCGCGACAGGGGCATCGCCGTCCTCGTCATCGAGCACGACATGCGCTTCATCTTCAACCTCTGCGACCGCGTCGCCGTCCTCGTCCAGGGCGAGAAGCTCATCGAGGGCGACAGCGCGACCGTGCAGGGTGACGAGCGGGTGGTCGCCGCCTACCTCGGCGAGCCCCTGGAGAACGACCCCGGCGCGGCGGAGGCCGCCGAGGTGGAGGCCGCCGAGGCCGCTCAGGCCGACACCACCACGGACACCGCGGCCGGCAAGGAGAACGACCGATGACCGCACTGCTCGAGGTCGAGGACCTCCGCGTCGCCTACGGCAAGATCGAGGCCGTCAAGGGCATCTCGTTCAAGGTCGACGCCGGTGAGGTGGTCACCCTCATCGGCACCAACGGCGCCGGCAAGACCACCACCCTGCGCACCCTGTCGGGGCTCCTCAAGCCCGTCGGCGGCCAGATACGGTTCGGCGGCAAATCCCTCAAGAAGGTCCCCGCGCACCAGATCGTCTCGCTGGGGCTCGCCCACTCCCCCGAGGGGCGGCACATCTTCCCGCGCATGACGATCGAGGACAACCTGCGCCTCGGTGCCTTCCTGCGCAGCGACAAGCCGGGCATCGAGAAGGACATCCAGCGCGCCTACGACCTGTTCCCGATCCTCGGCGAGCGGCGCAAGCAGGCCGCGGGCACCCTGTCCGGCGGTGAGCAGCAGATGCTGGCGATGGGGCGCGCCCTGATGTCCCAGCCCAAGCTGCTCATGCTGGACGAGCCTTCCATGGGCCTCTCCCCGATCATGATGCAGAAGATCATGGCGACGATCGCCGAGCTGAAGTCGCAGGGCACCACCATCCTGCTCGTCGAGCAGAACGCCCAGGCCGCCCTGTCCCTGGCCGACCACGGCCACGTCATGGAGGTCGGCAACATCGTCCTGTCCGGCACCGGCCAGGACCTCCTCCACGACGAGTCGGTCCGCAAGGCGTACCTCGGCGAGGACTGAGCCGACGGCACCCGGCACGCGAGGGCCGCCACCGCACTCCGGTGGCGGCCCTCGCGCGTCGGTGCCGTCGCTCCCGGCACCGGCCCCGTCCAGGGCCCTGAGGACTCTTGGCGGCGGAAGCCTCAACAGGCCCCGACTTCGTGGAGCACCTTCTCCTGAACGTCGGGCGGGCACAGCAGGACGGCCTGGAAGGTGATTTTCTCCTGGCCGGGAGGCTCGGGCCTGCTCGCCCAGAACTTCACGGCGTCGTTCAGGGCGCGGAAGAGGAACTCACGCTCTTCGGCGCTCTCGGACAGCACGGCGTCGGCGTCATCGATGGTGACGAGGAAGTGCTCGGCACTGATCCAACGCAGATCGGTCAGGCAGTCCCGCAACGCGTTCCAGTTCCATCCGAAGTAGTCCGGGAGGCGCAGCGCCTCGTAGAACTGAGTGAACACCCCGTCGGCGTCGCGCATTTCCTTTCCTCGCATCCGGGCCGAGTGGAGCAGCCCGGTGGGAGGCAGGGCGCGCACAACGGAGAGCGTGGAGTCGGCCGGGACGACGCGGACCACCGCCTCGTGCCGTTCCCACCAGGTGGCGTCGCTCATCGGCCGATTCACCCTTCCAGAAGATCGGTGACATAGTCGCGGAGCTGAGGAGGAAGGTCGTCGACGGCGATCTCACGCAGCGGCGAGAGGTGATCGACCTGGACATGGCCGGTGGACGTGAGCTCGATGATCGCGTGCAACTCGGCTTCCAGGGCGGAGTCCTCCCCCTCCGAGGCCGCGGTCGCCGCCAGTAGAGTCGCCAGAGCGGAAGCCTGAGCGGACGTGTACACACCCACGCGGTCCGTCACTTCGTCGGCCGCGCGCTCTCGCACCGTCGCGTCGACGTCCAGAATCATCCGCGCCATGCCGGTGAAGTCGTGAGACTGCACTGTGAAACCCCCGTTCGTGGCCTCGTGGCCCGAGCGGGACACCGGCCAAGACGCCTCGGTCTGATGGCCGATCGCCCGTCACGGTCGCGCGCGGACCACCGGCGAGCTTCACCTACATCGTCATGGCCGCCCCATCGGAGCCGGGCCTGCCGGAGGACTGCTGCTCCAGCTCCGCCGCGCGTCGCTCGAGGTCCTCCGCCTCCCCGTCCCAGTCGGGGCCGAAGCACAGCAGGTCGGCGGCGGCCTCGCGCAGCAGCTCCGGGTCGTCCGGACGCTGGAGGCAGGCCAGCCGGTAGGCCAGGTTGCGGGCCCACGGCGGCAGCGCCGTCCAGTCCTCGGCGAGCACGTCCCGCAGCATCGCCCGGATCTCGTCCGCACTCGCGAACGTGACCGTCTCGACGAAATGCCGGACGGCGTCCCGGACCTCCCGGCTCTCGGCACCGGCCCCGTCCAGAGCCCTGCCGAGATCCACGGCCACGGAGAATCCACGGAATCGCCCGCGAAACGGGGGTGACGGACAGCGCGTCATGCGTCACCGTCGCGGAGCAGGCGCCGTCGAAGGACAGTTCCCTCGTCGGTCCGGCCTCCCCCGGATCTCGTCCCCGAGACCAGGACGCCCTCACCTGACCCCTCACCCCGCGTCACTACGGCATGTGCCCTTCCTCGACCACCTCTTCAGCCTCCTCCAGCGCCTCGACGGCCGCTTTGCGCAGCTCTCCCTCGAGCGTCGAGGCGGAGGTGCGCAGGAAGTCGACCACCTCACCGGAGGAGTCGGCGAGCTGGGGGATCAGATAGCAGACCTCGCGGAAGTACTCGGCATCCGACCCGTCCGCGTGGCTGAGCACCTGGGGCAACGCCGCCAGGATCTCGTTCCTGCAGTACTCCGTGACATCGACGGACCCGTCCTCCAGCCCGGCGCGCACACCGGAGTTCCGGGCGTTCAGGATCGACTCGAGAAGGCTCACCGCCTGCGGCGTCAGCGGCGTATCCGACCGGGCCAGGGACGTCAGCGCATCGACGCAGGGCGCGGCGGCACTGTACAGATGCCCCTGGTTGGCGACCTCGCAGTACAGAAGCCGGCCGGCACGGGACCGCTCGTCGGCATCCTGTCCGACGAGGCGCTCGAGCTGCGCCGGAAGCTCGGCCGCCGGAACGCTCAGCGTCTTTAGGGAATCCCAGTCCCAGGTCTGCGAAAAGATCACTGCAGGTCACTCTCCCACGTCGTTCCCGGTGCGAACTGCTCGCGCAGAGTGCGGCCTTCGCACCGCACACACACCGCTTCCGGCACCCGTTTCAGAGGCCTCAGAGGCACGCTGTAGATGATATCTTCCGGCCTCGCACCCCTACGGACGAGCTCGTCGCGGACCAGGTCCTCCGCACAGAAGTCACCGGCCCCGGTCTTCTTCAGGCCCACCGCGACCTCGCCGGTACGCACGTCGACACCCGCCGATCCCATGGCGTACTCCCTGATCTTGCTCCGGGACATCGTCTCGTGCATCTCGTCCAGCTTGTCGGAGAGCGCCTGGTTGGCCTTCTGCGACGCCTCGTCGTAGTTGAGCCGCCGGGGATACGGCGAGAGCCCGAGCGGGTCCCCGGCGCTGTACGGGTTGTCGACGTAGGTCACCGGGTTCGGCGCCGGATCGATCCCCAGCGGGTCGGGGGCCGTGTACCGCCCGGTCTCCGGGTCGTAGTGGCGGAAGAGGTTGTAGTGCAGCCCCGTCTCGGGGTCGTAGTACTGGCCCGGGAAACGCAGCGGGGTGTAGGCCGTGCTGGACCGCGCCCAGGCGGTGGTGCCCCACAGTGTGCTGCGAGTACGCCAGACGATCTCACCCGACTCGTCGATCAGTTCGGTGGGGGAGCCGATCAGATCGGTGGCGACGGCGAAGAAGCGCCGGTCGATCTCCTCCTGCCGGGCGTCCGGCGTCAGGATGCGTTCCGTCTGCGCGATGGGCACGAGACCGCGGTGGTCCCAGGTGAGGACGACCGGGTTCGGCATGTCCTCGGCGACCGTGGTCTGCTCGCACAGGGTCATGCCGTCCCAGCTGAACCGGACCTCCTCGGCCACCGTTTCGCCGTCGGCCGCCAGCCGCTGCTTGGCCGTGCGGCGGCCCAGCGGGTCGTAGCGGTAGCGCCACCGGGTGCCGTCCGGGGTGGTCACCGCGGTCAGGCGGTCCTCGGCATCCCACTCGTAGCGCCAGGTGTCGGGTTTGCGCGACAGTCGGGTCTTCTGACGCAGGACGACCCGGCCCAGGGCGTCGTACTCGAAGCGGACGTTGCCGGCCCGGGCGATCGTGGTACCCGAGTAGGCACGCGGACCGGTCGCCTCGTGGCCGGGATGGGAGGAAGGCCAGGACGCTTCGGTCTGGTTGCCGCAGGAGTCGTACGCGTACCGCTCGGTCCAGCCCCGCGCGTGAACCGCCGTGACCCTGCCGATCGGGTCGAGTTCGAAGCTGCGGGCACCCGACAGCCGATCGTCGATCGAGACGAGATGACCGTCGGCGCGGTAGGCGTAGGTGCGGCTGTTCAGGACACGGTCACCGGCCGTGAGGTGCTGAGCGGCCAACCGCCCGGCCTCGTCCCAGGCCGAGGACAGGGCGAGGAAACCACCGAAGACGCGCTCCAGTTCCCGCCCCGCCTCGTCGTGGGAGAACGAGATCTCCTGTCCCCCGGCCCGCACCCGCTCCGGACGCCCGGCGGCGTCATAGGCGTAGGTGGTGACCAGGCCGGTCGCCGTGACCCGGCGCACCCGGCGGCCGGCGGCGTCATAGGTGAAGTCCAGGGCCCTGCCGTCGACGAGTTCCGTCCTGAGCAGGCCGCGCCGGTCGTAACGGCGGGCCAGCTCCCCGTCCGGCCCCGACGCCTGGACCAGGCGCCCCGCCCGGTCGTACACATAGGAAGAGACCCGGCCCCCGGCGTCCTTGCGGACCATCCGGCCCAGCTCGTCGTACTCGTAGCCGATCGTGCCGCCGACGTGGTCGCAGCGGGTGACGAGCTGCCCCGCGGCATCCAGACGATAGGTGACCGTACGGCCGTCGAAGTCCGTCTCGGACACCAGCCGCCCGGCGGCGTCGTACTCGTAACTCCAGGTCAGCGCCTGCGGCGCCGACACCCGGGTCAGCCGGAGCCCGGCATCGTGCTCGAACTCGTAGCGCGCGCCGTCCGGCCCGGTACGCGCCGCGAGGAGATCGAAGTGGGTGTACTCGAACCGGGAGACACCGCCCGCCGGATCGGTCCGGGTCAGGCAGTTGCCCTCGCCGTCGTACGTCCACGACTCGCTGGAACCGTCCGGTCCCGTCCGGCCGGCGAGCAGACCGTCAGGAGTCCAGGAGAGGCGGGTGACACCACCGACCGGATCCGTGACACGCACCTCACGGCCGAACGCGTCCCGGTCGATCCGCGTGACGCCACCGGCCGGATCGGTCACCTCCACGGGACGCCCGGCGGCGTCGCACCGCACGGTCGTGGTGGCACCCAGCGGATCGGTGACCGAGACCAGGCGGCCGGCCCCGTCGTAGGCGAGGCGCGTCACCTTCCCGGCCGGGTCGGTGACAGCCGTCCGGTTGCCCCGCTCGTCGAACTCCTGCAGCCAACGAGCCCCGTCCGGCCCGCACAGCTCCGTCGGCAGCCCCAACGCCCCCCGCACGGCCCGCAGTTCACTGCCGTCGGGATGGGTCACGGTGACCAGCCGGCCGCCCTCGTCGTGCGTGAAGGCAGTCGTCCGGCCCAGCGGGTCCGTGCGGGACACCAGGATGCCGCGGGCGTCGTAGGCGTATCGGGTGGTGTTCCCCAGCGGATCGGTGGTGGCGATCACCCGGCAGCGGCCGTCCACACGATGCCGCGTCACCGCGCCGTCCGCCGTGGTCAGCGTCGTCGTGCGGTGTCCGGTCTCCGGGTCCGGTTCCGTGTACGTCAGGGCGATCTGAACGTGGCCGGCCTCGCCCCCCTCGGCGACGACGCGGTCACGGTCGTCGTACGCGTAGTCGTAGCGGCTTCCGTTGGAATCGATCCAGGCGGTCACGCGGCGGCGCTCGTCGTAGACGAACGTGGTCGTGGCACCGGACGGCTTGGTGACGGCGGTGAGATTGCCCTCCTCGTAGCCGTACGACATCAGGGGCAGGCCGGTGCCGTCCTCCCCCACGAGGGACAGCCCCGTGATCCGGCCGTCCGCGCACGTCACCCGCACCTCGTGCCCCGCCGAGTGGACCAGCGCCAGCGGCAGGCCGTCCTCGGACCGGTCGACGTCGACGGCGTGGCCGTTGCGTTCGGTGATGCGGGACAGCCAGCAGGTGCCGTCACCGCCCGGTTCCGTGCCCACCGGGGCGGCGAAGCGCCGCACCAAGCCGCTGTCCGGCTCGGTGACCGTGTAGTCGCCGTCGGCGTCACGCGACAGCAACGTCCGTGCCGTACCCGACTCCGGGCGCGTCGGGGCCCCGGGCACCGGATGCGGATACGTGACCAGCAGACCGTCGGCCGTGACGTGAAGGACCCCCACCGGGTCGACGACGAGGCGCTCGTCGACCGTGGAGGACCACGACGGGCCCAGAAACCTGCCCGAGGTGAGACCCGACTCCGTACGCCGGGTGAACGTCAACGGCAGGATGCCCGGGATCACGACATCCGTCTGGGGCAGGAACATCCGCCCCGAGGCGAGGTCCACCGGGTCCGTGCCGTCCGTGACGCGCTCACCGTCCGGACGGTTGTGCGTGCCGTCCGGCGCGTCGTCCACCAACCGCCGCAAGCGCGCCGCGTCGGCCGCCTCCTCCGCGATCCGCACCCCCTTGACCGCGGCACCGCCGCCCCCGGTCGCCGCCGTCAGCGCGAGGTCCGGGATCAGCCGCCCGAACCCCTCCGCCGGGTCCTTCATGAAGTCGCTGACCATCTGCTTGCCCGTGCCGACCGGATCGTTGGCCGCCACCACCAGCCCCGCCGCCAGACTGTTCAGCGACGTCGCATACTCCGCCGGATGCGTCAGGTTGTACGGATCCAGCGGATTGACACCGCGGACGAAGTTAACGATCCCCGCGGTGCCCTTGATGATGCCGCCGCCGACGTGGTCACCGATGATCCGCACCTCCTGCAGACCATCACCGAGCTGATCCGCGTACGAGGGCTTCTTCGGCGCCTTGTCGCGAGCCGCACGGACAGCGCTGCGCGCGGTCTCCGCAGCGGTGTTGCGCTGCTTGCGCGCCTCCGCCAGCAGATCCTGCGCCTCCTTCATCAGCTTCTTGCCCGGGTCGTCGAACGTCGGCGCCGGACACGGCGGCAGCGTGGACGGGTCCCGCTTGTCCGGAGCCTGCGCGTTGTAGCGGTCGACGGCCTTGTTGTAGTCGTCGACCTTCTTGCGGTGGGCGTCCGCCGCCTCCTCCGACGCCTTGACGCCCTCCTTCCACTTGTCGATCGCCGTCTGCGCCTGCCCCTGCGCCCACGTCACCGTGGTGGCGAACGCCTCCAGCGCGGCAGCCGCCTCCCCACAGGCATCCGCCCCGGTGAACCACTTCGGCGGCTGGGACCCGACCACCGTCCGCAGCGTCTCCGCCGCCTCGCCCTTCAGCTCGGACGAGTCCAGACCCTTGAGACCGTCGCCCACACCGTCGAACGACGACTGGAACGCCCGCAACCGCTCAGCCGTCGACCGGATCTTCGACGCACTGCCGTACACCAGCTTCGTCTTGTCCTCGGTCTGCCCGAGATCCATCTCGTCGACCTCGGCACCCATCCGGTTCGCCACCGAACGGGACTGCTCCCGCACCCAGTCCGCACCGGACTCCCAGCCGACGTCGTCCAGCCGGTCCGCCGTCCATTTGCCGGCGTCCTCGACCCGGTTGCCGACCCACTCGACACCGTCCTCGACCGCGTTCTCCACCGAGTCCGGAGTGATGTCGCTGATGAAACCGCCGATACCCACGCTCAGTTCCCCCCGGACTCACCCTGCTGTGCCTGCTGCTGCGCCTGTTGTGCGCGCTCCTGCGGCGACGGACCGAACGTGTCGTCCAGCGCCTGGTCGAACTGGTCGTCGGAGATCCCGAGCGCCTGGTTGAGCAGGTCCGCCCGGCGCCCGCCCTCCCCCTCGGTCAGCACGGTGCGGCCCGTGTCCTTCCACGTCTGCGAGATGTCCTGCCCCGCCTGCTCGAACGACTGCGCACTCCAGTCCGGATCCAGATAGTCCGGCGTGAACACGTCGCCCCAGCCCTGCTGGGTGATCTCCTCCTCCGACGCGTGCGGATTGCCGCCCATCACCGAGTTCACACCGACCTTCAGCGCACCCTCGACGTACTGGTCGTGCTCCCACTGCGTGCCCGCGGCCAGACCCAGGCGGTTGGCGATCTCGCTCGCGTCGTGGACCAGGGCACGCACGCCCCACTCCCAACGCTCGCAGAAGTCCTCGAAGTCCGTCGACAGACCGTGGTGCCCGGCCTCCATACCGGTCATCGCCAGCCCGGAGAAGCCTTTGCCCATCACCGAGCCCGTGGAGTCACCGATCTCACCGAGCTGGTCGATCGTGCCGCCCAGCCCTTTGGTGAACTTCGCGACCGCGGCCTTGTCGAACTGCAGGTTCGGCCCGTCCCCGCTCACGCCCGCGCCTCCTCGCCCGCGTCGACGGCAGCCCGGTCCGGCACGATGCCGACGACCGGCGGGAAGAACATCGACCCGTCCTCCGTCGCGATGTCCACCGCGAGCCCCGCCGGCTCACCCAACGACGGCACGATCTCGTCGACGATGCGGGCACCGAGCAGGGCGGCATAGTCCATGGACTGCCCGCCCGGCGCGTGCAGCAGGGCGAAGCGCGCCAGCGCGGCCTCGTCGGTGAAGGCGCAGACCCACCGCACCCCGCCCGAACGCGCACTCCACAGACCGCCGTCGGCCAGCGGAACCAGCAGCGTCGATCTCCGCATCTCGCCCACCAACGCCCGCGGGTCCCCGAACCCGGCCCGCCGCTCGGCGATACGCCCGGCGAGCGCCGTCCCTGCCTGCTCCACAGCTCCTCCCCCGTTCCGGTGCCTGGCGGCACCCTAGAACAGGACGCGACGGGAGAGGCGGACGGTTCTGTGCAGGGACGGTGTGAAACCGCACGACGAGGCCCGCGCCCCCTGCGGCACAGGGAACACGGGCCTCGTCGGGTACCGGGCGTCAGCCCTTGGACGCCTTCTTCTCCTCGGCGTCCTGGATGACCGCCTCGGCCACCTGCTGCATCGACATCCGCCGGTCCATCGACGTCTTCTGGATCCACCGGAACGCGGCCGGCTCGGTCAGCCCGTACTGCGTCTGCAGCACCGACTTCGCCCTGTCCACCAGCTTCCGCGTCTCCAGCCGCTGCGAGAGGTCCGCGACCTCCTGCTCCAGCGCCTTCAGCTCCGTGAACCGCGAGACGGCCATCTCGATCGCCGGGACGACGTCGCTCTTGCTGAACGGCTTCACCAGGTACGCCATCGCCCCGGCGTCCCGCGCCCGCTCCACGAGGTCGCGCTGCGAGAACGCGGTCAGCATCAGCACCGGCGCGATGCTCTCCTCGGCGATCTTCTCGGCCGCGGAGATGCCGTCCAGCTTGGGCATCTTCACGTCGAGGATCACGAGATCGGGCTTGTGCTCGCGGGCCAGCTCCACGGCCTGCTCCCCGTCACCGGCCTCACCGACGACGGAGTACCCCTCCTCCTCCAGCATCTCTTTGAGATCCAGCCGGATGAGCGCCTCGTCCTCGGCGATGACGACACGGGTCGTCAGCGGGGGCACGTGCGACTTGTCGTCTTCGGGCACGTCAGCGGGCTGGGGCGACTCGGGGGCGGTCACGTGGGCGCTCCTTGTTCGGGGCAGGCGGTACTGCTGACAAGAGCCTACCTAGCTGCGACGGATCGAAGTGAACCGGTACACTTCCGAGCGGTCACCAATCTTGCCCGGTTGGAGGAACTGGTCAGACTCGCGGCACTCAAAATGCCGTGCCCTTTGGGCATGTGGGTTCGAATCCCACACCGGGCACATTTCCGAGCGGAGGCTCACGTTCTCGTGAACCTCCGCTTTTCGATGCCGAGGGTCACGATCAGCAGCGCAGAGTGACTCCATGGAGCAGCACAACTCTTCGATCCGCGCACAGGCTGTCGCACTCATGCGTGAGGGCGCTGCGAACCGTCTCGTCGCGGAGCAGCTCGGTATCCCGAGGGGGACAGTCGGCTGGTGGCGCAGCGAGGATCGCAGAACACGCGGCGAGGTTTATCGGCAGCCCACCGATTGCCCCATGTGCACGGGCCGCGCGTTCGACGAGGTCGCCTACGCCTATCTGCTCGGTCTGTACCTCGGTGACGGCCACATCGTCTCGAAGCCCAAGCAGCACCACTTGTCGATCTTCTGCAACGCCGACCAGACCGGCCTGATCGGCGCCGCCGAAGAGGCGCTGCGGCGGGTGATGCCGTTGGCGAGTGTGGCTTCGCGGCACAGGACCGGCTGCGTCGAGGTCACGTCCTACACGCTGCACTGGGTCTGCATGTTCCCCCAGCACGGACCCGGCAAGAAGCACGAGCGGCGGATCGTCCTCGCGTCGTGGCAGCAGGCGATCGTCGACGCGCATCCCTGGGATTTCGTCCGCGGCCTGATCCACTCCGATGGCTGCCGTGTCACCAATTGGACGACTCGTCTCGTCGGTGGTGAGAGGAAGCGCTACGAGTATCCGCGGTACTTCTTCACCAACGTGTCCGCCGACATCCGCCGCCTCTGCACGGAGACCTTCGACAAGCTCGGCGTCGAGTGGACCCACTGCACACGCCACGGCAGGCCCTACAACATCTCCGTCGCCCGCAAAGCCTCCGTCGCTCTCATGGACATCCATGTCGGGCCCAAGTACTGACCGCCTACCGGGGACCGTCGTCCTCGCCGATGTGGTGTACCCGGACCAGGTTCGTCGTGCCCGACACCCCCGGTGGGGAGCCGGCCGTGATGATCACTACGTCGCCCTTCCGGCAGCGGCCGTACTCCGTCAGGAGTTCGTCCACCTGGCCGACCATCGCGTCCGTGGAGTCCACGTGCGGGCCCAGGAAGGTCTCCACGCCCCAGGTGAGGTTCAGCTGGGAGCGGGTCGCCGGCTCCGGGGTGAAGGCGAGGAGCGGGATGGGTGAGCGGTAGCGGGAGAGGCGGCGGGCGGTGTCGCCCGACTGGGTGAAGGCGACCAGGTACTTCGCGCCGAGGAAGTCGCCGATCTCCGCCGCCGCGCGGGCGACGGCACCGCCCTGGGTGCGGGGCTTGTTGCGGTCGGTCAGCGGGGGCAGCCCCTTGGCGAGGATGTCCTCCTCGGCCGCCTCGACGATGCGGGCCATCGTGCGCACCGTGTCGGTCGCGTGCTTGCCGACGCTGGTCTCGCCGGAGAGCATCACGGCGTCCGTGCCGTCGATGACCGCGTTGGCCACGTCGGAGGCCTCGGCGCGGGTCGGCCGGGCGTTGTCGATCATGGAGTCGAGCATCTGGGTGGCGACGATGACCGGCTTGGCGTTGCGCTTCGCCAGCTTGATCGCGCGCTTCTGGACGATCGGGACCTGTTCGAGGGGCATCTCGACGCCGAGGTCGCCCCGGGCGACCATGATGCCGTCGAAGGCCGCGACGATGTCCTCGATGTTCTCCACGGCCTGGGGCTTCTCGACCTTGGCGATGACGGGGAGGCGGCGGCCCTCCTCGTCCATGATGCGGTGGACGTCGAGGACGTCCCGCCCGCTGCGCACGAAGGACAGGGCGATGACGTCGAAGCCGGTGCGCAGCGCCCAGCGCAGGTCGTCCTCGTCCTTCTTGGAGAGGGCGGGGACGGAGACGGCGACGCCGGGGAGGTTGAGGCCCTTGTGGTCGGAGACCATGCCGCCCTCGATCACCGTGGTGTGGACGCGGGGGCCGTCGACGCCGGTGACTTCGAGGCAGACCCTGCCGTCGTCGACGAGGATGCGTTCGCCCGGGGTGACGTCGGTGGCGAGGCCGGCGTAGGTGGTGCCGCAGATGTCGCGGTCGCCGTCGACGCCCTCCTCGACGGTGATGGTGAAGGTGTCGCCGCGTTCAAGGAGTACGGGGCCTTCGGTGAAGTGGCCGAGCCTGATCTTCGGGCCCTGAAGGTCGGCGAGGGTGCCGACGCTGTGGCCGGTCTCGTCGGAGGCCTTTCGCACCCGGTGGTAGCGCTCCTCGTGCTCGGCGTGGGTGCCGTGACTGAAATTGAAGCGGGCGATGTCCATTCCGGCGTCGACCAGGCTCTTGATCTGGTCGTACGAGTCGGTGGCGGGCCCAAGTGTGCAGACGATCTTTGCTCGGCGCATGGGTCGAGCCTATGACCTACCGCCGGGTAGCGAATTGGCCACACATGACGACTCAACAACCTCTGAGTAAAGGGTCATTGACAACTGTTGAATTGTGCGCCGGTTCGCTCCGATGAGCGGGAAATCAGGTTCTCACTCTTGACAGGTGCCCTGCCCGGGACGGAATCTACGCGCGTTGTTGATGATGATGTGACGGGTCACCGAGGAGAGTCAGCCATGCCGTTGAACCGCCGGAAGTTCCTGAGCAGGTCCGCCGTGACGGGGGCGGGGGTGGCGCTGGCCGGCGCGGTGGCGGCTCCGGCGGCCGAGGCGGCCCCCGCACAGCAGGGCCGCAAGAAGCCGAAGCGGTACGCGCTGACGGTCCTCGGCACGACCGACCTGCACGGGCACGTCTTCAACTGGGACTACTTCAAGGACGCGGAGTACACGGACGCGGCGGGCAACGCCCAGGGCCTGGCCCGTATCTCGACGCTGGTGAACCAGATCCGTGCGGAGCGGGGCCGGCACAACACGCTGCTGCTGGACGCGGGCGACACCATCCAGGGCACGCCGCTGACGTACTACTACGCGAAGGTGGACCCGATCACCGCCGAGGGCGGCCCGGTGCACCCGATGGCGCAGGCGATGAACGCGATCGGGTACGACGCGGTGGCGCTCGGCAACCACGAGTTCAACTACGGCATCGAGACGCTGCGGAAGTTCGAGGAGCAGTGCGACTTCCCGCTGCTCGGTGCGAACGCGGTGGACGCGAAGACGCTGAAGCCGGCTTTCCCGCCGTACTTCATGAAGACGTTCCGGGTGAAGGGCGCGCCGCCGGTGAAGGTGGCGGTGCTGGGGCTGACCAACCCGGGCATCGCGATCTGGGACAAGGCGTACGTGCAGGGGAAGCTGGCGTTCCCGGGGCTCGAGGAGCAGGCGGCGAAGTGGGTGCCGAAGCTGCGTTCGATGGGTGCGGACGTGGTGGTCGTGTCGGCGCACTCGGGTTCGTCGGGCACGTCGTCCTACGGTGACCAGGTGCCGTACGTGGAGAACGCCGCGGCCAATGTGGCGCGCCAGGTGCCGGGCATCGACGCGATCCTCGTCGGGCACGCGCACGTGGAGATCCCGGAGCTGAAGGTCGTCAACGAGGAGACGGGGAAGACGGTCGTGCTGTCGGAGCCGCTGTGCTACGCCGAGCGGCTCACCCTGTTCGACTTCGACCTGGTCTTCGAACGCGGCCGGTGGCACGTCGAGTCGGTGCGGGCGTCGCTGCGCGACTCCAGCACGGTGGAGGACGACCCGCGGATCGGCAAGCTGCTGGCGGACGAGCACGCGCAGGTGGTGGCGTACGTCAACCAGGTCGTCGGGACGGCCACCGAGACGCTGACGACGGTGGAGGCGCGGTACAAGGACGCGCCGATCATCGACCTGATCAGCAAGGTGCAGGAGGACGTGGTCAGGGCGGCGCTGGCGGGTACGGAGTACGCGTCGTTGCCGGTGCTGGCGCAGGCGTCGCCGTTCTCGCGGACGTCGGAGATCCCGGCCGGCGAGGTGACGATCCGGGACCTGTCGAGCCTGTACGTCTACGACAACACGCTGGTGGCGAAGCTGATGACGGGGGCGCAGCTGCGGGCGTACCTGGAGTATTCGGCGGAGTACTACGTGCGGACGGCGGCCGGTGCGCCGGTGGACGTGGAGAAGCTGACGAATGCGAACGGCCGCCCGGACTACAACTACGACTACGTGTCGGGGCTGACGTACGAGATCGACATCGCGCAGGCGGCCGGTTCGCGGATCAGGAATCTGGCCTTCGGGGGTGCTCCGCTGGACGACGCGCAGCAGTTCGTGCTGGCGGTGAACAACTACCGGGCCAATGGCGGGGGTGCGTTCCCGCACGTGGCGTCGGCGAAGGAGCTGTGGTCGGAGTCGACGGAGATCCGTACGCGGATCGCCGAGTGGGTGACGGCGAAGGGCGTGCTGGACCCGAAGGACTTCGCGTCGGTGGACTGGTCGTTGACGCGGAACGGTACGCCGGTGTTCTGACGCGCCGAGTGGGTGCGCGGCCTCAGATTCCGTCCGCCAGTGGGGTGAGTTCCCGGTAGTGGCGTGCGGACGGGATCTGGGGCCGTCGCCGTTCCAGGCCGAAGGTGGTGAACGCGGTCCGCGCCGGCAGCGGGTACGGCTCCTCGCCCGTGAGGTCGTTGAGGATGGTGGCGCTGCGCCAGGCGGCGAGGCCGAGGTCGGGTGCGCCGACGCCGTGGGTGTGGGTCTCGGCGTTCTGGACGTAGACGGAGCCGGTGACCGAGGGGTCGAGGAGGAGCCGGAAGCGTTCGTCGATGCGGGGGCGTTCGCGGTTGTCGCGGCGCATGTACGGGTCGAGGCCGGCGAGGATGCGGCCGAGGGGGCGTTCGCGGTAGCCGGTGGCGAGGACGACGGCGCCGGTGGTGAGGCGGGAGCGGGTGTTCTGCTGGGTGTGTTCCAGGTGGAGTTCGATCTGGGTGGTGGCGATGCGGCCGGCGGTGCGGACGTGGACGCCGGGGGTGAGGACGGTGTCGGGCCAGCCGCCGTCGAGGGTGCGGCGGTAGAGCTCGTCGTGGATGGCGGCGCTGGTGTCGGCGTCGATGCCTTTGTGGAGCTGCCACTGTGCGGCGACGAGGCGGTCGCGGACGGGTTCGGGCAGGGTGTGGAAGTAGCGGGTGTGGTCGGGGGTGAAGTGCTCCAGGCCGAGCTTGGAGTACTCCATGGGGGCGAAGGCCTCGGTGCGGCCGATCCAGTGGAGGCGTTCGCGGCCGGCGGGGCGGTGGCGGAGCAGGTCGAGGAAGATCTCCGCGCCGGACTGGCCGGTGCCGATGACGGTGATGTGCTCGGCGGCGAGGAGCGTGTCGCGGTGGTCCTGGTAGTCGGCGGAGTGGATCACGGGCACGCCGGGGGCGTCGACGAGGGGGCGGAGCGCGTCGGGGACGTGGGGTTCGGTGCCGATGCCGAGGACGACGTTGCGGGTGTGGGTGCGGCCGAGGGCCTCGGCTTCTCCGTCGGCGTCGAGTTGGGTGTAGTCGACTTCGAAGAGTCGGCGTTCGGGGTTCCAGCGGACGGCGTCGACCTGGTGGTGGAAGCGCAGGGCGGGGAGGTGTTCGGCGACCCAGCGGCAGTAGGCGTCGTACTCGGTGCGCTGGATGTGGAAGCGTTCGGCGAAGTAGAAGGGGAAGAGGCGTTCGCGGGCCCGCAGGTGGTTGAGGAAGGTCCAGGGGCTGGCGGGGTCGACCAGGGTGACGAGGTCGGCGAGGAACGGGACCTGGATGCGGGCGCCGTCGATGAGCTGGCCGGGGTGCCAGTGGAAGGCGGGGCGCTGGTCGTAGAAGACGGCGTCGAGTGCGGTGAGCGGGTCGGCGAGTGCGGCGAGGGAGAGATTGAAGGGTCCGATGCCGACGCCGACGAGGTCGCGGGGTGTGTCGGGGGTGTGGTGGGTGGGGGTGTTCATCGCGGGGTGTGTCCTTCCACGAGGGTGAGGAGGCGGGCCAGGTCGTCGGCCCGGGTGTGGGGGTTGAGGAAGGTCGCCTTGAGCCAGAGCCGGCCGTCGGCGCGGGCGCGGCCGAGGACGGCGCGGCCGGTGATGAGCAGGTCGCGGCGTACGGCGGCGACGGCGGTGTCGGTGGCGTGCGCGGGCCGGAACAGGACCGTGCTGATGGTGGGCGTGGCGTGCAGGGTGAAGCCCGGGTGGCCGTCGACGAGGGCGGCGAACTCGTGGGCGTGGGCGCAGACTTCGTCGACGAGGGCGCCGAGGCCGGTGCGGCCGAGGGTCTTGAGGGTGACGGCGATCTTGAGGATGTCGGGTCGGCGGCTGGTGCGCGGGGAGCGGCCGAGGAGGTCGGGGAGTCCGGCGTCGGTGTCGTCGTCGGCGTTGAGGTAGTCGGCGCGCTGCTGGAGTGCGGTGAGGTCGTCGGGGTTCCTGACGGCGAGGAGGCCGGCGGCGATGGGCTGCCAGCCGAGTTTGTGCAGGTCCAGGGTGACGGTGTCGGCGGCGTCGAGGCCGGTGAGGCGGGCGCGGTGCCGGTCGCTGAAGAGGAGGCCCGCGCCGTAGGCGGCGTCGATGTGCAGGCGCGCGCCGTGGGCGGCGCAGCGGTCGGCGATCTCGGGCAGCGGGTCGATGAGCCCGGCGTCGGTGGTGCCGGCGGTGGCGGCGACGAGGTGGGGGCCGGGGACGGTGGTGAGGGCCTCGTCGAGGGCGGCGGGGTCGAGGGTGCCGGCCGGGGCGGGGACGGGGACGGGTTCGGCGAGTCCGAGGAGCCAGGCGGCGCGGGGCAGCGAGTGGTGGGCGTTGGTTCCGTGGAGGAGCCGGAGGCCGGCGCCGTGGGTCTCGCGGGCGAGCAGGACGGCGAGTTGGTTGGACTCGGTGCCGCCGGTGGTGACGAGGGCGTCGGCGGCGCCGGCCTGCCGGGCGAGGGCGCGGGTGACGAGGGCTTCCAGGGTGGAGGCGGCGGGGGCCTGGTCCCAGGAGTCGAGGGAGGGGTTGAGGGCGCTCGCGGCGAGGTCGGCGGCGGTGGCGACGGCTAGGGGCGGGCCGTGCAGGTGGGCGGCGCACAGCGGGTCGGCGGGGTCGGCGGCGCCTTCGGCGAGCGCGGTGACGAGGGCGCGCAGGGCGTCGGGGTCGCCGTGGTCGGGCAGGACCTCGCCGAGGGCGTCCCGCACCCTGGCGGTGACGGCGTCGGGGCCGCCGGCGGGCAGGGGTCCGCCGCGTGCGGCGGTGCCGGCGCGCAGTGCGTCGAGCACGGTGTCGCACAGGGGCCGCAGGGCGTCGGGGCCGTGCGGGCCCGAGGCGAGGGGCGGCATGGCCACGGGTCTGTCCTCCGGGCGCGGGGACGGGATTACAGGGTGTACGCGGGTGCGTGCCTGCGCCCGGAAAGCCCAGCGATCAGAACCCGAAAGGGGGTACTTCCGTGGAGGTGGGCATGTCTGGCTGACCGTGCGGCCGGCCTCCGTGTGCCGGGGGCCGGCCGCGTGCCGGGGTCAGCCGGCCTGGGTCTCGCGGACCCGCAGGGCGCGGGTGAGGTCGTCGAGCTGGTCGACGAGCTTGCGGCGCAGGGCGGGGATCGGGTCGGCGGTGGCGAGGCATTCCTGGCCGAGGCGCAGGGTGTCGGCGTCGACGGCGTACGCGGGGAAGGCCCAGCGGCCGGCGGCGTCGGCGATGGCGGGGCCGCGGCGGGCGGCGACGGCGACCGCCTCGGCGTAGTAGCGGGGGACGTAGTCGGCGACGAGGTCGGCCTGTTCGGGCTGCCAGAAGCCCCGGGCGGTGGCGGTGAACAGGTAGTTGGACAGGTCGTCGGAAGCGAACATGGCGGCCCAGGCGCGGCTCTTGGCCTCGGCGTCGGGCAGTGCGGCGCGGCAGCGGGCGGCGCCTTCCTGGCCGGTGGCGCTGGGGTCCCGTTCGAGTTCGGCGGCGATGGCCGTCTCGTCGGTGGCGCCGAGGACGGCGAGGCGGGTGAGGATGCGCCAGCGCAGTTCGGGGTCGAGTTCGGGGCCGCCGGGGACGGTGCCGTCGGCGAGCCAGGCGGCGATGGTCTCGGGGTGGGCGGCGGCGTCGATGTAGTGGCGTACGGCGATCAGGCGCAGGCCGGGGTGGTCGCCGTCCTCGGTGCGGCGGATGAGGTCGCGGCACAGGTCGGAGAGGGTGGCCAGGGCGGCGGGCCGCTGCCCGGGGGCGAGGTAGCGGTCGGCGACCTGGGCGGCGGCGAAGGCGAGGACGCCGGAGACGAGGGCGAGGTCGGTCTCGTGCGGGAGGTGGGCGCGGGCGGTGTCGAGGTAGGCGGTGGCGGGGAGTTCGCCGTCGCGGACGGCGTCGCGCAGGGCGTTCCAGACGACGGCGCGGGTGAGGGGGTCGGGCAGGCCGGACAGGGCGGTGCGGATGGTCCGGAAGGATTCCGCGTCGAAGCGGATCTTGGCGTAGGTGAGGTCGCCGTCGTTGAGGACGACGAGCGCGGGCTGCGGGCCGGCGGTGCTGACGAGGATGTTCTCGCCGGCGAGGTCCTCGTCGAGGCGCTGGCGCAGGGTGAGGCGGCCGGCGTCGTGGAGGTCGTGGTCGTAGACGCCGATGGTGATGCGGTGCGGCCGTGTGCCTTCCCCGGGCTCCAGGTGGCCGGCGTTGTTCGTGCCGCTGGCGGGGGCGGGCGCGGACCGGGCTCCGGCGCTGCCCCGGTGCGAGATGCGGAGGCTCCAGTTGCCGTTCTCGGCGCGCAGTTCGGGCACGAGGGTGTCGACGCCGGTGGTGCGCAGCCAGGCGTCGGCCCAGGCGTGGACGTCGCGTTCGGTGGCGGAGGCGAGGGAGTCGATGAAGTCGGCGAGGGTGGCGTTGGCGAACTTGTGCCGCTCGAAGTGGGTGTTGATGCCGGCGAGGAAGTCCTTCTCGCCGAGCCAGGCGACGAGCTGGCGCAGGGCGGAGGCGCCCTTGGCGTAGGAGATGCCGTCGAAGTTGAGGAGGGCGGAGGCGGTGTCCTCGACGTTCTCGGGGGCGACGGGGTGGGTGGAGGGGCGCTGGTCGGCGTCGTAGCCCCAGGGCTTGCGGGTGACGCCGAAGTCGGTCCAGGTGCCGGTGAAGCGGGTGGCCTCGGCGCAGGTCTGGTAGCCCATGTACTCGGCGAAGGACTCGTTCAGCCAGATGTCGTCCCACCACTTGAGGGTGACGAGGTCGCCGAACCACATGTGGGCCATCTCGTGAGCGATGACCATGGCGCGGGTCTGGCGTTCGGTGTCGGTGACGGCGGAGCGGAAGACGAACTCGTCGCGGAAGGTGACCAGGCCCGGGTTCTCCATGGCGCCGGCGTTGAACTCGGGGACGAACGCCTGGTCGTAGGAGTCGAAGGGGTAGGGCTCGGCGAACTTCTCGTGGTAGCGGTCGAAGCAGGCGCGGGTGACGTCGAAGAGCTCGTCGGTGTCGGCGTCGAGGTGGGGGGCGAGCGAGCGGCGGCAGTGGAGGCCGAAGGGCAGGCCGCGGTGTTCGGTGCGTACGGAGTGCCAGGGGCCGGCGGCGACGGCGACGAGGTAGGTGGAGATCAGGGGGGTGGTGGCGGCCTTCCAGCGGCCGTCGCCGGTGTGCTCGGTGATGCCGTTGGCGAGGACGGTCCAGCCTTCGGGGGCGGTGACGGTGAGGTCGAAGACGGCCTTGAGGTCGGGCTGGTCGAAGGCGGCGAAGACGCGCTGCACGTCGTCCATGAACAGCTGGGTGTAGACGTAGGTCTCGTCGTCGGTGGGGTCGGTGAAGCGGTGCATGCCCTCGCCGGTGCGGGAGTAGCGCATGGCCGCGTCGACGCGCAGTTCGTGCTCTCCGGGGGTGAGGTTCTTCAGGGGCAGCCGGTTCTCGTCCAGGCCGTCCGGGTCGAGGGGGTGTCCGTCCAGGGTGACGCTGCGCAGCTCGGCGGGCTTGACCTCGACGAAGGTGTCCGTGGTGCCCGTCTCGGCGCGGACGGTGAACCGGATGACGGTGCGGGAGTCGAAGGTCTCGTCGCCACGGGTCAGATCGAGGTCGATCGTGTAGTGGTGGACGTCGAGGAGTTGGGCACGGGTCTGCGCTTCGTCGCGCGTCAGTACGGACATGCAGGCCATGCTGCCTGATGCGGTGGGCGGGGCACAGGGGCGGATCGGTACGCGGGGTATGTCCGGTCCGCGCCGTGCCGCCCGCCTGCGTGCGCCCTGGGCCGCTACGGCCACCCGTGCCGCCCCTGGGTGCCTCCCAGGCCGTTCGGGCACTGGGGGAGGCACGACCGCCCGCGGCTATGCGCTTCCGCCGGCCCCGTTGCCCGTGTCCTCCGCGATGCGCTCGTGGTGGTGGATGACCTCGGCGATGATGAAGTTCAGGAACTTCTCGGCGAACGCCGGGTCCAGTTTGGCGCTCTCGGCGAGGTCCCGCAGCCGGGCGATCTGCTTGGCCTCGCGGGCGGGGTCGGCGGGCGGCAGCTGGTGGCGGGCCTTGAGGAGGCCGACCTGCTGCGTGCATTTGAAGCGCTCGGCGAGCATGTGGACGACGGCCGCGTCGATGTTGTCGATGCTGTCCCGCAGCCGGGCCAGCTCCTCGCGGACGGCGTGGTCGGCGGCACCGGTACCGGTGTTGCTGATGGTCATGGGCGATCACCCTACGGGCGGTCCGCCGGCCGTCGCACACCGTCTCAGGCCGTGGGCGGGCCCGGCGTCCCGGCGCGGCTCGTACAGTGGAGGCAGGGTCAGGCGTCTTGGGGGTACGGCGTGGCGAACGGCGGTCCGGTCGAGCACGGCTACCCGCACCTGGAGACGGTGCGGGCCGCCGTCACGGCGCTGTACAGGCGTCTGTCGTACGACACCGTCCAGACGTTCTCGGCCAGCGTGGCCCCGGCCGACGTGGCGTTCTGCGACACGGACGACCTGTATCTGGGGGCGCAGCGGGTGGCCCGCGAGCTGGTGCGTCACTACCGTCTGCCGGACGCCCGGATGATCGTCTCCTTCCGTGAGATGACGCATGCGGCGAATGTCGAGCTGGCGGCGGGCCCGGAGTACTTCGTGGAGCTGAACGACCGCTTCCGCACCCATCGCCGGGACATCGGCGCGGCCCTCGCGCACGAGGTGATGCACGTGTACCTGCACCGCCTGGACCTGTCCTTCCCGGGAACGCGGGACAACGAGATCCTCACGGACACGGCGGCGGCCTACCTGGGCGCGGGGTGGCTGCTGCTGGACGCGTACCGGGAGGACGCGGCGTCGTCGCAGAAGCTGGGGTATCTGACGCCGGAGGAGTTCGGGTACGTGCTCGCCAAGCGGGCGCTGCTGTTCGGGGAGGATCCGGCGGTGTGGTTCACCAGTCCGCAGGCCTACACGGCGTACGCCAAGGGCATGGAGCGGGCCCGCCGGGACGAGCAGCAGCCGCCGCTGACCGCGGCCGGGTGGGCGGGGCGCCGCCGGTACGCCCGGGACCGGCGGCACGCGCTGGACCCGCACGCCGCCCCCGTGACGGACGCCCCCTACTCCTTCATGCCGGACGCGCGGGGGCCGCTGCGGGTGTCGTTCGCCTGCCCGACGTGCCACCAGCGGATCCGGGTGCCGGTGCGGGGGCGGGTGCGGGCGCGGTGCGGGTTGTGCCGGACGGTCCTGGAGTGCGACACGTAGGCGGGCTGGGGCTGCTTCAATGCCCGCATGACGGAGACGATCAGGGAGCCCTGGGGGCTCAGTGTTTTCGGTGCGGGCAGTGTGCGGGTGGAACCGCAGCTGGTGCGGGTGAGGTTGGCGGTGGATGTGCTGGCGCCGTCGCCGGACCGTTCCTTCGGGGAGGCGGGGACGGCGGTGACGCGGCTGCGGGAGGTGCTGCGCCGGCACGGGATACCGGACACCGCGGTGTCGGGTTCCCGGCTCAGGCTCAGCTCGGAGTACGGCGGTTACAACGGTGAGCGCAAGCTGCTCGGTTACCGCTGCCAGGCCTCGTACTCGGTGGAGACGGAGACGCTGGACGGCCTCCAGCAGCTGATCGTGGACGCGGTCGACGCGGGCGCGCACCGCATCGACCAGGTGGAGTTCGACGTGCACGACAAGCCGGCGATGCGCGACGAGGCCCGGCGCAGGGCCGTGGCCGCCGCCCGCCGGAAGGCCGAGGTGTACGCGGAGGCGGCGGACGTGCGGCTGGGGCCGGTGGTGCACATCCAGGACGTGGACGCCGAGTCCGTCGTGCAGTACCGCGGCCACGGCGGCGGGGGCGGCAGCTCGGCCGGGGACCTGGCGCCGGGGATGGTGGAGGTGTCGGCGGCCGTGGTGCTGGGGTACTCGCTGCGGCGCTGACCCGGGCGGCCGTCGTCAGTGCTGGGGCCGCACGATGCCCTGGGCGCGTGCGGCCACCAGCCACTTGGGGAACTCCCCCACCAGCCGGTCGTACAGCTCGGCGTCGGACACCTGCCGCGGGTCGCGGCCCGCGTGGAAGAACCCGGCGTTGTCGACGGCCCGCTTGTCCGGCACGGCCAGCTCGTCGAGCTTGCGCAGGTACTCGAACTGGCGGCTGCCCGGGTCGCCGAAGCCGACGAACTGCCAGAACAGCGGGAGCCGCGCCGCCTTGCACAGATAGCGCTCCGCGGCGAGCCGGTTGACCGGGCCGCCGTCGGTCTGGAAGACGACCAGGGCGGGGTGGCGCGCGCCGCTGTCGAGGTAGTGGTCGATCACGGCGTCCATGGCCAGGTGGTAGCTGGTCTTGCCCATGTGCCCGAGGCCGGCCACGATCCGCTCGACGCGGCCCTGGTGGTCGGCGAGGGCGATCTCGGTGACCGCGTCGACGTCGGTGGAGAAGAACACCACGGGCACGGTGCCGTCGTCGTCGAGGTGCGCGGACAGTCCCAGCACCCGGTCGGCGAGCGCCTGCACGGTGCCGTCCTGGTAGTAGGGCTTCATCGAGCCCGAGTAGTCGACGACGAGGTACACGGCGGCCCGTGTCCCCTCGAGTCCGTGTTTCGTCAGGGACACACCGGCGCTCTTGTACAGTCTGACCAGCGCGGGCGCGGTCTCCTGCACCTTCGTGAGACTGATCGCGGCCATGCGGACTCCCCCTCGTGCGGCGGCGACTGGCTGCCGAGCGTACGGCACTGCGGACCCCGCCTCTCAGCCGCTCCACAGTGTTTCGATATTTTGTTCGCCGCCGTCCCCACCGGCTCACCGTCCGCCCGTCCCGAGGAGCCGGCCGTGGATTCCGAGTCCACCGTCACCACCTGCTACCGCCATCCCGCGGTGGAGTGCCATGTCCGCTGCACCCGCTGCGACCGCTCCATCTGCCCCGACTGCATGCACGAGGCGGCGGTGGGCCACCACTGCCCGGAGTGCGTGAAGGAGGGCGCGCGGTCGGTCCGGCAGGCCCGGACGATCGTCGGCGGCCGGGTCTCGGCGACGCCCGTCGTGACGTACGTGCTGATCGGGCTGAACGTCCTCGCGTACCTGGGTGAGCTGGTGCGGCCGGGGATCGTGGACCGGTTCTCGATGGTCGGCGCGCGCCTGGTCGGGCCGGACGGGGGCCACTACGTCTACCAGGGCGTGTTCCCGGAGGGCTTCCACGCCGAGGGTGTCGTCGCCGGCGAGTGGGAGCGGATGCTCACCAGCGCCTTCCTGCACCTGGAGCCCACCGAGGGCACGTTCGGCGTCCTCCACATCGTGATGAACATGGCCGCGCTGTGGCAGCTCGGGCGGGTGGTGGAGCCGATGCTCGGCCGCGTCCGGTACGCCGTCCTGTATCTGCTGTCGGCGCTCGGCGGTTCCGTCGTGGAGCTGCTCCTCGCGGACCCCGCCCAGCCCTCGGTCGGCGCGTCGGGCGCGGTCTTCGGCCTCGGAGCCGCCTACTACGTCCTGGCGCGGCGGCTCGGCGCGAACATGGCGCCGGTCAACCGCTTCATGGCGTACCTGCTGCTGTGGCTGCTGATCTCGGCCGGGCTCACCTCGTGGCAGGGCCATCTGGGCGGCCTGCTGGCGGGCGGGGCGGTGGCCGCGGCGTACGCGTACGCGCCGCGCGACGGGCGGCGGGTGCTGGTGCAGGCGGGTGCGTGTGCGCTTGTGGTGGTGCTGCTGGCGGTGTCGGCGGCGGTCAAGGTGTCGGAACTGTCAGGTGGAGGTATTCCCCAGTGAAACGTGCCGGTGTGCTGCTCCTCGCGGCCGTCCCCGTGGTCGCCACGGGGGTGTACTTCCTCATGCCGACGGACTCGGCCGACGCCCCGGTGACGCCGCCCACGTCGACCACCCAGTCCTCCCGCGAGGACGCCAAGGACCGGGCCGAGCAGGAGCGGGAGGCGGACGACGAGCTGATCGCCGACCTGCCGCCGGGGCTGGCCGCCCCGGCGAAGAAGGAGCTGGCGCAGCAGCTGGTGTCCAGCGCCGAGAACTCGACCACGGACTGGCGCAGCGCCTACGGCACCATCGAGGATCTCGGGCAGGGTGACGGCTACACCGCGGGCATCATCGGTTTCTGCACCGGCACCCACGATCTGCTCGCCCTGGTCGAGCACTACACCGAGGACCACCCGGACAACGGCCTCGCGAAGTACCTGCCGGCCCTGCGCGAGGTCGACGGGACCGACTCCCACGAGGGCCTGGATCCCGGGTTCACGGCCGCCTGGGAGGCGGAGGCGAAGCTCCCCGCGTTCCGCAAGGCGCAGGAGGAGGAGCGCGACCGGGTCTACTTCCAGCCGTCGGTGCGCCTGGCCAAGCTGGACGGGCTCGGCACGCTGGGCCAGTTCGTCTACTTCGACGCGATGGTCTTCCACGGCCCCGACAGCGACGCGGACGGCTTCTACAGCCTGCGCGAGCTGGCGATGAAGAAGGCGAAGACGCCGGCCGACGGCGGGTCCGAGAAGGCCTATCTGGACGCGTTCCTCGACGTCCGGCGCGAGGCGATGCTGGCCAAGCGGCCGGACATCGACACCTCCCGCGTCGACACGGCCCAGCGCCGGTTCCTGGAGGCCGGGAACCTGGACCTGAAGACGCCGCTGGTGTGGGAGATGT
Organism: Streptomyces flaveolus; assembly: GCF_014648815.1. Taxonomy (GTDB): domain Bacteria; phylum Actinomycetota; class Actinomycetes; order Streptomycetales; family Streptomycetaceae; genus Streptomyces; species Streptomyces flaveolus. The sequence continues at coordinate 585,906 of NZ_BMRV01000001.1, read as the reverse complement.
ACGGGGACACCTACAAGCTGCCCTGAGCATGCGACGGCGCCTGCCCATTCGTCCGGTCGGGGACAGGGCAGGCGCCATCAGTGTTCCGCACGCCTTTGTGCGGGACGACTGTGAGGTTGTTCCGGCCGTCAGACCGCCAGTGCGCGGTCGGTCGGGCGGATCGGGGCCGGCAGGTCGCTGGCTCCGGTCAGGAAGCGGTCCGCGCCACGTGCGGCGGAGCGGCCCTCGGCGATCGCCCAGACGATGAGCGACTGGCCGCGGCCGGCGTCACCGGCGACGAACACACCCGGCACATTGGTCTGGAAGTCGGCGTCCCGGGCGATGTTACCCCGTTCGTCGAGCTCCAGGCCGAACTGGTCGACCAGGCCGTTCTCCCGGTCGGTGCCGGTGAAGCCCATGGCGAGGGTGACCAGCTGGGCGGGGATCTTGCGCTCGGTGCCCGGCTTCGGGGTCAGCTTGCCCTCGACGAACTCGACCTCGCTCATGTGCAGCCACTGGACGTTGCCGTCCTCGTCGCCCTCGAAGTGGGTCGTGGAGACGGCGTAGACCCGCTCGCCGCCCTCCTCGTGGGCGCTGGTGACCTTGTAGAGCATCGGGAAGGTCGGCCACGGCTGCGAGACCGGGTTCCGCTCCTCGCCCGGCCGGGGCATGATCTCCAGCTGGGTGACGGAGGCCGCGCCCTGGCGGTGGGCGGTGCCCACGCAGTCGGCGCCGGTGTCGCCGCCGCCGATGACGACGACGTGCTTGCCCTCGGCGCTGATCGGCGGGGCGACGTAGTCGCCCTCCTGCACCTTGTTGGCCAGGGGCAGGTACTCCATGGCCTGGTAGATGCCCTGGAGCTCGCGGCCGGGGACCGGCAGGTCGCGGGCGGTGGTGGCACCGGCGGCGATGACGACGGCGTCGTACCGCTTCTTCAGGTCCGTCGCCTTGAGGTCGCGGCCGATCTCGACGCCGGTGCGGAAGCGGGTGCCTTCCGCGCGCATCTGCTCTATGCGGCGGTTGATGTGCCGCTTCTCCATCTTGAACTCGGGGATGCCGTAGCGGAGGAGGCCTCCGATGCGGTCCGCGCGCTCGTAGACGGCGACGGTGTGGCCGGCCCGGGTGAGCTGCTGGGCGGCGGCCAGGCCCGCCGGTCCCGAGCCGATGACGGCGACGGTCTTGCCGGACAGGCGCTCGGGGATCTGCGGGGCGACGTCCCCGGTCTCCCACGCCTTGTCGATGATCGAGACCTCGACGTTCTTGATGGTGACCGGCGGCTGGTTGATGCCGAGCACGCACGCCGACTCGCACGGGGCCGGGCACAGGCGGCCCGTGAACTCCGGGAAGTTGTTGGTGGCGTGCAGACGCTCCTGCGCGGCCGACCAGTCCTCGCGGTAGGCGTAGTCGTTCCACTCGGGGATCAGGTTCCCGAGCGGGCAGCCGTTGTGACAGAACGGGATGCCGCAGTCCATGCACCGGCTGGCCTGCTTGCTGATGATCGGCAGCAGGGAGCCGGGGACGTAGACCTCGTTCCAGTCCTTGACGCGCTCCTCGACGGGCCGGGTCTTGGCGACCTCGCGCCCGTGGTTCAGGAAGCCCTTGGGATCAGCCATTGGTCGCCGCCTCCATCATCTTCTCGGTGATCTCGGTCTCGGAGAGACCGGCTCGCTCGGCGGCGTCCTTGGCGGCGAGCACTGCCTTGTACGTACGGGGAATGATCTTGCTGAAGCGCTCCGCGGCGGCCGGCCAGTCGGCGAGCAGCTTCTGGGCGACCGTGGACCCGGTCTCCTCGGCGTGGCGGCGCACGACGTCGTGCAGCCACTCCTTGTCCGTGTCGTCCAGCGCCTCGATCGCGTCGAGGTTGCCGGCGTTGACGTTGTTCCGGTCGAGGTCGACGACGTAGGCGACGCCGCCGGACATGCCGGCCGCGAAGTTGCGCCCGGTCTCGCCGAGGACGACCGCGTGGCCGCCGGTCATGTACTCGCAGCCGTGGTCGCCGACGCCCTCGGAGACGACGAGCGCGCCGGAGTTGCGGACGCAGAAGCGCTCGCCGACCTTGCCACGCAGGAACATCTCGCCGCCGGTGGCGCCGTAGCCGATGGTGTTGCCGGCGATGGTGGAGTACTCGGCGAGGTGGTCGGCGCCCCGGTCGGGGCGGACGATCACGCGGCCGCCGGAGAGGCCCTTGCCGACGTAGTCGTTGGCGTCGCCCTCCAGGCGCAGCGTGATGCCGCGCGGGACGAAGGCGCCGAAGGACTGGCCGGCGGAGCCGGTGAAGGTGATGTCGACGGTGTCGTCGGGCAGGCCCGCGCCGCCGAACTTCTTGGTCACCTCGTGGCCGAGCATGGTGCCGACCGTGCGGTTGATGTTGCGGATGGCGACCTGGGCGCGCACCGGCGCGGCGTCGGTGGCGTCCGTGGCACCCAGCGCGTCCGAGGCGAGCTTGATCAGCTCGTTGTCGAGGGCCTTCTCCAGGCCGTGGTCCTGGCCGACGGCCTGGTGGCGCACGGCGCCCTCGGGCAGCTCGGGCACGTGGAAGAGCGGGGCCAGGTCCAGGCCCTGCGCCTTCCAGTGGTTCACGGCGCGGGTGACGTCGAGGGCCTCGGCGTGGCCGACGGCCTCCTCGATGGAGCGGAAGCCCAGCTCGGCGAGGATCTCGCGGACCTCTTCGGCGATGAACTTGAAGAAGTTCACGATGTACTCGGCCTTGCCCGAGAACCGGTCGCGCAGCACCGGGTTCTGGGTGGCGATGCCGACCGGGCAGGTGTCCAGGTGGCAGACGCGCATCATGACGCAGCCGGAGACGACGAGCGGCGCGGTCGCGAAACCGAACTCCTCGGCGCCGAGCAGCGCGGCGATGACGACGTCGCGGCCGGTCTTGAGCTGGCCGTCGGTCTGGACGACGATCCGGTCGCGCAGGCCGTTGAGCAGCAGGGTCTGCTGGGTCTCGGCGAGACCGAGCTCCCAGGGGCCGCCCGCGTGCTTGAGCGAGGTGAGCGGGGAGGCACCCGTGCCGCCGTCGTGGCCGGAGATGAGCACGACGTCCGCGTGCGCCTTGGACACACCCGCCGCGACCGTGCCGACGCCGACCTCGGAGACCAGCTTGACGTGAATCCGCGCCTGCGGGTTCGCGTTCTTCAGGTCGTGGATCAGCTGGGCCAGGTCCTCGATGGAGTAGATGTCGTGGTGCGGCGGCGGGGAGATCAGGCCCACGCCGGGGGTGCTGTGCCGGGTCTTGGCGACCCAGGGGTACACCTTGTGGCCGGGCAGCTGGCCGCCCTCGCCGGGCTTGGCGCCCTGGGCCATCTTGATCTGGATGTCGTCCGCGTTGACCAGGTACTCGGAGGTGACGCCGAAGCGGCCGGAGGCGACCTGCTTGATCGCGGAACGGCGCGCCGGGTCGTACAGGCGCTCCGGGTCCTCGCCGCCCTCACCGGTGTTGGACTTGCCGCCCAGCTGGTTCATGGCGATGGCGAGGGTCTCGTGCGCCTCCTGGGAGATGGAGCCGTACGACATGGCGCCGGTGGAGAAGCGCTTGACGATCTCGGAGACCGGCTCGACCTCGTCGAGCGGGATCGGCTGCCGGTCGCTCTTGAAGCCGAACAGGCCGCGCAGCGTCATCAGGCGCTCGGACTGCTCGTTCACGCGCTCGGTGTACTTCTTGAAGATGTCGTACGTGCCGGTGCGGGTGGAGTGCTGGAGGCGGAAGACCGTCTCCGGGTCGAACAGGTGCGGCTCGCCCTCGCGGCGCCACTGGTACTCGCCGCCGATGTCCAGCGCCCGGTGCGCGGGCGCGATGCCGCTGGCAGGGTAGGCCTTCGCGTGGCGGGCGGCGACCTCCTTGGCGACGACGTCGATGCCGACGCCGCCGATCTTGGTGGCGGTGCCGTTGAAGTACTTCTCCACGAAGGCCTCGTCGAGGCCGACAGCCTCGAAGACCTGGGCGCCGCGGTAGGAGGCGACGGTGGAGATGCCCATCTTGGACATGACCTTGAGGACGCCCTTGCCGAGGGCGTAGATCAGGTTGCGGATGGCCTGCTCGGGCTCGGCGCCCGGCAGGAAGGTGCCGGCGCGGACCAGGTCCTCGACGGACTCCATCGCCAGGTACGGGTTGACCGCGGCGGCGCCGTAGCCGATGAGCAGGGCGACGTGGTGGACCTCGCGGACGTCACCGGCCTCGACCAGCAGACCCACCTGGGTGCGCTGCTTGGTGCGGATGAGGTGGTGGTGGACGGCCGCGGTGAGCAGCAGCGACGGGATCGGGGCGTGCTCGGCGTCCGAGTGGCGGTCGGAGAGGACGATCAGCCGGGCGCCGTTCTCGATGGCGGCGTCGGCCTCGGCGCAGATCTCCTCGATGCGCGCGGCCAGCGCGTCGCCGCCGCCGTGCACCCGGTACAGGCCGGAGAGTGTCGCGGCCTTGAAGCCGGGCATGTCGCCGTCGGCGTTGATGTGGATGAGCTTCGCCAGCTCGTCGTTGTCGATGACGGGGAAGGGCAGGGACACGCTGCGGCAGGAGGCGGCCGTCGGGTCCAGCAGGTTGCCCTGGGGGCCGAGCGAGCTGCGCAGGGAGGTGACCAGTTCCTCGCGGATCGCGTCCAGCGGCGGGTTGGTGACCTGCGCGAACAGCTGGGTGAAGTAGTCGAAGAGCAGCCGGGGGCGCTCGGACAGCGCGGCGATGGGCGAGTCGGTGCCCATGGAGCCGATCGGCTCGGCGCCGGCCTTGGCCATCGGCGCGAGGATGACGCGCAGCTCCTCCTCGGTGTACCCGAAGGTCTGCTGGCGGCGGGTGACCGAGGCGTGGGTGTGCACGATGTGCTCGCGCTCGGGCAGGTCGGACAGCTCGATCTCGCCGGCCTCGAGCCACTCGGCGTACGGCTTCTCCGCGGCGAGCGCGGACTTGATCTCGTCGTCCTCGATGATGCGGTGCTCGGCGGTGTCCACGAGGAACATGCGGCCGGGCTGAAGGCGGCCCTTGCGGACGACCTTCGCCGGGTCGATGTCGAGGACGCCGACCTCGGAGCCGAGGACGACGAGGCCGTCGTCGGTGACCCAGTAGCGGCCGGGGCGCAGGCCGTTGCGGTCGAGGACCGCGCCGACCTGGGTGCCGTCGGTGAAGGTGACGCAGGCGGGGCCGTCCCAGGGCTCCATCATCGTGGAGTGGAACTGGTAGAAGGCGCGCCGGGCCGGGTCCATGGAGTCGTGGTTCTCCCACGCCTCCGGGATCATCATCAGCACGGAGTGCGGCAGCGAGCGCCCGCCGAGGTGCAGCAGCTCCAGGACCTCGTCGAAGGAGGCGGAGTCCGAGGCGTCCGGCGTACAGATCGGGAAGAGCCGCTCCAGGTCCGAGGAAGAGCCGAACACGTCGGAGACGAGCTGGGACTCGCGGGCGACCATCCAGTTGCGGTTGCCCTTGACCGTGTTGATCTCGCCGTTGTGCGCGACGAAGCGGTACGGGTGGGCGAGCGGCCACGACGGGAAGGTGTTCGTGGAGAACCGGGAGTGCACGAGCGCGATCGCGGAGGCGAAGCGGCGGTCGGACAGGTCCGGGAAGAAGGGCTCCAGCTGGCCGGTGGTCAGCATGCCCTTGTAGACGATGGTCCGCGCGGACAGCGACGGGAAGTAGACGCCCACCTCGCGCTCGGCGCGCTTGCGCAGCGCGAAGGCGCGGCGGTCGAGGGCGATGCCCTGCGAGGCACCGTCGGTCACGAAGATCTGACGGAAGACCGGCATGGTCGAACGGGCGGTGGCGCCGAGCATCTGCGGGGCGACCGGGACCTCGCGCCAGCCGAGGACGGTGAGGCCCTCCTCGGACGCGATCGTCTCGATCCGCGTGGCGGCGTCCTCGGTTCCGTCGACCGGCAGGAAGGCGATGCCGACGGCGTAGGCACCGGCCTCGGGCAGTTCGAATCCGGCCACCTCGCGGAAGAAGGCGTCCGGCACCTGGGAGAGGATGCCCGCGCCGTCGCCCGAGTCGGGCTCGGAGCCGGTGGCACCGCGGTGCTCGAGGTTGCGCAGCACGGTGAGGGCCTGGTCGACCAGGGTGTGGGAGGCCTCGCCCGTGAGGGTGGCGACGAAGCCGACGCCGCAGGCGTCGTGCTCGTTGCGGGGGTCGTACATACCCTGCGCAGCAGGGCGAGCATCCATGAAGGACCAGTTCTGGCCATTCGCGGAGTGCTGGGACGGCTGGCGCGGCGTACGCATCGGCTCTCCCGTCGTCGTCAGGTGGCATCTGGCAAGTTGCCGAGGGACGACGTTGGCCCTCTGCGTGGGTGCAAAATTTGCTGCAGGTTACATGATGGAGTGGTTCTCGTTAACCGGGATAATCCGTTCCACCATGCGGACGACGCAAGATCTCGGCGGGGGTACCGGATCCCAGCGACGGAAGCTGTGGGGGCCGACGCGGACAGGTCGGTGTCCGTGGGCCCGGGGGGCGGAGGGAGCGCCGTCGCCCACTCCGCGCGTGCACGGCGGGCGTCGTTGCCCGCAGCGCTTACGGCTCATGCCCGGTGGTCACGCACTCGAAACCAGCGAGTAACGACTACTTATGCGGTCCGACGCATAAGTTCGAGCCGGGCTATCCTACGGCCGTTCCGAACAGGCTGCCCAGGACGTACGTCACACCGGCCGCGGCACCACCGAGCGCGAGCTGCCGCAGCCCGCTGTACCACCAGCTGCGCGCCGTCACCTTGGCCACCACCGCGCCGCACAGGAACAGGCCGGCCAGCGCCAGCAGCACGGCGGGCCACAGGGCACTGGCGCCGAGCAGGAAGGGCAGGACGGGAAGCAGGGCCCCCAGGGCGAACGAACCGAACGACGACACGGCCGCGACCAGCGGCGACGGCAGGTCACCCGGGTCGATGCCCAGCTCCTCGCGGGCGTGTATCTCCAGGGCCTGCTCGGGGTCGCGGGACAGCTGCCGGGCGACCTCCCGGGCGAGCTCCGGCTCGACGCCCCGCGCCTCGTAGAGGGCGGCCAGCTCGGCCTCCTCGTCCTTCGGGTGCTTCTTCAGCTCCCGGCGCTCCACGTCCAGCTCGGCCTCGACGAGTTCGCGCTGCGAGGCGACGGAGGTGTACTCGCCGGCGGCCATGGAGAAGGCGCCGGCCGCCAGACCCGCGAGACCGCTGATCACGACGGTGTGCTGACTGGCCGTACCGCCGGCCACGCCGGTCATCAGGGCGAGGTTGGAGACCAGGCCGTCCATGGCGCCGAAGACGGCGGGGCGCAGCCAGCCGCCGTTCACGTCCCGGTGGGTGTGGTTGTCGCGGTGCGCCTCGTGCAGCGACGCCTCGGTCTCGATGATGGCCATGGGTCCCCCAGCAGCATTTTGGACGAGTTCTACTTTTCGACAACACCGAATGTACGTCGGTAATTTCCGCCTCGCCAGCAAGGAAAGGCTGGGCTTACCTGCGCTTTTACCCCTCGACGCTCATCCGTGATCATGCTCGCCCATATGTCGACCGGGTGACGCTGGGGCGTGCGAGGCTGCGCGGCGAGCCGCACCGGGGACAGTTCCGCAAAGGGCTGTGCGCCTCTTCGGACGCCGCCTGAGAGGAGAGGCCGCATGGCATCCACCGCCTGCATTCCCTCGGTCCCCGCCCCGGGGGACGCCGCCGGGCTCCGCGAACGGGCGCGCGGCGCGCTGCTCGGCCTGGCCGTCGGGGACGCCCTCGGGGCGCCGGCCGAGAACATGAAGCCCTCCGAGATCCGCGCCCGCTGGGGCCGTATCACGGGCTACGTGGCGGAGCGGCCGTCCGGCACGGACGACACGGAGTACGCGATCTTCTCGGGCCTGCTGCTGGCCCGGCACGGCTCCGCCCTCACCCCGGCCCATGTGGAGGCGGCCTGGCACGAGTGGATCGCGGACCGGGAGGAGGGCCCCTTCCGGGGCGCGGGCTTCAGCGAGCGCGGCACCCTGGAGAACCTGCGCCGCGGGCTGGCCGCCCCCATCTCCGCCCAGCACCGCCACGCCTGGAGCGACGGGCTGGCCATGCGGGCCGCGCCCCACGGGGTGTTCGCGGCCGGCCGGCCCGCCGAGGCGGCCCGGCTGGTGGCGGTCGACGGGTCGGTCAGCCACGACGGCGAGGGCATCTACGGCGGCCAGGCGGTGGCCGCGGGTGTCGCGGCGGCGATGACGGGGGCACCGGCCGTCGCGGTGGTGGCCTCGGCCCTGGCCGTCGTCCCGGAGGACTCCTGGACGGCCCGCTGCCTGCGCCGCGCGATGACGGCGGCCCACCTCGGCGAACGGGCGGTCCGCTCCGCGGTGGTCATCGGCGGCTACCCCTGGACGGACCTCGCCCCCGAGGCGGTCGCCCTCGCCTTCGGGGCGTTCGCGGCGGCCGACGGGGACTTCACGGACGCCGTGCTGACGGCCGTCAACATGGGCCGCGACGCCGACACCACGGCGGCGGTGGCCGGCGCGCTGGCCGGGGCGAGCCGGGGCGTCTCCGCCATCCCGGCCGACTGGGCGGCGGCCATCGGCCCGGCCCGCGGCACCTGCCTCCCGGCGATGGCGGGCCACCATGTGCTGGAGATCGCGGACCTACTGGTACCGGACGACCGGCCCAGGGCCGGTGCCACCACCGACCGGGCCCCGGGCGGTGGCACCGCCGACCGGGCCACGGGCAGCGACGCCTCCGACCGGCCCACAGGGGGTGCCGCCCCCAACCGACCCGTGGGAAGTAGCACCACCGACCTCCCCACGCGAGGTGGCGCCGCCAACCGGGCCACGGGGGGTGGCACCGCCGACCGCCCCACGGGAAGCGACGTCGCCAACCGGCCCACAGGGGGTGCCGCCCCCAACCGACCCGTGGGAAGTAGCACCACCGACCTCCCCACGCGAGGTGGCACCGCCAACCGGGCCACGGGGGGTGGCACCGCCGACCGGCCCACGGGAAGCTATGCCGCCGACCACCCCACAGGGGGTGGCACCGCCGACCGGGCCACCGAGGGTGACGCCACCGGCCCGCCCGCGCGGGATGACAGCGCCGACCGGGCCGCGGGAAGCGGCGCCGTCGGGCCGAGGTCCGCGGACCGCCGCGCCCCGGGGCCCGGCGAGCGCGGCGGACCCGCGGAGCGTGACGCCGCCACGCTCGTCACGCCCGTACCGGACGGCGACACCGCGGGGGTGCGGCCGTGACGCGCTCGCGCCCCGCCGGTGAGGAACCGGCCACCACGGCGTACGTCGCCACCCCCGACGAGGTGGACCAGCCCTCCGCCGGAAGCACCCACCGCCCCGAACCCCCGACCACCACCGACCCGGGCCGCGGCATCAGCACCCCGGTGCCCGCCCGCACCGACGGCGACACCCTCACCGCCGCACCCCCCTCGGCACCGACCACCGCCGAGAGCACCCGCCCGGCACCCGGCCCCGCCGTCGGCGACCCCCGGCCGGACGCCGGCCCCTCGACGCCCGCCCCCGCCCACCGCACCCACCCCGGCGCGGCACCGCTCGCCGACCCCCGGCGGGTCGAGGGGCTGCTGCTGGGGCTCGCCGCCGGGGACGCGGCCGGATGGCCCGCCGCCCGGCACCGGGCGGCCCGGATGCCCGAGTGGACCCGGCGTCTCACCCGCGAGCTGGACACGTTCGCCGAGCAGAACGCGACCACCACCCTCCCCGTCCCCATCGCCCTGAACCAGTCCCCCGAGCCCCTGCGCCTCGGCCCGTCGGACGACGCCGAGTGGGCGGCGTTCGCGGCGGAGGCCCTGCTGCGCGCCGGGGACGACAGCGCGCTCGGCGACCTGAGCCGCGAGCGCCGGACGCGTGCCGCGATCGACCTCACCTGGAACGCCGCCGCCAGCGAGGTGGCCGCGGCGGCGGACCGCGCCCCCGAGATCGAGTCGGCGGTGGTGCCGCTGCGCGCCCGCATCTCCGTACGGGCCGGGCTCGGCAACCTCGCCACCGGCCTGCGCCCGCCCGCCACCGGCCACGACAACCCGCACTACTTCGACGACGCCGCCTGCATCCGGGCCTGCGTCCTGGCCGTCGCCCACCCCGGCGCCCCGCGGCTCGCCGCCGACCTCGCCGAGTTCGACGCCCGCTACACCCAGGACGGCGACGGTGTGCACGGCGCCCGGGCCATGGCGGCGGCACTGGCGTGCGCCCTCGGCGACGGCGACGTGGAGGCCTGCGTGGACGCCGCGCTCGCCGAACTCCCCGAGGAGACCGAGATCGGCCGCAACACCCGGCAGGCGCTCGCCCTCACGGCCGGGGTAGAGAGCGCGTTCGCCCTGATCCCGCTGCTGGAGCACCAGATCGTCGACCACGTCTACAGCTACGGCGTCGCCGCCGCCGAGACCGTCCCGGTCGCCCTCGCCCTGGCCCGGGCCGCCGGGGGCCGCATCGCCGAGGCCGTTCCCGCGGCGGCCTGCCTCTCCCGCGTCGCGGACTCCGCCCCCGCGCTGGCGGGCGCCCTCACCGGCGCGCTGGGCGGCGGCGCGTCGATCCCCGCGTCCTGGCGCGACGCCTGCCGCACGCTCCCCGGCTGCGTACTGCCCCGGCTCACCGGCACGGACCTGGTGGAACTGGCCGGGCTCCTGCACGCCACGCAACCGTCCCGACCCGAAGGAGGACGCACACCATGACGGCCCGCACATCGGAGAACGGCACGGCGAGCCTGGAGGAGCGCGTCACCGGCGCCCTCGTCGGCGCGGCCGTCGGCGACGCGCTCGGCGGCCCGGTCGAGGGCTACTCCCCCGAGCAGATCCTCGAACGCCACGGCGGCCGGATCCACGGCATCGTCGGCCCCTGGAACGGCGACGCCTGGCGCACCGCACGCCCCATCGCCCCGTACCACAAGGGCGACGGCCACGTCACCGACGACACCCTGATGACCCACGCGCTGGTCCGGGTCTACGACACGGTCCGCGACCATCTCGACGCCTACGCGGTCGCCGAGCACCTGGTCCCGGACCTGATGACGAACCCGCGCTGGATCCCGGAGCTGGAGGCGGACGCCCTCCCGCTCCAGCGGATCTTCCTCGCGGAGAAGTGGCTGGTGGCCAGGATCCACTACGGCCACGTCGACCCCCGCGAGGCCGGCACCGGCAACATCGTCAACTGCGGCGCGGCGATGTACATGGCCCCGGTCGGCCTGGTCAACGCGGCCGATCCGGCGCGCGCCTACGCCGAGGCGCTGGACGTCGCGGGCGCGCACCAGTCGTCGTACGGCCGTGAGGCGGCCGGCGTCTTCGCGGCGGCGGTCGCGGCGGCGTGTGCGCCCGGCGCGACACCGGAGACGGTGCTGTCGGTCTGTCTGTCCCTGGCGAAGGACGGCACCCGGGCGGCGATCGCGGCGGTCGGCGAAGCGGCGTCGCGGCACTCGGAGTTCGAGTCGGCACTCGCGCCGCTGCGGGAGGCGGTCGCGCCGTACGACACGGTCGGCCCGGACTACCGCGCCCCGTCCCTCGGCGCCCGCCGCCCGTCCCGGCTGCACGCGATCGAGGAACTGCCCGTCGCCCTGGGCATGCTGCTGGTGTCCGGCGGCGACTACCGCCACGCGGTCCTCGGCGCGGTCAACTACGGCCGCGACTGCGACTCCATCGCCACGATGGCGGGGGCGCTCGCCGGGGCGCTGGGCTCACCCGTCCCGGAGGACTGGGCGAAGACGGTCGCGGAGGCGAGCCGCCTGGACCTGTGGCAGCCGGCGACGACGCTCACCGAGGTCGCCCGGGAGATCTTCGAGCGGGACGTCCTGCGGCGCCGTGCCCACGAGCGGGCGTTCGCCGCGATCGGAGGCGCGAGATGCTCCGACTGACCTGGGTCCAGCCGGAGGACCTGCTCGGCCACGAACTCCGACAGGCCGCGCTGGACGGCCGCGACGCGTCGGCGATCGCCTCCCGGTGGCGCGCGGCGGGCGGCTGCGACGCCCCGGCCAGGGCGGGCGCGTCCCCCCAGCCGGCCTCCCCGTACCTGCGGCTGCTGGCGGAGGAGCTGCTGGACGAACTGGCCGGCCTGCCGAGCCCGTCGGCGGCGGAGGAACCCACGGACCTGGACGAGATCAGGGCCAGGTGCCCGGCCTGGCCCGCACCGGGCCCCACCGTGCCCCCGGCCGTGTCCGCCGACCGCCTGGAGGCCGCCTGGCTGGGCCGGGCCGTCGGCTGTCTGCTCGGCAAGCCCGTGGAGAAGCTCCCTCTGACCGGCATCCGCCTCCTCGCCCGGGCCACCGGCAACTGGCCCCTGGCCGGGTACTTCACGGCCCGCGGCGTCCCCCGGGAGCTCGCCGCCACGTACCCCTGGAACCGCCGCTCCGCGCCCACCTCCCTCGCCGAGAACATCGACGGCATGCCGGAGGACGACGACCTCAACCACCCCCTCCTGGGCCTCCTGCTCCTCCAGCGCCACGGCCGGGCCTTCACCACCGCCGACGTCGCCCGCGTCTGGCTCGACGAACTCCCCGCCGGCCGCGTCTTCACGGCCGAACGCGTCGCCTACCGCAATCTCCTCGCCGGCCTCGAACCCCCGCACACGGCGAGCCACCGCAATCCCTTCCGCGAGTGGATCGGCGCCCTGATCCGCGCCGACGTGCACGGCTGGACCAACCCCGGCGACCCGGCCGGCGCCGCCGCGCAGGCGCATCGCGACGCGACCCTCACCCACACCGCGAGCGGCGTCCACGCGGCGATGTTCGCGGCGGCGGTCATCGCCGACGCCGCCACCGGCACCCACGACGTCCACGCCTGCCTGCGCACCGGCCTCACGGTCGTGCCGCCCGGCTCACGCCTCGCCGGGGCCGTCCGCCACGCCGTCCGGCTCGCCGAGACGCACGACGACTTCGACACGGTCGTGGACGAACTCCACGCCACCCACTCCCCCACCCACCACTGGGTCCACGCCGTCCCCAACACCGCCCTGATCGCCGCCGCCCTCACCCACGCGGACGGCGACTTCACCGGCTCGGTCTGCCGGGCCGTGTCGGGAGGCTGGGACACCGACTCCAACGGAGCCACCGCCGGCAGCGTCGCCGGCCTGCTCGCCGGTTCCCCGGCCGCCCTGCCCGAGCAGTGGACGGCCCCGCTGAAGAACCGCCTGGCCACCTCGGTCGGCGACTTCGACGGCATCGGCTTCGACACCCTCGCCCACCTCACCCACACGGAGGCCACCCGCTCATGCCCCGGCCCGTCGTGACTCCCCCCGCGCCCCTGCCCGTCCCGGCTCCCCTGGCCGGCCTGCGCGTCCTCGATCTCGCCACCCTCTTCGCGGGCCCGCTCGCCGCGACCATGCTCGGCGACTTCGGCGCCGAGGTCGTCAAGGTCGAGCACCCCACCCGCCCCGACCCCTCCCGGGGCCACGGCCCGTCGAAGGACGGCATCGGCCTGTGGTGGAAACTGCTGGGCCGCAACAAGCGCACCATCACCATCGACCTGTCGAAGCCCGCCGGCCGCACCACCCTGCTGCGCCTCGCCGCGACGGCGGACGTCGTCATCGAGAACTTCCGCCCGGGCACCCTGGAGAAATGGGACCTGGGCTGGGACGAGCTGTCCGCGGTCAACCCGCGCCTGGTCCTCACCCGGGTCACCGGCTTCGGCCAGTTCGGCCCGTACGCGCGCCGCCCCGGCTTCGGCACGCTCGCCGAGGCGATGAGCGGCTTCGCCGCGATGACCGGCGAGCCGGACGCCCCGCCGACGCTGCCGCCGTTCGGGCTGGCCGACTCGATCGCCGCGCTGGCGACCGCGTACGCCGTGATGACGGCCCTGTCCGCCCGCGACCTCACCGGCGAGGGCCAGGTCGTGGACATGGCGATCATCGAGCCCATCCTGACCGTGCTGGGCCCCCAGCCGATCTGGTACGACCAGCTCGGCCACGTCCAGCCGCGTACCGGCAACCGCTCCCAGAACAACGCCCCGCGCAACACCTACCGCACCGCCGACGGCACCTGGGTCGCCGTCTCCACCTCCGCCCAGTCGGTCGCCGAGCGCGTGATGCACCTGGTGGGCCGCCCGGAGCTGATCGAGGAGCCCTGGTTCGCGACGGGCGCCGACCGGGCGCAGCACGCGGACGTGCTGGACGCGGCGGTCGGCGACTGGATCGCCCGGCACACCCGCGCCGACGTGCTCGCCGCCTTCGAGAAGGCGGAGGCGGCCGTCGCTCCGGTCCAGGACGTCCGGGACGTGATGACCGACCCTCAGTACCAGGCCCTGGACACGGTCACCACGGTCGACGATCCCGAGCTGGGGCCGCTGCGCATGCAGAACGTCCTGTTCCGGCTCTCCGCCACCCCCGGCGCGATCCGCTGGGCCGGCCGCCCGCACGGCGCGGACACCGAGGAGGTGCTGACCGAGCTGGGCCTGTCGCCGGCGGACGTGAAGGAACTGCGCGAGGCGGGTGTCGTATGACGCCCCCCGCGCTGACCTGGCTGTACGCCCCCGGGGACCGGCCCCGGGTGGTCGCCAAGGCGCTGGCCGCCGGGGCCGACGTGGTCGTGATCGACCTGGAGGACGCGGTCGCCCCGGACCGCAAGGAGTACGCCCGCGCCTGCACCGCCGAGCTGCTCACCGACCCGCAGCCGGTGCCGGTGCATGTGCGGGTGAACGCCCTGGACGGGCCGCTGGCCGCGGCGGACCTGGCGGCGGTGGCCGCGCTGCCGGGGCTGTCCGGGCTGCGCCTGCCCAAGGTGACGTCCCCCGGGCAGGTCGCCGCCGTCGCCGAGGCGACCGGCGGGCCGCCGCTGTACGCGCTGCTGGAGACGGCCCTGGGCGTGGAGCGGGCGTACGCGATCGCCACCGCCCACCCGTCGCTGCGCGGCATCGCCCTCGGCGAGGCGGACCTCCGCGCCGACCTGGGCGTACGGGGTGACGCGGGCCTGGACTGGTCACGTGCGCGGGTGGTGGTGGCCGCGCGGGCGGCGGGGCTGGCGCCGCCGTCGCAGACGGTGCACCCGGACACCCGGGACCTGGAGGGGCTGGCGGCGTCCTGCGCCCACGGCCGTGCCCTGGGCTTCCTCGGCCGCGCCGCCATCCACCCGCGCCAACTGCCGATCATCGAGCGGGCGTACCTGCCCACCGAGCGGGAGCTGGAGGAGGCGGAGACGATCGTGAAGGCGGCCACCGCGCAGCCGGGCGCCCAGGCGCTGCCGGACGGCAGGTTCATCGACGCGGCGGTGGTGGCCACGGCCCGGCGGACCCTGTCGCTGGCCCGGCGGCCCGTCCTGGCCTGACACACGCCGAGGGCGCCCGGATCCTCTCCGGGCGCCCTCGGTGACGTACGGCGGGTGTCAGCCCTTCCTGGCCGAGTCGGCCCCGTCCTTCACGTCCTTCACGGTGCCGGCCCCGGCGTCCTTGTCGCCCCCGGAGGCCGCGGCGTCCTCGGGAGCCTCGGCGCCCTTGGCATCCTTGACGCCCTTGGAGGACTCGGTGCCCTCAGGCGTCTCGGCGTCCGTCTTCGCGTCGTCCCCGGCGTCCGCGTCGGAGCCGTCCGCGCCCGGCTCCACCACGGCCTCCCGGCCCGGCCGCATCCGCGCCGAGAGCACCATGTAGACGACGGCGAGCAGGAACACGAAGAGCGCGGTCCAGTTGTTGAGCCGGAGGCCCAGGATGTGGTGGGCGTCGTCGACGCGCAGGTACTCGGTCCAGAAGCGGCCCGCGCAGTACGCGGCGACGTACAGCGCGAAGGCCCGCCCGTGGCCGAGCTTGAAGCGCCGGTCGGCCCAGATGACGAGCAGGGCGACGCCGATGCACCACAGCGACTCGTACAGGAAGGTCGGGTGGTACGTGCCCGGCACCCGTCCGTCGGCCGACGAGGTGATCTCCAGCGCCCAGGGCAGGTCGGTGGGCTTGCCGTACAGCTCCTGGTTGAACCAGTTGCCCCAGCGGCCGAGGGCCTGGGCGAGGGCGATGCCGGGGGCGACGGCGTCGGCGTACGCGGGCATCGGGATGCCTCGGCGGCGGGCGCCGATCCAGGCGCCGAGCGCGCCGAGCGCGATCGCGCCCCAGATGCCGAGGCCGCCCTCCCAGATCTTGAAGGCGTCCACCCAGTCGCGGCCCTCGCTGAAGTACAGCTCGTAGTCCGTGATCACGTGGTAGAGGCGGCCGCCGATCAGGCCGAACGGAACGGCCCAGACCGCGATGTCGGCCACCGTGCCGGCCCGCCCGCCCCGGGCGATCCAGCGCTTGTTGCCGAGCCAGACGGCAACGAAGACGCCGATGATGATGCAGAACGCGTAGCCGCGCAGCGGGATGGGACCGAGGTGCAGCACCCCGCGCGACGGGCTGGGAATGAAGGCAAGTTCCATGGCAGGGTCGACGCTACCGTGTGGGACGGGGAGCGCGGCGGGCAGCCCGGCTACGGGTCCGTAACGGGCGGGCGCCCGACGTGACCTACTTGTCGGCGTCCTGCACGAGCTGCTTCAGCTTGGCGGGGCTCATCGACTCCTCCTGGTAGATGTTCCTGCCGTCCAGCAGCACGGTCGGCGTGCCGCTGAAGCCGCCGTTCAGGAAGGCCTTGTTGGACTTCTCGACCCAGCTGTCGTGGGTGCCGTCCTTCACGCACTTCTGGAAGACCGGGGTGTCCAGGCCGTCCACCTTGCCTGCCAGCCCGATCAGCTTGCCGTTGTCGGCGAAGGCGTCGTCGGTCTCCTCGGGCTGGTTGTCGTACAGCACGTCGTGGTACGCCGGGAACTTGCCGGCGTCCTGCGCGCAGGCGGCGGCGTTGGCCGCCTTGCGGGAACCGGTGCCGCCCATGTTGCCGTCGATGATCGTCGCCAGGTGGTACTCGACCTTGAGCTGCCCGGCGTCGGTGAGCTCGTGGATCGTGTCGCGGTACGCCAGCTCGAAGGCCTTGCAGGCCGGGCAGCGGAAGTCCTCCCAGATGACGAGCGTCGACTTGGCGCTCTCCTTGCCGACGGGGATGGCGAGGCTGTCCTTGCCCTGCGCGCCCGAGGGCGCCACGACCGGGCCGGCCGAGTCGCTGCCGTCGTCCTTCCCGGCGTTCGCGGCGACCACGCCGATCACCGCGGCCAGTCCCAGGACGCAGACCACGGACGCGCCCACGATCAGCGCACGGCGGCGCTTGTCCCTGGACTTCTGCTTCTCTCGCTGCTCCGCCAGCTTCTGGCGGGCGGTGCGCTTTCCGTCTCGGTTCTTCTCGCTCACACCCCGCAGAACGAACCGGGGAGGCGCACAGCGCCTCCCCGGTCCCAGGTCCACCCGTACGGAGGACCCCCCTGTCACGTGCTTGCCGTCACGCCTGCCGGCGCACGCCCTTCGCCAGGTCGGCGGCGAGCGCGCGGACGCCCTCCAGGCCGGCCGCCTCGTCGGGGGCGTCCAGCATCCGCTTGACGAAGGCGGAGCCGACGATCACGCCGTCGGCGAAGCCGGCGACCTCGGCTGCCTGCGCGGCGTTGGAGACGCCGAGCCCGACGCAGACCGGGGTGTCGGTGGTGGCACGGGTGCGCCGCACCAGGTCCTCGGCCTGCGCGCCGACCGACTCGCGGGTGCCGGTGACGCCCATCAGGGAGGCGGCGTAGACGAAGCCGCTGCCGACCGCGGTGATCTCGGCGAGCCGCGCGTCCTTGCTGCTGGGCGCGACCACGAAGACCGTGGCGAGCCCGTGCTTGTCGGCGTGCTCCCTCCACAGCGCGGACTCCTGCACGGGCAGGTCGGGCAGGATGCACCCGGCGCCGCCCGCCTCGGCGAGCTCGGCGGTGAAGCGCTCGACCCCGTAGCGGTCGATGGGGTTCCAGTACGTCATGACGAGGATCGGCTTGCCGGTGGCCCGGTGGGCCTCGCGGACCGTCCGCATCACGTCGGCGATCTTCACGCCGCCGCGCAGGGCGATGTCGTCGGCGGTCTGGATGACCGGGCCGTCGAGGACGGGGTCGCTGTGCGGCAGGCCCACCTCGACGACGTCGGCGCCGCCGTCGAGCGCGGCCTTGACCGCCTCGATGCCGCCGTCCACGGACGGGAACCCGGCCGGGAGGTAGGCGATGAGGGCGGCGCGGCCCTCGGCCTTCGCGCCGGCGAGGGTGTCGTTCAGCAGCTGCACGTTCCCGCTCACTTGGCGTCCCCCTCGATCTCGGCGGCGGTGCCGGCCTCGTCGGCGGCGACCTCGGCGTCGGTGTCGTACAGCCCGAAGTAGCGGGCGGCGGTGTCCATGTCCTTGTCGCCGCGGCCGGACAGGTTGACCACGATCAGCCCGTCCTTGCCCAGCTCCCTGCCGACCTCCAGGGCGCCGGCGAGGGCGTGCGCGGACTCGATGGCCGGGATGATGCCCTCGGTGCGCGACAGCAGGCGCAGCGCCTGCATGGCGGCGTCGTCGGTGACCGCGCGGTACTCGCCGCGGCCGGAGTCCTTGAGGTAGGCGTGCTCGGGTCCGATGCCCGGGTAGTCCAGGCCGGCCGAGATGGAGTACGGCTCGGTGATCTGGCCCTCGTCGTCCTGGAGGACGTAGGACCGGGAGCCGTGCAGGATGCCGGGCTCGCCCGCGGTCAGGGTGGCCGCGTGCTCGCCGGTCTCGATGCCGTGCCCGGCGGGCTCGCAGCCGATGAGGCGGACGTCCGTGTCGGGGATGAAGGCGTGGAAGAGGCCGATGGCGTTGGAGCCGCCGCCGACGCAGGCGATCGCGGCGTCGGGCAGGCGTCCGGCCTGCTCCAGGAGCTGGCGGCGGGCCTCGACGCCGATGACGCGGTGGAAGTCGCGGACCATCGCCGGGAAGGGGTGGGGGCCGGCGACCGTGCCGAACAGGTAGTGGGTGCGGTCGACGTTGGCGACCCAGTCGCGGAACGCCTCGTTGATGGCGTCCTTGAGCGTGCGGCTGCCGGACTTCACGGCGATGACCTCGGCGCCGAGCATGCGCATGCGGGCCACGTTGAGGGCCTGGCGCTGGGTGTCGATCTCGCCCATGTAGATGGTGCAGTCGAGGCCGAAGAGCGCGCAGGCCGTGGCCGTCGCCACGCCGTGCTGGCCGGCGCCGGTCTCGGCGATCACGCGGGTCTTGCCCATCCGCTTGGTGAGCAGGGCCTGGCCGAGCACGTTGTTGATCTTGTGCGAGCCGGTGTGGTTCAGGTCCTCGCGCTTGAGGAAGACGCGGGCTCCGCCGGCGTGCTCGGCGAAGCGGGGGACCTCGGTGAGGGACGACGGGCGGCCCGTGTAGTGGACGAGCAGGTCGTCCAGTTCGCGGGCGAACTCCGGGTCGGACTTGGCCTTGTCGTACTCGACGGCCACCTCGTCCACGGCGGCGACGAGGGCCTCCGGGATGAACTTGCCGCCGAACGCGCCGAAGTAGCCCTCGGTGGAGGGGACTTGGCCCTCCGGGTCGGGGATGAAGAAGTTGCTGGGCATGCGTGAACCTCACGGTGAGTGTCTGTGTGGGCACCTTCGCCGTGGGAGCGCGGGTCGTCAGGCCTGTGCGGGCCGTCGCTGGGTGCTCGGGCCCACGCGACGGAGTCGCATATTCAGTACGGCCCCGCGCCCCTTACGGGGCGCTTGAGCCATCGCATGCCGTTCACTTGCCCCGGTTCGTCACCGATGACGTACCGCACCCGGCGGCCGTGGACCCGGCGTGCGGGGGCGCGGCAGCCGCGGGGGCGGCAGCCTCGCGCCAGGCGCGCGTAAGGGTCCCGGGGAGCCGGGACGAGCGGGAGCGTCATGGGAATCAGCCTACCGGGGGTCAGCCGCGGCCGTGACGCAGTGCCGGGTGCTCGCCGGCGGCCACCAGGTCGGAGACGGCCGTCCTGGGGTCGCGGCCGGTGACCAGCGACTCGCCGACCAGGACCGCGTCCGCGCCCTCGTTGGCGTAGGCGATGAGGTCGTGCGGGCCGCGGACGCCGGATTCGGCGACCTTCACGATGTGCGCGGGGATCTCCGGGGCGACCCGCTCGAACGTGCCGCGGTCGACCTCGAGGGTCTTCAGGTTGCGCGCGTTCACGCCGATGATCTTCGCGCCGGCGTCGACCGCGCGCTCGACCTCGTCCTCGTCGTGCACCTCGACGAGCGGGGTGAGACCGATGGACTCGGCGCGCTCGATCAGCGACTCCAGGGCCGGCTGGTCGAGGGCCGCGACGATCAGCAGCACGAGGTCGGCGCCGTGCGCCCGGGCCTCCCAGAGCTGGTACGACGTGACGATGAAGTCCTTGCGCAGCACGGGGATGTCCACGCGGGCGCGGACGGAGTCCAGGTCGGCCAGCGAGCCGCCGAAGCGGCGCTGTTCGGTGAGGACGGAGATGACGGCGGCGCCGCCCGCCTCGTAGTCCGCGGCGAGTCCGGCCGGGTCGGCGATGGCGGCCAGCGCGCCTTTGGACGGGCTGGAGCGCTTGACCTCGCAGATGACCTTGACGCCGTCGCCCCGCAGGGCGCTCACGCCGTCCTTGGCGGGGCGAGCCTTGGCCGCGCGCTCCTTGAGCTCGTCGAGGCTGACGCGCGCCTGCCGTTCCGCGAGGTCGGCACGGACTCCGTCGATGATCTCGTCGAGCACACTCACGCGAGCGGCCCCCTTTCAGACGGCGGAACCTGTGGTCACTCCGATGGTATCCGCAGCGGGGCGGCGGTCCCGCATCCGGTGGGCCGCCGGTCCCACTACCTGGACATTCGTCGGGTGATCAAGGGATGAGCCAGCCACCGAACGGCAGGTTCCGGACAACGGTGAAGACCAGCAGCAATGTGCCCAGCGTCCACAGGTGCACCGGGCCCAGGCCGACCCTGACGGGGCGGCCGCGCACCGCGCGGACCACCCAGACGGTCCACAGCACGGCGAAGGCCAGATAGCCGAGGACGGCCGGCGCGTTGGCGTGCAGCGCGGTCAGGACGTCCCCGTGGACGAACGCGTGGGCACTGCGCAGACCGCCGCAGCCGGGGCAGTACAGGCCGGTGAAGCGGAGCAGCGGGCAGACGGGGTAGTGGCCGGGCTCGTTGGGGTCCACGCTCCCCACGTAGGCGAAGGCGCCGACGACGGCCGCCAGCACCCCGGCCGGGACGGCGAGGCGGGCCGCGACGGCCGGCGCGCCCGCCGAGGGCAGGTTTCTGATCGGGGCCGGTTTCCGGCGGTCGGCGTCCACGCCCGCATTCTGCCCGGCACGAGCCGTACACGCACGTGAGGGGCGGCCCCGGCACCCTGGTGCCGGTCCACCCCTCAGGGAGTACTGCGCGAGCGCGGTCGGGTCAGCCCTTGGCGCCGGCCGGCGCGCGGGTCTCGGCGACCTGGTGCACCGGGTGGTTCTCCTTCGGCTGGCCGAGGCCCATCGCGCGCATGATGAAGCCCACGACGCCGCCGAGGAGCACGACCGCCATGCCGACCCAGAAGCCCGCCGGCTGGGCCGCCACCATGAACACGCCCGCGATGCAGAAACCGATGAAGGTGATGATGACACCCGTCCAGGCGGCCGGGGTGTGACCGTGGCTGCTGCCCGCCATTGCTTGCTCCTCGTTGCTGTGTACGTGTCTGAGCAGGATGCTCGCGCCCATTGTCCCGCACGCACGCGCGCGCCGTGACCGGGGGTGTACTCCACGCGCGCGTCGCGACCGCCGGACGCCCCCATCGTGCGTGGCGCGTGTACGGGTGCCCCGGCGGGCGCGGCTGAACCGCGTGGTCGCGCCGGGTCGCCGCGGGTCAGGCGCCGGTCGGGTCCTCGCCGCGGTCCAGGGCCTTCCACAGGTCCTCGGGGCGGTCGGGGTCGACGGTCTGTGCCTTGCGGCGCGGGCGCGGGGTGCCGTCGCGTTCGTAGCGGCCGGACATCGCGGGCCACAGCCGGCCGTAGCGCAGGGCGAGCAGCCCGGCCAGCAGGAGCAGGACCCCGCCGACGGCCGCGACGTAGGGCCAGGCGGTGTGGGAGAGGGCGTCCACGGTGGCCGAGGTGTCACCGGCCGCCTCGGCGGCCTTGTCGTCCAGCGCGGAGCTGTCGGAGGCGCCGGCCAGGGCCGCGGCGACGGTGCCCGCGCCGCTCAGCGCGAGCACGGCGGCGACGGCGAACCGGCCGGCGCGGCGGACCGCGAAGACGGCGACGAGCGCGGCGAGGCCCACTATCGCGAGCGCCGCGGGGACGCCCGTGACGTCGCTGCCCTTGGCGGTCAGGGGGAACGCGCCGCCGGCCACCGTCGCGGTGCCCTCCGACCACTCCTGCCGGGTGGCGAGCAGGGCGACGGCCGCGCCGAGCGCACCGCACAGCAGGGCGGCGGCGAGGCTCCGGCGGCCGGCCCGGGCGGGTCCTGCGGCGGGGGTACGGGGGTGAGGAACAGCTGTCACGTACTCCACTATCGCCCGAACCCCGGGCGAACCGTCACCCGGGGTTCGGAATCGGAGGCGTGAGAATGGCCCTATTGCCCCAGCCGGTTGGCCGTGTGCACCGCCCTGAGCACCGCCGCCGCCTTGTTGCGGCACTCGGTGTCCTCGGCGACCGGGTCGGAGTCGGCGACGACCCCGGCGCCCGCCTGCACGTAGGCCGTGCCGTCGCGCAGCAGTGCCGTGCGGATGGCGATGGCGGTGTCGGAGTCGCCCGCGAAGTCGAGGTAGCCGACGCAGCCGCCGTACAGGCCGCGGCGGGACGGTTCGAGTTCGTCGATGATCTGCAGGGCGCGCGGCTTGGGGGCGCCGGAGAGGGTGCCGGCCGGGAAGCAGGCGGTGAGGACGTCGAAGGCGGTGCGGCCCGGGGCGACCCGTCCGGTGACCGTCGAGACGATGTGCATGACGTGCGAGTACCGCTCGACGGACATGAAGTCGACCACCTCGACCGAGCCGGGTTCGCAGACGCGTCCGAGGTCGTTGCGGCCGAGGTCGACGAGCATCAGGTGTTCGGCGCGCTCCTTGGGATCGGCGAGCAGCTCGTCGGCGAGGGCCTGGTCCTCCTGCGGGGTGGCGCCGCGGGGCCGGGTGCCGGCGATGGGGTGGACCATGGCCCGCCCGTCCTCGACCTTGACCAGCGCCTCGGGGGACGAGCCGACGACGTCGAAGCCGTCGAGGCGCAGCAGATACATGTACGGGGACGGGTTGGTGGCCCGCAGCACCCGGTACACGTCCAGGGCGCTCGCCGTGCACGGCGTCTCGAAGCGCTGCGAGGGGACGACCTGGAAGGCCTCGCCCGCGCGGATGCGCTCCTTGATGTCCTCGACGGCGTCCTGGAAGTCGGGGCCGCCCCACAGCGCGGTGTACTCGGGCAGCTCCGAGGGCGGCAGTGCGGCCGGGGGCTGGGCCACCGCGCGCGTGAGGTCGGCCTCCATGGCGTCCAGGCGGGCGACGGCGTCGGCGTAGGCCTCGTCGACCCCCGTCTCGAGGTCGTTGTGGTTGATCGCGTTGGCGATCAGCAGGACCGAGCCCTCCCAGTGGTCCATGACGGCGAGGTCGCTGGTGAGCAGCATGGTCAGCTCGGGAAGCTTCAGGTCGTCGCGCTCCCCCGGGCCTACCTTCTCCAGGCGGCGCACGATGTCGTAGCCGAGGTAGCCGACCATGCCGCCGGTGAACGGCGGCAGGCCCAGGTCGTGGGCGAGGTCGCGGGGGGTGTGCAGGGCCTCGACGGTGGCGCGCAGGGCGGCGAGCGGGTCGCCTCCGGTGGGCACGCCGACGGGCGGGGTGCCCTGCCAGTGGGCCTCGCCGTCCCGTGCGGTGAGGGTGGCGGCGCTGCGGACGCCTACGAAGGAGTACCGGGACCAGGAGCGGCCGTTCTCCGCGGACTCCAGCAGGAACGTGCCGGGGCGCTCGGCGGCGAGCTTGCGGTACAGGGCGACCGGGGTGTCGCCGTCGGCGAGGAGCTTGCGGCTGACCGGGATCACCCGGCGGTCGGCGGCCAGCTTGCGGAAGGTGTCGAGGTCCATGACGTCCATGGCGGCAGACCCTACTGATCCGCGCCGGGCGCCTCGGCACCCGCGCCGTCCTCGATCAGGACATCGGCGTCGAAGCAGGTGCGGGCGCCGGTGTGGCAGGCGGCGCCGACCTGGTCGACCTTGACCAGGACGGTGTCGGCGTCGCAGTCCAGGGCGACGGACTTCACCCACTGGAAGTGCCCGGAGGTGTCGCCCTTCACCCAGTACTCCTGGCGGCTGCGCGACCAGTAGGTGCAGCGGCCCGTGGTGAGCGTGCGGTGCAGTGCCTCGTCGTCCATCCAGCCGAGCATCAGCACCTCCCCGGTGTCGTACTGCTGGGCGATGGCGGGCAGGAGGCCGTCGGCACTGCGCTTGAGGCGCGCGGCGATCTCCGGGTCGAGCGGGCTGGGGCGCCGGGAGGAGCTGCTGGTCATGACGCCCATTGTGCCGCGCGCGGGGGCCACGCCCCGGCGCCGTCCACTGGGCGGACCCGGTGGACGGCCGTAGGCTGGCTGGCATGTCGACATTCGCGAAGCGTGAACGACTTCTGCTGGCCGACCTGTTGGAGACGGCGGGTCCGGACGCCCCCACCCTCTGCGAGGGCTGGCGGGCCCGGGACCTCGCCGCGCACGTGGTGGTCCGCGAGCGCCGGCCGGACGCCGCCGGCGGCACCCTGATCAAGCAGCTGGCGTCCCGCCTGGACCGGGTGATGGAGGAGTACGCGGCGAAGCCGTACGACGAGCTGATCCAGCTGATCCGCACCGGTCCGCCGCGGTTCTCGCCGTTCCAGCTCAAGCAGGTCGACGAGGCGGCGAACACGGTGGAGTTCTACATCCACACCGAGGACGTCCGCCGCGCCCAGCCGGACTGGTCGCCGCGCGAGCTGGACCCGGTCTTCCAGGACACCCTGTGGTCCCGGCTGGAGCGCACCGCCCGGCTGGTGGGCCGGGGCATCCCGACGGGCCTGGTGCTGCGCCGCCCGAACGGCCAGACGACGGTCGCCCACCGCGGTACGCCGGTGGTGACGGCGACGGGCGAGCCGTCCGAGCTGCTGCTGTTCGCGTACGGGCGGCAGAGCGCGGCGAAGGTGGAGCTGGAGGGCGAGAAGGACGCGATCGTCCGGCTGAGCGAGACGAAGCAGCTCGGGATCTGACGGGTCCGGCGGCACGGGTCCGGCGGCCCGGTCGGCCGGGGGCTCTGGGCCGACCGCCGACGCGGTCGGCAAGAGACTCAGCACCGACCGCCGGCGCGGTCGGCAAGAGACTCAGCACCGACCGCCGGCGCGGGCGGCAAGAGGCTCCGGACCCACCGCCGAACCGGCCGGCAACGGCTCCGGGCCCACCGCCGGCGCGGTCACGCGGCGGCCGGCTGGCGGCGGCGTCACCGCGGCAGTTCGGCCCGCCGCAGGTCGGGTGCGCACAGGGCGACGACCCCGCCGAGGGCGCAGACGGCGGCGCTGACGGCGAAGACGGGGCCGGTGCCCCAGAGGCCGATGGCCGCGGCGGACAGCGGCATGCCGAGCGGCGCGATGCCGAGGCTGACGATGCCGGCGGCCGCGGTGACCCGCCCGAGGTAGGTGGGCGCCGCCTGGGTCTGCAGCAGGGCCCCGCACACGGCTCCGCTGAGCCCGGTGAGCAGCCCGACGAGCACCGCGACGCCGACGGCGCCGGGCAGGCCGGGCACGTACGCCAGGCCGGCGATCGCGGCGGCGCCGGGGATGATCGCGCCGGCGGCGACCAGCCCGGCGTGCGGCACGCGGCCTCGTACGGTCAGCAGCAGGGCCGCCGTGCCCGCCCCCGTGCCGAATCCGGCGAGCACCCAGCCCATGCCGGAGGCGCCCCAGCCGCGCTCGTCCGCGAGCAGGGTCAGGCCGACGTTGAGGGGGCCGACGAAGCCGAGGTCGCCGAGGGCGATGACCACCATCAGGGGGCCGAGGACGCGGTGGTGGCGGATGTGGCGCAGCCCGTCCCGCAGATCGCGCCAGGCGGTGGTGTCCCGGTCGGCGGCCGGGGCGTCGTCCGGGGGCAGGTCCCGCATCCGCACGGAGACCAGCAGCGGCACCGACACCGCGATCAGTGCCCCGGCGAGCGCGAAGGCCGCCGCCGGCCCGCCGGCCGCCACGCCGAGCCCGCCGAGCGGGGCGCCCACGACGGCGGCGAAGCGCACGGCGAGACCGCGCATGCCCTGGACCCGGGCGAGCTGGTCCTTGGCGGTGATACGGGCGGGCAGCGCTCCGACGGCCGGCAGGAACACGGCGTCGACGGTCCCGAAGACGACGGCGAGCAGCACCAGCAGCCACAGCCCGGGGTCGGTCGCGAAGAGCACGGCGGCGACCGCCAGGACCGTGACGCACCGTACGGCGTCGCTGCCGATGACGACCCGGCGCGGGCCCAGCCGGTCGGCGATCACGCCGCCACCGAGCATGAGCAGCGCCCGGGGCACCGCGCTCACGGCGGTGACGAGGCCGGCCTGGGCGGGGGTGCCGTTCTGCACGGCGGCCCAGGACAGCGCCAGGAAGAAGACGGTGTCGCCGAGCATGGAGGCGGTGTAGGCGGCGGCCCAGCGCAGGACGTTGGCGTCGCGGTGGGCCGGGACGGGGGTGGCGGCGGCCCGCGGTATGAGTGCGTTCGGCACGGGCGGTGGTCCTCCAGAGGGGCCCCTCGGACACGGAACGGGAAAGCCCCGGCCGTCCGGCGGCCGGGGCTGTCGTGCGGGGTGCTACCGGACGGGGTGACCCGCCTCCCGCAGGGCGTCCTTCACCTGACCGATGCGCAGATCACCGAAGTGGAACACGGACGCCGCGAGGACCGCGTCCGCGCCCGCCGCGACGGCCGGCGGGAAGTCGGCGAGGCGGCCCGCGCCGCCGGAGGCGATCACCGGGACCGAGACGTGCTTGCGGACGGCCGCGATCATCTCCAGGTCGTAGCCGTCCTTCGTGCCGTCCGCGTCCATCGAGTTGAGCAGGATCTCCCCCGCGCCCAGCTCGGCGGCCCGGTGCGCCCACTCGACCGCGTCGATGCCGGTGCCGCGCCGGCCGCCGTGGGTGGTCACCTCGAAGGTGCCGGCCTCGGTGCGGCGGGCGTCGACCGACAGCACGAGGACCTGGCGGCCGAAGCGCTCGGCGATCTCGCGGATCAGGTCGGGGCGGGCGATGGCGGCGGTGTTGACGCCCACCTTGTCCGCGCCGGCCCGCAGCAGCTTGTCGACGTCCTCGGCGGTGCGCACGCCGCCACCGACGGTCAGCGGGATGAACACCTGCTCGGCGGTGCGGCGCACCACGTCGTAGGTCGTCTCGCGGTTGCCCGACGAGGCGGTGATGTCCAGGAACGTCAGCTCGTCGGCGCCTTCGGCGTCGTACACCTTGGCCATCTCGACGGGGTCGCCCGCGTCGCGCAGGTTCTGGAAGTTGACGCCCTTGACGACCCGGCCGTTGTCCACGTCCAGGCAGGGGATGACTCGGACCGCCAGGGTCATGAATCCACGGCTCCTCTATACGCTTCCACTTCGACTGTGACCAGGACCCGCGAGTCGATGAATCCCTCCACGACCAGCAGGGTCGTGGCCGGGCGCACGGAGTCGAACAGCTCCTTGTGGGCCCGGCCCGCCGCGTCCACGTCGCGTGAATGTGCCAGGTACACACGGGTGCGGATCACGGACTCGATGGCGAGACCGAACTCGCCGATCGCCTCGACCGCGGTGGTGAAGGCCACCTTGGTCTGTTCGTACGGGTCGCCGTCGCCGTACAGCACGTCGCCCTTGAACGCGGTCGTGCCCGCCACGATGACACGGTCACCCGCCGCGACGGCCCGTGCGAAACCGAAGGACTCTTCCCAGGGACTTCCGCTCTGCACGCGCCGTACGGCTTCGGATGTCATGGCGACACAGCCTCCAAGGCCTCTTCCAGAGTGAACGCCTTCGCGTACAGGGCTTTCCCGACGATGGCGCCCTCGACACCGGCCGGGACGAGACCGGCGATCGCGCGCAGGTCGTCCAGGGAGGACACGCCGCCGGACGCCACGACCGGGCGGTCGGTGGCCGCGCACACGTTCTTCAGGAGCTCCAGGTTGGGGCCCTGGAGGGTGCCGTCCTTGGCGATGTCGGTGACGACGTACCGGGCGCAGCCCTCCTTGTTCAGGCGGTCCAGCGTCTCGTAGAGGTCGCCGCCGTCGCGGGTCCAGCCCCGGCCGCGCAGCGTCGTGCCGCGTACGTCCAGGCCGACCGCGATCTTGTCGCCGTGCTCGGCGATGACCTTGGCGACCCACTCGGGGGTCTCCAGGGCGGCCGTGCCCAGGTTGACGCGGGTGCAGCCGGTGGCGAGGGCGGCGGCGAGCGTGGCGTCGTCGCGGATGCCGCCGGACAGCTCGACCTTGATGTCCATGGCCTTG
Source organism: Streptomyces flaveolus (assembly GCF_014648815.1). Taxonomy (GTDB): domain Bacteria; phylum Actinomycetota; class Actinomycetes; order Streptomycetales; family Streptomycetaceae; genus Streptomyces; species Streptomyces flaveolus. Next base: position 557,824 of record NZ_BMRV01000001.1, on the reverse strand, counting down.
GCGACCTCGGCGATCAGCTCGCGGTTGTTCCCGGTACCGAACGCGGCGTCCAGGTCGACCAGGTGCAGCCACTCGGCGCCGGAGCGCTGCCACGCGAGGGCGGCCTCCAGCGGGGAGCCGTAGGAGGTCTCGGTGCCGGACTCCCCGTGCACGAGGCGGACGGCCTGGCCGTCGCGGACGTCGACGGCGGGGAGGAGTTCGAGCTTGCTCATCTCTACAGGGTCTCGATCCAGTTGGTGAGGAGCTGGGCTCCGGCGTCGCCGGACTTCTCGGGGTGGAACTGGGTGGCCCACAGGGCGCCGTTCTCCACGGCCGCCACGAAGGGCTCGCCGTGCGTGGACCAGGTGACCTTGGGGGCGGCGATCAGCGGGTTGTGCGTTTCCAGCGACCAGTCGTGGACGGCGTAGGAGTGCACGAAGTAGAAGCGGGCGTCCGCGTCCAGGCCGGCGAAGAGCTGGGAGTCGGCCGGTGCCTCGACCGTGTTCCAGCCCATGTGGGGCACGACGTCGGCCTGGAGGGGGCCGACCGTGCCGGGCCACTCGTCCAGGCCCTCGGCCTCGACGCCGTGCTCGATGCCCCGCGCGAAGAGGATCTGCATGCCGACGCAGATGCCCATCACGGGGCGTCCGCCCGCCAGCCGGCGTTCGACGACCCAGTCGCCGCGCGCGGCCTTCAGGCCGTCCATGCAGGCGGCGAAGGCGCCGACGCCGGGGACGAGCAGCCCGTCGGCGTTCATGGCCTTGTCGTAGTCACGGGTGATCTCGACATCGGCTCCCGCGCGCGCGAGGGCACGCTCGGCGGAGCGGATGTTGCCGAAGCCGTAGTCGAAGACGACGACCCGCTTGGCGGGAGCGGTCAATTCCACACCTCCAGCCTCATGACACCCGCGACGAGACACATCGCGGCGCCGACGGACAGCAGGACGATGAGCTGCGTGGGCATCTTCTGCTTGATGAAGGAGATGATGCCGCCGACGAGGATCAGGCCGACGAAGATCAGCGCGGTCGAGGAGCCGTTCACAGCGCGCCCTTCGTGGAGGGCAGGATGCCGGCCGCGCGCGCGTCGCGCTCGGAGGCGTAGCGCAGGGCCCGGGCGAGCGCCTTGAACTGGCACTCCACGATGTGGTGCGCGTTGCGCCCGTACGGCACGTGCACGTGCAGCGCGATCTGCGCCTGCGCGACGAAGGACTCCAGGATGTGCCGGGTCATCGTGGTGTCGTACTCGCCGATCATCGGCGCCATCTTCTCGGGCTCGGTGTGCACGAGGTAGGGGCGGCCGGACAGGTCGACGGTGACCTGGGCGAGGGACTCGTCCAGGGGGACCGTGCAGTTGCCGAAGCGGTAGATGCCCACCTTGTCGCCGAGGGCCTGCTTGAAGGCGGCGCCCAGCGCGAGGGCGGTGTCCTCGATGGTGTGGTGGGAGTCGATGTGCAGGTCGCCGTCGGTCTTCACGGTCAGGTCGAACAGACCGTGCCGGCCGAGCTGGTCGAGCATGTGGTCGTAGAAACCGACGCCGGTGGCGATGTCGGTCTTGCCGGTGCCGTCGAGATCGATCTCGACGAGGACCGAGGTCTCCTTGGTGGTGCGCTCCACGCGCCCGACGCGGCTCATCCGCTCTGCTCCTGTTCCTTCTTCAGTTCGCGTACCGCAGCAAGGAACGCGTCGTTCTCCTCCGGGGTGCCGGCGGTCACCCGCAGCCATCCCGGTACGCCGTTGTCCCGGACCAGGACGCCCCGGTCGAGGATCTTCCGCCAGGTGGCGTGCGCGTCCGCGAACCGCCCGAACTGGACGAAGTTGGCGTCGGACTCGGTCACGGCGTAGCCGATCGCGCGCAGTTCGGCGACGAGCCGGTCCCGCTCGGCCTTCAGCTGCTCGACGTACTTCAGCAGCGTGTCCGTGTGCTCCAGGGCGGCCAGCGCGGTCGCCTGGGTCACGGCCGACAGGTGGTACGGCAGCCGTACCAGCTGTACGGCGTCCACGACGGCCGGGTGCGCGGCGAGGTAGCCGAGGCGCAGGCCCGCCGCGCCGAACGCCTTCGACATCGTGCGCGAGACGACGAGGTTCGGCCGTCCGTCGAGCAGCGGCAGCAGCGAGGCTCCGTGGCTGAACTCGATGTAGGCCTCGTCCACGACGACCATCGACGGCTTGGCGGCCTGGGCGGCGTCGTACAGCGCGAGGACCGTCTCGGCCGGGACCGCGTTGCCCGTGGGGTTGTTGGGGGTGGTGATGAAGACGACGTCCGGGCGGTGCTCGGCGATCGCCTTCTCGGCGGCGGGCACGTCGACGGTGAAGTCCTCGTGGCGCGGGCCGGAGATCCAGCCCGTGCCGGTGCCGCGCGAGATGAGGGCGTGCATCGAGTACGACGGCTCGAAGCCGATCGCCGTGCGGCCCGGGCCGCCGAAGGTCTGCAGCAGCTGCTGGATGACCTCGTTGGAGCCGTTGGCCGCCCAGACGTTGTTCACGTCCAGAGGATGTCCGGACGTCTTCGTCAGGTACTCGGCGAGCTGCGTGCGCAGCTCGACGGCGTCCCGGTCCGGGTAGCGGTTGAGGTCGCGGGCGGCCTCGCGGACCCGCTCGGTGATCCGCTCGACCAGCGCCTCGGGCAGCGGGTAGGGGTTCTCGTTGGTGTTCAGCCGTACCGGCACGTCGAGCTGGGGCGCGCCGTAGGGGGACTTGCCGCGCAGCTCGTCCCGTACGGGGAGATCGTCGATTCCGAACGTCACTTGCTTTCCGGGACCTTCCAGTCGAACCGGGCCTTGATCGCCGCGCCGTGCGCGGGCAGGTCCTCCGCCTCCGCCAGCGTCACCACGTGGTGCGCCACCTCGGCCAGCGCGTCCCGCGTGTAGTCGACGATGTGGATGCCGCGCAGGAAGGACTGGACCGACAGGCCCGAGGAGTGGCAGGCGCAGCCACCGGTGGGCAGGACGTGGTTGGACCCGGCCGCGTAGTCGCCGAGGGAGACGGGCGCCCAGGGGCCGACGAAGATCGCGCCGGCGTTCCTCACGCGCTCGGCGACCGCGGCGGCGTCGGCGGTCTGGATCTCCAGGTGCTCGGCGCCGTAGGCGTCGACCACGCGCAGGCCCTCGTCGATGCCGTCGACCAGCACGATCGCGGACTGGCGGCCCCCCAGCGCGGGGACGATCCGGTCGTCGATGTGCTTGGTGGCCGCGACCTGCGGCTCCAGCTCCCGCTCGACCGCGTCGGCCAGCTCCGGGGAGTCGGTGACGAGGACGGCGGCGGCCAGCGGGTCGTGCTCGGCCTGGCTGATCAGGTCGGAGGCGACGTGCACCGGGTCGGCGGTGGCGTCGGCGAGGACCGCGATCTCGGTCGGGCCGGCCTCGGCGTCGATGCCGATCTTGCCGGTGAAGTACCGCTTGGCGGCGGCGACCCAGATGTTGCCGGGGCCGGTGACCATGTCGGCGGGCGGGCAGGACTCGGTGCCGTACGCGAACATCGCGACGGCGGTGGCGCCGCCGGCCGCGTACACCTCGTCGACGCCGAGCAGGGCACAGGCGGCGAGGATCGTCGGGTGCGGGAGGCCGCCGAACTCGGCCTGCGCGGGAGAGGCGAGCGCGATCGACTCGACGCCGGCCTCCTGCGCGGGCACGACGTTCATGACCACGGACGACGGATAGACGGAGCGGCCACCGGGCGCGTACAGACCGACCCGGTCGACCGGCACCCACTTCTCGGTGACCGAGCCGCCGGGCACCACCTGGGTGGTGTGGGTCGTCCGGCGCTGCTCGCGGTGGACGAGGCGGGCACGGCGGATGGACTCCTCGAGGGCCGCGCGCACGGCCGGGTCGAGCTCTTCCAGCGCGCGCGTGAGCGCGGTGGCCGGAACACGCACCTGGTCGAGCCGGACGCCGTCGAACTGCTCGGCGAAGTCGATCAGCGCCGCGTCGCCACGATGATGCACGGCCTCGCAGATCGGACGCACCTTCTCCAGGGCGGCCGAGACGTCGAAGTCGGCTCGGGGCAGCAGGTCGCGCAGGGCGGGACCCTCGGGGAGGGCGTCGCCGCGCAGATCGATTCGGGAGATCACGGAACCAATTCTCTCAGACCCGCGTCGGAGACCGTTCGCGCGTATCAATGGCTGATACAGAACGCGACCGCTCGTCACGCCCGGCCGCGGAGCCCGGCGAATCACCCTCACGTTCAGTGTTCGGGGCATCACCCAGCGGGCATGAACGGTTGTACGAAGCGTGTGTGACTCGCGAGTAGCCGGGGAGGGGGTGAAGCGCCGTGACCGAGGGGGACGGCCGCCGTGACGGAGAGCTGCCGGACGACCTGACCGCCGCGGAGGCGGGCATGTGGCAGGCCTTCCGCAACGGCAGCGTGTACGACCTGAGCAGCGGGGACGCGCTCGTCGACGATCCGCACGGCGCGCAGCCGTGGGGGCCCGAGCGGACCGTGCGGGCCCGCATCGTGTGCTGGCTGCTGCTCGACGGCCCGCCCGCGCTCGCGGGCCGCGTGTCCTCGCTGCAGCTCGTGGGCGTGCAGATCAGCGACACGATGGATCTGGCGGGCGGCACGGTGGTGCCGTACGTCGAGCTGCGGGGCTGCCGCTTCGAGCGGGAGGTGCTGCTGCCGGAGACCCGCTTCACGACCCTGCGGCTGGTGGACTGCTCGGTGCCGCGGCTGGAGGCGGCCCGGCTGCACACCGAGGGCGATCTGCACCTGCCGCGCTGCCGGATCCCGGGCGGGATCCGGCTCACCGACGCCCAGATAGGCACCGACCTGCTGCTCAGCCAGGCGGTCGTGCACCGGGACCGCAGCGGCCGTTCCATCGCCGCGGACGGCCTGACCGTCGGCCAGGACCTGCAGGCCGAGATGCTGGAGTCGTACGGCGAGGTGAGCCTGCGCAGCGCCCAGGTCGGGGTCTCCCTGAGCCTGCGCGGCGCCCGGCTGCTCAACCCGTACACGCGGCATGCGCTGAACGCCCCCCGGCTGGCGGTGGAGCGCACCCTGTACCTGACGCCGGCGGGCCTGGGCAGCCCGATGCTGCGGGGCACCACTCCGGCGCAGGGGACGCGTATCCAGCGGTTCGAGTGCGAGGGCGGGGTGCGCCTGGACGACGGACGGTTCGGGGACGCCGTCGACTTCGAGCACGCCAGGTTCACCTTCACCGACGACCAGGAGCTGTCGCTGCGCCGGGTGCAGACGCCCGAGCTGCGGTTCCTGGGCGAGCGGCCGGCGCAGGGGCGGGTGGTGCTGTCGGGGGCGCGGGTGGTCAACCTGATGGACCGGGCGGACAGCTGGCCGGGCCCGGGCCGGCTGCAGATGGGCGGCTTCTGCTACGAGAACCTGGTGCCGCGGGGGCCGTTCCCGCTGGCGAAGCGGCTGCGGTGGGTGGGTGCCGCGACCGCCGAGTACCACCCGGAGCCGTACGAGCGCCTCGCCGCCGTGCTGCGGGCCTGCGGCGAGGACGAGGACGCCCGTGAGGTGCTGCTCGCCAAGCACCGGCGGCGCCGTGAGAGCCTGCCGCTCGCCGCGAAGCTGGTGGGGTACGCGCAGGACTGGACGGTCGCCTACGGCTACCGGCCGGGGCGGGCCGCGGTGTGGATGGCGGTGCTGTGGGCGGCGGGCTCGTTCGCCTTCTCGCGCACCGACCATCCGCCGCTCAAGAGCGGCGAGCACCCGGACTGGAACCCGGCCCTGTTCGCCCTCGACCTGCTGCTGCCGGTCATCGACCTGGGCCAGGTGGGCTTCTGGCAGCTGCGCGGCGCCTGGCAGTGGCTGGCGGCGGTGATGATCCTGCTCGGCTGGATCCTCGCCACGACGGTCGCGGCGGGCGCGACGAGACTGTTGCGCCGCAACTGACGCGGGCGGACGCCGCCCGGCACGGCCACCGGGGGCGAGGGCGGGGGCGGGCGCGCAGGACGTGCGGGACGTGCGGGAGCCGCCGGGCGTGCGGGGCAGCGCGGCACGCAAGGCGCAGACGGCGCCGAGCGCACCGACCCCGCCCCACTCCCGGCCGCCGACCGGCCGTCTGCCCCACCGCCGTCCGGAATGGTCACCCGGGGGCGACGCGGGCGTGCAGGGCAGCGCGGCACGCAGGGCGCATCGACCCCGCCCCACCCCCGGCCGCCGGCCGGCAGCCGCCGACGGCGAGGTCGCCCCACGGGGCCACCCGCACCCGCCGACGGTCCGCACGGGTGGTGCCGGGGGAACACGCAGGCCGAAGGCGAAGCCGAGGCCACCCAGCGCACAACCATCCCGCACCGTCGGCCGTCGTACTGGCCATGCTGCGCGCGTTCCTCCGTACGTCGCGGCCCGCCGCCGCACCGACCGCCGACGACGAGGCCGACGTGCTCCTCGACGCCCCCGACGACCGCCTCGCCCCCGCCCTGGTCGCCGCGGCCCACGGCGAGTACGCCCCCGCGGCCGCCCTGCTCGCCGGCACCCGGGAGAACGCCGAGTGGGAGCACCGCGACCGCTACGCCACCCGCCTGGCCGCCTTCGCCCGCTCCCGCTCCGAATGGCTTGAGCACTGGCACGCCACCGCCCCGGACGACCCCGGCGCCCTGCTGGTCCGGGCCCGGCTGGCCGTCGACCGCTGCTGGGACTCACCGGCCCGCGCCGAACTCCTGCGCGAGGTGGGCCCGGCGGTCACGGCCGCCACCGAGGCCGGCGGACCCGACCCGGTGCCGTGGCGCGTCGCGCTGGACACCGCGCGGGGCGCGCACGCGGGACACGCCGAGTTCGAGCGACTGTGGGAGCAGGCTGTCCGCCGCTCCCCGCACCACTACGGCTGCCATGTCGCCGCCCTGGAGTACCTCTCGGCCGCCTCTCCCCGCGCGCACCGCGAGTGCCTCGACTTCGCCGAGACGGCCGCGCAGGACGCCCCCGAGGACGCGCTCGTACGCGCACTGCCGATGCGGGCGGTGTTCGCCTGCCTGACCCGCGCCGGCGGCCAGGTGTCGGGCCGGGGCCCCGTGCCCGGCGTGGACCGGGCCCGGCTGGACGCGGCGGCCGACCGCGCGATCGCCCTGTCGGCCGCGTACCCGGCCGCGGACCCCTGGCCGGCCGAGCTGCGCAACCTGCTGACGTACGTCCTGGTCCGCCTGGAGCGTCCGCGGGACGCGGCGGAGCAACTGCGGCTGACCGGCCCGTACGTCACGTCCTTCCCGTGGGACCGGGACGCGGACGACCCGCTCGGCCGGTTCCTCCAGGTGCGCGGGAACGTCTTTGCGGCGGTGCGACCACGGGGCTGACGGCGGGTTCGCGCCATCCACGAAGTGGGCACGGCGGTCGCGCCCGCCCCGGCGACCATTAGGCTTCTGCGTCGTGACCACCGTCCGGCTCCCCCTCTTCCCCCTGAACTCGGTGTTGTTCCCGGGGCTGGTGCTCCCGCTGAACATTTTCGAGGAGCGCTATCGCGCCATGATGCGCGAGTTGCTGAAGACCCCCGAGGAAGAACCACGCCGGTTCGCGGTCGTGGCGATCCGCGACGGCCACGAGGTCGCCCCGAGCGCGCCCGGCATGCCCGACCCGACGGCCGTGCCCGAGCGCGGCCCCACGGCCGGGTTCGGCCCCGACCCGGCCAGGTCCTTCCACAAGGTGGCCTGCATCGCGGACGCCGCGACCATCCGGGAACGGGCCGACGGCACCTTCGAGGTGCTGGCGACCGGGACGAACCGGGTGCGCGTGCTGTCGGTGGACGCCTCGGGGCCGTTCCTGACAGCCGAACTCGAACCGCTGGCCGAGGACCTCGGAGACGAGGCGGGAGCGCTGGCCGAGGGAGTGCTGCGGTCGTTCCGGCAGTACCAGAAGCGGCTGGCGGGAGCCCGCGAGCGCTCGCTGGCGACCGGCGCGGACCTGCCGGACGAACCGGGCGTGGTCTCCTACCTGGTCGCCGCCGCGATGATGCTGGACACACCGACCAAGCAGCGCCTGCTCCAGGCGCCGGACACCGCGTCCCGGCTGCGCGACGAGCTGAAACTCCTTCGCACCGAGACCGCGATCATCCGTACGCTGCCGTCCCTGCCGGCGTCCGACCTGACGCGCGGCCCGACGAGTTTCAACTGAGGTACTGGCCCGGATGGCGAAGAAGCCGAAGAAGCAGCAGCAGTCGGGCGGAACGCCCGCGACGGTGGCCCTCACGGCGGCCGGGGTGACGTACACGGTCCACGCCTACGACCACGACCCGGCCCACCCGTCCTACGGCGAGGAGGCGGCCGAGGCGATGGGGGTGTCGCCGGAGCGCGTCTTCAAGACGCTGGTGGCGGACGTCGACGGCGCGCTGACGGTCGCGGTGGTCCCGGTGGCGGGCCAGCTGGACCTGAAGGCGCTGGCGTCCGCGGTCGGCGGCAAGCGGGCGGCGATGGCCGACCCGGCCCTGGCGGAGCGCACCACGGGTTACGTGCGGGGCGGCATCTCGCCTCTCGGCCAGCGCAAGCGGCTCCCGACGGTCCTGGACGCGTCGGCGTCCGGCCACGCCACGATCTGCGTGTCGGCGGGCCGCCGCGGCCTGGAGGTCGAGCTGTCCCCCGACGACCTGGCGAAACTGACATCCGCAACCCTCGCCCCCATCGGCCGCACCTGACCTCCGACGGGACGCCCACCTCGCGCGGACCGGACACGACGGCCGCCCCACGCTGACCGGACACGATCCTGTCCCGCGCCATCGGACACCACAGGCGCCTCGCGCCTGACGCCGTCCCTGCGGCATGCGCCATGCGGCACCCCAGCCGCCCCGCGCCGGCCGCGCGCGATGTCTGTCCAGCACCGACCGGGCCACCGTGTCCATCCCGCGCCATCAGGCACCACAGCCGTCCCGCCCGACCGGACACGACGCCCGCGCCATCAGGCACCCCGGCCGCCCCGCGCCTGGCGCCGGCCCCTCGCGTGCGGCACGCGGCACCACAGCCGCCCCGCGCCGGCCGGCGACGACAGCCGTCCGCGCCGACCGGACACACAGGCCGTCCGCGCCGGGCCGGGCCCCTCGGCCGGCGCACGGCCCGGCGGAGCGGGATCTGCGCGGCTTCCCGCCGCGGCCTAAGCGGACTTCCCGCCGTAGGGCCCCTGCGGGTGGTACGGCTGGTGCCCGGCGTACGGGTCCGGCTCCGGGTCCCGGGGGCCGAACAGGCCCGTCAGCCCCAGGTGCACCACCAGCGCGGCGAACGGCCAGGCCAGCCAGGCCCCCTTCGCGCCCAGCTTCAGCGGCGCGGAGAACGTCGTCCCCTTGCCCACCTCCCGCGCGTGGGCGATCACGTCCTGGCCGGGCCCCAGCCACACCCCGACCCGCCACGCGAGCAGCGACCCGAGGAAGGCGCCGACGCCCAGCGCCACCACCAGCGGCACACCCCCGCGCCGCCGCAGCAGGAAGACGACCAGCGCGCTGAGCACCCCGAACCCGAGCGCGAGCAGCGTGAACGTGCCGTCGACCCCGACGGCCTGCTCCCCCTCGGAGTCCTTCAGGTAGACCACCCAGCTGCCGTCCACGACGTCACCGACGAGCGGCACGCTCGGCGCCAGCCACCACCACAGCACGCCCAGCAGGGCGCCGGAGAGGGCCACCGCCACCAGGGTCACGGCGGCCTGCCGCGCTTCGGTCAGCATCCCGGGGCCGTCCTGTTCGCCGTGGTGGTCGTACGCGGTGCCCACCGCATGCGCGCCCACGGGCGGCGGCACCGGCCCGTCGTGGGACGACGAGTGATCGTTCGGCGGCGGAGGGGGAGTCAGAGGTGCGGTCACCCCGCCATCGTGCCAAACCCGCCTGTGCCGCGCGTCACCGGACGGCGGCCCGGCGGTACGCCCAGGTGGCGACGGCCAGGGAGATCACGCCGACCGCCGCGCACACGGCGAGGTCGCCGAGGACGAAGGCCCAGTCCGGCCTTGTTCCGAAGGTGCGCGCGAAGGCCTCCACGCCGTACGTCGAGGGCAGCAGGTCGCGGGCCAGCCGTACCGCCTCCGGCATCCGCTCGGCGGGCAGCACGCCCAGCAGCAGCGCCGCCGACATGCCCAGCTGGCCCAGCAGGGTGGCGAGCTCCGGCCGGGGCGCGAGCAGGCCCAGTGCCGCGCCCAGTCCGGCCAGCGCGGCGCCGGCCAGCGGGATCACGGCCACCAGCACCCACAGATGCGTCATCGGCAGCCCGAAGAGCAGGCATCCGACGACCGCCGTCACCACGGTCCCCGGCACGGTGAAGGACGCGTACGCGCCCGCCGCGCCCAGCACCACCGCGGCCGGCGGCACCGGCAGCGTCGCGTAGTGGTCGAGGCCGCCGCTCGCGCGCAGCTGGCCGAAGTACTGGGCGAGGAGGTTCAGCGCGACGAAGGCCACGACGAGCACCGCCGACCCGGCGACCACGGCCTGCGCCTCGCCGCCGCCGTCCACGACGCCGCGCATCAGGATCATGATGCCGATCGACTGGAAGGTCGCCACGAACAGCAGCGGGATGCGCGCGACCCGCGCCCGGGACAGCTGCGCCCGGTACACGGCCGCCAGGGAGGGCCACAGCCGCGCCCGGGGCCCGAGTGCGGCCGGGGCGCGCCGCTCCTCGGCGGCCAGGGCACCGTCGGGCAGGACTTCGGCGGGTACGACACTCACGTCGTGCTGCTCCCCTTCACCACTCGTCGCTGAGCCAGTCTGCACTTACCGGGTCCTCACGCAGGCGCTCGCCCCGTCCGGTACGGACGCGGCGCCGCGCGTTCTCACCGCTCGCGCGCTCACGTCCTGACCAGCCCCTGCCGCGCGGCACCGCCCAGCGCCAGGTACACGTCCTCCAGGCTGGGCGTGGCCAGGGTGAAGTCGTCCAGCGCGGCGAACGCGGCCCCGCCGGTGACGGTGGCCACGACCGTGCGGGCCTCCTCCGGGGCGAGCCGCAGCGTCCAGCGGCGTCCCGACTCGGCGGCGCGGTCGCGCAGCGCGGCGACCTCGGGCACGCCCAGCGGGGCGCTCTCGCGCCACACCAGGTCGACACGGACCTCGCCGGCGACCTGCTCCTTGAGACCGGCCGGGGTGTCGCAGGCGATCACGCGGCCACGGTCGAGGACAGCGACCCGGTCGAGGACGGTCTCGGCCTCGATGACGTTGTGGGTGACGAGCAGCACGGTCGTACCGCGCTCGGCACGCCGGCGGTCGACGGCGGCCCAGACGGCGCGCCGTGCCACCGGGTCCATGCCGGTGGTCGGCTCGTCCAGGACGAGCAGTGGGCGCTCCCCCACCAGCGCGGCGGCGAAGCAGGCCAGGCGCCGCTGTCCGCCGGAGAGCTTCTTGAGCGGGCGCGAGGCGATGGGGGTCAGGCCCAGTTCGTCGAGGACGGCGTCCCGCTCGGCGCGTGCGTCGGCGGCGTCCAGGCCGCGCAGCCGCCCGGTGGTCTCGGCGGCGAGCGACACGGTGAGCTCGTCCAGGGCGCTGGATTCCTGACCGAGGTAGGCGAGGATCCGCGCGGCCCGCTCGGGGTGGCGCACGATGTCGTGGCCGAGGATCTCCACGCTGCCGCTGTCGGGCCGCATCAGGCCGGTCAGCTGGCGGACGAGGGTGGACTTTCCCGCGCCGTTCGGCCCGAGCAGTCCGAAGATCTCACCGCGGCGGATCTCCAGCGTCACGTCGTCGGTGGCGCGGACCTCGGGGGCGGCGGGAACGCCGCGCCGGCCGCGTACCGCCGCATAGCTCTTGATCAGTCCGCGCACCACGCACACGGCATCGCCACCGGGTCGAAGTACCTGGGTCGCGCGCGTATTCACAAGGGACGAGAGTACGTGGTCGTGAACCCCGCCTCGCCCCGGGGTCCGCCCATAAGCATCAATTCGGCCAGGGCGTCACTCCCCGGCGGGGGCGCGCTCGGTGGCGGTCCGCACGTCGATCTCCCGCCAGAACCCGGCCCTGATCGCGTACCGGTCGTGCTCGTCGATCTGGTCGTCCTTGTGGGCGAGCAGTCCGAAGCGGGCGGCGTACCGCAGCAGCTCGCCGTCGACCCGGTGCGGGATGCGGGGGTACATGCCGGACAGTTTCTGCAGGTGGCCCTGGTCGCCGAGGCGCTCCACCCAGCGGCGGGCGAAGACCTGCCCCACCTCGTACGGGTCGCCGCCGACCGTGGTGATGTCCTCCTCGCGGTCCGCCCAGCGCTGCTCGGCCGTGGTGAGCTGGGCCAGGGTCGGCAGGGCGACGGCCTCGGCCGGCTCGGCGGCGGGCCGGTCGACCCAGCCCTTGTCGGAGGACCAGCGCAGGGTGGCGGTCGGCGGGGGCCCGGCAGGCTGGGCGCCGGACGGGGCGCCGGGGGCGCGCAGCGAGGCCAGGTCCTTGGGGGTGGGGACGCCCCTGGCGGGCGCCGCGCGCTCCTCACTGCCGTTGCGTGCGGCGGTGTCCGCCGCGGGGTGCGCGGGTTCCCGGGCGGGCCGTTCGGCCGCGGCGGACAGGGCGGACTCGGGCAGCGGCGCGGACAGGATCGCGGCGATCTCGGGCCGGGGCACCGGAGGCGGGGCGCAGATGCCGCCGACCTCCTTGGCGCGCACCGCCTTGGTGATCCAGGCGCGGTCCAGCACGCGGCGCTCGTCGGCCTCGGCGACCAGGTCCTCGGACTGGTTGTAGTCGCCGTCGGCGGCCTGCACGGCCCACAGGTGGACGGCGACGCCGTGTTCCTTGGCGGCCATCATGCCGGGCAGCAGGTCGCCGTCGCCGGTCACCAGGACGACGTCGGAACAGGCCCGGTTGCGGGCCAGCTCGGTCAGCTCGGCGTGCATGGCCGCGTCCACGCCCTTCTGCGCCCAGCGGCCGTCACTGCGCGTGAGGGCGCCCAGCCGGACGGTGACCCGGGGCATCACGCGCAGCCGGCGGTGCTCGGGCTGCGGGACGCGGTCGGGGGCGCCGTCGAACCAGTAGATGCGCAGCAGGGGCTGCTGCGTGTCGGACTCGGCGCGATCGCGCAATCCCTGAATGAGGGCGGCGTGATCGACGGTGATGCGCGAGCGCGAGGGCTCCCCGGCGAGGAGACTGGCGGCCGCCCCCAGCAGGTACCCGGCGTCCACCAGGACGATGCAGCGGTCCACGCGATCCACCCTCTTTCCGGGAGGTTTGCTTCGGGCTTCCTTCGAGTCTGCCCGACGGCGCGGAGGTTAACGGCCCGAACTCGATCTTCGGCGTGGCGTTTCGGCGGCCCGCGGCCCGATGAGCCGTGTCACGCACGGTAATTACCCGATATGCGTTCTTTTTCAGTCTATGTGAATCTGAGGCGGTACCTGGCCCGACAGATCCCCCTCAGGAGGTAGATCACCATGGCCAAGAACAAGAACAACCGTGACCGTAAGCAGTCCCAGTCCGCCCGTGCCCCGCAGGCCGCCGAGTCGGCCGTGCTGGACCGCGAGGAGCAGCACGCCCCGCCGCTGTCGCCCGGCGACGCGGCCTCCCGCAAGCGGCAGAAGCGCTTCGGCCACAACTGACGTCCGGTGCACGGGCCCTCGCGCCCGCCGTGACACGAAGGGGCGCACCCGATGCCGGGTGCGCCCCTTCGCCGCTTCGGTCGTCAGCCCGCCAGGCAGGACGGGCCGAGCAGCACCTTCAGGTCGCCGAACAGTGCCGGATCGGGCTTCACCCGGTGCCGGTCCAGGCGCAGCACCGTCGTCTTCGTCGGCCCCTGGAGCTTGATCCGCACCTCGCTGTCGCCCCGGTGGTGGGTGAGGATCTCGCCGAGGCGGCTGACCATCGGCGGAGTGACCCGGGTCGCCGGGATGGTGAGGACCACGGGCGCGTTGGCGCCCGCGTTGGACAGGTCGGGGATCATCAGCTCCATCGCGACCAGCCGCGGCACGTCCTCCCGCTTGTCGAGGCGTCCCTTGACGAACACCACGGCGTCCTCGACGAGTTGGGTGGACACCAGCTGGTAGGTCGCGGGGAAGAACATGCACTCGATGGAGCCGGCCAGGTCCTCGACGGTGGCGATGGCCCAGGCGTTGCCCTGCTTGGTCATCTTGCGCTGGAGGCCCGAGATGATGCCGCCGATGGTGACGACCGCGCCGTCGCCGAAGTCACCGCCGGTGAGCTGGGAGATGCCCGCGTCGGCCTTGTCGGACAGCACGTGCTCCAGGCCGAAGAGCGGGTGGTCGGAGACGTACAGACCGAGCATCTCCCGCTCCTGCGCGAGCAGATAGGTCTTGTCCCACTCCTCGTCGCTGAAGGTGACGTCGAGTCCGAACCCGGGCTCGTCGTTCTGCTCCTCGCCCATGCCGCCGAACAGGTCGAACTGCCCCTCGGCCTCCTTGCGCTTGACCGCGACCACGTTGTCGATCATCGGTTCGTACTGCGCGGTGAGGCCCTTGCGGGTGTGGCCCATCTCGTCGAACGCGCCGGCCTTGATCAGCGACTCCGTCGTCCGCTTGTTGCAGACGACCGCCTCCACCTTGTCCAGGTAGTCGGGGAAGGAGGTGTACTTCCCCTTGGCCTTGCGGCACCTGATGATCGAGTCGACCACGTTGGTGCCCACGTTACGGACGGCGGAGAGGCCGAAGAGGATCACGTCGTCGCCCTGTGCGGCGAAGTTCGACATGGACTCGTTGACGTTGGGCGGGAGCACCTTGATGCCCATGCGGCGGCACTCGTTGAGGTAGACCGCCGACTTGTCCTTGTCGTCCTTGACCGAGGTGAGCAGCGCGGCCATGTACTCGGCGGGGTAGTTGGCCTTGAGGTACGCCGTCCAGTACGAGACCAGGCCGTACGCGGCCGAGTGCGCCTTGTTGAAGGCGTATCCGGCGAACGGGACCAGCACGTCCCACAGCGCCTGGATGGCCTCGTCGCTGTAGCCCTTCTTGCGGGCGCCGGCCTGGAAGAGGACGAAGTTCTTCGCCAGTTCCTCGGGCTTCTTCTTGCCCATCACGCGGCGCAGGATGTCGGCCTCGCCGAGCGAGTAGCCCGCGATGATCTGGGCGGCCTTCTGCACCTGCTCCTGGTAGACGATCAGGCCGTAGGTGACCGCCAGGACCTCCTGGAGGGGTTCCTCCAGCTCCTTGTGGATCGGGGTGATCTCCTGGAGGCCGTTCTTGCGCAGCGCGTAGTTGGTGTGCGAGTCCATGCCCATGGGGCCGGGACGGTAGAGCGCGGAGACGGCGGAGATGTCCTCGAAGTTGTCGGGCTTCATCAGCCGCAGCAGCGAGCGCATCGGGCCGCCGTCGAACTGGAAGACGCCGAGCGTGTCACCGCGCTGGAGCAGCTCGAAGGTCGTGGGGTCGTCCAGCGGCAGCGACAGGAGGTCGAGGTCGACACCCTTGTTGGACTTCACCATCTTGACGGCGTCGTCCATGATCGTGAGGTTGCGCAGGCCGAGGAAGTCCATCTTCAGCAGGCCGAGCGACTCGCACTGCGGGTAGTCCCACTGCGTGATGGTCACGCCGTCGGTGTGCCGCACCCAGATCGGGGCGTGGTCGACGATGGGCTCGCTGGACATGATCACACCGGCGGCGTGCACGCCCATCTGCCGGACCAGGCCCTCGACGCCCTTGGCGGTGTCGATGACCTTCTTCACGTCCGGCTCGTTCTCGTACATCGAGCGGATCTCGCCGGCTTCGCTGTACCGCGGGTGCGTCGGGTCGGTGATGCCGTTGAGGTCGATGCCCTTGCCGAGGACGTCGGCGGGCATGGCCTTGGTGAGCCGGTCGCCCATCGCGTACGGGTACCCCAGCACGCGCGCGGAGTCCTTGATGGCGTTCTTCGCCTTGATCTTGCCGTACGTGCCGATCATGGCGACCTTGTCGGCGCCGTACTTCTCCGTCACGTACCTGATCACCTCGACGCGCCGGCGCTCGTCGAAGTCGATGTCGACGTCGGGCATGGAGACGCGCTCGGGGTTGAGGAACCGCTCGAAGATCAGGCCGTGCGGGATGGGGTCGAGGTCGGTGATGCCCATCGCGTACGCCACGATCGAACCGGCCGCGGAGCCTCGGCCGGGGCCGACGGCGATGCCCTGGTTCTTGGCCCACATGATGAAGTCGGCGACCACGAGGAAGTAGCCGGGGAACCCCATCTGGATGATGACGTCCATCTCGTATTCGGCCTGCTTCTGGCGGTCCTCGGGGACGCCGCCGGGGAAGCGGCGCTCCATGCCCCGGCGGACCTCCTCCTGGAACCAGGTGATCTCCGTGTAGCCCTCGGGGATGTCGAACTTCGGCATGAGGTCGCGCTTCTCGAACATGCCGTCGGTGTCGACCATCTCCGCGACCAGCAGGGTGTTGGCGCAGCCCTCCTGCCAGGCGTCCGAGGAGTCGATGGCGTACATCTCGTCCGTGGACTTCAGGTAGTA
This sequence comes from Streptomyces flaveolus, assembly GCF_014648815.1. Lineage (GTDB taxonomy): Bacteria > Actinomycetota > Actinomycetes > Streptomycetales > Streptomycetaceae > Streptomyces > Streptomyces flaveolus. The sequence goes on along the minus strand of NZ_BMRV01000001.1, from coordinate 541,593 downwards.
GCCGGTGCCGTCGAAGCGGAAGCGGTCCGGGTCGGAGAGGTTCTTGCCCGTCTGGATGCACAGCAGGGCGTCGTGGGCGGTCGCCTCGTGCGCGTAGGTGTAGTGCGAGTCGTTCGTCACCAGCGGCGGGATGCCGAGCTTCTTCCCGATCTCCAGCAGGCCGTCGCGGACCCGGTGCTCGATCTCGATGCCGTGGTCCATCAGCTCCAGGAAGTAGCGGTCCTTGCCGAAGATGTCCTGGTAGTCGGCGGCGGCCTTGAGGGCCTCGTCGAAGTGGCCGAGGCGCAGCCGGGTCTGCACCTCGCCGGAGGGGCAGCCGGTGGAGGCGACGATCCCCTCGGACCACTGGGAGATGGTCTCCTTGTCCATCCGGGGCCACTTCTGCAGCCAGCCCTCGGCGTACGCGTCGGAGGAGAGGCGGAAGAGGTTGTGCAGCCCCGTCTTGTTGGTCGCCCACATCGTCTTGTGGGTGTAACCGCCCGAGCCGGAGACGTCGTCCCGCTTCTGATGCGGCTGGCCCCACTGGATCTTGCGCTTGTTGCGGCGCGACTCGGGAGCGACATACGCCTCGATGCCGATGATCGGGGTGATTCCGGCCTTCTTCGCGGAGTGGAAGAAGTCGTACGCCCCGTGCAGGTTGCCGTGGTCGGACATGGCGATGTGCGTCATGCCCATCTCGTTGCACGCCTCGAACATGTCCTTCAGCCGCGCGGCACCGTCCAGCAGCGAGTACTGGGTGTGGACGTGCAGGTGCGTGAACGGCGGCTTGGACACGTGCGGCCTCCTGGGAAAACTTGGGGCGACGGGCTGCGGTCAGTCCGGGGGGTCAGCGTCGAAGTCTATGCCCCGGGACTGACACTCCGGGGCCCCGCCCGCGTACCTTCGTGCGGGGCCCCGCGTGTCGGGCCGGCCCCGGGCCGCGGGCACTCCCGCGCACCCTCGAACGTTGGTCCGAGTGCAGTTTCCGCTCCACTCGCCCCGCACCACCCGTACCAGGAGGCACCCAGCGATGTCGGTTCCGCAGCTCAGTGACGAGCACCGCGGCGAGGAGATCCTCGCCGTCTTCGACACCGCCTTCGGCGAGCTCCTGGCCGCCGACCCCGCCGCGTTCCGCGTGAAGTTCCGCAAGATGGCGGCCTCGGCCTTCGCCTTCTACCGGGGCACGGCGTGCCTCTTCTACCACGACCTGGACGCGGAGACCGCGGGCGGCCCGTACCTGGACGAGCGGACCTCCCGGGTGTGGATCCACGGCGACCTGCACGCGGAGAACTTCGGCACGTACATGGACTCGACCGGCCGCCTGATCTTCAACGTCAACGACTTCGACGAGGCCTACGTCGGCCCCTTCACCTGGGACCTCAAGCGCTTCGCGGCGTCCATCGCGCTGATCGGGTACGCGAAGGCGCTCAGCGACGAGCAGATCACCGAGCTGGTGCGGGTGTACGCGGGCGCGTACCGCGAGCGGATCCACTCGCTGGCCACGGGCGCCAAGAGCGACGAGGTGCCGCCGTTCACGCTGGACACCGCGGAGGGCCCGCTGCTGGGCGCGCTGCGCGTCGCCCGTTCGCTGACCCGGTTCGGGCTGCTGGACTCGATGACGGAGATCCGCGACTTCGAGCGCCGCTTCGCCGGCGGCGGCGGCTCCGTCGAGCTGGACGCGGCCACGCGCTACAAGGTGCTGGCCGCCTTCGACGGTTATCTGGAGACGCTCCCGGAGTCGTCGCTGACCCGCCCGGACTCCTACCGCGTCAAGGACGTCGTCGGCCGCCGGGGCATCGGCATCGGCTCCGCCGGCCTGCCGTCGTACAACATCCTCCTGGAGGGCAACAGCGACGCCCTGGAGAACGACGTGGTGATCTACGTCAAGCAGGCCCAGACCCCGGCGGTCTCCCGGCACATCACCGACCAGGCGATCCGGGACTACTTCCAGCACGAGGGACACCGCACGGTGATCTCCCAGCGCGCCCTCCAGGCGCACGCCGACCCGTGGCTGGGCTGGACCGAACTGGACGGCGCCGGCCAGCTGGTCGCCGAGGTCTCGCCGTACGCGGTGGACCTGGACTGGGGCGACATCGACGACCCCGAGGAGATCGCCGAGGTCGTCGCCGACCTGGGCCGGGCCACGGCCGCGATGCACGCGGCGGCGGACGACCAGTCCGGGGAGTCCCTGGTGCCGTTCTCCACCGAGCGGGCCATCGACGCGGCGATCGCGGCCGACGAGGAGGGCTTCGCGCCCCTGCTGGTCGACTTCGCCCACAGCTACGGGGCACGCGCGCGCGCCGACCACCAGACCTTCGTCGACCTCTTCCGCAACGGCCGGATCCCGGGTCTGTGACCGCCGGCTCTCTCACAGGGACCCTTTAGGGGCCTCTTACCGGCCCCCATGACACACTCTTGACTCGCTATGGACATATCCGGAACCCCGCTCAGAGCCGTACGCGCGGCGCTGTTCACGGCACTCGTCGTGACCCTCAGCACCGCGTCGCACGTGCTGCTGTCCGGGGTCCCGCTGCCGCTGAGCACGGTGGCCGCGGTCGCTGCCGCCGTGTACCTGATCGCGTACGCCCTGGCCGGACGGCGCGAGCGCGGCTTCGGGCCGATCGCCGCCCTGCTGATCCCGCTGGAGCTGGCCGCCGACACCGTCTTCACCACCGGCCAGCACGTCTGCTACGGCCGGGCGGGCGGCCCCGTGGCGGGCCCCCTGCGCTCCGTGGGCTTCGACGTGCTGTGCGGCGGCGGCATGGGCGTGGGAACCGGGGTCGGCACACCGCTGACCCGGGTGACCGGCGCCGACACCGACCGGGTGGCGGCCCTGCTCGCCCACGCCCACCCCGCGACCTCCTGGCTGCTGCTGGGCGCGCACGTCGGCGTCGGCCTGCTCGCGGCGGCCTGGCTGCGGCGCGGCGAGCGCGCGCTGGGCCGGCTGCTGAGCGCGGTGGCCGCGACGACCTTCCGGCCGCTCCTGCTCGCCGTCGCGGCCGTGGCCGTCCGCCGGGCCCCGGCGGTGCGCCGCCCGGCCCCGGCGGCCCGCCGCACCGCCGGCGCCCGCGAGCGGATCCTCACGCACTCCCTGGGACGGCGCGGACCGCCGGTCTCGCTCGCCCTCGTGTGACCCCTCGGTCACCGAGCGCCGACAGCCAGCCCCCGTACCCGTTCCGCACACCCCCGTGTGCGCGTCCCCGGAGAGAACATCACCATGAGCAAGCGGAACAGCCAGTCGGCGAAGACGGCGGCCCGTGAGCGCCTGCGCGAGGAGCGCGAGCGCCAGGCCAAGCGCGACAAGGCCAAGCGGCAGGTCATCGTGGCCTGCTCCATCGTCGGCGTGCTGGCGATAGCCGGCGGCATCAGCTACGCCGTCGTGCAGATGAACGAGCCCAGCGGCTGGGAGAAGGCCGCCGAGGCCAAGGTGGTGGCCCCGGCCCACACCTCGGGCAAGGACGGCACCACGATCGTGGCCGGCGACTCCAAGTCCGACAACGTCGTCCATCTCTACGAGGACCCGCGCTGCCCGGCCTGCGCCTCCCTCGAGCAGAACCTCGGCGAGACCATCAACAAGGGCATGGAGGACGGCGACTACAAGCTCTCCTTCACGATCGGCACCTTCCTCGACGGCAACCTCAGCGGAGAGGGCTCGAAGAACGCCCTCAGCGCGCTGGGCGCCGCCCTGAACGTCAGCACCGACGCGTTCATCGACTACAAGACCGCGCTGTACTCCTCCGAGTACCACCCGGCCGAGACCACCGACGAGTTCGCCAAGGACGACTACCTGATCAAGGTGGCCGACACGGTCGACGCCCTGAAGAACAACAAGAAGTTCCAGGACGCCGTGAAGCAGGGCACCTACGACGCGTGGGCGATGCGCATGAGCAAGTCCTTCGACGACTCCGACGGTGTCCAGTCGACCCCCACCATCAAGATCAACGACAAGGTGATCGAGAACCCGAGCACGGTCGCCGACTGGCAGAAGGCGCTCAAGGACGCGGGCGTCACGAAGTAACCCGAGTCACCGGGCAGTCGACGAGCGGGCGAACTTTTGCGAGTTCGCCCGCTCGCGCGCATACCGATCAGTAACCTGATCGACCGTGACCAGTCGACACAGATCGTCCGAAGAGACCCTCCCCTCGTCCGCCGAGCGCGCCGGCTCCCGCGCGCCCAGCCGCCGTACGGTCGTCAAGGCCGCGGCGGCCGGCGCCGTCCTCGCGGCACCGCTCGCCACGGCACTGCCCGCCGGTGCCGCCGACGCCGCCCCCGCCTTCCTGCACGGCGTCGCCTCCGGCGATCCGCTGCCCGACGGCGTCCTGCTGTGGACCCGGGTGACGCCGGTGCCCGAGGCCATACCCGGTTCGGGCATCGGCCCGGACACCGAGGTGAGCTGGGTCGTCGCCACCGACAAGGCGCTCACGAACATCGTCGCCAAGGGGTCCCTCACCGCGACCGCCGCCGCCGACCACACGGTCAAGGCGGACATCCGGGGCCTCGCACCCGCCACGGACTACTGGTACCGCTTCTCCGCCGGCCCCACCGACTCCCCCGTCGCCCGCACCCGGACCGCCCCCGCGGCCGACGCGGCCGTCACGGGCCTGCGCTTCGGCGTGGTCTCCTGTGCCAACTGGGAGGCCGGCCACTTCTCCGCGTACCGCCATCTCGCGGCGCGCGGCGACCTGGACGCCTGGCTGCACCTGGGCGACTACATCTACGAGTACGGCACCGGCGAGTACGGCACCCGCGACACCGTCGTACGGCAGCACGCGCCCACCCACGAGATCGTCACCCTCGCCGACTACCGCACGCGGCACGCCCGGTACAAGACGGACCCCGACCTGCGGGCGCTGCACGCCTCGGCCCCGGTCGTGGCCATCTGGGACGACCACGAGTTCGCCAACGACACCTGGTCGGGCGGCGCCGAGAACCACACCGAGGGCGCGGAGGGCACCTGGACGGCGCGTCAGGCCGCCGCGAAGCAGGCCTACTTCGAGTGGATGCCGGTACGCCCGGCGATCGCCGGCACCACCTACCGCCGGCTGCGCTTCGGCAAGCTCGTCGACCTGTCGCTCCTCGACCTGCGCTCGTTCCGCTCGCAGCAGACCGCCCTCGGCAACGGCGACGTCGACGACCCGGACCGCACCCTCACCGGCCGCGCCCAGCTCGACTGGCTCAAGTCCGGCCTGACGTCCTCCGACACCGCCTGGCGGCTGGTCGGCAACCCGGTGATGATGTCGCCGTTCGCGGTCGGATCGCTCCCCGCCGAGCTGCTGAAGCCGCTCGCCGAACTCCTCGGCCTGCCGAAGGAGGGGCTCGCCCTCAACACCGACCAGTGGGACGGCTACACCGACGACCGCCGTGAGCTGCTGGCCCACCTGCGCGCCCACGCGATCCGCAACACCGTGTTCCTGACCGGCGACATCCACATGGCGTGGGCCAACGACGTGCCGTACAACGCCGCCACGTACCCGCTGTCCGGCTCGGCGGCAACGGAGTTCGTCGTCACCTCGGTGACCTCCGACAACCTGGACGACATCCTGAAGGTCCCCGAGGGCACGGTGTCCGCGGTCGCCGCGCCGGTCATCCGGGCGGCCAACCGGCACGTCCACTGGGTCGACACCGACCGGCACGGCTACGGCGTGCTGGACGTCACCGCCGAGCGCGCGCAGATGGACTACTACGTCGTCTCCGACCGCACCGACCCGAACGCGACCTCCCGGTGGGCGCGTTCCTACCGCACGCGCAGCGGCACGCAGCACGTCGAGCGGGTCTACTCCCCGGTCTGATCCCCGCCGGTCCGCTCGCACCGGCGATTTTCGGCCAATCCGGCACGCCGAGCGGATCACCGCGGAGAAACCGTGTGATTACGGCGGGTGGTGTGAACGGCGAACCGAACCGGGACACGCCGCCCGCCGGGATCCGCACCGGTCACGCTGCGATCCCGAACGCCGGACGGCGAGCCGGACCCGTCCGGGACTCTTCCCCAATTGCCCGTGTTCGCCGGGCATTTGATTGGGCCTGATCACTGCTCTGTCCGCATCGGCATGTACACGTAATCTCCGGGCGGCGGCCAGGAAGATCCCTGTGCCCCATCCCCACCGCATCCGCTAGGAGCCCGCATGCGTGCGCTTGCCCGGATACCGTCCCTGACCCCCAGACGCCTTCTCGGCACGGCCCTCGTGGCCGGAACCCTCCTGCTCTCCCCGCTGTCCGCACCCACCGGCGTCGCCGCCGCCGGCACCCCGGCCGCCGACTGCGCCGACGACACCCACGCCACGGCCCGCCAGGCCCGCCCCGGCCACGGCGATCACGCCGCCGAGCCGAACGAGGTCGGTGAGGCCACCGCCCGGGCCATGGACGCCGACCTGCGCGCCAAGCTCGACAAGCTCCGCGCGGAAGGCCGCGGCACGGCGCTCGCCGCCTCGGCCACCGTCCCGGTCTACTTCCACGTCATCCACGACGGTGAGGCCGGCAAGCTCGACTCCGCCGACATCACCGCCCAGATGAACGTCCTGAACGCGGCCTACGCGGGCGGCGGCACCGGCAACACCGACTCGGGCTTCCAGTTCACCCTGGCCGGCACCGACTACACCGACAACGCCGCCTGGTACACCGTCGGCTCCGGCTCGCCGGAGGAGAAGGCGATGAAGTCCGCCCTCCACCAGGGCGGCGCGAACGCGCTCAACATCTACGCGGCCAACATCGGCGACGGGCTCCTGGGCTGGGCCACCTTCCCCAGCTCCTACCGGTCCAGCCCCGCCATGGACGGCGTCGTCATCCTGAACGCCTCGCTGCCGGGCGGCTCCGCCGCCAACTACGACCAGGGCGACACCGCCACCCACGAGGTCGGCCACTGGCTGGGGCTGTACCACACCTTCCAGGGCGGCTGCAACGGCCAGGGCGACTACGTCGCGGACACCCCGGCCGAGAAGAGCCCCGCCTACCAGTGCCCCGAGGGCCGCGACACCTGCGCCCGCCAGGCGGGAGCCGACCCGATCCACAACTTCATGGACTACACGTACGACGCGTGCATGGACCGGTTCACCACCGGCCAGGTGCAGCGCATGCAGGACAGCTGGGCGGCCTACCGGGCCGGCTGATCCCGCTCCAGCGAGTCGAGGAAGCCGAGCGCCACCCGCCAGGTGGCCTCGGCCGCCTCCTCGTCGTAGTCCGGCAGCCCGGGATCGGTGTAGAGGTGACCCGCCCCGGCGTACCGGTACACCTCGACGTCGGCACCGGCCCGGCCCATCTGGAGGTACCAGGCGCTGAGCCAGTCGTCCGTCTCGAACGGGTCCGGCTCGGCCACGTGCAGCTGCACCGGCAGGTCGTCCACCGAGGCGTTGGCGGCGATGTCCGAGGTGCCGTGCAGGAGCAGCAGCCCGCGCGCCCGGTGATCGCCGAGGGCGAGGGTCTGGGCGATGGAGGCACCGAGCGAGAACCCGGCGTACACCAGCCCGCGCTCGGAATAGGGCGCGGCGGCCAGCACGGCCCGCTTCAGCAGTTCCTCCCGGCCGATCTCGTCCTGGTACGCCATGCCCTCCTCGACCGTGTCGAACGTCCGCCCCTCGAAGAGGTCCGGGGTCCAGACCTGGTGCCCGGCGTCACGCAGGCGGTCGGCGGCCTGCCGCACCGCGGGCCTCGGGCCATGGGTCGAGTGAAAGAGCACGATGTTCATGAGGCCATGGTGCCAGCCGGATGCGACAGGGCGACGGGCGGCGACACCCGGCGGGGGACGCACGTCACAGGTTCACGCCCGGGCCGGGCCGGTTACGTTCGAGGGATGGAGACCATACTCCGCCCACTGATCGTGGTCGGCGGTGCCGTCCTGCTGACCCTGGTCATCGGATGGGCCACCGACCTGCTGCTGCGCAAGGCCGACGGACGGCACCCCGAGACGCCCCTGTGGGGGCTGCTGCGCCGCGCCCGCATCCCCTACCAGCTCGTGCTGTGCGCGGCGCTGCTGAGAGGGACGTACGTCGAGGCGCAGGTCTTCCCGGAGCACCGGGTGGGGGTCGGCCGGACGCTGACCCTGGTGCTGATCGGCTCGGCGGCCTGGCTGGTGATCCGGATCGCCGGGGCCGTCGTCGAGACGTCGTACTCCCGCTACGCCCACGCCCATGCCCAGCGCGACCCGGCCCGGGTGCGGCGGGTGCGCACCCAGGTCTCGCTGATCATGCGCGTGGTCTCCGCGGTCGTCGGCGTCGTCGCCGTGTCGTCGATGCTGCTGACGTTCCCGGCGATGCGCACGGCGGGCACCTCGCTGCTGGCCTCGGCCGGTGTCCTCGGCATCGTGGCCGGCATCGCCGCGCAGTCCACGCTGGGAAACCTGTTCGCGGGGCTGCAGATCGCCTTCGGCGACATGGTGCGCATCGGCGACACGGTCGTGGTGAACGGCGAGTGGGGCACCGTCGAGGAGATCACGCTGACCTTCCTGACCGTGCGCACCTGGGACGAGCGCCGGATCACGATGCCGGTGTCGTACTTCACGTCCAAGCCGTTCGAGAACTGGTCGCGGGGCACCCCGCAGATGACGGGCGTCGTCTACTGGCACCTGGACCACACCGCCCCGCTGGACGCGATGCGCGAGCGGCTGCGGGACATCCTGCGCGGCTGCCCGGCCTGGGACGGGCGGGCCTACAACCTGACCGTCACGGACACCACGCCGAACACCATGCAGGTACGGGCGCTGGTGACGGCGAAGGACGCGGACGACATCTGGACGGTACGGGTCGAGGTGCGCGAGCAGATGATCCGCTGGCTGGCCGACGAGCACCCGTACGCCCTGCCCCGCGTCAACACGGCGGACGCGGACCGGCGCCCCGGCCGCGACGGCTTCCCCCTCTCCCGGCGCTCGCCGGACGGGGAGGCCCGCCGCTTCCCGCACCAGTCGCGAAAGGCCCTGTGACCCGGGGCCACCGGCCGGGCGGCGCGGTCAGCGCAGGCTGCGGACGTCCAGGTGGCGCAGCACCCGGTCGACGATCTCCGGGTCGGCTCCGGGTTCGCTGCGCGCCGCCAGCACCTCGTGGCGCGCGGCGCTGAGCATCTCGCCCTGGATCCGGCGGATCCGCTTCAGCCGCCGGGCCCGCTGCAGCTGCGCCTCGCGCCGCTCCTCGTCGCCGATGTCCGGGCTGATCCGGATGCCGATGTCGAAGGCCCGGCGCAGCATCTGTTCGGACAGCTCCTCCGGCAGTTCCTCGACCGCCTCGATCTCCTTGAGCCGCTGTTTCGCCGCCTTCGCCGCGCGCACGGCGAGCGCCTTCTCGTAGTCCTTCTCGCGCTCGGTGTCCGACCGCACCCCGAGCCGGTTCACCAGCCACGGCAGCGTCAGGCCCTGGAGCAGCAGCGTCACCATGATCACCCCGAAGGCGATGAAGACAATCTCCTCCCGGTTCGGGAAGGGGGAGCCGTCGTCCGTCTTCAGCGGGATCGCGAGCGCCAGCGCCACCGAGGCGACACCGCGCATCCCCGACCACCACATGACGACGGTCTCCCGCCAGCTGGTCGGGATGTCCTCGTCGTGGTCGCGCCGGGCGTGCAGCCGCTGGGTCAGCCAGGTGGCGGGCAGCAGCCACGCCAGCCGGACGAGGATCACCACGCCGACGACCGCGCCGGCCCAGCCCAGCAGTTCGGCCCAGCGCCCGGAGGCCGTGCGGATGGCGTTGTGCAGCTCCAGTCCGATCAGTCCGAAGGCGACGCCCGTGACGAGGGTGTCGACGACGTCCCAGACCGTGTGCCCGGCGAGCCGGGTCATCACGTCGTCGGCGCCGACCGCGTACTCGGCCAGGAACATGGCGGTGGTCAGCACGGCGAGGACGCCGGAGCCGTGGAGCTCCTCGGCCAGCACGTAGGACACGTACGGCACCAGCAGCGTCAGCCCGATCTGCAGGGTCGCGTCCCCCAGCACGTCCAGCAGCTTGTTGGCGCCCCAGCCCAGCGCGAGGCCCACCGCGACGGCGACGACGGCGGACAGCACCAGGTCGAGCCCGGCCTGCCAGGGCGAGAAGGAACCGCTGACGGCCGCGGCGATGGCCACGTGGTAGAGGACGATGGCCGTCACGTCGTTGAAGAGCCCCTCGCCCTCCAGGATGGACACCAGACGGCGCGGCAGCCCGAGCTGGCCCGCGACGGCGGTGGCCGCGACGGGGTCGGGCGGCGCCACCAGCGCGCCGAGCGCGAAGGCGGCGGCGATCGGCAGGCCCGGCACGATCGCGTGGGCCACGGTGGCCACGCACGCCGTGGTGACGAACACCAGCGCGACCGCCAGCAGGAAGATCGGGCGTTTGTTGGCCGCGAACTGCCGCCAGGAGGTGCGCCGCACGGCCGCGTACAGCAGCGGCGGCAGCAGCGCGGGCAGGATGAGCTCCGGCGGGATGTCCACGTTGGGCACGAAGTCGAGCAGTGCCAGGACGATGCCGAGGAGCGTCATCAGCACCGGCGCCGGCAGCCCGAGCCGGTCCCCGACCGGGACGCTCAGCAGGGCCCCGAGCAGCAGCATGAACAACAGGGCCAACTGATCCACGGTCACCGCTCCGGGGGGGTCTCGGCGTTCACACGGCGGGTCCCAAGCCTGCCATGTCACCGGCCCCACCAGCCGGTCCGGCTCGGCTACTGCAGGACGCGCCGCATCGCGCGGTGGGGTATCCCCGCGTCGGGGAACTCCGGTCCGTAGGCCTGGTACCCCAGTCGCTCGTAGAAACCCAGGGCGTGCGTCTGCGCGTGCAGGTCGACCGCGGTGAGTCCGCGCGCGCGTGCCGCGTCCTCGACGGCGCGCACCAGCGCGGCCCCGACGCCCAGTCCGCGGGCGTCCCGGACGACGGCGAGCCGTCCGAGGGAGCCGACGGCCGGGTCCCCGTCGCCGTTCTTCGCCGCGGCGGCCGCGCCGTGCAGCAGCCGGGAGGTGCCGAGCGGTACGCCGTCCTCCCGGACCGCGAGGACGTGCACGGCGCCGGCGTCGTACGCGTCGTACTCGATGTCCTCCGGGACGTTCTGCTCGGCGACGAAGACGTCCTTGCGCACCGCGAAGCACGCCTCCCGGTCGGCGGGGTCCTCGGCGACGCGCACCTCGTAGACGGGGGTGCTCATACGTAGGTCTCCTCGCGGACCCGGTCCAGGGCCTGCTGGAGGTCCTCGGGGTAGTCGCTGGCGTACTCGACCCACTGTCCGTCGCCGGGGTGCTCGAAGCCGAGCCGCACGGCGTGCAGCCACTGGCGGGTCAGGCGCAGCCGCTTGGCCAGGGTCGGGTCGGCGCCGTAGGTGAGGTCGCCGACGCAGGGGTGGCGGTGGGCTGCCATGTGGACGCGGATCTGGTGGGTGCGGCCGGTCTCCAGCTTCACGTCGAGCAGCGAGGCTGCGCGGAACGCCTCGATGAGGTCGTAGTGCGTGACGGAGGGCTTGCCCTCGGCGGTGACGGCCCACTTGTAGTCGTGCTGGGGGTGACGGCCGATGGGGGCGTCGATGGTGCCGCTGGTGGGATCGGGGTGGCCCTGCACGAGCGTGTGGTAGCGCTTGTCGACCGTGCGCTCCTTGAACTGGCGCTTGAGCGAGGTGTACGCCCGCTCCGACTTCGCCACCACCATCAGGCCGGAGGTGCCCACGTCGAGGCGGTGCACGATGCCCTGCCGCTCGGCGGCGCCGGACGTGGAGATGCGGTATCCGGCGGCGGCCAGTCCCCCGATGACGGTCGGACCGCTCCAGCCGGGCGACGGGTGGGCGGCCACGCCGACCGGCTTGACGATCACGACCACGTCCTCGTCGTCGTGCACGATCTCCATGCCCTCGACTGGCTCGGCGATCACCTGCACCGGTGCGGGCGCCTGGGGCATCTCGACCTCGAGCCAGGCGCCGCCGTGCACCCGCTCGGACTTGCCGACCACCGATCCGTCGACCTGCACCTTGCCCGCCGCGGCGAGTTCCGCGGCCTTGGTACGGGAGAAGCCGAACATGCGGGAGATGGCGGCGTCGACGCGCTCGCCCTCCAGGCCGTCGGGCACGGGCAGGGTACGGATCTCGGGAAGCGTGCTCACCCGTCGAGTATGCCGGACGGGGCGGACAGTCCCGCACGCCCGTCCGGCACGGGGCGCTCAGTCCCGGTGCACGGTCCCGTCCGGGTCCAGGCCGCGGAAGGAGAGGATCACGATCAGGATGCCGCCGCAGACGATCGCCGAGTCGGCGAGGTTGAACACGGCGAAGTGCTTGGGCGCGATGAAGTCCACGACGGCGCCCTCGAAGACGCCGGGCGAGCGGAAGATCCGGTCGGTGAGGTTGCCGAGCGCGCCGCCGAGCAGCAGGCCGAGCGCGATCGCCCACGGCAGGCTGTGGAGCTTGCGTGCGAGGCGGGCGATCACCACGATCACGGCCGCCGCGATGACCGTGAAGATGATCGTGAAGGCCTCGCCGAAGCCGAAGGCCGCGCCCGCGTTGCGGATCGCGGCGAACCTCAGCCAGTCGCCGATGATCTCGATCGGCTCGTGGTGCTCCAGCTTGGCGACCACGATCATCTTGCTGACCAGGTCGAGCAGGTACGCGAACAGGGCGACAGCGAACAGTACGGCGACCCGGCGCTTGCCCCGAGGGCGCTCCGGAGCCTGCTCCTGCTCGGCGTCGGGCCGCTCCTGTCCGTCCCCCGCCGCGTCCGGGGTGTCCGGCGTACCGATGATGCGCTCCGCCTCTGCCACGTGAGTCCCTCAGCCTAGGTACCTGACTGAGGACGAGGGTACGGCACGCCTTGCGTCCCGGCTGCGGCTCAGTACCGGCGTTCCTGCTTCTGCTTGCACTCCACGCACAGGGTGGCCCGCGGGAAGGCCTGCATGCGCGCCTTGCCGATGGGGTTGCCGCAGTTCTCGCACAGGCCGTAGGTGCCCGCGTCGAGGCGTTCGAGGGCGCGTTCGGTCTGGGTGAGCATCTCGCGGGCGTTGGCGGCCAGCGCCAGTTCGTGCTCGCGCGTGATGTTCTTGGTACCGGTGTCCGCCTCGTCGTCGCCGGCGCCGTCCCCGGAGTCCCGCATCAGGCCCTGCAGCGACCGCTCCGACTGGTCGATCTCGGTGCGCAGGCGGTCCGCCTCGGACTGGAGTTCCCCGCGGGCCTCCTCGACCTCTGCCGGGGTCCAGGGGTCCTCGCCGGGGCGTACCGCGAGGTCGCCGGGCTCCGCGGCGGCGCCGCGTGCCTTCGGAACCGCGGACTTGGCCGCCGTGGCCGTGCCAGGAGTCTTCTTCGCAACCACCGTCGTGGCTCCCGTCTGCTCCGCGGCCTCGGCCGCGCCCGCCTTCTTCGCCGTGCTCTTCTCGGCCGTGCTCTTCTTCACCGGGCTCTGCCGCTTCGCCGCGGCCTTCTTCGCCGTGGCGTTCTCGGCCGCGCTCCTGTCCGCGGCGGTCTTCTTCGCCGGGGTCTTCTTCGCGGCCGTGGTCTTCCTGGCAGCGGACTTCTTCGCAGTCGCCTCCGACTGCTCTACGGCGGTCTTCTTCGCCACCATGGCCGCGGCCCCTTCACATATTGTGATCTTGCTCGCGAATCGTGCTGGGACGATAAATCGACTCGGGTCCCGCGGCAACGGGGCACGCCGCCCGATTCGCCCGCCCACCGCGCGCGCGTGGCGAGCATGCATGCGTTGTGCCCAGCTCCCCGCCCGGTAATCCGCCCCTCCGTTCTCCCAGCGGAGCCCGCCGGGAGCCGGACGCCGGAGCCCGGCATTCGGGTCACGCCGGGCCACCCGACACCTTCGCCGTCCCCGGCGCCGAAACCGGTCGGCCGCTGTCCGTGCGGCGCCGTACACTGGGCGGAGCGAAAAGCGTGGATGGGGACGAGTAGCGGCGTACGCAGCCCAGAGCGACCCGGGGACGGTGGGAGCCCGGGGGCGAGCGCGACGTGAAGATCACCCCGGAGCCGCCGGAAGAAAGACGTGACGGGAAGGTCACGGCGAGTAGACCCGGTTCGCGACCCCAATGAGGGGGCTCACCGGCGCACACGACGCACCGGGGGGCCAAGGAGGGTGGTACCGCGGGAGCGCGCCGCACACAGCGGCGTACGTAGCCATTACGGCTCTCGTCCCTCCGACGGAAGGCAGTACGTCCGCCGGAGGAAGATCGATGACGCAGTACCGTCAGGTGCCCGCCCAGGTCGACCTGCCCGCGCTCGAGCACGCCGTGCTCGACTTCTGGCGCGAGCAGAAGATCTTTGCCAAGAGCCTGGAGCAGTCCGAGGGCCGCCCCGAATGGGTGTTCTACGAGGGTCCGCCCACCGCCAACGGCATGCCGGGCGCCCACCACATCGAGGCCCGCGTCTTCAAGGACGTCTTCCCCCGCTTCCGCACCATGCGCGGGTACCACGTGGGCCGCAAGGCCGGCTGGGACTGCCACGGTCTGCCGGTCGAGCTGGCGGTGGAGAAGGAGCTGGGCTTCTCCGGCAAGCAGGACATCGAGGCGTACGGCATCGCCGAGTTCAACGCCAAGTGCCGCGAGTCGGTGACCCGCCACACCGACGCCTTCGAAGAGCTCACGACGCGCATGGGGTACTGGACCGACCTCCAGGACCCGTACCGCACGATGGACCCCGAGTACATCGAGTCCGTCTGGTGGTCGCTGAAGGAGATCTTCGGCAAGGGCCTGCTGGTCCAGGACTACCGCGTCGCCCCCTGGTGCCCCCGCTGCGGCACCGGCCTGTCCGACCACGAGCTGGCGCAGGGCTACGAGACGGTCGTCGACCCCTCCGTCTACGTCCGCTTCCCGCTGACCTCCGGCCCGCTGGCCGGCGAGGCCGCGCTGCTGATCTGGACGACCACCCCCTGGACGCTGGTCTCCAACACCGCGGTCGCCGCGCACCCCGGCGTGACCTATGTCGTCGCGACCGACGGCGAGGAGAAGCTGGTCGTCGCCGAGCAGTTGGTGGAGAAGGCCCTCGGCGAGGGCTGGGAGACCACCGGCGAGTCCTTCACGGGCGCCGAGATGGAGCGCTGGACCTACCAGCGGCCGTTCGAGCTGGTGGAGTTCCCCGAGCCCGCCCACTTCGTGGTGAACGCCGAGTACGTCACCACCGAGGACGGCACCGGTCTGGTCCACCAGTCCCCCGCCTTCGGTGAGGACGACCTCAAGGTCTGCCGCTCCTACGGCCTGCCGGTCGTCAACCCGGTCCGCCCGGACGGCACCTTCGAGGAGGGCCTCCCGCTGGTCGGCGGCGTCTTCTTCAAGAAGGCCGACGAGCAGCTCACCGAGGACCTGGACGCCCGGGGCCTGCTGTTCAGGCACATCCCCTACGAGCACAGCTACCCGCACTGCTGGCGCTGCCACACCGCGCTGCTGTACTACGCGCAGCCGTCCTGGTACATCCGCACGACGGCGATCAAGGACCGTCTCCTCCAGGAGAACGAGAAGACCAACTGGTTCCCGGACTCGGTCAAGCACGGCCGGTACGGCGACTGGCTGAACAACAACATCGACTGGGCGCTCTCCCGCAACCGCTACTGGGGCACCCCGCTGCCGATCTGGCGCTGCGAGGACGACCACCTCACCGTCGTCGGCTCCCGCGCGGAGCTGACCGAGCTGACCGGCACCGACCAGTCCGCGCTCGACCCGCACCGCCCGTACATCGACGAGGTCACCTTCGCCTGCCGCCACGACGGCTGCGGCAAGACGGCCACGCGCGTGCCGGAGGTCATCGACGCCTGGTACGACTCGGGCTCGATGCCGTTCGCGCAGTGGGGCTACCCGTACAAGAACAAGGAACTCTTCGAGTCCCGCTACCCGGCCCAGTTCATCAGCGAGGCCATCGACCAGACCCGCGGCTGGTTCTACACGCTGATGGCCGTCGGCACCCTGGTCTTCGACAAGTCCTCGTACGAGAACGTCGTCTGCCTCGGCCACATCCTCGCCGAGGACGGCCGCAAGATGTCCAAGCACCTGGGGAACATCCTGCAGCCGATCCCGCTGATGGACCAGCACGGCGCCGACGCCGTGCGCTGGTTCATGGCGGCCGGCGGTTCCCCGTGGGCGGCCCGCCGCGTCGGCCACGGCACCATCCAGGAGGTCGTCCGCAAGACGCTCCTCACCTACTGGAACACGGTCGCCTTCCAGGCCCTGTACGCCCGCACCACCGGCTGGGCGCCGAGCGAGGCCGACCCGGCCCCGGCCGAGCGTCCCGTGCTGGACCGCTGGCTGCTGTCCGAACTGCACGCGCTGACCGACCAGGTGACCCAGGCGCTGGAGAGCTACGACACCCAGCGCGCCGGCAAGCTGCTGTCCGCGTTCGTCGACGACCTGTCCAACTGGTACGTCCGCCGCTCGCGCCGCCGCTTCTGGCAGGGCGACAAGGCCGCGCTGCGCACGCTGCACGAGGTCGTCGAGACGGTCACCGAGCTCATGGCCCCGCTGACCCCGTTCATCACCGAGCGGGTCTGGCAGGACCTGATCGTGCCGGTCACGCCGGGCGCCCCGGAATCGGTCCACCTGGCCTCCTGGCCGGAGGCCGACCTGGCGGCCATCGACCCGGAGCTGTCGAAGCAGATGGTGCTGGTGCGCCGCCTGGTCGAGCTGGGCCGCGCCACGCGCGCGGAGTCGGGCGTCAAGACCCGGCAGCCGCTGCGCCGCGCGCTGATCGCGGCGACGGGCTTCGACGCGCTCTCCCCCGAACTGCGCACGCAGATCACGGAGGAGCTGAACGTCGAGTCCCTCGCGTCGCTGAGCGAGGTCGGCGGCTCCCTGGTCGACACGACGGCGAAGGCCAACTTCCGTGCGCTGGGCAAGCGGTTCGGCAAGCGCGTCCAGGACGTCGCCAAGGCGGTCGCGGCCGCGGACGCCGCCGCCCTGTCCCTCGCCCTGCGCGAGGGCACGGCGTCGGTCGAGGTCGAGGGTGAGACGATCACCCTCGCTCCCGACGAGGTGATCATCACCGAGACGCCGCGCGAGGGCTGGTCGGTCGCCTCGGACTCGGGCGCGACGGTCGCCCTCGACCTGGAGATCACGGAGGAGCTGCGCCGCGCGGGCCTCGCCCGTGACGCGATCCGCCTGATCCAGGAGGCCCGCAAGAACAGCGGTCTCGACGTCGCCGACCGCATCGCGCTGCGCTGGACGGCCACGGACCCGGCAACGGCCGCCGCCCTGACGGAGCACGCCGCGCTGATCGCCGACGAGGTCCTCGCGACCGACTTCGCCCAGGGCGAGGCGGACGACGCGTACGGGACCCCGTTCACGGACGAGGGCCTGTCCCTGACGTTCCAGCTCCGCAAGCAGTAACGAACACAAGGAAAGGCCCGGGCCCCTCAACCAGAGGGGCCCGGGCCTTTCTTCGTACCACCACCGCCACCGTGGCTGCGGGCAGTCGTGCCGCAGGGGCGGCACGGGTGGGCGGTGGGGTCCCCCCGCCCCGCCCCGCCCCGCCCCGCCCCGCACCAGCTCCCGCACAGCACAAGGGCGGGCCCCGGGTCAAAACCCGGGGCCCGCCCTGAACGCCGCCGAAGGCTACGCCGTACTACAGATCAGTTGTCGTCCTCGTCGATCAGAAACCCGCGCATCGGCGAGGGCGCCTGCCCCATCGGCGACGGCCCCTGCGGCCGCACCGGCGCCATCGGCTGGGTCATCGCCGGCGACATCTGCTGCTGACCGCCGTACGACGGACCGGACTGGCTCGGCCCGCTGCCCATCGACTGGTTGCCGCCGTAGGACGGGGCACTCGCGCCGGCCGGAGCCATCGAGGGCGCCGGGGACGGCGGGAGCGAGGCCGTCGCGGGCGTACGCGGCGGGGCGAGCGAGTCGTCCGCCTGGGTCTCCAGCTGACGCAGCTGGGACTCCAGGTACGACTTCAGCCTCGTCCGGTACTCGCGCTCGAAGCCGCGCAGGTCCTCGACCTTGCGCTCCAGCGTGGCGCGGGCGGACTCCAGGGAGCCCATCGCGACGCGGTGCTTCTCCTGCGCGTCCCGCTCCAGGGCGTCGGCCTTGGCACGGGCGTCCCGCTCCAGACCCTCGGCACGCGAACGCGCCTCACCGACGATCTTGTTGGCCTCGGAACGCGCCTCGGCGATCGCCTGGTCGGCGGTCTGCTGGGCGAGCGAGAGGACACGGGCGGCACTGTCGCCGCCGGGACCGCCCTGGCCGGGCATGCCGGGGCCACCGGGGCCCTGCGGACCGCCCATGGGGCCGCCCATCGGACCGGGACCCATCTGGCCCTGCATCGGACCCGGGCCCTGGCCCATCGGCCCCGGACCCTGGCCCATCGGGCCGGGACCCTGCGGGCCACCCTGTCCGCCGGGGCCGGCGGGCAGCTGCGGAGCACCGCTGGGCAGCTGGGGCGGGCCACCCATGGGGCCACCCATCTGCTGCTGCGGCGGGCCCGATATGCCGGCGGGCACCGGAGCGCCGGGACCTCGCATGCCCTGCTGCGGCATGCCGCCCTGCTGCTGTGGATGCTGCTGATGCTGCTGGTGCTGCTGCTGATCCTGGGGCGGTTCCGGGGGCTTGCGCATGTTCTGCTGGTTCTGCGCAGCCGCGCGCGTCGCCGCGGCCAGCTTGGCACGCAGGTCCTCGTTCTCGCGGAGCAGCCGGGTCAGTTCGGCTTCGACCTCGTCGAGGAAGGCATCGACCTCGTCCTCGTCATAGCCTTCTCGGAGGCGGACGGTCGTGAACTGCTTGTTCCGCACGTCCTCAGGGGTCAACGGCATCTCTTCACCTCAACGTAGTCGTCGGCATTCGGCAAGCCCGTATCTCTCTCATCGCTCACAGCCGGCTCACGATATAGATCAGGATGTAAACGATGATCATCAGTACGAAGAAGGACAGGTCGAGCGCCACGCCCCCGAGACGCAGCGGCGGGATGAACCGCCGCAGAAGCTTCAACGGTGGATCGGTGACAGTGTAGGTGGCCTCCAGAACGACCACCATCGCCTTGCCGGGTTGCCACGAGCGGGCGAACTGGAAGACGTAGTCCATGACCAACCGGAAGATGAGCACGATGAGAAAGCACATCAGCGCGATGTAGACGACATCCAGGACCACGCTCATGCCTGTGCTTCCCTCTCCCCTGAACCATCTCTCGGACCCGTCCTCGGATCCGTGCTCTTGCTCTAACCGGTCGTGCGTCTCAGCTCTGGTTGAAGAACCCGCCCTCTGCGATGCGGGCCTTGTCCTCCGCCGTGACATCGACGTTAGCAGGAGACAGCAGGAACACCTTCTGCGTCACCCGCTCGATACTGCCGTGAAGACCAAACACCAAACCGGCCGCAAAGTCGACAAGTCGCTTCGCATCTGTGTCATCCATCTCAGTGAGATTCATGATCACCGGCGTGCCCTCACGGAAGTGTTCCCCGATGGTACGGGCCTCGTTGTAGGTCCGGGGGTGAAGTGTGGTGATCCGGTAGGGCTCTCGTTCGGACACGACCTTGGGCATGATGACCGGTGCGCTCTTTTCCAGGCTTGCGCGTTCTTGTGTGATGGATGCCACGGGCGCGATGCGCGCCGGGCGGCCCGATTCCGCCCCGAGCGAAGCGGAACGGGGCACCGGCTCGCGCTGCACGGGCGGTTGGACGATTCTTACCTCTTCGTCCCTTTGGGGCTGATGTGAACCGTGCGACTGGTGCGCCGGTTCGTGCCGCCGGTGGTCCCGCTCGGGCTCCGGGTCCAGTTCGGGTTCGAAATCGTCGTCGGGGTCGAACCCCCGGCCGTCGTACCCATCGTCCTCCACGAGGCCGAGGTAGACCGCCATCTTGCGCATCGCGCCGGCCATGCTCTGAGTCCTCCGCTCTGTGGTGGATCGGCTGACGACTGCCAAATGCCTGCGATCCACTAGGTCGTTGCCTCCGCCTTTCGGCGGTAATGACCATATTTTCTGCTGTGGTCCGACTTCTTGGCGACGTTACCCGAGCCTGGGTCGGACTCCGAGTACCGCGGTGCCGACGCGTACATGTGTCGCTCCGGCGGCCACGGCCTGTTCGAGGTCCGCACTCATCCCTGCGGAAACCATGTTCGCAGCCGGATGGGCTCGGCGCAGGTGGGTCGACAAATCCATGAGGTGCTCGAACGCGTCCCGTTGCCGTCCGGCGTACTCGCCGGTGAGCGGCGCCACGGTCATCAGTCCGTCGAGCCGAAGTCCGTCCGACCCGGCGACCAGATCGGCCAACTCTTCGATTCCCGCGGGCGCGACGCCACCGCGCTCGCCGCGCGCGCTCTCCCCTGCGTCGAGCGCCACCTGGAGGAGCACCCCCACCTCGCGGCCGGCGCGCACCGCCTCCCTCGACAGAGCCGTGACGAGCTTGGCCCGGTCGACGGACTGCACGACATCCGCGTAACCGACCACGGACCGCACCTTGTTGGTCTGCAACTGACCGACAAAGTGCCACGAAAGCGGCAGATCCGAGCAGGCGGCGGCCTTGGGTGCCGCGTCCTGGTCGCGGTTCTCGGCGACGTGGCGCACGCCGAGTCCGGAGAGAATGCGCACATCGTCGGCCGGGTAGGTCTTGGTGACCACGATCAGGGTCACTTCGTCGCGACGCCGGCCCGCGGCCTCGCACGCGGCGGCGATGCGCTCTTCCACTTTCGCCAGATTTCCGGCGAGTTCGTCCTTACGGTCCGTCATGCCCCATCAGTCCAGCCAGACATAGCCCGCGAGCCGCCCGGTGGTGCGGTCGCGTCGGTACGAGAAGTGGTCCTTCGACTCCCGGGTGCACACCGGCGACTGCGCCCGGTCGCACACCCCGAGCCGCTCGAGCTGCGCGTGCACTCCGGCGCTCACGTCGAGGGCCGGAGTGCCCCAGCTCGTCACGGCGTGCGCCGCCGGTTCGACCGCGGCGACCTCGGCACGCATCTCCTCGGGCACCTCGTAGCACCGGCCGCACACGGCGGGTCCGGTGCGGGCGACGATCCGGGCGGGGTCGGCGCCGAGTTCGGTCATGGCCCCTACGGCGGCGGGGACGACCCCGGCGACCAGGCCGGGCCGGCCCGCGTGTGCCGCGGCGGCGACGCCGGCGACGGGGTCGGCGAGGAGGACGGGTACGCAGTCGGCGGTGAGGACGGCGAGGGCGAGACCGCGTTCGGCGGTGACCACCGCGTCGACCCGCGGGACCGGGCGGTCCCCCCAGGGGGCGTCGACCACGGCGACGTCGGCCCCGTGCACCTGGTTCATCCAGACCACCCGGGCCGGGTCGACGCCCAGCGACTTCGCGGCCAGTTCGCGGTTGGCCGTCACGGCGGCCGGGTCGTCGCCGACCGCGCCGCCGAGGTTGAGCTCCTCGTACGGAACGGCGCTCACTCCGCCCCACCGGTCGGTGAAGCCGAAGTGCGCGCCGTTCACGGTGTCGCGCTGTCCTATCACTTCAGGAAGTCCGGCACGTCCAGTTCCTCGGCCGCGCTGTCCGAGTAGGTCCGGGACGGCGGGACCGGCGGCGGGGCGACCGGCGGCAGGTCGCTGACCGGCTCGGGTGCCGGGACCGGCTCCGGCTCCTCCTTCGGCTTGACGCTGCCGAGCGAGCCGAAGGACGGGCGGCTCTCGGGCTGCCGTGCCGGGGCGGGCTCCTCGCGCTTGGCCGAGGCCGAGCCGAGGACGTTGTCCCGCTTGGACGGCGGCTGGCCCCCGTCGAAGCCGGCCGCGATCACGGTGACCCGCACCTCGTCGCCGAGGGCGTCGTCGATGACCGCGCCGAAGATGATGTTGGCCTCGGGGTGCGCGGCCTCACTGACCAGCTGGGCGGCCTCGTTGATCTCGAACAGGCCGAGGTCGGAGCCGCCGGAGATGGAGAGCAGCACGCCGCGGGCGCCGTCGATGGACGCCTCGAGGAGAGGCGAGGAGATCGCCATCTCGGCCGCGGCCACCGCGCGGTCGTCGCCGCGGGCCGAGCCGATGCCCATGAGGGCCGAACCGGCCTCGGACATGACCGACTTGACGTCGGCGAAGTCCAGGTTGATCAGGCCCGGCGTGGTGATGAGGTCGGTGATGCCCTGCACACCGGACAGCAGCACCTGGTCGGCGGACTTGAACGCGTCGAGCACGCTGACCTGACGGTCCGAGATGGACAGCAGCCGGTCGTTGGGGATGACGATGAGGGTGTCGACCTCTTCGCGGAGTTCGGCGATGCCGTCCTCCGCCTGGTTGGCGCGGCGCCGTCCCTCGAAGGTGAACGGGCGCGTGACCACGCCGATGGTGAGGGCGCCGAGCGAGCGGGCGATGTTGGCCACGACGGGTGCTCCGCCGGTGCCGGTGCCGCCGCCTTCACCGGCCGTCACGAAGACCATGTCGGCCCCCTTGAGGACCTCCTCGATCTCCTCGCGGTGGTCCTCGGCGGCCTTGCGGCCGACGGCCGGGTTGGCTCCGGCGCCGAGTCCGCGGGTGAGTTCGCGGCCGACGTCCAGCTTGACGTCGGCGTCGCTCATCAACAGAGCTTGCGCGTCGGTGTTGATGGCGATGAACTCGACGCCCTTGAGACCGACCTCGATCATCCGGTTGATGGCATTGACACCACCGCCGCCGACACCGATGACTTTGATGACTGCGAGGTAGTTCTGCGGTGCTGCCACGTCGAAGGCCTCTCGCCTCGAGTTACGTGTCGTCGGATCACCGGAGCACTGATGCCCTGCGACCCGACGACTGATGCCGAATGGGACGGTCCGTAGCGCCGACCCGAACCCTAACGCTGAAGTTTAGGGTTACCAGTGTGTCTGTTCCTTGGAGTCTTCTGAACAGGACACTAAGTCGACAAGTGGCGCGCGTTCAACGAACACGCCGAACCTCCCGTTTTTCTTTTCACCCTATGTGATCAGCCGTAGCGCTGCCCAACCAGGGTGCTGGCCTGCACGTATACCCGTCAACTCCCCGATGACGCGGGGGCGGTGGGAACGCTCACGTCGAAGTGCCGCGCGCCGGGCGTCGCTTTCATCAGCGCGGTGAGCGCCCGGGCCTTCCGCTCGCCCTGTTCGCCGCTCCCCCAGGCCACGGTCCGGCCGTCGCCCAGCTCCAGCGAGATGTCGTCGTAGGAACGGACCTTGACCAGGCGCGTCCGCCGCGCGACCGCGTCCGGGACGGCCCCCGCGGCCCGTACCGCCTCGCGCACCAGGCGGTCCTCGCCGAAGCGGCGCAGACTCGCCGCGGCCGGGCCCGACCGGGCGGGCTCCAATTTCAGTGCGGGCACGCCTTTCGGAGCCCGGGAAACCGTGGCGTAGCGGACGCCTTCATCGTCCACTTCCACGAAGTTTCGGCCTTTTTGCACCACGAGAACCGGGGTACGCTCGGTCACTTTCAACGCGATTCCGTCGGGCCAGGAACGCACCACGTCGACCTCGTCGATGCGGGGCAATTTCCGGGTGAGCCGGGCCTCGATCCCCTCGGTGTCGACGGAGACCAGCGCGTCCCCGACGGGCACGTCGGCGGCCTCGCGGACCTGATCCGGCGTCAGGACCCGGGTGCCGGAGACCGACACCCGTTCCACGCGGAGCCAGTTCGACCCGTACAGCACCCAGAGCGTCACCCCTCCGGCGAGCACGAGAGCGACGGCCAGGATGATGATCGTACGAAGACGGGGCGGCCCGAACCGCCCGGTGCCGGGCGGGCCGGACGACTCCTGCTGGCGTTCACCGCGTGCGGCGGTGGTCGGTCCGGCCACGCTCCCTGCCTTCCGTCATGCGTCCTCAGCGGTGTGCACGGGCGGCGATCGCCTCGTACACCATGCCGACGAGGAGGTCGTCGGCGTCCCGGCGGCCGAACTCGGCGGCGGCGCGGGACATCTCGAACAGCCGGTGCGGATCGGCGAGCACGGGCAGGACGTTGTGCTGCACCCACTCGGGCGTCAGTTCCGCGTCGTCGACCAGCAGTCCGCCGCCGGCCTTCACCACCGGCTGGGCGTTCAGCCGCTGTTCGCCGTTGCCGATGGGCAGCGGGACGTAGGCGGCCGGGAGTCCGACGGCGGAGAGTTCGGCGACGGTCATCGCGCCCGCGCGGCAGAGCATCATGTCGGCCGCGGCGTACGCGAGGTCCATCCGGTCCAGGTAACTTACCGGGATGTACGGGGGCATCCCCGGCATCTGGTGGACCTGCGGCAGTTCGTTCTTCGGTCCGACCGCGTGCAGGATCTGGATGCCGGCCTGCTGGAGCCACGGCGCGACCTGCTGGACCACCTCGTTGAGGCGCCGGGCGCCCTGCGAGCCGCCGGAGACCAGCAGCGTGGGCAGATTGGGGTCGAGGCCGAACGCGGCGCGGGCCTCGGGGCGTACGGCGGCCCGGTCCAGGGTGGAGATGGAGCGGCGCAGCGGGATGCCGATGTAGCGGGAGTTGCGCAGCTTGCTGTCCGGCGTGGAGACGGCGACCTGGGCGGCGTACCGGGAGCCGATCTTGTTGGCCAGTCCGGGCCGGGCGTTGGCCTCGTGGATCACGATCGGCACGCCGAGCCGCTTGGCCGCCAGGTAGCCGGGCAGCGCGACGTAGCCGCCGAAGCCGACCACGGCGTCCGCCTTGGTGCGTTCCAGGACCTGCTCGGCCGCCTTGATGGTGCCGCGCAGCCGGCCCGGGACGGTGATCAGCTCGGGCGTGGGCTTGCGCGGCAGCGGGACGGCCGGGATCAGCGCCAGCTCGTATCCGCGCTCGGGCACCAGCCGGGTCTCCAGACCGCGTTCCGTGCCCAGGGCTGTGATGCCCACGGTCGGATCCTGCCTGCGCAGGGCGTCCGCGAGGGCGAGCGCGGGCTCGATGTGGCCCGCGGTTCCTCCGCCGGCGAGTACGACATGCACCGAAATTCACCGCTCTCCGGACGAGCGCGCCGCCGAGGCGCGCCGTCGCATCGTGTTCCAACTCCGGGGGTTCCGCTTGGGCCCGGAGCCCCCGGTTCCCCCCGTTCCCCGCTTTCTACCAAAGCGAGGTTGCCGCAGCGCAAGCGCCGCCCGCGCACCGGGCTCGTCGCGTGCGAAGGCGATGAGCAGACCGATGGCGAACATGGTCGGCAGCAGGGCGGATCCTCCGTAGGAGAACAGCGGGAGGGGGACACCGGCGATCGGCAGCAGTCCGAGGACCGCACCGATGTTGATCACGGCCTGGGCCGTGATCCAGGTGGTCACGCCTCCCGCGGCATACCTGACGAAGGGGTCCTCCGTGCGTCCGGCCACGCGGATACCCGCATAGCCTAGAGCCGCGAACAGGGCGAGCACCGACAGCGTCCCCGCCAGGCCCAGTTCCTCACCGGTGACGGCGAAGATGAAGTCGGTGTGCGCTTCGGGGAGTTCGCCCCATTTCTCCACGCTGGCGCCGATCCCGGATCCGAACAGTCCGCCCGAGGCGAGGGCGTAGATGCCGTGCACGGCCTGCCAGCAGGAGTCGCCCGGGCCGGGGTCGGTGGCGCCGATGCAGTTCAGCCGGGCCATGCGGTTGGGGCTGGTCTTGATGAGGATCACGCCGAGCAGCGCGGCGACGGAGAGCACCCCGGCGAACAGCCGGGTGGGCGCGCCCGCCAGCCAGAGCAGGCCGAAGAGGATCGCCGTGAGGATGATCGCCGTCCCCATGTCGCCGCCGATCATGATCAGCCCGAGCAGCATGAAGGCGGCCGGCACCAGGGGCACGAGCATGTGCTTCCACTGGGTCAGCAGCTTCTTGTCCTGCTTGCGCGCGAGCAGGTCGGCGCCCCACAGCACCAGGGCGAGCTTGCCGAACTCGCTCGGCTGGATCTGGAAGGAGCCGCCCAGGGAGATCCAGTTCTGGTTGCCGTTGACCGCCATCCCTATCCCCGGCACCTGCACGAGGATCATCAGGAAGACGGCACCGGCGAGAATGGGGTAGGCCAGCGCCCGGTGCAGTTTCACCGGCATCCGCATCGCGGCCACCAGCAGCCCGGTGCCGATCAGGGCGGCCAGGAACTGCTTGCGGAAGAAGTACGAGCCGGGCAGGGAGAGCTGGAGCGCGGTGATCTGGGAGGCCGAGTAGACCATCACCAGGCCGAGCACGGTGATCAGCAGACTGCCGCCGAAGATCAGGTAGTAGGCGGTCAGCGGCCGGTCCCAGGCGCGGCGGAGTCGGAGGTAGAGGCCGAGGACCGGGTTCTCGTGCGGGGGCCCCGACGCGGGCGGCCGTTTGACGGCCCGCTGCACGGGCGGACGTCCGGTGCGGCTACCGGGCATCGCGGCCTCCGCTGTACATCGGCCTGGACCGTCCCACGCGTCCCTCCCGAGATCACCCGGCGCAGGAGCGGCCGGGTCAGGCGCCGAGTTCGCGAACGGCTTCCGCGAACGCGTCACCGCGCTTGTTGTAGTTGGTGAACATGTCCATGGAGGCACAGGCCGGAGCCAGCAGCACCGTGTCGCCGGGCCGCGCGAGCCGCTGGGCCTCCTGGACGGCCTGGAGCATCGCCCCAGTGTCGGTCCGGTCGAGGTCGACCACGGGTACTTCCGGGGCGTGTCGCGCCAGGGCTTCGCGGATCAGCGCGCGGTCGGCGCCGATGAGGACGACGCCGCGCAGCCGCTTCGCAGCGCCCGCGACGAGCTCATCGAAGGTGGCGCCCTTCGCCAGTCCGCCCGCGATCCACACGATCGACTCGTAGGCCGCCAACGAGGCCTCGGCGGCATGGGTGTTGGTGGCCTTGGAGTCGTCCACGTACGCCACCTCGTCGACGTCGGCGACGTGCGCGATGCGGTGGGCGTCGGGCGTGAAGGCCCGCAGTCCGTCGCGGACGGCGGCCGCGGGGACGCCGAAGGCGCGGGCGAGGGCCGCCGCGGCAAGGGCGTTGGCGATGTTGTGCGGGGCCGGCGGGTTGACGTCGGAGACCTCGGCGAGCTCCTGGGCGTTCTTCTGCCGGTTCTCCACGAAGGCGCGGTCGACCAGGATGCCTTCCACGACGCCGAGTTGGGAGGGGCCGGGGGTGCCCAGGGTGAAGCCGACGGCCCGGCAGCCCTCTTCGACGTCGGCCGCGCGGACCAGGTCCTCGGTGGCCTTGTCGGCGACGTTGTAGACGCAGGCGACGCGATTGCCCTCGTAGACCCGGCCCTTGTCGGCCGCGTACGCCTCCATGGAGCCGTGCCAGTCGAGGTGGTCGGGCGCGAGGTTGAGGACCACGGCCGAGTGGGCGCGCAGGGAGGGCGCCCAGTGGAGCTGGTAGCTGGACAGCTCCACGGCGAGGACGTCGTACTTCTCCTCGCCGGTGACCGCGTCCAGCAGGGAGACGCCGATGTTGCCGACGGCGGCCGTGCGCAGGCCGGCCGCCTTCAGGATGGAGGCCAGCATCTGGACGGTGGTCGTCTTGCCGTTGGTGCCGGTGACGGCCAGCCAGGGCGCGGCGTCGGGGCCGCGCAGGCGCCAGGCCAGTTCGACGTCGCCCCAGACCGGGACGCCCGCCCGGTGGGCCGCGGCGAACAGCGGATGGTCCGGCTTCCAGCCGGGTGCGGTGACGATCAGCTCGGTGCCCTCGGGGAGCTCCGCGGCGGAGCCGCTGTCGGTTGCTGTGCCGTCGCCGAGGCGCACGGTGACACCGAGCGCCTCGAGTTCGGCCGCCTGCGTCCGCGCGCGCTCGTCGTCGCCGTCGTTGACGACGGTGACGTGTGCGCCGAGGCCGTGCAGGACCTTGGCCGCCGGGACGCCGGAGACGCCCAGTCCGGCGACGGTGACGTGCTTGCCGGTGAATTCCGAAGGCACCGAGGAGGTCACTTGTCCGCTGCCCATCCCGCGTAGAAGAGGCCGAGTCCGACGATCACGCAGATGCCCTGGATGATCCAGAAACGGACCACGACAAGGACCTCGGACCAGCCTTTGAGTTCGAAGTGGTGCTGAAGTGGCGCCATTCGGAAGACCCGCTTGCCGGTGAGGCGGAAGGAGCCGACCTGGATGACCACCGACATGGTGATCAGGACGAACAGGCCGCCGAGGATGGCCATCAGCAGTTCGGTGCGCGAGCAGATCGCGAGACCCGCCAGCACGCCGCCGAGCGCGAGCGATCCGGTGTCGCCCATGAAGATCTTGGCCGGCGAGGTGTTCCACCACAGGAAGCCGAGGCAGGAACCCATCAGCGCGGAGGCGACCACCGCCAGGTCGAGCGGATCGCGCACCTCGTAGCAGGCGCCCGGGTTGGTCAGGGTCAGCGCGTTGGCGCAGGACTCCTGGAACTGCCAGACGCCGATGAAGGTGTAGGCGCCGAAGACCAGGACGGAGGCGCCGGTGGCGAGGCCGTCGAGACCGTCGGTGAGGTTCACGCCGTTCGACATGGCGAGGATCATGAACAGCGCCCAGACCACGAACAGCACCGGGCCGATGGTCCAGCCGAAGTCGGTGATGAACGACAGCTTGGTGGACGCCGGGGTGTTGCCGCGGTTGTCCGCGAACTGGAGCGCGAGAACCGCGAAGGCGATGCCGACGATGAGCTGGCCGGCCATCTTCGCCTTGGCCCGCAGGCCCAGCGAACGCCGCTTGACGATCTTGATGTAGTCGTCGAGGAAGCCGACCAGGCCCATGCCGACCATCAGGCCCAGCACCAGCAGACCCGAGAAGGTCGGCCCCGCGTCGGCCTCCTCGTCCAGGTAGCCGGTGATCACCTTGGCCAGGAAGTAGGCGATGACCGTCGCCAGGATGAAGGCGATACCACCCATGGTCGGCGTACCGCGCTTGCTGGCGTGCTCGCGCGGGCCGTCGTCGCGGATGTACTGGCCGTAGCCCTTGCGGGCCAGGAGCTTGATCAGCAGCGGGGTGCCGACCAAGGTCAGGAAGAGGCCAATGACTCCCGCGAACAGGATCTGCTTCATCATCGGGCGGCGACCTCACCCTCGGCGCCGGTCTCGAGCAGCGCCGTTGCGACGCTCTCCAGCCCCACCGAACGGGACGCCTTCACGAGTACGACGTCCCCCGGGCGCAACTCGCTGCGCAACAGGTCGATCGCCGCCTGTGCGTCGGACACGTGCACCGACTCCTCACCCCACGAACCCTCGTTATATGCGCCCAGTTGCAGCCATCGGGCTTCCCTGCCCCCGACCGCGACGAGCTTGCTGACGTTGAGCCGGACGGCGAGCCGTCCGACCGCGTCGTGCTCGGCGAGCGCCTCGTCCCCGAGCTCGGCCATCTTGCCGAGCACCGCCCACGTCCGACCCCCGTTCGCCCGTGAGGCTCCGCCCATGGCGACCAGCGCACGCAGCGCGGCCTTCATGGACTCGGGGTTCGCGTTGTAGGCGTCGTTGACGACCGTCACGCCGTCCGGGCGCTCGGTGACCTCCATCCGCCAGCGGGAGAGGGAGCCCGCCTCGGAGAGCGCGGTGGCGATCTCGTCTGCGGACATGCCCAACTCGTGGGCGACGGCGGCCGCGGCGAGCGCGTTCGACACGTGGTGCTCACCGTACAGGCGCATGGTCACATCACTTGCACCGGAGGGTGTGTGAAGGCTGAAGGAAGGCTGTCCGGTGTCCGTGAGTCGCACGTTCTCGGCGCGAACGTCCGCTTCGTCGGACTCTCCGAAAAGGATCACCTTCGCCTTCGTACGGGAGGACATGGCGCGTACGAGGGCGTCGTCCGCGTTGAGGACCGCGACGCCGCCCTCCTCGGCCGGCGGAAGCGCCTCGACGAGTTCGCCCTTGGCCTGGGCGATCTGCTCCCGGCCGCCGAACTCGCCGATGTGGGCGCTGCCGACGTTGAGGACGAGACCGATCCTCGGCGGGGTCAGCTCGCAGAGGTACCGGATGTGGCCGATGCCGCGGGCGCCCATCTCCAGCACGAGGAACTTGGTCTCCTCGGTGGCGGTGAGCGCGGTCAGCGGCAGCCCGACCTCGTTGTTCATGGAGCCGGGCGTGAACACCGTGGGCGCCTTGCGGCGCAGCACCTGGGCGATCAGGTCCTTGGTGCTGGTCTTGCCGGCGGATCCGGTGAGGGCCACGAGGGTGGTGCCGAGGCGCCGTACGACGTGGCGGGCGAGGGCGCCGAGGGCGGCCTGGACGTCGTCCACGACGATCGCGGGCACGCCGACGGGCCGGGAGCCGAGCACGGCCACCGATCCCGCCTCCACGACCGCCGACGCGAAGTCGTGGCCGTCCACGCGCTCGCCGACGAAGGCGACGAAGAGGCTGCCGGGCCCCGCCTCCCGGGAGTCCCGGACCACTGGTCCGGTGACCTCGACGGACGCGTCCGGTATGTCGTGCATCTGCCCGCCGACGACTTCTGCGATCTCGGCGAGGGAGAGGGCGATCACAAGTTCATCCCCTGGGTCTTCAGGATTTTCATCCCTGGGTCTTCCGGATGGCTTCGCGAAGCACCTGGCGGTCGTCGAAGGGACGGACCACTCCGGCGATGTCCTGGCCCTGCTCGTGGCCCTTGCCCGCCACCAGCACGGTGTCGCCGGGCTCGGCCCGGGCGACGGCGGCGGCGATCGCGGCGGCCCGGTCCTCGAAGACCTGGACCTCGCCGCGCTCGTGCGCGGGCACGGACGCCGCGCCCTGCAGCATGCTGGCGAGAATGGCCAGGGGGTCTTCGGAACGGGGGTTGTCGGAGGTCAGTACGGCCGTGTCGGCGAACCGGGCCACGGCGGCGCCCATCGGCTCCCGCTTGGTGGTGTCCCGGTCCCCGCCGCAGCCGAGCACGGCGTGCAGCTTCCCCTCGGTCACCTTGCGCAGGGCCCGCAGCACGGACTCGACCGCGTCGGTCTTGTGGGCGTAGTCGACCACCGCGAGGTAGGGCTGGCCCTCGTCCACGCGCTCCAGCCGGCCCGGCACGCCCGGTACGGCGGCGATGCCGTCGGCGGCGGTCTGCGGGTCGAGGCCGGCCGCGGCCAGGGCGGCGATCGCGGCGAGGGTGTTGGCCACGTTGAAGGGGCCGGCCAGGGGTGACCTGGCGGTGATCCGCTCGCCCTTGGGCCCGACCGCGGTGAACGTCGAGTCCATCGGTCCGACCGTGACGTCCTCGGCGCGCCAGTCGGCGTCGGGGTGGCCCTCGGCGGAGTAGGTGACGACGGGGACCGTGGCCTCGTTCACGAGCCGGCGGCCGTACTCGTCGTCGGTGTTGACGACTCCGAGCCTGCTGCGCTCCGGCGTGAACAGCTGCGCCTTGGCCTGGAAGTAGTCCTCCATGCCGGAGTGGAACTCCATGTGCTCCGGGCTGAGGTTGGTGAACACCGCCACGTCGAAGACGCAGGCGTCCACCCGGCCGAGCACCAGGGCGTGGCTGGAGACCTCCATGGCGACCGCCTCGGTACCGCGTTCACGCATGACCGCGAACAGGGCCTGGAGGTCGGTGGCCTCGGGCGTGGTGCGCTCGGACTTGATGCGTTCGTCGCCGATGCGCATCTCGACCGTGCCGATGAGGCCGGTGGTCCGCGCGGTGCGCAGGCCGCCCTCGACGAGGTAGGCGGTGGTGGTCTTGCCGGAGGTGCCGGTGATGCCGATCTGAAGGAGATCGCGGCCGGGGTGGCCGTAGATCGTGGCCGCCAGTTCGCCCATCCGCGCGCGCGGGTCGTCGACCACGAGCGCCGGCAGCCCGGTGGCGGCGACGCGCTCCGCGCCGGCCGGGTCGGTCAGCACGGCGGCGGCGCCGAGTCCGGCGGCCTGGGTGACGAAGTCGGCGCCGTGGGCGCGGGCTCCGGGGAGGGCGGCGTACAGGTCACCGGGGCGGACGGCGCGGGAGTCATGGGTGATGCCCGTGACCCCGGCGGTGCTGTCCGGCGCGGTGACACCCAGCTGATCGGCGAGTTCCGCGAGGGGTGTGGCGGAGACCTGCACCGGCCGGGGCGGTCCCGGATATGTCACGGGGTGGCCCTTCTGGGTGGATTGGGACTGATCAGCGTGTGGCACGGCGGTGAGCGTACCGGGCCCACCCGCCTCCGGGCGAAGTGAGGGGCGGGGGCTGCTCTGGTTCCCGGGATCCGGGGTGATCGTTGTCACGGATGGTTCCTGGTGGCTCGGTGCTGGCTCAGTGCGGGGATCTCTCGGCCGGTCAGGGCTTGAAGTCGACCGGAAGCTTGGCGGGTGGGGCCCCGGTCGGCGGGACCTGAAGGGTCTTCAGCGCGAACTCCATGACCTGCTTGTAGATGGGTCCGCAGATCTGGCCGCCGAAGTAGTTGCCGGCGGTGGCGTTCTGGATGGCGCAGTAGACGGTGACGCGAGGCTTGTCGGCGGGGGCGAACCCGGCGAACGACGAGGTGTAGCCGTTGTACTTGCCGGTGGCCGGATCCACTCGGTTGGCCGTGCCCGTCTTGCCCGCCACCCGGTAGCCGGGGATGCGCGCCTTGGTGCCGGTGCCCTCCTCGTCGTCGACGACGGACTCCAGCATCTGCGCGAGGGTCTTGGCGGTCTTCTCGCTGACCACACGGGTCTTCTTGGGCTCGGGGGCCGGGGTGAAGCGGCCGTCGTCCCCCTTGGTGCCGCGTACGAGCGTGGGTTCGACGCGGACGCCGCCGTTGGCGATCGTCGAGTACACGGAGGCCGCCTGGAGCGCGTTCACGGAGACGCCCTGGCCGAAAGGGATCGTGTACTGCTGCGAGGTCGACCACTGGTCGGGCGGCGCGAGGATGCCCTTGGTCTCGCCCGGGAAGCCCAGCCCGCTGTAGTCGCCGAGGCCGAACTTGCGCAGGTAGGAGTAGAGCACCTGGTTGGCCTCCTGCTGGGTCTTGCCCAGTTCGCCGGTGGCCATGATCGTGCCGATGTTGCTGGACTTGGCGAGCACGCCGTTGAGCGTGAGGTACCAGGTGCGGTGGTCGATGTCGTCCTTGAAGAGCCGGTCGCCGCGCTTGAGCCGGTTGGGGACGGTGATGTGGGTCGCCGGCGTGGCGACGTTCTCCTCCAGCACGGCCGCCATCGACAGCACCTTGGCGGTGGAGCCGGGCTCGAAGGCGTCCTGGAGGGCCCCGTTGCCGAGCGCTTCGGGGTTCGCGTGGGCCAGGTCGCCCGGGTCGAAGCCGGGTGAGTTGGCCATGGCCAGGATCTCGCCGGTGCGGGTGTCCTGGACGATGACGTAGCCGCCGTCGGCCTTGGACTCCTCCACCTGCTCGCTGATGGCGTGCTGCGCGGCCCACTGGATGTCGCGGTCGATGGTGAGCTCGACGTCGCTGCCGGGCACGGCGCGCGTCTCGGAGGCGCCGGCGGTGGGCACCTGGCGTCCGCCGGACTGCACGTAGCGGATCTCGCCGTCCTTGCCGGCCAGCGTCCCGTTCAGCTGCCGCTCGAGGCCGCCGCCGCCCTTGCCGTCGGCTCCGACCCAGCCCAGGACACCGGCGGCGAGGTCGCCGGCCGGGTACACGCGCTTGCTGCTGGGGTCGGCGAGGACGCCCGCGAGGACGTTGACGGCGGACTTGTCCGTCTCGGCCTTCTTGCCGAGCGCGGCCTTCAGGTCCTTGATCTGGTTCCAGACCTGCGGGGTCTGCCGCTGGGCGAGGCGGACGTAGCGCAGCTTCTTGTTCGCCGGGCGGAGCCGGTCGACCAGTTCCTGCTGGTCCGTGCCGAGGATCGGCGCGAGGAGCGCCGCCGCCTGTTCGGGGCCGTCGCCGATCTTCAGTGCCTCGCGGGTGAACATCGTGGGGTCGGCCGTGATGTCGTAGGCGTCCACGGTGGTCGCGAGGGCCACGCCGTTGCGGTCGGTGATGCCGCCGCGGTCGGCGGTCAGGGTGTGCACGACGTAGCGGTTCTGCTCGGCCTTGGCGGCGTAGGTGCCGGCGTCGACGGCCTGCACCTGGAGCAGCCGTACGACGAAGGCGGCCAGGACGAGGGTCAGCGCGAGGCCGATCATGCGCAGCCGGGGCCGGGGGCTGCCCAGCCGGATGGTCCGGGGGGCGCCGGGCCGGGGCGGGCCGGGCCGGCGGGCCGGACGGGCGCCGGGTCCGGGCTGCCGCCGGGCACCGGGACGGACGGGCCTCGCGGGTCCGGGCACACGGCGGCGCGGCGGTTCCCTGTCGGACACTTCCGTCACCTGCCGGGTTTCGGGGTCGGGGTCGGGGTGGCTGGGGCCGCCGAGGCGGGCCGCGCGATCAGCGCCTCCGGGGCGAGGACGAGCGGGACGCTGTGGGCCGCCGCCGGGCCGGGCGAGCCCTTGACGGTGCCGTCGGGGGCGAGGAAGGCGGGATCTCCGCCGGGCACCATGCCGAGTTCGCGGGCGCGGTACTGGAGGGCCTGCGGAGCGGAGTAGGAGTCGATGTCCCGCTGCAGCGCCTGTTCCTCGTCGGTGAGGCTCTTCGTCTCCTGTTCGAGGTCGTCCAGCTGGAACGAGCCCTCGCTCAGGGCGGAGTTCAGGACCAGCAGCCCGATGAGACCGCCGCCGAGCAGAAGGACGACGAGGAGGACGAACGGCGCCCGGGCGGCCTGGCGTCCGCCGCCGGGCGGAAGCAGCCGGGCGAGCCGGGCGGCCCTCCCCTTCAGCTGAGGTTTCCCGCTCACTCGCCCTCCCCTCGGTCCGGGTGACACGCCCGCACCCGCCTGGCCTGCCTCACTCGTTTCACCCGACGGACTCCCTGACCCGCTCGGCTCCGCGCAGCCGTGCCGGTGCCGCCCGCCGGTTCTCCGCGATCTCCTCCTCGGTGGGAAGTTCGGCACCGCGCGTGAGCAGCTTGAGCCGCGGCTGGTAGCGCTCGGGGACGACGGGCAGTCCGGGCGGCGCGGTGCTGGCGGCACCGGCCGCGAAGACCTGCTTGACCAGCCGGTCCTCCAAGGAGTGGTACGACAGCACGGCGATCCGTCCGCCCACGGCGAGCGCCTCGACGGCGGCCGGGATCGCGCGTTCCAGGACGGACAGCTCGCCGTTGACCTCGATGCGCAGGGCCTGGAAGGTGCGCTTGGCCGGGTTGCCACCGGTGCGCTTGGCGGCCTGCGGCAGCGCGGCGCGGATCAGTTCCACCAGCCGGGCGCTGTTGCTGAACGGCTCCTTCTCGCGCTCCCGCACGATCGCGGAGACGATCCGCTTGGCCTGCTTCTCCTCGCCGTAGGCCCGGAGGATGCGCACGAGCTCGCCCGGAGGGTAGGTGTTGAGGACCTCGGCGGCGCTCATGCCGGTCGTCTGGTCCATGCGCATGTCGAGCGGGGCGTCCTGGGCGTAGGCGAAGCCCCGGTCGGCCTCGTCGAGCTGCATGGAGGAGACGCCGAGGTCGAACAGCACGCCCTGGACGCGGGGGACGCCGAGCCGGTCGAGGACGTCGGGCAGCTCGTCGTAGACGGCGTGCACCAGGGTGGCGCGCTCCCCGTACGGGGCGAGCCGCTCGCCGGACAGGCGCAGGGCCTCCTTGTCCCGGTCGAGGGCGACGAGACGGGCCTCGGGGAAGCGGTCGAGCAGCGCCTGGCTGTGCCCGCCGAGCCCGAGCGTGCAGTCCACCACCACGGCTCCCGGCTCCTGGAGGGCGGGTGCCAGCAGGTCCAGGCACCGCTGGAGCATCACCGGGACGTGTCGACTCTGGCTCAAGTGGGGCGGCCTCTCGGATCCGGCACGGCGTCACGCACCGCCGGGTCCCCTCCCGCTCGCTCGTGAAGGGGAGGCCTGCCGGCGCCGGAAGCGTCAGCCGGCCAGGAGCGGGAGGAGGCCGAGCCGTACGTACGCGCCGCGCACGTGGGGAGATCTGGTGGGACATCGCCCAGGTCTCCGGGGTGTTCAGTCCAGCAGGGAGAGCTTCGCCTCCCGCTTCGCGTCACTTTAGTCCACCCTGTCGCCCGGTCAATCAACCGGCCTGCGCGTCGCGGACGCCGGCGTCCGCAAACCGGTGCGACGGGGCTTTTCACCCGTACAGGCGCATTCTCACGCGCTGTGGATTGGCTCACAACAAGCCGTGATGGCGTTCTTTGTCCCTCTTCACAGCGGGCTCGGGGCAGGAGCGGCCAGTAACGTCATGGTTATGACGACTTCCGCATCGGTTCCCGCAGGTTCAGAATCCGCCATAGTCGGCGACAGCACCGTCACCGACCGGCTCGTCGAGGCGAACGAGCGCTATGCCGCCGCGTTCACCGACCCCGGGATGGACGCCCGCCCGGTCCAGCGCGTCGCGGTCGTGGCCTGTATGGACGCACGGCTCGACCTGCACGCCGCGCTCGGCCTCCGCCTCGGCGACTGTCACACCATCCGCAACGCGGGCGGTGTCGTCACCGACGACGTGATCCGCTCCCTGACCATCAGCCAGCGGGCGCTGGGCACCCGCAGTGTGGTCCTCATCCACCACACCGGCTGCGGCATGGAGACCATCACCGAGGAGTTCCGGCACGACCTGGAGCTTGAGGTCGGCCAGCGTCCCGTGTGGGCGGTGGAGTCCTTCCGGGACGTCGAGCAGGACGTCCGCCAGTCGATCGAGCGGGTGCGGACCTCGCCGTTCCTGCTGCACACCGAGGACGTGCGCGGTTTCGTCTTCGACGTGAAGACGGGCCGGCTGAGCGAGGTCACGCCCGCCTGACCCTCGCCGCCTCGGCCGCTCTGCTGCCGGCCGTCCCCGCCGCGAAAGACCCGCAAAGGTCGTAAGACCCGACATATCGAGGTCAGTTGTCCACAGGCGAGTGACACGAATCGGTAACGGCGGCAAGAATGCGGGGAAGTGGTGTCGCGCGGAACTGTTTCCGCGCGGCGTCCGTGATTCGGGGTGGGCCGGCCGGCCGCACGGGGGCCGGCCAGGAATGCTGGGGTACCCCTCGCTTCCCAGGGGGCGAGGGGCAAGGCCGAGGAGGGCCGGGTGACGACCTATGACGATCGAGCGAGCCTCACTGATCTGACCGCCGTGGTCGAGCGGGTGCGTGGTTCGGTGGAAGGCGTGATCGAGGGCAAGCCCGAGGTCGTACGGCTCTCGCTGACCGTGCTGCTCGCCGAGGGACATCTGCTGATCGAGGACGTCCCGGGAGTCGGCAAGACCATGCTGGCCAAGGCGCTGGCGCGGTCGATCGACTGTTCCGTGCGGCGGATCCAGTTCACGCCGGACCTGCTGCCCTCGGACATCACCGGGGTGTCCATCTGGGACCAGCAGCGCCGGGACTTCGAGTTCAAGCCGGGCGCGATCTTCGCCCAGGTGGTGATCGGCGACGAGATCAACCGGGCCTCGCCGAAGACGCAGTCCGCGCTGCTGGAGTCGATGGAGGAGCGGCAGGTCACCATCGACGGCCAGACCTACGAGCTGCCCGCCCCCTTCATGGTGGTGGCGACGCAGAACCCGGTCGAGATGGAGGGCACCTACCCGCTGCCGGAGGCCCAGCGCGACCGCTTCATGGCCCGTGTCTCCATCGGTTACCCCAGCCCGGACGCCGAGCTGCAGATGCTGGACGTGCACGGCGGGGTGAACCCGCTGGACGACCTTCAGCCGGTGGCGCACGCGCACGAGATCCTGAAGCTGATCGAGGCGGTCCGGGGCGTCCACGTCGCGGACCCGGTCCGGCGGTACGCGGTGGACCTGGTCGCCGCGACGCGGACCCACCCGGATCTCAGACTCGGCGCCTCACCGCGCGCGACGCTGCATCTGCTGCGCGCGGCGAAGGCGTCCGCCGCCCTGAGCGGCCGGGAGTACGCGCTGCCCGACGACGTGCAGGCGCTCGCCGTCGCCGTCCTGGCGCACCGCCTGCTGCCCACCGCCCAGGCCCAGCTCAACCGCCGTACGGCCGAGCAGGTCGTCCAGGAGATCCTGCAGCGCACCCCGGTGCCCGCGGCGCCCCAGCAGCAGACCGGCTACGGCATGGGCCGCGGTGAGCCGGCGTACGGCCAGCAGCCGCCGCGGAGGCTGTGATGGACACCGGGGGGACGGGCGGGGCGGAGGGCGACCGCGGGGAGGCGGGCGGCGTCCGCACCGCCCTGGCGGGACTGACCACCCGCGGGCGCTCCTTCCTGGCCGCCGGCGTCGCCGCCGCGATCTGCGCGTTCGTTCTCGGGCAGGACGACCTGCTGCGGGTCGGGCTGCTGCTGGGCGTGCTGCCGCTGGTGTGCGCGACGGTGCTGTACCGCACCCGCTACCGGGTCGCGGGCAGCCGCCGCCTCTCCCCCGGGCGGGTGCCCGCGGGCAGCGAGGCGCGGGTCCATCTGCGCATCGACAACGTCTCGCGGCTGCCCACCGGTCTGCTGATGCTCCAGGACCGGGTGCCCTACGTGCTCGGGCCGCGCCCCCGTTTCGTGCTCGACCGGGTGGAGCCGGGCGGTCGCCGTGAGGTGTCCTACCGGGTCCGCTCCGACCTGCGCGGCCGCTATCCGCTGGGCCCGCTCCAGCTGCGCCTGACCGACCCGTTCGGCATGTGTGAGCTGACCCGGTCCTTCTCCACGTACGACGACCTGACCGTGATCCCGCGCGTGGAGCCGCTGCCGCCGGTGCGGCTGAGCGGCGAGGCGACGGGGTACGGCGACGGGCGGCAGCGCTCGCTGGCACTGGCGGGCGAGGACGACGTGATTCCGCGCGGGTACCGCTACGGCGACGACCTGCGCCGCGTGCACTGGCGCTCCACCGCGCGCTACGGGGAGCTGATGGTGCGCCGCGAGGAGCAGCCGCAGCGCGCCCGGTGCACGGTGTTCCTGGACACCCGGGGCGCGGCCTTCGAGGGTGCGGGTCCCGACTCGGCCTTCGAGTGGGCCGTGTCGGGTGCGGCATCGGTGCTGGTGCACATGCTGGAGCGGGGGTATTCCGTCCGGCTGCTCACCGACACCGGTGACTCGGTGCCCGGTGAGGGCGCCGACGGGTTCGCGGGCGTGAGCCAGGGGTCGGCCGACGCGGCCGGGCTGATGATGGACACCCTCGCCGTGATCGACCACTCCGACGGCACGGGCCTGGCCCGGGCCTACGACGTGCTGCGCGGCGGGAACGAGGGGCTGCTGGTGGGGTTCTTCGGCGACCTGGACGAGGAGCAGGCCACCGTGGCCGCCCGGATGCGGCAGCGCAGCGGCGGGGCGATCGCCTTCGTGCTGGACAGCGAGACGTGGCGGCGGGAGCCCTCCGACGTGCCGGGCCCGTCGGACCGGAGCGGGGAGCGGCTGCGGATGCTGCGCGAGGCGGGCTGGAGCGCCGTGGGCGTGTCGCGGGGCGCCGGCCTGGAGGAGCTGTGGCGGCTGGCGGACCGGGAGCGCACGGGTCTCGCGGCGGCGAGCGGCGGGGAGGGCACACGATGAGCGGACGGCCACGACCGGCGCCGTGCGCCCCGGCGGTCATGAAGCACCGGCGGCACCTGCCCGGGGCTCCGGCGGCGGGGCGGCGTGAAGAGGGGGCGTGGTGAGCGGACGGGCACGGCTGGCGTTGTGGGCGTGGGCGGCCACCCTGATGGCGGCGTGCGCGCTGCTGCCCCTGGTCGACCCGGCCTTCTGGATCCTCGAGGCGGCGGTCCTGCTGGCGGTCCAGTCGGGGGTGGGCGCGGCGGCCCGCCGGGTGCCGCTGGCCCGGCCGCTGACCATCGCCGCGCAGGCCGTGGTCGGGCTGATGCTGCTCACCCTGGACTTCGCCCGTCAGCAGGCCCTCGCCGGGCTGATCCCCGGCCCGGAGGCCTTCCGGCACTTCGCCGAGCTGCTGCGGCAGGGCAGCGACGACATCGCGCGCTATGCGATCCCCGCACCGCTCGGCTCCGACGGCATCCGTCTGATGCTGGTCGGCGGCGTGCTGGTGATCGGCCTGCTGGTGGACACCCTCGCGGTGACCTTCCGCAGCGCGGCTCCGGCGGGGCTGCCGCTGCTGGCTCTGTACTCCGTGGCCGCGGGGCTGTCCGACGGCGCCGCCGACTGGCTGTGGTTCCTGGTCGCGGCGGCCGGTTATCTGATGCTGCTGCTGGCCGAGGGCCGCGAGCGGCTCTCGCAGTGGGGCCGGGTCTTCGGCGGGGCCCCGCGCCTGCCGGGCGGCGACCGCGGCGGCGCGGTGGCCCCGGTGCGCACCGGGCGCCGCATCGGCGCGCTGGCGCTGGGCGTGGCCCTGGCGGTGCCGCTCGCGCTGCCCGCGATGGACGGCGGGCTGCTGGACGGCGCCGGGACGGGCGTCGGCTCCGGCACCGGGGGCGGCGGCACGATCTCCGCGGTCAACCCGCTGGTCTCCCTGCGCGACAGTCTCAACGTCGACGAGGACCGCCAGGTCCTGTCCGTCAAGACCGACTCGAGCGACATCTCCGGCCTGTACCTGCGGATCGTGTCCCTGGACGACTTCGACGGCAGCACCTGGAAGCCGTCGAAACGGAACATCACCGCCGTGCCGGGGGGCACCTTCCCCACGCCGGCCGGCCTGGGCCCCGACATCGAGCGGGTGGAGACGGAGACCACGATCTCGGCCGCGGACTGGTACGCCCAGGACTGGCTGCCGATGCCGTACCCGCCCAGCGGCGTCCGGATCGGCGGCAACTGGCGCTACGAGCCCGTCGGTATGACGCTGGTCGGCGACCACGGCCAGAACACGCGCGGGCTGACGTACGAGGTGCGGAGCCTGGACGTGCGG
Organism: Streptomyces flaveolus; assembly: GCF_014648815.1. Lineage (GTDB taxonomy): Bacteria > Actinomycetota > Actinomycetes > Streptomycetales > Streptomycetaceae > Streptomyces > Streptomyces flaveolus. The sequence continues at coordinate 501,377 of NZ_BMRV01000001.1, read as the reverse complement.
CCGACGGCGGAGCAGCTCGCCACGGCTCCGCGGCCGCCGGCGGCCCTGAGGCGGGAGTACACCGAGCTGCCGGACTCGCTGCCGCCGGTGGTGGCGCAGACCGCCCGGGACGTGACCGAAGGCGCGTCGAACCCCTATGAGCAGGCGGTCGCGCTCCAGGAGTACTTCGCGATCACCGGTGGGTTCGAGTACGACACCCAGGTGCAGGTCGGCAGCGGTTCGCAGGCCATCGCCCGCTTCCTGAAGGACAAGCAGGGCTTCTGCGTCCACTTCTCGTTCGCCATGGCGGCGATGGCCCGTTCCCTCGACATCCCGGCGCGGGTCGCGGTCGGGTTCGCGCCCGGCTCCCCGCAGGCGGACGGTTCGGTGTCGGTGGGACTGCGGGACGCGCACGCCTGGCCCGAGCTGTACTTCGAGGGGGTGGGCTGGACCCGGTTCGAGCCCACGCCGACCCGGGGTTCGGTTCCGCCCTACACGGTGGAGAACACGCCGGGGAACACGGTCCCCGACCCCGCGCTGCCGTCCCGGGACGCGACGTCGGAGCCGTCGGCGGCGCCCTCGACGAGCGAGAGCTGCTCGGCCCAGCAGAGGAAGCTGGAGGCCTGCCCGGGTGAGTCGGCGGCGGCGGTGCCGGTCACGGGAGGCGGCGGACCGAAGTGGTACGCGGTCCTGGGCTGGTCGCTGGGCGGGCTCGCGGTACTGGTGGTTCCGCTGGCACCGATGCTGTGGCGGATGCGGATCCGTTCGGTCCGGCTGGGTGGGCACGGCCGGGGCGAGGCGGACGCGGTGCCGCACGTCCTGGCGGTGTGGGAGGAGCTGACCGACACCGCCTGGGACTTCGGTATCCCGCCGGAGCAGTCGCAGACGCCGCGCAGGGCGGCGGCCCGGATCGTCCGGCTCGGGCAGCTCGACGCGGCCGCCGCGGCCGGGGTGCACCGGGTGGCGGACGCCGTGGAACAGGTTCTCTACGCGCCCCGGCCGCGCCCGGCCGCGGGTCTCACGGAGGACGTGCACCGCGTGAGCGCGGGCCTGCGGGCCACGGTCAGCCGGCGGACGGCACTGCGCGCACGGTTCGCCCCGCGTTCCACCGTCCGGGTGGTCTGGGCCGCGTCCGCCCGGTGGGCGGCCCTCGGGCGGCGCGTCTCGGCGGCCCGGCCGACGCTGCGGAAGACGTCGGGGCAGCAGGGCTGATCTTCCGAGCAGGAGGGGGCAGCGGGGCCGGCCGTTCACCCGACGGTCCGGGCCCGCTGCCGGTGGCGTGTCTCGCGAGAAGGGGCACCGGCATGCGTGAGGGGGTGACCACCGATTCGGTGGTCACCCCCTCACGCGACTGTCGTGGTGGGCGGAGAGCCGGCTACTGACCGCCTTGCTGCTCGTCCCGGCGCCGCTGCCAGCGCTCCTCTATGCGGTCCATCATGGAGCGTCTTTGCCGCGCCTGGCGGCCTGCCTGTGGCCCGGCGCCCACGGCGCCCACAGCGGGCTGCTCGCCCGGTTTGGGAGCCTTGCGCCAGCCGGTCACGGCGAGGACCGCGCAGCCCAGCATGACGAGGAAACCCACCACGCTGAGCCAGACTTGCTTGGCGACCATACCGGCCATGAGGAGCGCAATTCCCACGAGGAAGCCCGCGACCGCCTGGTAGACCCGCCGCCGGGTGTACGTACGCAGCCCGCTTCCCTCGAGCGCCGACGCGAACTTGGGATCTTCGGCGTACAGCGCTCGCTCCATCTGCTCGAGCATGCGCTGCTCGTGCTCCGAGAGCGGCACGGAGTCCTCCTCATCGTGCAGTCGCCGGGGCGACCCGGGGGGTCCCTTCAGGATAGGCAGGGAATCGCCCCCGTGAAACCCGCCCCTCTACGCCAATTGGCCAACCGGACTCCGTCATGGCCGCGCCGGCTCGCTGACATTCCCTTTCCCCAGCGGCCGACCCGTCATGCCGGGCGGTCTCCCTCGATCATACGGCGCCGGGCCCCCGTTCGGGGGGCCTGTGGCGTACTCCATCTGCAGCCGCGGCCCTGATCAGCGGCCTACCTCACCAGTCGGCACTCAGGCCTCTCCGGTCCCCCGGGTCTCACCGAGCACATGAAGTTGCGTGGCCACGGAGTGGAAGGCGGCGAGCTCGGCCGCCGCGGCCTCGAGCTTGAGCAGGGCGTCCAGGGCGCCGGGCTCGGTGTCCACCAGCACACCGGGGACGAGGTCGGCGAAGACCCGCACGCCGTGCACGGCGCCGACCCGGAGCCCCGCGTCCTCGACCAGGCCGGTGAGCTGCTCCGCGGTGAACCGGCGGGGCACCGGGTCGCCCGTGCCCCAGCGGCCGTCCGGGTCGTCGAGCGCCTGCCGGGCCTCCGTGAAGTGGCCGGCGAGAGCCCGTGCGAGCACGGCGCCGCCCAGACCGGCGGCGAGCAGGCTGAGGACGCCCTCGGCGCGCAGGGCGGCCACCGCGTTGCGGACGCCCTCCGCGGGGTCGTCCACGTACTCCAGGACGCCGTGGCACAGCACCACGTCGTGACCGCCGCGCTCGACGACGTCGAAGAGGCCGTGGACGTCGCCCTGGACGCCCCGCACCCGGTCGGCGACGTCGGCCTCGGCGGCCCGGCGCTCCAGGGCGAAGAGCGCGTTGGGGCTGGGGTCGACGACGGTGACGCGGTGGCCGAGGCGGGCCAGGGGCACCGCGAAGTTGCCGCTGCCGCCGCCGGTGTCCAGGACGTCCAGTGCCTGGCGGCCCGTGGCCTTGACCCGGCGGTCGAGGGCGTCCTGGAGGACCTCCCAGACCACGGCGGTGCGCAGGGCGGCGCGGGACCGGGAGGGGTCGGAGCGCAGCGACGCCGCTTCGGCGCGGTGGGGGGAGGCGGGCGGGCGCATCGGGTCCGACACGGCAGTTGACTCCTCGGCGCGGCACCGCCTCTGGCAGGGGCGGAGCGAACGGGCTGCCTCCCCGGCCCGGGTGCGGGAAGGGGCAGGCTTCAGGCGTCTCCCACCCTATTGCCTCCGGTGCGCCGACCGGTCACTCCGGGTACCCGCCGCCCGCCGCCGGCGCACCCGGCGGGCGGCCCGGGGCCTGCGTGTCCGTGTCGGGGCGGGGCTGGGGCAGGACCGGCTGGAGGACGAGCATCCGCTCCACGATGCGCAGGAACATCGACACGTCGCGCATCAGGTCGTCGGCGTCCCGGCTGCCCGCCGCTCCCTGGATGCCCGCCTCGGCCCGGGCCCGGCGCCGGGCGCCCGAGGCGAACAGCGCGCTCCAGTCGGCGAGCTCGGGCGCGATCTCGGGGAGCACCTCCCAGGCGCTGCGGATGCGGGCCCGGGCCCGCGGGGTGCTCTCGGGCCGGCCGCGCGCCGCGAGCACGGCGGCGGCGGTGCGCAGGGCGGCGAGGTGGGCCGTGGCGTACCGCTCGTTCGGTGTTTCGAGGACGCCGGCCTCCTCCAGTCCGGCGCGGGCCTGGGCGAGCAGGTCCAGGGCGGCGGGCGGGGCGGATGTCCGGCGGAGCACGGGGTGCACGTCGCTCGCCGGGCCGTTCAGTGAGGGGGCAGGGCCGGCTGCGCGGGGCCGCCGGGCGGCGGCTGCGGACGAGTGGGCCATGACGATCCTCCTGTCGTCTCCGTGACGGCACCCCCCGGCAGGAGGTGCCGTATGTGCCCATCGTGCGGTATGCCACTGACAATCCGTTCCGACCTGGACTTTTGATGCGATCGTGTGTTCGGGAGCCGGTGAGCCGCCAGGCCCTGCGGTCACCGTGCCGGGCAGGGTGCTGTGAGAATCGGGACCATGGAAAGCAGCAGCACCGCCTCGCCGGGCAGCAGCCGGCGCGAGGCCACCCGGCAGAAGCTCTACGAGGCGGCCGTCACCCTCATCGCCGAGCAGGGCTTCTCCGCCACCACCGTGGACGAGATCGCCGAGCGCGCCGGGGTCGCGAAGGGCACGGTCTACTACAACTTCGCCAGCAAGTCCGTCCTCTTCGAGGAGCTGCTGCGGCACGGGGTCGGGCTCCTGACGGCCTCGCTGCGGGAGGCGGCGGAGCGCACGGCGCGGGAGGGCCGGGGCCGGGTCGACGCGCTGGACGCGATGATCCGCGCCGGGCTGGTCTTCATCGACCGCTACCCCGCCTTCACCCAGCTGTACGTGGCGGAGCTGTGGCGGACCAACCGGGCCTGGCAGTCGACGCTCCTGGTGGTCCGGCAGCAGGCCGTCGCGGTGGTGGAGGACGTGCTGCGCGACGGGGTGGCCGGCGGCGAGTTCAGCGAGGAGATCGACGTGCCGCTGACCGCCGCCGCGCTGGTCGGCATGGTCCTGGTGGCGGCGCTGGACTGGAAGTCGTTCCAGCCGGAGCGGTCCCTCGACGACGTGCACGCGGCCCTGTCCCGGCTGCTCCAGGGGCGGGTGAGCGGCTGCCGCTGAGACGCGGGCCGGACACGAGGAACGCCGGTCCGTGGTGGCCGCGTCCCCCGCGGGCCACCGTCGGACCGGCGCCTTCTCCCCCGTACGTCCCCCCGTGGGCCCCCGTTCTCGGTCGTCCCCCGGGATCCCCCGTGCCTCGCTTCCGCCGGCCGCGGCCGGCGGAAGGAGCGGATCGCGGGCCCGGCTCCGTTCCGGCGCCCCGTGTCGCCGGTGCCGGAGCCGTGCCCCTCTCCGTGCCCCCACTCTCTCGTCATCGCAGGTCGGGACCCATCCGTGCGCGTACTCATCTCCTCGGCTAGGTACGGGTACTCAGTCCTGTGCAGCCGCGCCCACCGGGGCGCCGCACCGACCGGTCACCCGCACGCCCGTCGGGGTACTCAGCGGGGCCCGCGGGACGGCAGCCCTGGAGGCCGGGACCGCCGGGGACTCCTCACGGCCCCTCGGACCGGACCGTCGGTGGCGGCGGATAAAGTCCCTGGCATGGCACGGATTGCGGTGATCGGCGCCGGGATGGGCGCGATGGCGGCCGCCGCCCGGCTGGCCGTCGCGGGCCACCGGGTGGCGGTGTACGAGCGGACCGGGACGTACGGCGGGGCGGTGCGCCGCTTCGAGCGGGACGGCTTCTCCTTCGACACCGGCCCCGGTCTGCTGCCCCTGCCCGCGGTCTGGCGCGACCTGTTCGTCAAGACCGGCAAGGAGCCGCTGGAGTCCCGCGTCGAGCTGGTCCAGGTCGACCCGTCGTCACGGCACGTGTTCGCGGACGGCACGGAGGTCTCGCTGCCGAACGCCTCGCGGGCGGGCGTGGTCGCCGCCCTGGACGAGGCGCTCGGCGCCCCCGCCGGGCAGCGCTGGGGCGACCTGCTGGTGCGGGCCCGGGAGGCCTGGGACCGCACGCGCCGGCCGCTCCTCGAGGAGCCCCTGTGGCCCGACTGGCAGGTGCTGGCCGAACGCGAGCCGTACCCGGCGGTCCCCCACAAGCGGCTGCTGCGCACCCGCCGGGCCGGCACGCTCGCCGAGGTCGCCGCCTGGGAGCTGCGGGACCCCCGGCTCACCGCCCTGCTGGAGAGCCACGCGCTCGCGTACGGCCTCGATCCCCGGACCGTCCCGGCGAACGCGGCCGTGCTGCCGTACATGGAGCACGCCTTCGGCATGTGGTACGTGCGCGGCGGTCTGCGGGAGCTGGCGCGGGCGGTGTACGAGCGGTGCCGGGAGCGCCGGGTCGAGTTCCGCTTCGACACCGAGGTCACGGCGATCGTCGAGAAGGACGGCCGGGTGGCGGGCGTGGAGCTGGCCGGCGGTGAGGTGGCCGAGGCCGAGTTCGTGGTCGCCGGTGTGGCGCCCGGCGTGCTGGACCGCCTCGCCGGGGACACGGTGGTGCGCGGTGCGGGCGGGGTTCCGCCGCAGCGCGGGGCGGCGAGCCGGGTCACGGTGCTGCTGGCGCTGCGGGGCGGCCGTCCCGAGGGCACGGCGCACCGGACGGTGGTGCACGCCCAGGACCGTGCGGGCGAGCTGGACTCGCTGTTCGGTGCCGCGCCCGGTGCGCCCGCGGGTCCGACCGTCACGATCCTGCGGCCCGACGACCCGGGGCTGGTCCCCGGCCCGGACCACGAGGCGGTCACGCTCAGCTCGGTGGTGCCCTCCGGCGCCGACGCCGAGGGCAGTGCCGAGCGCCTCGTCGCTGTCGCCGAGCGGGCCGTGCCGGGGCTGCGCGACCGTCTCCTGTGGCAGGAGGTGCGCACCCCGGCCGACATCGCGGCGGAGACCGGAGCGGCGGGCGGCGCGGTTCCGGCTCCGGCGCTGGCGGCGGCGGGCGGCCGGCTGCTGCACGCGGGCAACAGCACGGCGCTCGCGGGGCTGTTCACGGCGGGCGGCTGGTCGCATCCCGGCGGTGGGCTGCCGCACGCGGGCATGTCGGGCGCGCTGGTCGCCGGACTCGTCGTGGAGGGGCCGGACTTCCGGGGCTCTCAGTGACCGCCGGGACGGCCGGGCCCGGGTGCCGTCAGAAGCGGTACTGCTCGTCGTATCCCTGACCCGGGCCCTGCGGCTGGCCGTTGCCCTGGTACGGGTACGCCTGCTCCGGCGGGAGTTCGCCGCCGTACGGGTCGTCGGCGGTGCGCTGCTGCGGCACCCACACCCCGCCGGGTGGGGTCTCGCCGCCGTAGCCGCCGGGTGTACCGGCGGGGTACTGGCCCTGCCCGTAGCCCTGCTGGTCGTACTGCGCCGTACCGGTGGTGTCGTAGCCGCCGGTGTCGTACGACCCGCCGCCGTAGGTGTGGGTGCCGATGTACGGGTCGGAGTAGGCGGCGTACTGCTGCTGGCCGGTGTCGTAGCCGTAGCCCTGCTGGCCGTAGCCGGAGTAGTCGTAGGCGTAGGCCTGGTCGGGGCTTTGCGCGGCCGGTGCCTGCTGGTCCTGGCCGTAACCGGAGCCGTCGCCGTACACGCCGTACGAACCGGTGTCGTCCGGCATGGGCTGCGGCGCGTAGACGGCGGTCGCCTCGGCGGGGCGGACCGGGGTGAAGACGTCGTCGCGGTCGTGGTCGTCGTGGCCGAAGGAGAGGCCGTCCCGGCCCGGCGCGCGGTCCTCGTGGGTGCCGGGGGCGGCGTCGCCCGCCTCCAGGCCGGAGACCTCCAACGTCGGTTCCTGGCGGCCCCGTTCGGGACGGCGGCGCTTGCTGCCCACCAGGCCCGCCGGGGCGTTGACCGCCCATCCGGCCTCGAAGCCACGGCGGAACGACAGGGTGACGTAGGTCTGGCCGACCGCGAAGGCGGCGGCGCCCGCTCCGATGACCAGCACGTTCGACATCAGCACGCCGGCCACCACGCCGGCGAACCCGCCGAAGGCGAGCAGCCGCCAGCGCAGCCGCGCCTTGTACTGCAGCAGCACCTCACCCAGCAGCCACAGCGCGACGATGCCGAACGCGATGTAGAGGACCGTCCAGCCCATGTACGCCCCTCTCCCAGTGGCCGTTACGCAGTGTGTCGCAAATACGTGCGGCCGGTCTAGGCCCGCGGGGGGTGGTGCAGGCCCAGGTTCTCGTAGATTTCCAGCGTCGCCGTGGAGTTGTTGAGCGTGATGAAGTGCAGCCCGGGCACACCCTCGGCCAGCAGCCGCGCGCAGAACTCCGTGGCGAACTCGATTCCAATGGAGCGTACAGCCGCCGGATCGTCCTGTGCCGCGAGGATGCGCTCTTTCAGCTTGGCCGGGAAGGAGGCGTTGCTGAGTTTCGGCAACCTCTCCAGCATCTTCACGCTGGTCACCGGCATGACCTCGGGGATGACCGGGGTCTCGCAGCCGGCCGCGGCGACCCGGTCGCGCAGGCGCAGGTACGACTCGGGCTGGAAGAACATCTGCGTGATCGCGTAGTCGGCGCCGGCCCGGCACTTGTCGACGAAGTGCGTCACGTCGGTGTCCCAGTCCGCGGAGCGCGGATGCATCTCCGGGAAGGCCGCGACGCCGACGCAGAAGTCGCCCGACTCCTTGATCAGCCTGACCAGCTCGGCCGCGTACGTGAGGCCCTCGGGGTGCGGGACCCAGTCGGCCGTCGGGTCACCGGGCGGGTCGCCGCGCACGGCCAGCATGTTGCGGATCCCCGCGTCGGCGTACTGGCCGATGATGTTGCGCAGCTCCGCGACGGAGTGGTCGACCGCGGTCAGGTGGGCGACCGGGGTCAGGGTCGTGTCGGCGACGATCTGCTCGGTCTCCTTGACCGTGCCCGCGCGGGTGGAGCCGCCCGCGCCGTAGGTCACGGAGACGAAGTCGGGGGCGACCGCCTCCACCCTCCTGAGCGCACTCCACAGGTTCCTCTCGCCCTTGGGCGTCTTCGGCGCGGAGAACTCGAACGAGTACGTCGTCTTGCCGGCGGCGAGGATGTCCCGCACGGTGCGTGCGCGATCAGTCCTGGTGGATGCGGTTCCAAGGGCCATACGGGCAGGTTAGCCAGGGAGTGGCGGCCCCCCAACCGGATGCGGGTCATTTGTCCGTATTGTCGACTTGTTGTCCATCCCTTGGACACATGCCTCCGGCAACCGCGCCGGACGTGCTCCCGGCCTACGCCTGCCGCAGGCGCTTCGCGAACTCGGCCGCCGCCGCACCGGGGTCGTCCGCCGCGGTGATGGCGCGGACCACGACGACCCGGCGGGCGCCCGCCTCCAGCACCTCGTCGAGGTTGCCGAGGTCGATGCCGCCGATCGCGAACCAGGGGCGGTCGGTGCCCAGGGACGCGGTGTACCGGACCAGGTCCAGGCCGGGCGCGTGGCGGCCGGGCTTGGTGGGGGTCGGCCAGCACGGACCGGTGCAGAAGTAGTCCACGCCCTCCTGGGCGGCGGCCGCGGCGGCCTCGGACTCGGCGTGCGTGGAGCGGCCGACGAGGACGTCGTCGCCGAGGATCGCCCGGGCGGCGGGCACCGGCAGGTCGCCCTGGCCGAGGTGCAGCACGTCGGCGCCGGCGGCGTGGGCGACGTCCGCCCGGTCGTTGACCGCGAGGAGCCTGCCGTGGCGGGCGCAGGCGTCGGCGAAGACCTTCAGGTGTTCCAGTTCCTCGGCGGCCTCCATGCCCTTGTCGCGCAGCTGCACGATGTCGACGCCGCCGGCCAGCACCGCGTCCAGGAATTCGGGCAGGTCGCCCTGGCTCCTGCGGGCGTCCGTGCACAGGTAGAGCCGGGCGTCGGCGAGCCGGGCGCGTGCGGTGGCGGCGGTCTCGGACATACGTGTGTCCCCCCAGATCGGTGACGTACGGGCCGCGGCGGGCGGCGGCGCGGCGGACGGCCGCCGCCGGTGGCGGCCGTGGCGTACGGACCGCGGGTGTCTCGCGGCCCGTACGCCGGACGGTGTGTCAGGTCAGACGGCGAGCGCCTGGGCGCGGCGCTTCACCTCCGTGCCGCGATTCTCGCTCAGCGCCTGCGCGGGGGTGCCGGGCAGGGTCGGGTCGGGCGTGAAGAGCCACTCGAGCATCTCCTCGACCGTGAAGCCGTCGTCCCGCAGCAGGGTCAGGGTCCCGACCAGGCCCTTGACGACCTTGTCCTCGTCGATGAAGGCCGCCGGGACGTGCAGCGCGCGGTTCTCACCACGGCGGACGGCGATGAGCTGGCCTTCCTTGATCAGCTGTCGCACGCGGGTCACCTCGACGCCGAGCATTTCGGCGATGTCGGGGACGGTGAGCCAGGCGGGTACGAGAGCATCGATCTTTGCGTCAATCTCGGTCACGTCTCAAGCCTGCCATCTGGCACTGACAGTCGGAAGCCGGACCCGTCCCAACCCGCCGACGGGGGACTACGCCGTCGCCGCCTTCAGCGGCCGCGCGGGGTCGGCGAGCAGCCGGGGGTCCATCCTGGCGCCCGCCTCGATCAGGCGCCTGCCCTGGGCCAGGTCCCGGGGGCGGCCCACCGCCAGCAGGGCGATCAGCCGCTCGTCGCGCAGCCAGCAGACCGTCCAGGCGGGACCGGAGGGGTCGCCGCGCCACAGGGTGCTGTCGGCGGACGTGTGGTGCCCCGCGTACTGGACGAACCGGCCGAACTGCTCGGACCAGAAGTACGGCACCGGGTCGTAGACCGGCGCGGCCTCGCCCGTGGGGGCGCCGACGATGTCGGCGGCGACCGTGCGCGGGCCCTGGAGGGCGTTGTCCCAGTGGTGGACGAGCAGGCGCTCCCCGTAGCGGCTTGAGGGGAAGGAGGCGCAGTCGCCGACCGCGTGGACGTCGCGCACGGAGGTGCGCAGGCGGTCGTCGGCCAGGACCTCGCCGTGCGCGCCGAGCTCGATGCCGGAGCCGGCGAGCCAGGCGGTGGCGGGCCGGGCGCCGATGCCGACGACGACGGCGCCGGCGGGCAGCCACGAGCCGTCATCGAGGACGACGTGACCGGGCTCGACCCGCTCCACGCGCGCGTGGGTGCGCAGGACGGCGCCCGCGTCGGCGTACCAGGCGGTCATGGGGGCGGCGACCTCGGCGGGCAGCGCCCCGGCGAGCGGCCGGTCGGCGGCCTCCACGACGGTCACCGCGCAGCCCGCCTCGCGCGCGGCGGTGGCGAACTCGGCGCCGATCCAGCCCGCGCCGACGACCACGATGTCGTGCTGCCGGGCGAGCACCGGGCGCAGCCGCTCCGCGTCGTCCAGGGTGCGCAGCAGATGCACGCCGGGGACGCCCTCGGCACCGGGCAGCCGGACCGGTTCGGCACCGGTCGCCACGACGAGGACGTCGTACGGCACGGGCCCGGCGGAGGTGTCCAGGACGTGCGCGTCGGGGCGCAGGCCCAGCGCCTCGCAGCCGAGCCGCAGCTCGATGCCGAGCGCCTCGAAGTCGACGTCGAAGGCGGAGCCCTCGGCCGTGCCGAGCAGGACGGCCTTGGACAGCGGGGGGCGGTCGTACGGCTGGTGGGGTTCGGCGCCGATCAGCGTCACGGTGCCGGTGAAGCCCTGTTCGCGCAGGGCGACCGCGGTCTGCACGCCCGCCATGCCCGCACCGACGACGACCACGCGTCGCTCCGCGTCCGCTCCCCGCTCCTGCGTCTGCTCGTTCACCTGATCACCTTAGACACCCGGCAAATCGCCGGTCAGTCCTCGTGCGCGGTGATCTCTTCCACAACGCTCGTCCCGCTGCCCTGCCGCGACTCCCACTCCCAGGTCTCCTCCAGGCGCACCCGCCCGTCGGGCAGGTCGACGACCGTCGACACGCAGTGCCCCGACGAGGTGCTGCCGTCGGTCCTGAGCTGCACGTACCGGAAGTCGAGCCGGTCGCCCGCGCGGGTGCCCACCAGCCGGCCGCGGACCACGTCGCCGCCCGCGTACTCGGCCCAGACCTCGCCGTCCTGCTCGTGGTAGGTGAACCGGGTGCGGGTCCCCACCTGGCCGGGGGCCTGGTCGGTGACCGGGGCGAGGACGAGACCGTCGAGCGAACGGGCCACGGTGGAGGCTCCCTTACGAGTTCGGCGCGCTGCGGGCTAGGGTGGCCAACGTAAAGCACTCGCGGGAGCCCGGACGCACCGGGCTGAGAGGGAGGCTGGCGGCCTCCGACCGTACGAACCTGATCCGGGTCATGCCGGCGAAGGGAGGGGCTGGACGCCCATGTCGTCCCCATCGATCGCACCGTTTGTACCACCCCGCACGCAGGACGTCCTCGTCGTGGGCGGCGGGATCATCGGCCTGGTCACGGCCTGGCGGTCCGCGCAGCGCGGGCTCGCCACGGCCCTCGTGGATCCCGAACCGGGTGGCGGGGCCGCCCAGGTGGCGGCCGGGATGCTGGCCGCCGTCACGGAACTGCACTACGGCGAGCAGACGCTGCTCGCGCTGAACCTCGCCTCGGCCCGCCGCTACCCGGAGTTCGCCGCCGAGCTGACCGACCTCACGGGCCACGACCTCGGTTACCGCCGCTGCGGCACGCTGGCCGTCGCGCTGGACGCCGACGACCGTGCCCACCTGCGGGAACTGCACGCGCTCCAGGAACGCTCGGGCCTGGAGTCCGAGTGGCTGTCGGGGCGCGAGTGCCGGCGCCTGGAGCCGATGCTCGCGCCGGGCGTGCGCGGGGGGCTGCGGGTGGACGGCGACCATCAGATCGACCCCCGGCGCCTGGCCGGCGCGCTGGTGGCCGCCTGCGAGCGCGCGGGCGTGGTGTTCCACCGGGTGTGGGCCGACCGGCTCGCCGTCGCCGGGGACCGGGCGACCGGCGTCGTCACGGCCGACGGCACGGTCCTGGGGGCCGGGCAGGTGGTGCTGGCCGGGGGCAGCCTGAGCGGGCGCCTCGCGGGCGTGCCGGACGCCGTGGTGCCGCCGGTGCGGCCGGTGAAGGGGCAGGTGCTGCGCCTGACCATGCCGCGCGCGCACGCGCCGCTGCTGAGCCGGACGGTGCGTGCCGTGGTGCGCGGCAACCCCCTCTACCTGGTGCCCCGGGAGAGCGGCGAGCTGGTCGTCGGCGCCACCAGCGAGGAGCAGGGCTGGGACACGACGGTGACCGCGGGCGGCGTCTACGAGCTGCTGCGCGACGCCCACGAACTGGTCCCCGGCATCACCGAGCTGCCCCTCACGGAGACCCGCTCGGGCCTGCGTCCCGGCTCCCCGGACAACGCCCCGCTGCTCGGCCCGACCGGGCTGGAGGGGCTGCTGCTGGCCACCGGGCACTACCGCAACGGCGTGCTGCTGACCCCGGTCACCGGCGACGTCATGGCGCACGTCCTGACCACCGGGGAACTCCCGGAGGAGGGCCGCCCCTTCACTCCCCGGCGCTTCGGCGCCGCTGTCCTCGCCGAGCACACCGTCCTCACGGAGCAGGCCGTATGAACATCTCCGTCAACGGGGAGCCGCGCGAGGTGGCTCCCGGCACGGCCCTGGACGCCCTGGTGGGCACGCTCACCGCGGCGCCGTCAGGAGTGGCCGCCGCCCTGAACGAGACCGTCGTCCCGCGCACGCAGTGGTCCGCCACCGCCCTGTCCGACGGCGACCGCGTCGAAGTCCTCACCGCCGTCCAAGGAGGCTGACCCATGGCCGACGATCCCTTCGTCCTCGGCGGTACGGCCTACTCGTCCCGCCTGATCATGGGCACCGGCGGCGCGCCCAGCCTGGACGTGCTCGAGCACGCGCTGGTGGCGTCCGGCACGGAGCTGACGACCGTCGCGATGCGCCGGGTGAACCCGTCCGTGCACGGGTCCGTGCTGTCGGTCCTGGAGAAGCTCGGCATCCGGGTGCTGCCGAACACGGCCGGCTGCTTCACCGCCGGGGAGGCCGTCCTCACCGCCCGCCTGGCCCGCGAGGCCCTCGGCACGGACCTGGTCAAGCTGGAGGTCATCGCCGACGAGCGCACCCTGCTGCCGGACCCGGTCGAGCTGCTGGACGCGGCGGAGACGCTGGTGGACGACGGCTTCACGGTGCTGCCGTACACGAACGACGACCCGGTCCTCGCCCGGAAGCTGGAGGACGTCGGGTGCGCGGCGATCATGCCGCTCGGGTCGCCGATCGGGTCCGGGCTCGGCATCCGCAACCCGCACAACTTCCAGCTGATCGTGGAGCACGCGCGCGTGCCGGTGATCCTGGACGCGGGCGCCGGTACGGCGTCGGATGTGGCGCTGGCGATGGAGCTGGGGTGTGCGGGGGTGATGCTCGCCTCGGCGGTGACGCGGGCGCAGGAGCCGGTTCTGATGGCGGCCGCCATGCGCTCCGCCGTGGAGGCGGGGCGGCTGGCCCGCCGGGCGGGGCGGATTCCGCGGCGGCATTTCGCGGAGGCGTCGTCTCCTGCGGAGGGCTTGGCGGTACTGGATCCGGAGCGGCCCGCTTTTCAGTGAGCCCGTGCTGTCGCTCGTTCTCCCACCCGCTTCCAGTCGGACACGAGGCGGACCTCTCCCGTGGGGGCCGAGCGCCGTCGGCGGCGTCCGGTCCGTGGGAAGCGTCACAGGTGCGCTTCAGTACCGCCGTGATGAGGATGGACGCCCGCCGGGTGTCCGTGCCTGCTCGTACACTCGCCTGCGTGGACACGACCCTTCAGGACCCTCTGGTCGGGCAGGTGCTCGACGGCCGGTACCGCGTCGACGCGCGGATCGCGGTCGGCGGGATGGCCACGGTCTACCGGGCCGTGGACACCCGCCTGGACCGCGTGCTCGCGCTGAAGGTGATGCACCCGACGCTCGCCACCGACGCCACCTTCGTCGAGCGGTTCATCCGCGAGGCCAAGTCGGTGGCCCGGCTCGACCACCCCAACGTCGTCCAGGTCTTCGACCAGGGCGCCGAGGGGGCGTACGTCTATCTGGCGATGGAGTACATCGCCGGCTGCACCCTGCGCGACGTGCTGCGCGAGCGCGGGGCGCTGCAGCCGCGGGCCGCGCTGGACATCCTGGAGCCGGTGCTGGCCGCGCTGGGCGCAGCGCACCGGGCCGGTTTCGTGCACCGGGACATGAAGCCGGAGAACGTGCTGATAGGGGACGACGGCCGGGTCAAGGTCGCCGACTTCGGGCTGGTGCGGGCCGTGGACACGGTCACCAGCACCACCGGGTCGGTCCTGGGCACGGTCTCCTACCTGGCGCCCGAGCAGATCGAGCACGGCACCGCCGATCCGCGGGTCGACGTGTACGCGTGCGGTGTCGTCCTGTACGAGATGCTGACCGGCGGCAAGCCGCACGACGGGGACTCCCCCGCCCAGATCCTCTACAAGCACCTCCACGAGGACGTGCCGCCGCCGTCGGCCGCCGTCCCGGGGATGGCGTTCGCGCTGGACGAGCTGGTCGCGTCGGCGACCGCGCGCACCCCGGAGGTCCGTCCGCACGACGCCGTGGCGCTGCTGGCGCAGGCCCGTGAGGCGCGTGCGGCGCTGAGCGCCGAGCAGCTGGACGCCGTGCCGCCGCAGGCCCTCGCCGCGGACCACGACAACGCCGAGGACCGCACGAGCGTGATCCCGCGCGCGCTGACGTCCCCCACGCTCGGCTTCGCTCGCGCGGGGGGACCCCCATCCCGGCCGCTGCCGGTGAACGAGGACGAGGACGTCCTCCCCGGCGGCGAGGCCCCGGCGGACGGGATCCACCGCACCAGCCGGTTCACGGCTCCCCCGCCGCTGCCGCCCCGGCGCCGCCGCCCGCAGGTCGGGCGGGGGCCCCTGGCGATCGTGGTCGCCGTGCTGCTGGTCCTCGGCGTCGGCACGGGCGTCTGGTACATCAACTCCGGCCAGTTCACCAAGGTGCCGCCGCTGCTGTCGAAGACCGAGGCGCAGGCCGAGGACCGGCTGGAGGAGGCCGGTCTGGACGTCGGCACGGTCCGGCACGCCTACAGCGACACGGTCGAGCGGGGCACCGTCATCAGCACCGACCCCGGGGTCGGCACCCGGATCCGCAAGAACGACTCGGTGTCGTTCACGATCTCCGACGGCCCCGACACCGTGAAGCTGCCCGACGTGCAGGGCTACAAGCTGGACCGGGCGCGGAGCGTGCTCAAGGACGAGGGGCTGGAGCCGGGCATGGTGACCCGGGCGTTCAGCCAGGACGTCCCCAGGGGCTTCGTGATCTCCACGGACCCGAAGACGGGCACCGAGGTGCGCGCGGGCTCCGCCGTCGCCCTCGTCGTCAGCAAGGGCCGTCCGATCGACGTGCCCGACGTCACCGGTGACGACCTGGCGGACGCGAGGGCGGAGCTGACGGACGCCGGTCTGGCGGTGAAGGTCGCCACCGAGCAGGTCACCTCCGAGTACGACAAGGGCCAGGTCGCCCGGCAGACGCCGGACGCGGGCAGCCGCGCCGCCGAGGGCGACACGGTGACGCTGACGGTGTCCAAGGGACCCGAGATGATCGAGGTCCCGGACGTGACCGGCGACAGCGTGGACGACGCCAAGCGGAAGCTGGAGGACGCCGGGTTCGACGTCAAGGAGGACCGCGGGCTGCTCGGGCTGTTCGGCGACACCGTGAAGGAGCAGTCCGTCGAGGGCGGGGACACGGCGCCCAAGGGGTCGACCATCGAGATCACCATCAGGTGACGGCTCTCACGGTCCGGGCGCGGGACCGGTCATGACACCCTGAATGGGTGAACAGTCAACAGTCCGCCCTCCCGCGCAACCCCGTCGGCGGTCACGTGCCCGTGGCCGGCGGCCTGCACTCCGTGGGCCTGTCCTACGCCCGTGACCTGCGGGCGGAGGCCGTACAGGTCTTCGTCGCCAACCCGCGCGGCTGGGCCACCCCGGCCGGCAACCCGAAGCAGGACGAGGCGTTCCGGGAGGCCTGCGCCACCGAGTCGGTCCCGGCGTACGTGCACGCGCCGTACCTGATCAACTTCGGTTCGCACACCGAGGCGACGGTGGAGCGGTCGGTCGAGTCGCTGCGGCACTCACTGCGGCGCGGGCGCGAGATCGGGGCGCTCGGGGTGGTCGTGCACACCGGCAGCGCGACCGGCGGCCGGGACCGTTCGGTGGCGCTGAAGCAGGTGCGGGAGTTCATGCTGCCGCTGCTGGACGAGCTGACCCACGACGACGACCCGTACCTGCTGCTGGAGTCGACCGCCGGCCAGGGCGCCTCCCTGTGCTCGCGGACCTGGGACTTCGGACCGTACTTCGAGGCGCTGGACGCCCACCCGAAGCTGGGCGTCTGCCTGGACACCTGCCACATCTTCGCGGCCGGGCACGACCTGACCGGCCCGGCGGGCATGCACCAGACCCTGGACCTGCTGGTGGACACGGTCGGCGAGGGCCGGCTGAAGCTGATCCACGCCAACGACTCCAAGGACGTGGCGGGCGCGCACAAGGACCGGCACGAGAACATCGGCGCCGGTCACATCGGCGAGGACCCGTTCCGGGCGCTGATGACGCACCCCGCCACCGAGGGCGTGCCGCTGGTGATCGAGACGCCGGGCGGCAAGGAGGGGCACGCCGCGGACGTGGAGCGGCTGAAGAAGCTGCGCGACGGCTGACGCCCGCACCGGCCGCGGTTCAGAGCTCGGGACCGTCCCCGGGCTCCTCCTGGTAGGAGTAGCGCTGCTCCCGCCACGGGTCGCCGATGTTGTGGTAGCCGCGCTCCTCCCAGAAGCCGCGGCGGTCGGCGGTCATGTACTCGATGCCGCGGACCCACTTCGGGCCCTTCCAGGCGTACAGGTGGGGGACGACCAGGCGGAGCGGGAAGCCGTGCTCGGCGGTCAGCAGCTCACCGTCCTTGTGGGTGGCGAAGAGGGTGCGTTCGGCGGCGAAGTCGGACAGCCGGAGGTTGGAGCTGAACCCGTACTCCGCCCAGACCATCACATGGGTCACGGCGGGCCCGGGCGGGGCGATCTCGAGGATCGTGCGGGCCGGGACGCCGCCCCACTCGGAGCCGAGCATGCTGAACTTCGTCACGCAGTGCAGATCGGCCACGACCGTGGTGTACGGCAGTGCGGTGAACTCCTCGTGGGTCCAGCAGTGCTTGTCGCCGTCGGCGGTGGAGCCGAAGACCCGGAACTCCCACCGCTCGGGCCGGAACTTGGGGACCGGCCCGTAGTGCGTGACCGGCCAGCCGCGCTGGAGCCGCTGTCCCGGCGGAAGCTCGAACCGCGGCGCCTCTCCCGAACCGCCCTCTCCCGACCCGTGTTCCACCGGCTGACCCATGCCTCCATCCTGACAGACCCGGACCGATGCCCCTGACACGCCCCCTTTACATCTGACCAAAAGGGGCAAACCTGACTAAGCACGTACGTACTTACTAAGTCAAGACTTACTGGACGATCTTCGATGCCGGTGCAATCATGCGGCGCAACCCGCCAGTTCCCGCGTGGAAGGAGCCTTACGCGATGCAGGGCGACCCCGAGGTCATCGAGTTCCTCAACGAGCAGCTGACCGCCGAGCTCACCGCGATCAACCAGTACTTCCTGCACTCGAAGCTGCAGGACCACAAAGGCTGGACCAAGCTCGCGACGTACACGCGCGCCGAGTCCTTCGACGAGATGCGCCACGCCGAGCTGCTCACCGACCGCATCCTGCTCCTCGACGGCCTGCCGAACTACCAGCGCCTCTTCCACGTGCGGGTGGGCCAGAGCGTGACGGAGATGTTCCAGGCCGACCGGGAGATCGAGGTCGAGGCCATCGACCGGCTGCGCCGGGGCGTCGAGGTGATGCGGACCAAGAACGACATCACGTCGGCCAACATCTTCGAGGCGATCCTCGCCGACGAGGAGCACCACATCGACTACCTGGACACCCAGCTGGAGCTGATCGACAAGCTGGGCGAGTCGCTCTACCTGTCGACGGTCATCGAGCAGTCCCAGCCGGACCCCTCGGGACCGAAGCTGGTCTAGGCGGCCTCGGGCAGCTCGGAGAGGACCGGTTCACCCTGGTCGGCGAGCTGTCGGCGGGGGCAGGCGCCGCGGCCGAGCAGTGCCTGGATGCGCCGTACGCAGCCGCCGCAGTCGGTGCCGGCCTTGCAGGCGGAGGCGATCTGCCGGGGCGTGCAGGCGCCGGCTTCCGCGTGGCTCTTCACCTGTGCCTCGGTGACACCGAAGCAGCTGCAGACGAACACGCGGTTCACCTCCCGAGCGGAGTACAAGGTCGTGCCGTACCGAAGACGACCGGAGGGCCCGCTGATCGGTGAGGCAAACCTAACCTTACCCATCACTCGGGGACGGCAAAAGTGGAGGGGGCGCGGATCGTGTGTGACCCGCGCCCCATTCCGTGGTCCCGCCGCCCGGTCAGGGGCGGACCGTCACTGGTCCCGGTACATCTCCGCCACCAGGAACGCCAGGTCGAGCGACTGGCTGCGGTTCAGGCGCGGGTCGCAGGCCGTCTCGTAGCGCTGGTGCAGGTCGTCGACGAAGATCTCGTCGCCGCCGCCCACGCACTCGGTGACGTCGTCACCGGTGAGCTCGACGTGGATGCCGCCCGGGTGGGTGCCGAGCGACTTGTGCACCTCGAAGAAGCCCTTGACCTCGTCGAGCACGTCGTCGAAGCGGCGGGTCTTGTGGCCGGAGGCCGCCTCGTAGGTGTTGCCGTGCATCGGGTCGGTGATCCAGGCGACGGTGGCACCGGAGGCGGTGACCTTCTCCACCAGCTCCGGGAGCTTGTCGCGGATCTTGTCCGCGCCCATCCGGACGATGAACGTCAGCCGGCCGGGCTCGCGCTCCGGGTCCAGGCGCTCGATGTACTGCAGCGCCTCCTCGGCCGTGGTGCTCGGGCCGAGCTTGATGCCGATCGGGTTGCGGATGCGCGAGGCGAACTCGATGTGCGCGTGGTCCAGCTGCCGGGTGCGCTCACCGATCCACACCATGTGCCCGGAGACGTCGTACAGCTGCCCGGTGCGGGAGTCGACGCGGGTGAGCGCCGACTCGTAGTCGAGCAGCAGCGCCTCGTGCGACGAGTAGAACTCGACGGTCTTGAACTCCTCCGGGTCCGTGCCGCAGGCCCGCATGAAGTTCAGCGCGCTGTCGATCTCCCGGGCGAGCTGCTCGTAGCGCTGGCCGGACGGGGACGACTTCACGAAGTCCTGGTTCCAGGCGTGCACCTGGCGCAGGTCGGCGTAGCCGCCGGTGGTGAAGGCGCGCACCAGGTTCAGCGTGGACGCCGAAGCGTGGTACATGCGCTTGAGCCGCTCGGGGTCCGGGATCCGGGCCTCTTCGGTGAAATCGAAGCCGTTGACGGAGTCGCCGCGGTAGGTCGGCAGGGTGACGCCGTCGCGGGTCTCGGTCGGCTTGGAGCGCGGCTTGGAGTACTGGCCGGCGATCCGGCCGACCTTCACCACGGGCACGGAGGCGGCGTACGTGAGCACGGCGCCCATCTGGAGCAGGGTCTTGAGCTTGTTGCGGATGTGGTCCGCGGACACCGCGTCGAAGGCCTCGGCGCAGTCGCCGCCCTGGAGGAGGAACGCCTCTCCCTTGGCGACGGCCGCCATCCGGGCGCGCAGCTGGTCGCACTCGCCCGCGAAGACGAGCGGCGGATACGACTCGAGGTCCGCGATCACTGCGCGCAGAGCCTCGGTGTCGGGGTACTCGGGCTGCTGCGCCGCGGGCAGGTCTCGCCAGGTGTTGCCAGCGCTCGCGCTGGTCTTAGCGTTCACGGTCACGGCCTCAACACTACGGGGTCGGATGGCCGCTCCCGCCCCGTGCCCAGGGAGTGAGACACGCGGAACACCCTGCGGACGGACCGCGGTGGGGTACGCTGCGCCCTATGTTCGCGCACTCGACCCAGAACTGGTGGTGGACCGCTCCTCCGGCGGCCCACTGACTGCGCGTACGCAAGACTTCGCGAAGGCCGCCCGAGAGGCGGCCTTCGGTGTTTTCGCGACCAGGGCCGTTCCTCTCGCCGAGAGAACGAGAAGGACACGGACCCATGCCACAGTTCGACCTGCGCGCCCTGACCGCCGGCGACCGCCCGTTCGCCCTGCTCCGCCGCCGTACCCCCGGCCACGCGCCCGACACCGTGGAGCTGCTGCTCGGCCCGGTGGCGGAACACGACCGGCTCGCCGCTCTGCCCGACGAGGGGCTGGCGCTGGTGCCCTTCCGGCAGATCCGCGAGCGCGGCTTCGACGTGCGCGACGACGGCACCCCCCTGCTGGTGCTGACCCCCGAGGAGCGGTACGACATCCCGCTCGCCCGGGCCCTGGAGCAGCTGCCCGCGCACGACGTCCGCGTCGAGGACGGCGGCTTCGACGTGGACGACGAGGAGTACGCGCGGATCGTCGGACGAGTGCTGGACGAGGAGATCGGGCGGGGCGAGGGCGCCAACTTCGTGATCCGGCGGACGTACGAGGGGCACATTCCCGGGTTCGGACGGGCCGACGCGCTGGCCTTGTTCCGGCGGCTGCTGGAGGGCGAGCGGGGCGCGTACTGGACCTTCGTGGTGCACACCGGGGAGCGGACGCTGGTGGGCGCCAGCCCCGAGGTGCACGTGCGGATGTCCGGCGGCACCGTGGTCATGAACCCGATCAGCGGGACGTACCGCTATCCCGCCGAGGGGCCGACCCCCGAGCACCTGCTGGACTTCCTCGCCGACGGCAAGGAGATCGAGGAGCTGTCGATGGTGGTCGACGAGGAGCTCAAGATGATGTGCACCGTCGGTGACATGGGCGGTGTCGTCGTCGGACCCCGGCTGAAGGAGATGGCGCACCTCGCGCACACCGAGTACGAGCTGCGCGGCCGTTCCTCGCTGGACGTACGGGAGGTGCTGCGGGAGACGATGTTCGCGGCGACGGTCACCGGCTCGCCGGTGCAGAACGCCTGCCGGGTCATCGAGCGGCACGAGGTCGGGGGGCGCGGCTACTACGCGGGTGCGCTGGCGCTGCTCGGCCGGGATTCCGGCGATGCCCAGACCCTCGACTCCCCCATCCTCATCCGTACCGCCGACATCGACGCCGACGGGCGGCTGCGGGTGCCGGTCGGCGCCACGCTGGTGCGGGGCTCGGACCCGGCGGGCGAGGTGGCGGAGACGCATGCCAAGGCGGCCGGGGTGCTGGCGGCGCTCGGGGTGCGTCCCGCCCGGCCGCGTGCGGAGGCCGGGCGGCCGAAGCTGGCCGACGACCCCCGGGTGCGGGCGGCGCTGGACGGGCGCCGGGCCTCGCTGGCGCCGTTCTGGCTGCGGATGCAGGAGCCGTCGGACGCGCTCACGGGGCAGGCCCTCGTCGTCGACGCGGAGGACACCTTCACCGCGATGCTCGCGCACGTGCTGCGCTCGGCCGGGCTCGGCGTCACCGTCCGCCGGTACGACGAGCCGGGGCTGCGCGAGGCGGTGCTCGGGCACGACGGCCCGGTGGTGCTGGGGCCCGGCCCCGGTGACCCGTCCGACCCCGCCGATCCCAAGATGCGCTTCCTGCGCGCGCTCACCGCCGACGTGCTCCGGGACAACCGGCACGGCGTCCTCGGGGTCTGCCTGGGACACGAGCTGATCGCGGCCGAGCTGGGCCTGGCCATCGTCCGCAAGGAGGTGCCGTACCAGGGGGCGCAGACGGAGATCGACCTGTTCGGGCGGCGGGAGACCGTCGGCTTCTACAACAGCTTCACGGCCCGCTGCGACGACGCGGCGGCCGCCGGGCTGGCCGCGCACGGGGTGGAGGTGAGCCGGAGTGCCGCGCACGAGGTGCACGCGCTGCGGGGTCCGGGCTTCGCCGGCGTGCAGTTCCATCCGGAGTCGGTGCTGACGCTGGACGGCGCGGCGATCGTGCGGGAGCTGGCCGGTCAGCTGCGCGGCACGAGCACGTTCTCCGAGCGTCGGCCGGCCCGGTAGTCGAGGACGTTGCCCACCGTGGCGTCGACGATCTGCCGGACGGCGTCCTCGGTGTAGTACGCCTGGTGGGAGGTGACCAGGACGTTCGGGAAGGTGACGAGGCGGGCCAGGGTGTCGTCGGCGATGGCCTCCAGGGACTTGTCGAGGAAGAACAGGCCCGCCTCCGCCTCGTACACGTCCAGGCCGACGCCGGTGAAGCGGCCCGCGCGCAGCTCGCCGACCAGGGCCGCGGTGTCGATGAGGCCGCCCCGGCTGGAGTTGACCAGGATCGCGTCGTCCTTCATCGCCTTCAGGGCGTTCGCGTCGATCAGGTGCTGGGTCTCGGCCATCAGCGGGACGTGCAGGCTGACCAGGTCGGACTCGGCGAGCAGCTCGTCCTTGGGGACGTAGCGCATGCCCAGCTCCAGGCAGGCGGGGTTCTCGGCGACGTCCCAGCCGAGCAGCCGCATGCCGAAGCCGTGGGCGATGCGGGTGAAGGCCTCGCCGATCTTGCCGGTGCCGAGCACGCCGGCGGTGCGGCCGTGCAGGTCGCGGCCCATCAGTCCGTGCAGGCGGAAGTCGAAGTCGCGGGTGCGGGTGGCGGCCCGCACGATGCGGCGGTTGACGGCCATGGCGAGGGTCCAGGCGAACTCGGCGACCGAGTGCGGCGAGTAGGACGAGACCCGGGCGACGGTCATGCCGAGCCGCTCGGCCGTGTCGAGGTCGACGTTGTTGAAGCCGGTGGAGCGCTGGGCGACCATCCGGGTGCCGCCGGCCGCGAGGATCTCCAGGACGGGCCCGCCGAGGTCGGCGTTGACGGACGTGGAGACGATCTCGTGGCCGGCCGCGATGGGGGCGGTGTCCTCGGTGAGGAAGACGTCCAGGCAGTGGATGTCGTGGTGGCCGAGGAAGGCCTCCTCGATCAGGGGCTTCTCGTCGGCCTGGACGCCGAACGCCAGGATCTCCATGACCGCTCCCGTTCCGCTGGACTCCGGGCCGAATATACGGCGCCGGGCCCGCGGCCGCCGGTCAGCCGAAGAAGACCCCGACCTCCTCGTAGAGCTTCGGGTCGACCGTCTTGAGCCGGGCCGTGGCCTCGGCGATCGGGACGCGGACGATGTCGGTGCCGCGCAGGGCCACCATGGTGCCGAAGTCGCCGTCGTGGACGCAGTCGACGGCGTGCAGTCCGAAGCGGGTCGCCAGCCAGCGGTCGAAGGCGCTGGGCGTGCCGCCGCGCTGGATGTGCCCGAGGACGGTCGTCCGGGCCTCGTTGCCGGTGCGTTTCTCGATCTCCTTGGCCAGCCACTCGCCCACCCCGGACAGCCGGACGTGCCCGTAGGAGTCCAGCGACCGGTCCTTGAGCACCATGTCGCCGTCCCTCGGCATCGCGCCCTCGGCGACGACCACGATCGGGGCGTACGACGCCCGGAACCGGGAGGTGACCCAGGCGCACACCTGCTCGGTGTCGAAGGCCTGCTCGGGGATGAGGATGACGTTGGCGCCGCCGGCCAGGCCCGAGTGGAGGGCGATCCAGCCGGCGTGCCGGCCCATGACCTCCACGACCAGGACGCGCATGTGGGACTCGGCGGTGGTGTGCAGCCGGTCGATGGCCTCGGTGGCGATGCCGACGGCCGTGTCGAAGCCGAAGGTGTAGTCGGTGGCCGACAGGTCGTTGTCGATCGTCTTGGGGACGCCGACGCAGGGCACGCCGTACTCGTCCGAGAGGCGGGCGGCGACGCCCAGGGTGTCCTCGCCGCCGATGGTGATGAGCGCCTCGACGCCGAGCTTCGCGAGGTTCTCCTTGATGCGCCGGATGCCGTGCTCGTGCTGGAACGGGTTGGTGCGCGAGGAGCCGAGGACGGTGCCGCCGCGGGGCAGGATGCCGCGGACGGCCGGGATGTCGAGGCGGACGGTGTCGCCCTGGAGGGGTCCGCGCCAGCCGTCCCGGAAGCCGGTGAACTCGTAGCCGTACTCCTGCACGCCCTTGCGGACGACGGCCCGGATGACGGCGTTGAGCCCGGGGCAGTCGCCGCCTCCGGTCAGTACTCCGACCTTCATCGCACAACCCCTTTGCCACGGCGGGTGGTTGGGGTCACTGTCCCGCGCGGGGTCAGGCGTCGTCCAGACCCCGTTCTATCGCGTACCGCACGAGTTCCACCCGATTGTGCAGCTGGAGCTTGCCGAGGGTGTTCTGGACGTGGTTCTGCACGGTGCGGTGGGAGATGACGAGGCGTTCCGCGATCTGCTTGTAGCTCAGGCCCTTGGCGACCAGGCGCAGCACCTCGGTCTCGCGGTCGGTGAGCCGGGGCGCCCCGGGCTCGCCGGTCTCGGGGGCGGGGGCCGGTTCGGAGGCGAGTCGGCGGTACTCGCCGAGGACCAGTCCGGCCAGACCCGGGGTGAACACGGGGTCGCCGACCGCCGTACGGCGCACCGCGTCCTGCAGCTCCTCGGTGGAGGCCGACTTCAGCAGGTAGCCGGTCGCGCCGGACTTCACCGCCTCCAGCACGTCGGCGTGCTCCCCGCTCGCGGACAGCACGAGGACGCGCAGCTTCGGGTCGGCTCCGACGACCTCCTTGCAGACCTGGACGCCGGGCTTGCCGGGCAGGTTGAGGTCGAGCACGAGGACGTCGGGCGCGGCGGCCCGGGCGCGGCGCACCGCCTGGTCGCCGTCGCCGGCGGTGGCGACCACCTCGAAGCCGGACTCCGCGAGGTCCCGGGCCACGGCGTCCCGCCACATCGGGTGGTCGTCGACCACCATCACCTTGATCGGTTCCTGTCGCTCGGTCATCGGTCTGCCTTCCCCCGTGCGGTACTGCCGGTGTCCATGGATGTGCTCGGCGCCTTCGGCGCCCTGAGTTCGACCTCCGTGCCCTGTCCGGGCACCGAGATCAGCTCGGCCGTGCCGCCGAGGTCGCGCAGCCGGCCCCGGATGGAGAGGGCGACGCCGAGCCGCCCCTCGCCCTCGGCCTCGGCGAGCCGTCCCTCGGGGATGCCGGGTCCCTCGTCGCGGACGGTGACGATCACCTCGTCCGGCTCGTCCTCGACGAGGATCCACGCGCGCGCGTCCTCGCCGACGTGCCGGCGGACGTTGTCCAGGGCGGCCCCCACGGCGGCGGCGAGCTCCCGTGCCGCGGCCGGGGCCAGCGGCACCGGGGCGCCGGGCTCGGCGAGGTTCACGCGCGCCCCGGCGTACGGGGCGAGCAGCGCGCGCAGGTCGACGGGGCCTTCCGGGGCGTCGTCCTCCGGTTCCTCCACCGCCCGTACGACGGCACCCTCGGCGGTGTCCTCCGACACCCGGGAGACGGGGACCAGCCCGCCGGAGACCAGGGTGCGCAGCGCGACCTCCTGCTCGCCGGCCATGCGGCCCAGCTCGGCCGCCTCACCGCCGATGACGGCGCCGCGCCGCTGCACCATCGCGAGGACCTGGAGGACGCTGTCGTGGATGTCCCGGGCGAGTCGCTCCCGCTCCCTGGTCGCCGCCTCGATCTCCAGCGCGCGGGCGAGGGTGCGCTCGGAGGCGCGGGCGACCTCGACGACGTAGCCGATGGCGATGGAGGCGACCCAGACGAGGATCACGTTGTGGACGGTGTCGCGGGCGGGGTGGCCGCGTTCGACGAGGTTGGCCGCGGCGACGAGGGTGGAGGCGACGGCCGCCCAGCGCCAGCCGCCCTTGATGGCGAAGGCCAGCACGGAACCGGCGGTCCATATCGACGGCAGGGTCGGCCCGCCGTCCATGACCCGCTCGTGCGCGTCGGCGAACGGGGTGAGCAGGATGCCGGTGAGCGCGACCGTGAGGTCGGCGGCGAGAAAGCCCTTGGTGCAGCTGACCGCGCCCGAGACCTTGGGCAGCGTCGCCAGGGTCCAGACGAAGAGGACGGCGTAGTAGGCGACGGCGAGCCAGGGGCGGGCGAAGCCGGACCAGGCGGTGCAGAAGAAGCCGATCGCGTACAGCACGGTGAGCACGCGGTAGCCGGCGAGCGCACGCCACAGCGGCTGCTCGACCGACATCCTCATGACTCTCTCGCGCCTGGCCATGTCCCCCACCCCCGGCCCCGGCCCGGCTAGGGCTCGGTCCCCTGCTCGGCGGCGCCGTCCCGCTCGGCCGCCTTCTCCTTCGCGGTCTGTTCCCTCTCCGCCCGGGCGAGCGCGGCCTTCGCCGCCTTGCCCGCCTCCTTCTCGGCCTTCGCCGCCTCCGCGAGCTGCCGCTTCATGGCGGTCGCGTACATGTCGACGTACTCCTGGCCGGAGAGCTTCATGATCTCGTACATGACCTCGTCGGTCACCGCGCGGAGCACGAAGCGGTCGTGCTCCATGCCCTGGTAGCGGGTGAAGTCCAGGGGCTTGCCGATGCGGATGCCGGGGCGCATCAGCTTCGGCACCACCTTGCCGGGCGGCTGGATCTTCTCGGTGTCGATCATGGCGACCGGGATGACCGGGGCGCCGGTGGCGAGCGCCACGCGCGCCAGACCGCCGGGCTTGCCCCGGTACAGCCTGCCGTCCGGGGACCGCGTGCCCTCGGGGTAGATGCCGAAGAGCTCGCCGCGTTCCAGGACCTCTATGCCGCTCTTGATGGCGGCCTCGCCCGCGCCGCGCGCGCCGGAGCGGTCCACGGGGAGCTGGCCGACGCCCTTGAAGAACGCGGCGGTCAGCCGGCCCTTGACCCCGGGCGTGTTGAAGTACTCGGCCTTGGCGATGAAGGTCACCTTGCGGTCGAGGACGGCCGGCAGGAAGAACGAGTCGGAGAACGACAGGTGGTTGCTCGCCAGAATGGCGGGGCCGTCGGCCGGGATGTGCTCCAGGCCTTCCACCCAGGGCCGGAAGGCGAGCTTCAGCGAACCCCCGACGGTGACCTTCATCGCGCCGTACAACAACCGAGTGCCTCCTGTGTCTGTGGCTCAGACCCTATCCCGGAGCACCGTCCATGGCCCCGACGGCCCTGGTCGGTGTCAGTGCGGTCGCGTACGGTGAAGTACCCGCAAGTACCGCACACGCGTCTATCGCACCCGACGGTCCGGCTTCGCCGGCCCCCTCACGACAGGAGACCGAGACGTGCCGGTCCTGCCCGGAGCCGAGCCGTTCCGCCACGAGGGCGGGGAGGTCGGCGTCCTCCTCTGCCACGGTTTCACCGGTTCCCCGCAGTCCTTGCGCCCGTGGGCCCGGTACCTCGCGGAGCGCGATCTGACGGTCGCGCTGCCGCTGCTGCCCGGGCACGGCACGCGCTGGGAGGACATGCAGGTCACCGGCTGGCAGGACTGGTACGCGGAGGTGGACCGCGAGCTGCGGGCCCTGCGGGAGCGCTGTGAGCGCGTGTTCGTGGCCGGCCTGTCGATGGGCGGGGCCCTGGCGCTGCGGCTCGCCGCGAAGCACGGCGACGCGGTGTCGGGCGTCGTGGTCGTCAACCCGGCGAACCGGATGCACGGGGTGGCCCAGCACGCCCTTCCGGTGCTGCGGCACCTGCTCCCCGCGACCAGGGGCATCGCCAGCGACATCGCCAAGCCGCTCAGCACGGAGCTGGGGTACGACAAGGTGCCGCTGCACGCGGCCCACTCGCTGCGGACGTTCTTCCGCCTCGCCGACGGCGACCTGCCGCAGGTGACGCAGCCGCTGCTGTTGCTGCGCAGCCCGCAGGACCATGTGGTGCCGCCCGCCGACTCGGCGCGCATCCTCGGCCGGGTGTCGTCGACGGACGTGACGGAGGTGCTGCTGGAACAGAGTTACCACGTGGCGACGTTGGACCACGACGCGGACCGGATCTTCGCGGAGAGCATCGCGTTCATCGGCCGGCTCGCGCCCGGTTCCGTCAAGGAGCCGGAGCACGGTCTCGGTGAGGAAGGGACGACCGCAGGTGGCTGAGCACGACTCCGACCGCGAGGACCGGGAGGAGCGGGGAGAGCGGGAGGAGGTGCGGAACGTGGAACGGGACCGCGAGCGGGACGTCGAGCGGGAGGGCCGCGAGGGGCCGGGCCCCGGGGAGGAGCGCGCGCCGGAGGAGCAGGCCGTGCCCTTCGACGAGGCCGCGGCCTGGGCGGCGATCGTCGCCGGGTACGGGGAGGAGCCGCCGGACCCCCCGGGGGCAAAGCCGTTCAAGTCGGTGGAGGACCTGGCCCTGCTGGAGCCGGAGACGAACGACGACAAGCCCGAGCCGGAGCGGCCGGCCTCGGCCCGTCCGCTGGGCAGCTCGGTCGCCTTCGCCCCGGGTGTCGGTCCGCGTGACCACAGCCTGGCCGAGCCCGCCGACGACGATCTCGGCGAGGAGGACGAGGGCCACTTCGTGCCGCCCGAGCCGCCGCCGCTGCCCGAGGGCGACACCACGGCGAAGTTCGCCTGGCTGGGTGTGCTCGGCGGTCCGGTGCTGCTCCTGCTGGCGGTGGTGCTCGGCTGGGACATGACCTGGTGGCTGACGACCCTGAGCATCGGCGGCTTCCTCGGCGGCTTCGCCACGCTGGTCATGCGGATGCGGACGGGCGACGAGGACGACGACGACCCGGGGCGGGGCGCGGTGGTCTGAGGCCGGCGGCAGCCCGGGGCGCTGAAGGGGCTCAGGCCGCGGGCACGCGGAGGGCGGTCAGGACCGGGAGATGGTCCGTGGCCGCCCTCAGGTCGTCCTCGGCCACGCCGGGGAGCCCCGCCGGCACCCCGCAGCCCAGCACCTCGATGCCCTCGGTCGCGAAGACCGCGTCGATGCGCTGATGCGGGTCGGTGGGGGTGGAGGTGTACTCGCCGCCCCAGGGCGCGGCCGTCCAGCAGTCCCGCAGCCCGTCGCCGAGCCGCCGGAAGACGCGCCCGCCGGGGCGTTCGTTCAGGTCGCCGCCCGCCACGACGTGCTCCACGCCCATACCGGCGACCCGGTCGAGGAGCAGGCCGGCCTGCGTGTACCGCTCGTCCTTCTGCAGCGACAGATGACAGCTCACGACACCGAGACGGGCCCCGCCGAAGCGGACCACGGCGGTGGCGAAACCCCGGCGGTGCAGGCCGGGGGTGAGCGGGAGCAGCACGTCCTCGGTGCGCTCCACGGTGGCCCGCAGGGAGCACAGCAGCGCCGGTCCGGCGGCCGTGGCGCCCCCGGACAGGAGCACCAGCCCGGAGGCCGCGGCGAGCCGGACGAGCTTCTTGCGCCAGCGGAAGAAGCGGGGGGCCTCCTGGAGGAGGACGAGGTCGGGGGCGCAGGCGGCGATGACACGGGCGAGGGCGTCGGTGTCGTCACGCATCGAGCGGATGTTGTAGCTGAGGACCCGGATGACGGCGGAACCGTCGGGTTCGGTGCGGGAGTTGGGGAGCGGCTCCATGTGGATCACAGTACGCCCGCCGGCCGGGGCGCGAGGATCGTGGGCGACTGCCGGTTCGTCGTGGCCTGTCGCGCCCGCGGGGCGGAGCCCCGAACGGACTCCGCCTCGCGCCCCTTCAAGGACGTCCGGGCGCCGGTGTCTACATGATCGGGTCGGGTTCCCTCGCCAGGTCGGCCGCGCCCACCAGGCCGGCCTTGTTGCCGAGCTGGGCTGCGATCACGTCGGCGACCGGGCGCCAGTTGCCGCCGACCAGCCAGCGCTTGTACGACTTGCGGATCGGGTCGAGGACCAGGTCGCCCTCGTCGGAGAGGCCGCCGCCGACGATGAAGGCGGACGGGTCGAAGAGCGAGGCCAGGTCGGCGAGGCCGGCACCGGCCCAGCGGGCCAGCTCGCGGTAGGAGTCGACGGCGACCGGGCAACCCTGCCGCGCGGCGACCGAGATGTGCTTGCCCTCGATGCCGTCGGGGGTGCCGTCGCCCAGCGCGAGGAGCACCTCGGCGCGCTCCGGGGTGGCGTTGGCGCGCTGCTTGGCGTAGCGCACGAGGGCGCGGCCGGAGGCGTACTGCTCCCAGCAGCCCTGCGAGCCGCAGCCGCACAGCAGGCCGTCCGGCACCATGCGGATGTGGCCGAACTCGGCGGCCACGCCGAAGTGACCGCGGCGCAGCTTGTTGCCGATGATGATGCCGCCGCCGAGGCCGGTGCCGAGGGTGATGCAGATGACGTTGCGGTGGCCCTTGCCCGCGCCGAACTTGTACTCGCCCCAGGCCGCGGCGTTGGCGTCGTTCTCCACGACGACCGGGAGGCCGACGCGGGCCTCGACCTTCTCCTTGAGCGGCTCGTTGCGCCAGTCGATGTTCGGCGCGAAGTAGACCTCGGAGCGCTGGCGGTTGACGTACCCGGCGGCGCCGATGCCCACGCCGACGATCTCGTGTCCCGCGCGTGCGCCCTCCACCGCCGAGGCGATGGCGTCCACGATGGCCTCGGGCGTGGTGGGGGTCGGCACCTTGAAGGTCGAGAGGATGTTGCCTTCCTCGTCGACCACGCCGGCCGCGATCTTCGTGCCGCCGATGTCGACGCCGATGGTGAGTCCCATGAATCCCTCAGTTTCGGTCGAGCCCCGCTACGGCCAACCGTACCCGAGGGGGGCCTCAGTCCAAGTCGATACGTTGGCCGGGGCCGGTGCCCTCGTCGCCGTCGTCGCGGGGTTCGTCCAGGTCACGGGGGTCGTTGGCGCCGGTCGTCCCGGTGGTCCAGCGGCGCTCCTGGTTCTGGACGGCGGAGCGGTAGGCGGCGAGGAGTTCACCGCCGGCGGCCGCGAGGTGGTCGAAAACATCCGGATTGCGTTCGATGACCGGTTCGACGGCGGCCTTGGCCTGCTGGACGACCTGCCGGACCACCTGCTGGGCGGCCGGTCCGGCGACCTGGCCGAGCAGCGGGGACTGGAGGCCGGACAGCTTCTCCGCCACCGTGTCGACGAGCCTGCGCAGTTCCTCGGCGGCCGAGCCCGGCTGTGCCCCGTACTCGGCGCGGCGGCGGGCCTTCTCGGCCTCCAGGTCCTCGGCGCACGCCGTCGCCCAGGCGTCGGCGTCGGCCGCCCGCACCTCGTCGGCCGGTCCGGCCGGCCCGACCGCGTCGGCCTCGTCGTGGCGAGCCGCCTCGGACGGGGGGAGATCTTCGCTCATGACGGACTCCTGACTACGGTTCGTCCTTACGACGTTACCCGAACGGGCGGGGCGGGATCAGCGTCCCCGCGGCCACAGCCGGGCGTCCGGCGCGAACCGGACGGCGAGGGTGCCGTCCCGCAGGGCGGCCCCGTCGACGGTGCAGCGGCGCAGTGCGGACGGCAGCGGCACGATCCGGCGGAACGGACCGGCGGTGACGACGAGTTCGTCACCGCGGCGGACGAGGTCGAGATCGTCGCGTATGGCGCCGGGCAGCGGGATGTGCCAGACGAGGACGCCGTCGTCGGCCAGCCGGTCGGAGACCGGCCACTCGACCGGGGTGACGTCCGGGTTGACGCCCGGCGCGTCGAGGGCGGCCAGGTCGTCCACGCCTCGCGGGTCGCGTCCCAGGTGGGCGACGGTGCGGAGGTCGTACGCCGCCTGCCACTCGTCCAGTGCCTTGCGCTGCTGGGCGAGGGGGCCGGCGAGCCAGCTGTCCGCGGGGGCGTCCTCGGGCAGGAGGCGGTTGGCGACCAGCAGGTCGGTGCGCATGCCGCGCAGGGCGAGGCCGAGGCGGGCGGTGCGGAGGGCGTCCGCACCGGCGGGGCCGGGCTCGGCGACGAGCCGTACGACGGTGTGCCGGTCGGCGAGGACGGCCTCGGTGGCGGCCAGCTCCAGGTCCCAGCGGGCGGCGGCCTCGTACAGCGACTCGGCGGGCATGGGGACGCCGGCGAGCCGGCCGAGGACGGGCCGCAGGGCGCGGGCGGCCTGCCGCTCGGGTGGGAGCAGGCGGCGCAGGTAACGGCGCAGTTCCTCGGGGAGGGCGAGCAGGGCGAGGGCGCGCGGGGCGGGCGGGAGGTCGACGACGAGGAGTTCGTGGGCCTCGGCGAGGGCGGCGTCGCGCACGGCGCGCAGCAGCGCGAGTTCGTCGGCGCCGGGCAGGGGGGTGAGCTCCTCCGCGTCGAGGCGGGCGGCGCCGAGCAGGTCGAGGGCGGAGGCGGCACGGTCCTGGAGGGCGGCGAGGCCGTCGCGGAAACCGTCGGCGGCGTCGGGCCGCCGGACCGTGAGGCCGGGTTCGACGGTGGCCGGCTCCGGGCCGGTGCGCACCCCGAGCGCGGCGCCGAGGGTGTCGTCGCGGTCGGCGCCGAGCAGAAGGGTGCGGGTGCCGGCACGGGCGGCGGCGAGCGCGGTGGCGGCCGCCACGGTCGTACGCCCGCTGCCGCCCGGGCCCGTGATCAGGATGGTGCGCATGAGGCTGAACGCTACCTTCGCGCCCGCGCCGGGCGACCGCGTCGACCTGCCGCGCCGCCCACGCGGGGCGGCACTCGCCGTGCGCCGCCCCGGCACCGGCGTGCCGCCGCCGGTGGCCACGGCACGGGGAACCGGCCGAGGCCCCTGTTCCGCGGCGCGGCAGCCGCCGGGACGCGGAGGCAGACTGCCGGACGGTCAGGCGTTCTCGGCGCATCCCGCCGCGTGCGCCGCCGTACGGGCCGAAGGCCCCGAGTCGCTGGTGGACGGGCAGCACGCGGGGCGGATGCGCCCCGCGCCGCCGCGCCGTCGCGGGAGGTCCGCGGCGGCCGGCGCCGGCTCGGTGCGGGACCGGTTACTTCGGGGCCGACTCCACGCGCTTCTTGAGGCCCGCCAGCGCCCGGTCGATGATGACCTTCTCGGCCTTGCGCTTGATCATGCCGAGCATCGGGATCTTGACGTCGACCGTGAGCCGGTACGTGACCTCCGTGCCCGTGCCCGCCGGCCGGAGCAGGTAGGAACCGTCGAGCGAGCGCAGCATCTGGGACTTGACCAGCGTCCAGGACACCTCGTGCGCACCCGTCCAGGTGTACGCCAGCGTCTGGTCGTCCTTGATCGCCCCGGCGTCCATGACGAGCCGGACCTGCTCGGCACGCCCCTGCGCGTCGCTCGCGAGGACCTGCGCCTCCTTCACCTCACCGGTCCAGTCCGGGTAGCGGGCGAAGTCGGCGATCACCTCCATGACGTCGGCCGGTGGCGCCTCGATCGTGATGCTCGAGCTGGTGTGTTCCGCCATCGCCGTGGCTCCTCCAGATGCGGGCCGGTACTGCGGGTCGTCGTGCGCCGGAGCGCGCACGTGTGTGCCGCGTGAAGGCTATCGCGCACGGGCAAAGCGGATGTCACCACCTGCCTGCGACAGTCCGGCCGCGCGGGCTCACCACTCCAGCGCCCACGGCTTCCCCGTCGAGGCGAAGTGGCCGACGTTCACGCACTCGGTCGCCCCGATCCGCATGCGCCGTACCAGCGGCTGGTGCACGTGCCCGAACAGGGCGTAGCGCGGCCGGGTCCGCCGGATCGCGTCCAGCAGCGCGCGGCTGCCCCGCTCGAAGCGCCGCGCCACCGTGTCGTAGACGAGTTCCGGCACCTCCGGCGGGATGTGCGTGCACAGCACGTCCACCTCGCCGACGGCCTCGATCTTCGCGGCGTACTCCTCGTCGCTGATCTCGTACGGCGTGCGCATCGGGGTGCGCAGGCCGCCGCCGACGAAGCCGAAGACCCGGCCGCCGATCTCGACGCGCTCCCCGTCCAGCACGGTCGTGCCCGGCCCGGCGTACTCCGGCCACAGCGGCGGCATGTCGACGTTGCCGTAGGTGGCGTACGTCGGGGTGGGGAAGGCGGCGAACAGCTCGGCGTACTGCCCGCGCACGGCCCGCTCGATCAGCCGTGCCCGGTCGTCGCCGACGCCCGCCCACAGCCGGGCCCCCAGCTCCCGCGCCTCGGCGAAGCGGCGGGCGGTGCGCAGCTCGACGATGCGGTCGGCGTTGTCCTTGCCGAACAGGTCGGGGAAGATGCCGCGCGAGTGGTCGGCGTAGTCGAGGAAGAGGACCAGGTCCCCCAGACAGATCAGGGCGTCGGCGCCTTCGCCGGCCCTGGCCAGGTCGCGTGCGTTGCCGTGCACGTCGCTCACCACATGGACGCGCGTCGTCGTGTTACCGGCAGGTGTGGGTGCCATGGCGATCAAGCGTAAGTCTGTGCGGCATGCGTGAACAGTGGCGGCCGGACCTGCGGTTACTGGCTGGTCGGTCAAGGCGTCGACTACTCTGCGCCAAGGAAACCCCATCCGTGTGACGCAGCGAACATCTCGCGGGGACCCCCTGTCGGAGACGCCATACCGGCGGGTAACGTCCGGGCAGTCCAGTCGTGCTCAGGATTTCAACATGTGAATTCCGCATGTTTCTCCTCGAGCACTTGCCCGAGCCTTGGACCGCACCGTCGCATCACACAACGTCGTGGCGCCGGCGCCCTATGAGGAGCAGCAGTCTTGCGCGAGTTCAGCCTTCCGGCTTTGTACGAGGTCCCTGCGGACGGAAATCTGACCGACATCGTCCGCAGAAACGCCGCGCAGCACCCCGACGTCGCCGTCATCGCCCGCAAGGTGGGCGGCGCCTGGCAGGACGTGAGCGCCCGTGCCTTCCTCGCCGAGGTGCACGCCGCCGCCAAGGGCCTCATCGCCTCCGGTGTCCAGCCGGGCGACCGGGTCGGCCTGATGTCCCGTACGCGCTACGAGTGGACCCTGCTGGACTTCGCGATCTGGAGCGCGGGCGCCATCACCGTGCCGGTGTACGAGACCAGTTCGCCGGAGCAGGTGCAGTGGATCCTCAGCGACTCGGGCGCCACGGCGTGCGTCGTCGAGTCGGCCGGGCACGCCGCCGCCGTGGAGTCGGTCCGCGAGCAACTGCCCGCCCTCAAGAACGTCTGGCAGATCGACGCCGGGGCCGTGGAGGAGCTGGGGCGTCTCGGCGGGGACGTCACGGACGAGGCGGTCGAGGAGCGCAGCTCGATCGCGAAGGCCGACGACCCGGCGACCATCGTCTACACCTCGGGCACCACCGGCCGCCCCAAGGGCTGCGTGCTCACCCACCGCAGCTTCTTCGCCGAGTGCGGCAACGTCGTCGAGCGCCTGCGTCCCCTGTTCCGCACGGGCGAGTGCTCCGTCCTGCTGTTCCTCCCGCTCGCCCACGTCTTCGGCCGCCTCGTGCAGGTCGCACCGATGATCGCGCCGATCAAGCTGGGCTGCGTCCCGGACATCAAGAACCTCACCGACGAACTGGCCGCGTTCCGGCCCACGCTGATCCTGGGCGTGCCGCGCGTCTTCGAGAAGGTCTACAACTCGGCGCGCGCCAAGGCGCAGGCCGACGGCAAGGGCAAGATCTTCGACAAGGCCGCCGACACGGCGATCGCGTACAGCAAGGCCCTGGACACCCCGTCGGGCCCGTCCGTCGGCCTGAAGATCAAGCACAAGGTCTTCGACAAGCTCGTCTACAGCAAGCTCCGCACGGTCCTCGGCGGGCGCGGCGAGTACGCCATCTCCGGTGGCGCGCCCCTCGGCGAGCGGCTCGGCCACTTCTTCCGCGGCATCGGCTTCACGGTGCTGGAGGGCTACGGCCTGACCGAGTCCTGCGCGGCCACCGCCTTCAACCCGTGGGACCGGCAGAAGATCGGCACGGTCGGCCAGCCGCTGCCCGGCTCGGTGGTGCGCATCGCCGACGACGGCGAGGTGCTGCTGCACGGCGAGCACCTGTTCAAGGAGTACTGGAACAACCCGGGGGCGACCGCGGAGGCGCTGGCCGACGGCTGGTTCCACACCGGGGACATCGGCACCCTCGACGAGGACGGCTACCTGCGCATCACCGGCCGCAAGAAGGAGATCATCGTCACCGCCGGCGGCAAGAACGTCGCCCCGGCCGTGAT
This sequence comes from Streptomyces flaveolus, assembly GCF_014648815.1. Taxonomy (GTDB): domain Bacteria; phylum Actinomycetota; class Actinomycetes; order Streptomycetales; family Streptomycetaceae; genus Streptomyces; species Streptomyces flaveolus. Next base: position 465,714 of record NZ_BMRV01000001.1, on the reverse strand, counting down.
CGAGGACCGCATCCGGGCGCACGCGCTGGTCGCGGAGTGCATGGTGGTCGGCGACGGGCGGCCGTTCGTGGGGGCGCTGGTCACCGTGGACGAGGAGTTCCTCGGCCGCTGGTGCGCGGACCACGGCAAGCCGGCCGGTTCGACGGCGGCGTCGCTGCGGGAGGACCCGGATCTGCTCGCCGCGATCCAGTCGGCGGTCGACGACGGCAACGCGGCGGTGTCGAAGGCGGAGTCGGTGCGGAAGTTCCGGGTGCTCGGTGCGCAGTTCTCCGAGGAGTCGGGGCACTTGACTCCGTCGCTGAAGCTGAAGCGGAACCTGGTGGCGAGGGACTACGCGGACGAGATCGAGGCGCTGTACGCGAAGTAGCGGCGCCATCCGGGGTGCCGGGCCGGTTCGTCGGCGGCTCCCCGTCGCCGTGGCTGGTCGCGCCCACGCGGCGGAGCCGCACAATGTCACAGCCCCGCGCCCCTTGCGGCGCTGCCCTACAGGAGCCTTTTCAAGTGCTCCGCCAGCAGGTCCCAGCGCCACTTCTCCTCGACCCAGGAGCGGCCCCGCTCGCCCATCCGGCGGCGTAGCTCCGGGTCGGCGAGGAGGGTGGTGACGCGGTCGGCCGTCTGGGCGGCGTCGCCGCCGCGTACGACCCAGCCCGTCTCGCCGTCGAGTACCGCGTCCGGGGCGCCGCCGGAGTCGCCGGCGACGACGGGCAGGCCGGTCGCGGAGGCCTCCAGGTAGACGATGCCGAGCCCCTCCACGTCCAGCCCGCCCCGCCGGGTGCGGCACGGCATGGCGAAGACGTCCCCGGCGCCGTAGTGCGCGGGCAGCTCGGCCCACGGCACGGCGCCGGTGAAGCGGACGGAGGCGGCGACGCCGGTGTCCTGGGCGAGGCGGCGCAGGTCCTTCTCGTAGGGGCCGCCGCCGACTATCAGCAGGACGGCGTCCGGCTCGGCGGCGAGGACGCGCGGCATCGCCCGGATCAGCGTGTCCTGGCCCTTGCGCGGCACCAGCCGCGAGACGCACACCACGACGGGCCGGTCGGTCAGCCCGAGCCGGGCCCGCACCTCGTCACCGCCGCTGTCCGGGTGGAAGGTCTTCTCGTCCACGCCCGGCGGCAACTGCACCATCCGCGCGGCGGCCCGCGGTGTGAGCGCGCCCGCGATCCGCGAGCGCGTGTACTCGCCGAGGTAGGTGATCGTGTCCGTCGACTCCCCGATCCGGCGCAGCAGTTGCCGGGCGGCGGGCAGCTGGGCCCAGCCGGCCTCGTGCCCGTGGGTCGTGGCGACGATCCGCTCGGCGCCGGCCTTGCGGAGTGCGGGCGCCATCAGCCCGAGGGGCGCCGCCGCCCCGAACCACACCGACGTGCACCCGTGCTCGCGCAGCAGCCCGACCGCCCGCCGGGTCGCGCCCGGCGTGGGCAGCAGCATCGTCGTACGGTCGCGTACGACGGTGAAGGGCTGCTCGGCGTCGAAGGCGGCGGTGGCCTCGATGCCCTCCCGGCTCCGCTTCCAGGTGGAGGCGTAGACGACCAGCCGCTCGGGGTCCAGGCGCAGCGCCATGTTGTGCAGGAAGGCCTGGATGCCGCCCGGGCGGGGCGGGAAGTCGTTCGTCACGATCAGGGTCTTGCGCATCGCCGTCGACCCTACCGAACCGGCCGTCCGGGGCGGGTCCCGGCCGTGCCGGTGGCCCACACACAGACGTTCGGGACATCATGGCCGGACCGGCAGAACAGGCGCGAACGGACACGGGACGGGCGCAGGACGGGCGGAGTGACGTGGAGACGACGGACACGGGGCGGTCCCCGGCCTGGCGGTTCCCGGCGTGGCTGCCCACGGCCGGGCTGCTCACCGCCTGGGCCGCGACGCGGCTGACGCTGCTGCTGTTCGTGTTCAAGGTGTGGATCTTCCCGGGCCCGGACGTCACCAGCGACGTGTCGGTCATCTACCGGGGCTGGTACGACGTCCTGTCCAGCGGAACGTTTCCGTCGGACGACGTCACCTGGCAGTACCCGCCCGCCGCCGCCCTCCCGGTCCTCTCCCCTGGCTTGCTGCCCTTCCTCGCCTACCCGGCCGCCTTCTTCGTCCTGGCCTGCGCGGCCGACCTGGTCGTCCTGGTCCTGCTGCGGTGCGGGGGCGGCGGCGCCGGCAGATCGGCGCTGGGTGCCTGGGTGTGGGTGGTGGGGGTGCCGCTGCTCGGGCCGACGGTGTACGCCCGCTACGACGTGATGGTCACCGCCGTCGCGGTGGCCGCGCTGCTCGCGGCGGGCCGGCATCCGCGGGCGGCCGGTGCGCTGGCTGCGCTCGGGGCGCTGCTGAAGGTGTGGCCGGTGCTGGTCCTCGTGGGGATCCGCCGGCGCGCGGCCTGGGTCGCCGCGGCGCTGACCGGCGCCGCGCTGGCGGCGCTGTTCGCGGTGGCGATGCCGGGGGCGTTCGCCTTCCTGACGTTCCAGCGCGACCGGGGCACCGAGGTGGAGTCGCTGGGCTCGCTGGTCTTCCATGTCGCCCGGCACGCCGGCTGGGACGGGCAGGTGCTCCTCAACTACGGCTCCGTGGAGTTCCTCGGCCCGCACGTGGAGACGGTGAGCACGGTCGCGCTGGCGCTGACCGGGACGGCGTTCGGCTGGCTGCTGCTGTGGCGGGTGGCGGCGTCCCGGTTCGAGGCGCACACGGCGGCGGACGCGGCCTTCGTGGCGGTGCTGATGTTCACCGTCACCAGCCGGGTCATCAGCCCCCAGTACATGGTGTGGCTGATCGGCGTCGGGGCGGTGTGCGGGTGCTTCCGGGCCGGCCGGATGCGGGTGCCGGTGGCGCTGGTGCTGGCGGCGGCCCCGGTGACGGTGCTGGAGTTCCCGGTCTGGTTCGGCCATGTGGTGGCGAGCGACCCGCTCGGGGTCACGCTGCTGTTCGTCCGCAACGGCCTGCTGGTGGCCGCCGCGCTCGTCGCGGCCCGCGCCCTGTGGCGCGACACGGTGCCGCGCCGCGGCAGCGCCCCTGTGCCGCCGCGCCCGGCCCGCGCCGACCAGGCACCGGTACCGCGCTGACCGCCCGGCGGCCGTGCCCCGCTCAGCCGAGCTGCTCGCGCAGGTACTCCCGCCACCGCGCCGTGAACTCGTCCAGGGTCGTGCCGAGCACGTCCCGCAGCGCGTCCTCGACGGCGCCCGCGCGCCCGTCGTGGGCGCCCACGGCCCGGTAGAAGGCGTCCAGCCGGGCCTCGCCCCACCGGTCGGCGATCATCCGGCAGGCCAGCCAGCCGCCCTCGTAGGCCCGGGCGAGTTCGTCCGCCTCGCCGGTGAAGCCGAAGTCCTCGTCCGTGGGCAGCCCGGCGGGCACCCGGCCCTCGGACACCGCGCGGGTCAGTTCGGAGGCGGCCTGGGAGGGCTCGCGTCCGTCGGCGCGGTAGCCGACCCAGTCGGCGTAGCCCTCGGACAGCCACAGCGGTGTGGCGGCGGTGGTGTGGACGCGCGTGGCGACGTGGGTGGTCTCGTGGGTGAGCACGACCTGTTTGCCGAGGGTGCCGAGCAGCCCGTACGCGTCGGGGTTGACGATGATCCGGTCGGCGGGCGCCTGCTCCCGGCCGCCCGTCTCGCCGGTGGTGACCGCGGCGATGCCCCGGTAGGAGGACGCGGGCGAGCCGAGCAGCCCCGCCATCCCCTCCAGCGACTGGGGCACCAGTACGACGATGCGGCGGGCCCAGTCGCCGTCCCAGGCGTCGGACACGGCCGGCACCGCCCGGTCGGCCAGCTCCGCGTAGCCGCGCAGCGCTCCGGTGGACTGCCCGACGCCGAGGACGAGGCTGTGCTCGCCCCGCACCACCCGTACCGGGCCCTGGTCCCACGGCTGCTGGCCGGACCGCTTCGCGGGCCGGTCGGAGTCGACGGACCACCGTCCGTCCTCCTCCCGGCTCAGCCGCACGGTGCGGGCGGTCGTGACGGCGCCCCGGTCGTAGCCCTCGACGCGGTAGCTGAGGTCGACGTCGGCGGTGGCGGTGTCGCCGGTGCGGTGCAGGCCGGTCACGCGGTACGACCAGGCGGCCAGCGGCACCGCGCTCAGGTTGCCGAAGCCGGACCCGGTGCCGGTGCGGGCCCAGGCGGTCCGGTCGTGGGCCAGGACGGCCGCCGCGCGCCGGTCCAGGACCCGCTGCACCTCGGCCCGGACGGGGTCGGCGGCGGTCCGGCCGCCGCAGCCCACGAGGGAGACCAGCAGCAGGCACAGCGCCACCACCGAGGAACCCGACACCCGCCTTCGACCAGCCACCTCTCCGATCGTACGGGCGCCGGGCCGCGGCGGCCGGGGTTCGGGGAGGTCAGACCCTGGTGACCGAGGAGACCGGCATCATGCCGACCGGGTCGTAGCGCACCGGGGCGCCGGGGTAGGGGGCGTGGATCACCTGGCCGTTGCCGGCGTACATGCCGATGTGGCTGGCGTCGTCCCGGTAGGCGACCAGGTCGCCGGGCCGTGCCTCGGCGAGCGGGATCTGCCGGCCCGCGTACCGCTGCGCCTGCGAGGTGCGCGGCAGGCCGACGCCGGCCTGGGCGTACGCCCACTGGGTCAGGCCCGAGCAGTCGAAGCCGGAGGGGCCGTTGGCGCCCCAGACGTAGGGCCTGCCGAGCGCGGAGCGAGCGGCGGCGAAGGCGGCCGCCGACCGGCCGGAGGCGGCTTCGGCGCCGGCGAGGGCGGGCAGGTCGGCACGGCCGGAGCGGGAGGCGCGGCCGTAGGCGTCGCGTTCGCCGGCCGGGAGGGTGCCGAGCAGCCGCCGGGCCTCGGCGAGCTTGCGCTCGACGGTCTTCTTGTGGGCGGCGACTGCCTTGCGGCCCTTCTCCAGCTCGGCGAGCTTGCGCCCGGCCTCGGCGCGGTCCTGGGAGAGTTCGCGCATGGCGCCCCGGAGTTCCCGGAGTTCACCGGCCTGGCGGGTGGTGATCCGGTCGAGCACGGAGGCCTTGTCCAGGTAGTCGTCCGGGTCGGCAGAGAGCAGCAGGACGAGGGACGGGTCGACGCCGCCCGAGCGGTACTGGGCTCCCGCGAGCGAGCCGAGCCCGTCCCGCATGGTGTTGATCCGCTCCTGCTTGCGGGCGATCTCGTCCTGCGCGGCATCGACCTGCTCGCGCAGGGCGTCGGTGCGCTCGTCGGCCTTGTTGTAGGCCTCGGTCGCCTGCTCCGCCTCCGTGTGGAGGCGGTCCACCTCGGCACGTGTGTCGTCGCGCGGCGCGGCCACGGCCGCCGGTACGGCGCCCAGGACGGCGGTGGCGACGGAGAGAAGGCCGATGGCGGCGGTGGCGCCGCGATCGAACCCGGACGGTGCAAGGCGGCGATGGAACCCCACGGGAAGCCGCACTCCTTCCGCTGGCGGACGGGAAACGCGGCAGACAGTAGCCCCGCGGCGGGGCGGCGACCAACGACCTGAGGAGGGTGCGCGACACGACGCCCCACCGCTGACGCAGGTCACCGGCGGGGCGGACGCTCAGAACGTCGTGCCGTGATTCCCTCGAACGGGCGGCACGGCCAGGATGTTTTCGGCTGTTCCCGGAACGGGGATCAGACGCGGACGCCCCACATGAAGGGGCCGCCGATGGTGTCCATCGACTCGTAGCGGACGACCGTGCCGGTGCGCGGCGCGTGCAGGACCTGGCCGTTGCCGGCGTAGAGGCCCACGTGGTGCAGGTCGTTGAAGAAGAACACGAGGTCGCCGACCTGGAGGTCGCTCATCGAGGAGATGCGCGTGCCGTAGTTGGCCTGGGCCTCCGAGGTGCGGGGTATGCCGACGCCGGCCTGGGCGTAGGCCCAGGAGGTGAGGCCCGAGCAGTCGAAGGAGGACGGGCCGGTGGCGCCGTAGACGTACGGGGTGCCGATCTTGCTCTGGGCGGCGGAGAACGCCGCGCCGGCGCGGCCGGAGGCGGACGCCGTGGAGCCGGTCAGGGCCTGGCGCTCGCTGCTGCGGGTGGCGCGGTCCTGCTCGGCGGTGAGGGCGGCCTTCTCCGCGGCGGTGAGCGTGTTGAGCAGCTTCTGGGCCGAGGAGAGCTTGCCCTGGACTTCCTTCTTCTTCTTGCCCAGTTCGGTGCGGGTGGCCGAGAGGTCCTTGAGCTTCTTGGAGGCCTCGGCGCGCTGCTGGGCGAGGTCGCGCTGCTTCTCCTGGATCTTCTTGAGGGCCTCGACCTGCTGACCGCTGAGCTGGTCGAGCGTGGAGGCCTTGTCCAGGTAGTCGTCCGGGTCGGCGGACAGGAAGAGCTGGAGGGAGGGGTCGATGCCGCCGGAGCGGTACTGGGCGCTGGCCATCGAACCGAGGCCGTCGCGCAGCTCGTTGAGCTCCTCCTGGCCGCGGGCGACGTTGTCCTGGATGGTGGAGATCTCCTTCTGGAGCTTCTCCTGCTTCTCCTTGGCCCCGTTGTACTTCTCGGTGGCCTGCTCCGCCTCTTCGTAGAGCTTGTCGACCTTGGCCTTGACCTCGTCCTTGCTCGGCTTCTCGCTCGGCGCGGCGTTGGCCGCCTGCGAGCTGAGTGCGACTGCGGCTGCCGCTGCGGTGGTGAGCACGGTCACACGCGTGCGGCTCGGCTGCTTGGGACGACGGTGGGACGCCACGGAGTCGAGCTCCTTCTTGGAGGGGGGTCACCCGATCGCGGGTTCGAAGGCAGACCCTAGTGACCAAGTCGTGATGAGTTCAAATCCTCAAGTGAAAATAGTGAGACCGGTGAGGCATATTTTGCCGTGAACTCACGTGCGGTGAGCCGCCCTTGACAGCGCGTCGCACCGAGTGGCCCTCAATTCGGGCAAGCGGTCCGTATGTTGCGCTTGGGGCGGACGGCACCCAGGACATACTGCCCAGGGCTCAGCCGCGCGAGAACCGCTTGAGGAGGACCACCGAGGCCACCGGCCGCGCCCCCGCCTTCGCCACCCCGTCGGCGACCTCGCGGTCGGTGGAGACGACGATGACCGGCCGGCCCGGCGGCTCGGCCCGCACCAGCTGGCGGATCAGCTCGTCCGCGGTGACGCCGGCCTTGGAGAACAGCACCCGCACCCCGCGCGGCGGTGCCAGGAGCACCGGCGCGGCCAGTTCGGCCCCGTCGAAGACGCAGGTCGTCTCGGCGCCGGTCTGTGCGGCGAGCTGGGAGAGCTGGCCGAGCAGCCGCAGCCGCTGCTTCTCCAGCGGCATCTGCGGATAGCCGGTCTTGGTGACGTTGTAGCCGTCGACGACCAGGTGCGCCTGGGGCAGCGCGAGCAACTGGTCGAGGATGGCGGGGTCGTGCTCGGACAGGGCGCGGGCGGCGATGTCCTTCGGGGTCATCCGGCCGGGCTCGACCGCGTCCACCGTCTCGGCGGGCCGCACCGCCACCGGGGGCAGCGCGAGCTCCCGGCGCAGCCCCTGCGTGGCGTCCAGCAGCGTGTCGAGGAGCAGCCGTACGCGCATGTCCTCGACGCTGCGTCCTTCGCGGGCCGCCCTGCGGCTGGCCTCCAGTGCTGCCTCCGTCTCGCCGAGGCGGGCCTTGAGCCGCCGGCTCTCGCTCTCGGCGGCGGACACCTGGGCGTGCGCCTCGGTGCGGACGGTGTCTATCTCGTCCCGCACCTTGCGCAGGGCCGCCTCGCCGCGCTTGACGTCGCTGAGGGCGGAGCGCAGCTTGCGGTGCAGCGACTCGGCCTCCTTCTTCGCCGCGTCCAGCTCGCCGCGCAGCCGCTCCGTCTCGGTCCTGGTGTGCTCCCGGGCCCGGGCCAGCTCCTCGTGCAGCCGCTCCAGCTCCGCGCGACTCTCCTCGTCGGCGCGCTCGGCGTCCGCGCGCTGCGCCTCCTCACCGGCGGCGGTCACCAGCTTCACCCAGCCGTGCGGGCGCAGTACGTAGGCCGCGGCCGCCACGTCGAGGGGGTCCGCGGCCGGGGGCGGGGAGCCGGAGTCGAGGGCGCCGGCCAGCTCCGGCTGGGCCTCTCTGAACTTCTCGCCGATGCGCTGCCGGAACAGGAGGTCGGTCTCCACGGCGGCGGCCATGGCGTTGCCGGCGAACTTGGCCCGGCGGTTGGGGGCGAAGCGGGCGTACTGTCTCAGCTGTGCGGGCAGTTCGCCGAGGGTGAGTCCGCCGAAGCCGTCGGACACGATCTGCACGACCCTGCGGCGCACTCCGTCGGGCAGCGGGCGGTCGAGCACCTCAGCGGCGCCGTCGCCCGGCCCCCCGCCGTGTGTCTCCACCATCCGTCACCCCAATGCCTCTGCTGCCTGCGCATGCCTGTGCGCGATCCCGGTACGGGACCACGGCCCGCGGAACCCGCTCCCGTCAGGAACCGGCGCCCGGCCTGTCCACGAGTTCCACCTGGTCCACGGCGTTGCACCAGCGGCACCGCACCGACTCGATGGTCTCACTGAGCACCTCGCGCTCCTCGACCGTCGGCTCACCGGCCAGATCGAGGTGCATGTACTCGACGACCTTCGAGGCACGGGTCACGTCGAACCGGGTGAGGTTGCCGCAGAGGGTGCAGCGCCACCGCGTCGTGTCGGTCGGCAGGGGAACCGTCATCGTGGCTGTTCGCTCTCTATCCAGTGTCCGTGACGCGCCGGCCTCCCCGGTGCGTGTGGCTCGTAACCCTACGGCCTGGCGGGTACCCGCCGCCCGCGCGTCCACGGCGGCGAGGCGGTATGGGCGCTTGTGCCCGGTTGCGTCATGCTCTGTATCCATGATCCGCAACTGGAGCACGGCGGCCCTCGGGAAGGTCAGGACGCTCGGCACGGCCCGCACCCCGCGGGGGCGTACGGCGCCGGTGACGTACGCGCTGATCATCCTGTGCTGCCTGCTGTTCCTGGTCAGCCCGGCGTCGGGGCTCAATCCGGCCCACGGGACCGGGGAGGAGCTGCTCGCCGCGCAGCGCGCCTGGTTCCGCCGCTGGGGGGTGATCCCCGCAGAACTGTTCGAGGACTCCCCCGGGGCCGCCCTCACCCCCGCCACGGCGCTGTTCGTCCACGGCAGCTGGGTCCACCTGCTCGGCAACATGCTCTTCCTCTACGTCTTCGGCGCGATGACCGAGGCGCGGATGGGGCGGCTGCAGTTCCTGCTGTTCTACCTCGGCTGCGGCTACCTGGCGCTGCTGGGCTACGCGGCGGCCAACGCCCACTCCCAGGAGTCCCTGGTCGGGGCCTCGGGGGCGATCTCCGCGATCCTCGGCGCGTTCCTCTTCCTGTTCCCGCGCGCCCGGGTGACCAGCCTCCTGCCCTTCCTGTTCTTCCTGCCGCTGCGCTTCCCGGCCTGGGTGGTGCTGCCGTTCTGGGCGTCCCTGCAGTGGATGGCGGCGGGGCGGGCCGGTGACGGGCCGGGGGTGGCCTACCTCGCGCATCTGGTGGGCTTCGGGCTGGGCTTCGTCTTCGCCTGGGTGCGGTTCGGCGGTGGGACTAGAGTTGGGGACGTTCCAGCGACGGCCCCCGAGGGAGAGAACCAGCCGTGATCAGCGCGATCGTCCTCATCAAGACCAGCGTGGACCGGATCCCCGAGATCGCGGAGCAGATCGCCTCGCTGGAGAACGTCAGCGAGGTCTTCTCCGTCACCGGCACCTACGACCTGATCGCGATGGTGCGGGTCAACCAGCACGAGGACCTGGCGGAGGTCATCCCCGGCCGGATCAGCAAGATCCCGGGCGTGGAGGGCACGGACACGCACGTGGCGTTCCGTACGTACTCGCAGCACGACCTGGAGGCGGCGTTCGCCATCGGGCTCGACAACTGAGGGCTTCCGAGTCCTTGCGAAGAGTCCTCCATGCGGAGTCCTTCATGAAGAGTTCTTCACGCGGGACTCATCGGGGCCGCCGGCTGCCCCGCGCAGAATCCGGGGCATGGTCTTCTCCCGCCGGATGGCGGCCCTCGCGGCCGTCGTCCTGATCCCGCTCGGCATCGCCGCGACCAGCTTCGCCCTGACCGACAGTCCGCAGGAGCCCAGGGTCCCGGCCGAGGTGGAGCTGGAGAGCGGCTCCCCCACTGCGGACCCGGCCTCCGCCTCACCCGAGCCGACGCCCAGCGACCAGGTGGTGACGCGGCCGCCGGTCACCGACGGCCCTTCGGATGGCGACGATGACGACGACCGGGGCACCGACGACGGGGCCGGCGACGACGGGTGAGCGCGAGCGCCGCCGGATATCGGCCCGGGTCCGCATCCTGCTCTGGCTGCTGCTCGTGATGGCGGTCGCCCTCGCCTCGGTGGCCGCGACGACCCGCTCGATCCTGCTGCGGGACACCGACCAGCGGATCGACCAGCTGCTCGCGCAGGAGGCCGGCGAGTTCGCCAACTTCGAGGAGCAGGGCTTCGACCCGGAGACCGGCCGCCCCTTCACCGACCCGGAGCGGCTGCTGAAGGTCTTCCTGGAGCGCCAGTACGCCGACCTGGACGAGGAGCTGGTCGGCCTGGTGGGCGAGGCCGGCGGCAGGCCCACGCAGATCATCCAGCAGCGCGAGATCCCGGTCGCCCTGCCCCTGCACCGGGACGCCGACGCCCGGCGCCGCATCCACGCCGCGTCCGGCTCCACCGGCACCCTGGACCGGCCGGAGGGCGAGATCCGGTGGGCCAAGGTCACCGTGGCCCGGTACGGCGGCGAGCCGGCGGCCGCGTTCGTCGTCGCCTTCCACCCCGGACGGGAGCAGGCCCGCGCGGACGAGGTGTTCCGGGTCCTGCTCGCCATCTCGGGGGTGGCCCTGCTGATGACCACGGGCATCGCCTGGGTGGTCGCCGGCCGGATCCTCAGACCGGTGCGGCTGGTGCGCACGACGGCCGCCCAGCTCACCGAGCAGGACCTGACCCGGCGCATCCCGGTGCACGGCCACGACGACGTGGCGGCCCTGGCGGAGACCTTCAACGGCATGCTCGACCGGCTGGAGCGCGCCTTCGCCGCCCAGCGCCGGTTCGTCGATGACGCGGGCCACGAGCTGCGCACCCCGATCACCATCGTGCGGGGCCACCTGGAGCTGATGGGCGACGATCCGGCCGAGCGCGAGGAGACCGTCCGCCTGGTCACCGACGAACTGGACCGGATGAGCCGCATCGTCGAGGACCTGCTGCTGCTCGCCAGGGCCGAACGCCCCGACTTCGTCTCCCCCGAGCCGGTGCAGCTCGCCGAGCTCACCGCCGACGTCTACGTCAAGGCCCGCACCCTCGGCGACCGGGACTGGGTGCTGGACGGGGTCGCCGACCGCGCGGCCCGGCTCGACCCCCAGCGGATCACACAGGCCATGGTGCAGCTCGCGCAGAACGCCGTGCAGCACACCACCACCGGCCAGACCATCCGCATCGGCTCCCGCACCGACGGCACCCGGATCGAGCTGTACGTCGCCGACTCCGGGCCCGGGGTCCAGCCGCAGGACGCCGGGGTGATCTTCGAGCGGTTCCGGCGCGGCACGGCCCGGCGCGGGGTGCGCGGGTCGGGCGCCGGGCTCGGCCTGTCGATCGTCCGGGCGATCGCCGAGGGCCACGGCGGCCGGGTCGCCCTGCGCACCACCGAGGGCGGCGGAGCCACCTTCGTACTCACACTGGACTGTCCGGAAGAGGCACGCCCATGAACCGCATCCTCATCGTCGAGGACGAGGAGCGCATCGCGTCCTTCGTGCAGAAGGGCCTGCGCGCCAACGGCTTCACCCCCACCGTCGTCACCGACGGCGACGCCGCCTTCGAGCACGCGCTCACCGGCCGTTTCGACCTGGTCGTCCTGGACATCGGGCTGCCCGGCCGGGACGGCTTCACGGTCCTGCGCGAGCTGCGCGAGTCCCGGGTGACGACCCCGGTGATCGTGCTCACCGCGCGGGACTCCGTACGGGACACGGTGGCCGGCCTGGAGGGCGGCGCCGACGACTGGATGACCAAGCCGTTCCGCTTCGAGGAGCTGCTCGCCCGGGTCCGGCTGCGCCTGCGTACGGCGGCCCGGGCACCGGAGGTGACGGTGCTGAGGTCGGGGACGCTCAGCCTGGACCTGCGCAGCCGCCGGGCCCGCACCGGGGAGCGCACCGTCGACCTGACGGCCCGTGAGTTCGTGCTGCTGGAGCTGTTCCTGCGGCACCCGGGTCAGGTGCTGTCCCGCGAACAGATCCTGTCGCACGTGTGGGGCTACGACTTCGACCCCGGGTCCAACATCGTGGACGTGTACGTACGGGCGTTGCGCAAGAAGCTCGGGGCGCACCAGGTGGAGACCGTGCGCGGGATGGGGTACCGGCTGCCGGGCCGGTGAAGTTCCCTTCATGCGCGGCTCATCGACGGCTCACCGCGCGGGAGAACCCTCGATGACGTGATGCCGAACCTCCGCCTCGCGGCGGCCCTGTGCGTGGCGCTGTCCCTGTGCGCACTGCTGGCGGTTCCCGCCGGCTTTCCCGCCCTGGGCGGCGACGCGCGGCTCACCCTGGCCGTGTTCGCGCTGGCCACCTGCGCCTGGATCGGCACGCCGATCGACGACACCTACATCGCGCTGGGCGCCGGGCTGGCGCTGACCACGACCGGCGTGATCAGCAGCGACACGCTCTTCGGCACCCTCGGGGACGACACCGTCTGGCTGCTGATCTGCGCCTTCGTGCTGGCGGCGGCGGTGACCCGGACCGGGCTCGCGGGGCGGGCTGCGGTGTTCCTGGTCGGCGGGGCGCGCACGGTCAGGCAGTTGGTCCACCTGACGACGGCCGCCCTGGTCGTGACGGCGTTCGCGGTGCCGGCCACCTCGGGGCGGGCGGCGCTCGCGCTGCCGGTGTTCCTCGCCCTCGCCAAGGCGCTCGCCGACCGGAGGCGACTGGTGGTGATGCTGGCGCTGCTGTTTCCCACCGTGATCCTGCTGTCGGCGGTGGCGACTCTGATCGGCGCGGGCGCGCATCTGATCACCGTGTCGGTGCTGTGGGAGGCGACCGGGGAGCGGATCGGCTTCACCCGGTGGCTGCTGCTGGGCCTGCCGCCGGCGGTGGTCTCCTCCCATCTGGCCGCGGAGGCCGTGCTGCTGACGACCACTCGGCGGGCGGACCGCGCCGGCCCGGTACACATCACCGCCGAGGAGATACAGCGGCACAGCGAGCGCCCCGTCACGGGTGCCTGGACGCAGGCGGAGAAGCGCTGCGCCCTGCTGCTGGCCACGGTGGTGGCCCTGTGGTGCAGCGAGCCGCTGCACCACGTGCCGCCCGCGGTGGTGGCGCTGATCGGCGCGGTCGTCGCCTCCTCCCCCGCGCTGGGCACCGTCCGCCTCAAGGACGCGCTGGGGACCGTGCCCTGGTCGCTGCTGCTGTTCATGGCGGCGACCATGGCGATGGGCGTCGCGCTCGCCGACTCCGGTGCCGCGAGGTGGCTGGTGTCGGGGCTGCCCTCCCAGGTGGCGCCGGCCGTCTTCCTCGGGGTCGTGGTCGCGGTGAGCACGGCGGCCCACCTGGTGCTGCAGTCCCGCTCGGCCCGCTCCTCCGTCCTGGTTCCCCTGGTGATCGCCGCGGCCGTGGGCGCCGGGGTCAATCCCGTCGCCGCCGCGCTCGCGTCCACCGCCGCCGCCGGCTTCTGCCACACCCTCCCGGCGTCCGCCAAGCCGGTCGCGCTCTTCGCCGAGGTCCCCGGCGTCCCCACCTACACCCCGCGGGACCTGCTGCGGCTGTCGGCCGTCCTGGCCCCGCTGACCGCTGTGCTCGTGCTGTTCTTCGCCACCGCCGTCTGGCCGCTGCTCGGCGTGCCCGTGACCCGTTGAGGAGTCCTCCGTGCTGAACCGTGTCGTCGTCGCCCCCAGCGGCTTCAAGGAGTCCCTGTCCGCCCAGGCCGCCGCCGACGCCATCGCGGCGGGCGTCCGCCGGGTGCTGCCGGCCGCCGAGATCGACCGCATCCCGCTGGTCGACGGCGGCGAGGGCACGGCCGTCGCGCTGGCCGCGGCGACCGGCGGACGGCTGGTCGCGCTCCCCGCCACCGGCCCGGTCGGGGACGTCCTCGGCACCCATTTCGCGCTGCTCGGCACCCGGGACACGGCGGTGGTGGAGATGGCCGCGGTCGCCGGGCTGTCCCTGGTCCCCCGCGCCCTGCGCGACCCGGGCGCCACGACGACGTACGGCGTCGGCGAGCTGATCCGCGCCGCGCTCGGCACCGGGGTGCGGCGCGTCCTGGTCGGCTGCGGCGACTCGGGTACGTCCGACGGCGGCGCGGGCGCGCTCCAGGCGCTCGGGGCCCGGCTGCTGGACGCCGACGGCTTCGAACTCCCGCCCGGCGGGCGGGAGCTGACCCGCCTGGCCCGCGTCGACCCGTCCGGTCTGGACGCCCGCCTGAAGGACACCGAGCTGCTCGTCGCCTGCAACCCGTACAACGTGCTGTGCGGGGAGCGGGGCGTGGCCCGGGTGTTCGGCCCGCAGAAAGGGGCGACGCCCGCGCAGGTCGAGCACCTGTCGGCCGGCCTGGAGAACTGGGCGCGCGTCCTCACCCGCGACCTCGGCGTCACCGGCACCGACCTGCGCACCGGCCCCGGCACCGGCGCCTCGGGGGGCCTGGGCGCGGGGCTGGCCGCCGCCGGCGCCCGGCTGCTGCCCCGCTTCGACGTGCTCCTCGACCACCTCGACCTGGACGCCCGCCTGGCCCGCGCCGACCTGGTGCTCACCGCCGAGGGCGCCCTGGACCACCAGACACCGCGCGGCAAGGTACCGGCCGAGGTGGCCCGGCGGGCCAAGCTGTCCGGCCGTCCGGTCCTCGCCCTGGCCGGCACCCTCGGCCACGGCGCGCAGGAGGTGCCGGGAGTGGACGCCTGCCACGGCATCCTGCCCGCCCCGATGGCCCTGGCGGAGGCGCTGGTGCGGGCCGCGGAGCTCCTCACCGACGCCACGGAACGGGCGCTGCGGATGATCGTGCTGGGCGCACGCCTGCCGGGCCGGACGACAGCGCCGGTACGGGAGACTCAGGCAGCGGCGGCGGACGTGTCCGGCACGCAACGACCGTCCTCGGTGCGGTAGTTCCAGCGGGCGCCGTCGCTCACCAGCTCCTTGACGGCGTGCACGAACCGCTCGACGTGCTCGTCCGGGGTGCCCGCGCCGAAGCTGACCCGGATGGCGTTGAGGGACTTCTCCCCCGGAGCCGCCTCGGGGGCGCCGCACTCGCCCTGCGTCTGCGGGTCGCTGCCGAGCAGGGTGCGCACCAGCGGGTGGGCGCAGAACAGGCCGTCGCGCACGCCGATGCCGTACTCCGCGGACAGGGCGGCGGCGAAGTGGGAGCTGTTCCAGCCGTCGACGACGAAGGAGAGGACGCCGACGCGGGGGGCGTCGTCGCCGAAGAGGGACAGGACCCGGACCTCGGGCACCTCGGCGAGCCCTTCGCGGACCTTGCGGATCAGGTACTCCTCGCGGGCGACCAGCGTGTCGAACCCGGCCTCGGTGAGCGCCTTGCAGGCCGAGGCGATGGCGTAGGCGCCGATGACGTTGGGCGACCCGGCCTCGTGGCGGGCGGCGCTGTCGTGCCACTGCACGTCCACGCCGCCGTCCGCGCGCCGGCTGACGCTGCGGCTGGCACCGCCGCCCGCGAGGTACGGCTCGGCCTCGCGCAGCCAGTCGGCGCGGCCGGCGAGGACGCCGGAGCCGAAGGGGGCGTACAGCTTGTGCCCGGAGAAGGCGACCCAGTCGACGTCGAGGTCACGGACGTCGAGCGGGTGGTGCGGGGCGAGCTGGGCGGCGTCCAGCACGATCCGGGCACCGTGCGCGTGCGCGGCGGCGGCCAGCTCACGGACCGGCCACAGCTCGCCGGTGACGTTGGAGGCGCCGGTGACGCAGACCAGGGCGGGCCCGTAGGGCTCGCGGGCGGCGAGGGCGCGCTCCAGGGTCTCGACGGCCTCGGCCGGGGTGCGCGGGGCGTCCAGGTAGGTCACGTCCGCGTCCCGCCAGGGCAGCAGCGAGGCGTGGTGCTCGGTCTCGAAGACGAAGACCCGGCAGCCGGCCGGGAGGGCGGCGGCGAGCAGGTTCAGGGAGTCGGTGGTGGACCGGGTGAACACCACCTGGTCGGCGTCCCGGCAGCCGAGGAACTCGGCGACGGTCTTCCGGGCGTTCTCGAACAGGTCGGTCGACAGCTGCGAGAGGTACCCGGCGCCGCGGTGCACGCTGCCGTAGTACGGGGCGTAGGCGGCGACGTCGTCCCAGACCCGCTGGAGCGCGGGCGCACTGGCGGCGTAGTCGAGCGCGGCGTAGGTGACCTCGCCGCCGGTGACGAGCGGGACGGTGACATCCCGGCCCAGAACGGGCAGCGGGGCACAGACGGACTGGTCGGCGGCGACGGCGGAGACGGACATGGCGGTACTCCCGTGAAGGCAGAGGTCATCGCCACGCGAGCGCGCACGGCTCGAGCGTGGGACGGAAAGGAAAAGGGGATGCGGAGGCGGGGCTCTGCGGCCCTATCGCATTCGCTGATTCACGGGAGACTCCCTCGAACGACCCAGGACCCCTGGTTTCGCGAGGGGTCCGCGCTTGCCGTGAACCTTGCTGTCCACGACCTGGTCTTCACCCGGGGCACCCCGCCACGGACGGAGGGTTGCCGGACAGTCGGCCGGGGCCTCATGACTGTCACTCATGACCTGGGAAGGAACGTACGTGAAGTGATCGCCGCCCCGCAACCCGAGTCCGGATCGCGGGACGGACGTCACTGTCCCGGGCCGGGACCTACGCGTTGCTGGCGGCCACCCAGCGCTCCAGGGTCCGCCTGGCCGCGCCGGAGTCGATGGATTCGGCGGCCTGCTCCATGCCGGCCCGGATCCGCTCGGTCAGCGGTCCGTCGCCGGGCTTCAGGGCCACCAGGGCCGCCGCCGAGTTCAGCAGCACCGCGTCCCGGACGGGACCCGGCTCGCCGGCCAGCAGACGGCGGGCGACGTCGGCGTTGTAGGAGGCGTCGGCGCCGCGCAGCGCCTCGACCGGCACCAGTTCGAGGCCGACGTCCCGGGGGTCGAAGGTCTCCTCGGTCACCGTGCCGTCCCGCACGACCCAGACCCGGGAGGTGGAGGTCGTGGT
The DNA here is from genome assembly GCF_014648815.1 of Streptomyces flaveolus. GTDB lineage: Bacteria > Actinomycetota > Actinomycetes > Streptomycetales > Streptomycetaceae > Streptomyces > Streptomyces flaveolus. Next base: position 448,802 of record NZ_BMRV01000001.1, on the reverse strand, counting down.
CAGCTCGTCCAGGCCGTCGTCGCCGCGGAACACCAGCGAGGAGTTGCCGCGCTCGGCGAACACCCCCGCGATGATCGGGGCCATCCGGGGGTCGGCGACACCGACCGCCTGGGCCTTCACCTTCGCCGGATTGGTCAGCGGCCCGAGGAAGTTGAACACGGTCCGCACGCCCAGCTGGCCGCGCGCGGTCGCCACGTGACGCAGCGCGGGGTGGAACTTCACGGCGAAGCAGAAGGTGATCCCGGCCTCCCCGGCGACCTGGGCCACCCGCTTCGGGGTCAGCTCCAGATTGACCCCGAGCTTCTCCAGCACGTCGGACGCGCCGGACGCCGAGGAGGCGGCACGGCTGCCGTGCTTGACGACCTTCGCGCCGGTGCCGGCGATGACGATGGCCGACATGGTGGAGATGTTGACGGTCTTGGCGCCGTCGCCGCCGGTGCCGACGATGTCGACGGTCTCCCCGGGCACCTCGATGACGTGCGCGTGCTCGTACATCGACCGCACGCAGCCGGAGATCTCGTCGACGGTCTCGCCCTTGGCCCGCAGCGCCGTCGCGAACCCGGCGATCTGCACGTCGGTCGCCTCGCCGCGCATGATCAGGTCCATCGCCCAGGCGGTGTCGTCGACGGACAGGTCCCGGCCGTCCAGCAGCCCGTTCAGCAGGGCGGGCCAGGAGCGGCCCGCCGCGATGTCGCCTCCAGCGGGGGTCACAGCGCTCATGAGCCGCTCCTGATCGTGTGCATCGTGGAAAGGGAGTGTGGTCCCACCCTATCCAGCCCCCGGGCACGGCGAAGGGCCCCGTCCGCAGACCGGACGGGGCCCTTCGACCGTGGTGTGGCGACGCTGGAGGGTCAGTGGTGGCCGTGGCCGCTCGTGATCTCCTTGTACTCCTCGACGGTCGGCTTCGGAATCTGCGACTCCGGACCGTAGTACGCCTTGCTGAGCTTGGCGCGGAGCTTCTCCGAGCCCTTCGGCTTGCGCTCGACGCCGTTCTCGTCGACCGTCGGGCCGATCTCGGCCGGCTTGTACTGCTCGTGCGACGTGAGGGTGTGCAGCGCGCCCTGGCTGAGCGGCTCGTGCACCTCGATGAACTCACCGTGCGGCAGGCGCTTGATGATGCCGGACTCGCGTCCGTGCAGCACCTTGTCCTTGTCGCGGCGCTGAAGGCCGAGGCAGATCCGCTTGGTGATCACGAAGGCGATGACCGGGCCGACGAAGAACCCGATCCGGACGAACCAGGTGACCGCGTTGATCGACAGGTGGAAGTGCGTGGCGACGATGTCGTTGCCACCACCGATCAGCATGATGATGTACGCCGTCACCCAGGCGACGCCGATGGCCGTACGGGTCGGGGCGTTGCGCGGCCGGTCCAGGATGTGGTGCTCGCGCTTGTCGCCGGTCACCCACGACTCGATGAACGGGTAGACGGCGATGGCCGCGAGGAAGACACCGAAGATCAGCAGCGGGACGAACACACCCAGGACGAGCGTGTGACCCCAGAAGTTGATCTCCCAGCCGGGCATGGCACGGACGAGACCCTCGGCGAAGCCCATGTACCAGTCGGGCTGGGCTCCGGTCGACACCTGGTCGGGCCGGTACGGGCCGATGCTCCAGATCGGGTTGACCGACACGAGGCCGGCGACGGCCGCGATCACACCGAAGACCAGGAAGAAGAAGCCTCCGGCCTTGGCCATGTACACCGGCAGCAGCGGCATGCCGACGACGTTGTTGTTGGTCTTGCCGGGACCCGCGAACTGCGTGTGCTTGTGGTAGAAGACCAGGATCAGGTGGGCCACCATCAGGCCGAGCATGATGCCCGGCAGCAGCAGGATGTGGATCGAGTAGAACCGGGCCACGAAGTCGTGGCCGGGGAACTCCCCGCCGAACAGGAACATCGAGATGTACGTGCCGACGATCGGCACGGACAGGATCGCGCCCTGCGTGAAGCGGACACCGGTGCCGGAGAGCAGGTCGTCCGGGAGCGAGTAGCCGGTGAAACCGGTGAACATGCCGAGGACGAACAGCAGGAAGCCGAACAGCCAGTTGACCTCACGCGGCTTGCGGAACGCACCGGTGAAGAAGACGCGCATCATGTGCACGAACATGCCGGCGAGGAAGATGATCGCCGCCCAGTGGTGGATCTGCCGGATGAGCAGACCACCCCGGATGTCGAAGCTGATGTTCATCGTCGAGGCGTACGCCTCGCTCATCAGCTGGCCCTGCAGCGGCACGTACGAACCGTGGTACGTGACCTCGTTCATCGAAGGGTGGAAGAACAGCGTCAGATACACACCCGTGAGGATGATGATGATGAAGCTGTACATGCACACTTCGCCGAGCATGAACGACCAGTGGTCGGGGAAGATCTTGCGCATGTTGGCCTTGGCCAGGGAGTAGATCCCGAGCCGGCCGTCGGCCCAGTCGGCGACACGTTCGCCGGCCGGTGCCTTCCCGCGTGAGCGGGACTCGTTGGTCGCTGTCGTGCTCATCCGCGCTCCCAGAAAGCAGGACCGACGGGCTCTTCGAAGTCGCTGAGCGCCTCGAGATAGCCCTCGTCGTTCACGCCGATGCGCAGCTGCGGCAGGGCGTGACCGGCGGGACCGAAGATCACCCGGGCACCGTCGGAGAGGTCGAAGGTGGACTGGTGGCAGGGGCACAGCACGTGGTGCGTCTGCTGCTCGTACAGGGAGATCGGGCAGCCCACGTGGGTGCAGATCTTCGAGTACGCGACGATGCCCTCGTGCGACCACTCGAGCTCGCGCTTGTCCTTGATGTTCTCCGGCTGGATCCGGACGATCATCAGGGCGGCCTTGGCGATCTCGTTCTGGAATTCCTCGTCGTGCTCCTCCAGGCCCTCGGGCTTGGCGAAGGTCAGCGAGCCGACGGCGACGTCGGAGGGACGCAGCGGCTCGTTGGTGTTCATGTTGACGAGCAGCTTGCCCTTGGACCACAGGGTGTGGCGGAGCTTGGTGCCGGGCAGCGGGCCGAGGTCACGCAGCAGGACGACACCGGAGAGCGGCACCAGGGTGAGCGCGCCCAGCATCGTGTTGCGGATCAGCTTGCGGCGCCCGATCACGGACTCCTTGGCACCCTGCTTGAAGTCCGCGTGGACCTTGGCACGGACCTCGGGGGACGCCTCGATCGGGTGACGCTCGTCGGCGACCTCCTCGTCGGACATCAGGGTGCGCGCCCAGTGGACGGCGCCCGCACCGATCGTGAACAGCGCCACGCCCAGCGTCAGGCCGAGCGCGAAGTTCATCGCGTTGACGTGCCCGAACGGGAAGACGTAGATCGACTTGTCGTGCGGGATCGCCACGAACGAGGCGATGAAGCCGGCGGTGGCCAGCATCGACAAGGTGAACAGGAACGCGACCGCGCGCTCGGACCGCTTGGCGGCCCGCTCGTCGATGTCCTGGATCCGGTGCTCGTGGGGCGGCAGCCCCGGGTCGGCGAACGGGTGGTCCTCGTCCGCGACCTTCACCGCACCGTGCGGGGTGCCCTGCTCAGCAGGCAGGTTCTCTTCTGGAATGTCTTGGCTACTCATGACTTCTTGGCCTTTGCGGTCCGGGCGGCGACCCACACGGCGACGGCGATGCAGGCACCGAGGCCGAAGATCCAGCCGAAGAGGCCCTCGCTGACCGGCCCGAGGCCGCCCAGCGACAGACCGCCGGGGCTGACGGTCTCGTCACCGTTGACCGCGTTCAGGTAGGCGATGATGTCCTTCTTGTTCTGCTCCGACATGGTCGTGTCGGGGAAGGAGGGCATGTTCTGCGGGCCGGTCTGCATGGCCTCGTAGATGTGCTTCGGGTCGACACCCTCGAGGCTGGGCGCGTACTTGCCGTGCGTCAGCGCGCCGCCCTTGCCGGTGAAGTTGTGGCACTGGGCGCAGTTGGTGCGGAACAGTTCACCGCCCTTGGCGATGTCCGCGCCCTCCGGGCCGTACTTCTCCTCCGTCGGGATGGCCGGACCGGCACCCAGCGAGGCGATGTAGGCCGCCAGCTGGTCGATCTCGGCCTGCGAGTAGAGGTTCGGCTTGTCCGGGACCTGCGCGCCCGGCTGCTGGGCCGGCATACGCCCGGTGGCCACCTGGAAGTCGACGGCGGCGGCGCCGACGCCGACCAGGCTCGGACCGTCGGTGGTGCCCTGACCCCCGGTGCCGTGGCAGCTGGCGCAGCCGACGGCGTAGAGCTTCTTGCCCTCGTCGATGGCGAGGGACTGGGCGGATTCATCGGCCTGCGCCTTGCCCGCGGGCGCGAACGCGGCGTACAGCCCCCCGGTGCATGCCAGCGCGAGGAGTAGGACGACGAGCGCCGCCAGCGGATGGCGTCGTCGTGCGGAGAGCTTTTTCACGGATTACCCCGGTGTCAGGATCTTCTGCGTCGATGCTTCTGGTATTGCGCGGGTGCTTGCCGCGACTACTTGATCATGTAGATCGTGGCGAAGAGGCCGATCCAGACGACATCGACGAAGTGCCAGTAGTAGGACACGACGATGGCCGCGGTCGCCTGCTCGTGGGTGAACCTCCGGGCCGCGTAGGTGCGGCCGAGGACCAGCAGGAAGGCGATGAGGCCGCCCGTCACGTGCAGTCCGTGGAAGCCGGTGGTCAGGTAGAACACCGAGCCGTACGGGTCCGACGAGAGCGAGAGGCCCTCGTGCTTGACCAGCTCGGTGTACTCGAACACCTGACCGCCGATGAAGATCGCACCCATCACGAAGGTGACGATGAACCACATCCTGAGCTTCTTCACGTCACCGCGCTCGGCGGCGAACACGCCGAGCTGACAGGTGAGGGAGGAGAGCACCAGGATCGTGGTGTTCGTCGCGGAGAACGGGAAGTTCAGCGCGTCGGCCTTCTCGGACCAGAAGTCCGGGCCGGTCACCGATCGCAGGGTGAAGTACATCGCGAAGAGGGCCGCGAAGAACATCAGCTCGGAACTCAACCAGATGATGGTTCCGACGCTGGTGAGGTTCGGCCGGTTGACCGACGGGTGCGCGTGCCCGGTTTCTACTGTCGTTGCTGTCGCCACGACCGACATTATGTCGGTCGCTTATCCCGCCCTCACCCCGGGGGGTGCCGTTCGGTGTGTTCGCCCCCTCTGTAGTGCCCGTATGGCCCATCGAACGGCCCGTCGAAGCCGTGTCCGAACCAGTGTTGACGGGCTGTTCAAGGGAGTAGCATCCGGCGCAACGGGCACGACAGTCTCCACCGCGTATCGGAGGAAGCATGCAGGCGACCGCCACGGTGCTGGTCTACAGCGACGACTCCAACACCCGCGAACAGGTGCGGCTCGCGACCGGTCGCCGGCCGGCTCCGGACGTGCCCGTGGTCGAGTTCGTGGAGTGCGCGACCCCGGCCGCCGTCATCAGGGAGCTGGACAAGGGCGGGATCGACGTCTGCGTCCTGGACGGCGAGGCCGTCCCCATGGGCGGCATGGGCCTGTGCCGGCAGATCAAGGACGAGATCTTCCACTGCCCGCCGGTGCTGCTGCTCATCGCCCGGCCGCAGGACGCCTGGCTGGCCACCTGGAGCCGTGCGGAGGCCGCTGTGGCGTCGCCGGTGGAGCCGGTGGAGTTCGCGGGTGCGCTGGCTTCGCTGCTGCGGGAGAAGAGGCTGCAGGGCGTTTAAGGGCGCCTCAGGGGGCGGGGGTGCGGGCTGCTCGGCGGCCGCGGCGCCGTCGTGGTTGCTCGCGCCCGCGCGGCGCAGCCGCATATCGACACAGCCCCGCGCCCCTTTCGGGGCGCGGCCCCCAGCGGCGTTTTCACACGCTCTCCGGTCGCAGGCGGGCCTGCTCTCCCGTACCGGCGCCGTTGGCCGCGCCGCCCGTGAGGGCGCTGCCCTGGCGCCACTTGGTCCAGTCCAGGTTCCAGTCGCCGAAGCCGTTACCGAAGGGCTCCATGGTCTCGCCGTCCGAGTTGATCACCTGGACGACGTCGCCCTCCTGGACCTCGCCGAAGAACCACTCGGCGTTGTCGGTGCTCATGCCGACGCAGCCGTGGCTGACGTTGGCGGAGCCCTGGGAGCCGACGGACCAGGGGGCAGCGTGCACGTACTCGCCGCTCCAGGTGACCCGGGTGGCGAAGTACACCGGCAGGTCGTAGGACTCCGACGAGCCCTCGGCGATGCCGACGGTGGTGCTGCGCATGCGTACGAAGGGCTCCTTGCCCAGCACGACCTTGACGCCGTTGCGGGTCTCGAAGCCGGGCTTGCCCGTGGTGACGGGGACCTGCCGGACCTCCTCACCGTCCCGGTAGACCGTCAGGGTGTGCGTGGAGGCGTCGGTGACGGCGACGACGCGGTCGTCCGTGGTGATGGTCAGGGACTTGGCCTTCCCGCCCCACATCCGGTCACCGATCTTGATGCCGTCGAGGTTGCTGCGGACCTGGACGGTGGCGTGGGCGGGCCAGTACTCCTGGGGCCGGTAGTGGAGCTTCTTGTCGTCCACCCAGTACCAGGCGCCCTGCACCGCGGGCGTCGACTGCACCTTCAGGGCGCGCTCCACCACGGCCCGCTGGGCCTTGTCCGCGACCGGCTGGCTCAGTTCGGCCGTGATGGGCTGGCCGACGCCGTACGCGCCCGCCTTGGGCCCGAAGGTGACGTCCAGCGTCTTCTTGGTGGTGGGCTTGCCGGTCTCGAAGGTGAGGACCTTGCGGCCGGGTGCGCCGTCGCCGTCCTCGGTGCTGACGCGCACCGTGTAGCGGGCGCCTGCGGCCAGCGGGGAGGTGCTGTGCCAGCGGGACCCGTCGGCGGAGAGTTCGCCCGCCACGTAGCGTCCCGCGGCGTCCACGGCCGTGACGTCCGTGATGCGCCCGTCGGCGCCCTCGGCGACGACCTCCAGGGGCTTGTCCGGGTCGGCCTTCTTCCCGGCGTCCGTGGGGCCGTTGAAGGAGATCTGGCCGGCCGCGTCGTAGGGCGTGGCCGACAGCGGGTTGTCGTCGCCCGTGCAGGCGGTGACGCTCACGCCGAGAGCGATCACCAGCAGGGTGCAGCCGACGACCGTACGCCCCCGCGCCTGGAAGTGAACCGTGTTGCTCATGCCCTCACGCTAGGGAGCGACGTCAAGGGCGGCACGGTGGGTAATCCGGACGAGTGACCGGGGTACGGCAGACGAAGGGGCCCGGACGCTCCTGACGGAGTGTCCGGGCCCCTGTGCGCTCAGCGCGTGTTACTGGGTGCGGTTCTCACCGCGGTAGTACTCGAAGACCCAGCCCCACAGGCCGACCAGGATGACCGGCAGCGAGAAGTACATGATCCACCAGCCGACGGCCACGCCCAGGAAGGCGAGGGCTCCGCCGATGCCGAGGGCCAGCGGCTGCCAGCTGTGCGGGCTGAAGAACCCGACCTCGCCGGCGTCGTCGGCGACGTCCGCTTCCTTGTTGTCCTGCGCCCCGACGTCGACCCGCTTGGCCGTGAAGGCCAGGTAGAAGCCGATCATGAGGCACAGGGCGAAGGCCAGGAAGAGGGCCGTGGCGCCGGCCGGCTCCTTCGCCCACACGCCGTACGTGACGGCGACGGCGAGGATGAAGAGGCTCAGCCAGAGGAAAATCTTGCCCTGGATCTTCACTTGCCGGCCTCCTTGCCGCCAGCGAGGGTCTTTTCACCGTGACCGACGTTCTCGAGCTGGTCGAGCGCGGAGATCTCCGGGTGGTGCAGGTCGAACGCCGGGGATTCGCTGCGGATGCGCGGCAGGGTGAGGAAGTTGTGCCGCGGCGGCGGGCAGGAGGTCGCCCACTCGAGCGAGCGGCCGTAGCCCCACGGGTCGTCCACGCCGACCGGCTTGCCGTACTTGGCCGTCTTCCAGATGTTGTAGAAGAACGGCAGGATCGACATGCCGAGCAGGAACGAGGCGATCGTCGAGACCGTGTTCAGGGCGGTGAAGCCGTCGGCCGCCAGGTAGTCGGCGTAGCGACGCGGCATGCCCTCGGCGCCCAGCCAGTGCTGGACCAGGAAGGTGCCGTGGAAGCCGACGAACAGCGTCCAGAAGGTGATCTTGCCGAGGCGCTCGTCGAGCAGCTTGCCGGTGAACTTCGGCCACCAGAAGTGGAAGCCGGCGAACATCGCGAAGACCACGGTGCCGAAGACGACGTAGTGGAAGTGCGCCACCACGAAGTACGAGTCGGAGACGTGGAAGTCCATCGGCGGCGAGGCCAGGATGACGCCGGTCAGACCACCGAAGGTGAAGGTGATCAGGAAGCCGATCGTCCACAGCATCGGCGTCTCGAAGGACAGACTGCCCTTCCACATGGTGCCGATCCAGTTGAAGATCTTCACACCGGTCGGGACCGCGATCAGGAACGTCATGAACGAGAAGAACGGCAGCAGCACACCACCGGTCACGTACATGTGGTGCGCCCACACGGTCACCGACAGACCCGCGATCGCGATGGTGGCCGCGATCAGGTTCATGTAACCGAACATCGGGCGGCGGCTGAAGACCGGGATGATCTCACTGACGATGCCGAAGAACGGCAACGCGATGATGTACACCTCTGGATGCCCGAAGAACCAGAACAAGTGTTGCCACAGCAACGCTCCGCCGTTGGCCGAGTCGAAGACGTGCGCACCGAACTTGCGGTCCGCCTCCAGCGCGAACAGGGCCGCGGCCAGCACCGGGAAGGCCAGCAGGACCAGCACACCGGTCAGCAGGACGTTCCAGGTGAAGATCGGCATGCGGAACATCGTCATGCCGGGGGCACGCATGCAGATGATCGTGGTGATGAAGTTGACCGAGCCGAGGATGGTGCCGAAGCCGGAGAAGGCCAGACCCATGATCCACAGGTCACCGCCGATACCCGGCGAGTGCACCGCGTCGGACAGCGGCGAGTAGGCGAACCAGCCGAAGTCGGCCGCACCCTGCGGGGTGAGGAAGCCGCCCACCGCGATGGTCGAGCCGAACAGGTACAGCCAGTAGGCGAACATGTTCAGCCGGGGGAAGGCCACGTCCGGCGCGCCGATCTGGAGCGGCATGATCCAGTTGGCGAATCCGGCGAACAGCGGCGTCGCGAACATCAGCAGCATGATCGTGCCGTGCATCGTGAACGCCTGGTTGAACTGCTCGTTCGACATGATCTGCAGACCCGGGCGGGCCAGCTCGGCGCGCATGAAGAGCGCCATCACACCGCCGATGCAGAAGAACGCGAACGACGTGACCAGGTACAGCGTACCGATCGTCTTGTGGTCCGTGGTGGTCAGCCACTTGACGACCACTTCACCACGCCTCTGGCGCCGGACCGGCAGCTCGTCCTCGTAGTGGGACCCTGCCGCGGCACCCTGGGGTTCGTTGAGGATGCTCACAGGTTGTTCGTCTCCCGGTTCTTCTCGTGGCTCGTCTGCGCGATGCCGGCGGGAACGTAACCGGTCTGCCCCTTCTTCGCGAGGTCCTGGAGGTGCTGCTCATAGCGCTCCGGGGAGACGACCTTCACGTTGAACAGCATCCTGGAGTGGTCCACGCCGCACAGCTCGGCGCACTTGCCCAGGAAGGTGCCCTCCTTGTTGGGGGTCACCTCGAAGGCGTTGGTGTGGCCCGGAATGACGTCCTGCTTCATCAGGAACGGCACCACCCAGAAGGAGTGGATGACGTCGCGCGAGGTCAGCACGAAGCGGACCGTCTTGCCCTTGGGAAGCCAGAGGGTCGGGCCCGGGTTGTTGGTCTGCGGGTTCCGCGTTCCGGGGGTGCCGCAGTCGTAGACACCGCCGGCGTTCGCCGGGAAGTCCTCCTTGAACCGGTTCGGAATCGCTTCCAGTTCCTTGGAGGTCTGGGCGTCACCGGTGGAACCGGCGACGTCCTCGATGTGGTTGAAGCACCAGCTCCACTGGAAGCCGACCACGTTCACCGTGACGTCGGGCTTCTTCTTGAGGCTCAGGAGCTCGGACTCGTCACGAGCGGTGAAGTAGAACAGCACCGAGACGATGATGAGCGGAACCATGGTGTACAGCGCCTCGATGGGCATGTTGTACCTGGTCTGCGGAGGAACTTCGACCTTGGTGCGGCTGCGCCGGTAGAAGAATGCACACCACAGGATCAGGCCCCACGTCAGCACGCCGACGGCGAGCGCGGCGGCCCACGAACCCTGCCACAGGGAGAGGATCCGCGGAGCCTCTTCCGTGGTCGGGGTGGGCATGCCAAGGCGGGGAAAGTCCTTGTATGTGCAACCGGTGGCGGTCGCCAGGACCAGGCCCGCGGTCAGTGCCTGCAGCAGCTTCCGCCGCATCGGGCGCCGCGGCGAGCGGTCGGAGCCGTTGGGACTCACGTAGCGCCTTCCCGAGAGTCTCGCCCGCGCTGTTCGGCTGCGGCCTTCTCGCTGGTCGGTCGCCGCCCTGCGTCGGGCAGGGGTTTGATGTTTATGCGGACCAAACCCTAGCCGACGCCCTCCGGGGGGTCGCGGGGAGGGTGGCATACGCGCCGGGGGTCACTCTTTAAGGGTGGGACGAGGGCCTACGGAGGTGGGAGCTGCGGTTGTTCGGCGGCTGACGGTGCGTCGTGGTGGTGCGCGCCCACGCGGCGGAGCCGCATGTCGGACACAGCCCCGCACCCCTTCGGGGCGCATCGGCACGGGACGTCATAGCGTTGCTGTGTGGCCTACTTCGATGCTGCTTCCGCTGCTCCCCTTCATCCCGTCGCCCGGCAGGCCCTGTTGGCCTCGCTCGACGAGGGGTGGGCCGATCCTGCCCGGCTCTACCGGGAAGGGCGGCGGGCCCGTCTGCTGCTCGATGCCGCCCGGGAGGCCGCCGCCGAGGCGGTGGGGTGCCGGGCGGACGAGTTGGTGTTCACCCCTTCGGGGACGCGGGCGGTGCACGCGGGGGTGGCCGGAGCGCTGGCGGGACGGAGGCGCGTCGGAGGCCACCTGATCGTGTCAGCGGTCGAACACTCCTCCGTGCTGCACGCTGCCGAGGTCCACGAGCAGAGCGGCGGCACCGTCACCCAGGTCCCCGTGGACCGGACGGGGAGGGTCGACCCGGCGGCGTACGCGGCGGCCCTGGGCGGCGACACCGCGCTGGCCTGTCTCCAGTCGGCCAACCACGAGGTGGGCACCGAGCAGCCGGTGGCGGAGGTGGCGGAGGCCTGCCGGGCGGCGGGGGTGCCGCTGCTGGTGGACGCGGCCCAGTCGCTGGGCTGGGGGAAGGTGGCGGGCGACTGGTCGCTGCTCGCGGCGAGCGCCCACAAGTGGGGCGGGCCGTCGGGGGTCGGGCTGCTGGTCGTGCGCAAGGGTGTGCGGTTCGCGCCGCAAGGGCCCGGGGACGAGCGGGAGTCGGGCCGGGCGCCCGGTTTCGAGAACCTCCCGGCGATCGTGGCCGCGGCGGCGTCGCTGCGGGCGGTGCGGGCCGAGGCGGCCGAGGAGGCGGCCCGGCTGCGCGAGCTGACGGAGCGGATCCGGGCACGGGTGCCGGCGCTGGTGCCGGACGTGGAGGTGGTCGGCGATCCGGGGCGCCGGCTGCCCGGCGTCGTCACCTTCTCGTGTCTCTATGTCGACGGGGAGACCTTGCTGCACGAGCTGGACCGGGCGGGTTTCTCGGTCTCGTCGGGCTCGTCCTGCACGAGCAGCACCCTGACGCCGAGCCACGTCCTGAGGGCGATGGGCGTGCTCAGCGAGGGCAACGTCCGGGTGTCCCTGCCGCCGGGGACATCCGCCGAGGACGTCGAACGGTTCCTGGAGGTGCTGCCGGGCACGGTGGCCGCGGTCCGGGAGAAGCTGGGGGCGCCGACGGGGACGGAGGCCGTCCGGGAGACGGCGGCCGACCTCGTCGTGGACGCGATCGGCCGCCGCTGCCCCATCCCGGTGATCGAACTGGCCAAGGTCATCGGCGACGTCCCCGTCGGCGGCACGGTCCGCGTCCTGTCCGACGACGAGGCGGCCCGCCTGGACATCCCGGCGTGGTGCGAGATGCGGGGGCAGGAGTACATCGGCGAGGAGCAGGCGGAAGAGGCAACGGCGTACTTGGTCCGCCGGACCAGCTGACCCACCCAGGGGCGCGGGGCTGTACCGACATGCGGCTACCGCCGGGTGTGCGCGACCAGCCCCCGCACACCCGCACCCGACGACGCACCTCCGGGGCAGCCCCGTAGTCGCCCCGCTCAGGACGTCAGCGCAGGTGCGCCTGCACCTCGACGGCGGCCTCGTCCCCGTACGCCTTGGTGAACCGCTCCATGAAGTGCCCGCGCCGCAGCTGGTACTCCTGCGTGCCCACCGTCTCGATGACCAGCGTGGCGAGCATGCAGCCGACCTGGGCCGCCCGCTCCAGCGACACGCCCCACGCCAGCCCCGACAGGAACCCCGCGCGGAAGGCGTCGCCGACGCCCGTGGGATCGGCCTTGCGCTCCTCGTCCGGGACGCCGACCTCGATGGTCGCCTCGCCGGCCCGCTCGATCCGCACGCCCCGTGCGCCGAGGGTGGTGATGCGGTGGCCGACGCGGCCGAGGATCTCCTCGTCCGTCCAGCCGGTCTTGGTCTCGATGAGCCCCTTCTCGTACTCGTTGGAGAAGAGGTAGGTCGCCCCGTCCAGCAGTATCCGGATCTCGTCGCCGTTCATCCGGGCGATCTGCTGGGAGAAGTCGGCGGCGAAGGGGATGGAGCGGGCGCGGCACTCCTCGGTGTGGCGGAGCATCGCCTCGGGGTCGTCGGCGCCGATGGAGACCAGGTCGAGGCCGCCCACGCGGTCGGCGACGGTCTTGAGCTCGATGAGGCGGGCCTCGCTCATCGCGCCCGTGTAGAAGGAGCCGATCTGGTTGTGGTCGGCGTCGGTCGTGCAGACGAAGCGGGCGGTGTGCAGCGTCTCGGAGATGCGCACCGAGTCGGTGTCGACGCCGTGCCGCTCCAGCCAGGCGCGGTACTCGTCGAAGTCGGAGCCCGCGGCGCCGACCAGGACCGGGCGGGTGCCGAGCTGGCCCATGCCGAAGGCGATGTTCGCGGCGACACCGCCGCGGCGCACGTCGAGCTTGTCCACCAGGAAGGAGAGCGAGACCGTGTGCAGCTGGTCCGCGACGAGCTGGTCGGAGAAGCGGCCGGGGAAGGTCATGAGGTGGTCGGTGGCGATGGAGCCGGTGACTGCGATGCGCACGGCGTGGACTCTCTCCTGCGGGGAGGCGGGGTTGACAGTTCACGCTACCCGGCGGTGCGCCGTCTCCGAAGCAGGCGAAACTACCCGATAGTAGAACTTCCTACGCCGTCCGGAACGTGCCTACGGTTCCCTTATGACGAACCCGAAGACCGTCGCACCCGCCCCGGCCGACCTGGAGGGCGATCTGGCGTCGCTGCGCGGCGACTGCGCCCGGATGGCTCCCCGCTGGTCACCGCCCGTACGGGTGTCCGCCCGCCCCGTCCCCCTGTCGATGATCCACGGCGTGCGGGTGCCGGGGGCGTCGGCCCGGTTGCTGGAGGCGATGGAGGACTACGGCGACTAGGACCCGCCCGTCCGGCACTCCCGCGGCCGTTCAGGTGACACGAGCCGCCGAGGGGAACCGGATCCTCACCCACCGCGTCCCATCGCTGTCCCCAGTAACAGCCGAAGGAGCGATGCGGTGAACAGCGAGCGACCCGACAACGACGACGCCCCCGCCGCCGACGAGGCCGGCACCGGGCGTCCCGAGCGGCGGCGTCCCCCGGCGGTCGTCGTCGCGTCCGTCGCCGCTGCCGTGCTGCTCGTGGGGGCGGGCGGGGCCTATGTGGCCACGTCCGCCTCCGGTGGCGGCTCGGACGGCGGTACGTCATCGGGGGCGCCGGGCGACGACACTCCCCCGCCGCTCCCCCTCGACGGGTACCGGGCACCGCCCCCCGGTGGCCCGGACGGCGGCGACACGAACGGCATCGCGCCCGGCGAGCCCAACCCGTACGGCGTCACCTACCGCGCCGACGGCCCGCTCCCCGAGGGACCCGGCTCGGCGCCCGTGTACCGGGCGAAGGGCGAGGTCGGCGAGGCGGAGGTGGCCCGCCTGGCGAAGGCCCTCGGCATCGAGGGGGCGCCGCGGCTCCAGGGCGGGGCCTGGAAGGCCGGAAACGCCGGGGACGGTGCGGGCCCGCTGCTCACGGTGAGCCGGCAGGCGCCGGGCACCTGGACGTTCCAGCGCTACACGCCCGGCACCGACAACTGCAAGAAGGGCGCCGTGTGCAAGGCGCCGTCGGCCGACGGGACACCGGTGAGCGAGACGGCCGCGAAGGAGGCGGCGGCGCCGGTGCTGAAGGCGCTGGGCCAGGACGACGCCAAGCTGGACGCGAGCCAGGTCATGGGTGCCCGGCGGGCCGTGAACGCCGAACCCGAGGTCGGCGGGCTGCCGACGTACGGCTGGACGACCGGCGTGGTCGTCGGCGCGCGGGGCGAGGTGGTCGGCGGCAGCGGCCGGCTGGCGGCGCCGGTCAAGGGGGACACGTACCCGGTCCTGGACGCGAAGGAGACCCTGGCGCTGCTGAACTCGCCGGGCGGCGGCCCCCGGGCCGGCATCGGCGGCTGCGCGGGGCCGGTGCCGCTGGAGGAGGGCGCGCGGGAGGTGCCGTGCGAGCCGTCGACGGCGACGGGCGCGCCCGGGACGGAGAAGCCGGGGACCTCCGACCGGCCCGACCGGCAGACGATCACGGTCCGGGACGCGGTGTTCGGGCTGGCCGCGCATCCGGTGCGCGGGCGGCAGACGCTGGTGCCGTCCTGGCTGTTCGAGGTGCGCGCGCCGGGCACCGCGGACACCTTCACGGTGACGTACCCGGCGGTCGACCCGAAGTACCTGACCTCCCCCGCCCCGTCCCCGTCCGACGGGCCGGCCTCGGCACCGGCGTCGCCCCAGGACGTGCGGGTGAGCGGCTGGACGGCTGCGGGCACCGAGCTGACCGTGCACTTCAGCGGCGGGGTGTGCTCCGACTACGACGCGACGGCGAAGGAGGACGCGGGGCGGGTGACGGTCACGGTGACCGAGACCCCGCATCCGGACCGGATCTGCATCCTGATCGCCAAGGAGTACGAGCGGACGGTGACGCTCGACAAGCCGCTCGGCGACCGGCAGGTCGTGGGGACGGACGGCAAGGAGATCCCGGCGTTCAAGCCCGGCGCGCGGCTTCCGGCACCGTCCGGGGACCGCTGACGCCCACCGCGTCGGCTGAGAAGAGCGACTGAAAAGAGCGGCTGAAAAGCCGAAAAGGGGCGGCGGCCCGGGGAGAACCCCGGGCCGCCGCCCTTCGCACGGTGCCGCGCGGCTCAGCTGAAGGAGTCGCCGCAGGCGCAGGAGCCCGTCGCGTTCGGGTTGTCGATCGTGAAGCCCTGCTTCTCGATCGTGTCCACGAAGTCGATGGTGGCGCCGCCCAGGTACGGGGCGCTCATGCGGTCGGTGGTGACCTTGACCCCGCCGAAGTCCTTCACGACGTCGCCGTCGAGCGAGCGCTCGTCGAAGAAGAGCTGGTAGCGCAGGCCGGAGCAGCCGCCGGGCTGGACGGCGACGCGCAGCGCCAGGTCGTCACGGCCTTCCTGGTCGAGCAGGGCCTTGACCTTGGCCGCGGCGGCGTCGGTCAGGATGATGCCGTCGGTGACGGTGGTGGTCTCGTCCGATACGGACATCTACATCTCTCCCGGGTTGTACGGAGACTGCTTGCCGACGGTTCCAACCGACGGGGCCGCGGATTCATTCCGGGACGGACCCGTGGTGTGCTCCTCGGCCTTCTCTTCATGCTCGCACATGCCCCGGAGCGCGGACAGCGGCTCGGGGACCGGGATTCACGTCACATCGACATGAGGGGCATCGTCAAAGTGACGTGAAGCGGTTATGATATATAGCGTCAGTTAGACGAAAAGTAGAAAGGGTGCGTGTCGTGACCACCGCCCAGCCCCAGGAGCTCGACGTGCAGCCGACGCCCCTCGCCCTGTTGCTGCTCGGCCGCGAGGCCGACCCGAGGAGCGAGCGCGGCGTGGAGTGCCCCGGCGACCTGCCCTCGCCCTCCGACCCGGACCTGGTCGCGCGCGCCCGTGCGGCCAAGGAGAAGCTCGGGGACAAGGTCTTCGTCCTCGGTCACCACTACCAGCGCGACGAGGTCATCCAGTTCGCGGACGTCACGGGCGACTCCTTCAAGCTGGCCCGGGACGCCGCCGCGCGCCCCGAGGCCGAGTACATCGTCTTCTGCGGCGTGCACTTCATGGCGGAGTCGGCGGACATCCTGACCTCCGACGACCAGAAGGTGGTCCTGCCCGACCTCGCGGCCGGCTGTTCCATGGCGGACATGGCCACCGCCGAGCAGGTCGCCGAGTGCTGGGACGTGCTGACCGAGGCCGGGATCGCCGAGCAGGTCGTGCCCGTCTCCTACATGAACTCCTCGGCGGACATCAAGGCGTTCACCGGCAAGCACGGCGGCACCATCTGCACCTCCTCCAACGCCGAGCGGGCCCTGAACTGGGCCTTCGAGCAGGGCGAGAAGGTGCTGTTCCTGCCCGACCAGCACCTCGGCCGCAACACCGCGGTGCGCGACATGGGCATGTCCCTGGAGGACTGCGTCCTCTACAACCCGCACAAGCCGAACGGCGGGCTGACGGCCGAGGAGCTGCGCGCCGCGAAGATGATCCTGTGGCGCGGTCACTGCTCGGTGCACGGCCGCTTCAGCCTGGACTCGGTGAACGACGTGCGCGAGCGCATCCCGGGCGTGAACGTCCTGGTCCACCCCGAGTGCCGGCACGAGGTCGTGGCCGCGGCGGACTACGTCGGTTCGACCGAGTACATCATCAAGACCCTGGAGGCGGCCCCGGCCGGTTCCAAGTGGGCGATCGGCACCGAACTGAACCTGGTCCGTCGGCTGGCGAACCGTTTCGCTTCCGAGGGCAAGGAGATCGTCTTCCTCGACAAGACGGTCTGCTTCTGCTCGACGATGAACCGGATCGACCTGCCGCACCTGGTCTGGGCGCTGGAGTCCCTCGCCGAGGGCACCCTGGTCAACCGGATCGAGGTCGACAAGGAGACCGAGGCGTTCGCGAAGCTGGCGCTGGAGCGGATGCTGGCGCTGCCGTAGCCTCCGCCGTCCGGGCCGGCTCGCCGGCCCGGACGCGCCGGCGGCCGGCCCCTCCCTGGTTCAGGCGGGGTGACCGCAGAAGGGCGCGGAGATGCTCAGTCCGCCGTCGACCACCAGGTTCTGGCCGGTGATGTACTCGGCGGCGGGCGACAGCAGGAAGTCCACGGCGTCGGCCACCTCCCGCGGTGAGCCGGCCCGGCCCTTGGGGATGTGCGGCACGATGTCGCCGTCCGTCAGGCCCGTGGCGCCGAGGTAGTGGTCCAGGGAGTCCGTCCGGATCATCCCGCCGGTCACCGCGTTCACGTTGACGCCCCGGGGGGCCAGCTCGGCGGCGAAGTAGCGCACCCACGCCTCCAGGGCCGCCTTCTGCGCCCCGATGGCGGCGTAGCCGGGCATGGCGCGTCCGGCGGCGAGCGAGGAGACGGCCACGATCCGGCCGCCCCGGTCCATCAGGCGGACGGCGTGCTGGGCGGCGACCACGAAGGACTGGGAGTTCATGGCGTGGCTGCGGGCGAGATGGCGCAGCTCCACCTGGTCGACGCTCTTGGCGGGGCCCGCCGCGGCGTTGGCCACCAGGTGGTCGAGGCGGCCGTGCCGGCGCTCGACGAAGTCGAACAGCTCCGCCACCGCCTCGGGGTCCTCCACGTCCGCGCGGTACACGCTGCCCTCGCCGCCGGCCTTCTCGACCTCCTCCAGCGCGGTCCGCGCCGCCTCCTCGTCCCGCTTGTAGTTGATCACCACGTGGCCGCCGCGGCGGGCGAGCGCGCACGCCACCGCCCGCCCGATGCCCCGGGAGGCCCCGGTGACGAGGCTGACCTCGTGCGGTGCGTCCGTCTCGGGATGCGTCATGCCGCCCCCGCCAGACCGGCGCCGAAGTCCTCCGGCGCGCACCAGCGCAGCACGGTCCCGCCGTAGCTCATGCCCGAGCCGAACGACACCAGGAGGACGTCGTCGCCCGGCCGCAGCCGGCCGCCGTCCACGGCGTCCACGAGGGCCAGGATCACGCTGGACCCACTGGTGTTGCCGAAACGGTCCGCCACCACGACGGCCTTCGACTCCGGCTGGCCCAGCTCGCGGACCACCCTGCGCAGCAGCGTCGGGTTGGCCTGGTGGGTGACGATGAGGTCGACGTCGTCCAGCGTGGTGCCGGCCGCCTTGACCACCTGCTCCGCGAAGTCGGGCACCACGTCCAGGGCGAAGTCGCGTACGCCCCTGCCGTCCATGCGCATGTAGTTGGGGCCGCTGAAGCGGTTGGGCAGGCCGCCGGGCGGGTCCTGACGCTCCGTGAAGGCGACGTCGTACAGCTCCGGTTTGGTGCGCATCAGCGTGGGGCCGATGCCGCTGCCCTCCCGGCACGCCTCCAGCAGGTAGCAGCCGGCGCCGTCCCCGAAGATGGCGTGTCCCGTGCGGTCCTCGGGGTCCAGGCACTGGGCGACCGTGTCGGCGATGACGACGGCGACCCGGTGGTAGTCCCCGGAGCGGATGTACTTCACGCCCACGTCCAGGGCGAAGACCCCGCCCGCGCAGCCTCCGGCGTTCACGTCGAAGCCCCGGATGTCGTACAGGCCCGCCTTGCGCAGCACGGCCGCCGCCATGGCGGGGAGCATGTGGTCGGGTGTCCCCGTGCAGCAGATGACCAGGTCGATGGTCCCGGGATCGATGTCGGCGCGCGTGCAGGCGTCCCGGAGTGCCTCGACCGCCAGGTCGGAGGTCAGCTGGCCGGGCCGGGCCACCCGGCGCGTGTGAATTCCCAGCTTTTCCCGGATCCATTCGTCGCTGGTGTCGAAGCGGGCGACGACATCCGCGTTCGACACTTCCAGGTCGGGGACGTAACGTCCTATCGACCGAATTCCCACGGGCATCGGAGACGAATTTCGCACCGTCCGCACACTCCTTACGTCATTTGCGATATCGTGGGCAATCCCAAGAAATGCTTGCCGTATTCGGGCCGCTCGACCACTATGGAATCGCCGCTACCGCGGTTTCCGCTTTCTTCCGAGGAAAGGCCTGCCATGCCTCGTCCCGTCGCTCTTGTCACCGGTGGAACCTCGGGTCTGGGTCTCGCGACCGCCGAGCGGCTGCTCGCCGACGGCGTGCGGCCGGTGCTGCTCGGACGCTCCCGCGAGCGAGGCGAGCAGGCGGTGCGGCGGCTGGGTCCCGAGGCCGTCTTCGTGGCCGGGGACGTGGCCGCGGAGGGCGACGTCGAGCGGGCCGTCGGCGTCGCGGCCGAGCGCGGGGTGCTCCGGGCCGTGGTGAACTGCGCCGGACGGGCGCACGCGGCGCGGGTCGTGGGCCGCTCGGGCCCGCACTCGCTCAAGGAGTTCGCCGACGTGGTCGAGTCGAACCTGGTGGGCACCTTCAACGTGGTGCGCCTGGCCGCCGAGCTGATGGCCCGCAACGAACCCGTGGACGGGGAGCGGGGAGTCATCGTCAACACCGCCTCCATAGCCGCCTTCGACGGTCAGACCGGACAGGCCGCCTACGCCGCCTCCAAGGCCGGGGTGGCGGGCATGACCCTGCCGCTGGCCAGGGATCTCGGCGGGGTCCTGATCCGGGTGGTCACGGTGGCTCCGGGCCTGTTCGACACTCCGGCGGCCGAGGTCCTGCCCGACGACAAGAGGGCCGCGCTGGCCGGTGTCGTACCGCATCCGCGCAGGTGGGGCCGAGCGGAGGAGTTCGCCGAGCTGGTGGTCCACATCCTCGCCAACCGCATGATCAACGGTGAGACCATCCGGCTGGACGGCGGTCTGCGGCTGCCGTCCCGCTGAGCGCGGCCCGCCGCCCCGGGGGCCGCGCACGGCGGGTACGGACCGGCGCGGCGCCCTGGCGGCTACCACGCCACCGGCAGTTCCTGGCACCCGTACACGATGGCCCCGTCCCGCATCCGCACCTGCTCGGCCGGCACCGCCAGGCGCAGGTGCGGCAGCCGGTCCAGCAGCACCTGGAAACCGATGCGCAGCTCGGCCCGGGCAAGCTGCTGGGCCACACACTGGTGCACGCCGAAGCCGAAGGCGATGTTGCCGGAGGGCACGCGCCTGACGTCGAAGCGGTCCGGCTCCTCGAAACGGTCGGGGTCGCGGTTGGCGGCGGGCAGCGACACGGTGACCGTCTGCCCGGCCCGCACCGTCTCTCCGCCGAGCTCCACGTCCTCCTTGGCGCCGCGCGAGATGCCGAACTGGATGACGGTCAGGTAGCGCAGGAGCTCCTCGACGGCACCGCTCATCAGGCCCTCGTCGGCGCGCAGGGCGGCGAGCTGGTCCGGGTGGGTCAGCAGGGTGTAGGTGCCCAGCGAGAACATGTTGGCGGTCGTCTCGTGGCCCGCGGTGAAAAGCTGGAACGCCACGCTGGTCAATTCCACGTCGCTGAGTTCGGCCGACTGCACGAGCCCGCTCAGCAGGTCGTCGGCCGGCTCCTTGCGTTTCATCGCGACGACGTTCGCGAGGAATTCGAAGATGATGCGGTAGCACTCCTTCACCTCGTCGGCGGAGGAATCGATGCGCAGCATCTTCTCGGAGACCGGCTGGATTTCCTGCCAGTCGCCGTACTGGATTCCCAGCAGGTCGCAGATGACCCGGGACGGCAACGGCATGGCGAACCCGGTGACGAGGTCGGCGGTGGTCGCGCCGTCCGCCTGCATCCGGTCGACCAGCTCGTGCGCGACCGCGGCGATCTTCGGTTCCATCTCGCGCATGCGCCGGGTGCTCAGTTCCCCGGTGAGCAGCCGGCGGTACTTGGTGTGCTCCGGGGGGTCCATGCCAACGAACATGCCCGGCACGTCCTCCTCGGGCGGCTGCCCGTCGCCGAGGACGTCGTGCACCGCCGAGTGCCGGATGCGCGGGTCGGAGCTGAACCGCGGGTCGGACAGCACCTGCCGGGCGAACTCGTGCCGGGTGACGATCCATCCCTCGTGGCCGTCCGCGTAGGTCAGCGGGGCCACGGGGCAGCGCGAGCGCATCTCGGACAGCTCCGGCGGGGGGTCCAGCGGGTGGACTCGCTCCGTCGGGATACGTGGGGCCCTGGCTCCCTGCTGGGTCATGCGCGCTCCTGGTTCGTGGTGCGGGCGCGGAGCAACTCCGCGGTACGGTCCGCGAGAGCCGTGCGCTCCTGCGCGGAGAGCAGTCCCTCGGGGGAGGTGATCTCGATGCTGAGCCGGCCGCCGTAGGAGGTCACGACGAACAGCAGCAGGCCGTGCATGGTGGTCGTGGTGTAGCCGCGGAAGTCCGTCACGCGCAGGCCCGCGGGTGCCGTGAACTCCGGCAGCGGGCCGAGGTTGGTCACGACCAGGTCGACGGAGACCGGTTCGGCGGCCGCGAACTGGCCGGCCTGGAGGATGGCGCGCTCCGCCTCGCCGCTGTCGATGGCCTTGTCCAGCCGCTCCTTGATCACGCGGCCGACCTCGGTCGGGTCGGCGCCGCGCGGCACCGGGACCGACGTCTCCACGCCGCTGACGAAGTTGGTGGACTCCTCGACGGTCACCGGCGGATCGGTCCGCCCGCGCAGGTCCACCGGGCAGCCGCAGACCAGGTCGGGCGTGCCCGGCTCGGGCCGCCCCTCCCGTACCGCCACGGTCGCCGCGCCGGCCACGAAGGCGTGCACCGAGCACCCGTCGGCCCGCAGCGACGCGCGCAGCGCAGAGGTCTCGCGCGCGTCGAGCCGCAGTCGCCCGGGGACCACCGGCAGCGCCGGCGGGGACGGCGCGGCGGCCAGCGCCGCGCGCAGTGCCGCCCGGTCGACGGCGCTCTCGTCGACGCCGGCCGGGCCGCGGGTCTTCAGCAGGGTCTCGGCGGACAGCTGGGCGGGGGCCTCGGGGGCGGCGTAGGGCGGGGTCCGGCCCTCGGTGAGCGCGGTGTAGTTGCGGCACAGCTTCTCCAGCAGGGTGACGCCGCCGCGCCCGTCGATCATGCTGTGGTGCAGCACGAGGATGACGTGCGCGGTGTCCCGGCCGCGCACCAGGACGAGCCGGCACAGTCCGCGGCCGGAGTCCAGGGGGCGTGCCATCTCCGCCAGGTAGACCGATTCCCGCTCCGCCTCGGCCCCCGCGACGTCCCGGACGGTGGTCTCGGGCCGCTGTCCGGGCGGGAGCCGGAAGAAGTAGCCCTTCTCGTCCCGGCCGAGGCTTCCGTTCAGCAGCGGGACGGCGTCGCACAGTGCCTCGAACGCCCGTATCAGCCGGTCCGTGTCGACGGCGCCGTCAATCGCTATGGAATAAGAACCGGACCAGTCGACAAATGCGTGATACGCCTCGCTGGGATCCAAATACCGCAGCCTCGACATCAAGCACTCATTCCCGTCGCGTCAATTCGAGCCGTACAGCGCACGCCGGCCCTTTCCGAAAAGAAGCAGGAAAAACTCTCACCGCCTGCGCGGAACCAGTATTTCCGCACGCCGACGGGGTGTCTTCGGCCTAAGAACCAGGTCCCCGGCCCGCCTCCCGGCGAGGCCGGTCGTCCTTGATCCTGGACCATGGACCAGGTGACGACCGGCCACGGCGGGGACGCCGCCGACGTCAGGCGCTGCGACGCCGCAGGGGGTGGCCGTAGGGGGCGGAGAAGGAGCCCAGGGCCGCGATCAGCTGGGTCCGGGTGCTGACCCCGGACTTCGCCAGCACGTTGGAGACGTGGAACTTGACGGTCTTCTCGCTGACGGACAGGGCCGCCGCGATGGCCTTGTTGGACAGACCCTGGCACAGCAGGTTCAGGACGACGTTCTCCCGCTCGGTGAGCCGGTCCCGCAGGTGGTGGTCCACGCCCGGGGTCGCGTAGCCGGCACGGATGGCCTGGAGCATGCATCCGGTGAGCTCCGGCGAGGCGTGACCGCCGCCCGACACGACCGCGTGCACCGCGTGGACCAGCTCGTCGTTGGCCGCGTCCCGGTGGACGACACCGGACACGTTGCCCCTGACCAGGTCGGCCAGTCGCTCGGGCGTCACCGTCTCGATGCCGTAGACCACGACGAGCGGGGCGTGGTGCACCGCCTTGGCCAGTTCGTGGACCGCTTCGGCCAGCCCCGCCTCCAGCAGGACGACGTCGGGCCGGTGCTCCACGACCCGCTTCACCGCCTGCCGTTCGTCCGCCGCCTCGGCGAGCACGGAGATGCCGGCGTCCTGGGAGAGCAGCGTCCGTACACCGAATCTGGCGTGCGGGTGGTGGTCGCAGACGACCACCCGCACGGTGTCAGCTAGAGAATCGAACGACGCGTTGTGCGTGAGGCCGACCGGCAATGCGCTCCCCTACCCCGTTATCGTTACTCTTCAGTAGCGTCTGCGGGAGGCGCAAAGAAACCTTTCGTCGAAATTTGAACCAAGTGTGCGGCGCCCCCATAGCCACGGGCAGGCTAATCGAACGCCGGTGCCCCCACAAGAGAGTTCCGACGACCGGCCCGGTTTCCGCAGCGCTCACGAGGGGATCTTCCGTCAGTCTTTCCCGTCTCCGTACCCGGTCTTTACCGTGCCGGACACGGAAATGGCGCCGCACGGACAGTTCTCCGAGGCGGTCCTGACCGAAAGCTCTCGGCCAGGTGGCGCGAATTGCGTCATCAATACGACCGTACCGTCACCGTCCCGCTGGTCGAACACGTCGGGGGCGCTCAGCGCGCACATGCCCGAGCCGCAGCAGCGCTCGGTGTCCACCGTGATGCGCAGGCTCACGGGCACGCCACCGGCTTCCGGGGCCGGACCGCGCTCGCCGTCATCGGCATGTGATCGGGGTTGACCGTCGCCCACGGCATCTCCCTGACGGCGACCCCGTCGGGGAGCGTCAGCCGCCAGCGCCGGACGATCATGCCCAGGACCACGTGCATCATCGCCCAGGCGAACTGCTCGCCGATGCAGTGCCGCGGACCCGCCCCGAACGGCGTGTACGCGCCCTTCGGCAGACCGGCGGCCGGCCGTTCCAGCCAGCGGTCCGGGTCGAAGCGCAGCGGGTCGGGGAAGAGCTCGGGGTCCCGGTGCACGGCGTACGGGCTGTAGAACAGCTCGGTGCCGGCCCTGACGTGCCCGCTGCCGAGGGGGAAGTCCCGCACGGCCCGCCGCGAGATGACCAGGATCGGCTGCCGCACCCGCATCAGCTCCTGCAGCACCCGCCGGCTGTAGGGCAGGTTGCCGACGTCGGCCATCGTGAAGTCACGGTCGCCGACGACCTCCTCGGTCTCCGCGCGCACCCGCTCCTCGATCTCCGGGTGGCGGGCGAGTTCGTAGAACAGCCAGGCCATGGCGGTGGCGGCGGTCTCCGACCCGGCCATGGTGACCGACACGATCTGGTTGCAGAGCTCCTCGTCGGTCATCCCCTTCCCGGTCTCCTCGTCCCGGGCCGCCAGCAGCATGGCGAGCATGCCGGCCCGGCCGGGCTCGGCCGCCCCCCGCCGGTAGGCCAGCATCACGCGGCTGATGGCGTCGCGGAGATCGGCGAAGGCCCGGTCGAACCGGCGGTTCATGGGCAGCGGCAGCTTCTCCAGCAGGTCGCCCGGCGACACCGTGCGCCACATGATGGCCTCCAGGACGACGGGCAGGATGCCCGCCAGTTCCTCGTGGGCCGCCCGGTCGACGACCGAGCCGAACATGGTGCGGGCCAGGATGTTGAACGTGATGTCCCGCATGGCCTTGTCCACCGGGATCCGAGCGCCGGCCCGCCAGCCGGCCGTCTTCTCCTCCGTGACCTCGCGCATCACCTCGACGTAGCGGGTGATCTCGTCCCGGTGGAACGACGGCTTGATCATGGCCTGCTGGCGGCGGTGCTCGTCGCCGTAGGCGTGGATCACGCCGTTGCCCGTCAGCGGCCGGACCTTGTCGTAGAACCGGCCCTTGTCCAGCAGGTCCTTGCGGTCCGTGAGCAGGGTGTGGATCAGCGGCGGCGAGGTCACGAACAGGGAGGGCATGGGGCCGAGATCGACGCGCACCAGATCGCCGTGGGTGCGCAGCGAGGTCAGGAACCCGAGCGGCCCGCGCATCAGCGCCAGGGCGTGACCCAGACCCGGCACCCGCCCGGGGGCGGTCGCGTAGGAGGTGCTCACGCGGGGACCTCCTCGGCCCGCGGCAGCGAGCAGTAGGCGCGGTCGCTGAAGACGGTGCGGTCCCGGTGCAGCGTCAGCACGCCCGAGCGCACCCCGTTCCACCGGTGGCCCGGGCCGTTGTACCGGGACGTCAGGTACGACCACTGCAGGTTGCCGGCCATCATGTGCCACAGCGCGTCCAGATAGGCGCGGATGTCCTCGCGCCGGCCCAGCTCGCCCGCCTCGATGGCCGCCCGCCGCGCCATGAACTCGGCCCGCTTGCCGTCGACCAGGGCGAACAGCCGGTCCACGGCCTCCTGGAGGCCGAGCCCCTCGCTCAGGCGCAGCACCGACAGGGCGTTGACGTAGTCGTCCATCATCGCCTCGGCCCGGAACGAGAACATGTCGTTGGTCAGCATGATGTGGACCAGGGCCGTGTCGACGATCTCGCGCAGCTCCCGGTGGCGCCGCAGGTCCTCGGTCAGGTCGATGCCCAGTCCGTACTCGCCGAGCACGAAGTACATGCCCATGCCGACGCTGTCCTTGCGGACCTCGATGTACGTCTCGTAGTCGAACACCCGGTCCTCGGAGCGGGAGGTGATCTCGTGGACGCAGCCGGCGAGGAAGCGGCGGACCTCCCCCATGAACCGGTCCCACACCGCGGGCGGCATGTCCGCGCGCATGTCCTTCCACAGCCCGTGCAGCACCGAGCCCCACGCGAAGTCGGCGCCGTCGGCCTGGTCGTCGAGGATGCCCGCCACGCGGCGGAACGTCTCCTGGGCCGCCGCGGGATCCTTGCCGATCTTCGCGCGGTCCACCATCGCGTTGTCGAACACCGAGAGGTACTCGGTGTACTTGCACAGGTGGCGCAGCCGGTCCTCGCGGGCCGTCGGCAGCACCAGACAGGTCCAGAGGGAGGCGGTCTCCTCCAGGAGCAGCTCCATCTCCCGCGGGTCCGTCATCGCGAACCCCATGGCCTCCTTGACCCAGGCGTCCGACTCCGCGCGGATGTCGTCCGTGCGCGGGTGGCTGCACGCGGGCAGCAGGTAGGGGAACTCGGGCAGGTAGATCTCCGTGCCGTCCGAGAACGGCTTGGGGATGGTCGACATGGAGTCACTCACCTTTCACGGTGCACGGAGGTCGCCGCCAGCGCCTCCAGCTCGGTCAGCGCGGAGGGATCCACCCGGGCCCCGCGCAGGGCGCGGACCGCGCCGGCGTGCCGCTCGCGGATCATCCGCTCGACGACGGCCGTGGCTCCGGTCGCCCGCACCACGTCCCGCAGTTCGGCGAGTCCGTCCAGGTCCAGCCGTGCGTCCCCGTAGAGCAGGTCCAGGCGCGCGCGCTGTCCCGCGTCGGCGCGCTCGCGGGCCACGGCGATGAGGGCGGTCGGCTTGCCCTGCCGGGCGTCGTCCGAGGGTTCCTTGCCGGTCTGCTCGGACGCACCGAACAGCCCGATCAGGTCGTCGCGCAGCTGGAAGGCCTCGCCCAGCAGCAGCCCGAACGTGTCGTACGCCGCCAGCAGTTCGTCGCTCGCGTCGGCGAGGGCGCCGCCGATCTGGAGGGGGTAACGGACGGTGTAGCTCGCCGTCTTGTGCCGGATGATCTTCAGCGCGTCGTCGAGGCGGCCGCAGCGGGTCTCACCGACCAGGTCGAGGTACTCCCCGTAGACCGCCGACTGGCGCAGCCGGGCGAACAGCCGCCTCGCGACCTCGCGCCGGGTGACCAGCGGGCTGTTGTGGAACAGCTCCTCCGACCAGATCAGGCAGGCGTCCCCGACGAGCAGCGCGCCGCTCTGCCCGAACGTCCGGCTCTCGCCCGGCCAGTCCTGCTCGGCGTGCCACTTGTCGAGGGACAGGTGCACGGTGGGCCGGCCGCGCCGCAGGTCGCTGTTGTCGATGATGTCGTCGTGGATCAGGGCCGCGGTGTGGAAGAGCTCCAGTGCCGCGGCCACGGTGATGACCTCGCGGTCGTCCGGGGACCCGCCGGCCCCGCGCCAGCCCCAGTAGCAGAACAGCGGGCGGATCCGCTTGCCCCCGTCGAGCGTGAAGTCGCGCAGCAGCGCCAGCGCCGTACGGGCCGCCGGGTCGGACTCCCCGGCGAGCCGCTCCCGGAGGAAGGCGTCGAGACTGCCGTTGACCCGCCCGGTGACCGCCGCGCTCTCCGTCAGCGCGTCGGTGACGGTCACTTGACGCGCCTGACGACCTTCATGGGCAGCTCCCCGGGGACCAGGGCGCCCATGGCTATCGGCTTCACCGGCTCGCCGGTGATCGGCTGCACCGACCACTGCTGCATCAGGGTGGCGAGCACGGTCTGGGTCTCGAACCACGAGAAGGACTCGCCGATGCAGTTGCGGACGCCCGCGCCGAACGGCATGAACGCGCTGCGCGGCACCTGCTTGGCCCGCTCGGGCAGCCAGCGGTCGGGGTCGAACGCCTCGGGGTTGTCGTAGGTCTTCGGGTCGTGGTGGACCGCGTAGATGGAGTAGAGGACCTCGGTGCCGGCCGGGATGAGGTGACCGCCGAGTTCCGTGTCCTGCACGCACTTGCGGCCCAGGGCCCACACCGGCGGGTAGATCCGCAGCGCCTCCTGGATGACGCGCCGCGTGTAGTCCAGGTCGCGCAGGTCACCGGCCTCGACAGGGCGGTCGCCGACCACCTTGTCGACCTCCTCCTGCATCCGGCGCTGCACCTCGGGGTGGCGGCCGAGCAGCATGCACGTCCAGCTCATGGCACTCGGCGTGGTCTCGGACCCCGCCGTCAACAGCGTCATGAACTCGTCCTGGATCTGCTTGTCGGTCATCTCCTTGTTGCCGCCGGCCTGCGCCGCGAACAGCAGCGTCATCAGGTCGTCGGCCTGGTCGGAGGCGCCCTTGGCCCGGTAGTCGGCGATGATGCGGCGCCCCATCGAGTACAGCCGGCCGATGGCGCTGTGGAACTCGCGGCTGGACTGGGTGGGGATGCGGTCCAGCAGGGCCGGGGGAATGGCCGCGCGCTTCTCGACGCCGGAGATCACGACGGGCATCGACTTGTACACCTCGGCCACGTCCTGCTCCACCATGTCGGTGGAGAACAGCGCCTTGATGACGATGCGTACGGCCAGTTCGTAGAACATGTTGTACATGCCGACGCGCTGGCCGTCGCGCCAGGTGCCGAAGACGTCGGTGGCGGACTCCCGCATGACGTCGACGTAGGTGCCGATCTTCTCGTGGTGGAAGGCCGGCTGCATCAGCAGGCGCTGCCTGCGGTGGAAGTCGCCCTCCGACAGCAGGATCCCGTTGCCGAGCAGCGGACGGGCCTGGTCGAACTGCATGCCCTTCTCGAAGGACTTGGCCTTGCGGACGAGGATGTCGTACAGCATGTCGTGGTCGCTGACCACGTAGGCCTGCTTGGTGCCGAGCCAGATCCGTACCAGGCCGCCCTGCTCGCTCACGCTCTGGAAGAACCGCAGCGGATTGCGGAACATCTGAACGGCGTGGCCCGCGAGCGGAATGCGTCCCGGCATGGGAGGAACGGACGGTGCGGCGGTCGCGAGAGCCATGGTTGTCTTGCCTCCGTGTGGGGTGGGGCGGCGGGTGGACGAGTCGGCTGTGGCCGGGTCAGGACCAGGTGACCGGCAGCTCGGCGAGGCCCCGGAAGACGAAGCCGCCCGGCAGGTACCGCGGCTCGAAGCCGTCGGCGAGACGCAGGCCGGGGAAGGTCTCCACCAGCGTCTCCAGGGCGATCCCGGCCTCCAGCCGGGCGAGCGCCGCACCGACGCAGAAGTGGATGCCGTGGCCGAACCCCAGGTGCCGGGGCGGTCCCTGGCGGTCGAGCCGGAAGGTGTCGGGGTCCTCGACCCACTCGGGGTCGCGTCCCGCGGCCGCGAACATCACCCGCAGCCGGGCGCCTTCGGGGACCTCCGTGTCACCGATGCGCCTGGCCCGGGTGGCGACCCGGGGGGCGCCCTGCACCGAGGAGTCGAAGCGCAGGGTCTCCTCCACGGCCGCGCCGGCCAGACCGGGGTCCTTGACGACGGCTTCCCACCGGTCGCGTTCCCGCAGCAGCTGGTGGACGGCGTTGGAGATCAGGTTGGTGGTGGTCTCGTGCCCGGCCGCGATCATCACGCGCAGCGCGACCACGGCGTCCTCGACCGTGCACACCGGGTCGTCCGCGTCGGCGGCCCGCACCAGTTCGGTCAGCAGGTCGTCGGCCGGCTCGCTGCGGCGGCGCTCCAGCAGGTCGAGCACGTACTTCTCGTAGGTGACCACGTTGCCGGCGCAGTGCACCTGCTGCTCCGGGGGGAGCGGGACGACCTGGAGGGCCAGCCAGTCGTTGTTCCACGCCTTGACCGTGGCCCGGTCCTCCTCCGGGATGCCGATGATGTCGCAGATCACCGTCATGGGGAGCGGGTAGGCGAACTCCTGCAGGAGGTCGCACCCGTCCTTCGCCGCGAGGCCGGCGGCGAGCCGGGCGGCTATCTCGCGGATCGAGGCCTCGCGGCGCCGCAGGACACGCGGGGAGAAGAACTCGCTGACGAGGTTGCGGAAGCGGGTGTGGGCCGGCGGGTCGACGTTGTAGAGGGCGACCCGGAAGAACAGCGAGCCGTCCAGGATCTCCTTCGCCTCAGGGCAGAAGGGGTACGAACCGTCGAGGTTGTAGCGGCTGGTGAAGTCCCCGTGGTCCCGTTGCACGGCCTCGATCTCGGCGCGCCCCGTGACGATCCACTCGTCCAGTGCGGCCTGGTGGACGACCGGCTCCGTCTGCCGTGCGCGGGCGAACGCCGCGTAGGGGCAGGCGGTGTACTCGGGGGACATCGGGTCGAAGAGTTCTGCCGCGGAAGTGTCGGACGACATCGGGAGCGCTGGCCTCCTGCTGCGAGGCGGTGGACCGGCCGCCGGCGGGCGGCGGGATCCTGTCCGCATGATCGGGTCTCAGGATCACCGACCGGCTCCGGGGGTGTCTTCCGCCGAGAGGCCAGGTTCCACGTGCCCGGCCGAAGGCGAGGAAGCGCGCTTCCCTGGTCGCCGGACCAGGTGGGCCGGCACACCGGACCAGGTGGACACAGCACACCGGGCACCCGTACGCGACGGGTGCCCGGTGTGTGCGAGGTCGGTGCGAAGGGTCAGCGCTGGGCCAGCTGCGGCTCCGACTCGTCGTCGGAGGCCGTCTCCTGGGAGGGGGCCTCACCGCGCTTCGCCGCCCGCTTCTTCGCGCGCCGCTCCTTGCGCAACTCCAGCATCGCGTAGAGCGTCGGGACGAGCAGCAGGGTCAGCAGCGTCGAGGTGATCAGACCGCCGATCACGACCACCGCCAGCGGCTGGGCGATGAAGCCGCCCTCGCCGGTGACGCCCAGCGCCATCGGCAGCAGGGCGAAGATCGTCGCCAGGGCCGTCATCAGGATGGGCCGCAGACGGTGCCGGCCTCCCTCGATCACCGCTTCGACGACGCCGTGGCCCTGCTTGCGGTACTGGTTGATCAGGTCGATCAGCACGATCGCGTTGGTGACCACGATGCCGATCAGCATCAGCATGCCGATCATCGCCGGGACGCCCATCGGGGTGCCCGTGGCGATCAGCAGGCCGATCGCGCCGGTCGCCGCGAACGGGATCGACACCAGCAGGATCAGCGGCTGGGCCAGCGACCGGAAGGTGCCGACCAGCAGCATGAACACGATCGCGATCGCCGCGAGCATGGCCAGGCCGAGGTTCTTGAACGCGTCGTCCTGGTCGGCGGTGACGCCGCCGATCTCGGCCGTGGCGCCGGCCGGCAGGTCGAGGCCGTCGATCTTCGACTGGAGGGCCGTGCCCACCGCGCCGGTGTTGTCACCGGTCGGCTTGGCGGTGATGGTCGCCGCGCGCTGACCGTCGATGCGGGTCATGGACACCGGGCCGTCCACCAGTTGCACGGTGGCGATGTCGCCGAGCTTGGCCGCACCGAGGTTCAGGGCCTTCAGCTGGGCCATCGTCTCGGCGGGCTGGGCCGACTTGATGACGACGTCGCGCTCGGTGTCGTCGAGGACCGCCTTGGCGGCCGGGGTGCCGCGCACCGCCTGGGCGACGGCAGCGCCGAGCGTCTGGTCGGTGAACCCGGCCTCGGCGGCCTCGGCATTGGCCTTGACCGAGATGCGCGGCACGCTCTGCGCCAGGTCGCTGGTGACGTCGGTGACGTCGTCGAGCCCGGCGACCGCCTTGCGGACCTCCTCCGCGGCCTCGCGGAGGACCTGCGCGTCGGCCGCCTTCACGACGACGCTGAGGTCCTGGCTGCCGAAGCCGTCACCGGCGGCGACCGTGGTGGTGCCGATGCCGTCGAGCTTGGCGAGCCCGTCCTCGATGTGGTCCTGGACGTCCTCGGCGTTCGCCGAGTCCTCCAGCATCAGCTGGTACGAGGCCTGGTTGGTGTCCGTGCCGCCGCCGAAGGCGGCCATGAAGCCGGACGAGCCGACGGTGACCTGGAAGTCCTTGACGCCCTCGGTGTCGGCGAGCAGCTTCTCGACCTTCTCGGCCTGGGCGTCGGTCGCCGCGAGGCTGGTGCCCGGCTTCAGCTCCTGCTTGATGCTGAGGACCTTCTGCTCGCCCTGGTCGAAGAAGTTGGTCTTCAGCAGCGGCGCCATGCCGAACGTGCCGATCAGCACGACGACCGCGATGGCCAGGCTGGTCAGGCGGCGGCGGGTGGCGAAACGCAGGATCGGGACGTAGAGACGCTGCAGGCGGCTCTTCGCCTCCTTCTCCTCGGCCAGGCGGCGGGCCTCCTCGGCGTCCTCCGGCGTGCCCTTCGGCGGGCGCAGGAACCAGTACGACAGCACCGGGACGACCGTCAGCGACACCAGCAGGGAGGCCAGCAGCGCGGCGGTGACGGTCAGGCTGAAGGAGCCGAACAGCTCGCCGACCATGCCGCCGACCAGACCGATCGGCAGGAACACGGCGACGGTGGTGAGCGTGGAGGAGGTGACCGCTCCGGCGACCTCGCGGACGGCCCTGAGGATGGCCTCCTGGCGCTCCTCGCCGTAGCCGAGGTGCCGCTTGATGTTCTCCAGGACCACGATCGAGTCGTCGACCACGCGGCCGATGGCGATGGTGAGCGCGCCCAGCGTCAGCATGTTCAGCGACAGGTCGCGCGTCCACAGCACGATCAGCGCCAGCACCACCGACAGCGGGATGGAGACCGCGGTGACCAGGGTGGAGCGGATGGATGCCAGGAAGACGAGGATGACCAGGACGGCGAAGAGCAGACCGAGGCCGCCCTCCGTGGTCAGACCCGAGATGGCCTTGGAGACCGCCGGGCCCTGGTCGCTGACGACGGTGAGGGTGGCGCCGGAGCCGAGCTGCTCGCGCAGGTCGGGCAGCTTGTCCTCGACGGCGTTCGAGATGGCGACCGCGCTGCCGTCGTGGTCCATGGTGACGGCGACGGCCAGGCTCGGCCTGCCGTTGGTGCGGGTGAGCGAGTCGGCCTTGGCCTCCTCCTCCTTGACGGTGGCGACGTCACCGAGGCGCACCGGCTTCTTCACGCCCTCGCCGGTGACCATCAGGTTCTGGATCTGCTCCAGCGAGGTGAAACCGCCGCCGACCTGGACGGTGCGGTTGGCGCCGCCCTCGTCGAACGAGCCGGCCGGGACGGTCGCGCCGCCCGCCTGCAGGGACTGGGTGAGCACCGGGGGGCTCACGCCGGCCTTCGCGAGCTTCGCCTGGTCGGGGGTGACGGTGACCTGGAGGTCCCGCACACCGTCGACCACGACCTGGGCGACCCCGTCGATGTCCTTCAGCTCCGAGACGACCGTCTTGTCGAGCTGGTCGGCCAGCGCCTGCTGGTCCTTGTCCGAGGTGACGGCGAGGACGACGGTGGGGATGTCGTCCGTCGAGCCGGAGATGACCTGCGGGTCCACGTCGTCCGGGAGCTGGGCGCGGGCCCGGTTGACGGCCTGCTGCACGTCGGCGACGAGCTGCTGGGTGCCGTTGCCGTAGTCGAAGGACGCCATGATCACGGCGTTGCCCTCGCTGGCCGTGGAGGTGATGCCCGAAACACCGTCGACCGCTTCGAGGCTGTCCTCGATCGGTTCGACGACCTGCTTCTCGACCACGTCGGGCGAAGCGCCCTGGTACGGCGCCAGCACGGACACCATGGGCAGTTCGATGGTGGGCAGCAGCTGCTGCTTGAGCTGGGGGATGGCGATCGCGCCGAAGACGAGCGCGACGATCGACATCAGGCCTATCAGGGCCCGTTGCGCGAGGCTGAATCTCGACAGCCAGGACATGGATCAGGGTCTCTCTTCTGTGGCCGAGCGGAGGAAGGGCACAAGTGAGCGCCTACCTCACACCCTGAGCCATGGACGCCCCCGGTTCCCTAGGCCCCAGGTCCATTTCCTTATCCGGCGCATACTCCCGCCGCAGTACGGCCGGGTGGCCCTCACTCCACCCTCGGACGTACCAGCCCGGATTCGTACGCGACGACCACCAGCTGGGCCCGGTCGCGGGCGCCCAGCTTGGCCATCGCCCGGTTGACGTGCGTCTTCACCGTGAGCGGGCTGACCTCCAGCCGCTCGGCGATCTCGTCGTTGGAGTGCCCGCCGGCCACCTGCACCAGCACCTCGCGCTCCCGCACGGTCAGCGAGTCCAGCTTCTGGGCGCGGGCCGGGTCGCGGTCCGCGTCGTCCGCGCTGCCCCCCTGGGCGAGGAAGCGGGCGATGAGGCCCTTGGTGGCGGTCGGGGACAGCAGTGCCTCGCCGCCGGCCGCGACGCGGATCGCGCTGAGCAGCTCCTCCGGCTCCGAGCCCTTGCCGAGGAAGCCGGAGGCGCCGGCGCGCAGCGACTGCACCACGTAGTCGTCGACCTCGAAGGTGGTCAGTATGACCACGCGGACCTGGGCGAGGGCGGGGTCGGCGCTGATCGTCCGGGTGGCGGCGAGGCCGTCCGTGCCGGGCATCCGGATGTCCATCAGCACCACGTCGGGCCGGTACTCGGCGGCCAGCCGTGCCGCCTCGGCGCCGTCGGACGCCTCCCCCACCACCTCCATGTCGGGCTCGGAGTCGACGAGCACTCTGAAGGCGCTGCGCAGCAGTGCCTGGTCGTCGGCGAGCAGGACACGGATCGTCATACGGCATCCTTCGCGGCGTCGTCACGGTTCCTGACGGGAAGGATCGCATGGACCCGGAAGCCGCCTCCGTAGCGGGGACCGGTGGTGAGGGTGCCGCGCACGGCGGTGACGCGCTCGCGCATGCCGAGCAGCCCGTGTCCGCCGCCGTCGGCGGGGGCGTCCGTCCCGCCGGCGCCGTCGTCGAGGACGGTGACCTCGATGTTCGGGCCCACCCGGACGATGCTGACCTCGGCCTTCGCCCGCGGCCCGGCGTGCTTCTGCACATTGGTCAGGGCCTCCTGGATGATCCGGTAGGCGGCCAGGTCGACAGCGGTGGGCAGGGTGGTGCCCTGGTCGGCGCGGGCCACCTCGATCCGCAGGCCGGCGTGGTGGAAGGTGGCGACGAGTTCGTCGAGCCGGTCCAGGCCGGGGGCCGGTTCGGTCGGCGCCTTGGGGTCGTCGGACTGGCGGAGCAGACCGACGGTGGCGCGCAGCTCGTTGAGCGCGGACCGGCTGGCCTCCCGTACGTGGGCGAGAGCCTCCTTGGCCTGGTCGGGCCGCTTGTCCATGACGTGGGCGGCGACCCCGGCCTGGACGTTGACCAGGGCGATGTGGTGGGCGACGACGTCGTGCAGGTCGCGGGCGATGCGCAGCCGCTCCTCGGCGACACGGCGGCGGGCCTCCTCCTCGCGGGTCCGCTCGGCCTTCTCGGCGCGTTCCCGGATGGCCCGGACGAAGGCGCGGCGGCTGCGGACGGCGTCCCCGGCGGTGGCGCCGATGCCGGTCCAGGCGAAGACGGCGAGGTTGTCCTGCGCGTACCAGGGCAGGGGGCCGGCCAGCATGGCGGCGCCGGTCAGCACGGTCATGGTGAGCAGGCCGACCCGCCAGGTGGTGGAGCGGTCGGTGGTGGCGGCGACGGTGTACAGGGCGACGACGGCGGACATGACGACGGGGGCGCGGGGGTCGCCGGTGACGCACTCGACGATCGAGAGGCAGCCGGTGAACACCAGGACCGCCAGCGGGGCGCGGCGGCGCAGGACGAGCGCGGCGGCGCCGAGCACCATGAGCAGCAGGCTGAACGGGTCGGGGGTGCGGACGCCCCAGGTGACGCCGTCGGGGCCGTGCGGGTCGGCGAAGGATCCGGCGACCATGCACGCGAGGACGGCGGCGGCGAGGGCCGCGTCCAGGGCGGAGGGGTGCGCGCCCAGCCGGAAGCGGGCGCGGGCGAGGGTGCTCACGCGGATTTACGGTAGCGGGGTGGACGTCGGTGCGTGCGGCACCCGGCGATCCGCTGGGCGACCCGGGGGCTGCGCCCCCGGACCCCGCTTCGGCCCTGAACGGGCCTCGTCCTCAAACGCCGGACGGGCTGACAGTGGCCGCCGAGCCGGACGGGCTGACAGTGGACGGCGTTCTCAGGAGCCGTCCGGGATCAGGCCGTCGTCGCTCAGGAGTTCCTGGACCTCCTCCAGGGTGGCGTCCTGGGAGGGGAGGATCAGGTCCGACGGCTCCAGGGAGTCGTCCGGCAGTGGTTCGCCCAGTTCGCGGACCTTGGCCAGCAGGGCCTGGAGGGTCGCGCGGAAACCGGGGCCGTCACCGTTCTCCATCTCGGCGAGGAGTTCGTCGTCCAGCTTGTTCAGCTCGGCGAGGCGGCCGTCGGCCAGCGCCACCTGTCCCTCCCCCATGATCCTCACGATCATGTCGCCCTCCTAGGCGTGGGCTACTGCTTGTCGAAACGCGGGGTGTCCTGCGGCTGCTGCTGGGGCTGCGACTGGCCCTGACCGCCCTCGAGGGCCTGCCGGTCGGACGTGCTGCCGCCGGCCAGCTCGGCCTTCATGCGCTGCAGCTCCAGCTCTACATCCGTACCACCGGAGAGCCGGTCCAGCTCGGCCTGGATGTCGTCCTTGTGCATGCCGGACTGGTCGTCCAGGGCGCCGGAGGCGAGCAGCTCGTCGATGGCGCCGGCCCGCGCCTGGAGCTGGGCGGTCTTGTCCTCGGCCCGCTGGATCGCCAGGCCCACGTCGCCCATCTCCTCGGAGATGCCGGAGAACGCCTCGCCGATGCGGGTCTGCGCCTGGGCCGCCGTGTAGGTGGCCTTGATGGTCTCCTTCTTCGTACGGAAGGCGTCCACCTTGGCCTGGAGGCGCTGGGCCGCGAGGGTGAGCTTCTCCTCCTCGCCCTGGAGGGTGGCGTGCTGCGTCTCCAGGTCGGTCACCTGCTGCTGGAGCGCGGCACGGCGGGAGAGGGCCTCGCGGGCCAGGTCCTCGCGGCCCAGCGCCAGCGCCTTGCGGCCCTGGTCCTCGAGCTTGCCCGACTGGGACTGGAGCTGGTTGAGCTGAAGCTCCAGGCGCTTGCGGCTGGTCGCCACGTCGGCGACGCCGCGGCGCACCTTCTGCAGCAGCTCCAGCTGTTTCTGGTACGAGTAATCGAGGGTCTCGCGCGGGTCCTCGGCCCGGTCAAGGGCCTTGTTGGCCTTCGCGCGGAAGATCATCCCCATACGCTTCATGACACCGCTCATGGGCTTCGCGCGCCCCCTTCTGACCGACTCCAGCTCCAGCGACTGCAACAGAACCCACAGTACGGGCCCTGCATCCATTACCGCACTGTTCGGGGACGGATGCGCTCATCCCCAAGGACGACTGCGTACGCTCCCGGTCCGGCGTAGGGAGTAGGTGCTCCCCGGGGAGACGTCCCGGACCCCGGGTCCGGGGCTGTACGCAACGTCCCCTCTGTCCCCTTACGGACGACTGGCGTTGCCGGATCGTTCCCCACCGGGCTGGGGTCCACACTCCCCCACCCCGTACCCTTGGGTTTTGTGTTCCGTAGCCGTGCCAAGGAAGAGAAGGCCCCGAGCGCCGTCAAGGCGCAGGTGACCGACTCCAAGCAGCCCCGCGACCCGCAGGCCCCGAAGGGCAGGCCCACGCCCAAGCGCAGTGAGGCCCAGTCCCAGCGCCGCAGCGTCGCCAATACCCAGATGACGCGCAAGGAGGCCGCCAAGCGTCAGCGCGAGGAGCGCCGGTCCGCGATGGAGCGGCAGCGCCAGGCGCTGGCGAGCGGCGACGAGCGGTACCTGCCGGCCCGCGACAAGGGCCCGGTCCGCAAGTTCGCGCGCGACTTCATCGACTCGCGGTTCAACATCGCCGAGTACTTCCTGCCCATGGCCGTGGTCATCCTCGTGCTGAGCATGATCCGGGTGGGCTCGCTGCAGAACATCGCCCTGCTGCTGTGGCTGGTCGTGATCGTGCTGATCGTGCTCGACTCGCTGGTCACCGGCTTCCGGCTGAAGAAGCGCCTCGCCGAGCGCTTCCCCGACGACCGCAAGCGCGGCGCGGTCGCCTACGCGCTGATGCGCTCGCTGCAGATGCGCCGGCTCCGGCTGCCCAAGCCGCAGGTCAAGCGCGGGGAGCGGCCCTGAGCACCACGCCGTTCGCCGGGGGCGCGGCCGATGCCTGGCTGGACAAGCTGGGTGGTCTGCGGGACGTCGTACGGCAGGAGCTGGTGGCCCGGCAGCTCGACGAGCAGATAGCCGGCCGCTTCCCGGTGGGCAAACGGCTGCGGGTGCTCGACGTCGGCATGGGCCAGGGCACCCAGGCGCTGCGGCTGGCACGGGCCGGGCACCAGGTGACCGGCCTGGAGCGGGACGCCACGATGATCGCCACGGCCCGTGAGGCCCTGGCGGGCCAGCCGGAGGGCATCCGGGAACGCATGCGGATCATCGAGGGCGACGGCCGGGACACCGGCGTGCACTTCCTGCCGGGCAGCTTCGACGTGGTGCTGTGCCACGGCGTGCTGATGTACGTCGAGGAGCCCGACCCGCTGCTGGCCGGGCTGGCCCGCATGCTCGCCCAGGGCGGTCTGCTGTCGCTGCTCGTACGCAACGGGGACGCGCTCGCCATGCGCCCGGGCCTGGGCGGCGACTGGGCCGGCGCGCTCGCCGCCTTCGACACCACCGCCTACCTCCCCCATTCTCGAACCGACTCGAACGGGGGGACCCCCACCCGCCTCGGGCTGGACGTCCGAGCGGACCGGCTGGCGACGCTGACGGCCAGACTCGCGGGCATCGGCGCCCCGCTGCACGCCTGGTACGGCGTCCGGGTCTTCACGGACACGGCGGCCGACGGTGCCGCGGCCCCGGACGACCTCGAGACGCTGCTGGCGGTCGAGGAACGGGCCGGCCGGACGGACCCCTACCGCGGGGTCGCGGCCCTGCTGCATCTGTGCGGGGTGCGGGGCTAGGGGCCCCGGCGGCGCTCGTTCGGGTGCTTTGCGGAAGCAGGACGTCCGGGCCGCCGTGAGACTCGGGGCATGGACGTTTCCCGCACCCGTGTGTCCCGGTTCCGTGCGCCCGTCGCCACGCTGGCGTGCTCCCTGCTGCTGGCCACCGGCTGCTCCGCGGCAGACTCGGGTGCCGGGTCGGGGTCCGGCACCGGCAGCGGGCGGGAGGCCGCCACGAACCGGGCCGCCGCACCGGCCGCGGCCAACGACCTGCAGACCGACTACATGCAGGTGATCAAGGACGTCCTGCCCTCGGTCGTGCAGATCCAGGCCGGGGACGACCTGGGCTCGGGGGTCGTGTACGACGACCAGGGCCACGTCGTCACCAACGCCCATGTCGTCGGGGACCGGACGAGCTTCCGGGTGACGACCGCCCACAGCGAGGACCCGCTGTCCGCGCGGCTCGTCTCCTCCTACCCCGAGCAGGACCTCGCGGTCGTCAAGCTGGACACGGTGCCCGACGGGATGAAGGCGGCCGGGTTCGAGGACTCGGCGAAGGTCGAGGTCGGGCAGATCGTGCTGGCCATGGGCTCGCCTCTCGGGCTGTCGTCCAGCGTGACGCAGGGCATCGTGTCGGCGACCGGACGGACCGTCACCGAGGGCCGCAGCGGCGGTGGTACGGGGGCGACCCTCGCCGACATGGTGCAGACCTCGGCGGCCATCAACCCCGGCAACAGCGGCGGCGCCCTGGTGAACCTCGACGGCCGGGTCATCGGCATCCCGACGCTCGCCGCGGCCGACCCCGCTCTCGGCGACAGCGCGGCTCCCGGCATCGGGTTCGCGATCCCGTCGTCGACGGTGAAGCGGATCGCCGGCCAGATCATCGAGAACGGCAAGGTCACCGACTCGGGACGGGCGGCACTCGACATCACCGCCCGGACGGTGGTCGACGGCGACTACCGGCCGGCCGGCGTGGCGATCGTCAGCGTCGTCGAGGGCGGTGCGGCCGACAAGGCGGGCCTGCGGGCCGGGGACGTCATCACCGGGCTGGGCGACGCGGACATCACCACGATCACGTCGCTCTCCGAGGCCCTGGCGTCGATGCGGCCGGGCGAGCGCACGAAGGTGACGTACACCCGCGGCGGCGACGAGCGCACCGCGGAGGTGACGCTGGGCGAGCAGTGACGCGGGAGGGAGCGGCCCTGTCGTGGCCGCCCCCTCCCCCGACGCCGGTCAGGCCGTCGTTCAGGCCTCCTCGGCGTGCAGGCTCATCGGCCCGTAGATCTCCGTCGAGTCCTCGAACAGCCGCACCTGGTCCGTGCCGCCCTCCTGGAGGTCCTTCCAGTGCTCCCCGATCCAGGACTCGGCGTCCCCTTGAGTGGTGAACTCCTCGGGCTGCACCGCGGGCTGGACCTCCGTCCCGCCGGCCGTCTCGAACCGCCACGTCCATGCCGCCATGTACGCCTCCAAGATGTGAGCACATGCAGAGCGGAAGCCGGATCTTGGTCCGGCTCCCGGTCGCAGCCTATGCGCTGAGCCGGGCGCGTCGTAGAAGGCCGGGGCACGACCGCGGGGTCCGGACGCGTCCCTCGGGGGCCTCGGGCGCGCACGTCGTGGGGCGACCGGCGAAAATCAGGGCGTGGACGTGACTCTGCTCGGCACCGGTGCCCCCGCGGGACTCCCCCGCCCCGACTGTCCCTGCGCGGCGTGTGCCGCGGCCCAGGGCGAGAACGCGCGCGCGGCGACCGCGCTGCTGGTGGACGGGGCGCTGCTCCTCGACCTGACGCCCGGTGCCGCGTTCGCCGCCGCGCGCGCCGGGCACTCCCTGAGCGGCGTACGGCAGGTGCTGCTGTCGCACCCGCACGACGGCCCCGCCGTGGAGGTGCCGGCCGGGCTGCCGCAGCCGGGGCGGGTGCCGGACGGGCGGGAGCTGGCGCTGCTGACGGGGCACCGGGTGCGGGCGGTGGCGATGGACGCGCCGGGCACCGGGTACGCCGTGACCGGGCCGGACGGACAGCGGCTGCTGTATCTGCCGCCGGGCGGGGCGCCGGCCGGGCTGGAGGAGCCCGCCGAGCCCTACGACCTGGTTCTCGCGGACCTCGTGGGGCGCCCGGACGCGCTGGCGAGGCTGCGGGCGGTGGGCGCGGCGGGACCGACGACGGACGTCGTCGCCGTGCACCTGGGCCACGACGTGCCGCCGGGCCGGGAACTGGCGCGGCGGCTCGCGGCGGCGGGGGCGCGGGCGGTGCCGGACGGGACGACGCTGACGGTGGGCGTGTACGAGGACGTGCCCGACGTGCCGCGGCGGACGCTGGTGCTGGGCGGGGCCCGGTCGGGTAAGTCGGTGGAGGCCGAGCGGCGGCTGGAGTCCTTCCCCGACGTGCTGTACGTGGCCACCGGCGGCTCCCGCAACGGGGACACCGAGTGGGCGGCCCGGGTCTGCACGCACCGCGAGCGGCGGCCGGGTTCGTGGCGCACCGTCGAGACCTGCGACCTGGTCCCGCTGCTGAAGGACGACGGGCCGCCGCTGCTCGTCGACTGCCTGTCGCTGTGGCTGACGGACGCGATGGACGCCGTCGGCGCGTGGGACGACGCCGAGTGGGCCGACGGCGGGGAGCGGGCGCTCCGGGACCGGGTGCGGGAGCTGACGGAGGCGGTGCGCGCCACCCGGCGCACGGTCGTCGCCGTGTCGAACGAGGTCGGGTCCGGGATCGTGCCGGCCACCGCGTCGGGGCGCCGCTACCGGGACGAACTCGGGCGCCTGAACGCGGCGTTCGCCGACGAGTGCGAGCAGGTGCTGCTGGTGGTGGCGGGCCAGGCCCTGGTGCTGCGCGGCTGACGGCTAGGGCTCCTTGCGGGCGATGAGCCGGGGGTTCCGCTCGCCGGTGAGGACCGTGCAGCCGCGAACTTCCAGCTCGGCGCGCAGGCCCACCGGGTGCGACGTGCCCGGCGGCAGGGCGAACAGGCGGCGCGGGTCGGCGACATCGAGGAGGAGATGGCCGCCGGGACGCAGCACGTGGAGGGCGGCGCGCAGTTCGGCGCGCGGGTTGGGGACGCGTTCCAGGTGGTGGAAGAGGCTGACGACGTCGTAGCGGGCGCGGAGCCGGGCGGCGATGTGCGGGTCCGTCAGCCGGCCGACGTACGCCTCCTCGACGCGGTCGGCCGCGCGGGCCCGCAGGACGCGGTGGGTGGGGTCCACGCCGTCGAACGACGTGTACGGGAAGTACCTCCGCGCCCTCCGGGGGAAGTCGGCGTCGCCGGTGCCCACGTCCAGCCAGCTCTCGGGCTCGGGGCAGCGGCGGAGCAGCGCGCGGGCGGCCAGCACGTGTCTCAAGCGGATGCCGGCCCGGACGGCCGGGTGTTCGGGCCGGGGCGCGAGCAGGGGGTTGCGGAAGGTGTGCCGGCAGTCCCGGCACCGGTCGAGGACGGAGCGGGCGGGTGCGCCCTGCCGCGGGTCCTGACGGCCGGGCCGGGAGCGCAGCCGCCGTGAGCCGCACCAGGGGCAGTCGGCGCGGTGCGGTCCGTAGAGGGGGACGGGAGGCACGGGGGGCACGGGAGACGGCACCGAGGGGGCGGAGTGCGCGGACATGGGCGGCTCCCGACAGCTGGAGGATGGCGTACGACAATCCAGCGCAAAACGTTACGTAGGGGATGGCGATCCGGAGGGCAACGACGCCGGTCCGGCGCGGTGCGGATGTGACCTCCGTGGTGTTCGACCGGGGCCGGTACTGTTCGGCGAATGAGCTCGCTGAATCTCGACGACTTCACCGATCTGATCGAGCGCCCCGACGGCGGGGTGCGCCGCGACGCCGAGGCGCGCCGGGAGCGTCAGGTCGTGCCGCCCGGGTCGCTGGGCCGACTGGACGATCTGGGTGAGTGGCTGGCCGCGGCGCAGTCCGCCGTGCCGGTACGGCCGGTCGAACGGCCCCGGGTGGTGCTCTTCGCCGGTGACCACAAGGTCGCCGAGCTGGGCGTGTCGGCGCGGCCCGCGGGCGGCGCGGGTGAGCTGGTGCGCGAGGTGCTGGAGGGCGGCCGGCCGGTGTCGGTGCTCGCGCGGCGCCTCGGGGTGCCGGTGCGGGTGGTCGACATGGCCCTGGACTGCGACTCGGAGACGCTGCCGGCCGAGGTCGTGAAGCACAGGGTGCGGCGCGGCGGCGGGCGCATCGACGTCGAGGACGCGCTGACCCTCGAGGAGGCCGAGGCCGCCTTCCGGGCCGGGGTG
Organism: Streptomyces flaveolus; assembly: GCF_014648815.1. Lineage (GTDB taxonomy): Bacteria > Actinomycetota > Actinomycetes > Streptomycetales > Streptomycetaceae > Streptomyces > Streptomyces flaveolus. The sequence goes on along the minus strand of NZ_BMRV01000001.1, from coordinate 406,373 downwards.
GCGGTGGCCGACGAGGAGGCCGACTCCGGTACGGATCTGGTGGTGCTCGGCGATGTCAGCGTGGGCGGGACGACGGCGGCGGGTGTGCTGGTCGCCGCGCTGTGCGGGACGGACGCGTCGGTCGTGACCGGCCGGGGCGGGCTGGCCATCGACGACCTGGCGTGGATGCGCAAGTGCGCGGCGATCCGGGACGCGCTGCGGCGGGCGCGCCCGGTGCTCGGCGACCAGTTGCAGCTGCTGGCGACGGTGGGCGGCGCCGACCTCACGGCGATGACGGGCTTCCTGCTGCAGAGTGCGGTGCGGAAGGTGCCGGTGATCCTGGACGGCGTGGTGACCGCGGCGTGCGCGCTGGTGGGCCAGCGGGTGGCGTTCCGGGCGCCGGACTGGTGGCTGGCGGCGCACGACAGCGGGGAGCCGGGGCAGGCGAAGGCGCTGGACCGGATGGCACTGGAGCCGCTGCTGGCGCAGGGCGTGACGGTGGGCGAGGGCGCGGGGGGCCTGCTGGCGTTGCCGCTGGTCCAGGCGGCGGCGGCACTGGCGGCGGAGCTGCCGGAGGTCTCCGACGGGGGCGAGTGAACGGGCCCGCGGGTGCGGTGCCCGGCGTTGCGGTGGGCCGTAGTGGGTCGCGTGGCCCGTTCTCGAGTCACCCGGCATGGGTGCGGGGCGGGGGTGGGTCGCGTGGCCCGGCGCTTGCCGGGTGCCGCTGCGCCCACCCGTGCCGCCCCAGCGGCACGACTGCCCGCAGCTGAGCGGGACGGCGGTCCGCAGCGCGGCGGGATGGTGCGACGGCGGTCAGCCGCGTACGGCGAGAAGGGGACGTGTCGGGGGGTGTCCGCCCGCAGCGGTTGGCGCGTCCGCGCCGAGTACTTCTGTGGCCGACCGATTCCGCGCCGTTCCGAGGACGGACACCCCCCGGCGCGGCCCCGACCCACAAGACCACGCACCGCGCTCCCCGCACCCCCACCGAACCCGCACAGGCCGCCGCAGGCCCCCCGCCCCACCGCCGGAGGCACCGTCACAGCCGCGGCGGGTCCGGGCGGCCGCCGATCCAGTCCTGGAGGGCGCGGCGCGGGCCGGACCAGCGGCGGTCGTGGTGGTAGGCCCGCAGGCGGGACTTGGCCCGGGCGCGCGGGCGGCGGCCGTAGAAGCGGCGGGCCCAGAAGGAGCCGGGCCGGGCCAGCCGGACGGCGCCGATCAGGGCGACGAGCGGGACGATCACGCCGAAGATCGCAAGGCGCGCCTTGCCCTTGGCCAGGGCGAGGAGGGAGAAGAGGAAGTTCCCCGCCACGGTCGCGATGACGTTCGTGCGGTCCTGCAGCTCGTCCTGGGAGAGGTTGTCCACGCCGAACGGCGTGAAGCCGGCGAGGACCAGCCCGACCAGCGCCGCGGTGATCACCACCACCTCCACGCTCTTGCGGCCGGCCTCGGTCCAGTAGACGTCGTCGAGGTGCAGGATCAGCGCGAACTCGTCCAGGACGAGCCCCGCCCCGATGCCGAAGACCACCGCCGCGAGGGCGGACCCGAACCCGTGCCGCCCGCCGGCGACCGCGCCGAAGCCGCCGACGACGGTGAGGACGACCCCGGGGACCACGTGGTGGATGTGCACCCCGCCCGTCTCGACGTTCCCGAACGGGCCCTTGCCCGCCCGGATCAGCCGGGTGACGATCCGGGTGATCACGAACGTCAGCACGAAGGCGCCGAGGGCGAGGAGCAGCGGCAGCTTGCCCGGTTCGACGATGTTCCGCTGCCACCAATCTCCCATATGCGAACTTTATCCCCGGGCCCCGGAAGTGCCCCGGTGACCACCGGATAGTCTGCGCCGGTGCTCAGGACCCCCTCCTCCCACGGCCTCCGGTTCGCGTTCGGCACCCTCACCGTGCTCCCGGTCCGGGTGACCCGCTGGGACCGCGGGGCGGCGCGCGGCGGCATGCTGTGCGCCCCGCTGGCCGGGCTGGTCGTCGGGTCCGCTGCCGCCGCCACCGGGCTCGTGCTGCTGTTCCTCGGCGCCGGCACCCTGCTCGCCGCGGTCGCCACCGCCGCCGTGCCCGCCGTGCTCACCCGGGGCCTGCACCTGGACGGGCTGGCCGACACCGCGGACGGACTGGGCAGCGCAAAGCCCGCCGAGGACGCACTGCGCATCATGAAGCAGTCGGACATCGGTCCGTTCGGCGTGATCACCCTCGTCCTCGTGCTGCTGGCCCAGGTGGCCGCACTGACGCAGGCGTACGACGGCTCGTGGGCACGGGGCGCGCTCGCCGCCGTGGTCTCGGCGACCGCCGCCCGGCTGGCGCTCACCCTGGCCGCCCGCGCCGGGGTCCCGGCCGCGCGCCCGGAGGGGCTGGGCGCGGCGGTCGCCGGGGTGGTCCCGGCGGGCGGGGCACTGGGCGCGGCCGTCGCCGTCACGGCGGCCGGAGCGGCGGCGGGCGCGTTCCTCGGGACGTACGACGCGGTCCGGACGGCGCTCGCCGTGCTGTGCGCCGTCGCCGTCGCCGAACTGCTGCTGCGGCACTGCGTCCGCCGCTTCGGCGGGGTCACCGGCGACGTCTTCGGCGGGGTGGCGGAGACGGCGGCCACGGCCGCGCTGGTCGTCCTGGTGCTGGGCTGACCCTCAGCAGGCCTCGCGCCACGCCCCGAGCTCGTACTTCTTCAGCATCGAACTCAGCCGCAGTTCACGGGACTCGGCGCAGAAGCGGTCGGTCGGCAGCTCGTACTCGACGTGGAAGACCGCCTTGTCCGCGTCGACGAACGGCTTGTTGTCGGCGCACTCGCCGTACTGGGCGCACTGCTCGTTGACCGCGAAGTCGAAGTCGTCCACCAGCTCCGGGATCTGGTCGAGGTCGTTCTTCAGGCCGACGGCCATGCCCCGGTCGTGGGCGAGCTTCGCGATCAGCCGGTTGTAGCGGAGCTGGTCGCCGGCGGTGAGCGGGAAGCCGGTCTCGTTGCGGTAGCCGTCCATGTTGTCGGGCTCGACGGCGTCGAAGCCCTTGTCGCGGCACATGTCGAGGCGTGCGGCCATCAGCGGCTCCAGGACGTCCGTCGCCCGGATGTCCAGCCAGCGTTCACCCTCCCAGCCGTTGCCCTTGCCCAGCACCGACTCGGGGAAGTCCGCCGCGTCGGGACGGAAGTCCTCCCAGGCACCGGTGGACACGTAGCAGATGACCTTGCGGCCGTCGTCGTGCAGCGAGGCCACCGTGGACGCGGAGTGGTCGAAACCGTCGATGTCGTAGACCGGTACGTCGACGGTGGTGTCGAGCCTGCCGCTGAGCTGCCACTGCCAGGCGGTGCCGGGGCGCGGCTGCCAGCGGCCGGCGTCGTCCCGTCCGTCGTCGGGGGACGCGGACGAGCACCCCGCGAGGAGCAGGAGCAGGGCTGCGACCAGGGCCGGGCGTCTCATGGGGCGTGCTCCAGGGGTGGGGGGCGGCGTACCCCAGGAATGATCCCGTACGTGCGGGGCGGCGAGGGAAACGCGGGGCGCGGGAGCGAGCGGACCGGGCCGCGAGCGTAGGCTCGTGCCGGGTGTTTTCCTGCCCAGGTGGATACCACACCGCAGGAGGGATCTAGGGTCGGTTGTCGGGCCCGGTCGACCCACCCGCATTCGGCCATACAGGACTTCATACGGAAGCGAGATTTCACCACCGTGACTGCTCTCACTCTCTCCACCGCAGCGGTGCCCGGCCTGCGGGCCGACGCGATCGTGATCGGTGTCGCCAAGGGCGCACGCGGCCCGGTCGTCGCACCGGGCGCCGAGGCCGTGGACAAGGCGTACGACGGCAGGCTCGCCGACGTGCTGGAGACCCTCGGTGCCTCCGGTGCGGAGGGCGAGGTGACGAAGCTGCCCGCGCCGTCCGGCTTCAAGGCCCCCGTCGTGGTGGCGGTGGGCCTGGGCGCCGAGCCCGAGAAGGACGCCGGTTTCGACGCCGAGGCGCTGCGCCGGGCCGCCGGTGTCGCCGCCCGCGCGCTCGCCGGCGCCAAGAAGGCCGTCTTCGCGCTGCCGCTGACCGAGGCCGCCGACGCCGGCGCCGTCGGTGAGGGCGTGGTGCTCGGCGCGTACTCCTTCGACGCGTACAAGGAGAACGGCCGTCAGGCGCAGGGCGCCGCGAAGGCGAAGAACGGCAAGGCGCCGCTGGCCGAGGCCGCGCTGCTCGGCGGCAAGCCCCGCGACAAGGCGTACAAGGCCGCGATCGAGCGTGCCACGGCCGTCGCCGAGGAACTGAACCGCGCCCGCGACCTGGTCAACACCCCGCCGAACGACCTGAACCCCGAGTCGTTCGCCGCGATCGCGCAGGCCGCCGCCAAGGAGCACGGCATCAAGGTGCAGGTGCTCGACGAGAAGGCGCTGACCAAGGGCGGCTACGGCGGCATCCTCGGTGTCGGCGCCGGTTCGGCGTCGGGGCCGCGGCTGGTGAAGCTGTCGTACACCTCGTCCAAGGCGACGAAGTCCCTCGCCTTCGTCGGCAAGGGCATCACCTACGACTCGGGCGGCATCTCGCTGAAGCCGGCTGGGCACAACGAGACGATGAAGTGCGACATGGCCGGCGCCGCCGCCGTGTTCGCCGCGGTCGTCGCCGCCGCTCGCCTGGGCCTCGAGGTCAACGTCACCGGCTGGCTGGCGCTGGCCGAGAACATGCCGTCCGGCTCCGCCACCCGCCCGGGTGACGTGCTGCGCATGTACAGCGGCAAGACGGTGGAGGTCCTCAACACCGACGCCGAGGGCCGTCTCGTCCTCGCCGACGCCCTGTGGGCGGCCTCGCAGGAGAACCCGGACGCGATCATCGACGTGGCGACGCTGACCGGCGCGATGATGCTGGCGCTGGGCAGCCGCACGTACGGGGTCATGGCGAACGACGACGCGTTCCGTGCCGCGGTGCACGAGGCGGCCGAGGAGGTCGGCGAGCCGGCGTGGCCGATGCCGCTGCCGGAGCACCTGCGCAAGGGCATGGACTCCGCGACCGCCGACATCGCCAACATGGGTGAGCGGATGGGCGGCGGGCTGGTGGCCGGCCTGTTCCTGCGCGAGTTCGTGGGCGAGGGCATCACCTGGGCGCACCTGGACATCGCGGGCCCGGCCTTCAACGAGGGCGGGCCGTTCGGGTACACGCCGAAGGGCGGCACGGGTACGGCGGTGCGCACGCTGGTGCGGGTCGCCGAGCTGACCGCCGCGGGTGACCTGGGCTAGGGGCGCCTGCGAGCTGGGGGTGCGGGTGATGCGGCGGCCGCGGGTCCGTTGCGGCTCGTCGCGCCCACGCGGCGGAGCCGCAGATCGATACCGCCCGCGCCCCTGACGGCGTCGCCCCACCGTCCCTCTCGAAGGAACGTGGGGCGTCTCACACCCCGGCCCCACGTCTCGTTCGCCTTCCACAAGTGCGAAGATGGGGCTCGGCAGGACAGGGCCCCATCCAAGGGCCGAAGAACGAGCGGCCGGACACCAGCCGCCAGCCGGTCACCGACGACCGGTGGCGCACATGCATGGAGGACGTGACGTGGCGAACGACGCCAGCACCGTTTTCGACCTAGTGATCCTCGGCGGTGGTAGCGGTGGTTACGCCGCGGCCCTGCGAGGGGCGCAGCTGGGTCTGGACGTCGCCCTGATCGAGAAGGACAAGGTCGGCGGCACCTGCCTGCACAAGGGTTGCATCCCCACCAAGGCCCTGCTGCACGCGGGTGAGATCGCCGACCAGGCCCGCGAGAGCGAGCAGTTCGGTGTGAAGGCCACCTTCGAGGGCATCGACGTACCGGCCGTCCAGAAGTACAAGGACGACGTGATCTCGGGCCTGTACAAGGGCCTGCAGGGTCTGATCGCCTCGCGCAAGGTGACCTACATCGAGGGTGAGGGCCGTCTGTCCTCCCCGACCTCGGTGGACGTCAACGGCCAGCGCATCCAGGGCCGCCACGTCCTGCTGGCGACCGGCTCCGTGCCGAAGTCGCTGCCGGGCCTGGACATCGACGGCAACCGGATCATCTCCTCCGACCACGCCCTGGTCCTGGACCGCGTGCCGAAGTCCGCGATCATCCTGGGCGGCGGCGTCATCGGCGTCGAGTTCGCCTCCGCGTGGAAGTCCTTCGGCACCGACGTCACGATCATCGAGGGCCTCAAGCACCTCGTGCCGGTCGAGGACGAGAACAGCTCCAAGCTGCTGGAGCGCGCCTTCCGCAAGCGGGGCATCAAGTTCAACCTGGGCACCTTCTTCGACAAGGCCGAGTACACCCAGGACGGTGTCAAGGTCACCCTCGCCGACGGCAAGGAGTTCGAGGCCGAGGTCCTGCTCGTCGCCATCGGCCGCGGCCCGGTCTCGCAGGGCCTGGGCTACGAGGAGGCCGGGGTCGCCATGGACCGCGGCTACGTCCTGGTCGACGAGTACATGCGGACCAACGTCCCGACCATCTCCGCCGTCGGCGACCTGGTCCCGACGCTCCAGCTCGCGCACGTCGGCTTCGCCGAGGGCATCCTGGTGGCGGAGCGGCTGGCCGGTCTGAAGACCGTCCCGGTCGACTACGACGGCGTGCCGCGGGTGACGTACTGCCACCCCGAGGTCGCCTCCGTCGGCATCACCGAGGCCAAGGCCAAGGAGATCTACGGCGCGGACAAGGTCGTCGCCCTGAAGTACAACCTGGCCGGCAACGGCAAGAGCAAGATCCTGAAGACCACCGGCGAGATCAAGCTCGTCCAGGTCAAGGACGGTGCCGTGGTCGGCGTCCACATGGTCGGCGACCGCATGGGCGAGCAGGTCGGCGAAGCCCAGCTGATCTACAACTGGGAGGCGCTGCCCGCCGAGGTGGCCCAGCTCATCCACGCCCACCCGACGCAGAACGAGGCGCTCGGCGAGGCCCACCTGGCGCTGGCCGGCAAGCCGCTGCACTCCCACGACTGACCTTCCCTCGGTCACAGGGCGCGACGACACAGACTTCCGCAATTCGTAAGGAGCAACCGAAACCATGGCGGTTTCCGTAACCCTTCCGGCGCTCGGCGAGAGCGTCACCGAGGGCACCGTCACCCGTTGGCTCAAGGCCGAGGGTGAGCGCGTCGAGGCCGACGAGCCGCTGCTCGAGGTCTCGACCGACAAGGTCGACACCGAGATCCCGGCCCCCGCCTCCGGCGTGCTGTCCTCCATCAAGGTCGCCGAGGACGAGACGGTCGAGGTCGGCGCCGAGCTGGCCCTGATCGACGACGGCACCGGCGCCCCGGCCGCCGAGGCCGCCCCGCAGGCCGAGCAGGTCGCCGAGCCGGCGCCCGAGCCCGCCGCGGCCGCCCCGTCCACCGAGCAGGCCGCCCCGGCGCCCGCTCCCACCGCCGAGGCCGCCGCCGGCGGCTCCGCCGAGGGCACCGACGTGGTCCTGCCGGCGCTCGGCGAGTCCGTCACCGAGGGCACCGTCACCCGCTGGCTGAAGTCGGTCGGCGACAGCGTCGAGGCCGACGAGCCGCTGCTCGAGGTGTCCACCGACAAGGTCGACACCGAGATCCCGGCCCCCGCCTCCGGCACCCTGCTGGAGATCGTGGTCGGCGAGGACGAGACCGCCGAGGTCGGCGCCAAGCTGGCCGTCATCGGCGAGGCGGGTGCCGCTCCGGCCGCCGCCCCGGCCCAGCCCGCCGCCCCCGCGCAGCCCGAGCCGACCCCGGCCCCGCAGCAGGCCGCCCCGGCCCCGGCCCCGGCCGCCCCTGCCGCCCCTGCCGCTCCGGCCCCGCAGGCGCCCTCGGCTCCCGCCCCGCAGCAGCAGGCCACCCCGGCGCCCGCGCCGGCCCCGTCCGCCCCGTCCGCCCCGGCGCCCGCGCCGGCCCCGGCTGCCGCTCCGGCCGCCCCGGCCGCCGCCCAGCCGGTGGACGACGGTGCCTACGTCACCCCGCTGGTGCGCAAGCTCGCCGCCGAGAACGGCGTCGACCTGTCCACCGTCAAGGGCACCGGCGTCGGCGGCCGCATCCGCAAGCAGGACGTCACCGCCGCCGCCGAGGCCGCGAAGGCCGCCGCTCCGGCTCCGGCCGCCGCTGCCGCCGCGCCCGCCGCGAAGAAGGCCCCCACCCTGGAGGCCTCTCCGCTGCGCGGCCAGACCGTCAAGATGCCGCGCATCCGCAAGGTCATCGGCGACAACATGGTCAAGGCGCTGCGCGAGCAGGCCCAGCTGTCGTCGGTCGTCGAGGTCGACGTCACCCGCCTGATGAAGCTGCGCGCCCGGGCCAAGGACGCGTTCGCGGCCCGTGAGGGCGTCAAGCTCTCCCCGATGCCGTTCTTCGTCAAGGCCGCGGCCCAGGCGCTGAAGGCCCACCCGGCCATCAACGCCAAGATCAACGAGGCCGAGGGGACCATCACCTACTTCGACACCGAGCACATCGGTATCGCGGTGGACTCCGAGAAGGGCCTGATGACCCCGGTCATCAAGAACGCCGGTGACCTCAACATCGCCGGTATCGCCAAGGCCACGGCCGAGCTGGCGGGCAAGGTCCGCGCCAACAAGATCACTCCGGACGAGCTGTCCGGCGGGACCTTCACCATCAGCAACACCGGTTCGCGCGGCGCGCTGTTCGACACGATCATCGTGCCGCCGGGCCAGGTCGCCATCCTCGGCCTCGGTGCCACGGTCAAGCGTCCGGCCGTCATCGAGACGGAGGAGGGCACGGTCATCGGCGTCCGCGACATGACGTACCTGACCCTGTCCTACGACCACCGCCTGGTGGACGGCGCCGACGCCGCCCGTTACCTGACGGCGGTCAAGGCGATCCTGGAGGCGGGCGAGTTCGAGGTCGAGCTCGGCCTGTAATTCCCCTGCCAGTGGGTCCCCACGGTGCCCCCGCCCGAAGCTTCCCGGGCGGGGGCACCGTCGCGTTCCGGCGGCGGCACGCTGTGTAAGTCTCGTCTCACCTGCGTAAAAGCGCCCCCGTGCGCCCTTCCCGCGCGCCGCGACGGCCGTATTGTCTAAGCGTCAACGCCCCAGGGGTCCGAAGGGGACCCTCCCGAAGGAGCTCTCATGACCGCGCCCGTCGTCCACTCGCTGCGGGAACAGATCCGCGAGCACATCCTGGAAGGGATCATCAGCGGACGCTGGCAGCCGGGCGAGCGGATCGTGGAGCGGCGGATCGCCACCGAGCTGGAGGTCAGCCAGACTCCGGTCCGGGAGGCGCTGCGCGAGCTGGAGTCGCTGAGGCTGATCGAGTCGGCGCCGAACAAGGGCGTACGCGTACGCAATCTGACCGCCGCCGATCTGGAGGAGAGCTACCCGGTCCGGGCGGGCCTGGAGGCCATCGCGGCGGAGCTGGCGGCGGAGCGGCTCGCCGAGGACTGCTCGGTCCTGGAACCGCATGTGGCCGCGCTCTACGAGGCCGACCGGGTGGCCGACGGGACGGCCCAGGTGCGGCACACGGTGGGCTTCCACCGGGAGCTGGTGCGGGCGGCCGGCAACTCGGTGCTGCTGCACACGTGGGAAGGGCTGGGCATCGAGGTGTTCACGGCGCTGTCGATACGGTGGCTGGGGACGGTGCAGCAGTCGTACGCGGAGGAGCACGAGGAACTGGTCGCGGCGTTCCGTCGCCGCGACCCGCGGATCGCGGACCTGGTCAAGTCCCACGTACTGGGCTGCGCGCCCCGCGCCTAGTTCGCCCCCGCCGCCCCTTCCCCTCCCGGCCCTGGGGGCTGCGCCCCCAGACCCCCCTGTCTCGCGCAGTTCCCCGCGCCCCTGAAGAACGGCGCAGCCGTTCAGGGGCGCGGGGAACTGCGCGGCCAACCACACATCACCCGCAGACGCCATACCGCCGAACCTCCCGAGCTCATCCGCGCCCGCCCTCTCTCACCTGCGCAAACCGCCAACTTAGAGGTCACCGCGTGCCACCGCCGGAGGCACCCCGTGCCGACTTTCTCGGGATCGAGAGGTTTTGCCCCTCAACCCTTTGATCGATCATCGATCAGGGAGTTACAGTCACCGACGGGCTTCCACCCAAGCCCCACGCCCTGTCCTGCCAAAGACCTAGGGCACCCCCGAACCCTTGACTTGAGGGAACCCCCTTCGACTGAGGAAGGCGGCGACATGACCGACCCCAACGCCATCCAGCCGAGCGAGCTCGACCAGCTCCCGGACCGCGACCCCGAGGAGACCGCCGAGTGGCAGGCCTCCCTGGACGCCGTCACCAAGGCGGCCGGGCCGCACCGTGCCGCGTACCTGATGCGCCGCACACTGGAGCGCGCCGAGGGCGCCGGCATCGCCCTGCCGAAGCTCCTCGAGACGGACTACGTCAACACCATCCCCACCTCCGCCGAGCCCACCGTGGACGGCGACGAGGAGATGGAGCAGCGGATCACCGCCTGGAACCGCTGGAACGCGGCGGCGATGGTGACCCGCGGGAGCAAGTACGGCGTCGGCGGCCACATCGCCACCTTCGCCTCCGCGGCCTGGCTGTACGAAACCGGCTTCAACCACTTCTTCAAGGGCAAGGAGGGGGACGGCTCCGGCGACCAGCTCTACATCCAGGGCCACGCCTCCCCCGGCATCTACGCCCGCGCCTTCCTCGACGGCCGGCTCAACGAGGAGCAGCTCGACAACTTCCGCCGCGAGGCCGGCGGCAACGGCCTGCCGTCCTACCCGCACCCGCGCCGTCTGCCCTGGCTGTGGGAGTTCCCCACCGTCTCCATGGGCCTCGGCCCGATCTCCGCGATCTACCAGGCGCGCTTCAACCGCTACCTGACCAGCCGCGGCATCAAGGACCTGACGAACTCCCACGTGTGGGCGTTCCTCGGTGACGGCGAGATGGACGAGCCGGAGTCCACCACCGCGCTGACCCTCGCCTCCCGTGAGGGCCTGGACAACCTGACCTTCGTCATCAACTGCAACCTGCAGCGCCTCGACGGTCCGGTCCGCGCCAACTTCAAGATCGTGCAGGAGCTGGAGGCCCAGTTCCGCGGCGCCGGCTGGAACGTCGTGAAGTCGCTGTGGGGCACCGCCTGGGACGAGCTGTTCCAGCTCGACACCACCGGTGCGCTCGTACGCCGGCTGCGCGAGGTACCGGACGCGCAGGTGCAGACGTACCAGACGCGCGACGCGGCCTACATCCGCGAGGACTTCTTCGGCAAGGACCCGGCGCTCGTCGAGATGGCGAAGCTGCTGTCCGACGACAAGATCCTCGAGTGTTTCCACTACTCGCGCGGCGGCCACGAGTCGCGCAAGGTCTACGCCGCGTACCGGGCCGCGCTCGCCCACAAGGGCGCGCCGACCGTGATCCTGGCCCAGACGGTCAAGGGCCACACCCTCGGCGCCGGCTTCGCGTCCAAGAACGCCAACCACCAGATGAAGAAGCTCTCGGTGGACGAGTTCAAGGACATGCGCGACCTGCTCGGCCTGCCGATCAAGGACAGCGACTTCGTCGACGGCGTGGTCCCCTACGGCCACCCGGGCGCCGACTCCCCCGAGGTCCGCTACCTCCAGGAGCGCCGCGCCGCCCTCGGCGGTCCGGCCCCGGCCCGCCGCGTGCACCCGGTCGCACCGCTGCCCGCGCCCGCCGACAAGGCCTTCACCGCCTTCGACAAGGGCTCCGGCACGCAGAGCGTGGCCACCACCATGGCCTTCGTCCGCCTGGTCAAGGACCTGGTCCGCGACAAGGAGACCGGCAAGCGCTGGGTGCCGATCGTCCCCGACGAGGCGCGCACCTTCGGCATGGAGTCGCTGTTCCCGTCGCTCGGCATCTACTCGCCCAAGGGCCAGACGTACGAGCCGGTCGACCGCGACCAGCTGATGTACTACAAGGAGGCCACGAACGGCCAGATCCTCAACGAGGGGATCACCGAGGCCGGGTCGATGGCCGACTTCATCGCCGCTTCGACGTCGTACGCGACGCACGGCGAGGCGATGATCCCGTTCTACATCTTCTACTCGATGTTCGGCTGGCAGCGCACGGCCGACCAGATGTGGCAGCTCGGCGACCAGCTCGGCCGCGGCTTCCTGGTCGGCGCCACCGCCGGCCGGACCACGCTGACCGGTGAGGGCCTCCAGCACGCGGACGGCCACTCCCCCGCGATCGCGGCGACCAACCCGGCCGCCCTGACGTACGACCCGGCGTTCGCGTACGAGGTCGCGGCGATCGTCAAGGACGGTCTGCGCCGTATGTACGGCGAGGCGGCCCCGGACGAGGACCCGAACGTCTTCTACTACCTGACGGTCTACAACGAGCCGATGCCGCAGCCGGCCAAGCCGTCCGCGCCCGGTGTCGACGAGGGCATCGTCAAGGGCCTGTACCGCTTCAACACGGCGGAGTCGGCGGGTCTCGCCCCGGCCGCCAACGCCCCGCGCATCCAGCTGCTCGGCTCCGGTACGGCGATCCACTGGACGCTCAAGGCGCAGCGTCTGCTCGCCGAGGAGTGGGGCGTGGCCGCCGACGTGTGGTCCGCGACCTCCTGGACCGAGCTGCGCCGGGACGCGCTGGACGCCGACGCGGCGCTGCTGCGCGGCGAGGAGCGGGTGCCGTACGTCCGTCAGGCGCTCCAGGGCGCCGAGGGCCCGGTGCTGGCCGTCTCCGACTACATGCGCCAGGTCCCGGACCAGATCGCGCAGTGGGTCGAGCAGGACTGGTCCTCGCTGGGCGCCGACGGCTTCGGTCTGTCGGACACCCGTGAGGCCGCCCGCCGCCACTTCGGCGTGGACGCCGAGTCCATCGTCGTCGCGGCCCTGGCCCAGCTCGCCAAGCGCGGCGAGGTCCAGGCGACGGCCGTGAAGGAAGCGCGCGAGCGCTACGGGCTGTGAGGCTCTGACCCGAGGAGGCCCCCGCTTCGGCGGGGGCCTCCTGCATGATGTGGGCATGCGTGCTGCCCGCCTCATCAAGATGGTGCTGCTGCTCCAGTCCCGCCCGGCCATGACCGCCGCGGAGCTGGCCGAGGAGCTGGAGGTGTCGGAGCGGACCGTGACGCGGGACGCGCAGGCGCTGTCGGAGGCGGGCGTACCCGTGTACGCCGAGCGGGGCCGGGCCGGGGGGTACCGGCTGATCGGCGGCTACCGGACGCGGCTGACGGGGCTGGCGCGCGGCGAGGCGGAGGCGCTGTTCCTGTCCGGCGTGCCGGGGGCGCTGCGCGAGATGGGGCTGGAGGACGCCGCGTCGGCGGCCCGGCTGAAGGTGTCGGCCGCGCTGCTGCCCTCCCTGCGGGACGCCTCCCGCACGGCCGCCCAGCGGTTCCACCTGGACGCGCCGAACTGGTTCCGGGAGCCGGAGACGCCCGAGCTGCTGCCGGCGGTCGCGGACGCGGTGTGGGACGACCGGCGGCTCGCCGCGCGCTACCGGCGTGGGGAGGAGGAGATCGTCCGCGAGCTGGAGCCGTACGGGCTCGTGCTGAAGGCGGGGGTCTGGTACCTGTGCGCGCGGGTGCCGGACGGCGGCTCGTTCCGGGTGTACCGGGTGGACCGGTTCACGGCGGTGGAACCCGGCGGGGAGCGGTTCGCGCGGGACGAGGAGTTCGACCTGCCGGCGTTCTGGGCGGAGCGGGCCGAGCAGTTCGCGCGCTCGATCCTGCGGGTCGAGGTCGTGGTGCGGCTGTCCGAGCGGGGCGTGCGGGAGCTGCCGTACGCCGTGGACGCGCTGTCGGCCCGGGAGGCCCTGGAGGCCGCCGGCGCGCCGGACGCGGACGGGTGGGTGACCGTGACGATGCCGGTGGAGTCCGAGGAGGTGGCCCACACCCAGCTGAGGGCGCTCGGACCGGAGGTGGAGGTACTGGCACCCGGGGAACTGCGCGGACGCTTCGCACGGGACGCCCGGCGCCTCGCCGCGCTGTACCGGGACGGGACCTGACCGGACTCGACGGCCCGACGGCCCCGGCCGCCCGGAGATAACGATCCGCTCCGCTCCACGTGCGTGGCACCCCTTGAGGGCCGATGCTGGACCCGTGATGGACGAGACGGAGTTCTGGGAGCTGATCGACTCCACCCGTCGGGGCGCCGAAGGCGACCCCGAGGACCAGGCCGACCTGCTCCTGGAGCGGCTCCTCGAACTGGACCCGGACCTCGTCCTGGACTTCGCCCGCCACTTCGAGGCCCGCTACAACCGGGCCTGCACGTGGGACCTGTGGGGTGCCGCGTGGGTGCTGCTCGGCGGGGCGAGCGACGACGCCTTCGACTACTTCCGGTGCTGGCTGATCGGCCAGGGCCGCGAGGTGTACGAGGGCGCGGTGCACGACCCCGACTCGCTCGCCGAGCTGCTGGACGACTTCGACGAGGAGCTGGACGGCGACGGGGAGGAACTCGGCTACGCGGCCGACGAGGCCTACGAGCAGCTCACCGGCACCGTCGCCCCCGACCTCGGCATCGCACCGGGGCCGACGGAGCCGCTGGGCACACCGATCGACCTGGAGGACGACCGGGCCGTCGCCGAACGGCTCCCGCGGCTGTGGGAGCGCTTCGGGGACGGCTGAGGCGCATCCCCGCCGCCCGGGTCAGCCGGTCCTGCCCTGGAGGCGGGCGGCGAGGTCCCTGATGTGCGGGAGGCGGGCCGCCAGGGCCTCGCCCGGGCAGCTCGTCTGGTAGCCCTCCCCGTGTCCCGCGACGGCGGGCAGGGTGGCGGTGCTGCCGGCGGCGTACCGGCTGAGGCCGTTGCTGGAGACCAGGCGGACCGTCCCGCGCGGGTCGGTGTCGGCCGGGCCCAGTTTCCAGGCTGCCAGCGCCGCGATCGCGTCGGTCAGCGCGTCCGGCACGGGAACGCCCGCGGTGAAGGTGCCGAGGGCGGCGATGCCGGTGGTGCGGTGGTTGAAGCCCTGGGTGTGGGCACCGGTGACGGGGCGGTCGATGCCGCCGGCACGGCCCTCGTAGATGGTGCCGCAGCGGTCGACGACGAAGTTGTAGCCGATGTCGTCCCAGTCCCGGGCGCCGGTCTGGCCCATGTAGACCCCGCGGAGGATGCCCGGCACGTCGGCGCAGTCGTAGCCGTTCGGTGTGTCGGTGTGGTGGACGAAGACGGCGCGGATCTCGTCGTCGTAGCGCGGGGCCGGCTGGGTGCGGGCGTCGCCGCCCAGCCAGACCGAGCGGGGCACGACGGGCGGCCGTGGGGCGGCGTGCAGGGGGGCGGCGGCCGAGCGGGCGTTCGTCTCGACGGCCCGTTCCACCCCGCTCGCGCACAGCACCAGCGCCGCGACGGCGGCGAGGCCGGGCAGGCAGCCGAGCAGCACCCGGGCCGGGGCCGGTATACGGTCCGGACGCCGTTCCCATGGGCCGCGCGGACCTCGGAAGACACGCATGGTCCCACTGTCCGGTGGATCCGCTCCGCCCGCGACGCGAGCCGTGCCGCCCGGTGGAACCGTCCGGCCGTCCGGCACGGGCCTACACCAGCCGCTGCCCCATCAGCACGTCGTCGACGTACGCGCCGTCGAGGCGGAACTCCTCCGGCTGGACGCCCTCGACGACGAAGCCCTCGGACTCGTAGAGCCCCCGGGCCGCGGTGTTGTGGCCGAGGACGCGCAGGGTGATGCGGCGGGCGCCCAGGCTGCGGGCCTCCTCGACGGCGCCGCGGACGAGGGCCCGGCCGATGCCGTGGCCGCGGGCCGCGTCGGCGACGGCGAGGCCCCGGATCTGGCGTACGTGGGCGTTGGAGGCCAGTGGCGTCGGGAAGCCGAGGCGGACGTAGCCGACGAGGGTGCCGTCGAGCTCGGCGACGAGGTGGTCGGCGGGGCCCGACCGCTCGCTGAAGAAGGGGTCGTCCGGCCCCGGCGGGGGCGAGACGGCGTGCTGGTACGACCAGGTCGCGCGGTCGAGCCGGCGCAGCGGCTGCTCGTCCTCGGGCCGGGCTCGGCGTATGTGGGGAACTGGCATGGCGGTCACTGTACGGCGCGCGCCCGGACCGAGGTTTCCGGCGGATCCGGGCAGGATGGACGCATGGACGACTCGGAACGTTCCCGTATCGCGGTGGCCGGCGCGTCCGGTCTCATCGGCAGCGCGCTGGTGCGGTCCCTGACCGCGGACGGGCACGAGGTGGTGCGCCTGGTGCGCCGTGCCCCGCGGGGTGCGGACGAGGTCCGGTGGGACCCCGACGCCAGGCGCGTGGACGCGGCCGGGCTCGAGGGGTGCGACGCCGTGGTGAACCTGGCCGGGGCGGGGATCGGCGACCGCCGCTGGAGCGAGGCGTACAAGGCGCGGATCCGCGACAGCCGGGTGCACGGCACCAGGGCGCTCGCCGAGGCCGTCGCCTCGCTGGAGCGGCCGGTACGGGTCTTCGTGAACGGCAGCGCGATCGGTTTCTACGGGGAGACCGGCGGGCGGCCCGTCGACGAGAGCGCGCCCGCCGGCGAGGGTTTCCTGCCGTCGGTGTGCGTGGAGTGGGAGGGCGCGGCGGCGCCCGCCCGGGAGGCGGGCGTGCGGACGGTGTTCGCCCGGACCGGGCTGGTCGTCGCCCGGCACGGCGGGGCCTGGGGGCGGCTGTTCCCGCTCTTCCGGGCGGGGCTCGGCGGGCGGCTGGGCGACGGGTCGCAGTACTGGTCGTTCGTGGCGCTGCACGACGAGGTGGCCGCGATCCGGCACCTCCTGGACCGGGACGACCTGTCCGGCCCCTTCAACCTGACCGCCCCGCACCCGCTGACGAACCGTGAGATCACGGCGGCGATGGGGCGGGTGCTGCACCGGCCGACGCCCTTCGCCGTGCCCGCGCCGGTGCTGCGGACCGTGCTCGGCGAGATGTCCGGCGATGTCCTGGGCAGCGCCCGCGTACTGCCGGCCCGCCTCCTGGAATCGGGCTTCCGCTTCGCCTTCCCGGAGATCGAAGGGGCGATCCGGGCGGCGCTGTGAGACAGGGACGAGCCCCTTGTGACCGTTTGGCGGCCGTACGGCAGCCATATGCGACCGTCGTGCGACCGTGCCCTGCCTCCGTGCGACTCCCCCTGACCGGTCCCCGCCTTAATCTCGGGATGAACTCGGGTATCCCTCAAGCCGGTTGGGGGCATGACGTCTCCAGCGGCCGCGCAGCCTCCAGGGGGTGACGCTTGGATCAGGACGCAGCAGATCGGCGGTTCTTCGTCAGCGCCGGTGAGCGGGGCCTGACTCGTCCGGATGCGAGGCGGAGGAGGGAGTCGACGCGGAGCGTCGGCGAGTGACGACAACGCCGCAGGTGGGCGTGCCAGGCCCCGCGTCTGCGGCATGATCCGAACGACACCCCCTAGGAGGGGCACGTGCTTGAGCCCGCGTACCAGGCGGACGTCGTCGTCGTGGGGGCCGGGATCGCCGGCCTCGCCGCGGCGCATCGGCTGACCAGCGCAGGAGTGACGACCACGGTCCTGGAGGCCGCCCATGGAGTGGGCGGCCGGATGGCGACCGAGAAGGTCGACGGATTCCGGCTCGACAGGATCGGACAGCTGCTCTCCACGGCGTATCCCGAACTGCGCCTCACCCCCGGTCTGGACGGCCTCGCGCTGCTGCCGTTCGCGCCCGGGGTGCTGCTGCACAGCGAGGGCCGCCACCACCGCGCGGGCGCCCCGGCCGGCGCCCGGGGCGCAAGAGGCGCACTCCATACGGTGCGCGCCCTGGCGAGCGCCCCCCGGGCGGTTTCCGCGCCCCGGCGCATGGCCCCCGCGCCCCGGGTGCCGGGACGGCCCGTCGCCGCCCCCCGGCCCCGGACGGGCGCCCCGCTGGGCACCGCCGTCGACCAGGCCCGGCTCGGCGCCGCGCTGACC
This sequence comes from Streptomyces flaveolus, assembly GCF_014648815.1. Classification (GTDB taxonomy): domain Bacteria; phylum Actinomycetota; class Actinomycetes; order Streptomycetales; family Streptomycetaceae; genus Streptomyces; species Streptomyces flaveolus. The sequence continues at coordinate 388,767 of NZ_BMRV01000001.1, read as the reverse complement.
CGTCTCGCGAGCACCCCGGTCGAACGGCTGCTGGCGCGCCCGGAGCTGCCCGCCGCCCAGGCGCTGTCGGCCCGCGGACTGCCCGCCCGCACGATCGACGGCTTCCTGCGTCCGCTGCTCGCCGCCCTGCTGTACGACCCGGACCTGACCACCTCCAGCCGGTGCGCCGACCTCGCGCTGCGCGCCTTCGCGAGCGGGCGGCCGGTGCTGCCCGAGGGCGGGGCGGAGACCGTGCCGGAGCTGCTGGCGCGGGCGCTGCCGGCCGGCACCGTGCACACCGGCGTCCGGGTCACCTCGGTCGCCACCAACGCGGTGACCACCGCCGAGCACGGCGTCATCCGCTGCCGGGCCGTCCTGGTGGCGACCGACGCCCGCGCCGCCGCCGAGCTGCTGCCGGGGCTGCGGGTGCCGGACTTCCATCCGGTGACGGTGGTGCACCACACGACCGACGAGCCCCCGGCGACCGGTGCGTCCCTGCTGCTCGACGCGGACCGCGGCGGACCGGTCGCCCACACGGCGGTGGTCAGCCACGTGGACCCGTCGCGCGCGCCGGCCGGCCGCGCCCTGGTCTCCTCGACGGTCCTCGGCCCCGTGCCGTCCGACGTCGACGCGGCCGTACGCATCCATCTGGCCCGCCTCTACGGCATGCCGACCGGCCGCTGGGAGACCCTGGCCGTGCACCACACGGCCGAGGCGGTGCCCGCCATGCGCCCGCCGCACGACCCGCTCCGGCCGGTGCGGCTGCTGGCCGGCCTGTACGTGTGCGGCGACCACCGGGACACCAGCACCGTCCAGGGCGCGCTGCACTCGGCCCACCGGGCGTCGGCGGCGATCCTGACGGACCTGGGCGCGGGCCGGTCGATGCATACGGCCGAGTCCCTGTCGGCGCGCGCCGCCTAGGGGGTGGCGTTCGGATCAGGGCGCCGTCACCCCAGGGCCGCCACCTTGTCCCGGTAGCCGCGCACGGGTGCCGCGTCCCGGTACGGCTCCAGGCGCCGTTCGAAGTCGCGCACGTACTCCGCCGCCCGTACCGACCGCATCTCCGCCGCCTGCCCGGCCGCTTCGGCGGCCAGCTGGCAGGCCTGGTCGAGTTCGCCGAGGCCGAGGCGGGCGGTGGCGAGGACGACCCGGCAGAACAGCCGGCTGCGGGCGTAGGCGGGGGCGCGCAGTTGCAGGGAGCGTTCCGCGTGCTGGGCGGCGGCGCGGAACTGCTGGAGGTCGCGGTGGCAGTGCCCGAACTCGTCGGCGAGCTGTGCCTCGTCGAAGAAGCGCGCCCAGTGCGGCACCTCGTCCCCGGGCCGGGCGGCCTCCAGGGCGCGCTCGGCCCGTGCCAGGGCGGCGGTGCACGCCCGCACCTCGCCGAGGACGCCGTGCGCCCGTGCCTCGGCGGCGTGCAGCAGCGTCTGCACGACCGGCGGCGCGGAGGTGCCGACGCCCTGCTGGGCGACGCGCGCGAGCTGCACGGCCTCGCGGCCGTGGCCGAGGTAGACGGCCTGGCGGCTCATGGTGACCAGCACGTACGAGCCGTACGCCCGGTCCCCGGCCGCCTGGGCGAGCCGCAGCGCCTGCACGAAGTAGCGCTGGGCGAGCCCGTGCGCGGCGATGTCGTACGACGTCCAGCCCGCGAGCCGGGTCAGGTCGGCGGCGGCGGCGAACAGCCGGCGGCCGGTCTGCTCGCCGTAGGTGCCGCGCAGCATCGGCTCCAGCTCGTGCTCCAGGTAGCGCACGAGAGCCTGGCGGGCGTGGCCGCCGCCGTACCGGTCGTCGAGGCTGCGGAACAGCTCGCCCACCGAGCGCAGCGCGGCGAGGTCGCCGCCGGTGACCTTCTGGCCGGGCCCGCGGTCGGCCGGCGCCCGCCGGCGTGAGGGGGCGAGCGGCACCGGGCCGCCGGGGAACGCCGGACGGCCCTGCGCGGGGATGCGGACAGGCACCTCGGAGCGGGCCACCTTCTCGTCGGCGCGGCCGATCAGCCAGTCCCGGCTGGGCACGACGAGCCCGGCCGGGGTGAAGGCGATCTTGCGCAGTTCGGCGTGGCTGCCCGAGTCCTTGCGCCACAGTCCGCCGACGATGTCGACGGCCTCCTCCGGGGTGGCGGCGAACTCGAGGCCCGCGTAGACGGGGGCGCAGGCGTCCAGGCCGAGGTCCTGGGCACTGAGGCGGCGGCCGAGGCGCCGGGTGAAGACCTCGGCGATCAGGGCGGGGGTGGTGCCGCGTGGCTGCTGGCCGCGCAGCCACCGGGTGACGGACGTCTTGTCGTATCTCAGGTCCAGGCCGTGTTCGAGTCCGAGCTGGTCGACGCGACGCGCGAGACCCGCATTGGAGAACCCCGCTTCGGCGATGAGCGCGGCGAGCTGGCGGTTGGGGGTGCGCTGCGCGGGTCGTTCCGTCATGGTGCGGTGCGGTCTCCTGCCTTCCGGGCCCTGCGATGTGCCCGGAGCGCCTGTGAGCAGCCCTTATGGCCTCGTGAACGGCGCGAATGTAGCGGAGAGTAAACACCCGATCGCACGCTTCCTCTGCCATTCATCCGATCGTGTGAGGATTTCCTGTCGAGCTGACGGGCAGCGGCCCCCCGACGGGGGTCAGGCGGGCGGTCGTACAGTGGCGTGGGCACGGTTCGTGCCTTACGACCTTCCAGGGAGGCTCTTGCCGTGAGTGAGCTTCGGTTCATCCGCATGGGGTTCGGCGCCGAGCGCGTCGAGTACCAGGAGGCGTGGGACGAGCAGCGCCGGGTGCACGCCGCGCGGTTCGCCGACGAGGTCCCGGACACCGTGCTGCTTCTCGAACACCCGCCGGTCTACACGGCCGGGCGGCGCACCGCGGACGAGGAGCGGCCGCTCGACGGCACGCCGGTCATCGACGTGGACCGCGGCGGCAAGATCACCTGGCACGGACCGGGCCAGCTGGTCGGCTACCCGATCCAGAAGCTCCCGCGCCCGGTCGACGTCGTCGCGCACGTGCGGCGGCTGGAGGAGGCGCTGATCCGCACCTGCGCGGAGTTCGGCGTCGAGACCACCCGGGTCGAGGGCCGCAGCGGGGTCTGGGTCCTCGGCGACCCGGTGGAGAAGCGCCCGGCCCTCGGCGGCCTCTCCCTGGACTTCGACCCGCGCCTGACCGACGAGGAGTTCGACCCGCGCCTCAACGGACCGGAGTACGCCCCGTCCAACGCGGGCCAGCGGCGCGAGGACCGCAAGATCGCCGCGATCGGCATCCGGGTGGCCAAGGGCGTCACCATGCACGGCTTCGCCCTGAACGTGAACCCCGACAACAAGTGGTTCGACAAGATCATCCCGTGCGGCATCCGCGACGCCGGCGTCGCCTCCTTGGCGAACGAGCTGGGCCGGGACGTCACCATCGAGGAGGTCCTCCCGGTGGTCGAGCGCCATCTGCGGGACGTCCTGGAGAACGCGGACCTGAAGCCGAGGCTGATCGAGAAGACCCCGGCGTGATCTCGGCGCCGGCGGCATAAATCCAGCCCGTCCGGCGTTTGAGGACGGGGCCGTCCAGGCCGAAGCGGGGGCCTGGGGGCGGCAGCCCCCAGCAGGGCCAGCACCAACGCCGACCAACAAAACAACGGGCGTACCCTGGGGCACGCCGAAGAATCGAACGCTAGGGAGCCGGTCGTGTCCGCAGTCGCACCCGACGGACGCAAGATGCTGCGCCTGGAGGTCCGCAACAGCCAGACCCCCATCGAGCGCAAGCCCGAGTGGATCAAGACCCGGGCGAAAATGGGCCCCGAGTACACGAAGATGCAGAACCTCGTGAAGAGCGAGGGCCTGCACACGGTCTGCCAGGAAGCCGGCTGTCCCAACATCTACGAGTGCTGGGAGGACCGCGAGGCGACCTTCCTCATCGGCGGCGACCAGTGCACCCGGCGCTGCGACTTCTGCCAGATCGACACCGGCAAGCCCGAGGCGCTCGACCGCGACGAGCCGCGCCGGGTGGGCGAGTCCGTGGTCACCATGGACCTGAACTACGCCACCATCACCGGCGTGGCCCGTGACGACCTGCCGGACGGCGGCGCCTGGCTGTACGCCGAGACGGTGCGCCAGATCCACCAGCAGACGGCGGAGCGCCAGGACGGCCGCACCAAGGTCGAGCTGCTGGCCCCCGACTTCAACGCGGTGCCGGAGCTGCTCCGCGAGGTCTTCGACTCCCGCCCCGAGGTCTTCGCGCACAACGTCGAGACCGTGCCGCGCATCTTCAAGCGGATCCGCCCCGGCTTCCGCTACGAGCGCTCCCTGAAGGTGATCACCGAGGCCCGCGACTACGGCCTGGTCACCAAGTCGAACCTGATCCTCGGCATGGGCGAGACCCGTGAGGAGATCAGCGAGGCACTGAAGCAGCTGCACGAGGCCGGCTGCGAGCTGATCACCATCACGCAGTACCTGCGCCCGTCCGTGCGCCACCACCCCGTGGAGCGCTGGGTCAAGCCGCAGGAGTTCGTGGAGCTGAAGGAGGAGGCCGAGCAGATCGGCTTCTCCGGCGTGATGTCCGGCCCGCTGGTGCGCTCGTCGTACCGCGCCGGGCGGCTCTACCGGATGGCGGTCGAGAAGCGCGACACCGTCGTCGCCGGCCAGGCCGTCTGACGTACCGTCAGTCTCCGCCCCCCGGGCGGAGGCGCACCGCGTGTGAATTCACGCACAAGACACTACTCGGCAGTAGTGGCCGATACGCCGCGGCCCCGACCGTCCTCGCAGATGAGGGCACCGGTCGGGGCCGCGTCGCCGTTCCGGACCCCGGCACCACCGCTTCATGTGCGTTTGACCGGCGGGTCACGCCCTGGTAACACCAATCAGTGACCCTGGAATCACAGCACGTACACCCACACCCGGATCCGTACCGAGGGGGGACCTCCACCATGCAGGCCGCGCCCGTTCGCGCCACCGCCATCCCGTCGTTCACCGACGCCCTGCGGGCCGTCGAGTCGCTGCTGATGAGCAGCGGCCAGCGCACCGCCCGGCGCAACGCCTGGACCTCCGTGCTGGAGGACCGCCGCCGGGCCAAGGACCGGATCGAGACCGAGCGGGTCCTGCAGCAGCAGGTCGTCACCGGCCGCCGCTGACCTCCCCCGTACGGCGGCGCCGGGCACTGCCGTCGTCGGCGCCTTCCCGGCCACGTAGACTTCACGGCATGGCGAGGAAGGAACCTGCAGCGGACGCTGCGAATCCCGGGCGACTGAAGCAGATCGCTCTGACCTACAAGATGACCCGCAAGGCCGACAAGAAGATCGGTCTTGTGCTCGCGGGTGTCGGCATCGTCGTCTTCGGTGTCCTCCTCGCGATCGGTTTCCTGATCGGTCACCCCATCTATCTCGGCATCCTGGGCCTGCTGCTCGCCTTCCTCGCGACGGCGATCGTCTTCGGGCGCCGGGCCGAGCGGGCGGCCTTCGGGCAGATGGAGGGCCAGCCGGGCGCCGCCGCGGCGGTACTGGACAACATCGGCCGGGGCTGGACGACGACCCCCGCGGTGGCGATGAACCGCAGCCAGGACGTGGTGCACCGCGCGGTCGGCAAGGCCGGCATCGTGCTGGTCGCCGAGGGCAACCCGAACCGGGTGAAGTCCCTGCTGGCGGCCGAGAAGAAGAAGATGAACCGGATCGTCGCCGACGTGCCCGTCCACGACCTGATCGTGGGCACCGGCGAGGACCAGGTCGAGCTGAAGAAGCTGCGCACGACGATGCTCAAGCTCCCGCGCGTCCTGACCGGTCCGCAGGTCACCGCGACCAACGACCGGCTGCGCGCCCTGGGCGACCTGATGAGCAACATGCCCCTGCCCAAGGGCCCGATGCCCAAGGGCATGCGGATGCCGAAGGGCGGCAACCCCCGGCGCTGAGCCCGGCCCGACCCAGCACTCGGCACCCGAACGCGCTAAGGCGATGGGGGCGCCCGACGAGCCAGTGTGCGGCTACCGCCGCGTGGCTCCGGGCGCCCCCATCGTCGTAGCACCGTGTGCTAGATCCGGACCTCCACGGTGCGCGCCAGCCGGTCGTGCAGCCCCCGGCCGTCGCGGTCCCAGATCAGCGCGGGGATCGCGACGCACAGCAGGACCGACCGCAGCAGCGCGCGCGCCGGGCTGACGCGGCCCGTGCCCAGCTCCACCACGCGCAGGCCGAAGAGGCGCTTGCCCGGGGTGAAGCCGAGGGTGCCGACGGTCAGCACGCTGAGCACGAAGAAGATGAGCAGCGCCCAGTTGCTCGCCGTCTGGCCGTAGCTGCCCGTGATCAGGCCGTATGCGATCAAGGAGCACAGGGCCCAGTCGACGGCGAGGGCGCCGAGCCTGCGGCCCGGACGGGCGATGGAGCCCGGCCCCTCCTCCGGCAGCCCGAGCTGCTCGCCCCGGTATCCGAGATCGGCGCCGGCCCCTTCGATGGCCGCGCGCGGCCCGGACAGCCACGATCCGATTGCTTGCCTGTTGTCCACCCGTCCACGGTACTGCGCCCCCATATGCCCCAGGGACGGCGGGGTGCACGGCGGGGTGTACAGCGGGGTGTGCCGGGCCCGGATGGGGCCTAGGCTGGAAGGGAGCCGGTTAACTTCTGCGAAACAAATGGGTCACGCCCGAGAAATCACCCGTCCCTAGGGTCGAGGCAGCGTGTGCCACCCGCACTGGCCGCACGAACGATCTACCACCCCGGCGGGACGGTCGGGAGTAGGAGGAGCTGGATGTTCCAGAACGCCGACGAGGCCAAGAAGTACATCGCGGACGAGGACGTCAAGTTCGTCGACGTCCGCTTCTGCGACCTGCCGGGCGTCATGCAGCACTTCACGTTGCCCGCCGAGGCGTTCGACCCCGACGACGAGCAGGCCTTCGACGGGTCCTCGATCCGCGGCTTCCAGGCCATCCACGAGTCGGACATGTCCCTGCGCCCCGACCTGTCCACGGCGCGCATCGACCCGTTCCGCCGGGACAAGACCCTCAACATCAACTTCTTCATCCACGACCCGATCACGGGCGAGCAGTACTCCCGCGACCCGCGGAACGTGGCGAAGAAGGCCGAGGCCTACCTCGCCTCCACCGGCATCGCCGACACGGCGTTCTTCGGTCCCGAGGCCGAGTTCTACGTCTTCGACTCCGTCCGCTTCGCCACCAGCGCGAACGAGTCCTTCTACCACATCGACTCCGAGGCCGGCGCCTGGAACACCGGTGCTCTGGAGGACAACCGCGGTTACAAGGTCCGCTACAAGGGCGGCTACTTCCCGGTCCCGCCGGTCGACCACTTCGCCGACCTGCGCGCCGAGATCTCCCTGGAGCTGGAGCGGTCCGGCCTCAAGGTCGAGCGCCAGCACCACGAGGTGGGCACCGCCGGCCAGGCCGAGATCAACTACAAGTTCAACACGCTGCTCGCCGCCGCGGACGACCTCCAGCTCTTCAAGTACATCGTGAAGAACGTGGCCTGGAAGAACGGCAAGACGGCGACCTTCATGCCGAAGCCGATCTTCGGTGACAACGGCTCGGGCATGCACGTCCACCAGTCGCTGTGGAGCAACGGCGAGCCGCTGTTCTACGACGAGCAGGGCTACGCCGGCCTGTCGGACACCGCCCGCTACTACATCGGCGGCATCCTCAAGCACGCCCCGTCGCTGCTGGCCTTCACCAACCCGACGGTGAACTCCTACCACCGCCTGGTGCCGGGCTTCGAGGCGCCGGTGAACCTGGTCTACTCGCAGCGCAACCGCTCCGCCGCGATGCGCATCCCGATCACGGGCTCGAACCCGAAGGCCAAGCGCGTCGAGTTCCGCGCCCCCGACGCCTCCGGCAACCCGTACCTGGCCTTCTCGGCCCTGCTCCTCGCGGGTCTGGACGGCATCAAGAACAAGATCGAGCCGGCCGAGCCGATCGACAAGGACCTCTACGAGCTGGCTCCCGAGGAGCACGCCAACGTCGCGCAGGTCCCGACCTCCCTCGGCGCCGTCCTCGACCGCCTCGAGGCCGACCACGAGTTCCTCCTCCAGGGCGACGTCTTCACGCCGGACCTGATCGAGACGTGGATCGACTTCAAGCGCGCGAACGAGATCGCCCCGCTGCAGCTGCGTCCGCACCCGCACGAGTTCGAGCTCTACTTCGACGTGTGATCGACGCTTCCGGCCGTCCGGCGTCCCCGCTCCTGTCTCCAGGGGCGGGGACGCCGTCGTTTGCGCGGTCCGGCCCTCCTGGTGTACTAACACGGATGTTCGATCGACGGAACGGGGAGAGGGGCGGGGATGTCCGAACGGGACGACGAACAGCGGGAGTTCGACCTGAAGTGGGCTGACGGAGCCGAGCACAAGGAGCCGTCCGCACGTGCCCGGATGCTGGCCGCGCGCTGGAAGGAGAACCCGCCCGGACCGGTGCCCTTCCGGGCCGACCCCGACCCCGTGGGATCCGGCCGCCGCTCCTCGTGGGTGTCCACCGCCGTGGTGCTCGGCTGCGTGGCCGCCGTGATCGTGCTGCTCGGGTACATCAACTTCCGGGCGCCCTACTAGGCGTCTTCTTTGCCGCCTGCGGTACCGGCCGCGACCCGTTCATGGGGTGCGCCGGGTGCACACTGGACAGCGGGACGAGTGCGCGACTGCGGGGTGATGCAGATGCAGAGCCGCTTCCGGAGCGACCGGCGGCTGACCGTGCGCATGGGGATCACGCTGTTCCTGCTCGGCCTGCTGTACGTGGGCTTCATCGCCGCGCTGATCGTGCTGCTGAAGTCCTGGGTCCTCGTCGTGGTGATCGTGGCCCTGGTGTTCGGGGCGCAGTACTGGTTCTCCGACCGGATCGCGCTGTTCGCGATGCGGGGCCGGGTCGTGGAGCGGGACGAGTACCCGGAGCTGCACGGAGTGGTCGACCGGCTGTCGGCGATGGCCGGCATGCCGAAGCCGGTGGTCGCCGTGTCGGCGATGGACATGCCGAACGCCTTCGCGACCGGGCGGAACCCCGACAACGCGGTGATCTGCGTGACCACCGGGCTGCTCGGCCGGCTGGAGCCGGCCGAGCTGGAGGGCGTGCTCGCGCACGAGCTGTCGCACGTGGCGCACAAGGACGTCGCCGTGATCACGGTCGCGTCCTTCCTGGGCGTGATCGCCGGGCTGGTCGTGCGGTTCGCCTTCTACTCGCAGCTGTTCGGCGGCGGACGGCGGGACCAGAACACCCTCGTCGTGTTCGCGGCCGTGATGGGCGTCTCCGCGGCGGTGTACGCGCTCAGCTTCCTGCTGATCCGGGCCCTGTCCCGGTACCGGGAGCTGGCCGCGGACCGGGCCGCCGCCCTGCTCACCGGCCGTCCCTCGGCGCTGGCCTCGGCGCTCACCAAGGTGACCGGCGACATCGCCCGCATCCCGACGAAGGACCTGCGCACGGCGCAGGCCTTCAACGCCTTCTACTTCACGCCCGCCTTCGGCGCCGAGCCCGGCCTCGGACGGTTGTTCACCACCCACCCCAGCCTGGAGCAGCGGCTCGACCAGCTGGGCCACATCTCCGCCGAACTGGGTGAGGCGGCGGCGCCCGGAAAGGCCTGAGCACCATGGGCCTGCTGGACATCCTGCTCGGCCGCTCCAAGCCCGTCGCACCCGACCTGGACCGGCTCTTCGCGCTGCCCTCGGCAGCGGTGGGCCTGCAGTCGGCGGCCGGTTTCACGCCGACCGGGCAGGGCGCGGTGTGCTTCGCCACGGTCGAGGGCGCCGCCTTCGAGCAGACGCACCGGGAGGTCCGGGCCCTGCTGGACGCGGACGCCGGCCGGACCCCGGTGGAGCTGCGCCACGACTCCTACGGCTACTCCTGGCTCGTCTCGCACCGTTCCCCCGACCAGTTGCCGCAGCTCGTGAACGACCTGCACGCGGTGAACAGCTCGATGGAGGTCAACGGCTTCGGGCCGCAGCTGCTGTGCTCCCTGGCCGGTTTCCGCGACGACGACGGGCGGCGGCTCGCGCTCGTCTACCTCTACAAGCGGGGTACCTTCTACCCCTTCGCGCCCCTGCCCGGTGACCGGCAGCAGCGGGACAGCGCGCTGGAGCTGCGGGTACGGGCGGCGCTCGCCGGTGAGCTGCCGGTCGAGGGGGACCTGGGCCGCTGGTTCCCGGTGTGGGGCGCGCCCGGGCTGTGACCCGCACGGGCCCCGCCGCTGTCAGTGGTGTCGGGCAGGATGGCCGCACCGAGACGCGACGGGCGGGCGGAGGCCGGTATGGGTGACGGACGGCGGCACATCGGGACGGCGGAGCGGCGGGCGAGGCTCGCGCTGCGGCAGCGACTGGCGGGCGGGGCCCGGGCGGGCAGCCCGGAGGAGGTCGCCGGTTCACTGGTCGCCCTGCACGGCACGGACCCCTCGACGGTGTACCTGGCCGTCGGCGCACGGCTGGCGGACCCGGCGAAGACGGTGGGCGAGACGGAGCGGGCGCTGTACGAGGACCGGGCGCTGGTCCGGATGCACGGCATGCGGCACACCGTGTTCGTCTTCCCGGCCGGGCTGACGGCGGTCGTGCACGCCTCGACCGGTCTCACGGTGGCCGGCCGGGAGCGGGCCGCGCTGCTCAAGCACATGGCGGCGGCCGGGGCGCCGGACGCGGTCTGGCTGGCGGAGGTCGAGGAGTCGACGCTGGCGGCGCTGGCCCGGCGCGGGCAGGCGACGGCGGCCGAACTGGCCCGGGACGAGCCGCGGCTGAAGGAGCAGTTCGTGTACGCGGCCGGGAAGAACTACGAGGGCGTGCACACCGTCTCCACCCGACTGCTGAAGGTGCTGGGGGTGGAGGGCAAGGTCGTGCGGGGCCGGCCGCTGGGTTCGTGGACGTCCAGCCAGTTCCGCTGGGCGCCGGCGCCCGAGCACCCCGAGCTGGACCCCGCCGGGGCCCAGGCCGAGCTGCTGCGCCGGTGGCTGGGGGCATGCGGGCCGGCCACCGAGGAGGACCTGAAGTGGTGGACGGGGTGGCGGGTGACGGAGGTGCGCCGGGCGCTGACCGCGATCGGCGCGGAGGCGGTGTCGCTGGACGAGGGCACGGGGTACGTGGTCGCCGGTGACGCCGGCCCGGTGGCGGCACCCGACGCATCCTGGGCCGCGCTGCTGCCCGCGCTGGATCCGACGGCGATGGGCTGGCGGCACCGGGACTGGTATCTCGCGCCCGCGCTGCGGCCGATGCTGTTCGACCGCAGCGGCAACGTCGGCCCGACGGTCTGGTGGGACGGCCGCGTGATCGGCGGCTGGGCCCAGCGGGCCGACGGGGAGATCGTCTGGCGGATCCTGGACGGCAAGGGCATCGGCCGCGAGGCGGAGGCCGCGATCACGGCCGAGGCGGAGCGGCTGCGGGCCTGGGTGGGGACCACTCGGATCACCCCGCGCTTCCGTACGCCCCTGGAGCGGGAGCTGTCGGCGTAGGGCGAGCGATTCCGACGCCGGGCGTGCGCCCTTCGACGCCGGTCAGGGCAATCCAGCCCGTCCCGCGTTTGCGGACGAGGCCGTTCAGGCCGAAGCGGGGGTCTGGGGGGCGCCGGCCCCCCAGACGACGGCAACCACGACGCCGGGCACCGGAAGAAGAGACGGCACCCGGCGCCCGCGTCACCGCGAGTACCGCATCAGCGCCCGCACCATGTGGCACGTCGTGTCCGACGGCGGGTGCACGCCGATCGTCTCCGCGGCGCTGCGTATCGTCTCGTTGCGGGCCTGGTTCGGCAGGTAGACGCCGGAGTCGAGCAGGGCGATGGCGAGCCGCATCGCCTTGAGCCGGCGGTTGTGCGTGACGTACCACTCGCGGGGGCGGCCCGCCGGCAGCGGGCTCTTCTCCACGGGCTGGTACGGCAGGTCGAGCAGGACGGGTCGCTTGGCGGTCGACTGGGTGGGCAAGGGCTTCTGCTTCAGTGCGGCTGCGGGCACGGGCATCCTCCTGTCGCGGTCGGGGCGCCGTCCGGACACCCCGGCGACACCCTCGAACACTGCTTCTATTTTACCGCCCCCCACTGACAAAAGCCCCTGGCCACAAGGGCTTTCGGGAGTGCTGAGGCGTGCGGGGAGAACGGGTTTCGCGCCCCTCGGGCTACCGTGTGCGGCATGGAGATCTGGATCAACCCGGCCTGTTCCAAGTGCCGCAGCGCCATCAGCCTGCTCGACGCCGAGGGCGCCGACTACACCGTCCGCCGCTACCTGGAGGACGTACCGAGCGAGGACGAGATCCGCGAGGTCCTCACCCGCCTCGGCCTCGAACCGTGGGACATCACCCGCACCGGCGAGGCCGACGCCAAGGAACTGGGCCTGAAGGACTGGCCCCGTGACGAGGCGTCACGCGACCGCTGGGTCGCCGCGCTCGCCGTGCACCCGAAGCTGATCCAGCGCCCGATCATCACGGCGGAGGACGGAACGGCCGTCGTGGGCCGCTCCGAGGAGGCGGTACGGGACGCCCTGTCCCGCTGAGTCCCGGCGACCGGCGAGGCGGCGCTCCCGGCGCGGTGCGCCCCGGCAGACGGAGGGTCTGCTCCAGTACGCCGACGACAACGTGGTGGCGTACGAGGACGGCGACGACGGCCCCGGGGCGGGCCGACCTCCCCTCAGCGTGGTTGTGACGCAGGTTACTTCGGCGGTCCCCGTGACCGCTGAGTCACCTCGTTCGGTATCTCGTACATAGCGGCGTACGCTCCCCTACCTCTTCAGGAGGCGCGCATGTCGCGCAGGAGAAGTCTCGGTACGAAGAAGAAGATCGCGCTGCTGGTGAGCGCCGCGTCGGTGGCGGGCGGCGGGGCCTTCGTGACGGCGAACGCCTCGAACGCCGCGCAGACCACCCAGAACGCGCAGACCAAGTCCGCGCAGGACTCCACCGTCTGCCAGGGCCTGGCCACCGCGCTCGGCAACAACCAGCGGTTCATCGACGGCCAGCGGGCCGCCCCCGACGCGCAGTCGGAGGCCCGGATCGCCAACCGCGAGGCGGTCATCGAGGAGATCAAGCGCAAGCAGGAGGCGTCCGGGTGCGCGGTGGGGGAGTCGGCTCAGGACTCCCAGGCCGCGCAGCCGCCGCAGGGCGGCCAGGAGACGGGCCAGGACGCCGGGCAGGAGACGGGCCAGGACGCCGGACAGGCGGGAGCCGGGCAGGAAGAGGCCGGACAGGAAGAGGCCGGACAGCAGCCCGGTGACCAGGCGGGCGGCGCCGCGCAGGCCGGTGAACAGGTCTGCAACGGCTCCACCGTCACCCTCTCCGGCGAGGGCGGCGCACCCGCGGCCTCCAGCAACCAGTTCCCGGTGGGCACCAAGCTCAAGGTGACCAACCTGGACAACGACAAGTCGACGACGGTGGAGGTCAACTCGGTCTCGGGCAGCTGCGTGCTGCTCAACAACGCCGCGTTCGAACAGGTCCGGGAGCAGGGCAAGTTCCTCATCCGCCGGGCGCTGATCGAGAAGGTGGGCTGACCGCCTCTCCCCCTCCCCGCCCTCCACGCCTCCGCCCGGTCCGCGCCGGGCGGAGGCCTGGGCCGTGAGACGTGCCACACCGCCCCCAGGTAACACGGGGTTCACATACGGGCAACGGACGGGAAATCGCCTGTTGACACGCTGCACGGCAGTAGACGCGGCGCCCAGTGCCGCAGCGCCGCAGCACCCGCAAGTGCGCCCAGACCCACCCCGAAGGATGTGGCCCCGTGACCTTCAAGGCTGAGTACATCTGGATCGACGGCACCGAGCCGACGGCCAAGCTCCGTTCCAAGACGAAGATCATCACGGATGCCCCGGCCGGTCTGGACGCCCTGCCGATCTGGGGCTTCGACGGCTCCTCCACCAACCAGGCCGAGGGCAGCTCCTCGGACTGCGTGCTCAAGCCGGTCTTCTCCTGCCCCGACCCGATCCGCGGCGGCGACGACATCCTGGTGCTGTGCGAGGTCCTCGACACGGACATGACGCCGCACCCGACCAACACCCGTGCCGCGCTGGCCGAGCTCTCCGAGCGGTTCGCCGCGCAGGAGCCGATCTTCGGCATCGAGCAGGAGTACACCTTCTTCAAGGGCGCCCGCCCGCTCGGCTTCCCCGAGGGCGGCTTCCCGGCCGCGCAGGGCGGCTACTACTGCGGTGTCGGCTCGGACGAGATCTTCGGCCGGGACGTCGTCGAGGCGCACCTGGAGAACTGCCTGAAGGCCGGTCTCGGCATCTCCGGCATCAACGCCGAGGTCATGCCCGGCCAGTGGGAGTTCCAGGTCGGCCCGCTGGCGCCGCTGGAGGTCTCCGACCAGCTGTGGGTGGCCCGCTGGCTGCTCTACCGCACCGCCGAGGACTTCGACATCTCCGCCACCCTGGACCCCAAGCCGGTCAAGGGCGACTGGAACGGCGCGGGCGCGCACACCAACTTCTCCACCAAGGCGATGCGCGAGGGCTACGACGCGATCATCACCGCGTGCGAGTCGCTCGGTGAGGGCTCCAAGCCGATGGACCACGTCAAGAACTACGGCGCGGGCATCGACGACCGCCTGACCGGCCTGCACGAGACCGCCCCGTGGAACGAGTACTCCTACGGCGTGTCCGACCGCGGCGCCTCGGTCCGCATCCCGTGGCAGGTCGAGAAGGACGGCAAGGGCTACATCGAGGACCGCCGTCCCAACGCCAACGTCGACCCGTACGTGGTGACCCGCCTGCTGGTGGAGACCTGCTGCTCCGCGCTGGAGAAGGCCGGCCAGGTCTGATCCGTGCCGTCTCGCGCAGGGGCGTCCGCCGTCGTGGCGGGCGCCCCTTTCCGACGTCGGTTTCCGGCCGACGAGGCGTCAACCGACGCCGGAAGACGTCCAAGCAGTGAGAGGACCCTCCTGTCGCGCGCGGCCGTCTGCTTCAATGGACCCATGTCCGCCTTCCAGAAGCACGCAGCGACGGGTCGCCACGACCTCGAGCCCTTCTGGCCTTCCCGTCAGCACCACGACTTCGACCGGGTGTGTTGCCGCGCGACGATCGCGCCGGCCCTGTGAAGCCGTAGTCCCGGCTTTCGCCGACGCGCACGACGTACGTCCCCGACGCCCCGGCCGCCGCGCCGCGGCCGTCGTCCTCCCGACGAACTCCTCGCGCGAAAGAGCTGACCTCTCATGGCGACCACTCGTTCCCTCTCCACCGCTCCCGTCACCGCCTCCGCCCCCGCCGTCCCGGCCCGCCACCGGCTGCGGGCCGTGGACCGGGACGAGGTGGTGGACGTCACGGACTTCCTGCCGCCGGGCGCCACCTGGCTGCCCGCTCCCCCGCACACCCTGCCCACCCTGCCGGGCCGGCCGCCCATGGTCGGCTACCTGGTGCTCGTCCCCGCCGACCAGCAGCCGCCCTTCCCGCCGGTGGCCGTCCCCGGCACCGAGCAGCAGGACGCCAAGGACGCCGACGTCGCCGGCGACCCGCTCGTCCGGATCGACGCCGCACGCCGGACCGCCTCCGTGGACGGACGCCAACTCGAGTTGACCTACCTCGAGTTCGAGCTGCTCGCCCATCTCGTCGCGCATCCGCACCGCGTGCACACCCGCGACCAGCTCGTCACCACGGTGTGGGGCTACGGCCACGTCGGCGACGGCCGCACCGTGGACGTGCACGTCGCCCGGCTGCGCCGCAAGCTGGGCGCCGAACACCGGCGGACGATCCAGACCGTGCGGCGCGTCGGCTACAAGTACACGCCGCCCACCGGACGCTGAGACTCTGCTGTCGGCAGACGGCCGTTCCCCCCGGGCCGCCGCGCCGGGCAGAGTGGCCCGCATGAGACTACTGGTGCTGGGCGGTACGGAGTTCGTGGGGCGGGCCGTGGTGGAGGCGGCGCTCGGGCGTGGCTGGGAGGTGACCGTGTTCCACCGGGGGCGGCACGCGCCACCGCCCGGGGTGCGCTCGCTGCACGGCGACCGCACCGCCCCCGACGGGCTCACCGCCCTCGCCGAGGGGACCTGGGACGCCGTCGTCGACACCTGGTCGGCGGCGCCCCGCGCGGTGCGGGACACGGCGCGGCTGCTGGCCGGCCGCGCCGACCGGTACGTGTACGTGTCGAGCTGCTCGGTGTACGCGTGGGCACCGCCCGCCGGATACACCGAGGACGCCCCGCTCGTCGAGGGTGCCTCGGCGGACGCCGGGCAGAGCGACTACGCCCGGGACAAGCGGGGTGCCGAGCTGGCCGTCCTGGACGCCTTCGGCGCGGACCGCTCGGTGCTCGTGCGCAGCGGGCTGATCCTCGGCCCGTACGAGAACATCGGGCGGCTGCCGTGGTGGCTGGACCGCGTCGCACGCGGCGGCCCGGTGCTCGCACCCGGCCCCCGGGACCTGCCGTTGCAGTACGTCGACGTCCGCGACCTGGCCGCCTGGACCCTCGGCGCCGTGGAGCAGGAGCTGAGCGGGCCGTACAACCTGGTCTCCGCGCCGGGGCACGCCACCATGGGCGGTCTGCTCGACGCCTGCGTCCGGGTCACGGGCGGCGCGGCGGAGCTGCGCTGGACGGCCCCCGACACCGTCCTCGGCGCCGGTGTGCAGCCGTGGACGCAGCTGCCGGTGTGGGTGCCGCCGGGCAGCGACCTGCACGACGCGCTGCACACGGCCGACGTCTCCCGGGCGCTGGCGACGGGACTGCGCTGTCGGCCGGTCACCGAGACCGTCTCCGACACGTGGACCTGGCTGCGGGACATCGGCGGCACGGCGCCGCAGCGCCCGGACCGGCCGCCGGTGGGGCTGGACCCGGAGACGGAGGCGAAGGTGCTCGCGGCGGACGGTGGTGTACCTGGCACCACCCCCTGACCGGGGGGCCTGACCCCGTGACCCGTTTCTTCGGCTCCGCGAGACTGAGGCCATGAGCTTCGAGACGACGAACGACGGCGGCGGGACGCGGCTACGGAACGTGGGCCTGACGGCCGTGCGGGGGCTGGGCCTGGCGCTTGTCTGTCTCCCCGGCGCGGTGCTGTGCTTCGTCCTGACCCTGGTCTCGATCGCGCTGATCCCCATCGGGGTCGGCATCGTCACCACCCCATGGGTGCTGACGGGGGTGCGGGCGTTCGCGGACCGGCGGCGGCTGCTGGCCGCCGAGTGGGGCGGGGTGCGGATCCCGCGGGCGTACCGGCCGCTGCCGGCGGACGCCAATCCGTGGGCCCGCACCTTCGGGATGCTCGGCGACCCGGCGACCTGGCGGGACTTCCGCTGGCTGCCGGCCGACATGACGGCGGGCTTCGTCCTCGCGCTGCTCGCCTTCGCGCTGCCCCTGTACCCGCTGGAGGGGCTGGTGATCGCGGCCGGGCTGTGGCGGGTGCTGCCCGACGGCTACTGGTACGGCTTCGTGCACGTCACCGACCAGACCTCCGCGTTCTACGCCGCCGCGCTGGGCGTCGCACTCCTCCTCCCGGCCCTCTGGCTCGCCCCGCGCATGCTGGACGCCCACTTCCGGCTCACCGCCGACCTCCTCGGCTCGGAGGACGAACTGGCCGAGCGGGTCCGGGTGCTGACCGAGACGCGCCGCGACGCCGTCGACACCTCCGCCGCCGAACTGCGCCGCATCGAACGGGACCTGCACGACGGGGCACAGGCCCGGCTGGTCGCCATGGGCATGGACCTGGGCACCATCGAGGCGCTGCTGGAGAAGGACCCGGCGAAGGCGCGCGAGCTGCTGGCGCAGGCCCGGCAGTCCTCGGCCGAGGCCCTGACGGAACTGCGCGAGCTGGTGCGCGGCATCCACCCGCCGGTCCTCGCCGAACGGGGGCTCGGGGACGCCGTACGGGCGCTGGCGCTGCGCATGCCCCTGCGGGTCGAGACCGACGTGGACCTGCCCGGCCGCGCGGAGGCGCCCGTGGAGTCGGCCGCGTACTTCGCGGTCAGCGAGCTGCTCACCAACGCCGTGAAGCACTCCGGCGCCGACCGGATCTGGGTCGACGTGCACCACGCGGACGGGCGGTTGCGCATCTCCGTCACCGACAACGGCAAGGGCGGTGCGGTGGCCGGCGCGGGGTCGGGGCTGGCCGGGGTGGAGCGGCGGCTGGGTACATTCGACGGCGTCCTGGCCGTCAGCTCCCCGGCGGGCGGCCCCACGATGGTCACCATGGAGATCCCTTGCGCGTTGTCCTAGCCGAAGACCTGTTCCTGCTGCGCGACGGACTGGTCCGGCTCCTGGAGGCCCACGACTTCGAGATCGCCGCGGCCGTCGAGTCCGGCCCCGAGCTGACCCGCGCGCTGGCCGAACTGGAGCCGGACGTCGCCGTGGTCGACGTCCGGCTGCCGCCCACGCACACCGACGAGGGCCTGCAGTGCGCGCTCACCGCCCGCCGGGAGCGACCGGGGCTGCCGGTGCTGGTGCTGTCGCAGCACGTGGAGCAGCTGTACGCGCGTGAGCTGCTCGCCGACGGCAGCGGCGGGGTGGGCTACCTGCTCAAGGACCGGGTGTTCGACGCGGAGCAGTTCGTGGACGCCGTACGGCGGGTGGCGGCGGGCGGTACGGCGATGGATCCGCAGGTCATCCAGCAACTGCTGAGCCGGCGTGCGGCGGAGGACCGGCCGCTGGAGCGGCTGACGCCCCGGGAGCTGGAGGTGCTGGAGCTGATGGCGCAGGGGCGGACGAACGCGGCGATCGCGGGCCGGCTCGTCGTCACGGAGCGCGCGATCGCGAAGCACACGGCGAACATCTTCGCCAAGCTGAGCCTCGAGGTCTCGGACGACGACAACCGCCGTGTCCTGGCGGTTCTGGCCTATCTCGACCACGGCCGCTGAGTCACACCGGTCCCACCGGACTCCCCGATTCCCGAGACGGGTGAACACCCCCGGAGCGGCTTCCGTATGGAAGGGAGCCGCTTCACTCCTGTCGGGCGCCTCGATGCCCCGCAAGGAAGTCAGAGGAGTTCCATGGGACGCAACACAAGAAAACGCCGAATGCCGCTGGCCGCCAAGGCCGTTGCCGGGGCGGCGGCCCTGGCGCTCGGTGGGGGCGGGCTGGTCTGGGCGAACTTCTACGCCTCGGCCCACGAGGAGCACTCACCGCACAACCGGACGAGGTCGGCCGCGGCGCAGGTCGCGACCATCAGCTGTCCCGACGTCGGTCAGCGGATCTCCGACGTGCCGGACCGGGCCCGCGGAGAGGTGGACGGCGAACTGGCCACGCTGGACAGCCAGATCACCGACGCCTATCAGCGGCTCGCCACCACGCGGCGTGCGCAGGCCGGGGACTCCCGGTTCGTCGACAACGCCATCCTCGTGCCGCTCAGGGACCGGCGGAAGGCGATCATCGACCGGATCCAGCTGGAGATCAACCGGGCCGGCGGCCGGGCGGACGACAACCTGGACGACCTGGCCACGTGCCAGGGCCGGCCCGCGGACCAGCCGCAGGACGGCGACGGTGGCCAGGACGGCGGTCAGGGCGGCGGCGGTCAGGACGACGGCGACCAGGGCGGTGACGGCCAGGACGGCGGCCAGGACAACGGCGGCCAGAACCCGGACGACAACGGCAACGGCGTCGCGGGCCCGGTGGCCGACGACTTCATCGACATCAACGACGTCCAGCCGAACTCGCGCAACAGCCGCAACGGCCTCGCCGCCGACGGCGACGGCGGCTCCACCGGCACCTTCACCACCGACTGCGGGGTCAACGAGAACAACCTGTTCAACAGCGACAACCTGATCGCCGCCCCCGGCGTCGACAACGGCGCGCACCACACGCACGACTACGTGGGCAACCAGGACAACGACGCCTTCTCCAGCGACGACGACCTGGCGAACGCCGACACCTCGTGCCGGAACCAGGGCGACAAGTCCACCTACTACTGGCCGGTGCTGCGGCTCCAGGACGGTACGCAGGAGTTCGACGCGGGCGACCAGGGCGGCGGCGCCGAGGGCAACGTCGGCAAGATCCTCAAGCCCGCCCAGGCCGAGCTGAAGTTCGTCGGCAACCGGCAGGGCGACGTGGTCGCGATGCCGAAGTTCCTGCGCATCATCACCGGTGACGCCAAGTCCTTCATCAACGGGGACGCGAACGCCAACAGCTCGTGGAGCTGCACCGGCTTCGAGGACCGGCAGGTCACGGACAAGTACCCGCTGTGCCCCGACGGCAGCCAGGTGGTGCGGACGAGCAACTTCCAGAGCTGCTGGGACGGCCAGAACATCGACAGCGCCAACCACCGCACCCACACGGCGTTCGTCGACGAGAACGGCAACTGCCCGGACGGCTTCCAGGCCATCCCCCAGCTCCAGGTCCGCCTGGTGTACGACATCCCCACCCCGGTCGTCGAGAACGGCCAGGTGCGGAACCCGTACGCCGTGGACAGCTTCCCGGAGCAGCTGCACAAGCCGATCACCGACCACAACGACTTCATCAACGTCATGGACGAGGACCTGATGAACGAGGTGGTCGACTGCATCAACAACGGCGAGGACTGCACGTAGTCCCCCCGGTGACGGACCCGGGAGGGCCGGTGGCGGACACCCGCCACCGGCCCTCCCCCGTTCCCGCGGGCGGTCAGCTCCCGTGGCCGCCGTGCCCGGCCGGGTGCGTCCCGCCCCCGTGCTGTGCCCCCTGCTCCAGGGTGCCGCCGAGCCGGCCGCGCAGGCCGGCCACGACGTCCTCGTGGCCGACGGCGACCCATTTGCGGCCGACGAGGTAGTACCCGCCGTAGTCCTTGGCCGTGTTGATCCACTCGCGCTGTCCGCGGTCGGTGGCGAAGGTGGCGAGGATGTACTTCTCGTCGCCCTTCTCGCAGATGGCCTGGCGGATGGTGTCCGCGTCGGTCTGCAGGTCCGGCTCGCACTCGGCCTCGGCGGCCAGGTGCTCCAGGCTCCCGGTCGCCGTCTCCGGTACGGCCTCGCCGTCCCCCTCGGACGCGCAGCCCGTCAGCGCCAGTACCGTCACCGCTCCGGCCAGCGCGAGCCTCGGTCGGGTCAGCCTCATGTGTTCCTCCGGTCCCTTCCGGCGACATGCCGCACGGAGCCCCGGCGCGGGGCTCCGGCCATCGGTACGGCGGCGGAGCGCGAAGCGCTCAAACGCACCCCGGGTGACCACGGGCCGACTGGCTCGTTCTGCTGGACGTGCAGTCACAGGATGTCGCCAAACGCCCCGCACCGTCCGCCGGTGACCCGGTCGTCGATGTCGAGCAGGCCGAGGCCGCGCTCGTCGAGCACTATCCGGGCCTGGTCCGCCTCGCCTACCTGGTACTGCCGCCGGACCTCGGCCGCAGCCGCCGGGTGCTGACCGCGCACGCCCTGACGCAGCGCGCGCTGCCCAGGAACCGGACGACGCCGCCCGTGATCCCGGCCCAGTCGACCGGCCGTGAGGGCGACCCGGGGTACGCCCTGGTGCGTCTGCGGGTCGTGCGGAC
The DNA here is from genome assembly GCF_014648815.1 of Streptomyces flaveolus. GTDB lineage: Bacteria > Actinomycetota > Actinomycetes > Streptomycetales > Streptomycetaceae > Streptomyces > Streptomyces flaveolus. The sequence goes on along the minus strand of NZ_BMRV01000001.1, from coordinate 367,557 downwards.
GGCGCTGGAGGCGGGGCTGCCGCTGCGGCGCCGGGCGTGGCCCAGGCGGTCCCAGCTGCCGCCGCTGCTGCCCCAGGTGTGGGGGCTCACGCTCTTCCCGCGCTCGGGCGGCGCCGACGAACTCGCCCTGGACCAGCGGCTGTCCGCCCTGTCCGGCCCGGCCCGGGCGGCGTACGCGCTGCGCGGTCTCGACCGGCTCCCGGACGGAGACGTGCGGCGCGTGCTGACGGCCGCCGGGGTCGCCGAGGCCGACGCCGATGCCGCGCTGCGCGAGGCCGACGAGGTGGCGGACCAGTACGCGCTGCTCGGCTCCCCCGAGTTCGACCCCTGCTCGCTCCAGGCCCGGCCCACCGATCTGATGCGGCGCCGCCGGCACACGAAGGCCGCCCTGGTAGCCGGGGCGGCGCTGGTGGTGTGCGGGGCGCTGCTGAGCCTGCCCGGCGACGGCTGGGGGCCGGACGGCGCCGCCGCCCCGGCGTACGCGCGCAACCCGGCGGCCGAGGCGGCCCTCGACCCCGGCAGGCTGACGAAGGCCGCTCCCGCCGCCTGGAAGACGTCCGCGCGCACCGACTTCTCGGTGTGGCCGGCGCGCGGTGCCCTCACCGGCGACAAGCGGCTGCTGCGCCGGGCCCTCGCCGTCTGGGCCCGCCCCGGCGGGAACGTGCGGGTCTCCGCGACGGCGGGCACCGCGAGCGGCGGGCCGGCCGGACCGCCGCAGCTGCTGTACGCCGGGACCGTCGACACGGCACGCGTGGTGATCCTCTACGACGGTCTGCGCATCGTCCGCTACGCCGAGCCGAAGGACGGCACGGCGGGCGCCGCCCTCGACTTCGCGCGGGCCGACGGGGCCGGCCGGGCGGAGGCGACCGCGGTGGTGCTGGGCCGGGCCGACGGCAACGTGCGCTATCTGACGGCGCCCTGGGTGACGAAGGCGGCCGAGCGGGACCTGGCGAAGCCCGGTTCCGGAGCGATGGACCTGACGCTGACCGACGGCGTGACCTCGCCGCTGGCCACCCCGGTCCAGCGCACCGGCGCCTGCACCTCGTGGAACGTGCTCCAGCTGACCGACGGCTCGCACACCCGGCTGGCGAGCGACCTCGGCGAGCTGGTCCCGGCCCACCTCACCACCGGGCGGCCCGGCAGGACCAAGGAGGTCTCCGGCGCCGAGGCGCTGCACGCCTGGGCGCCGTACGCCTGTTCCCTGGGCGCCGTGCGCGGGCAGGGGGTGCGGTCGGTGAACGCGTGGGAGTTCGCGAGCCAGCCGCTGCCCGACGACACCGGTTCGGGCGAGTGGGTGTGCACGCGGGCCGAGACCTGGCGGGGGGACGGGGCGCGGGTGATGGCGCAGTTCCGGACGCCGGGCGGGGCGCAGGGCGCGGTGGCCGCGAAGGCCCAGGACGCACCGGCGTGCGGCAGGCGCGATCCCCACGTGCTGGCCGGGGTGCTGTGGAAGTCGGAGGGCGGGCACTGGTACCTGCTGGCCGCCGGCAGCCGGGACACGGAGTCGATCGAGGCGACGGGCAAGGTCAGCGGCTCCGCCGACGGCAACCTGCTGACGGCCGCGGCCGAGCGGGGCGCGCAGGCCGAGCTGAAGGGCGTCCTGGAGAACGGGCGGACGATCGGCGGGCTGCGCTAGCCACCGGAGCCCACGCTTGCTGACACCAGTGTCAACAAGTGCCCGCACAAGGGTTCCTGACGGGGCTACTCGTCAGTACATTGACGTCATGTCCAACAAGCATGTCTCCACGCTGAAGACCCTGGTGGTGGTGGCCGGCGCCGCGCTGGTCGTCCGGCGGGCGATACGGGGCCGGAGTCCGGCCTCGCCGCCGGGGACGACGGCCGCCGCCCGGGCGCCGGTCTCCGGGCGGTCCGGGAGCCGCGGCCCGAAGCTGCTGGTCACCGCGCACGAACGCCTGGCCGACGGGGTGGTCGGGATCCGTCTGGAGGGGCACGACCTGCCGCGCTGGGAGCCGGGAGCCCACGTGGACCTGGTCCTGCCGTCGGGGCTGGTCCGGCAGTACTCCCTGTGCGGAGATCCCGAGGACACCTCGTCGTACACCGTCGCCACGCGGCTGGTCGAGGACGGGCGGGGCGGCTCGCGCGAGGTGCACGAGCAGGTGCAGGAGGGCACGGAGCTGGAGGTGCGCGGACCCCGCAACCGCTTCCCGCTGGTCGAGGCCCCCGCCTACGTCTTCGTCGCCGGCGGCATCGGCATCACCCCGATCCTGCCGATGCTGCGGGCACTGCCGGAGGGCACCGAGTGGCGGCTGCTGTACGGCGGGCGGACGCGGGCCTCGATGCCGTTCCTGGAGGACGTCGAGAAGCTGGACGCGGGCCGGTCGAGGGTCACCGTGGTCGCCGAGGACGAGGGCGGGCTGCCGGACCTGGACGCCTTCCTCACGGATCTCCCCGACGGGGCGGCCGTCTACTGCTGCGGCCCGGAGGGACTGATGGCGGCCGTCGAGGAGCGGCTCCCGGAGGGCACCGCCCCGCACCTGGAGCGGTTCGCGCCGCGTAGGACGGCGGGCGGCGACGGGGAGTTCGAGGTCGAGCTGCACCGCACCGGGCGCACCCTGACCGTGGCCGCCGGCTCGTCCGTGCTGGCCGCCGTGCGCACCGAGCTGCCGAACACGCCGTACTCCTGCGAGCAGGGCTGGTGCGGGACCTGCCAACAGCGGGTGCTGGAGGGCGAGATCGATCACCGGGACGAGCTGCTGACCGACTCGGAGCGCGGCGACTCGATGCTCATCTGCGTCTCGCGGGCCAGGAGTACGCGGCTCGTGCTGGATCTGTGAGACCGGTGAACACCGATGCCCGGTCCGGCCCGTTCGAGGGCCGGATGCGATCGGTAAGGTGTTCGTATGACTACCGGGGTACGCCGCAGAATGGGCGTTGAGGAGCGGCGGCAGCAGCTGATCGGCGTCGCGCTCGATCTGTTCAGCCGCCGCTCGCCCGACGAGGTCTCCATCGACGAGATAGCGTCGGCCGCAGGCATCTCGCGCCCGCTGGTCTACCACTACTTCCCCGGCAAACTCAGCCTGTACGAGGCCGCGTTGCAGCGTGCCTCCAGCGATCTGGCGGCCCGGTTCGCGGAACCACGGGAGGGACCGCTCGGGGCGCGGCTGCTGCGGGTGATGGGGCGCTACTTCGACTTCGTCGACGAGCACGGCCCCGGCTTCTCGGCCCTGATGCGCGGGGGCCCGGCGGTCTCCGCGGGCGGGGCCTGCTCCCTGACCACGGTGTCCACGGCGAACGCGCTCGTCGACTCCGTACGGCAGGCCGCGTATGTCCAGATCCTTTCGCACCTGGGCGTCACCGACCCGCCCGCGCGCCTGGAACTGGTCGTCCGTTCCTGGATCTCGCTCGCCGAGTCGACGGCCCTGATCTGGCTCGACGGCCGGCGCATCCCGCGCGCCGAGCTGGAGGCCCAGCTCGTGCACGACTTCGCCGCGTTGCTGGCGGTGAGCGCCGCCCACGACGAGGAGATGGGCGCCCTGCTGCGCGGCATCCTGGAGGACGAGCCGGCCGACGGACCGTTCACGGACCTGGTCGGCCGGCTGATCCGGCTGGCGTCGTAGCTCAGACCTCGGCCTTGCGGTAGGACGGGTCGAGGTCGCGCACCTCGGCCGACAGGTGCAGGGTGACCCCGTCCCTGGGCTCGACGTGCTTGCGCAGCAGCTCCACCACGGCCTCGGTGAGCTGCGCCTTCGTCTCGTCGGACCGACCGGCGAGCAGGGCGATCGACACGTTCACGATGGCGTTCCGCTCCTTCTCGGCGCCGACCGCCTCGTCCTCGCTGCGCAGCACCCGCGTCTTGCACGCCTCCAGCCGCGCGGCGGCCGTCTCGACGACCACCGGGTGCAGGGCGAGCGCGAACTCCTCCCAGTCGACGTCGTCGAGAGATCCGGAACGCTCGATGGTGATCTGCGGCATGGGTGCTCCTCTTCTACGGCGGACAGGAGCACCCTAGCCGCAGCGTCCCGCTAGCCCGCGCGGGTGAAGACCGCCACCGTGCGGGCCGGGACCGTGAAGGTGCCCGAGTCCCGCGCGTAGGCCGCCTTCTTCACGACGGGGTCCGCTCCGGACGCCTGCACCGGGTGCAGCCGGTAGCCGGTCCCGGCGGCCTCGCCCACCCGCTGCCGCTGCTCCTGCGGGGTCGCGTTGAAGACCACGACCAGGTCACCGAGGGTCATGGTGATCACGCCGGGTGTCTCCTCCTTGCCGGAGAGCGGGAAGGCGAGCGCCGACTGCACCTGTGCGGCCGTGGCGAGGGAGAAGGCCTTCTCCGTCGTCCGGATCTTCAGCAGGTCCCGGTACGCGGCCGAGGCGCCCCGGATCTGCGGGCAGCCGACCTTCACCGAGGTGAGCAGGGGCGCCGCGTAGGGCCACTTGTCCTTGTTGTCGGCGGCCGGCGGCAGCCCGCGGCCGAAGCCGTTGCCGTCGGCGCAGTTCCAGTGGATGGCGTTGAACCAGTCGCCGCTGTCGTAGGAGTTGCGGTCCAGCGACTTGGAGCGCAGCAGGTCGGTACCCGCCTGGGAGAGCGCGGGGCCCTGGGAGAGGCCGGCGGTGGCCATGGCGAGGACCTGCATACGGGCCCGGTCGTCGGCGGACGTGCCCTTCGGCAGCTTGAAGGCGAGCGCGTCGAACAGGGACTCGTTGTCGTGGGCGTCGGCGTAGGCGAGGGCGTCGCCCGGGGCCTCGGCGTATCCGGCGGGGGCGCCGTTGTAGTCGACCTCGGAGCCCTTGACCTCCTTGCCGTCGGTGTCCGTGAAGCGGTAACCGGCGAGGTTGCCGGAGAGGCCGACCTTGATCAGGTCCTGGTAGTGCAGCAGGCGGGCCTTCTGCTCTGCCTCGGTGCCGTTCTCCTTGGAGGAGTTGGGGTCGGTGTACAGGCCGGAGGCGAAGCCCTGGACGCCGGGGTCGGCGTCGAAGGGGCCGCCGCCGCGCACGGCGTCGCGGGCCCGGTCGGAGAAGGTCGCGATGCCGGTGCCGGCCATGTTCTTCTGGGTGGCCTGGACGAAGCGGGCGTCGTCGGCGACCTCGCCGAAGTTCCAGCCCTCGCCGTACAGGATGATCTTCTTGCCGTCGACGCCGTCCTTCTCGACGGTCAGGGCGTCCAGGGCCTTGCGGACGGCGAGGATGTTGGCCTTCGGGTGGTGGCCCATGAGGTCGAAGCGGAAGCCGTCGACCTTGTACTCCTTGGCCCAGGTGACGATCGAGTCGACGACCAGCTTGCCCATCATGGCGTTCTCGGTGGCGGTGTTCGCGCAGCAGGTGCTGTTCGCGACCGAGCCGTCGGCCAGCAGCCGCTGGTAGTAGCCGGGCACGATCCGGTCGAGGACGGACGTGTCCGCCTGGCCGCTCGCCGCCGTGTGGTTGTAGACCACGTCCATGACGACGCGCAGGCCGTCGTCGTTGAGCGCCTTGACCATCCTGCGGAACTCGACGGTGCGGGCGGTGCCGTCGGGGTCGGTGGCGTAGGAGCCCTCGGGGACCGTGTAGTGGTACGGGTCGTAGCCCCAGTTGTAGGCGTCCTTGGCGGCGGCCCTCGCCACGCACTCCTGCTGCTTGTCGGAGTCGGCCGGGTAGGACGCGAGGTCGCAGTCGACGCTCGTCCGGTCGGACTCCTTCTCGGGGATGGTGGCGATGTCGAAAGCGGGCAGGAGGTGCACGTAGGACGTGCCGGCCCGCGCCAGCTCGCGCAGGTGCTTCGAGCCGTCGCTGTCCTTGTCGGTGAAGGCGAGATAGGTGCCCCGGTGGTCCGGGTCGGCCGTCCGGTCCGCGACGGAGAAGTCGCGGATGTGCAGCTCCTGGATCTGGGCGTCCCTGAGCGGCACGGCCTTGGGCTTGGTGTAGTGCGACCAGCCGCGCGGGGCGAGCGCGCGGTCGTCGAGGTCGACGACGAGGCTGCGCTCGGAGTCGGTGGTCAGGGCGACCGAGTAGGGGTCGGTGACCTTGTTGGTGACGACCTTGCCGGCGGTGGGCGCCCAGACCTGGACGACGTACCGGTAGGGCTTGCCCTTCCAGGACGCCGGACCGGTGACGGACCAGACGCCGGTGGCGTCGTCGCGCCGCATGCCCACCGTGCGGTCGCCGATCTCCAGCTTCACGCTCTGCGCGGTCGGCGCCCACACGGACAGCGTGGGGCGGCCGTGGCGGAAGACCGGGCCTAGGCCGACCCGGGTGGCACCGGCGTAGAGGTCGTCCAGGGCGCCGGCGATCTGCACGCCGGTCGCGGCGAGCACGGCGCCGCCCGCGGCACGCTGGGAGGCGACGACCTGGCCGCGCAGGGCCTCGCGGACCCGGTCGCGGTCGCGCGGGTCGACGGACCAGGCGGTGTACGCCTTCAGGTGGGGGAACTTCGCCTTCTGGGCCTCGGTGAGGGTGGTCCTCGACAGGCGGAGCCAGTGGGCGTCGTCCGCGGTGAGTGTGCCGTTCGCGGCCTTGACCGAGCCGCTGCGGGAGGCGAGCAGCTGGGTGGAGGCGGCGCCCTCGGAGCCGTTCCAGGCGAGGGTGTTCCGGTCGATCCAGACCGCCTTGGCGGTGGTGAGGTCGACGGCGGCGGCCGAGCCCGCGGGCTGCGGCAGCAGGTACTTCTCCTGGCCGCTCACCAGCCACACCTCGTGGCCGTTCGCCTTGAGGTCCAGGGCCTGGTCGGTGGGCAGGTCCTTCTCGTCGCCCTTGTGGAGGATGTAATTGAGGCTGGTGGCACCCTCGGTGAGGGGCACCTCGAAGACCGCGCCATAGGCGTCAGTCTTCACCGGTGCCAGCGGCTTCGACCAGTCGGTGGGATTCGCGGCGCCCGTCCAGACGTGCAGGCCCCAGCCGTCGTAGTTGCCGTCGGCGCGGTGGTAGTGCAGGACGGCCTTGGTGGTGTCCTGGGCCGGGTACTCCGGCCGCTCGGTGACGACCTGCTCCTTGCCCTGCTCGATCCACACCTCGCCCGTCTGCGTGACGTCGATGGTGCGGTCGGCGGCGACGTCCTTGTTCCCGTCCTTGTCGATGACGAGGAAGCCGACGTTCGACGCGCCCGGCTTGAGCTTGACGTAGGCGAAGGCGCCGTAGGCGTCCCGGCCGGTGAAGGGGTGGGTGGCGGGCCAGGTGGTCGCCTCGCCGTCGGCGAGGTCGCCCCAGGCGTACAGGCCCCAGTCGCCGTAGTTCCCGTCCTGCCGCTTGTAGTGGACGATCGCGTAGTCGCGGGAGGCGGCGGTGGGCGGCTGTTCGACGGGCGGGGTGCCGGTCGCCGAGGCGGCGGTGGCGCTCGCGGTGCGGCCCGCCGAGTCGACGACGACCGCCTTGTAGCGCAGGGCGGTGCCGGCCGGGGTGTCCTCGCCGATGGTCTGGGTGACCTTGTAGGGGGCGTGGTCGGCGGTGCCGAGGGTGCGCCAGGTGCCGTCGCCGGTCTGGGCGGCGAAGACGACGCGGTTCAGCTGTCCGCCGTCGACGTCGGCCGTCAGCTCGACGGTGCCGGTGGCGCCGGGGGCCGGGGCCTTCAGGGTGATCGTCGGCGCGGTGGCGGGCAAGGCGAGCGGGCCGGCGGCCTTGAGGACGATCGCCGAGCCGGCGGGCACGGTGACGGTGACCTTCTTGTCGGCGCCGGACCGCACGGTGGCGTCGGTGCCGTAGAGGCCGCGGAAGGTCATGCCGGCCGAGCCGGTCGCGAAGGTGGCCGTCCTCGCCTCGTCGGCGTTGTTGAGGGCGACGACGTACTCGGTGCCGCTCTCGGCGTCGGTGCGGGAGAAGGCGTAGACGCCGGCGCCGTCGGCCGCGTAGCGCTCGGTCTGGACGCCGTCGGCGAGGGCCGGGTTGGCCTTGCGGAGCCCCGCGAGGGCGCTGATCTGCCGGTACAGCGGCGCGTTCGTGTCGTAGGCGGCCTCGGCGTGGGTGCGGTCGGTGCCGAGCTGGTCGTCGTCCAGGTAGTCGGCGGTGCGGGAGGCGAAAATCGGCTGGCGGGCGTCCTTGTCGCCGCCGGCGCCGGTGAAGCCCTGCTCGTCGCCGTAGTAGATCACCGGGTTGCCGCGGCTGAGGAACATCAGCTCGTTGGCGAGCTTGTCCTTCTTCAGCAGTTCGGCGTCCGTGGCCTTCGGGTCGTCCTGCTTCAGGAAGGTGCCGATGCGGCCCATGTCGTGGTTGCCGAGGAAGGTGACCTGCTCGTAGGCGTTGGCCTTGTCGGTCGTGTACTTCCAGTCGTCACCGAAGACGGAGGCGAGCTTTTGGGCGCTGCCTCCCTGGGAGGCGTACGCGCGGGCCGCGTCCTGGAAGGGGAAGTCCAGCGTGGAGTCCAGGCGGCCCCGGGTGACGTACGGGGAGGTGACGGAGGTGTCGGCGGAGTAGACCTCGCCGAACATGAAGAAGTCGTCGCGGCCCCGCTTCGCCGCGTAGGCGTCCAGCGCGGTGGCCCACTGGGTCCAGAACTCCATGTCGACGTGCTTCACGGTGTCGATCCGGAAGCCGTCGATGGCGAAGTCCTTCACCCACCGCTCGTAGATCTTCTCCATGCCGCTGACGACCTCGGGCCGTTCGGTCCACAGGTCGTCGAGGCCGTTGAAGTCGCCGTACGTGGCCGACTCGCCGGCCCAGGTGGAGTCGCCCCGGTTGTGGTACATGGCCGGGTCGTTGAGCCAGGACGGGACCTTGAGGTTCTTCTTCGCGGCCGGCACCGTCGGCGTGCGCGGGAAGGACCCGGTGTCCACGCGGGGGAAGCGGCGGGTGCCGTCGGCGTAGTCGGCGTCGTCGAAGGGCTGCCCGTCCTCGGTCAGGTACGGGAAGGCGCCCTTGGAGAGGTAGTCGTAGGACTTCTCCTCGTAGTCGACGACGTCGGCGGTGTGGTTGGTGATGACGTCGAAGAAGACCTTCATGCCCTTGGCGTGCGCCTTGGCGATGAGGTCCTTGAGGTCCTGGTTGGTGCCGAAGTGCGGGTCGACCTGGGTGAAGTCGGTGATCCAGTAGCCGTGGTAGCCGGCGGAGGCGTTCTGGCCGGTGCCCTGCACGGGCTGGTTCTTGAAGATGGGCGCCATCCAGATGGAGGTGGTGCCCAGACCCTTGATGTAGTCGAGTCTCTCGGTCAGGCCCTTGAGGTCGCCGCCCTGGTAGAAGCCCTTGTCGGTGGGGTCGTAGCCGGTGGTGAGACGGGTGCCGGTCAGGCCGCCCTTGTCGTTGCGGGTGTCACCGTTGGCGAAGCGGTCCGGCAGGACGAAGTAGAACTGCTCGCGGGTCAGGTCGTGGCGGGCGGCGGTCTTCGCCAGCTTCGCGTCCGACGGGGGTGCGGGCGGGGCGTCGGCCCGCGCGGCGAGGGGTGTCAGGAGTGTCGCCGCGAGCGCGGCGACGGTGACGGCCGCGATCCGTGGGGCGGCGGCCCCTCCGGATGCGGCGGTGCGGCGCTTCACAGGCGCCGGCCATCTCGGTATCACCGGTGTGAACTCCTTGCGATTACGGCTCGATCGGGTCCGACCCCGGCGTGACCGTAGCGCCGACGCAAGTCTTGCGGCAAGGGTCGTGAAAGTAACGGAAAGGAATTTCACGACCCTTGCTCGTGACACGTGTCCGGCAGGCGGTCAGGAGCCGGTCAGCAGCCGGACCTGCCCGCGTACAGGGCGAGCGCGGTGTTGGCTCCCAGCGTCGCCGTGAACTGGCCGGAGCCGTTCACGGTCACCGGCCTGTTGCCCTGGACGTCGCAGTACGTCCCGGCCGGCAGCGAGGTCTGGTAGGTGCGGGTCAACGCGCCCGACTCGTGGTTGATGGCGACGTAGCCCTTGGTGCCGCGCCCGAAGGCGACGGCGTCGTTGCCGTTGTCCCACCAGTTCGTGACCGCCTGGCCGCGCGTCGCGTTGCGGAAGGCGACCATCGACTTGATCTCGGGCCAGGCGTGCTGGCACTTCCAGCCGTCCTGCCAGCAGGCGTTCACCCGGCCGCCGTTGGGGGGCCCGGCGTCCGTGCTGGACCACTCGTAGCCGGAGTTGACGTCGGGGGCGCCGTAGGGCCAGGCCAGCATGAAGACGTTGGCCAGGGTGTAGGTGGCGTTGTCCTTGTAGCTGAGCGTGGAGCCGTTGCGCTCGGTGTCGTGGTTGTCGACGAAGACACCGGAGACGCCGCTGCTCATGTAGCCCCAGCCCTCGCCGTAGTTCTTGAGGTAGGCGAGGTTCTCGTTGTTGAAGACGCGCTTGAGGTCGTACGCGTACCGGAACTCCTGCACGTCGCCGTTGCCGGTGTACTCGGTGGGCTGCACGGCCTCGCCGGCGCCGTGGATCACCTCCTGCTTCCAGTACACGGACGGGTTGGACAGCCGGGACTTGATGTTCGCGAGGTCGGCGGCGGGAATGTGCTTGGCCCCGTCGACGCGGAAGCCGTCGACGCCGAGGGAGAGCAGGTCGTCGAGGTAGCCGGCGATCTTCCCGCGGACGTACTCCTCGCCGGTGTCCAGGTCGGCGAGGCCGACCAGCTCGCAGTGCTGGACGTTGTACCGGTCCTGGTAGTTGGTGACCTGGGCGGTGCAGTCGTCGAAGTCGTACGAGGAGTACAGCCCGGGGTAGCCGTACTTCGTGTACGACGAGCCGCCGGTGCCGGTGCCGCTGCCCGCGGACATGTGGTTGACCACGGCGTCGGCGACGACCTTCACCCCGGCGGCGTGACAGGTGTCCACCATGTTCTTGAAGGCGGTGCGGTCACCGAGCCGGCCGGCGATCTTGTAGCTGACGGGCTGGTACGAGGTCCACCACTGCCCGCCCTGTATGTGCTCGGCGGGCGGGGAGACCTGGACGTAGCCGTACCCGGCGGGGCCGAGGGTGCTGGTGCACTCCTTGGCCACGGAGGCGAAGTCCCACTCGAAGAGGACCGCGGTGACGTCCTTGGTGCCGGGCGGGGAGGCCTGCGCGTTCGTTGGGCTCATGACAAGGGCGGCCGCCGCCAGAGCGACGGCCCCCGTGAGGGCTCTGCGTGCCATGTGGGGGTTCCTTCTTCGTTGAAGGCTCTTGCTGAAAGCTTCAGCAAGATTTCGGTGACGCAGATGTTAAAGGCCCGCCGCCCGAAAGGGCAGCGGGCCGTAGGCAATTGAACGAAAATTCTTGCCGGACCTCCGTCGGGCGGCGCCGTCAGGCCGTCGTCCACCACACGGTGGTGTCGGCCGGCACCTTCGCCTCGCCGTTCGCCTCGGTCACCTCGCCGCTGGCCAGCAGCACGCGGCCGTGGGCGGGCACCGCCACCGACTCGCCGGTGGTGTTGGCCACGCACACGAACTCCCCGCGCCGGAAGGCGAGGACGCCCTCGGGCGCCCGCAGCCACTCCACCGCGTCGCCGGCACCCAGGTCGGCCTGCTCACGGCGGACGGCCAGCGCGGTCCGGTACAGCTCCAGCGTCGAGCCGGGCTCACCGGTCTGGGCCTCGACGCTCAGCTCGCCCCAGTTCGCGGGCTGCGGGAGCCAGCTGCCGCCGTCGCCGAAGCCGTACGACGACCCCGTACGCGTCCACGGGATCGGCACCCGGCAGCCGTCGCGGAAGCCGTCCTGGCCGGCGCCGCGGAAGTACGCCGGGTCCTGGCGCACCTCGTCGGGCAGGTCGACGACGTCCGGGAGGCCCAGCTCCTCGCCCTGGTAGACGTAGGCCGAGCCGGGCAGCGCCAGCATCAGCAGGGTGGCCGCGCGGGCCCTGCGCAGGCCCAGCTCACGGTCGCCGGCCAGACGGATCTGGGTGCCGAGGCCCGCCGGGTTGGCGAAGCGGGTGGCGTGCCGGGTGACGTCGTGGTTGGACAGCACCCAGGTGGCCGGGGCGCCGACGGGGCGCATGGCGTCCAGGGTGCGGTCGATGACCGTGCGCAGCTCCTCGGCGTCCCAGTGGGTGCCGAGGTACTGGAAGTTGAACGCCTGGTGCAGCTCGTCGGGGCGGACGTAGTTCGCCGTGCGTTCGACGGTCGGGGTCCACGCCTCGGCGACGAAGATGCGCTCACCCGAGTACTCGTCGAGGATGAGCCGCCACTGCCGGTAGATGTCGTGCACACCGTCCTGGTCGAAGAACGGCATGACATCGTTGCCCAGCAGCTTCAGCTGCTCGTGCGATCCAAGGTCGGGCAGCCCCTCCGCCTTCACCATGCCGTGGGCGACGTCGATACGGAAGCCGTCCACGCCCATGTCCAGCCAGAAGCGCAGGATGGAGCGGAACTCGTCGCCGACGGCCGGGTGCTCCCAGTTGAAGTCGGGCTGCTCGGGGGCGAACAGATGCAGGTACCACTCCCCCGGCGTGCCGTCGGGCTCGGTGACCCGGGTCCAGGCGGGGCCGCCGAAGATGGACTCCCAGTCGTTGGGCGGCAGCTCGCCGCTGACGCCCTTGCCGGGGCGGAAGTGGTAGCGGTCGCGGGACGGGGAGCCGGGGCCCTCGGCGAGGGCGCGCTTGAACCACTCGTGCTGGTCGGAGGAGTGGTTCGGGACCAGGTCGACGATGATGCGCAGGCCCAGCCCGTGGGCGTCGCGGATCAGCGCGTCCGCGTCCAGGAGGGTGCCGAACATGGGGTCGACTGCCCGGTAGTCGGCGACGTCGTAACCGGCGTCGGCCTGCGGGGAGGCGTAGAAGGGGCTGAGCCACACGGCGTCCACGCCCAGGTCGCGCAGGTACGGCAGGCGGGTGCGGACACCCTCCAGGTCGCCCATGCCGTCGCCGTTGCTGTCGGCGAAGCTGCGCGGGTACACCTGGTAGATGACCGCGTCGCGCCACCAGTCGCGGCGCCGCGTGGCGGTGGCGGTGGCAGAGGTGGGGGCCGGTGCGGCGGAAGGCTGCTGGCTCATGGCGTCCTTGTACGTAACGGGGCGGTTCGGGTCATGGATGCGTGGTGGTGTCCGGCGACGGGGGACGAGACGGCCGCGGTGCCGGCGGGGTCGGATGGGCACCGCGGCCGCCACCCGCGCGGTGAGGCGCGGGAGTCGGTGGGGCGGGCGTCAGCCCTTCGTGCCGCCGGCGGTGAGGCCGGTCACCAGGTTCTTCTGCACCAGGTAGAAGAACGCGGAGACGGGTATCGCGACGAGCACGGCGGTGGCCGCCATCAGGTTGCGCTGCGCGTCGTGCTCGCTGACGAAGCTCTGCAGACCGACGGCGAAGGTGTACTTCGAGTCGCTCAGCATGAACGTCGAGGCGAAGGCGACCTCGCCGAAGGCCGTGATGAAGCTGTAGAAACCGGCGACCGCGAGACCCGGCTTGGCGAGCGGGAGGATCAGCCGGAAGAAGGTGCCGAAGGGGTTCAGCCCGTCGACCCGGCCGGCCTCGTCGATCTCGAACGGAATGGTGTCGAAGTAGCCCTTGAGCAGCCAGGCGCAGTAGGGCACCGCGGTCGAGCAGTAGACGAGGATCAGACCGAAGTAGTTGTCGATGAGCTGGAGCTCGGACAGGATCTGGTACATCGGCACGATCAGCACCGCGATGGGGAACATCTGCGTGACCAGCAGGACCCACATCAGCTTCCGGTAGCCCGGGAAGCGCATCCGCGAGACCGCGTAGCCGGTGGTGGCGGCGACCATGACGCCGATGACCGTGGTGCCCAGCGAGACGATCAGCGAGCTCTTCAGCCAGTCGAAGAAGGCGGTGTGCTGGAGCACGAAGGCGTAGTTGTCGAAGGTCATCTTCGACCAGATGCCCCCGGGGTGCAGGTAGTCGTCCTTGTCCGGACCGAGGGACAGGTAGACCAGCCAGGCGATCGGGAAGAGCGCGACGAGGCTCGCGACGATCAGGATGCCGTGGGAGGCGAGGGACGAGACGCGGCTGCGTTCACCCCGGGGCACCCGGCGTGCGGGGGCGGCGGAGGCGGTGGCCTTCTCGGCCGGAGCCTCGGTCGGCACGGTGGTGGTACTCATGGCGGCTCCTGCCTCAGTTCGCGAGCTGCTGCTCATTGCGGTTCAGCCAGCGGCGGTAGAAGGAGGTGAAGACGATCAGGATGGCCAGCAGCAGGATGCCGTATGCGGCGGACTGCGCGAAGTCGCGCGGCTGCTGTCCGAAGCCGAGCTGGTACGCCCAGGTGACGAGGATCTGGGCGTCGGGGGCCGTGTTGCCGAAGAGCAGGAAGATCACGGCGAACTGGTTGAACGTCCAGATGATGCCGAGCAGCACGACGGTGGAGCTGACGGACCTGAGCCCCGGCAGGGTGACGTAGCGGAACCGCTGCCAGGCGCCCGCGCCGTCCATCTCCGCCGCCTCGTACAGGCTGGCGTCGATGGACTGGAGGCCGCCGAGGAGCGAGACCATCATGAACGGCACACCGCACCAGGTGTTGACCATGATCGCGGCGAACCGCTGCCAGAAGACGTCCTCGAGCCACAGCGGCGTCGGCAGGTGCAGTGTCTCGAGGGCGGAGTTGATGATGCCGCTGTCGGCCAGCATGAAGCGCCAGCCGAAGACGGTGACGAAGGTCGGCACCGCCCACGGCAGGACCAGGATCAGCCGGTAGAAGGTGCGTCCGCGCAGCTTCTGGTTGAGCAGCAGCGCGAGGCCCAGGCCGATGAAGTAGTGCAGGCCGACACAGAGCGCCGTCCACACGATCGTCCAGATGAAGTGCGACCAGAACCGGTCGTACGACGTCGGCCCCCACAGGATGTCGGCGTAGTTGTCCAGGCCGATGAACTTGTAGGTGGCGTCGATGTGGTTGACACCGATGGTGCGCGCGGAGTTGAGGCTGTTGGCGTCGGTGAGCGTGAGATAGAGGCCGTACACCAGCGGGTACAGCACGAGGACGCCGAGCACGACGGCCACCGGCGCGATCATCGCGTAGGCGTACCAGTGCTTCTGGTATCCGTCTTTCACACGCCGGCCGAGGCCGGGCCGCGGGGTGCGGTCACCGCGGCGCTTGCCGGTCGCGCGGTCGATGGCGACTGTCATGGTTCGACACCTTCGGGAGCAGCAGGAAGATCAAGGGGTACGACGCGCGGGCCGGTGGCCGCCGGATCCCCTCCCCCCTGGACGGGGGACCCGGCGGCCGCCCGGACTCACTTGCCGAAGTCCGGCACCAGCTTGGTCATCGCGGTCTCGACGTCACCGAGGCCCTCGTCGAGGGACTTCTTGCCGCCGGCGATCTGGGGCAGCTCGTCGTCCAGCGGGCCCCACAGGGAGCTGTACTCGGGCAGCGCCGGGCGCGGCTGGGCGGCGGGCAGGACCGTCTGGTAGCCGGCGATGCCCGGGTCGGCCTTGACCTGGGCGGTGTAGGCGTCGTCGCGGGTCGGCAGCGTGGAGTTCTTCAGCGCGACGGTCTCCTGGGACTTCGCCGACGTCATGAAGTTCACGAACTTCAGCGCTGCGTCCTGGTGCGCCTTGTCCGAACCGGCGTACACGGACAGGTTGTGGCCGCCGGTCGGGGCGCCCGCCTTGCCGGTGGAGCCGGCCGGGACGGTGACGATGCCGAGGTTGTTCTTGTCCTTGAACGCCGAGCCCTTGTAGAAGTTGGTGATCTCCCACGGGCCCTGGATCGTCGAGGCGACCTTGCCGTTGACGAACGCGTCCTGGATGTGCGCGTA
Organism: Streptomyces flaveolus; assembly: GCF_014648815.1. Lineage (GTDB taxonomy): Bacteria > Actinomycetota > Actinomycetes > Streptomycetales > Streptomycetaceae > Streptomyces > Streptomyces flaveolus. Next base: position 352,078 of record NZ_BMRV01000001.1, on the reverse strand, counting down.
GGCGTCGGCGGTGGTGTCGGCCTTGTGCAGGCCCTTGCCGTCGAACAGGCTCAGCCAGGTGCCGTAGGCCTTCTGGGCCGCGGGCGACTTGACGGTGATCTTCTTGGCGTCGGCGTCGACCGTGTCGGTGCCCTCGCCGTACAGGAACGGCTGGGCGTAGTAGCCCGCGGTGGAGCCCCAGAAGCCGTCGACGCCGGTCTTGTCCTTGATGGTGGCGGCGGCCTTCTTCAGGTCGTCCCAGGTCTTGGGGGCCTGGACGCCGGCCTTCTCGAACAGGGCCTTGTTGTAGACGAAGGCGAGCGTGTCGGTGACCAGCGGCACGCCGTAGGTCTTGCCCTCGTACTTGGCCTGCTCGATCAGGTTGGGCTGGAACTTGGCCTGGTCGGCGAGGGCCTCGGTGCCGTCCAGCGGCAGGAAGAAGCCCTTCTTGGCGAAGGCGGGGGTCCAGCCGACCTCGGAGCGCAGCACGTCCGGGGCGCCCTTGGAGCCGGCGGCGGTGTCGAACTTGTTCTGCGCCTGGTCGAAGGGCACGTTGACGAAGTTGACCTTGATGCCCTTGTTGGCGGCCTCGAACTCCTTGACCAGGGCCTTGTAGGTCGGCGCCTCGTTGGTCGCGTTGGAGGTGTCCCAGTAAGTGATGGTGACCGGTCCGCCGGACTCGCTGTCGCTGTCGCCGTCCCCGCCGCACGCCGTCGCCGCGAGGGCGAGGGACGCCACCAGAGCGGTGGCCGCTATGCCACGCCGCATGAGTTCTCCTTGAGGGTGAAAGCCCGTGTGGTGCAGGGTCGCGGGCCCGTCCGCCGCTCCTGCCGACACCGACCGCGTCATTGCCGCCGTCGGGCGACGTGAACGTAACAGCGATGTAAGCGCGGCGAAAGGTCTTGCTGCAAAAAAGTGCAAGAGATCTCCGAAGTTATCCGTGCGTGACCTCCCAGCGACCGTCGTGAGACGCTTGTTTACGGGCCACGAGCGGTATCGGGCCGGTTGTGCAAGACTCTGCAAGCTCTTGCCGCCACTTTCTCGAGGGAGCGCGATGACGCAGCAGCCCGCGCCGGGCCGTCCAACTGGCCGCCCACGGCGCCCGGTCGGTGTGCAAGGCGCCCTCCGACAGGTACAGTCCACCCCTGTGACCACACGGCTTGCCGACATCGCCGCCCAGGCGGGCGTGAGCGAAGCGACGGTCAGCCGCGTCCTCAACGGGAAGCCGGGCGTCGCCGCCACCACCCGACAGTCCGTGCTCGCCGCCCTCGACGTCCTGGGCTACGAGCGCCCCGTGCGACTGCGGCAGCGCAGCGAGGGCCTGGTGGGTCTGATCACCCCGGAGCTGGAGAACCCGATATTCCCGGCCCTGGCCCAGGTCATCGGCCAGGCACTGACCCGCCAGGGCTACACCCCAGTCCTCGCCACCCAGACCCCGGGCGGCTCCACGGAGGACGAACTGACGGAGATGCTGGTCGACCGCGGGGTCGCCGGCATCATCTACGTCTCCGGACTGCACGCCGACACCACCGCCGACATGGAGCGCTACGAGCGGCTGCGCGCCCAGGGAGTGCCCTTCGTCCTGGTCGACGGCTTCTCCCCGAAGGTGCAGGCGCCGTTCATCTCCCCCGACGACCGCGCCGCGATGAGCCTGGCCGTCACCCACCTCGTCTCGCTGGGCCACACCCGCATCGGGCTGGCCCTCGGTCCGAAGCGGTTCGTGCCGGTGCAGCGCAAGATCGAGGGCTTCGTCCGCACCGTCCAGGAACAACTGGACCTCGACGCGCGGACCGTGGAGACGGAACTCGTCCAGCACTCCCTCTACACCCTCGAGGGCGGCCAGGCCGCGGCCACCGCGCTCATCGAGCGGGACTGCACGGCGGTGGTCTGCGCCAGCGACATGATGGCGCTGGGCGCCATACGGGCGGCCCGGCAGCGCGGGCTGGACGTGCCCAAGGACGTCTCGGTCGTCGGCTTCGACGACTCGCCGCTGATCGCCTTCACCGACCCGCCGCTGACGACCGTCCGCAAGCCGGTCCCGGCGATGGGGCAGGCGGCGGTGCGCACGCTGCTGGAGGAGATCGGCGGGACTCCCGCGCCGCACAGCGAGTTCGTGTTCATGCCGGAGCTGGTGGTGCGCGGTTCGACCGCCTCGGCGCCGGGCGACCGGCATCGGTCCTGACCGCTCCCCGGGGGCAGCGGGTGCGGCCCGGACCCGGGAGGGGGATGATCGGTGGGAGAAGGCTTTTCTGGCAGACTTCATGCCTATGGGTGACGCGACCGTGAGGACTCGGGAGCGCCTGGAAGAGGGCGCTCCGCACCCCGTCACGGAAGAGACGGGGCGGGGGTTCGTGCGCCGTCTGCGCAGGCCGCGCCGGCCCCGCCTGTGGTTCGAGATCCTGCTGATCGCGCTCAGCTACTGGACGTACTCGCTCGTCCGCAACGCCGTGCCGGAGCAGCGGGGGCAGGCGCTGCGCAACGCCGACTGGATCTGGCGGGTCGAGCAGCAGCTCGGGATCGCCGTGGAGGAGTCGGTCAATCGTGCCGTCGACTCGGTGACTTGGCTGGTCGTCGGCATGAACTACTACTACGCCACGTTGCACTTCGTGGTGACGCTGGGTGTGCTGGTCTGGCTGTTCCGCAGCCATCCGGGGCGGTACGCGGCGACCCGTCTGGTCCTCTTCGCGACGACGGGTGTGGCCCTGCTCGGTTACTACCTGTATCCGCTCGCCCCGCCCCGGTTGATGAACGGCGGGCACTTCATCGACACGGTGATGGTCCACCAGACGTGGGGGTCGATGGCGTCCGGCGACCTGAAGAACATGTCCAACCAGTACGCCGCGATGCCGTCGATGCACATCGGGTGGTCGGTGTGGTGCGGGCTGACGATCTTCGCGCTGGCGTCGGTGCCGTGGGTGCGGGTGCTGGGGCTGGTGTATCCGGTGCTCACGCTGGTGGTGATCGTGGCGACCGCGAACCATTTCTGGCTGGACGCGGTGGGGGGTCTGCTGTGCCTGGCCTTCGGTTACGCGGTGGCCCGGGTGTGGTACGGGAGGCTGCCGTATGCGTTGCCTCGGGCGGTGCCCGGGGCTGGGGCGCGGCGGGGGGCGTGGTGGCCCACGCGCGCCTGAGAGTGCGAGGTGGGAGCCGGAGTGCGTGACCCGGGGCCTGTGACGTGCGGGGTGCCGGTGCGCGGGGGTGGGTGGTGTGGCCCGGCGCAGCTGGGGTCGACCAGGGCATCCGGGGGGCCGGGCTACTCGTAGAACAGGTCCTCCACCACCGTTCGGGCACGGCGGGCCGTGCGGCGGTATTCGTCCAGCATGTCGCCCGCGTGGCCCGGGCCGTGACCGAGGTAGCGGCCCACCGCCGCCAGTTCGCGCGGGTCGGTCGGGAACGTGTCGCCGGCCCGGCCGCGCACCAGCATCACCGCGTTGCGCACCCGCGTCGCCAGCACCCACGCCTCGTCCAGCATCGCGGCGTTCTCCTCCGAGATGAGCCCCGCCTCGCACGCCGCCGCCAGGGCCTGCCGGGTCCTGGTCGTGCGCAGGCCGGGTTCCGCGTGGCCGTGCCGCAGCTGCATCAGCTGCACCGTCCACTCCACGTCGGACAGGCCGCCCGGACCCAGCTTGGCGTGCAGCTTGGGATCGGCGCCGCGCGGCAGCCGCTCGGACTCCATCCGGGCCTTGAGCCGCCGGATCTCCCGTACGGCCTCCTCGGAGAGCCCCTGCGCCGGGTACCTCAGCGGATCGACCAGCTCGGTGAAGCGCCGCCCCAGGTCCTCGTCGCCGGCGACGAACTCGGCCCGCAGCAGCGCGTGCGACTCCCACGTCAATGACCAGCGCCGGTAGTAGGCGGCGTACGACTTGAGCGTGCGCACCAGCGGTCCGGACTTGCCCTCCGGCCGCAGGTCGGCGTCGACGATCAGGGGCGGGTCGGCGCTGGGCACCTGGAGCAGGCGGCGCATCTCGGCGACCACCTTGTTCGCGGCGTCCGCGGCCTCCCGTTCGTCGACCCCGTCCCGGGGCTCGTGGACGAACAGGACGTCGGCGTCCGAGCCGTAGCCCAGCTCGTGCCCGCCGAAGCGGCCCATGCCGATGACCGCGAACCGGGTGGGCAGGGTGTCCCCCCAGCCCTCGCGCACCACGGCCCGCAGGGTGCCCGCCAGCGTCGCCGCCGTCAGGTCCGACACCGCGGCGCCGACCCGGTCCACCAGGGCGCCCTGATCGGCCTCGACGGGCTGCGCCTCGGTGCCGTAGGAGCCGACGATGTCGGCGGCTGCCGTACGGAACAGCTCACGGCGCCGCACGCCGCGCGCCGCCGTGACCGCCTGGACCGCGCCGTCCGCGCGGCGCACCGCGGCGAGTACCTCCTGCTCCAGCTGGGCCCGCCCGCGCGGCGCCAGCCCCCCGGCGTCACCGTCCCCGAGGAGCGCCACCGCCTCGGGCGCCCGCATCAGCAGGTCCGGGGCGAGCCGCCCGGCGGACAGCACCCGGGCGAGGTTCTCGGCCGCCGCGCCCTCGTCCCTCAGCAGCCGCAGGTACCAGGGCGTCTTGCCGAGCGCGTCGGAGACCTTGCGGAAGTTGAGCAGGCCCGCGTCCGGGTCGGCGGAGTCGGCGAACCAGCCCAGCAGCACCGGCAGCAGGGTCCGCTGGATCGCGGCCTTGCGGGTGACGCCGGAGGCCAGCGCCTCCAGGTGCCGCAGGGCGGAGGCCGGGTCGGCGTACCCGAGGGCGACCAGCCGCTCGCGGGCCGCGTCGGGGCGCAGCCGGGTCTCCCCCGGCGCCAGCTGGGCGACCGCGTCGAGCAGCGGTCGGTAGAACAGCTTCTCGTGCAGGCGGCGCACGACGGAGGCGTGCCGCTTCCACTCGCGCAGCAGCCCGGTGACCGGGTCGTTGCGCAGGCCGAGGGAACGCCCGAGGCGCCGCAGGTCGGCCTCGTCCTCGGGCACGAGGTGGGTGCGCCGCAGCCGGTGGAGCTGGATGCGGTGCTCCATGGAGCGCAGGAAGCGGTACGCCTCGTCGAGCTGGGCGGCGTCCGCCCGGCCGACGTAGCCGCCCGCGGCGAGGGCCTTCAGCGCGTCCAGCGTCGTGCCGCTGCGCAGCGACGTGTCGGCCCGCCCGTGCACGAGCTGGAGCAGCTGCACGGCGAACTCGACGTCGCGCAGGCCGCCCGGGCCCAGCTTGAGCTGGCGGTCGACCTCGGCGACGGGGATGTTCTCCACCACCCGGCGGCGCATCTTCTGCACGTCGGCGACGAAGTTCTCGCGTTCGGCGGCCTGCCACACCAGGGGCTGGAGGGCGGCGACGTACTCGCCGCCGAGGGCCAGGTCGCCGGCGACCGGGCGGGCCTTGAGCAGCGCCTGGAACTCCCAGGTCTTGGCCCAGCGCTGGTAGTAGGCGACGTGGCTGCTGAGGGTGCGCACCAGCGGGCCGTTGCGGCCCTCGGGGCGCAGGTTGGCGTCGACGGGCCAGATGGTGCCCTCGACGGTCGTCTCGGAGCAGATCCGCATCATGTGCGACGCGAGGGAGGTCGCGGCCCGCAGCGCCTTGGTCTCGTCGGCCTCGGCGATGCCTTCCGCGGGCTCGCCCACGAAGATGACGTCGACGTCGGAGACGTAGTTCAGCTCGTGTCCGCCGCACTTGCCCATCGCGATCACCGCCAGCCGGCACAGCGCGGCGTCCTCGGGCGCGGCCTCCTCGGCGAGCCGGAGGGCGGCGCGCAGGGTGGCGGTGGCGAGGTCGGCGAGCTCGGCGGCGGTCTCGGCGACGTCGATGGTGCCGCACACGTCGCGGGCGGCGATGGACAGCAGGCAGCGCCGGTAGGCGACGCGCAGGGAGACGGGGTCGGTGGCCCCGGCCAGGCCCCGCTCGAACTCCGCCACCCCCCGGTGCAGGTCGCGCGGCTCGTAGGTGACGAGGGCCTGCCAGTCGCCGGCGTGCCGGGCGAGGTGGTCGGCGAGCGCCTCGGAGGCGCCGAGCACGCCGAGGAGGCGGTCGCGCAGCGGCTTGGCCGCTATCAGGGTGTCCAGCAGCTCCCGGCGCGCGGTGGGGTCGGGCTGTGCCTCCAGGAGGCGGACCAGGCCGTGCAGGGCGAGGTCCGGGTCGGCGGTGGCGCCCAGTGCCTCCAGCAGGACCGGGTCGTTGCGGACCGGTGCCAGCTCCACGCCGTCCAGCAGCCGCTCGGCGGCCGAGGGATCGGTGAAGCCGTGCCGCAGCAGTCGCGTGAAGGTACTGCTCCTGCGCCCCGGCGCCGTCATCTCGGCCTCCTGTCGGACCTGCGGGCCCGGTGGCACCGGACCCGTCGGATCAAGGTCGTACGGCCTTGAGCGTAACCGGGGAGCCGCGGCCGGGCTCAGGCGCGGACGGCGCCGTCCGTGATCCGGTACGTCGCCGCACGGGGAGTTCCGCCCTTTCGGTGGCGCGGCGGGCCGTTATCGGCTTCGGTGAAGGTATGGACTTCACCCTCGAAGTGATCCCGCTGCCCGTGACGGACATCGACCGCGCCCGGGACTTCTACCGGGACAAGGTCGGCTTCCACGTCGACATCGACCAGGAGGTGATGCCGGGGATGCGGATCGTCCAGCTGACGCCCCCGGGCTCCGGCTGTTCGGTCGCCCTCGGCGACAGCATCTGGGAGATGACGCCGGGCCCCACGCCGGCTCCCGGTTCCTACCAGGGGCTCCAGCTGTGCGTCGCCGACATCAAGGCGGCCCACGCGGAACTGGTGGGCCGCGGCCTGGAGGTCTCCGAGCCGGTGCAGTACGCGCCGGACGACGGCGCCACGTTCATGTACTTCACGGACCCGGACGGCAACGGCTGGGCGATCCAGGAGTACCGGCGCCGGGAGACGGAGCCGCTGCACCAGGTGCTGGCGGACCTGAAGCGGCAGCGGTAGCACCCTCCCCAGGGGCTGACGTCAGCCCGTCTCGCGCCAGCGGTTGGTGATCGGCAGGCGGCGGTCCTTGCCGAAGCCCTTCGCGGAGATCTTGGTGCCCGGCGGGTACTGGCGCCGCTTGTACTCCGCGGTGTCCACCATGCGCAGCGTCCTGGTCACCAGCTCCCGGTCGTACCCGGCGGCGACGATCTCGTCCGCGCCCCGGTCCTGGTCGACGTACAGCGCGAGGATCGCGTCGAGCACCGGGTAGTCCGGCAGGGAGTCCGTGTCGACCTGCCCCGGGCGCAGTTCGGCGCTCGGGGGCTTGGTGATCGAGTTCTCCGGGATCGGCGGGGTCCGGCCGCGGTCCCGGGCGGCGCGGTTGCGCCACTCGGCCAGGCGGAAGACCGACGTCTTGTACACGTCCTTGATCGGGCCGTAGGCGCCCACGGAGTCGCCGTACAGCGTCGAGTAGCCCACCGCCAGCTCCGACTTGTTGCCGGGCGCCAGGACGATGTGGCCCTCCTGGTTGGAGATCGCCATCAGCAGCGTGCCGCGCAGGCGCGACTGGAGGTTCTCCTCCGCGAGGCCGGTCAGGCCGAGCGAGCCCATGTACGCGTCGAACATCGGCTCGATCGCCACGGTGCGGTAGTTCAGGCCGGTGCGCCGGGCCATCTCGGCCGCGTCGTCCTTGGAGTGCGCGGAGGAGTACTTGGACGGCATCGACACGCCGTACACGTTCTCCGCGCCGACCGCGTCGCAGGCGATCGCCGCGACCAGGGCGGAGTCGATGCCGCCGGACAGGCCGATCAGCACCGAGCGGAAGCCGTTCTTCGTGACGTAGGCGCGCAGGCCGGTGACGAGGGCCGAGTAGACCTCCTCGTCGTCGTCCAGCCGCTCGGCGTGCGCGCCGGTCAGCTCGGGCTCGTAGGCCGGGACCGGCTCCTCGGACAGGACGACCCGGTCGATGCGCAGCCCGTCGTCCACCACGCCGGCCGGCGCCGCCGCGGCCGCGGCCGGCAGGTCCAGGTCGAGCACCATGCAGCACTCGGAGAACTGCGGAGCCCGCGCCACGACCTCGCCGTCGGCGCCGACCACGATGGAGTCGCCGTCGAAGACGAGCTCGTCCTGGCCGCCGGTCATGGCGAGGTAGGCGGTGGTGCAGCCGGCTTCCTGGGCGCGCTTGCGGACCAGTTCCAGCCGGGTGTCGTCCTTGTCGCGTTCGTAGGGCGAGGCGTTGACCGAGAGCAGCAGCCCGGCCCGCGCCGAGCGGGCGGCGGGCACCCGGCCGCCGTCCTGCCACAGGTCCTCGCAGATGGCGAGGGCGACGTCGACGCCGCGCACCCGCAGCACCGGCATGGTGTCGCCGGGGACGAAGTAGCGGAACTCGTCGAAGACGCCGTAGTTCGGCAGGTGGTGCTTGGCGAAGCTCAGCACCACCTCGCCGCCGTGCAGCACGGCCGCCGCGTTCTGCGGGGCGCCGGCCGGCTGGCCGTACTTCGGCTGGGCGGTCGCCGAGCGGTCGAGGTAGCCGACGACCACGGGCAGGTCGCCGAGGCCCTCGTCGGCGAGGCGGGCCGCGAGGGAGCGCAGACCCGCGCGGGAGGCCTCCACGAAGGACGACCGGAGGGCCAGGTCCTCCACGGGGTACCCGGTCAGCACCATCTCCGGGAAGGCCACCAGGTGGGCTCCCTGCTCGGCGGAGTGCCGGGTCCAGCGGACGACCGACTCCGCGTTCCCGGCGATGTCGCCGACGCTCGAGTCGATCTGGTTCAGGGCGAGTCGTAGCTGAGGCACACGGCCAGTGTAATCGTCAGACCGACGCTATGGGGGGTGATGCCGGTTCCGGCCTCGGCGTCATGCCCCCGGCTTCGCGCCGCGCTGCGCCAGCAGGTCCGCCATCAGCCGGATCTCCGACTCCTGCGACTCCACCATTCCCCGGGCCAGCCGCTTCTCCACCCCGACCGTGCACTTGCTGACGCAGCCCTCGGCCATGTGGACGCCGCCCTTGTGGTGCTCGGTCATCAGCTGGAGGTAGTAGACCTCGGCCTGCCGGCCGCTCAGGCCGGCCAGCTTCGCCATCTGGGCGTCGGTGGCCATCCCGGGCATCAGCGAGCCCTCCCCCGCCGACGGCATGTCGCCCATGCCCATCCAGGTCATGGGCGGGTCGGACGACACCTTCGGCAGCCCCCACAGGTCGAGCCAGCCGATCATCATGCCCCGCTGGTTGGCCTGGGTCTGCGCGATGTCGTAGGCGAGCCGCCGCACCTCCTCGTCCTCGGTGCGGTCGCGCACGATGTACGACATCTCGACGGCCTGCTGGTGGTGCACCGACATGTCCCGCGCGAACCCGGCGTCCGCCGAGTCCGCGGACGGGGTGCCGGCGCCGCCGTCGTCGCCGGCGACCGCGTAGGTGATCGCACCGGCCGCGACGAGCGCCGCCGCGGCGGACCCCGCGATCCATCCGGCCCGCCTGGGTTTCACTGCGACAGCCCGTTGGTGCACGCGGCCCCCGGCTCGGGGGTCTGCTCGCCCTGGACGAACTTCTCGAAGAACTTGTCCACGTTCGGGTCGTCGGCGCCGGTCACCGTGCGCTGGTGGCCCCAGGCGGACAGCACGATCGGGTCCTTCTGCTTGTCGTCGGGGCTCATCAGCGAGTACGGCGTCTTCTTGACCTTGGCGGCCAGCTTCTCGACGTCGGCCTTCGGCGCCTTGTCGGTGTACGTCACCCAGACCGCACCGTGCTCCAGCGAGTGCACGGCGTTCTCGTTGTTCAGCGGCTTGGTGTAGACGTCGCCGTCGCAGTTCATCCAGACCTGGTTGTGGTCGCCGCCGACCGGGGGCTCGACCGGGTACGTCACCTTCTGGGCGACGTGGTTGCGGGAGAGGGTGCCCTGCCAGGTCTGCACGCCGTCCTCGCCGGCGACGAACTTGCCGGAGGTCTTGGAGTCCGTGGCCGCCGTGTCGTCGGAGTCGTCGGACTGCGAGCGGACGAGGACGACACCGCCGACGACGAGACCGACGACGACCACGACGCTGATCCCGATCGTGAGGATCCGGTTCCGGCGGTCGCGGGCCTCCTCGGCGCGTCGCATCTCCGCTATGCGTGCCTGCCGCGCCGTGTTGCTGCTCTTCTTGGCGGAACCCATGGGGTGTGCCCTTCTGGGAAAACGGGGGGCGGTGAGTGCGCTGATCGTAATGGTGAGGGAGGGGTATTTCGTAGGGTGGTCACGTGATCTGACGCGGCGGGGCCGCAGGAATGGCCCGATCGAACACGCGGCCTCTACGCTGCGGGTGAGCGGTACACGCGGTCCGGCCCCCGTTCAGGCCGGGGCCGGCCGGCCGATCAAGGTCCGCAACGCGTACGAAACGGTGCTGTGGTGTGATGCTCAGGTGCCCGACCGCCTTCCCCCTCACCGGAGACAGGCGGCCTGACCAGCAAGGATGGGGAAGCGGAAGATGGACAAGCAGCAGGAGTTCGTGATCCGGACGCTCGAGGAGCGCGACATCCGGTTCGTACGCCTGTGGTTCACGGACGTGCTGGGCTTCCTCAAGTCCGTGGCCGTGGCCCCGGCCGAGCTGGAGCAGGCCTTCGACGAGGGCATCGGCTTCGACGGCTCGGCGATCGAGGGCTTCGCCCGGGTCTACGAGTCCGACATGATCGCCAAGCCGGATCCGTCGACCTTCCAGATCCTGCCCTGGCGCGCGGAGGCGCCCGGCACGGCCCGGATGTTCTGCGACATCCTCATGCCGGACGGTTCGCCGTCCTTCGCGGACCCGCGCTACGTCCTCAAGCGCGCCCTGGCCCGCACCTCCGACCTGGGCTTCACCTTCTACACGCACCCGGAGATCGAGTTCTTCCTGCTGAAGGACAAGCCGGTCGACGGCTCGGTGCCGACGCCCGCCGACAACTCCGGGTACTTCGACCACACCCCGCAGAACATCGGCATGGACTTCCGCCGCCAGGCGATCACGATGCTGGAGTCGATGGGCATCTCGGTGGAGTTCTCCCACCACGAGGGCGCCCCCGGCCAGCAGGAGATCGACCTGCGCTACGCGGACGCGCTGTCCACGGCCGACAACATCATGACGTTCCGCCTGGTCATGAAGCAGGTCGCGCTGGAGCAGGGCCTGCAGGCCACCTTCATGCCGAAGCCGTTCTCGGAGTACCCGGGCTCGGGGATGCACTCGCACCTCTCGCTCTTCGAGGGCGACCGCAACGCCTTCTACGAGTCGGGCGCGGAGTACCAGCTCTCCAAGGTCGGCCGCTCCTTCATCGCGGGCCTGCTGCGGCACGCGGCGGAGATCTCGGCGGTCACCAACCAGTGGGTGAACTCGTACAAGCGCATCTGGGGCGGCAGCGAGCGCACGGCGGGCGCGGGCGGCGAGGCCCCGTCCTACATCTGCTGGGGCCACAACAACCGTTCGGCGCTGGTCCGCGTCCCGATGTACAAGCCCGGCAAGACCGGCTCGGCCCGCGTCGAGGTCCGCTCCATCGACTCCGGCGCCAACCCGTACCTGACCTACGCGGTCCTGCTGGCCGCGGGCCTCAAGGGCATCGAGGAGGGCTACGAGCTCCCGCCGGGCGCCGAGGACGACGTGTGGGCCCTGTCCAACGCCGAACGCCGCGCCCTGGGCATCGAGCCGCTCCCCCAGAACCTGGGCGAGGCCCTGGCCCTGATGGAACACAGCGACCTGGTCGCCGAGACCCTCGGCGAGCACGTCTTCGACTTCTTCCTGCGCAACAAGCGGCAGGAGTGGGAGGAGTACCGGTCCCAGGTGACGGCGTTCGAGCTGCGCAAGTCGCTGCCGGTGCTGTAGCGCTCCGCTGGGGGGCGGGTCCGGGGGCGTTCCCGAAAATCCCTCGGACCTGCACACCGTTCATCGCACGGTCACGCGGACGGGGCGGGGCGGTGGCGGGCGGGGGCGGCTGCGCGCATCCCCGCCCCGGTGAGGGCTCCCCCACCGGCGGAAAGCGTGAAGACGGGGGCTCGTTCCCTGACCGCATGCACACACCGGTGAACGCTCAACAACCCGCGGACGATGGGTTGTTCGTCAGCATGCTTTGATCAGCACGCGGCATCCCGGTGATCGGTTCCGGACTCCCCGATCCGGAGCTCGGGCGTGCCCGCTCCACCGCTCCGATTCTTTCGCGCGAAGGGAAGACCTGCCATGAATCTCGTCCCCCAGGTCGAAACGGCTGAACTCTCCGACACGGACCTCGACCAGGTGTCCGGCGGCCATGTCGGCCTCGACGCCGGCGCGGCCGTCTTCACGGCCGGCGGTGGCGTCGCCGCGGGCCTGTACGCGGAGGCCGGCTCGGTCTCCGCCTGCGCCGGTCTCGGCGTGACGCTCGGCGGCGGCGCGGCGCACGGCCAGGCGCGCACCATGAGCATCTGAGTCACAGCCCCGAAGTACGCCGGGCCCCGGACCACCGCGTCCGGGGCCCGCTCAGTTCGCGCCGGTACCGGCCAGGAACCCCTCCCACGCCCGCCGGGTGACGGCGAGGCGGGGACCGTCGGGGCGCTTGGAGTCACGGATGTGGACGGTGGCGGTCGCGGTGGCTATGGCGACCTCGATGCAGTCGTTGCCGTCTCCGCTGCTGCTGTAGCTGCTCTTGAACCATGCCGGAGCCGGGGCTTCTGGGGTCGCAGGAGTGCGAATCATGACTCTCCAAGCATCTGCTCGATGACGGCCCGCGACTCTCGGGGCGTGAGAGCCTGGGCCCGGATCATGCCATAGCGCAACTCGAGGATCCTCAGCTGCTTCGGGTCGGTCACCGGCCGCCCGGCGAACGCCCCCTCTGAGCGCCCCACCGCAGTGCCGTCGGGGAACTTCAGCACCTCGATCAGCCCGCCCGTCCCGACGTGCTCCTCGCAGTCGGTCGGCATCACCTGAATCGATACGTGCCGCAACTCCCCCAGCTCCAGCAGGCGTTCGAGTTGCCGACGCCACTCCATTCTGCCTCCGACCGGGCGGCGGAGCGTCGCTTCCTCCTGGACGAAGCTGAGGGCGGGCGCCGGCGACCGCTCGAAGACCGAGCGGCGGGCCAACCGGGCGGCAACCATGCGCTCGGTCTCCTCTTCCGTGTAGGCGGGTAGCCACGCATCGAACAACGCGCGCATGTGGGCTTCGGTCTGGAGCAGGCCGTGGACGTTGTGGGTGCTGTACAACCCGATCTCGACCGCACAGGACTCCAACTTCGCCAGTTCCCGGACGCGCTTCGGGTACCGGACCTTCGCGACGTCCTCCCACATGGCGGTCAGCAGCCCGCCCGCCCCCAGCACCTCGTCCGCCTTCTCCAGGTACTCCCGCCGGGGAATCCGCTTCCCGCCCTCGATCTTGTAGACGAGGTCCTCCCCGTACCCCACCGCCGCCCCGAAGTCGCCCGCCCGCATCCCCACCGCCTCGCGCCGCAGCTTCAGCTGCCGTCCGACGGTGGCAATGACCGCCACGCCCCACTCGTCGTCCGGGTCGACTTCCCACCCCGGCTCGTCCGTCCCGCCGTCCACCGACATCCGCACCCCTCCGCCGTACGCGTCGCATCGCGACGCCGCTCACGGTAGGCGGGCGGGCCCGGGCGGACGAGGTGGTCGGCGCTCCCGGCACGCGAACGGGTGACCGACGGCTTTCAGCTGCGGGCGATCTCCAGCAGCGACGTCAGGATCGCCTCGGCGTGCGTCCACAGCACGGCGCCGCCGATGCCGGGGACAACCCGGCGGTGGGCCTGGGGCAGGCGAGTGGCGAGCAGGGCGCCCTTGTCGGGCGAGTGACTCGTGTCCTGTTCGCCGTACCAGATGTCCACCGGCACGGTGATCGCGTCGAGCGTGAACGGCCACCGGCCCATGGCGAGGACGGTGTCCCGGGCGTATCCGGCTCCGGCGCCCTGGGTGAACCCCTCGGCCAGGGCACGGCGGTACGCGGTCGAGAACTCGGGGCCCCGGTAGACGGCGAGGTCGCAGACGGGGCTGCCTCCCATGACCAGGTCCCACATCGCCTCCGCGTCGAAGCCCGCGAAGAACTCCTCGGTGGCGGCCGGGTCCCGCACGGCCCGCTCGGTCAGGGCGCGCAGCTCCGCGGGCAGGGCGGCGGCGAACTCGGGGGCCGCCACCTCGTCCGCGGCCGAGACCAGGGACAGCGCGCAGGCGACTCCGGCCTCCGCGCAGGCCAGCGCGAACGGGGCGCCCTGGGAGTTGCCGACCACGGCCGGGCGGCCCAGGCCGCGCAGCGCGCACAGGGCGCGCACGTCGGCCGCGAAGTCGGCGAAGGTGCGGCCGGGAGCGGGCGTGGAGGCGCCCAGTCCGGGACGGTCGACGGAGATCAGGCGGACGCCGAGCGCGTCGACGACGCCCGCGCCGAAGCCGAGCCGGCGGCTCGTGGCCGCCCCGGGGCACAGCAGGACGGGCACACCGTCCCGAGGGCCCCACTCGGCCCAGCCGAGCAGGCGGCCGTCCGGCAGGCGCGTCTCACCGAGGCGGGCGGGATCGGCGGTGAAGGCAGCCATGGTCGGCATCATGCAGCGGGGCGGAGCGCCTCCGCACGGCCTTTTCCGTCGACCCGGCGGACCGCACGCCGGCCTCCCGTCACCGGGCCCGCCCAAGGGCCGCAGGCAGGCGTCACCGTCGTACCGTCTCCGCCACTCCCGGCACGTGCCCCGCGACCACGCGCTCGCGGCCGACGGCCGCGGCGGCGGCCCGGCGGTCCACCGTGTGGGCCGTGGCCGCGACCGCCAGGCCGAGGACGGCCAGGGCCGCGCCCGCCAGGGCCGGGGACGTGGTGCCGAAGCCCGCCGCGAGGGTGAGGCCGCCGATCCAGGCGCCGCCGGCGTTGGCGAGGTTGAAGGCGGCCTGGTTGGCCGAGGAGGCGAGGGAGGGGGCCGCGGAGGCCTTCTCCATGACCATCAGCTGCAGGGGCGAGCCGGTGATGAAGGCGGCCATGCCGAGCAGCGCCACGGCGAGGGCCGCCGTGACCTCCGTGCGCATCAGGAGGGGGAAGAGCGCGAGGACCACGACCAGGGAGGCGAGGCCGCCGAAGAGCGTGCCGCGCAGGGAGTGGTCCGCAAGGCGGCCGCCCAGCAGGTTGCCCGCGGTGGCGCCGACGCCGAAGAGGGCCAGCAGCAGGGTCACGCTCGCGTCGGCGAAGCCGGCCGCGTCCGTGAGCATCGGCGTGATGTAGCTGTAGGCGGCGAAGAGCGCGCCGAAGCCGGCGACCGTGGTGCCGAGGGCCAGCCAGACCGGCAGGGAGCGCAGGGCGGCCAGTTCGCCGCGCAGGCCCGTCGTCGGGGCCGGGGCGTGGTCGCGCGGGATCAGCGCCGCGAGGGCCGCTATCGCCGCGACGCCGATCGCGCTGACGCCGAGGAACGTGGCCCGCCAGCCGAGCTGCTGGCCCATGGCGGTGGCCGCGGGGACGCCGACGATGTTGGCGACCGTCAGGCCCAGGAACATCAGGGAGACGGAGCGGGCCTTGCGTTCCGGTGCCACCATGCCGGTGGCGACCACCGCGCCGACGCCGAAGAAGGCGCCGTGCGGCAGGCCGCTGACGAAGCGGGCGGCGAGCAGGGAGACCTCGCCGGGGGCGACGGCCGACAGCGCGTTGCCCGCGACGAAGAGGACCATCAGGGCGATCAGGACCGTGCGGCGGGACATCCGCGCGGTGGCCGCCGCGAGCAGCGGGGCGCCGATGACGACGCCGAGCGCGTACGCCGAGACCAGGTGTCCGGCGGTGGGGATCGAGATGTGCAGGTCGTCGGCGACATCGGGCAGCAGGCCCATCATCACGAACTCGGTCGTGCCGATGCCGAAGGCGCCCACGGCGAGGGCGAGCAGGGCCAGGGGCATGAAGGGTCTCGCCTTTCGAGAGCGGAGGTGTGCGTACGGGAGGGGACTGTCGTATGTTCCCGTACGGAACAAAGACTCTCAGGGCGAGTATTCCGGCGGCGAATCTCAGGAAGCCGTTGTGTCGACCTTCACACGCGCGGCGATCGGCAGATGGTCGCTGCCGGTCTCCGGGAGGGTCCAGCTCGTCTCCGGTTCGACGCCCGTGACGAGGATCTGGTCGATGCGGGCCATCGGGAAGGACGCCGGCCAGCTGAAGCCGAAGCCGTCGCCCGCGGCGCCCTGCGGGGAGCGCATCTGGGAGGTGATCGCGGTGAGCGCGCGGTCGTTCATGGTGCCGTTGAGGTCGCCGAGCAGGATCTTGCGGGGCAGCTTCTCGTCGGCGATGGCCTCGCCGAGGGCGTCGGCGCTCTTGTCCCGCTGCCGGGCGGTGAACCCGGCCTCCAGCTTCACCCGGACGGAGGGCAGATGGGCGACGTACACGGCGACCGGCCCGGAGGGGGTGGCCACGGTGGCGCGCATCGCGCGCTTCCAGCCCAGCCGGATGTCGACGGCCTTCACGTCGCTCACCGGGTACGTGCTCCACAGCCCGACGGTGCCGACGACCGCGTGGTGCGGGTACTTCGACTCCAGCGCCTTCTCGTACGTGGGCACGGCGGACGCCTTCAGCTCCTCCAGGGCCAGCACGTCCGCGCCGGCGGCGGCCACGGCACGGGCGGTGCCGGCCGGGTCGGCGTTGTCGGCGTTGACGTTGTGCGTGGCCACCGTGAGGTCACCGCCGGCGCCGGTCTTGTCGAAGAGCAGGCCGCCGAAGAGATTCAGCCACACGCTCACCGGCAGGACGAGCGCGATCAGCGCCGTCGCCGACTTGCGGACCAGGGCGATCACCAGCAGCACCGGGATCAGCAGGCCGAACCACGGCAGGAAGGTCTCGGTGAGGCTGCCGAGGTTGCCGACGGCGTTGGGGATGTGCGAGTGCGCCGCCATGACGACGGCCAGGACGACGGCCACCGCGGCCGTGATCAGGCCCCGGCGCCAGATCCGGCGGTCGCCGCGCCAGCCGGTGGCCACCCGGTCGAACAGGCGCCGGAGCCCGGGGCCCCGACGCTCGGGTCCCGAGCCGCCGTTGTCCGTCTCCGTCATGTACGCCTGCTGCGCCATACCGCCGCCTCACTGCCTGCCGTGCATACCGTCGCCCCCCGTGTCTCAGCACCCTAGGGGATGATCGGTTCCGTTCATGCCGTCCCATGACGGCCGTACGGGCACGAGGACGTACGAGTCGGCGTCCGGAGTTCCGAACACGGGTGGAACCAGGGGGCTCTGTGACAGAACGCGCACATTCGCGCCCTACGGGCGGGGCGGGCCGACGGGGCGCAGACCGCCGAGCAGCGTGTCGACGATCTGCGTGGCGAGGTCCTCGGGGAGGTCGCCCTCCGGGCGCATGATCGCGCGGACCAGCATGGGGCCGACGACGATGTCGTGGAGCAGGTCCAGGTCGACGTCGTCGCGCAGTTCACCGTTGTCGCGGCCGCGGCGCAGTATCTCGATGCCGAGTCTGCGCCGCGGGAGGATGACGGTGTCGTGGTAGGCCGCCCAGATCTTGGGGCTGGACTTCATCTGGGCGTACACGCTGTGCAGGATCGCCGACCGGGTGGTCAGGCCGCGCTGCCGCAACGACTCCAGGATGACGATCAGGTCGTCCCGCATCGAGGTGCCCGGCAGGACCGGGTCCTCGGGCTCGGCGGCCCGCACCACGTCGACGAAGAGCTCCTCCTTGCCGCTCCAGCGGCGGTAGATGGTGGCCTTGCCGACGCCGGCCGTGCGCGCGATGCGCTCGACGGAGAGCTCGGCGAGCGGGACACCCTGCTCCAGGAGCTCCAGCACGCCCTCGATGATGGCGCGCTCGACGGCCTCGCTGCGGGGTCGCCCCCGCGCGGGGAAGCCGTGTGGCGAGCGGTTGTCGAGGGTCACGTGCCGGGTCCTTCCGCCGGTGCTCGGACGATTGTCCCTGGTGTGCGGCGCTACTACTCCATCGTGGCCACCGGCTCCCGTTCCCGCTCGGGCGACTCGGGCCGCGGGGTCCGGCCCGGCAGGTACACGGCCACCACGACCGCGCCGAGCACGGCGACACCCGCTCCCCACAGGGCGGTGACGTGCATGGCGTGCAGGAAGGCGTCGTGGGCCGGGCCGACCAGGGCCTCGCCCCGGGGGCCGAGCTTCTCGGCGACGCCGAGCGTGGCCTCGATGGACTCGCCGGCGGTGTGGCGCAGGCCGGCCGGGACGTGGCCGAGGTCGCCCTCGATGCCGTTGCGGTAGGCGGTGGACAGCACGGAGCCGAGGACGGCGATGCCGAGGGCGCCGCCGACCTGGCGGAAGGTGTTGCTGAGCGCGGAGGCCGAGCCGGCCTTCTCACGGGGCAGGGCCTGCATGATGACGACGCTGGTCGGCGTCATGATGTGCGCCATGCCGGTGCCCATGAGGAAGAAGTAGACCTCCAGCAGCCAGACCGGCGTGTCCGCCTCCAGCGTGGCGAACGCGGCCAGCATCGCGGCGATGAGCACCATCCCGGCCGTGGTCGTGGCCCGGTTGCCGAAACGGTCGACGAGGAGGCGGGCCCGGGGGGCGAAGATCAGCTGCGAGGCGGCCAGCGGCAGCATCAGCAGACCGGTCTCCAGCGGCGAGAAGCCGAGCACGCTCTGGGTGTAGAAGACGGAGAAGAAGGTCACGCCCATCAGCGCGAAGAAGACCAGCGCGATGGCGGCGATCGCGGCGGAGAACACCTTGTTGCGGAAGTACGTGACGTCGATGGACGGGTGGTCGCTGCGCTTCTCGTACACGACGAAGGCCACGAGCACGGCGAGACCCGCGCCGCTCGTCGCCAGCACGGTCGCGTCCGTGAAGTCGGCGAGCTGACCGCCCTTGATGATGCCGTAGACCAGCAGGACGAGGCCGACGACGGACAGGACGACGCCGACCGGGTCGAGGCGGCCGGGGTTCGGGTCGCGGGAGTCGGGGACCAGCCACAGCATCAGCGCGAGGGCCAGGACCACGATCGGCACGTTGACGAGGAAGACCGAGCCCCACCAGAAGTGGTCCAGGAGCAGCCCGCCGGTGATGGGACCGATGGCGATGGCCAGGCCCACGCCGCCGGCCCAGATGCCGATGGCCTTGGGCTGTTCCTCACGCTCGAAGACGTTCATGAGGACGGCGAGGGTGGCGGGCATGACGAAGGCGGCGCCCAGGCCCATCACCGCACGGAAGGTGATGAGCTCGCCGGGCGAGCCGGAGAAGGCGGCCAGGGCGGAGCCGATGCCGAACACGGCCAGGCCGCCGAGCAGGACCTTCTTGCGGCCGAGCCGGTCACCGAGCAGACCGGCGGTGAACAGCAGGCCGGCGAAGACGAGGGTGTAGGCGTTGATCGCCCACTCCAGCTCGCTCTGGGTGGCGCCCAGGCCGGTGGGCTCGGGGGTGGAGATGGTCTTGATGGCGACGTTCAGGATCGAGTTGTCGAGCACCACGATCAGCAGGCTCAGCATGAGCACGCCGAGGATGGCCCAGCGGCGCCGGTGCACCTCTTCCGGTATGCGCCGGGAGGGAGAGTCGGCAGGAGTAGTCATGCCGTCAAGCCTAGGATCTTTAGTATACGAGACCGTTCCGTATCGTAATTTCTTACCGAGCTCTTACATCGGCCCCCGCCCCGGCCCCATGACACCCGGCCGATCCCGGTCGTAGGACGCGTGGCGAGGGTCCCCTAGCCGTCCGGCGGCACGAGGTGCCACCATGGGAGGGATCCGGGGACGCCGTCAGGGCGCCTCGAGATGACATGAAGGAGCCGTTGCCATGACGCAGCTTTCGGCTGCCCAGACGCCTCAGGCCAAGCCCGCCGACGGCGGCAGGGCGTTGTACGGGGGCAAGAGCACCCGCCGCATCACCGTCCGGGACATCACCGCCGCCAAGGAGCGCGGCGAGAAGTGGCCCATGCTCACCGCCTACGACGCGATGACCGCGTCCGTCTTCGACGAGGCCGGCATCCCGGTCATGCTCGTCGGCGACTCGGCGGGCAACTGCCACCTCGGCTACGACACCACCGTGCCCGTCACGCTGGACGAGATGATCATGCTCTCGTCCGCCGTGGTCCGGGGCACCAGCCGCGCCCTGATCGTGGCGGACCTGCCCTTCGGCTCCTACCAGGAGGGCCCGGTGCAGGCGCTGCGCTCGGCGACCCGGCTGGTGAAGGAGGCCGGGGCCGGGGCGGTCAAGCTGGAGGGCGGCGAGCGCTCGCACCGGCAGATCGAGCTGCTGGTGGAGTCCGGCATCCCGGTGATGGCGCACATCGGTCTCACCCCGCAGTCCGTCAACGCCATGGGCTACCGGGTGCAGGGCCGCGGCGAGGAGGCCGCCCAGCAGCTGCTGCGCGACGCCAAGGCCGTGCAGGACGCGGGCGCCTTCGCGGTCGTCCTGGAGCTGGTGCCGGCCGAGCTGGCCGCCGAGGTGACGCGCACCCTGCACATCCCGACCGTCGGCATCGGCGCGGGTCCGGAGACGGACGCCCAGGTGCTGGTGTGGACCGACATGCTCGGGCTGACCGGCGGACGGGTGCCGAAGTTCGTGAAGCAGTACGCCGACCTGCGCCAGGTCATGGGCGACGCGGCGAAGTCGTTCGCCGAGGACGTCGTCGGCGGAGCGTTCCCGCAGGAGGAGCACTCCGTCCACTGAACCACCGCGGTACGACACCGGCCCCGCCGATCTTCCCCCGTCGGCGGGGCCGGTGCTTTCCGCTCCCCGGCCGGCGCCGCCGCGGTCGTTGTCGGTGGGATGTCCGTGCTGTCGGCGGAATGTCGGTGGTTTGTCGGCAGCGCCTGACACTGTCGTCGGCATGAAGCGAATCGACAACACCCCCGAGGCCGCGAACAGCGCGGTCACCGTGCGGGGGCTGGTCAAGCACTACGGCGAGACCAAGGCGCTGGACGGCGTCGACCTGGACGTGCGCGAGGGCACCGTGATGGGCGTGCTCGGGCCGAACGGCGCCGGCAAGACCACCCTCGTCCGCATCCTGTCCACCCTCATCACCCCCGACGCCGGGCAGGCGCACGTCGCCGGCTACGACGTCGTACGGCAGCCGCGGCAGCTGCGGCGGGTGATAGGGCTCACCGGGCAGTACGCGTCCGTGGACGAGAAGCTCCCCGGCTGGGAGAACCTCTACATGATCGGGCGGCTGCTCGACCTGTCCCGCAAGGACGCCCGCGCCCGTGCCGACGAACTGCTGGAGCGGTTCTCGCTCACCGAGGCCGGCAAGCGCCCCGCGGCCACCTACTCCGGCGGCATGCGGCGCCGCCTCGACCTGGCCGCCTCCATGATCGGGCACCCGGCCGTCCTCTACCTGGACGAGCCCACCACCGGTCTGGACCCGCGCACCCGCAACGAGGTGTGGGACGAGGTCAAGCGCATGGTCGGCGACGGTGTCACCGTGCTGCTGACCACCCAGTACATGGAGGAGGCCGAGCAGCTCGCCTCCGAGCTGACCGTCGTCGACCGCGGCAAGGTCATCGCGAAGGGCGGCATCGAGGAGCTGAAGGCGAAGGTCGGCGGGCGCACCCTGCGCGTCCGCCCGGCCGACCCGGCGCAACTGCGGCCGCTCGCCGGGTTCCTGGACGAGATGGGCATCACCGGGCTCGCCAACTCCACCGTGGACACCCAGCGCGGGACCGTCCTGGTGCCGATCCTCAGTGACGAGCAGCTGACCGCCGTGGTCGGCGCGGTCACCGCGCGCGGCATCACCATCGCCTCCATCACCACCGAACTGCCCAGCCTGGACGAGGTCTTCCTGTCGCTCACCGGCCACCGCGCCAGTGCCCCGCAGGACGCCGCGCCCGTCACCGACGCCCGCGAGGAGGTCGCCGTATGAGCGCCGTCACCACCACCGCCACATCCGCTCCCGACGCCCGGATCTCGCTGCGCGGGCACCTGCGGCACACCGGCGCGCTGGTCCGTCGCAATCTGCTGTGGATCCGGCAGGACCCGGAGTCGATGTTCGACGCCATCCTGTTCCCGGTCATCTTCACGCTGCTGTTCGTCTACGTCTTCGGCGGCTCCATCGGGCAGTCGCTCGGCGGCGGGCAGCAGGCGTACGTGCAGTACGTCGTGCCCGGTCTGATGGCCATGATGGGCATGAACATGGCCCAGGGCGTGGGCACCGGCTTCAACCAGGACTTCAACTCCGGTGTCATGGACCGCTTCCGGTCCCTGCCGATCGGGCGCGGCTCCGTGCTGTTCGCCAAGATCGCCGTGGAGCTGCTGCGGATGCTGTTCGCCACCGTGGTGCTGCTGATCGTCGGTGTCCTCGTCGGCTTCGACATCACCAACTGGGCCGGGCTGCTGGCCTCCGTGGGGCTGTCGGTGCTGTTCGGCTCGGCCCTGATGTGGATCTTCCTCACGCTGGGCGTGATGATGAAGAACGCCCAGTCCGTGCAGGCGATGGGCTTCCTGGTGCTGATGCCGCTCCAGTTCGGCTCCTCGATCTTCGCGCCGACGCAGTCGATGCCGGGCTGGCTGGAGGCCTTCACGGACTACAACCCGCTGTCCAGCCTCGCCGACGCCGCGCGCGGCCTGATGGTGGGCGGCCCCGTCGCACACGACCTGTGGATGACGGTGGGCTGGTCGGTGGCGCTCACCGCGGTGATGGCGCCGATCGCGATCCACAAGTTCCGTACGAAGGCCTGACGCGGGTCAGACCAGGGCACCGGCCTCCTCCACGGAGAGGCCGGTGCCCTCGGCGTACGCGGCCTCGTAGGCCTCGGTGCCGAGTACGTCACGGACCCGCTCCACCGCCCGGACGTGCGCGTCCCGCTCCAGGCCCATCGCGACGTGGTCCGGCGGCACCGCCGCGTCGGCGGCACCGATGCAGCGCGCGGCGTCCACGGCCCGGCGCCCGCCGTCCAGCCGGGCCATCGCCATCGCGGCGATGGTCAGGAACCCGGAGCGCATGTGCGGGGCGATGGCCGCGGACATCGGGTCGTCGGCCCGTTCCAGCGATTGCCGGATCTTGGCCAGGCACTCCTCGTGGCGGCCGTCCAGCGTGGCGAGCCAGGCCTCCGCGGCGAGGATGAAGGCGTCGAAGACGACGAAGTGGGAGATGGAGAAGTTCTCGCGCAGGAGCCGCAGCTCCTCGCGGGCCTCGGCGGTCCGGCCGGTCATGCCGAGCCAGCCGGCGAGGTAGAGCCGGGCGGCCGGCATGGCGCCGCTGTGTCCCGTCCCCTCCGTCCGGGCGATCACCGCGCGCAGCATGGGCTCGCCCCGCTCGGCGTCGCCCGCCTCCAGCAGCACGCTGCCGAGCCGGGCGTCCAGGATGTCCACCTGGGCGTGCGCGCCGAGCCGTCGGGCGAGTTCCGCGGCGGCCTCGTAGGAGGCGGCGGCCCGCCGGTACTCGCCCTGGCGTTCCTGGGCCTCGGCGCGCGCGGACAGGGCCTCGGCG
Organism: Streptomyces flaveolus; assembly: GCF_014648815.1. Lineage (GTDB taxonomy): Bacteria > Actinomycetota > Actinomycetes > Streptomycetales > Streptomycetaceae > Streptomyces > Streptomyces flaveolus. The sequence continues at coordinate 328,921 of NZ_BMRV01000001.1, read as the reverse complement.
GTGCCCCAGGCGTCACCGAGGCGGCGGTAGATCTCCAGTGCCTCGTCGGCGTCCCGGGCAGCGTCGCCCGCCCAGTCGGTGCGGTTGGCGAGCATCTGGGCGCGCATCTGCAGCGCGCCGGCCAGCTCCCAGTCGAACCCCGGCGTCTCGCGGCAGGTGCGCACCGCGGCGTTCATGATCTCGTGCAGCCGGTCCATGTCGCCGGAGAGCATCACCGCGAAGAACCAGAGCAGGCCGGGAGGGGTGCAGGTCTGCGGCATGCCGGGTTCGTAGGTCCCGGCGATGGCGCGCAGTTTCCGCTGGGCCCGCGGACTCTGCCAGGCGTCCAGCTCGGTGTCCATGCAGGCGAGGTGGGCCAGGTGGACGCCGCGCCGGGCCTCGGCGAGCACCTCGCCGGCCATCGGGGGCGGGGCGGACGTGCATCGCTCCCACACCGGCTCGGCGCGCCGGACCGGCTCGCCGAACGGGTCCGGGCCGAGGGCCATGACCTCGCTGAACCAGTTCCGGGCCTCCACCCGCAGGTCGCGCATCTGCCAGTACCAGACCAGCGACAGCGCCAGGCTCAGCGCCTCCTGCTCGTCGCGCTCGGCGATGGCGTGGCGCAGGGCGGTGCGCAGGTTCTCGTACTCGCGCTCCAGCCGCTCGATGGCGGGCAGCTGCTCGGGGCCGCGCAGCAACGGGTCGGTGGTGCGGGCGAGTTCGCGGTAGTACGTCAGGTGCGCGCGCTCAGCGGCGGGCCGGCCGCCGGCCTCGTCGAGGCGCTCCCCGGCGTACTCCGCGACGGTCTCCAGGAGCCGGTAGCGCATGCCGTCGCTCCCGGACGGCGCGGCCACGACCAGCGACTTGTCGACGAGCGAACCGAGGGCATCCAGGGCGGCGGGCCCGCACACGGCCTCGGCGGCGGTGAGGTCGCAGCCGCCCGCGAAGACGGACAGGCGCCGCAGCACGTCCCGTTCCTCCTCGTCGAGCAGGTCCCAGGACCAGTCGACGACCGCGCGCAGCGTCTGCTGGCGGGGCAGGACGGTGCGGCTGCCGGAGGTGAGCAGGCGGAAACGGTCGTCGAGGCGGTCGGCGATCTGGCGCGGGGTGAGCATGCGCAGCCGGGCGGCGGCCAGTTCGATGGCGAGCGGCAGGCCGTCGAGGCGGCGGCAGATCTCCGCGCAGGCCGCCGCGGTCTCCTCGTCGGCGTCGGGGCGGAAGCCCGGGCGGGCGGCGGCTCCCCGGTCGGCGAGCAGCCGCAGCGCGGCCGGCTCGGGCAGCGGCTCGACCGGGCGCAGCAGCTCCCCCGGTACACCGAGGGGTTCGCGGCTGGTGGCGAGGACGGTCAGGTGGGGGCAGCGGGCGAGCAGTTCCTCGGCGAGGCGGGCGGCGGCGTCGACGACGTGCTCGCAGTTGTCGAGGACGATCAGCATGCGGCGCCGGCCGCAGTGCTCGACGAGGCGCTCCACGGCGGTGCCCTGGCGGTCGGTCGCGGTGACGGCCCGCATCTCCTCGGCGCCGGCGCCGTACAGCACGGTCTCGCGGGCGCCGAGGGCGGTCAGCACGGCCTCCGGTACGGCGCCGGGGTCGTCGACGGGGGCGAGTTCGACCAGCCAGGCACCGTCCTGCGCCGAGTCCCCGGCGCCCTCGGCGGCCTCCTGCGACAGCCGGGTCTTCCCGGCGCCGCCGGGCCCGAGCAGGGTGACGAGCCGCGCGGTCGCCAGATCGGCGCGCAGCGCCTGGATGTCGGCGTCCCGCCCGACGAACGAGGTGAGCCGGGCACGGAGGTTGCCCCGGGGGCGCAAGCCGGCCCCGGCGTCAGGGGGCTTCGGCGCGCTGGGGCGGGCGGCCGCGGGCGTCGCGGGGCCGGCGGGCGTCGTACGGCCGGTGGGTGCCGACGCGGGGGTGGGTGCCGCGGAGCCGTCATGCGTCGCGGGGCCGGCGAACCCGGCGGGGTCGGACGGCACCCCAGCGCCGGGATGCGCCGCGGAACCAGCGGCCCCCGCAGGACCGGCCGGTGTCGCGGACCCCGGGTGCGGGGCGGAACCGGCGGACCCCGCGCGGTGGGTGACCCCCGGGGGCCACCGGGAGCCGGGGTGTGCCGCGGAACCGCCCGCGGCCCGCGTGGGATCGAGCAACTCCCCGTGCAGCGCCCGCAGCTCGGGCCCCGGGTCGGTGCCGAGGCGGTCCGCGAGCAGGCGTCGTACGCCCTCGTAGGCGGCCAGCGCCTCCGCGGTGCGGCCGGTGTCGCGCAGGGCGCGCAGCCGCAGGGCCTGGAGGGACTCGTCCAGCGGGTGGCCGTCGCACAGCGCGGTCAGCCCGGGCAGGGCCTGCTCCGCCTGCCCGAGGTCCAGGGCGGCGGCGTGGCGGGCGCGCAGGACGTCCAGGTGCCGGGTCTCCCAGCGGGCCGCCTCGGCGGTGCGGTCGGGCAGGTCGGCGAGGGCGGGGCCGCGCCACAGGGCGAGGGCGTCGTCGAGGAGTTCGGCCGCCTTGTCCGGGTCGCCGTCGGCGAGGGCGCGGGAGCCCTCCCCGGCCAGCCGGTCGAAGCGGTGCAGGTCGATGTCGTCGGGGACGGCGGTGAGCCGGTAGCCGCCGTCGGCGGAGGCGACCGCGTCCGCGCCCAGCGCCCGGCGCAGCCGTCCGACCAGTGCCTGGAGGGCGCCCGGCGCGTCGGCGGGCGGGCCGTCGCCCCACACCTCCTCCACCAGCAGCCCCACGGGCACGGCGCGGCCGGGCCTGAGGGCGAGCACGGTCAGCAGGGCACGCAGCCGCGCCCCGCCGACGGGGACGGCCGTGCCGTCGGGGCGGAGTGCCTGGGTGGTGCCGAGGATGCGGTAGCGCACGGGGTCCATTGTCCCTGGTGTCGTCGGGGCCGGTCACGGGGTTTGTCCGGTGCGGCGCGGCAGCGCCCGGCCGGGGCCTCGCCGTACACGTGCCCCGCCGGGTACGGTCGGGCAGTCCCCGTGCCCCGCGGGTCCCGCCGTGCGTACGCAAGTCAGTCAGGGAGTCCCATGACCGCCGCCACCACCCGTCCCAGCGACCGGCGGATCAGTCCCGTGTTCCTGGGCATCCTGGCCGTCATGGCGGTCACGGGGTGGGCCACCTGGACCGGGTTCGCCGAGCAGCCGGGCGTGGCCGTGTTCCTGTTCGTGACGGCCGCCTGGATCGTCTCGCTGTGCCTGCACGAGTACGCGCACGCGCGCACCGCGCTGCACAGCGGCGACATCTCGGTCGGCGCGAAGGGCTATCTCACGCTGAACCCGGTGAAGTACACGCACGCGCTGCTGAGCATCGTGCTGCCCGTGCTGTTCGTGATCATGGGCGGGATCGGTCTGCCGGGCGGTGCGGTGTTCATCGAGCGCAACCGCATCCGCGGGCGCTGGCGGCACAGTCTGATCTCGGCCGCCGGTCCGCTGACGAACGTGCTGTTCGCCGCCGTGTGCACGGCCCCGTTCTGGCTGGACGCGCTGGACGGCGTGCCGCGCGACTTCCGGCTCGCGCTCGCCTTCCTCGCGCTGCTCCAGGTCACGGCCGCGATCCTGAACTTCCTGCCGGTGCCGGGACTGGACGGCTACGGAGTGATCGAGCCCTGGCTGTCGTACGGCGTGCGGCGGCAGGTGGAGCCGTTCGCGCCGTTCGGACTGCTGTTCGTGTTCGCGCTGCTGTGGCTGCCGGCGGTCAACGGCGTGTTCTTCGACGCGGTCGACGCGATCCTGCGCGGGCTGGGGATCAGCGACTTCGACTCGTACTGCGGCTTCGAGCTGTACCGGTTCTGGCAGACCGACGAGTTCTGCTCGGTCAGTTAGCGACCGACTCGCGGCGCGGGGTCCGGCCGCGCTTGACGTAGTACCAGCACATGTTGGACGACACGCCCGTCAGCAGCACCCAGACGACGCCGATCAGCACGCTGCCCTGCACGAAGGAGACGACGGCGGCGACCACGGCGAGCACGCAGACGATCAGGGCGTAGACGGCGAGGCGGGGCATGGGCGGGGCTCCTGTCGGGGGACACGTGCGGGTACTGCGGATACGGCCGGCAGACGCGCACCGGCGCCCACCAGTGTCCCCCATCGCCTCATACGTCGGTGACGCGGAGCCCGGCGTGTGCCTTGTAGCGGCGGTTGACGGAGATCAGGTTGGCGACCAGCGACTCGACCTGGTGGGCGTTGCGCAGCCGCCCGGCGAAGACGCCGCGCATACCGGCGATGCGCCCGGCGAGGGCCTGCACGATCTCCACGTCGGCACGGTCCTCGCCGAGCACCATCACGTCGGTGTCGATCTCGTCGATCTCCGGGTCCTGGAGGAGGACGGCCGAGAGGTGGTGGAAGGCGGCGGCGACCCGGCTGTCCGGCAGCAGGGCGGCGGCCTGCTCGGCGGCGCTGCCCTCCTCGGGCTTGAGGGCGTAGGCGCCCTTCTTGTCGAAGCCGAGCGGGTTGACGCAGTCGACGACGAGCTTGCCGGCCAGTTCCTCGCGCAGGGACTCGAGGGTCTTGCCGTGGCCTTCCCACGGCACGGCGACGATCACGATGTCGCTGCGGCGGGCGGTCTCGGCGTTGTCGGCGCCCTCGATGCCGTGCCCGAGTTCCTCGGCGGCGGCCTGGGCGCGCTCGGCGGCGCGGGAGCCGATGATCACCTTCTGGCCGGCCTTGGCGAGGCGGTAGGCGAGGCCCTTGCCCTGCGGGCCGGTTCCGCCGAGCACGCCGACGACGAGCCCGGAGACGTCGGGCAGGTCCCAGGGGTCCTTGGCGGGGGCCTTCTGTGCGGCACTGTCGGTAGAGGTCATGGCCCGACCCTACGTCCGTCCCGGCCGCCGCACCGGTCCGGGTGCCGCGGGGCGGGACGCCGTCCCCGGGTCGGGGGAATCCGGGGCGAACGCCGGGTCGGGCGGCCCGGGTTGCGGCAGGATGCGGGCGCATGGACGCCGTACGGGTAGCGCTGCTGCGGGACGTGCTCGCCGGGACCGAGTGGCTGGGGGCCACCCGGCGTTTCGCGGGGGCGCTGCGGGGGTCGGTGGTGCCGCACGGGGGCGGGCTGCTGCTGGTGGGCACGGCGGGGTACGAGCCGTGGCATCTGGCGGCCCACCTGGTGGACGAGGCCGCCTGGTCGGGGACGCCGGAGCTGGCGCCGACCCTGGTACGGCACGACGCGCGTCCGTCGGACCCGGCCCATCTGGCGGTGGGGCTGGGGCGGCTGGCGGCGGCCCGGCGCGGGGAGACGCTGCTGGTGGTGGCGCCGGACGATCCCGGCGCCCCGTTGCTGGAGCGGGTGCACGACGCCCGGCGGGCGGGCGCGACGGTGCTGGCGCTGGGCAGCGGCGAGCGGGAGCTGACGGCGATGGCGCACGAGACGCTGACCGTGCCGGACGGCGCGGAGCTGGACCTGGACACGGTGCAGCATCTGGTCAGCGCGGCGGCGGGTGAGAACGCGGGGCCGCCTCCGCGGGGGCGCCGGCGGTTCCGTGACCGTCTCTCCCGCCTGACCGACCACCTCACGGCTCCGCCGCCGCCTCGCTGGTGAGCCGGCAGGGGCTCACCGCGTCCAGCGTGCGTGCGTGACCGGTGTCCCGCGTGCGGCCGGGGCGGGTCGCGTGGCCGGCGTGCCGGGGTGCCTCCCCCACTCTGGGTCGGGGCGAGGCATCGTGGTGGGAAAAGCAGTTGCCCCCGGTATCCGTCCCGTCGACGATGGCCCCTCGTGACCGAAGACTCCCCCGCCCCGGCCGGGCTGCGTGCGTTGTTGCCCGATCTCTCGCCCTGGCGCGCCTCCGCCGATTTCCGGCGGCTGTGGGTGGCGGGGCTGATCACGAACTTCGGGAGTTTCCTGACGTTCGTCGCGCTGCCGGTGCAGGTCAAGGAGCTGACGGGGTCGGCCGCGGCCGTGGGCGCGATCGGTGCCGTGGAGCTGGTGCCGCTGGTGGTGTTCGGGCTGTACGGCGGAGCGCTCGCCGACGCCTGGGACAAGCGGAAGCTGATCCTTTGGACGGAGGCCGGCCAGGGCCTGCTGTGCGTCGTGCTGCTGGTCAACTCGCTGCTGCCGGGCCCGGCCGTATGGCCGCTGTACGTCGTCGCGGCCCTCACCTCCGCGCTCGGCGCGGTCCAGCGCCCCGCCCTGGACTCGCTGATCCCCCGGATCGTGGCGCACGAGCACCTGCCGGCCGCCGCGTCGCTGAACGCGCTGCGCTGGCAGGTCGGCGGGATCGCCGGCCCCGCGCTGGCCGGCGTCGTGGTGGCGTACGCGGGGCTGGGGTGGGCGTACGGGGTGGACCTCGTCACCTTCGCCGTGTCCGTGGTGCTGGGGATCCGTCTCGCCGCGTCCCCCGCCTCGCACGAGGCGGCGAAGCCGTCCTGGGCGGCGATCGCGGAGGGCGCCCGGTACGCGTGGAGCCGCAAGGAGCTGCTGGGCACCTACGCGATCGACCTCGCCGCGATGTTCCTGGCGATGCCGCTCGCCGTGCTGCCGTTCCTGGCGGACGAGCTGGACGCCGAGTGGTCGCTGGGCCTGATGTACGCGGCGATCCCGGCGGGCTCCCTGCTGGTGAGCGTGAGCAGCGGCTGGACGTCGCGGGTGCACCGGCACGGGCGGATGGTGGTGCTGGCGGCCGTCGGCTGGGGCGTCGCGATCGCCGCCGCGGGGGTCGCCGGGAACGTGTGGCTGGTGCTGGGGTGCTTCGCCCTGGCCGGCGCCTGCGACATGGTCAGCGGCGTCTTCCGCGGGGCGATGTGGAACCAGACGATCCCGGACGAGCTGCGCGGCCGGCTCGCCGGGATCGAGCTGCTGTCGTACTCGGTGGGGCCGCAGCTCGGTCAGGTCCGGGCGGGCGGTACGGCCGCGCTCGTCGGGGTGCGGGCGTCGGTGTGGTCGGGCGGGCTGCTGTGCGCCGGCGCGGTGGGCCTGCTGGCGCTGTGCCTGCCCACGCTCATGACGTACGACGCTCGGACGAACGAGCACGCGGTGCGGCTGCGCGAGCAACGCGCAGCCGCCGTGCCGAGTGCCTGATCAGTCCTCGTCGCCGCGTCCGGCCTGGGCGTCGTGCCACTTGGGGTCGTTCTCCCACTCCAGGTTCCGCTCGCGCGCGGTCTGCATCGCGTGCTCGGCCTCCGTCCGGGAGGCGTAGGGCCCGAACCGGTCCTTGGCCGGGCAGTCCGGACCCTCCTCGACCTTCTTGTGCTCCAGGCAGTAGTACCACTCGCCCGGTTTTCCGACCGTGCGCTTCTTGAACAGGGCCATGACCAGCTCCTCTCGCCACCGACATGTTCCCCCGTGCCCGCTGGTTAGACTCGCGGCATGTCTGGCCAGTCGCTGCTCGTACCAGGGGAGCTGTCTCCCACCCGTTCCGTCCCCGGAAACATCCGCCGGCCCGAGTACGTCGGCAAACCGGCGCCGGCGCCGTACACCGGACCGGAGGTGCAGACGCCCGAGACGATCGAGGCGATGCGCGTGGCCGGGCGGATCGCGGCGCGGGCGATGGCCGAGGCCGCGAAGCTGATCGCGCCGGGCGTGACGACGGACGAGCTGGACCGGGTCGCGCACGAGTACATGTGCGACCACGGCGCCTACCCGTCGACGCTCGGCTACCGCGGTTTCCCGAAGTCCCTGTGCACCTCCGTCAACGAGGTGATCTGCCACGGCATCCCGGACTCGACGGTGCTGCGCGACGGTGACATCGTCAACCTCGACGTGACGGCGTACATCGGCGGCGTGCACGGCGACAACAACGCGACCTACCTGGTCGGCGACGTGGACGAGGAGAGCCGGCTGCTGGTCGAGCGGACCCGGGAGTCGCTGGCCCGCGCGATCAAGGCGGTCAAGCCGGGCCGGCAGATCAACATCATCGGCCGGGTCATCGAGTCGTACGCGAAGCGCTTCGGCTACGGAGTGGTGCGGGACTTCACCGGGCACGGGATCAACTCGTCGTTCCACTCCGGGCTGATCGTCCCGCACTACGACAGCCCGCACGCGACGACCGTCATCCAGCCCGGGATGACCTTCACGATCGAGCCGATGCTGACGCTCGGCACCCACGAGTACGACATGTGGGACGACGGCTGGACGGTCGTGACGAAGGACCGCAGGCGGACCGCCCAGTTCGAGCACACCCTGGTGGTGACGGACACCGGCGCGGACATCCTCACGCTGCCCTGACCGGCCGACGGCCGTCACCGCTCCAGGCGCACCCGTCCCCCGATCTCGATCCATCCCCCGGGCTGGGGCGCCGTGAGGATCTGTGAGCCGGCCCCCTGCGTGATGTTGAGGGCACGGCCCAGCCGCTCGGTCAGCAGCAGCGCCGCGGCCCCCGTCGCCTCGTCCTCGTCGATGCCGTCGTCGCGCCCGGGGAAGGCGCGGGCCCGGACACGGCCCGCCGCCTCGTCCTCCCAGGCCCAGGCGTAGATCCACTCCCCCGGCGGCGGCACCGGCAGCGCGTCCACCTCGGCGACACCGGCGTACTGGCGCAAGGTGCGCGGCGGGGCCCACTCGGGGCGTGCCTCGATCCAGCTGAACTCGCCGTCCTGGCGGGCGCCCACCACCCCGGCGGGGGTGACGAGTTCGGGCACGTCGAGCAGCCAGGCCGTGCCGACGCAGGGGTGGCCGGCGAACGGCAGGCGCAGGGTGGGCGTGTAGATGTCGACGACACCGCGCTCGGGGTCGTCGACGAACACGGTCTCGCTGAAGCCGAGTTTGCCGGCGAGCTCCTGCCGCTCGGCCCGTTCGGGCAGCACGGATCCGTCCCGGACGACGCCGAGCTCGTTGCCGTATCCGCCGTTCGGCGCACAGAAGACGCGCAGTACGTCGTAGTCAGTCACCGGGGCATTCAAGCATCGCCGAGGCGGCGGGGCGGTCCGGGCGGCAGGCACCGGGGGACGCGAGGGTCGTCCCACGACGCACCCTTTGGCACTTCCTTGACCTCCCTATGGACGCCTCTTTGAGCCACCGTGACCGACCTGTGCTCATACACCGTCCATGAGATTCGGATCACCGTATCGACGGGTATCGCTTAGGAAAACCTTAGGTACGTTAGGCGAGCCTCACCTTCCCTATGAGGTCCGTCACGCGTACTTTCGGCCATCCCTTGGAGCCCGCATGCGAGCCGCCAGACTCTCCGTCGTCACCGCCGTCGCCACCGCGGCGGCCCTGACCGCCGTGACGGGATGCGCCGAGAAGAGCGACTCGTCGGACGGTGACCACGTCGTCACCGTCACCGCGAAGGACGACGCGTGCGACGTGTCGACGAAGGAGTTCCCGGCCGGGCACGTCGAACTCGCCATCGAGAACAAGGGGTCCAAGGTCACCGAGGTCTACCTCCTGTTCCCCGACGACCGCGTGGTCACCGAGCGGGAGAACATCGGCCCCGGCACCAAGCAGCGGGTCACCGCCGAGGTGAAGGCCGGCGACTACCGGATCGCCTGCAAGCCCGGCATGAAGGGCAAGGGCATCCGCCAGGACGTCAAGGCCACCGGCGGCAAGGCCGCCCGGCGCGACCCGCGGCTGGACGGGGCCGTGGCCGCCTACCGGCAGTACGTGCAGCAGCAGGCCGACGAGACGCTGCCGAAGGCCGAGGCGTTCGCGCAGGCCGTCCAGGCCGGTGACCTGGAGGCCGCGAAGAAGGCGTACGCGCCCTCCCGCATCGGCTGGGAGCGCACCGAGCCGGTCGCGGAGTCCTTCGGCGACATCGACCCGAAGGTCGACGTCCGCGAGGACGGCCTGGAGGACGGCCAGGACCCGGCGACCGACTGGACCGGCTGGCACCGCCTGGAGAAGGCGCTGTGGCAGGACAAGAAGATCGGCGACCGCGAGAAGGAACTCGCCGGCACCCTGGTCACCGACCTGAAGGACTGGCAGAACCGCGTCGGCACCGCCGACATCACCCCGACGTCGATGGCCAACGGCGCCAAGGAACTCCTCGACGAGGTCGCCACCGGCAAGGTCACCGGCGAGGAGGAGCGCTACTCGCACACCGACCTGGTCGACTTCAAGGCCAACGTCGAGGGCGCCCAGAAGTCGTACGAGCTGCTGAAGCCGGTCGCGCGGGAGAACGACGCGGCGCTGACGGCGGACCTCGACAAGCAGTTCGCCGCCCTGGACAAGCTCCTCCACCAGTACCGGCCGGGTCCGACGTCGTACGAGTTCACCTCCTACGACAAGGTCGGCAAGGCCGATCGCAAGGAGCTGTCGGACGCGGTCAACGCGCTCGCCGAGCCGCTGTCCAAGCTCGCCGCCGCCGTGGTCGGCAAGTAGCGCGCCGGGGGACGACGATGACGGACACGGACGGCGGGGCGCACGCGCCCTCGCGCCGCGCGCTGATCGGCTGGGGCGGTGCGGGGCTCGCCCTCGGTGCCGCCGCGGCCGGCGGGGCGCTGGCGATGACCCGCACCGGCGACGACGTGGACCCGGCGGGTGCCGACGCGGGCGGCGCGGTCGACTTCCACGGTGCGCACCAGGCGGGCATCGCCACCCCGGTGCAGGACCGGCTGCACTTCGCCGCGTTCGACGTGAGAACCGACGACCGCGCCGAGTTCGTCCGGCTGCTGAAGGACTGGACGGCGGCGGCCCGGAGGATGACCGCCGGGGAACCGGTCGGCGAGGGCGCCTACGGCGGACTGGCCGAGGCCCCGCCGGACGACACCGGCGAGGCGCTGGGCCTCAAGCCGTCCCGGCTGACGCTCACCGTCGGCTTCGGGCCGTCCCTGTTCGGGAAGTTCGGTCTCTCCGGGCAGCGCCCCGAGGCGCTGGTCGACCTGCCGAAGTTCCCCGGCGACAACCTCGACGGGAACCGCAGCGGCGGCGACCTGTGCGTCCAGGCCTGCGCGGACGATCCGCAGGTCGCCGTGCACGCGATCCGCCAGCTGGCCCGCATCGGCTTCGGCAAGGTCGTCGTGCGCTGGTCCCAGCTGGGCTTCGGCAAGACGTCCTCGACGACGGCGGACGCGCAGACCCCGCGCAACCTGTTCGGGTTCAAGGACGGCACCCGCAACATCTCGGGCACGGAGACGGAGCGCCTGGACAAGCACGTGTGGGTCGGCGCGAAGGACGGCCCGGACTGGATGACCGGCGGTTCCTATCTGGTCGCCCGGCGCATCCGCATGCACATCGAGACCTGGGACCGCACCTCCCTCCAGGAGCAGGAGGACGTCTTCGGCCGCGACAAGGGCGAGGGCGCCCCGGTCGGCAGGGCGAAGGAGCGCGACGAGCCGTTCCTGAAGGCGATGAAGCCCGACGCGCACGTCCGGCTCGCGCACCCCGACGCCAACGGCGGGGCGACGATCCTGCGCCGCGGCTACTCGTTCACCGACGGCACCGACGGTCTGGGCCGCCTGGACGCGGGTCTGTTCTTCCTCGCCTACCAGCGCGACGTGCGCGAGGGCTTCATCCGCGTCCAGCGCAATCTGGCGACGGACGCGCTCAACGAATACATCCAGCACGTGGGTTCGGCGGTCTTCGCGATCCCGCCCGGCGTCCGTGACGCGGACGACTGGTGGGGCAGCACGCTGTTCGCCAAGGAGGCGTAACCGTGTTCTCCAACTACCTGATCGGACTGCGTGAGGGCCTCGAGGCCTCCCTCGTCGTCTGCATCCTCATCGCCTACCTGGTCAAGACGGGCCGCCGGGACGCGCTGAAGCCGATCTGGGCCGGCATCGGTGTCGCGGTCGCCATCGCGCTCGGCTTCGGCTGCGTCCTCGAATTCGGTTCGCAGGAACTGACGTTCAAGGCGCAGGAGGCACTCGGCGGCTCGCTGTCGATCGTCGCGGTGGTGCTGGTGACGTGGATGGTGTTCTGGATGCGGCGCACCGCCCGCCACCTGAAGTCGGAGCTGCACGGCAAGCTGGACGCGGCCCTGAGGATGGGCACGGGCGCGCTGGTGGCCACCGCGTTCCTCGCGGTGGGCCGCGAGGGCCTGGAGACCGCCCTGTTCGTGTGGGCGTCGGTGCACGCGGCGAGCGACGGCACCCCGCGCCCGCTGATCGGCGTGGCCCTGGGCCTGGCGACGGCGGTGCTGCTCGGCTGGCTGTTCTACAAGGGCGCGTTGCGCATCAACCTGGCCAGGTTCTTCACCTGGACCGGCGGCATGCTGGTCGTCGTGGCCGCGGGCGTGCTGGCGTACGGGGTGCACGACCTCCAGGAGGCCGACCTGCTGCCCGGCCTGACGAACCTGGCCTTCGACATCAGCAACACCATCGACCCGTCGAGCTGGTACGGCACCCTGCTGAAGGGCGTGTTCAACTTCCAGCCCGACCCGACCGTCCTCCAGGTCACGGTGTGGCTGCTGTACCTGGTCCCGACGCTCGCGCTGTTCCTCGCCCCGGTAGGGTTCGCCTCCGGGAAGGGGAAGGTGAAGGAACCTGATGAGCAGGGATCGCGGCCCTCGAAGGCCCCGCAGGCTTGACCGGAGCGCACTGATAGCGGCCTCGGTGACGGCTTTGTCGTTGTCGGCGAGCGGCTGCGTGGTGGTGCACGGCGAGCGAGAGGTGCTCCCCGCGACCACCCGGGCCGAGGCCGCGAAGGCGCTCGAACAGTTCACGGACGCGTACAACAAGGCCGACAAGGCCTACGACGGCTCGCTGGACGCCGAGTACACCACCGGCGCCCTCGCCGCCATCGACTCGGCGCGACTGAAGGCCGGCCGGGCCAACAACCCGGGCGGCAATCCGGCGCATTCACCGCTGGAGCTGACGGACGCGAAGTTCACCATCCCCAAGAAGGCCGGCTGGCCGCGCTGGTTCGTCGCGGACACGAGGGCCAACAAGGGCGGTGAGGCGCGCTGGCTGCTGGTGTTCACCCGGGACGGTCTGGAGGACACCTGGGAGGTGGCCTACCTGACGCTGGTCGCCCCCGGTGACGTGCCCGAGTTCAAGACCGACGAGGACGGCTGGGCCGAGGCCGTCCCCGCGAACTCCACCGAACTGGCCGCCGTGCCCGCCGGATTGAGCGAGGACTACACGACGTACCTCAAGGACGGCGGGAAGACCTTCGCGGACGGCGCGCACACCAGCGAGTGGCGGGAGTTGCGCAAGAAGCGGTCGATCAGGCCGGGCCTGGTCACCCAGTACATCGACGAGCCGCTGACCGACGGCGACTACGCGCCGCTGGCGCTGCGCACGAAGGACGGCGGGGCGATGGTGTTCTTCACGACGCGTCACTTCGAGAAGCAGACCGCCGCGCAGGGCACGTCCGTGCCCACGCCGAACAAGGACGTGCAGGCGCTGACGGACGGCGAGATCAAGCAGTCGCTGACGATGGAGTTCGTCTCCAACGAGGTCGCGCTGGATCCGGCGGGGAGCGGCCAGGTGTCGGTCCTGGGCCGGATTCAGGGCATGACGTCGGCGAAGGGCGAGTAACGCCCTTACGGCCGGCCCGCGCTCAGCGGCGCAGCGGCCAGGCGGTGCCGACGGGGTCGCTCTCCTCGCCGACGTGCCGGGCACAGGCGTCGGTGAGGGTCTCCAGCAGGGTCAGCGGGTCGGGCAGCGGATGCTCGGGGCCGCGTACCCAGTGCACCGCACGGTCCTCGCCGGGCAGCCGGGCGGGGGGTACGAGCACGTAGGAACCGCGGCAGTGCCAGCGCAGGCCGGGGTGCTCGTCCATGGTCTCCGGGTGGCAGTCCAGCTCGCACGGCCACCACTCGTCCTCCTGCTCGGGGGTGCCGCGGGTGAGGGTGAAGAACAGCATGCGGCCGTCGTCGCTCTCGGCGACGGGCCCGACCTCGACGCCCGCGTCGAGCAGCCGCCGCAACGTCTCGCGACCGGCCTCCAGGGGCACGTCGAGGACGTCGTGCACCATGCCGGTCGCGGTGACGAAGTTGGCCTGCGGCTGGTGCCGGACCCAGCGCTCGAGCTGCGCCCGGTCGGTGGTGGACTGCGTCTGCCAGGCGAACGACACGGGGTGCCGGGCGGGGGTGGGACAGCCGACGCGCTCACAGGAACAGCGGTAGCCGACCGGGTGGGCGGCGGGCGCGAGCGGCAGTCCCGCGGCGGCGGCGGCGAGCAGCAGGGCCTCCCGGTCGCCGTCGCCGGCGGCCTCCTTCGGGCGGCTCTTGCGCAGCCACTGGGAGAGTTTGTCCCGCAGGCCGGGCCGGCCACCGAAGTCCGCGCTCATCTATCCCCTCGCCTCGCCGTCGTGCGCATCAGCATGCCCTATGGTCCCACCATTCCGCGCTTCAGGGGTCGGGAAGGGACAAACCTCACTGGTCAGCGGGGAGCGAGCCCGTACAGGGCGTAGTCGACGAGGGTGTCGGTGTAGTCGTAGCCGAAGGGTGCGGTGCGCTGGAGCCAGCGCTGGGCGAGCGGCGAGACGAAGAGTTCGAGGGCGATGCGCGGATCGACCTCCGGCCGGACCTGGCCGGCGTCCTGGGCGGCGCGCAGCCGGTCGACGTAGAGCTGGAGCGAGGGCTCCAGGAGCTTGGTCACGAACTCCCGCCCGAGCTGTTCGTTGACGACGCCCTCCGCGGCGAGGGCCCGCGAGGGCGCCTCGAACCTCGGGTCGGTGAGCTCGTCGACGGTGGCGCGCAGCACGGCCTTGAGGTCGGCGGCGACGTCGCCGGTGTCGGGGATGGCGTACGACTCCTGCCCCGCCGCCTGCGCGGCCTGGTCGCCGAGGTCGAGGAAGGCCTCCAGCAGGACGTCGGCCTTCGAGGACCACCAGCGGTAGATGGTCTGCTTGCCGACGCCGGCGCGGGCGGCGATGCCCTCGATGGTGGTCCTGGGGTAGCCGGCCTCGGCGACGAGTGCGAGGGCGGCGTCGTAGATGGCCCGGCGGGACCTGGCGCTGCGGCGTGTGACGTCGGGGACCTGGGTGGGTTTCTGGGTGGCCATGACGCGAATTTACCAGTTGACAAGACGGTGCGTCTCGCTTGACAGTGGTGACGACAAAGATTCGAGACGAACCGTCTCGTCGTACTGGAGTGAAGGGAAGTGAGCCTCACATGACCCGAGGCGGAGCCGGGAACATGCTGGGTGTGGGCGGCGCGCGCCGCAACCTCGGCCGCAGGGCGCTGCGCGGCGGCGGCCGGGGCGACCGGATCGGCGGCGCGCAGGACGCGCGGGCCCAGAAGCGGGAGCTGCTGCGCAGGCTCCAGGAGAAACGGGGGCAGGAGGCCCGTGGGGAGTCGTGACTAGCGCTCCGCCGCCGGGGGCCACGGGTCGCCCCAGTCCGCGTCGCGGGCCGCCTTGTACAGGTCGCCGTGGCGCTTGGTGACCGTCCGGCGGCGGAGCTGCTCGTCGGTCTCGCACAGGTCGAGCAGGACCTGCCCCTTGCGGATCTGCGGGCGCCGGACCACGCGGGAGGGTGCGGGGGCGACCGGGAAGCGGGTGGCGGCGACGTAGCTGAACTTCTCGTCCTCGTAGGCGAGGGAGCCGCCCTTGACCTGGCGGTGCAGGGAGGAACGGCTGACCCGCGCCGCGAAGTGGCACCAGTCCGTGCCGGGGACGATGGGGCAGGCGGCGCTGTGCGGGCAGGGGGCGGCGACGTGGAAACCGGCGGCGATCAGCCGGGTGCGGGCCTCGATGACGCGGGCGTAGCCGTCGGGGGTGCCCGCCTCGACGATCACGACGGCCCGGGCGGCGCCGGCGGCGGCGTCGACGAGGGCGGCGCGGTCGGCGGGGGTGAGCTCGTTGAGGACGTAGGAGACGGTGACGAGGTCGGTGCTCTCCACGGTGAGCGCGGCGCCGATCCGGGAGCGCTGCCAGCGGGTGTCGCGCAGGGCCGGGTGGGTGGCGGCGATCTCCTTGCCGAGGGCGAGCGCGGGCTCGGCCCAGTCGAGCACGGTCACCGGGCGGGCGCCGCCCCAGGTGTCGCTGACGGCCCAGGTCGCCGCGCCGGTCCCGCCGCCCACGTCCACGTGGCTCGCCGGCGCCCACTCGGGCACGGCGTCCGCGAACGCGGTGAGCGCCGACCGCACGGCGGCGAAGGTCGCGGGCATGCGGTACGCGGCGTACGCGACGACGTCCGCGCGGTCCCGCAGGATCGGGGCGTCGGTGGGGGTGGCCCCGCGGTAGTTGGCGATCAGCCGCTCGACTGCCTGCGCGGCCTGGCGTGGCGGAAGCCCGTCGACGAGGTCGGCGAGGGCGGTGCGCAGGGTGTCGGCGGGGGTGGCGGGGGCGTTCACCCGTGGATTCTACGGGGCGGGGGTGAACGGGGGTGGTGGCCCGGCGCGCATCGGTCGGCCCCGCCCCACAGACAACCGAACCCGCTACGCGCACCCCCACAGGCCGCCGCAGGCACCGCGCGCCGTCAGATCGCCCGTACCGCCCGTGCCACCCGTGTCCCCAGCAACGCCCGCGGTCCGTTGTCCGGTGGCCGCCGTCGCGGGTGGACCGTGTTGGCGAGCAGGATCGCGAACGTGTCCGTCGCGCGGTCCAGGACCAGCATCGTGCCCGTGAAGCCCGTGTGCCCGGCCGCCCCGCGCCCCGCCAGCTCCCCCATGAACCACGGCTGGTCGAGCGCGAAGCCGAGCCCCGGCTCCATCAGGAGCAGCTCCACGAAGTCGGGGCCGAGGATGCGCGCGGGCCCGTACGAGCCGCCCGCGAGCAGCGCCCGGCAGAAGACCGCGAGGTCCCGGCCGGTCGAGAACAGCCCCGCGTGACCGGCCACCCCGCCCAGCGCCCAGGCGTTCTCGTCGTGGACGACGCCCCGCAGCATCCCCCGGTCCGCCTTGGCCCACGGCCGCCGCTGGTCCTCCGTCGCCGCCGCGCCCGGGCACGGCCCGAAGTGCGTCGCCGTCATGCCCAGCGGCCGGGTGATCCCGTCGCGCACGAGGAGGTCGAGGCGGCGCCCGCTGACACGCTCCAGCACGTGCTGGAGGAGCAGCATGTTCAGGTCGGAGTAGCAGTACGTGCCGGGCACCCCCACCGGCGGCTCCGCCCGCAGCCGCCGCAGCCGTTCCCCGTCGTCGGCGCAGTCGTACAACGGCAGTTCGGGCCGCAGCCCGGAGGTGTGCGTGAGCAGTTGCCGCACGGTGACGCCGTGCGCGGCGGCCCCGCGGAAGTCGGGCAGGTACGCCCCCACCTCCGCGTCGATGCCGAGCGTGCCGCGTTCGATCTGCTGCACGGCGGCGACCGCGGTGAACAGCTTGGTCAGGGACGCCAGGTCGAAGGGCGTGCCGACGGTCATCGGCACCCGGGAGCCGGCCGGCAGCTCCACGCCCGTGTCGGTGCCCGGGTCGTAGGACGCGTACCGCACGGCCCACCCCGCCGCCTCCTCGACGGCGAGCACGGGCCCGCGCCCCACGGCCACGACGGCACCCGCGGCCCAGGGCCGCTCGCCGGCCGTGAGGGCGTGCACGTCCGCCACGACACGACGGAGCTCCCCGGGGTCGAGTCCGGCCCGTTCCGGGGTGTCGCTGCGCAGTCTCGGAGCGCTCAGCTCTCCGCCCCCTCCGCGGTCGTACGCCCGGCCGAGGGGCGGCACATGCCCAGGAAGAAGGCCAGCGCCACCAGCGCCGCCCCCAGCTGGACGATCGCCATCGGCAGGGCGGTGTCCTTCCCGGCGATCCCGACCAGCGGGGAGGCGATGGCGCCGATGAGGAAGGAGGACGTGCCGAGCAGCGCGGACGCGGAGCCGGCGGACTGCTTGACCCGCATCAGCGCGAGCGCCTGGGTGTTGGGCAGGCTGATGCCCATCGCGGACATCAGCACGAACAGCGCGGCGGCGATCGGCGCGAGCCCGACCTCGCCGAAGACGCCGAGGGCCATCAGCAGCAGCGCGGTCGCGGCGGCGATGACGACGAGGAGGCCGATGCCCAGCACCCTGTCCAGGCTGACCCGCCCGACGAGGACCTTGCCGTTGATCTGCCCGACGACGACCAGGCCGATCGAGTTGAGCCCGAAGAGCAGGCTGAACGTCTGCGGGGAGGCCCCGTAGATCTCCTGGACGACGAACGGGGACGCCGAGATGTAGGCGAACAGCGAGGCGAAGGCGAAGCCGCCGGCGAGCATGTACCCGGTGAAGGCCCGGTCGGCGAGCAGGCCGCGCATCGAGCGGAGGGTGTCGCCGATCCCGCCCGCGTGCCGTTCGGTCTCGGGCAGCGTCTCGGGCAGCTTGGCCCACACGACCCCGCCCAGCAGCACACCGACCACGGTGAGCAGGACGAACACGCCCCGCCAGTCCGTCACCCGCAGGATCTGCCCGCCGATGAGCGGCGCGACGACCGGGGCGACGCCGGAGATCAGCATGAGGGTGGAGAAGAAGCGGGCCATGGCCACACCGTCGTACAGGTCGCGCACGACGGCCCGCGCGATGACGATGGCGGCGGCCCCCGCGAGGCCCTGCGCCAGCCGGAACGCGACCAGCAGCTCGACGGTGGGCGCGAGCGCGCACAGCGCGGTGGCGACGACGTAGACGGCGAGGCCGCTCAGCAGCGGCCGGCGACGGCCCCACTTGTCGCTCATCGGCCCGACGACGAGCTGGCCGAGGGCCATGCCGGCCAGGCAGGCGGTGAGCGTGAGCTGGACGGTGGCCGCCGGCGCGCGCAGGGACTCGGTGACCTCCGGCAGCGAGGGGAGGTACATGTCCATCGCCAGCGGCGGGGTGGCGGTCAGACCGCCGAGGACGAGCGTGACGAGCAGTCCGGTGCGGCGGTCGGCGCGCAGCGGACGGACGGCCGGCTCCGTGTCCGGTCCGGCCGCCCCCGGCGTGTTCGGTTCTGTGGTGTTCGACGGTGACGCGTGCGGTATGGACGGCCCGCGCTCGGGCATGTGCCCCTCCCTGTTCGACGGATCCGGCACCTATGCTCTCAGCTCGTACGGACTTGTCTGAACGTGAGCGAGGGTGGGGACAGGGTGGCCGAGCAGAGGGTGCGCTGGGGGATATTGGCGACCGGCGGCATGGCGGCGACGTTCACGGCGGATCTGGTCGATCTGCCGGACGCGGAGGTCGTCGCGGTGGCCTCGCGGACCGAGGCGTCGGCGAAGGCGTTCGCGGACCGGTTCGGAATACCGCGTGCGTACGGCGACTGGGAGTCGCTGGCCCGGGACGAGGACGTCGACGTGGTGTACGTCGCCACTCCGCACGCGGCGCACCGCACCGCCGCCGGCCTCTGTCTGGAGGCGGGCCGGAACGTGCTGTGCGAGAAGCCGTTCACGCTGAACGCGCGCGAGGCGGGGGAACTGGTCGCGCTGGCGCGGGAGCGCGGGGTCTTCCTGATGGAAGCGATGTGGATGTACTGCAATCCGCTGGTGCGGCGCCTGAAGGCGCTGGTGGCGGACGGTGCGATCGGCGAGGTCCGCAGCGTCCAGGCGGACTTCGGACTGGCCGGCCCCTTCCCTCCGGCACACCGGCTGCGGGACCCGGCGCAGGGCGGCGGCGCGCTGCTCGACCTGGGCGTGTACCCGGTGTCGTTCGCGCAGTTGCTGCTCGGTGAGCCGTCGGACGTCGCGGCGCGGGCGGTGCTCTCGGAGGAGGGGGTCGATCTCCAGACGGGTGCGCTGCTCTCCTACGACAGCGGCGCCCTCGCCTCGGTGCACTGCTCCATCACCGGCGGTACGCCCAACTCCGCCTCGGTCACCGGTTCCCTGGGCCGCATCGACGTCCCGTACGGCTTCTTCTTCCCGGACCACTTCGTGCTGCACCGGGACGGCCGCGAACCCGAGAGGTTCACGGCCGACCCGGCCGACGGGCCGCGGGCGAGCCTCAAGCACGAGGCGCGGGAGGTGATGCGGGCGCTGCGGGCCGGTGAGACCGAGTCGCCGCTGGTCCCGCTGGACGGCACGCTCGCCGTGATGCGGACGCTCGACGCGATCCGGGACCGGGTCGGCGTCCGCTACCCGGGCGAGCACCCCGTCGAGCCGGCCGCGGAGCGTGAGGTCACGCCGGCTTGAGCCCCTGCTCCCCCACCTCCGTCACGAAGGAGGCGGCGGTCGTGAGCGGCGCGCCCTCGGTGGTCACGTGGGACACCGTCTTGAAGTCGGCGCGCGCCAGCTCCCGGCCGAGGGACACCGTCGCGTAGCCGCGCAGGCCGTTGTAGAACCGCAGGTGCGGGTTGGCGGCCAGGTAGGTGTTCCAGTTGGACGGCTTCTCGGAGCCGTTGCCGCCGCTGGTGACGGAGGAGGTGACGATCTCCGTGCCCAGGGTCCGGGAGCCCGGGTCGGAGAAGTCGCGCTTGATGTCGAAGCCGTAGTGCACGTGCACGTCGCCGGTGAGGACCATCAGGTTCTCGACACCGGCGGCCTGCGCGCCGGCCAGCACCCGTTCGCGGGAGGCCGGGTAGCCGTCCCAGGAGTCCATGGAGACCTTGGAGGGCGTGGTGGTGGAGTTGTACCGCTGGGAGAAGGTGACCTGCTGGGGCACCACGTTCCACACGGCGTCCGACCGGTGCCAGCCGTTGATCAGCCAGCGTTCCTGGGCGTCGCCGGTGAGGGTGCGGCCCGGGTCCTCGGACTCGGGGCCGGGGTACTGCCAGCCGTCGCCGTAGGCCTGGTCGGAGCGGTACTGGCGGGTGTCGAGCACGTCGAACTGGGCGAGCCGGCCCCAGTGCAGACGGCGGTACAGCTTCAGGTCCGGGCCCTCGGGCAGCTGCGGGCGCCGCAGCGGCATGTTCTCCCAGTAGGCCCGGTAGGCGGCGGCCCGGCGCAGCAGGAACTCCTCCGGCGGGACGCTGTTCTCCGGGGTGTCGCCCGCGTAGTTGTTCTCGGTCTCGTGGTCGTCCCAGGTGACGACGAAGGGGTGCGCGGCGTGCGCGGCCCGCAGGTCGGGGTCGGACTTGTAGAGGGCGTACCGCAGGCGGTAGTCCTCCAGCGTCACCGTCTCGTGATTGAACAGGTCCGGCAGGGTGCCGGCCGGGTAGGCGCGGGAGCCGCCGGCGGAGTTGACGGCGTACTCGTAGAGGTAGTCGCCGAGGTGGAAGACGACGTCCACGTCCTCCTCGGCGAGGTGCCGGTAGGCGGTGTAGTAGCCCTGGTCGTAGCGCTGGCAGGAGACCAGGCCGAAGGTGAGCCCGGCGGTGCGGCCGCGGGCCGGGGGCGCGGTGCGGGTGCGGCCGACGGGGCTGACGAAGCGGCCGGCGCGGAAGCGGTAGTAGTAGACGTGGCCCGGGGCGAGGTGGCCGACCTCGACGTGGACGGTGTGGTGGAACTCGGGGTGGGCGGTGGTGGTGCCCCGTCTGACGACGCGGCGGAAGCGTTCGTCGAGGGCGAGTTCCCAGCCGACGTCGACGCGTTTCGCGGGCAGTCCGCTGTCGGCCTGGTACGGCGCGGGGGCCAGGCGCGTCCACAGCAGGACGGAGTCCGGCAGCGGGTCGCCCGAGGCGACGCCGAGTGTGAAGGGGTCGCCGGTGAGCCGGGCGGGGTCGAGTTCGGCGGCGCTCGCGGTGCCGGCGGCGGGCAGGTTGACGGAGAAGGCGAGCGCCGCGGCGGCGCCGGTGACGGTCAGGAAGCGGCGGCGGCCCAGGTGGCGGGCGGCGGCGCGGAGTTCGGGCGCGTGCGTGGCCGAGCCGGCCTGGGCACGGTCGGAAGCCTGGTGGTTCGCGGGTGTCATCCGTTCCTCCCCTTGCGGTGGGTGCAGGGGGCATTCGAATGGCCGGGGACGACGACACCTTGGCGCGGACATGTCGGGCCCATGTCGGACGGATGAGTTCCGCATGATCGCCGCCCGATCCCCACGCGTACGCTGCGGCCTCATGAACACCGTGAGAACCGCCGACGAGGGGACGTACGACATGACCGGCCGGGAGAGGATCGCCGTGGTCACGGGTGCCGGTTCCGGCATCGGCCGCGCGGTCGCCGCCGAACTGCTGCGCGCGGGCTGGACGCTGGCCCTGGCCGGGCGCCGCACCGAGCCCCTGGAGGAGACGGCCGCGCTCGTCCCCGGCGGCACCGCCCTGGCCGTACGGACCGACGTGTCACGGCCCGAGGACGTGGCCGCCCTGTTCGCCGCCGTGCGCGACCGGTTCGGGCGGCTGGACCTGCTGTTCAACAACGCCGGGACGTTCGGCCCGGGCGGCGTGCCGGTCGAGGAGCTGCCCTACGACGCGTGGCGGCACGTGGTGGACACCAACCTCAACGGGGCGTTCCTGTGCGCGCAGGCGGCGTACCGGCAGATGAAGGAGCAGAGCCCGCAGGGCGGCCGGATCATCAACAACGGCTCGATCTCCGCGCACACCCCGCGCCCGCACTCGGTGGCGTACACGGCGACCAAGCACGCGCTGACGGGCCTGACCAAGTCGCTGTCCCTGGACGGCCGGCCCTACGGCATCGCGGTCGGCCAGATCGACATCGGCAACGCGGCGACCGACATGACGGCCGGCATGCAGACGGGAGCGCTCCAGGCCAACGGGGTGGTGGCGCCCGAGCCGGTGATGGACGTCGCCGATGTGGCGCGCACGGTGCGGCACATGGCGGAACTGCCGCTGGAGGCGAACGTGCAGTTCGCGACGGTCATGGCGACGGCGATGCCGTACGTGGGGCGCGGCT
Organism: Streptomyces flaveolus; assembly: GCF_014648815.1. GTDB lineage: Bacteria > Actinomycetota > Actinomycetes > Streptomycetales > Streptomycetaceae > Streptomyces > Streptomyces flaveolus. Next base: position 306,554 of record NZ_BMRV01000001.1, on the reverse strand, counting down.
GAACGCACCGCGCTCGCGGGACCCTTGGCGATCCACACAATCGGAATTCAACAGTCCGCACCATTGCGGCCGGTGGCGGACTTATGCTCAACTTTCCTTCACCGAAGCTTCACACTCGGAGCGTCGGCCTTCCGGCACCTCCGCAAGCCATACCGAGGGGGGAAGGCGGCAGCCGTTCCGGCCACCGGATGGGGGTGGATCCCGCGGGGGACCGCGGGATACGCACCGGTGGGCGGACGGCTGCCGCACACACGCCCGCCGGCGTCAGCCCCGCAGGATCAGCTCGGCCTCGGCCATCTGGCCGGCGGTGAGCGGCCCCTTCTCCAACGCGCCCGCGTTCTCCTCGGCCTGTGCGACGGAACGGAACCCGGGGATCGGCACGGTGCGGTCGCTGCGGGCCCACAGCCAGGCCAGCGCGCCCTGCGCGAGCGTACGGCCGCCCGCGGTGAGCACGTCCCGCAGTGCCTCGACCCGCGCCAGCCACTTAGGGTCGGCACCGGTCCCGTCCCCGAACCCCGGCAGCCAGGCGGGCGGCCTGCTGCGGATGTCCCCGGCCGACAGGGCCCGCCGGCCCGCGTGCCTGCCGCCCAGCAGCCCCATGGCGAGCGGGCTGCGGTTGACACTCGCCAGCCCCGAGGCCTCGCACAGGGCGATCATCTCGGGCGCGTCCTGGAGGACGTTGGCCCGGTGCTGCACGGCCGCGCAGTGCTCACCGGCCGCGAACACGGCGGCGCGCTCGGGGTCGTCCGTGCTCCACGCGTACGCGCGCACCAGCCCCTCCCCCACGAGCTCCTCGCAGACGTCGCGGAGTTCCGCGGCACGTCCCGGGTCGGCGTCGGCGAGGTGCAGCTGGTAGAGGTCGACGTGGTCGGTGCCCAGGCGCTCCAGCGACGCGGTGAGCGCGCGGCGGACGTACGCGGGCGAGTCGTCGGCGCCGGTGAGGGTGCGGGTGTCCGCGTCGAAGACGTTGCCCCACTTGGTGGCGACGACGACGTCGTCCCGTCGCTTGCCGAGGGCGCGGCCCAGCAGGCGTTCGCTGTGGCCGGTGCCGTAGACGTCCGCCGTGTCGAAGAAGGTGACGCCGAGGTCGAGGGCGCGCCGGATGGCCCGTAGGGACTCGTCGTCGTCGACGCGTCCCCAGCCGAGCGGCTGCCCCGCGGTGTCCCGCCACTCGCCCCCGATGGCCCAGCAGCCGAAGCCGAGCGCGCTGACCTCGATACCACTGCGGCCGAGGGTCCTGGTGGTGCCGGTCGTTCCGTTGGTCTCCATGTCCGGGGACGCTAGGAGTTGAAGCGCACCCGAAGGCAAGGGCGACCGCGTGGCCCGTCGGTCCCGGTTACGCCTGCCCGGTCTCGAACCGCGCGATCCGGCCGTCGTCGTCGACGGTGAAGCTCCACCGGGTGCGCATCTCGCCCCAGGTGTCGTTGCGGTAGCGGGCGATGAGGGCTCGCCCGCCGTTCGACTCGTTGTCGACCTCCAGGTGTCCGTTGGAGGAGAAGATCTCCTGGTCGATCCACTGGGCGAGGTCCCGGTCGTCGCCGTCGTCGGCCATGGTGGCGTCCGGCGCGAGCAGCGCCATGAAGGCCTCCCGGTCGTGCGCGTTGACGGCGGCGACGAAGGCCCGGACGGCCGGGTCGCTGAGTCGGGTGGTCTGAATGGTCATGCCGGCCAGCGTCACACCGGCCGCGGCCCCCCGCCACCCGAACGGCGCCCGCCGCGGGCCGGTCGGGTGCGGACGGTGCGACGGTGGAAACGTGGGGAGGGTGGGAACCCTGAGAAGGGACACCACCGCAGTCACCGCCGTCACCGCCCTGAAGGAGCCGACATGACCTGCTACGACCGACGCGACCTCGGACTGCTGCTGCTCCGTCTGGGGACGGGCGGCGTACTGGCCGCGCACGGCGCGCAGAAACTGCTCGGCTGGTTCGGCGGCGGGGGCATCGAGGGCACCGGCAAGGCCATGGAGTCCATGGGCTACACACCCGGCCGGGCGAGCGCGACCGCGGCGGGCCTCGCGGAGGCCGGGGGCGGCGTACTGCTGGCCCTGGGCCTGGCCACCCCGGCCGCGGGCGCGGCGGCGGCCGGTGCGATGACGGGCGCCGCCGCGGTGCACGCCCCGAACGGCTTCTTCGCCCAGACCGGCGGCTACGAGTACGCGGCCTCCCTGGGCCTGACGGCCGCCGGCCTCGCGGTCACGGGCCCCGGCAGGCTCTCCGTGGACCACGCCCTGGGCCACGCGGTCAACCGGAACTGGATGGTCCCGGCGGCCTTCGCGGCGACGGCCGCCGCCACGACGGTGATCGTCGGGGCGCGTAACCGGCGGGTGCGGAAGGCGGCGGAGGGCAAGCAGGAGCAACTGTTCGACTGACACGTCGCCCTCTGCCTTCATGGCAGGCTGCTCGGCATGACCGAGACCCGAGGCGGCACGCCCGCCGACGACCCGTGGACCACCGTCGACGCCCTGTGGAAGTGGCTGGAGGCGGACCAGCCCGTCGGCGGCCGTGAGGGCCTCCTGCTGCGCATGCTGAAGCTGTCGGAGGAGGTCGGCGAGGTCGCCGAGGCGGTGATCGGCACGACCGGTCACAACCCGCGCAAGGGGGTCACGCACACGTGGGAGGACGTCGAGGCGGAGCTGTGCGACGTCGTGATCACGGCGATGGTGGCCCTGCGCACCCTGACACCCGACGCCCGCGAGGTGTTCGGACGGCACCTGACGCGGGTGGCGGGGCGGTCGCCGGGGCCGGGAGCCTGACGTTCCCGACAGCAGCCGTGCGCCTGTGGCGCGACGGTGGAACCGCCTCGCCACAGGCACTCGTACAGGTCAGCCGGTACTGCAACTGACCGTCGGCCAGGTCCAGTTGCCGTTGGCCTGGATGGTGGCGCCCCAGGTGTTGCCGCTGCCGTTGGGCTTGGCCGTCAGCACCTGTGAACTCGGGTAACTGGCGCTGACGTTCCAGGTCGACAGCACCTTCGCCGGGGACGGCACGTTCATCGTCACGGTCCAGTTGCCCGCCCCGCTCACCGAGACGTTGAGGTTGTACCGGTCACCCCACACCTGCCCCGCCGACAGCGTCGCGGTGCAGCCGCCGCCACCGCCCCCTCCGCCACCGGTGCCGCCGCCGTCGGGGGCGACCGCGCGGCCGGTCGACGGGGAGATCATGCCGGAGCACAGGCCCTTGCTCGCCAGGGTCTGCGCGATGCGGGGAATGGCCGCGAGCGTGTTCGCGGGCCAGTCGTGCATGAGGATGACCTGGCCGTTGCCCAGCCGGGAGACGGCCTGCACGATGGCGTCGGTACTGGCGTTGTTCCAGTCCTGCGAGTCGACGTCCCAGATGACCTCGGTCAGGCCGTACTTGGCCTCGACCGACCGCAGCGTGGAGTTGGTCTCGCCGTACGGCGGGCGGAACAGCTTCGGCGTACCACCGCCCGCGGCCGCGATCGCCTGCTGGGTCCGGGAGATCTCCGTGTCCATCTGGGCCTGGCCGAGCTGGGTCATGTGCGGGTGGGTGTAGCTGTGGTTGGCGACCCACATGCCGGCGTCGACCTGGGCGCGCACGAGGGACGGGTTCTGGGCCGCGTACTGGCCCTGGTTGAACATGGTGGCCCGCAGCCTGTTCTGCTTGAGGGCGTTGAGCAGGGCCTGCGTGGTGCTCGAGGGGCCGTCGTCGAAGGTGAGGCCGACGTAGCCGTTGCAGGCGGCGGCCCGTGCGGGCGCGGCTGCGGGGGCGGCGTCGGCGGCGACGGTGCCCGCGGCGGCCAGTGCGGCGGCGGCCACCCCGGTGACCAGGGGACGCCATGACGGACGGGGTCCGGTGCGCATGCGAAGGGATCCTCCTCGCTCGTCGGTGGGTGGCGTCAGCCCGCGCTGCAACTGACCGTCGGCCAGGTCCAGTTCCCGTTGGCCTGGATGGTGGCGCCCCAGGTGTTCCCGCTGCCGTTCGACTTGGCGGTCAGGGTCTGCGCGGTGGGATAGCTCGCGCTGACGTTCCAGGTGGACAGCACCTTCGCCGGGGACGGCACGTTCATCGTCACGGTCCAGTTGCCCGCCCCGCTCACCGAGACGTTGAGGTTGTACCGGTCGTCCCACTTCTGCCCCGCCGACAGCGTCGCGGTGCAGCCACCGCCACCGCCCCCACCGCCGCCACCGCCGGAACTCGTTCCGCCGACCGTGATGTCGGAGCTGCCGCTGCTCTGGTAGCCCTCGGTCGCCATGATCATGTAGTAGTTGAAGCTGCCCATCGGCATCCCGGCACGCGACCAGGCGTCGAAGTGGTTGCCCGTGGTGATGGTGCCACCGGTCCGCCTGGACTGCCGCACACTCCAGTACTGGTCGAAGGTCCGGGTGCCCTCGACGGACGGGGCGTTGTACCGCGTCGTCCGGTAGATGTCGTAGGTGCCGCCGTCGCTGTTCACGGTGCCCATGAACGTGCCCGTGGGCCGGTAGGTGCCCCAGTTGTCGACGATGTAGTACTCGACGAGCGGGTTCGACGTCCAGCCATAGAGAGCCAGGTACGCGTTGCCGGACGGGTTGAACGTGCCCGAGTACTGCACGGTCCTGCGCCCGCCGTTGCTCCAGCCCTTGCCCGCGACGAAGTTGCCGGTGTTGCGCCACGCGGTGCTGTACTGGCCGCCGGACCCCATGTTCATGGAGACGGTGCCCTGGCTGTCGGTCCAGAACGAGTAGTAGTAGCCGTTGTCGGTGCCGGTCTGGTTGGTGGTCACGACCGTGTCGGCGTGGGCGGTGGCGGGCAGCAGCATCGCGGCCAGGGCGGCCAGGGCGACGGCCCACGCGGTTCGGGCTAAGAACATGGTGGTGCTTCCTCTCCTGGGGGTTCGACGACGGCGCCAGTGTTGGCCTGTCCCCGTCAAGCGTCAATAGTTTCGGTAATTATTTCGAAACCTTCGGCCAGCAAGAGGGCGAGAGACGTACCGATATCAGCTGCTCAGGCACGTCTCTACCCGCGATGAACCGCATGGGGAGAGGGACGACTCTCAGAGAGATCAGAAACGAGGAGAGACGGCTACGAAACTTTCGACACTCCGGGTGGCCGCTCCGGGCACGAGACGTTCCCCGACTCCGCCGGCCCCAGCCACACCTGATTCGCCGGCAGCTTCACCGGTTCGCGGGTGGCCGGGTCCCACAGGACCGCCGTCTCTCCCGCGATGCCGAAGGAAAGGTAGGGTCTGCCCGGATTCAACGGGGGTCCCTCCCCGGCGAGTTCACGGGCCGGCACCACGAGCCGTACGCAGGTCCACTCCGGTTCGACACCGAAGTACGACGGCGGCTCCTGGCCGCGCGCGGCCGCCGCGACCGTCCGGTCCACGGCCGTCGCCGCGGAGTCCCACGCCTGCAACCCCGCACCGGCGAGCATCGCCGCGAAGAGGCACACGTTCAGGATGATGTTGGTGCCGTCCCCCGGGGTGGCGTACCGGTGGTGCCGGTGCTTGGCGAACCCCCACCAGGCCGGGACGATCATGACGAGGCTCAGCATCACCAGCAGCTTGACCGCGGCGGCGAACTGCCAGACCGGGGGCACGTCGAGATCCCCCGGGCTGAGCGAGAGGCCGTCGGCGTACAGGGCGTGCAGGACGGAACCCGCCGCCACGAACGCGGAGACGGTCAGGGTCACCGCCAGCGGAACGGCCCAGGCGACCCACTCGCCCCACGTCCACTGCCGCACCAGGAGCCACAGCCCCGCGAGGACGGAGACCACCACCGCGGTCGTGAGGGTCTCGCGCGGGGTCCAGGCCTTGCCGTCGCTGCTGAGGAGGCCCATCCCGAAGGCGGCGAAGATCAGCAGACAGAGCAGGGCGAGGAAGACGCCCTCCTGCCGCTTGCCCGCCCGGCTCATGTCCCAGCCCGACCAGAGGGATCCGCAGGCGCCGAAGAGCGCCAGGGTCCCCAGGATCCACCGGGGGGCGCCGGGGACCGCCGCCGAGGCCAGCGTGAGCGCGCCCGCCGACAGCAGGGTCCACAGGACCAGCCGGTAGATCGAGCGCTCCAGCCGCTCCTCCCGCCGGTAAGGGGCGGGTTCGCGTCGGCGTCCGTCCAGCGGCCTGACTGCCACGGCCGGGCGGGGGGCACCGGCGGGAGCGTCCGCGCGGGCCAGCCGCAGCGCCTGGCGCGGGCCGCCGGCGACGAACCCTCCGGTGTCGTGTCTGCCGAGCCGCGTGGCGGTGCGGGTGAGGTGCCTCCGCCAGGCCGGCTGCCTGCCCGGGCGCCGGTGGGCCGTGCTGACGACCCTCCAGTGGGGGAACAACTCCCGGTCCCGCTCCAGGGGTTCGGCCCGGCGGACGTAGCCTTCGAGGCGGGCGCCGCGCAGCACCTTGCGCACCCGGTCGGCCGCGCCCCGGTCGCTGCCCTTGGCCGCGCCGAAGAGGCGGACCTCTATCTCGTACACGCGCGACGCGGGGTCGGGCTCCAGGGCCGGGCCCAGCGGTCCGCTGCCCGCGGGGTGCGCGTCGCGCACCGGCCAGCCGTGCGCCTCGAAGCGCGCCTCCGCCTCCCGCCAGTCGTGCTCACCGCCGCAGACCTCGACGAACACCCGTACCCGTTGGTCGTATCGCGTGTGGGCCATGCGGTCTGCTTCCTCCTGCACCGGGTGTCGCGCGAAACAGCCAGGAGACTACGGAACGTCAGCCGCCGGAGGTCACCCGGGCTCCCTCCTGTCACCGTCGGCACAGTCGGCCCCCGGACGCTCTGTCGCAACTGATGGTTGATCAATAACCTTGTGCGGTACACCAAGTCACGATCCTGGGAGCCCCATGTCCACCGCCCAGCAGGTGCCCGACATCCTCTCGCCCGAGTTCGCGGCGAATCCCTACCCCGCCTACCGGGTCATGCGGGAGACCGCGCCCCTCATCTGGCACGAGGCGACGCAGAGCTACATCGTCTCGCGCTACGAGGACGTCGAGCGCGTCTTCAAGGACAAGGCCGGCGAGTTCACCACGGACAACTACGCCTGGCAGATCGAACCGGTGCACGGCAAGACGATCCTCCAGCTCAGCGGGCGGGAGCACGCCGTGCGCCGGGCGCTCGTCGCCCCCGCCTTCCGCGGCAGCGACCTGGAGCAGAAGTTCCTGCCCGTGATCGAGCGCAACTCCCGCGAGCTGATCGACGCCTTCCGGCACACCGGCTCCGCCGACCTGGTCACGGACTACGCCACCCGCTTCCCGGTCAACGTCATCGCCGACATGCTGGGCCTGGACAAGGCCGACCACTCCCGCTTCCACCGCTGGTACACGGCCGTCATCGCCTTCCTCGGGAACCTCTCGGGCGACCCCGAGGTGACGGCGGCCGGCGAGCGGACCCGGGTGGAGTTCGCCGAGTACATGCTGCCGATCATCCGGGAGCGCCGCGAGAACCTGGGCGACGACCTGCTGTCCGCGCTGTGCGCCGCCGAGGTCGACGGGGTGCGGATGAGCGACGAGGACGTCAAGGCGTTCTGCAGCCTGCTGCTCGCCGCCGGCGGCGAGACCACCGACAAGGCCATCGCCGGCATCTTCGCGAACCTGCTGCTCCACCCCGACCAGCTCGCCGCCGTCCGTGCGGACCGCTCGCTGATCCCGCGCGCCTTCGCCGAGACCCTGCGGTTCACCCCGCCCGTTCACATGATCATGCGGCAGTCCGCGACGGAGGTGACGCTCAGCGGCGGCACCGTACCCGCGGGTGCCACCGTCACCTGTCTGATCGGTGCGGCCAACCGTGACGAGAGCCGCTACCGAGACCCCGACCGCTTCGACATATTCCGCGACGACCTCACCACCACGACCGCCTTCTCGGCCGCCGCCGACCATCTCGCCTTCGCGCTCGGCCGGCACTTCTGCGTCGGCGCGCTGCTGGCCAAGGCGGAGGTGGAGACCGGCGTCGGCCAGCTCCTCGACGCCATGCCCGACGTGCGTCTCGCCGACGGCTTCGAACCCGCCGAGCAGGGCGTGTTCACCCGGGGACCGCAGAGCCTCCCGGTGCGCTTCACCCCCGTGCGGGACTGACCCGTAGCTGCCCGTCCCACTCGCCGGTCCACGCCGGAATCCGGGCCCTGGTCACGGGCCCGGAACTCGCGCTACTGCACCACCGGTGTGAACCGCACCGGAAGCGCCGACAGCCCGCGCATCCAGATCGACGGCCGCCAGGTCAGCTCCTCCGGGTCCACCGCCAGCACCAGGTCGGGCAGCCGCTCCAGCAGCGTCTCGACCGCCGTCCGCGCCATCACGTCCGCGAGCAGGGGAGCGGGATAGGGACAGCGGTGCTCGCCGTTGCTGAACGACAGGTGCGCGGCGTTCTCCGCGCCCACGTGCCCCTCCGGCCAGATCTGCGGGTCGGTGTTGGCCGCCGCCAGCCCCAGCACCAGGCAGTCACCGGCCCGGATCTGCCGGCCGCCGAGCTGGACGTCCCGTGCCGCCCACCGCCCGATGAAGTTCTGCGTCGGCGTGTCCAGCCACAGCACCTCGTTGAGCGCCTCGCCCACGCTGAGCCGGCCGCCCGACACGTTCACGGCGAACCGCTCGTCCGTCAGCAGCAGCCGCAGCGTGTTGCAGATCCAGTTCGCGGTCGGCTGCTGCGCCGCCGCGATCACCGAGATCAGGTCCTGGACGACCTCCTCGTCCGTCAGGCCCGCCGGGTGCGCCAGCATGCGCGAGGTGACGTCCGGGCCGGGGACGGCCCGCTTGTCCTTCACCAGCTGCCGCAGCCGCTCCCCCACGCGTCCGTACGCCGCCACCGGGTCGTCGCCCTCGCCCGCGTCCAGGGAGATCCGCAGGTCGTCGACGAGCCGGCGGGTGTCCTCGCCCGAGGTCGGCATCCCGCACATCTGCACCACGGTGCGCATCGGCAGGGCGTGCGCGTAGTCGGCCATCAGCTCCGCCTGGCCGCTGCCGGCGAACCGGGCGATGAGTTCGTCGGCGATGAGCAGGCAGTCGTGGGACAGCTCGAACTGGTCGACCCCCTCCAACGCCTCGGTGATCACCCCGGCCCGCCGCCGGTGCTCCTCGCCCTCGGCGAAGAGCACCGACGGCTGGTACCCGACGAAGGGCAGCAGCGGCCAGTCCGGCGGGATGGCGTCCCACTGGTTCCAGCGCCGCGAGTCGCGCGCGAACAGCTCGTCATGGCTGGTCACGTACGTGACCTCGGAGTAGCCCAGCACCAGCCAGGCGGGGATGTCGCCGTCGAGCAGGACCGGCGCTACCGGACCGTGCTCCCGGCGCAGCGCGCGGTAGAGCTGCGCCGGGGTCTGCTGGTACTCGAGCCCTCCGAGGCGCACCGCCCCGGCGTGGGCGGGGCAGCCCGGGGGCGCCGACGGCGCGGAGGGGTAGCCGGAGTCGGTCACAGTGTCGCCTCCTGGGCGATGGCCAGGTCGTGCAGGTGGTTGACGAGGGTGAGCAGGACGTCCTTGCCGGACTGCCTGACCCGCGCGTCGCAGTCGACCATCGGCACGTGCGCGGGCAGGGCGAGCGCCTGGCGGATCTCGTCCAGGGAGTAGCGGACGGTGTCGTCGTCGAACCGGTTCACGGCCACCACGAAGGGCGTGCGGTGGTGCTCCAGCCTGTCTATCGCGTACCAGGAGTCGTCCATCCGCCGCGTGTCCACGAGGACCACGGCACCCAGCGTTCCCGAGAACAGCCGGTCCCACAGGAACCAGAAGCGCTCCTGACCGGGCGCTCCGAACAGGTACAGCACCATGCGGTCGTTGAGGGTGATCCGGCCGAAGTCGAACGCGACCGTCGTGGTGGTCTTCGTCGTCACCGCACCGGTCTCGTCGACGCCCACGCCGGCCTGCGTCATCACCTCCTCGGTGTTGAGCGGCCGGATCTCGCTCACCGAGCGGACCAGGGTCGTCTTGCCGACGCCGAATCCGCCCACGACGACGATCTTCAGACCGGTCTCCGCGGTGTCGTTCAGCGGTGTGCGGTGGGAGGGCAGCTCAGAGGTTGCGGAGCCCATGGAGCACCTCTTGGAGTAGGGCGGAATCAGGCAGGGAGGCGACGGACCGGGCCGCGCGCGGGTGGCGGGCGGTGATGCGGCCCGTGTCCAGCAGATCGCCGAGCAGGATCCGCACCACCGTGACCGGCAGTCCGAGCTCCGCGGCGATCTCGACGACGGCCGTGGGGTGCCGGCACATCTCCAGGATCCGGGCGAGCTCCGACTGCATCCCCGGCACCGGTCCGCTCTCGCTGACGACGAGGGTGACCAGGTCGAAGGACTCGTCGGCACGGCTCCGGCCACGGGTGACGGTGTAGAGCCGGTCGGGATCACCCGTGTCGACGGGCTTGCGCATCACGCGGTGCCGTTCGCCCTGGCCTGGTCCCGCGGCTCGGCCCGCAGGTGCTCGCCGATCTGCTCGACCAGCTCCGTCATCTGGTGGCCGACCACTCCGGGATCGGCGTCCTCCCCGGCGACGACGGCGAGGTGCGCCCCCTCGCCGGCCTCCACGATGAACAGCAGGCCGCCGTGGAACTCGGTCATCGACTGCCGGACCCCGCCGGTGCCGTCGCCGAACTCCATGGAGGCCCCTTGGGCGAGGGCCTGGATGCCGGAGCAGATCGCCGACAGCTGGTCGGCCTGGTCGAGCGTCAGGTGCTCGCTCCAGCAGAGCTTCAGGCCGTCCCGGGACAGGACCAGGGCGTGGCGGGCGCCGGGGGTCTGGTCCAGGAGATTCTGCAGGAGCCAGCTGAGGCTGTTGTCGGTGGTCTGCATGATGGGTGATGGGACGGTGGTGCCCGGCTGACCGGCCACCGGCCCGTTCCTCCTATCTCATGAGCTCGAGCGGGAAGGGGCGCCGTCGCTCCGGACGCCGTACGGGAAGGGGTGGGGACTACGGAGCCGCGGGCGGCTCGGATCCGGGCCGGGCAGCCGGTCCGGCGCTACCGTCCGCGGACTGCCGTGCGCGGTGGAAGGCGCCGAACCGCGCGCCCGCGTCGCGTGCCGGGCGCCGGGCCGGCGGTGTGTCACCGGTCTGTCCGGACGCCGAGTGGCGCTGCTCGCGTTCGCGTTCGGCCTCGGCCATGGTGCGGCCCGGGGCCCGGACCGGCAGGCCGTTCGGTGTGGTGCCCTCGGGCCGCCGGTGGCGTCGCTGCCCGGGCAGCTCGGGCGGCTCGGGCCGTGCGGCGAGGGGCTCGCTGCCTGCCGGCAGTGCCGCCGCCGCGGGGCGCTCGGTGGCCGCGGGCAGTGCCGGGGCTGCGGGGCGCTCGGTGGCCTCGGGCACCGGCGCGGGCGCGAGCGCCGCCGGCATGGCCTCGGGCCGGGGGGCCGTCCGGTGCGGGACCACCTCGCGCTGCTGGGCGAGCAGATGCAGGGGCAGCAGGACGACGACGCCGGTGCCGCCGCGGGAGGAGGGGCGGTAGTTGACGCTGATGCCGTACTTCACCGCGAGCCGTCCCACCACGGCCAGGCCGAGCCGGGTGCCCTGCAGCGAGGCGAGGTCGGTGACGCGGCCGGTCACGGCCTCCTCGGCACGGCGCATCGCCGCGTCGGCCATCTTCAGACCGCTGTCCTCGATGGTGACGACGATGCCGGCGCTGCGGTCCTCGACGTAGACGTGCACCTCGTCGATGGGCGGGGAGAAGTTCGCGGCGTTGTCCATCAGCTCGGCGAGCAGGTGCATCACGCCCTCGGCGGCGAAGCCGGACACCGCGGCGCGGGTGGAGCAGTGCAGGCGCACCCGCTGGTAGGCGGCGATGCGGCCGACGGCACCGCGCAGGATGCTCTCCATCACGATCGGCTTGTTCCAGGCGCGGCTGGACCTGCCGCCCATGAGCAGCGCCAGCCGGTCGGTCATCAGGCCGAGCTGGGAGGTGCTGTGGTCCAGCTTCAGCAGGTCGCCGAAGACCTCTTCGCCGTGCCGTTCCTGCATGTCGCGCAGGTCGGCGAGCATGCGCACGGCCTTGGCCTGGACGCGGCTGAGCGCCTTGGCGGAGGCGGCCTGTGCCGCGGCGGCGCGCCGCTCGCTGTGGGCGAGTTCGCGGATGAACGATTCGGCCGGGACACGCAGCTCCGGCAGCCGGGGCAGCTCGGATTCGGCGAGCACGGTGTCGGCGGACCGGCCCTCGCGCAGCCGGGCGACCGCGGCGGGCAGCGTCTCCTTCACGAAGCGCTCGTGCTCGGCCGCCGCCTGGTCCATCTCGCCGCGCAGCGCGCGGTATTCGGCGTCCAGGGCGGCCACCCGTCGCGCGTCCTCCTCGACGACCGCGGCGAACGTGTGCGTCAGCCGCTGCAGTTGCGGGTCGGACGGCGGCGGCACGGTGGCCAGTACCTCGGCCGCGCTCGTGCCCTCCCGCAGCCGCTCGGCCACGGCGGGCAGCGTCAGGCCGGCCAGGTGCGAGATCTCGACCGACAGCCGGGCCGCCTCGGCCCGCAGGCGGCCGTTCTCCGACTCCCGCTCGGCGGCCGCGCCACGGGCCCGGTGGACCAGCCGGTGGGCGACGAGGACGCTGACGGCCACGCACACCCAGGCGACCACCACCACGGCCAGGACCCACGTGAAGGCGTCGGACGGTGCCAGGGCGACCGTCGCGCCGCCGACGGCGGCGCTCGTCACCAGCACGGCCGGCCGTACGGCGGACGAGGTGCGCGGCGCCGCCGCCGGTCGGTGCTGGCTGGGCGAAGCAGGCACTGGCATGGAGCGGTCCCTCGGTCGGTGAGAGCAGGGGAATCGGGTGGCGGCACGAAGCAGCCGCGGGCCGGGCGAGAGGTCAGCCAACAGGAGGGCGATCTTCCGTCCACGTACGGCTCATGCTAATCACCCTGACGTGCGAGAAGACCCCGCTTGTTGCATGGTCCGTCAGCAATCCGAGTTCGTCGCGAACCCATCGCTCGTGCGCCCCGCTGTGGTATCCGGGACGAGGCCGGGCGGGCCCGGCCGAGGACGGGGATGCGGGCAGGAGCCGCACCGACGCGACGTCACATCGCCTCAACTCCTTGACCTACACCGGTCCCCCGTCCGCACGTGCTGTCGATTTCCAGCCAACTATACGTACGGCGAGCCGCGTTGCGCGCACGAGCCTCGGGCCGACCGGGCCGTCGGAGTGGGGGAATACCGTTGATCGTGAAGGTTCCGTGACGGCGGCCCGGGAGGGGCCAGACGAGTCGGGCGCCTCATCACCTGGTGTCCACCACTACTATCGCCCGGGCGACGACTGCCCTGATACTCACGTAGTGCTGGCCTCCCATCAGTTCCCGCACACGACCCACATCCCGGGCTTCCGGAACCTGGCAGATCGAGCCGGGCGAGTGGAGCAGGGAGAGGTGAGGACTGATCGCTTTGGCCGCGACCGACGAGGAACGAGGCGGGAAACGCCGGGGTTCGTCACCGGCCGGGTCGCTGCTGGCCGAGCGGCCCGACGGCCTCCACTTCAGTGAGCTGTGGAAGCTCGTCGTCGCAAGCCTTTCTCTGACCGAGGAGGACATGGAGCGACCGAAGAGCGGAGACACGAAGGGCGAGAACGCCTGGAAGTGGCAGACCTCGGACTTGGTCATGGCGGGGTGGCTGCGACTTCGTGCCGGTGGCTCTGCGGCAAGCCTTGCGGCCGTACGGCGGGCGCTGCCGATTCCGGGCGCACCACCACCTGGACGAGGCAGAGGCAGTCCCGCTCAGGCCGGATCTGAGGGAATTCCGAGTTCGGACCTCTACCAGATGCTGGCCTACTGCACGTCGCTCGGTCTTTCGTTCGGGCATCTCGTGTACGCGAAGGGCCGCTCGCCTCGGGGACCCAGGTGAGGCGTGCCGGAGTCGTCATCACTCAGCACGCCCTGGAACTCGATCGAGACCCGGTGGACCTCCTGGCCAGCATGAATGAGATCGCGGAGTACCTGGTCCGGTCACGGTGACCTGGTCGGTTCAGTACCGGCTCCGCCCGCACAGCCCGCGGTGGTACTCGACGCAGTCCTCGTCGATGACGTGCTGGGGATGGCGTATCAGGGCGCCGATCAACTTCTCGTCCCTGCTCCGGCGCACATTCCAGTCCTCGTCGATGAAGAAGAAGAGCTTGTCGAACTGGACATGGTGGTTGGGGCAAAGACACAGCATGTTCGTCAGCTTGTCCGGCCCCCCATGTGGTCTTCCGATCCCTTGGATGTGCGCAGCCTCGCTGTAGTGGCTGAAACGTGTCTCCAGACGTTCCCCGCACACCTGGCACTGGTGCCTGTAGAGCAGCTTGATGTGTTCGGCGAGGTGCGGGTCACGGTCGGGGCGGGATCCGTTCACCTGCCGACGCCCTCGTCCCGCCGGCGGCCTCTCGCCGCGCTTCCGTTCCCCGTCCCCGTCCTCCACGGCTCCTTCGGCGTTTGCGTACCCAGCGAGGCCTACGCGCTCCAGCAGCGCTTCCTGATCGACATCCTGAAAGTAAGAGCCGCACAACAGGCCGATCGCCTCGGCACGCGCGAGCGGCTTCTGAAGGAGCCTCGCGACGTCCTGCTGGAGGCCCACCGTCGCGCTGTTGCTCGTACCGTCGGTTTGCCAGAGACCCGACTCCTGCAGATGCCGGAAGGTGTAATCCAGCGTGAAGTTCACATCCGGTGCCCCGAAGTCCGCAAGAAGGGGACCTATCTCCTTTGCGTAGAGGTCCCGGGGCGCCAGGCGGCCCTGCCCGGATACGAGTCGGCCAACCGCCCACAGCAGTGTGAGCGACGCATCGCGCGTGTGCTGCTCGTCCGGGATGTCGGTGTTCAGGGTCCCGAGGGCGTGCAGCAACTCCTCGCGCCGCATTCTCGGAACGGAGGCAGCCGGCTTCTCTTCCGGAGGGTGGTGATCTGCCTGGGGTATCTGCCCGTCCAGCAGGCTGTTCATCAGGCCCAGGTGTCGCTGACGCACGTCAGCCGGTATCAAGGTGAGGCTGCGCAGGATCGGCTGCTTGACCAACTTGGTGAGCAGCGGAGCCGCTGGTACGTCGACCTCCACTATGTCGCCCAGAGCGATGATGTGTTCCCACGTCTTCTGGCCCTCGTCGGCTCCCCATACGGCTGCAGCCAGCTCGGGGCTGTGCATCAGGCCGAGGATGCGGGCCGTGGCGATGAATCTCCCGTCAGCGTAGAAGAGGACTTCGTCCCCGACCTTCTGGTTCCGGATAGCAAAAGCCTTGGTGTGCCAAGACGGTGCTGGCGTCGCTCCCCACAGCCTTGCCACTCCGCTGGGGTAGATACGATTCAGCAGCTCCGCGTGCTCCCCGAGGACATGTCCGTACTCCGGAAGCCGGATCCCTTTGCGCACCGAGTGCTCGAAGTGCTGAGGGCCTCGCTTTCCAGGCCCGCCGCGCGGCTGCAAGACCCATTGCACTGTGTCCTCAACACCGTGACCATTCCCCATGGTGTTCAGATTTTCATACCAATGAAGGCTGTTGGTACCCGGCATGCCTGCAGTAGTTGCGGAAGCCGCTGTCCGCGCGTCGCCCTGGTCAACCAGTCCTGGCGATGGGAGAGGTCGTCGATCAGGTCGGTGAGCATCGGCTCCTCGTGGAGCGGGGTGCGGTGGTCCGCATGGCGGCCGCGGAATGCGTCCACGTCTCCTCGCCGATAGCCAGGGACAGTTGCTGCCGTCAGGCCGAGGTGACCAAGGTAGGTTTAGCCGTCGTAGCGCCAAACCACTTGCGGCCGGGGCCATGGACAGGAGTTGGCCGACCACGACGAATCGGGCGTCATCGATGGCTCGGGCAGAGACCTAGTCGGTGGCAGCGGCGATTGCCGCCAGCAGATCGAGCGCCGCATTGGAAGCATCCCGTCCGTGCAGATCAACGCGGGGCATTCCGGGCCGGGTTCGTCGGCGGCGACCTCCAGGGTTCTCGCAGACGAAGACCCTCGTAGTAGCTGGGGGACCGAGCACGTGCCGGTGAGAGAGCGTAGCGACAGCCACAGAGGCTAGCCACGGGCGACCCCGCTCCACCGCGCGTCGGGAGCGTCACGGTGCGCGGGAGGTTGAGGACCAAGCTCGGGAGGACACCCGTCGCACCGCGCGCCCACCGCTTTTCACACCCGCCGCTACTCCCCACGAACTCCCGTACAGCCAACCGTGATCGCCCAGAGCGGCGGCGAGGCCCCTCAGAGTCCACCAAGCGGGCCACTTCACGGCGCTGCGATTCCGTAATGGCGATCCGCAGGGTGCCGTCCTGCCACCCGGAGACGTCCCATGGGCTCTAAGGACGACCCGGGTAGTCTGTTCAGCAAGAAAATGGGCTCTGACCTGCAAAAATAGAGAGCGGCAGACGAGTCGGGCTGTACGCCGGGTTCTGTTCCGGCGGGTCCTCGCGGTCCCGCCGGCGACGGCCATCCATCTAGGACCGGCGTTGCCACCGGCCTCCAGCGGTCTACCCGCGGACTCGGGCGGGCAGCCCTCGATCGTCCGCGCAGAGCCGCCCCTTCTCGCGAGGAGGCGTCTCCTCTTGACCTTGCTCCGGGTGGGGTTTACCTAGCTGCCCAGGTCGCCCTGGGCACTGGTGGTCTCTTACACCACCGTTTCACCCTTACCGGAGACCGAAGTCTCCGGCGGTCTGCTTTCTGTGGCACTGTCCCGCGGGTCACCCCGGGTGGCCGTTAGCCATCACCCTGCCCTGTGGAGCCCGGACGTTCCTCGGGAAGCCCCGCAAGGGACTCCACGCGGCCGCCCGCCCGGCTCGTCTGCCGTATCGACCATGGTACCCGGCGGACCTCCCGCCGCGGACCGGCGCCGGCCGTCGCGAGGACCGAGCCGGCCAGGATCAGGGTGAAGGCGACGCCGATGCCGAGGGTCAGGTCCTCGCCCAGGAAGAGGGCGCCGGCGGCGACGGCGACGGCGGGGTTGACGTAGGTGATGACGCCGGCGCGGGTCGGGCCGACCTCCTTGATCAGCTCCAGGAAGGCCACGAAGGCGATCGCGGTGCAGACGACGCCGAGGCCGGCGAGGGCCGCCAGGACCTCGACCGGGGGGAGGGCGGCGGGCCGGGTCAGGAAGGCGGCGGGCGCGTAGACGACGGCGGCGAGGGTCAGGCAGGGGGTGATGAGCTGGAGGGTCGGGACGTCCTTGAGGTGGCGGGCGGCTATCAGGGGCGCGGTGGCGTAGCCGACCACCGTCACCAGCACCTCGGCCAGCGAGCGCGCGTCGCCGCCGGTGAGGTGCGGCACGGTGAGGACGGCGACGCCCCCGAGGCCGACGGCGAGTCCGATGATCCGGCGGGCCCCGACCCGTTCCTCGGCACCGAAGAAGCGGGCCAGGAGGACGGCGACGATCGGCACGCCCGCGATCAGCAGGCCGGCGGTGGAGCTGGAGAGGTGGCGTTCGGCGTCGGTCAGGGTCCACCACGGGCCGATGATCTCGATGACGGCGAAGGCCAGCATCGGTGTCCAGTGTGCCCGGACCGTCCGGGCGAGGCCGCCCTGGCGGAGGGCGAACGGGAGCAGGAGGGCGGCGCCGAGCGCGCACCGGGTGAACACGACCACGGACGGGGAGAGGTCCTCCACCGCCACCTTGATCATCAGATAGGGGATGCCCCAGACCACTCCCATCAGGGAGAACAGGGCCCAGCCGCGTGCAGTCATGGCCGCAGTCTGCGTGCCGCCCTCACCCGCCGTCTTGAACGCTGTTGCGGTACGCGGCCGGGGTCACGCCGAGGACGCGGCGGAACCACCGGGTCAGGTGCGCCTGGTCGGCGAAGCCCACCAGCGCCGCCGCTTCGGCGGGCCGCAGACCCGCGTCCAGGAGCCCGCGCGCCCTGGACACCCGGTGCTGGGCGAGCCAGGCGTACGGCGGTATCCCCATCGTCGTACGGAAGGCGCGCAGGAGTTGGTACCGGGACAGGCCGAGGTCGGTGGCGAGTGCCGCCAGGGAGGGCGGGGCGAGGAGTTCGTCGGCGAGGCGGTCGCGTACGACGCGGGCGACGCGGGCGGCTCCCTGGACCGCGTCGTCGGCCGCGCGGGCCGTGGAGTGGCGGTGGGCCAGGGCGGTGAGCAGCCACGGGAGACGGGACTCGGCCTCCAGAGGGTCGGGGCAGCGGGCGAGGTCCGTGTGGGCGGCGCGCAGGGCGCGGGCGAGTTCGGGGTCCTGGAGGACGGGTTCGCGGAAGTGCGGCAGGCCGCCGCGCGTGCCGTCGGCCAGCAGGGACGGCGCCGCGTACAGGGCGCGGTAGGAGTAGCCGTCGGGGGCGGCGGGGCCGCCGGTGTGCACCTCACCGGGCTCCAGGACGACGATGGACCCGGGCCCCGAGTGGATGTGCCCGCCCCGGTAGGCGATGACCTCCAGGCCGCCGACGGTGACGCCGACCGTGAACTCGTCGTGGGCGTGCGGGGCGTAGACGTGACGGTCGAAGCGGGCGGTGAGCAGGTCGAGGGGCGGCCCGCCCGTCCCCAGCCGTGCCCTGGTCCACCGTGCCTGTTCGCGTGCGGCCACCTTTCCCCCCGTCGGCGCGGTTCAGCGGACGTACGTCTCGAAGCCGGCGCCCGTGCAGTACGACGCCACGCGGCCCTCGGCTGCGGTGTCGGCGGTGTCGACGGCCAGGGCGGTGTCCTGGAGGACGTGGCTGCCGGACGTGTCGAGGCCCTCCCGGTCGAGCCGTCTCGCGGCGGCGAGGGCCGCGTACCCGGCGACGTCGGCGTTCTCGGACCGGGCCTTCGTCCGCTGCCAGGTCCCGAGGACGGAGCAGTAGTGCTGTCGCGTCCCGTCGTCCTGCCCGGTGCCGCCGGACGAGCAGCCGCCCGTCAGGCCGACCACGACGACGGCCGTCAGCACGGTGGTGACGGTCCGCGCTCTGCCTCCGCGCCCCATGAGACTCCCCTCCCGGTGGTCGGCTCCGGCGAGTATGGGGCACCGGCCCCGTCGAAGGCACCCCGTACCCTGGCCGAGAGCTGACCGAAGGAGTACCTGTGCTTGTCCTGCTGCCGCCGTCGGAGGGTAAGGCGTCGTCCGGCCGGGGCGCCCCGCTGAAGCCCGGGACGCTGTCCCTTCCCGGGCTGACGCCTGCCCGGGAGACCGTCCTCGGCGAGCTGGTGGAGCTGTGCGCCGGGGACGAGGAGAAGGCGCGCGAGGTGCTGGGGCTGAGCGAGGGGCTGCGCGGCGAGGTGGCCAAGAACGCGCAGCTGCGGACGGCCGGGGCGCGGCCCGCCGGCGAGATCTACACGGGCGTGCTCTACGACGCCCTGGACCTGGCCTCCCTCGACACGGCCGCCAGGAAGCGTGCCGCCCGTTCGCTGCTCGTGTTCTCCGGGCTGTGGGGTGCCGTGCGGGTGACCGACCGGATCCCCTCCTACCGGTGCTCGATGGGCGTGAAGCTCCCCGCGCTGGGGGCCCTGGGCGCGTACTGGCGGGCGCCGATGGCCGAGGTGCTGCCCGAGGCCGCCGGGGACGGGCTGGTGCTGGACCTGCGGTCGGCGGCGTACGCGGCGGCGTGGAAGCCGAAGGGCGAGGTGGCCGGGCGGACCGCGTCCGTGCGGGTGCTGCACGCGCCGACCCGAAAGGTGGTCAGCCACTTCAACAAGGCGACGAAGGGGCGGATCGTCCGGAGCCTGCTGAGCTCCGGCAGCGCGCCCGAGGGTCCCGCGGAGCTGGTGGAGGCGCTGCGCGACCTGGGGTACGTGGTGGAGGCCGAGGCGCCGGCGAAGGCCGGGAAGCCGTGGTCGCTGGATGTACTGGTGGAGGAGATCCACTGAGCCGGTAGCCCGGGCCCCGGGAGCCCCGTTGCGCTGTACGCAACGGCAATTGCAGAGAATGCACATCGGAGGGCACGATGAGGTCATGACCTCACCGCTGCCCTCCTCCCCGTCCGCCTCGGTGCTCGATCTCGCGCCCGTCGTCCCCGTCGTGGTCGTCGACGACCTCGCGGACGCCGTACCGCTCGCCCGGGCGCTCGTCGCCGGCGGGCTGCCCGCGATCGAGGTCACCCTGCGGACGCCGGTCGCCGTCGACGCGATCCGGGCGATCGCCGAGGAGGTACCGGGCGCGGTGGTCGGCGCGGGCACGGTCATCACGCCGGAGCAGGTCGGCGAGGTGGTGGCGGCCGGGGCTCGGTTCCTGGTCAGCCCGGGGTGGACGGACACGCTGCTGGAGGCGATGCGAGGGTCCGGGGTGCCGTTCCTGCCCGGGGTGTCGACCACCTCGGAGGTGGTGGCGCTGCTGGAGCGCGGGGTGCGGGAGATGAAGTTCTTCCCGGCCGAGGCCGCGGGCGGCACCGCCTACCTCAAGGCGCTCGCCGCCCCGCTGCCGCAGGCCCGTTTCTGCCCGACCGGCGGCATCGGACCGGCCTCCGCGCCGGAGTACCTCGCACTGCCCAACGTCGGCTGTGTCGGGGGAAGTTGGATGCTGCCGAAGGATGCCGTCGCCGGGCGCGACTGGGCGCGGGTCGAGGCGCTGGCCCGCGCGGCGGCGGGGCTCAGCGCAGGTGCGACGTCTCGTTGAACAGGCGGACGCTCGCACCGCCGTCGGCGTAGTACGCCACGGCCGACAGGGAGGCCGCCGACAGTTCCATGCGGAACAGCGACTCGGGCGGGGCACCGAGGGCGAGTTGCACGAACGTCTTGATCGGCGTCACGTGCGAGACCAGCAGGACGGTGCGGCCCGCGTAGGCGGAGACCAGCCTGTCGCGGGTGGCCGCGATGCGGGCGCCGGTGGCCGTGAAGCTCTCGCCGCCGCCGGTCGGCTCGGCGTCCGGGGAGGCCAGCCAGGCGTTCAGGTCGTCCGGGTAGCGCTCGCGCACCTCACCGAAGGTGAGTCCCTCCCAGGCGCCGAAGTCGGTCTCGCGCAGGCCCTCCTCGACCGTCACCTCCAGACCGAGGCGGGCGGCGACGACGGCGGCGGTCTCGCGGGTGCGGGCCAGCGGTGACGTGACGATCGCCTGGATGGTGCCGCGCCGGGCGAGGCCCTCGGCGACCCTGGCGGCCTGCTCGCGGCCGACGGCCGACAGCGACGGGTCGCTGCCGCCGCTCCCGGAGAACCGCTTCTGCGGTGTCAGGAGCGTCTCCCCGTGCCGCAGCAGGACGAAGGTGGCGGGGGCGCCCAGGTCGGGCGGTCCCCAGCCGGGCGAGGCCACGGTCTTGGCGGCCCGCGCATCGGCATCCGCCGAGGCGTCGGCCGTCGCAGCAGTGGCGGAGGAGCGAGCGCCGGGCGCGGTATCGACGGCGGATGAGCGAGCGCCGGGCATGGTCTCGGCGTCGGTCCGCACCGCCTGCGCGATGCACTCGCCCACGGCACCGGCACCGGCACCACGCCCGGCCGGTTCGGCGGCGCCTGCGGCAGCCCGGCGTCCGCCCTCAACGGTCTCCACCTCGCCTCCGGACCCGGCCCCGTCAGCGCCCGGCTCACCGTCGGTACGACCGGCCCGGACGGCGTGGCCGTCGGCGGCACCGGCCACGGCCCCGGGCCCACCCACGGTGGCCCCGGCCGCGGCGCTGCCCGGCTCGCCCCCGGCGCGGCCACCCCGGGCGGCGCGTCTGCTGCCGACGGCAGCCGCCGTGTCCAGGTCCGCCGTGGACGCCGACGGGGACCACTGCTCGCCGCGAGCCCCCGCGTCCATCGCCTCGTTGGCCAGGCGGTCGGCGTGCTTGTTGCTCGCGCGGGGGATCCACTCGTAGGTCACCCGGTCCGGCGGGAAGACGCGTGCCGCCTCGGCCGCGAGCGGCTTCATGGCGGGGTGCTTGATCTTCCAGCGGCCCGACATCTGCTCGACGACGAGCTTGGAGTCCATCCGGACGTGCACGGACGCCGTCGGGTCCAGCTCGTGCGCGGCGCGCAGGCCGGCCAGCAGGCCCCGGTACTCGGCGACGTTGTTCGTGGCGACGCCGAGGTACTCGGCGGCCTCGGCCAGGGTCTCCCCCGTCACCGCGTCGCTCACCACCGCGCCGTAGCCCGCGGGCCCCGGGTTGCCCCGCGACCCGCCGTCGGCCTCCACGACGAACTTCCGCATCGGACCGGTCGCCGGACCGGTCGCCGGATCTGCCCCCGCGCTCGCCACCGGCCCGGCCCCCTACAGCCCGGAGTCGGCCGTGCGCACGAGGATGCGGCGGCAGTTCTCGCAGCGTACGACTGTGTCGGGCGCCGCCGACCGGATCTCGCTCAGCTCGGTGATGGCCAGCTCCTGGCGGCATCCCTGGCAGCTGCGCTGGTACAGCTTGGCCGCGCCGACGCCGCCCTGCTGCTCGCGCAGCTTGTCGTAGAGCTTCAGCAGGTCCGCGGGGATCGCGCCCGCGATGACCTCGCGCTCCTTGGTCACCGAGGCCGCTTCGCCGTCGAGCTGCTCGACGGCCGCGTCCCGGCGCGCGGTGGCGTCGTCGATCTTGCCCTGCACGGAGCCGACGCGCTCGGTCAGCTCGGCGACCCGCTCCTGCGCCGACTCACGGCGCTCCATGACCTCCAGGACGATGTCCTCCAGGTCGCCCTGCCGCTTGGCGAGCGAGGCGATCTCGCGCTGGAGGTTCTCCAGGTCCTTCGGCGAGGTGACGGCACCCGAGTCCAGGCGCTGCTGGTCACGGACGGCGCGCTGGCGCACCTGGTCCACGTCCTGCTCGGCCTTGGTCTGCTCGCGGGCGCAGTCGCTCTCCTCGGTCTGCGCGGCGACGAACAGGTCGCGCAGCTGGGTGAGGTCCTTGGTCAGTGACTCGATCTCGTCGTGCTCCGGCAGCGACCGCTTCTTGTGCGCGAGCTGCTGGAGGCGGACGTCGAGGTCCTGGACGTCGAGGAGTCGGATCTGGTCGGCGGGCGCGGCGTTCAGTTGGGGGCTCCCATGGTGTTGGCTGTGGTGGCGGACGCCGCGTGGGCGGTCCAGGGGTCGGTGACCGTCCTGGAGACGTGGACCCTGAGGTCCCATCCGTTGCGGTCGGAGATCTCGTCGAGCTGGGCTGCGGCCAGCTCGCACCAGGGCCACTCGGTGGCCCAGTGCGCGGCGTCGAGCAGCGCGAGAGGACTGTGGGCGCGGGCTTCCGACACCGGGTGGTGGCGCAGGTCCGCGGTGAGGAAGGCGTCGACGCCGGCCGCCCGTACGTGGTCGAAGAGGCCGTCGCCGGAGCCGCCGCTGACGGCGATCGTGCGGATCGAGGCTTCGGGGTCGCCGGCGACGCGGATGCCCTGCGCCGTGGCGGGCAGCCGCTCGGCGGCGCGGGCGGCGAGTTCGCGGACGGTGAGCGGGTGCTCGAGCTCGCAGACGCGGCCCAGGCCACGGCGGCCCTCGGGGTCGGTCGGGTCCGGCACCAGGGGGCCTGCGACGCGGAGGCCGAGCGCGCCGGCCAGCGCGTCGGAGACGCCGGGGTCCGCGGTGTCGGCGTTGGTGTGGGCGACGTGCAGCGCGATGTCGTTCTTGATGAGCGTGTGCACCACGCGGCCCTTGAAGGTGGAGGCCGCGACCGTCGTCGTCCCGCGCAGATACAGCGGGTGGTGGGTGACGAGCAGGCCGGCGCCCAGCTTCACCGCCTCGTCGACGATCTCCTGGACGGGGTCGACGGCGAACAGGACCCGGGAGACCTCCTGGTCGGGGTCGCCCACGACGGTGCCGACCGCGTCCCAGGACTCGGCCCGCTCGGCGGGCCACAGGTTCTCCAGCGCGGCGATGACTTCTGACAGACGGGGCACGAACGCAAGGCTACCTGGAGGTTCTGGACCGCTGTACCCGCCGCGTGCCGTCCCGGGCGCACCGGCCCCGCGCAGCACACCCCGCATCCTTTCCTCAGGCGAATCGTTCCTGTGCCACACGTACGTGTGATGGGAGCGGTTCCCGCTCCCCCGCCTGTGCGTACGAAAACTAGCTTCGTCGCCGGAGGTGACCTAACGATGACAGCCTGTGCTATCGAGCCTTCGGCGGACCACGGGGACGGCGGTCCGCGAAACGACGGGACCCCGCGGGCGGGCTGCGCCATCACCGCGGAGGGCGCCTACGCCGCGCGTCTCGCCCTGGCCGGCGACTCTTGGTACCCGGAGCGCTGGACCCTGGACGGTCCGGAGCCGTACGCGGTGCCGCTGCCCGGCCGGCAGCCGGAGGAGCCCGGCACCGAGGTGCAGCCGATGGCCGACGGGCGGGTCCTGGTCCACCGCGTCGCGGCCGGCCGGCACCTCTTCGCGCTGCTGTACCCGACCGGCCCCGGTACCGGGGAGCAGCCCCTCGGCGCGATCGAGTGCCCGGACGGCGCCGCCGGGCCACGGCTGCTGCCGCCGGTACCGGGCGGCGAGCGGGCGTACGCCCTGGCCATCGGCCCGCGTTCGACGGCGCTGTGGCAGGTGGCGGGGGGCGCCTCCGGGCCCGAGCACCTCGCGGAGATCCCCGGCCGCTGCTCGGGCGGGGTCTGGCTGGACCGCGAGGGACGGATGCTGGCCGTGGACCGGGAGACCGGCGGGCGCACCAAGGCGGTCGTGGTGGACCTGGGGTGCGGCGGCGAGGTGTCGCCGCTGCTGCAGATCGCCGCGGACAGCGACGACCGGATACTGCTGGCCGACCCGGACAGCGGGCTGGTCCTCATCCGCTCGGACGCGCCCTCGCCGGGGCATGCCCGGCTGGGCTGGGGGGTGCTGGGCAGCACGCTGCCGGTGCGGTTCCCGGAGTGCCTGCGGCTGCCGGACTGCGCGGTGACGCCGTTCGCGGTCCAGCCGGGTCAGATGCTGACGCCCGAGCGCTGCGGGGTGGCGTTGCGGGTGGACGGCGCGCTGGGCAGCTGGGTCGGGGTGTGGCGGCCCGCCGAGCGTGAGGTGCGGCATCTCGCCGCGCCCGAGGGCTGGTTGGCGGGGGCCGGGGTATGGACGGCGGGCGGCGAGCTTCATCTGCCGTACGCCACCCGGGAGTCGCCGTGCGGGGTGGCACGGCTGGCGGTGCCCTTCACCGAGGTCGCAGAGGCGGACGGCGCGGAGCGTCAGGCTCCGGTCGAGGCGGCGGAAACGGAGGCTCCGGCACCCCCTCCGTCGCGTCCGGTTCCGCTGCAACAGGCCCCGTTGGCACGGCTTGTAACGAACTAGTGCCGGTTGGCGTGGCCGCCTGGATTCGGGCTGTGGTGTGCCGGTTACACTCGCCCGGCTGTAGGAAAGATCATGTTGACGGGGTGAATTCCTTCCGATGAACGACGCCAGCACGACCCAGCCGATCCAGGCCGCCGGTGCCGACGTTCGCGAGACCGACACCGGCCACGGCCGGCACCGAGGACCGGTCTCCAGTCAGGACGGCGCGGCCACGCCGCGCGGCCGCCACCGCAAGCCGGTGGAGGAGGCCGAATCGGCGGCCTGACGGCACGCCGAGCACAACGGGAGACACGGCCACGGCCCCGCTCGTCGCATGCGACGGACGGGGCCGTCGTCGTCGCCGCACGCGCCCCGCGCTCAGCCGTGCCGGACGACGGTGTCGGCGAGGACGGCCGCGTCCTCGCGTTCGACGGCGCTCACGGCGGCCCGTACCACGTCGTCGCCCGCCCGCCACATGCGCACCCGCAGGGTCTCCCCCGGGTACACGACCCCGGCGAAGCGCGTGCGGTACTCGCGCACCCGGGTCACGTCGCCGTCGAGCAGGGTGTCGACGACCGTCTTGAGCGTGCTGCCGTAGGTGCACAGTCCGTGCAGGACCGGCCGGCCGAACCCGGCGCGCGCGGCGAACTCCGGGTCGGCGTGCAGCGGGTTCCAGTCGCCGGAGAGCCGGTACACCAGGGCCTGGTCCTCCCGGAGGGAGCGTTCCACGACCAGGTCGGGTTCCCCCGCCGGCGGAGGTGCCGGGCGCCCGGACGGACCGCGCTCGCCGCCCCACCCGCCCTCTCCACGGACGAAGACCTCGGCCTCGTCGGTCCACAGCGGCCCCTCGGCGTCCGCGGCCTCGGTGCGCAGGACGAGGACGGCGGCCGTGCCCTTGTCGTACGCGGCGACGACGCGCGAGGTGGCGGTCGCCCGGCCCCGCACCGGGAGGGGCCGGTGGATGCGCAGGCGCTGTCCGCCGTGCAGGACCCGGGCGAGGTCGACGTCGACGCCGGGCACGGACAGCGTGCCGATGACGCCCGGGGGCCCGCCGCCCGCGACGGTGGCGAAGCTCGGCAGGACCCGCAGCCGGGACTCCAGCGTGTAGCGCAGCTCGCGCGGATCGGTGGCGGGGACGCCGGCGCCGATGCCGAGGTGGTAGAGCTGGACGTCCTTGTGGTCCCAGGTGATCTCGCGGACGCGGGGTGCCGCGGCGAGCGCCTGGGCTGCGTCGAGGGGCATGCGTCTCCTGTCGGCCCGGTGAGCACGGTGCTGGACGGCGACGACCGTACTCCGCGCGTCCGCGGACGGTGCGACCGTCGCCGACGCCGCCCTGCACCTGTCGGAGTCCACGGTGCGCAACCACCTCTCGGCGGCCATCGGCAAGACCGCCACCCGCAACCGCACCGAGGCCAGGCGCGAGGCCCGCCGCCAGGGCCGGCTCCAGCCACAACGCCCGCCCCGCCCCGACGCCCCCGGGCACGGTCCTGTGCCAAGAGAAGGTCAAGAAATCGTTAGGGACTCGAAGCAACGGAATAGTTGCCCGGGCGCACGAGGTTCAGTCTGCACACATCACACAACGCGTTCGCCGAACCCGGCCTGGAGGCCTCACTCAATGTCCCACACGACGACCGACGAGCCCGCCCGCAGAGTGAGCGGGGCCACCGTCCCGGTGCTCGCCTTCGCGGGCATCGTCGTCGCGGTGATGCAGACCCTGCTCGTCCCGGTCATCAAGGACCTGCCCCGACTCCTGGACACCACGCCCAGCAACGCGACCTGGGTCCTGACCTCCACGCTCCTGTCCGGAGCCGTCGCCACGCCGATCATGGGCCGCCTCGGCGACCTGTACGGCAAGCGGCGCATGCTGATCGTCAGCCTCGCCGTGATGGTGGTCGGCGCGCTGGTCAGCGCCTTCACCGACGCCCTGCTCCCCATGATCGTCGGCCGCACCCTCCAGGGCTTCGCGATGGGCGCGATACCCCTCGGCATCGGCCTGATGCGCGACATGCTGCCCCGCGAGCGGCTGGGCTCGTCGATGGCCCTCATGAGCTCCTCGATCGGCGTCGGCGGCGGTCTCGCGCTGCCCGCCGCCGCCCTGGTCGCGCAGCACACGGACTGGCACGCCCTGTTCTACGGCGCCGCCGGCCTCGGCGTCCTGTCCATCGCCTTGACCCTCCTCGTCGTACCGGAGTCCCCGCTCCGCGCGAAGGGCTCCTTCGACCTGCCCGGCGCGCTCGGCCTCTCCGCCGGCCTGGTCCTCTTCCTGCTGCCGATCACGAAGGGCAGCGACTGGGGCTGGGGCTCGGCCACCACGCTCGGCCTGTTCGCCGCCGCCGTCGTGGTCCTGCTGCTGTGGGGCCTGATGGAATTGCGCGTCGCGGCCCCGCTGGTCGACCTGCGCACCACGGCCCGCCGCGAGGTGCTCCTCACCAACCTCGCCTCGATCATGGTCGGCGTCGCCTTCTACGTCGTCTCCCTCGTCCTGCCCCAGCTCCTCCAGCTGCCCTCCGCCACCGGCTACGGCCTCGGCCAGTCGATGGTCGTGGCGGGTCTGTGCGTGGCCCCGCTGGGCCTGACGATGATGTTCACGGCGCCGGTGTACGCCCGGCTGTCCGCCCGCTACGGCCCGCGGAGCACCCTGATCATCGGCCTGCTGGTCATCGCGGTCGGCTACGGCGGCGGCCTCGGCCTGATGAGCGCCGCCTGGCAGACCGTCGTCACCTCGGTGCTGCTCGGCGCGGGCATCGGCCTCGCCTACTCGTCGCTGCCCGCGCTGATCGTGGGTGCCGTCCCGGCCTCGGAGACGGGCGCGGCCAACGGCCTCAACACCCTGATGCGGTCCATCGGCACGTCGGTGTCGAGCGCCGTCATCGGGATGGTGCTCGCCAACACCTCGACGACCGTCGGGGGCGTGGCGATCCCGACGATGCACGGCTTCCGGGTCTCCTTCCTGATCGCGACCGCCGCGGTCGCGGCCGGCCTCGTGCTGGCCTTCTTCCTGCCGCGCAGGCGCCCCGCGGCCACCACGCAGCTGCGGGCGAGCAGCGAGGAGGACGCGAACCTGGCCCGCGCCGAGGAGGTGCTGCGGGGCTTCCGCGGCCGGGTGCTGGCCGCCGACGGGGCGCCCGTCGCCCGCGCCAAGGTCACGCTGATCGACCGCCACGGCCGTCAGGCGGGCGCGACCCTCTCCGCCGGGGACGGCAGCTACACGCTCGCCGTCCCGGCCGAGGGTCCGTACGTGCTGGCCGCCCGCGCCACGGGCCACGGCCCGCTCGCCCACGCGGCGACCCACGGGGGCGACGAGCGCCCGGTCGACGTGGACCTGTCCCTGCCGGGCGACACGGTCTCCGCCTGACCCGCACCGCCGGCCCGTCCGCACCCCCTGTCGCACCGCGCGGCAGGGGGTGCGGCAGCATGGGGCGCCAGCACGCACGTACCACCGGAGGAACCCATGCCCGCGGCACCCACGCCGGAGATCCTGGCCGCCTTCGACGCCGCGAAGGGGTTCATGCCCACGCACGAGGGGCTGGCGCTGTACGCGGCGGCGGCCGAGGCGGGCGGGCTCGGACTGCCGCTCCTGGAGGTCGGCACGTACTGCGGGCGCTCCACCCTGCTGATCGCCGACGCGGCCCGCACGGCCGGGGTCACCGCACTCACCGTCGACCACCACCGGGGCAGCGAGGAACAGCAGCCGGGCTGGGACTACCACGACCCGGAGACGGTCGACGCCGAGCTCGGCGTGATGGACACGCTCCCCACCTTCCGCCGCACCCTGCACCGGGCCGGCCTGGAGGAACACGTGGTGGCCCTCGTCGGCCGCTCGCCGCAGGTCGCGGCGGTCTGGAACGCGCCCCTCGGCCTGGTCTTCGTCGACGGCGGCCACACCGACGAGCACGCGAACGCCGACTACGAGGGCTGGGCCCCGCACGTGGCCGACGGCGGCCTCCTGGTCATCCACGACGTCTTCCCGGACCCGGCCGACGAGTTCACCGGCCAGGCCCCCTACCGCGTCTACCTCCGGGCTCTCGCGTCCGGCGCGTTCACCGAGGTCTCGGCGACCGGCTCGCTGCGCGTCCTGCGGCGGACGGGCAAGGGAATCTGACGGCGCCTGCCGCCCTCGGCGCGCGTCCGTGTGCGATCGTTCGGCCATGAGCAGTGACTACGACCGCGTCCGCACCGGTATCGAGTTCATGACCGCCTACGTCTCCGGGGACGACCTGCTGGCCGAGTACGTCGCCGAGCGGCGCCGCGAGGACCCGCTGGCGACGGAGGCCCTGATGGACGGCGCGGCCGCGCTCTGCGCCCAGTTGCTGCGGACCATGGCCCGGGTGACGGGCAAGACCGAGCACGAGCTGCTCCAGGAGCTGGCCCGCGGCACCTACCGGCACGAGCAGCAGTCCGACGACGACTGACCGGGCGCCCCCTGCGGAGGGCGCCCGGGGCCTCTAAGGTGGCTGACGTGTCGTACACAGGCCCGGACTTCGATCCACCCCAGCCCCGCCGTTCCCCCCTGCGTCGCCCGCTGACCGTGGCGATCGCCGCGCTCGTCCTCGGTGCGCTGCTCGGGTGGGGGGTGTACGCCGCGGTCGGCGGGCCGGGCGACGGGGGCGACGGCACGGACCGGGCGGCCGGTGCGTCGGCGTCGTCGTCGCCGTCCTCCAGCGGCCCCGCCTCCCCCACCCAGGACGCCAAGACGCCCACCGGTACCTCCTCTTCGTCCGCGGACGACAAGCCCTCCGCGTCCCCGTCCCGGCGTCCGCAGACCTCCGCGCCCGCCGCCGGAACCGGGCCGCTGAAGGGCAAGGTCGTCGTCATCGACCCCGGGCACAACCCGAGCAACTTCCAGCACGCGTCCGAGATCAACCGCAAGGTGGACATCGGCACGAACTGGAAGGAGTGCGACACGACGGGCACGTCCACCAACGCGGGCTGGCCGGAGGCGAAGTTCACCCTCGACGTGGCGCACCGGCTGCGCACGCTCCTGGAGGAGCAGGGCGCCACGGTGAAGCTGACGCAGGACGACGACCGTCCCTACGGGCCCTGCGTGGACGAGCGGGCCCGGATCGGCAACGAGGCGCGTGCGGACGCCGCGATCTCCATCCACGCCGACGGCGCGGGCGCCGGCAACCGCGGCTTCCACGTCATCCTGCCGGGCGCGGTGCACGACGGTGCCGCCGACACTCGCGCCATCGTCGCGCCCTCCGCGGAACTCGGCCAGCGCATCGCGGGCAACTTCGTCCGGGTGACGGGCAGCGCGCCCGCCAACTACCTCGGCGGCGGCACCGGTCTGGTCACGCGCACGGACCTGGGCGGTCTCAATCTGTCAACGGTTCCCAAGGTGTTCATCGAGTGCGGCAACATGCGCGACAGCGAGGACGCGGCACTCCTGACCAGCGGTGCCTGGCGGCAGAAAGCGGCGCAAGGGATGTCTGAGGGAATCGTGAGTTTCCTGCGCGGGTAGCGATCGCCGCACAGATCCCTGCGGACAGGCCCGGCGTGCGGACGATAGTGTCATCCGTACGATGAGGGGTCACCCCCGCGCTTCCCATCAGGGCCGGACGGCGACATGGTGACAGCGACGCCTCTACCGACGACGAGACGACCTACGAAGGACCTGAAGTGAATATCCGCTCCCTCACTCGAGGCGACGGCGTGGTGATCGGAGCAGCGGTGTTGCTGTTCATCGCGTCGTTCCTCGACCTCTACTCGATCGACGGCGTGCCCGACAGCGTAGAAATGCCCAACTTGTGGGAAAGCGGCCCGGTCCTGATGGGGGTCGTCCTCGCAGGCATCATCGGCGCCGCCCTCGTCGTGGTCTCCCGGGGGCTACCGCAGCCCAAGAAGGTCGCCGGGCTCGACCTCGGGCAGTTCGGTGCCGCCTTCGCGATTTTCGCCGCATGGAGCGCGCTGGGCAACGTCTTCGACCCGGCCGGCGGCACTGACAACTTCGGTAGCTCCTCCGACGGTCCGGACGCGGGCATGGGCCTGATCCTCGCCCTCATCGCGACGCTGGTCATGGCCGCCGCCGCCCTGGCCACCCCCCTCGTCCCCGCCCTCAAGGGCGCGCTCGTCCCGGCGCCCCGTCCGGCCGCGCCGCAGCCCTACGGCGCCCAGCCGCAGGGGGGTTACGGCTACCCGGGCGCGGGTGCGCCGCAGCAGCCGTACGGTGCGCAGCCGGGTCAGCCCGGTCAGCCGTCGTTCGGCGGTCAGCCGCAGCCGGGTCAGCCGCAGCCGCAGGCCCCGCAGCCGCAGCAGGCGCAGGCCCAGCCGGCCGGGGACTTCTCGCCGTTCTGGTTCGCCGTGCCGGTGCCGCGTCCGCTGTTCGCGGAGGACGGCTCGCCGACGCCGATCGCCGAACTGGCGCCGGGCACCTGGTACCTGGCCGTCGAGCAGCGCGGCGCGAACCTGGTCGCCCAGACGCAGGACGGCCGTCGCGGCGTCCTCCAGGACACCTCGGGCATCCAGCGCGGCTGACACCCCGAGCCCTCAACGGCCCTCTGTCCGGACGCAGTTCCGGGCGGAGGGCCGTTCGCACAGGTTTCCGCCCGCCTTCCGGGGCCATACGCAAGGCATGTCTAGATACCACGGTTCCAGTTCCGCGGGGCGGGCCATCGCGGTCGTCGCGGACGTCATGGCCCTCATCCTCGGCCTGTGGATTCTGATGTACCTGTTGGACGCCAACCGGGCCAACGACCTGGTGCAGTTCGTCCATGACACGGCCAACGTACTGGCCGGCTGGTCACGGGACCTCTTCACGTTCGACGAGGCCTGGGCGCGCGTCGTCGCCGGGTACGGCCTCGCCGCCGTGGTCTACCTCTTCGTCGGCCACGCCATCGCCAACCGGCTCGGCCACCGCTGACCCGCCCGGGCGCCGCTCAGACGCAGCAGTCCGGGTCGAGGCCCCTGGGCAGCCGGTCGCCCGAGAAGACCTGGCAGGTCGCCTCGTGGCCGCCGAGCGCGGCGACGGCGAGCAGCAGGGAACCGGCCGTCCAGGTGGTCAGTTCGCGCGGCCAGACGACCTGGTCGTCGAAGACGTACCCCGTCCAGTACAGGCCGCTGTCCGCGTCCCGCAGGTGCTGGATGGACTGGAGTATCTCCAGGGCGCGGTCGGACTCGCCCACCGCCCACAGCGCGAGGGCGAGTTCGGCGGACTCGCCGCCGGTCACCCACGGGTTGGGGACGACGCAGCGCACGCCGAGGTCCGGGACGACGAAGCGGTCCCAGCTCTCCTCGATGCGTGACCTGGCCTCGGTGCCGGTCAGCGCGCCGCCGAGCACCGGGTAGTACCAGTCCATCGAGTAGCGGCCCTTGTCCAGGAACCGCTCCGGGTGGCGCCGGATGGCGTGCCGCAGCGCACCGACCGCCAACTCCCAGTCGGGCTGCGGCTCTTCACGCTGCTCGGCGATGGCGAGGGCGCAGCGCAGCGCGTGGTGGATGGAGGAGCTGCCGGTGAGCAGCGCGTCCTTCGTCGGGGTGCCGTCGTCGTCGCGCCGCCAGCCGATCTGCCCGCCGGGCTGCTGGAGCCGCAGGACGAACTCGGTCGCGGCGACGACGACCGGCCACATCCGGTCCAGGAACGTGTCGTCGCCGGTGGCGAGGTAGTGGTGCCAGACGCCCACCGAGACGTAGGCGACGAAGTTGGTCTCCCGGCCGCGGTCGGTGACGTCGGCGAAGTCGCCGTCGGCGTAGGCGGCGTACCAGGAGCCGTCCTGGTTCTGGTGCCGGGCCAGCCACGTGTACGCCCGATCGGCGGCGTCGTGTTCGCCGGCCGCGTCCAGGGCCATCGCCGCCTCGACGTGGTCCCAGGGGTCGAGGTGGTGTCCGCGGAACCAGGGGATGGCGCCGTCCTCGCGCTGCACGGCGAGGATGCCGCGGACGGTGGCGGCGGCCTGCTCGTCGGTGAGGACGCCGGGCAGGACGAGGTGTTCCGTGCGGGGCGTGGTCACGTGGCGTCCACCGGCGGGAGGTGCGGCTTGGTCGCGTAGGCCACGAAGCTCTTGCCGATCAGCGGGTTGAGCGCCTGCTCGGCGACCCTCGTCGCCAGCGGCTTCTTCATGATGTCCCAGACCAGCAGCTTGTGGTACGCCCGCACGGGCAGCGCCTTGTCGTTGTCGACGCCGAAGGCGCACTTCAGCCACCAGTAGGGCGAGTGCAGCGCGTGCGCGTGGTGGGTGCCGTACGGCTTGAGGCCCGCCTCGCGGATGCGCGCGAGGAGCTCGTCGGCCTTGTAGATGCGGATGTGGCCGCCCTCGACCTCGTGGTAGGCGTCGGACAGCGTCCAGCACACCTTCTCGGGGCCGTAGCGGGGCACGGTGATGGCGATGCGCCCGCCGGGCTTGAGGACGCGGACCATCTCGGCGAGGACGCCCTTGTCGTCGGGGATGTGCTCCATCACCTCGGAGATGATGACGACGTCGAAGGACTCGTCCGGGAAGGGCAGGGCCAGCGCGTCGCCCTCCATGGCGGTGGCGGTGGCACCGGCCGGTGCCTCACCGGCCTCCTTCATCGCGGCGAACCACTTGGCGACCTCGCGGATCTCCTCGCCGTTCTGGTCCAGCGCCACGACCTGGGCGCCGCGCCGGTAACACTCGAACGCGTGCCGGCCGGCGCCGCAGCCGAGGTCCAGGACGCGGTCGCCGGGGGCGAGCGGGAACCGGGAGAAGTCGACGGTCAGCACGTGGCCCTGCTTTCGGGATAGACGCGGGTGTCACTGGGTGTCGGGGTCGCGGGCACGACCATCGGGGTGGTCGTGGAGGTGGGGCCGATGGCCTCGCGGTAGCGGGCGACCGTGCCCTCGGCGGCGCGGGCCCAGGTGAAGTGCCGCAGCACACGTTCGCGTCCGGCCGCGCCGAGCCGGGCCCGCAGCTCCGGGTCGCCGAGCAGCCGGTTCAGCCCGGCGGCCAGCGCGCCCGCGTCGCCCGGCGGCACGGCGAGGCAGGTCTCCCCGTCGCGTCCGGCGACCTCCGGGACGGCCCCGCCGGTCGTGGCGAGCAGCGCGGTGCCGGTCGCCATGGCCTCGGCGGCGGGCAGCGAGAACCCCTCGTACAGGGACGGCACGCAGGCGACCTGCGCCGAGCGGACGAGGTCGACGAGTTCGGCGTCGGAGATGCCCTTGACGAACTCGACGGCGCCGTCGAGGCCGTACCGCTCGATCGCCTGGGCGACGGGCCCCTCGGCGGGCCGCTTGCCGACCACGACGAGATGGGCGTCGGGCTGCTCGGTGCGGACCTTCGCCAGCGCCTCGACGAGGAAGACCAGGCCCTTGAGCGGCACGTCCGCGCTGGACGTGGTCACGATCCGGCCGGGCACCTGCGGCACCGACGGGTCGGGCGAGAACAGGTCGGTGTCGGCGCCGATGTGGACGACGTGGATGCGGTCGTCCCGTACGCCGAGGTGGTCGACGATCTCCTGGCGGGAGGTGCCGGAGACGGTGAGCACGGAGGGCAGGCGGCGCGCGACGCGCTTCTGCATGCGGGTGAAGGCGTACCAGCGGCGCACGGCGTAGCGGCGCTTGCGGCCGTCGGCGGCGTCCAGTTCGAGCTGCCGGTCCACGGTGATGGGGTGGTGGATGGTGGTGACGAGCGGGGCGCCGACGTCGCCCAACAAGCCGTACCCGAGGGTCTGGTTGTCGTGGACGACGTCGAAGTCGCCGCGGCGGGCGCGCAGATGGCGGCGGGCGCGCAGCGAGAACGTCAGCGGTTCGGGGAAGCCGCCGGTCCACATGGTGGCGACCTCGAGGGCGTCGACCCAGTCGCGGTACTCGCCGCGCTTCGGGGTGCGGAAGGGGTCCGGCTGGCGGTAGAGGTCGAGGCTCGGCAGCTCGGTGAGGGACAGCCGGTCGTCGTATCCCTCGTCGAGCACGGGGTAGGGCTGGGCGCCTATGACCTCGACCCGGTGGCCGAGGCGGGCCAGTTCGCGCGACAGGTGGCGGACGTAGACGCCCTGGCCGCCGCAGAACGGGTTTCCCTTGTAGGTGAGGAGTGCGATGCGGAGCGGGCGCAATCCCCCACTCTCGGCTCCGCTCGAGCGGGAGGGACCCCCACCGGCGGCAAGCTCCTGACGGGGACCCGCCTGACTGGCCTCAGCGGTCACTCCGGGCCCCTCTCTCCCTGCTTCGTCCCGCGACACTATGCCGGGACGTTAATCTAGAACAAGTTTCAGACTTGATCGTCAGAGGCTCCGAATCTACCGGCAGGTAGGGGCGCTGTGACGAGTGGATCAGGTGATTCACGCCACGACGGCAGCCACGACGGGACCCCCACCGGACCGGGCGAGGGGAAGAAGGTGACCAAGGTGGACAACCCGGCAACGGGGACGGCGGCCGAGCCCGTGCGCCGCCCCGCGCCCTCCTCCCCGCCCCTGACGGAACGGCAGGCGGCGCGCCGTCGCCGCATCCTCCAGGCGAGCGCCCGGCTGGCCGGCCGGGGCGGTTTCGACGCGGTGCAGATGCGCGAGGTCGCGGAGTCCTCGCAGGTCGCCCTCGGCACGCTGTACCGCTACTTCCCGTCCAAGGTCCATCTGCTGGTCGCGACCATGCAGGACCAGCTGGAGCACCTGCACGCGACGCTGCGCAAGCAGCCGCCGACCGGCGGGACGGCGGCCGAGCGGGTGGCGCAGACCCTGATGCGGGCCTTCGGCGCCCTGCAGCGCGAGCCGCACCTGGCCGAGGCGATGGCCCGCGCCCTCACCTTCGCCGACCGCAGCGTCTCCCCGGAGGTCGACCAGGTCTCCCGCCAGACCACGGCGATCATCCTGGACGCGATGGGCGGGCCGGCCCACCCGACCCCGGAACAGCTCTCCGCGGTCCGCGTCGTCGAACACACCTGGCACTCCACCCTGATCACCTGGCTCTCGGGCCGCGCGTCCCTCGCCCAGGTGAAGGTGGACATCGACACGGTCTGCCGCCTGATCGACCTGACGGCGGCGGGGACGCCCGGGGAGCGGGGCTAGGCACCCCGCCCCGCCCTTCTTACGGGCGGGTAAAGTGGCGGCGTCGTATCACACCCGTACGGGGGGAAGCCGGTGCAATTCCGGCGCTGACCCGCAACCGTGAGCCGTCCGTTCCGGGCGGTGAGCCGGATCGCCCCGGGGCGGGACTGTGACCGGCTCACGTGCCCGGCGCCCGCCGTGCACGGGCACCGTCGAGGCATACGGGGCCGAGCCGCCGGGGGTGCCCCGTGCTGTCCGGTCCCGCACAGGGAAAGGCACCCGCCGATCATGAACGTCCGCCGTCGCAGCGCCGCGGCTCTCGCCGCCATAGCCGTGCTCGGCGCCGCCGCGCCCGCGGTCGCCGCCGACCCGTCACCGTCCGCCTCCGCCTCCACGCCCGACGGGCTGTACGGCACCACCGACCCCCAGTACGACGGCGTCTGGCGCCAGTCGCTCGCCCTGCTCGCCCAGGACACCGCGGGCGTGATCCCGTCCACGAAGGCCGTGAACTGGCTCACCGGGCAGCAGTGCGACAACGGCGCCTTCGCGCCCTACCGGGCCGACACCGGCAAGCCCTGCGACGCCAAGACCATGGTCGACACCAACAGCACGGCCGCCGCCGTCCAGGCACTGTGGGCCGTCGGCGGACACGGCGACGTCGTCGAGGACGCCCTCGGCTGGCTGAAGTCCGTGCAGAACAAGGACGGCGGCTGGGGCTACACCCCCGGCGGCCCCAGCGACGCCAACTCCACCTCCGTGGTCATCGGCGCCCTGACCGCCACCGGCACCGATCCGGAGGACGTCGCGAAGGACGGCAAGTCGCCCTACGACGCCCTGCTGACGTTCGCCCTGCCCTGCTCGGAGAGCAAGGGCGCGGGCGCCTTCGCCTTCCAGCCCGACAAGGACGGCAAGCTCCTCGCGAACGACGACGCGACCGCCGCCGGTGTCCTCGGCGCGCTCGGCAAGGGCCTGGTCGCCGAGCCCGGCAAGGCGGCGGGCGGCGACGCCGGCTGCGCCGGAGCGGACGAGCCCACCCGCGAGCAGGCCGCCGCGAACGGCGCCGCCCACCTCGCCCGGGCGGTCGCCAAGGACGGCCACCTGACGTCCGCCCTCTCCGGCGCCGCCGCCCAGCCCGACTACGGCAACACCGCCGACGCCGTCGTCGCGCTCGCCGCACAGGGCGGGGCCGGCAGCGCCGCCAAGCCGCTGGCCTGGCTGGAGAAGAACTCCGCGGCCTGGGCCGAGCAGAGCGGTCCCGCCGCCTACGCCCAGCTGATCTTCGCCGCCCACGCCACGGGCACCGACCCCCGCGCCTTCGGCGGCACCGACCTGGTCGAGCGGCTCAACGCCACGGGACCGGCCCCGCAGGGCATGCAGGCGACCGACCGGGCCACCGGCGCGGACGGGAAGCAGGACGACGGGGCGAAGGACGAGAAGGACGACTCCCCGTTCGGCGTCTGGTGGTTCGTCGGCGTCTGCCTCGTCTTCGGCATCGGCATCGGCATCTTCATCAGCGGTCGCAACCGGAAGCAGCAGCCGTGATACGCCGCTTCGCCCTTCTGCTGCTGGCCGCGCTCGTGATCGTCGCGGGCGCGGGCCCGGCGCAGGCCGCCGGCTACCGCTACTGGTCGTTCTGGGACCGTGACGGCGACCACTGGACGTACGCCACCCAGGGCCCCTCCATGGCCCGCCCCTCGGACGGCGACGTCCAGGGCTTCCGCTTCTCGGTGAGCGAGGACTCCGGCGACGCGGCCCAGCCGCGCGGCGCGGCGGACTTCGCGACGATCTGCGCGAGGACGCCCGCGGAGGACGGCAAGAAGCGGGTGGCGCTGGTCCTGGACTTCGGCACGGCGTCCGACGCCCCGTCCGGTGAGACCCCGCCCGCCGGCCGTACGGCCTGTGCCCGCGTCGCCCCCGACGCGACGACGGCCGACGCCCTGGCCGCGGTCGCCGGCCCCCTCCGCTACGACACCAACGCCCTGCTGTGCGCCATCGCGGGCTACCCGAGGACGGGGTGCGGGGAGCAGGTGACGCGGCAGGACCCGACGACGAGCGCGGCCCCGGCGGAGAAGCCCGCACAGGACGACGACGGCGGCCCGTCGACCGGCCTGGTCACCGGCATGGCCATCGTCGCAGCCCTGGCCGCAGCGGCAACCTGGCAGTCGAGGCGGCGCAGGAATGCCAACTCCTGAAGCAGCGGAGCCCGCGGGCTGGGATGGCAGCCGTGAGTCGCCCCAGCCTGCGGGCAGTCGTGCCGCTGGGGCGATGGGGGTCCCCCCGCTCGGGCGAAGCCGAGAGTGGGGGAGGGTGGGCGCAGGCGGCACCCTGTCAGCGCGGGCAAGCGCCCCCGCCCCCCGCCCGCACCAGCGCACGGCCACCACGCGTCCGGCGTCCGGGCTCCACCCCGGCGCCTGGTGGCTCTGGGCGCTGGCCCTCGGCACCGCCGCCACCCGCACCACCAACCCCCTCCTCCTCGCCCTCCTCGTCGCCGTCTCCGCCTACGTCGTCACCGCCCGCCGCCCCCACGCCCCCTGGTCCCGCTCCTACGGCGCCTTCGTCAAACTCGCCCTCGCCGTCCTCCTCATCCGCCTCGCCTTCACCACGATCCTCGGCTCCCCCATCCCCGGCACCCACACCCTCGTCACCCTCCCCGAAGTCCCCCTCCCCCACTGGGCGCAGGGCATCCGCCTCGGCGGCCGCGTCACCGCCGAGGGCCTCGCCTTCGCCCTGTACGACGCGATGAAGCTCGCCGCCCTCCTCATCTGCGTCGGCGCCGCGAACGCCCTCGCCAACCCCTCCCGCCTCCTCAAGTCCCTCCCCGGCGCCCTGTACGAGATGGGCGTGGCCGTCGTCGTCGCCCTCACCTTCGCCCCGAACCTCATCGCCGACGTCCACCGCCTCCGCGCCGCCCGCCGCCTCAGAGGCCGCCCCGACAAGGGCGTACGCGGCCTGCTCCAGGTCGGACTGCCGGTACTGGAGGGCGCCCTGGAGCGCTCCGTCGCCCTCGCCGCCGCGATGGACGCCCGCGGCTACGGCCGTACCGCCGAGGTCCCCGCCGCCGTACGCCGTACCACCGCCGCCCTCACCCTCGGCGGCCTGCTCGGCGTCTGCGCGGGGACGTACGGCGTGCTGACCGCCGCCGGCGGCACGTACGGCATCCCCGTGCTCCTCGCCGGACTCGCCGCCGCGCTCGCGGGGCTGTGGCTCGGTGGCCGCCGGTCCCCGCGCACCCGCTACCGCCCCGACCGCTGGGACGCCCGCGCCTGGCTGGTCACCGCTTCCGGTGTGGCCGTCGCGGCCCTGATGTTCGTCGCCGCGTCCCGCGACCCGGCGGCGCTGCACCCGGGCGTGGTCCCGCTGGTCGCGCCGTCGCTCCCGCTGTGGCCGGCCGCGGCCGTGCTCCTCGGCCTGCTCCCGGCGTTCGTCACCCCCGCCCCCGAGCCCGTATCCGCCCCCGCCCCCGTATCCGCCAAGGAGCCGTCGTGATCCGCTTCGAGGATGTCTCCGTGACGTACGACGGAGTGGCCGAACCCACCGCCCGGGGCGTGGACTTCGAGGTCCCCGAGGGTGAACTCGTGCTGCTGGCCGGCCCGTCCGGCGTCGGCAAGTCGACCGTGCTCGGCGCGGTCTCCGGCCTCGTGCCGCACTTCACCGGCGGCACCCTGAGCGGCCGGGTCACCGTGGCCGGCCGCGACACCCGCACCCACAAGCCGCGCGAACTCGCCGACGTCGTGGGCACGGTCGGCCAGGACCCGCTGTCCCACTTCGTGACGGACACCGTCGAGGACGAGCTGGCCTACGGCATGGAGTCGCTGGGCCTCGCCCCGGACGTGATGCGCCGCCGCGTCGAGGAGACCCTCGACCTGCTGGGCCTGTCCGACCTGCGCGCCCGCCCCATCGCCACGCTCTCCGGCGGCCAGCGGCAGCGCGTCGCCATCGGCTCGGTCCTCACCCCGCACCCCGACGTCCTGGTCCTGGACGAGCCGACCTCCGCCCTGGACCCGGCCGCCGCCGAAGAGGTCCTGGCGGTGCTCCAGCGCCTGGTCCACGACCTCGGCACGACGGTCCTGATGGCGGAGCACCGCCTGGAACGCGTCGTCCAGTACGCCGACCAGGTCGTCCTGCTC
This sequence comes from Streptomyces flaveolus, assembly GCF_014648815.1. Taxonomy (GTDB): domain Bacteria; phylum Actinomycetota; class Actinomycetes; order Streptomycetales; family Streptomycetaceae; genus Streptomyces; species Streptomyces flaveolus. Next base: position 266,641 of record NZ_BMRV01000001.1, on the reverse strand, counting down.
CCGTCCCCGGGCGCGGCACCGGTCATCGGTTCCCCGGCGGAGGTGATGGCGGTGTCCCCGGTGTACCCGCCGGTGGTGGACCTGGGCCGGCTGGCGGGCTGGTCCCCGCTGCCGCTGACGGTCCGGGACGCCCGCCGCCGCGCGGCCCCGCTGCGGGAACGGCTGGCCGGCCGGCGGCCTCCGGAGCGCGCGCCCTCGGGCTCCGCGCTCCCGGCGCCCCGGCCCGCGCCCGCCTCCTTCCTGCGCCGCCGCCGGAAGACCCCGGACGCCGTCCCCTCCCCGTACGCCGCCGAGGTCCGTTCCCTCGCCGTCCGGCGCGACCGTGTCCAGGCACTGCGCGACGTCGACCTCACCGTCTCCCCCGGCGAAACGGTCGCCCTCATGGGCCGCAACGGCGCCGGTAAGTCCACCCTCCTGTCGGCGCTCGTCGGCCTCGTCGAACCGTCCGCCGGTTCGGTCCGCACCGGCGACGCCGTACCGCACCGCACGCCCCCGCGCGAGCTGGTACGCCGTGTCGGTCTGGTCCCGCAGGAGCCGCGCGACCTGCTGTACGCCGACACGGTCGCCGCCGAGTGCGCGGCCGCCGACCGGGACGCGGAGGCGGCGCCCGGCACCTGCCGCGCCCTGCTGACGGAGCTGCTCCCCGGCGTCACCGACGACACCCACCCCCGCGACCTCTCGGAGGGCCAGCGGCTGACGCTGGCCCTGTCCGTCGTGCTGACGGCCCGCCCGCCGCTGCTGCTGCTGGACGAGCCGACGCGCGGCCTGGACTACGCGGCGAAGGCCCGGCTGGCCGGCATCCTGCGCTCCCTGGCGGCCGAGGGGCACGCGATCGTGCTGGCCACGCACGACGTGGAGCTGGCCGCCGAGCTGGCCGACCGGGTGGTCCTGCTCGCCGAGGGCGAGGTGATCGCCGACGGCCCGGCGGCGGACGTGGTGGTGGCGTCCCCGTCCTTCGCGCCGCAGGTCGCGAAGGTCCTGGCGCCGCAGAAGTGGCTGACGGTGACGCAGGTGCGGGAGGCCCTGGCATGAGCGACACGCGCCAGGCCCGCGCCGTCCGCCTGGGCCCCCGGTCCGTCGCCGCCCTGGTCCTGGTCAGCGCGGTGGGCGTGGCGGGCTTCGGGTGGCCCTTCCTCGCCCCGCCGGACGCCTCGGTGAACGCCCACGCCCAGGACGCCCCGTGGCTGTTCGCGGGCGTGCTGGTGCTGCTGGTGGCGGTGGTGGCGGCGACGATCTCGGAGTCGGGCCTCGGCCCCAAGGCCGTGGCGATGCTCGGCGTGCTGGCGGCGGCGGGCGCGGCACTGCGCCCCATCGGCGCCGGGACGGCCGGTCTGGAACCGATGTTCTTCCTGATGGTCCTCAGCGGCCGGGTCCTCGGCCCGGGCTTCGGCTTCGTCCTCGGCTCGGTCACGATGTTCGCGTCCGCGCTGCTCACGGGCGGGGTGGGGCCGTGGATGCCGTTCCAGATGCTGTCGATGGGCTGGTTCACGATGGGTGCGGGCCTGCTGCCCTTCCCCGACCGGCTGCGCGGCCGGGCGGAGCTGCTGCTGCTCGCCGGGTACGGGTTCCTGGCCGCGTTCGCCTACGGCACGGTGATGAACCTGGCGGGCTGGACGTTCATGAACACGCTCGCCTCGAACATCGCCTTCGACCCGGACGCGTCGGTCCCCGACAACCTGGCCCGTTTCGTCGCCTACTGCCTGGCCACGTCCCTCGGCTGGGACGGAGGCCGCGCCGCGATGACGGTCGTGCTCACCCTCGCGCTCGGCACGCCCGTCCTGAAGGCGCTGCGCCGTGCCACCCGCAGGGCGGCCTTCGAGACGCCGGTCACGTTCGACGCGCCGCCGAGGTGAAGCACCCCACAGGCCCTTGGTCCTCTCCTAGGCGGGTTAGTAGCCGGACCGTGCCACCGGACGCGCTCTCCCACCCCGTCTGACCTGCGCTTTGCGGCCCAGGTCACACGGAGGACCTTCTTCTCCTGTGCGACCACCACTAGTAAAAGGGGTGATTGCGGACGCGCTCCCCGCCTGTTTCTCTGGAGCGGTCGCCAGGCGCCGACGCCCTCACGGGTCGCGGCGCCGACGCATGCCCCCGCCGCGCACCACGCGGCCGGGCTGCGCCGACGCCCCTGTCCCCGAAGAAAGGCACCCTGTTGACCGCCGCCTCCCTCCTCCGCACCGTCGCCAGCCCGAAGAAGGCCCTCGCGGGTGCCGCCCTGGCCGCGGCCACCTGCGGCACGCTGATCGCCGCCGCGCCCGCCCAGGCCGCGACGCCGGCCTCCTCGGCGCAGGCGACCGCGAAGAAGATGATCGGTGACTCGGCCGAGTACCAGTGCTTCTCGAAGATCGTCGACCACGAGAGCGACTGGAACGTCAACGCCACCAACGCCTCCAGCGGCGCCTACGGCCTGGTGCAGGCCCTGCCGGGCTCGAAGATGGCCTCGGCCGGCTCCGACTGGAAGACCAACCCGGCCACGCAGATCAAGTGGGGCCTGGACTACATGAAGGACCGCTACGGCGGCGCCTGCGACGCCTGGAGCTTCTGGCAGGCCAACGGCTGGTACTGACACCGGCCCCCACAGACCGAAGGCGGCGGCCCCCCGATCCCCGGGGCCGCCGCCTTCGTGCGTCCGGACGGGCCGGCGGACCGGCGTCAGCGCACCTGCGCCGCCCCCGTCCGGAACCGGCGCCGGTACTCGGTCGGAGTCGTGTCGAGCCGGCGGCGGAAGGCCCTGACCAGGGTGTCGACGGTGCCGAATCCGCAGGCGGAGGCGACCCGTTCCAGGGTGGCGTCGGTGGATTCGAGCTGGTGGCGTGCCACCTCGACGCGGGCGGACTCGATGTAGGCGTGCGGGGTCGTACCGAGTTCGTTCTTGAAGATCCGGGTGAGCTGCCGGTCGCTGACGTGGGCGCACGCGGCGAGGTCCGCGACCGTGAGGGGTTCGGCGATGTGGCGCATGATGTGGTGGCGGAGGTCCTCGATGCGCCGGGTCGCGGAGACCTGCTCCAGGGGAACGCTGAACTGACTCTGCCCGCTGGGCCGTTTCAGGTACATGACGAGCTGCCGGGCCACGCGCAGCGCGACGGCCTCGCCGAGGTCGTCGGCGATGAGCGCGAGCGACAGGTCGAGGCAGGCGCTGATCCCCGCGCCGGTCCACACGTCGCCTTCGCGGATGAAGATCGGGTCGGCGTCGACCTCGATCGCCGGATGGTCGGCGGCGAGCTGCTGCGCGGTCGACCAGTGGGTGGTGGCGCGCTTGCCGTCGAGGAGTCCGGCGGCGGCGAGGATGTGCGCCCCGACGCAGACGGAGGTGACCCGCCGGGTGTGGCCGGCGAGTTGCCGCACCCGTTCCACCACGGCGGGGTCGGTGAGCGGGTGCACGCGGCGGTCGTCGTCCACCTGGACGGCGCCGGGCACGATCAGGGTGTCGATGCTCTTCGTGGCCAGTGCGTCGAAGGTGGTGTCGGGCAGGACCCGGACCCCGGCACCGGTGGTGACCGGGTCCATGGTCTCCGCGGCGAGGACGACGTCGTAGCCCGCCGCCTCGTCCGTCTCGCGGCGCGCGAGGGAGAACACCTCCGGTGGTCCGGTGACGTCGAGCAGGTCGACGTCCTGGAAGAGGACGATGACGATCAGTCGTCCGACGATGCTCATGGAACCCCCCACGCTCGGCAACTGCCATGTCGGTATCTGCATGTTAGATGACATTGCCGACACGGGCCGGTGGCAATAGCGTCATAGGCGCAGGTCACCGCACCGGTGAACTGCCTCCCCCTACAGGCGAATTCAGGTGGTTCCCCCATGCCCAGAACGACGCTGCGCGAGCTCAACGGCTTCGACGAGACCCCGGCGAAGCTCGCCGAGTCCACGCTGATCCTCGTCGACTACCAGAACACCTACACGACCGGCGTCATGGAACTGGACGGCTGGCGGGAGGCGCTCGACGCCGCGGCCGAGCTGCTGGCCCGGGCCCGCGAGGCAGGCACGAAGGTCATCCACGTCGTCAACGACGGCGGCGAGGGCACGCCGTACGACATCCGGGCCGAGATCGGGCAGATCCACCCGAGCGTCGCGCCGGTGGACGGCGAGCCCGTCGTCGTCAAGAAGGTGCCGAACGCCTTCGTCGGCACGGACCTCGACCAGCACGTCGACGCGGCCGGCAACAGCGACGTCGTCATCGCCGGCTTCATGACGCACATGTGCGTGGCCTTCACCGCCCAGGGTGCCTTCCTGCGCGGCAACCGCCCCACCGTGGTGGCCGACGCCAGCGCCACCCGTGCCCTGCCCGTCGCGGGCACCGAGGTGGACGCCCGCCAGGTGCACTACGGCGCCCTCGCCACCATCGCCGACCTGTACGGGGTCGTCGTTCCGTCGCAGAAGGAGATCGCCTGATGAAGCTGCTCCGCCCGGCCGTCGCGCTCGGCGCCGCCGCGCTCCTCGCCGTCACCGCCACCGCGTGCGGCGGCGAGTCCGAGGCCGCCTCCCCCCAGGGCGAGCCGTCGGCCTCCGCCACCACCGCGGCGGCGAACGTCGCGAAGGACACCACGACGCTGCGCAAGCTCAACGGCCTGGACGAGACCCCGGCCACGCTCTCCGACGCGACGCTCATCCTCGTCGACTACCAGAACACCTACACCGAGGGTGTGATGGAGCTGGACGGCTGGAAGCCGGCGGTGGACAACGCCGCGGCTCTCCTGAAGCGGGCCCGTGCGGCGGGCACGCCGGTCATCCACATCGTCGACAAGGGCTACGACCTGAAGTCGAAGGCGGGCCAGATCATCCCGGCGCTCAAGCCGGCCAAGGGTGAGCCCGTCGTCGAGAAGAGCGTCCCGAACGGCTTCCACGGCACCGATCTCGCCGCGCAGGTGAAGAAGGCCGGCCGCGAGAACGTCATCATCGCGGGCTTCATGACCAACATGTGCACGCTGTTCACCACCCAGGGTGCCTTCCTCAACGGCAACAAGCCGACCGTGGTGGCCGACGCCTCCGCGACCCGGCCGCTGCCCCTGAAGGGCAACCCGAACGGCATTCCCGCGCAGCAGGTCCACGAGGCCGCTCTCGCCACGGTCCAGGATCTCTACGGAGTCGTGGTCCCGTCGCAGAAGTCCCTGGCCTGAGACTTCCCCCCACCTCCCCCCACCCTGAACTCCCCCCACGCTGTTCCCCCCCCACGCCACAAGGCACTTTCACTCACCCAAGAAAGCAGGAAAACGGGGCATGGCAACACGTAGAGGATTTCTGGGCACCGCGTCGGCCGTCGGGGCGGCGACGTTACTCACGGGCCAGACCGCCTCCACCGCCTCGGCGGCCACCACAGGCACCACCGCGACCGACGAGAAGGCCGCACGCGACGCGATACGCGCCGTCAACGCGAGGATGCGCGCCAACTACGCGACGCTCAAGAGCGAACTGACCACTCAGCTCAGCCCGGTCGTCGTCGTCTCGAACAACGCGGTCGGCGGACGCTTCACCCTCATCAACAACGGCCAACAGGTCGAGACCGTCGACCCGGTTCCGGAGTACTTCGAACTGGCCAAGTCGATCGCCCACGTTCCCCTGGGCCTCTTCTCGATCCTCGCCTCCTACCTCAGCGACCAGGTCCCCAACATCCCCAACGCGGACCGCATCGACCCGCACGACCTCGACATGGTCGTCACCAGGGCACCGGGCGACAAGGGCTGGATCACCCCGCTGAACGCCTTCCGGACCACGCTCCAGACGGCGTACACCAAGCTCGGCACCGCGAACCTCCCCCTGGACCTCGAGAACTCCTGCGACAAGATCCTCAGCGAGGCCGTCAAGTTCATCGACGCGTCCGTCAAGGCCCAGGCGTTCGACATGGTGTCGTTCAACCGGTTCGCCGCCACGGTCTACCCGTCCATCCGCGTCAACATGACCTTCGCCGCCACCGCGCAGATCACCGGCATCGAGGGCCTCATGAAGCGGTGGCGCACCCTCATCGGCGAAGCGGCGTGGAGCAACCTCTACGTCACGGTGCTCTCCATCTGGACCACGGCCGAGCTGAACCAGGCGTCCATCATCATCCGCCGCACCATGAACCAGGCGAAGGTGGACACCCACCTGATCGACCTGCCGACCGTGGAGACCCCGTCGGACCCGATCGCCGTGGCCCTGGACAACCTGGCCCGCATCGTCCAGGACAACGTCGCCGCCGAGATGGTCTTCAACACCGACCTCAAGGTCGCCGACGCCCTCAAGGGCAAGGAGGACCTCCTCTCCGACGAGATCCTCCAGCAGATCGGCGGCACGGCGCCCGTCGCCAGAACCGCCGGCTTCACCGCGACGGCAGCGGCAGGCACCTGCCCGATCACCGGTCACACCGCCTCGGTGTGATCACCGGGCATCCCCCGCTCCGCGAGCGGGGGATGCCCCCTCACACTCGAACCACACAGTCTTGCCCCGCCCCGGACCCGGCCCCACGCCCCACTTGTCGGCCACCGCGTCCAGCAGCACCAGCCCGCGCCCGCCCTCGGCGTCGTCGGGCACCTCGTCGGCCAGGCGCGGACGCCGCGGACTGCCGTCCGTCACCTCCACCCGGACGCCGGCCCCGTCCGCCCGCCGCAGCAACAGCAGCGTGCAGCGGCGGTCCGGGACATGGCGTACGACGTTGGCCAGCAGCTCCGTCACGCCCAGTTCCACCGCGTCGGTCAGTCCGGCGAGATCCCACTCGGTCAGGTAGGAGCGGACGATCCGCCGGACGTGCCGGGCCGAGTGCGCGCCGGCGGTGAAGCGCATCGTGTACTGGTCCGGGCAGTGACCCATGAGGGTCGGGGGAAAGTAGTCGTTCACGGCACGAGCCTGACGTCGGACGACTACCGTGGGCTACCGGACGAATACAACCGGTCCCGCAGTGGGCCGAGTTGCGCGAGAGGGGCCTCTGCGTGCCCCACGTCAACATCCTCGACCCGGGTGCCTCACCGCTCGACTACTACGGCTTCGAATTGCGCCGCTACCGCGAGGCAGCCGGCCTGACCCAACGGCAGCTCGGCGACATCGTGAACTACACGGGCTCCCTGGTCGGCCAGATCGAGACCGCGCGGAAGCTGCCGACGCCGGAGTTCAGCGAACGGGTGGACGCGGCACTGGGGACGGGCGGGTTACTGTCCCGGCTGGTGACGCTGGTGATGCGCAGCCAGCAACCGGCCTGGTTCCAACAAGTGGCCGAGTTGCAGGCGAGGGCCACCGAGATCTACTCGTTCGAGACGCACATGGTCCACGGTCTCCTGCAGACCAAGGCGTACGCGCGTGCCGTTCTGGGCGCGCTGGACCGGAGCAACCTCGACGACCGCACCGCCGTCCGGATCGCCCGCCAGGCCATCTTCGAAAAGGAGGAGCCGCCGGTCTTCTGGGCCGTGCTCAGCGAGGCCGCGCTGCGCCAGGAGATCGGCGGTCGATGCGTCATGCGGGAGCAACTGGCCCACCTGTTGGCCTTCGAGAGCAGCCCGCGGGTCAACATCCAGGTACTGCCGTTCTCGGCGGGAGCACATGCGGGGCTCACAGGCTCATTCGACCTCTACCGCTTCGCGAGCGACCCAGCCATTGTCTACACCGAGGGATACGGAAGTGGGCATCCGACGGCCAACCCGGACACCGTCAAAAACTGCTCACTCCGATACGATCATCTCCAGGCATCCGCGCTCTCCCTCAGGGAATCGGCGGAGCTGATCCGGCGCTTGATGGAAGGACGCTATGGGGAGCAAACCGACTCTGACGGGGATCCACTGGCGTAAGTCCAGCTACAGCAGCGACCAGGGCGGGAACTGCGTCGAAGTCGCCGAACTGCCCTCCTCCGTAGCCGTCCGCGACTCCAAGGACCCGGCAGGTCCCGTCCTGGCCCTCGCCCCCGCCGCCTTCGCCACCTTCCTCGACTGGGCCTCCGCAACGGACGGATGACCCGGACCTGGGTCAGGTCAACGTTTCTGTTCGATTTATCGTCTTCGCACGTGTGTCCACACCGGGCACCCCTGACGAAGCCGAACGGAAACCCCGACCGTGGTCCCTGCCGATCTCACCGTCTCCCGGCCCGACCAGCGGTCGGACAGACGCCCGGACGACGCGCCGCGTGCCTTCTGGCACCGGCATCGCGTCCCGCTGCTCGCCACGCTGCCCACCCTGCCCCTGTACGGGCTGTGGTGGGCTTTCCTCGCCACCGGCGGCGGTGACCTCGCCGCCCAGCAAGCGTGGGCGGACTTCGCGGCGCGGCACGGCGGATCGGCGTACGGACTGTTCTGGTACGGCGGAATGCACACCGCCAACTACAGCCTGATATCCCCGTACTTGATGGCCGCACTCGGTGTGCGCACGGTCACCGTGGCGTCCGGGCTGACCGCCACCTGGCTGGCGGCCGTGCTGATCAGGCGGGCGGGGGTGCGCCGGCCGCTGTGGCCCGCGCTGCTGGCCTCGCTCGCGCTGTGGTGCAACGTCGCCTCGGGGCGGACCACCTTCGCCCTGGGCGTCGCCTTCGGGCTGGCCGCCTGCGTGCCCCTGGTCCGTGAGCGGCGGCTCGCCCTCGCCGCCGCCTACGCCGCGCTCGCCACCATGGCGTCCCCGGTGGCCGGGCTGTTCCTGGCCGTGGTCGGGGCCGGCTTCCTGCTGGTACGGGACTGGGGTCGGGCCCTGGTCCTGCTCATACCCCCCGCCGCCGTCGTCGGGCTGACCACGCTGTTCTTCCCCTTCACCGGGGAGCAGCCGATGCCGGCGGACCGGATCTGGCCGCCCGTCGCGCTCGGGCTGGCCGTCACCGTGCTGGCGCCGCGCGCCTGGCGGGTGGCGCGGTGGAGCGGGGCCGTGTACGCGGTCGGGACGGTGCTGACGTACCTCATCGCCTCGCCCGTCGGGACGAACGTCGAGCGTTTCGTCGAACTGTTCGCGCCCGCCGCGCTGCTCGCCGCCCTGATCACCGCGCCCCGGCGGCGACGCGTCACGAGCGCTCTCCTGGTCGTCGCGCTCGTCTACTCCGTCGGGTGGGTGGGGAAGAAGACCGTGGACGATCTGCGGGTGTCGACCGCGGTGCCCGCCTGGGCCGCCGAGACGGGCGGGCTCGTGCGGGCGCTGGACGGGCTCGGCGCCGACCGCACGCGGGTCGAGGTGGTGCCGGCCCGCAACCACCGCGAGGCCGCCCGGCTCGCCCCGCACATCAACATGGCCCGCGGCTGGAACCGGCAGCTCGACGTGGAGCGCGGCCGCCTCTTCTACGACGGCAGCTTCTCCGCGGCCACCTACCGGGCCTGGCTGGATCGCTGGGCCGTCGGCTTCGTCGTCCTGCCGCTCGGCAGGCCGGACGGCCCGGCCGAGGCCGAGGCGGCGCTCGTGCGGGACCCGGAGCTGCGGCCTGGGTGGCTGGAGCCGGTCTGGCAGGACGAGCACTGGCGGGTCTACCGGGTCCGGGACGCCGTACCGCTCGTGTCCGCGCCCGGCACCGTCGTGACGACCAGCGGCGTCGACCTGGTGCTGCGCGCGGAGCGGCCGGGCCCGGTCACCGTACGGGTCGCCTGGTCGCCGTGGCTGCGGGCCGACGGCGGGTGCCTGTCCCGGGACGGCGAGTTCACGCGGCTGACCGTCCCGGCGGCGGGCGAGTACCGGATCAGCTCGGCGTACCTTCCTTCGCCGACGGCGCCGGACCGCTGCTGACCTCGTCGGCCGCCGGACGGGAGGGAGTGACCGGCGCCTGCGCCGCGGCCGTCACCGTCCGGGCCCGGGGGCCCTGGAACAGGTACGTCAGCCCGAAGCCCCCGCCCACCACGAGCGCGCCGCCCACCGCGTCCAGCACCCAGTGGTTGCCGGTCGCCACGATCGCCGAGACCGTGAAGAGCGGGTGCAGCAGGCCGAGGGCCTTCATCCACATCTTCGGGGCGATGATCGCGATCGCCAGGCCGCACCACAGCGACCAGCCGAAGTGCAGCGACGGCATCGCCGCGTACTGGTTGGTGAGGGCCGTCAGCGTGCCGTAGTCGGGCTTGGAGAAGTCCTGCACGCCGTGCACCGTGTCGATGATCCCGAGGCCCGGCATCAGCCGCGGCGGGGCCAGCGGGTACAGCCAGAAGCCGACCAGGGCCAGCAGGGTGGCGAAGCCGAGGGAGGCGCGGGCCCAGCGGTAGTCCACCGGGCGGCGCCAGTACAGGACGCCGAGCACGGTCAGCGGGACGAAGAAGTGGAACGACGTGTAGTAGAAGTCGAAGAAGTCCCGCAGCCAGCCGACCTTCACCACGGCGTGGTTGATCGCGTGCTCGATGTCGAGGTGCAGGAAACGTTCCAGGTCGAGGATCTGGTGGCCGTGCTCCTCCGCCCGCTCCCGGCCGGCCGAGTTGCTTCCGCCGGTCGCCGCGAGCCGGACCTTGGAATAGGCGGCGTAGGTGACCCGGATGAGGAGAAGCTCCAGCAGGAGGTTGGGGCGGGTGAGGACCCGGCGCAGGAAGGGCAGCAGGGGGATGTGCTGGAAGCGGGTGGGGACCGGCGCCGCGTAGCTCGTCGGGACCGGGGAGTCGTAGTACGGCGAGGTGCGGGGCAGGAACGGCACGGCGACGGCCGCGGCCAGCGCCGCGAGCAGCACGACGTTGTCCCGCAGCGGGAACAGGGCCGCCATGTTCGGCAGCATCATCTTCGCGGGCAGCGTCATCACCAGGACGACGGCGACCGGCCACACGTACCGGTCGGAGGCGCGCTTGCCCACCCGGCCGACGACCGCGAGCAGCACCCACAGCAGCTGGTGCTGCCAGGTGGTCGGCGACACGGCGACCGCCGCGCAGCCGGTGACGGCGACGGCGAGCAGGAGCTGACCGTCGCGGGCGTAGCGCACGGCGCGGCGCAGGGCGAGGACCGCGACGGCCGCGCCGAGGACGAGGAAGAGGGCGATCTCCAGGGGGCCGGAGAGACCGAGCCGCAGCAGGGCGCCGTGCAGGGACTGGTTGGCGAGGTCGTCGGCCGCACCGCCGAGACCCACGCCCGCCAGGTGGTGCACCCAGTAGGTGTAGGAGTCCTGCGCCATCGCCGCCCAGGCGATCGCCGTGCAGGCGGCGAAGCCGACGGCCGTGGAGACGGCGGCCCGTCTGCGGTCGGTGAACCACAGCAGGGGCACGAACAGGAGCACGGTCGGCTGGAAGGCGGCGGCGACACCGATCAGCGCGCCGCCGACGCGTTCGCCGTGCACACCGCGGACGGCGAAGCAGCCCAGCAGGACGAGCAGGACGGGGAGGATGCTGGTCTGCCCGAGCCACAATGCGTTGCGCACGGGCAGCGAGAGCATCAGCAGGCTCACGGCGACGGGCGCCGCCAGCAGCGCCGTACGGCGGCCCACCGGCTTGGGCAGGGCGCGGGCGGCGACCAGGCCGAGGGCCACGACCAGCAGCAGCGAGCCGAAGGTCCAGCCCCAGCCGAGGGCCTGCTCGGCGGCGCGGGTGAAGGGTTTGAGGACGAGGCCGACGAAGGGGGTGCCGGTGAACTGCGTGGAGTCGTACAGCGAGCCCTCCACGTGCAGGACCCCGTGCTCCCCGACCCAGGTCTCCAGGTCCGTCAGCCGTTCCCCGCGCGGGGTGCCGAGGACCGCGGCCAGCTGGCGTACGGCGAGGATGGCGGCGACCAGCCACAGTCCCAGCCGCGCCGCGCGCAGCCGTGCTCTGGTCGCTGCGACGGCCGGTGCTCCGAAAGCCTCCGCCGGTCGCCCACTGTGCTCCGCATTCGCCACGCCCCGCGGCCTCCCGCCCCGCTCGTCCGCGCGCCCGTGTGCGCGGTGCTGTCCTTGCGAACCCTATGAGGCTCGCACCGCCCCCTGGGGGAGACGCAGGCAACCCCCGTTCCGCCTGACCGCCACCGCCATCGGCCTGCCTTGTGGCCGCCTTTTGTCCGCATGACGATAGTCCGGTCGTGCTCGGGGTGCCTCTCGCCACCGTCCCGGGGCCCCTCCCCACTCCGGTCGGAGCGAGAAGGATCACAGGTCAGGGGCTCAGGACGCGCTCCGTACCGAAGAGACGTCCCTGCGTGCACGTCATATTGATGCAGTGAGCAACGAACAGCTTACCGGGCGTAAGCGGCACACCACCGCCTATGGTCGCTTTTCGGCCTGTGGCGCGTTGCCGCGGGTCCCTTCCGGCCCGGCGACAGTGCCGCCGTGCGGGCCGCGGTGTCCCTGTCCCCGTCGAAAGGTAGGCGAGCGGAGTTTTGTCGGCTGCCACCGTCGCATCCCCCCCGTCCCTCGAGAAGCCGGCCCGTTCCGGCGCGTCACCCTCCGGCGCAGGCGTCACCGCCACCGACCCCGCCCTCGTCAGGCGCGCCGTGAAGGCGGCGGCACTCGGCAACGCCATGGAGTGGTTCGACTTCGGCGTCTACAGCTACATCGCCGTCACGCTCGGCAAGGTCTTCTTCCCCTCGGGCAACCCGACCGCCCAGCTGCTCTCCACGTTCGGCGCCTTCGCCGCGGCGTTCCTGGTCCGGCCGCTCGGCGGCATGGTCTTCGGCCCGCTCGGCGACCGGGTCGGACGGCAGAAGGTCCTCGCCGTCACGATGATCATGATGGCGGCGGGCACGTTCGCCATCGGGCTGATCCCGTCGTACGCGACGATCGGCGTGTGGGCGCCGGTGCTGCTGCTGGTGGCCCGGCTCGTGCAGGGCTTCTCGACCGGCGGTGAGTACGCGGGCGCGTCCACCTTCATCGCCGAGTACGCGCCGGACAAGAAGCGCGGGTTCCTGGGGAGCTGGCTGGAGTTCGGCACGCTCGCCGGCTACATCGGCGGCGCGGGGCTGGTGACCCTGATGACGGCACTGCTGTCCGACGGCGACCTCACGTCCTGGGGCTGGCGCATCCCGTTCCTGATCGCCGGGCCGATGGGCATCATCGGGCTGTATCTGCGGATGCGGCTGGAGGAGACCCCGGCGTTCGCCGCCGAGGTCGAGAAGGCGGAGGCCGCGCGGCCCCGCGTGCCCCTGCGGGACATGATCACGGGGCAGTGGAAGACGCTGCTGCTGTGCGTCGGCCTGGTGCTGGTCTTCAACGTCACCGACTACATGCTGCTGTCGTACATGCCGAGCTACCTGACGAGCGAGCTGAAGTACGACGAGACGCACGGGCTGCTGGTCGTGCTGGCCGTGATGGCGCTGATGATGATCGTGCAGCCGTTCGCGGGCGCGCTGACCGACCGGGTCGGGCGCCGGCCGGTGATCGCGGCGGGCTGCGCCGGCTTCCTCCTCCTCTCCGTCCCGGCGCTGCTGCTGATCCGCCAGGGCAGCCTGCTCGCCGTGGGGCTCGGCATGGCCGCGCTGGGCCTGCTGCTGGTCTGCTTCACCGCGTCGATGCCGTCCGCCCTGCCCGCGCTGTTCCCGACGCGGGTGCGCTACGGCTCGCTGTCGATCGGCTTCAACGTCTCCGTGTCCCTCTTCGGCGGCACGACGCCGCTGGTGGTGACGGCGCTGATCGGGGCGACGGGCAACATGATGATGCCCGCCTACTACATGATGGCCGCGGCCGTGATCGGCGGCGCGGCGGTGTGGTTCATGACGGAGTCGGCCGGACGCCCGCTGCCGGGCTCGGCACCGGCGGTCGAACGCACCTGAGCCCTGCGGGGCGGCACGCGGGCCGGAGGCCCCCGGCGTCGCCCCTGCCGGGCCGGGGGCACGCCCGGCACCTGCTCCCTGCCGCGGACGCGCGGGCCGCGATGCTCCCGACGCCCGGCGACCCGCCCCCGGGGCCCGCGCCGCAGACGGGGACTCGCCAGGGCGGGCGGGGCCCAACGGGACACGACGGCGGGTGCGACCCACCCTGCCGAGGACCTGCCCCGGACACCCGGACGTGCGTACACGCCCAAGACCGCGAGCCCGGCACGACCGGAAACCCCGGCCCGCCCGACGGGGTCGCACCGGGGCGGGCGTGACCACGCGGGGCCTGGCAGCACACGACAGCGGGCACGACCCACCCTGCCGAGGACCTGCCCCGGACACCCGGACGTGCGTACACGCCCAAGACCGCGAGCCCGGCACGACTGGAGACCCCGGCCCGCCGGCCCGCCCGACGGGGTCGCACCGGGGCGGGCGTGGCCACGCGGGGCCGGGCAGGACACGGCGGCGGGCGCGACTCGCCCTGCCGGGGACCCGCCCTGCCGACGGGGACACCGGGGCGACGCCCGAGGCCGCCTCGAGCCCGGCACGACCGGAAAGCCCGCCCCGCTTCGCCCCGCCGACGAGGGCGCACCCGAGCGGACGTGCCGGCCCGCCCGCCGACGGGGGCACGAGGACGGGCGTGACGGCGTCCGGCCGGGCGGGACGCGCGAGAGCGGAGACACGCCCGCGGGGACCTCGGGCAACTCCGCCACGCGGCCTCCCCGCGCGTCTATATTCGTTAGCGCATCTATTTAGAAGTGCTAACCACGCGTACGGGAGGCCTCCCCGGCATGAGCGACTCACGGCTCTGGGACGACGTCGACGCCTACTTCACCAGCCACCTCGCCCCGGGGGACGACGCCCTGGAGGCCGCCCTGCGGGAGAGCGACGCCGCCGGGCTGCCGCCGGTGGCCGTCACCGCCACCCAGGGCAAGCTCCTGCATCTCCTCGCCCAGGTCCAGGGCGCCCGCACCATCCTGGAGATCGGCACCCTCGGCGGCTACAGCACCATCTGGCTGGCCCGCGCCCTGCCCGCCGACGGCCGCCTCGTCACCCTGGAGTACAGCGCCCGGCACGCCGAGGTCGCCGTCCGCAACATCGCCCGTGCCGGCCTGGAGTCCGTCGTCGACGTGCGCGTGGGCCCGGCGCTGGAGTCGCTGCCGAAGCTCGCCGACGACAACCCGCCCCCCTTCGACCTGGTCTTCATCGACGCCGACAAGGGCAACAACCCGCACTACCTGGAGTGGGCGCTGCGGCTCACCAGCACCGGCAGCCTGATCGTCCTCGACAACGTGGTCCGCGGCGGACGCGTGGCCGACGCCGGCAGCGACGCCGAGGACGTGCGCGGCACCCGCGCCGCCATCGAGCTGATCGGCAGCCATCCGCGGCTCAGCGGCACCGCGGTCCAGACGGTCGGCAGCAAGGGCTACGACGGCTTCGCGCTGGCCCGCGTACTGGCCTGAGCGCGGCCGGGCGCCGGCTCACACCTCGTGGTAGAAGCCGACGTTGACGCTGCGCGGCTCGGTGCGGTCCTGGACGACGATCTCGCCGCTGCCGCCCCTGGGCAGCGGCACGGTGCCGCCGTAGACGAGGGCCTGCGTGTGCGCGCCGACGGTGAGCCGGACCTCCGAGGACGGGTCCGGCTGCGAGCCGCGCAGCCAGCTCAGCTGCCAGGTGCCGTCGGGACCGCACCGGAACTCCAGGTGGACCCGGGAGACGAACAGCCAGTCGTCCGGCGTCGACAGCCGGCACACGGACCTGTCCCGGCCCACCCGCAGCACCGCGCCCGGCTCGCTGGGCGCGTCGGCCATCTGCATGCCGGCGGTGGCGCCCGCGTCCGCCGCGGTGACGGCGGCCATGGTCAGTTCGAGCACGTGCGCTCCTTCGAGACGTCCCGGCTGGGCGTTGGCTTGTCGCCGCCGCATGATAGATCGGCCGGTGGTGTGGTGTCCGGCACAATGGGGTCATGACCGAGCGAAAGCCACCTGGCGTCGACTTCGAGTCCTGGGTCGACAAGCAGATCCGCGACGCGGACGCGCGCGGGGAGTTCGACCGGTTGCCGGGGGCGGGCAAGCCCCTCCCGAGCGACGTGGAGAGCACGTACGACGAACTGTGGTGGGTCAAGCGGAAGATGGCCCGCGAGGGTCTCTCCGTGCTGCCGCCGACGCTGGCCCTGCGCAAGGAGGCGGAGGACGCGCTCGCGGCGGCGTTGGACGCCCCGACGGAGGGGGCCGCCCGCAGGATCGTCGAGCAGATCAACGTCAAGATCCGCGACGTCATGTTCAAGCCGCCGCCCGGGCCCCCGCTGGGCAAGAAGCCCTACGACGTCGAAGAGGTCGTACGACAGTGGCGGGAGCGCCGGGCGGAGCGGTGACGCCTGCGCGTCACACGTGCATGAGCCGGTCGGCCAGCTCGCGGTAGTCCCGCAGGGCCAGGCGGAGCTGTTCGGTGTCGGTGCTCGTCGCGCGGGTCTGCTCGCCGGTCTCCTGCCAGGAGGTGCGCAGGGTGCGGCGGCGGTGCGCGACGGCGTCCGCGAAGCGGGCGGCGAGTTCCTCCAGGACGCGGTCGGCCTCCTCGACGGAAGCCCGCGGGGCGTCGACGAACTCCGCCACGGCGTGCTGGAGCCGCTGCCCGAGCCTGTCGCACTCCTCGTGCGGCAGCAGCCCGTGCGTGCCGGCGGCGCCTTCGGCGCGGGTACCGGCGCCGGTGGCGTTGCCGGTGCCCGTACGGGTGCCGGTGCCGGTCGCGTCGGTCCGCAGGCCGGGGGTCACGTCGTCGCGGGTGCCGACGCCATGGTCGGCTCGCGCGCCGGGCGCCGGGCTGGTGGCGCCGCCCGCCGGACCGGCGTCGTGGCCGGTGCGCGCGCCGGGTGCCGGGTCGATATCTGCCGGGCCGGCGCGGTGGCCGGCGTGGGTGCCGCTCGCCGGGCCCGTGCCCAGGGCGGTCTCGCCGCGGGCGTCGGGGGTCTGCGCGTCTCGTTCGGCGGGGCTGCCGCCGGGCTGCCGGGTCACGTCGGACATGTGGCTCAACTCTCCTTCGGCTGGCGCTTGCTGAACGACCAGGCGTGGTTCGCCCGGGCGGGTGCGGGCCGGTCGCCCTCCACCTCGGTCCGGTGCCGGCCGCCGTCATGGCGGGCCGGGCGCACCAGGTCCTCGAACAGGGCACGCGCCTCGACGAGGGACGCGCGCATCTCCTCCGTACCCGCACCGCTGTCCTGCGCGCCGTCCACGCGGGCGTGGGTCACGCGGTGCACGCGCCGGTAGCCCTCGACGTGGTGGGCGTGGTGCACGGACAGCGCGGCGAGCTGCTCCTCGTACTGCCCGCCGTCCGGGAAGCCGCGGGCGCCGGCCACCTCGGCGATCAGCCGGTCCGCCTCCGCGACCGCCTCGCGCGGGGAGTCGACGAAGCGCTCCTGCGCGGCCGTCCAGCGCGCCTCGAACCGCTCGCGCTCGGCCGCGTCCAGCTGCCTCGTGCGCAGCGACCCGTGCCGTTCGACACGCTCGGCCAGTTCACGCTCGGCGGCCTTGGTGTCGCCGTCGTGCCGGGCCACGGCCCGGTCGTACTCCGGCCCGAAGCGCCGCTTCAGGTTTCCGCCGTGGGAGCCCCGCGCGCGCGAGGCCAGGACGGCCGCGACGACGAGCACGGCCGCCACGACCACGATCAGAGCAACGATCACGCCTGTGGACATGTGTGCCTTCCGGGTTCTCGGCCCAACCGGCTCTCCGAGCGGCCGGTTCGCACTCCGTGTTGCCGCGCAGGGTCCCCTCAAACGGCGCACGGGAAGCGCCGGCGGCGCGACGGTGGGAAAATACGCTCGCGCACCGGGCCGGGCGGTCCGGACAATGCCGGTCATGACCTGGACCGTCGCCCCGGAACCGTACGACTCCCCCGTCGCCGCCGCCCTGTGGCGCGCGTACTACACGGAGGTCAGCGACCGCTGGTACCTGCTGCACGAGGGCCGGCGCACCGACCCGGCCGAGCTGGAACGGGAGATCGCCGCGCAGTCCGGCGCCGACCTGGCCCCGCCGCGGGGCCGGCTGCTGGTGGCGCGGTACGCCGGTGAGCCGGCCGGCACCGCGGGCGTACGGCTGCGGGACGGCACGACCGCCGAGCTGACCCGAGTGTTCCTGCGGGAGGGCCTGCGCGGCCGGGGCGGTGCCGCGCTGCTCGTCGGGGCCGCCGAGGAGGCCGCACGGGAGCTCGGGGCCGCCCGGATCGTCCTCGACACGCGCGGCGACCTCGTCGAGGCCCGTGCTCTGTACGCGCGGCTCGGCTACACGGAGACCGAGGCGTACAAGGACGACCCGTACGCCGAGCACTGGTTCACCAAGCCGCTGGCCCGGGCCGCCGTCTGACGGGGCTCAGGCGGTCCGGGTCAGGGTGCGCTGGTCGTGCGGGCGTTCCCGCTCCGAGCCGCACAGCTCACCGCTGAGCTCCTTCACCAGCCGCACCAGGTCGGTCGGGCGGTCCGGCCCCCACCAGTCGCCCAGCAGCTCGGCCAGGGAGTCCTCGCGGGCCTTCGCCAGGTGCTCGGCGGCCTCGCGGCCCCGGTCGGTCAGGACCAGGTCGGGGCCCTCACGGACGGCGAGGTGCCGCTCCTCCACCTGGCGGGCGGCCGCCATGACGGCGGCCAGCGGAACGGGGCTGCGCTCGGCGAGCACGGCCGGCTCCACCCGGCCGTACTTCCTGACCCGCAGCAGCATCCAGCTCGCCGCCGGCAGCAGGTCGTAGCCCGCCCGTTCGGTGATCCGCCGGTAGATCTCCCGGCGGCCCTCGCGGGTGCCGAGCACCGACAGCGCGCGGCACACCTCGTCGTGCGAGGACCGTTCGACCGGGTTGCTGGCGAAGGTCTGGGTGCCGTCGGGCGCCGTGACCGAGCCGCGCAGCCGGTCCTCCTTCAGGAACCAGGCCAGCGCGAAGCCGAGCAGGGCGACGGGGGCGGCGTACAGGAAGACGTCGGTGATGGCGGACGCGTAGGCGTGCAGGGCCTCCGGGCGCAGGGCGGGGGGCAGAGCGCCGATGCCGCGCGGGTCGGCCTTGAGCGAGTCCGTGGAGAAGCCTGGCGGCAGCTGCGCGCCGCGGAAGGCGTCGGTGAGCTTGTCGCCGAGGCGGCTCGCGAAGACCGTGCCGAAGATGGCGACGCCGAAGGCCGCGCCGATGGAGCGGAAGAAGGTGGCGCCGGAGGTGGCGACGCCCAGGTCCTCGTAGGGGACGGCGTTCTGCACGATGAGGACGAGGACCTGCATCACCAGGCCGAGGCCCACGCCGAAGACGAAGAAGTAGACGCTCATCTCGGCGGTCGAGCTGTTCTCGTCGAGCCGGTGCAGCAGGAGCAGGCCGAAGGTGGTGACGGCGGTGCCCGCGACGGGGAAGACCTTCCAGCGGCCGGTACGGCTGACGATCTGCCCGGATCCGGTCGAGGCCAGCAGGACGCCGACCACCATCGGCAGCATGTGCACACCGGACATGGTCGGGCTGACACCCTGCACGACCTGGAGGAACGTGGGCAGGTAGGTCATCGCGCCGAACATCGCGAAGCCGACGACGAAGCTGATGACGGCGGAGAGCGTGAAGGTGCGGACGCGGAAGAGCTTGAGCGGCAGGACGGGCTCGGCGGCCTTGCGCTCCACCGCCACGAAGACGGCGGCCAGGACGGCGGCCAGCACCGCCAGGCCGATGATCTGCGGTGAAGCCCACGCCCAGGTCGTGCCGCCGAGCGAGGCGACCAGCACCAGGCAGGTGGCGACGGAGGCGATGAGCAGGGTGCCCAGGTAGTCGATGACGTGCCGGGCCGCCCGGTGCGGGATGTGCAGGACCGCGGCGATCACGGCGAGCGCGACGACGCCGACGGGCAGGTTGATGTAGAAGACCCAGCGCCAGTTCAGATGCTCGGTGAAGACCCCGCCGAGCAGCGGCCCGAGCACGCTGGTCGCGCCGAACACCGCGCCGAACAGGCCCTGGTAGCGGCCGCGTTCACGAGGGGAGACCAGGTCGCCGACGATCGCCATCGACAGCACCATCAGCCCGCCGCCGCCCAGGCCCTGCAAGGCGCGGAAGGCGATCAGCTCGGGCATGCTCTGCGCGACGCCGCACAGCGCGGAACCGACCAGGAAGATCCCGATCGCCGTCTGGAACAGCCGCTTGCGGCCGTACTGGTCGCCGAGCTTGCCCCACAGCGGGGTCGCGGCGGTCGCGGCCAGCAGGTACGCGGTGACCACCCAGGACAGGTGCTCAAGACCGCCCAGGTCGCTGACGATGGTGGGCAGCGCCGTCGACACGATGGTCTGGTCGAGGGCGGCGAGCAGCATGCCGAGGAGCAGGGCCCCGATCGGGACCAGGACGCTGCCGGGGACCTCTTCGCGGTCCTCCGGCCGTACCGGCTCCGTCACTTCGCGCACATCCGCTGCCATCGAAGACCTCCCGGCGCTGTGTCAGGGGTGCCGCCACCCACACTCCATCCTGATCGGTGTGACCGGTTATGGCCTGTTCAGTCCTGCGGGATGCGGGTGTTCCGGGGGCGTGCGCGCGCGACTGTGGAGAAGATCTGCATAATCTCTGGAGGTCGCGAGGGGAGTCGCGAGGGGAGGGACGAGCGTGGAGCAGCAGCAGAAGCCGTCGCAGGAGCCGCGGGGGCCGCAGGGGCGGCCCCCGGAGCATCCGTGCCCGGAGTGCGGAGCACCCAGGGAAGCGGACAACACGCCGTCCTGCGCGTGCGGGTCCCGCGCGGCCGACGCCCTGCGCGACGAGCGCGCGGCGCAGGCGGCGGCCGCGGAGGACTTCGATCCGCTGCGGATACGGCCGTACGTCGAGCTGGACGGCGCCGGTGAGCCCACGGCGCCCCCGGAGCCGGCCCCGCGGGCGGCGGACCCGGACGCCACCATGACGCTGCGCACCGTCGACGCCGGGGCGTCCGCCGTCCCCCCGGCCACGGAGGCGACCTCCGTGCTGCCCACGCCGCTGGCGCCCTCGGCCGGTGCGCCCAGCGACCAGGACCTGCGCCTGTTCGACACGACGGCCCCCCTGGAGCCCGTGCCGGACGGCACCGCCGGCCGCCGGCCGCGCGGGCGTCGGCGGGGCGTGCTGCTCAGCGCCGCCGGGGCGGTCGTGGTCGTGGTGGGGGCGGCCGGGTACGCGAGCGGGCTGTTCTCCTACGAGTCGCCGTCGCGGGACGACGCCCTGCCGGACGAGGTCCGGGCGAGCGTGCCGGCCCCGTCGGTCCCCGCGTCGTCGACGACACCGGAGCCGAGCGCCACGCCGTCCGAACCGGCCACCGCGTCCCCGTCCGCGTCGGCGAGCGCGAGTCCCTCGTCCTCGCCCTCGTCCTCGACGTCGTCCTCACCGTCCCCGTCGGCGTCGAGCACGTCACCGGCGCCGTCCCGGTCGCCGGAGCCGACCGCGACCACGCCGAGCGCACCGGCCCTGGCCCCCGAGGGCGACGGGGAGGACGACGACCCCTACGACGGCGGCGGCACCCTGCACCGCGGCGACCGCGGCGCCGAGGTCACGGAACTCCAGCAGCGCCTGGCCCAGCTGCACCTGTACACGGGCGACATCAACGGCAACTACAACCACCAGGTGGAGGACTCGGTCCGCACCTACCAGTGGGCCCGCGGCATCCGCACCGACGAACTCGGGGTCTACGGCGAGACCACCCGCCACATGCTGGAATCAGAAACCCGCCAGCCCTGACGCCGGCCACGACAACCCCACCCTCGCGGGCCCTTCACCCGCCCGACCGCGAATCTCCCCCACCCACAGCCACGGGCCTGGCCCCGCCCGGCCACGACCCGGACCCGCCCGGCCACGGCCCTCGACCGACCCAGCGGGCCATCACCCCCTCAGGCCTGGACCCGCCCGCCCGTGGGCCTCGACCGGCCCAACCGCGGGCCGTCACCCGCTCAGCCGCGAATCTCCCCCCACCCAGCCACGGGCCTGGCCCCGCCCGGCCACGACCCGGACCCGCCCGGCCACGGCCCTCGACCGACCCAGCGGGCCATCACCCGCCCAGCCACGGGCCCGGACCCGCCCGGCCGTGGGCCTCGACCGACCCAACCGCGGGCCTTCACCCGCCCAGCCGCGAATCTCCCCCCACCCAGCCACGGGCCTGGCCCCGCCCGGCCACGACCCGGACCCCGCCCGGCCACAGCCCTCGACCGACCCAGGGGGCCATCACCCCCTCAGGCCTGGACCCGCCCGGCCGTGGGCCTCGACCGGCCCAACCGCGGGCCGTCACCCGCTCAGCCGCGGGCAATCGTGCCGCCAAGGGCGGCACGGGTGGGCGCGGCGGCACCCCGCCAACGCCGGGCCACCCACCCGACCCGCGAGCCCCGCCCCGCACCGCACCGCACCCACACCGGGCACCACGGGCACGTGACCCGCGCCCACGTCGGCACCGCACCGCGCGCCCCAGGCCGCCTCCGCGCCGGCCGGTGGCGTCAGCCCACGTGCAGCCGCAGTCCCCCACGCCCGTCGGCCTCCACCCGGACCTCCGTCAGATCCCCCACCACCACATCCGGCCTGTGCACACCGGCCCGCG
This sequence comes from Streptomyces flaveolus, assembly GCF_014648815.1. Lineage (GTDB taxonomy): Bacteria > Actinomycetota > Actinomycetes > Streptomycetales > Streptomycetaceae > Streptomyces > Streptomyces flaveolus. The sequence continues at coordinate 244,500 of NZ_BMRV01000001.1, read as the reverse complement.
GCCCGACCCCCACGACCCGCATCCCCGCCGCCCGCGCCGCCGTGATCCCCGCCCCGGAGTCCTCGAAGACGATGCAGTCCGCCGGGGCGACGCCCAGTTCGGCCGCGCCCTTGAGGAACCCCTCCGGGTCGGGCTTGCTCGCGCCGACCGACTCCGCGGTCACCCGCACGTCCGGCAGCGCCAGCCCCGCGGCAGCCATCCGCGCCGTGGACAGCGCGACGTCCGCGGAGGTCACCAGCGCGTGCGGCAGCCCCCGCAGCGAGGCGAGGAACTCCCGCGCCCCGGCGATCTCCACGACGCCCTCGGTGTCGGCGGTCTCCTCGGCGAGCATCCGCGCGTTGTCCGCGTGGTTCTGCTCCATCGGCCGGTCCGGCAGCAGCAGCGCCATCGAGGCGTACCCCTGCCGCCCGTGGACGACCTTCATGACCTCGTCGCCGTCCAGTCCGTGCCGGTCGGCCCAGCGCCGCCACACGCGCTCGACGGCGGCGTCCGAGTTGACCAGGGTGCCGTCCATGTCGAGCAGCAGGGCACGGGCGGGAAGAACAGTGGTGGTGGCCGTCATCGGCAGACTCCAAGGCGCGGGGAGGGAACAAGGCGGCCCCGCCCGCCGGTCAGGGAAAACGGGCGGGAGCCACTTTGTTTCTCTACGGTACAAAACAGCGGGGGGATCGCGCCACCGCCCGGACGAACGTTCACCCCCCGTTCGCCCGCACGGCAGCGCACAGCAGCGCAGCGCACCGCGCGCCGCCGCTCAGCCGGCGACCGCCTCCCACAGGCTCCACACGCCGAGGCCGATCATCAGCAGCGCCGCGACCTTGGTGATCAGCGCCAGCGGCACCCGCTTCATCAGGGCCTTCCCGCCGACGATGCCGAGCCCGGCCACCGCCCACAGCGCGAGCACCGCGCCCAGGCCGACGGAGATCGGGTCGTCGTAGCGGGCCGCGAGGTTCGCCGTCATGATCTGCGTGAGGTCGCCGAACTCGGCGACCAGGATGAGCATGAAGCCCGCCCCGGCGACCTTCCAGAAGGACTGGTCCTCGGGCTTGCGGATCTCCTCGTCCTCGTCGTCCTTCTTCATCAGCAGCACCGCGGCGCCGCCCAGGAACAGCACACCCGTCAGCGCGTGCACGATCTGCTGCGGCAGCAGGGTCAGCACGCTGCCGGCCGCGACCGCGAGCACGACGTGCAGCAGGAATGCGGCGGCGACGCCGGCGAAGACGTACGACGCGCGGTAGCGGGTGCCGAGGACGAGACCGGCGAGCGCGGTCTTGTCCGGCAGTTCGGCGAGGAAGACGACGCCGAAGACGAGCGCCGTCACGGTCAGGCTGATCAAGGAATCCTCTATCGGTCGGGGCCGCCCCGCCGAGAGTGCTGGTCCTGCGCGAACGACACCTCGGCACGGCAGCACACGGTCGCCCCCGCCGTACGGCGCGGGCGTGCACTGCTTGCCGAAGGTCTCGCTGGCGGCCCCGTGAACGAGGTCCGCCTCCGGGCGCCGGCTCAGACGAGCTGAGCAGTATGTCGACGGTCCGGCGAAGAGCTACTCCCCTTCTGCGCCGCCCATAGTACGCGACCCCCCGGCCGGGCCCCCAGGGGCGAAAGTCCCGTCGCGCTTATAGACGTGCCATGCACACGTCACTAGCTTCTTACCGGCCGCACATCTGTGCGCCATGCGGCGTCGCGAGCATTCCCTCGCTCGCGCCCAAGACCCCCACCCTCCCAGGGAGTTCGCATGCCCAAGTTCTACGCGCGTCGACGTCTCGCCACGCTCGCCGCGCTCACCGGCCTCATAGCCTCCGCCGGGCTGTTCAACGGCCCGGCCGCCTCCGCCGCGCTGCCCACCCCGGTGAGCGCCACCACCGCCCGCTCCTACCTCGCCTCCCTCACCGTGGCCACCGAGAACCGCACCGGCTACAACCGCGACCTCTTCCCGCACTGGATCACCCAGTCGGGCACCTGCAACACCCGCGAGACGGTCCTCAAGCGCGACGGCTCGGGCGTCGTCACCGACTCCGCCTGCGCCGCCACCTCGGGCAGCTGGTACTCCCCCTACGACGGCGCCACCTGGACCGCCGCCTCCGACCTGGACATCGACCACCTCGTGCCGCTCGCCGAGGCCTGGGACTCCGGCGCGAGCGGCTGGACCACCTCCCGCCGCCAGGCGTTCGCCAACGACCTGACCCGCCCGCAGCTCCTCGCCGTCACCGACAACGTCAACCAGGCCAAGGGCGACCAGGACCCGGCCACCTGGATGCCCTCCCGCACCGACTACCGGTGCACGTACGTGCGCGCCTGGGTGCAGGTGAAGTACTACTACGGCCTCTCCGTGGACTCCGCCGAGAAGTCGGCGCTGCAGAACCAGCTCGCGAGCTGCTGAGGTCGCTCCCGCTCCGGCGCGGACACTCCCCGCCACCCTCCGTCGTTCCGTACCGTACGGGGCGACGGAGGAGGGGATCGCCATGGCGAGACTGCGCCTGGGACCACTGCTGAGGTACAACGACGGCTCGTCCGCGACCATCTGGGCCGAGACGAGCCGTCCCTGCACGGCCGAGGTGCGCTGCGCCGACGGCGCGAACGGCACGGCCCGCACCTTCCAGATCGCGGGCCACCACTACGTCCTGGTCCCGGTGACCGGCCTGACGCCCGGGACGGCGACGGAGTACGAGGTGCTCCTGGACGGCGCGCGCGTGTGGCCGCCGCCGGACTCCCGCTTCCCGCCCTCGGTGATCGCCACGCCCGCCGGCGACGAGGGCGTGCGCGTCGTCTTCGGCTCCTGCCGCTGGGCCGCGCCGCCGGCCGGCGGGAAGGACCCGGTGGGCCCGGACGCCCTGGACTCCCTCTCGGCCCGCGTCGCGGCCGATCCGGCAGGCGCGCGGCCCGACGTGCTGCTGCTGCTCGGGGACCAGGTGTACGCCGACGAGGTCTCCGACGCGACCCGCCGCTGGATCGCGGGGCGCCGCGACCTGGCGGAGCCGCCGGGCGACCAGGTCGCGGACTACGCGGAGTACACCCGGCTCTACGACGAGTCGTGGAGCGACCCGGAGGTGCGCTGGCTGCTGTCCACCGTGCCCTCGTGCATGGTCTTCGACGACCACGACGTGATCGACGACTGGAACACCTCGGCCGCATGGGTCGACGACATGCGGGCCACCGACTGGTGGCGCGAGCGGATCCTGAGCGGCCTGATGTCGTACTGGGTCTACCAGCACCTGGGGAACCTCTCCCCGGCCGAACTGGCCGCCGATCCGCTCTACGCGGCCGTCCGCGCCACCCCCGACGGCACCGACGCGCTGCGCGACTTCGCCGCGCGGGCCGACACCGACCCGGCCTCCGTGCGCTGGAGCTACCGGCGCGACTTCGGCCGGGTGCGGCTGGTGATGGTGGACTCCCGCGCCGCCCGGGTCCTGGCCGAGGACCGGCGTTCGATGCTCGACCCGGGCGAGGCCGCGTGGCTGCGCGAGCAGGTGCTGGACGGGCGGGACGACGGCGACGAGGCCCCCTACGACCACCTCCTCATCGGCACCTCCCTGCCCTGGCTGCTCCCCCATCTCGTGCACGACCTCGAAACGTGGAACGCCTCGGTGTGCGGCGGCGAACGGGGCGCCCGCTGGGCCCGGCTCGGGGAGCGGATCAGGCGCGGGGCGGACCTGGAGCACTGGCCGGCCTTCCCGGCCTCCTTCGACGCGCTCGCCGGCCTGATCGCCGACGCCGGGACGGGACCGGGGGCACCGGCGACGGTGAGCGTGCTGTCGGGGGACGTCCACCACGCCTACGTGGCCGAACCGTCCTGGCCGGGCCGGGACCCCGACGCCCGGGTCGTGCAGCTGACCTGCTCCCCCGTGCACAACTCCGTCCCGCTGTCGATGCGGCTCGGCTTCCGCTTCGGCTGGAGCGCCCCGGCGCGCGCCCTCGGGCGGCGCATCGCCCGGCACGGGCGCTGTTCGCCTCCGGCGGTCTCCTGGCGCAGGACCGGCGGCCCCTGGTTCGGCAACCAGCTCATGACGCTGACCCTGCGCGGGCGCTCGGCCCGGCTGCGCCTGGAGAAGGCCCGATCCGAGCGCGACGGGACGACGGCGCTGCGGACGGTCACGGACAGGGAGCTGGCGTAGGCGACCGGCCGGTCGGGGTAGGAAACCGGTCACGTGGAGCGGAGCGCTCCCTTCCATGGGAGCGCTCCCACCAGCCGGGACGGGCGCGGGACATCGACAACCGCTGGTTAGGCCATGGCCAAATGTTGAACTTGCAAGTACTGCTTAGGCACACCTAACGTGGGCAGCCCACTCGGTTCCGTCCCCCACCGGTCCCCCACGGACCGGCCGACCGAAGGAGCACCCCCCGCATGTCCGGACGCCTCGACAGCGCCCAGCCCTACGCCCTCGGCCTGTTCCGCATCGTCGTCGGCCTGCTCTTCGCCTGCCACGGCGCCGCCTCCCTCTTCGGCGTGCTCGGCGGCGCCTCGGGAACCGGCGGCACGATAGAGACCGGCACCTGGCCGGGCTGGTACGCCGCCGTGATCCAGCTCGTCGCCGGCGGCTTCGTCCTGCTGGGCCTCGGCACGCGCGCCGCCGCGCTCATCGCCTCGGGCTCGATGGCGTACGCCTACTTCAAGGTGCACCAGCCGGGAGCCCTGTGGCCGATGGAGAACGGCGGCGAGGCCTCCGCGATGTTCTGCTGGGCCTTCCTGCTGCTGGCCTTCACCGGCTCCGGCGCCTTCGGCCTGGACCGGGTCCTGGCCCGGCGCACGTCCCGGCCGGAGAAGCAGGCGACGGAGCAGACGCCCGTCGCGGCCTGAGCCGACCGCTGCGGCGCCCACCTCCCACGGGGTGGGCGCCGCCTCGCGTGTGCGGCGGTCGGGTGAACACTCCGTGGCGTGCCCGCGAGCCCCCTGTGAACCATGTGTCACACCCCGGGCGTACGCTGTATGGCTGTCATCGACCGCTCCTGCCGTTTCCCCGCGCATCGCGGCACGGTCCGGTCCACGGGGGAGCCAGGGGAGTTGTGGTGGTCGAGGGTTTCGGGAATGTGGCGGCGCTGGTCAGCAGCCCATGGATCTATGTGCTGGTGGTCGTCTCGGTGCTGCTCGACGTCTTCCTGCCGGTGCTGCCGAGCGGCGTGCTCGTGATCACGGCGGCCACGGCGGCGGCCGCGGGCTCGGGTGCGGCGGCGGCCGGACGGGTGCCGCACGACGTCCCCGACATCCTGGTCCTCCTGCTGTGCGCGACGACCGCCTCCGTCCTCGGCGACCTGGTGGTGTACCGCCTGGCCTGGCGCGGCGGAGCCCGTCTGGACCGGGCGATCGCCCGGTCGCGCCGGCTGACCACCGCTCAGCAACGTCTCGGCGGAGCGCTCGCCCGCAGCGGGGGCGCCCGGGGCGCCCTCGTCGTCCTGGCCCGTTTCGCCCCGGCCGGCCGCTCGGTCGTCTCGCTCGTCGCCGGAGCAGCCCACCGCCGGGTCCGCGAGTTCCTGCCCTGGTCCGCCCTCGCCGGGCTGTCCTGGGCCGCGTACAGCGTCGCCCTCGGCTACTTCGGCGGCCAGTGGCTCGGCGCGAGCTGGCTGGCGACGGGCGTGTCCCTCGTCGCCCTGTTCGGCGCGGGGGCGGGCGCGGCGTACCTGATGCGCCGCCAGCCACGGCCCACCGAGGCCTCGTAGCGGGCGTCCCGAGCGGCCGGTCACGGCAGCGGCGTCAGCTCGCCCGCCGTGCGCCGGTGCCTCCCCGTACCTCCAGGCCGGCCAGCAGCTCGGCCGTGGCCGCGGTGACGGCGTCCACCGCCTGTTCGAAGACCTCCCGGTTGTGCGCGGCCGGCGCCCGGAACCCGGACACCTTGCGCACGTACTGCAGGGCAGCGGCCCTGATCTCGTCCCCGGTGGCCTCCTCGGCCAGCGCGGGCGGGCGAAGCGTTTTGATGCTGCGGCACATGGCTCCAGTCTCCACCCGGAGGCCCGCTCGCGGGGCGTGCGCACCGCGCCACTCGTTCGCGTGAACCACCGAAGGGAACGCGCGCCTCAAATTCGAACAGGCGTATCATTGAGGGGTGGCTACGACCTATGACTTCCCCAGTGATCTCCTCGCCGGTCAGGAGGAACTGCATCAGGTCCGGGCCGAGCTGTCGGCCCTGTTGAAAAGGCTCCCCTGGTCCGTCGAGCCGCTGGACGGCTTCAGTGACGACAACGGCTGGCGCAAGGTCGAGCGCCCCGCCTCGCCCGGCTGGTCGGAGGACGAACAGGCCGAGGTGGAGAAGCTCCGGCAGCGCGAGCGCGAGCTCGCCGTCTTCGTCAGCACCCACCGCTACTGGTCCGAGATCACCGGCCCCGACAGGGTGGTCGCGCGCACGGAGCTGAAGCACGCCCACGAGGACCGCCCGGGGCAGGACACCTAGCGGCAGGCGCACGCGAGAGGCCCCCGGACGGTCTCCGGGGGCCTCTCGACCGGCACTGGTGCCGGTCCTGGTGGGCGCGGACGGTTTCGAACCGCCGACATCCTGCTTGTAAGGCAGGCGCTCTACCCCTGAGCTACGCACCCAGGACGAGTCGACAGCCTACATGGCCCCGGGCACTGTCCGGCAAACGCGTTCCGGGCCCGCCCCGGGCGGGGGTTAACCCCACCCCGTATCCGGGAGCGGCCCGGATCCCCGCGCGGGGCCCGCATCCGTACGGTCGAGGAGTATCACCGCGCCGAGCCCGCCGAGCGGGCCTCCCGGTGCGGTGCCTCGTCGTCCGTCCCAGGGGGAGATCGTCATGGCCGCCCGTACCGTCACCGCTCGTGCCTTCGCCGCCGCCGGCGTCGTCGCCGTCCTCGTCGCGGGGCTCAGCGCCTGCTCCTCCGCCGACGAGGACAAGGACCCCGACCACCGGTCCTTCGCTCTGCGGGGCAGCACCCTCACCATCGACGCCGACGACTCCGCGCTGGAGATCGTCGCCGCGGAGGAACACGCGTCGGGCACGGTCGAGGTCACCCGGTGGTTCAAGGGCTCGGTGGTCGTCGGCTCGGAGCCCGAGGTGACCTGGAGCATGGACGGCGACCGGCTGAAGCTGCGGACCCACTGCTCCGGCGTGATCGCCGACTGTGCCACCAAGCACCGCGTGGCGGTGCCCCGCGGCATCGCGGTCACGGTGAAGACCGACGACGGCAGCGTCCGGGCGCGAGGATTCCGGGACGCGCTGGACATCCGCACGGCGGACGGGTCCGTGCGCGTCAGCGACTCCACCGGGCCGCTCGCGCTGCACAGCGACGACGGATCGCTGCGCGCGGAGGTCTCCTCGCGCCGCGTGGACGCCACCACCGAGGACGGCTCGGTCCGCCTCGAACTCGGGGCCGTCCCCGACCGGGTGGCGACCCGCAGCGACGACGGTTCCGTCACCGTCGACCTGCCCCGGGCCACGTACAAGGTGTCCGCCGACAGCGACGACGGGGCGGTCGACGTGTCCGTGCCCCGGGACGACGCGAGCTCCCACGTGGTGACCGCGCGGACCCAGGACGGCAAAGTCACGGTCCGAACCGCGAACTGACCGGCCCGTGTGTTCGTCTCTTACGGGTGGGAGAATGAACCCGGGCAGGACGGACGACACGGGAGAGGGATGTGACGGCGACACCATCGCAGCCGTACTCGCCGATGGTGCCGCGCGCGCCGCGCCTGCCGCACCGGGCCCCGAGGAGCCGCCCGCCCGGCCCGCTCCGTGACACGCTCACCCTGCTGGGCCTGCCGCTGCTCGCCGCGCTCGCCCTGCCCGCCGCGTTCGCCGGCGGCGGCACCCGGCGCTGGTTCGGCGGCCGGGCCGAGAGCCAGCGGGCCGAGGCGCAGGCCGCGAAGGACGCCGCCGCGGCGGCCTTCTACGAGCTGGACACCGCCCAGCGGGACCTGCGGATCTCGATAGAGACGATCGCGGCCGTCGACTCCTCCCCCGCCGCCCGCCGCGCCGTCGACGGCTTCGCGGCGCTGGGCCGGCGCATCGACGAGGCCAGCGGCCGGTACATCAGCGCCGTCGACGCCCACGACCTGGACCGGGACGACCTGGAGGCGTCGGCCGCCTCCCGCGCCCGCACCGAACTGACCGCCGCCACGGACGAGCTGGGCCGGGTCAAGCAGGAACTGGACCGCTTCGCCGAAGGACTCGGCCCGCTGCTCGGCAAGGCCGAGACCCAGCTGGCCCGGCTCGCCCCCGCCGTCGAGCGCGCCCGGCAGGCCCTGCTCGCCGCCTCCGACGCCCTGGACGCCGTACGGGGCGCCGGGCTGAAGGCCGACGACCTCGCCGCCCGCCTCGCCGCCCTGGGCCCGGAGCTGACCCGGCTGAACCAGGGCGCCGGACAGCACGGCGTGCCCCAGACCCTGGAGCGGGCCGACCGGGTCACCCGGGAGGCCGAGGCGGTCCGGGCCGAGGCCGAACGGCTGCCCGAGCGGGCCGCCGAGACCGACCACCGGCTGGTCTCCCTGCGCACCCGCGCCCAGGCCCTGACCACCCGCGCCGGGCAGGTCGAACCGGTCCTGAGCGAGCTGCGGCGGCGGTTCACGGCCGCCTGCTGGCAGGACCTCCAGCACGTGCCCGACCACGCCGCCGAAACGGTCCACCAGGCCGAGGCCAGGCTGGCCGAGGCGCAGCGCGCCCGCGACGAGCAGCGCTGGCCCGACGCCACCGCCCTGCTGTCGACGGTCCGGGCGCTGCTGAACAACACCGACGAGGCCGTCTCGGCCGCCGGTGACCGGCTGCGGCAGCTCAACGCCGTGCAGAAGGACCCGCAGCAGGAGATCGAACGCACCCGGTTCGCGATCCGTGACGCCCAGCGGCTCGCCATGGCGGGCCGCAACACCCCCGACCCGCGGCACGCGCGCCCCCTGGACGACGCCGTGGCCCGGCTCGAACGGGCGATCACCACGCTGGAGGGCCGGCACCCCGACTACTGGCACTTCCTGACGGAGACCGACGCGGTCCGCCGGACGGTCGCCGACGTGGTGACGCACATCCGCGAGGAGCGGGGAAGCGGGCACTGAGACCGGCTTCCGCCACCGGGGCCGGCCGTCCGGGGCCGCCGGTTAACCTGTGCGCATGCCTCGCTACGAGTACCGCTGCCGCAGCTGCGGCGACACCTTCGAACTGAGCCGTCCCATGGCCGAGTCCTCCGCCCCGGCGCCCTGCCCCGCGGGCCACGACGACACGGTGAAGCTGCTGTCGACGGTCGCCGTCGGCGGCTCGGCCTCCGCACCCGCCCCGGCGCCCCGCGCGGGCGGCGGAGGCGGTGGCGGCTGCTGCGGCGGGGGCTGCTGCGGCTGACCGGTGACGCCGGGGCGCGCCCAGGGCCGCCCCGGCTGCTCAGGATCTCTTCAGGTTCGCCCGCCTAGCGTGGAGACATGGCAGTCATCGCGGCGGAGGCGACGGGCGGCGCGCCCCAGTGGATCAGCGACCTGATGGACGCCCTCGGCGCGCCCGGGGCCGGGCTGGCCGTCGCCCTGGAGAACCTCTTCCCGCCGATCCCGAGCGAGGTCATCCTGCCGCTGGCGGGCTTCGCGGCCAGCACCGGCAGCATGAACCTGGTCGCCGCACTCGTGTGGACCATCGCCGGTTCGGTCGTGGGCGCCCTCGCGCTGTACGGCATCGGGGCGCTCCTCGGCCGGGAGCGGACGATCGCCGTGGCGGCCCGGCTGCCGCTGGTGAAGGTCTCGGACATCGAGCGCACGGAGGAGTGGTTCCGCCGGCACGGCACCAAGGCCGTGTTCTTCGGCCGGATGCTCCCCGTCTTCCGCAGCCTGATCTCCGTCCCGGCGGGCGTGGAGCGCATGCCCCTGCCGGTGTTCACGGCGCTGACCACCGCGGGCAGCGCCATCTGGAACACCGCCTTCGTGCTGGCCGGCTACTTCCTCGGCGACAACTGGCACCAGGTGAGCACGGTCGTGTCCGCGTACTCCAAGGTCGTGCTCGCCGCCGCCGCGCTGGCCGTGGTGGCCTTCGTGCTCCTGCGGCTGCTGCGCCCGGGCCGCGGCAGCCGCCGCAAGGCGGACCGGCGGTGAACGGTGCCGGGCGCGGCGGCCGCTAGGGCCTGTCCGCCGCCGTGAGGAACTCCCGCAGGATCCGCTCCCCCGCCAGCACCCCCCGCTCGGGCAGGGCCTCGATCGCCGGTGCCGCCCAGCCGGAGTCGGCCAGCTCGCCGTGGCCGGGACGCCAGCCCCGGTCCGCGGCCAGCAGCAGGTCGGCGTCGAGGAGGGAGTCGCCGGCGGCCAGCGTGAGATCGGCGCCGGTGCGGCGGGCGACCTCGCGCACGGCGGCGCTCTTGGTCAGCGGCTTGGGCACGGTGTAGATCTTGCGGCCCTGGAGGGACACGGTCCAGCCGCGGTTCTCGGCCCAGACGGCGAGCTCCTTCACCCAGTCCTCGGGCAGCAGCTCCCGCTCGACGACGAGGTAGGCGAACAGGTCCTCGGCCACCCGCTGCTTGCGCACCCACACCGGGTCGGCGGTGCGCATGAGGTGGTCGCGGACCTCGTCCAGCGAGGCGCACTCGTCGGCCAGCCGCGCGGTCACCCGCGCGTGCCAGTCGGGGTCGGTGACGCCGTCGACCAGCAGGTGGCCGCCGTTGGCGCAGATCGCGTACTCCGGCGGGGGGCCGGGGAGGCTGATGCGCCGGTACTGCTCGCGGGTGCGGGTGGTGGTCGGCACGAAGACGGCGGTGCCGCCGAGCTCGGTCAGCAGTCCGGCGGCCGTCTCGGTCATGTAGGACAGGGGCTTGCTCTCGTAGACCTCCACGCACAGCAGCCGGGGCGCCCGCGCGTCGGGCATGGTCAGCCCCAGCGCGGCGGCGGAGTAGATGAGCGTGCGGTCGAGGTCGCTCGCGACGAGCACCGGCATCAGCGCGTCACCGCCCTGCCGTCGGCGCCGGTCGCGCCGCGCGTGTACTTCGGGTGGATCAGCCCGACGCAGGTGTAGGGCAGGCCGTCGACCTCCTCCACGGGCACGCCCCGCTGCTCGGCCAGCAGCCGCACATGGTCCAGGTCGGCGCCCGCACCGGCCCGGGCCAGCACCTTCCAGGGCACCCGGCGCAGCATCACGCGGGTGGTCTCGCCGACGCCGGGCTTGACGAGGTTGACGTCGTGGATGCCGTACTCCTCGCTGATGCGCTCGACGGCGGCCCAGCCCTCCCAGGTGGGGGTGCGGTCGGCGGCGAGAAGTTCCTTGACCTGGGCGTCGACGGTGTCCGCGACCTCCGGGAAGCGGGCGGAGACGGCGTCCAGGAAGGCCACCGACAGGTCGGCGCCGGCGAGTTCGCGGTAGAACTTCGCGCCGTGGTAGTCGTGCGGGCCGACCAGGTCGGCGCGGAGCACGGTGCGGGATATCAGGCCGGAGACGGTGGAGTTGAGGCAGGCGGACGGGATGAGGAAGTCGTCGCGGGTGCCGTAGGTGCGTACGCAGGAGCCGGGGTCGGCGAGGACGGCGATCTCCGGGTCGAAGCCGCTGATGCCGTCGGAGACCTCGAAGTCGCGCAGGGCGGCGGCCAGTTCGCGGGTGATGGCGCCCTTGCCGGTCCAGCCGTCGACGAAGACGACGTCGGCCGGGTCGTGGTCGGCGGCCAGCCGGCGCAGCGCGTTGGCGTCGATGCCGCGGCCCCGGACGATCGACACGGCGTAGTGCGGCAGGTCGAGGCCGTGCCGGTACTGCGCCCAGCGGCGCATCAGGATGCCGACCGGGGTGCCCGCGCGGGCGAGGGAGACCAGGACGGGGCGCGGCGACCGCTCGGTCAGCACGATCTCGGTGACCGCGCCGACGGCTCGCGCGAGGCGTGCCGCGGACGCCCTGAGCGCGGCGTGGAACAGTTCCTGGTACTGCTCGCTGGGCTGGTACTCGACGGGCAGCGACTCCGCGTAGTGGGCGCCGCCCCGCTGGATGGCCTCCTCGCGCTCCTCGGTCGGTGCCTCCAGCGTCACCTCCGAGAGGTCCTGGAGCAGCCAGCCGACCTCGTCGGGGGCGTACGAGGAGAAGGCGGGGCCACGCAGGGGCTCGGGCAGCATCGGGGGCCTTTCGGGGGCGTGCGGGGAGTCGGCTGACCCGGGCACGTAGGACGGGACGACCGCGAGCAGGACGTGCGGGACGTGCGCGGCGAGCCGGGCCGTCAGTCCGCCGGGCGCGTGCAGCGCGGGGGTGTCGGCGGCCGAGTCGACGACGGCGACGACGGCGTCGAAGCCGCCGCCCGCGACGTTGTAGGCGTAGCGCTCGCCGGGGCCGTCGGCGGGGTCGTCGTGCGCGGGGAAGACCAGGCGGGTGCGTATCGCGTACCCGGGGTCGTCGACCGCGAGGACGGGCGAGCGGGTGGTGGTGGAGTAGCGCACCTCGACTCCGGTGGTCCGCTCCAGCTCGACGGCCAGGCGCAGCGGGGCGTACATCAGCTCCTCGAAGCCGAGGACGAGCACGCGGCGGACGCCGGCGGGCAGCGCCCGCGCGATCCGGGCGGCCATCCCCGGGAGGGCGGATTCGAGGCGGACACGGTGGGCGGGGGTGAAGCCGTGCCGGCCGCCGTCGGGGAGGCCGGGGGGCCAGCACAGGTCCACGGGGGTGGCGTGGGGGCGGGCGCGGTGATCCGGCGTGTGCGGGTGGTCGGGCGACTGCGCGACCGGCCCCGACGGCGCCGCGGACGACGGGCCACCGGCCCCGGCGTCTTCCGCCTCGTACCGCGCCACCAGTGCCTGCCCCTTCTCCAGCACCCCTTCCGGCAACCGCACCGTCCCCGAGGCCGCCGTCACGAGATCCACCCGCGCGCCGATCTCCCGGGCGAAGTCCTCGAGCCGCCCCACGTCCGCCGCGGACCGCATGTCCACCAGGGCGACCACCACGTACCACCCCCGCGGATACCGCTCATGGAGATCGCGCACGGTGTTCAGCACCGTGTTCCCCGTGGAGAACTCGTCGTCGACCAGGACCAGCGGCCCGTCACCCGCCAGCAGCGCCGGGTCCTCGGGGAGCAGCAGGTGGGAGGTGGCGTGCGAGTGGGACTCCTCGAAGCCGCCCGCGCGGGCGACGCCGGTGACCGGACGGCGGGTGGAGTGCAGGTACGGGGCGGAGCCCAGGCCGTCGGCGACCGAGTGGCCCAGTCCGGTGGCGGTCTCCGCGTAGCCGAGGACGACGGCCCGGCCGGCCTCCTCGGCGCCCAGCAGGTCGCGGACGCGCCGCCCGAGGGCGACACCGTGGCCGTACACGACGGACGGGGACTGCGGGACGTGCTTGCCGAGCACGTGGGACACGAGCAGATGGGCGCGCTTGGGGTTGCGGCGCAGGGCGAGTCCCAGCATGCCGGTGAGGGCGTCGTCGCCCGCGAGTTCGACGCCGAGCCGCTCCGCGACCCAGCTGCCGGACCAGACGCCCGCGTGCTCCCCGGCACGCGCCCTCTCGCCCATGTGCTCGTGCCTCCCGTGGTCCACTGCGTCGTTCATCGGTTCCTTGCGTTCGGTCGGACGGGTTCAGTCGGAGAGGCCGGCTGCTAGGAGCTCCACGAAGCCGATGTCCTCGTTGGCCACGCCGAAGACCTCGGCGCGCAGCAGGGTCCGCTCGGCCCAGGCGCGGTGCGGCTTCACCTCGTTCATCTTGTTCGTGTACGCCGACCTCAGCACGCCTCCGCCGCCGCGCTCGGGCCGCAGGATGTCCTGGGCGTCGCTGAACTCCTCGCGGCTGACCACGGACAGGGCGTGCACCGGCAGCACGTGCGAGGGGTGGATGCAGGTCTTGCCGAGCAGGCCGTTGGCCTGGTCCAGGGAGATCTCCCGCAGCAGGCCGTCCATGGAGTGCTCGATCAGCTTCTGGCGCAGCTCCACGGCCTGCACCTCCAGGAACGGGCTCTGCCGCAGTTGCGGTTTGAACATCCTCTCCTGGACCCGGAAGTACTCCCACACCGGTCCGGTCACGGTGAATCCGGTGCCGTCGGCCCGGGCGAGCATGTTCACCACGTCGGCGATCACCGAGGCGACGATCTGGACGTCGTACGCCGTCATGTCGGGGGCCCGGCGCAGCCCGTAGGAGGAGCAGAAGTCGGTCACGCCGAGGCGCAGGGCGAGCACCCGGTCGCGGTACTTGTCGACCGCGCGGAAGATGCCCTCCAGCGTCTGCACGCGCGACTCGCGGTACAGCAGCTCGGGCGACTCCAGCACCGGCATGGCGAACAGGCGCCGGCCGCTCGCCGCCTCGGCCGCGGTGAGCGCCTCCAGGAAGGGCACGCCGCGTTCCTCGGTGAACTTGGGCAGCACGAACCCGGACAGCAGCCGCACCGCCGGTCCGAAGCGCCGCACGAGGTCGGGGATCTGACCGGGGGTGCGGACCCGGACGAACAGCAGCGGCACGTCCACGTCGGGGCGGTTCGCCAGGTCCGTGAACTGCCGTACGAGGTTCTCCTCGCCGGCCGCCACGTCGGCGTCGTCGATCGAGTCCTCCAGGCACAGCACCATCGACACCACCCCGCGCGCGCCCTGCTTGAGGACGTCGTCGGCGAGCTTCGGCCGGGTGGCCGGGCTGTAGAGCGTGGCGCCCAGGGCCGCGGACAGCAGCCGGGCCGGAGAGTCCGCGGTGAACGCGCAGGGCTCCCGGTGGAAGAGGCGCTCACGCACCTCAGGGGCAATGTGCCCGAAATGACGCATAAATACTCCCCCGCGGTATCTGGGCGACCTGACAACAGTTCAAGGTGGCCGGTAATAGTACGTAGGTATCCATGTCGGTGGTTCCCACCGGGCATGAATTCCAGGTAACCCCGTCATGTCGGCGGCGGGCGACCGGGGCCGCGTGGACACGCCCCGAGTACCCGCCCCCGCGTTGTCGTGAGCAGGACCGAGAGGGCAGGATGACGGCATGACGCACGCGATGCTGAAGGGGTCGAACGTCCCGCTCCAAGCCACCACGGTACGCGCCGTGCTGCGCTGGTCACCCGGGCAGGGGGTCCCCGACGTCGACGCCTCCGCGTTGCTGCTGGGCCCCGACGACCGTGTGCGTTCCGACGAGGACTTCGTCTTCTACAACCAGCCCCGGCATCCGTCCGGGCAGGTCTGGCGGCTCGGCAAGAAGCGGGTCCCCGAAGGCCTGACCGACACGATCCAGACAGACCTCTCCGGCGTCGAGCCGTCGGTGGGCCGGATCCTGCTGGTCGCCTCGGCGGACGGCGTGGCCTTCGACCGGGTACGGGAGCTGCGCATCCTGCTGTACGACGCCACGGACGCCGACGGGCAGCCGCTGGCGTACTTCGACGTCAAGCCGGAGACGGGCCAGGAGACGGCGCTGATCTGCGGGGAGCTGTACCGGCGCGGGGAGGGCTGGAAGTTCCGGGCGCTCGGCGAGGGCTACTCCAACGGGCTGAAGGGCCTGGCGACCGACTTCGGCATCTCCGTGGACGAGTCCGAGGCGACGCAGGAGCCGGCGGCGGCCTCCTCGCCGGAACCGTCCGCGCCCACGCCGTCCGCGCCCGACCGGCCGGCGGTCGGCCCCGAGGAGCCGACGACCGTGCAGCCGCTGCCGGTCCCGTCCACGTCGGAGGTCTCCTACCCGCTGCCGCCGGAGCAGCCGGCCGGGGTGCCGGCCCAGCCCGCGTACGGCTATCCGCAGCAGCCGCCGACGACGCAGCCGGCCTACGGCTACCCGCAGCCCGCCGCGCGCCCCGACTACGGCTACCCGCAGGCCCCACCCGCTACCGCGGGGGCGGCCGGGGCGCAGTCCGGCTACGGCTATCCGCTTCCGGTGACCGCGGCGCCCGACCCGGACTTCCGGCTGCCGCCGCAGGGGCCGCAGTTCATCGGCCGGTGAGCCGCGCTCATCGCTGGACCTTGGTCTTGTAGCCCCGCCCCCACTGCAGCCCCCACCCGTAGAGCCGGTCCAGCTCTCCCTGGAAGCCGTAGACGAACTTCACCTCGCGGCGGACCATGATCTCGCCCTTGACGTTCTCGATCATCACCACGGCGCAGGAGCGGGCCTGCGGATGGCGTTCGTCGAGGCCTATCTCGATGCGCGGCCCGTTGCTCGGGTACAGCGTGACGATGGCGTGCGTACGGTCGAAGGCCGGCGTCTGGTCGTAGATGTAGGCGAAGAGCAGCAGCCGTTTGATGGCGTCCCGGTGGTCGAGGTTGACGTAGATCGTCTCGCCGGACGCCGAGCCGAACCGGTCGTCGCCGCTGAGCTTGACGTACGGCGGGGCGTTGACGTCGCCGAGATAGCCGCCGAGCGGCTGGACGACGCCCCGGGTGCCGTCCTGCAGTTCGTAGAGGCAGCCGAGGTCGAGGTCGACGTTGACCATGCTCTGGCTGTGGCCCACGACCTCGGGGGGCTTGAGCGCCTTGAAGGGGTGCCGCAGCAGGCTCTCGCGCTGGTTGCCCATGATGTCCGACGTCCGCATCCGCCAGCTGAGGTTGATGCGCAGGTGCCCCGTGGCCGCGCCCTGTTTGGTCAGGGAGACCTGGCTGTGCCGTTTGGTCAGCTCGATGGAGTTGGTGGCCGCGCTGCCCGAGTCGAAATCGCTCTCGCGGCCGCGCCACAGCCCGTCCAAGAAGCCCATTCCCGCCCCCACGTTCCCTTCACCGCCGACGGGGCGGCCCCGAGGAGTCGTCCTCGTCGGCCGCCCCGCACAGAGCGTTCCTCGTCCGGGCCGTGTTCACACCGGTGGCGCAGGCGCACCGGGGGCGCACGGGCCCGGGATCGTCAGGGGTTCACACCCCGGAGGAGACCTCCGCCTTCTCTCCGTCGCCCGCTCCCCCGGCCGCGGCGAGCCGCTTGTTGCGGCGCACGGAGGACCAGAAGGACCAGCCGATCAGGACCACGCCGACGAGACCGGTGATGAACTCGTTGATCTCGTACTGGATGGTGACGAGGAGGATGACGGCCAGGGCGCCGATGGCGTAGTGGGCGCCGTGCTCCAGGTAGACGTAGTCGTCGAGGGTGCCCTCGCGGACCAGGTAGACGGTCAGGGACCGGACGTACATGGCGCCGATGCCGAGGCCGAGGGCCATCAGGACGATGTCGTTGGTGATGGCGAAGGCGCCGATGACGCCGTCGAAGGAGAACGACGCGTCCAGGACCTCCAGGTAGAGGAACATGAAGAACGCGGCCTTGCCGGCCAGCGCGACCGCCGACTTGGGCTTGCCGCTGCGCGCGGCCTCCTCCTCGGCCTCGTGCTCCCGCTCCTCCTCCTCTTCGAGCTTGTCCTCGAAGTAACCGGAGAGACCGCCGACGATCAGGTAGGTGATCAGACCCGCGACGCCGGAGATCAGCACCGTCTCCGCCTTGTCGGCGTGCCCGGCGTGCAGGTGGGCCTGGGTCGCGAAGGTCATCGAGGTGATGAGCAGCACGATCAGGGCGATGCAGACCGACAGCATGTCGACCTTGCCGAGCTTGGCCAGCGGCCGCTCCAGCCAGGCGAGCCACTTGATGTCCCGGTCCTCGAAGATGAAGTCGAGGAAGATCATCAGCAGGAACATGCCACCGAAGGCGGCGATCGACGGGTGGGCGTCGGTGACCAGCTCCTGGTAGCGGTCCTTGTCGGTGAGCGCGAGGTCGACGGCCTCGATCGGCCCGAGCTGGGCGCTGATGGCCACGATCACGACCGGGAAGACCAGGCGCATGCCGAAGACGGCGATCAGGATGCCGACGGTGAGGAAGATCTTCTGCCAGAAGGCATTCATCTTCTTCAGGATTCCGGCGTTGACCACCGCGTTGTCGAAGGACAGCGAGATCTCCATGATGGAGAGGATCGCCACGAGCCCGAAGGCGGTCCACCCCCCGTAGAAGACCGCCGCGACCAGGCCGAGCGCGGTGACCGCGAACGACCAGCCGAAGGTTTTCAGAAGCACTGGCTACCCAATCGTGTGTGTACGGGGCTCCCCCGCGCCGTACTCGGCTTTACGAAACGTTGACTCCGAAGTCTAGAGCGATGCCGCGGAGTCCCGACGCGTACCCCTGTCCCACCGCACGGAACTTCCACTCGCCCTGGTAGCGGTAGAGCTCGCCGAAGATCATCGCGGTCTCCGTGGAGGCGTCCTCACTGAGGTCGTAGCGGGCGAGTTCCTGGCCGTCGGCCTGGTTGACCACTCGAATGAAGGCGTTGCTGACCTGGCCGAAGGTCTGGCCGCGCTCGTCCGCCAGGTGGATCGAGACCGGGAAGACGATCTTGTCGCAGTGGGCGGGCACCTTGGGGAGGTCGATGAGCAGCGACTCGTCGTCGCCGTCGCCCTCGCCGGTCAGATTGTCGCCGGTGTGCTCGACGGAGCCGTCCGGGCTCTTGAGCTGGTTGTAGAAGACGAACCACTCGTCACCGAGCACCCGGCCCCCGCCGCACACCAGTGCGCTGGCGTCGAGGTCGAAGGGTGCTCCGGTGGTGGAACGCGCGTCCCAGCCGAGACCGACCAGCACCTGCGTGAGGTTCGGTGCGGCCTTGGACAGGGAGACATTGCCCCCCTTGGCAAGAGTGACGCCCATGGTGATGGTCCCCTCCCCGGGTGATGTTCTTGGGTTACTGCGCGTCCGGCGCCGCACGTAAACCGTGCGGCGCCGGACGATCGAGGCCGTTCGCCTCGGACGGAGCGGTGACTCAGACGTTCACGCCGAAGTCCTGGGCGATGCCGCGCAGGCCGGAGGCGTAGCCCTGGCCGATGGCCCGGAACTTCCACTCCGCCCCGTTGCGGTACAGCTCACCGAAGACCATGGCGGTCTCGGTGGACGCGTCCTCGGAGAGGTCGTAACGGGCGATCTCCGCCTCGCCGGCCTGGTTCACCACGCGGATGAACGCGTTGCGCACCTGGCCGAACGACTGCTGGCGGTTCTCGGCGTCGTAGATCGACACCGGGAAGACGATCTTCTCGATCTCGGCGGGGACGCCGGCGAGGTTGACCTTGATCTGCTCGTCGTCGCCCTCGCCCTCACCGGTGATGTTGTCGCCGGTGTGCTCGACCGATCCGTCGGGGCTCTTCAGGTTGTTGAAGAAGACGAAGTTGGCGTCGCTGCTGACCTTGCCGGAGCTGTCCAGCAGCAGGGCGCTGGCGTCGAGGTCGAAGTCGGTGCCGGTCGTGGTACGGACGTCCCAGCCCAGACCGACGATGACCGCGGTCAGTCCCGGGGCCTCCTTGGTCAGCGATACGTTGCCGCCCTTGCTGAGGCTGACTCCCACGAGTCCTCCCTTGATGTCCAGGGGCGGGAAGCCCCGTAGTGCGTTGGATGACGTGCTGTGGCTGTCGGATCAACGAGTCGATCCTAGTGACGGGTTCCCGCCCGCCGCAGGCCCTGGAGCCGACGAATCACACGGGTGTCGGTCAGAGGGCGTCGAGCGCCTTCACGTACTCGGTGAGGTCACGGGCGTCCGGCAGGCCGTTGCGGACGGTCCAGCGGACGACACCCTCACGGTCGATGATGAAGGTGCCGCGGACGGCGCAGCCCTTGTCCTCGTCGAAGACGCCGTAGGCGCGCGAGACGTTGCCGTGCGGCCAGAAGTCGGAGAGCAGCGGGTACTCCAGGCCCTCCTGCTCGGCGAAGACGCGCAGGGTGTGGATGGAGTCGTTGGAGACGGCGAGCACCTGGGTGTCGCGGTCGGAGAACTGCGGCAGGTTGTCCCGCACCTCGCACAGCTCGCCCGTGCACACGCCGGTGAAGGCGAACGGGTAGAAGAGCAGCACGACGTTCTTCCGGCCGTGGAAGTCGGACAGCTTCACGGTCGCGCCGTGGTTGTCCTTGAGTTCGAAGTCGGGGGCCTTGTCGCCGACCTGGATCGCCATGGTCCTGTTCGTCCCTTCGAAGGGTGGTTCGCTGGAAACACCCTACGCAGGGATCATCACGAGCCCGCGGACGGGCCGACGGCGGTCGGCCCGTCCGGAGCCGGGTGGTGCGGAGCCGGACCGGCTACCGCTTCGACTTGGCCGCCTTGGGGGTCGCCAGCCGACTGCCGCTCCAGTCCTTGCCGACACTGACGCTCTTGGCCGCCGTCAGGCCGGCCGTCGTTGCGGCTTCGGAGATGTCGCTGGCCTCGACGTACCCAGGACGGCCGGTCTTCGGCGTGAGGAGCAGGATCGCCCCGCCCTCCTCGATGTACGTGGTGGCATCCACCAGCGCATCCGTCAGGTCGCCGTCGTCGTCACGGAACCACAGCACGACGGCGTCGGCCACGTCCTCGTAGTCCTCGTCCACCAGCTCGCCCTCGACGGCGCCCTCAATGGCCTCGCGGAGCTCCTGGTCGACGT
Organism: Streptomyces flaveolus; assembly: GCF_014648815.1. GTDB lineage: Bacteria > Actinomycetota > Actinomycetes > Streptomycetales > Streptomycetaceae > Streptomyces > Streptomyces flaveolus. The sequence goes on along the minus strand of NZ_BMRV01000001.1, from coordinate 224,338 downwards.
CATCGTCGTAGCCGATCTCCTGGACCACCTGCCCGGGCTGGAAACCCAGCCTGGCGGCAGGGTTCGTCCGCTCCTCCGCGTGGTCCGCGGTCGCGCTCACGGGTTGCCTCCTGATCATGTCTTGAGTGAATACCTTCAGCCACGCGCGTGCGCGAAGCTTGGCCGTAGTCCACACGGGCGGGACGGATCGCGCAAGTACCCGGCGACTGGGACCGCCGAAACGGTGACGATCCCGGCCGTGTCGCCGCAACTCCAGCCATGCCGTCCGAGCCAAAGGTGACGTACACCACACCCTTGTGCCCCGTTTGCGTATTTGGGAACCATGTGTGGGTACGAGACTCGAATGAACGTGCCCCCGGCCCTCATGGGAGAACCGGTTACCCCACGGTACAGATGACGTTTGCCTCCGCGAGGTACACGATGGGGAATCGGCGCAGACACCCGGCACAAATGGCCCTCTGACAGCGAAGGAACAGTGTGGCTTCCGCATCAGATCGCAATCCGATCATCATTGGCGGCCTGCCGAGTCAGGTTCCTGACTTCGACCCCGAGGAAACCCAGGAGTGGCTCGACTCCCTGGACGCCGCCGTCGACGAGCGGGGCCGGGAGCGGGCCCGCTATCTGATGCTGCGACTGATCGAGCGGGCCCGCGAGAAGCGCGTGGCCGTGCCCGAGATGCGCAGCACGGACTACGTCAACACGATCGCCACCAAGGACGAGCCGTTCTTCCCCGGCAACGAGGAGATCGAGCGCAAGATCCTCAACGCCACCCGCTGGAACGCCGCCGTGATGGTCTCGCGCGCGCAGCGTCCCGGCATCGGCGTCGGCGGCCACATCGCCACCTTCGCCTCCTCCGCCTCGCTGTACGACGTGGGCTTCAACCACTTCTTCCGCGGCAAGGACGAGGGCGACGGCGGTGACCAGGTCTTCTTCCAGGGGCACGCCTCGCCGGGCATCTACGCCCGCGCGTACCTGCTGGACCGGCTGACCGAGCAGCACCTGGACGGCTTCCGCCAGGAGAAGTCCAAGGCGCCGTACATGCTGTCGTCGTACCCGCACCCGCGGTCGATGCCGGACTTCTGGGAGTTCCCGACCGTCTCGATGGGCCTCGGCCCGATCGGCGCGATCTACCAGGCGCGGATGAACCGCTACATGCACGCGCGCGGCATCGCCGACACTTCGAAGTCCCACGTGTGGGCGTTCCTCGGCGACGGCGAGATGGACGAGCCGGAGTCGCTGGGCCAGCTGTCCATCGCCGCCCGCGAGGGCCTGGACAACCTGACCTTCGTGGTCAACTGCAACCTGCAGCGCCTGGACGGCCCGGTGCGCGGCAACGGCAAGATCATCCAGGAACTGGAGTCGATCTTCCGGGGCGCCGGCTGGAACGTGATCAAGCTGGTGTGGGACCGCACCTGGGACCCGCTGCTGGCCCAGGACCGCGACGGCGTGCTGGTCAACCGGATGAACACCACCCCGGACGGCCAGTTCCAGACCTACGCCACCGAGTCCGGTGCCTACATCCGCGAGCACTTCTTCGGTGACGACCACCGGCTGCGCGCGATGGTCGAGAACATGACCGACGACCAGATCCTGCACCTGGGCCGTGGCGGTCACGACCACCGGAAGATCTACGCGGCCTTCTCGGCGGCCAAGGCGCACAAGGGCCAGCCGACGGTGATCCTGGCCAAGACGATCAAGGGCTGGACGCTGGGCCCCAACTTCGAGGGCCGCAACGCCACGCACCAGATGAAGAAGCTGACGGTCGACGACCTCAAGCGCTTCCGCGACCGGCTGCACCTGCCGATCTCCGACAAGGAGCTGGAGTCCGGCCCGCCGCCGTACTACCACCCGGGCCGGGACACGGAGGAGATCCAGTACATGCACGACCGCCGCCAGGGCTGCGGCGGCTATGTGCCGACCCGTGTGGTGCGGTCGAAACCGCTCGCCCTGCCGGACGACAAGACGTACGCGACCGTGAAGAAGGGGTCGGGTCAGCAGTCCATCGCGACGACGATGGCCTTTGTGCGACTGCTGAAGGACCTCATGCGGGACAAGGAGCTCGGCAAGCGGTTCGTACTGATCGCGCCGGACGAGTACCGCACCTTCGGCATGGACTCGTTCTTCCCGAGCGCGAAGATCTACAACCCGCTCGGCCAGCAGTACGAGTCCGTGGACCGGGATCTGCTGCTCGCCTACAAGGAGGCGCCGAACGGGCAGATGCTGCACGACGGCATCTCGGAGGCGGGCTGCACGGCCTCGCTGATCGCGGCGGGCTCGGCGTACGCCACCCACGGCGAACCGCTCATCCCGGTCTACGTCTTCTACTCGATGTTCGGTTTCCAGCGCACCGGCGACCAGTTCTGGCAGATGGGCGACCAGCTGGCGCGCGGTTTCGTGCTGGGCGCGACCGCGGGCCGTACGACCCTGACCGGCGAGGGCCTGCAGCACGCGGACGGCCACTCGCAGCTGCTGGCCTCGACCAACCCGGCGTGCGTGGCGTACGACCCGGCCTTCGGCTTCGAGATCGCGCACATCGTCAAGGACGGCCTGCGCCGGATGTACGGCGCGGACGAGCAGCACCCGCACGGCGAGGACGTCTTCTACTACCTCACCGTCTACAACGAGCCGATCCGGCACCCGGCCGAGCCCGAGAACGTGGACGTCGAGGGCATCCTCAAGGGCATCCACCGCTTCAGCGAGGGCACCGGCGGCGCGATCCCGGCGCAGATCATGGCGTCCGGTGTCGCGGTGCCGTGGGCCCTTCAGGCGCAGCGGATCCTCGCCGACGAGTGGAACGTGCGGGCCGACGTGTGGTCGGCGACCTCCTGGAACGAGCTGCGCCGCGAGGCGGTGGCGTGCGAGGAGCACAACCTGCTGCACCCCGAGGAGGAGCAGCAGGTGCCGTACGTGACCCGGAAGCTGGCCGGCGCGCAGGGGCCGTTCGTCGCGGTGTCCGACTGGATGCGGTCGGTGCCGGACCAGATCGCTCGGTGGGTGCCGGGGACGTACCAGTCGCTGGGCGCCGACGGCTGGGGCTTCGCGGACACGCGCGGTGCGGCGCGGCGCTTCTTCCACATCGACGCCGAGTCGATCGTGGTGGGCGTGCTGACCGAGCTGGCCAGGGAGGGCAAGATCGACCGGTCGGCGCTGAAGCAGGCGGTCGACCGGTACCGGCTGCTCGACGTGACGGCGGCCGACCCGGGGGCCGCGGGCGGTGACGCGTAGCGGCGGACGAGCCGCAGACGCGAGGAGGGCCCCCGGCGGTGCCGGGGGCCCTCCTCGTTCGCGCTTGGCGTCGGCTCGCCGGCCGGTCAGAGCATGCCGTTGCCCATGCCGGCCGATCCGGCGAGCCAGATGATCGCCAGGAGCGTGTCGATGGCACCCAGGGCGAGGGCGACCACCGCCGGCACCGGGCGGGAACCCGCCCAGCTGCGCCCCATGGCGAGCCATCCGCAGACGATCGCGACGGGGCCGAGGATGATCCCCAGCGTGAAGAATCCCGCGACCGCGCAGACGACTCCGACGATGCCGAGCGTCGCGCGGTCCGGCCCGGTCCGTGACCACGTCCGGCCAGGTGAGCGGGGGTTCCTGCGCGTTCCGTGTCCCAAGCTCGTCATCATCAACTCCCTGAACCACTCGTCGAGTTCGGTTCGTCTCGGGTTGATGTGCGAGTACCCGCATCCGGGTGGACAATCCCCCCGCGGTGTGCTGCCTGCGCGCTGCCCCCCTCCAGCAGCGCGCCGCAGCCTCTCGTCCCCCCATGCCCTGCGGAGGACTTGACCCACTGTGACCTGCGAGGCCCTCCGGTGGGGAGGGTTCGCCGGCCCTGTCACCCTGATGGACGAACCGGGTGACAGGAGCGGACCCTCCGTCAGATGTGCCCCACGCCCGCGCCGGCCTCGGCGTTGTCACCGCGCTTGGTGAGGAACGCGACGAACACCGCCACGGTGGCCACGCCCGCGGCGACGAGCGACGCCAGGCTCATGCCGGAGATGAAGGTGTCGTGCGCGACGTCCGCGATCTTCGCGGCGACCGGGGCGGGGGTGCCCTCGGCCACCGGGGCGGCGCCGACCTGGACCGCCTCGGACGCGTGGCCGAGCTGCTCCGGCGTCAGCGCGGGGAGCCCCGCGTCCGCCCAGTTGCCCGGCAGGTCGCTGTCGACCTTGGACGCCATGACGGCGCCCAGCACCGCCGTGCCGAGGCTGCCGCCGATCTGCATCGCGGCCTGCTGGAGGCCACCGGCCACCCCGGACAGCTCCATCGGCGCGTTGCCGACGATCACCTCCGTCGCGCCGACCATGACGGGCGCGAGACCGAGGCCGAGCAGGGCGAACCAGATGGACATCGCCAGGCTGCCGGTGTCCGTCTCCAGCGTGGACATGCCGAACATGGCGACCGCGGTGAACGCCATGCCGCCCGCGAGCGGGACGCGCGGGCCGACCTTGGTGATCATCGCGCCGGCCAGCGGCGAGGCGACGATCATCATGCCGGTGAGCGGGAGCAGGTGCAGGCCGGCGTCGATCGGGCTCATGCCGTGCACGTTCTGGAGGTAGAAGGTGACGAAGAAGAGGCCGCCCATGAAGGCGATGGCCATCAGGACCATCAGGACGACACCCGCCGACAGCGGCACCGACCGGAACATGGCCAGCGGGATCAGCGGCTCCTTCACCTTCGTCTCCCAGAAGGCGAACAGGGCGAAGCCCACGACCGACACCGCCACGAACAGCCACGTCGTGCTGGAGCCCCAGCCCCATTCCGGGGCCTTGATGAGCGCCCAGACGAGGAAGAACATCGAGGCCGACAGCAGGACGATGCCGAGGATGTCGAAGGACCGCGGGGCGTTCTCGGCCCGGTGGTCCAGCAGGATCAGCACGCCGAGCACCAGGGCGAGGACGCCGACCGGCACGTTGATGAAGAACACCGACTGCCAGTTGACGTGCTCGACCAGCACACCGCCGAGGATCGGACCGCCCGCGGTGGAGGCTCCGATGACCATGCCCCAGATGCCGATGGCCATGTTGAGCTTCTCGGCCGGGAAGGTGGCCCGCAGCAGACCGAGCGCGGCCGGCATGAGCAGCGCGCCGAACAGGCCCTGGAAGACACGGAAGATGATGACCATCGCGATGCTGTCGGACAGCCCGATGGCACCGGAGGCGGCGGCGAAGCCGGTCACGCCGATGAGGAAGGTCTGCCGGTGACCGAAGCGGTCGCCGAGCTTGCCCGCGGTGATCAGGGAGACCGCGAGGGCGAGGAAGTAGGCGTTGGTGATCCACTGGAGCTCGGACAGGCTGGCGCCCAGGTCCTTGCCGATGGCCGGGTTGGCGATGGCCACGATGGTGCCGTCGAGGGCCACCATCATGACGCCTACCGCGACGGTGACGAGGGTGACCCACGGGTGGCCGCGCAGCCCCGAGGCAGGCGTGGCATCCGACGGCGTGGGCGGTCCGCTCCCCGGCCCGGTCTTGTCGATGGTGGTCTGACTAGTCATACCTTCGAGGCTAATGACAGCCACTGACAGTTGACAAACCAATTCACCAGTCAGTAACTGACACGTCATGCCCGTATAGCCTGAACGTAGCCTGATCTGCGGAAACGGGCAGGCACGGGAGACAGGGAGACACCTTTTGAAGACGGCGGACACGCCGGTGGAAGCGGAAGGCGCCCAGGCGGCTCCCCGGCCGGGCCTGCGCGAACGCAAGAAGCAGCGCACCCGGGACACGCTGCTGCGCTCCGCCCTGGAGCTGTTCACCGAGCGCGGCTACGAGGAGACGACCGTCGACGACATCGCCGAGGCCGCCGACGTCTCGCAGCGCACCTTCTTCCGCTACTTCGCGAGCAAGGAGGAGGCGGCGTTCTTCGTGTCACGGCTCGCCGAGTCGCACTTCGTCGACGCCGTACGCCGCCGCCCGCCCGGCGAGGCACCGCTGGACGCGCTGCGCGGCGCCCTGGTGGAGAGCTGGGACACCATCGGCGACGCCGTCGAACAGTTGGTGCCGCTCGACCTGCACATGCGCTTCTACCGGGTGATCGAGTCGACGCCCGCGCTGCTCGCCGCCCATCTGCGGCGCGCGACCGAGCTGGAGGAGGAGATCGCCCGCATCGTCGCCGCCCGCGAGGGCCTCGACCTGGACGCCGATCCGCGGCCGCGCGTGGTCGTCGCCGTCTTCGGCGCGGTCATGCGGGTGACCGAGCGGATCTGGTCGGAACGGGACGACGCCGGCCTCGCGGCACTGCGCGATCTGACGGCTTCCTACCTCGATCAGGTGGAACCGGCGCTCACCGGAAGCTGGCGGAGAACCCCGTAGCACATGGCCGAAACGTGATCCGTGTCACTTGATTCACGCGAGACCCCGCCGTTCTCCTAGTGTGTCCTCCCAGTGACTTCCTTCGACACCTCCCCGCAAGTGAACGTCTGGCGCGCACTGCTCGCCCTGGCCGTGGTGTTCGTGATGCTGTCGACCACCGGCTGGACCGCCCTGCGCAACCAGAGGGGCCCCACGGCGCTCGAAGCGTCGGTCACGGCCTGGGAGCACGGCCGGATAGACGGACGCCGGCTGCCCGACGCGCAGGCGGCCCCCGCCCGGCTGTCCCGCTTCTTCGCCTCGCTCACCGCGGCCCAGCGCGCGAGCCTGGCCCGCCGCTATCCCCTGGCCGTCGGCAACATGAACGGTGCGCCCGTCGAGCTGCGCTACCAGGCCAACCACGCGGCGCTCCGCGAGGCGCGCACGGTCGAGCGGCAGCGCATGCACGACAAGCGCCTCTCCCCCTCCGGGCAGCGGGAGGCGGGCCGGCGCATGCAGCGCTACGAGTCGCTGCTCACCCCCGGCCGCCACATCCTCGCCTTCGACCCGGCGGGCTCGGGCCGGGTCGCCGAGGTGTTCGGGAACCTGGACCGCGCCGAGCGCGTGTCCGTCGTCGTCCCCGGCGTGGACACCGAGCTGCTCACCTTCCAGCGCACCGACCGCAAGTACTCGGCGCCCGCCGGCATGGCCGAGTCGCTGTACGCGGCCGAACGCGCGGCGAGCCCGGCCACGCGTACGGCGGTGATCGCCTGGGCCGACTACACGTCCCCGAGCGGCCTCGGCATGGAGGCGGCCACCGCGACGCGCGCCGAACGCGGTGCCGTCCGGCTGAACGCGCTGCTGCGGGCGCTGCCCGGCCGCGCGCCCGTCTCGCTGTTCTGCCACAGCTACGGCTCGGTCGTGTGCGGCGTCGCCGCCGACGCGCTGCCCGGCCGGGTCAGCGACATCGCCGTGGCCGGCAGCCCCGGCATGCGGGTCGCGAAGGCCTCCCACCTGCACACCGCCGCCCACGTGTGGTCGATGCGGGACGCCGACGACTGGATCCAGGACGTGCCGTACCTGGAGCTCGGCGGGCTGGGGCACGGCGCCGACCCGGTGTCCGCGGCGTTCGGGGCGCGGGTGCTGTCGGCGCGGGGCGCCCAGGGGCACGCCGGGTACTTCGTACCGGGCACGGAGAGCCTCGAGAACTTCGCCGAGATCGGCGTTGGCGCGTACCGCACGCTGGCCTGCGCCCACGAGGACGACGCCTGCCGGGTGGGTTTGTCCGCAGCGGCGACGGCCGGACGCGCGTAGAGGAGCAGAAACTCCGGTTTGCACGGGGAGGGGACGAAGAAGCGCGTGCCGCATACGATGAGCCGCATGGGTGACGTACTGGCCGGATTTCATGCCGCCTGGGAGTTCGAGTCCGACTCCGTGCTCATCCGTTACGAACGGGGGATTCGAACACCCAAGCTGTTCCAGGCGCTGGGGGAACGCCGCGTCCCGCTGGAGGCGCTCGCCGGGGTGACGCTGACGCCCGGGAAACGCGGCACCGTCGTGCTGCGCGCCGAGCCGCGTCCCGGCGCCGATCCGCTCATGGAGGCGGCGGCCGGTCAGCTCAAGGAGGGCTGCGACCCGTACCGGCTGGTCCTGCCCGCCGAGCGGGAGACCCTGGCGGAGTACTACGCCGACGAGCTGCGCGGGCTGCTGAGCGAGTCCGGCAGGACCGAGCGGTACCTGGTGGCGGCGCCCGAGGCGCCGCTGCAGTTCAAGGCGTACGACGGCAAGGCGTCCTTCGACGGTACGGCGGTGACGTTCCGCTGGTCCTGGACGGGCGCGTCGTCGGCGAAGTGGAAGGCCGGCGACCAGAGCTTCCCGGTCGCCGGGCTGGGCGGGGTGGAGTGGCGTTCCCCCGAGGCGTTCGAGGGATACCTGCGGCTGCTGCCGCGAGACGCCGCGCCGACCACCCCGCAGGCCGACCAGGACCCCGCGTCGGTCGTGTTCGGGCTCGGGTACGGCCCGGTGCACGAGTCGCTGCCGTTCGCCGCGGCGGTGCTGGCGGCGGTGCGGGCACAGGGCGCGGACGTGCCGGTGCCGGTGCCGGCGCCTCGGCGGGATCCCGCGGACATCGCCGAGCGCATCCGGCACCTCGGGGAGCTGCATCAGCAGGGACTGGTGACGGACGAGGAGTTCTCCTCGAAGAAGGCGGAGCTGCTGGCGCAGCTCTAGCGGCTGCCGAGCGGGGTTTCGTGCACGGGTGCGGGCCGTCCGTGGCCGCCTCTACTCCCGGCCCGCCGACGTGAACGTCATGTCCGCGTAGCGGTCGCCCGCGACCTTGCCCGCGATCGGCTCCAGCAGGGACAGCTCCTCGTCGGTGAGGACGATCCCCGTCGCCGCCGTGTTCTCCTCCACCCGGGACGGCTTCCGCGTGCCCGGGATCGGGACGACCGGCAGGCCGTGCACCCGCGCCCGCTGCTGGGTCCAGGCCAGGGCGATCTGGCCGAGGGTGGCGCCGTGGGCGTCGGCGACCGTGCGGACCGGGTCGAGCAGGGCCGCGTTGGCCGCCGCGTTGTCGCCGGTGAAGCGGGGCTGCTGACGGCGGAAGTCGTCGTCGGCGAGCCCGTCGGTGCTGGTGACGGAGCCGGTGAGGAAGCCCCGGCCCAGCGGGGAGTACGGCACCAGGGCGACGCCCAGCTCGGCGGCGGCGGGCACCACGCCCGCCTCGATGTCCCGGCTGAACAGCGACCACTCCGACTGCACGGCCGCGATCGGGTGAACGGCGTGTGCGGCCCGCAGTTCCGCGGCGGTGACCTCGCTCAGGCCCAGGTGCTTGACCTTGCCCTCACGCACCAGCTCGGCCATGGCGCCGACGGTCTCCTCGATCGGCACGTTCACGTCGCGCCGGTGCATGTAGTAGAGGTCGATCACGTCGGTGCCGAGGCGTCCGAGACTCGCCTCGGCGCACTGGCGGACGTACGGCGGGTCGTTGCGGATCGTCCGCTTCGTCGGGTCGACGTGGTCCAGGGAGAGCGCGAACTTGGTCGCGAGGACGACCTCGTCGCGGTGCGCCCGGAGGAAGGGCGCCAGGAACCTCTCGTTCTCGCCGAGCCCGTAGACGTCCGCCGTGTCGTAGAACGTGACGCCCAGCTCCAGCGCCCGTTCCAGGGTCGCCCGGGACTGGTCCGCGTCCGACGGGCCGTAGGCGAAGCTCATGCCCATGCAGCCGAGGCCCTGGACGCCCACCTCCGGGCCGCCGTCTCCGAGCCGTACCGTCGGGATCCTGCTGTCGGTCATCGGGTTTTCTCCCCTTCGCGGGCGCGTCCCGCGTCCCCGTAGAAACTGATCTTCCGGTCGAGCACGGCGAGGGTGTCCTGGAGCTCCGCGATCCGCGCCAGTACGTCGCGGCGGGTCGACTCCAGAAGTTCGCGCCGGTCGAGGTACGTGCTCTCGCCCTCGCGCACCAGCTCCGCGTACCGGACCATGTCGGCGACCGGCATGCCGGTCATGCGCAGCTTGCCGACGAAGTCGAGCCAGTCGAGGTCGCGGTTGCTGTAGCGGCGCTGCCCGGTGTGCGAGCGGTCGATGGTGGACATCAGGCCGATCCGCTCGTACCAGCGCAGCGTGTGGGCCGTCAGTCCGGTGAAGGCCACGACCTCGCTGATGGTGTACCGGTCCTGGCCGTCGGGGCGTGGGTGGCGCCGGGGCGGGGCGGCGCAGAAGTCTGTTCTGGTGGCGTTCGGCTGGACGAGCCCGGCCGTGGTCTGCATCACCGTCATGGCCCCCACGCTATGACCTTGGAGTGCACTCCAGGCAAGCACGGCAGGTGAGAAATGGGCGGGACAGCCGGCGGGGCCGGTCACTAGCGTGCACGGCATGAGTCTCGTACGCCGTGCCGTGGCCGAGGACGCGCGTGAAGTGCTGCGTCTGCGCCAGGTGATGATCGACGCGATGTCCCCCGGCTCGCCCACCGACTGGCAGGACGGCTCCCTGCCCGTCCTGCGGAAGCGGCTGGCCGACCCGGACGGGGACTTCGCGGCGTTCGTCGTCGACCACCCCGACCGGACGGGGGCGCTGGCGGCGCTGGTGGTGGGGACGCTGGAGTACCGGATCGGCGGGCCGGGCAGACCCGGCGGACTGCTCGGGTACGTCTTCAGCGTCGCCACCGACCCGGACGCGCGGCGGCGCGGGTTCGCGCGCGCGTGCATGGACGAGCTGCTGGAGTGGTTCCGGGAGCGGGGCGCCGGGCACGTCATGCTCACGGCCTCCCCCGACGCCGAGCCCCTGTACGCGTCGATGGGCTTCACACGCGACACGACCCCCTCGATGAGGCTGTACCTCTGAGCCGCTTAGGCTCGGTGGCATGTCCTTGAAGAGCCTCGCGTTGATCGAGAACTGGCCGGTCCCCACCGCAGCGGCGGGTGTCGTGCGCGCCGACGGCACGGTCCTGGGGTCGCACGGACCCGTCGGGCAGCGCTTCCCCCTCGCCTCGGTCACCAAGCCGCTCGCGGCGTACGCGGCGCTCGTCGCGTACGAGGAGGGCGCGATCGAGCTGGACGAGCCCGCCGGTCCGGCCGGTTCGACGGTCCGTCACCTCCTCGCGCACACCTCGGGGCTGGCCTTCGACGAGCACCGGGTGACCGCCCCGCCCGGGGAGCGCCGGCTGTACTCCAACGCCGGTTTCGAGCAGCTCGGCGACCACATCGCGAAGGCGACGGACATCCCCTTCGCCGAGTACGCGCGGCAGGCGGTGCTGGAGCCGCTGGGCATGACGGACACCACCCTGGACGGCTCCCCCGCGAAGGACGGCGTCTCGACGGTCGAGGACCTGCTGCGGTTCGCCGCCGAGGTGCAGGCACCGCGGCTGCTGGACCCGCGCACGGTCGCCGAGGCGATGACGGTCCAGTACCCGGGCACCAAGGGCGTGCTGCCGGGCTACGGCCACCAGAACCCCAACGACTGGGGCCTCGGCTTCGAGATCCGCGGCGCCAAGTCCCCGCACTGGACGGGCGCTTCGTCCTCGCCCCGCACCTTCGGGCACTTCGGCCAGTCGGGCACGTTCCTGTGGATCGACCCGGACGCGGGTGTGGCCTGCGTGGCGCTGACCGACCGCGCCTTCGGGCCGTGGGCGGTCGAGGCGTGGCCGCCGTTCACGGACGCGGTGCTCGCGGAGGTCTAGGACATCTCCCACACGAGGAGCTCGGCCGGGGTCAGGGCCACCGCCTCCGCCCCCTTCGCGTCCGTGATCCGCGCCGCGTCCCCCGCGTCCAGCTCCTCGCCGCCCAGGTGAACGGTGCCGCGCACGACGTGGACGTAGACGTGCGCCGCGTCCGGCACCGCCGTCCGCTCGCCCGCCGCCAGGCGCCGCACGTGGAGCATGGCGCCCGCCTCCGGGACGGCGTACGGGGTGGAGTCGGCGATGCCGTGCACGATCTCGTAGGACGGGTCGCCGCCGGGCTCGCGCGGGGCCAGCCACATCTGGACGAAGGTCAGCGGCGCCGGGCCGTCGTTGCGCTCGACGTGGCGGACGCCGCCCGCCGAGCTGAGGCGCTGCACGTCCCCGGCGCGCACGAGGGTCTCGTGGCCCGCGCTGTCCCGGTGGGTCAGCTCGCCCTCCACCACCCACGTGACGATCTCGGTGTGGCTGTGCGGGTGCTCGTCGAAGCCCGCGCCGGGGGTGAGGCGCTCCTCGTTGCAGGCGATCAGCGCGCCGAAGCGGAGGTTGTCGGGGTCGTAGTGGGGGCCGAAGGAGAAGGCGTGCCGCGACTCGATGCCGGCCGACCGGTCGCCGCCTGGGTAGCGCTCGTCGGCGCGCCGTACGTCCATCACGCCGTCCACCGTAGACCCGGCGACACGCCCGCCCGTCCGGATAAGGCAGTCTTGTCCCCGTGCCCGAACCCGAAACCAGCAAGCCCGAGCCCGCGGCGCGCGCCGTCCATCCGCATACCGCGACCCTGAAGCGGCTGGAGCAGTCCTCCGGATCACTCGCCGCGCAGGCGATCGCGCGGATGGACGAGACACTGCCGTGGTACCGGGCGATGCCGCCGGAGAACCGTTCCTGGATCGGGCTGGTCGCCCAGGCCGGTATCGCCGCCTTCACCGAGTGGTTCCGGCACCCGGACGCCCCGCAGGCCATCTCCACCGACGTCTTCGGCACCGCGCCGCGCGAGCTGACCCGGGCGATCACGCTGCGGCAGACCGTCGAGATGGTGCGGACCACCATCGAGGTCATGGAGTCGGCGATCGACGAGGTCGCCGCCCCGGGCGACGAGTCCGTGCTGCGCGAGGCGCTGCTGGTGTACGCCCGGGAGATCGCCTTCGCGACCGCCCAGGTGTACGCGCAGGCCGCCGAGGCACGCGGTGCCTGGGACGCGCGGCTGGAGTCGCTCGTGGTGAACGCCGTGCTCAGCGGCGAGGCCGACGAGGGGGCCGTGTCCCGGGCGGCGGCGCTGGGCTGGAACTCCCCCGAACACGTGTGCGTGGTGCTGGGCACCGCGCCCGACGGGGACTCCGAACTGACCGTGGAGGCCATCCGGCGCGCGGCCCGGCACGCCAAGCTCCAGGTGCTGACCGGGGTGCTCGGGGACCGGCTGGTGGTGATCGCGGGCGGCAGCGACAATCCGCTGGCCGTCGCGAAGTCGCTGATCGGGCCGTTCGCCCAGGGCCCGGTGGTCGCCGGCCCGGTGGTGCCGGACCTGCTGGCCGCGACCCGGTCCGCGCAGGCCGCCGCGGCCGGACTCAAGGCCTGCACCGCCTGGCAGGACGCCCCGCGTCCGGTCCTGGCGGACGATCTGCTGCCGGAGCGCGCGATCGCCTCCGACCCTTCGGCCCGCGAGCAGCTGGTGGAGGAGATCTACAGACCGCTGGAGGACGCCGGGGCCGCGCTCCTGGAGACGCTCAGTGTCTATCTGGAGCAGGCGAGCAGCCTCGAAGGCGCCGCGCGCATGCTCTTCGTTCACCCGAACACCGTGCGCTACCGGCTCCGACGTGTGACTGACGTCACCGGCTGGTCGCCCTCTGATGTACGGTCTGCGTTCACACTGCGGATCGCGCTCATCCTGGGGCGTCTGGCCGATGGAGATCCGCAACTCTAGGCTTTTGTCGGGGGTCCACAAAACCCCCGAGTGTTCTTCGTCCTTGTCCCCACGGGCGGTCGTGGCCGTCCTCAAGAGAGAGTGTGAGAGTGCTCGTACTCGTCGCTCCCGGCCAGGGCGCCCAGACGCCCGGCTTCCTGACTGAATGGCTCGACCTCCCCGGCGCCGCCGACCGCGTCGCCGCGTGGTCCGACGCCATCGGACTCGACCTCGCCCACTACGGCACGAAGGCCGACGCGGACGAGATCCGCGACACCTCCGTGGCGCAGCCGCTGCTGGTCGCCGCCGGACTCCTGTCCGCCGCGGCACTCGGTGACGTGGTGCCGGGCGCTGTCGCGGGCCACAGCGTCGGGGAGATCACCGCCGCCGCCTTCGCGGGCGTCCTCGACGACACCGCCGCGCTGACCCTCGTACGCCGTCGGGGCCTGGCCATGGCCGAGGCCGCCGCGGTCACCGAGACCGGCATGTCGGCGCTGCTCGGCGGCGACCCCGAGGTGAGCGTGGCGCACCTGGAGAAGCTCGGCCTGACCCCGGCCAACGTGAACGGCGCGGGTCAGATCGTGGCGGCCGGCACCCTGGAGCAGCTGGCGGCGCTGAACGAGGACAAGCCCGAGGGCGTCCGCAAGGTCGTGCCGCTGAAGGTCGCCGGCGCGTTCCACACGCACCACATGGCGCCCGCGGTGGACAAGCTGGCCGAGGCCGCCAAGGAGCTCACGCCGGCCGACCCGCGGGTGACCTACGTCTCCAACAAGGACGGGCGGGCCGTCACCACCGGCACCGAGGTGCTGGAGCGGCTCGTCGGCCAGGTCGCCAACCCGGTCCGCTGGGACCTGTGCATGGAGACCTTCAAGGAGCTCGGCGTCACCGCCCTGATCGAGGTGTGCCCCGGTGGCACGCTGACCGGCCTGGCCAAGCGCGCGCTGCCCGGCGTGAAGACGCTGGCCCTGAAGACCCCCGCCGACCTCGACGCGGCCCGCGCGCTCGTCGCCGAGCAGGCCTGACAAGGAGCCCGAGAGCATGCCGAAGATCAAGCCCAGCAAGGGCGCCCCGTACGCGCGCATCCTCGGGGTGGGCGGCTACCGCCCGACGCGGGTCGTGCCCAACGAGGTGATCCTCGAGACGATCGACTCGTCCGACGAGTGGATCCGCTCGCGCTCCGGCATCGAGACGCGGCACTGGGCCTCGCCCGAGGAGACCGTCGCGGCGATGTCGATCGAGGCGTCAGGCAAGGCCATCGCGGACGCCGGGATCGACGCCTCGCAGATCGGCGCGGTCGTCGTCTCGACCGTGTCGCACTTCAGCCAGACCCCGGCCATCGCCACCCTGATCGCCGACAAGCTGGGCACGGACAAGGCCGCGGCCTTCGACATCTCGGCGGGCTGCGCGGGCTTCGGCTACGGCCTGACCCTGGCCAAGGGCATGATCGTCGAGGGCTCCGCCGAGTACGTCCTCGTCATCGGCGTGGAACGGCTGTCCGACCTGACCGACCTGACGGACCGGGCCACGGCCTTCCTGTTCGGCGACGGCGCCGGCGCGGTCGTGGTCGGCCCGTCCCAGGAGCCGGCGATCGGCCCGACCGTCTGGGGCTCGGAGGGCGACAAGTCCGAGACGATCAAGCAGACGGTGCCCTGGGACCGTTTCAGGATCGGCGACGTCTCCGAACTGCCCGTCGACGACGAGGGCAACGTGAAGTTTCCTGCGATCACGCAGGAGGGCCAGGCGGTGTTCCGCTGGGCCGTGTTCGAGATGGCGAAGGTCGCCCAGCAGGCGCTGGACGCGGCCGGGATCAGCCCGGACGACCTGGATGTCTTCATTCCGCACCAGGCCAACGTGCGGATCATCGACTCGATGGTGAAGACGCTGAAGCTGCCGGAGCACGTCACGGTCGCCCGTGACATCCGCACCACCGGCAACACCTCGGCCGCCTCGATCCCGCTCGCCATGGAGCGGCTCCTGGCGACCGGTGAGGCGAAGAGCGGCGACACCGCGCTCGTCATCGGCTTCGGGGCGGGTCTCGTCTACGCCGCGACGGTCGTTACTCTCCCCTAGGCACTCCGTGCCGGATCATGCGGTCCGGGGCGGAGCACAAGAGCCACACCCTCTGGAACATCTACGAAGGAGCGCCGCAATGGCCGCCACTCAGAAGGAGATCGTCGACGGTCTCGCCGAGATCGTGAACGAGATCGCCGGTATCCCGGTTGAGGACGTCCAGCTGGACAAGTCCTTCACCGACGACCTGGACGTCGACTCGCTGTCCATGGTCGAGGTCGTCGTCGCCGCCGAAGAGCGTTTCGACGTCAAGATCCCGGACGACGACGTCAAGAACCTCAAGACCGTCGGCGACGCGACCGACTACATCCTCAAGCACCAGAACTGATCGACCGATCAGGCCTCTGGGCTGACTGCCCCGCCACCCGGCGGTGGCGCCGTACGAATCCGTATCCCGTTGGAGAAAGAATTCCCGTGAGCTCGACCAATCGCACCGTGGTCGTCACCGGTATCGGCGCAACCACACCGCTGGGTGGCGACGCAGCCTCTACCTGGGAGGGTCTGGTGGCCGGCAGGTCCGGCGCCAAGCCCCTCGAGCAGGAGTGGGCCGCCGACCAGGCGGTCCGCATCGCGGCCCAGGCCGCCGTGGACCCCTCCGAGGTCATTCCGCGGCCCCAGGCCCGCCGGCTGGACCGCTCGGCGCAGTTCGCGCTGATCGCGGCCCAGGAGGCGTGGCAGGACGCCGGCTTCACCGGCAAGGCCGGTGAGGACGGGTCCGTCGACCCCGACCGGCTCGGTGCGGTCATCGCCTCCGGCATCGGCGGCGTGACGACCCTGCTGGACCAGTACGACGTGCTCAAGGAGAAGGGCGTCCGCCGCGTCTCCCCGCACACCGTGCCGATGCTGATGCCGAACGGCCCCTCCGCCAACGTGGGTCTGGCCGTGGGCGCCCGGGCGGGCGTGCACACGCCGGTCTCCGCCTGCGCGTCGGGCGCCGAGGCCATCGGCTACGCCATCGAGATGATCCGTTCCGGCCGTGCCGACGTCGTCGTCGCGGGTGGCACCGAGGCGGCGATCCACCCGCTGCCCATCGCCGCGTTCGGCAACATGATGGCGATGTCCAAGAACAACGACGACCCGCAGGGCGCCTCGCGCCCCTGGGACACCGCCCGGGACGGCTTCGTCCTCGGCGAGGGCGCCGGCGTCCTCGTGCTGGAGTCCGCCGAGCACGCCGCCGAGCGCGGTGCCCGCGTCTACGCGGAGGCGGTCGGCCAGGGCATCTCCGCCGACAGCCACGACATCGTGCAGCCGGAGCCCGAGGGCCGCGGCATCTCCGCCGCCCTGCAGCACCTGCTGGACCGCACCGACCTGAACCCGGCCGAGATCGTGCACGTCAACGCGCACGCCACCTCGACGCCGGCCGGCGACCTTGCCGAGCTGAAGGCGCTGCGCAAGGTCCTCGGCGACGACGTGGACCACATGGCGGTCTCCGGCACCAAGTCGATGACCGGTCACCTCCTCGGTGGCGCGGGAGGTGTGGAGTCCGTCGCGACGGTGCTCGCCCTGTACCACCGGGTGGCGCCGCCGACCATCAACATCGAGAACCTCGACCCGGAGGCCGAGGCCATCGCGGACATCGTCCGCGGCGAGGCCCGCAAGCTGCCCGTCGAGGGCCGTATCGCCGCGCTGAACGACTCGTTCGGCTTCGGTGGCCACAATGTCGTGCTGGCGTTCCGGACGGTCTGAGCGACGTCCGTAGGCAGTTGAGAGGGCCCCCACCGGAGGTGGGGGCCCTCTCGTCGTGCGTCCGGGCAGTGCGCGCCGATCAGACCACCTGGTGGAGCCAGCGGACCGGGGCGCCCTCGCCGGCGTAGCGGAACGGCTCCAGTTCGTCGTCCCAGGGCTTGCCGAGGAGCTTGGCGATCTCCTTCTCCAGGTCGGTCTCGCCGCCCTGGGAGCGGGCCAGGGCGGCGCGCAGCCGGTCCTCGGGGATCAGGATGTCGCCGTGGATGCCGGTGACGGCGTGGAAGATGCCGAGGTCGGGGGTGCAGCTGTAGCGCTCGCCCTCGGCTCCGGCGGACGGCTCCGCGGTGACCTCGAAGCGCAGCATCTGCCAGCCGCGCAGCGCGGAGGCGAGCTTGGAGGCGGTGCCGGCCTGGCCCTGCCAGGAGAACTCCGAGCGCCAGGTGCCGGGCGAGGCGGGCTGCCGGATCCAGTCCAGGGCGACGCGTGTGCCGAGCACCCCGGCGACGGCCCACTCGACGTGCGGGCAGAGCGCGCGCGGCGCGGAGTGCAGGTACAGAACTCCACGTGTCGTCACCGGAACCTCCGGGCTGAGCGGGACATCTCGGAACGGGTGGAACGGCCGTGACCGGGCGGGCCACATGAGGGCGAGGCTACCGTGCGACGGCGCAAGGAGTGTGACGTACCGTCGGTCCCGGTGCCGGGAAACTCCCGGCATTCACCCGGCAGGACGCTTGTGCGGATGTGAGCCGCCGCACCGCCGCCGCCGGGAACCCTGGCGCGGTGTCATGGGTTGAGGACGGTGGAGGCACGAGGCGAGGGACGGTACGGGCATGGGGCAGGGAACGGATCGCGGGACGCGGAACCGATTGCTCCGTTCGCGTGTCGCGCTCGCCGCTCTGACCGCCGCCGTCCTGGGCGTGGCCGGCTGTGACGCCGTCGGCGGCGACTCCCCCGGCGCGTCCGGCACCGGGTCCGGCCGGCCGTCGCCGAAGCCCACGCCGGCGTGGGACACGAGCCCGGAGTCGGTCGCCGCGGTGGGCGACTCCATCACGCGCGGCTTCGACGCCTGCACGATCCTGTCGGACTGCCCCGAGGTGTCGTGGGCGACCGGCAGCAGTGCCGAGGTCGACAGTCTGGCCGTACGGCTGCTGGGGAGCGAGGCGGCCGGGCGGAGCTGGAACTACGCGGTCACCGGGGCCCGGATGGCGGATCTGACCGGGCAGGTGACGCGGGCGGCGGCACGGAAGCCGGAGCTGGTGACGGTGATGGCGGGGGCGAACGACGCCTGCCGGACCACGACCGACGCGATGACCCCGGTGGCCGACTTCCGGGCCCAGTTCGAGGACGCGATGCGCACGCTGCGCAGGGAACTGCCCAAGGCGCAGGTGTTCGTGGCGAGCATCCCGGACCTGAAGCGGCTGTGGTCCGAGGGGCGCGCCAACCCGCTGGGCAAGCAGGTGTGGAAGCTGGGCATCTGCCCGTCGATGCTGGCCGACGCGGACGCCGTGGACTCGGCGGCGACGCTGCGGCGCAACACGGTGCGGGACCGGGTGGACGACTACAACGAGGTGCTGCGGGACGTCTGCGCGAAGGACCGCAAGTGCCGTACCGACGGCGGAGCGGTGCACGCCTTCCGGTTCGGCACGGACCAGTTGAGCCAGTGGGACTGGTTCCACCCGAGCGTGAACGGGCAGGCCCGGCTGGCGGAGATCGCCTATCGCGCCGTCACCGCGAAGAAGCCCTGATGGGACCGCGCCCCCGGGGTGTTCCGGGCGTGTCCTAGAGTTCCGCACATGAACGAACTCTTCGGCACACTTTCCGACGGCACGCCGGTCCACCGCTGGACTCTGGAGCGGGCCGGCGTGCGGGTGCGGGTGCTGACGTACGGCGGGATCGTGCAGTCGGCCGAGGTCCCGGACCGGGACGGGCACACCGTGGACGTGGTGCTGGGGTTCGCGGACCTGGACGGCTATGTGCGGCATCCGGAGCCTTACTTCGGCGCGCTCGTCGGACGGTACGCCAACCGGATCGCGGGCGGTCGTTTCCCGCTGGACGGGCGGACGTACGCGCTGGCGCTCAACAACGGGCCTAACTCGCTGCACGGCGGCGAGCGGGGCTTCGACAAGCGCGTGTGGGACGCGGAGCCCGTCGGGCACGGCGTCCGCCTCAGCCGGGTCAGCCCGCACGGCGAGGAGGGCTTCCCGGGCCGCCTGGAGATCTCCGCGACATACACGCTGGACGAGTCCGGGGCGCTGCGGATCGTGTACGAGGCGGTCACCGACGCGCCGACCGTGCTGAACCCGACCAACCACAGCTACTTCAATCTGGGCGGCTCCGGCCACACGGGCGGCCACGAGCTGCGGATCGCCGCGTCCCGGGTCACGCCGGTCGACGCGGACCTGATCCCGGCGGGTGCGCCCGCCGAGGTGGCGGGCACGCGCTTCGACTTCCGGGAGGCCCGCAAGGTCGGTGCGGGCTACGACCACAACTTCGTCCTCGACAAGGGCGTGACGGAGACCGCGGTGCCGGTCGCCGAGCTGTACGACCCGGTGTCCGGGCGCGCGGTGTCGGTGGCGACCACCGAGCCCGGTCTCCAGCTGTACACGGCGGACCATCTGGGCGAGCCGTTCGCGCCCGGCGACGGCATCGCGCTGGAGACGCAGCACTTCCCGGACTCCCCGAACCGGCCGGACTTCCCGAGCACGGTGCTGCGGCCGGGCGAGGCGTTCCGTTCGGAGACGGTGTACGGCTTCTCGGCGCGGTAGCCGCGTGAGCCCCGGCCAGGCCGTCAGGTCCCGGGCCGGGGCTGTCCCGCGGGGGACGCACGGAACCGTCCCGGTTCGACGGTAATCGCCGCGGTGGTCCGAAGGCCCGCGCGGGAGCCTTCGGTACGCGGTATGTACGAACCTTTCACAAACGGCCGCCCCGTCCGGCGGGGTCCGTGAACGCGTCGCCGGACGCCGGGCCGGTGCCGGAGGGGTCGTCTCCGGAGGGCTCGGTGCCGCCCTCGCGGGTCTCCTCGCCCAGCAGCTCGCGGGCGAGGAGCGTGGCGCCCGCGACCGCGCCCGGCATCAGGAACACCGCGACGAACGGCACCAGGAAGGCCACGCCCAGCGGCGTGCCGAAGCCCCAGACCAGCGTCTTGCGGGAGCGGAGCAGGGCGAGGCGGTCGCGCAGCTCGACCCCGCGGCGCTGGAGGGCCACGGCGGTCAGCTCCTCGGTGAGGAAGAAGCCGGTGACGAAGAAGCCGATCACCGGCACGACCGTCTGGCCGACGACCGGAATGAAGCCGGCGGCGAAGAGCAGTACGCCCCAGACGACGGCGCGCAGCACGATGCGCAGGCTGTCGCGGCCGGAGACCCACAGCTCGCGCCAGAGCGGCAGGTCCGACTCGGGCGCGGTGCCGTCCGGGGAGACGTCCCGGTCGACCCGTTCGGAGAGGCTCTCGTAGAAGGGCTGCCCGACCAGCAGGGTGACCGCGGTGAACGTGAGGACGGCCAGGAGCAGGACGAGGGCGAACAGCACGGCGGTGAGGAAGCCGCGGAAGAGCCCGGCCCAGGGGCTCGACCAGTCGTCGGCGAACGGGGTCGCCCAGGCGACGACGTCCTCGCCCCACAGCGCCAGCGCGACCAGCACCCCCACGTACAGGACGAGGGTGATCAGGCCCGGGACGAGCCCGAAGCCGTAGCTCTTGCCGTGCCGGGCCACCCAGCGCTGGCCCTTCAGGAGATGGCCGAATCCCGCCCCAAGATCACGCATGGACGGCACTCTACCGGGCGACGCGGGCCGCGCCCCGGGCTCCCGGGGTGCGGCCCGCGTCGTGCGTGAGGGGCCCGGTCAGACGAGCGTCACGGTGATGTTGCCGCGGGTCGCCTTGGAGTACGGGCAGACCTGGTGGGCCTTCTCCACCAGGGACCGCGCGGTGGCGGCGTCCACGGCGGGGATCTCGGCGGAGATCTCGACGATGATGCCGAAGCCGTCGTCGTTCTTGCCGATGCCGACCTTCGCGGTGACGGTCGAACCGGAGACGTCGGCGCCCTCCTGGCGGGCCACGACGGCGAGCGCGCCCTGGAAGCAGGCGCTGTAGCCGGCGGCGAACAGCTGCTCGGGGTTGGTGCCGGCGCCGCTGCCGCCCATCTCCTTGGGCGGGTTCACGACCACGTCGAGCTTGCCGTCATCGGTGGCGACGCGCCCGTCGCGCCCGTTCTCGGCGGTGGCGACGGCGGTGTACAGGACCTCGGACTGCTGGATGGGCATGCGGGTGTCTTCCTCCTCGGTCCGCCGTGACTCGCGCCCACGATCACGACGGATTTCGGAATGACGCTACCGCATGCCGGAAACTCCGTGAAGGTCCGCCTTCCGGCTCAGAGCTTGACGATCATCTTGCCGGTGTTGTCGCCGCGCAGGACGCCGAGGAAGGCCTCGAGGTTGTTCTCGATGCCCTCGACGACCGTCTCGCGGTACTTCAGCTCGCCGGAGCGGACCCAGGGGCCGACCTCCTGGACGAACTGCGGCTGGAGGTCGTAGTGGTCGCCGACCAGGAAGCCCTCGATGCGGCCGCGGGTCTGGATGAGGCGGGCGAGGTTCCGTGGACCGGGGGCGGGCTCGGTGTTGTTGTAGACCGAGATCATGCCGCAGACGGCGATGCGGCCGTCCCGGTTGAGGGAGCCGATGGCGGCCTCCAGGTGGTCGCCGCCCACGTTGTCGAAGTAGACGTCGATGCCGTCCGGGGCGGCGGCGCGCAACTGCTCGCTCACCGGGCCCTCCTTGTAGTTGAAGGCTGCGTCGAAGCCGTACTCGTCGACGAGCAGCTTGACCTTCTCGTCGGAACCGGCCGAGCCGATGACCCGCGAGGCGCCCTTGAGCTTCGCGATCTGGCCGACCTGGCTGCCGACGGCGCCGGCGGCACCGGAGACGAACACCGCGTCGCCCTCCTTGAAGGCCGCGGTGCGCAGCAGGCCGGCGTAGGCGGTGAGGCCGGTCATGCCGAGCACGCCGAGGTACGTCGACAGCGGCGCGGCCTCCGGGTCGACCTTGACGGCGTTCTTGGCGTCCACGGCGGCGTACTCGCGCCAGCCGAAGAAGTGCAGGACGTGGTCGCCGACGGCGATGCCCTCGGCGTTCGAGGCGACGACCTCGCCGACCGCGCCGCCCTGCATGACCTTGCCGAGCTCGAAGGGGGCGACGTAGGACTTGGCGGCGCTCATGCGGCCGCGCATGTACGGGTCGACGGAGACGTACAGGTTGCGTACCAGCACCTGGCCCTCACCCGGGGTGGGGACCTCCGCCTCGACGAGGGCGAAGTCCTCCGGCTTGGGCCAGCCGACCGGGCGGCTGAGCAGGTGCCATTCGCGGTTGACGGTGGGGAGAGCGGGGGAGTCGGCCATGGGGGGTGCCTTCCTGGACGTGCGCGGGATGTTTCAGGTTCTGAAACAACCATGCGACTGAACATTTCAGGTTGTCAAACAACTGGGTACCCTGGTTTCCATGGCCACACCACGCGACACTCCCCGCCGACCCGACGCGCTCACCCTGGAAGTCGTCGAGCTGATCGGCGAGGTCGTGGCCCGCTTCCACGCGGACTACGAGGAGGCCGCGGCGGAACGGGCCCTCACCGGGGCGCAGGCCAAGCTGCTCAGCCTGCTGTCGCTGGAGCCGCTGCCGATGCGGAAGCTGGCGCAGAAGCTGAAGTGCGAGCCGTCGAACGTGACGGGGATCGTGGACCGGCTGGAGGCGCGGGGGCTGGTCGAGCGGCGGCCGGACCCGGCGGACCGGCGGGTGAAGGTCGCGGCGGCGACGGAGGAGGGGCGGCGGGTGGCGCGGGGGCTGCGGGAATCGCTGCGGTTCGCGCGGGCGCCGCTCGCGGGGTTGTCGGAGGGGGAGCGGGTCGCTCTGCGGGACGCGTTGCGTCGGATGCTGGGCGAGTGAGCGGGGGGGCCTGTGGCCCGGCGTTGCCGTCGGGGGGTGGGTCCGGTGGGTGCGTGCTTGCCGGTGACCCGGCGCTGCCGTCAGGGGCAGGTCGCGCGGCCCGGCGCTGACGGGGTGCCGCCGCGCCCACCCGTGCCGCCCCAGCGGCACGACTGCCCGCGGCTGGGTGGACGGGGCGGCGCTGATCCGCGGCCCGGCGGGCGGGGCGGCGCGGGCCCGCGAACGGCTGGGCAGGCGGCGCGGACCCGCGGCTGGGTGGGCAGGGCCGAGGCACGCGGCCCGGCGGGCGGGGCGACGCGGGGGGCGCGGCCCGGCGGGCGGCGCGGCTCAGTCGGTTACGTGCACCACCACAGGAAGCGGTCACAGGTTTCTGTGGGGGTGGGGTCGGGGTCCGGGGGTGGCGTCGGGGTGGGTGTTGTCGTCGCAGGTGGGGCCTGCGGGGGCGTGGACGCCGGGGGCGGGGCCGAGTCCGGCGGCGGGGGTGCCGACGGGGACTCCGTCACGTCCGCGGACTCCGGCTCGTCCGCGTCCGGGGATGCCGACGCCGACGTCGACGCGGACGCCGAGGGCGAGGTGGAGGTGGAGGCGCCGGGGGTCGGGGTGGACGCGGTGGGCGTCGTCGCCGATGTGTCGTCGACCGGTACGGCCGACACGTCCCCCACCTCCCGGGTCGACGCGCCGTCCGCCGTCTCGCCCCCGGCGGCCGCCGGCTGCGCCGGGGAGTCCGGGGCGTCCATGCCGAGTTCGGCGAGGCTCAGCCCGCCGGCCGCGAGGACGAAGCCCGCGGCGACGAGCAGCGTCCGCCGGCGCCGGCGCCGGTGCGCCGCGGCCTTGCGGTCCCGGCGGCTCGCCCTGCCGCCTCCGGCCGGTCCCGCGGCGTCGAGGGCGTCGTCCGGCTCGCCGGCGGCCCGCGCCGGGCGCCCCTCATCGGCCGTCAAGTAGCCCTCGCCAGCCGGGAGTTGCTCGGCAGGAGTGCCGCACCCAGGGCATGCGAGGGCGCCGTTGAGGTGCCGACGGCACGGCTGGCAGTAGTCCATGACGCGGGAAGATTAAGTTCCGCAAGGGGCGCGTTCCTAGACGCCGCTGTGAAGGTTGTGTGGGAAAGCGGCCGGGGCCGTCGCGCCCGTGCCGGTGAAACTGGCGAAACCGTTACCTGTCCGACCCATTGACACCCCCACCGCCCCGTCCTTACTGTCACGCCAGCATTTCGAACGACTGACGAAATATCGAACAGAGCGAGGGGCAACCGCCGTGCGCATCACCGGAATCAGCACACACGTGGTCGGGACGCCGTGGCGCAACCTGACGTACGTCCAGGTGCACACCGACGAGGGCATCACCGGAGTCGGAGAGACCCGGATGCTCGGCCACACCGACGCCCTCCTCGGCTACCTGAAGGAGGCCGAGGTCAACCACATTCTCGGTTCCGACCCGTTCGCTGTCGAGGACCTGGTCCGCCGCATGAAGTACGGCGACTACGGCCGCGCCGGCGAGATCGTGATGTCCGGTATCGCCGTCGTCGAGATGGCGTGCTGGGACATCAAGGGCAAGGCCCTCGGCGTCCCGGTCTGGCAGTTGCTGGGCGGCAAGGTCACCGACAAGGTCAAGGCGTACGCCAACGGCTGGTACACCACCGAGCGGACCCCGGAGGCGTACCACAAGGCCGCGCAGGGCGTCATGGAGCGCGGTTACCGGGCGCTGAAGATCGACCCGTTCGGCACCGGGCACTTCGAGCTCGACCACGAGCAGACCCTGTACGCCGTGTCGCTGATCGAGGCCGTGCGCGACGCCATCGGTCCCGACGCCGAGCTGATGCTGGAGATGCACGGCCGCTTCTCCCCCGCCACCGCCGTGCGGCTCGCCAAGGAGATGGCGCCCTTCAAGCCGGCCTGGCTGGAGGAGCCGGTGCCGCCGGAGAACCTCCGGGCCCTGAAGAAGGTCGCCGAGAAGGTGGACATCCCCGTCGCCACGGGTGAGCGCATCCACGACCGGATCGAGTTCCGCGAGCTGTTCGAGGACCAGTCCGTCGACATCATCCAGCCCGACGTCGGTCACATCGGCGGCATCTGGGAGACCCGCAAGCTCGCCGCCACCGCCGAGACCCACTACACGCTCGTCGCCCCGCACAACGTCGGCGGCCCCGTGCTCACCGCAGCCAGCCTCCAGGTCGGCTTCACCTCGCCGAACTTCAAGATCCTGGAGCACTTCAACGACTTCGCCGACGCGGAGATCAAGAAGGTGGTCAAGGGAGCGCCGGTGGTGGACCCGGAGGACGGGTGCTTCCACCTGTCCGACGCCCCCGGTCTCGGCGTGGAGCTGGACACCGACGCGGCGGCCGAGTTCCCGCAGCAGCAGGCGCGGTTCGACCTGTGGGCCGAGGGCTGGGAGCAGCGCAAGCCCAAGGGGACGCAGGCATGAGCAGGGCGGTCGTCGTCGAGGCGCCGGGCGAGCACCGGCTCGTGGCGCACGAGCCGCGCGACCCCGGGCCGGGCGAGGCGCTGGTGCGGGTGCACTCCGCCGGGATCTGCGGCAGCGACCGCGAGGTCTACCAGGGCAACCGGCCCGAGGGGTACGTGCGTTATCCGCTCACCCCCGGCCACGAGTGGTCCGGGACCGTCGACGCGGTCGGCGCCGGGGTGCCCGCGTCCCTCGTGGGGCGCAAGGTGGTCGGTGAGGGCTTCCGCAACTGCCAGGTGTGCGACCGCTGTCACGCGGGCGAGACCACCCTGTGCGGCGCCGGGTACGAGGAGACCGGGTTCACCCAGCCGGGCGCCATGGCACCCACGCTGACGCTGCCCGCCCGCCTCCTGCACGTCCTGCCCGACGACGCCGACCTGACGGCGGCCGCCCTGCTGGAGCCGGCCGCCTGCATCGCGGCCGCCGCGCTCAAGGCGAACGCCCGTCCCGGCGAGCGGGTCGCCGTCGTCGGCACCGGGACGCTCGGCATGTTCGCCGTGCAGTTCCTGCGCGCCGCCTCCCCCGCCGAGCTGCTGGTGGTCGGCACGCGCCGGGACCGGGAGGCGCTGTCCCGGCAGTACGGCGCCACCGACTTCCGCACCAAGGACCAGCCCCTGCCGGACGACTTCGACGTGGTGATCGAGACCGCCGGTTCCGCGGACGCGTCCCGTATCTCCGCCGCGCTGCTACGCAGGGGCGGACGGCTGGTGCTGACCGGTATCCCGGCGCCGGGCGCCGACGGTCTCGACCCGACCGACCTGGTGGTGCGTCAGCTGGAGGTGCACACCGTCTTCGGGGCGCCGCCGGACGCCTGGGCGCACACCGTGCGGGTCTTCGCCGCCGGTCTGCTCGACCCGCTGCCGCTGGTCACGCACGAGCTGCCGCTCGCCGAGTTCGCGCAGGCCATCGAGCTGGTGGGGGCCGGTGACCCGAAGGTCGGCAAGGTGCTGCTGCACCCCTGAAGCCGTACGCCGGTACGGGGGCGACCTGACGGCCTCCGTACCGGCGTACACCCACTCGAACCGAGCTTTCCGTACCCTTCGCCGCGAACCTTGTCCGGTATATCGAACCGGCGCATCGGGGCGGCCCACAGAACACGAAGGACAGCCCGTGACCGACTCTTCCGCCCAGGCAGCGGCCCGCAGGCCCGGCGAGCAGGCGCTCAGCGCCCTCGGCCTGGCCGCGCCCGCCCTCGATCCCGCCGACGCCTCGCCGCACTCCTTCCCGGGCGGTGGCCGCTGGCGCACCGAGATCCCCTCCTGCGAGGGGCCGGAGGCGCTGGCCGTGGTCCTCAAGGAGTCCTCACGGCTGGACGTGCCGATCCACCGGATCAGCCAGGGCAGCGGCGTCTGGATGCTGACCGACGCCGAGATCACCGAGATGGTCGAGTCCACCGCCGAACGCGACATCGAACTCTGCCTGTTCACCGGCCCGCGCGGCACCTGGGACATCGGCGGTTCCACCCGGACCGACTCCGGCGGCGCGGGACTGAGGGCACGCGGCCACGACGCGGTCGCCGGGTGCGTCGAGGACGCCGTGCGGGCGACGGAGCTGGGCGTCAAGTGCCTGCTCGTCGCCGACGAGGGCGTGCTGTGGACCCTGCACCGGGCGCGGTCCGCCGGTGTGATCGCGGCCGACACCACGCTCAAGCTCTCCGCGCTCGTGGGCCCGGTCAACCCGGCCTCGTACGAGGTGTACGAGCGGCTCGGCGCCGACTCGATCAACGTGCCCAGCGATCTGACGCTGGATCACCTGACCGAAATCCGGCGGGTTTCGGCCGCGCCGATGGACATGTACATCGAGGCCCCGGACGACCTCGGCGGTTATGTGCGCATGTACGAGGTCGCCGAGCTGATCCGGCGCGGCGCCCCGCTGTATCTGAAGTTCGGCCTGTCGAAGGCGCCGGGGATCTATCCCTACGGACACCACCTGCGCGAACTGACGCTGGCGACGGCCAAGGAACGGGTGCGGCGCGGCCGGCTGGCCCTGGATCTCCTCCAACGGCACGGGGTCGACGGGGACATGGCCCCGCTCGGCACGCGGCTTCCGGGGGCGCTCAACCGGTTCGAGATCTCGTCATAACGTTCCGGAAACCCCCTTCACAAAAGAAGACACGACCGCGCACAATCCCACACACCTGCTCTCGGTCGTTCCACCCTCAGCGTTCCCAGCGTTCTGGCACCACCAGACCGAGCCCTGCACCCACATCAAGGATGATGACCATGCGCAACCGCAGAGCCGCACTCGCCACCATCGCCTCGGCCGCCACCCTCGCCCTCACCCTGACCGCCTGCGGCCAGAACAGCGAGGGCGGCAGCGAGGACAAGGGCAGCACCGAAGGCGCCACCATCGGCATCGCGATGCCGACCAAGTCCTCCGAGCGCTGGATCGCCGACGGCGCCAACGTCGAGAAGGAACTGAAGGCCAAGGGGTACAAGACCAAGCTCGTCTACGGCGAGGACGACCCCGACCAGCAGGTCTCTCAGATCGAGAACATGATCACGCAGGGCGTGGACGCCCTGATCGTCGCCGCGATCGACAACAAGTCCCTCAACAACGTGCTCCAGCAGGCCAAGGACGCCGACATCCCGGTGATCTCCTACGACCGGCTGATCCTCGGCACCGAGAACGTCGACTACTACGCCTCGTTCGACAACGAGAAGGTCGGCGAGCTGCAGGGCGGCTACATCGCCGACAAGCTCGGCCTGAAGGACGGTTCCAAGAAGGGCCCCTTCAACATCGAGCTGTTCGCCGGCTCCAACGACGACAACAACACCAGGTACTTCTTCCAGGGCGCGATGAACGTCCTGAAGCCGTACATGGACAAGGGCCAGCTCGTCGTCCGGTCCAAGCAGACCGCCCTCAACCAGGTCACCACCCTGCGCTGGGACGGCGGCACCGCGCAGAAGCGCATGGACGACCTGCTGACCTCCAGCTACCGCAGCGCCCGCATCGACGCCGTGCTCTCGCCGTACGACGGCATCTCCATCGGCATCCTGTCCGCCCTGAAGTCGGACGGCTACGGCTCCGCGGGCAAGCCGTTGCCGGTCGTCACGGGCCAGGACGCGGAGCTCGCCTCCGTGAAGTCGATCATCGCGGGTGAGCAGACCCAGACCGTCTACAAGGACCTGCGCAAGCTCGCCAAGGTCGCCGCGAACATGGTCGACGCCGCCCTGAACGACAAGAAGCCCGAGGTCAACGACACCAAGTCCTACGACAACGGTGCCAAGGTCGTCCCCGCCTACCTGCTGCAGCCGGTCAGCGTCGACAAGTCCAACTACAAAGAGGCCCTCGTGGACGACGGCTACTACACCGAGAACGACCTCAAGTAACCGGGCCCACCCAAGGATTGGAAGGCACGACCATGGCGGGACCCGTCCTGGAAATGCGCTCGATCGTCAAGACCTTCCCCGGTGTCAAAGCGCTGTCGGACGTCACGCTGACCGTTCACCAGGGCGAGGTCCACGCCATCTGCGGCGAGAACGGCGCCGGTAAGTCGACCTTGATGAAGGTGCTCTCCGGCGTCCATCCGCACGGCAGTTACGAGGGGGACATCCTCTTCGAAGGGGAGACCTGCCGGTTCAAGGACATCAGGGCGAGCGAAGAGCACGGCATCGTGATCATCCACCAGGAGCTGGCGCTGGTGCCGTACCTCTCCATCGCGGAGAACATCTTCCTCGGGAACGAGCACGCCAAGCGCGGGCTGATCAACTGGAACGACACGCTCAGGCACGCCACCGAGCTGCTGCGCCGCGTCGGTCTGGACGAGCACCCGGAGACCCGCGTCGCCGACATCGGTGTGGGCAAGCAGCAGCTGGTGGAGATCGCCAAGGCGCTGTCGAAGAAGGTGAAGCTGCTCATCCTCGACGAGCCGACGGCGGCGCTCAACGACGAGGACAGCGGCAAGCTCCTCGACCTGATCCTTCAGTTGAAGGACCAGGGGATGACGTCGATCATCATCTCCCACAAGCTCAACGAGATCCGCCGGGTCGCCGACTCGGTCACGATCATCCGCGACGGGCGCTCCATCGAGACGCTCGACGTGAAGGCGGCCGACACCACCGAGGACCGGATCATCAGCGGAATGGTCGGCCGCGACCTGGAGAACCGCTTCCCGGACCGGACCCCGCACCAGCCGGAGGCAGGGGCCGCGCCGGCCCTGGAGATCCGCAACTGGACCGTGCACCACCCCCTCGACCAGCAGCGCAAGGTCGTCGACGACGTGTCGATCGAGGTGCGGCGCGGTGAGATCGTCGGCATCGCCGGTCTCATGGGCGCCGGCCGCACGGAACTGGCGATGAGCGTGTTCGGCCGCGCCTACGGCCGGTACGCGGGCGGCACGGTCCTGCGCGACGGCACCGAGATCCGTACCAAGACCGTCCCGGAGGCGGTCGGGCACGGCATCGCGTACGTCACCGAGGACCGCAAGCACTACGGCCTCAACCTCATCGACAACATCAACCGCAACATCTCGCTGACCGCGCTGGGCAAGGTCGCCAAGCGGGGTGTCGTCGACGAGCACGGGGAGCGGCAGGTCGCCGAGGACTTCCGCAAGTCCATGAACATCAAGGCGCCGACCGTCTTCGAGCCGGTGGGCAAGCTGTCCGGCGGCAACCAGCAGAAGGTCGTCCTCAGCAAGTGGATCTTCGCCGGTCCCGAGGTGCTGATCCTGGACGAGCCCACCCGCGGCATCGACGTGGGCGCCAAGTACGAGATCTACACGGTCATCGACCAGCTGGCCGCCCAGGGCAAGGCGGTCGTCTTCATCTCCTCCGAACTGCCGGAGCTGCTCGGCATGTGCGACCGCATCTACACGATGGCCGCGGGACGGCTGACGGGTGAGTTCTCGCGGGCCGAGGCGTCGCAGGAAGCGCTGATGCGTCAGATGACGAAGGACAAAGAGGTAACCCGATGAGCACGGACGTGACCGCCAAGACCCCGGCCCCCGCACCACCGGGCAAAGGCGCTTCGGCCGACGGGGGCGGCCTGCTGCAGCTGATGCTGGACGGCATGCGCCGCAACATGCGCCAGTACGGCATGCTGATCGCCCTCGGCCTGATCGTGGCGCTGTTCGCCGTCTGGTCCGACGGCGACCTGCTGCTGCCGCGCAACGTCTCCAACCTGGTGCTGCAGAACAGCTACATCCTGATCCTCGCGATCGGCATGATGCTCGTCATCATCGCGGGCCACATCGACCTGTCGGTCGGCTCGCTGACGGCGTTCATCGGCGCGATGGCCGCCGTCCTGATGGTCGAACACGATCTGTCCTGGCCGCTCGCGGTGGTGCTGTGCCTGGCCATCGGCGCGGTCGCGGGTGCCCTGCAAGGGTTCTTCATCGCCTATCTCGGCATACCGTCGTTCATCGTGACCCTCGCGGGCATGCTGCTCTTCCGCGGTCTGACGGAGATCTTCCTCAAGGGCCAGACGCTCGGCCCGTTCCCGAAGGACCTGCAGAAGATAGCCAACGGCTTCCTGCCCGAGGTCGGCCCGAACACCAACTACCACAACCTCACCCTGCTGCTCGGTCTCGCGCTGATCGCCTTCGTGGTCTTCCAGGAGGTCCGCGACCGGGGGCGCCAGCAGGAGTTCTCGCTGGACGTCCTGCCGGCCAAGCTGTTCCTGCTCAAGCTGGTCGCGCTGGTCTCCGCCGTCCTCGTCGTCACGCTGCTGCTGGCCAGCTACAAGGGCGCCCCGATCGTGCTGCTCATCCTGGGCGTGCTGGTCGTCGGCTTCGGCTACCTGATGCGCAATGCGATCATCGGCCGCCACATCTACGCCATCGGCGGCAACCTGCCCGCGGCCAAGCTGTCGGGCGTGAAGGACAAGAAGGTCACCTTCCTGGTCTTCCTGAACATGGGCATGCTCGCGGCCCTGGCGGGTCTCGTCTTCGCCTCCCGCTTCAACGCGGCCTCTCCCAAGGCCGGCCTCAACTTCGAGCTGGAGGCCATCGCGGCCTCGTTCATCGGCGGCGCGTCGATGAGCGGCGGTGTCGGCACGGTCCTCGGCGCGATCATCGGCGGTCTGGTCCTGGGCGTGCTGAACAACGGCATGAACCTCGTCGGCATCGGCACCGACTGGCAGCAGGTCATCAAGGGCCTGGTGCTGCTGGCGGCGGTCGGGTTCGACGTGTGGAACAAGCGCAAGGTCGGTTCGTAGTCACTCCGGGCCCCGCCGCTCGTGGCGGGGCCCGCTTCTTTCACGGAAGTACAGGAGCCGCAATGGAACTGAGCAGACGCACGGTCATGGCATCCGCCGCGGCCGCGGGCATCGCCGCCACCACGCTCGGCGGCACGGCACAGGCCACGGGAGGCAGGAAGCCGGTGAAGGAGCTCTTCGGCAAGCTCGCCGACGGCACGAAGGTGTACCGCTGGTCGCTGGAGAACGGCGGCACGCGGATGAAGGTGCTGTCGTACGGCGGCGTCGTGCAGTCCCTGGAGATCCCCGACCGCCGGGGCCGGTACGAGAACGTCTCCCTGGGCTTCGACAACCTCGACGACTACGTGGCCCGCAGCCCGCACTTCGGCGCCCTGATCGGCCGGTACGGCAACCGCATCGCCAAGGGCCGCTTCACCCTGGACGGCAAGCAGTACCAGCTCTCCGTCAACGACGGCGAGAACTCCCTGCACGGCGGCGCCCTGGGCTTCGACTACCGGGTGTGGGACGTCGAGCCGTTCACCCGGGGCTCCGACGTGGGCCTGGTCCTGCACTACACCAGCGTCGACGGGGAGATGGGCTACCCGGGCACGCTCAGGGCGAAGGTGACGTACACGCTCACCCGGCGCGGCGAGTGGCGCATCGACTACGAGGCCACCACCGACAAGGCCACCGTCGTCAACCTCACCAGCCACGTCTACTGGAACCTGGCCGGCGAGGGCAGCGGCACGATCGAGGACCACGAGCTGTCGATCGCCGCCTCCCGGTTCACGCCCACCGACGCCGGTCTGATCCCCACCGGCGAGCTGGCGAAGGTCGCGGGCACCCCGTTCGACTTCCGCCGCGCCAAGCCGATCGGCCGGGACATCCGGGACGGCCACCCGCAGCTGGTCACCGCCAAGGGCTTCGACCACAACTGGGTGCTGGACAAGGGCATCACCGACCGCCCCGAGCACGTCGCCACCCTGCGCGACGGCGCCTCCGGCCGCACCCTGCGCATCGCCACCGACCAGCCCGGGCTCCAGTTCTACTCGGGCAACTTCCTCGACGGCACCCTGACCGGCCCCGGCGGCTCCGTCTACCGGCAGGGCGACGCGCTGTGCCTGGAGACCCAGCACTTCCCGGACTCGCCGAACCAGCCGTCGTTCCCGTCGACCGTGCTGCGGCCGGGGCAGACGTACCGGACGACGACGGTGCACTCCTTCGACGCGTGAGCCGTGACGCCGGGACTCCGTGACGCCGTGCGGGCGACACACTTCCTTCACACGAGTTGAACGACGTCCCGTCCGTCTCCGTATGTGAGGGCGGCCCGCGCTCCCCCGCGCGGGCCGTCCACAGACGGAGGTCCCCTTGTCCGGCAACGTCACCTCGTTGTTCCGCAGCACCGCGGCGCACAGCCCCTCGATGGCGGCGCTGACGCGGGAGAGCGGCGACGGGGCGGGGCCGGTGGACTTCTGCATTCCCTGCAATCCGTACTTCCCCACCCCGGCGATGTTCGACGAGATGGCCGGACGGCTGCGCGAGATCGTCACGTACTACCCGAGCAGTGCCGACACCATCACCGCCGAACTGTGCGGCCTGCTCCAGCTGCCGCCGCAGTGCGTGGCGATGGGCAACGGCTCCACCGAGCTGATCACCTGGCTCGACCACCTCCTGGTCCGCGACTCCCTCGCCGTCCCCGTCCCCACCTTCGGCCGCTGGACCGACCAGCCGATGGAGACCGGCAAGCGGGTCGACATGTTTCCGCTCCAGGAGGCCGGCGGCTTCGCCCTCGACCTCGCGCAGTACGCCGAGTTCGTCCGGGCCAGGGGGACGCGGGCGGTGGTGGTCTGCAACCCCAACAATCCCGACGGCGGCTATCTGCACAAGCAGGCGCTCGTGCAGTTCATGGACGCGATGGCCGACCGGGACCTGGTGGTCGTCGACGAGTCCTTCCTGGAGTTCGCCGACGCGGAGGCCGAGCCCAGCGTGGTCCAGGAGGCGATGCTGCGGCCCAACGTCGTCGTCCTGCGCAGCCTCGGCAAGAACTTCGGGCTGCACGGCATCCGGTTCGGCTACCTGGTCGCCAACCCCGCGCTCGCCGGGCGGGTGCGCGCCATGCTCCCCAAGTGGAACCTCAACTCCTTCGCCGAGCACGTGGTGTTCATGCTGCGCGACCACGGTCCCGAGTACGCGCAGAGCCTGCACCAGGTCCGTCGCGACCGGCTGGAGATGGCCGGTCAGTTGTCGGCGCTGCCCGGCCTGACCGTGTATCCCTCCCAGGGCAACTTCCTCTTCGTCCGCCTTCCCGTGGGCGCCGAGGGCACCGTCGTCCGGGACCGCATGCTCACCGAGCACCGGGTCCTGGTCCGCGAGTGCGGCAACAAGATCGGTTCCTCCAGCCGCTTCCTGCGTCTCGTGGTGCGCCCCCAGGTGGACGTGCGTCGCCTGGTGTCCGGCCTGGAACAGGTGCTCTACGGGACCGGGAGGGGAGCCGCCGTGCCCGGGCCGGCCACAGGGACCGGCTACAGCTCGGGCACGGCGGCGGTGGACCGCCTGATGAGCGAGACCAACGGGGCGGGCCTGCGGCAGCTCGCCGCTCCGGCCGTCGGCACCGGCATGCCGCTCCCCGCCGCGGTACCCGTCGCCCCCGCGGCGGCGGCCCCCGGCTCGATGCCGGTGCCGACGGCACCTCAGCGGGTCCCGGATCCGGCGCCGTACCCCCGGCCGGCGTCGCCGTATCCGCAGCCGGTGCCGGTCCCTCAGCCGACCGCGCCGTACCCCCAGCCGGTGCCGTTCCCCCAGCCGGCACCGGCCCCGCAGCCCGCGCCCGTACCGGCGCCCGTACCCGCCCCCGCTCCGGCTGCCGCGGCGGCCGGGTATCCGGTGCCCACCGGTCCCACCCCGCCCGGCGTCCCGGCCCGCGGGGGCCTCACGGCCGCCCAGGTCCGGGGCACCAACGGCCTGGACCCGGTCCCGGCGACGGGCCGCCCGGGACCGCGGGCCTGGCCGGACGCGGCGGGCATGGGCCGCACGGGCTGACCGCCGGCGCTCAACGGGCGACGGGCCAGCCGCTGCTCCAGTCCAGCAGGTTGATGCCGAGCTTGGGCGTGCCGTTGTCGTTGCCGTCGTAGTAGTGGTAGACGATCAGGTCGCCGTCGACGTCGTTCATGATCGACTGTCCGCCGGGGCCGATGACGCTTCCGTGCGACTCGAGCACGGGCGTCCCGCCGTTGTTCATCATCGAGACGCCGTTCCGGTCGTAGTAGGGCCCGGTGACGCTGCTCGCCCGGCCCACCTTGACCTTGTACGTGGAGCTGGTGCCGGCGCAGCAGGTGTCGTACGAGGCGAAGAGGTAGTAGTACCCGTTCCGCTTGACGACGTACGGGGCCTCGACGGCCTTGGTGCCGGTCGGCCGGGAGGCGAGGGAGCGGCGGGCGGTGTCCGAGGAGAGCTGCTTCCCGGTGGACGGGTCGATCCGGACCATCTTGATGCCGGTCCACCAGCTACCGAAGGACAGCCACCACTTGCCGTCGTCGTCGACGAAGAGGTTGGGGTCGATGGCGTTGTGGTCGCTGGACGCGTTCGACGTGAGGACGATGCCGTAGTCGCTCCAGCTGCCCGGCTGTCCGGTGGTGGAGCCCGCGAGGCCGATGGCCGAGGTGTTGGTGCCGAACTTCGAGACGGAGTAGTACATCAGGTACTTGCCGCCGTGGTACGAGATGTCCGGCGCCCAGGCCTCCGGGACGGAGGAGTACTGGGACCACCAGCCCGGCCGGGTACCGAAGGCGTCAGCGCCGGCGGAGAAGGCGGTGCGATCGGCGGACGCCTTGCTGCTGATGCCACCGCCGGTGGCGTAGAGCCGGTACTGCCCGGAGGCGGTGCGGATCATCGTCGGGTCGTGCGTGACGACGGAGCCGGTGACCCGGCCGGGGTTCGGGTAGGCCGAGGCCGTGGTCGGGAGGAGGGCGAGCAGGGCGGCGGCGGGAAGGGCGAGGAGTGCGGTTCTCTTGCGGCTCACGTGGGGGACTCCTGTTCGTCATATCGAACACCGATCGTCTTGTCGGACGGGAACGTAGAGTCGAACCCTTTGCGCGTCAACGGCCCGCGCAGCGACCGCAACCAACGTCCGGAAAACACCGTGGGCCACGGGTGACTTACCGGTGAATTCGCGACGGACGGTCGGCGCATCCCCCGCCGCCCCGCCCTCCCCCCGGTCACCATGGCCTCCCTCTGTCCGCCCCTCGTGTCCTGGAGCCGGTGATGAACGGTGTTACGTGGGAGTCGGTGATCGCCGTGCTCGGCCTCGCCGTGCCGGTGACCGCCGCCCTGTGGGAGTTCTTCCTCGCGGGCCGCAAACGGCTCGGCTACCGCGTGCAGATGGACACCACGGCCCGGGACTCGGCCACCTCGTCCGGGCCGGCGGCCGGGATCCTGCGGCGGCTGCAGTGGGACGGCACCGATCTGCGCGACCCGTCGGTCGTCCTGCTGCGCATCGAGAACGTCGGCTGGACCCCGATCGTCGAGGACGACTACGTGGCTCCCGCCAACGACCCGGTGGGCATACGCGTGGCGTTCCCGGGCCGCCGCGTGGTCGGCATGGTCGTGACGGAGTGCAGCCACACCGTGCTGCGCGACTTCTTCGCACCGGGAACGCCGGGTCTCGGGTCCACGGACGGTGTCATCAGGCTGCCCAAGGTGAAGCTCAACCGCCGGGCGCACTACAAGGTGCTGGCGGTCCTGGACCGCGTTCCGGAGTTCACCGACGCCGACTTCCCCGACCCGGAGGTCACCGCGGGCGTCGTCGGCGGGGTGCGTGGCGGGACCATCAAGAGGACCGAGTACTACCCCTTCGCCTCACGGCCGGTCCGCTGGCTGCTCGCCGTCCTCGTCCTGGTGAGCGTCGCCCAGTCCGTGTCCACCTTCGCCCGGGACGACGACCGGCGGGCGGCGCCGCTGGACTGCGCCGCGGGGACGCTGTACCTGTCGGGCTCCACCGCGTTCCAGCCGGTCCTGGAACAGGCCGCGAAGCAGTACACGAAGACCTGCCCCGACGCCCGGATCCCGCTGACCGACGACTCCTTCAAGGGCAGCGTCCCCGGTCTGGACGCCCTCGCGGCGGCAGGACGGAAGGCGGCGCCGAAGGAGGGGCTGGGCGACCGGCTGTCCTTCAGCGACGGCCCCAAGTCCGACGGCCGCGCCCAACTGCTGCCCAGACCCGTCGCCCTGTCCCTGTTCACGCTGGTCGTGAACGAGGACGCCGGGGTCCGGGACCTGTCGCTGGATCAGGTGCGGCGCATCTACGCGGGCGAGATCACCAACTGGAGCCAGGTGAAGGGCAGCGACCTGCCCATCCAGCTCGTCAGCCGCAACCCCGGTTCCGGCACCCGGACCACGCTCCAGAAGCAGGTGCTGGGCGGCAGGCCGCTGCTCGCCACCACCGCCAACGACTGCAACAGCCTGGACGCGAGGAAGCCGGGCCGCTGCGAGGTGGGCGGCACGCCGACCCTGCTGGACACCGTGGCCTCCACTCCCGGAGCCCTCGGCCACAGCGAGGTCGGCGCCGCCACGGCCCGCGACGACGTGCGGCTGGTCCGCATCGACGGCTACCCGGCGACCCTCGAAGGTGCCGACGAGGGCGCGTATCCGTACTGGGAGACCGAGATCGCCTACACCTACGGGGAGCCCCCGGCGGACTCGATCGCCGCGGGATTCCTGCGCTACCTCGCCAACGAGGTCGGCAAGGACGTCATCCGCTCCAAGGGTCACCGCCCCTGCGCGGAGCTGGACAAGCCCCTGCTGTGCCGGCCGGGCGGGCCGTGACCCGTCGCCGCGCCCGGGTCAGGACTCCGGGCACTCCTTCCACGCCAGGTGGTAGACCGTGCTGATGTCGCCGTCGGTCGAGTCCATCGTCATGAAGCTGACCTGGTCCGCGTCCGTCCCGGCGCTCACCCGCAGCTCCGTGTTGATGTTGAAGTTGCGCTGGACTCCGCAGGGCGCCCAGACCAGTTGGGCCCAGTCGGTGGAGTCGGTGGCCTGCCAGTTGTCGTCGTAGGGGCCGCTGAACGGGTGGGTGCGGTACTCCGTGTTCGGGGAGCCCTGGAAGTAGTACGAGGCCCGCTGGGTGCCCTTGGCGCCCGGCTGGAGTGCGGCGAAACCGCGGTAGTCCGCGCTGGCGACGGCATAGGTGAAGCCCTGCGGGACGTGGACGAGCAGGTTGAGCTGGCAGTTCTTGCGGTACGCGGTGGGCGCGGAGCCGCCGCCGGCCTGCGCCAGGTAGTCGCTGTAGGTGACGGTGAAGGCCGTGTTGTCCTCGGAGACGGCGACGGCTGCCGTGCCCTGGGGGCAGCCGGAGCCGTTCACCGTGGCGACCTTGATGACGATCTTGTCCGGGGGCGGGTCCTCGAACCCGCCGGAGGACTGGTGCTGCGCGGGCAGCGCGGAGGTGAGGAGCGCGGCGATCGTGCCGCTCAGGAGCAGGCCGGTGGCCATGGGTCTCCCATCCGGTCGGTGGGGGGTGGCAGTGGTTGAATGT
Organism: Streptomyces flaveolus; assembly: GCF_014648815.1. GTDB lineage: Bacteria > Actinomycetota > Actinomycetes > Streptomycetales > Streptomycetaceae > Streptomyces > Streptomyces flaveolus. The sequence continues at coordinate 186,179 of NZ_BMRV01000001.1, read as the reverse complement.
GCGTGCCATGTGATGGTCGTGTGCATGACATGCACAGAGCGGTCGCATCGTATGCGGCTCCCGCGCGCCCCGGACAGGTGGCACTCCGGCCAAAAGCCGGCAGCCGAACGCCCGCAAGCCGGCGGCTCCTTACGGGTTCTCCCACGCCGCCGGCTCCGCCGCCAGCTCCCGTACCGGGTCCGGCAGCGCGTCCGCCGCCAGGTCCGCGATGGTCACGCCCTCCAGGATCCGGCGGACGTTGGCGCGCAGCGCCACCCACAGGGGCAGCAGCGGCCCCGCCGTGCCCGTGTACACCAGGCCCGTCGGCCGCTCGCCGCGCACCGAGACGATCGGCCCGTCCACCGCCCGGATGACGTCCGCGACGGTGACCTCGGCCGCCTCGCGCGCCAGCCGGTACCCGCCGCCTCCGCCGCGCCGGCTCTCCACGATGCCGCCCCGGCGCAGGTCTCCGAGGATGCCCTCCAGGAACTTGTGCGGGATGTCCTGGGCGGTGGCGACCACCTCCGCCTTCACGGGGCAGTCGTCCTGCCGGACGGCGAGTTCCAGCACCGCCCGTACCGCGTAGTCCGCCCGTGCCGAGATCCTCATACGTCCATTGTGCGGGGCGTTGTGGACAATGGGCCCGGCACAGGTGACCCGGTGGACGCACCGGCACCAGCGGTACAGGCAACAGGAGAGGCTCCCTTGGAGCTCAGCAGACGAGTTTTCAGCGCCCTCGCGGGCACCACCGTCCTCGGTCTCGCCCTCGGCGGCAGCGTGAGCGGCGGGGCGGTGCCGGCCTCCGGCGCGCCCGGCCCCGTACCCACCGGTCCGCCGCCCGCGCCGCCCCGCGCCGACGGGGTGCGCCACAAGATCGCCTTCGACCGGCACTCCCTGCTGGTCGACGGCAGACGCCTCGCGCTGTGGGCCGGCGAGCTGCACCCCTTCCGGCTGCCGAGCCCGTCCCTGTGGCGGGACGTTCTCCAGAAGATGCGGGCCTACGGCTTCAACGCGGTCGGCGTGCCCGTCGCCTGGAACCAGCACTCCCCCGCCCCGGGACGGTACGACTTCACCGGCGTCCGGGACCTGGACCTGTTCCTGCGCACGGCCGCCGAGACCGGTCTGTACGTCGTCCTGCGGCCCGGCCCGTACATCGGCGCGGACGTCGACGCCGGCGGTCTGCCGGGCTGGCTGACGGCGGCCGAGGGCGACGCCCGGACCACCGACCCGGCGTATCTGCGGCACGCCGACGAGTGGCTGACCCGCGTCAACGCCGTCGCCGCCCGGCACCAGTACACGCGGGGCACCGGCACGGTCCTGCTCTACCGGGTCGACGCCCCGCGGCCCGACCTGCTGAGCCACCTGCGCGAGAAGGTCCGCGCGGACGGCATCGACGTACCCCTCCTCCACGACGGCACCCCGCTCCCCCGGGGCGAGGCGCACCGGACCGCGGACGCGGCCGAGGCGCGGCGGGTCCATCTCACCCACCTCGCGCAGGGCCTCACGCTGCACGACACCGGCACGGCGTTCGGCGGGACCTCGTGGGGCTGGCTGGCCGCACCGTCGGCGCCCACGCCCACGTACGACTCCACGGCGCCGATCGACGAGGCGCGCAGGCCCACGGACAAGCTCGCCCCGCTCCACCAGATCGGGCACCTCCTGCGCCACGTCCCCGACCTGGTGCGGCTGGACGCGGCGCCCGCCGTCCGGGCCGGCGACGCCCGGATCCAGGTGCGCCACCTGACCAACCCGGACACCGACGCCCACGTGTACGTCCTGCGCAACGACTCCGCCGCGGACGTGACGTCCACGCTGCCGCTGGACGGGACGGACGTGCCGGTCACCGTTCCCGCGCGGGACGCCAAGCTGCTCGCCGCCGGGCTCGACCTGGGCGGGGGGCGGAAACTGGCCTACGCCACCGTGCAGCCCCTGCTGACCCTGAGCGTCGGACGGCTGGACATCGCCGCCTTCGTGGGCCGGACCGGCGAGATGGCCCACCTCGTGCTGGACTGCCCGGAGGAGCCGTGGCCCACCCGGCTGGACGAAGAGGCCGCCTGGGCGTACGACAAGGAGAAGCTGCACGTGACGGTGCCGCTCGGGGCGGGCGGCCTGACCCGGGTGCGGGTGCGCAGCGGCGGCTCCGACCGCACACTGCTGCTGCTCTTCGCCGACGACGCCGTGTCCCTGCGGCTGTGGCCGTACGAGACCCCGTCGGGCAAGGGGCTCGTGTACGGCCCGGCGCTGCTGCGCGACGCCGTCCTCGACGGCGACACGGTGCGGCTGACCGGTGACACGGTCGACGAATTCGGGCTGGAGGTGTGGGCGCCGCGCGGCATCACCGACGTCGCCTGGAACGGCCGCGCGGTCGCCACGTCGGTCAGCCGGGCCCAGAGCCTGCGGTCGAAGCAGCCGCTGCCCGGCGTGCCGGACCTGGTGCTGCCCGCGCTCGACGGCTGGCGGCGCCGGGACGAGAACCCGGAGGCCGACCCCGGTTACGACGACTCGGGGTGGACGCTCGCCGACCGCGGGACGTCGGCCGGTCCGACGCCCGTGCCCGAGGAGCAGCCCGTGCTCTTCGCCGACGACTACGGCTTCCACTACGGCGACGTCTGGTACCGGGGCCGGCTCACCGGCGCCGCCCACCTGGAGTCCGTCTCCCTCGCGTACAGCACGGGCGCGCGGGGGATGCTCATGGCCTGGCTGGACGGGGAGCCGCTGGGCACCCACCACGTGGGGCAGGAGGACGGGAAGGACACGCGGACCGGCACGGCCGGCTTCCGTGTGCCGGAGAGTCTGCGCGAGCGGCTGCGCGAGCAGGCGCTCGCGGGGCGGTCGCCCTCCCCCGTCCTGTCCGTCCTGGTCCGGCGCACGCAGCACGGCCAGGACGACTACCGGGCGGCCCGGGGGCTCACGTCGGTCACCTTCGGGGGCGCCTCGCCGGAGGTGCGCTGGCGGGTGCGGGGCGCGGCGGCCCCCGACCCCGTGCGCGGGCCGCTCAACAACGGCGGGCTGTACGGGGAGCGGAAGGGCTGGCACCTGCCCGGGTACGACGACGGCGGCTGGGAGTCCGTGTCCTTCCCGCGCGCGGACCGGCGGCAGGGCGTCACCTGGTACCGGACGACGTTCCGGCTGGACGTCCCGCCGGACGTCGACGCCTCGGTCGGGCTCACCCTCGACGACGACCCGGCCCGCGACTACCGCGTCCAGGTCTTCCTGAACGGCTGGAACATGGGCGAGTACGTCAACGGCGGGACGAGCCCCCAGCACACGCTCGTCCTGCCGAACGGCATCCTGCGCACGCGCGCCGCCGCCAACACCCTCGCGCTGGCGGTGCTGGCCGGCGACGGCACCCCGGCGGGGCCGGGGACGGTACGGCTCACCCTGCTGGGCAGCGCGGCCGGAGGGGTGCCGGTGGCACCGGTCGCCTCCCCCGGCCGCCGGGAGCCCTGAGCCTCGGCCCCGGCCCCCTGACCCCGGCTCAGCCGAGCCGGATCACGTTCCAGGACAGCGGCTCCAGGACGGCCGTCAGCCGGCCGTCCGTCAGGGCCGTGCCCCCGACCGGGTGCGGGACGACCCGCTCGGGCTCGGCGAGCGTGTTGCGGGCGTCGGGATCGGCGTCCGCCAGGACACTGTGTTCCACGACCTCGGTCAGACCGAGCCCGCCGAGCGCGACGTCGAGCGGCAGCGGCTCGGTGCGGGAGCGGTTGACGGCGAAGACGGTGACCGTGCCGTCCTCGGCGCGCACGGCGGTGGCGTGCAGCAGGTCGGCCTCGCCGTACTTCTTCGTCTCGTACGTCGGGGAGTCCACCCGGACGTCGAGGACGTCGCCGCGGCCGTACTTCGAGGCCTGGGCGAACGGGAAGAACGTCGTCTGGCGCCAGGCGGGGCCGCCCGGTTCGGTCATGATCGGGGCGATGACGTTGACGAGCTGGGCGAGGCAGGCGACGGTGACGCGGTCGGCGTGCCGCAGCAGGGCGATGAGGAGCGAGCCGAAGACGACGGCGTCCATGACGCTGTAGTTGTCCTCGAGGAGGCGGGGCGCCTCGGGCCAGTCCAGGGCGCTCACCTCGGCCTGGGTCTTGGCCATGTACCAGACGTTCCACTCGTCGAAGGAGAGGTTGATCCTCTTCTTGGACTTGAGGCGGGCGCCGATGTGGTCGCAGGTGGCGACGACGTTCTCGATGAAGGACTCCATGTCCACGGCAGAGGCCAGGAAGGAGTCGACGTCGCCGTCGAGCGGCTCGTAGTAGGCGTGCAGGGAGACGTAGTCGACGAGGTCGTACGTCTCCTGGAGGACCGTCGCCTCCCACTCGGCGAAGGTGTCCATGGCCTGGCTGGAGGATCCGCAGGCGACGAGTTCGACGTCCGGGTCGATCTGGCGCATGGCGCGGGCCGTCTCGGCGGCGAGGCGGCCGTACTCCTCGGCGGTCTTGTGACCGGTCTGCCAGGGGCCGTCCATCTCGTTGCCGAGGCACCAGAGCCTGATGCCGAAGGGGTCCTTGTCGCCGTGCTCGGCGCGCAGGTCCGACAGGGCCGTGCCGGAGGGGTGGTTGGCGTACTCCTGGAGTTCGAGGGCCTCGGCGACGCCGCGGGTGCCGAGGTTGACCGCCATCATCGGTTCGGCCTGGGGGCCGATCTTCTTGAGGAAGGCGATGTACTCGGACAGGCCGAAGCGGTTGGACTCCGTCGAGCGCCAGGCCAGGTCCAGGCGGCGGGGGCGGTCCTCCACCGGGCCGACGGAGTCCTCCCACTTGTAGCCGGAGACGAAGTTTCCGCCGGGGTAGCGGATGGCGGTCACGCCGAGTTCCCGGACCAGCTCCAGCACGTCCTGCCGGATGCCGTCCGCGTCCGCGGTGGGGTGGCCGGGCTCGTGGATGCCGGTGTAGACGCAGCGGCCGAGGTGTTCCACGAAGGAGCCGAAGAGACGGGGGTCGACCTTGCCGACGGTGAAGGCGGGGTCGAGGGTGAAGTGGGCGGTGCGCATGGGTTCCTTTCAAGGGTTCGTCGTCGTCTGCGGCTCGGTGGGGGCTTGTCGCGCCCACGCGGCGGAGCCGCACATGGACACAGCCCCGCGCCCCTAATGGATGACCGGCCAGCCGTTCTTCTTCCAGGTCAAAGCGTTCAGCCCGAGCTTGGGGGTGCCTTCGTCGTCCGCGTCGTAGTAGTGGTAGGCCAGCCAGTCCTGGCCGTTGTCCCGGAAGACCGACTGGCCGCCCGGGCCGATGTAGCGGCCGTGGCCGGCGAGGAGAAGGTCGCCGCCGCCCTCCAGCATCGGCTTGCCCGTGCTGTCGACGTACGGACCGGTGATCGACGTCGACCTGCCGACCTTGATCTTGTACGTGCTGTTCACGCCCGTGCAGCAGGCGTCGTAGGACGCGAACAGGTAGTAGTAGCGGCCGTGTCTGACGATGTACGGGCCCTCGACGGCGTACGGCTCGTCGGGGCGGGTGGCCAGGTGGTGGACCGGCGCGTTCCCGGCGGCCTTGCCCGTGTCCGGGTCCAGTTCGACCATGCGGATGCCGGACCAGTAGGAGCCGAAGGCCATCCACAGCCTGCCGTCGGCCCGGATCACGGCCGGGTCGATGGCGTTCCAGGTGTCGGTCGTCTCCGAGGTGAAGACCTTGCCGTGGTCGGTCCAGGTGCCGGGCAGGCCCGTACGGGAGGTGGCGACGCCGATCGCGGAGTGGTTGGTGCCCCAGGAGGAGACGGCGTAGTAGAGCCAGTAACGGCCGTCGCGGTACGAGAGGTCGGGGGCCCAGGGGTCGCCGGTGGCGTTGTACTCGTACCACCAGCTCGGCGGCTCGGCGAAGGCGTTGCCCGCGTCGTCCCAGTGGACGCGGTCCTTCGAGGTGCGGGCGCCGATGACGCCGCCGGTCGAGTAGGCCACGTAGCCGCCGGACTTCAGGCGGGCGACCGTGGGGTCGTGGATGATCTGCTGGCCGCTGACCGGCTGGGGGTCGGGGTGGGCGGTGTCCGCCCGTGCGGTGGCCGGGAGGAAGGCCAGGACGGCGGCGGCGAGCACGGTGGCGAGTCTCAGGCGCTTCATGCGACGGGCTCCTGTTCTCGGGCTGGTCACTGGCCGGCGAGGCCGGTGTGCGCGACACCCGCCACGATCTGGCGCTGGAAGAAGACGAAGACGATGATCAGCGGCAGGCCCGCCATGAGGCCGCCGGCCATGAGCTGGGCCCACTGGATGCCGTAGGAGTTCATGACGGTCGCGATGCCGTTCGGCATGGTCATCAGGTCGGGGTTGTTGGTGACCATGTAGGGCCACAGGAAGTTGTTCCACGACGCGATGAAGGTGAAGATGCCGACCGCGGCGAGGGAGGGGCGCGACAGCGGCAGGACGATGGTGAAGAACACCCGCCAGCGGCCCGCCCCGTCGATGAAGGCGGCCTCCTCCAGTTCGCGCGGGATGCCCTGGAAGAACTTGTAGAGGATGTAGACCATCGCGGCGGGCGCGCACTGCGGCAGGATCATGCCCCAGTAGGTGTCGACCATCCCCATCTGCTGGACGGTCGTGAACAGGGGGACGCCGAGCACGGCCGGGGAGACCATGAGTCCCGCCATCACCACGCCCATCAGGACGCCCTTGCCGCGGAACTCGGTGCGGGCGAAGCCGTATCCGGCCAGCGCGCTCACGAACAGCACGACGGCCGTCACGCACACCGACACGACGACCGAGTTGACGAACCAGTCGGTGATGTTGCCGGTCTCGAAGATGGCCGTCCAGGCCTGGCCGGTCCAGTCCTCGGGCAGCCAGTGCGGCGGCACCTCGACGGCCTCGGTCTCCGACTTCAGGGAGGTGAACAGCGCCCAGACGAGCGGCGAGAGGATCACCGCGGAGACGGCCGCGCCGATCAGCGTGAGCACGATCTGGCTGGGCGTCCACGCCTTGCGGGGCTCGACCCGTGTCTGCTGTACGGCGGTGGTCATCGGCCGCCCTCCTCACGGTTGCGCAGCAGCCACATCCGCGCGAGGGCGACGGCCGCGATGAGCACGAAGAAGATGATGGAGATCGCGGAGGCGTAGCCCACGCGGTAGCTGGTGAAGCCCTCTTCGAGGGTGTACTGCACGAACGTGCGGGTCGATTCCTCGGGACCGGTGCCGAAGTCCATCATCACGACGGCCTGGTCGAAGACCTGGAGCGAGGCGAGGATCTGCAGGGCGATGACGAGGCCGGTGATGTTGCGCAGCATCGGCAGGGTGATGTGGACCATGCGGTGCCAGGCGTTGGCACCGTCCAGCCGGGCGGCCTCGTACAGGTGGGCGGGGATGCCCTGGAGGGCGGCGAGGTAGAGCAGGAAGCTGAAGCCGACCGTCCACCACAGGGTGCAGATGACGACGGCGAGCATGGCGTACGACTTGTCGGTCAGCCAGGGGGTGTCGATGCCGAAGACGTGGTTGATCATGCCGGTGCCGGGGTTGAACAGCCACTGCCACAGGTTGCCGGCGACGGTGGACGGCAGCAGGAACGGCAGGAAGAAGCAGAGCCGCCACAGCCACTTCCCGCGCTCGATGTGGTGGGCGAGCATCGCGAGGAGGAAGGCGAGGACGGTGATGCAGGGCACGACGAGCAGCGTGAAGAAGGCGCTGTGACCGAACGCGTCCCACATCAGCGGGTCCTGGAACGCCTCGCGGTAGTTGTCGAGGCCGATGAAGTCCGCGCCGTCGCCGGAGATGTTGGCGTCGGTGAAGCTGAGCCACAGGCCGCGCAGCAGCGGCCAGATCACGAACAGGGCGAACAGCAGCAGGAACGGGGCGACGAACCAGCCGCCGTGCTGGAAGCCCTGCCTGCGGCGGACGGTGGCGGTGCCGGCCGCGGCCTTGACGCGGGCCGGGCGGACGACGGTCTCAGCACTGGTCGTCGTCATGCGACCGCACCTCCCTGCGCGGCGGTGAGGCCGTCCATCGGGTTCTTGGCGGCGAGCAACTGGGCGAGCATGCTCTTCATCCGGCGGGCGGCGGCGGCCGGCTCGGCGGAGCCCATCGTCGAGGAGACGACGATCGGGCCGACGCGCTGGGCGAGGATGCCGGTGGAGCCGGCGAACCACACCTTGGGCTCGGTGGCCTGGTGGTCCATCGCGGAGACGTACTCGTTCTGGGGCTGGAGCTTCCTGTACTCGGCCGTGGACAGGGTCGGCGTGTACGCGGGGATGTGTCCGCCGGCGGCCCACTGCCGGGCGTGCTTGACGACGTAGGCGGCGAGTCGGTGCGCGCCGTCGTTGGTGGCGCCGCCGCGGCCGGCCTGGTGGGGCAGCACGAAGGAGTGCGACTCGGCGTGGGTGGCCTGCTTGCCGAAGACGGGCGGCAGCGGGACCGCGCCGTAGTCGACCTTCGCGCTGTCGAAGACCGGCACGGACCAGTTGCCCTCCCAGACGAACGGCGAGCCGTTGACGAACTGTTCGGCGCCCGCGCCGCCCCCGAAGCCCGGGTTCGCGTACCCGTCGGTGATGTGCCGGCGCAGGAACTCCAGGACCTGGGTGGCCTTGTCGGTGTCGAAGGTGACCTCGGTCTTCGCGTCGTCGAACCAGGTGCCGCCGAGCTGGGTGTAGAAGGCGACGAAGAACCACCACTGGAAGTTCTGGTCGTTGAGCCACAGGCCGATGGTCTGCAGGCCCTTCTTCGTGGCGGCCCGGGCCTCCCTCAGCATGGCGAACCACTCGTCGGTCGACGTCGGGGACACCATCCGCCCGTCGGCACCGAGCAGGCCGGCCTTCTTCAGCACGTCCTTGCGGTAGAAGCAGAGCTGGACGTGGATGTCGAGCGGGAGGGCGTAGAGCTTGCCGTCGACGACGGCGCGCTTCCACAGGGTGGGGTTGAAGTCCGCTTCCCGTACGCCGTACTTGGCGAGCAGTTCGACGTCCCAGGGGTCGAGGAGGCGGCCGGGCGAGAAGCCGGGCACCCGGCCCAGGTGCATGACGCCGAGGTCCGGTGCGCGGTTGCCGGCCGCGGCCATGGCGAGCTTGGTGTAGAAGGGGCTGCCCCACTGGAGGGTGGAGTCCTTCACGTCGATGCCGGGGTTGTCCGCACGGAAGGCGTCCAGCATCGCGATCATGTTGTAGCCGTCGCCGCCGCTGAAGAGGTTCCAGTAGCGCACCCGCGTGCCGACGTCGGAGGTCAGGGCGTCGGCGCCCGTGCCGAGGGCCGCGAAGCCGAAGCTGCCCGCGACCGTCAGGCCGCCGGCCGCGGCCAGAAAGTGCCTGCGATTCAGGCCAGGTCGTCCCATGCCCTGCCCCATCTGTTGGTGATGTACCGGTGCGCGAAGGGAGAGCACTCCCCCGCTCGTTCGAGATTTCGAATCGCGCTCGTAACTTCGAACGGGAACGTAAGGTGGGAGATCGCACACGTCAATAAGTCGCGCAGGACTTTCGCGCGGCGGAGCGCTTTTCTCATGGAACGGCGGTCTCCGGATCGCGGGACGCGGGCAGAGGCGGGCGCGTAACGTGGCCTTCTCCCGCGCCTCGTGCCATCCCGACGCCCTGCGGGCGGTCCCCCGCCGCCGGGTCACCACCCGGAGGTGGCTGAGCGGACGGGAGTCTTGGCATATTGCACGGGTGGACCGCGCGGCACCCCGCGAGCGGAACGGGACCCGGGAGGAGAACGGTGCGTACGAGCAGGCAGATGCGTCGCCTCGCCGACGCGCTCATCGACCCCATCCGGGTGCCGGTCCCCGCGGACCCGGAGGCCCTGTTCGAGGCGCTCGTCGCGTCCGTCGCCGCGTGGCGGGGCCGCGAGATCGTGGTCCGCCGGGAGACCTTCCCGCCGCACACCGCCAGCGGGCTGTGGCTGGAGGCCGGGACGCACGACGTCGTGGTGGTCGACCGGCGGGCCGCCGTGTGGCACCAGATCGTGATCCTCTGCCACGAGGTGTGGCACATGAGCCGGCACGCGGCGGACCCGGAAGCGGAACCGTCCCCGGCCGGGGACGGCAGGCCCCGCGCCGTCGCCGCGCGCACGGACTTCAGCCTGACCGAGGAGCAGGAGGCCGACCGCTTCGGCATGCTGATGGGCCGCCGGCTGCGCGGCTGGCTGGAGGCCCCGGAGGACTCCGTGTACGCGGCGCGGGACGACGACGCCGAGGGCCTGGCCGGACGCATCGGCGCCGCCCTCAACTACCGGGGCCCCCACCGGTGAACGGCCTGGCCAACTACGTCAGCAGCGCCGTGCTGTGGCTCGGCCTGGCGGCCAGGGCCCCCGACCTGGTGCGCCACCGGCACGACCCCTACCTGCGCTCCCTCTGCGCGGTCCTCGGGCTGGCCGGGCTCTGCTTCCTCCTCGGCGCCCCGCCGACCGTCGGCGCCGTCAACCGGCTCAGCGGCGTCCCCAACCTGGCCGCGCCGCTCACCTACGCGTCGATCACCGCGTACGGCGCCGCCGCACAGGTGCTGATCGTGTACTGGCGCGGCGGACCCCGGGTGAGGGTCGTCGCGCGCCGCTGGATCCTCGCGTACACGCTCGTCGTCCTCGGCATCGCGGTCACCTTCGCGCTGGGCGACGCGCCCGTGGAGCGCCGGACCGACCTGGACACCTACTACGCGACGACGCCGTACATCGGCCAGATGATCGTGCTGTACCTGGCCGGGCACCTCACCTCCGTCACGGTCACCACGGTGTCGGCGCTGCGCTGGGCCCGGCAGGTGCGCGGCCCGCTGCGGGTGGGGCTGACGGTGCTGGGGGCCGGCACGCTGTGCAACGCCGGGTACAGCGTCTCCAAGCTGGCGGCGGTGGCCGCGCGCTGGAGCGGGCGGGACTGGCCGGTGCTCGTCACCGGGATCTCCCCGGCGGCGGCCGCGGTGAGCGCCTTCCTGACGGTCGCCGGGATCCTGATCCCGCTGATCGCCCCGCGGGCCGCCGAGTGGCGGCGGGCCGGGCGGACGTACGCGCGGCTGGCGCCGCTGGAGCGGGTGCTCGACGACGTCCTCACCCGGCGCTCCCTGCGGCTGCCCCGGCCGCGCCTGTCCTCCCCCGCGACCCGGCTGGTGTGGCGGCAGACCAGCATCCACAACGCGCTGAGCCATCTCGCCCCGCATCTCGACGGCGCCCTGTACGACCGCGCGCGCGAGGACGCGCTGCGGGCCGGCGGCGACCGCGAGCGGGCCGAGGCGCACGCGTGGGCGGTGGCCGTGGCCTCGGCGGCGCGGGACACGGAACTCTGGGACACTCCCCCCGGGACGTGCGGCGGCCCCCGCTCCGACGCGGCCGGCCGGCTGCCCGACCGGCTGCCCGGACCGGCCGTGCTGGTGCGCATCGCCGACGCGCTGGCCGCCGCCCGCCCCGCCGCCCCGGCCCGGGAGCGCGGCGCGACAGCCGGGGCGGGCGGGGTATGAAGGGGAGGGTGTGGACCGGGCGTCCGTGAACCGGGCGCCGAGCGAACGGAGTTCTCCGGCATGAGTCTCGTCGTGTATCTGGCGGCCGGGGTGTTCGGGCTGTCCTGCCTGGTGCTGCTGCGCCGGCCGCGCGGCCCGGTGCGCAGCCCGCTGGCCCTGTCCACCTGCGCGGCGATCGTCCTCGGCTCCCTGGTCTTCGTCTGCGCGGCTCCGCTGACCCTCGCCGCCGTCAACGACCTCACGGGCGTACCCAACTTCGGGGCGCCCCTGACGTACGGGATGCTGTCGGCCTACAGCTGCTCGCTGCTCGTCCTGCTGATCAACTGGCGGGGCGGTTCCCGCGCGCGGATCCGGCGCCGGGTGCTGCGCAGCATGGGCGCCTACGGAGTGCTGATCGTCGCGCTCGTCGTGCTGTTCGTGCTCGCCGACGCGCACACGGAGCGGCTCACCGACCTCGACACGTACTACGCGAACACCCCGTACATGCGCGAGATGATCCTGCTGTATCTGCTCGGGCACAGCGCCGCGACGCTGGTGATGTGCGCCGTGTGCGTCCGGTGGCTGCGGGAGGTCGACGGGCTGCTGCGGACCGGGCTGCGGCTGATCCTGGCCGGCAGCCTGCTGGACGTGGTGGGCTTCCAGCTGGCCAAGTACACGGCGGTCGTGGCCCGTTGGTGGGGTCACGACCTGGACTTCCTGTCCACGACGCTCGCCCCGCCCATGGCCTCGCTCGGCGCCCTGACCTGCTCCGCCGGTTTCGTGCTGCCGCGGCTGCTGCCGGCGGTGGTGGCCCAGTGGCGAGGGCTGGACGACTACCGCGGGCTGGGCCCCCTGTGGGCGCTGCTGCGGTTCGTGCCGACCGCCCCGAAGCCGCCGGCCGCCTGGTGGCAGCTGCCCCGGGAGCGGCTCCAGTGGCGCGAGGTGTCCATCCACGACGCGCTGCTCGCCCTGGCGCCGTACTTCGACGACGAGGTGCGGGAACGGGAACGGGACGCCGCCCTGCGCGCGGGCCGCTCCGCCCACCAGGCCCGGCTGGCCGCGGAGGCGGCGATGCTCACCGACGCCGCACGCCGCGCCGCCGCGCGGGAGGCGCCCCTGGACACCCCGAGCACGTACCGGCTGCACGCCACGGAGGTCTCCAACCCGGGCGGGCTGGTGGAGCTGGCCCGCACGCTGGCGGCGTCCCCGGCCGGCGACGCCGTGCGTGAAGGTACGGTGAAGGCCGCTCACGGCTGGACCCACGGCTGAACACGTCGGGGTCCGACGGGAGTTGACCGCAGTCCGGCCGAACCGGAGGAGAACGTGTCCCGTAGAGCTGTCGTCATCGGTGCCGGGCTGGCCGGCATGCTGGCCGCGGCGGCGTTGTCCACCGCGGTGGACGAGGTGACCGTGCTGGAGCGCGACGAGCTGCCGGACGGACCGGAGCACCGCCGGGGCCTGCCGCAGGGGCGGCACGCGCATCTGCTGATGGCGGGGGGCCTGGCCGCCATGGAGGACCTCGTGCCCGGCCTCGGGATGCGCAAGCGGCTGCTCGCGGCCGGGGCGCACGAGATATCCCTGAGCTCGGGCATGCTGGCGCTCACGCCCGACGGCTGGCTGCGGCGCTGGCGCCACGAGGGCCCCGCCATGCTCACCTGCAGCCGGGCGCTGCTGGACTGGGCGGTGCGCGAGGCGGTGCTCGAACGGGCCGGGATCGGCATCCGCAGGGCCGGCGTACGGGAGCTGACGGGCGGTCCGGGGCGCGTCACGGGTGTCCGCGTCGCGGCGGCGGACGGGGCCGGGGACGACGTCCTCGACGCCGACCTCGTCGTCGACGCGAGCGGTCGCGGCTCGCGCCTGCCGATCTGGCTGGACGGCCTCGGCGTGACCGGCGTCCGGGAGCGGACCGTGGACTCGGGCCTGGTCAACGCCACCCGCGTCTACCGCGTCCCGGAGGGCGCCGGGCGGTTCCCGCTGACGGTCGTGCAGGCCGACCCGTACGCCTCCCGGCCGGGCCGCAGCGGCATGGTCCTGCCCATCGAGGGCGACCGGTGGATGGTCAGCCTCGCCGGCACGCGGGGCGGCGAGCCGCCGGCGGACCCGGAGGGGTTCCGGCGCTACGCGCTGGAGCTGCCCGACCCGATCGTGGGCCGGCTGATCTCGGGCGCCGAGCCGCTCACCGGGGTGCACGTCAGCCGCAGCACCAGCAATGTGCGGCGCTACGTGGAGAAGGCCCCGCACTGGCCCGAGGGCTTCGTCGTCCTCGGCGACGCGCTGGCCACCTTCAACCCGGCCTACGGGCAGGGCATGTCGGTGGCCGCGCTGGGCGCGCGGGTACTGGCCGGGGAGGTGCGCAGGGCCGGTGTCACCGCGCCCGGTCTCGCCCGCCGCGTGCAGCGCGGGGCGGCCCGGTCGGTCGACGCGGCGTGGGCCCTGGCCGTCGGCCAGGACGTCAGGTACCCGGGCACGCGCGGCGGGAAGCCGAACGCCGCCGACCGGCTCGTCACCGCGTACACCCGGCGCCTGACGAGGACGGCGGCCGGTTCCTATCCGGCGGCCGCCGCCCTGTGGGACGTGACCAGCATCCTGACGGGCCCGGCCCGCGTCCTGCGCCCGGCCACCCTGCTGGCCGCGCTGGCCGGCCCCCCGCTGCCCCCGGCGACCGAGCCCCCGCTGACCCCGTCCGAACGGGACATCCTGCGCGCCCTGGACCGCACCGGCGCGTGAGCGCGCCGCGCGGCGGTCGACGACCTCCCGACCGGCCGCCGAACACCGGGGCGCAGCCGACCGGACCGCCTGGCGCGCGCCCCGCACGCCGCCGGCGGCCGAGCACGCGGGCCACGCCGCCCGGTATCCGAGCGCACGCCTCCGCCCCACGGTGGCCCGGTCCGCGCCGGGCCGCCGGGCGCCGCGCCCCGGTCAGCCCGCGAACGCCGGCTGCCGCAGCCCCTTGCCCGCTCCGGGCACCACCAGGACCGACCCGGCGAGCGGGTGCGGGGCGGTGAGGCCGGTGCGGGCCGTGGTGACGTACAGGTCGGTCAGGCCGGCGCCGCCGAACGCGCAGGCCGTGACGAGCGGGACGGGCAGGTCGATCACCCGGTCCAGCGTGCCGTCCGGCGTGTAGCGGCGTACCGCCGAGCCGCCCCACAGCGCCACCCACACGCAGCCCTCGGCGTCCACGGTGAGTCCGTCGGGGAAGCCGGCGTCCTCCTCGACGGTGACGAAGGGGCGCCGGTCGGCGACCCGGCCGTGCGCGTCGTCGTGGGCGAAGACGTCGATCCGGCGGGTCGGCGAGTCGATGTAGTACATCAGCCGCCCGTCGGGGCTCCAGCCGGTGCCGTTGCTGACCGCGACGTCGTCCAGGACGGTCGTCACGGTGCCGTCGCCGGTGAGGCGGGAGAGCGTGCCGCCGCCGGGGGCCTCGTCGTAGCGCATGGTGCCGGCCCAGAGGCTGCCGTCGGCGGCGACGGCGGCGTCGTTGGCCCGGCGGCCGGGGACGGGGTCGTGGTGGAGCAGGCGGAAGGTCCCGTCGGGGTCGACGACGCCGATGCCGTCCCGCAGGTTCAGGACGAGCCCGCCGCCGGTCCGCGGCTTGGCCGCGCCCACGTGCTGCTCGGTCGTGCGCACCGTCCGCCGCCCGGAGACCGGATCGTAGGTGTGCACGCGGCAGCCCAGGATGTCCACCCAGATCAGCCGGCCCGCGTCCGCGTCCCAGGTCGGTCCCTCGCCGAGGGCGGCCTCGGCCCGTACCGCCACCTCGTACGTCATGCCACGCTCCGGTGGCCGAGGCGCTCGGACAGGTCGGCGGCGCCCTTCACGGCGAGCTCCTCCAGTTCGGCGCGGCGCTCCTCGCTCCAGCGGATCATGGGCACGGAGATCGACAGCGCGGCGACGACCCTGCTGGTGCGGTCCCGGACCGGGGCGGCCACGCAGGACACGTCCGGGTTGGACTCGCGGTTCTCCACCGCGATGCCGCGCTCGCGGATCTCGGCCAGGGCCGCGCGCAGCGAGGCCGGGTCGGTGATGCTGTTCGGCGTCATCGCGGTCAGCTCGGCGCCGTCGGGGAAGCGGGCTTCGACCTCCGGCTCGGGCAGGGAGGCCAGCAGCATCTTGCCGACGGACGTGCAGTGGGCGGGCAGCCGGCGCCCGGCCGCCGAGACCATGCGCACCGCGTGCGTGGAGTCGACCTTCGCGATGTAGATGACGTCGGTGTCCTCCAGGATGGCCACGTGCACGGTCTCGTCGCAGGTCTCGGCGACGCTCCGGGCGACCTGCTGCCCCTCGGCGGCGAGGTCGAGGTGCTCGGCGTAGCGGGCGCCGAGCTGGTAGGGACGCACCCCGAGCCGGTACCGTCCGGGCTGGCCGGCCACGGGGACGATGTACTTGCGGGCGGCGAGCGTGGTGACCAGTTCGTGCACGGTGGTGCGCGGCAGCTGGAGCCGGCGCACGATGTCGGGGGCGGAGAGCGTGCCGTCCCCGTCGAGGAAGAGCTCGAGTATGTCGAGAGCCCGGGTCACGGCTGGTACGAGACGTCCCATGTCCGGCCCCCTCCCTAGGTGTCTCAGGCGCCTGCGGTCGCGATACCCGATGTTCGAGATATCAACAGGCGATCGGAATGGCGAACACAGGCTACTCATACTGCGTTTGCCGGGGCAATGGGCACGCGCGTCCGTCCTGCCCCGGTGAGCGACGATGGGCCCATGTCCTCCTCCCAGCGCCCCGCCGGCCCGTTCACGCCGCTCGACTTCCAGCTGGTGCTGCTGCGCCGCATGGCCGACCACAACCCGGGCCTGGTCGAGGACGCCCGCCGCGAGCTGGGCGCCTCGATCGCGGACATGCGGGAGGCCAACCGGCGCTGGCAGGCGATGATCCGCTCCCCGCGGTCCCGCTCCGCCGCCTCGCGCTACCGCTCGGTGCTGGGCGAGCCCGAGTCGGCGGCCCCGCGCCGCATCGGGGACCTGGAGTGCGAGGCCCGGCAGTGGCCGCTCCCCCTCTGGCCGGACCTGCGCTTCGAGGTGCTCGTGGCCGAGAAGGGCGTCGTCTGGAACGAGTGGCTGGTCCGCGCCCCGGGCGCCGAGGGCCCGCGGCTGCGCACGCTGGACGACCTGACCCCCTGGTCCTGCACGGTCGACGAGGCCGCCCGCGCCTTCTCACCCGCCCGCCCGCTCCAGGGCTCGGCGCCCACCCGGTGGGGCCTCGCCTTCACCGCCCCGGACGCGGAGGGCAGGCCGCACGAGGTGGTCGCGGAGTTCACCTGGGGCCTGCTCCAGCGGACGGCGGCCGACGGCCGGCTGCCCTGACGATCTCCTCGACGACGCGCGGCACCGAGCCCTCGTGCAGCCACAGGAACAGGTTCGGCTCGACCAGCTCCAGCTCCATCACCCGGGGCAGCCCGTCCTCCCCGTCCACCAGGTCGACCCGGGCGTACAGCAGCTCGGGTGCGCCGGGCACGGCGGCCAGGGCCCGTTCGGCGACGGCGCGTTCGGCCGGGGTGGCCTTCCAGGGCTCGAGGCCGGGGTGCGCGACCTTCCGCTCGTCGTAGGGCGTGCCGGGCGTCAGGACGGCCCCCTTGCGGCTGGCGTGCAGCAGTTCCCCGCCGACGTATTGCAGGGCCCGCTCGCCGGCCGTGTCGATGCTGCGCACATACGGCTGCACCATCGCCGTGAACCCCTCGGCGTGCATCCGCTCCACCTGCCGTACGGCGGTGGCGTGCCGGTCGGGCGTGTAGCGGGCGGCGAAGCGGGCGCCGGCGCCGGAGGTCGGCTTGACGACGTACTCGTGGTCGCCGGGCAGGCCGACGGGGTCGCCCGGCGCTATGTACCGGGTGGGGACGACGGGCACCCCGGCCGCCGCCAGCTCCCCGAGGTAGCGCTTGTCGGTGTTCCAGCGCACCACCGCCGCCGGGTTCGCCAGCCGCGTGACCTTCCCGCACGCCTCGGCCCAGGCCGTGAACTCGGCCGCCCGCCAGCTGTAGTCCCAGGTGGACCGGATGACGACGAGATCGAACCCGCCCCAGTCCACCGCGTCGTCGTCCCACACCTCGACGGACGCCTCGGCCCCCGCGCCCCGCAACGCCGCGACCAGCACGGGCAGATCCCGATCGACACTGACCTGCGGCCCGGGACGACAGGTGACGAGAGCGATGCGGGGCGGGGCGGACGGCACGGGGACTCCTCCTGGGGCGCTGCGACCAGCTCGTACGGCAGTGCGACTGCCGGGCAGGCTAACAACATGACGACAACGGGGGGGCCGAGGCCGTGACCCGGTACGCCCGCTGCGGCAGGATCGGCGGCATGTCGATCTCCGGGACGGACGCCTACGACACGGCGGCCGGGATGCTGCCTCCGCTGGTCGGACGGGCGGTGGCCGCCGCCCGGGCCCATGGGTTCCCGTACTCCTGCCGGCCCGAGCAGGGGCGGCTGCTGCACGCCCTGGCGGGCGGGGCGCGCGGGATCATCGGGGAGACGGGCACGGGCTGCGGCGTGGGGCTGGCCTGGCTGGCGTCCGGGGCGGGCGCGGGCGTACGGCTGGTGAGCGTGGAGCGGGATCCCGGGCGCGCGCGGATCGCCGCGGAGGTGTTCGCCGACCGGCCCGGGGTGGAGGTGCTCACCGGCGACTGGGCGCGGATCGGCGAGCGGGGCCCGTACGACCTGCTGGTGCTGGACGGCGGCGGGCAGGGCAAGTCGGAGCACGACCCGGCCGCCGACGTGAGCCGGCTGCTCACCCCCGGCGGCACGGTGGTCCTGGACGACTTCACCCCGGCCACCGGCTGGCCCCCGACGCACGAGGGCCGGGTCGACCGGGCGCGGCTGCACTGGCTGGAGCACCCGGCGCTGCGCACGGTCGAACTGCCCCTGGCCCCGGACCTGGCCACGCTGGTGGGGACACGGCGACGGCCATGCGTGAGTGGGCACGGGACGTGACCGGCGTCAACCTCCCTCGGCGTCGGATCGCCCCGGGGCCGGGGTAGGAAGGGGGTGCCCGTTCCCCGAGTCCTCCAGGAGTGCCGCGTGTCCTCCCTCTTCCCCGCCCTCACCAGCGACCCGGGTGACCACGTCGCCCTGCGGTTCGGCGAACGCTCCCTCACCTACCGGGAGCTGGCCGCGGCGGCCGGGGCCGTCGGCGCACGGGTGCGCGGCGCAGGCCGGGTCGCCGTGTGGGCGGCGCCGGCGATGGAGACCGCCGTCGCCGTCGTGGGCACGCTGCTCGCCGGTGTCGCCGCCGTGCCGCTCAACCCCAGGTCGGGCGGGAAGGAGCTCGGCCACATCCTGTCCGACAGCGCCCCGGCCCTGGTGCTGGCCGCGCCCGGCGACGAGCTGCCCGAGCCGCTCGCCGGGCTGCCGCGCGTGGACGTCGACGTGCGCGCCGCCGGACCCGCCCCGGCGGACGAGGGCGGTGCGGAGGATCCCGCGCTGATCGTCTACACCTCCGGCACCACCGGCCCGCCCAAGGGCGCCGTCATCCCCCGGCGGGCGCTGGCCGCCACCCTGGACGCGCTCGCCGACGCCTGGCGGTGGACCGGCGACGACGTACTGGTGCAGGGGCTGCCGCTGTTCCACGTCCACGGACTGGTGCTCGGGATCCTCGGCCCGCTGCGGCTCGGCGGATCGGTGCGCCACCTCGGCAGGTTCAGCACCGAGGGCGCCGCCCGGGAGCTGAGCGGCGGCGCCACCATGCTGTTCGGGGTGCCGACGATGTACCACCGCATCGCCGAGGCCCTGCCCGGCGACCCGGAACTGGCCAAGGCGCTCGCGGGGGCCCGGCTGCTGGTGTCCGGGTCGGCCGCGCTGCCCGTGCACGACCACGAGCGGATCGCCGCCGCGACCGGACGGCGCGTGATCGAGCGGTACGGCATGACGGAGACCTTGATGCTGTGCTCCTCCCGGTGGACACCCCCGGACCCCCGGCCGAGCGTCCGCGCGGACGGCGAGCCCCGCGCCGGGACCGTGGGCGTGCCGCTGCCGGGGGTGGAGCTGCGGCTCGTGGAGGAGGACGGCACGCGGATCACGGCGTACGACGGGGAGACCGTCGGCGAGATCCAGGTGCGCGGCCCGAACCTGTTCACGGAGTACCTCAACCGCCCCGACGCCACCGCCGCCGCCTTCACCGGCGACGGGTTCTTCCGCACCGGCGACATGGCGGTGCGCGATCCGGACGGCCATGTCCGCATCGTCGGCCGCAAGGCCACCGACCTGATCAAGAGCGGCGGGTACAAGATCGGGGCCGGCGAGATCGAGAACGCGCTGCTCGAACACCCGGGGGTGCGGGAGGCGGCCGTCACCGGGGAGCCCGACCCGGACCTGGGCGAGCGGATCGTGGCCTGGATCGCGCCGGCCGATCCACAGGCGCCGCCTTCCCTGGAGGAGCTGGCCGAGCACGTCGCCGCCCGGCTCGCCCCGCACAAGCGGCCCCGCGTCGTCAGGTACCTCGACGCGCTGCCCCGCAACGAGATGGGCAAGATCATGAAGCGGGCGTTGGACCATGGCTGACCGGCTCTCCGCGCGCGCGTTCCTCGCCCTCCTCACCGACGACTTCGCCGAACTGCCCCGTCCGGACGGCGACGAGGAACCCGACGGCCCGCTCGGCTGGCCCGGCTACGGCGCCCAGCGCGCCCGCGCCGCCGAACGCACCGGCGAGACGGAGTCCGTCGTCTGCGGCACCGGGCACGTCGAGGGCGTCCGGGCCGTGCTGCTCGCCTTCGAGTTCGGGTTCCTCGGCGGCTCGCTCGGCCGGCGCACCGGCGACCGGCTGGAGGCGGCCTACGCGTACGCGCGGGAGCACCGGCTGCCGGTCGTGCCGCTGGTCGCCACCGGAGGCAGCCGGATGCAGGAGGGCATGCTCGCGCTGACCCAGCTCCAGCGCGTCGCCCGGCAGTCGGCGCTCACCCGTCACGCGGGCCTCGCGCAGGTCGCCGTCCTGCGGGACCCGGCCACCGGGGGCGGCTGGGCGACGCTGGGCGCGGGCGCCGACGTGGTCCTCGCGCTGCCCGGCGCCCAGGTGGGCTTCGCCGGTTCCCGGGTCCGGCCGCCGGATGCCGACCCGGCGGCGTACACGGCCGAGGCGCAGGTGGCGGCGGGCAGCGCGGACGCCGTCGTGCCGCCCGGGGAGCTGCGCGGGACGCTGGGGCGCTGGCTGCGGCTGCTGACGGCGCCGTCGGACGCCCCGGCGCCGGTGCCCGGGCCGCTGGGCGCCACGGACCTGCCCGCCACCGGGTGGGACGCGGTCCGGCGGGCCCGGGCGCCCGAACGGCCCCGCGCCGCGGCCTACCTGGACGCCTACTTCGCCCACCGCGTCGCCCTGTCCGGCGACCGCTGCGGCGGCACGGACACCGAGGGCATGCTGTGCGGCTTCGGCGAGCACGCGGGGCGGACGGTCGCGTACGCCGCCCAGACCGGCACGGCGACCGGGCCCGCCGGATTCCGCACCGCCGCCCGGCTGATCCGCCTGGCGGACCGGCTCGGCATCCCGGTGCTGACCCTGGTGGACACCCCGGGCGCGGCGAACGACGCGGAGGCCGAGCGGCAGGGGGCCGGTGCCGCCATCGCCGATCTGTTCGGAGCCGTGGCCTCGGCCAGGACCCCGGTGACCACGCTGGTCATCGGCGAGGGCGGCTCGGGCGGCGCGCTGGCCCTGGCCGCGCCCGGCAGCACCTGGGCCACGCCGGACAGCTACTTCTCCGTCATCGCGCCGGAGCTCGCCGCGGCGATCCTGAAGCGCACACCGGCGGAGGCGGAGGTGACGGCTGACCAACTGCGTTTGAGACCACAGGACTTGGCCGACCTGGGCGTACTGCGGCTTCGAACAGGGGATCAGTTGTTCCCTGGAACAGGTGATCGTCGCTCGTGAGATCGCATGGGGCCCGTGCTCCCAGAGATACTCACGGTGCGCGAGCGACGGGCTGCAGACCGTAGTCGAGCACAGGTCCCACACGATGAATGCGCAAGGAGCTGCACGATCATGAACCTTCTCACCGACATCCTCGCCGGCCTCGTCCACTTCGTCGGCTGGCTGGTCTGACGGTCCGAGAAACACGACGGCGCCGCCTCCCCGTCCCAGGGAGGCGGCGCCGTCCGCGTGCTACCGGACGCCCACGGCCCGCACGATCTCCTGCGTGACCGAGCCGCCCCGGTCGTCGCGCGCCGAGGCCCGCAGCGAGACGTGCTCGGCGCCGCGCGGCACGTCCAGCGTGCCGTGCCAGGACGCGCCCTTGCCGGTCAGCCGGACGGACTTCCAGGTCTTGCCGTCGTCGTAGGACACCTGGAGCGTCCCGCCGCCGATCGTCCCGGTGTCCGGGGCACCCGCCACGTACTCGGCGCCGATGCCGACCGACAGCTTCCGCCCGCCGCGCGCCTCGCCCGCGAGGTCGGTGTCCACGTCGAAGGACAGGTTGATCAGCGGCAGGTAGGTCCAGCGGTCCTCGGGGGTCGCGGCCGACCGGAAGGTCCACTCGGCGTGGCCCCTCGTCCCGATCCCCCAGCGGTCCGCGTCCAGCGCGGTGTCCGTGACCAGCTTGTACGTGTGCTCGTCGGCGGGCGCGTCCCACACGTACGCGGCGGACGACGGCCCGTCGTCGACCAGCTCGCCGTCCAGGTACACCGCCGTGGTCTGGGTCATCCCGCTGCTCTCGCTCCACACGTCGCCGAAGCCGGTGTGGTCGGGACCGGAGTCGCCCCAGCCGGGGGCGTTGAACTGGAGCCGGTTGCCGGCCCGCTGCTGGCCCCAGCCGAGCCCGGTGCCGAGCCACGGGTGCCAGACGGGCTTGAACCAGTCGAGCCCGGGACGCGACCCGCCCTCGTACCGCACCAGACCGCTGCGCTGCTCCAGCGCGCCGTCGGCGGCCTCCACGGACTCGTGCCACAGCTGGCCGCGCCCGGTCGACACGTACTCGGTCCGCTCGGCCGGGTAGTCGATCCGCTCCTTGAAGCCGATGCCGACCGGGAAGGTGTCGGTGATCGAGTACCGGAACTCGCCCCCGCTCACCGGCCGGGCGGCGTGGTACTTCGTGTGCACGGCGGCCAGGTCCCGCTTGCCCGGCGCGTACGTCAGGTCCCGGTCGGGCACCGCGCCGGGGTGCCCCTCGGACAGGTCGTACACGTACGGCGTGTTGCGCGTGCCGGTCATGTCGACGCGGCCCGCGGCGCGCAGCCGGGCGGCGTCGGCGGCGTTGACCGTGGCGATCGGGAGCGGCCGGTCGGCGTTGTCGTCCGTGCCCCACCACGCCATCAGCCGGCCGGGCGCGTCGTCGGTGACGAACAGCGCCTTCGCGCCCGCGTCCTGGGCGGCCTGGGCGAGGGCGGCCGGTTCGGTGCCCTCGGTGAGCCGGGCGAGGACCGCCTTGCCCTTCACCCCGGTGAACGGGCCGGCGCCGACGTCGACGAGCGGCAGTCTGGTCCGGCCCTCGGCGAGGGTGCCGCCCGGCTGCACGACGGCCTCGCCGATCCCCCTGGCCTCCAGCATCGGCTTGCCGAGCCGCCACACGGTCCGGTACTCGAAGCCGCCCTGGGTGACCTTCCCGGTGGGCGCGGCGAAGACGCTGTCGTACATCAGGGGCACCTGCACCGCGCCGAACAGGTCGGAGCCGTTCGCGCTGCGGTCGAACTCCATGAGCAGCTGACGGGTCTCGGTGCGCCGGCCGACGTCGGCGCGGACCTCGCGCAGCTTCCGGCCGTCGAGGGTGATCTCCCGGTCCCGGTCGAGGACGACCTCGGGCGCCGCGAGGAAGCCGAGGCCGAGCGAGTCGGCGCCGTGGCTGCCCCGCACGTCGAGGAAGGAGGTCAGGCTGTACGTCCCCGGGACGAGCCGCAGCTCCAGGGTGCCCGAGTCGCCGACGTGGGCGGGCACGGTGTCGACGCCCGCGGCCAGCCGCTGGACGGCGAGGTCGGCGGCGGTCGCCGCGCCCGCGCGGTCCTTGACGTGGACGGTGAGCGTGTACCGCTCCTCCTCCTTGACCAGTCCGAACGCGGTGTGCGCGACGGGTGTGCCGCCGGCCGAGGCCACGATCTGCCCGCTGGTGCCGCCGACCGGCGCCTTCGCACCGTCCCCGGTCACGGTCGTGGACGCCGTGCCGTGGGCGGGCACGGTGAGCGCGGTGTCGGCGAGCGCGGCGACACCGTCGGGCGCCCCCCGCACGGACAGGCTCAGTTCGACGGGAGCGTCGGAGGAGTTGGTGTAGGTGACGGTGCGGGTGACCGGCTTGTTGCCCTCGTAGGGCCAGGAGTAGAAGCCGAGGTCGGCGCTGCCCGTCGCCGTGATCCGGGCGGCGACGGCGTCGGGCACGCTGACCCGGCCCGCGCCCAGTCGGTAGGCGGAGGCGTCGAGCTGCTTCGACGTGGACATCAGCGCGTCCTTGAGCTGCGCGCCGGTCCAGTCGGGGTGCTTCTCGGCGAGCAGGGCGGCCACCCCGGCGATGTGCGGGGTCGCCATCGACGTGCCGTCCATGGAGGTGTAGTCGCCGGTGCCCTCGCTGAGCCGGGACCGGGCGGCGAGGATGCCGACGCCGGGGGCGGAGAGGTCGGGCTTGAGGGCGTTGTCCCCGTAGCGGGGGCCGGCGCTGGTGAACCAGGCCGCCTGGTCGCCGGAGTCGACGGCGCCGACGGTCAGCGCCGCGTCGGCGGCACCCGGCGAGCCTATGGAGGAGGGCGCGCCGGTGTTCCCGGCGGCGATCACGAACAGCGCGCCGGTCTCACGGGAGAGGGTGTTCACGGCCTGCGCCATGGGATCGGTGCCGTCGCTCGCCTCGGTCGAGCCGAGGCTCATCGAGACGATGTCGGCGTCCACGTCCCGGGCGGCCCACTCCATCCCGGCGATGATCTCGGACTCGCTGCCCGAGCCCTGGTCGTTCAGGACCTTGCCGACGGCGAGCGTGGCGCCGGGGGCGACGCCCTTCTCCTTGCCGTCCGAGGCGGCACCGCTGCCGCCGACGGTGGAGGTGACATGCGTGCCGTGGCCGTGCCGGTCGGCGACCTCCTCCCCCGCGATGAAGCTGCGGCTGCGCGCGATCCGTCCGGCCAGGTCGGGGTGGCCGGCGTCCACGCCGCTGTCCAGCACGGCGACGGTGACGCCCTTGCCGGTCAGCCCGGCCTGCCAGGCGTCGGGGGTGCCGATCTGCGCGTTGCTCTCGGCCATGGCGGCGGTGACCCGCCCGTCGAGCCAGACGCCGTCGATGCCGGCCTGCCCGGTGAACGCCCGCCAGAAGGTACGCCCCTTGTCGGCCTCGACGGCGGCGCCGCGCACGCTGGGCAGCGACCGCGTCCGCTCGGCACCGCGCGGGGTGACGGTCCGCGCGTTCTTCTCGTACGTCACGATCAGCGGCAGCTCGCCGCTCTCACCGTCGGCGAGCCCCTGGCGCAGCAACTCGTCGACGTCGAAGAGCCGTTCGTCGAGCCGCCCGTCGCGCAGATAGGGCAGGGCCTCGTCCGGTACGACGCTGATCCCGCCGTTCGCGTTCTGGGTGCGTACGGCGCCGACGGCGCCCACCGGCCGCTCGACGGTGACGGTCCTCCTGCCGCCGCCGAGGTCGGTGACGGTCACCCGGTCCCCGGTGACGAGGGTGACGGTACGGGTGGCCGCCTGGATGCGCGTTCCCTCGGGAGCCTCCTGCGCCGCCGCCGGCCCGACCGGCAACAGCCCGATCACAAGCCCGGCCGACAGGAGGGTCGCCCCGCGTCTGACTGGTCCTCTGCTCATCCTCGCCTCTCTTCGTGAGTGCTGCGAAGAGTCTCAGGGGGCATGTGTGACAGGGGAGTTGTCCGGACGTGGCGGGTTGGCGCCCCGGCGGGTTCCCGCCACGGGACCGGCGGCGCCCGCTCAGCGGCTCGACCGCCCGCGACCGTACCCCCCATTCAGCGGCCCCCCGCCCGGCCCTCTCCAGAGGGCGCGCGCTCCCGCCCCCGCGCACGATGCCTAGGAGACCGGCCACCCGCCGGCCCCGCACGGTCTGCGCTCTCGGGAGGAACTGCCATGACCGCCACTCTGGAGCAGCTGCGCCGCTGCCATTTCGGCGTCGACCTCGGCGCGTCGAGAACCCGGGTCTATGTGAAGGGCTCCGGGCTGGTCGTCGACCAGCCGTCCGCCGCCGCGGTCAACACCCGTACCGGCGCGCTCATCGCGGTGGGCGAGCTCGCGGAGAAGATGACCGGCCGCACCCCCGGCTACATCCGTGTCGTGCGCCCGGTCTCCGGCGGCACGATCGTCGACATCGAGATGGCCCAGCGCATGCTGCGGCACCTGCTCGGGGACAAGATCCGCCGGGCGCTGCGCCGCAAGCCCCGGCTGCGCGCCGCCGTCTGCACGCCGCACGACGCCGATCCGCTGGCCCAGCGCGCGGCGATCGAGACGCTGGTCGGGCTCGGCGCCCGGCGGGTGGAGCTCGTCGACACCCTGATCGCCGCGGCGGTCGGCTGCGGGCTGCCCGTGGAGCAGCCCGAGGCGACGATGATCATGGTGTGCGGGGCGCACGCCACGCAGGTCGCGGTGCTCTCCCTCGGCTCGATCGTCACCGCCGAGCGCATCCCGGTGGGAGGGGAGGCCGTCGACCACGCGATCGTGCAGCACCTGCGCCACCAGCACGAGCTGGTGCTGCCCAGCCAGTCGGTACGCCCGCTGCAGCTCGCCCTGTCCGGCAACGGGCTCACCCCGCAGGGCCCGGCGTCCACCGAGATCCACGGGCGGGACGTGGCGACCGGCCTGGCCCGCAGTGTGAAGGTCGACACCGCCGCGGTGCGCAACGCGATCCAGACGCCGCTGACGGCCGTGCTCGACGGCATCGGCAAGGTGCTGCGCGACTGCCCGCCGGACCTGGTCGCGGACCTCGCCGACCGCGGGATCATGATGGTGGGCGGCAGTGCGCTGCTGCCCGGCTTCGACCAGATGCTGCGTCAGGCGACCGGCATGCCGGTGCACATCGCGGAGCGGCCCGACGTGTGCGCCGTCCAGGGGCTCGGCACGATGCTGGAGGGCCGGGTGGAGCCGCTGGTGCTGGACCCGCTGGCCGACTGACCCGCCGAGGAATCCGACGGCATGACCGCGCGGCCCGCGTCACGGCTGACCCGTCTCCTCGACGCCGTCCTCGGCGTCGGCACCGACCTGGATCTGCGCAGCACCCTGCGGCACGTCGTGGACGGCGCCGCCGAACTGACGGGCGCCGCCTGCGCGTCCCTGACCACCACCGACCCGGACGCGGCCGGCCTCCCCGGCATCGGCGCACCGCACCGGGACTGCCCCACCCCGCCCGGCACCGCCCACCGGCTGCGGGTGCCGATCCACGTGGGGGACGAGGAGTTCGGCGAGCTGTGTCTGGCCGAAGCGCCCGGTGGCGGCCCGTTCACGGCCGAGGACGAGCAACTGCTGCGGGTCCTCGCCACGCAGGCCGGCATCGCGATCGGCAACGCCCGGCTGTACGAGACGGCCCGGCAGCGCGAGCGCTGGATCGAGGGCGCGGCGGCCGTCACCACAGCGCTGCTCACCGGCGAGAGCGCGGACGACGCCCTGACGACGGTCGCGGAGCGGGCCCGGCTGCTCGCCGACGCCTCGGCCGGTGTGATCCTCCAGCCGACCGCCGAGGGCGGCATGGAGATCGTGACCGCCTCGGCGCCCGACGACGCGGACGGCATCGTCGGCGCGACCATCGCCCCGGGCAGCCCCGTCCTCGAGCAGCTCCTCGGTGGCGAGCCGGTGTTCGTCGCGGACTCGGCGACCGACCCGCGCATGACGACGCACGTACGGCACCGGTTCGGCCCCAGCATGATGCTGCCGCTGCAGGCGAACGGCCGGCTGATCGGCACTCTCGCCCTGCCCCGCCGCCGCGGCGGCCACCCCTACACGGCCGTCGAACGGCTGCTCGCGACCCAGTTCGCCTCCCAGGCCGCGCTGGCCCTCGTCCTCGCCGACGCCCGGCACGGCCGGGAGCGCCTCGCGGTGTACGAGGACCGCGACCGCATCGCCCGCGACCTGCACGACCTGGTGGTGCAGCGGCTGTTCGCCACCGGCATGATGCTGGAGTCCACGCAGCGCCGCCCCGGCGCGGACGAGGTCCGCGACATCCTCGGCCGGGCGGTGGACGAGCTGCGCTCCACGGTCCAGGAGGTCCGTACGGCGATCTTCGCGCTCCAGCAGCCCCCGCCCGGCCCGCCGGCCGGACTGCGCGGCCGGGTGCTGCGCGAGACCGCCTCCGCCGCCGCCCTGCTCGGCTTCCCGCCCTCCACCCACTTCACGGGCGCCGTCGACAGCCGCGTACCGGACCGGGTCGCCGACCGCCTCCTCGCCGCCCTGCGCCGCGCCCTGGCCGCCGTCTCCCGCGGCCACGGCGTCTCCCGCGTCGAGGTCTCCGTCGACGCCACCGCGTCCCTGCCGGACGGCCGCGACGCGGTGCGGCTCACGGTCTCGCACGACGGCACGGCCGACGGCGCCCGGCCGACGGCCACCTGGCAGTCGCCCCTGTGAGGGGACGGCCCGGCCACGTCCGGCAACGCCTTTACCCCTCCATGGACCGGTCATTCCCCGCAGCCGGGTGTACTCCGGCCGGCCGGCGGGCAGGCGCACCAGCAGACGGGGGCCGGGTGACGTTGCGAACGTCGTCGGGGATCAACGAGGACGGACAAGGCGGTGACATGACCTCAGCGGCACCACCACGTCTGGCGGGGAGGCCGGCCACCCTGGTGATCGACGGCCATGTGGAGGCGGACCGGGCAGTGCTCGTCCCACGGGGGGAGCTGGTCCACGGGTGCGCGGACACCCTGGCCGAAGCCCTGGCCGCATTGCCCGCGGGCATCGAGCGGGTCGACCTGGACATGGGCGACGTGGTTTTCATGGACACGGCCGGACTGCAGTTCCTGGAGCTGCTGCGCGGCTACGGCGACCGGCGGGCGGTGCCGGTGACGGCGCGGAACTGGACCGGCCAGCCACGCCGGATCCTCGAGCTGCTCGGCCTGGACACCACCGCACCCCTCGACGGCACGCCGCACCCCCGCACCGCGGAACCGGCGGGCTCGGCGGTGGCGGCGGAGCGGTCCGAGCGGCTGAGCGTGCTGCAGGAGGAGGTGGAGCAGCTCCGGCAGGCCATCGCCTCCCGTCCGGTCATCGACCAGGCGCGGGGCGTGCTGATGGCCCTGCACGCCTGTACGCCGGACGAAGCGTGGCACATCCTGCGGGAGGCCTCGCAGCTGTCCAACACCAAGCTGCGCACGGTGGCCGCGGCGGTGACCGCCGGCGCCCGCAACGACGGCCCGCCGCCACCGCCCGAGGTGCGCTCGGCGCTGCGGACGGCCCTGGAGCGGGCCGGCCGCTGAGACACCGGTCCCGATGGCGTGGTGCCGTCGGCGCGGGCGGGGTACTCGGCGCGGAAACCCGGTCCGGCAGGAGGTGCCACGATGAACGGACAGACCCCGTCCCAGGCGGAGGGCGAGCGCGACGACGAGCGGGACGCCACGGACGGCCAGAACCCGTCGCAGACCACGCCCTCCCAGGCGGAGGGCGAACGCGACGACGAGGACGGCAACGAGAACGGCGAGGGCGGCCGGTGACCCGGCTTCCCTCGCCTGCGTGCCGCCACCCGGCCAGAAGGTTTCTGCGCGGGTGGCGCGGAGTGGGGCGGGTGGGACTCGAACCCACGGCCGACGGATTATGAGTCCGCTGCTCTAACCGGCTGAGCTACCGCCCCATACACGGCGTGTCGCGTACCCGTGTGCGCGCCGTCTGCCGCAGCATAGCCGCTCATACGATCTCCTGCCTCGGCTGGTCGGCTCACTGCGACGCCTTCACGACCTTGAGGACTCCGCAGCGTGGCGCACGGTTCCCGTGAGTTCCCAGAAGATCGCCCGGCATGTGTCCGGACATGAAAAAGGACCCCGAAGGGCCCTCGTTCACCTGCTCCCCCGACTGGACTCGAACCAGTAACCTGCCGGTTAACAGCCGGCTGCTCTGCCAATTGAGCTACGGAGGACCGAGCTCCCCCGACTGGACTCGAACCAGTAACCTGCCGGTTAACAGCCGGCTGCTCTGCCAATTGAGCTACGGAGGAATGCCTCGTTGCATCGAACGCATCTGCCTGGGTATTCGCCAGGGGGCGCGCGCTCGCTGCGACACATACATTAGCGCAAGCAGGGGGGTGCTTTGCCAATCGGTACTCCCCGGCACTGTCAGAGCTACGCAAGGGAAGGTGGCCGCCATGCGTTACCGGCTCACATTCGTCGTCGGACTCGCCGTCGGTTACGTGCTCGGAACGAAGGCCGGGCGCGAGCGGTACGAGCAGTTGAGGAAGTCCGCGCGGCAGGTCGCACAGAACCCGGCCGTCCGCAACACCGCCGAGTCGGCGGCACAGCAGGGACGGCACTTCGCGGACAAGGCCTACACCGTGGTGAGCGACAAGGTCGGCGACCGGATGCCCGACTCGGTCGCCCAGCGGGTGCGGTCGCTGCGCGAGCGCAACGCCAACGGCACCGGCTCGGACGACTGGGGCACCAGCAACACCTGAGGCGCGTGCCCCCACCCGGTACGGACACCTCCCGCGGTGCGGCAGAATTTTGCGCATGGGGATAGTCGCCGGGTTGGACAGTGCGCCCGATTTCACTCGAATCGTCGTCTGTGATGCGGACACGGGGGCCGTGCTCCGGCAGGGGTACGCGCCGCATCCGGTCGAGAGCCCCGACGGCGGTGGCCGTCCCTCCGACGTCGACCCGCAGGCCTGGCTCCTGTCCCTCGGGGAGGCCGCCGGCGGCGGGCTGCTGGAGGGCGTCCAGGCCATCGGGGTCTCGGCCCAGGCCAACTCGGTCGTGCCGCTGGACTCCCAGGGCAACACCGTGCGCCCGGCCATGGTGGGCGGCGACAAGCGCTCGCAGGTGGCGGCGGCCGATCTGATCGACGCGCTCGGCGGGCGCGAGGCGTGGGCGCAGTCCGTGGGCTGTGTGCCGCAGGCCCCGCAGCCCGTGACCAAGCTGCGCTGGCTGGCCAGGACCGAGCCCGAGGCCGCCGCGCGGACCGCCGTTCTGCTCCAGGCCCACGACTGGCTGGTGTGGCAGCTGCTGGGGCGGCCGGCCCGCAGGACCACCGACCGGGGCGGCGCCTCCGGGACCGGGTACTGGTCGGCGGCGACCGGCGGGTACCGGCCCGATCTGGTCGAGCTGGCGCTCGGGCACCAGGCGATGCTGCCGGAGGTGATCGGCCCGGCCGACGCGGCCGGTACGACGCCGGAGGGCCTCCTGATCTCCGCGGGGACCGGCGAGACGATGGCCGCGGCCTTCGGGCTCGGGATCGGCCTCGGGGACGCGGTGGTCTCCCTCGGCGCCTCCGGCTCGGTGATGGCCGTGCACCCCGAGGCGCTCGTCGACCAGAGCGGCATGATCACCTCCCTGGCGGACGCCACCGGCATGCACCTGCCGGTCGTCACCACCCTGAACGCGGTACGGACCCTGCGCGGCACCGCCGAACTGCTCGGCCTGCCGGACCTGGAGAGCCTGTCCGACCTGGCGATGAAGTCGACGCCGGGCGCGCACGGACTGGTGCTGCTGCCGTATCTGGAGGGTGAGCGGACACCGAATCTGCCGCACACCGCCGGGACGCTGGCCGGGCTGCGGCGCGAGTCGATGAAGCCCGAGCATCTGGCGCGGGCCGCGTTCGAGGGCATGCTGTGCGGCCTCGCCGACGCCCTGGACGTGCTGCGCGGCCGGGGTGTGGACGTGCGGCGGGTGTTCCTGCTGGGCGCGGCGGCCGAGCTGCCGGCCGTGCAGGCGGTGGCTCCGGCGCTGTTCGGGGTGCAGGTCGTCGTACCGCAGCCGGCGGACTACGCGGCGATCGGCGCGGCCCGGCAGGCGGCCTGGGCGCTGGGAGTGTCGCAGGGCACGCTGGACCCGCGCACTCCCCCGGCCTGGCAGGGCGCGGTGGCGCAGGTGCTGGAGCCGGGCGAGGAGCTGGCCGTGGGTCAGGCGGTGCGGCAGCAGTTCGTGTCGGTGCGGGAGCAGACGCACCCGGGGGCGCTGCGCCCGTAGGGCCGCCCGAGCGGCCGGAAGCACGACGCTGTCGGCTTAATCGGTTGAGGTAACGCGGGTGGAGTGTTCGACGATAGGGGCCAGGGGCAACCAATCGCCCCTGTCGCCGACCCCGAGAGACCCAGCGTGCTCATACGACTGTTGCGGACCTTTCTCAGGCCCTACAAGAAACCCATCGCCCTGCTGGTGGCGCTGCAGTTCCTGCAGACCTGCGCCAGCCTCTACCTGCCGACCCTGAACGCGGACATCATCGACAACGGTGTCGTCAACGGCGACTCCGGCTACATCCTGGGCTACGGCGCTCTGATGATCGGCATCTCGCTGGTGCAGGTCGTGTGCAACATCGGCGCCGTCTACTACGGCGCCCGCACCGCCTCCGCGCTCGGCCGGGACCTGCGGGGCGCCGTCTTCGACCGGGTGCAGTCGTTCTCCGCGCGGGAGGTGGGCAACTTCGGCGCGCCCTCGCTGATCACACGGACGACGAACGACGTGCAGCAGGTCCAGATGCTGGCCCTGATGACGTTCACGCTGATGGTGTCGGCGCCCATCATGTGCGTCGGCGGCATCGTGATGGCGCTCGGCCTGGACGTGCCGCTGTCCGGGGTGCTCGTCGGCGTCGTGCCGGTGCTGGCGATCTGCGTGACGCTGATCGTGCGGCGGCTGCGGCCCCTGTTCCGGTCCATGCAGGTGCGCCTGGACACGGTGAACCGGGTGCTGCGCGAGCAGATCACCGGCAACCGGGTCATCCGCGCCTTCGTACGCGACGACTACGAGCAGCAGCGGTTCCGGAAGGCCAACTCCGATCTGACGGACGTGGCGCTGGGCACCGGCAATCTGCTCGCGCTGATGTTCCCGGTGGTCATGACGGTGGTGAACCTGTCGTCGATCGCGGTGGTGTGGTTCGGCGCCCACCGGATCGAGAGCGGCGGGATGCAGATCGGTGACCTGACCGCGTTCCTGGCCTATCTGATGCAGATCGTCATGTCCGTGATGATGGCCACCTTCATGTTCATGATGGTGCCGCGCGCGGAGGTGTGCGCCGAGCGGATCCAGGAGGTCCTGGACACCGACAGCAGCGTGGTGCCGCCCCTCGCGCCGGTCACCGAGCTGCGCCGGCACGGGCATCTGGAGCTCCGTGGTGCCGGGTTCCGGTATCCGGGGGCCGAGGAGCCGGTGCTGAGGAACATCGGCCTGGTGGCCCTGCCGGGCGAGACGACCGCCGTCATCGGCTCGACCGGCAGCGGCAAGTCCACGCTGCTGGGGCTGGTGCCCCGGCTGTTCGACGCCACGGACGGGGAGGTGCTGGTCGACGGGGTGGACGTACGCACCGTCGATCCGAAGGTGCTGGCCAAGGTCGTCAGCCTGGTGCCGCAGAAGCCGTACCTCTTCGCGGGCACGGTCGCGACCAATCTGCGCTACGGGAACCCGGACGCCACGGACGAGGAGCTGTGGCACGCGCTGGAGGTGGCGCAGGCCAAGGAGTTCGTGGAGCGGCTGGAGGGCGGGCTCGACGCGCCGATCGCGCAGGGCGGGACCAATGTGTCGGGCGGTCAGCGGCAGCGGCTGTCGATCGCCCGCACGCTGGTGCAGCGCCCGGAGATCTACCTCTTCGACGACTCGTTCTCGGCGCTCGACTACGCCACCGACGCCGCTCTGCGCGCCGCGCTGGCCCGGGAGACGGCCGAGGCGACCGTGGTGATCGTGGCGCAGCGCGTGGCGACCATCCGGGACGCCGACCGGATCATCGTGCTGGACGAGGGTCGGGTGGTCGGCGTGGGCCGGCACCACGAGCTGATGGCGGACAACGAGACCTACCGGGAGATCGTGCTCTCCCAGCTCACGGAAGCGGAGGCTGCCTGATGGCGGGGCCTGGCGGTCGCATGATGGCCGGGGGCGGCCCCGACCAGCGTTCGATGGACTTCAAGGGGTCGGGCAAACGGCTCGTCGCCCGGTTCCGGCCGGAGCGGGTGACGATCTACGCGCTGCTGGCCTGCGTGGTCGTCAGCGTCGGCCTCAGCGTGATCGGACCGAAGATCCTCGGCAAGGCCACCGACCTGGTCTTCGCGGGCATCGTCGGGCGGAACATGCCGTCCGGGGCGACGAAGGAGCAGGTCCTCGCGTCCATGCGGGAGCGCGGTGACGGCGATGTCGCCGACATGCTGCGCAGTACGGACTTCACGCCGGGCGAGGGCATCGACTTCACCGCCGTGGGGCACGTGCTGCTGCTGGCGCTGGCGGTGTTCGCCGTGGCCGGACTGCTGATGGCGGTGGCGACCCGGCTGGTGAACCGAGCGGTCAACCGGACGATGTTCCGGATGCGCGAGGACGTGCAGACGAAGCTGTCGCGGCTGCCGCTGTCGTACTTCGACAAGCGTCAGCGCGGCGAGGTGCTGTCCCGGGCGACGAACGACATCGACAACATCGGGCAGACGCTCCAGCAGTCGATGGGCCAGCTGATCAACTCGCTGCTGACCATCATCGGCGTGCTGGTGATGATGTTCTACGTCTCCTGGATCCTCGCGCTGGTCGCGCTGGTGACGGTGCCGCTGTCCTTCGTGGTGGCCACGCGGGTCGGCAAGCGGTCGCAGCCGCAGTTCGTGCAGCAGTGGCGTTCGACGGGCCAGCTGAACGCGCACATCGAGGAGATGTACACCGGGCACGCGCTGGTGAAGGTGTTCGGCCGCCAGGAGGAGTCGGCGAAGCAGTTCGCCGAGCAGAACGACGCGCTGTACGAGGCCGGATTCAAGGCGCAGTTCAACAGCGGGATCATGCAGCCGCTGATGATGTTCGTGTCGAACCTGAACTACGTGCTCGTCGCGGTCGTCGGCGGCCTGCGGGTGGCGTCGGGCGCGCTGTCGATCGGTGACGTGCAGGCCTTCATCCAGTACTCCCGGCAGTTCTCGATGCCGCTGACGCAGGTCGCGTCGATGGCGAACCTGGTGCAGTCCGGCGTGGCGTCGGCGGAGCGGGTCTTCGAGCTGCTGGACGCGGACGAGCAGTCGGCGGACCCGGTCCCCGGCGTGCGGCCCGAGGAGCTGCGCGGGCGGGTGGAGCTGGAGCACGTGTCGTTCCGCTACGACCCGGAGAAGCCGCTGATCGAGGATCTGTCGCTGAAGGTGGAGCCGGGTCACACGGTCGCCATCGTCGGCCCGACGGGCGCCGGCAAGACCACGCTGGTCAATCTGCTGATGCGGTTCTACGAGGTGTCCGGCGGCCGGATCACCCTGGACGGCGTCGACATAGCGAAGATGTCCCGGGACGAACTGCGGGCCGGGATCGGCATGGTGCTCCAGGACACCTGGCTGTTCGGCGGCACCATCGCGGAGAACATCGCGTACGGCGCGTCCCGCGAGGTCACCCGCGGGGAGATCGAGGAGGCCGCGCGGGCGGCGCACGCGGACCGGTTCGTGCGGACGCTGCCCGACGGCTACGACACCGTGATCGACGACGAGGGCACGGGGGTGAGCGCGGGTGAGAAGCAGCTCATCACCATCGCGCGGGCGTTCCTGTCCGACCCGGTGATCCTGGTGCTGGACGAGGCGACGAGTTCGGTGGACACCCGTACCGAGGTGCTGATCCAGAAGGCGATGGCCAAACTGGCCCACGGGCGCACCTCGTTCGTCATCGCGCACCGGCTCTCCACCATCCGGGACGCGGACACCATCCTCGTCATGGAGAACGGGTCGATCGTCGAGCAGGGCGCGCACGCCGACCTGCTGGCGGCCGACGGGGCGTACGCGCGGCTGTACCAGGCGCAGTTCGCGCAGGCCGTGGCCGAGGTCGACGGCTGAGCGGGCGGGGGCCCGGCCCGTCGGGCCCCCGGGTCAGTCGAGGTAGCCCCTGAGCTGGTCCGCGAAGGCGTGATCGCGGAGTTTGTTGAGGGTCTTGGACTCGATCTGGCGTATCCGCTCCCGGGTGACGCCGAAGATGCGGCCGATCTCCTCCAGGGTGCGGGGGCGGCCGTCGACCAGGCCGTAGCGGAGCTGGACGACCTTGCGTTCGCGTTCGCCGAGCGTGGAGAGCACGGCCTCCAGGTGCTCGCGCAGCAGCAGGAACGCGGCGGACTCGACGGGGCTGGTGGCGTCGCCGTCCTCGATCAGGTCACCGAGGGCGACGTCGTCCTCCTCACCGACGGGGGCGTGCAGGGAGACGGGCTCCTGGGCCAGGCGCAGCACCTCGCCGACGCGCTCGGGGGGCAGGTCCAGGTGGGCGGCGACCTCCTGCGGGGTCGGTTCGCAGCCGCGCTCCTGGAGCATGCGGCGCTGGACGCGGACGACCCGGTTGATCAGCTCCACGACGTGGACGGGGACGCGGATGGTGCGGGCCTGGTCGGCCAGCGCGCGGGACATGGCCTGGCGGATCCACCAGGTGGCGTACGTGGAGAACTTGTAGCCGCGGGCGTAGTCGAACTTCTCCACGGCCCGGATCAGGCCCAGGTTCCCCTCCTGGACCAGGTCGAGCATGGTCAGCCCGCGCCCGACGTACCGCTTGGCGACCGACACGACGAGCCGCAGGTTCGCCTCGATCAGGCGGCGCTTGGCGAGGCGGCCCAGGACGACGAGCCGGTCGAGGTCCAGGGCGAGGCTGCTGTCCAGGTCGGGGGTGAGCCGCAGCTTCTCCTCGGCGAACAGCCCGGCCTCCACGCGGCGCGCGAGGTCGACCTCCTCGGCCGCGGAGAGCAGCGGGATCCGGCCGATCTCGCGCAGGTACTGGCGGAACAGGTCGGAGGAGGGCCCACCGGTCTCGGTGCGGGTGGGCGCCGGCGGCTCGGCGGGCTCCTCGGCCTCGGCGGCTTCGGCGGGCTCCTCGGCGGTGCCGGCCGGCGGCTCGTCGGGCGCGGGCTCCGGGTCGTGCACGGCGCGGTGCCGCGGGGGCATGGCGAGGAGGGCGCCGGTGTCCGCGTCCGGCTCCGCGCCGTCGGCAGGCGCGTCGGTCTGGGCGAGGGTCTGGGTCTGCACGGGGGCGACCTCCAGGAGGGACGCTGCCGGCGGGGGCGGCAGCGGTACTTCGGGGGCGGAGTCGGCGCGCTCGCCGCCGTCCGTCCCGTTCGTATTGAGCGCGACCCGGGGGTTCCGGGATCCGCCGGGGACGGATCGGCCGCGCTCCGAGGACTCGGGCACCGCCCTTAGTGTGGGGTACGACACATCGCCGCCACGAGGGGCGTGCGGTGACTTTTTGCGTCCGGTCCGTGACCGCGTGGTGATCGGGGGGCGCCGTTACAGCGCGGCGGCGCCGTGTTCGCGCAGGGTCTGGTCGTACTGCTGGAGGACCCACAGCTCGTTCTGCACGGCGGCGAGTTCGGCGGGGTCGCCGTGGCCGCCCAGGCGGGTGAGGCGGCCGGTGATGTCGCGGATGCGGCGTTCGACGGCGCGGCGCCGGACGGTGACCAGCTGGGCGCCCGCGTAGACCTCGTCGACGCCCTTCACGCCCCGGTGCAGCATGATCGCCTCGACGGCGAGTTCGGTGACCATGGCGCGGACGGCGTCGTCGGGGGCGGCCTCGCGGACGCGGACCAGGTAGTCCTGCGGGTCCTGGACGCCGAACTCGGCGCCGCCCGCCTCCATGATCGCCTGGCGTACCGCCGCGTAGGGCGGGGCGGTGAACTCGTCCACGCCGTACGCGTCGAAGGCCGGGGAGACCAGCTCGGGGCGCTGGAGGGCGAGCTTGAGCAGCTCGCGTTCGGTGGCGAAGACGGGGTTGCGCAGGTTCAGTGCGGGGCCGCGGGGGGTCGCCCGGTCGGTGGGGGCGTACTCCTGCGCGCCACCGCCGCCGCGCTGCGGCCGGTCGGGTGCGGGGCCCTTGCCGCCGCGTTCGCGGGCCCAGCGGGCCAGCTGGGCGACGCGCTTGACCACGAACTGGGTGTCGAGGATGCCGAGCATGCCGGCGAGCTGCACGGCGACCTCGTGCTGCGCGCCGCTGTTCTTGATGCGGGCGACCACCGGGGCGGCCTCGTCGAGGGCCGCCGCGCGGCCGGCCGGGGTGTCCAGGTCGTAGCGGGCGACGATCTGGCGCAGCGCGAACTCGAACAGCGGGGTGCGCGGCTCGACCAGGTCGGCGACGGCGTCGTCGCCCTTGGCGAGGCGCAGGTCGCAGGGGTCCATGCCGTCGGGCGCGATGGCGATGTACGTCTCGGCGGCGAACTTCTGGTCGTCCTCGAAGGCGCGCAGGGCCGCCTTCTGGCCGGCCGCGTCGCCGTCGAAGGTGAAGATCACGCGGGCCGAGCCGTTGTCCATCAGCAGGCGCCGCAGGATCTTGATGTGGTCGCCGCCGAACGCCGTGCCGCAGGTGGCGATGGCGGTGGTGACGCCGGCCAGGTGGCAGGCCATGACGTCGGTGTAGCCCTCGACGACGACCGCGCGGGACGCCTTCGCGATGTCCTTCTTCGCGAGGTCGATGCCGTAGAGGACCTGGGACTTCCGGTAGATCGCGGTGTCGGGCGTGTTCAGGTACTTCGGGCCGTTGTCGGCCTCGTAGAGCTTGCGGGCGCCGAAGCCGACGACGTCGCCGCCGATGTCGCGGATGGGCCACATCAGCCGGCCTCGGAAGCGGTCGATGGGGCCGCGGCGGCCCTCCTGGGCAAGCCCGGAGAGGATCAGCTCCTTGTCGCTGAAGCCCTTGCCGCGCAGGAAGCGGGTGAGGTGGTCCCAGCCCTGGGGGCTGTAGCCGACGCCGAAGTGCTCGGCGGCGGACTGGTCGAAGCCGCGGTCGGCGAGGAAGGCGCGGCCGGTGTCGGCCTCGGGGCTGGTCGCCAGCTGCTCCGCGTACCACTGGGCGGCGATCTTGTGGGCCTCGACCAGCCGGATGCGCTCGCCGCGCTGGTGGGCGGGGTTGTAGCCGCCCTCCTCGTAGCGCAGGGTGATGCCGGCCTGACCGGCCAGGCGCTCGACCGCCTCGGAGAAGGTGAGGTGGTCGATCTTCATCACGAACGTGATGGTGTCGCCACCCTCCTGGCAGCCGAAGCAGTGGAAGAGACCCTTGCTCGGGCTGACCTGGAAGGACGGCGACTTCTCGTCGTGGAACGGGCACAGCCCCTTGAGGTTGCCGCCGCCCGCGTTGCGCAGCTGGAGGTACTCGGAGACGACGGCGTCGATCGGGACCGCGTCCCGTACCGCCTTCACGTCCTCGTCGTTGATCCGTCCTGCCACGTGTGAAGTCTACGGGGACGGAATCGGAGCTAGGGAATGAGGCTTTCGAGGGATACGTGCGGGTCCGCGAGGGCCTCCGTGTCCACCTGGGCCCGGGAGCGGATCAGCCGCTGGATCGGGTCCGTGACGTCCCACACGTTCACGTTCATCCCGGCCAGCACGCGGCCCTCCTTCACCCAGAAGGCGATGAACTCGCGCTTCGCCGCGTCCCCGCGGATCACCACCTGGTCGTACGAGCCCGCCGGTGCCCAGCCGGAGTACTCCATCCCCAGGTCGTACTGGTCCGAGAAGAAGTAGGGCACGCGGTCGTAGAGGACGTCCTTGCCGAGCATCGCGCGGGCCGCGGCGGGACCGCCGTTGAGGGCGTTGGCCCAGTGCTCCACGCGCAGGCGGGTGTCGAACAGGGCGTGCGGGAAGGAGGCGACGTCGCCGGCCGCGTGGATGTCGGGGTCGGAGGTGCGCAGCCGCTCGTCGACGACGATGCCGCCGCCGTGCGCGCGGTCGGCGATCTCCAGGCCCGCGGCCTGCGCGAGCGAGGTGCGCGGGGCGGCGCCGATCGCGGCGAGCACGTCGTGCGCGGGGTGCTCCTCGCCGTCGTCGGTGCGGG
This sequence comes from Streptomyces flaveolus, assembly GCF_014648815.1. GTDB lineage: Bacteria > Actinomycetota > Actinomycetes > Streptomycetales > Streptomycetaceae > Streptomyces > Streptomyces flaveolus. Next base: position 147,160 of record NZ_BMRV01000001.1, on the reverse strand, counting down.
CGGCGAGCACCATGCCGTCCTGGCCGACGATCTCGGTCAGCTGCACGCCGAAGTGGAAGCGGACGCCGTGCGCCTCGTGCAGCTCGGCGAAGACGGAGCCCAGCTCGGGGCCGAGGACGCCGTGCAGCGGGGTGGGTCCCGGCTCGACGACGGTGACCTCCGCGCCGTACTCGCGGGCCGCCGCCGCGACCTCCAGGCCGATCCAGCCGGCGCCGGCGATCACGAGGTGGCCGTTGTCCCGGCCGAGGGAGGCGAGGACGCCCTTGAGCCGCTCGGCGTGGGCGAGGCGGCGCAGGTGGTGGACGCCCGCGAGGTCGGTGCCGGGCACGTCGAGGCGGCGGGGCTCGGCGCCGGTGGCGAGGAGCAGCTTGTCGTACCGGGCGAAGGTGCCGTCGTCACCGTAGTGGACGGTCTTCGCGGCGCGGTCGACGGCGACGACGGTCTGGCCGAGGTGCAGCTCGATGTCGTGCTGCGCGTACCAGGCGGGCTCGTGCACGAAGACGCTGTCGCGTTCCTCCTTGCCGAGCAGGTAGCCCTTGGACAGCGGCGGGCGCTCGTAAGGGTGGTCGCGCTCGTCGCAGATGAGGATCACCCGGCCGGTGAATCCCTCCGTGCGGAGTGTCTCGGCCGCCTTGGCGCCGGCCAGGCCTCCTCCGACGATGACGAATGTCTGATCCGCGTCGACCACTTGTTGCCTCCTCGTCAGTGCCGCCACATGCGAGCGTCCCGCACACGGCGTGGCGCGGGAAGGGGGAGTGACCCGATCAGGCCATCGTCAGTCTCCCGGATGCCCCGTCAGCCGGGCGTGAAGCGAGCGGGCCGAGGCGTCCGTGAGGGAGGCGATCTGGTCGACGATCACCCGTTTGCGCGCCTTGTCGTCGCCGGCCCGGTCGAACAGGGCGCGGAACTGGGGGTCGAGGCCGTCGGGGGCGCGGGCGGTGAGCGCCTCGGCCAGTCCGGCGACGACGATGCGCTGGTCGGCGCGGAGCCGCTCCTGTTCGGCGCGCTGCATGACGTACCGGTCGGCGACCGCCTTGAGGACGGCGCACTCCAGGCGGGTCTCGCGCGGGACGACCAGTTCGGCGGTGTACCGGGTGAGGCGGCCGCCCCCGTACGCGGCCCGGGTGGCGGCCTCGGCGGCGAGGCAGAAGCGGCCGATGAGCTGGCTGGTGGCGTCCTTCAGGCGGGCCTGGGCGACGGCCGAGCCGTCGTAGCCGTGCGGCCACCAGTCCTGGGCGAGCAGGCGGTCGAGGGCGGCGGCCAGTTCGGCGTGGTCGGTGCCGGCGGGGACGTAGCGGCCGACGGCGACCTCGAAGACCGCCTCGCGCTCGGGGTCGGCGAGCAGGCAGTTCGGGTCGATGTGACCGGCGTGCAGGCCGTCCTCGACGTCGTGCACGGAGTACGCCACGTCGTCGGACCAGTCCATGACCTGCGCCTCGAAGCAGGTGCGGCCGGCGGGGGCGCCCTCGCGCAGCCACGCGAAGACGGGCCGGTCGTCCTCGTAGACGCCGAACTTGGGCGACGCCGGGTCGGTGGGGTGGGCGCCGCGGGGCCAGGGGTACTTGGTGGCGGCGTCGAGGGTGGCTCGGGTGAGGTTGAGGCCGACGGAGCCCTCGTCGGTGAACCGCTTGGGCTCGATGCGGGTGAGCAGCCGCAGGGACTGGGCGTTGCCCTCGAAGCCGCCGCAGTCCTCGGCGAACTCGTTCAGCGCGGTCTCGCCGTTGTGGCCGAAGGGCGGGTGGCCGAGGTCGTGGGAGAGGCAGGCGGCCTCCACCAGGTCCGGGTCGCAGCCGAGGGCGGCGCCGAGTTCGCGGCCGACCTGGGCGCATTCCAGGGAGTGCGTGAGGCGGGTGCGGGGGCTGGCGTCCCACATCGGATTGCCCTCGCCCGGCGTGACGACCTGCGTCTTGCCGGCGAGGCGGCGCAGGGCGGAGGAGTGCAGGACCCTGGCGCGGTCGCGCTGGAAGGCGGTGCGGCCGGGGCGTTTGTCGGGCTCGGTGGCCCAGCGGGCCACTGACGTGGGGTCGTACGGGGTGGGGGGTGCGGTGCCTTCCATGTCTTGAACAGTAAGGGGGAGGTGTGACAGTTGGGCGCCTTCCCGTCTGCGGGGTGCGGTCCGTTTGCGTGTGCGGGTGACGTCGTGGCTGGTCGCGCAGTTCGCCGCGCCCCTAGGGCATGGCCATGGCCCGGCGTTCAGAAGCGCTGCCCGTTTTGAGCGCCTCGTCGTAGCGGTGCAGGAGCAGGTGGGCCATCGCCGGGTGGATGCCCAGGGGGGCCGACGCGATCCAGGGGGCTGCGGCCGCGCACTCCGTGGCGAAGCGGCCCGGGGCCGTGAAGCAGGAGGCCACGGCGATGCGGTCGTAGCCCTGGGCGGTCAGTGTGCGGACGGCTTCCGGGACCGTCGGGGCCGCCGCCGAGGCGTACGCGGGCATGACCGGGACGCCGAGGCGGGCCGCGAGGAGCCCTGCCGTGCGGGCCGTGTCCGCGCGGGAGGCCGGGGCGCGGGAGCCGGCGGAGGCGAGGACGACGGCGCTGTTGCGGGGGGCGCGGGTGGGCCAGCCGGCCTCGGTGAGGCGGTCGTGGAGGGCGTCCACGAGGAGGGGGTGCGGACCGAGCGGGGCGGCCACGCGGGTGCGGGCCGGGGAGGCGGCCGCCATGTCGGGGATGTCCCGCTCGACGTGGTAGCCGCGGCTGAGGAGGAGGGGGACGAGCACCGCCTCCCCGTCGCCGAGGGCGGCCAGCGTGTCGGGCAGCAGGGGGGCGTTGAGCTCGATGTGCCCGAGGTGCACCGGCAGGGCGGGGCGCAGGGCGCGCACCCGGTCGAGGAGGGCCCGTACGGTGCTCAGCGCGCGCGGGTCGCGGCTGCCGTGGGCGACGACGACCAGGGCGGGCGGGCCGCCGGGATGCGCCGTGCCGGTCGTGCTCGTCACTGTCATTGCCGTCATGCACCGAGAGTGGCGGCACGACGTTGCCTCCCCGTTGCGTGGACGTCACGGGAATTTTCCGTCGGTTCACCCGGCGGCGGCCGCCCCGTGTGAGCGGGCGGCGAACCGGACGGCGCGTCCGCACGTCCCTGGGAGCAGGAGACGACCGGGGAGGGGACCGACCGATGCGCCGCTGGAGACCTGGCAGACCGCGCCTTCCGCGCACCCGCGGGGGGGGCAGCGACGGCTGATCCAGGCGGTGATGGCCGGGTGCGTGCTGGCGCTGCTGCCGGCGACCTGGATGTACGTGGTGACCGGCGACCGGCTGCGCACCACCGCCGACGTCCCCCGTACCGAGGTCGCGGTCGTCTTCGGTGCCGGGCTGTGGGACGGCGAGCCGTCGCCGTACCTCGCGCACCGGCTGGACGCGGCGGCCGAGCTGTACCGCGCGGGGCGGATCGAGGTGGTGCTCGTGACCGGGGACAACAGCCGGGAGGAGTACGACGAGCCGGACGCCATGCGCGCGTACCTCGTCCGGCACGGCGTGCCCGACGGGCGGATCGTCAGCGACTACGCGGGCTTCGACACCTGGGACTCCTGCGTCCGCGCGAAGAAGATCTTCGGGGTCGACCGGGCGGTGCTGATCAGCCAGGGTTTCCACATCCGGCGGGCCGTGGCGCTGTGCCAGGAGGCGGGGGTGGCGTCGTACGGCGTCGGGGTCGACGCCGAGCACGACGTGACCTGGTACTACGGCGGCGCGCGGGAGGTCCTCGCGGCGGGCAAGGCCGCGCTGGACGCGGTGTTCGAGCCGGACCCGCGCTTCCTCGGGCCCAGGGAGCCGGGGGTGGCCGAGGCGCTGGCCGGCGGGCGCTGAGGCGGCCCCGGCCACGGCCTCACCGTGGCCGGGGGGCGGCGGGGAGGTCACCGTCCCGGCGGCGTAACAATCGGCCGCCCGGTCGCGTAACACGGGCGACGCACGCTGGTCGGCATGCAGAACACCTCGACGCCCACGCACTGCCCGTACTGCGCGCTGCAGTGCGGGATGAACCTGACGCCCGCCGCCGACGGGAGCGTCGAGGTGACCGAGCGCGCGGACTTCCCGGTGAACCGGGGCGCGCTGTGCGGCAAGGGCCGTACCGCGCCGGCGCTGCTCTCGTCGGGGGTTCGCCTGACCTCGCCGCTGGTCCGCGGCGGGGACGGCGCGCTGGTGCCGGCCTCGTGGGACGAGGCGCTGGACCGGATCGCCGGGAACCTGGCGCGCACGCGGGAGGAGTACGGCGCGGACGCGCTCGGGGTGTTCGGCGGGGGCGGTCTGACGAACGAGAAGGCGTACGCGCTGGGCAAGTTCGCCCGGGTGGCGCTGGGGACCTCGCAGATCGACTACAACGGGCGGTTCTGCATGTCGTCGGCGGCGGCGGCCGGCACGAAGGCGTTCGGTCTCGACCGGGGGCTGCCGTTCCCGCTGGAGGACATTCCGCGGACCGGGTGCGTGATCCTCGTCGGGTCGAACCCGGCGGAGACGATGCCGCCGTCGCTGCGCTACTTCAACGAGCTGCGCGAGAACGGCGGCACGCTGATCGTCGTCGATCCGCGCCGCACGAGGACCGCCGAGCAGGCCGACCTGCACCTGGCGCCCCGGCCCGGCACCGACCTGGCGCTCGCGCTGGGCATGCTGCACCTGGTCGTCGCCGAGGGGCGGGTCGACGCGCGGTACGTCGAGGAGCGCACGGCGGGCTGGGAGGACGCGCGGGCCGCGGCGATGGCGCACTGGCCGGAGTACGTGGAGCGGATCACGGGGGTGTCCGTTCCCGAACTCCGGGAGGCGGTGCGGCTGTTCTGCGCGCCGGAGGCGGCGATGGTGCTCACCGCGCGCGGGCCCGAGCAGCAGGCCAAGGGCACGGACACGGTGGGCGCCTGGATCAACCTGTGCCTGGCGACCGGACGGGCCGGGCGGCCCCTGTCGGGGTACGGCTGTCTGACCGGGCAGGGCAACGGGCAGGGCGGGCGCGAACACGGGCAGAAGGCCGACCAGTTGCCGGGCTACCGCAAGCTGACCGACCCGGCGGCGCGGCGCCACGTGGCCGAGGTGTGGGGGGTGGACCCCGACTCGCTGCCGGGGCCGGGGCGCAGCGCCTACGAGCTGCTGGACGCGCTGGGCACGGACATCAGGTCGCTGCTGGTGATGGGCTCCAACCCGGTGGTGTCGGCGCCGCGCGCGGCGCACATCGAGGGGCGGCTGCGGTCGCTGGACTTCCTGGCCGTGTGCGACGTGGTGCTCTCCGAGACGGCGGCGCTGGCGGACGTCGTCCTGCCGGTGACGCAGTGGGCGGAGGAGACGGGCACCACGACCAGCCTGGAGGGGCGGGTGCTGCTGCGGCGGCGCGCGATCACGCCGCCCAACGGGGTGCGCAGCGATCTGGAGGTGCTGCACGGGCTGGCCCGGCGGCTCGGGGACGGTGCGGGGCTGGAGAAGGGCTTCCCGACCGATCCCGAGGAGGTCTTCGAGGAGCTGCGCCGGGCCAGCGCGGGCGGGCCCGCGGACTACTCGGGGATCAGCTACCGGCGGCTGGCGGAGGAGAGCGGGGTGTTCTGGCCGTGCCCGGCGCCCGCGCCGGACGCCGTCGGGGCCGAGCCGCACCCGGGCAGCCCCCGCCTCTTCCTGGACCGCTTCGCCACCGAGGACGGCCGGGCCCGCTTCGCCCCCGTCACGCACCGCCCGAGCGCCGAGGAGCCCGACGACGAGTACCCCGTGCTGCTGACCACGGGGCGGGTCGTGTCGCAGTACCAGTCCGGCGCGCAGACCCGGCGCGTGGACGAGCTGAACGCCGCGGCGCCGGGCCCGTTCGTGGAGCTGCACCCGCGGCTCGCGGCGCGGCTGGGGGCGGCCGAGGGCGACCCGCTGGCCGTCGTCTCCCGGCGGGGCCGGGCGGTGGCACCGGCCCGCATCACCACCGGCATCCGTCCCGACACCGTGTTCATGCCGTTCCACTGGCCCGGCGAGGGCCGCGCCAACACCCTGACCAACCCGGCGCTGGACCCGACCTCGCGGATGCCGGAGTTCAAGGTGTGCGCGGTGCGGGTGGAGACGGTGGCGCCCTAGCGCCGGCCGGTCACCGGACCCACCGGCCACCGCGTCACCGGATCCACCAGTCGCCGCTCTCGATCGGGACGCCGCGCGCCCGCAGCCGGGCGGCGACGGCCGGGGCGGCGACGTACACCCAGGCGCGCACGGGCGTCCCGTCGGCCTCCCGGACGACGTCCCTGGCCACGCGGTCGTAGAGGTTGCGCGGATCGCCCGGCGCGTACTCCTCCAGCCGGTCGAGGGCGGCCAGCAGGTCGTCGTACGCCTCCGGCGAGGGGGTGACGAGGTCGCCGCGGACCACGCCGCCGGCGTCCTCGACGGCGTAGGGGTAGCCGGGGCCGGGATACAGCGTGGCGCCGGTGAGACGGGCCGGCTCCTCGGCCCGGGTGCGGCCGCTGAGGAAACGGGCGTGGTGGGGGCCGCCGGGGCGGAGCGTCCCGTAGACGAAGAACGGCAGGTGCTCGGCATCCACGGGGGTCATTCTCTCCCCTCACGATCTCCACGTGAGCGCTATGGACATGACATACGGCGGGCTCTTGAATCCGAGTCAGCACCAGCGTCCCCACGCGCCGAGAGCGCCTGTCCCGAGGAGATCGATGAGCCGAATACGGCACGTCAGAGTTTCCCGCCCCACCACGGTCGGCATCGCCGCCACCGCCGCCTCCCTCCTGGTCGCCGCCCTCTCCCCCACCGCGGGCGCCGCCGACGGGCCGACCCCCGCCGCCGCCCTCGACCACGCGGCGGCGGCCCTCGCGGACCATGCCGCGAGCCTGGGCCTGACGGGCGCCCAGGACACGCGGGTCCGTGACGTCATCGTCGACGCGGACGGCACCCAGCACGTCCGCTACGACCGCACCTACCGCGACCTTCCCGTCCTGGGCGGCGACTTCATCGTCCACCTCGCCCCCGACGGCGACTACCGGGGCGCAGACCGCGCGACGCGGGCGTCCGTCTCCCTGGCCACCGTCACACCGAAGCTGTCGGCACCCAGGGCCGCCGACCTGGCCGCGGACGCGCTGCGCGCCGCCAACCCGGGCGAGCTCCTGAAGCGGCTCACCGCCAAGCCCGAGCTGGTCGTCGACGCCCTGCACGGCGCCCCGAAGCTGGCCTGGCGCACGAACGCGGCGGCGCTGGACTCCCTCGGCAACCCCGTCGCGCGCACGGTGCTCACCGACGCGCGCACGGGCGCCCGCATCGACGCCTGGGACACCATCGAGACGGCCTCGGGCGACGGCCGGTCGCTGTACGGGGGCACGGTGCCGCTCCAGACGACGCAGTCGGGGTCGGCGTACCAGCTCAAGGACGCGACGCGCGGCGGCACGTACACGGGCGACGCGGCGAACAAGACCGACCTGTGCTTCCTGACCATCTGCCTCAGCCGGGCGCCCTCGACGGTGTTCACCGACGCCGACAACCACTGGGGCACGGGCACGGCCGCCGACCGCGCCTCCGCCGCGGTGGACGCGCAGTACGGCACCGACGTGACGTGGGACTACTACCGGAACGTCCACGGCCGGTCCGGCATCGCGGGCGACGGCAAGGGCTCCTACAACCGGGTGCACTACGGCACCCGGTACAACAACGCCTTCTGGGACGACACGTGCTTCTGCATGACCTACGGCGACGGTGACGGGACGACCTTCGGGCCGCTGGTGTCACTGGACGTCGCCGGGCACGAGATGTCGCACGGGGTGACGTCGTCGACGGCGGCGCTGACGTACTCGGGCGAGTCCGGCGGCCTGAACGAGGCCACCTCCGACATCTTCGGCACGCTCGTGGAGTGGTACGCGGGCAACTCCGCCGACGCCGGGGACTATCTGATCGGCGAGAAGGTCGTCCGCTCCGGCTTCGGGCGCGACGCCCTGCGCTACATGGACCGGCCCAGCAGGGACGGCGCCTCCGCGGACTGCTGGAGCACCTCGGTCGGCGATCTCGACGTGCACTACTCGTCCGGCGTCGCGAACCACTTCGCGTACCTGCTGGCCGAGGGCAGCGGCGCGCGGACCGTGGGCGGGGTGAGCTACGACTCCCCCACCTGCGACGGCTCCACGGTGACCGGGATCGGCCGGGACAAGCTGGGCGCCGTCTGGTACCGGGCGCTGACGGTCCACATGACCTCGTCCACGGACTACGCGGGGGCGCGCGCCGCCACCCTGAGCGCCGCCGAGGACCTGTACGGCGCCGGCAGCACCGAGTACGCCGCGGTGGGCGCGGCGTGGAGCGCGGTGAACGTGGGCTGACCGCTCATCGGTACCCGGCGGCGGCCGGCATCCCTCCCGGGGTGCCGGCCGCCGTGCGGTCGTCACGCGCCGTAGGGACGCTTCTGCCTCGCCTCCCGCAACGCCTGCCCCCACCAGACCAGTTCGTCCAGCATGGTCTTGGCCGCCGCGTCCGGGCCGGAGGGGTCCCGGAGCGTGCCGGCGTCGTCGAAGGCCGCGCCCGCGTTGTGGAAGGAGACCGTGTCGCGGACGGTGACGGCGTGCAGTTCGGCGAAGACCTGACGCAGGTGCTCCACGGCGCGCAGGCCGCCGGCGAGACCGCCGTAGGAGACGAGGCCGACGGGCTTGGCCCGCCACTCGCCGTAGTGCCAGTCGATGAGGTTCTTCAGGCCGGCCGGGAACGAGTGGTTGTACTCGGGGGTGAGGACGACGAACGCGTCGGCGCCCGCCAGTTTGGGGGTGATCCCGGCCAGCACGGCGGTCGCCTCCGGGGTACGGGCGAGGTCCGTGGGCAGGTCGGTCCCGGCGACGTCCACGACCTCGGGGACCAGGTCGTCGCGGTCGCGGAGGTGACCCAGGAGCCAGTCGGCGACGACAGGGCCGAAGCGGCCGTGGCGGTTGCTGCCGACGATCAGGGTCACGTGGAGGGGAGCGGTCTCTGTGGTCATGCGGAACACCCTGGTACCTCAACTTTGCTTCAGGTCAAGCCCGCACCTCCTGCGTCCCGTCCCTGACGCCCGGTCACCCGTTCACACGCGCGCCGCGCACCCTTCCGGATCTTTTCCTCCACCGCCCCGTGCTGCCGCGGTGACCTGCGGAAAGGCGATCACCGGCGGGCTCTTCGGGCTCGTCGGTGACACCCGTTCATCCCATTCGCGGGGCGCGCTCGACAAGCGGGGCGCGCCCGGTGCCGATTTCCTCGGTAGGGCAGGGGCCACCGAAGAGCTCGAAGGAGCACCGATGCGACGTACCGCCCGCCTGCTGACCGGTACCGCGCTCGCCGTCGCGGCCGCGGGACTCGCCACCGCGCCCGCGTACGGCGGGGACGCCGCGGCCACCGGCCGACTGGAGGTGTACCCCTCCTCGGTCGTGCCGGGTGAGGAGGCCGTGGTGACCACCTCGGCGTGCGGCGAGGACGGCGCCGCCACGGGCGACGCCGGCGCGGTGGGCGCGGGCCGGTTCCCGATGGCGCCGGACACGCCCGGGGACGAGGTCGTCGGGCGGTTCGACGTACCGCCGAGCGCGCAGCCGGGGACGTACGAGATCGTCACCACGTGCGCCGAGAGCGGCCGTCGGGTGACGGGCGACCTGGTGGTCACGCTGACCGCCGCCCGCGAGCAGGTGTATCCCCGAGGAAGCGTCAAGACGGGGGTCGGCGGCGCTCTTGGCCCCGACCCCGTGCAGACCGCGGCCGGCGTGGCGGCTCTCGCCGTCGCCGCCGCGGGCGGTACCTGGCTCCTGCATCGCCGGGCGAGAGGCGACGGGATCTGACGGGCACCCTCCGCTGCCCGTCCGCCGGTACCGCACTTCCCCACCCCCTCCGGGTCCGATGCCCCTCGCGGCCCGGAGGGGGCAGGGGATCCCCCGAGGAGAGTGGTCGTCATGCGCAGGGTCGGCAACACCGCGATAGCGGCCGTCACCGCGGTCGCCCTGTGCGCCGGGGCCTATCTCCTCGACGGCGGTTCTCGGGCCGGGGCCCCGCCCCAGCCGTCGGCCGCGCAGGCCGGCTCGGGGCGGGCGCGGGAGGCGCCCGGCGCACCGGCGTTGCCGCCCTCCCCGCCCGACCGCGTCCGCGTCCCGGCGATCGGCGTGGACGCCCCGCTGACCGGCCTCGGACTGACGCCCACGGGCAGTCTGGACGTCCCGCCCGCCGAGAAGAAGAACCTCGCCGGCTGGTACGAGGCGGGCACCACACCCGGCGAGACGGGCACCGCGATCGTCGCCGGACACGTCGACAACGCGGAGGGCCCCGCCGTCTTCTACCGGCTCGGCGCCCTGAAGAAGGGCGCCGTGATCGAGGTCGACCGGCGCGACGGCGGCGTCGCGGTGTTCACCGTGGACGCGGTGGAGGTGTACGCGGCGACCGACTTCCCCGACGAGAAGGTGTACGGCGCGGCGGACCGGCCCGAACTGCGCGTCATCACCTGCGGCGGCGGCTGGTCACGCGGTACCGGCTACCAGGGGAACGTGGTCGTCTTCGCCCACCTCACCGGCAGCCGGTGAGGCGTCCAGGACGTTCGCCCTCCCCCACGCGCCGAGCGGCGCCAGCGCCTCGTTGAGGGTGACGCCCCGGGCGGTCAGCGAGTACTCCACGCGTGGCGGCACCTCCTCGTACTCCTCGCGGTGCACGATGCCGTCGGCCTCCAGCTCCCGCAGCTGCGCGGCGAGCACCTTCTCCGTCACCCCGGGCAGCTCACGGCGCAGGGCGCCGAAGCGGTACGGCCGCTCGGCCAGCGCCCACAGGATGAGCCCCTTCCACTTCCCGCCGATCACCTCCATCGCCGCGTCGATCCCGCAGATGTACGCCCCCGGCCGCCGTGCCGTCCCCATACCCGTCCCCCGTCCCCGCCCACTGCCTGCATCCTTCCCCCAAGGTAACCACCCACTTGCGAGTACGTACTTGAGCGGGCGTCCTCCTCGGCGGAGTCTGATCACCATGACTGCCAAGACACCCGTTTCCCGTGTTCCGCTCACCGTCCTCGGCACCGGCGCCATGGGCACCGCCCTCGTCCGCGCCTGGCTCGCCGCCGGGCATCCCGTGACCGTGTGGAACCGCTCCCCCGCCCGCGCCGAGGCCCTCGCCGCCGAGGGCGCGACGGTCGCGCCGAGCGCCGCCGCGGCGGTGGCCGCGAACCGACTGGTGATCGCCTGCCTGCTCGACGACGCCTCGGTCGGCGAGGCCCTCGACGGGGCCGACCTGACCGGGCGGGACCTGGTGAACCTCACCACCGGCACGCCCGCCCAGGGTCGCGCCCGCGCCGCGTGGGCGACGGCGCGCGGGGCCCGTTTCCTGGACGGCGGGATCATGGCCGTGCCGCCGATGATCGGGGACGCCGACTCCGGCGGGTACGTCTTCTACAGCGGCTCCCCCGAGCTGTTCGAGGAGCACCGGGACACCCTCGCCGTCCCGGCCGGCACCCGTTACGTGGGCGAGGACGCGGGCTTCGCGGCGCTGCACGACGTGGCGCTGCTGAGCGCGATGAGCGGCATGTTCGCGGGCATCGTGCACGCCTTCGCGCTGATCGGCCCGGAGGACATCGCCCCGAAGGACTTCGCGCCGCTGCTGGCGTCGTGGCTCGGCGCGATGACCGGCTCCGTCCATCTGGCGGCCGACCAGATCGAGAGCGGCGACTACGGCAAGGGCGTCGTCTCCAACCTCGCGATGCAGGTGGCGGGCAACGCGACGCTGCTGCGCACGGCCGAGGAGCAGGGGGTGAGCCCGGAGCTGCTGACGCCGTACACGGCGCTGATGGAGCGGTGGCTCGCCGAGGGGCACGGGGAGGAGGACACGACCGGGATGGTGGAGCTGCTGGACCTGCGGCGGGACGGGAAGGCCTAGGCCAGCCACTGCTCGTACGCGAGGTTCGCCACCAGGGCGAAGACGACCGTCAGCAGGACGACGCGGACGAAGCCGCTGCCCTTCTTGAGGGCCGTGTGGGCGCCGAACATGCCGCCGCCGAGGTTGAAGACGGCCATCAGGGCGGCCAGCTGCCACAGCACCGCGCCCTGCCAGGCGAAGGTGGCGAGGGCGCCCGCGTTGGTGCAGCAATTGACGATCTTGGCGGTGGCGGAGGCCGTCACCAGGTCCAGGTGCAGGACGGCGGTGAGCGCCAGGACCAGGAAGGTGCCGGTGCCGGGGCCGATCAGGCCGTCGTAGAAGCCGATGCCGAGGCCCGCGAGGCCGATCGCGGCGAGGATCTGGCGGCGGGTGGCCGGGCCGGTGGCCGGGGCGGTGCCGAAGGCGGGGCGCAGGATCACGAAGGCCGCGACGGCGAGCAGCACCACCATGATCACCGGCTTGAGCACCTCGGTGCTCATCCCGGCGGCGAAGAAGGCCCCGCCGGAGGACCCGGCGAGGGCCGCCAGGCCGATGCGTACGGCGGTGCGCACGTCCACGGGCGCCTTGCGGGCGTACGTCACCGCCGCGCCCGTGGTGCCGACGATGGCGACCGCCTTGTTGGTGCCCAGGGCGTGCGCGGCCGGGGTCCCGGCGGGCAGGCCGAGCAGCAGCGCCGGCAGCAGCAGGAGCCCGCCGCCGCCCACCACGGCGTCGATCCACCCGGCCGCGAAGGCGGCGAGGCACAGCAGAACGACCGTGGTCAGCGATATGTCGGGCATGATCGCGACCCTATGGACGGGATGGATGTGCCGTCCATCGAGATGAGGGACTTCTGAGGTTCGCGCACGGGCCCGGCACCCCTCCCGCACGGGCCCGGCACCCCTCCCCGACGGGCCCGGCACCCCTCCCTGACGGGCGCCGCACCCCTCACACCCACCCCCCGCCCCCGCTGAGGGCAGCGTTCCCCGTGGGAAACAGAGGGGATGCCGTCGGGTAACACCCGCACCGCACGCTCGTTGCCATGACCTCGAATGCGCGTGTGGTGGTGATCGGCGCCGGGCTCGCGGGCGTGACGCTCGCCCGGCGGCTCGGTGAGCTCGGCACGCCCGCACTGCTGGTCGGCGACGAGGAGCACCGCCCGTACAACCGGGTGCTGCTCGCGGAGGTGCTGGCCGGACGGTTCGGCCCCGAGGTGACCGCCCTGCCGGCGCCGGCGGAGCTGACCCGCGCCCGGGTCACCGGCATCGACCGGGCCGGGCGCACGGTGCGCTGCGCCGACGGCTCGGTGATCGCCTACGACACGCTGGTCCTCGCCACCGGCTCCAACGCCGTGCTCCCGCCGCTGCGCGGCCTGTTCACCCCGGACCGCGAACTGCCCGAGGGCGTCCACGCGTTCCGCACCATGGACGACTGCCTGGCCCTGTCCAAGGCGGTACGGCCGGGGGTGCGGGCGGTCGTCGTCGGCGGGGGCCTGCTCGGCGTCTCCGCCGCCCGCGCGCTGGCCGTGCGCGGCGCGCAGGTCGTCCTCGCCCAGCAGTCCGAGCGGCTGATGGAACGCCAGCTCGACCCGGCCGCCTCCGCGCTCGTCCGGCGCCATCTGGAGGACCTCGGTGTCGAGGTGCACACCGAGTGCCGGGTGCGCGACGTGCGCTCGGTCGGCGGGGCGGTGCGATCGGTCGAGATGGCCGACGGGTACGCCCTCGGCGCCGACCTGGTGGTCCTCGCCTGCGGGGTCCGGCCCCGGGTCGGTCTCGCGCAGGCGGCCGGCCTGGACGTCGCGAAGGGCGTGGTCGTCGACGACGAGCTGCGCACCCGCGACCCGCACATCCGCGCCGTCGGCGACTGCGCCGAGCACGCGGGCACGGTGTACGGACTGGCCGCGCCCGCCCTCGAACAGGCCGGCGTGCTGGCCGCGCTGCTGGCCGGCGACCGCGCCGCCCGCTACACCGGCACCCGGTCCCTGACCCGGCTCACCCTCACCGGGCCGGACAGCCCCTTCGACCTCGCCGCGTTCGGCGAGACCGACCCCCGCCCCGGCGACGACGTCGTGCAGCTCGCCGACGCCACCCGGGGCACCTACCGCAAGGTCGTCGTCCGCGACGACCGGCTGGTCGGCGGGGTCCTGGTCGGCGAACTCGGCACCGTCGGCGCGCTGGCGCGCGCCTGGGAGGGAGCAGAGCCGCTCCCCTCCGACGGCGGCCCCCTGCTCCACCTGCTCACCAACGACGGAGGCTCCTGATGACCGCCACCCCGGGGCCCACCCCCACCCTCGTGCTCGTCGGCCACGGCATGGTCGGCCAGCGCTTCCTGGAGGCGCTCGCCGAGCGCGGACTGACCGCCACGCACCGCGTGGTCGTGCTGTGCGAGGAGCCGCGTCCCGCCTACGACCGCGTCCAGCTCACCTCGTACTTCTCGGGCAGGTCCGCCGAGGACCTGTCGGTGACCGACCCGGCCTTCATCGCCGAGCACGGCATCGAGCTGCGCGTCGGCGACCCGGCCGAGACGATCGACCGCGAGGCCCGCCGGGTGACCGCCCGCTCGGGGCTGACCGTCGACTACGACGTCCTGGTCCTCGCCACCGGCTCCTACCCCTTCGTCCCGCCGGTCCCCGGCAAGGACGCCGAGGGCTGCTTCGTCTACCGCACGATCGAGGACCTCCTCGCCATCGAGGAGTACGCGAAGAACGCGACGACCGGCGCGGTGGTCGGCGGCGGGCTGCTCGGCCTGGAGGCGGCGGGCGCGCTGAAGGGACTCGGACTCACCTCGCACATCGTGGAGTTCGCGCCGCGCCTGATGCCGGTGCAGGTCGACGAGGGCGGCGGCGCCGCACTGCTGCGCACCATCGAGGACATGGGCCTGTCCGTCCACACGGGCGTCGGCACGCAGGAGATCGTGACCGGCGACGACGGCGCGGTCACCGGCATGAAGCTGTCCGACGGCTCCGAACTCGCCACCGACCTGGTGGTGTTCAGCGCCGGTGTCCGCCCCCGCGACCAGCTGGCCCGCGACTGCGGCCTCGCGGTCGGCGAGCGCGGTGGCATCAGCGTCGACGAGCAGTGCCGCACGGTCACCGACCCGCACGTGTTCGCGATCGGCGAGTGCGCGCTGGCCGCCGACGGCCGGGTGTACGGCCTGGTGGCGCCCGGGTACGAGCAGGCCGAGACGGCCGCCGCGACCATCGCCCGGGACGAGGCGGCGTTCACCGGCGCCGACCTGTCCACCAAGCTGAAGCTGCTCGGCGTGGACGTGGCGTCCTTCGGCGACGCGCACGGCACCGCCGAGGACTGCCTGGACGTCGTGTACTCCGACTCGCGCGCCGGCCTGTACAAGAAGCTGGTCATCGGCCGCGACGGCACGCTGCTCGGCGGCATCCTGGTCGGCGACGCGGAGGCCTACGGCACGCTGCGCGCCTTCACCGGCTCGGTCCCGCCGGTCTCGCCGGAGTCCCTGGTGCTGCCCGCCGGTGCCGGGGCGCCGGCCCAGCTGGGCCCGTCCGCCCTGCCCGACGACGCGGTGATCTGCTCCTGCCACAACGTCACCAAGGGCACGATCCGCGGCGCGGTCACCGACCACCAGTGCACGACCGTGCCCGAGGTGAAGAAGTGCACCAAGGCCGGCACCGGCTGCGGCTCCTGCGTCAAGGTGCTCGGCCAGCTGGTCACCGCCGAGCTGGAGGCGAGCGGCGTCGAGGTCGACAAGGGCCTGTGCGGCTGCTTCGCGCAGACCCGGGAGGAGCTGTACGAGATCGTCCTCGCCCTGCGGATCACCTCCTACCAGGAGCTGCTGGACCGGCACGGCCGCGAGGACGCCCGGGGCGGTGAGGGCTGCGAGGTCTGCAAGCCGGCGGTCGGCTCGATCATCGCCTCCCTGGCCCCGGCGATCGGCGCGAGCGGCTACGTCCTGGAGGGCGAGCAGGCGGCCCTCCAGGACACCAACGACCACTTCCTGGCCAACCTCCAGAAGAACGGCTCGTACTCGGTCGTCCCGCGCATCCCCGGCGGCGAGATCGCCCCGGAGAAGCTCATCGTCATCGGCGAGATCGCCCGCGACTTCGGGCTCTACACGAAGATCACCGGCGGCCAGCGCATCGACATGTTCGGCGCCCGCGTCGAGCAGCTGCCGGTGATCTGGGCCCGGCTGGTGGACGCCGGCTTCGAGTCGGGGCACGCCTACGGGAAGTCGCTGCGCACCGTGAAGTCCTGCGTGGGGCAGACCTGGTGCCGCTACGGCGTCCAGGACTCCGTGCGCATGGCGATCGACCTGGAGCTGCGCTACCGGGGGCTCAGGTCCCCGCACAAGCTCAAGTCGGCGGTCTCGGGCTGCGCCCGCGAGTGCGCGGAGGCCCAGTCGAAGGACTTCGGCGTGATCGCCACCTCCAACGGCTGGAACCTGTACGTCGGCGGCAACGGCGGCGCCACCCCGCGCCACGCGGACCTGCTCGCGCAGGACCTCTCCGACGCCGAACTGGTCCGCCTGATCGACCGGTTCCTGATGTTCTACATCCGCACCGCCGACAAGCTGGAACGCACCTCCACCTGGCTGGAGCGCATCCCCGGCGGCCTGGACCACGTCCGGGACGTGGTGGTGCACGACTCGCTCGGCATCTGCGACGAGCTGGAGTCCCTGATGCGGGCGCACGTGTCCCACTACCGCGACGAGTGGGCCGAGACCATCAACGACCCCGAGAAGCTGGCCCGGTTCGTGTCCTTCGTCAACGCGCCGGACACGCCCGACCCGGTCGTCGGCTTCGTGCCCGAACGCGACCAGATGAAGCCCGACCTGCCGCTGCTGGACATCGGCATGCGGCGCACCGAGGAAGACGTCCTGGAAGGAAGCACCCGGCGATGACCCTGGCACCCCAGACCCTGGCACCCGAGACGACCGGCCTGAAGGTCCGGCTGAGGCTGGCGGACGACTGGTTCACGGCCTGCGACCTCGGCGCCCTGCTCCCGGGCCGCGGCGTGGCGGCCCTGCTGCCGGACGGCGGGCAGGTGGCCCTGTTCCGCGACCGCGGCGGCGAGCTGTACGCCATCGACAACCGCGACCCGTTCACCGGCGCGGCCGTCCTCTCCCGCGGCCTGACCGGCAGTCACCGGGGCCGCCCGTTCGTCGCCTCCCCGCTGCTCAAGCAGCGCTTCGACCTCACGACCGGGCAGTGCCTGGACGACGAGACGGTGCGGGTGGCGACGTACGAGGTGAAGGCCGCCTGACCCGGTTTCTTGACTGATCGTTCTATCAGGACCTAGCCTGCGACACGTGGCCAGGACCAAGGAATTCGATCCGGACGCCGCGCTGCGGGCAGCTCTGGAGCTGTTCTGGCGGCGCGGCTACGAGGCGACGTCGATGTCCGACCTCGTGGAGCACCTCGGCATCGGGCGCGCCAGCCTCTACGCGACCTTCGGCAACAAGCGCGAGCTGTACCTGAAGGCGCTGGAGCGCTACGAACAGGGGTTGCTCCCGGACCTGCTGGCGGACCTGGCCCGACCGGGCCCGGCCCTGCCGGGCGTGCGGTCCCTGGTGCGGCGCTACGCCGTCGAGGCGACCGCCGAGGGCCTGCGGGAGCGCGGCTGCTTCGTCACCAACACGGCCGCCGAGCTGGCCCCGCACGACCCGGACGCCGCGCGGCGGGTCGAGCGCAACTGGGACCAGCTGGAGACCGTGCTGCACTCGTCGCTGGTCCGCGCCCGGGACGGGGGCGAACTGCCGCCCGGCCGCGACCCGGTGGCCCTCGCCCGGATGCTGCTGGTCCTGCTCCAGGGCATGCGGGTGGTCGGCAAGGCGTCGGCGGACCCGGCGCGGGTGCGGGACGCGGCGGAACAGGCCCTGGCACTGCTCGACTGAGACACCCCTCTGCCGGAGGGGTGTTTCTTTCGCCCTCATAATGAACCGATCGGTCAAGAAAAAGGGGAGATTCATGACCACCCAGCGCTTCACCGGCAGGACCGCCCTCGTCACCGGCGCCGGCTCCGGCATCGGACGGGCCGTCGCCCTGGCCTTCGCCCGGGAGGGCGCGAACCTCGTCGTCGCCGGGCGCAGAAGGGAGCCGCTGGACGAGACGGTGGCCCTGATCGAGGAGGCGGGGGGCAAGGCGCTGGCCGTCGCCGCCGACGTGTCCCGGGCCGCCGACGTCCGGGCCGTCGTGGAGGCCGCCGTCGACCGCTTCGGCTCGCTGGACGTGGCGGTCAACAACGCGGGCGTCTTCCGCGGCGGAACTCCCGTGGCCGACCTGCCCGAGGAGGACTGGCACGCGCAGCTCGACATCAACGTCACCGGCGTGTTCCTCGCCCTCCAGGCGGAGGTCCGCCGGATGCGCACCCAGCCGGGCGGCGGGGCGATCGTGAACATCGCCTCGACGTTCGGCCTGCACAAGCGCAGCCCGGGCGCCACCGCCTACGCCGCCACCAAGGCGGCCGTCTCGGTGCTCACGCGGGGCGCCGCCCTGGACCACATCGCCGACGGCGTCCGCATCAACGCCGTCAGCCCGGGCGCCACGGCCACCTCCATGTCCCTGCGGCCCGGCGAGACGGAGGCCGGGCGGGCGGAGCGCATGCGGGGCGAGACGCCGCTCGGCCGGGTCTCGTCGGTGGAGGAGGTCACCGCGGCCGTGCTGTACCTGGCCTCGGACGACGCGTCGTCGGTGGTCGGCACCGACCTGGTCGTGGACGGCGGCCAGACGGCCTGAGCCCTCCCCCCGCCGCCGGGGCAGGAACCCGTCCGCCCGGGGAACGGGACGCGCCGCCCAGCCGTCATGAGTTGTCCATGGACCGTCAACCCAGCCGTCCTAGGGTCCATGACCGCACGCTCCCGCCGCCGGCCGGCGGCGGGAGAGGTCATGACACCCGGAGGCAGCAGTGGATCGTCGTACCCTCCTGCGCACGGCCGTCGTCGGCGGCTCGGCCGTCCTCGGCGGAACCCTGTGGCGCGGTGCCGCGTACGCCGCCCCCGCCCAGCCCGGCAGCGGACCCTACGGAGCGCTCGGCTCGCCCGACGCCAACGGCATCCGCCTGCCCGCCGGCTTCACCAGCAGGGTGATCGCCCGTTCCGGCCAGAAGGTCGCGGGCACCTCGTACACCTGGCACAGCGCTCCGGACGGCGGCGCCTGCTACGCGGACGGCTCCGGCTGGATCTACGTCTCCAACTCGGAGATCAACCCCTCCGGCGGCGCGAGCGCCGTGCGGTTCTCGTCCACCGGGACGATCACGTCGGCGTACCGCGTGCTCTCCGGCACCCGGCAGAACTGCGCGGGCGGCCGGACCCCGTGGAACACCTGGCTGTCCTGCGAGGAGGTGGACCGCGGCTACGTCTACGAGACCGACCCGTGGGGCGTGAAGGCCGCGGTGCGGCGGGACGCCATGGGCCGCTTCAAGCACGAGGCGGCGGCGGCCGACCCGGCCCGGGGGGTCATCTACCTGACGGAGGACGTCACCGACGGCTGCTTCTACCGCTTCCGCCCGACGACCTGGGGCGACCTGTCCACCGGCACGCTGGAGGTGCTGGTCGCGGGGTCGGCCACCAGCGGCCCGGTGACGTGGGCGCGGGTCCCCGACCCGTCCGGCGCCACGGCCACCCGGAACCAGGTCTCCGGCGCCAAGCGTTTCAACGGCGGCGAGGGCTGCTACTACGCGGACGACACCTGCTGGTTCACCACCAAGGGCGACAACCGCGTCTGGCAGTACAACGCCGCCGCCCAGACCATCGAACTGACCTACGACGACTCCCTGGTGACGTCCGGCACGGCCCCGCTGACCGGCGTCGACAACGTGACCGGCAGCTCCTCCGGTGACCTGTTCGTGGCGGAGGACGGCGGCAACATGGAGATCTGCGTGATCACGCCGAACGACGTGATCGCCCCCTTCCTGCGCATCGACGGCCAGTCCGGCTCGGAGATCACCGGCCCGGCGTTCTCCCCCGACGGCACCCGGCTGTACTTCTCCAGCCAGCGGGGCACGAGCGGGAGTTCGTCCGGCGGGATCACCTACGAGGTGCGCGGACCGTTCCGGGCCTAGTACGCCCCGCGCTCAGGTCCGCAACGCCTCGTAGGTGACCCCCGTCAGCCGCTCGGAGGCGGCCCACAGCCGCTCCCCCATGACGTCGTCACGTGTCCGGGGCGCCCGCCAGGACGGTGCGGGCGCCCCGCGCCACATCGCGAAGGACGGGCCGGTGAAGGAGTCGGGGGCCACGGCGGGCGCGGTGGCCGCGTACAGGACGGGCAGCGCGCCCGCCTCGGCGGGCTGGGCGACGACCCGGTTGGTGAGCAGCATCAGGCGCTCGGCGAGACGCCGCCCCTCGGCGCGCGGCCCGGCGGTCTGGAGGTTGGTCTCCGCGTATCCCGGGTGCGCGGCGGCCGCCGTCACGTCCGGGCCGCCGTCCCGCGCCGCCAGCCGGCGCGCGAGTTCGTGCGTGAAGAGCAGGTTGGCGGACTTCGAGCGGGCGTAGGCGGTCCACCGCCCGTAGCGCCGTACGTTGTTGAGGTCGCGCGGATCGACGTCGGCCAGCGCGTGCAGCATGCTGGAGACGGTGACGACCCGGGCGCCGGGCGCGGCGAGCAGCGCCGGCAGCAGCAGTCCGGTCAGGGCGAAGTGCCCCAGGTGGTTGACGCCGAAGTGGGTCTCGAACCCGTCCGCCGTCGTGCCGTAGGGCAGGGCCATCACCCCGGCGTTGTTGACCAGCAGGTCGACCCGCCCGTACGGCAGCGCGCTCACGAACTTCCGTACGGAGGCCAGGTCCCCGAGGTCGAGCCGCGCCAGTTCCACGTCGGCGTGCGGCACCTCGCGGGCCAGCCGCTCCACGGCGGCCTCGCCCCGCGCCTCGCTGCGGCACGCGAGCACGACCCGCGCCCCCTTGCGCGCCAGCTCCCGGGCGACCACGTATCCGAGTCCGCTGTTGGCCCCGGTGACGACGGCGGTCCGTCCGCCCTGGTCAGGGATGTCGCGCACACTCCAGCCGGCCATCCACGGCTCCTTCCCGATCTCCCGGACCCCACCTCACCGTACGCGCCGGAGGGGCGGGAGCGGACAGTTACCGTCCGGTCACGTCACGTTCCCGTCACGGCTCCCCCATATCGCCACCACACTCCCCTCACCTCACTAGCTTCGGCACCTCCGACACAGCCGCTCCACACCATTCCCGGGACACTCGATGAACCTGCTCCGCAAGCCGGCCGCCGTGGCCCTCGCCGCTCTGGCCCTGGCCGCCCTGCCGGCCGTCGCCGAGGCACACGACGGCACCCACCCCTTCAAGAACTGCACCGAGGCGTACGACGCCGGGTACTCCAACATCGAGAAGGGCGACGAGCACTACGGCGCGCACCTCGACCGGGACAAGGACGGCGTCGGCTGCGACAAGCCGCCCGCGGACTTCGTGCCCGCCGACGACCAGGGCACGGACGCCGGGAAGGACACGGACTCGGGCACGGACTCGGGCACGGACACCGGCACCGGCACCGGCACCGGCACCGGCAAGGCCGCAGATGACCAGGCCGCCGGGAAGCAGGGCACCGACCTGGCCGAGACCGGTGGCGACGACAACACGCCGTACCTCGCGGCGGGCGGCGCGGTCGTCGTGCTCGCCGGCGGCGGCCTGCTCCTGGCGGCGCGCAGGCGCCGGGACACCGGCACCCGCTGACCGGCTCCGGAACGGCGACGGGCCGGGAACGACTCGCTCCCGGCCCGCCCCGTCCGCTCAGCGGCGTCGCTTGGGCGGTTCCAGACTGAACGCGGCGCTGCTCAGCAGCCGCCGCATGGCCACCGCGATCGGGCGTTCCACGAACCGCTGTACGAAGTACGACAGCAGGATCAGGCCCGCCACGGTGACCCCGACCAGGAGCCAGGGATCGACCCGGTCGCCGAAGCGGTGGGCGACGGTCATGCCGATGACGTCGTGCAGCAGGTAGAGCGGGAAGGTCAGCGTCCCCGCGACCGTCAGCCACCGCCAGCGGATCCTGCTGGTCCAGCCGAGCGCGATCACCGCGATCAGCAGGAAGAACACCGTGGTCACCAGGACCAGCCAGCCGCGCCACGGCGCCCAGGTCTCCCAGTTGTTGCGGCCCCCGCGCGGCGCCAGCATGAAGTGCAGCGCCAGCAGCCACGACATGGCGACGATGCCCCACAGCAGCGGAGTCGGCCGGTAGCGGTACATGAGGTAGAAGGCCATGCCCGCGATGAAGAACGGCGCGGACGTCGGGTTCACCATCAGGGTGAGCAGCGGGATGTGGGCGCTGGGCGCCAGCACCGCGGCGACCGTCCACAGCCCGCAGAAGATGACCACGCGCTGATAGGTGAGCCCCTTCCACACCACCACCACGAAGGTGAGGTAGAAGCACAGCTCCGGCCAGAGCGTCCAGTAGACCGAGTCGAGGTTGTCCACCCCGAGCGGGGTCTGCAGCATCGTCAGGTTGGCGAAGAGCACGCGCGGGTTGGGGTGCCCGAACGGGGTGTCGAAGAGGTAGATGACGCTCGCCGACACCGCGATCGCCACCCAGTACATGGGATACAGACGGGTGACGCGGGAGATGAAGAAGTCGCGCGGGGTGCGCCCCCACGCGCTCATACAGATGACGAAGCCGCTGATCAGGAAGAACAGGTCGACGCCGAGCCGTCCGAAGGCGAAGTAGCGGTGCGCGTCGGGGAAGGTCTCCTGGTAAGGGCGGCCCCAGATGGCGATCATGCCCCAGGGGGTCTGGCCGACGAAGTGGAAGAGCACCACCGCGAGGGCCGCCAGGAACCGCAGCCCGTCCAGCGCGGCGAGCCGGTTGCCGCGGACGACCGGCCCGGCCGGGACGTCCACGCGCGCACCGGCGGCGGGTGGTGACACTTCCGGCGCCACCACCTCGGCACCGTCGTGCTCCGCGGCCTTGTCGACCGGCCTTGCCTGCTCCGTCTGGGACATCCGTCCACCATTTCCGGCGTCGTTTCACTACTGTCAGGGGCGTAGGACCATCGTGCAGATGACCAACGGGTGAACCCGATGGTTGTGGTGCAACTTTGAAAGAAGAGTCACACCCCTGACACAGCCCACGCACAGCGGACAGCGGACGCACGGAAACGCGAGGGGCGGCACCCCCGCACAGGGTGCCGCCCCTTCTCGTGAGCCGGAGCCGCCGCCGATCGGTGAGGGTGGTCGGGTGACAGACGGCGGCTCCGGGGTCTTGCGTGCCCCGCGCGGGGTCAGCGGTGGTCGCTGCCCTTCGAGGTGACCGCCGCGCGGCCGGCCTCCAGGCGGGCGACCGGGATGCGGAACGGGGAGCAGGAGACGTAGTCCAGACCCACCTCGTGGAAGAAGTGGACCGACTCCGGGTCGCCGCCGTGCTCACCGCAGACGCCGAGCTTCAGGTCGGGGCGGGTCTCGCGGCCGGCCTTGGCGGCGGCGGCGACGAGCGAGCCGACGCCGTCCTTGTCGATCGTCTCGAACGGGGAGACGCCGAAGATGCCCTTCTCCAGGTAGGCCGTGAAGAAGCTGGCCTCCACGTCGTCGCGGCTGAAGCCCCACACGGTCTGCGTCAGGTCGTTGGTGCCGAAGGAGAAGAACTCCGCGGCCTCGGCGATCTGACCGGCGGTCAGCGCGGCGCGCGGCAGCTCGATCATGGTGCCGATCGACAGCTTGAGCTTCGCGCCGGTGGCCGCCTCGACCTCGGCGATGACCTGGTCGGCCTCGTCACGGACGAGCTCCAGCTCCTGGACGGTGCCGACCAGCGGGATCATGATCTCGGCGCGCGGGTCGCCCTTGGCCGCCTTGCGCTCGGCCGCGGCCTCGGCGATCGCCCGGACCTGCATGGTGAACAGGCCGGGGATGACCAGGCCGAGCCGGACGCCGCGCAGACCCAGCATCGGGTTCTGCTCGTGCAGGCGGTGCACGGCCTGGAGCAGGCGCAGCTCGTTCTCGTGCGGCTCCTGACGGGACTCGGCGAGAGCGACACGGACCGACAGCTCGGTGATGTCGGGCAGGAACTCGTGCAGCGGCGGGTCGAGCAGGCGGACGGTGACCGGGAGGCCGTCCATCGACTCGAAGAGCTGGACGAAGTCCTGCTTCTGCAGCGGCAGCAGCTCCTTCAGGGACTCCTCGCGCTCGGCCTCCGTGTCGGCCAGGATCAGCCGCTCGACCAGCTCGCGCCGGTCGCCGAGGAACATGTGCTCGGTACGGCACAGGCCGATGCCCTGGGCGCCGAAGCGGCGGGCGCGCAGCGCGTCCTCGGCGTTGTCGGCGTTGGCGCGCACCCGCAGCCGGCGCTTGCGGTCGGCGAAGGCCATCATGCGGTGCACGGCCTCGACCAGCTCGTCGGCGTCGTCGGCGCCCGGGTGCATCCGGCCCTCGAAGTACTCCACGACCGGGGACGGGACCACCGGGACCTCGCCCAGGTAGACCTTGCCGGAGGAGCCGTCGATCGAGATCACGTCGCCCTCCTCGACGACGTGCCCGCCGGGCACGGTCATCCGGCGGCGCTTGGTGTCGACCTCCAGCTCCTCGGCGCCGCAGACACAGGTCTTGCCCATGCCGCGCGCGACGACGGCCGCGTGGGAGGTCTTGCCGCCGCGCGAGGTCAGGATGCCCTCGGCGGCGATCATGCCGTCCAGGTCGTCGGGGTTGGTCTCACGGCGGACGAGGATGACCTTCTCGCCGGAGCGGGACCACTTCACGGCGGTGTAGGAGTCGAAGACCGCCTTGCCGACCGCCGCGCCCGGCGAGGCCGCGATGCCCCGGCCGACCTTCTCGACCTTGGCGCTCTCGTCGAAGCGGGGGAACATCAGCTGGGCGAGCTGGGCGCCGTTGACGCGGCTGAGCGCCTCGGCCTCGTCGATCAGGCCCTGGTCCACCAGCTGCGTGGCGATGCGGAAGGCCGCGCCCGCGGTGCGCTTGCCGACACGGGTCTGGAGCATCCACAGCTGGCCGCGCTCGATCGTGAACTCGATGTCGCACAGGTCCAGGTAGTGGTTCTCCAGCGTCTCCATGATCTGCATCAGCTGGTCGTACGACTTCTTGTCGATCTGCTCCAGCTCCGCGAGCGGCACGGTGTTGCGGATGCCCGCGACCACGTCCTCGCCCTGGGCGTTCTGGAGGTAGTCGCCGTAGACGCCCTGGTGGCCGGAGGCGGGGTCGCGGGTGAAGGCGACGCCGGTGCCGGAGTCCGGGCCGAGGTTGCCGAAGACCATGGAGCAGACGTTGACGGCGGTGCCGAGGTCGTGCGGGATGCGCTCCTGGCGGCGGTAGAGCTTGGCGCGGTCGCCGTTCCAGGAGTCGAAGACCGCCTTGATGGCGAGGTCCATCTGCTCACGCGGGTCCTGCGGGAAGTCCCGGCCGGCCTCCTTCTTGACGATCTTCTTGAAGGCGGTGACCAGCTTCTTCAGGTCGGCGGCCTCCAGGTCGGTGTCGACCGTGACCTTCTTGGCCTCCTTGGCCTTCTCCAGCGCCTCCTCGAAGAGGTCGCCGTCGACGCCGAGGACGGTCTTGCCGAACATCTGGATGAGGCGGCGGTAGGAGTCCCACGCGAAGCGGTCGTCGCCGGCCTGCTTGGCCAGGCCCTGCACCGACTTGTCGGAGAGGCCGATGTTGAGGACGGTGTCCATCATGCCGGGCATGGAGAACTTGGCTCCGGAGCGGACCGACACGAGGAGGGGGTCGTCGGCCTGGCCGAGCTTCTTGCCCATCTTCGCCTCGAGGGCGTCGAGGTGCGCACTCACCTCGTCACGCAGTGCCGCCGGCTCCTCGCCACTGTCGAGGTAGGTCTTGCAGGCCTCGGTGGTGATGGTGAAGCCGGGAGGGACCGGAAGGCCCAGGTTGGTCATCTCGGCGAGGTTGGCGCCCTTGCCGCCGAGGAGGTCCTTGAGGTCCTTGTTGCCCTCGGTGAAGTCGTAGACGAACTTCACGCCCTCAACGCCGGTGCCCTGCTCGGCTACCTGGGGTTCTTTGTTTTCCGACACGGGTCTCGACTCCTCGAGGACGCGGTGGCTGCCCTGACGGCAGGGAATGTACCCAGATCGAAGGCACCTGGGTACGTCCACTTGCGCGTCATGCGCCTGTAACCACCCGTCCGCCAGCGGATTGAAAGTCAAGGCTTGGCAAGCGAGCGGCGGCTTGTGTTTTCACTTCTTGAACGAATCAACTCCCGTAGACACCTCAAGCCGCTCACCTGAGCGCCATATTCTACGTTTGAGTTCGATCGATGAACGATCAAGCTATGGCACTCAGTGCCACAGTTTGGAGAAGTGGACTCGGTCAAGATCCGCTCATCTGAGCGCTACTCCTATCAGAGGTGGCGAGAATCACGCTGCCACAGCCCAGCGGATTTCACCATGCGGACGCGTTCCGAGACGCGTTCCGAGACGCTTCCGAGAACGTGCGCGGGGACGTGATCGCAGACGTGATCGCGCAGGCTGAACGCACCCCGCGCCCGGGACGTACGACAGTGCGGCGGACCCGGGCCCCCACGCCGGGTCCGCCGTCCACCGGGTTCCACAGGGAAGGACCTTCGGGTGCCTGTCTTCACGCGCTTCCGCCGGCCACCGCACACGGCCGCCGACGCCGATACCGACACCGCCACCGCCACCGCCACCGGCCTCACGGAAACGGAGACGGAGACGGCGCCGGGGGCCGCCGTCGAGTCGGCCCCCGAGCCCGCTCCGCGGCCCAGTGCCCCCACGGCGAGCCCCGCACTCCACCCTTTCAAGGCCCGCCTCGCCCACTGGCGCACCTGGCGCACCCGCCACCCCGTCCCCGCCCGCGTCCTCCGCCGGACCACCACGGCCCTGGCGGCCGTCCTCGTCCTCGCCGCGCTGCTGCTGCCGAACACCTACATCGCCCTGGAGCCGAACCGCTTCACGCAGATCCCGGCGGAGGCGATCGTCGGCGCCGCCGTCCTGCTCGGCCTGCCGCGCCGCCCCCGGCGGATCGTGGCCGTGCTGTACGGCGCGGGCCTGGGCGTACTGACCCTGCTGAACCTGCTGGACATGGGCTTCGGCGAGTACCTGGGCCGCGGCTTCAACGTCGTGCTCGACTGGGGACTGCTCGACGACGCCCGCAGCTACGTCGAGGACTCGCTCGGAGGGACGGTCGCGACCCTGGCCGCGCTCGGCGCCGTCGCCCTCGCGCTCCTCCTGCTGGTGTGCATGATCCTGGCGACGGTCCGGCTGGGCGACCTGCTGGCCGGGCACCGGGAGCGGGCGATGCGCGGGGTGCTGGCCGCCGGCACCGTGTGGATCACCTGCTCGATCCTCGGCCTGCACGCCTTCGGCATGCCGCTCGCCTCCGGCCGGGCCGCGTACGCCCTCCGGGCGCAGACCGAGCGGGTGGTGGACACGGTGCGGGACGAGGCGGCCTTCGCCGAGGAGGCGAGGGCCGACGCCTTCGGTGCCACGCCCGGCGGGCAACTGGTGCCGGATCTGCGCGGCAAGGACATGATCTTCACCTTCATCGAGAGCTACGGCCGCAGCGCCATCGAGGACCCGGTCATGGCCCCCGGCGTGGACCGGACGCTCGACGCGAGCACGAAGGCGCTGGCCGGGGCGGGCTACCGGGCGAAGAGCGGCTGGCTGACCTCGCCGACGTACGGCGCCGGCAGCTGGCTGGGCCACTCCACCTTCCTGTCCGGCCTGTGGGTGGACAACCAGCAGCGCTACCGCACCGTGACGTCGGGCGACCACCGCACGCTGACGAAGATGTTCGGCGACACCGGGGCCTGGGACACGGTCGGCATCATGCCGGGCGTGCAGAAGGCCTGGCCGGAGGCCAGGTTCCACGGGCTCGACAAGGTCTACAACGCCTACCGGCTCGGGTACGAGGGCCCGAAGTTCAGCTGGTCGACCATGCCGGACCAGTACGCGCTGGAGGCCTTCCAGCGGCTGGAGCACGGCAGGAAGCGCGACAGGCCGCTGATGGCCGAGATCATCCTGACCTCCAGCCACCAGCCGTGGGCTCCGATCCCGAGGATCGTCGGCTGGGACGAACTCGGCGACGGTTCGGTGTTCGACGGCATCGAGGCGGCGGGCGAGAAGTCGCAGGACGTCATCGCCGACTCCACGAAGTCCCGCGAGGAGTACGGCAAGTCGATCCAGTACTCGGTCACCTGCCTCACCCAGTGGCTGGAGCGCTACGGCACCGACGACACCGTCCTGGTCTTCCTCGGCGACCACCAGCCGATCGCCCGGGTCAGCGGGGAAGGGGCGAGCCGGGACGTGCCCGTCTCGATCGTCGCCAAGGACCCGAAGGTGCTCGACGCGATCGACGACTGGAACTGGACCGACGGCCTCCGTCCCGCCCACGACGCCCCGGTGTGGAGGATGAGCTCCTTCCGCGACCGCTTCCTGACGGCGTACGGCTCGACCCCGCATCCGTCCGAGGGATGAACGCGGCGGAAGGCGGGCGGGGTCAGCCGCCGGAGGTGTCCAGCTCCGCTTCCTCGCCGACGCCCGCGCAGTCGTACGGGTCCTTCAGCCAGCCGTCGGGCAGGACGACCCGGTTGTTGCCGGAGGTACGGCCGCGGGGGCCGTCGGCGCCGGTGGGCCAGGGCTGGTCGAGGTCGAGCTCGTCGAGCCCGGCGCGCAGTTCCTGGAGCGAGGACGTGATCGCAAGGCGCTTGCGCATCTCGGAGCCGACGGCGAAGCCCTTGAGGTACCAGGCGACGTGCTTGCGGAAGTCGATCACGCCGCGGGACTCGTCGCCGATCCACTCGCCCAGCAGGGTGGCGTGCCGGACCATCACGTCGGCGACCTCGCGCAGGGTCGGCCGTACGAAGGCGTCCGTACGCCCCTCGAAGGCGGCGACCAGGTCGGCGAACAGCCACGGGCGCCCGAGGCACCCGCGCCCGACCACCACGCCGTCGCAGCCGGTCTCGCGGACCATGCGCAGGGCGTCCTCGGCGGACCAGATGTCGCCGTTGCCGAGCACCGGGATCTCCGGGACGTGCTCCTTGAGGCGGGCGATGGCCTCCCAGTCGGCGGTCCCGCCGTAGTGCTGGGCGGTGGTGCGGCCGTGCAGGGCGACGGCGGTCACGCCCTCCTCGACGGCGATGCGGCCGGCGTCGAGATAGGTGAGGTGGTCGTCGTCGATGCCCTTGCGCATCTTGATGGTGACGGGCAGGTCACCGGCACCGCTGACGGCCTCGCGCAGGATCGACCGGAGCAGGTTGCGCTTGTACGGGAGGGCCGAGCCGCCGCCCTTGCGGGTCACCTTGGGCACCGGGCAGCCGAAGTTCAGGTCGATGTGGTCGGCGAGGTCCTCCTCCGCGATCATGCGGACGGCCTTGCCGACGGTCGCGGGGTCGACGCCGTACAGCTGGATCGAGCGCGGCGTCTCGGTCGCGTCGAAGTGGATCAGCTGCATGGTCTTCTCGTTGCGCTCGACCAGCGCCCGGGTCGTGATCA
Organism: Streptomyces flaveolus; assembly: GCF_014648815.1. Taxonomy (GTDB): domain Bacteria; phylum Actinomycetota; class Actinomycetes; order Streptomycetales; family Streptomycetaceae; genus Streptomyces; species Streptomyces flaveolus. The sequence continues at coordinate 118,025 of NZ_BMRV01000001.1, read as the reverse complement.
TCTCGCTCACGAACAGGCCCTTGCCGCCACTGAACTCCCGGCACAGGGTGCGGAAGGGCGCGTTGGTGATCCCGGCCATCGGCGCCAGCACCACGGGCGGTGCGGCGGTGTGCGGGCCGATCTGCAACGGCGGGTTCGCGGTGGCGGGGGCGGGCGTGGTGGGCGTGGACATTCCTCCATTGTCACGCACGCGGGGCGGTGCTCGGGGTACGCGGACGAAAGATCGTGTAGCGGTCATTAGTTAACCGCACTATCGAAATGGGCGTACGATGGAGTTCATGCCCGAGCTCACCCAACGCCGACGTCTGCTCGTGCTCGCCATCTGCTGTATGAGCCTGCTGATCGTGAGCATCGACAACACGATCCTGAACGTGGCCCTGCCCTCCATGCAGCGTGACCTGCACGCGAGCACGTCGGGACTCCAGTGGGCGATCGACGCGTACACCCTGGTGCTGGCCGCGCTGCTGATGCTCGCGGGCTCCACGGCCGACCGGATCGGCCGGAAACGGGTCTTCATGACGGGCCTGGTCGTCTTCACCGTCGGCTCGCTGCTGTGCTCGCTGGCGCCGGACCTGTCGTCGCTGGTGGTCTTCCGGATGGTCCAGGCGGTGGGCGGTTCGATGCTCAATCCGGTGGCCATGTCGATCATCACCAACACCTTCACCGACGCGCGCGAGCGTGCCCGCGCGATCGGCGTGTGGGGCGCGGTCGTCGGCATCTCGATGGCCGCCGGTCCTCTGGTCGGCGGACTGCTGGTGGAGTCGGTGGGCTGGCGCTCGATCTTCTGGGTCAACCTGCCCGTCGGTCTCGCCGCGCTCCTGCTCACCCTGCGCTTCGTGCCCGAGTCCCGAGCCCCCAGGGCCCGCCGTCCCGACCCGCTGGGCCAGCTGATGGTGATCGTGCTGTTCGGCTCCCTGACGTACGCGATCATCGAGGCGCCGAGCGCCGGGTTCGTCTCCGTACTCCCCTACGCCGCGCTGGCGCTGGCCGCGCTGCTCGGGCTGCTGCGCTACGAGCCGCGCCGCGCCGAGCCCCTCATCGACCTGCGCTTCTTCCGGTCGGTGCCGTTCAGCGGGGCCACCGTCACGGCGATCAGCGCCTTCGCCGCGCTGGGCGGCTTCCTGTTCCTGTCCACGCTGTACCTGCAGAACGTGCGGGGGCTGAGCGCCCTGCACGCCGGTCTGTGGATGCTGCCGATGGCCGTGCCGACCTTCCTGTGCGCCCCGCTGTCCGGGCGGCTGGTCGGCAGCCGGGGGCCGCGGCTGCCGCTGCTGATCGCGGGCGGCGCGCTGACCGTGAGCGGCGTCCTGTTCGCCGCCTTCGAGGCGGAGACGTCGAACGTCACCCTCTTCATCGGGTACGTCCTGTTCGGCGTCGGCTTCGGCTTCGTCAACGCGCCCATCACCAACACGGCGGTCTCCGGCATGCCGCGCGCGCAGGCCGGCGTGGCCGCCGCCGTCGCCTCCACCAGCCGCCAGCTGGGACAGACCCTGGGCGTGGCGGTGGTCGGCGCGGTGCTGGCGGCGGGCGTGGGCACGTCGTCGTACCGGTCCGCGTTCGTCTCCGCCGCCCGCCCCGGCTGGTGGATCCTGGCCGCCTGCGGGCTGGCGGTCCTCGTCCTCGGCGCCGTCACCAACGGCCGCTGGGCCCACCGCACGGCGGAACTGACCGCCGAGCGCCTGAAGTCCCCGGAGATACGGGAACCGGCCCGCTCCTCCGCGTGACGCGGCCCCGTGAAGGCACGGAGAACAGAGCGCCCGACCCCCGTTGCACGCCCTCAGGGGCGCGGGGAACCGCGCGACCAGCCCCCACCCAGCCGCACGCGACACACCACCCGACACCGCCCGACGCCCCCGCCGCCTCACACCGCGCCGCGCCTCACCTCATCGCCGCCGGCAGAACCTCCGTCACCTTCGGCCAGTACCTCGCCACCGCCTCCTCCAGCACCGGCAACGCCCGCTGCCCCGCCAGCGCCAGCGTGATCGCCGCGGCCACGCCCGTCCAGGCGACCGGCCCCAGCGGCGTGCAGCCGAAGAGCTGGCTCGCCCCCGGCGTCTGCACCAGCGCGACCAACGCGACGGCCGAACCGACGGACGTCACCTGCACCAGCCGGCTGCCCCGCCGGTCGGCGAGGGTCTGGGCCAACTGCGTGCCGACCACGGCGCACAGGGCCATGGTCGTCGAGCGGCGCCCCGTGCCCGGGGTGAAGCGGCCGAAGAGCCAGGCCGCGGTCGCCCCGAGTGCGGTGGTCATGGCCCGGTGCCGGATCTGCCGGATCAGCGGCGCGCCCAGCACCGCCGTACCGAGCGGCGCGCCCGCGTCGTCCTTCTCCTGCTCGGCGTCCCCCGTCTCCGTCACCGCCACGGCCATCGCCGGGAACAGGTCGGTGAAGAGGTTGACCAGCAGCATCTGGCGGGTGGACAGCGGAGCGGAGCCGCCGAGGACGGTGCCGAGGATGCCGAAGGCGACCTCGCCCGCGTTGCCGCCGATCAGGATGGCGATGGCGTCGGCGACGCTGTGCCACAGCGCCCGGCCCTCCCGCACCGCCTCCACCAGCACCAGCAGGTCGTCGCCCGTGACGACCAGGTCGGCGGCGTTGCGGGCGGCGGCCGAACCGCGGGCGCTGATGCCCACGCCGATGTCGGCGGCACGGATCGCCGCGGCGTCGTTGGCGCCGTCACCGACCATGCCGACGACCCGCCCGGCGTCCCGCAGCGACTCCACGACCTGGAGCTTCTGTTCCGGCGCCACCCGGGCCACCACGTCCGCGTCCCGCAGCATCCGGGACCGGGCCGAGCGGTCGGCGGCGGCGAGTTCGTCGCCGGTGACCACGACCGCGTCCTCGGGCCAGCCCAGGTCGACGGCGATGGCGCGGGCGGTCTGCGGATGGTCGCCGGTCAGCACCACGGGCCGTACGCCCGCCTCGCGCAGCCCGCGCACCAGCGCCGGGGACGTCTCGCGCGCCACGTCGGCCAGCGCGAGCAGCCCGGTGAACTCCAGCCCGGACAGCGGCTGTTCGAGCACGTCGGCCGCCTGCTCGCCCTTGCCGAGCGGCCGGCTCGCCACCGCGATGATGCGCAGCCCGGCCCGGGCGAGGTCGTGCGCCGCCTCGGTGGCGTGCGACGGCAGGCCGGTGCAGGCGGGCAGCACGGTCTCGGGGGCGCCCTTGACCACCAGGACCGGGGCGCCGTCCGCGTCCCGGCCGACGGCGGCGGCGTAGCCGCGGGAGGTCTCGAAGGGCAGGCCCTCGTCCTGCGTCCACTCGGGGTCGGGGCCGGCGGCGTCCAGGACGGCCTCGTCGGTGGCGTGCGTCGGGCGCGCTCCGTCGCCGTTCAGGCGGGGGCAGGCGCGCGAGGCGACCCGTACGGTGCCGGCGGCGTCCGGGTCGCCCGCCTTGCGGACGGTGCCGTCGGCGCCCGCGACCCGGGTGAGCCGCAGCTTGTTCTCGGTGAGCGTGCCGGTCTTGTCGAAGCACACGGTGTCCATGCGCCCCAGCGCCTCCAGGGTGCGCGGGGTGCGCACGAGGACGCCGCGCCGGCTCAGCCGGCGGGCCGCCGCGAGCTGTGCCACCGTCGCCACCAGCGGCAGTCCCTCGGGCACGGCGGCCACCGCCACCGACACGCCGCCGGAGACGGCCTGCCGGATCGGCGTGCCGCGCAGCAGCGACAGACCGGTCACCGCCGCGCCACCGGCCAGCGTCAACGGCAGTGCCTTGCGGGTCAGTTCCTGGAGCCGGGCCTGCACGCCCGCGGCCGACGGCGTCCGGGCGGCCAGCGCGACCGCCCGCGCGGCCTCGGTGTGCTCGCCGGTGTCCACGACGACGGCCCGTGCCCGGCCCGCCACCACGGTCGTGCCCTCGAAGACCATGCAGTACCGCTCGGCCACGGGGGCCTTCGGCGCCGGGTCCACGCTCTTGTCCACCGGCAGCGACTCACCGGTCAGCGCGGACTCGTCCACCTCCAGGCCGTCCTCCCACAGCAGCCGGGCGTCGGCGGGCACGACGTCGTCCGCCTTCAGCTCGATCACGTGCCCCGGGTGCAGCTTGGCGGCGTCCACGATCCGCGGCTCGCCCGCCGGGGGCGCCTCCGCGCCCTCCGCGGGCGGCTCCGCCCCCTCGGCGGGGGGCTCCGCCCGCTCCCCGGGGGGCTCCTCAGTGACCCGGGCCTTCTGCTTCTGCTCCGCGAGCAGCCCGGACAGCGCCCGTTCGGCCCGCAGCCGCTGAAAGCCGCCGACCAGCGCGTTCAGATCCAGCGCACCGACCACCAGCGCCGCGTCCACGACCGAGCCGAGGATCGCAGAGGCCGCCGAACCGACCGCCAGCACGGGGGTGAGCGGATCGTCCAGCTCGCCGCGCACGGCCCGGGCCAGCTGCCACGACCACCGGGCAGGCGCCAGCACCCGCACCCGGCCCGCCCGTTCGGCCACCTCGCGCACCCGGCCCGTGGCCTGCTCGACGACGGTCGGCTCGGGCTCGGTCTCGTGCTCCAGCCGGTCGCGTACGTCCGCCACGTCCAGCGCGTGCCACGCCACCCGCGGCCGGGGGTGCGGGGCACGGGCCGCCGCCACGCCGAGGGCGGCGCGCGCCCCGGACAGCAGGGCCGCCGCCGCGCTCGCGTCGACCGGCGCGTGGCGCAGTCCGGGCAACGGCGAACCGGCACCCCTGCTGCGCGCCTCGCCGACCGCGACCAGCAGTCCGGACAGCGCGGCACCGGCCCGGGCCAGCGTCTGCGAGCGGCCCCCGACCTTGCGGGCCGCGGGCACCGCCCGCAGCACCCGCCACACGTCGGCCAGACCTCGCGAGGCCAGCACGTCGGCGCCCCACGCCACCGGGGTGTCCGCGTCGGCCAGCGCGATGGCCACGTCACCGCGGAACAGTCCGGCCAGCACCGTGTCGTCGTCGCCGGGCAGGGGGCGTACGACCGTGATGACGCCACCACCCTCGGCGCGCAGTTCGTCCACCACGTCCCCGAGCGGGCGGCGGGCGCTGACGACCTGGTCCGCGAGGCCGGTGAAGTCGGCGAGCGCCGGGTCCTCCACCATCACCACGCGCAACCCCGCGCGCCGCGCCGCGTCCAGGACGTCCTCGGTCCACGGGTCCGCCCCCGCGTGCGGGGTGCGCAGCGCACTGGGGTGCAGGACGACCGTGCCGGTCATCTCCAGCTGCCGCAGCCGCTCCGGGTCGCGCACCAGCACGCCGGTCCGGGACAGCGCGGCGCTCAGTACGGCGTGGAAGGCGGCGGGACCGTAGCGGGCGGCCTTGGGCGAGCCGGCGAGCACCGCCTCCGCGGCCTCCGCCAGGTCGTGCTTGACGAGCAGGGTCGCCGCGGCGCCCGCCACACTGCCGGTCGAGGCGTGGGCGGCGTAGTCCTGGGCCGGGGAGGTGCGCAGCGGCGGGCGCAGGGCGAGGTCGGCGGGCAGGCTGCCCCGGCCCGGGGCGCACAGCCGGTCGTGCACGACCTCGAAGGCCGCCGACCGGGCGACCGCCTCGCCCAACTGGCAGGCGCGCAGCGCCCCGTCGAGCACCAGCGAGGTCGGGCTCTGGCCCGCGGCGTGCACGGCCGCGTTGGCGGCGGCCAGCGCCACGTCCATGCGGTGGGCGCCGAGCCGCTCGCGCAGCCAGCCGCGGAACCGGGGGTTCTCGCGCAGCAGCGTCGCCACGGCGGTCACCAGACGGGGCGAGGGCGGCAGCCGCAGGGAGGACGCGGTCAGGGCGACGGCGATGCCGAGCACGTCGGCGCCGAGGGCGGTCGCCGCGACGCGCACCGCGGCCGGGTCGCCGGGGTGGGCCAGCTCCTCGACCTCGTCGTCGGCGCGGGCCAGGCCGTGCTGTTCGGCGAGGTCGGTCGCGTGGTCCACGACCCGGTCGGTCAGTTCCTCCTCGGTGGCGGTCACCACCAGCCGGGCCAGCCCGTTGTCCCAGTAGGCGAGCGCCACGTCGGGGTGCTCGGCGAGGGCCGCCGCCACGCGGCGGGCGACGTGTTCGGTGCCGCCCGCGCGGCGCACCCTCTCGGTCGCGGCCGGCCGCAGCGCGAGGTGCGCGCGGGGGCCGGCCCGCCAGTGGCGGGTGCCGCCGGGCAGCGCGGCGCGGGCGACCCGGGCCGCCCGCGCCGCGAAGTCCGCGCCGCGCACGCCGGCCCGCGCGGTGCCCGCGACCGCGCCGGCCGCAGCGCCCATGGCGGGGGCGGTGCCGCGCGCGACCAGGCGGGGCCCGGCCAGGGCGATCCCTGCGAGGGCGCCCTGGGAACGCGTCAGAAGTCCACCGGCCATGGTTGCCTCTCAGCCCGCTTTTCGGGTGCGTTTGCCTGCGGCGCGCTTCGCGCGGGTGCCCGTGGCCGCGCCGGGCTTCGCGGCGGCGGACCGCCGCCCGGACGTCGCTGATCCACTGGTGCCCGCGGCGCGCTTCGCGGGGGTGCTCGTCGACGCGTTGGTCTTCGCGGCGGCGGACTTCCGGGCGGACGTGCCGGTCGCGGTGGCCTTCGCCGCGGTGGTCTTGCCGGCGGCGGACTTCCGCGCGGCGACCCCGGTCGCGGTGGCCTTCGCCGCGGTCTTCCCCGTGGCGGACTTCCGCGCGGTGGTGCCGGTCGCGGTGGCCTTCTGTGCGGCGGCCCTGGTCGCCGTGCTCTTCGCCGCGACGGCCTTCTGCGCCGCGGCCCTGGTCGCGGTGCTCTTCTGCGCGGCGGTCCCGGCCGGGGTGGCCTTCGCCGCAACCGCCTTGGCGGCGGACTTCGCGGTCGCGGACTTCCGCGCGGCGGCCCTGGTCGCGGTGCTCTTCCGCGCCGCGGCACCGGTGGCGGTGGCCTTCCGCACGGCGGTCCCGGTCGCGGTGCCCCGCTGTGCGGCGACGCTGGTCGCGGCACTCTTCACCGCGGTCTTCCGCCCGGCCCCCTTGGCCGCGGCGCTCTTCACCGCGGCCCCCGACGTGGTCCCGCCCGACCGGCTCGCCGCCGTCTTGGCCCCGGCCGACCCGCTCCCGGCCGACTTGACCCCGGCCGACCCGGCCCCCGCCGACCCGCTCGCCGCCGACCTCGCCCCGCCCGCCCCCTTCGCAGCCGACCTCGACGCGGCCGACTTAGTCCCGGCCGACCCGGCCCCCGCCGACCCGCTCGCCGCCGCCTTCGTCCCCGCCGACTCACTCGCCGCCGCCTTCGTCCCCGCCGACTCACTCGCCGCCGCCTTCGTCCCCGCCGACCCGCTCGCCGCCGCCTTCGTCCCGGCCGACCCGCTCGCCGCCGCCTTCGTCCCGGCCGACCCGCTCGCCGCCGCCTTCGTCCCGGCCGACCCGCTCGCCGCCGTCTTCGTCCCGGCCGACGTACTGCGCGCCGGCTTCGGGGCAACCGTCTTGCCCGCAACCGTCGCCCCCGCCGCCGACCTGCTCGCGGCCCGCTTCGCCGCGGCGCTCTTCCTGGCGGCGCCGGCCTCGGTGGCCGCGCTCCTCGTCGTCGTCTTCTTCGCGGCGTTCCGCCTCGCCGCCACGCTGCCCGCGGTGGCGCTCCCGCCGGAGGCACCCGCACCCGTCACCGCGTTCCGCTTCGCCGCGACGCTGCCCGTGGGGGCGTCCGCGCCGGAGGCCACCCGTGCCGCCTCCGACTCCGCTTCGGTCTCCGGGGACTCCTCCTGCCGTGGCCGCGTCAGCCACGCCACCGCCGCTCCGGTGAGCGCCACCGGCCACTCCACCAAACCGGCGACGCCGAGCACTCCGGCCCCGGTGTAGACGACCAGCCGCCGCCCGCGCGGCGACACGGCCCCGATCATGTCCAGCGCGCCCTCGGCCGCCCGGCCGACCGTCCCGGCGCCCGGCACCTTCCGCAGCGCCGATGCGGCCGCGTGCAACGGCCGCGGGAGCGTCTGCGCCGACTTCTGCTCAGCCATGACTGTCCTCGCCCTGTGCGAACTGACGAAACCCTGGGAACATCACCTTCCGCATATCCCCGGGTTCCCGCACTTCGGGCGGTCATCCCGGCGACGTCGCTCCACGCTCCAGGGCGATCGCGTGCAGCCTCTCCAGCCGCTCCCGCGAGGCCTCGTCGGCCGGCGCGTACGTCACCATGCGCGGCCCCGGCTCCGGTCCGAGCCACAGGTCGGTGTGGTCGACCCGGATGCGGCCCACGTACCGATTGAGGAACTCCTTGCGCTTGCTGCGGTGGGCGACCACCTCGTACCGCTCCCAGGCCTCCTGGAACTCGGCGGACTCCGCCCGCAGCCGCTTCAGCAGCATCTTCCAGGCGGGCTCGGTGAGATGACCGGCCATCGTGGCGCGGAACCGGGCGGCCATCAGCCGCTGGGTCTCCTCCAGATGGACGATGGACGACCGCCAGTCGTCGTGGGTGAAGGAAAGGATCATGCAGTTGCGGTCCTCGGGCGGCACCGCGTCCAGGTCGCACAGCAGCAGCCCGTACGTGCGGTTGTGGGCGAGGATGTCGTACCGGCTGTTCTGCACGCACGCCGGATACGGCTCGAACTGCTCCAACAGGGCGCGCACCGCCGGTGAGATCGACGGGCAGGCCGTCGCCGGCGTCGGGTCGACGGCTCCGGCGAGCCGGAAGAGGTGGGCGCGCTCGGTCGGGTCGAGCAGCAGCGCGCGGGCGAGGGCGTCGAGGACCTGCACGGAGACCTGGATGTCCCGGGCCTGTTCGAGCCACGTGTACCAGGTGACGCCGACGGCCGAGAGCTGGGCGACCTCCTCGCGGCGCAGCCCCGGTGTGCGGCGCCGGCGTCCGCGGGGCAGCCCGACCTGTTCGGGGGCGATGCGTTCGCGGCGGCTGCGCAGGAAGGCGGCGAGTTCGTGCCGCCGGACCTGCGACGCCCCCTCCACCGGCCGTGGCTCCGTCTCCCGGGCGGCCGTCGCCCGGACCGCCACTCCCGTGCTTTCCTGGGCCGTCGTCGTCATGCCTCCAGGGTGCCGCTCACCGGATCCTGTTGCCAGGTACTCCTGCTACCAGGACAAGAAGACTCTGGTACCGGTCTGGCGGGCGCCGCAGTCTCGATTCCGTGACCGAAACCATGACTTCACGTCCCGTCCGGCCGGCGGACGCGGCGCCACCCGCGCTCAGCGGGGCCGGACTGTTCACGGTGCTGCTGGCCGCGGCACTCCCCCTCGTCGACTTCTTCATCGTCAACGTCGCCCTGCCCACCATCGGCACCGACCTGTCCGCGGGCGAGTCGGTCCTCGAACTCGTCGTCGCCGGGTACGGGGTGGCGTACGCCGTCCTGCTCGTCCTCGGCGGCCGGCTCGGCGACCTGTTCGGCCGGCGACGGATGTTCCTGGGCGGCATGGCCGCCTTCGGCCTGACCTCGCTGGCGTGCGGTCTGGCGCCGGACGCCTGGACGCTGGTGGCGGCGCGGGTGGCGCAGGGCGCCTCGGCCGCCGCGATGCTGCCGCAGGTGCTGGCCACCATCCAGGCGACCACCTCCGGTACCCGGCGGGCCCGGGCCATGGGCCTGTACGGGGCCACGGCCGGCCTGTCGATGGTGGCCGGCCAGATCCTGGGCGGTGTGCTGGTGGCCGCCACGCCTTTGTCCTTTTTGTTTGGCGCGGGCACCGGCTGGCGTTCCGTCTTCCTGGTGAACGTCCCGGTCGTGCTGGTGGGCCTGCTGCTGGCCGCGCGCGCGGTCCCGGAGACCCGTTCGGCGCGCCCGGAGCCGGTGGACGGTCCCGGCACGGTGCTGCTGGCCGCCTCGCTCCTCACCCTGCTGGTCCCGCTCACCGAGGGCCGGACGGCGGGCTGGCCGCTGTGGACGTGGCTGTCGCTGGCGGCGTTCCCGTTCACGGCGGCGGCGTTCTACGCGGTGGAGCGCCGGGCGGACCGGGCGGGCCGCACGCCGCTGGTGCCGCCGAGCCTGTTCGCGCTGACCTCGCTGCGGCGCGGGCTGCTGCTGATCGTGCCGTTCTCGGTCGGCTTCAGCGGTTTCATGTTCGTCATCGCGGTCGCGCTCCAGCAGGGCGCGGGCCTCGGCCCGGTGGCGGCGGGGACGGCGCTGGCGCCGCTGGCGGTGGTGTTCTTCTTCGTCTCCCTCGCCGGTCCCCGGCTGGTCGCCCGGTACGGCACCCGGGTGGTGCCGGCGGGCGCCGTGCTCCAGGGCGTGGGCCTGGCCCTGATGGCGCTGGCCGCCTGGCGTTCCTGGCCGGACCTCGGCCTGGTCGAGCTCATGCCGGGCGCGGCGGTCGCCGGGGCCGGGCAGGCGCTCCAGCTCCCGGTGGTCTTCCGGGTCGTCCTGTCGGAGGTGCCGCCCGCCCGTGCGGGTGTCGGCAGCGGCGTCATGATGACCACGCAGCAGTCGTCCCTGGCGCTCGGGGTGGCCGCGCTGGGCACGCTGTTCCTGTCCCTGGTGCCGGGCCTGGGCATGCGGGACGCCCTGGTGACGACGCTGCTGGTGCAGTTGGCGGCGGTGGCGCTGACGGGGTTGCTGAGCCTGCGCCTGCCGCGGACGATCGGCTGAGGCGGCCGGCCGCCGATGAGTTGCGGACGCGACCGGAGTCGTCACCCCGACCACGACGAACCGGAGGCCCGCCCATGAACGACGTGAGCGCACTGCGCAGCACCCTGCAACGGCACGTGGACGACGGCACGGTGCCGGGTGCCGTGGCCCTGGTGGCCCGCGGTGACGACGTGGAGGTGGTGACCGTCGGCCAGGTGGACGCCGACGGCACGGCCCCCATGGCGCGGGAGAGCCTCTTCCGGATCGCGTCGCTGACGAAGCCGATCACGGCCGCGGCCGTGCTGGCACTGGTCGACGACGGGCTGCTGGGGCTGGCCGACCCGGTGGACGCGTGGCTGCCGGAGCTGTCGAAGCCGAGGGTGCTGCGCACCCCGTCCGCCGCCCTGGACGACGTGGTCCCGGCGGAGCGTGCGATCACTGTCGAGGACCTGCTCAGCTCCCGGGCGGGATGGGGCTTCCCGGCGGACTTCTCGCTGCCCGGCGTGCAGGCGCTGTTCGCGGCCCACCAAGGCGGACTCGAACCGCAGCGGGCACCGGCGCCGGACGAGTGGCTGGCGGGCCTGGCCCGCGTGCCGCTGCTGCACCAGCCGGGGGCGGCCTGGCTGTACAACACCTGCTCCGACCTGCAGGGCGTGCTGATCGCCCGGGTCACCGGCCGGCCGCTGCCGGACGTCCTGGCGGAGCGCCTGCTGGAGCCGGTCGGCATGGTGGACACGGCCTTCGAGGTGCCGTCCGGGAAGCGGGACCGCTTCACCACCCTCTACCGGCCCGATCCGTCCGGGGCGCTGGAACCGATGGACGTGCCCGACGGCCAGTGGAGCCGTGTCCCGGCCTTCCCGTCCGGGGCGGGCGGGCTGGTCTCGACGGTGGACGACTGGCTGGCCTTCGCGCGCATGCTGCTCGCGCAGGGCGCGGTGGACGGCCGGCAGGTCCTCTCCGCCGCTTCGGTCCGCCGCATGACCACCGACCACCTGACGCCCGGACAGCGCGAGGCGGGCCGTCTCTTCCTGCTGGGCCAGGGCTGGGGCTACGGCGGTCAGGTCGACGTGGACCGGACGGAGCCGTGGAACGTGCCCGGCCGCTACGGCTGGGTCGGTGGCAGCGGCACCTCGGCCCACCTGGTCCCCGCCACCGGGACGACGGCGGTCCTGCTCACCCAGGTGGCCATGACGAACCCGGACCCGACGCCGCTGATGCGGGCGTTCTGGCGGTGCACGGCCGACGTCTGACGCCCGGCCGCGCAAACAGAAGAGCCCACCCTCCAGCCGACCGAGTCGGGTGGAGGGTGGGCACAGGTCCGGGGGTCCAGGGGGCCGGAGCCCCCTGGTACCTCAACCGAGACGAACGGTCAGCAGCCGACGAGCCGGGCCGCGAGGTACCCCTCGATCTGGTCCAGCGACACGCGTTCCTGCTTCATGGTGTCCCGCTCCCGCACGGTCACCGCGTTGTCCTCGAGCGTGTCGAAGTCGACGGTGACGCAGAACGGCGTACCGATCTCGTCCTGGCGACGGTACCGGCGCCCGATCGCACCGGCGTCGTCGAACTCGATGTTCCAGTTCTGCCGCAGCGCCTGCGCGAGCCCCTTCGCCTTCGGCGACAGCTCCGGGTTGCGGGACAGCGGCAGGACCGCGACCTTCACCGGCGCCAGGCGCGGGTCGAGGCGCAGCACGGTGCGCTTCTCCAGCTTGCCCTTGGCGTTCGGCGCCTCGTCCTCGACGTACGCGTCGAGCAGGAAGGCGAGCATCGCCCGGCCGACACCGGCCGCCGGCTCGATGACGTACGGCGTCCAGCGCTCGCCGGCCTCCTGGTCGAAGTAGGAGAGGTCCTGGCCGGAGGCCTTGGAGTGCGCGCCGAGGTCGTAGTCGGTGCGGTTGGCGACACCCTCCAGCTCGCCCCACTCGCTCCCGCCGAAGGAGAACCGGTACTCGATGTCGGCGGTGCGCTTGGAGTAGTGGGAGAGCTTCTCCTTCGGGTGCTCGTACCAGCGCATGTTCTCTTCGCGCAGGCCCAGGCCGGTGTACCAGTTCCAGCGCTGCTCCATCCAGTACTCCTGCCACTTCTCGTCCTCGCCCGGCTTGACGAAGAACTCCATCTCCATCTGCTCGAACTCGCGGGTGCGGAAGATGAAGTTGCCGGGCGTGATCTCGTTGCGGAAGGACTTGCCCATCTGGGCGATGCCGAACGGCGGCTTGCGGCGCGAAGTGGTCTGCACCTGGCCGAAGTTGGTGAAGATGCCCTGGGCGGTCTCGGGCCGCAGGTAGGCGACGGAGCCGCTGTCCTGGGTCGGGCCGAGGTGGGTGGAGAGCAGGCCGGAGAACTGCTTGGGCTCGGTGAAGGTGCCCTTGTTGCCGCAGTTGGGGCAGTTGAGGTCGGCGAGGCCGTTCTCGGGGGCGTGCCCCTTCTTCTCCTCGTACGCCTCCTCCAGGTGGTCCGCGCGGAACCGCTTGTGGCAGGAGGTGCACTCGGTCAGTGGGTCCGTGAAGGTGGCGACGTGACCGGAGGCGACCCAGACCTCGGGGGCCAGGATCACGGACGAGTCGATACCGACGACGTCCTCGCGCGAGGTGACCATGTAGCGCCACCACTGGCGCTTGAGGTTCTCCTTGAGCTCGACACCCAGCGGACCGTAGTCCCAGGCGGCGCGCTGACCGCCGTAGATCTCACTGCAGGGGAATACGAAGCCACGGCGCTTGCTCAGGCTGACGATGGTGTCGATCTTGTCGGCGGCCACGGTGCTCTCTTCATTACGACGACGGGCGACGAAGCGAGATGCTTCCAGAGAATGCCTCAGGTTACCGGCGCGGGACGCCCCCCGGCCAAATCGGGGGCCGTTCGGGGGCTTGTTGACAACGGTTTCCAGATTCGTTGAAAATGAGTGTCATGAACGTACGACGACGCCGCATATCCGGCATAGCGGTCACCGCGGCCACCGCACTCGGTCTCGGGACCCTCTCGGCCTGCTCCAGCGACACCGCGGCGGCGGGCAACACGGACAAGTTCGACGTCGTCGCGTCGTTCTACCCGATGGCCTTCCTCGCCGAGCAGATCGGCGGAGACCACGTCAACGTCACCAGCCTCACCGGGCCCGGCCAGGAGCCGCACGACCTCGAGGTCAGCACCAAGCAGCGGGCGCAGCTGGAGGAGTCGGACGCGGCGCTCTACCTCAAGGGTCTCCAGCCCGCCGTCGACGAGGCCGTCACCCAGTCCGGGATCGAGACGAAGATCGACGCGGCCTCCCTGACCTCCCTGGAGGAGCACGGCAACGAGGTCGGCGGCCACGCGGCCGAGCACGACCACGCGGCCGAGGAGGACGAGCACGGCCACGACCACGACCACGGCGAGGAAGCCGGCGGCAAGGACCCCCACATCTGGCTCGACCCGGTCAAGTACGCCGAGGTCGCCGAGGGCGTCGGCAAGGCCTTCGAGAAGGCCGACCCCGACCACGCCGCCGACTACAAGAAGAACACCGCGGCCCTGGTCAAGAAGCTCGGCGACCTGAACACGGAGTTCGAGACCGGGCTGAAGGACACGAAGACCAAGGTCTTCATCACCACGCACGCCGCCTTCGGCTACCTCGCCGAGCGCTACGGCCTCACCGAGGAGGCCATCAGCGGCCTCGACCCCGAGTCCGAGCCCAGCGCCGCCCGGATCAAGGACCTCGAGAAGATGGCCGCCGCCGACGGCGTCTCCACCGTCTTCTACGAGACGCTCGTCAGCGACAAGACCGCGAAGACGGTCGCCAAGGACGCGAACCTCAAGACGGACGTCCTCGACCCGATCGAGGGCATCACCGACCGGTCCCGGGGCGACGACTACTTCCAGGTCATGGAAGCCAACCTCAAGGCCCTGCAGACGGCCCTGGGCGCCAAGTGACCGACCAGACCGACCAGCCGGAGGGTGGCATGACCGAGTCCGTCATCGCACTGCGCGGCGTCCGCGCCGACCTCGGCTCGCGCCCCGTCCTGCGCGGCATCGACCTCACCGTGCGCCGCGGCGAGGTCGTGGCCCTGCTCGGCGCCAACGGCTCAGGCAAGTCCACGGCCGTGCGCACGATCATCGGCCAGGTGCCGACCGTCGCCGGGGAGATCGAGCTGTTCGGCACCCCGCGGCACCGGTTCCGCGACTGGGCGCGCGTGGGCTACGTCCCGCAGCGCACCACGGCCGCGGGCGGCGTGCCCGCCACGGTGACCGAGGTCGTCTCCTCCGGCAGGCTCTCCCGCGCCCGCTTCGGCGTCCTGCGCAAGGCCGACCACGAGGCGGTGCGCCGGGCCCTCGACCTGGTCGGCATGGCGGACCGGGCCAAGGACTCCGTGAACGCCCTCTCCGGCGGCCAGCACCAGCGCGTGCTGATCGCCCGCGCGCTCGCCTCCGATCCCGAGCTGCTGATCATGGACGAGCCGATGGCGGGCGTCGACCTGGCCAGCCAGGAAGTCCTGGCCGCCACGCTGCGCGAGCAGGTCGCGGCCGGCACCACCGTCCTCCTCGTCCTGCACGAGCTGGGCCCCCTGGAGCCCCTGATCGACCGGGCCGTCGTCCTGCGCGACGGCTGCGTGCTGCACGACGGCCCGCCCCCGAAGGCCGTCGGCCAGCACGCCCTGCCCGGCCACGACCACGTACACCCGCACGCACCCGCGGGCGCCGAACCGATCCGCACGGGACTGCTGAGCTGATGGAACTCCTGAACTACGCCTTCATGCAGCGGGCGCTGCTGGCGGCCGTCCTGGTCGGCATCACCGCCCCCGCCGTCGGCATCTACCTCGTCCAGCGCCGCCAGGCCCTCATGGGCGACGGCATCGGCCACGTGGCCATGACCGGCGTCGGCCTCGGCTTCCTGCTCTCCTGGTCCCCGGTGTGGATGGCGACCCTGGT
The DNA here is from genome assembly GCF_014648815.1 of Streptomyces flaveolus. GTDB lineage: Bacteria > Actinomycetota > Actinomycetes > Streptomycetales > Streptomycetaceae > Streptomyces > Streptomyces flaveolus. The sequence goes on along the minus strand of NZ_BMRV01000001.1, from coordinate 102,719 downwards.
CTCCGTCCTCGGCGCCGTCCTCATGGAGCTGATCCGCTGGTACGGCCGCACCCGCGGCGACATCGCCCTCGCCATGCTCTTCTACGGCGGCATGGCCGGCGGCGTGATGTTCATCAACCTCGCGCCGACCGGCTCCAACGCCAACCTCACCTCGTACCTCTTCGGCTCCCTGTCGACGGTCTCCGAGTCCGACGTGACCGCGATCTGCGTCCTGGCCGCCTTCGTGGTGCTGGTCACCCTGGGGCTGCGCCGCCAACTGTTCGCGGTCAGCCAGGACGAGGAGTTCGCCCGGGTCACCGGGCTGCCGGTGCGCGCGCTGAACCTGCTGACCGCCGTCACGGCCGCGGTCACGGTCACGGTCGCGATGCGCGTCGTCGGCCTGCTGCTGGTGTCCGCGCTGATGGTGGTCCCGGTGGCCGCCGCCCAGCAGCTCAGCCGCAGCTTCGCCGCGACGTTCGCGATCGCCGTGGCGATCGGCGTGACCGTGACGATCGGCGGCACGGTGACGTCCTACTACCAGGACGTGCCGCCCGGCGCGACGATCGTGCTGCTCACCATCGGCGCGTTCATCCTGCTGACCGCGCTGGCCACCCCGCTGGCCCGGCGACGCGCGCGGGCCGCCGCCCTCGCCCGCTCCGCCGGGGATCCCGCGGAGTGCCGGATTCCGGCCTCCCGCGGGTCCGGCGACGAAGTCGGCGTCTGACCGCTGACAGCCGGGGCTGGCACAATGGCCCCGGCAGTGCAGACGTGAGGAGGCACCCCGTGACGACCGCTGGACCGCCCGTGAAGGGCCGCGCCACCCGGCAGCGGGCCGCCGTGGCGGCGGCCCTCCAGGAGGTCGAGGAGTTCCGCAGCGCGCAGGAGCTCCACGACATGCTCAAACACAAGGGCGACTCGGTGGGGCTCACCACGGTCTACCGCACGTTGCAGTCCCTCGCCGACGCCGGTGAGGTCGACGTCCTGCGCACCGCGGAAGGGGAGTCCGTCTACCGCCGCTGCTCCAGCGACGACCATCACCACCACCTGGTGTGCCGGATCTGCGGCAAGGCCGTCGAGGTCGAGGGCCCCGCGGTGGAGAAGTGGGCGGAGGCCATCGCCGCCGAGCACGGATACGTCAACGTGGCGCACACCGTGGAGATCTTCGGCACCTGCGCGGACTGCGCGAGCGCCTCCGGCGGCTGAGCCGCCGAGGGCCCGGGGCTCAGCCCCGGGCCCCTTCATCGGCCTGAACGGCCTCGTCCTCAAACGCCGGACGGGCTGGAACCTTCCGTCCGGCCCTCCATGGCGAGCAGCTCCTCGTTGGGGATGGCGCCGCCGAAGCGGCGGTCCCGGGAGGCGAACTCCAGGCACGCCCGCCACAGGTCACGCCGGTCGAAGTCCGGCCACAGCACGTCCTGGAACACCATCTCCGCGTACGCGCTCTGCCACAGCAGGTAGTTCGACGTCCGCTGCTCCCCGCTCGGCCGCAGGAACAGGTCCACGTCCGGCATGTCCGGGTAGTACAGGTACTTCGCGAGGGTCTTCTCGTTGACCTTGGACGGGTCGAGCCGCCCCGCCCGCACGTCCTCGGCGAGGGCCTGCGCCGCGTCCGCGATCTCCGCACGGCCGCCGTAGTTCATGCAGAAGTACAGCGTGAGCCGGTCGTTGTCCTTCGTCTGCTCCTGGGCGACCTGGAGCTCCTTGGCCACCGACTTCCACAGCTTGGGCATCCGCCCCGCCCAGCGCACCCGCACCCCGAGCTCGTCGAGGGTGTCGCGGGACTTGCGGATGAAGTCGCGGTTGAAGTTCATCAGGAAGCGCACCTCCTCCGGCGAGCGCTTCCAGTTCTCGGTGGAGAAGGCGTACAGGGAGATGTTCCCGACACCCATCTCGATCGCCCCCTGGAGGACGTCCATCACCTGCTCGGCACCGACCTTGTGCCCCTCGGTGCGCGGCAGGCCGCGCTCCTTGGCCCAGCGCCCGTTGCCGTCCATGACGATCGCCACATGCTCCGGCACCAGCTCACCGAGCTTCGGGGGCCGCGCGCCGGACGGGTGCGGCTCCGGCGTCCTGTACTCCCGGCGCTGACGCCCCAGGAAACCGCGTACGGCCATGTGTCTCTCGTCTCCTCGTGCTCTACCTGTGTCTAGGACTTCTCGACGTACCGCAGGGACCGCAGGCCGCGCTCCAGGTGCCAGTGCAGGTACGCGGACACCAGCCCGCTCCCCTCCCGGACGTACCGCGCCTCGCAGGCGTCCGCGGTCCCCCAGTCTCCCGTGAGCAGCGCACCGAGCAGTCCCAGGGCCTGCGGCGAGGGTACGACGCTGCCGGGCACCCGGCAGTCGGCGCAGACGGAACCGCCCGATCCGACCGAGAAGAACCGGTTCGGTCCCGGCATGCCGCACTTCGCGCAGTCGCCGAAGGTCGGCGCGTACCCGTTCACGGCGAGGGAACGCAGCAGGAACGCGTCGAGGACGAGGTTCGGCGCGTGCTCGCCCCGGGCGAGGGTCCGCAGCGCACCGACCAGCAGCAGGTACTGCTGCACGGCCGGCTCGCCCTCGTGGTCCGTGAACCGCTCGGCGGTCTCCAGCATGGCCGTCCCGGCGGTGTACCGGCCGTAGTCCGTGACGATCCCGCCGCCGTACGGCGCGATGGTCTCGCTCTGCGTGCACAGCGGCAGCCCGCGCCCGACCAGCTCGCTGCTCTTCGAGAAGAACTGCACGTCCACGTGCGAGAACGGCTCCAGCCGCGCCCCGAACTTCGACTTCGTGCGGCGCACCCCGCGCGCCACGGCGCGTACGCGGCCGTGACCGCGCGTGAGCAAGGTGATGATCCGGTCCGCCTCACCCAGCTTCTGGGTGCGCAGCACGATGCCGTCGTCGCGGAACAGACTCATGGAGCCCATTCTCGCGCATGCCTCAAGGCACCTCGCCACGACTTCGTGCGTTGGTGTACGCCGTGGCCGCGCTGAGCCGCTCGGCCGGGGTGGCGTGGCGTACGTCACCCGGCTCGGCGTCCCACTCGCGCCCCCCGCCGTACGGCCGCATCTGGACGTACGGGCCCTCGTGCCCCATGACGATGCCGACCCGCCCCGTGCGGGTGTCGACCGCGTAGGAACCGATCGGCGGCATCATCGCAGCACCGCCGCGAGCCGACGCGCGGTCTCCACGGAACATCGTCCCAATTCGATGAGCGGACACGGTGCCTCCCGCGCAAGACTCACCGGGTCGATCCCGAGTGACGGCAGGATAATTCCTGCCCTCACGAGTGCCGCGCGCAATTCTTTCACCGTGTCCTCCGCTTCTTCGACGCAGTGCGCCGAGTGTGTTGGCTCCACCGTGTTCCCCTCCTGTTTCCTGTTTCACTCTTCGTGCCTCCAGAATGCCTCCCTGCAACTACACTCGGTAGGAGTCTGTGCACTACAAGTGCTGGTCAGCGCAAGGGGTTTGGTTATGGCCAACGGTTCGCGGCAGGCGGCCTGGGAGTTCTTCGGCACGGAACTCAAGCGGCGCCGGGAGGATGCCGGGATCACCCAAGTGGAGCTGGGCGCACGGGTATTTGTGTCCGGCGGCTACATCGGCCAGTTCGAACAGGCGATTCGCAAACCACAGTTGGACGTGGCGCAGCGGATTGACGCGGTACTGCAAACCGACGGTATTTTCGAGCGGCTGTGCCGGAAGCTGATTGATGACCCGCGGTATGCGGATTACTTCGCGGGGGTCGTTGAGCTGGAGCGGCTGGCCGTGCGGATCTGCGAGTTCGCGCCGACGGTGGTTCCGGGCCTGGTCCAGACCAAGGAGTACGCACGCGCGGTCACGATCGCTGCGAATCCGTTCAAACCGGATTCCTACGTGGACGAGATCGTCACCGCCCGCTTGGAGCGGTCGCTGATCCTCGACGACGCTGCACGGCCCGAGTATTGGGTGACCCTGCACGAGAACGCGTTGCGCGTCCCGGTGGGCGGCCCGCACGCGATGGGTGCGCAACTGGAGCACATCGCACGGCTTATGCGCGAGCGCACGGCGTGGGTGACGGTGCTGCCGTACACGGCGGGGGCCCATGCGGCCATGAACGGATCTCTGAAGCTGATGGAGTTCGAGGACGCACCCCAGGTCGCCTATACAGAGACGTCGTTCTCAGGAACGCTGGTGGACGATCCAGCCGTGGTGAAGCGGGCGCAGCGCGCATACGATCTGCTCAGGGTCGCCACGCTGTCGCCAGAGGCGTCCCTTGCCCTGATCGAATCGGCGGCGGAGGACTTCAGACGATGCGCGAGTACGACCTGAGCAACGCCCGCTGGACGAAGAGCACCTACAGCAACGGCGAAGGCGGAGACTGCGTCGAGGTCGCCGACGGAGTCCCCGGCGTCATGCCCGTACGGGACAGCAAGGTGGCCGACGGGCCCGTCGTGTTCGTCGGGCCGGCCGCCTGGGGGGAGTTCGTCAGGGGGCTGGTGGGGTAAACCCCAAGCCTTTTCAGGTTGTTGCCCGGATGGGGCGGGCCCCGGCGATCCGCGAGGCTCGTCCCATGACGCAGCGCACGCGCACCATCCGCAACGCCGCCATCGTCGGCGTCTCCACCGCCCTGCTCGCCGTCACCGCGCCCGTGACCGCCTCCGTGGCCGCGAGCCCGGCCGAGGGCCTCGACTGGACCACCTGTCAGGGCTCCGGCCTGGACCCCCGTCAGCAGTGCGCCACCCTGCGGGTCCCCATGGACTACGCCGACCCCGACAGCCCCCGCATCGACGTCGCCGTCTCGCGCATCCCGAGCGAGGATCCGGGCGCCCGGCGCGGGACCCTGCTGCTGATCCCGGGCGGTCCGGGCGGCTCCAGCCTGAACGACCCCTCGGGGAAGGGGCAGAAGCTGCCCCAGGACGTCCGGGACGCCTACGACCTGGTCGGCTTCGCCCCGCGCGGCCTCGCCCCGTCCACGCCCGTCGACTGCGGGCTGGACCAGGGCGACCTCGCCACCTCCAGGCTCCGCCCGTGGCCCGCCGCCGACGGCTCCGTGGACGCGAACACGGCCACCGCCCGCCGCATGGCCGACGCCTGCGCCGCGAACGGCGGCGAGCTGCTCCGGCACCTCAGCACCGCCAACGAGGCCCGCGACATCGACCGCCTCCGCGCCGCGCTCGGCGAGCGCAAGCTCTCCGCGTGGGGCGTGTCGTACGGGACGTACGTCGGAGCCGTGTACGCGCAGCTGTTCCCGCACCGCACCGACCGCATCGTGCTGGACAGCAACGACAACCCCGATCCCACCCGCGTCGCCCGCGCCTGGCTGGCCGGGCACGAGCAGGGCGTGGAGGACACCTTCCCCGACTTCGCCGCGTGGGCGTCGAAGCCCGACAACCCGGACCGCGTCGCCGACAGGGCCGCCGACGTACGGCCGCTGTTCCTGAAGCTGGCCGCCCGGCTCGACCGGGAACCCCTCCCCTGGCCCGGCGCCAACCCGGAGGAACTGAACGGCAACGTCCTGCGCCAGATCATGCTGGACAGCCTGTACTCCCCCAGCCGCTATCCCACGCTCGCCAAGCTGATGCGGGCGGCGCGGCAGGGCACCGTGCCGCCCGCGCCCGCGGCACCGCCCGACGCCGTGCTCCAGAACGTCGCCGCCGTCGGCGCCGGAGTCCTCTGCAACGATGTCGCCTGGCCCACCTCGGCCGCCGGGTACCAGAAGGACGTCGCCGAGAGCCGCGCCAAGTACCCGCTCACCGCGGGCATGCCCCGCAACGCGATGCCGTGCGCCGCCTGGCCCTACCCGCCGCGTGAGGCACCGGTGCGGATCACCGACCGCGGACCCTCCAACGTCCTGCTCGTCCAGAACGAGCGGGACGTCGCGACCCCGCTCAGCGGCGCGCTGAAGCTGCGGGAGGCGTTCGGCCGGCGCGCGGTCATGGTGACCGTGAACTCCACCGGCCACGACGCCTACCTCGCCAACGGCAACGCCTGCGGCGACCGCACGGTCTCCCGCTTCCTGGCGACCGGACAGCGGCCGGGCACGGACACCTACTGCGCCTGACGGTCGCCCGGCGTCACCAGTCCCGACTCGTAGGCCACGATGACCAGTTGCGCCCGGTCCCGCGCGCCCAGCTTGCCCATGATGCGGCTCACATGGGTCTTCGCGGTCAGCGGGCTCAGCCCCAGGGAATCGGCGATCTCCGTGTTGGTGAGGCCGCGGGCGACCAGAGTGAGGACCTGCCGCTCCCGCTCGGACAGGCAGTCGGGGCCGCCGTCGGTCACCGGTGGCGCGGGGCTGCGCAGGAACCGCTCGATCAGGCGGGCCGTCGGGCCGGGCGAGAGCAGGGCGTCGCCGGCCGTCACCGTGCGGATGGCGTCGAGGAGCTCGGCGGGCCGGGTGTCCTTCACCAGGAACCCGGAGGCGCCCGCGCGCAGGGCCTCCACGATGTTCTCGTCGGTGTCGTACGTGGTGAGGACCAGCACCTTCACGCCCGCCAGGTCCTCGTCCGCGGCGATCAGCCGGGTCGCCCCGATGCCGTCCAGGTCGGGCATGCGGACGTCCATGACGACGAGGTCGGCCCGGCGGGCGCGGGCCAGTTCCACGGCCTCGCGGCCGGTGCAGGCCTCGCCGACGACCTCCATGTCGGGGGCCGAGGCGACGAGCAGGGCGAACGCGGCGCGGACCAGGTTCTGGTCGTCCGCCAGCAGCACGCGAATGGTCATCCGTCCCTCTCCGACGTCACGGTCACCGGCGCCGGGGCCGGGACGGATGCGGCGGGCGTCGGCAGGACGGCCGTCACCCCGAAGCCGCCCTCGCCCCGGGCCCGCGGTCCGGCGTCGAGTGTGCCACCCACGCTGCGGGCCCGCTCCCGCATGCCGACGAGCCCGAAGCCGGGGGTGCCGCCGGGATCGGGGCCGGTGCCGTCGTCGGTGACGGACAGGCGCAGGGCGCCCGGCTCCGCGTACACCTCGACGCGGACGGACGGTTCCGGCCCCGCGTGGCGTACGGCGTTGGTCAGCGCCTCCTGCACGATGCGGTACGCGGCGGCGCCGACCGCGGGCGGCACGTCGCCGGCGCGTACCGACAGGTCGACCCGCGCCCCGGCGAGCCGGGCGGCCTCCGCCAGGTGCGACAGGCCGTGCAGCCCGGGCAGCGGACCGCGGGCGTCGGGCGTGTCCTGTTCGCGCAGGACCTCCAGCGTGGTCCGCAGTTCGCCGCGCGCGGTCCGGCAGGTCTCGGCGATGTCGTCGAGGGCCTTGGCGACGGCGGCCCGGTCCAGACGCTCGGGGTCGGCGCTCAGGACGTGCGCGGCGACCGACGTCTGCACGCCGATGAGGGTGATGCTGTGCGCGAGCAGGTCGTGCAGGTCCCGGGCGACGCGCAGGCGCTCCTCGGCGACGCGACGCCGGGCCTCCTCCTCCCGCGTGCGTTCGGCGCGTTCGGCGCGCTCCACGATGGAGGCGACGTACTGGCGGTAGTAGCGGATGTCGACGCCCGCGAAGAGGATGGCGACCACCCAGCCGGAGATGCGGATCAGCTCGACGGCCTGGTGGGTGTTGACGGTGAGCATGATGCTCACGGAGACCGTGAGGACCGCGATGCCCGTCAGGATCGTGCGCAGCGGGCGGCCGGTGACGGCCAGCGTGTAGAGCGCGACGTAGGAGACGGGTCCGGCAGCGGCGTGGTTGTTGTCCAGGGCGTGGTACGGCCCGACGAGCGCCACCACCGTCGCGAGCACCAGCAGCGGACGGCGTCGCCGCCACACGACGGGGACGTGCGCCGCGGCCAGCAGTGCCCAGCCGGCCGCGTCCGGGCGGCGGCCCTCGTCGGTGGACAGCGCCAGGCAGACGGCCGCGGCGAGCAGGACCGCGGCGAGCACGGCGTCGTTGCGGGTGCCGTGCGGGGCGCTGCGCGGATCGCGGTTGATGGCGGCCATGATCCGCTGGCCCGCGCGGGGCCGGGGCGCTGCCTCGGTGGTTGCCTGCACGCGCCCATCCTCCGCGACGGGCACGCCCCTCCGGGAGGGGAGGGGCGCACTCCGGTCCTCGGACGGGTCAGACACCGACGGGCTCCCGCTCCCCGGCCGGCGCCGGCTGGCCGGGCGCCCGGGACAGCCGCCCCGGCCACCACACCCGGCGGCGCAGCGCGACGCTCGCGCTGGTGACCAGGTAGGTCCGGACGAGGAAGGTGTCGAGCAGGACGCCGACGGCGATGACGAAGCCCAGCTCCACGAGCTGCACCATCGGCATGTTGGTGAGCACCGCGAAGGTGGCCGCGAGGACGAGCCCGGCGGAGGCGATGACCCCGCCCGTGGTGCGCAGCGCGGTGAGCGCGGCCTCGGTGGGTCCGGCGCCGTGCAGGGCCTCCTCGCGCATGCGGTGCATCAGGAAGATGCCGTAGTCGACGCCGAGGGCCACCAGGAACACGAAGGACAGCAGGCCCAGGCCTGGGTCGGTGCCCTCGAAGCCGAACAGCGGCCCGAAGACGAGTCCGCCGATGCCGAGGGCCGCGCCCCACACGGCGACGACGGCGGCGACCAGGATCAGCGGGGCGGCCAGGGACCGCAGCAGCACCACGAGGATCAGCAGGACGGAGAGCAGCACGATCGGGACGACGATGGCGGTGTCGCGGGCGTTGGTGTCCTCCAGGTCGATCTGCTGGGCGCTGGGTCCGCCGACGTAGGAGCCGTCGAGCCGGTCGCGCAGCGCCTCGATGGTGGCGGTCTCGGCCGCCGACTGGGGCGGGGCGGACGCCAGGACGGTCAGTTCGGTCCAGCCGCCGCCGCTGCGGCCCTTCTCGGCGCTCTCCACCCCGCGGGTGTCGCGGGCCCCGGCGAGCGCGGCGTCGGCGCGGTCGTCGGGGGCGATGACGGTGATGGGCTGGGTGCCGCGTTCCGGGAAGGCGGCGGCGAGGGTCTCCATGGCGGCGATGGCGTCGGGCTTGGAGGTGAAGGAGTCCTCCTGCTTGAGGGAGCCTGGCAGGTTGAACGAGCCGAGCGCCAGCGCGCCGAGCAGCAGCGCCCCGCCCACCAGGACGGCGCGGGGCCGGCGTTCGGCGGAGCCGCCCATCGCGGCGAACAGCGACCGGCGGGCCTTGGGAGTGCTGCCGTAGCGGGGCACGAGCGGCCAGAAGACCCGGCGGCCCAGCAGGACCAGGATCGCGGGCAGCAGCGTCAGCATGGCGGCCAGGGCGCACAGCACGCCGACCGTGCCGAGCGGGCCCATGCCCCGGCTGGAGTTGAGGTCGGCGGCGAGCAGGCACAGCAGCCCGGCGGCGACGGTCCCGGAGGAGGCGAGCACGGCGGGCCCGCAGCCGCGCAGCGCGGCGGCCATGGCGTCGTACGGCCGCTCGACGCGGCGCAGTTCCTCCCGGTAGCGGGAGACGAGCAGCAGCGCGTAGTCGGTGCCGACGCCGAAGACGAGGATGGTCATGATGCCGGTGCTCTGACCGGACACCGACGTGCCGAACCACTGGTTCAGGCCGTAGGCGACGCCCATGGAGAGGTAGTCGGCGATTCCCGCGACGGCCAGCGGGACCAGCCACAGGAACGGGCTGCGGTAGATCAGGATCAGCAGCACGGCGACCACTGCAGCGGTGGTGTAGAGCAGCGGGCCATCGAGGGAGTTGTAGACCTCGGCGGCGTCGGTGGCGAGGGCGCCCTCCCCGCCCACCTCGACGCTCAGCCCGTCGCCGCCCCGCGCGGTGTCCCGTACGGCCCCCACGAGTGCGTCGCGGGCCTTCTCGTCCTGGCCGGGCTCGGTGCTGGCGACCGGGTACATGAGGGTGGTGCCGTCGTCGGACGGGATGCCCACCGGGCGGTCCGTCAGCCGGTGCGCGCCCGCGATCCGGGCGATCTGCTCGGCGGCGGTGGCCTTGTCGGCGGCGGTCAGTCCGGCGTCGCGGTGGTAGACGACGACCATCTCGGTGGCATCGCCGCCGGGCAGCCGGTCCTGGATCGTCGCGGCCTGCGTGGAGTCGGCGCTCGCCGGCAGGTAGTCGACGGCGCGGTCGCGCTGCACGTCCGACAGTTGCGACGCGAACGGCGAGGCGATGGCCAGGACGGCGATCCACAGTCCGAGCACCAGCCACGGCACCGCCCGGCGTCGCCCCCCGTTCCTTTCCGCACGTGTCCTTGCGGCCCCCATGTGACGGGCTCCCTCCGGTCGGATGTCTGGGTACGTCTCCAGACTTCCGGCGACGGGACGCCGATACGTCGGGCCGGAGGCCGAGTCGGCGGCTACTGCCCGGGGTGACACGCGGCCGCCGTTACTCCCCCGGGAGTACGGCCCGGGGCCGGGCCCGCCCTCAGGCCCGGTCGACCATCCAGTTGCCGTCCTCCTCGGCGTCCACCCGTACCTCCAGCTCGCGCAGGCTCATGCTCGCCTCCCAGAGCTCCTTGAAGCGCTTCATCCGGTCCCGCACGTGGTCCTGGCGGGCGATGAGCCGTGTCCTGACGTTGACGTCGCGCAGGTCCTGCTCGATCTCGAAGGACACCTCCTCGTCGTAGACGATGAAGTCGTTGGTGGTGCCGCGCTGGAGGTGCGGGGGCAGTTCGGGCAGGACCGCCGCGCGGACGTCGATGTGCCGCAGTTCCTGCTCCTCGCACAGCCGCAGCAGCCGGTCGTCGAGCTCGCGGGCGCTCTCCAGCAGGAACAGCCGGCGCACCGTCACGCCCTGTTCGTCGACCGCGTCCTGCTGGGCCTCCAGGTAGCGGCTGGCGGGCTCGCTGTTCCAGAACTCCCGGTCGACGGAGGTGCTGGTGGCGCAGATGGACTGCTCGGCGGCGCGGGTGAGGGCGAGCATCCAGTCGTGGTTCTCGCCGGGGCACTCCGCGGTCAGGTTGGTGAGGTCCGCCATGTAGCCGACGACCCGCGTCATCTCCAGGCGGACGAAGGTGTGGAGGATCGAGGGTCCGGGGGCCAGGACCTCGGCGAAGCTCTTGGCCAGTTCGGGCACGCCCTCGATGCGGGCCCGGTCGAGCGGGGGGTAGGGCGGTTCGGTGCCGTGGCCCGCCTGGACGAGGTGGTTCTCGACGAGCTGCTTCACGTCCTCGGTGTGCCGGACCAGACCGGTCCGCAGCTCGTCGTCGTACTGGTTCAGGCCGTCGCGCACGGCGGCGGCGTGCTCGGCCAGCGCGCTCTCCACCCGGCGGGTGTGTTCCTCCACCCGTCGGGTGTGCTCCTCCACCCGCACGTCATGGGTGTGCAGGTCTCGCGAGCGCAGGTCCTCGGCGCTGCGGTCCAGGCCGTGGACGGACTGGACGAGCACCGCGGCGACGGCGCACAGCGCGGCGGTCGCGAACTGCCGCAGCGGGCCGCTGTCCGGGCTCAGCAGTGCGGTGACGCTCCAGGCCAGGGCGCCGAGGACCAGGCCGACCAGCAGGCGGCGCGGCCAGGGGGACGCGCCCGTCAGGCGCGCGAGGCCGGGGATCGCCTGGCCGTTCGTGCGGCCCGGCGGAACGGCCTGGTCGTCGGGCTGGGGTGATGGTGCCGTGCTCATCTCGCTTCTCCCCCCGTTGGGATACGCGTCGGATCGGGGTGCGGGGATGTGCGTGGAAGGGTGTGCCGTCCGCTCAGGACGCCGGCTCCACCTCCCGGTGGGCCGAGGGGATCGCGTGCAGCGTCAACTGGTCGCGGATGCGCTGCACCAGCGTCCTCCACTGGCGGGTGAAGCCGGGCCGCTCCTCCAGCGGGTCCCACAGCGCGGCCAGCTCCTGGGGCACCCGGGCGCGGGGCATCCACAGGTGCAGCAGGTGGTTGACGGCGGGGCGCAGTGCCTCGACGACGGCGAAGCCGTGTTCCGGGCCCGCGCCCAGGCGGATGCCGTCGAGCATGCGGACCAGGGTGGTGAGCAGCCAGTCGTGCAGGGCGAGGTCGTCGCACAGGGCGGCGAGGTCGCCGCCGGCGGTGTCCTCGGGCACCCGGAGCAGGACGGTGCGCAGTTCGTCCTCGGCGAGCGTGAACCGTTCGATCGACGGGCCCTCGCCCGGCGCCGCGGGCAGGGCCGCCCAGCGCAGCCGGGTGGGGCGGGACCTCAGGGGCGGCCGGTGGTCGAGGAGGGGGTGGCGCAGCAGCCGGGTGAGCAGTCCGTCGGCGATCAGTCCGACGTCGAGGTCGCCGTGCCGTCCGCCGCCGAGCACGCCCTGCGCGACCGCCTCGCGGGGCAGCCTGCCGAGCGGTTCGACCACGCCGGGCCGCACCAGGTAGTGGCCCCAGGGCCGGCGCTGGTCGGGCCCGGCGGCGGGGACGCGGAAGTGGGCGGAGGTCTGCAGGACGCGGCCCTCGGTGAGCGCGGCCCGTGCGACGACCGTGCCGACCGCGCGGATCCGGGCGCCGTTGGCGCTGGGCAGGTGGCAGTCGACGCCGGTGAGGGTGTCGGGGGAACGCGCGTAGAGGTTGGGGCGCTCGGACAGCAGGACGCGTTCGTCGGCGCGCAGGCCCAGGAGCTGGGCGGCGGCGCGGATGTCGAGGGCCTGCCGGGTGGGCAGCAGGCGGGTGCGGACCTCTCCGCAGGCGAGCACGGGGCCCGGCGCGATCTCCCGCGGCGCCATGTCAGAGCCCCGCGTAGTAGACGTAGGAGATCCGGTCGGCCACCGAGTCGGGGACGGCCGACCGCTCGCCGGCGGACCGCTTGGCGACCTGGTCCAGCGCGTGGGGGTCGACCTCGATCTGGTCGAGGATGACGCGGACGGCGTGCTCGACGGGCAGGAACCGGGTCGGCAGCACCGAGCAGGTGCGGTAGGCGGCGAACGGGTCGGCCCGCGGGTTGAGCCGCAGCAGCGAGGGCAGCTCGTCCCAGTCGTCGGGGAAGCCGGGGGCGGTGTGCGGCTGGGGGACGAGGACGGCCTCGCCCTGGTTGCGCAGCAGACCGAGGCGGGCGAGCTGCCACACCGCGGCGAGGAAGGGGCAGGACCAGGTGCGCTGCCCGTCGGCGTCGTCGCTCCACAGCTCGACGTCCAGGAAGACGGAGTGGCGGCGGGCCGCGGTCTCCCGGGGCGGCTGCCAGGCGGCGGCGCGCTTCATCGCCTGCGGGGCGCGGGCGACGGGGCTGCGTTCGCCGTTGGCCAGCCAGCCGGTCTGCGCGGCGGGCGGCCGCATGCCGTAGCTGCCGGGCGGCGGCGACTCGACGATGCGGCCCGCCACCGCCTCGGCGACGGGCACCTTGCCGGTGACGGCGCAGCCGGACTCCCGGGCGAGGTAGTCGACGGTCAGCCCGGCCCGGTCGGCCTCCGCCAGGAGCATGGGCACGACCTCGGCCGGGGTGGAGAAGCGCGTGAAGTAGTCGTCGATGAGGAAGCAGGTGCTGATCCGGGCGCGCTTGCCGCCGGTGCGGGCGACGGCGGCGGCGCGGGCGGCGTCCACCCAGGGGCGGACCTGGGTGAAGTGGTCCCGCAGCCGCTCGGGGCCGGCCTCGAAGTCCTCCATGTAGAGGTGGCCCAGCTCCAGGGAGAGATGGGCCAGCGGCACCGCCTCGGTGCGCGGCTCGGCGGCGGTCTCGCGGAACCCGGTCTCCGTCACGGCCGCCCCCAGTACGTGTCGTCCGTCAGGCGCCGGGCGATCTCCTCCAGCGCCTCCAGGGTCTCCTTGTTGGCGATCTGGGTGGAGAGCACGTCCTCCTCGGTGATCAGCTGCTCGCGCCACTGGAGTATGGGTTCCAGCGGCACGATGCCGAGGACGACGCTGTCGCCGATGCGGTGCTCGGCGGCGAGCCGGCGCAGCGCCTCGTCGCAGGCCTGCATCCAGGCGGCCTGGGCGGGCGAGCCCTGGGACCACAGCGGCGACTCGGGGTCGGGCACCGCGGCCCGCACGAAGCGGGTGGCGGCGCGCAGTGCCTCCTCGTCGTGGCCGCGTTCGACGCCGCCGCGGATGATGCCGTGCTCGGCGTGGACCAGTCCGGAGGCGGCGATCACGTGCTGGCGGGTCCAGCGGTGGAAGACGAGCCAGCGGAAGGGGACGAACTGCATCCGGGGGTGGGCGGTCGCCGCGAGGACCATGTCGACGGCGTAGCTGCGGCCGGCGCTGAGGTCCACGACGATCAGGTCGAACTCGCCGTTGAGGCGCAGCAGCAGGTCGACGCAGCGTTCGAGGGCGTCCTCGCCGGTGGCGAACTCGCCGCCGCCCGCGTCGCCGGGGAACAGGACCAGCCGCCCGGACTGGTTGGGGCGGGACCGCAGCAGGGGGTGCTCGGTCTGCCGCCAGACGTCGATCCTGGCGGGTTCGGCGGTCTCGCCCTCCAGGTAGGAGTGGAGGCCGCGTTCCTCGGTGCCGCGCATGGCGCCGGGCACGTCGAAGACGGCGGCGGCCGTGGGCGAGCCGAAGTCGAAGTCCACGTAGGCCACGTGGTCTCCGGTGAGGGCGCGCTGGTAGGCCAGATTGGCGCTGGTCACCGAGCGGCCGGTGCCTCCCTTGTCGGAGGCGGCGAAGACGAGCACGCTCACACCTCCTGTGCGGCGGCGCCCCTGGCCTGGGCCAGGGTGTCGAGTTCCTGGAGGACGGGGAGGGCGAGTGCGAAGGCGGTGGCCGGCCGGTCGTCGACCAGGCTGCGGGCGTGGTCGAGGCGGCTCTCGATGCTGCGCATCGCCCGGGCTCTGCTTCCGTCGGCGGCGGCGGACGCCTCCAGCTGTTCCTTGCCGAACAGATGGGTGGCCTCGCTGAGCAGTTCGCGGGCCAGCTCGGCGAGTTCCGGGCTGCGGATGGGCTGCTGCTCGTACAGGTTGCGGGCGGCGACGAGGCACTCGGTGACGCGCTCGGTGATGCTCCAGGACATGCGCAGTTCGGCGTCGTGCGCGTCCGGGTAGACGGCCCGGACGTTGTCCCAGAGGCCGGCGCCGTCGTCGTCCTCTATCCGCCGGTTCCACAGGTGCTCGAAGGTCTGCTCGGCGAGGCGGAGCAGCCGGTCCTGGGCGCCGATGTTCCGGGAGAGCTCGGCGAGCTGGATGATCCGCTTGAGGAGCTGGGCGGAGAAGTCGGTCATCCGCCACAGCAGGAGGCTGCCGGAGCGCTCCGATCCGGCGAGCGGCATGGTGACGCCGGGGTTGTGCAGGCGGATGGTGGGGTCGTCCCGGGTCATCCGGCTGGAGACGCGCCCGCGGTCCGCGAGGCGTTCCATGATGGCGACGGTCCGGGTGAGGTCGTCGTCGGTGGCCTTCCGGCGGACCAGGTCGTGGACGAGGATGGCGGCCACGGTGAGGGAGAAGTACTCGGACTCCAGCCTCAGGCCGGTGGTCTGCCAGGGCAGGTCCTCCAGCGGCCAGCGTTCGGAGCCGAAGCGGGCGATGGCCGACCAGTACTGCTGGCTGAGTTCCCAGCGCAGGCGCAGCGCCTCGGCCAGTTTCTGCTGGTCGGCGTCGAGCAGACCGAGGGTGAGGGTGCGCTCGGAGAACAGGTCCTGGATACCGTCGAGGGCGACGACGGTGAAGTACACGTAGGGCAGCCGGTCGGCGATGCCGTCGGGCTGGCCGGGCACCTGGAGGTCGAGGTCGGTGACCTTGGGCGCGTCCTGGACGATGCCCCAGGCCCAGCCGCACTCGAAGAGCTGGCTCTCGTCCCGGATGCCCTCGTCGAACTGGATGCCGCGGGTGAGGCTCTCGATGATGGTGGCGCGCAGGGGCCGTAATCTCCGGGAGAACTGCTGGAGGGCGATCCGGTCGGACTGTTTGCCCTGGCCGATGACCTGGATCAGCCTGCGGCCCTGTTCGGACTCGGCGTCGAAGACGTTGACGGTGAAGGAGCGCAGCAGGCTGATCATGGCGGAGGTCAGCCGGGCGTTCGTGGCCTCGCGCAGCTCGGCGATCGCCTTGAGGACCTCGGGGCGGGTGGTGGTGGTCTCGTAGACCTTGAGGTACCCGAGGGTGGCGAGGGAGAGCGTGACGGACATGGAGTAGGAGTCCACCACGCCCAGCTGGCTCTGCTCGTGGGTGATCTGCCCCTGGGGATCGGCCGGTTTGAAGTAGTGACCGCCGGCGAAGGTGGGGCTGTCGTCCGGCCCGGTGTGGGTGCGCATGAACTGGGCGAGCGCGGTGATCAGGTTGGCGGGGATCTCCAGCCGGGTGCCGACCCTCTCCAGCGCGCGCAGCACGTCCCGTTCGGTGGTGTCGGGCTGGTCGAGGCGGAAGGCGGGCACCTCGGTCGCCGGATAGAGCAGGCAGAGCAGCCGCTCCGCGTCCGCGACGCTGCTCAGCCCGTCGGTGGGCCCCTGGACCAGCTTCCCGTCGTCGAACGAGTGGCGGGCCATGGCCTGCCAGATGTCCAGCAGGTGCTGGCGTGGCTTGATCTGCATCCCCGTACCCCTCGTACAGATCTCGTTGCCCTGTGGTCAGACCGTGTGCTCAGACCGCGTGTTCAGACATGGTCCCCGTTCTCACGGGGCGGCAATCTCCGCGTTCCGCTGCCCCAGGGCGAGGAGAATTCCCTCGTGTCCCGGCCGCACCACGTGGTGCAGGTCGTGGATCTCCAGTTCCTTGCAGAACGGGATCAGGCTCTCCCTGGCCCGGTCCTCGTTCACCCGGTAGGCGGGGTACTGGTGTTCCCCGACCTGGTAGCCGACCGATTCCTTCATGAAGGCGGCGGCGAAGGGGGCTCCCTCGTTCAGCGCGTTCATGAAGCACCGCACGCCCCGCTGGAACTCCTCGGGGCACTCGGACATGGAGTCGGCGACGAAGAACATCGTGCCGAGGTCCCAGCGGCGCTGCCCGTCGAGGTCGAAGAGGTTGCCGCGCTCCACCCGGACGATGTCGCTGAAGCGGCTCCTCGGCTCCAGGTCGCGGTAGACCGGGGCCTGCCGGAGCTCCTCCCAGAAGGCGTCCCAGGCCGTGTCGTATCCCGGGGCGGAGGTCTGCCGCTTCAGGTACTCGACGTTCGGACCGGCGTATTCGAGGAGGAGGATCTTCTCGCACCAGGGCAGCATGGACAGGGCGGGGTAGAGGTTCGCACCGGCACCGACGTCGACACCCCGGACGGCATCCGGTACGGCCCCGGCGAAGCAGCGGCTGAAGTGGTCGCGCATGAGGCGCACGATCAGCCGGTCGACTTCGAGCGGGGTCCGGTAATTGTTGTCGACATACACCTCGGGATCGAATTTCGACCAAGGCGCGTCGGCATTGTGGTCCATAGTCACCCTGCCGCGTTCCGTTCGCTGGTGGACAGGACCGTGCGCCCGCGCGCGGTCCTGCTGGACGCCGACCGGTGAAGAGGCGTCTCCTTGTTCGCAAGATAGGACGCCACGGCACATCCGGACAGCCGGGAACCCGCCAGTCCACACCCCCCGGGCGCACGTCAGGCGCACCGTTGCACACCCTAACTCTCCCTTGCACAGCGGGAGTTGGGCGCTCACTCTAGCCAGAAGGAGCACCGGCCGCCAGCGGGACCCCTCATTCCTTCGAGTGTGGCACCGGTGTCCGTCGAGTTGACGTCCGCACATCCTGACTGGGGGTGGCATGACCGCCGAACCACTGGAACGCGCCCTGGACCGCCACGAGCAACTCACGCAGCGGGGGCCGTTCCCGGACGCCCTGCCCCCGGTCCTGCGGACGGCGCGGGAGGCCGACCTGCCTGAACTGCGACGACTCGACGAGGAGGTCTTCCAGGAGGTCGCCTATCCGGGTTTCCTGCTGCGTCAGCTCTTCGACATGTACGCGGAGCACTTCCTGGTCCTCGACGGCGGCGGGGGCCGGCTGCGCGGCTACGTACTGGCCGCCACGACGACGCCGGCGCTCGGCAGGGACAGCTGGATCCTCGGCCTGTGCGTGACCCGGGACCGCCGCCGGCACGGACTTGGCCGGGAACTGATGACGGAGATACTGGCCCGGCTGCGCCGGGACGGCATAGAGCGGGTCCGCCTCACCGTGGAGCCCGCCAATCACGCCGCGATCCTGCTCTACCGCTCCCTCGGCTTCGCCCCCGAGGAACCCGATGCCGGGCTGCGCCGGGACTACTTCGGGCCCGGCATGGACCGGCACGTACTGCGCCTGGACCTCGCCGGGGGCCGCTGAGCGGCGTCAGGACGGGGTGCCCGCCGACTCCAGCAGCCGGGTCACGTCGTCGGAGCAGATGGTCAGCGCGGCGCCGACCGTCGCGAGGGCGTCGCGCTCGGCCGGTGTGTAGGGGCCGTCGGCCAGGGCGATGCGGGCACCCTGGAGGAGGATCGATTCGCGGCCGACGGCGGCGAGGTGCGGGGCCAGCGGGTCCAGCGCCTCGTGCAGCTCTATGGCCAGGCCGGGCACACAGGGCTCGTCGCGCACCCGCCCGGTGTCGGCTTCGAGCGCCTCCACCAGCGCGGCGAGCTGGTCCTCGGTGCAGTCCTCGAAGCCGGCCGAGCGCACCGCGACGACCGCCGCCTCCAGGGACGTACGGGAGCAGATGCCGCCCGCGGCGAGCACCGCGAGGGCGACGGTGTGGACGGCGTCGCGGAGCATCGCGGAGAAGCGGGTGGTGGTCGGGTGGTCGAGGACGTCGGTGCCGTAGTGGCGGCGGCAGGCCGCGCACTCCACGGTCGGCGCGGACTCGCCGCGCGGCAGCACGGGCACGCCGAGCAGGGTGAAGCGGCGGCGGCCGGTGAGGCGCTGGTAGTTGCGGTCGCCCCCGCAGCCGGGGCAGAAGAATTCACCGTCGCCGACGGGCGTCCATGCGGTGCGGGTGCCCAGGATGCGCGGCAGCCGGGCAGCTCGGTCGTTCCGTCCCCGTCCAGGCAGCACGTCGCACCTCCGTAACCGCGCGGCAACATCGCCGCGCTGGCGTGATGTTAGCCACATCACCGACGTGGAGTCAGTACCCGGGACGAGACCTTTCCGTGACCTCGGCGTGGAGATGGCCGGTATACGACGGGGCCCCGCCCGCCGTTTTCCGGCGTGCGGGGCCTTGAACCACCGATTCGGCTGGTCAGCGAGCCGCCCGGTTGACGGCGGAGACGACCGCCTTCAGCGAGGCGCGCGTGGTGTTCGCGTCGATTCCGATGCCCCACAGGACCTTGTCGCCGATGGCGCACTCGATGTACGAGGCGGCCTGCGCGGAGGCGCCCTCGCTCATCGTGTGCTCCTGGTAGTCCAGCAGGCGTACGTCGATGCCGACGCCCTGCAGCGCGTGGAAGAACGCCGAGATCGGGCCGTTGCCGGTGCCGACCAGGGTGGTCTCCTGGCCGTCGACCGTCGCCTCGACGGTGAGGGTGTCGATGCCGTCGCGGTCGGTCGTGGTCTGACCGTTCTTGACCTGGATGCGACCCCAGGGGTTGTCCGGGTTGGGCAGGTACTCGTCCTGGAAGACGTCCCAGATCGCCGTCGGCGTGATCTCGCCGCCCTCGGCGTCGGTCTTGGCCTGGATGATCTTCGAGAACTCGATCTGCATCCGGCGCGGCAGGTCCAGCTTGTGGTCGTTCTTCAGGACGTAGGCGATGCCGCCCTTGCCGGACTGCGAGTTGACGCGGATGACCGCCTCGTAGGAACGGCCGACGTCCTTGGGGTCGATGGGCAGGTACGGGACGGCCCACTCGATGTCGTCGACGGTGACGCCCTTGGCCTTCGCGTCGGCCTCCATGGCGTCGAAGCCCTTCTTGATGGCGTCCTGGTGGGAGCCGGAGAAGGACGTGTAGACCAGGTCGCCCACGTACGGGTGGCGCGGGTGGACGTCCATCTGGTTGCAGTACTCCCACGTGCGACGGATCTCGTCGATGTCGGAGAAGTCGATCTGCGGGTCGACGCCCTGCGAGAACAGGTTCATGCCCAGGGTGACCAGGTCGACGTTGCCGGTGCGCTCGCCCTGGCCGAACAGGCAGCCCTCGACGCGGTCGGCGCCGGCCATGACCGCCAGCTCGGCCGCCGCGACCGCCGTGCCGCGGTCGTTGTGCGGGTGGACGGACAGGCAGACGTACTCGCGGCGGGACAGGTTGCGGCCCATCCACTCGAAGCGGTCCGCGTGCGTGGACGGCGTCGAACGCTCCACCGTGGCGGGCAGGTTGAGGATGATCTCGCGGCCGGGACCGGGCTGGTAGGTGTCCATCACCGCCTCGCAGACCTCCAGGGCGAAGTCCAGCTCGGTGTCGGTGAAGATCTCGGGGCTGTACTGGTAGCCGAACTCGGTCTCGGGGCCCAGCAGCTTCTCGGCGTACTCCATGACCAGCCGGGTGCCGTCGACCGCGATCTGCTTGATGTCGTCCTTCGAGCCGCGGAAGACGACGCGGCGGAAGACGGGGGCGGTGGCGTTGTACAGGTGGACGGTGGCCCGCCTGGCGCCCTTCAGGGACTCCACCGTGCGCTCGATCAGGTCCTCGCGGGCCTGGGTCAGTACGGAGATGGTGACGTCGTCCGGGATGGCGCCCGGCTCCTCGATGATGGAGCGCACGAAGTCGTAGTCGGTCTGGCCGGAGGCGGGGAAGCCGACCTCGATCTCCTTGTAGCCCATCTTGACCAGCAGGTCGAACATCGCGCGCTTGCGGGCGGGCGACATCGGGTCGATCAGGGCCTGGTTGCCGTCGCGCAGGTCGGTGGAGAGCCAGCGGGGGGCCTGGGTGATGCGCCGGTCGGGCCAGGTGCGGTCGGGGATGTCGACCTGCTCGTAGCCGCGGTACTTGGTGGTCGGCATGGAACTGGGCTGCTGGCGGTTGGCCATGATCGCGTGGGCTCCTCGTGATGTCCGCGGTGTCCGCGTGTCCGGAAGGACGGCCGACGCGCAACACCAAGCACCGCGGGGAGGGAGTCGGCCTCTTACAGGCCCTCGCCGCGGCAGCTAAGGAGAAGCAGCCCGAAACGCATGATGCCCAGCACCATAGCCGAGCCACGCCGGTCACGCGGGTCCGTATCAGTATGCGGGACCACGGAGGGAACCGGGACAAAAAGTGCCGTATACCACTTCCCGCCGCTCACCGGGCCCTCTTGGCGCCGCATTCCACCGATCATGGTTGCAGGTAGTGACAGCGGTGTCACGCAGTGCGATGGTTCCGGGCATGACGACCAACGGGGGCTTCGAGCCCGTCTTCTGCACCATCGTCCCGCCGCACGTCCTCGACCACCTCGCCCGCAACCAGGACCCCGTGCTCAGCGGGCCCGCGCGCCGCACCCTCCAGCGCGACGCCGTCGAGCGCACCCGACGCGGTCTGACCACCGTCATCGGCGCCGCCACCGTGACCCCGCGCGCCGGTGCCGAGGCCGGCAAGCCGCACCGCACGATCTTCGACGCCCGGCACGGCACCGACCTGCCCGGCCGCAAGGTGCGCGGCGAGGGCGACGAGCCCGGCCAGGACGCCACCGTCAACCGCGCCTACGCGGGGCTCGGCGCCACCTTCGAGCTGTTCCTGAAGGCGTACCGGCGCGACTCCATCGACGGCGCCGGACTGCCGCTGGACGCGACCGTGCACTACGACCGCGAGTACAACAACGCGTTCTGGAACGGCGAGCAGATGGTCTTCGGCGACGGGGACGGGGAGATCTTCCTCGACTTCACCATCCCCGTGGACGTGATCGGCCACGAGCTGGCCCACGGCGTCACCCAGCACACCGCCAACCTGACGTACTACGGCCAGCCGGGCGCGCTGAACGAGTCGGTGTCGGACGTCTTCGGCTCCCTCATCAAGCAGTACTCGCTCGGTCAGACCGCCGCCGAGGCCGACTGGCTGATCGGCGCCGGGCTGCTCGCCCCGCGCGTGACGGGAGAGGCGCTGCGCTCCATGAAGGCGCCGGGAACGGCGTACGACGACGACGTCCTCGGCAAGGACCCGCAGCCCGCGACGATGGACGACTACGTGCGCACCGGCCGCGACAACGGCGGCGTGCACATCAACTCGGGCATCCCCAACCACGCCTTCTACCTCGTCGCCACGGAGCTGGGCGGCCACGCCTGGGAGCGGGCCGGGCAGGTCTGGTACGACGTGCTGACCGGGGGCGAGCTGCGGGAGGACGCGTCGTTCACGGACTTCGCGACACTGACGGTGAAGGCCGCCCGGGAGCGCTACGGCGACGCGGACGAGCTGGAGGCGGTGCGCAAGGGCTGGGAACAGGTCGGGGTGCGCGCGCAGTAGTTCCGTACTAGACACGGTCCCATGCGGATTCAGGTGAGGCGCACAGGAGGCTTCGCGGGCATCGAACGCCACGCGGAGATCGAGACCGCGGGACGCCCCGACGCGGACGAGTGGCACGCCCTGGCCGAGCGGGCGGTCGCCGACGGGCGGGGCACGCCGCCCGTCGGGGTGCCGGACGGGTTCAGCTACCAGATCACCGTGGACGGCAAGACGGTGTACGCCGCCGACCCCCGGCTGACGGACGAGCAGCGCAGGCTGATCTCGCGGGTACTGAAGGAGGGCGCGTAACGCACATGACCCGCAAGGGCGTTGACTTCCGTTACCGGGGGTACGGATGATCCGCTCATGGCGACTGACGCGATGCCGCGGTTCCCGGACGGCTTCCTGTGGGGCGTGTCCACGTCCGCGCACCAGATCGAGGGCGCGGCCGATCTGCGGGGACCGTCTGTGTGGGACGCCTTCACGGCCGAAGCCGGGCGGGTCAGGGACGGCTCGACGGCGGCGGTGGCCTGCGACCACTACCACCGCTACCGCGAGGACGTGGCGCTGCTCGCCGGCCTGGGCGTGGACGCGTACCGCTTCTCGGTCTCCTGGCCCCGGGTGAACTCCCCCGGCGGGCTCGACTTCTACGACCGGCTGGTCGACGAGCTGTGCGCGGCGGGCGTCCGGCCGGTGCCGACCCTCTTCCACTGGGACCTCCCGGCGGGCCTGGACTGGCTCGAACGGGACACGGCGTACCGGTTCGCGGAGTACGTGTCGGCCGTCGTGCGGCGGCTCGGCGACCGGGTCGGCACCTGGCTCACCCTCAACGAGCCCGCCGAGCACACCCTGCTCGGCCACGCCCTCGGCACGCACGCCCCCGGCCGGGAGCTGCTGTTCGACGCGCTCCCGTCGGCCCACCACCAGCTCCTCGCGCACGGGCTCGCGGTACGGGCCCTGCGCGCGGCCGGCGCGGGCGACATCGGGATCGCCAACTCGCACGGACCGACCTGGCCCGCCTCGGACGAGCCGGCCGACCGGGAGGCGGCGGAGTTCTACGACGTGCTGCTGAACCGCCTGTTCGCCGACCCCCTGCTGCTGGGCCGGTATCCGGACGGCGTCGGCGAGCTGATGCCCGGCGATGTGGACGCCGACCTGAAGGTGATCGCCGAGCCGCTGGACCGGTACGGCGTGAACTACTACGCCCCGGCGCGGGTGGGCGCCCCGCAGGGCACGGAGAACGAGTGGGGCGGTGTGCGGCTCCCGGCCGGGCTGCCCTTCTCGGTGCGCGCGATCGAGGGCCGGCCGCTGACCGACTTCGGCTGGCCCGTGGTCCCCGAGGGGCTCACCGAACTGCTCACCGGCTTCCGCGACCGCTACGGCGACCACCTGCCGCCGGTCGTCATCACGGAGAACGGCTGCTCCTACGAGGGCCTCGACGACCAGGACCGCATCGCCTACCTCGACGCCCACGTCCGCGCCCTGCACCGGGCGGTGGAGGCGGGCGTGGACGTGCGCGGCTACTTCGTGTGGTCGCTGCTGGACAACTTCGAGTGGGCGGAGGGGTACGCGCGCCGGTTCGGGCTGGTGCACGTCGACTTCGCCACGCAGACGCGGACCCCCAAGGCGTCGTACCGCTGGTACCGGGACCTGCTCCGCGCCCAGCGGTGAGCGCCCCCGGGCATACCCCGGGGCCGGTGGGATAAAAGACCTGGGTGCTGTCGGCGGGGAGTCGTACGCTGGAGACAGCAGACACACCCGTCACGCGGCGCACCGCCGCAGAGGAGGACGTGCAGGCCTCGAGCGCCGGCCCATGACTCAGACACCCTCAGCTCACACGCCCGCGCAGGGGCAGGCGAGAGCACAGTTCACCGTCCCCGCCCAGCACCCCATGGTGACCGTACTGGGATCCGGCGACGCCCTCCTGCGCGTGATCGAGACGGCCTTCCCGGCGGCCGACATCCACGTCCGGGGAAACGAGATCAGCGCGGTAGGCGACGCCCATGAGGTCGCCCTGGTCCAGCGCGTGTTCGACGAGATGATGCTGGTGCTGCGCACGGGGCAGCCGATGACGGAGGACGCAGTGGAACGCTCGATCGCCATGCTCAAGGCGAGCGAGAACGGGGAGAGCGACGGCCAGGAGACCCCGGCCGAGGTGCTCACGCAGAACATCCTGTCCTCGCGCGGCCGCACGATCCGCCCCAAGACGCTGAACCAGAAGCGGTACGTCGACGCGATCGACAAGCACACCATCGTCTTCGGCATCGGCCCGGCGGGCACCGGCAAGACCTACCTGGCGATGGCCAAGGCGGTGCAGGCCCTGCAGTCCAAGCAGGTCAACCGCATCATCCTGACCCGCCCGGCGGTCGAGGCCGGCGAGCGGCTCGGCTTCCTGCCCGGCACGCTCTACGAGAAGATCGACCCGTACCTGCGCCCGCTGTACGACGCGCTGCACGACATGCTCGACCCGGACTCGATCCCGCGGCTGATGGCGGCCGGGACGATCGAGGTCGCGCCGCTGGCGTACATGCGCGGCCGGACCCTCAACGACGCCTTCATCATCCTGGACGAGGCCCAGAACACCAGCCCCGAACAGATGAAGATGTTCCTGACCCGGCTCGGCTTCGACTCGAAGATCGTGATCACCGGTGACGTGACGCAGGTCGACCTGCCCGGCGGGACCAAGTCGGGTCTGCGGCAGGTGCAGGAGATCCTGGAGGGCGTCGAGGACGTCCACTTCTCCCGGCTGACGTCCCACGACGTCGTCCGGCACAAGCTGGTGGGCCGTATCGTCGACGCGTACGAGCAGTACGACAGCAGGAACGGCACCGAGAACGGCGCCCACAAGGGCGGCCACGCCCCGGGGCGCGGTGCCAAGGCCAAGGGGAAGTAGACCAGCACGACCATGTCGATCGACGTCAACAACGAGTCCGGAACCGAGGTCGACGAGCAGGCGATCCTCGACATCGCCCGCTACGCGCTCGCGCGGATGCGCATCCACCCGCTCTCCGAGCTCTCGGTGATCGTCGTGGACGCCGACGCCATGGAGCAGCTCCACATCCAGTGGATGGACCTGCCCGGTCCCACGGACGTCATGTCCTTCCCGATGGACGAGCTGCGTCCGCCGTCGAAGGACGACGACGAGCCGCCGCAGGGCCTGCTCGGCGACATCGTGCTCTGCCCGGAGGTCGCCGCCAAGCAGGGCACCGAGGCCGAGACGCGGCACTCCATGGACGAGGAGCTCCAGCTGCTCACCGTCCACGGGGTGCTGCACCTGCTCGGCTACGACCACGAGGAGCCCGACGAGAAGGCCGAGATGTTCGGCCTCCAGGCCGCCATCGTGGACGGGTGGCGTGCGGAGAAGGGCCTGACCGGCCCGTCCCCGGCCCCGACCGTCTCATGAGCCTCCCGCTCGTCGCAGGCGCCGTCGCCCTGATCGTCGTCGCCTGGCTCGCCGCGTGCGCGGAGGCGGGCCTGGCGCGGGTGTCCAGCTTCCGCGCCGAGGAGGCGGTGCGCGCGGGACGGCGCGGCAGCGCCAGGCTGGCCAAGGTCGCCGCCGACCCGACGCGCTACCTCAACGTGGCGCTGCTGGTCCGCGTCGCCTGCGAGATGGCCGCCGCCGCGCTGGTCACGTACGCCTGCCTGAAGGAGTTCGACGGCACCGGCGAGGCGCTGGTGATCGCCATCGCGGTGATGGTGCTGGTGTCGTACGTGGCCGTCGGGGTGTCCCCACGCACCATCGGACGTCAGCACCCGCTGAACACGGCGACGGCGGCGGCGTACGTCCTGGTGCCGCTGGACCGGGTCATGGGCCCGATCCCGTCGCTGCTCATCCTCCTCGGCAACGCGCTCACCCCCGGCAAGGGCTTCCGCCGCGGCCCCTTCGCCTCCGAGGCGGAGCTGCGGGCGCTGGTCGACCTCGCCGAGAAGGAGTCGCTGATCGAGGCCGAGGAGCGCCGCATGGTGCACTCGGTGTTCGAGCTGGGCGACACGCTCGTGCGGGAGGTCATGGTGCCGCGCACCGACCTCGTCGTCATCGAGCGGTACAAGACCATCCGCCAGGCCCTCACCCTCGCCCTGCGCTCCGGCTTCTCCCGGATACCGGTCACCGGTGACAGCGAGGACGACATCGTCGGGATCGTGTACCTGAAGGACCTCGTGCGCAAGACGCACATCAGCCGGGACGCGGAGAGCGACCTCGTGTCCACGGCGATGCGCCCGGCGTTCTTCGTGCCCGACACCAAGAACGCCGGTGACCTGCTGCGCGAGATGCAGAAGGAGCACAACCACGTCGCCGTCGTCATCGACGAGTACGGCGGCACGGCCGGCATCGTCACCATCGAGGACGTCCTCGAGGAGATCGTCGGCGAGATCACCGACGAGTACGACCGTGAGCTGCCGCCGGTCGAGGAGCTGGGCGAGGACCGATTCCGGGTCACCTCCCGCCTGGACATCGGCGACCTCGGCGAGCTGTACGGGCTGGAGGAGTTCGACGACGAGGACGTGGAGACCGTCGGCGGCCTGCTGGCGAAGGCGCTCGGCCGGGTGCCGATCGCCGGTGCCACGTCGATCGTCGAGCTGCCCGACGGCCGCGAGCTGCGGCTGACGGCGGAGGCCGCCGCGGGCCGCCGGAACAAGATCGTGACGGTGCTGGTGGAACCGGTGGCCCCGGCGAGGTCCGGTGCCGGGGAGGTGGCGGAGTGACGCCCCAGGAGCTGCGCGCGTTCTGCCTGTCCTTCAACGCGGCCGTGGAGGACTTCCCGTTCAGCCCGGAGATCTCGGTCTTCAAGGTGCTGGGCAAGATGTTCGCGCTGTCCTTCCTGGACGCGCGGCCGCTCACCGTCAACCTCAAGTGCGACCCGGAGGACGCGATCCGGCTGCGCGCCGAGCACGAGGGTTTGATCGTGCCCGGCTGGCACATGAACAAGCGGCACTGGAACACGGTCACCGTCGACGGCGAGCTCCCGGACCGTGTCGTCCGGGAGCTGGTCGAGGACTCGTACGACCTGGTCGTCGCCGGTCTACCGCGCGCCGACCGGCTCCGCCTCGACCGTCCCTGAGCGGCGGGGGCGCAGTCCGGCCGCGATCAGGGCGGCCGCCGCGAGGACGATCGCCGCGTCCAGGACCAGCACCGTGTGCACACCGGAGCGCAGGTCCGCGGAGGTGGTGGCCAGCACGCCCAGCAGCGGGATGCCGACGGTGATGCCGACCTGCTGCGTGGAGGTGACCAGGCCGGTCGCCAGGCCCTGCTCCTCGTCGGGGACGCCGGAGGTCACGGTCAGGCCGTAGGAGATGATCGCGCCCAGGTGGCACATGCTGGCCAGGGAGACGGCGGCCGTGGCCAGGAACACCGACCAGCCGCCCTCCCCGAGCGCCAGCAGGGACAGCCCCAGGGCGCCCTGCCCGGCGAGCGCGCCGACCAGGGTGCGGCGGGCGCCGAAGCGGCCGATGACGCGGGGCGCGTACGTCCCTGCCACCACCGACAGCACTCCCTGAACGCCGAAGACGAGGCCGGTCTCGAAGGCGGAGAGGCGCAGGACCTCCTGGAGGTACAGGGTGAGCACGAAGACCACCGTGGACATCATCGAGAAGGTCACCAGACCGCCCAGGTTGCCCCAGGCCACCGTGCGGCGGCGCAGCATCGGCAGGGAGACCAGCGGGGCGGCCGAGCGGGACTCGACGACCGCGAAGGCGGCCAGGAGCAGCAGGCCCGCGACGAGGGTGACGAGGACGTCGGTGCGGCCGAAGCCGTGCTCGGCGGCCGTCGACAGGGCGTAGATCAGGGAGAGCAGGCCGCCGGTGACGGTGACCGCGCCGGGCACGTCCAGGCGGGGGCGGTCGGGGGTGCGGGACTCGGGGAGCAGGCCGGGGGCGAGGGGCAGCACGATCAGGGCGAACAGGGCCAGCAGGCCCATGGTGGAGCGCCAGCTCAGCAGGTCGGTCAGCACGCCGCCGGCCACCATGCCGACGGTGAACCCGAGCGAGAGCAGGGTGCCGGAGATACCGAGGGCGCGGTCGCGGGCCGGGCCCTCCGGGAAGGTCGTCGTCAGCAGGGACATGCCGGTCGGCACGATGGCCGCCGCGCCGAGGCCCTGCAGGGCGCGTCCGGCGAGGAAGGAGGCCGGGTCCCAGGCGAAGGTCGCCAGCAGCGAGGCGGCGCCGAAGAGCGCGAGGCCGGCCAGGAACAGCCGGCGGCGGCCGTAGAGGTCGCCGATGCGGCCGAAGAGCAGCAGGAAGCCGCCGGACGGCAGCGCGAACGCCGTGACCGCCCACTGGAGGGCGGACTGGTTCATGCCGAGGTCCGCGCCGAGGACGGGCAGGGCGACGTTCAGGACGGAGAAGTCGAGCGCGACCATGAACTGGGCGGCGCAGAGCACGAACAGGACGAGCCGGTCGCGGGCCGAGAGCCGGGGAGCGGCCGCCGGTCCGGCGGGCGCCGGCGGGGTGGTGGTGGAGGTGTCGATCGCCATGGACAAGAGCCTGCGGGCGCCGGAATGATCGTGGGGAGCGGGCAGTTGTCCTGGTGGTGGCACCACCAGCCGGGATCGAGGGGGGAATCGGTACGTGACGGACACCGGACTCAAGACCCATCGGCGGCGCGAGCTGCGGGAGTTCCTGATGAGCCGCCGCGCACGCGTGACGCCGGCCGAGGCGGGACTGCCGGACGGCGGAGGGCGGCGCCGCACACCGGGGCTGCGCCGTGAGGAGGTCGCCGTGCTCGCCGGGGTGGGCGCCTCCTGGTACCAGTGGCTGGAGCAGGGCAGGGACATCTCGGTCTCCCCGCAGGTGCTGGACGCGGTCGGCCGGGTGCTGCGGCTGAGCAACGCCGAGCGCCGGCACCTGTACCTGCTGGCCGGGCTGAACCCGCCCGCGCCCGAGGTGGAGCCCGCCAAGCGGGACATGTGCGACGGGCTGCGACGGCTGATCGACACGTGGATGCCGTACCCGGCGCACATCATGGACCGGTACTACAACTGCGTCATGTACAACGACGCGGCGGCGATCGTGCTGGGCATGCGCCCCGACAGCACGCAGAACTGCCTGGTCGACTTCTTCACGGACCCGCTGTACCGGGCCCGTTCGCAGAGCTGGGAGCGCAACGCCCGGACGGTCGTCGCCCAGTTCCGCGCGGCGTGCTCGGCCAGTCCCGACGACGAGGGGTTCCAGGCGGTCCTGGCCCAGCTGCGGGACGACAGCGCCGACTTCGTCCGTCTGTGGGAGGAGCGGGACATCGAGGACGCCGGGCAGATCCGCAAGGAGCTGGAGCATCCGCTGGTCGGGCTGCTGTGCGTGGAGTCGACGGCCCTGAAGGTGCCCGCGCGGCCCGACCTGACGATCGTGCTGCACACGCCGCTGGACGAGGCGAACACCGCCGCGAAGCTGGAGTGGCTGGCGTCGCCGCAGGGGCGGCGCGGGGCGATGTACCCGGTGGCGGGGTGACCGGCGCGGCGCCTCCGTATGCTCTGACCATGACCGACACCACCGACCTCGACCCCGAGGACCGCAAGATCGTCACCCTGGCCCGCTCCGCCCGCGCCCGCAACGGCGTCCCCGAGGGCGCGGCCGTACGCGACGAGACCGGGCGTACGTACGTCGCCGGGACCGTCGCCCTGGACTCCCTGCAGCTCAGCGCCCTGCGGACGGCGGTGGCGATGGCGGTGGCGTCCGGTGCGCAGTCGCTGGAGGCGGCGGCCGTGGTGACCGACGCGGAGTCGGCGTCGGCCGAGGACCTGGCGGCGGTCCGGGACCTGGGCGGGACGGGGACGCCGGTGCTGGTCGCCGCGCCCGACGGAACGGTCCGGGACACGGTGAGCGCGGGCTGACCCTCGCCCGTCCCGCCGGCCCGCACACGGTGGTGGTACGGCGGGGCTCCGGGGATCAGGGACAATGGGCGCCATGAGCGTTGGTACCCAGTCATCCGAAAAGCCGGCCGAGGCTGTCCACCGGGCCGGCTTCGCCTGCTTCGTGGGCCGCCCCAACGCGGGCAAGTCCACCCTCACGAACGCTCTGGTCGGGCAGAAGGTGGCGATCACCTCGAACCGCCCGCAGACCACGCGGCACACCGTGCGGGGCATCGTGCACCGCCCGGAGGCCCAGCTGATCCTGGTGGACACCCCAGGGCTGCACAAGCCGCGCACGCTGCTGGGCGAGCGGCTGAACGACGTCGTGCGCACGACGTGGGCCGAGGTGGACGTCATCGGCTTCTGCCTGCCGGCGAACGAGAAGCTCGGTCCGGGCGACCGCTTCATCGCCAAGGAGCTGGCGGGGATCAAGAAGACCCCGAAGGTCGCGATCGTCACGAAGACGGACCTGGTCGACGGCAAGACGCTGGCCGAGCAGCTCATCGCGATCGACCGGCTCGGCGAGGAGCTGGGCATCACCTGGGCGGAGATCGTCCCGGTGTCGGCCACCGCGAACCAGCAGGTGGACCTCCTCGGCGACCTGCTGATCCCGCTGCTGCCGGAGGGCCCCGCGCTCTACCCGGAGGGCGACCTCACCGACGAGCCCGAGCAGGTCATGGTCGCCGAGCTGATCCGCGAGGCCGCGCTGGAGGGCGTGCGCGACGAGCTGCCGCACTCCATCGCCGTGGTCGTGGAGGAGATGCTCCCGCGCGAGGACCGCCCCGCCGACAAGCCGCTCCTGGACATCCACGCCAACGTCTTCATCGAGCGCCCCAGCCAGAAGGGCATCATCATCGGCCCCAAGGGCAAGCGCCTGAAGGACGTCGGCATCAAGTCCCGCAAGCAGATCGAGGCCCTGCTGGGCACCCCCGTCTTCCTGGACCTGCATGTCAAGGTCGCGAAGGACTGGCAGCGCGACCCGAAGCAGCTGCGGCGGCTCGGGTTCTGAGGTGCCCTTTGGGGCGGGCGGTCAGGTCGGGTGGCGGAAGCCGATGGTGGGGACCGCTCGTCGCAGGGGCCAGGGCCTGACCGGCTCGTCCGGGACCAGGTCCGCCAGGAACGCGTAACGGCGCAGGGCCGTCGGGTCCTGCCCCTCCACCGACTGGACCTTGCGCCACCAGGTCGCGATCTCGGACCAGCCCGGCGCCGACAGGGAACCGCCGAACTCCTGGACGGAGAGGGCGGCGGTCAGGCCGGCGAAGGCCAGGCGGTCGGCGAGCGGCCAGCCGGCCAGGGTGCCGGTGACGAACCCGGCGACGAAGACGTCCCCGGCGCCGGTCGGGTCCAGGGCCTCCACGGCGATGGCCGGTACCTCGGCGCTCTCCCCCGTCCGCCGGTCCACCGCGTAGGCGCCCTCCGCGCCGAGGGTGACCACCGCGAGCGGCACGTGCTCGGTCAGGGCGTGCGCGGCGGCGCGGGGACACGTGGCGCCCGTGTAGCGCATGGCCTCCTCGGCGTTCGGCAGGAACGCCTCGCAGTGCGCGAGGTCGGCCAGCCCGGCCAGGTCCCACGCGCCGGTGTCGTCCCAGCCGACGTCGGCGAAGATGCGGGTGCCCTGGGCTGCGGCCTGTGCGGTCCACGGGGCGCGGACGCCGGGCGTCAGGGAGGCGATGGCGGCACGCGCGCGCGGCGGGCAGTCGGGGGACAACTCCTCCGGCGGCGGCTCGTGACCGTGGGAGACCATCGTGCGCTCCCCCTCGTACGCCATGGAGACCGTGACCGGCGAGTGCCAGCCGGGCACGGTGCGCGAGGGGGTCAGGTCGATGCCCTCGCCCCGGGCGAGCGCGTCCCAGCAGTAGTCGCCGTAGTGGTCGTCGCCGAACGCCGCCGCCAGCGAGGTACGCAGGCCGAGGCGGGCCAGCGCGGTCGCCATGTTGGCCACGCCTCCCGGGCTCGACCCCATCCCGCGTGCCCAGGACTCGGTCCCGCGCACCGGGGCGGAGTCGAGCCCGGTGAAGATGACGTCGAGGAAGACGGTGCCGGTGAGATACACGTCCCAGGGCGGGTCCTGCGGGGTGCGCAGGGCGGCCAGGGGGTCGACCTGTGGGTGTCGGTGCGATCCCTCGTCCTGCAGGTGGCGATGTGTTCTCTCGTCGGCGGACACGGCGGTCATGACGGTCCCGTCGGACGCCGCGGACACGGTGGACGCTGTCACGGTGCGCTCCCTGGCATGGTGCGGATCAGGCCAGTGTGCACCACGCCGCCGACAACCCGGCGGCGATCGCGCCGTGGGTGTCAGGCCGTCGCGGGCCCCGGGTGGCTGGTCCGGGCCGCGCCGGGGGTCGTCTCCGGTGCCGTGCCGGCCGGTTTCCTCGCCGGTCGGGTGCGGACCCGGTCGTTGCGTCCGCCGCCCCGCACCAGCAGCACGCTGAGCGCGGCCAGGAAGCCGACGACGGTGAGCCCGACCAGGCCGCCCTCGGTGGAACCGGTCGAGTCCTCGATGATCCCGAAGGCAGTGGGGGCGACGAAGCCGCCGAGGTTGCCGATGGAGTTGATCAGCGCGATGCCGGGGGCCGCGGCCCGGGCGTCGAGATAGCTCTGCGGGATGGTCCAGAAGACCGGGGAGGCCGGTTTGAAGCCCATCGCGGCCACGCACAGCGCGCCCAGCCCGGCCCAGGGCGAGACGAACACGGCCAGCAGGGTGCCGCAGCCGCCGAGGACGAGCAGCGTGATCAGGACGGGCCGGCGCTTGCCGATGCGGTCGGAGATCCGCCCGCTGACGTACAGGGCGCCGATCGCGCACAGCCACGGCACGGACGTCAGCAGCCCCACCTGGAAGTCGCTCAGGCCGCCGATGTCGTCCACGATCGAGGGCAGCCAGAACGTCACCGCGTACAGGGCGACGTTGATGGCGAAGTAGATCCACAGGAAGAGCAGCATCTGCGGGTCGGCGAGGAGCTTCCAGCGGGAGACCTTCGCCGCCTTCTCACCGCGCCGCGCGTCCCGCTCGTCCTGTTCGGCGTCGATGACGGCGATGAGGCCGGTCTTCTCCTCGTCGGTCAGCCAGGTCGCCTGCTCGACCCCGGAGTCCAGGAAGCGGTAGACGACGAAGCCGAGGACGACGGAGAAGACGCCCTCCACGAAGAACATCCACTGCCAGCCGGAGTGGCCCCAGACGCCGTGCATCTCCAGCAGCGCGCCGGAGACGGGACCGACGATGACGGTCGCCGTGCCGGAACCCATCAGGAAGACCGAGGTGGCGCGGCCCCGGTGGGAGTCGGGCAGCCAGCGGCTGAAGTAGTAGATGACGGCCGGGAAGAAGCCGGCCTCGGCGACGCCGAGCAGGAAGCGCAGGGCGTAGAACATCTCCACGCTGTCGACGAAGGCCATCGCGGTGGCGACGACGCCCCAGCTGATCATGATGCGGGTGAGCCACACCTTCGCCCCGAACCGCTCCATCAGGATGTTGGAGGGGACCTCGAAGAGGGCGTACGCGATGAAGAAGATGCCGGCGCCCAGTCCGAACGCGGCGGCCGACAGCCCCACGTCGGCCCTCAGTTCGTCCTGGGCGAAGCCGAGGTTGACGCGGTCCATGTAGTTCGCCACGAACATGACGAAGAACAGGGGGACCACGCGGCGGAAGATCTTGCGGACGGCGGACTGTACGGCGGGGGGATGCGCCTCGGGGACTGCTGCGGACACGAGCGGCTCCGGTCGTGGCAGGGAAGGGGGAGGAGGGAACGGGTTTCACCAACGCGGCACGGACGGGGTGACCCACTGAGGGTCGGCGACCCGCATCGCCGCCGCGTCGTCGCGGTCGCGGAGGGTGCCGTCGTCGTCGAGCCAGCGGCGGTGGAGGAACTCCAGCCGGTCGCGGTCGAGTTCGACGCCGAGGCCGGGGGCGTCGGAGACGGTGACCTTGCCGCCGTCGAAGGTGAGCCGTTCGGTGAGCACGTCCTCGGACTGCCAGGGGTAGTGGGAGTCGCAGGCGTGGTGGAGGTTCGGGACGGTGGCGGCCACGTGGGTCATGGCGGCGAGGCTGATGCCCAGGTGGGTGTTGGAGTGCATGGAGACGCCGACCCCGAAGGTGCGGCAGACGGCGGCGAGTTGCTGGGTGTTGCGCAGCCCGCCCCAGTAGTGGTGGTCGGAGAGCACGACCTGGACGGCGCCCTCGGTGAACGCCTCCTGGATCTCGGCGAACGTCGTCACGCACATGTTGGTGGCGAGCGGCACGCCGGTCTTCGCGGCGACCTCGGCCATCGCCGGGGTGCCGAGCGCGGGGTCCTCCAGGTACTCCAGGACGTCACCGAGTTCCGCGGCGACCTCGAGGGACGTCTCCACGGACCAGGCGCCGTTGGGGTCCAGGCGCAGGGGGTGCCCGGGGAAGGCCTCGGCGAGGGCCTTGATCGCGGCGATCTCCTCCTCGGGCGGGAAGACGCCGCCCTTGAGCTTGAAGGAGGTGAAGCCGTACCGCTCGGTGAAGGCGCGGGCCTGGGCCACGACGCCCGCCGGGTCGAGGGCGGCGCCCCAGTCGTCCTGCTCGCACGCCACGCCCTCGGGGTGGCCGGCCCACTTGTAGAACAGGTAGGCGCTGTACTCGACGGCGTCGCGGACCTTGCCGCCCAGCAGCGCGTGCACGGGCAGGCCGAGCGCCTTGCCGAGGGCGTCGAGGCAGGCGACCTCGAAGCCGGAGACGACGGACAGGCGCAGCTTGTCGGCGGTCTGGACGCCGCGCAGGCCGCCGACGTCGACCTGGCCGGAGACCCGGGAGGAGTCGACGGCGACCTCGTCGGCCGTGGTGAACAGGCCGTTGAGGTCGCTCACCTGACGCCCGAGCAGCTTGTCGGCGAAGGGGCGGGCCAGTTCGAGGTACTTGGCGTCGCCGTAGGTCTCGCCGACGCCGGTGATCCCGTCGGCGGTCTCCACCTCGACGATCAGGCGGGGGGTGTACGGCTGGTGGACGCCCTGGGTGTTGAGCAGCGGCGGGTCGGCGACGAGGATCGGCGTCAGACGGACGTCGGTGATGGTGAGGTTCACAGGGCGGCTCCTACGAGGGCGAGTCCGGCGGTGAGCAGGGTCTTGAGTGCGGCCAGGTCGGCGGCCGACGGGTCGGTGAGCGGGGCGCGCACCGGACCGACCGGGCAGCCGCGCAGCCGGGCCGCGGCCTTCACGAGGGACACGGCGTATCCGGGGACGCGGTCGCGCAGTTCGACGAGGGGCACGTAGAAGTCGCGCAGCAGCTTGTCGACGGTGCCGCGGTCGCCGTCGCGCAGGGCGGCGAGGAAGGCGTTCGCGATCTCGGGGGCGAAGGCGTGCACGGCGGAGGAGTAGGCCGGGACGCCGACGGCGGCGTAGGCGCGGGCCTGGACCTCGGCGGTGGCGGCGCCGTTGAAGAACAGGAAGTCCTCGGGGGCGGCGAGGACCATGCGCTGGAGGCGGTCGAGGTCGCCGTGGCCGTCCTTGAGGCCGATGACACCAGGGATGCGGGCGATGCGCCGGACCGACTCGGCGGTGTAGGTGACCTGGCCGCGCTGGTAGGCGATCAGCGGGAGCCGGGTGCCGGCGGCGATCCGCTCCAGCTGGGCGGCCAGGCCCTCCTGCGGGGCCGCGGTGAGGTAGTGCGGCATGACGAGGAGGGCGTCGGCGCCGGCGTCCTCGGCGATGCGCGCGAAGCGGAGGGCCTGCGCCCAGCCGTATCCGGCGCCGGCGACGACGGGCACCCGGCCGGCCGTCTCCTCGACGGCGATGGTGACGACCCGGCGGTACTCGTCCTCGTCGAGGGAGAAGAACTCACCGGTGCCGCAGGCGGGGAAGACCGCGCCGGGACCGGCGGCGACGCGTTCGGCGACGTAGGCCCGGTAGCCGTCGGGGTCGAGTGACCCGTCGTCGCGGAAGCTCGTCAGGGGGAAGGACAGCACCCTGTCCGCCATCCCCTCCCGCAACCGCCGGACCACCGCCGTCACGGGGTCGGTGCCGGTGTCGGAACCCACGCTCACCATCGCTGTCTCCGTATGTAGACGTCATCCATGTATGAAGATGGAGATTAGATAGGCGGACGGGAGTCGTCAATGGGTCGGCGACGTCCGTCTACGATCGGCACATGTCGGAGACAGGGGGCGCGGCGGGCGGCGTCCGCGAGGTGAAGTCGGCGGCGCGCACGGTCGAGCTGCTGGAGGTGCTGGCCGCGCGCGGGGACCGTCCGGCCCGGCTCCAGGAGCTGGCGGACGAGCTGGGCGTGCCGCGCAGCTCGATGTACGCGCTGCTCCAGACCCTGATCTCGCGCGGCTGGGTGCGCACCGACGTCACCGGCTCGCTGTACGGCATCGGCATCCACGCCCTGCTCACGGGCACCGGTTACCTCGACTCCGACCCCCGGGTGCGGGTGGTGCGGCCGTACCTCGACGAGGCGTCCGAGGCGCTGGGCGAGACGATCCACCTGGGGCGGCTCGACGGGCACGACGTGGCCTACCTGGCGACCCGGGAGTCGCACGAGTACCTGCGCACCATCAGCAGGGTGGGGCGCCGGCTGCCCGCCCACGTGGGCGCCCTCGGCAAGGCACTGCTGGCGGAGCGGCCGGACACGGAACTGCCCGAGGGCCCCTACGAGGTGTTGACCCCGAACACGCACGCCGGCCGGGACTCCCTGGCGGCCGACCTCGCCGAGATCCGGGAGCGCGGCTACTCCGTCGACCGCGAGGAGGGCGTGACGGGAATCGTCGGCTTCGGCTTCGCGCTGCGCTACGACGTCCCGGCCCTGGACGCCATCAGCTGCTCGGTGCCGGTGGCCCGCCTGACGCCTGATCACGAGGCGCGGATCGTCGCGGTGATGCGGGAGATCCGGGCCAAGGTGGAGGCGACTATTCCGGCCGGAGGCGGCTCGGTCCACTGGCGGTGACGCGCCCTCCTACCCGGTCGCTCGAACCCCAAACGCAGGTGTGGTTCGGATCACACCCCCTCGCCTGTTTCCCGCCACCCCGCGCTTGATACAAATTGCGCGCGCGTTCCTGTCCGTCGACGGTCGTCGCCCCCTCCCCCTCCCCCCTTCCTTTCGCATGCCCTGGGAACGCCCGTGTTCGCCCCCCGCACCACTCCCTGGCCCCTCGTCGCCCTTTTCACGGCCGGGTACCTTCCTCCCTACCTGCTCCCCACCACCGTCGGCAGACTGGACACCGGCCTGCCGCTGACCGCCACGCAGGCGGGCGCCGTCGGCAGCGCGCTGCTGCTGAGTTCGGCGACCGCGGGCTTCCTGCTCGCCTCCCGGGTGCAGCGGATCGGCGCCCGGACGCTGGCCCGGTTCGGGCTCGTCCTGGCCGTCGTCGGCTACGGCTCCGCCGCGCTCACCACCGCCGTCCCGGCCGTCGTCGCCGGCGCGGTCCTCGGCGGTTTCGGGTCGGGCACCGCCACCACGGTCGCCGCCACCCGAATCGCCGCCGAGCGCGACCCCCACCGCGCCTCCACCCTGGGCCTGCTGACCGTGTCCGCGCTGGCCGGCGCGGTGTATCTGACGGTGCCGCACCTCGGCCGGGCGCACGGCCTGCCGCTGGCCGCGATCGCCCTGACCGCCCTCGCGGTGTGGCCGTTGACCCGGCGCCTGCCGGGCGGGGCGGCCACGTCACCGGCCGCGCACGACACGGACCCCACCCCTCCGCTCCCCCGCCGCCGCTCGGGACTGGTCCTCGCCGCCACCGTGCTGTGCTGGTCCCTCGCGCAGAACTCCCTGTGGGGCGTCAGCGGCCGGATCGGGCTGACCCAGGCCGGTCTGGGCGACGCCACCCTCGGGGTCGTCTTCGCCGTCGCCCTGGGCGCGGGACTGGTCGGCGTCCTGGTGGCCGGCGCGCTCGGGCCGCGGCTGGGACGGGCGATGCCCATCGGCGCGGGCACGGTGCTGATCGCGGGCTGCATCGCGGTGAGCGCGTCCGCGACCACCCCCGCGACGTTCGCGACCGGGGAGATCGCCTGGAACACGCTGTACCCGGTCGTCCTGTCGTACCTGATCGGCCTCGCCGCCTCGCTCGACCCGCGCGGCCGGTGGGCGGTGCTCGTCGGGTCGGCGTCCTCGCTGGGCACGGCGGCCGGACCGCTGACCGGCAGTGTGCTCTCGGCGCAGGCCGGTTACGCGGGCATGGGCCTGGTCCTCGGCGCCGGCCTGCTGCTGGCCGCCGTGCCGATGACGGCCGTCGCCCTGCACACCGGCGGGCGCCCGCTGCTGCCCGGCGCGATCCGCCGCCGCGGCGGCACCCCGGCCGCCCTGGTCGCCGCCGCCACCGGCACGCCCAGCGGTGCCGTTCCCGAGGTCGGCGCCATGGAACAGCCGGTCGTGGAGATCGACATGGACGCCCGGGCCGTGCCGGTGCAGCGCGCCTACGACACGGCGGGACCCCGGGCGGCGGCGGCCACACCGGGGTCCGGGACGGGCTGAGTCCTACACCGTCGGGAACGCGTACGCCTCCACCTCGGCCAGGCAGCGCGCCCGCAGCTCCTCGTCGTCCTCCAGGAAGGAGGCGAGGAAGGAGTTGCGGGCCAGCTCCCGCAGCCGCTCGTCGGTCAGGCCGAGCGCGGCGCGCACGGCGTCGAGGTTGTCGCCCGCGTAGCCGCCGAAGTAGGCGGGGTCGTCGGAGTTGACCGTGCACATCAGCCCGGCGTCGAGCATGGCGGGCAGCGGGTGGTCGGCGAGGGTGTCGACCGTGCGGAGCCGCACGTTGGACAGCGGGCACAGGGTCAGCGGGACGCGGTCGCGCACCAGCCGCTCGACCAGCGCCGGGTCCTCCATCGAGCGCAGACCGTGGTCGATCCGCTCGACGCCGAGCACGTCCAGGGCCTCGGTGACGTACTCCGGCGGCCCCTCCTCGCCCGCGTGCGCGACACGGCGCAGCCCGAGGGCGGCGGCGGCCTCGTACACCTCGCGGAACTTCACCGGCGGGTGGCCGACCTCGGCGGAGTCCAGGCCGACGCCGATGATGCGGTCCAGGTACGGCTTCGCCTCGTGGAGGGTCTCCAGGGCCGACTCGGCGGAATCGTCGCGCAGGAAGCACATGATCAGCCGGGTGGAGACGCCGTGGTTCTCCCGGCTGCGGCCCAGCGCACGCCACAGGCCCTCCACGACCGTGCCCATCTCCACGCCCCGGGCGAGGTGCGCCTGCGGGTCGAAGAAGATCTCCGCGTGCCGTACGCCCTGCGCGGCGGCGCGGGCCAGGTAGGCGTTCGCGAGGTCCTCGAAGTCCCGCTCGGTGCGCAGGACGGCCATGAGCTCGTAGTACAGGTTCAGGAAGGACTGGAGGTCCTCGAACCGGTACGCCTCGCGCAGGGCGTCCGTGTCCGCGTAGGGCAGGGCGACACCGTTGCGGGCGGCCAGCTCGAAGGCCAGCTCCGGCTCCAGGGTGCCTTCGATATGGAGGTGCAGTTCAGCTATGGGCAGGGGCATCAGAGCATGGTACGGCGGTTTCACCGACGTTTCGGAACCGGGACTCTCAGTAGGTCGTGGGCCACGGTCAGCTCACCGTCGTAACCGGCGGCCCGTGCCTGCCGTTCGAACTCCTCCGGGTCCGCATAGCGCTGACTGAAGTGGGTGAGGACCAGGTGCCGTACGCCCGCATCCCGGGCGACCCGAGCCGCCTGCCCGGCGGTGAGGTGGCCGTGGTCGGAGGCCAGCTCCTCGTCCTCGTCGAGGAACGTCGACTCGATGACCAGCAGGTCACAGCCCTCGGCCAGCTCGTGCACCCCCGCGCAGAGCCGGGTGTCCATGACGAACGCGAACCGCTGGCCGCGGCGGACCTCGCTGACCTCGTCCAGCGATACGCCGTTCAGCGCGCCCTCGCGCTGGATGCGGCCCACGTCGGGGCCCTTGATGCCGTGCGCGGCCAGACGCTCGGGCAGCATGCGCAGGCCGTCGGGTTCGGTGAGCCGGTAGCCGTACGACTCGACGGGGTGCGAGAGCCTGCGGGCGTCCAGCGTGTAGGCGGGGGTGACCGCAAGGGGCCCGTCCGCGTCGACCGGCGCCTCGGTGAGGGCGACCGTCTCGCGGTAGGCGGTGGCGTACCGCAGGCGGTCGAAGAAGCGCTGCCCGGAGCGCGGGTAGTGGGCGGTGACCTCGTGCGGGACGCGGTCCAGGTTGATGCGCTGGATGACGCCGGCGAGACCGAGGCTGTGGTCGCCGTGGAAGTGCGTGACGCAGATCCGGTTCAGGTCGTGGGCGGCGACCCCGGCGCGCAGCATCTGGCGCTGCGTGCCCTCGCCGGGGTCGAACAGGATGCCCTCGCCGTCCCAGCGCAGCAGGTAGCCGTTGTGGTTGCGGTGCCGCGTCGGTACCTGACTGGCGGTGCCGAGGACGACGAGTTCACGTACGGACATCGTGGTCGCGCCGGGTTATCCGGGGGGCCATTCGAGGCCGCGGCCGCCGAGGACGTGGGCGTGGGCGTGCCAGACGGTCTGGCCGGCGCCGGTGCCGGTGTTGAAGACGATGCGGTAGCTGTCCAGCTTCTCGTCGTCGGCGACGGCCCGGGTCTCGCGCAGCACGTCCGCGGCGAGTTCCGGGGCGCCGGCGGCGAGGGCGGCGGCGTCCCGGTAGTGCGCCTTGGGGATCACCAGGACGTGGGTGGGTGCCTGGGGGTTTATGTCGCGGAACGCGACGGTGGTGTCCGTCTCGCGGACGATCGTCGCCGGGATGTGACCCGCGACGATCTTGCAGAACAGGCAGTCGTCCTGTGGCTCGCCGGGCATGGGCGCTCCTTACGGTGGTGATCTTCTGGGGGCATGCTATCCGTCAAGCCGCGGGCAACCGCGCCGCCTGGGGCGGCACGACTGCCCGCAGCTACGACGGCTGCGAGCGCCAGCGGCTACGGCAGAGTCGGGGGTGTCTTCGCCGGTGTCGCCTCCAGCGCCTCCAGTGCCAGTCGGATGGCCTCGTCCAGCTGGGGGTCGCGCCCCGCCGCGTGATCCTGCGGGCGCTGCGGAACCTCCACGTCCGGGTCGACGCCGTGGTTCTCCACGCCCCACCCGTACCCCTCCAGCCAGAACGCGTACTTCGGCTGCGTGATCAGCGTCCCGTCGACCAGCCGGTAGCGGCTGTCG
The DNA here is from genome assembly GCF_014648815.1 of Streptomyces flaveolus. Taxonomy (GTDB): domain Bacteria; phylum Actinomycetota; class Actinomycetes; order Streptomycetales; family Streptomycetaceae; genus Streptomyces; species Streptomyces flaveolus. Next base: position 61,893 of record NZ_BMRV01000001.1, on the reverse strand, counting down.
ATGCCGACGACGCCGCCCCAGGTGCGGGTGCCGACGACCGGCCCGATGCCGAGCGCCTTGATCGCTGCGTTCACGATGTCGCCGTCGGAGCCGGAGAACTCGTTGGCGACGGCGACGACCGGGCCGCGGGGCGCGTCCTGCGGATAGCTGGACGGCCGCATGCCGCGCGGCAGGTCCCAGCCGACGATGCGCCGGGCCAGCTTCTCCACGACGAGCTGGGAGGTGTGTCCGCCGCGGTTCTCGCGCACGTCGACGACCAGGCCCTCCCGGGCCACCTCGACGCGCAGGTCGCGGTGGAGCTGGGCCCAGCCGGAGCCGACCATGTCGGGCACGTGGAGGTAGCCGAGCCGGCCGCCGGACCTCTCGTGGACGTGGGCGCGGCGGTCGGCGACCCAGGCGTGGTAGCGCAGGGGCTCCTCGTCGGCGAGGGGGACGACGACGGCGTGCCGCAGCTCGCCGCCGCCGGCCGGGGAGACGGTCAGCTCGACCGGCTTGCCGGCCGTGCCGACGAGCAGCGGCCCTGGCCCGGTGACCGGGTCGACGGGCTGTCCGGCGACCGCGACGATCGCGTCACCGGCGCGCACCGCGACGCCGGGCGCGGCGAGCGGGGAGCGGGCCTGGGGGTCGGAGGTCTCCGAGGGCAGGACGCGGTCGATGCGCCAGGTGCCGTCCTCGTGGCGGGAGAGGTCGGCGCCGAGCAGGCCCTGCCGGGCGCCGCCGCCGTGGCCGCCGCGCGGGGTGACGTAGGCGTGCGAGGTGCCGAGCTCGCCGTGCACCTCCCACAGGAGGTCGACCAGGTCGTCGTGGGTGGCGAGGCGGTCCAGGACGGGGCGGTAGCGGTCGAGGACGCCGTCCCAGTCGACGCCGTTCATGTCGGGCCGCCAGAAGTTGTCCCGCATGATGCGGCCGGTCTCGTCGAACATCTGGCGCCACTCGGCGGCCGGTTCGACGGTCTGCCGGACCCGGCCCAGGTCGACGGTGATGTTGGTGTCGCTGTCCTCGTCGCCGGAGGCCCGCCGGTCGCTGGGGACGACCTTGAGCCGTCCGTCGGTCCACAGCAGCACCCGCTTGCCGTCGCCGCTGACCTCGTAGTGGTCGGCGTCGCCCGCGAGGTGCTCGACGCGCTGCTGGGCGAGGTCGTAGCGCTCCAGCTCGGTGTGCGGATCGGGGTCGTCCGGGTTGGCGCGGGAGGCGCCGAGGACGCCGATGACCGGGTGGCGCAGCCACAGGACGCCGTCCTTGGCGGCGCGCAGCCGGGAGTAGCGGGCGGCCTCCACCGGGAAGGGCACGATGCGGTCGGCGAGGCCCTCGATGTCGATCCGGGTGGTCGGGGTGCCCTCGCTGTCGGGGGTCTCCTCGCGGTCCGGGGTCTCGAAGGGTCGGCCGTGGCGCTGCGGGCCGAAGGGCGACGGGGTGGTCGCGGCCAGCGTGATCAGGTACGGGCGGGCGCCCTCGACGAAGGCCAGGTCGAAGACGTGCTCGTCGTAGACCGGGTCGAAGGAGCGGGTGGAGAGGAAGGCGAGGTGCTTGCCGTCCAGGGTGAAGGCGGGCGAGTAGTCCCGGAAGCGCAGCGGGGTCGCCTCGCTCACCGACAGGTCGGTGGTGTTGGCGAGTTTGAGCTGGCGCAGCGGGTCGGGGCCGGGGTGGGACCAGGCGAGCCAGGCGGAGTCGGGCGAGAAGACGAGGCCGGAGGCGTCGCCGTTGTCGCTGCGGTCGACCTCGCGGACCTCTCCGGTCTCGCGCTCGACGAGCAGGACACGCCCGTCGTGCGAGGCGACGGCGGCCCGGCTGCCGTCGGGTGCCATGGCCAGGCCCAGGACCCGGCCGAGCTGTCCGGCGGCGAGGCGGCGCGGCGTGGCGCCGGGCGCGAGGCCGGTGGCCGGCGCGAACTCCAGGGCGTCGTCGCCCTCGGCGTCCGTCACCCACACCACCCACTCCTCGCCGTCGGCGCGGAAGGTGCGCGGCAGTCGGGTGCGTACGCCGGGCGTCGCCGCGAGGGCGCGGGCCGGACCGGAGCGGTGGGTGACCCAGTGGACGCCGCCGCGCACCGCGACGGCGCTGCCGCGGGCGGTGTGGTCGGGGGACCCGGAGCCGAACCAGCGGGCGGCGTTGACCGGGTAGGCCTGGAGGTCGGCGCGCGAACCGCCGAGCCGGATGTCGAGCCGGCGCGGCTCGGCGCCGTCCAGGTCGTCCAGCGTCCACAGTTCACCGGCGGACGAGTAGACGACGCGGGCGCCGTCGGTCGCGGCGTGCCGGGCGTAGAAGCCGTCGAGGGGGGTGTGCCGGCGCAGGTCGGAGCCGTCGGCGAGGGAGGAGTAGAGGGCGCCGGTGCCCTCGTGGTCGGAGAGGAAGGCGATCCGCTCGCCGGCCCAGAACGGGTACTCGATGTTGCCGTCGAGGTCGCTGTGCAGCCGGACGAACTCGCCGTCGTCCTCGGCGTCGATCCACAGCTTGCCCGCCGTGCCGCCCCGGTACCGCTTCCACCAGGCGGCCTCGCGGCCCATCGGCGCGGACAGCAGCACGGTGTGCGGGCCGTACGCGACGTCGCCGACGGGCCCGTACGGCAGGGTGGCGGCGGGTCCGCCGTCCAGCGGGACGGCGCGGGCCCAGCTGCGGCGCAGGCTCGCCTCGCCGTAGGTGCTGAGGGCGAGGACCTGTCCTTCCGGGGTCCAGCCGCGCACCTGGGTCCTCGGGCTGCCCCAGTGCGTGAGGCGTTTCGCCGGGCCGCCGTCGACGGGGGCGATGTGCACCTCGGGGGCGCCGTCGCGGGTGGACGTCCAGGCGACGGTGGTGCCGTCGGGCGAGATGCGCGGGTGGTTCACCGGCACGTTGTCGGCGCTGACCCGCCAGGCCCGGCCGCCGTCGAGCGGGGCGAGCCACACGTCGTCCTCGGCGGTGAAGGCGACCAACTCGCCGTGCGGGTGCGGAAAGCGGAGGTAGGCAGGCGCTGCGGGCTGAGTCACCCGCACAGCCTATGCAGGGGCGGGGGTCGATCGACAGGGGTTCGGATCACTTCCCGCCCAGGCGCACGGGAGGGCGACGGCGGTGCCGGGCGGGCTACTTGCCCTCCACCGGCCGGCAGTGCGGATCGTCCGGGCACCAGATGGTCCGGGTGACGGTGACCGTGGGGCCCGGCCGGTCCTGGGTGGGCCGGTTCGCGGGCGGGGTGGTCCTGGCGTCGCAGTTCCCCAGTCCCTTGACGCGGAACCACTCCTTGCCGCCCACCTCGGCCGTCAGGTCGCCGCGCACGCAGGCGCCGTTGACGACGCGGGTGACCTTGCCGTGGACGGTGATGTCCTTACCGTCGTCCGTCTTGCCCTCGCAGTCGACCGAGGCGACGGTGTCCTCGCCCGCCGACGCGGTGGCGCCGTCGCCCTCGAAGGAGGCGGTGCAGGTGAGCCACCGCACCCCGGCGTCACGCCGGTCGAGTTCACGGGTCACGGTCTGGTCGGTCGTGTACGCCACGGACGCGGAGCTGAGTCCGCCCGGGTCGCAGGCGACGAGTCCGCCGACGGCGACCACGGCGCCGACGGCCACCGGCACCACGCGCCGGCCGCCCCGCGTCCTCGGGATGCTCACGATGTTCGGGATACGCCAAATCCGCCTCAATGCCCCCATGGAGGGCAGCCTGCCACCGGTGCGGGGCTCGCGGTAGGGCGCATACGGCCACTCCTCACTACCGTGGGCGGATGCGCAGCGGACGCCGGCTCAGAAGGCTCGTCGTGGACGAGACCACCACCTACGTGTGGTCGGTGCGTCACCGGCACAGCGTCACGGAACCCTGCCAGGAGGTGCTCACCCTGTCCCGGGACGGGACGCGGACCCGCCTGCTGTTCCGGGGCGGCGAGGGCCGGTTCGTCCCCGACGGGTTCCTGCCCTCGGGCTGCGTGGCCGTGGGGGACGAGTCGCTCAACCTGCACGAACCCGGTGTCGTACGGGCCTTCGTCGACGAGGCGGGCCGACGGGGTCTGCTCGGCCGGTCCGCGGAGCTGGACGGGTGGGAGCTGTTCGCGGCGGTCGCCGCCGCCCGCGCGGCGGACGGCTGACCGGCGCCGTCAGGACCAGCGGCCGGTGCGGGCCAGGAGGACGGCGGTCGCCGCGGTGCCCGCGGTGGAGGTGCGCAGCACGCTGCGGCCCAGGCGGTAGGGCTTCGCGCCGGCCTCGGCGAAGAGCGCCAACTCCTCCGGTGACACGCCTCCTTCGGGGCCGACGACCAGCACGATGTCGCCGGACGCGGGGAGTTCGGCGGCGGCCAGCGGCTCCTCGCCGCTCTCGTGGAGCACGGCGGCGAAGGCCGCGTCGGCCAGAAGTGACGCAACCTGCTTGCTGCTCGCCGCGTCCGCGACGTCGGGAAAGCGGACCCGGCGGGACTGCTTGCCGGCCTCCCGGGCCGTCGCCCGCCACTTGCCGAGCGCCTTCAGACCGCGGTCGCCCTTCCACTGGGTGATGCAGCGGGACGCCGCCCACGGCACGATCGCGTCGACACCGACCTCGGTCATCGTCTCGACGGCCAGCTCACCGCGGTCGCCCTTGGGCAGCGCCTGGACGACGGTGACGCGGGGCTGTTCCGACGGCTCCTCGTGGACGCTCTCCAGGTCGGTCACGACCAGGCGGTCCTTGCCCTCGGCGGCCTTCACCACGCCCTCGGCCCAGCGTCCGCGTCCGTCGGTGAGGACGACGTCCTCGCCGGGCCGCAGCCGCTTCACGGAGACGGCGTGCCGTCCCTCGGGACCCTCGAGGACGTACTCACCGCCGGGCAGGTCCCCGGGCCGGAGCGAGTCGACCACGAACACCGGAGCCGTCATCGGCCGGTACCTCCCGTCACGTACTGCGACAACGCTGTCCCCGCGGACGCGAGTTCGGCGGCCAGCACCTCCACCAGCTGCCCCGCGGGCAGCTCCCGGGCCAACCGGTGCCCCTGTCCCGCCCACAGCGCCATGCCCTGCGCGTCGCCCGCCTTCGCCGCGGCCTTGCGCAGCGGCGCGGTGAGGTGGTGCACCTCGGGGTAGGCGGCGGGGGCGTACGGACCGTGCTCGCGCAGGAAGCGGTTGACCAGGCCGCGGGCGGGGCGGCCGGAGAAGGCGCGGGTCAGTTCGGTGCGGACGAACAGCGGGTTGGTCAGCGCCTGCTTGTGCAGGGCGTGCGCGCCGGACTCCGGGGTGGCGAGGAACGCGGTGCCCAGCTGGGCCGCGCTCGCGCCGGCCGCCAGCACCGCGGCGATCTGGGCGCCGCGCATGATGCCGCCGGCGGCGACGACGGGCAGGCTCACCGTCTCCCGGATCTGGGCGACCAGCGACAGCAGCCCGATCCCGGCGCCGCCGGTCTCCGGGTGGTCGCGGTGGGTGCCCTGGTGTCCGCCGGCCTCGACGCCCTGCGCGATCACCGCGTCGGCGCCGGCCTGCTCGACGGCCCGGGCCTCGTCGGCGGTGGTCGCCGTGACGAGGGTGAACGTGCCGACGCGGTGGAGCGAGTCGACGACCTCGCGGCTCGGCACGCCGAAGTGGAACGACACCACGGGCACCGGGTTGTCCAGCAGTACCGCGAGCTTGGTGTCGTAGCCGTCGTCCCGGCCGCAGTCGGGGTCGCCGAGCTCGGTCTCGTACCAGGCCGCCTCACCGGCCAGCTGATGGGCGTAGACGCCGACGGCCGAGGGGTCGGCCGTCTCCGGCTGCGGCATGAAGAGGTTGACGCCGAACGGGCGGGCGGTCAGCCCCCGCAGCTGCTTGATCTCCTGGTACATCCCGTCCGCGGTCTTGTACCCGGCGGCCAGGAATCCCAGCCCTCCCGCCTCGCAGACCGCGGCGGCGAGCTGCGGCACGGAGACGCCGCCCGCCATGGGCGCCTGCACGATCGGGTAGGGGAAGAGATCGGTCAGTGCGGAGGACATGAGCGAATGTTGCCACGTCCCCCGCACAAGTCCGAATCCGGGCTTCCGTCGGCATACGCCAGGAGCACCAGCACCCCGAAGCCCTGCCGACGGACCCTGTCAGCGCCGGTCGGACCCGTCGGCCGGCGCCCGTCGAACGCGTCGATCAGCGCCCGTCGAACGCGTCCTTCAGCCGCGAGAACGGACCCCGCTGACCCGGCTGACCGTGTCCACCCGGGGGGACGACCCCCGGCCCCCCGGCAGACCACCACGCACGCACCGCACGCAGACCCGGCTCCGCCGCCGGAACGGACCCCGTCAGCGCCCGTTGAACGCGTCCTTCAGCCGCGAGAACAGACCCTGCTGACCCGGCTGGAACTGGCCCTGGGGCCGTTCCTCGCCGCGCAGCTTGGCCAGCTCGCGCAGGACGCGCTCCTGCTCGGGGTCGAGCTTGGTCGGGGTCGTGACCTCGACGTGGACGATGAGGTCGCCCCGGCCGCCGCCGCGCAGATGGGTGACGCCGCGCCCGTGCAGCGGGATCGACTGGCCGGACTGGGTGCCCGGGCGGATGTCGACCTCCTCCATGCCGTCGAGGGTCTCCAGCGGCACCTTCGTGCCGAGGGCCGCCGCCGTCATCGGGATGGTGACCGTGCAGTGCAGGTCGTCGCCGCGGCGCTGGAAGGTCGAGTGCGGCAGCTCGTGGATCTCGACGTACAGGTCGCCGGCGGGGCCGCCGCCGGGACCGACCTCGCCCTCGCCCGCGAGCTGGATCCGCGTGCCGTTGTCCACACCGGCCGGGATCTTCACGGTCAGGGTGCGCCGGGAGCGGACCCGGCCGTCGCCCGCGCACTCGGGGCACGGGGTCGGGACGACGGTGCCGAAGCCCTGGCACTGGGGGCAGGGCCGGGAGGTCATGACCTGGCCCAGGAAGGACCGGGTGACCTGCGACACCTCACCGCGGCCGCGGCACATGTCACACGTCTGGGCCGTGGTGCCGGGGGCCGCGCCCTCGCCGTTGCAGGTGTTGCAGACGACCGCCGTGTCGACCTGGATGTCCTTGGTCGTACCGAACGCGGCCTCGTCCAGCTCGACCTCGATGCGGATCATCGCGTCCTGGCCCCGGCGGGTGCGCGAGCGCGGACCGCGCTGCGACGCCGTACCGAAGAACGCGTCCATGATGTCCGAGAAGTTCCCGAAGCCACCCGCGCCGAAGCCGCCCGCGCCGGCGCCGCCGGCCTGCGAGAGGGGGTCGCCGCCGAGGTCGTAGACCTGCTTCTTCTGCGGGTCCGACAGCACCTCGTAGGCGGCGTTGATCTCCTTGAACCGCTCCTGGGTCTTCGGATCGGGGTTGACGTCCGGGTGCAGCTCGCGGGCGAGCCTCCGGAACGCCTTCTTGATCTCGTCCTGGGACGCGTCGCGGCGTACGCCGAGTACGGCGTAGTAGTCCGTGGCCACCTACGACTCCGCCAGGATCTGTCCGACGTACCGTGCCACTGCGCGTACCGCTCCCATCGTTCCCGGGTAGTCCATGCGGGTCGGTCCGACCACGCCGAGCTTGGCAACCGCCTCGCCGCCCGAACCGTAGCCCACCGACACGACGGACGTGGAGTTGAGTCCTTCGTGGGCGTTCTCATGACCGATACGGACGGTCACGCCCGGATCCTTCGCCTCGCCGAGCAGCTTGAGGAGCACGACCTGCTCCTCGAGAGCCTCCAGGACGGGCCGGATCATGAGGGGGAAGTCGTGCCCGAAGCGGGTGAGATTGGCGGTGCCGCCGATCATCAGCCGCTCCTCGTTCTCCTCGACCAGCGTCTCCAGCAGAGTGGAGAGCACGGTGGAGACCGTACCGCGGTCCTCGGCCTCGAAGGCTTCCGGCAGATCCTCGACCAGGCTCGGGACGTCCGAGAACCGGCGCCCCGCGACCCGGCTGTTGAGCCGCGCGCGCAGATCCGCGAGGGACGCCTCCCCGAAGGGCGCCGGGCAGTCCACCATGCGCTGCTCGACCCGCCCGGTGTCCGTGATCAGCACGAGCATCAGGCGCGCGGGCGCCAGGGAGAGCAACTCCACGTGCCGCACGGTCGAGCGGGTCAGCGAGGGGTACTGCACGACGGCGACCTGCCGGGTCAGCTGCGCGAGCAGCCGCACCGTGCGGGCCACCACGTCGTCGAGGTCGACGGCGCCCTCCAGGAAGTTCTGGATGGCACGCCGCTCGGGCGCGGTCATCGGCTTGACGCCGGCCAGCTTGTCGACGAAGAGCCGGTAGCCCTTGTCGGTCGGGATCCGCCCGGCGCTGGTGTGCGGCTGGGCGATGAAGCCCTCGTCCTCCAGGGCCGCCATGTCGTTGCGCACGGTGGCCGGGGAGACGCCGAGGTTGTGCCGCTCGGTGAGGGCCTTGGAGCCGACGGGCTCCTCGGTGCCGACGTAGTCCTGGACGATCGCGCGCAGCACCTTCAGCCTGCGTTCACTGAGCATCGCGCACACCTCCAGAAGCCGTCCGCCCGGTGTTCTCCCTGGCACTCTGCGTGTGCGAGTGCCAGACTTCCCCGGCCCAGTGTACGGCCGCCGGGTACGCACCCGGCAAGGCCGGGGCGCCACCGTCGTGCCCGGAGGCCGTCCCGGCGCTAGCGTCGCCGCTGTGACGGTGACTTGGGAAGACCTGGGATGGGAGCGGCTGGCGGCCGGGGTGGGGCGGTGCCGCCTGCCGGTGTGGGACTGCACGGCGGGGCTGGTCGTCGGCGCGGACGCGGCACTGTTGGTCGACGCCGGGTCGAGCCTCGCCGAAGGCGCGCGGTTGCGCGCGGCGGCGCAGGAGCTGGCCGGGCACCGTGTGACGCATCTCGCGCTGACCCACCCGCACTTCGACCACGTCCTCGGCGCCGCGGCGTTCGCGGGCGCGGAGGTGTTCGGGGCGGTGGGCACGGCCGCGGTACTGGCGAGCGGCCGGGAGGCGCTGCGGGCGGACGCGGTGGCCCACGGCCTGGACGCCCGGCTCGCGGAGGAGGCCGCGGACGCCCTCGCCGCGGTGCGCCACGAGGTGTGCGGGGAGTGGACGCTCGACCTGGGCGGCGGCCGGCAGGTGCTGCTGGCCAACGTGGGCCCCGGGCACACCGGTCACGACCTCGCGGTGCTGGTGCCGGGCGACCCGGAGACCGTGTTCTGCGGGGACCTGGTCGAGGAGTCCGGCGAGCCGCAGGCGGGCCCCGACGCCGTGCCGTCCCATTGGCCGGCCGCCCTCGACCGGCTGCTCGACCTGGGCGGCGAGGACGCGCTGTACGTTCCCGGCCACGGCGCGGTGGTGGACGCGGCGTTCGTGCGGGCCCAACGGGACGCGCTGGCCGCCCGCTTCGGCGTGTCGCGCTGATCACGGCCGGCGCATTCCTCGTATCGTCGGCAGAATGCGCCAGTACTCCGCCGATCTGACCCCGCCGTGGAAGAAGCCGCAGCCGGTGCCCGAGGTACCGGCCGACCCCGGTCTGGTGGTCGAGGAGCCCGGCAGCGGCTTCTGCGGCGCGGTGATCCGCTGCGAGGCGGGCACGGTGACGCTGGAGGACCGCTTCGGCAAGCACCGGGTGTTCCCGATGGAGCCGCGCGGATTCCTGCTGGAGGGGCGGGTGGTGACCCTGGTGAAGCCCGCCGCGGGGCCCGCGCGTCCCACCCGCACGGCATCCGGCTCCGTGGCCGTCCCGGGCGCACGCGCGCGCGTGGCCCGCGCCGGGCGCATCTACGTCGAGGGGCGGCACGACGCGGAGCTGGTCGAGAAGGTGTGGGGCGACGACCTGCGCATCGAGGGCGTGGTCGTGGAGTACCTGGAGGGCGTCGACGACCTGCCGTCCATCGTCGCCGACTTCGCGCCGGGCCCGGACGCGCGGCTGGGTGTCCTGGTGGACCACCTGGTGCCGGGGTCGAAGGAGTGGCGGATCGCGGAGGCGGTGACGAGCGAGCACGCGCTGGTCGTGGGGCACCCGTACATCGACATCTGGGAGGCGGCGAAGCCGTCCTCCGTGGGGATCGCCGGCTGGCCGCGGGTGCCGCGCGGCCAGGACTGGAAGACGGGGGTGTGCCGGGCACTGGGCTGGCCGGAGAACACGGGTGCCGCCTGGCAGCACATCCTGAGCCGGGTGCGGACGTACAAGGACCTCCAGCCGGAGCTGCTGGGCCGCGTGGAGGAACTGATCGACTTCGTGACGGCATAAGCATTTCGCCCCCGCCGCCCCTTGCCATTCCCGAACCCGCGGGGGCTGCGCCCCCAGACCCCCGCTTCGGCCTGAACGGCCCCGTCCTCAAGCGCCGGACGGGCTGCAATCAGCCCCTCCGGCGTTTGAGGAGCGGGGGTCCGGGGGCAGCGCCCCCGGGCCGGGACGGGAAGGGGCGGCGGGGGCGAGAAGAAGCCAGGGTCAGTCCACCAGGTCCCGCACCACCGCGTCCGCAAGCAGCCGTCCGCGCAAGGTGAGAACCGCGCGGCCGTCGTCGTACGGGGCCCGGTCCAGCAGCCCCTCGGACAGGGCACGCCGGGACGCCTCCAGGCCCGCCGGGCGCAGCAGGGACAGCGGTACGCCCTCCCGCAGCCGCAGCTCCAGCAGGATCCGCTCGACGCGCCGGTCCTCGTCCGACAGCAGTTCCCGGCCCGCGCCGGGCGAGCGGCCCCCGGCGAGGGCGGCCGCGTACGCCCCCGGATGCTTCACGTTCCACCACCGCACCCCGCCCACGTGCGAGTGCGCCCCGGGACCGGCACCCCACCAGTCGGCCCCCCGCCAGTACAGCTCGTTGTGCAGGCACCGTCCCGCGTCGGAGGTGGCCCAGTTCGACACCTCGTACCAGTCGAAGCCCGCCGCGGACAGCGTCTCCTCGGCGATCAGGTACCGGTCGGCGTGCACGTCGTCGTCGGTCATCGGGACCTCGCCGCGCCGGATGCGCCGGGCGAGCTGCGTGCCCTCCTCCACGATCAGCGCGTACGCGGAGACGTGGTCGGGTCCGGCGCCGAGCGCCGCGTCCAGCGAGGCCCGCCAGTCGTCGTCGGACTCCCCCGGCGTGCCGTAGATCAGGTCGAGGTTGACGTGCTCGAAGCCGGCCGCGCGGGCCTCGGCGACGCACGCCTCGGGGCGGCCCGGGGTGTGGGTGCGGTCCAGCACCGTCAGGACGTGCTGCCGCGCGCTCTGCATGCCGAAGGAGATCCGGTTGAAGCCGCCCTCGCGGAGGGTGGCGAGGTACGCCGGGTCGACCGACTCCGGATTGGCCTCGGTCGTCACCTCCGCGTCCGCCGCGAGACCGAACTCGTCGCGGATCGCGTGCAGCATCCGCACCAGGTCACCGGCGGCCAGCAGGGTGGGCGTACCGCCGCCGACGAAGACCGTGCGGACCTCGCGGGGGTCGTCGCCGAGGACCTTGCGGGCGAGGCGGACCTCGTCGACGAGGGTCTCGGCGTAGTTGTCGCGGGAGGCGAGGACGCCGCCGGTGCCGCGCAGCTCGGTCGCGGTGTAGGTGTTGAAGTCGCAGTAGCCGCAGCGGGTCGCGCAGTACGGGACGTGCAGGTAGAAGCCGAGGGGGCGGTCGGCGGCCCCGGCGAGCGCGGACGCGGGCAGGGCGCCGTCGGCGGGGACGGGCTCGCCGTCGGGGAGTGCGGAGGGCATGCGTTCCATTGTCCCGTACCGACGCGGTTACTCCGCCTGGAGCACGAGCAGGGCGAGATCGTCCTCCGGGGGCCGGGCCCCGAACTCGTGCACCAGCCGCCGGATGCGCTCGGCGACCAGCCCGGCGTCCAGCCCCGCGCACCCGGCGAGCGCCGCCGCGAGCCCGTCGCCGTCGTCGAACTGGCGGGAGCCGCTGCGCCGCTCGGTGACGCCGTCCGTGACGCACAGCAGGGTCTCGCCGGACCGCAGCTCGAAGGTCTCGCTGGTGTACGTCGCGTCCTCCAGGACGCCGAGGAGGGTCTGCGGCTCGGCGACCGTGCGGACGGCGCCGTCGGGTGAGAGCAGCAGCGGCAGCGGGTGCCCGGCGGAGGCGAGGGTGCAGCGGACGACGCCGTCGCCGACCGGGACGAGTTCACCGTAGAGCAGGGACAGGAAGCGGGTCTGCGGTCCGTCGCCCGGGGCAACCGGACGGCCGCCGACGGCGACCAGGGCGCGGGCGGCGGCGTCCGCGGCCTCGGTGGCGTCGTCGAGGAGCAGCTGGTTGAGGCGGTCGAGGACGTCGGGGACGCCGTATCCCTCGCGGGCCAGCAGCCGCAGCCAGGGCCGGGCGAGCCCGATGACGACGGCGGCCTCGGGGCCCTTGCCCTGGACGTCGCCGACGGTGAAGCACCAGCGGCCGTCGCCGGCCGGGAAGAGGTCGTAGAAGTCGCCGCTGGGCCCGCCCTTGTCGCACGGTTCGTAGACGAGGGCGCTGCGCACTCCCGGGATCTCGGCGACGGCGCCGGGCAGCAGGCCGCGCTGGAGGACGGCGCTGATGGTGGCCTGGCGGGCGTACTGGCGGGCGGCGCCGATGGCGAGCGCCACCCGGCGGCTGAGGTCCTCGACCAGGCCGCTGATCTCGTCGGGGAAGCAGGGGGTGCCGGCCCGCCCGATGACCAGGGTGCCCAGCGGCCGGCCGCCGGCCACCAGGCGGTAGGCGAGCGCGGCGCCGTGCGCGGCGTGCGGGCCGAGGGCGTCGCTCGGCCAGGGGTGGGCGACGGGGCCGGAACGCCACGGGTCGCGCGTACGGGGCGGGTCCTTCTCCAGGGCGAGCCACAGGTCGTCGACGCGGCTCTCGCTGCTGTGCCAGACGCGGGCCAGCCGCGCTCCCACGGCCGCCCCGGTGTCGTCGCCCCAGCCTCCCCGGCCCAGGGACTCGTCGTCGAGCCACACGGCGCACCAGTCGGCGAGGCGCGGCACGATCAGCTGGCCGGTGAGGGAGGCGACCAGGTCCTCGTCCAGCTGTCCGGCCAGCAGGTCGGAGGCCTCGGCGAGGAAGGACAGGGCGCCGCGGCCCAGCCACTCCCGGTCGCGGACGCCGCGCCGTCCGGGTTCGGCCGTGCTGTCTCCCCAGTCCGGCCACTGCGGGCGGTCCGGCCCGTCCACGCCGTCCGGCCGGTCCGCCGCGCACTCGGTGCCCGCCGGGCCGGCGCAGCCGTCAGGGGAGTCGGCGCGCCGCGCGCCCCGGTCCCCGGCGTACGCCTCGATCCGTTCGGCGGCCTCGCCGCCCGCCGCGGTCAGGCGGGCCCACACCGTCTTGACGCCCGGCCGGTAGGTGATGCCCCAGGCCTCCGAGAGCGCGGCGACGAGCGGCAGGCCGCGCCCGTACTCGGGGGTCTCGTCCGGCGTCTCGCGGTCGCCGCCCCTCGGCGCACGGGTGGGGTGGTGGTCGGTGGCCTCGACGACGAGCGTGCCCGTCTCCTCCAGCCGGAGGACCACGTCGACGTCGGTCCCGGCGTGCACGACGGCGTTGGTGACCAGCTCGCTGACGACCACCAGCGCGTCGGCCGCGAGGTGGCCGGTCAGCTGCTGGGCCCCGGGCAGGCCGAGACCGGCCCAGTCGGCGAGCGTGGCCCGCACCATCGCGCGGGCCGCGCCCGGCGCGAGGGAGCTGCCGAGCAGGGTCACGTGCGCCCGCGCGCACTCCCGGGCGGACACCTCGGCAGCGGGCGCGGACGCCCCGCTGACACAGGAGACGGTCTCCCGTTGCGTAGGAATGGCCCCCATGGACGGCTCCCCGGGCAGTTCGTGCGAATACTTCGCAGTCGTTGCCGACAGAGTGACAGACCGGCGCCGCCCGGACGCGTGGAGTTACCGAAGTGGGCCGCCATGGGTGAGAACCGTGCTAGGCGAACGCTCGAACACGGCCGGAAGACGGACATGTTCGAGCATCGGCCGTACGCACCGCGCCGTCCGGGCGCTACGCCTCGCGCGAGCCCTCGTACATCTCCTCGATCAGGTGCTTGTACTCGCGCTCCACCACCGGCCGCTTCAGCTTCAGGCTCGGGGTGATCTCGCCGTGCTCCACGTCGAGGTCGCGGGGCAGCAGGCGGAACTTCTTGATGGTCTGCCAGCGCTGGAGGCCCTCGTTGAGCTGCTTGACGTAGCCGTCGACCATCTCGACCGTCTCGGGTGCCGCGACGATGTCCGCGTACGGCTTGCCGCCCAGGCCGTTCTCCTTCGCCCACTCCGTGATCGCGGCCTCGTCGAGGGCGATGAGCGCCGTGCAGAAGTTCCGGTCGGCGCCGTGGACCAGGATGTTGGAGACGTACGGGCAGACCGCCTTGAACTGTCCCTCGACCTCGGCGGGCGCGATGTACTTGCCGCCCGACGTCTTGATCAGGTCCTTCTTGCGGTCGGTGATGCGCAGGTAGCCGTCGGGCGAGAGCTCGCCGATGTCGCCGGTGTGGAACCAGCCGTCGGACTCCAGCACCTCGGCGGTCTTCTCGGGCAGCTTGTGGTAGCCCTCCATGATGCCGGGGCCGCGCAGCAGGATCTCGCCGTCGTCGGCGATGCGCACCTCGGTGCCGGGCAGCGGCTTGCCGACCGTGCCGGTGCGGTAGGCCTCGCCGGGGTTCACGAAGGAGGCCGCGGAGGACTCGGTGAGGCCGTAGCCCTCCAGGATGTGGATGCCGGCGCCGGCGAAGAAGTAGCCGATCTCGGGCGCGAGGGCGGCCGAGCCGGACACGCAGGCCCGCAGCCGGCCGCCGAAGGCCTCGCGGATCTTGGCGTAGACGAGGGTGTCGGCGACCTTGTGCCGGGAGGCGAGGCCGAAGGGGGCGCTCGCGGTGCCGGTGCGCTTGAAGTTGTCCTGGGTGACCTTGGCGTACTCGCGGGCGACGCCGGCCGCCCACTGGAAGATCTTGTACTTGGCTCCGCCGCCCGCGCGGGCCTTGGCGGCGACGCCGTTGTAGACCTTCTCGAAGATGCGCGGGACGGCCGCCATGTAGGTCGGCTGGACGACCGGCAGATTTTCGATGATCTTGTCGACGCGGCCGTCGACTGCGGTGACGTGACCGACCTCGATCTGGCCGGAGGTGAGCACCTTGCCGAAGACGTGCGCGAGCGGCAGCCACAGGTACTGCACGTCGTCCTCGGTGACCAGGCCGGTCGCCGCGATCGCCTTCGCCATGTACGACCAGTTGTCGTGCGGGAGGCGGACGCCCTTCGGCTTGCCGGTGGTGCCGGAGGTGTAGATGAGGGTGGCGAGCTGGTCCTTGGTGAGCGCGCCGACGCGCTCCTTGACCAGCTCTGCGTCCTTCTCCAGTCGGGCCGCGCCCCGGCGCTCCAGCTCCTCGAGGGTGAGCACCCAGTCCTCGGTGGTGTCCGCGCCGGCCGCGTCGATCACCACCACGTGGGTGAGATCGGGCAGCTCGGCCCGCTTCTCCCTGGCCTTGGCGAGCTGGGCGGCGTCCTCCGCGATCAGCACCCGGCTCTCGGAGTCGGACAGGATGTACGCCGACTCCTCCGCGTTGGTCTGCGGGTAGACCGTGGTCGTCGCGGCGCCGGCGCACATGATGCCGAGGTCGGCGAGGATCCACTCCAGCCGGGTGGCGGAGGCCAGCGCCACGCGCTGCTCGGGCTGCACGCCGAGCTCGATCAGTCCGGCCGCGATCGCGTAGACCCGTTCGGCGGCCTGCGCCCAGGTGAGCGACTTCCAGTCGTCCGGGCCCTCGCCTGAGGCCGGCGGGACCGGGTAGCGGTATGCCTCGGCGTCCGGCGTGGCCGCCACACGCTCCAGGAAGAGGCCCGCCACGGAGGGCGGACGGTTCTCGATCAGTGTCTGTGTGTCGCTCACGACATCCTCCGGGCCCGCGACGGTGCGGCTGGCTCAGGTGCGGCTGGTTTCACTCTCGGGCGGTGTTCGGGCTGGTGCTCGCACGACCGTTCCCGGCCGTTGTTTAACTCGCGAGTAACTATGGGGCAGGCATCAGAGTAAAGGGCGACCGGCCCGCGCGTAAGACTCCGCGCCCTGTCACTTCACACAAAGGCCCGCCCGTGACATGCGAAGGGGCCCGCCGCACTTTCGTACGGCGAGCCCCTTCGCGTCCGCTTTGCCCGTGGTGTACGGGAAGGGCCGCGGCTACTTCTTGGCCTTGCCCGATCCCGCGCTTTCGTCGCTGGAGAGGACGGCGATGAAGGCTTCCTGCGGAACCTCCACGGAACCCACCATCTTCATCCGCTTCTTGCCTTCCTTCTGCTTCTCCAGCAGCTTCCGCTTACGGGAGATGTCACCGCCGTAGCACTTGGCGAGGACGTCCTTGCGGATGGCGCGGATGGTCTCGCGGGCGATCACCCGGGAGCCGATGGCGGCCTGGATGGGCACCTCGAAGGCCTGGCGCGGGATCAGCTCGCGCAGCTTGGCGACGAGCCGCACGCCGTACGCGTACGCCGCGTCCTTGTGGGTGATCGCCGAGAAGGCGTCCACCTTGTCGCCGTGCAGCAGGATGTCGACCTTGACCAGGCTGGAGGTCTGCTCGCCGGTGGGCTCGTAGTCCAGCGAGGCGTAACCGCGGGTCTTGGACTTCAGCTGGTCGAAGAAGTCGAAGACGATCTCCGCGAGCGGGAGGGTGTAGCGGATCTCGACCCGGTCCTCGGAGAGGTAGTCCATGCCGAGCAGGGTGCCGCGCCGGGTCTGGCACAGCTCCATGATCGAGCCGATGAACTCGGTCGGCGCGAGGATCGTCGCCCGCACGACCGGCTCGTACACCTCGTTGATCTTGCCCTCGGGGAACTCGCTCGGGTTGGTGACGGTGTGCTCGGTGCCGTCCTCCATGATCACGCGGTAGACCACGTTGGGCGCGGTGGCGATCAGGTCGAGCCCGAACTCGCGCTCCAGCCGCTCGCGGATCACGTCGAGGTGCAGCAGGCCGAGGAAGCCGACGCGGAAACCGAAGCCGAGGGCGGCGGAGGTCTCCGGCTCGTAGACCAGGGCGGCGTCGTTGAGCTGGAGCTTGTCGAGGGCCTCGCGCAGCTCGGGGTAGTCGGAGCCGTCCAGCGGATACAGGCCCGAGAAGACCATGGGCCTCGGGTCCTTGTAGCCGCCGAGCGCTTCCGTGGCGCCCTTGTGCTGGCTGGTGACGGTGTCGCCGACCTTGGACTGGCGGACGTCCTTCACGCCGGTGATCAGGTAGCCCACCTCGCCGACGCCGAGACCGTCGGCGCCGAGCATCTCCGGGGAGTTGGTGCCGATCTCCAGCAGCTCGTGGGTGGCGCCGGTCGACATCATCTTGATGCGCTCGCGCTTGCCGAGCTGGCCGTCGATGACACGGACGTACGTCACGACACCGCGGTAGGAGTCGTAGACCGAGTCGAAGATCATCGCGCGGGCGGGGGCGTCCTTGACGCCGACCGGGGCGGGGATCTCGGCGACGACCTTGTCCAGCAGCGCGTCGACGCCGAGACCGGTCTTGGCGGAGACCTTCAGCACGTCGTCGGGGTCGCAGCCGACCAGGTTGGCGAGCTCCTCGGCGAACTTCTCGGGCTGCGCGGCCGGCAGGTCGATCTTGTTCAGCACGGGGATGATCGTGAGGTCGTTCTCCATCGCCAGGTAGAGGTTGGCGAGGGTCTGGGCCTCGATGCCCTGGGCGGCGTCGACGAGGAGGATGGTGCCCTCGCACGCGGCGAGCGACCGCGAGACCTCGTAGGTGAAGTCGACGTGCCCGGGGGTGTCGATCATGTTGAGGATGTGCGTGTCACTCTTGTCGTGGGTCGGGGCCCACGGCAACCGCACCGCCTGGGACTTGATCGTGATGCCGCGCTCGCGCTCGATGTCCATGCGGTCGAGGTACTGGGCGCGCATCTGCCGCTGCTCGACCACACCGGTCAGCTGGAGCATCCGGTCGGCGAGCGTGGACTTGCCGTGGTCGATGTGCGCGATGATGCAGAAATTGCGGATCAGCGCCGGGTCGGTACGGCTCGGCTCGGGCACATGGCTGGGGATCGCGGGCACGCAGGGTCCTGATTCTTGAGGCGTCCGCAGTGTCTGCGGTCTCGGGTCGGATCGTTACGTAGCCTCCATGGTCCCACGGGCGGGGACCAGGAGGGGTTGGGGAGGGGTTGGGGACGAGTTTGGGCCAGTCAGCGGGCCGCTGGTAGTGTGGGGGGCTGTGTCTCATGCCCTCTCAGCGCGAGGCACTCCTCAAGAAATCATCGGCCCGGGACCCGTACGGCCCCGTGCCTGAACCTGCAAAGGCTCATTCGTGGCGAACATCAAGTCCCAGATCAAGCGGAACAAGACCAACGAGAAGGCCCGGCTGCGCAACAAGGCCGTCAAGTCCTCTCTGAAGACCGCGATCCGCAAGGCTCGTGAGGCCGCTGCCGCGGGCGACGTCGAGAAGGCCACCGAGTACCAGCGCGTTGCGTCGCGCCAGCTCGACAAGGCCGTCTCCAAGGGCGTCATCCACAAGAACCAGGCCGCCAACAAGAAGTCGGCGCTGGCGCAGAAGGTCGGCGCCCTCAAGGGCTGAACCTCTTATCTGGTCTGATCGCCGGAAGGACCCAGAGCGGGCCCTCTCTCATCCGCTCCCGTCCGGCACCCCGGACCCATGCGCGGCCTGCGTTCGCCACGCGGGCATGGGTCCTCGAGCTTGAATCCGAAGGCCCCGGTGCCCCGTCCTCCCCAGGACGGGCACCGGGGCCTTCGGCATCGTCTAGGACCAGAAGTCGTTCATCGCGTCGATGTCCGCGATGCACTCGTCCAGGTCCGTCATCTTGTCGCCGACGATCCGGAAGACGATGCCTCCGTCCTGGTCCAGGTGCTTGCCCCGCCGGTCGGCCGTCAGATGGTGCAGGGTCACGGCGTGCCCCCGGCCGTCGACCAGGACCTGCCGCAGCTCGACCGTGAACGTCCCGTCGGTCTCCTCACCGAGCCGCCGGTACATGTCGAGGATCTCGTCCTGGCCCTTGAAGTCACCGGCCAGCACACCGGTCCCCGGCACATGGTGTGTGGCGTCCGCCGCCAGCATCGTGCGCAGGGTGTCCATGTCCCCGCGGATGAAGGCCTCGTAACCCTTGCGGGCCAGCTGTGCGTTCGGGTGTTCAGCCATCGCGCTCGCCACCTCTCCGTACCTGGGCGACCTACGGCTGACACATCCGATTCTCCTCTTCAAAGATCGCGGGGTCGACTCGATCACCGCCCGCGTATCCGGGCTACGCCCGTCCCCTCGACCGGGCCGCCCGTGCGATCGTGACGACGGCCTTCTCCAGCGCGTACTCCGGGTCGTCGCTGCCGCCCTTGACCCCGGCGTCCGCCTCGGCCACCGCGCGCAGGGCCACGGACACGCCGTCCGGCGTCCAGCCGCGCATCTGCTGCCGGACGCGGTCGATCTTCCACGGCGGCATCCCCAGCTCGCGGGCGAGGTCGGCGGGGCGTCCGCCGCGCGCGGACGACAGCTTGCCGATGGCCCGCACGCCCTGGGCGAGCGCGCTGGTGATCAGCACGGGCGCCACTCCGGTCGCCAGCGACCAGCGCAACGCCTCCAGTGCCTCCGCCGCCCGTCCCTCGACCGCCCGGTCGGCGACCGTGAAGCTGGAGGCCTCGGCGCGTCCGGTGTAGTACCGCCCGACGACCGCCTCGTCGATCGTCCCCTCGACGTCCGCGGCCAGCTGGGACACCGCCGACGCCAGCTCCCGCAGGTCACTGCCGATGGCGTCGACCAGCGCCTGGCACGCCTCCGGGGTGGCCGACCGCCCGGCGGTGCGGAACTCCCCCCGCACGAACGCCAGCCGGTCCGCGGGCTTGGTCATCTTCGGGCACGCCACCTCGCGCGCCCCCGCCTTGCGCGCGGCGTCCAGCAGGCCCTTGCCCTTGGCGCCGCCCGCGTGCAGCAGGACGAGGGTGATCTCCTCGGCGGGTGCTCCGAGGTAGCCCTTGACGTCCTTGACCGTGTCGGCGGACAGGTCCTGCGCGTTGCGCACGACCACGACCTTGCGCTCGGCGAAGAGCGAGGGGCTGGTGAGCTCGGCGAGCGTGCCGGGCTGCAGCTGGTCGGGGGTCAGGTCGCGGACGTCCGTGTCGGCGTCGGCGGCCTTCGCCGCGGCCACCACCTCCTGCACGGCACGGTCGAGCAGGAGGTCCTCCTGGCCCACGGCAAGGGTCACCGGGGCGAGAGGGTCGTCATTCGCAGTCTTCCTGGCCATCGCGACAAGCATCGCACGCACCACCGACAACCAGCCCCGCCCGCGACGCCCCGCGGTCCCGGCGGCTCCGGCGGCGGCCAGGGGGTGCCGTTCGGATCAGGCCGACTCCGGGCAACGGTGCCTTGCAGACGCGACCCCGGCAATATCCGCACGACACCCCCTAGGGCTCCTCGCGCCAGCCGTCCCATTCGCGCGCGAACTCGTCGAGCGCGCCGGGGTCCAGCCGTTCGCCCTCGTCCCGCAGGACGACCAGCCACTGGGCGTCCTCGGCGTCGTCCTCGCCGGCCAGGGCGTCCCGGACGAGCTGCGGCTCCTCGGCGAGCCCGAACCTCTCCCCGAGCTCCTGGGCCGCCTCCTCCGCGGCGTCACGGTCGGGCAGCACCAGGACATGTCTCACGTCACTCACACGCCCCATTGTCGGCCACCGTGCGGACGGCGAACCGCCAGGTGGGGTCCCGCCGGTCTCTCACCGGCCGGGCAGAGCCGGTACCCGGTCGAGGTGGATGCCGAAGAGATCCCGGTACGCCGCCAGCACCTCCCCGTCCGTCGCCAGTTCGCGTGCCTCCCGTCCCCCGTCGGCGGCCGTCGTCGTGAGCCGGCGCCCGCTGAGCGTGATCCTTCCTCCGTCGTCCGTGAGCCGTGAGCACACCGGCGACTGCAGGAAGTGCGACCGGGGCGAGGTGCTGTGCCACCACGCGCCGGACACGAAGTCGCCGAGCACCCTGGGGCGCGGCTCCACCCGGTACACGGGCTTCCCGTCGCACAGCACGTCCAGGTCGGCGGCCCGGCCCGAGCCGTCTGCACCGCGCACCCCGGCCGCGTCCGGACCCGCCTCGACGATCCGGAACGTCCCCCCGGGGTCCTTCTGCTCGCCCCGCTCCCCGAACTCCAGCGGCCGGTGGCTGTGCGCCCCGAACCCGACGTCCGCCAGCCAACCGCCCCCGTCCACCGTCCGTACCAGCAGCGCCAGATGGTCGTACGGAATCCCGAGCACGCCTCCGTCCCCGTAGACCCGCGCCGCGAGCAGCGTGACCTCGTACCCGAGTGCGCTCAGCAACGCGCCGAAGAGACCGTTGAGTTCGTAGCAGAACCCGCCGCGCCGGGCGCCCACGACCTTGTCCAGCAGCCGCTCCTCCTCCAGCACGATCTCCTCGCCCAGGTGGACGGACAGGTTCTCGAAAGGCACCGTCCGCAGATGGCGCAGGTGCAGCTCACGCAGGGCGTCGACGGTGGGCGATGCCGGGTGCTCGGCTCCCAGCCGGCGGAGATAGGCGTCGATCTGTGATCTCTTCATGCCCTCAGTCTCCCGCCACCCGCAGCGCCTCTTCCGTGCCGGTGACCGCCAGCGTCCCGTCCCGGTCCGTCCGCAGGACCGTCGCGCCCCCGGCCCGCAGTGCCGCGACCGTGGCGGGCGACGGGTGCCCGTACGTGTTGCCCTCTCCGCAGCTGATCAGCGCGAGGCGCGGCGCCACCCGCCGCATCAGGCCCGGATCCTGGTGGGCGGAGCCGTGGTGGGCCACCTTGAGCACGTCGACCCCTGCCAGCTGCGCTGCCACCGGCGACCTCGCCAGTTCCTGCTGAGCCGGGGGTTCGAGGTCCCCGAGCAGCAGCAGGCGCAGCCCGGCCGTCCGCACCAGCAGGGTGACGCTGGCGTCGTTGGGGCCCTCCGTGCTCTCCGGTGCCGGGGCCGTCGGTGTGCCCGGCACCGTGCCCGGACCTGGCGTCGGCGGCGGCCAGACCACCTCCCAGGACAGCGGACCGGCCCGCCGCTGTTCCCCGGCGACCGCATGCCGCACGGGGATCCTGCGTGCCGCCGCCTGTCTGCGGACGAACTCGGCCTGGTCCGCGGGCTCCTCCAGCCCGGTCGTCTCGATCGCGCCCACCGGGCGGCCCCGCAGCACCCCGGGCAGTCCCGCCACGTGGTCGGCGTGGAAGTGGGTCAGTACGACCAGCGGAACTCTGGTGATGCCGAGCGAGCGCAGACAGCGGTCGACGAGCGCCGGATCGGGTCCTGCGTCCACGACCACTCCCGCGCCCGGGCCGGCCGCGAGCACCATGGCGTCCCCCTGTCCCACGTCGCACATCACCATCCGCCAGCCCGGCGGCGGCCACCCCGTGATCACCCGCGGCAGCGGCCCCGGTTGCACCACCACCAGCACCAGCAGCAGCGCGCAGACACCGCACCACCACGGGTGCCTCAGCAACCGCCGGCCGACGAGCAGCACACCCACCGTGGCGAGGGCGAGCAGCGCAGCCCCCGTCCAGCTGCCCGGCCAGTCCACTCCCGCGCCGGGCAGCGCGGCCCCGGTGCGGGCGATCCCGGCGATCCACTCGGCCGGCCAACCCGCGCACCAGGCGCATGCCTTGGCCACCGGCAGCGACAGCGGCGCCGTCGCCAGGGCCGCGAAGCCCAGCACCGTGGCCGGCGCCACCGCGAACTCCACGAGCAGGTTGCACGGCACCGCCACCAGGCTCACCCGCGCCGACAGCACGGCGACCACCGGTGCGCACAGCGCCTGCGCGGCCCCCGCGGCGGCCAGCGCCTCGGCCAGCCGGGGAGGGACCCGGCGCCGGCGCAGCGCCGCGCTCCACCGTGGCGCCAGCGTGAGCAGGGCGCCGGTGGCCAGCACGGAGAGCAGGAAGCCGTAACTGCGGGCCAGCCACGGGTCGTACAGCACCAGCAGCAGGACGGCCGTCGCCAGTGCCGGGAGCAGGGATCTGCGGCGTCCGGTCGCGAGGGCGAGCAGGGCGACGGCGCCGCAGGCGGCGGCCCGCAGCACGCTCGGATCGGGCCGGCACACCACGACGAAGCCGAGTGCGAGCACCCCGCCGAGCAGCGCGGTCCCGCGCAGGGAGATGCCGAGGCGGGGCGCCAGGCCTCGGCGCTCGCTGTGCTGGGCGAGCCCCGGCGGTCCGAGCAACAGGGCGAGCAGGATGGTGAAGTTGGCGCCGGACACCGCCAGCGTGTGCGCCAGGTCGGTCTCCTTGAACGCCTCGTCCAGGTCCGGAGTGATCCGGGAGGTGTCCCCGACGACCAGACCCGGCAGCAGCGCCCGCGCGTCCGCCGACAGCCCGTCGGTGGCCTCCCGCAGTCCGGCGCGCAGCCGCCCGGCCAACCGCTGCGGCCCGGACGGCCCGGCCACCACGTCCGGCGCCTCCCGGCCGCGCACCCGCAGTACGGCGGCGACCCGGTCACCGCTCACCTTCGGAGGCGCCGTCCGCGCGACGACGCGCAACCGCGTGCTCGGCAGCAGGGCGAGCCACGGCTCGGCACCCGGCCCGCCACCGGAGACGCGGGTGCGTTGCGGCGCTGGGCCCACAGCCGGCACCCGGGTGCCGGGGCCGACGTCGACACCAGCAGCACCGGCATCGACGATCACCAGCACCGGCGCCCGTGTCGCCACCGTCCTCCCGTCCGCCTGCGCCACCCGGCGTACGTCGGCCTCGATCACCACGGCCGGCGGCGTCGCACGGTCCCCGCGGACGCGGGTCCGGGTGAGCCGGGGGTCGGCGGTGATCTCCACCTCGGCGGTCACGGTGGCGTACTGCCGGGCCAGCGCGGGCACGGGGCCGCGGCGCAGGTCCGCTCCGTGCAGCGCCGCCGAGGCGGCGGACGCGGCCACGCAGAGCAGCACGGCGGCGACCGACACGGGTGCCCACCCACGTGCGGCGCGCCGTCGCGCCCCCAGCAGCAGCGCGCCGGCCGTCACCACGCAGCCGAGCACCACACCGAGCGACCAGTCCGGCGCCGCGTCCAGCAGCAGCGCCGCCGTTGCCCAGGCCGCCAACGCCGGCGGCACGAGCCGCAGGTCCGTGGGGCCTTCCTGCCGGGGCCGGGCGGCACCGAGCCGATGCCCGGACGCGGCATGCACGGCAGCGCGGGCGTCGGCGCCCGCCCCCGTCGCCGTGCTCGTGGGCGTGCTCATGGCCGGACGAGGTCGCGCAGATCCGCGAAGCGGCGTTCCCCGATGCCGTTGACCTCCCGCAACTCGTCCACCGACCGGAAACCGCCGTGCTGCGTGCGGTGGTCGACGATGTGCTGGGCCAGGACCGGGCCGACGCCCGGCAGTGTCTCGAGTTGGTCCACGGTCGCCGTGTTGAGGGAGACCGGGGCCGTCGGGCCCGCGCCCGCCACCGTGCCGGCCGGACCGCCCGGGCCCGTACCGCCCACGCCGGTTCCCGCGCCGGGCGGCACGGGCGCGCCGACGATGACCTGTTCGCCGTCCACCAGGAAGCGGGCCCGGTTCAGCCCGTCGGTCTTCGTGCCGGGGCGCACTCCCCCGGCCGCTCGCAGGGCGTCCTCGACGCGTGCACCGGCCGGCAGGCGGTGGATCCCGGGCTCGCGGACCTTGCCGCCGACGTCCACCACGATCTCGGCCCCGGCCGGGGCCGTCGCCGTGGACCGGGGCGCACCGGCGGCCGTGCCTCCGCCGGTCGGCGCCCCGCCCTCGCCCTCCGTGCCGTGAGCCGCGGCTGCTCGCACCACCTCGGGTGCCGCCACCGTCTCGGTACGGCCGGTCCAGAAGTGCTGCACGGCGAAGACCGCGGCGACGACGAGCAGCACCGTCAGCGCGGCCACGCTGCGCCGCTCCATTGCGCACCGGTTCTGCAACCACACCGGCATCCGCTCCCGCAGCGCGGGCCCGACCCGCTCCCGCCAGGCCGCCCCAACGGGGTCGCCCGGATCGCCGCGCCCTACCGGCGGCGCGACCGCGACGGCCCCGACGACGTCGGCCCTGACGTCAGCGGCCACGCCGCCCGGTCCTGCCCCGACAACCCCCGCCCCACCGGGCGGCCCCGTCCCCGGCTCCCACCGCTCCTCACCAGATTCGTCAGGCTCGGCACGTTCGGCGCGCTCGCCGAAAAGTGCCTCCGCCCGTCGGCGGAGTTCCTCCGCCGACGCGTGACGGTGCCGTGCCCGTCCGCGCGGGTGCGCGCGGCGCCGGTAGGGGCGGGTGCGGCCGTCGGACGCCGGTCCACGGCCCGGTCCGCTGCTCGCGGCTGCTGTGCGGATGCGTGATCGAAGAGCCATGCGCCGAGGATCGGACACCACGGCCCACGCGCGATGATCATGGTCGATTCCCGTGGACCGTCACCAGGTTGTGGATATCTCCCCCACCCTCACGAGTGACGGCAACGGCAACGCGCACCCCCACCGCCTACCGCGGCGAGACCACGACCCCCAGCAACCCGGGCCCCGTGTGCGCCCCGATCACCGCGCCGACTTCGCTCACATGCAGGTCGGCCAGCCCAGGCACCCTCTCCCGCAGGCGGTCCGCCAGGGCCGACGCCCGGTCGGGGGCGGCGAGATGGTGGACGGCGATGTCGACCGGGGCACTGCCCGCGCGGTCGGCGACGATCTCCTCCAGGCGGGCGATCGCCTTCGACGCCGTCCGCACCTTCTCCAGCGGTTCGATCCGGCCGCCGCCGAGCTGGAGCAGCGGCTTCACCGCGAGCGCGGAACCGAACAGCGCCTGTGCCGCACCGATCCGGCCGCCGCGCCGCAGATAGTCGAGGGTGTCGACGTAGAAGAAGGCGGACGTCCCCGCGGCCCGTTTCTCGGCCGCCGTGACCGCTTCGTCCACCGTGCCGCCCGTCTCCGCCGCCCCGGCCGCGGAGAGCGCGCAGAATCCGAGGGCCATCGCGATCATGCCCGTGTCCACGACCCGCACGGGGACCGGCGCCTCGCGCGCGGCGACGACCGCGGCGTCGTAGGTGCCCGAGAGTTCGGCGGACAGGTGCAGGGAGACGATGCCTTCGGCACCCGACTCGGCGATCTTCCGGTAGGTCTCGGCGAAGAGCTCGGGGCTGGGGCGTGAGGTGGTGACCGGGCGTCGTTTCTGCAGGGCCTGGGCCAGCGAGCGGGTCGAGATCTCGGTGCCCTCCTCCAGGGCCCGGTCGCCCAGGACCACCGTCAGGGGTACCGCGGTGATGCCGTGCCGCTCCATCGTCCGGGCCGGGAGGTAGGCCGTTGAATCTGTGACGATCGCGACATGGCGGGACATGAGCTGGAGGTTACCTGGCGTAGTGCCCGTACGGCAGACCGGCCCCGACGACCGGGCGACACCGGGCGTCATCGGGCGGCGAAGGCCCCGGTCAGGCCGTGTTTTCCGGGCGGGCCTGCTTCTGCCAGGGGTGCACGGGCCGGGGTCCGGGCGGGGTGATGGCGGGCCGCGCCGGCTCCTCGGTCTCGTCCTGCCGCGGCGGCTCGGGCCGGCTCTGCCGGGCGGCCGGGGCGTCGGCGGCCGGAGCCTCGGGCCAGGACGGCGGCGCGGCGGCGGGCTCGGTCTGCGTCCAGTGCCGCAGGGCACCGGCCTCGACGTCGATCTGGGCGCTGAGCGAGTCCAGGTCGTCGTCCGCGAAGCGGCGGGCGCGGTCACGGGCCGCCCAGCGCAGGGACTCCGCCGACCGGGTGATGCGCTCGGTGCGCTCGCGCAGCGCGGGGAGGCGCTCGGCGAGCGTGCCCCGGTCGGGGTCGGACTCCAGCCGCCTGAGCTCACCGTCCAGTTCGAACCCGTGCGCGCTGAGCCGCTCGAAGAGAGCGAGGGACTCCTTGAGGGACTCGTCGTCGGCCACGCCCGCGTGCAGCGCGTCCTGGGTGGCCCGCATCGACGTGCGCAGCGTGAGCCGCAGCTGCGCGAGCTCCGCCGCCGGCCCCACCTGGACGAGGGACTTGGCCCGCAGTGTGTGGTCCTCGACCGTCCGGCGGGCCTGGGTGATGCCGCGGTCCACGCTGCGCTTGGCGGCGCCGACCGCCTTCACGGTGGCGTAGACGCCCAGCACGAGGGCGAGCACGAAGAGCAGGGCGAAGACTGCGATCACTGCTTCCACGAAGCTCCTCCTCGAACCGTCCGGCCCGCCCACCGGGCAGGCCGTGGCGCCCACCGCGCCGCTCTTCCACGGTAAACGCAGCGGGCAGGCCCAGGGTTCCGACAGAACCCCGAACCTGCCCGTAGGGGATCACCCCGAGCCGTCAGCCGGTCACGCGGGGACGATGTTCACCAGCTTCGGCGCCCGCACGATGACCTTGCGGATCCCGGCCCCGTCCAGCGCGGCCACGACCTTCTCGTCGGCCAGCGCCGCCTTCTCCAGCTCCTCGTCGGAGATGGACGGGGCGACCTCCAGCCGCGCCTTGACCTTGCCCTTGATCTGCACGACGCAGGTCACCGTCTCGTCCACGACGTACGCCGGGTCGGCGACCGGGAAGTCCCGGTGGACGACCGAGTCGGTGTGGCCCAGCCGGCGCCACAGCTCCTCGGCGATGTGCGGGGCCAGCGGCGCGACCATCAGCACCAGCGGCTCGGCGACGGAGCGCGCGATCGGGCCGCCCGCCTTCGTCAGGTGGTTGTTCAGCTCGGTGACCTTGGCGATGGCGGTGTTGAACCGCATGCCCTCCAGGTCCTGGCGCACCCCGTCGATCGCCTTGTGCAGCGCGCGCAGCGTGTCCTCGTCGGGCTCGGTGTCGGCGACCGTCACCTCGCCGCTGTCCTCGTCGACGACGTTGCGCCACAGCCGCTGCAGCAGCCGGAACTGACCCACCACCGCGCGCGTGTCCCACGGCCGGGAGACGTCCAGCGGGCCCATCGCCATCTCGTACAGGCGCAGCGTGTCGGCGCCGTACTCGGCGCAGATCTCGTCCGGGGTGACCGCGTTCTTCAGGGACTTGCCCATCTTGCCCAGCAGCCGGGAGACCTTCTCGCCCTGGTAGAAGTACGCGCCGTCGCGCTCCTCCACCTCGGCGGCCGGCACGGCGATGCCGCGGCTGTCGCGGTAGACGTAGGCCTGGATCATGCCCTGGTTGAACAGCTTGTGGAACGGCTCGGCCGACGAGACGTGCCCCAGGTCGAACAGGACCTTGGACCAGAAGCGCGCGTACAGCAGGTGCAGCACGGCGTGCTCGGCGCCGCCGACGTACAGGTCGACGCCGCCGTGCGGCAGGCCCTCACGCGGGCCCATCCAGTACTGCTCGACCTCCGGGTCGACCAGCTGCTCGCTGTTGTGCGGGTCCAGGTAGCGCAACTCGTACCAACAGGAACCGGCCCAGTTGGGCATGGTGTTGGTCTCGCGGCGGTACTTCTTCGGGCCGTCGCCCAGGTCCAGGGTGACGTTGACCCAGTCCTCGTTGCGCGACAGCGGCGTCTCGGGCCGGGTGTCGGCGTCGTCCGGGTCGAAGGTGCGCGGGGAGTAGTCCTCGACCTCGGGCAGCTCCAGCGGCAGCATCGACTCGGGCAGGGCGTGGGCGATGCCGTCCTCGTCGTAGACGATCGGGAAGGGCTCGCCCCAGTAGCGCTGGCGGCTGAACAGCCAGTCGCGCAGGCGGAAGTTGACGGTGCCCTCGCCGGTGCCGGTGCGCTCCAGCCACTCCGTGATGCGGGCCTTGGCGTCGACGACGCCCAGGCCGTCCAGGGAGATCTGGTCGTTCGAGGAGTTGATGATCTTCGCGTCGTACGAGGCGAAGGCGTCCTCCCACGTAGCCGTGTCGGTGCCCCGGCCGTCGGTCGGCTCGACGATGCACCGGATCGGCAGCTCGAAGGCGCGGGCGAACTCGAAGTCGCGCTGGTCACCGGCCGGCACGGCCATGATCGCGCCGGTGCCGTAGCCCATCAGGACGTAGTCGGCGATGAAGACCGGGACCTGCTCGCCGTTGACCGGGTTGGTCGCGTAGGCGCCGATGAAGACGCCGGTCTTGTCCTTGGCCTCGGCCTGGCGCTCGACGTCCGACTTGGCTGCGGCCTGCGCGCGGTACGCGGCGACGGCCTCGGCGGGGGTGGCGTGACCGCCGGTCCACACCTGGTGGGTGCCCTCGGGCCAGGCTGCCGGGGTGAACTTCTCGACCAGCGGGTGCTCGGGCGCCAGCACCATGTAGGTCGCGCCGAACAGGGTGTCGGGGCGGGTGGTGAAGACGGT
Source organism: Streptomyces flaveolus (assembly GCF_014648815.1). Taxonomy (GTDB): domain Bacteria; phylum Actinomycetota; class Actinomycetes; order Streptomycetales; family Streptomycetaceae; genus Streptomyces; species Streptomyces flaveolus. Next base: position 33,033 of record NZ_BMRV01000001.1, on the reverse strand, counting down.
GATGCGCTCGCCGTCGATGGGGAAGTCGACGCGGGCGCCCTCGGAGCGGCCGATCCAGTTGCGCTGCTGCAGCTTGATGGCCTCGGGCCAGTCCAGCTCGTCCAGGTCCTCCAGCAGCCGGTCGGCGTAGGCGGTGATGCGCATGTTCCACTGGCGCAGCTTGGACTTGAAGACGGGGAAGTTGCCGCGCTCGGAACGGCCGTCGGCGGTGACCTCCTCGTTGGCCAGCACGGTGCCCAGGCCGGGGCACCAGTTGACGGGCGCGTCGGAGGCGTAGGCCAGGCGGTACTCGCCCAGGACGTCGGCGCGCTCGGCCTCGGTCAGCTCGTTCCAGGAGCGGCCCTGGGGCAGCGCGCGCTCACCGGAGGCGAACTGCGCGACCAGTTCGGCGATGGGGCGGGCCTTGTTCGCCTCCGGGTCGTACCAGGAGTTGAAGATCTGCAGGAAGATCCACTGGGTCCACTTGTAGTACTCAGGGTCGATCGTGGCGAACGACCGCCGCTTGTCGTGGCCCAGGCCCAGCCGGCGCAGCTGGATCTGCATGTTCTTGATGTTGGCCTCGGTCGACACGCGCGGGTGCGTGCCGGTCTGCACGGCGTACTGCTCGGCGGGCAGGCCGAAGGCGTCGAAGCCCAGGGTGTGCAGGACGTTGTGGCCGGTCATCCGCTGGAAGCGGGCGTAGACGTCGGTGGCGATGTAGCCCAGGGGGTGGCCGACGTGCAGACCCGCACCGGAGGGGTACGGGAACATGTCCATGATGAACTTCTTGGGCTTGGCGACCAGCTCCGGGTCGCCCGCCAGGTCACCCTTGGGGTTCGGCGCGGCGTACGTCCCCTCGGCGTCCCAGAAGTCCTGCCAGCGTGCCTCGATCTCGGCGGCCATGGCAGCCGTGTAGCGGTGCGGCGCGGCGTCCGCCGACACAGGGGCGGTCGCCGCGGGGTTCGTCTCGCTCATGATCCTCAAAGCTCCATCGATCGTCTCTGCCAGCGGCTGCGACATCCATGACCAGCGGCTGCGATTGCCGGGAAATGAAAAATCCCCTCGCACAGGAGGGGACGCCGCGCCGATTCCGGCCACCGGACTACGACCGGGGTCGGGACTGATCAGCGCGGCTCGCTAAGCAGAAGGCGTACGGCACGCATGGCGTCAGGGTACCGCAGTCGCCGATCGGGCCGCGACGCGCTTCCCGGCCCGCCGCAATATCGCCGGGATCCGCGCGAAACCTGAACCAAGGTCAAAGGTTACTTCGCGTAACGACCGCTAAGGGGCATCACAACGAGCGCATTGTCATTTGATAACAACGCAATAACTCAAACCTCGTACTCGCGAGTATGGCGCGACCTAGAGTGCGGCTGCGGGACCGCCTTCCCGAACCGCTTCGGAGTTGCCCCCATGAACCCTCCCCTGCACGACCCCCGCAGTAACAGTCCGTCCCCCTCCCCCGTCGCCGTGACGCGCGGAGGTGTGCCGCGGTGACGAACGACAGCACGGCGGACGACGCGTTCGCCCAGTTCCTGGACTTCGGCGCCGGCGTCCTCTCCCTCGTCTTCCTGAGCTGCTCGGTGATCTGGGGTCTGGTCGCCCAGGACCGGATCGTCCTCGACGCGCGCCGGCGGATCCTGGCCCAGGCGGTGCACCGGAGCACCGCCGTCGCCTCCCTCGTGTTCCTCGTGATCCACATCGTGGTCAAGCTGGTGCTCGACCACACCACATGGGTCGCCGCGGTGATCCCGTTCGGGCTCCTGGCGACGGAGGACGAGGAGTTCGGCGGCAGGGCCGTCCTGATCGGCTTCGGCACCCTGGCCAGCATGCTCATGATCTTCGTGGGCGTCACCGGCGCCCTGCGCAACCGCTTCGCCTCCCCCGCCCCGGTGGCCGCCCGCTGGCGGGCCATGCACATGCTGGCCTACCCGGCCTGGTGCGCCGCACTGCTGCACGGGCTCTACGCGGGTCGCGCGGCGAAGCCGGTCTTCATGGTCCTGTACGGCCTCTCCCTGCTCGGCGTCATGGGCGCCCTGGCGCTGCGCGCGGCCCCTCGCCCGGTCAAGCGCCGGGTCGCCGACAGGATCGCCGGGTTCCTCGGGACGGAAGGCCAGGCGGTCCGGGAGGAGCCGGCGGAGCCACGCACCAGGGCGATGGCCGGCGCCGCACTGCCGGGCCGCGAGAGCCGCGAGGCCCCCTCACCGCGCAGGCCGGCCCCGTCCGCACCGCTGTACGAGCCCGCGGTACGCCTCGCTCCCCCGCCCCAGGAGCCGCCGAGCGGCTTCGCCGCGGCCTACCGTGCCGTCTCCGGCCCCTCCCGGGCACGGCAGCGGCCGCTGACCGCCGACCGGACCGTGCCGGCCGAGCTGCCGCCGGACCTGCGGCCCACCGAGGCGATGCCCCTCGTCGACAGCGGCGCGAGCACTTCGGGCAGCTGGCCGGTCCCGTCGCCGCCCCCGGTCGGCGAGGCACCCCCGTCGGCCTACGACCCGCTCCAGGACACCGGACACACCATCCCGGCCTACGGCAATCCGGGCACGCCCGGCTACGCCGGGAGTGACGTGTACGACACCGGTGAGACAAACGGCCCCTACGGCACGTACTACCCGCACGACACGTACAACAGCGGTCCCGCCACTGAACCAACCCCCGGTGCGTCCCCCAGGTCCCGCGACTTCGACGCACCGGGTTCGGGCGAACCTTGGAACACGCCTTCCGGAGGCTCTTGGTGAACGAGGCCCTGCCCGACGTCCCCGAAGTCCGCGTGGTCGGACTTCCCCAGCTCACGTCGGGCTTCGACCTTGTCGAAAGACTGGATCTGCCCATGCACCTCAAGGTGCACGGGCCGCTCGAACCCCTGGGCGGCGAACAGCTCGCCCAGCTCGCCGAACGCATCAACCTCAGGGGCCGCGGCGGCGCGGGCTTCCCCTTCCACAAGAAGCTGCGCTCGGTCGCCGAATCGGCGATCAAGCGCGGCGTGCGGCCGGTCGTCGTCGTCAACGGCAGCGAGGACGAACCGGCCTGCCGCAAGGACACGGTGCTGATCAACCGTGCCCCGCACCTGATCCTGGACGGCGCGCTGCTGTGCGCCGAGGCCATGGGTGCCCGCACCCTCGTCATCGGGGTGACCCGGGAGTCCACCCAGCGCTCCATGGAGGCCGCCCTCGCCGAACGCGGCCTGAGCAACGGACGGCGCTCCGCCCTGCGCGCCCGCGTGCAGCGCAATCCGGTGCGGATGGTCACCGGCGCGGCGGCCTCGCTGATCCGCTCCATCGACGGCGGCCCGGCGATCCCGCCCGGCCGCAAGGTCAGCGCGTCGAAGAGCGGCGTCGGCGGCGCACCGACCCTGCTGTCCAACGCCGAGACCTTCGCCCAGCTGGCGATCGCCGCCCGCATCGGCCCGGAGCGCTACGGCAACACCGGCCTGTACGACGAGCCGGGCACCGTCATGCTCACGGTCTCCGGCGCGGTGGCCCGCCCGATGGTGATCGAGGTGCCCACCGGCGTGCCGCTGCGCTACGTCCTCCAGCTGGCCGGCGCCCCGCCGGTGCCGCAGGGCGTGCTGACCGGCGGCTACCACGGCAAGTGGATCGACGCGGCGACCGTCGACGAGGCGATCGTCTCCCGCAACTCGCTCCAGCAGGTGGGCGGCTCGCTCGGCGCGGGCGCGATCCTGCCGATCGGTCAGGGCACCTGCCCGCTGGGCGAGTCGCTGCGGGTGGCGCAGTGGCTGGCCCAGGAGAGCGCGGGCCAGTGCGGCCCCTGCTACCTCGGTCTGCCGGCCGCGGCGCGCGGCATGGAAGACATCCTGAACGGCGGCGGACCGGCCGCCCTGGAGGCGCTCAAGCAGGTCGCCAGGAACGTCAAGCGGCGCGGCGCCTGCTCGCACCCGGACGGTTCGGCGATGTTCCTGGAGTCGACCGTCAAGGCGTTCACGGACGACCTCGCCGCCCATGTCCTCGGCAACGGCTGCGGACGGCCCGTGGAGGGCGTCCTGCCGCTCTTCGAGGGCGGCACGTCCCCGACGGGCGTCCCGGGCGGCGGGGAGGAGAACGGCCCCAGCCGCCAGAAGATCTACGTCGACTGGACCCTGTGCCGGGGCCACGGCCTGTGCGCGGACATCCTGCCGGAGGTCTTCGAGCTGGGCGCCGACGGTTTCCCGACGGTGGCGCAGGCGGACGTACCGCGTTTCGCGGAGGCCAAGGCGGTGCGCGCGGTGCGCCGTTGCCCGGCGCTCGCCCTGCGCATCGAGGAGGACACCCGGGGGCAGGCGCCGTCCTCGCGCGCCAACCTGCCGGTGCTCTCGCAGGGCCGGGGCCGCCGGGCGCTCGGACGCTGAGGGGGAGCCGCACACGAACAAACCCCCCGGATCGGTGATCCGGGGGGTTTCTCTGTGGAGCTAAGGAGAATTGAACTCCTGACCTCCTGCATGCCATGCAGGCGCTCTACCAACTGAGCTATAGCCCCTTGTTCCTGCGTTCCGCCCGGTTTCCCCGGCGGCGACGCCAACATTACACGGTCCACCGGGCCCAACACCAAATCGTTTCCGGTTTGCCCGTTTTGCCCTCTTGTGACGGTCGTTACGCCGTCACGAACGAGTAGAACCGCTTGAGCGTGCAGTGCTCCTCCAGGAGCCGGCCGTAGATCGGCTCGCCCTCGAGTTCGCGGTACGTCTCGATGGGGTCGCCCTTTATGATCAGCGCCCGCGCGCACTCCTCGCACCAGTACTGGTAGTCCGGGTTGACCGGCTCCATGTCCCGCACGATCGGGGTGCCGCTGCCGCACCAGTCGCACTTCCGCCTGTGTGCACCCATCGGTCAGCTCCAGCTGTGGCCGCAGGCCGTGCACACGTAGGAGATGCCGCCGTTGTCACCGAGGACCTGGGCGACGTGCGCGGAACCGCAGGAAGGGCAGCTGAGACGGGTGGCCACATTCCGTGTCACCGCTCCGTCGAGGAGGTGACCGACCTCCTCGAGGATGCTCGCAGGCATCGCCACTCCCTCCCGTCGGGCCGCGGTCCCCTTCCGGCCGTTTGATTCTGCCACGACCGGGCCAATACGGTCAGCGACGCCTCGGTACCGGTCCGGACACGGGGCCCCTCGCAGGACCTCACGGGGGTATACGCCCGCGGGGGCGCGGTTGCTCAACCACGGACACAACGAAAAATCCCGCCCCCCGAAGGGGGCGGGATTCGTCCGTGGGCTGTGGAGCTAAGGAGAATTGAACTCCTGACCTCCTGCATGCCATGCAGGCGCTCTACCAACTGAGCTATAGCCCCTTGCTGCCACTCGGCGATGCCGTGTGGTGTTTCGCCCCGCTCGGCGGGGCGAACAAGAAGAACTTTAGCCTGCGACCTGCCGGAAAGTGAAATCCGGGTCCCGGGCCCGTCGCCCGCGGCTCAGTCGTCGTCGCCGAGCACCGGTTCCGGCAGCGTGCCGGCGTTGTGCTCCAGCAGACGCCAGCCGCGGGCGCCCTCGCCGAGGACGGACCAGCAGCAGTTGGTCAGGCCGCCGAGGCTCTCCCAGCTGTGCGGCTCCAGCCCGAGGAGGCGACCGATGGTGGTGCGGATGGTGCCGCCGTGGCTGACCACGACGAGGGTGCCGTCGTCGGGGAGCTTCTCGGCGTGCCGGAGCACCACGGGGGCGGCGCGGTCGGCCACCTCGGTCTCCAGCTCACCGCCGCCGCGGCGGACGGGCTCCCCGCGCTTCCACGCCGCGTACTCCTCGCCGTGCCGGGCGATGATCTCCTCGTGCGTCAGGCCCTGCCAGACGCCCGCGTAGGTCTCCCGCAGGCCCTCCTCCAGGGTCACCTCGAGACCGGTGAGCGCGGCGAGCTCGGCGGCCGTGTTCGCGGCCCGGCCGAGGTCGGAGGAGATGATCGCGTCGGGTCCCAGGCTGACCAGCAGCCGGGCGGCGCGGCGGGCCTGGGCGACGCCGGTCTCGGTGAGCTCGACGTCCGTGGAGCCCTGGAAGCGGCGCTCCACGTTCCACGAGGTCTGGCCGTGCCGCCACAGGATGACGCGCCGGCCCCGGCCCCGATTCCCGTCCGTCACCTCACCGGTGGCGCTCACCGCCAGTCCCCGTCGGTCTCCGTCGCCTCCTCGGCGGCCTGGAGCCGGGCGTGCTCCTCCGCCTTGCCGCGGGTCTTCTTGGCGTCGGCGGGCAGCTCCAGCTCGGGGCAGTCCTTCCACAGGCGCTCCAGGGCGTAGAAGACACGCTCCTCGCTGTGCTGGACGTGGACGACGATGTCGACGTAGTCGAGCAGCACCCAGCGGGCCTCGCGGTCGCCCTCGCGGCGGACCGGCTTGGCGCCGAGTTCCTTGTTCAGCCGCTCTTCGATCTCGTCGACGATCGACTTGACCTGGCGGTCGTTGGGGGCGGAGGCCAGGAGGAAGGCGTCCGTGATCGACAGCACGTCGCTGACGTCGTAGGCGATGATGTCGTGCGCGAGCTTGTCGGCTGCCGCCTGCGCGGCGGCGTTGATGAGTTCGATGGAGCGGTCGGTCGCGGTCACTGCGTGGCTTTCGGTCGGCGGTCGGTTGACCTCAAGGGTCTCACGACCGCCGACGGTGCCCCACGGGATAAGCCGGTGCCCCGGCTAGGTCGCCGGCTGGTAGTCCTGGCCGAGGACCACCGAGACGTCGGCGTTCGCCGCGACCTTGCCCTGGCTGACGGAGCCGTCGCGCAGGCCCAGGGTCTTGGCGACCTGGACGGCGTTCTCCTTGTCGGCCGCTTCCGCGTACAGGACCTGCGACGTGGCCTCGGTGCCGGAGGCGGTCCCGCCCTCCACGAAGGTGAAGCCGCCGTTGAGGAGGGTGACGCGGGCCTTGCCGGTGCGGTCCTCGACGCCGGTGGCGTTGCGGACGGCGACGCTGACGGCCGCGTCCTCGTCGGGGCTCTTGGCGGTGCCGCCGAGGACGTCCTTGACGACGCTCTCGCCGGTCTCGGCGCTGAGCCGGCCGTCGTCGCCGACGGGCAGCAGCGTGGTCTTGAAGTCGCCGCCCTTGGCCAGCTCGGAGAGCCCGGCGAGGAAGGAGCCGAGGTCGCTCTCGGTGAGCGGCGGGTCGAGGACCAGGCCGAGCGTCTGGACCGTGGTCGTCGCGGCCTGCGGATCGGAGGACATCTTGCGCAGCACGCCGTGCAGGACCTGGCCGAACCGCTGGAGCTGGGCGTCGGCGGACTCCCCGGAGCCCCGGTAGGTGGCGTAGGCGACGGCCATCTTGCCGCTGAGGGTCTGCTTCGGGCCCTTGTGCACGAGGGGCGCGGCGCCCTTGTCCTTGACGGCCGGGTCGGGCACGTCGGCGTCGGTGTCGACCTCGATGTTGCCGACCAGGTCCACCAGGATCTGCAGGAACGGGGTGTCCAGCCGCCAGCTGCCCTCGATGTCGGTGCCGAGGGCCGAGTCGAGCGCGGTCCGGGTGGCGTCGGGGCCGTCGTCGCCGACGGACTTGGCGAGCGTGGTGGTGGTGCCGTCGTCGCCGGTCAGGGCCAGCGAGTTGGGCAGCAGCACGGCGGTGCCCTGCCGGGTGGTGGTGTTGTCGACGAGCAGCGCCGTGGAGGTGCCGCCCCTGGCGGTGTCGTGCAGGTGCACGGCGATCACGTCGCGTTTCTGGGCGCCCGCCGCCGTCGTACCGCCCGTCTTGGAGTCCGACGAGGACAGGCCGGGCAGTTTCCCGGCGTACCAGAGGTAGCCGACGCCGCCGACGGCGACGAGGGCCAGGACGACGACCAGGGCGACGACGCGCGAGCGGGCGCGGCGCCGGGCCTCCTCGCGGCGCTCGGTGCGGTTCTCGGTGAACTTGAGCCAGTCGATGACGTCCTCGGAGTCGTCGGTCGGCTCCTCGACGAAGGCGAACTGCTCGGTCTTGTACTCCCCTTCCGGTTCGCCGGGTGCCGCCGCGTCCGGCGCCTCGGGCGGGCCGGACTGCTGCGGGATGTAGGCGGTCTGCTCGGCGACGAGCGGCTGCCGGCCACTGGTCGCGGCCTGGCCGTACGGGTCGTACGAGGGCTGCGCGACGTGGCCGTGGCCGCCGTACGGACCGTGGCCGGCGTCGGGGACGGGCGGCTGCTGCCCGGTGTCCTGGCCGCCCTGGGCGGTGTAGGGGTCGTACGGCGCGGCGGTCCCCGGGGCCGCGGTGCCGTACGGGTCGTAGCCGTAGCCCTGCCCGTACTGGTCCTGCTGCTGCCCGTACTGCTGCTGCCCGTACGGATGCTGCTGCGCGTAGGGGTCGTACGTCTGCTGCTGGTCGGGCAGGCCCTGGGCCTGGGCCTGGCGGTACACCGGCCGGCCGTACTCGTCGTAGCCGACGAGCTCGTACGGGTCGGCCTGGCCGTTGCCGTATCCCGCGTCGTATGGGTCGTTCACCGGTGCCCCTCTCGGCTCAGTCGCCGCGGTACAGCTGGCGCTTGTCGATGTAGCGCACGACTCCGTCGGGCACCAGGTACCAGACGGGGTCGCCCTTGGCGACTCTCGCACGGCAGTCGGTGGAGGAGATGGCGAGGGCGGGGACCTCGACGAGCGAGACACCGCCCTTGGGAAGCCCGGCGTCCGTCAGGGTGTGTCCGGGCCGGGTGACGCCGATGAAGTGCGCGAGGGAGAACAGCTCCTCGCTGTCGCGCCAGGTGAGGATCTGGGCGAGGGCGTCGGCGCCGGTGATGAAGAACAGGTCCGTGTCCGGGTTGAGCGCGCGCAGGTCGCGCAGGGTGTCCACGGTGTAGGTGGGGCCGCCGCGGTCGATGTCGATGCGGCTGACCGAGAACTGCGGGTTCTCGACGGTGGCGACGACCGTCATCAGGTAGCGGTCCTCGGCGGCGGACACCGTGCGGTGACTCTTCTGCCAGGGCTGCCCGGTCGGCACGAACACCACCTCGTCGAGGTGGAACTGCGCGGCGACCTCACTGGCCGCGACGAGGTGCCCGTGGTGGATCGGGTCGAAGGTGCCACCCATGACGCCGAGGCGGCGCCTGCCCGATCGCGCCGCGCCGTTGCCCGGGGCGGGCAACGAGCGGTTCTGTGTGCCCCTCGCCGCGTCGTGCGCCGGACCGGTAGGCATGTCCTGCTCTCCCATGCGTGCAGACCCTACCGGCCCGGTCCAGGCCCCCAGATCCCCCCTCGCGCTCAGCGGTCGCGGTTGAAGCGCGTGGTGATCCACAGCAGGAGCAGCAGGATGAACAGCGCGGCGCCGCCGGTGAGGTAGGGGCTGAGGCTCTCGTGGTTGCCGCCGTGCCCCTCGCCCTCGGCAGCGAGAGTGACCAACTGGGCAGCAGTGCTGTGGATGCTCATCTTCGGCAGGACCTATCAGGTGTGGGCGGGATAAGGACGTCGCGCCTCATCGTATGCGGGCGTCCCGCGGACGATCACGCCGACTCCGCCGTTGGGGACGGCCCCTGGCCCCCTGCGGCCGTGGCCGGGGAACCTTCCGTTCGCCTCAGTCGTCCTTCCGCTTGTACCCCCGCAGCAGGAACCACGCGGTCAGCACACAGCCCAGCACCATCACGATCAGGACGACCCGGAGCAGATTGCCCGCCCCTTGCTGCTCGGCCGCGGTCGCCGCCTCGGCGAGCCAGGCGGTGTGGGGGGTGTGCTCCATGACGGTGACTCCTTCGCTGTACTGCCCGTCCACGGTATCTCCGCCTAGGCTGGGCCCGGCTCCGGGGGCACAAAGGGCCGCACAAGGGTTCGCAAAGGGCCTTCCCACGCACAGGCCCACAGACGCACATGGGGGAAGACATGTCCGACGGCCACCAGCACAACGGGCACGAGAAGGTGCCGGGCAGGCAGCGCAGCCGCTTCCCCGGGATCTCCTCGCGTGCGTACGAGCATCCGGCCGACCGCAGTGCCCTGGTGGCGTTGCGCAAGCTGAGCGGTTTCGACACGGTGTTCAAGGCCCTGAGCGGCCTGCTGCCCGAGCGGAGCCTGAGGCTGCTGTTCCTGTCCGACTCGGTGCGCGTCTCGGACCGGCAGTTCGCCCATCTGAACGACATGCTGCGGGACGCCTGCTACATCCTGGACCTGGAGAAGGTCCCGCCGATGTACGTCAACCAGGACCCGGTCCCGAACGCGATGTGCATCGGCCTGGACGAGCCGATCATCGTCGTCACCACGGGCCTCGTGGAGCTGCTGGACGAGGAGGAGATGCGGGCGGTCGTCGGGCACGAGGTCGGCCACGCGCTGTCCGGCCACTCGGTGTACCGGACCATCCTGCTCTTCCTGACGTCCCTCGCCGTCCGGGTCGCCTGGATCCCGCTGGGCAACGTGGCGATCATGGCGGTCGTGACGGCGCTGCGCGAATGGTTCCGCAAGTCGGAGCTGTCCGCCGACCGCGCGGGGCTGCTGGTCGGCCAGGACCTCCAGGCCTCGATGCGTGGCCTGATGAAGATCGCGGGCGGTAACCACCTGCACGAGATGAACGTGGACGCCTTCCTGGAGCAGGCCGACGAGTACGAGGCCGGGGGCGACCTGCGCGACTCCGTGCTGAAGATCCTGAACGTGCTGCCCCGCACGCACCCGTTCACCACGGTGCGGGCCGCCGAGCTGAAGAAGTGGGAGGCCTCCCGGGACTACCAGCGGATCATGGACGGCCACTACCCGCGCCGCGAGGAGGACAGGGACGCCTCGGTCCGGGACTCCTTCCGCGAGTCGGCGTCCAGCTACGCCACCCATGTGCGCAGCTCCAAGGACCCGCTGATGAAGCTGGTGAACGACATCGCGGGCGGCGCCGGCGACCTGGGCGACCGGATGCGGCGGGGCTTCGGCGGGTTCACGTCCTCCCAGCAGAGGCCGCCCAGGGACACGGACGGCACCGACGGTTCGCAGGGACCGGGCGGCCCGGAGACGCCGGACGACCGTCCGCCGCGCGACGGCGCCTGAGCCCGCCGCTCACACCGCGGGCTGGGCGCCCGTCGCCAGCGTGCCGCACACGGCCGGGGCGCTGCCGGTGGTGTACGGGTCGGTGCCGGCGGGGCCGCCGGCCTTCGCGGTCTGGCCCGCGAGCAGCGGGCGCAGGTGGTTCGCCGAGTCCTCGGCGCAGGACAGCGGCCCCGCCTGCACGGAGGAGGCCACGAGCTGTGTCTGGTGCAGGCGCAGGTCGTCCCGGTCGAAGCGGAAGTGCAGCTCGCGCCGGACGGTGAACAGCGATGCCTCGGCCCGCGCGTCCCCGGCGGGCCGCAGCGCGTAGACGAGGGTGTGGTCGGCGGTGACCTCGAGGGTGGAGGCGTCGCTCTCCACCACCGTCAGGCTGCCCCGCACCTTGATCTCGTCGCCCGCCAGCTCGGCCCGGGAGGGGTCGAAGCGCACCAGCCACCCGGTGGGCACGTGCCGGCCGTCGGCCGCGGGGTGGGCGAAACTGTCGTCGAACTGGCCGAGCTGCTCGGGGTCGAGCAGCACCCGTACCGAGCGGACGTCGCCGCCGTCGAGCACGTCCGGGTCGAGTGCCGAGCGGACGATGTAGTTCTTGGCGGTGGTCAGCGCGTTCAGCACCTGGTCGTCCGAGAAGTGCGCGGTGCGCCGGGCACCCGGGAGCGGCACGCCCTCGGCCCCGGCCGCGAAGTGCGCGGCGGGGCTGTGCGCGTACAGGTACGCCGGGTCGCCCGCGCCGGGGACCTCGCCCCGGGGGGCGAGCGGGACGACGGTCATCCGCACCTGCTCGGACGGCTGCCGCGCGGCGGGGCTCTGGTACGGGTGCCGTACGCCCATGTAGATCGCGGTGCCGAAGGCGAGGGCGATCAGCACGAAGAGGATCAGCACCTGCCGGGACAGTCCCCGGCGCAGCGGCGGGCGACGGCGTACGGCGGGGGCGTGGTCGGTGATGCGTTCCTGGGCGGAGAACTCCTGGAGGCGGGCAGCGCGGACGAACGACTCGTCGAAGACGACGGATCGGTACTCGTCCTCTCCGCCTCCGGGAGCGCCCTCGGGCGCCCCTCCGGGCGGGTCGCCAAGCCCTGCCATACCTTCAGGGTAGGTCTGGCGAGAGTCGCGTAAACGCGGTGGCGCAGGTGAAGTTGGGACAGGTTCGGGCCGCCGGACCGGCAGGTCAGGGGCTGCGCGGGAGCACCGGGACCGGGGGCCCGGAGTAGTCGGCGGAGGCCGAGGGGGTCACGGTGCCGCCCTGCTCCGGCCCCGTCGAGGCGGGCGGCGGCACCTGCTCCGGGCTGCTGCCCGAGGAGGCGCCCCGGTAGACCGCCGCGAAGGCCAGCGCGACCATGCCGACGCCCATCACCAGGGCGAGCATCCAGGCGACGGGCCGGTGCCAGCGGACCTGCTTGCCGTAGGCCGGCGGTGCACCGTAGGGGCGGTCGAGGAGGTCGCGGTCGTCGTCCGGGTCGTCGAGGTCGGGATCATGGCCGAAATCGCCGTACCCGTCGTCGTAGCGCTCGGCTCGGGAGCGCCCTCGGCGGGCCGCCTCGGCCTCGGTGGCCTCGGCTCTGGCCTGCGCGGCGGCGAGGAGGCGTTCGACGGCGGTCGGCTCGTGCACCGCGGCCGCCCGTACGAAGGCCTCGTCGAAGACCACGGAGGCGAACTCTTCGTCCGACACCCCGCGGTCGTGTTCGTCGTCGGGCTCCCAGCCGTCAGGGAACGGCCTACCCCCCACGTCCTCCGGCACGGATCCAGAGTAGACCTGGGGGGTCGATTTGGGCAGACGGCGGGGAAATTCATCCGGTGGGTGAGATGCCCCGTTCGGATCAATGGCGCCCGATGGGGCGCGTGCCGCTCACATATGCCCCGGCGTGCGCCTCAGCGCCGCACGTGTCCGTCGCCGGTGACGATGTACTTGGTACTGGTCAGCTCCGGCAGGCCCATCGGGCCGCGGGCGTGCAGCTTCTGCGTGGAGATCCCGATCTCGGCGCCGAAGCCGAACTGGCCGCCGTCGGTGAACCGGGTGGAGGTGTTCACGGCGACGGTGGTGGAGTCGACCAGCTGGGTGAAGCGGCGGGCGGCCTGCTGCGAGGTCGTCACGATGGCCTCGGTGTGGCCGGAGGTCCACAGCCGGATGTGCTCGACGGCCCGGTCGAGGGAGTCCACGACGGCCGCGGCGATGTCGTAGGACAGGTACTCGGTCTCCCAGTCCTCAGGCGTCGCCTCCACCACGGTCGCCTTGGTGTCCTTGGCGTGCGCCATCACCCGCTCGTCGGCGTGCACGGTGACGCCGGCCTCGGCGAGGGCGTCCAGGGCGCGGGGCAGGAACTCGGCGGCGATGTCCTGGTGGACCAGGAGGGTCTCGGCGGCGTTGCAGACGCTGACGCGCTGGGCCTTGGAGTTGATCAGGATGTCGACGGCCATGTCGAGGTCGGCCTGCGCGTCGACGTAGACGTGGCAGTTGCCGGTGCCGGTCTCGATGACGGGGACGGTGGACTCCTGCACGACCGTGTTGATCAGCGAGGCGCCGCCGCGCGGGATGAGCACGTCGACCAGGCCGCGGGCGCGCATCAGCTCGCGCACGCTGTCGCGGCTCTCGCCGGGCACCAGCTGCACGGCGTCGGCCGGCAGCCCGGCGCCGCCGACGGCGTCGCGGACGACCCGGACGAGGGCGGTGTTCGACTGGTACGCGGAGGAGGAGCCGCGCAGCAGGACCGCGTTGCCGGACTTCAGGCACAGGGCGGCGGCGTCGACGGTGACGTTGGGCCGGCCCTCGTAGATGATCCCGACCACGCCGAGCGGCACGCGGACCTGGCGCAGGTCGATGCCGTTGGGGAGGGTGGAGCCGCGCACGACCTCGCCGACGGGGTCGGGCAGCGCGACGACGTCGCGCACGTCGGAGGCGATGGCGCGGACCCGCTCCGGGGTCAGGGTGAGCCGGTCGATGATGGCCTCGCTGGTCCCGGCGGCGCGGGCCTTGGCCACGTCCTGGGCGTTGGCCTCCACGATCTCGCTCGTCCGGACCTCCAGTGCGTCCGCGACGGCGAGCAGCGCGTCGTCCTTCGCGGCCCGCGGCAGCGGCGCGAGGTCGGCCGCGGCGGCCTTGGCCCGGTAGGCGGCCCGGGTGACCGGGGACATCGAGTCGTACGGCGAGAGCGTGGTCATGGGGGAAGCGTAGTAGGCCGGACGGGGCCGTTCACCGGTCGTCCCACACCCCGAGACATGCGACGGACGGGGCCAAAAGGGGTGAGCCGGAAGGGGCCCGCTAGAAGGGGTGGACTCCGACCGGGGTGGCCGGTGCCGGTCCGTACCCCGCGGCGATGCGCTGGTGGTAGGTCGACCGGTCGATGACCTCCAGGCCGACGATCTCCCAGGGCGGCAGTCCCGCGGTCTGCCGGTGCTCGCCCCACAGGCGCAGCGCTACGGCGGCGGCGTCGTGCAGGTCGCGGGCCTCCTCCCAGTACCGGATCTCCGCGTGGTCGTCGGCGTACCGGCTGGTCAGCAGGAAGGGGTGGTCGTGGGCGAGCTGCTCCAGGGCGCGGCGCACCTCGGGGAGCGGGGCGCGGGCGCCGGAGACGCTGAGGGTGACGTGCCACAGGCGCGGGGTGTGCGCCGGTTCCTCGCCCCGGAACCGGTCGCCGGCCGCCACGCTCGTCAGGGCGCGTTCCTCACCGGCCGCACGGGCGCCGCCGCGGGCCCCGGTGGCGGCGCGCGGTCCGGTACCGCCCCGGGAGCCGGTACCACCGCGGGACGCCGCCGTCCCAGGGCGCACTCCGCTCACGACGGCCTCCTTCACGCACACGGCTGGGCCCGGTGGTCGGCCGGGCTTGTCCCTGAGGAAAGTTGAGCAGGCCGCAAGAGATCCTGTGCCGGTTTTACGGAACGTCCACCACCGATTCGGGGACGTTTCGGCCCATTACGGGTGCAGGATCACCAGATCGTCCCTGTGTACGACCTCGCGTTCGTACGCCGGTCCCAGCTCGCGCGCCAGTTCCCGGGTGGAGCGGCCGATCAGCCGGGGGATCTCCTTGGCGTCGAAGCCGACGAGTCCGCGGGCCACCGCGTGTCCCTCGCCGTCCCGCAGTTCCACGGGGTCGCCCGCGGCGAACTCGCCCTCGACGCCGGCGATCCCGGCCGGGAGCAGTGACTTGCGGCCCTGCACGACCGCGCTCACCGCCCCGTCGTCGAGCACGAGCGCGCCGCGCGGGGCGGAGGCGTGCTGGAGCCACAGCAGCCGGTCGGTGGAGCGCTTGCCGGTGGCGTGGAAGTAGGTGCCGGTGTCCCCGCCGGCCAGGGCGTCGGCGGCGTGGACGGCGCTGGTCAGCACCACCGGGATGCCGGCGGCGGCGGCGATCCGGGCCGCCTCGACCTTGGTGACCATGCCGCCGGTGCCGACCCCGGCCTTGCCGGTGCTGCCGATCTCGACGTCCACGAGGTCGGCCGGGCCCCGCACCTCCGCTATCCGCGAGGTGCCCGGCCTGCTCGGGTCGCCGTCGTAGACGCCGTCGACGTCGGAGAGCAGCACCAGCAGGTCGGCGCGGACCAGGTGGGCGACGAGGGCGGCGAGCCGGTCGTTGTCGCCGAAGCGGATCTCGTCGGTGGCGACGGTGTCGTTCTCGTTGACGATCGGGAACGCACCCATCGCGAGGAGCTTGTCGAGGGTGCGGGAGGCGTTGCGGTGCTGGGAGCGGCGGCTCATGTCGTCGGTCGTCAGGAGCACCTGGCCGACGCGGACGCCGTAGCGGGCGAAGGAGGCGGTGTAGCGGGCCACCAGCAGGCCCTGGCCGACGCTGGCGGCGGCCTGCTGCCGGGCCAGGTCCCTCGGGCGGCGGCGCAGGCCCAGCGGGGCGAGGCCGGCGGCGATGGCGCCGGAGGAGACGAGGACGACCTCCTTGTCGGCGCCCCGCACCTTGGCGAGGACGTCCACGAGCGCATCGACGCGGTCGGCGTCCAGGCCGCCCGCCGCTGTGGTCAGCGACGAGGAACCGACCTTGACGACGATTCTGCGGGCCTCGCCCACGGCTTTCCTTGCCCCTGCCACTGTGCCGTCTGCCCTCTCGCCTCTACGGGCGCCGCTTCGGACGCTCGCCAGGCAATCTACGCGAAGCGGCTCCCCCACCGCGGCCCGGTCCAGGCTGCGGACAGGGACGCCGCGGCCCTTCGGCCTCCCGGACGTCCGAAGCACGGTCGACAACGGTCGCCCCGCCCGCACCCCGCCCCGGCACGCGGCGCGCACGGCACCGCCGGGCTCACCGCGCCCGAGTGCTCAGCCGTTCCGGTGGCGCCAGCCCTGCCAGGCCGAATCGATCATGTCGTCCAGGCCGTGGCGGGCGGACCAGCCCAGTTCCTCGCGGGCACGGTCGGCCGAGGCCACGACGCGGGCCGGGTCGCCGGGCCTGCGGTCCGTCACCAGCGGGGCGACGTCCTCCTTGCCGGCGACCTTGAGGATGCGGTCCACCATCTCCCGGACCGAACTGCCCTCGCCGCGCCCGATGTTGAGGGTGAGCGCAGTTCCCTCCGGGGCGTCCGTCAGGCGCCGGGCCGCCGCGAGGTGCGCGGAGGCGATGTCCTGGACATGGATGTAGTCCCGGACGCAGGTGCCGTCCGGCGTGGCGTAGTCGTCACCGAAGACGCGCGGGGCCTCGCCCGCCTCCAGGCGCTCGAAGACCATGGGGATGAGGTTGAAGACGCCCGTGTCGGCCAACTCGGGGCCCGCCGCACCGGCCACGTTGAAGTAGCGCAGGGAGGCGGCGCGGATGCCGTGGGCCCGGGCGGCGGCGTTGATCAGCCACTCGCCGACCAGCTTGGTCTCGCCGTAGGGGCTCATCGGCAGACAGGGGGTGTCCTCCGTGACGAGGTCCACGTCCGGCATGCCGTAGACCGCGGCGGACGAGGAGAAGACGAGACGGTCGGCCCCGCAGGCCGTCATGGCCTCCAGGAGGGTCTGCAGACCCGTGACGTTCTCGCGGTAGTAGCGGAGCGGCTGCTCCACCGACTCCCCCACCTGCTTCTTGGCCGCGATGTGCACCACGCCTGTCACAGCATGGTCACGAATCGCGCCCTCCAGGAGGGGACCGTCCAGCACGCTGCCGACCACCAGCGGTACCCCCTCGGGCACCCGGTCGGCGCAACCGGTGGACAGGTCGTCGTACACGACCACGCTCTCACCGCCGTCGACCAGGGCACGCACCACATGCGCACCGATGTATCCGGCTCCGCCCGTGACCAGCCAGCTCATCCTCATGCCTCCCTGATTTCCGTCTCGAGATGCAGACTCGTCCGTGCGCAACGGAAAATCGAGTCGGGCACAAAGGACAGAAACCAGGAAAGGGTGCATACAAACCGAACGTGAGGAAGTTCAAACCTGACGCCGACCGGCCGGACCACCCCGCCGCCGCCCCGCATTCCGCGCGGTAGGCGGCCCACGTCGCCCGGCCACCGTGCCCACGGAAACTTCATGTGAATCCTTTACGCTGATGCGGCGGCGCGCTCGGGCCCACCGACGCTCGGAGCGCGCTCCGGTCCCAGCCCGCGCTCCCGTGGTCCAGTCTCGGAACAGGTTGTAAGGATGCCCAAGCTCTCTCTCGTCGTTCCCGTGTACAAGGTGCGGGGGTACCTCCCCGAGTGCCTCGACTCCGTGCTGGGTCAGGACTACACGGACTTCGAGATCGTCGCGGTCGACGACTGCTCGCCGGACGGATCGGGCGCCATTCTCGACGAATACGCACAACGGGACGACCGCATTCATGTGATTCATCTCACCGAGAATGTCGGCCTGGGGCGCGCGCGCAACGCGGGACTGGACAAGGCCCAGGGTGAATACGTGCTCTTCCTGGACAGTGACGACACACTGTCCGACGGAGCGCTCACCGCGATCGCGGACCGGCTCGAGGCCACCGGGAATCCCGAGATCCTGGTCTACGACTACGCCCGCACCTACTGGGACGGCAGCGTCCGCCGCAACGCGCGGGCGGACCTGCTCACGCACGACGGCCCCGACACCTTCTCCCTCGCCGACCGGCCCCACCTGCTCGATCTGCTGCAGATCGTCTGGAACAAGGCGTACCGGCGTGACTTCGTCACCCGGTCGGGGTTCACCTTCCCGACCGGGTACTACGAGGACGCCCCCTGGACGTTCTGCTCGATGATCAGCGCCGAGCGGATCGCCGTACTGGACCGGGTCTGCGTGTTCTACCGGCAGCGCCGCGAGGGCGGCAACATCCTCAAGACGGTCAGCCGCAAGCACTTCGACGTCTTCGACCAGTACCGGCGCGTCTTCGACTTCCTCGACGAGCACGCGGAACTCGACCAGTGGCGCGGCCCGTTGTTCCGCAAGATGGTCGACCACTACCTGACCATCCTGGAGCGCCCGGGCCGGCTGCCGCGCGACGCCCGTGCGGAGTTCTTCCACCGGGCCGCCGCCGACTACCGCGCGCGCCTGCCCGAGGGCTTCGAGCCGCCGGCCGGCCGCCGCCGTCACAAGTACACGCTGCTGCAGCGCGACACGTACCCGGTCATGGCGAGCGCGCTGACCGCGCTGCGGGTCCGGCAGAACGTCCGCAGCCGCACGCGCCGCACGCTCAACCGGTCCAAGCGCGGCGCGATGGACGTCTTCTACCGGTCGCAGCTGCGGCTGCCGCTGGACGAGAACCTCGCGGTCTTCTCCGCCTACTGGAGCCGCAGCGTCTCCTGCAACCCCGCGGCCATCGACGCCGAACTGGGCCGTCTGGCGCCCCACGTCCGCCGGGTGTGGGCCGTGCGGCCGGATGCGGTGAAGCAGGTGCCCGAGGGCGTGGAGTACGTACGCGTGGGCTCACGGGCGTACTGGGCCGCCGTGGCCCGCGCCAAGTACCTCGTCAACAACGTGAACTTCGGGGACACGGTGGTGAAGCGGGAGGGCCAGATCCATGTGCAGACCCACCACGGCACGCCGCTCAAGACCATGGGCCTGGACCAGCAGAAGTACCCGGCGTCCACCAACATGGACTTCGCCAAGCTCCTGAGGCGCTGCGACCGCTGGGACTTCAGCATCAGCTCCAACCGGTTCTCGACCAGCGTGTGGGAGCGGGTCTACCCCAGCTCGTACACCACCCTGGAGACCGGCTACCCGCGCAACGACATCCTGCTCACCGCCGGCGCCGAGGAGGTGCGCGCGGCCCGCGAGGACCTGGGGCTGCGCGCGGGCACCACGGCGTTCCTCTACGCGCCCACGCACCGCGAGTACCAGAGCGGGTTCGTGCCCCGCCTGGACCTGGAGCGGCTCGCCGAACGGCTGGGGCCGGACGTCACGCTGCTGGTGCGGGGCCACTACTTCTACGGCGGCTCCACCCGGCTCGCCGAGCTGCAGTCCGCCGGGCGGATCGTCGACGTGTCGGCGTACCCGTCGGTGGAGCGGCTGTACCTCGCCTCCGACGGCCTGATCACCGACTACTCGTCGGCCATGTTCGACTACGCCAACCTGGACCGTCCCATCGTCGTCTTCGCCGACGACTGGGACACCTACTCCGTGGTCCGCGGTACCTATTTCGACGTGCTGCGGCAGCCTCCGGGCGCCGTCGCCACGACGCAGGAGGAACTCACCGACCTGCTCTGCTCCGAGGGGTGGCGCGACGACCGGGCCACCGAGGCCCGGGCCCGTTTCCGGCAACGTTTCTGTGACTTCGACGACGGGCATGCAGCCGAACGCGTCGTTCGGCACGTCTTCCTCGGTGAGCCGCTCGCGGACCTGCCGCCGATCGTGCCGTTGGACGAGCGGGTGCCCGCTCCGCCACCCGGCCCGGACGTCGTCGCGTCCGACCCGATATCCGTTCTTTAACCAGAGGTAGCTGCTGCTGTGTCCCAGCGTCACGACAGAACGCCCGACATCAGCGTCGTCGTCATCGTCTACAACGACGCGGATCGTCTTCCGACAGCTGTGCAGTCGGTCCTCGACCAAACCCTGCAGAACGTCGAGGTCATCGTCGCCGACGACCACTCCACCGACGGCTCCTTCGAGGTCGCGCAGAGGCTGGCGGCCGCCTCGGACCGGGTGCGGGCCATCCAGCTGGCCGAGAACAGCGGCGGCTGCGGCGAGCCCCGCAACCAGGGCATAGCCATCGCCCGCGGCCGCTACGTGATGTTCCTCGACAGTGACGACACCCTCGAGGTCAACGCCTGCCGCAACATGCTGGACGCCGCCGAGCGCACCGGCGCCGACCTCGTGTCCGGCCTGTGCCTGCGCGTCCACACCGACAGCCGGACGGGCAAGACGGCCAAGTGGTACCAGTGGCTCTACCGGCAGACCCGCACCTTCGACTCGATCGCGGAGATACCGGACCTCCTGGTCTTCGACACCCTGTCGACGAACAAGTGCTACCGGCGCGAGTTCCTCGTCGACAGCGGCCTGACGTTCCCCCGCGGCATCCACTACGAGGACCTGCTCTTCTCCGCCCAGGCGTACCTGGCCGCCTCGCGGATCACCCTGATCCCGAACACGGTCTACCACTGGAACGTCGTCGAGAAGACCGAAGAGAAGTCGATCAGCAACCGCCGGCACGAGATCAACAACTTCGCCGACCGGCTGGAGATCCACCGCAGGATCGACCGCATCCTCGCCGAGCAGGGTCACGACGAGCTGAAGCTGCACAAGGACATCAAGTTCCTCAAGCACGACCTCGTCCTCTACCTCCGGGACCTGCCCTTCCTGGACGACGACTACCGGCACCACTTCGCTCAGATGGCCAACGGGTACATCAAGGACTTCCCGGAAGAGGCCTACGCGGAGCTGTCCCCGATCCACCGGCTCTGCGCCTACCTGCTGCTGCAGGAGGACTGGGAACACCTCATGCCGGCCATCGACACGCTCATCAACAAGAACAAGGTCTCCAGCCCGCTGCTGGAGCGTGACGGCCGGGTCTACTGGTGTGCCGAGCACCTCGACGACCCGATGGGCCGCGCCGTGCTCGACGTGACCGACCTCGGCTACCACGCCAAGCCGGTGCAGCGTCTCAACCTGCGCAACGCGGTGACCCGGTACGCGGAGCAGCCCGCGGGGGTGACCCTCGCGGGCGCCCTGGTCAACCCGCTCGGCGTGATCGCTCCCGACGCCCGTCTGGAGGGCGAGCTGGAGTTCCGCGCCCGCCGCAAGAGCCTGCAGTCGTTCCGCTTCCCGGTGGGGACGCTGCGCCACGACGGGGACTCCGTCACCTGGCAGGCCACGGTTCCGCTGGCGAGCAAGCTGCGCCCCGTGGGCCTCGTCGACGACGTGTGGGACGTGCGCATGCACCTCACGGTCGACGGCGAGCGCACCACGAGCCGGCTCACCGTCGGGCGCACCGACCTGGAGGGCGCCGGCGAGATCCGCGTCCGGCCCCGGCTGGGCCGCATGATGGCCGACCGCATCCGGCCGCACGCCTCGGCCAACGGGCACCTCGCCTTCCGGCTGGCCCAGCACGGGCGGCTCGCGCAGCGCACGTCGACGCTCGTGCAGCGCAACATGCAGAGCCCGCCCGCCCAGGTGGCGAAGAAGATGGTGCGCAAGGTCGCCTCGGTGCGCAAGGACCTCAACTCCGGTGCGCGCAAGATCGAGACCTTCGAGCGCATGATCCGGCTGCTGCCCGTGCGCAAGGGCACCGTCGTCTTCGAGAGCCACCTCGGCAAGCAGTACAGCGACAGCCCGCGCGCCATCTACGAGGAGCTGCGCCGCCGCGGTGTGCCGATCAAGCCCATCTGGTCGTACGCGGGCAGCCGCCCCACCGGTTTCCCGCAGGACGTGGAGCTGGTGCGCCGCTGGTCGTGGCCGTATCTCAGGGCGCTGGCGCAGGCCGAGTTCTGGATCGACAACCAGGGTTTCCCGCTGAAGCTCAGCAAGCGGCCGGAGACCACGTACATCCAGACCTGGCACGGCTCCGCGCTCAAGCGCATGGGCTTCGACGAGCCGCAGTACCGGATCATGCCCGAGCACGAGCAGCAGGCCTACCAGCGGGCGATCGACCGCTTCGACCACTTCGTGGTGCGCGGACAGCACGACGAGAAGACGCTGGCCCGGGCCTACCGGATCCCGGAGGAGAAGCTGCTGCGCACGGGCTACCCGCGCAACGACGCCCTGGTGCGGGCCCGCGAGTCGGCGACCGTCGATCCGGCCGCGGAGGAGCTCGCCGAGCGGCTGGGCATCCGGCGGGACCTGCCGGTCGTCCTCTACGCCCCGACGTTCCGGGCGCAGCAGAACGGCAAGGTCCGCAAGTTCGAGTTCCCGTTCGACGTCGAGGAGTTCGCGGACCGCTTCGGTGACCGGTTCACCCTGCTGATCCGCACCCACTACCTCAACAACGTCACGCTGCCGCCGTCGGTCGCCGGCCGGGTGATCAACGTCAGCGAGGAGCCGGACATCACCCCGGTCATGCTCCTGTCGGACGTGCTGATCACCGACTACTCGTCGGTGATGTTCGACTACGCCCTGCTCCAGCGGCCGATGGTGTTCTTCACCTACGACTGGGACGAGTACGTGGAGAACAGCCGCGGCACCTACTTCGACCTGTCCGAGCAGGCTCCCGGACCGCTGGCGGGCACGGCGGAGGAACTCTTCGACGTGCTGTCGGACCTGGACGCCCTCGCGTCCGGCTGCGAGGGACGGATCAAGGAATTCATGACGCAGTACGGTGAGTACGACCGTGGCGACGCCGCCGCCCGGATCGTCGACCGCTTCTTCGGTTCCGAGGGAGAAGCCCGATGACAGAGCGCGACATCATCTTCGTGGCCAACGAGGTCAACGAACTCGGCGGCGTGGCCCGCTGGCAGGCGCTGATGGCCCGGCTGCTCGCCGAGCGCGGGCACCGCGTGACCATCGTGGGCATCGCCCCGCCCGAGGTGCCGATGGACCTCGGGGACAACCCGCCCTTCGCCACCGTGACGCTCTACGACGAGCGTCCGCCCGGCCGCTGGCAGGCCCGCAACCTCCGGGACCGGGCCAACCTCGCGGCCCGGCGCCGGGAGGCCGCCCGCGAGACGGGCATGCGGGAGGCGACCGAGCGGCTGTCGCGCCTCTTCCGGGCCGCCCGCCCGGGTGCCATGATCGTCGTGACCCAGGTGTGGGCCATGGAGTGGGTGGCCGTCGCCGACACGGCCGGGCACCCGGTCATCGGCATGAGCCACGAGTCCTTCGAGTACTCCAAGGGCTCCTCCCGCTTCCAGCGCGTCCAGAAGTACTACAAGGACGTGGACCGGCTGCTCCTGCTGACCCAGGAGGACGCCGACCTGTGGGTGGGCCGCGGCCTCAACAACGTGGGCTTCATGCCGAACCCGCTGCCGATGATGCCCGAGGTCCCTTCCCGGCGCACCGAGAAGGTGGTCGCGAGCATCGGCCGCCTCGGTCATCAGAAGGGCATCGACATGCTGCTCGACACCTGGGCCGAGGCAGCGCCCAAGCACCCCGGATGGCGGCTGCGCATCTACGGTTCCGGGCCCGACGAGCAGGCCCTGAAGCGGCAGTGCACGGAGCTCGGCCTGGACGGGTCGGTGGAGTGGGCCGGCCAGACCGACGACGTCGTGGGCGCGCTGCACGGGGCCTCGGTGTTCGTGCAGTCCTCGCGCGGTGAGGGCTTCCCGCTGGCCCTGCTCGAGGCGATGGCCTGCGGCGTGCCCTGCGCCGCCTTCGACTGCGCCCCCGGCGTCCGCCAGATCGTCCAGGACGAGGAGGACGGCCTCCTCGCCCGGCCCGGCAACACCACGGAGCTGGCACGCCAGCTGGGCCGGCTGATGGAGGACGCCGAGCTGCGGGACACGATGGGTGAGAAGGCGCGGGCCAACGTGCAGCGCTACTCGCCGTCGGCCATCACCGATCAGTGGGAAGAGCTCTTCGCGTTCCTGGAGCGCTGAGCACCCGCCCGTACCACCCGCACGACACAGGAGGCGAGAACCGGCCCGCTCGGGGTCCGGTTCTCGCCTCCTGTGTCGTGTGCGGGGGCCGTCGGACGCGGGGGTCCGACGTGCGGGTCCGTCAGAACGGATCGAAGCCGTCGAACTCCCGCTCCGCCTCGTCCCGTTCGGCGTCCCGGTCCCGGCGTCGCTGGGCGGCCGGGCGGGGTGCCTCGAAGCGGTGGTCCTCGCCGCGGCGGCCGAGCATCTCGGCGCCGGCCGTCACCGACGGCTCCCAGTCGAAGACGACCGCGTTGTCCTCGGGGCCGATGGCCACGCCGTCGCCGCCGCGGGCGCCGGCCTTCAGCAGCTGCTCCTCGACGCCGAGGCGGTTGAGGCGGTCGGCGAGGTAGCCGACGGCCTCGTCGTTGTTGAAGTCGGTCTGCCGCACCCAGCGTTCGGGCTTCTCGCCGCGCACGCGGAACAGGCCGTCCTCCTCGCGGGTGACGGTGAAGCCGGCGTCGTCCACGGCCTTGGGCCGGATGACGATCCGCGTGGCCTCCTCCTTCGGCCGGGCGGCACGCGACCTCGCCACCAGCTCGGCCAGCGCGAAGGACAGCTCCCGCAGCCCGATGTGGGCGACGGCCGACACCTCGAAGACCCGGTAGCCGCGCGCCTCCAGGTCCGGCCGGACCATCTCGGCGAGGTCCTTGCCGTCGGGCACGTCGATCTTGTTGAGGACGACGATGCGGGGCCGGTTGTCCAGCCCGCCGTACTCGCGCAGCTCCGCCTCGATGATGTCCAGGTCGGAGACCGGGTCACGGTCGGACTCCAGCGTCGCCGTGTCCAGGACGTGCACCAGCACGCTGCACCGCTCCACGTGCCGCAGGAACTCCAGGCCGAGGCCCTTGCCCTGGCTGGCGCCGGGGATGAGGCCGGGGACGTCCGCGATGGTGTAGACGGTCTCGCCGGCCGTCACCACGCCGAGGTTCGGCACGAGCGTCGTGAAGGGGTAGTCGGCGATCTTCGGCTTGGCCGCGCTCAGCACGGAGATGAGCGACGACTTGCCGGCGCTCGGGTAGCCGACCAGCGCCACGTCGGCGACGGTCTTCAGCTCCAGGTGGATGTCCTGGAGGTCGCCGGGCTCGCCGAGCAGCGCGAAGCCGGGGGCCTTGCGCCGGGCGGAGGCCAGCGCCGCGTTGCCGAGGCCGCCCCGGCCGCCCTGTGCGGCGACGTAGCACGTGCCGTGGCCGACCAGGTCGGCGAGGACGTTGCCGGCCTTGTCGAGGACCACGGTGCCGTCGGGCACGGGCAGGACGAGGTCCTGGCCGTCCTTGCCGGAGCGGTTGCCGCCCTCGCCGGGCTTGCCGTTGGTGGCCTTGCGGTGCGGGGAGTGGTGGTAGTCGAGGAGCGTGGTCACCGACTGGTCGACGGTGAGGATCACGTCGCCGCCACGGCCGCCGTTGCCACCGTCCGGGCCGCCGAGCGGCTTGAACTTCTCACGGTGGACGGAGGCACAGCCGTGACCTCCGTTACCCGCGGCGACGTGCAGCTCGACGCGGTCCACGAAGGTGGTCATGGGATGTGCCTCCAGTTACTACGGGGTTGTCTCTTGGGTAACACGCGAAAGGCGGACCCGCTTCCCGTCCGGGAAGTGAGGTCCGCCTCGCGAAAGTTTCCGATCAGGCGACCGGAACGATGTTCACGACCTTGCGGCCACGGTGGGTGCCGAACTGCACCGCACCGGCCTGCAGCGCGAACAGCGTGTCGTCGCCGCCACGGCCGACGCCCGCACCCGGGTGGAAGTGGGTGCCGCGCTGGCGGACCAGGATCTCGCCCGCGTTGACGGCCTGACCACCGAAGCGCTTCACGCCGAGGCGCTGAGCGTTGGAGTCACGACCGTTACGGGTGGACGATGCGCCCTTCTTGTGTGCCATCTCTCCTCAGTCCCTTACTTCGCAGCCGCGGGGATCTCAGTGACCTTGATCGCCGTGTACTGCTGGCGGTGGCCCTGACGACGGCGGTAGCCGGTCTTGTTCTTGTAGCGCAGAATGTCGATCTTCTGGCCCTTGTGGTGGTCCACGACCTCGGCCTGGACCTTGATGCCGGCCAGCACCCACGGGTCGCTGGTCACAGCGTCGCCGTCGACCACGAGCAGGGTCGAGAGCTCGACCGTGTCGCCGACCTTGGCGGTGGAAATCTTGTCAACCTCAACGATGTCGCCGACAGCAACCTTGTGCTGGCGACCACCGCTGCGCACGATGGCGTACACGCGGATCTCACTCTCTCGCTCGGGAACGGCACCCCCGCAGTCCAGCCGCCCGGTGCAACACGGACGGCCTCTCCCGGCGTGCTGCCCGCGAGGGCCCGCATGCGGAAGGAAAGAGGTTTACGGGGATGTGACGCGTCAGTCGACACGCCGACGGTCAAGATTACGGGGACACGCGACAGGGGTCAAACCGGGCTCCCGGCCGCCGCCGTGAGGCCGCTCGGCGGGGCCGTGTGCGGGGCCCGCGCGCGTCGTGGCAGGCCCCGCACAGGCGTGTGGCCCCGCCCGGACGGGCGGGGCCACACGTGGTGCCGCAGGGGCCGGATCAGCCCTCGTCGGTGGCGGCCGTGACCGAGGACGGCGCCGCCTGCTCGGCCGCCGCGGTCTTCTTCGACGCCGTCTTCTTGGCCGTGGCCTTCTTGGCGGTCGTCGTCTTGGCCGCCTTCTTGGCCGTGGTCTTCTTCGCGGTCGTCGTCTTCTTGGCCGCGGTCTTCTTGGTGGCGGCCTTCTTCGCCGTCGCCTTCTTGGCCGTCTTGCGGGCCGCCGCCTTCTTGGCCGGGGCGGCCTCGTCACCGGACGCGTCCACGGCCGGGGCCTCGGCCGCCTCGGGCTCCGCCGGTGCCTCCGCCTCCGCCGGGGCCGACGGGACGACCACGACGGCCGCCTCCTCGGACGCGGTCGAGGTGGTGGGCTTGCGCACGGCCCGACGGCGCGGACGGGCCGGAGCGGCGCTCTCGGCGGCCGGCGCGGCCTCCTCGGCCGCCGGTGCCTCGGCCACGGCCGGCGCGGTCTCGGGGACCGTCAGCACGGCGGCCTCGGCACCCGCGGGCGAACCGGCCGGTGCGGACACCTTCCGGGTGGCCCGACGGCGCGTACGGCCCTTGGGCGCCGCCTCGTCGGCGGTCGGAGCCGCCTCGGGGGCGGCCGGGGCCGGGGCGCCGGACAACGCGTCCTCGATGGCCGCGGGCTCGGCCAGCACCTCGGCGGCCGGTTCCTGCACGACCGGACGCTCGATCTCTTCCGCGACCGTGACGTCCTGCGCGGTCGGCGCCTGGGCCTCGCCGCGCGCGGCCTCGTCCTTCGCGGCCTTCGGGGCACCCGCCGGGGCGGACGCCCGCCGGCTCGCCCGACGCCGGCCGCGACCGCGCGTGGCGGCGGCCTCGGCCTCGGCGGCGCTGCTGTACAGCTCCTCGTCCGGGGTGAACTCGGCCGGCAGGGCGACCGGCTCGGCCACCTCGGCGGCGACCTCGGCCTCGGACTCGGTGTCCGCCTCCTGCTCCGCCGTCGGCACCGTCTCGACCCCGGCCACGGCCTCGTGGTCGTGCTCACCGGCACCGGCACGCGCCCGCTTGCGGCGCTTGCCACCGCCGCCACCGGCGGAGGACGGCTGGTCAAGGTGGACGATGACACCACGGCCGTTGCAGTGGACGCAGGTCTCCGAGAACGACTCCAGCAGGCCCTGGCCGACCCGCTTGCGGGTCATCTGGACCAGACCCAGCGAGGTCACCTCGGCGACCTGGTGCTTCGTACGGTCCCGGCCCAGGCACTCCAGCAGGCGCCGCAGCACCAGGTCCCGGTTGGACTCCAGCACCATGTCGATGAAGTCGATGACGATGATGCCGCCGAGGTCGCGCAGCCGGAGCTGGCGCACGATCTCCTCGGCCGCCTCCAGGTTGTTCCTGGTGACCGTCTCCTCGAGGTTGCCGCCCTGACCGGTGAACTTGCCGGTGTTGACGTCGACGACGACCATCGCCTCGGTCCGGTCGATCACCAGCGAACCGCCGCTGGGCAGCCAGACCTTGCGGTCCAGCGCCTTGGCGAGCTGCTCGTCGATCCGGTAGGTGGCGAAGACGTCGACCTCGGAGGTCCACTTGGACAGCCGGTCGGCGAGGTCCGGGGCGACGTGGGACACGTAGCCGTGGATGGTCTGCCAGGCGTCGTCGCCGCTGACGACGACCTTGGAGAAGTCCTCGTTGAAGATGTCCCGCACGACCCGGACGGTCATGTCCGGCTCGCCGTACAGCAGCGTCGGCGCGTTGCCGTTCTTGGCCTTCTTCTGGATCTCCTCCCACTGCGCCTGGAGCCGCTCGACGTCGCGGCGCAGCTCGTCCTCGCTGGCGCCCTCGGCGGCGGTGCGCACGATGACGCCCGCGTCCTCGGGGACGATCCGCTTGAGGATGGTCTTCAGCCGGGACCGCTCGGTGTCGGGCAGCTTGCGGCTGATGCCGGTCATCGAGCCCTCGGGCACGTAGACCAGGTAGCGGCCGGGGAGGGAGACCTGGCTGGTCAGGCGGGCGCCCTTGTGGCCGATCGGGTCCTTGGTGACCTGCACGAGGACGGACTGCCCGGACTTGAGGGCGGACTCGATGCGGCGGGGGCCGTGGCCCATGCCCAGCGACTCGAAGTTGACCTCACCGGCGTACAGCACGGCGTTGCGGCCCTTGCCGATGTCGATGAAGGCGGCCTCCATCGACGGCAGGACGTTCTGCACCTTGCCGAGGTAGACGTTGCCGACGTACGAGGTGGCCTGCTCCTTGTTGACGTAGTGCTCGACGAGCACCCCGTCCTCGAGGACGCCGATCTGCGTGCGCTCGCCGTGCTGGCGGACGATCATGACGCGCTCGACGGCCTCGCGGCGGGCCAGGAACTCCGCCTCGGTGATGATCGGCACGCGCCGGCGGCCCTGCTCGCGGCCCTCGCGGCGGCGCTGCTTCTTGGCCTCCAGGCGGGTGGAGCCCTTGATGGACTGCACCTCGTCGGACGGCTCGGCCTTCGGGCGGGGCTCGCGGACCTTGACGACGGTGCGCTCGGGGTCGTCGGCGGACGTCTCGACGTCGCCGGACGAATCCCCGGCGCGGCGGCGACGGCGACGGCGGCGACGGCTGCTGCTGGAGCCGCCGTTCTCGCCGGTGGCGTCCTCGCCCTCCTCGGCGTCCTCCTCCGCCTGCTCGGCGGTGTCCTCGGCGTCCTGGGCGGCCTGCTCGGCGGCGGTGTGCTCGATGTCGTCGTCCGCGGACTCCTCGGAGCCCTCGGCCAGGTCGCCCCGGCGACGGCGGCGGCCGCCCCGACGCCGGCGGCGGCGCGAGCCGTACTCCTCGGAGCCCTCGGCGTCGTCACCGTGGTCGTCGCCCGACTCGTCGGCCTCGGCCTCGGCGTCGGCCTCCGGCTCGTCGGCGACGGCCCGGGTGGGCGTGCGGTCCTCGGTGGTCTCCTCCGGGCCCGCGGTACGGCGCCGGCGGCGGCGACGCGAACCGGCGGTCTCCTCCGGGAACTCCTCGGGCGCCTCGGTCTCCCGGACGGCCTGCTCCGGCTCGGGCACGGCGGCCTCGGCGGCGGCTTCCGCCGCGGCCCGCTCGGGCGTCTGGAACTTGGGCTCCGCGAACACGGGCGCCTGGAACACGGCGACGGCGGGACGCGCGGGACGCTTCGGGGCGTCCGCCTCGTCGGACGCGGCGGCGCTCCGCGCGGGCTCGGCGAAGCCACCGGCGGCCTTGCGGGCGGACCGACGACGCGCGCGACGCGGAGCGGCCTCCTCGACGGGCGCGGCGGGCTCGGCACTCGCAGCGGCCTCGGGGGCCGGGGTGGCCTCGGCGGCCTGCGCGGACTCACCCGAGTCCTCGCTCACGGTCTCGGCCGGGGCCTCCGCGGCCTCGGGGGCGGACACACGCCGCGTGGCACGCCGACGCGTACGCCGCGGAGCAGCGTCCTCGGCGGCCTCCTCGACGGGCGCGGCGGCGGGAGCGGTCTCGGGGGCAGCGGCAGCCTCGGCCGCGCCGGTCTCGGTCGCGCCGGTCTCGGTCGCCGTCTCGGCCGGCTCGGCAGCCGCGGGCTCACCGGCGGGGGCGGACACACGCCGCGTGGCACGCCGACGCGTACGCCGCGGAGCGGCCTCCTCGGCGGCCTCCTCGACGGGCGCGGCGGTCTTCTCGACGGGCGCGGGCTCCGGGGTCGCCGCGGCGGTCTCGGCCTCCGGTGCGGGCGCGGCGGCGGTGGGCGAGGTCACCGTGCGCGTGGCACGGCGACGGCTACGGCGGGGAGCGGCGTCCTCGGTGGTCCCGGCGCTCGCGGCCGGCTCGGGCTCGGCGGGCGTCTCGGCGGCGGGCGCCACGGGGACGACGGTCTCGGCGGCCTCGGCCGACGTCGGGGACCCGACGGGCGCGGAGGCACGGCGCACGGCGCGGCGCCGCGGGCGGCCCGCGGACACCGGCTCGGCGACCTTCTCAGGCGTCCCGGTCACCTCGTCGGCGGCCTCTTCCGGCTCCTCGGCCGCGGCGGGCGCCTCGGCCGGCGCGGCGGTCTCCGCCTGCGCGCCGGAGGCGCCGGACGGGGGCCCCGCCGGGCGGGACGCGGCCCTGCGCCGACGACGCGGCGGCAGGGTGTCGCTGGGGGTGTTCATCTCGGAGTCCGTCGAGGAAATGGCGGACTCTGCGGATTCGGTCGGTTCGAGCATGCGGGGGTTTCTCCCGTCAGGCTCCCGGGCGCCGCGCCGTGGTCCGGGATCGACCGTGTCGACCGCCGGTGACGTCCGCGGCTCGCGCGATGCGCGGTTGCCGCCGTCCGGGGCGCGGGCGCCGCTCGGGAGCTCTCCGTGTCTTGTCTCGCCGGTTCCGTACCCCTTGTCGTGCACGGCCTGGCGAAAGTCTTGTGGTCGGTGCGCTGCCCGACCCAGGTGGCTCCCGAGTTCGAGGGCGGCGCTACGACGCTCGTCCCTGTGCGGAACCTTCCTTACGCCGGCGCCTTCGCGGCGGCAGCAGCGGCGGCCGGTTGCGGCTCGGGCGTTGCTGCCTCGCGGTCGGGCGCGAGCGGGTCGGTCACCGCGCCGGTCTCTTCATCGAACAGCCCCTGCGCCAGCCTGGTCACCGCTGCGGGGACCGGCGGCGCCAGGTCGGCCACGGCGCGAAGACCGGACAGGACGTCGTCGGGTCGTACGGCAGGCGTCACGTGCCGAACAACCAGCCGCAGTATCGCACAGGGCCGGTCGGTCGGCCTATCAGCCGGCGTATCAGAGGTGGTGGTCGCGTTCTCGAGGCTCACGACGGCGGAGCGGGCGTCGAAGGTACGGACGCCGTTCTTGGTCCGGCGCTGGACCTCGACCGCCTCGGCCGCGTTGAAGGCCGCCACGGCGCGCTCGGCGTCCGCGGACTCCACGCCGTCCAGCCGCAGCTCCCAGACGGAAGCCGTCAGCCGGTCGGCGAGCCCGGAGGTGCGGGCCTCGACCGCCTCGACGACGTCGAGCCCGGCGGGCAGCGACTCGTCGAGGAGCAGCCTCAGCTGCTCCGGGTCGCGCGCCTCGGTGAGCGCGATCTCCAGGTATTCCGCTTCACTGCCCGTGCCGGTGGGTGCGGCATTGGCGTACGACACCTTCGGGTGCGGGGTGAACCCCGCCGAGTACGCCATGGGCACCTCGGCGCGGCGCAGCGCACGCTCGAAGGCGCGCTGGAAGTCACGGTGGCTGGTGAACCGGAGGCGGCCGCGCTTGGTGTAACGCAGTCGGATGCGCTGCACCGCGGGTACGGGCGGCGGGCCTTCGGGCTGTCGCTTGCCCAGTGTCGTTCAGTCCTTCGTGAGAGCGGTCGTACTGCTACCAAGAGTACGTGCCTCCGCCGCGGATGGTTCCCGCCGGGCCACCGTCGGCTTCGTCGCCGGCTCCCCGAACAGGGCCCGCAGCACGTCGGCACGGGCCCGCCGGACGGAGCCGCGGACGTCTTCCAGCGCCTGCCGCACGGCCCGGCCGACGGCGCGCGAGGCGTCCGCGGCGGGCCGCCAGACCGCGTCCCGCACGACGTGTCCCACCGGCGTCAGGAGGGTCCGGTACACCCAGCGCGCCGGATCCCCGACGAGCAGGCGGAAGACGGTCCCGAGGAACCGGCCGACGGCGAGCGAGACGTGGCCCGCGATCCGCCAGGCGTGCCCGAGGGCGGCGCCGACCTCCCGTCCGACGACGGCGAGGCCCCTGCCGACGGGCGCCAGCACCCACCGCCACAGCGCGAGGACGGGCAACACCAGCAGGATCCGGGCGGTCCAGTACAGCGCGGTGCCGACTCCGGTGACGACCGTGCGCAGACACCAGGCGATCCCTCTGCCGCACCAGGCGATCGCGTGCCCGACGGGAGTGAGGACCCACGTGTACAGCCAGGTCGCGGGCACGACGACGAGATACCGCCCGAGCCAGGCACCGACGGCGTACAGTCCGCGCCCCACCGCGGCGAGCACCGCGCCCACCCCCCTGCCCACCCACAGGAACCCGTGCCCGACGGGCGTCAGCACCCACCGGTACAGCCACACCGCCGGTACGACGAGGAGGATTCTGCCGAGCCAGGCGATGCCGCGGGCCAACGGCACGACCACGTATCTCCACAGGCCGACGGCGGGCCACACGAACAGGGCCCGCCCGAGCCGTCCCAGCGCCCGCCCGAAGGGCCGCAGCACGGTGTCCCGCAGGAAGCGCCCGCCGACGACGAGCGCGTCCCACACCAGGCGGACCGGCACGACCAGGACCAGCACGACGATCCGGACCGGGATGCGGATCGCCACGGTGAGACACCCTTCGGCGTCCGACCGGCGGGCCGGCTCCTGCGGGTCGCTGCCGGGGGGCCGTTTCTCGAGGTCCATACAGGTATGGACGCCGAAAGGGCCCGCCCGGATCCCCGCGATCAGGTCAGTTCACTGCGCTGCCAGCTCCAGCTGATGGTTCCGGTGCTGTCCCACTTGCGCACCGGCCCGCCGAAGCCGGTACCCGTACTCGTGAACGTCCACAACGCCGCACGGCCCGCGCCGTCGCTCTGCTGACCGTTGTCGTACAGGACACCGACGTCGGAGCGGCCGTCACCGTCGAAGTCACCCGACGTCACCTTGGAGCGGCTCCACATCCAGCTGATGCTCCCGGTGCTGTCCCACTTGCGCACCGGGGCACCGAAACCGGTACCCGTACTCGTGAACGTCCACAACGCCGCACGGTTCGCACCGTCACTCTGCTGACCGTTGTCGTACAGCACACCCACATCGCCACGGCCGTCACCGTCGAAGTCACCGGAGACCACCTTCGAACGGCCCCAGTCCCAGCTGACGGTCCCGGTGCTGTCCCACTTGCGCACCGG